>NZ_LILB01000007.1:73107-201294 GCF_001274945.1 Viridibacillus arvi | reverse complement strand
ATTGAATTTTAGGTATCTAAACCCGAATTCAATCGAAGATGCTTTTTTTATTTGTCTATACATTTGGGGTCAGTCCCAGTAGCTAGAGACCCTTTTCTTTTATAAAAGCTTTTTCACTTCTGTATATTCTTCTTCAGTAAACGCTCGCGAACGTGTTAAAAAACGTTTACCTTCAACACCTTCAAGGGAAAACATGCCTCCACGCCCATTCACAACATCAATAATAAGCTGAGTATGCTTCCAATAATCATATTGGCTTTCGTGCATATAGAAAGGAACTTCTCCTATTAAACCAAGAAGTACATCGACATCTCCTAGGATCAAATCTCCATCTGCATAGCACATCGGTGAGGAACCATCACAGCATCCACCTGATTGGTGGAACATGATAGGTCCATGTTTACTTTTAAGCAAGTCGATTAACGCTAACGCCTCATCTGTTGCGATAACACGTACTACCATGTTCCGAACACACCTTTCTTAGAAGAATCCTTGTGCGCCTTCAGCGTAACTAACTAGTAAGTTTTTAGTTTGTTGGTAATGATCTAGCATCATTTTGTGATTTTCACGGCCAATACCAGATAATTTATAACCACCAAATGCAGCATGTGCTGGGTATTGGTGATATGTGTTTGTCCAAACACGACCTGCTTGGATTCCACGACCCATGCGATAAGCCGTATTCATATCACGGGACCAAACACCTGCACCTAGTCCATATAGAGTATCATTTGCAATTTCAAGCGCCTCTGCTTTGTCTTTGAAAGTTGTCACTGAAAGTACCGGTCCAAAAATTTCTTCTTGGAAAATGCGCATTTTGTTATTTCCTTTAAAGACAGTTGGTTTTACGTAATAACCAGTTGCAAGTTCACCATCAAGTTCGTTTTGTCCGCCACCGATTAAGCACTCTGCACCTTCTTGCTTACCAATATCAATGTATGAAAGGATTTTCTCAAGTTGCTCTTGAGAAGCTTGAGCGCCCATCATGACATCGGTATCAAGAGGATTACCAATCTTAATCTCAGCAACACGTTTTAATGCTTTTTCTATGAATCTATCATAAATAGACTCTTGGATTAAAGCGCGTGAAGGACATGTACATACTTCACCTTGGTTTAGGGCAAACATAACAAAACCTTCAACCGCTTTATCTAAAAATGCATCATCTTGATCCATTACATCTTCAAAGAAAATATTTGGTGATTTACCACCAAGCTCAAGAGTAACAGGAATTAAATTTTGTGTTGCATATTGCATAATTAAACGACCAGTAGTCGTTTCACCAGTAAAAGCAATTTTACCAATTCGTGTACTTGTAGCAAGTGGTTTACCTGCTTCTAAACCAAATCCATTAACAACGTTTAATACGCCTGCTGGTAATAAATCTTGGATTAACTCTAATAATACAAGGATTGATGTTGGTGTTTGCTCAGCTGGTTTTAAAACGATACAGTTTCCTGCCGCTAATGCAGGGGCCATCTTCCAAACACCCATTAGTATAGGGAAATTCCAAGGGATAATTTGCCCCACAACACCGATTGGCTCATGGAAATGATATGCTACTGTGTCATTATCAATTTGACTAATTGAACCTTCTTGAGCTCGGATAGCACCGGCGAAATATCTGAAGTGATCAATTGCTAATGGTAAATCGGCATTTAGTGTTTCACGTACAGCTTTACCATTATCCCAACTCTCAGCTACAGCTAAAAGTTCAAGGTTTTCTTCTATACGATCAGCGATTTTATTTAGGATACGTGCACGTTCAGTAACAGAAGTAGTCCCCCAACTATCTTTTGCTGCATGTGCCGCGTCTAATGCAAGTTCAATATCTTCAGAAGTTGAGCGTGCTACTTTTGTAAACACTTGCCCTGTTACTGGTGATACATTCTCAAAATATTGACCATTTACTGGTGCTACCCATTCGCCTCCGATAAAGTTTTCATATTGCTCTTTAAAGTTGACTAAAGCACCTTCAGTATTTGGATTAGAATAAATCATTATTTATCTCCCCTTTTGCAATAATTTAAAACCGCCCACATAGAATACGCTTACATTTACATTTTTTAAATATATATTCTATTATTCAAGTGGTTGTCTACAATTACTATATTCCCTTATTTCAGAATAAATTACAACTTGTATAGCTCAATTTTTCTGAAAAGAATTTATGCTATCATGTATAATTATATTACTCAAAAAAAGGTGGAAGATTATGCGTATAAATAAGTATTTAAGCGAAGCAGGAATAGTTTCAAGACGCGGAGCTGACAAATGGATAGCAGACGGTAAAGTAACGATTAATGGTGAACCAGCAACTTTAGGGAGCCAAGTAGAAGACGGGGATAAAGTGTGTGTAGACGGTAAACCAGTCGGTAAACAAAATCAATTTGTCTATATTAAATTAAACAAACCAGTTGGTATAACAAGTACAACAGAAAAACATATTAAAGGAAATATTGTAGACTTCGTCAATCACCCACTACGAATTTTCCATATAGGTCGCTTAGATAAAGATTCAGAAGGACTTATATTATTAACAAATGATGGCGATATTGTAAATGAGATATTACGTTCTGAAAACAAACATGAAAAAGAATATATTGTTAAAGTGGATCAACCTATCACTACTCACTTCTTAAAGAGAATGGCTGAAGGCGTAGATATTTTAGATACTACTACTTTACCCTGTAAAGTTGAGAAGTTATCTAGCAATACGTTTAAAATCATTTTAACGCAAGGTTTGAACCGCCAAATCCGTAGAATGTGTTCCTCTTTGGGCTATGCCGTAACAAGCCTACAACGTATTCGTATTATGAATATCGAACTAGATGGCCTACGTGTCGGTGAATGGCGTGACCTAACTGATAAAGAAAGCTCGGAGCTATTTCGTTTACTGAATTATAAACCTAAAAATTAATTTAATGAAAATGATAGATATTTGGGAGGGCTAGACAATGATTTCAATCAAGAGTACAGAAAATTTGACTGGTGCCCGCATTAGTGGCGACTTTTGGGACTTCGAAGAGCTTGTCCATGCACTGCACCACATCACGACTCTTGACGATCTACAATCTTCCTATGAAGGCGTTTGCATTAGGGTTTTAGGTGTATGCTACGATATACGGCTTGCTGCTCAAGGTAAGCATAATATCGAGTTCGTCAAAAATGGAATGCAAAAAGACATTATAAAGTCGCAGAATGTCATTGTTCCCGAACAAAATGTATATCTATCAGTGGAAGTATTGTGGCCAGAGTTACTTTTCACAACAATCGCTCTAAATGAATTATACCGATTACAGCAAGAACATAACAATGGTCATGGGTGGAATCTACATATGACTACCATTCGGAAATTCCAAGCCAATGTAATCGACTGTCTAAAAAATTCAATGGATCCCAGTGATTTCAAACTTTTCATTAATATGCTTCAAGTCCATCAAACATCTATAGTAGAATATGCTGTTCAATATATAGACCTCTTAAACCTGAAGTTCATCGAGATGGCACCAGAAGAAAGACAAGCAAATTTATTAACTTTTGCTTATAAAATTGCATTTGAAGACACTGAATACCTCGTATTAAAAAAACAATTACTAGAAACAGCCAGCATTACCAAAAGCCCCATTCATAAAATGAAGATACCCTTAAAATACCCTAAAGAAATTAAATGGTAATTTAACATTTGGAAGGCGTAAATTGCACAGAATTCATTCTCCAGTCCCCAACAAACAAAGCTCTATGTACTTAGCTTGTTCGAAAAATACGTAAGGCTACTAAATTCAATAGTAGCCTTATTCATTAGCTTATTTTATTTAACGCTTTGGAGATGGAATAAAAATAATGATCGAGCGCTTTCAGCTCAGTATCACACAAATCATCCATTCTATAGGATAAATAAAGTTTCTTTAGATTTTTTAATACTCTTAAAAAATCTAAAGCCAAAACTTTTGGAGTTGTTTTAGCTAAAGTATTTTCACCCTTTGGGGGATGAACAGTAATATTTACATCATGATTTTTGATTTTGAAAGCTAACTTATTATCAGAGGTCTTCCCAAAATCAGAATAGCTGGATTGCTTCTGTTGCAATAGTAAATTTAGAATTCCTTCGCACATACTTTCTATTAACATAAAATGGTGCATCGTTTCAAATTCACACTTACCATTATCCCCATAAGCAAACGTGAGAATAGCATTAAATTCAAATAGATTCGACCAGTGCACTTCTCCATCATGGATATCTATAAATGATTCGTCATTATCCAATATGGTTATCTTAATCATTAGTGTTCACTCCAGACTTAATAGCTATTTATCACTTTATGGTTTATAGATTTTGCTAAAGTATAGACCTGCTATAAGACCCTATTCCTATTAATTTTATATTTTTGCATTAGATAAAACACCTTCGATTAGTTGTACGTATTGTTTACGTACTCGCTCCGAAGGTGTTTCTATTTTTTTATAAATTAAAGTTGAGACACATCTTTTACAAACCACCTAGATATGCTGCCTTAACTTGTTCAGTTTCCTTCAGTTCTTTTGCTGTTCCGGATAACACTACTCTCCCAGTCTCAATAACATAAGCGCGATCCGCAACAGATAATGCCATATGTGCATTTTGTTCTACAAGTAATATTGTAGTACCTTCTTTATTTATTTCCTTTACAATACTAAAAATTGTTTTTACCATAAGAGGCGCAAGACCCATTGATGGCTCATCAAGCAATAATAACTTTGGTTTTGCCATAATTGCGCGACCCATTGCGAGCATTTGTTGCTCACCGCCAGATAAAGTACCTGACTGTTGCTTACGGCGTTCTAGCAAACGAGGGAATAGCTCAAAAACTCGTTGTAAGTCCTTTGCTATACCATCTTTATCTTTACGTAAATAGGCACCCAGCTCCAAATTTTCTTCAACTGTCATATTTGCAAATACACGACGCCCTTCAGGCACATGTGAAATACCGGCCTTAACAATAGATTGTGCTTGCTTCCCTGCAATAGAGGAACCTAAATACTCAATTGTTCCCTGCTTAGGTTTTAACAGACCAGATAAAGTTTTTAATAACGTACTTTTACCTGCTCCATTGGCACCAATTAATGTTACTATCTCACCTTCATTTACCTCTAAGGAGACGCCTTTTAATGCTTGAATATTACCGTAAAATACATTGATGTCATTCACTTTAAGCATATTATTCTGTAACCTCCTCACCAAGGTAAGCTTCAATAACCTTTGGGTTGTTGCGAATTTCTTCGGGGGTACCATCCGCTATTAATTGACCATGATCCAATACATAAATTCGTTCACAAATACCCATTACCAATCCCATATCATGCTCAATTAGTAAAATAGTCAAATCGAATCTCTTTCGGATTAATGCTATTAAGTCCATCAAGTCCTTCGTTTCTTGTGGATTCATACCAGCTGCAGGTTCATCAAGCAGCAGTAGTTTTGGGCCAGCGGCTAGTGCACGTGCAATTTCAAGACGACGTTGCATTCCATACGGTAAGTTTTTTGATAATTCATCTTTGTATTTATCTAGACCAAATATTTTCAAGAATTCGATCGATACTTCTTCCATTTTGGCTTCTCCAGAAAAGAAGCTTGGTAAACGAAATACTGAACTGAAAATGGAGTGCTTCGCTAACGAATGATTTGCTACTTTAACATTATCTAATACTGATAATTCTTTAAATAGACGAATATTTTGGAATGTACGACTGACACCACTTTTTGTTACTTGGTGTGGTGACATATTATTTGTCCGTTTACCATCAAATAAAATTTCACCTTCAGTAGGTTTATACACACCTGTTAGCATATTAAAGCTCGTTGTTTTACCGGCACCATTTGGTCCAATTAAACCAATTAATTCGCCCTGAAATAGCTCTAGATTCAATCCTTGCACTGCCTTTAATCCACCAAATTGAATACCGACATTTTCTACTTTCAGAAGAAGGTTATTGGTCATCTAGATTACCTCCTTTAGAACGCTTACCCAATTTAAAATAGTCTGTAATTTCTTTTGTCCCCATCAAACCTGATGGACGATAAAGCATTACGATAATTAATACTAAACTATAAATAATCATACGTGTTTCCGGGAACTCTGTTAGATACATTGAGACAACTGTCAAAAGTATCGCTGCAATAATTGCACCTGACAAACTCCCTAACCCACCTAATACAACATAAATTAAAATATCAAAAGATTTTAAAAAGCCGAATTGCGAAGGTTGAATGATATAGAAGTTATGTGAGAACAAACCACCTGCAAGACCCGCAAAGAATGAACCTAACGCAAAGGCAACAACTTTATAATAGGTTGTGTTAATCCCCATAGCATCTGCTGCAATCTCGTCTTCACGTACAGCTATGCAAGCACGACCATGCCTAGACTTTGTAAAATTTGCAATGATGATGACTGTAATGAAAACACCAAAGAATGCATAAGTCCAAGTAGTCATTTGTGTAATCTGCATGCCTGCTGCGCCACCAACATAATCCGTATTTAGGAAAATAATTCTAATGATTTCAGCAAAACCAAGCGTAGCAATTGCTAAATAGTCACCTTTCAATCGTAAAGATGGAATACCAACAACTAATCCTGCAAGTGCCGCAACAACTGCCCCAATAAATAATGCAACTGGGAATGGTAGGTCAAAATGCATTGTACAAATTGCCGAAATGTAAGCACCTACTGCTAAGAATCCCGCATGACCAATCGAGAATTGTCCCGTAATCCCTATGACTAGATGCAAACTTACAGCCAAAATGATATTAATGGCAATCGTGATCAATAAATTCGAGTAATACATATCCAATTGATCACTAGTAATCATGAATTGAACAATAGCGTAAACAATAAGAGCAATGATTGCATATAGCCAAAATACTTTAGACTTTTTCATAAGTACCACTCACCTACACTTTCTCACGGGTGTTTTTACCAAAGATACCCGACGGTCTAAAGATTAAAATTAAGATTAAAATGACAAATGCCGCGGCATCTCGCCATAAAGAGAAACCTAAGGCACTAACAATTGACTCTACAACGCCTAGAACCATACCACCAGCCATTGCACCTGGAATAATGCCAATTCCACCCAGCACTGCAGCTACGAAAGCTTTAACCCCTGGAATAACCCCCATTAATGGGTCAATTTTCGTATAATATACCCCGAAAATCACACCTGCTGCTCCAGCTAAAGCTGAGCCAATAGCAAAGGTCGCAGAGATTGTATTATCTACATTGATACCCATTAAGCGGGCCGCCTCTACATCATGTGATACTGCACGCATCGCCTTACCAATTTTCGTTTTATGTACAATAAATTGTAGTATAATCATTAAACTTAAAGAGACTGACAAAATCATAATAGACTGAGCACTGATCTGTGCACCTAAAAAATTGAAAGTACTTTTTGATAAGACATCTGGATACGCTTCTGGTTGAGCTCCTCGGAAATAAATTACACTGTATTCAATTAATAATGACACACCGATTGCTGTGATTAAAGCAGCTATTCTCGTAGCATTCCGAAGCCTTTTATACGCAATACGCTCAATGAGTACCCCGAAAATCGCACAGACTACCATCGCTAAAAGCAATGCTGGGAAGAAACCTAAGCCCCACCCTGATATTGCATAAAATCCGATAAATGCACCTATCATAAATACATCACCATGTGCAAAGTTAATTAGCTTGATAATACCGTAAACCATCGTATAACCTAATGCGATAAGTGCATAAATACTACCGAGTGAAATACCGTTTACTAGTTGTTGCACCCATTCCATAAAATCTCACTCCTTTTAAACCCGCATCGGGTAAGTTAAAACGCGAAAAGGGAGGTCAGTGCCTCCCCTTTCTGTTAGAAAATCATTAAGGATTAACTTTAGAGTTGAACACTTGTTTACCGTCTTTAAATTCAAGAACTGTTGCTGTTTTCACTGGATGGTGATTTTCATCAACTGAGAATGTACCAGTTACTAATGGCAGATCTTTTGTAGCCGCTAAAGCTTTTTGAACTGCTTCACCATCTGTCGATCCTGCACGTTCTATAGCATCTTTTAACCAATACACAGTGTCATAACCAAGAGCGTTAAACGCATCTGGTGCTTTATCTTTATTTTCCGCTTTAAATGCTGATACGAATTTTTGAATCTTTTCATCTGGATCTTCAGAAGAATAATGGTTAGTAAAGAATGTATTATTTAATGCATCTTTACCTGCTAACTCAACCATTTTTGGTGAATCCCAACCATCGCCACCCATAAGAGGCACATCAATACCTGCTTCACGAGCTTGTTTTACAATCAAACCAACTTCTTCATAGTAACCAGGAATATAAATGAATTCTGGTTTTTTAGATTTTAAACGAGTCAATATAGATTTGAAATCTGTATCTTTTGCGATATATGCTTCTTCAGCCACTACTTTACCGCCATTAGCTTCAACTGTTTCTTTAAATGATTTAGCTAAGCCTTTTGCATAGTCACTAGAACTATCAGCATAAATTGCTACATTCTTAAGCTTTAAAGTGTTTGTTGCAAAATTTGCTGCAATTTTCCCTTGGAATGGGTCAATGAAGCACGTACGGAATGCATAATCATTAACAGATCCATCTTCGTTTACTGTTACAGTCGTAGATGTAGCAGATGGTCCAATAATAGGCATTTTATTTTTATTTGCAATTTGCACTGCCGCTACTGTATTACCCGATGTTGCGGAACCAATTTGTGCCACTACTTTTTCTTGAGTTGCTAATTTAATTGCTGCTGATGTTGCTTCAGCTGCATCTGATTTGTTATCAATTTTAACAGGTTTAATTTGTTTACCATCAATACCGCCTGCCTCATTAATCTCAGCAATTGCTAATTCAGCCCCTGCTGCAACACCTGAACCGTAAGATGCTACGCCACCTGATAGCTCTAAGTTCATACCAATTTTAATTACATCACTGTCTTTCCCACCGCTACTACTACCGCCACTAGTTGCACCATCTTTTGCACCACAGCCTGCTAAAGCACCGATGATCAATGAAGAAGCTAGAAATACTGAAGCAAATCTTTTTAGCTTGTTTTTTGATATCATATGAATCCCCCTTTAAGTATAATACTATATTTTTAGATATTTCTGATAATTATAAACAATTAGATTACTATAAGCAATACAGTAAAATAATTTTTAATATATCATCAGTTTTTTACATATTTAGAAGTACATTCAATATATTAAAACATCTTCCCAATTGCGTCTATATTATTTTTCAGTTTATTTAAAATATTCTTATATATTATGTTGATATTATTAATTCATACTATTTATATACTATTATCCTTTTCAAATAGTATATTTATGTCATTTCATACTAATAAAGAAACCTCGAGAAATATAAAATCCCTCGAGGTTTCTTTATTAAAATTAGCTATTTTCTTTTTTTGATAATTTTCCTGGCCAAAATGCGAAGCGTCCAGAAACAGTTGTTAATGCTGGTACTAGTAATGGACGAACTATAAATGTATCTAACAAAATACCGATTGCCGTCACAACTCCAAATTGTACAAGCACTTGAATTGGCAATGTTGCTAATACAGCAAAAGTTCCAGCTAAAATTAGTCCTGCCGAGGTAATGACACTACTCGTATGGACAACACCATCGGCTACTGCATCCTTGTGGCTATGAGTTCGTCGTTTCTTCCATATCTCTGATACCATGAAAATATTATAATCTTCACCTAATGCGACTAAGAATACGAATGAATACAGTGGAATGGATCCTTGAATTGCTTCTGCTCCAAAACCATAATGCAACACTAACCACCCTGCACCCAATGCACCCAAAAATGAAAGAACAACAGTACCTAATAGATAAACGGTTGCTGTAATTGAGCGCAAATACACTAATAATAGTAACGCTATGATAGCAATCATTGTCGGCATAATAACAGATTCATCTCGGGCAATCGTCGTTTTTGTATCATATTGAGTGGCAGTTTCGCCACCAATCCAAAAACTATTTGTGGCATTCTCTATATCAGCTTCTTTTAATAACAAATTAACTTCCTTCTTCAAATCAGGAATATGCTCTAATGATTCAGCAGAATACGGATTATCCGATAGTGTTAATTCATACAACTGAATATCTTTATTATTACTGCCTTGACGTACTTCACTTACATCGTCTATATAATCTAATTTTGCAAGATTTTTTTGTAAATTTACATCCTTACCTTTTGTATCAACAATTACCTTCACTGGAGCAAGTTCTCCAGGAGAAAAATTGTCTGAAATAAGCTTAAATCCTTCTCGTGATTCCATCTCTTCTGGGAATGAAGAAAGAATATCGAAAGTAAATTGTACACGAGGTACGAAAGCAGCTAAGCCCCCAAGTAAAATTACAGTTGCTGTAATAACAAGCCAAGGTCTATGCGTTACTAAACGACCCACTTTACGGCTAAATTTATGCTGTTGTTTCGGTTCTTTATAAGGTTTATTTTTTCGCTTAGCTCTAGCTTTTTCCATATCTACGGTACGTGGAACAAACGGATAAAATGCTACACGTCCAAATAAAACAAGCAATGCTGGTAATAACGTTAGTGACGCAACTCCCATCACTAATATTGCAAAACTAAATGGTACTGCGAATCTTTGAAAAGAACCATAATGTGCGAGTCCAAGCGTTCCTAGACCAATAACAACTGTCAAAGCACTCATTGCAATAGCGCCGCCTGAATCTCTAATAGCAAGTTTCATCGCTTTGTACTTATCTTCTTCATCTAGTAAAATTTCACGATATTTTGATATTAAAAATAAACAATAATCTGTTCCTGCCCCAAAGAGTAGAACGGTCATAATTGATACTGCCTGGGCATCTTTACTAATCCATCCTTGCTCTGCAAAGAAACCTAATGAGGGACTAATAATCCCGTAAGCAAATCCAACGATAATAAGTGGGATTATTGCTAACAGCGGTGATCTGTATAACAAAATAAGTAGGACTAAAACAAGTAATACTGTTGCAATCATTAGTTTAATATCTGCTGAAGAGAACAAACTAACTGCATCAATTTGAATTCCAACTGGTCCTGATAGACGTAGTTGCAACTCATCGCTACCTAATTTTGCAGCAAATGGGTCTTTCCCTAATTCTTCTTTTACAAGTTTTTTAAATTCATCTGTGCTTTTTTCAAGATCATCTGTAATAGCATCTTTATTAAAGAAAATAGGCGTTACAATTGTTGTACCATTTTCAGATGCACTTGCAGCTAAGGCTTGAGGTGGTAACTTACCCAATGGAGGTAATACTGTTTGCTGCTCTAATGGGTTATCAGCTAATTTCTTATATACATTTTGAATAGTTGAATAATCTTCTTCCGATAATTTCCCATCTCTATGCCATACAACTAATAGTGGATTACCCGAGTCATCGGAAAACTCTTGATCAATTAACTTAGCAGCTTGTTGAGACATTGCATCAGCTGGAACATTTTCAGCTGAATCATTTTCAATACTGTTTACTTGTGGCCACATGAATGATAAAACCGTTACGAGCAATACCCACGTTATGAGTGCAATCCAACGTGACTTCTTTCCTCCAACTAATTCTCCCCATGCTTCTAATGGATGTTTTTTCACGCTTTACCACCTTCCTAATACATTTATTTTTATTATATATACTGGTTAGTTAATTTTTCAAGTAGTTTCACCTAATATGCTATAATATACGTAAAATAACCAAGTAGGAGGCGTTCAAGTGAGGCAGAAATCACGTAGCCTTGGGAGACCTCGTCAAAACCAAACGACAAAACCAACAAAAACGATTATTTTAGATACAGCAACAAAATTATTCATTCAACACGGCTATAAAATTGTTTCCATGGATGATGTAGCCAAAGAATGTGACATTACAAAAGCGACTGTTTATTATTATTACTCCACGAAAGCCGATTTATTTACAGATGCTATGGTGCATATGATGCAGCGAATCGCTTTGAGTATTTCACAAATTTTAGCAACAGATGCGCCTTTAAAAGAAAGATTATATCAGCTTGTCAAAATTCAGCTATCTGCAACAATTGATATAGATATGGGAAGCTTTATGCGAGACGCCAAGACGCATTTATCCGATCAACAGCTACAAACGATGAAGGAATCTGAAGAGCAAATGTATAATGCAGTGGAATATGTATTAATAGAAGCTATGAACAATGGTGAAATTCCAAAGTTCGACCCTAAATTCGCCACACACTCCTTCATGTCTTTATTAAACGTAGGAAATTACCGAGATGCACAATCACAATCCATATTTCCTTCCATTGATGAGGCGACAAAGCAAATTGTTGATTTTTATCTTAGAGGTTTAGGTGTTCAATAAAAACACCTAAATCTTTTTATTTTTGAACATTATTAAATAAAGACTAGCTAATACTATACCAAATAAAAGGTGACCAACTATCCACACAGCTAATGCATCGACCGAGGTAAGGGCAGGTGTTCTATTAGATAGTACTGTAGTTGGAAAATACACTAAAGCGATTAATACCGATGTTAAAATTACTACAATTAATTGATGTCTTTTTAAATATTTTTTAAAGTAAATTATGTATACCATAACAGCCGATAACCCAATGGAAATAAGTAGATGCAATAGAAACTCCACAATTTCCGGATAATGATAATTTCCGAAAATAGGAATAAAATCAATATTCAACAACAATGTGTACACTCTTATATTGAATGTGACTTCAACATATTTAAAAAAGAAACCTAGGAAAAGACCTGCGATAGTACCTGCAATAATACTCTTTATAACGAAATCCCTTTTTCTCACTACCATCATCCTTCTCTAATTGTTTACTGGACTATAAATGGAGGTATTACTATGAAAAAAATAATCGTTTGGTTCAGAAAAGATTTAAGAATACACGATCATGCCGCACTTTTTGAAGCTGCTCAACAAGGATGTATAATACCTGTTTTTATTTGGCCATCTGAGCAAGAATTCGAATATGCGGATAGTATTGCTGCAAAGTGGTCACTTCATCAATCATTAATTTCACTGAGACAAAATTTAGCAGCAAAAGGAATACCTCTTATTATACGTAAAGGAAATATCCAAAAAGAATTATTGCAGCTTATAAAAGAAACTTCTGCTGATGCGGTTTTTTATAATAGATGCTACGAACCTTTCATGGTGCAATCCTTATTTGAGATTGAAATACAACTTTCTAAGTCCAAAATTGAAGTACAATCATTTCACGGTAATCTTCTCTATCAACAATTCAACATTTTAAATAAAAACCATGAACCGTATAAAGTATTCACTTCTTACTGGAAGAGAACTATGCAAGAACATGTCTCCACTCCTTATGCCATTCCGAAGATGACTTCTACTCTAGCTACATTACCTGCATCATTAGAAATACATGAACTACAGTTATTATCAACTAACAGCTTAGAATCTAGGCTAGATCAACATTGGGAAATTGGGGAACAAGAAGCGATTAGTCATTGGACAGAGTTTCTAGAATATGGACTTAATAAATATGAACGCTATAAAGATTTCCCTAGCGCACAGGCTACTTCACTTCTATCCCCTTATTTAGTATGGGGGAATATTAGTGTGAAGTCGATTTGGCATTCTATTCAATCCCACGAAATACAAGGTCCATCTACTGAAACGTTTTTAAGACAACTGGTTTGGCGCGATTTTGCATATGACCAGCTAATCCACTTTCCTACTATGCCTATAAAGCCATTGAGAGAAGCATATAACACTTTTCCATGGGAAGGTTCATCAAGTGATTTCAACAAATGGAAGTTGGGACAAACTGGGTATCCATTAGTGGATGCTGGTATGCGGGAATTGCTAGCGACAGGCTATATGCATAATCGAGTGCGAATGGTAGTTGCTTCATTCTTGGTTAAACATTTACTTGTTCCCTGGACAGAGGGATCTAAATGGTTCACGCAAAAGCTAATCGATTTTGATGTCGCCAATAATGCTATGGGCTGGCAATGGACAACTGGCTGTGGCATTGATTCTGCCCCCTTTTTCCGTATCTTTAACCCAGTTGCACAAGGGAAACGTTTTGATCCAAATGGCGATTACGTTCGTCAATGGATACCCGAATTGAAGAATCTTCCCCAAAAATTTATTCATAAACCATGGGAAGCCTCCCAGGAAATATTAGCATTAGCACATTTAGAATTAGGTAAAGACTATCCTTTTCCTATTGTTGAACATAATTTTGCAAGAAAACGTGCATTACAAGCTTATAATCTCATAAAAAAAGCTTAGTTCCCATGAGAGAACTAAGCTTTTTATTATAACTCTTCTTTTGCTACATTTTTCAACAATTTATTTTGGATGGCCAAATATTGATCGACCTCTTCCTCACTTAATACACTGAAAAGTTCCATTGCTAAATCATGTCCCTTTGACTGGGCATCAATTAACACTTTACTTCCCATTTCTGTAATAGCTAATAAAACATGACGACGGTCATTAGCATTATATTGACGTTCTGCAAAGCCATTTTTCACTAGTTTAGTTGCAATATTTGTCATAGCACCTGGAGTATAACCAAGCTTATCTGCTAAAACAGTCTGTTTTTGTGCCCCGTTTATTTTTAACTCACTCAGAGCTAATATAGGTGATATCCCTATATTATGTGGAAACATTTGTGAAAATCGAATGATATTAGCATTGTTAACTAATTCAACTGCATGTATAAGTTTAAAAATATTCGTGTCTCTCAATTTGTCCTCCCCTGATTGCAGAAAAACTTATCTAAGCATTATTGATCCACCATCAGCCATAATTGTTTGACCAGTAATATATTGAGAATCCTCAGAAGCTAAGAATACCGCTACGCGACCGATATCATTTTCAACATCACCAAAACGTCCCAAAGGAATTTTGTTTTTAACTGCTTCATAATATTCTGGTTGAGCTTTTGCCCAAGCTTCTACACCTTGAGAATTTGCAAGCGGTCCAATTATGTTAACGTTGATACCAAAACGGCCCCATTCGTTAGCAGCTACACGTGTAATACCACGAATCGCTTCTTTTGCTGCAGCATATACACCTTGTGTTTCATGTCCAGCTAAACCAGCACCTGAAGCAAAGTTAATAACATTACCTTTTGTTTCCTTCAAGTATGGAAGTGCAGCTTGCATTAAATAGAATGTTGCGTAGAAACCAGTACCAAATGATAGATCAAGATCTGCTTGAGTTGTTTCCTCAATAGATACTTGTTTTGATGCATGAGCATTGTTTACTAAGACATCAATTTTACCATATTTTTCAGCCACTGTCTTCACGATATTACCTAAATTATCACGATCCATAAGGTTAGCTTGGATAAATGATGATTTCGGAGAAATTTCTTGTAATTCTTTAGCCATTGCTTCTCCAGCTTCTTCGTTTAAGTCAACGATTGCAACGATTGCGCCTTCTTTAACCATTGCTTTTGCCATACCGCCACCGATACCGCCAGCTCCGCCGGTAATAATTACTACTTTTTCATCTAATTTTCCCATTAATCACAACTCCTTTTATTCATGAGTATAGTTTAACACTAAAATATTTATTAGTGAAATGAAAGTTCTTCTTTTAAAAACCTATTGATTCATAAAAGTTATACTATATAAGTCTTTACGGTAACTTTTTATGGATATAATTCACATATTTTTAAACACTAATATTCGCTCATTTACATTACGAACAGAAACTTCTTCGAGAAATATCTCATTCTCTAATTCAAAATTAGTCTCATATTGTAAAAACTGTACATAATCTATTGATGGATAATATAAAATGAGGCTAATTTGACGAGGCTCCAATTCAACTGAGCGTAATATATTGTTTACTACTTTACGAAATATTTGAACTGAAAATGGATTAAAAAAGAAAAACACATTATCCTTCTGCTGAACTAAATAGTCTTGTGCAAACACACATTGGAAATCAATAGCATTATTTTTCACACTGTATTTCTTCATATATTGAATTTTATTCGTTAGAGCATTTTCATAAAAAGTTGAATTCATTTCAACCCCAACAACATTTGTATGAAAGCGGTGATGTACATAAAAAGGGACACGTCCTTTACCACATCCCATATCCACCACACAATCTGTACTTTCAAGACTATATTTTTCAAAAAGTTGGTCTAGTGCGGCGTATGGCGTAGGCTCATAACGGTGGTAATGCGTCAATGTTGGATAGCCATACTGATTGCCTGTAGTCTCAATATGTAAATGCTGATCAAATTGTTGGTCATTCATATTTTTAGCACCTTCTATTTAATATTAAATATTTTAAAATTAAAACTTTTGATTATCTAATAAATTTCCTTTATAATAGTCTCACAATTTAATAATAATTAAACGGCATAGGATTTGTGAATAAAACGACTTGTTTAGCAAAAACGAGCTTCCATCATTACTAGTAGTGGTGTCGTAATTGATGAGTGTCACTCGTTTTTATGCTAAAGAAACCGTTCGTTCAATGAGGAAAAGTACATTACAAACGAATTCACCTTGGAATTCAACTTCCTAAGGCAACGACTTCGTAATTCACATCGATCAGATTTGAATCCAACCTTTCTAATAATTGTTCGAGAAGTTATTAATGGACTTTAAGGTCTAGCAACGGAGGCTAGATTTTTTCATTCATTTTCTAACTCACTCTTTTCAATCCGTTTTTATTAAATGCTTAAATGGGCAGTGAACTTTGAATTTCAAAATCTAAAGGATAAGTTCCACTCATTAATTGTTTCAACGACAAAATACCATTCTTTTAAGCTAGCTGCTCGACACAGCTAGCTTCTTTTTTTATTCTTCAAGTTATTTTTGATTAACTTTAACAAAATCTAACTCATTAGTGTATTAATAATATTAGTAAGACATACATATAAGAATTTTAACTAATATCCGTTGAAATAGTTAACAGTACCATATTGTTTAGATAACAAAAGGTTGCCATTGATTGATGTGCTAAACAATCAATTGGCAACCTTTTGTCTCTTCTAAAGTGTAAGTTGGGTGGGTTTCACTGCCAGCACCGGCAATCAGGTACCGGCAGTGGTTATTCGTTTGTTCGTTTTATCGTCTACGTTTGAATAGGAAGACGAAAATCGTGGCTATAATTAGGCATCCAACAGCTATAGAACTTACTATAATCGTGTCTCTTGAATAACCCGTTGTTTGCTGATTATTTTTTTCAGGTATGCCTGGATTCTTCCCACCATCTCCTCCGCGACCACATTGCATACCATTAGGAGGTTGTCCTCCTCCCCATTGTCCTCTTTCAGGCATATTATTAGGATCAAAACCTTCTCCGTCAGGTTGATTTGGCATAACCTCTACTTTGATTTCTGTGTTAGCTTTTGCGGTAGAATCTTTATCAGCATTTGTATTTAGTTGATTTTTTTGATTCACTTTATCACCTGTAGAGGTGGATGAATCTACAACTAAATCACCTGATAATTGCTTCAAGATTGATTGTGAGCGTTGTTTTGCAAATTCAGGTAAGCTATTGTCGCCTGCTACTGCAGCTTTAAATTCTTCTGTTGTGTAAAATTTCGTTGGATCTTTTTCAACATAAGACGTGATTAATTTTGCGATTTTGGCTGTTTCTACGGCAATTTTATCCTCTGTTAAATATTTAGTAGCGATATCATTTAAATATTCTTCATATTTTTTACGATATTCATCATTTGATAGTAAAGCATTTAATAATGGACGCTCTTCAATAGACGTCCCGGAGACCGGTGTTGTTACACTGAAATTGATACTTGAATCAGAAATCAACTGACCATTCCCTGCTCCCATACCTCCACGTTTTCCGATAATATTTTTATCCTTAGTGGCATCTGATGTTCCGTCAACCTCTTTTTTGTTTGATTCAGTTCCTATTTTAGCGTCTGCTGATACTTCTAGTTCTTCATTACTTGTAGGTTCCTGATTTGGTCTTGCTACGTTATTTTCCTGTGGTGGCTGCATTTGTCCACCATCACTTGGTGGCTGGCCTTGTGTACCTTCTGGGGGTGTTGGCATACCATTCATATCCCCTTGTTCATCACTAGTTGAGTCTGCTGGAGTACCCTCAGTAGTTGAAGTTGTTTCAGGATCGCTATCACCTTTAGTAGCTAAAGAATCTTTTTCAGTATTTTCGATAGTGTTTTCTTGGGATCTATCACGGCTGCCACCTCCTCCCCCTGCACCAAAACCTCCAAAGCTCATATTGTAATCCCAAGGTATAATGGATAACTTGCCTTTTTCTTCATATAAGTAATAGTTATGCTTCATGTTTCCTTGATAGCTATCTAGATTTACTAGTGCTGTATTTGTTGCAAAATAGCGCAACATATTGTCCACATCAACTGTATCTTCTATACTAGCACCCTTACTATTAATGGCACTTAAGAAATTAATCATCGCTTCATCATCAGAATCATCTGTACTTGTTTTTGCATTCAAACCAGTGTAATCATCGATATTGT
The DNA here is from genome assembly GCF_001274945.1 of Viridibacillus arvi. GTDB lineage: Bacteria > Bacillota > Bacilli > Bacillales_A > Planococcaceae > Viridibacillus > Viridibacillus arvi. The sequence goes on along the minus strand of NZ_LILB01000007.1, from coordinate 182,771 downwards.
CACTAATCCATTTCAAATCACTGCCTGCACCATCTGGTTTATATAATGACCCGGTATTTGTTGAGAAATTTTTGGCTAAGAAAGTTTCGTCCACTTGTTCAACGCCTAGGAAAAGTCCTCTATCTTCACCATTCACCGTTACATACATGTATGAGTATGAAGGAGTTGGCAAGCCCATTTCTTCCATTAGCTGATAAGAAAGATATTCTCTCATTAGAGTTGAATCACTATAATTGTTGTTCAAATTCAGTTTTTTCAAACCATATAAACTTTGCTCGTCATTGTAGTAATCGAAGTCGATTTTCAAGCTGTATCGATCTGAATCTTCGTCACTTGCCACCTCGCGCAACGACAAATTACCTTTTGTACGTATACCGACATGCTCAAGGGTTTTACCATTTACAGTAACATTTGCTTCTTTAATTTCTTCATCCAGTGGATTGTCTAACATGTCTTGCCAATCCTTTTCAGAAATTTCAAGATCGACCGTTGTTACTTTATCTTTGTTAAATACCTTATTTGTATAAGTTGTTTCTGTATTCTTAGAATCCAAAGAAAGATTGGGTAAGATTCCTACAACGCATATGAACACAATCACGAGTACAGCGAGAATGCCGTATACTACTCTATTTTTGATCATGCTGTAACTCCTTTACGATGATTTATGGTCCTTGTATTAAGCTGTGAAGTTACCATCGTAGCTAAGCATTACTGCTGATTTCACACCTTGAATAGCTGTTAAATCATTCATGAAGTTTGAATCATTTTCTTTTACTCGAATTTCGTAAGTCACTTCTAACTCTTCACCAGGCATCACCGATTTTGATTTTAAAGCGTGTTTCTTAGATTGAGATGAAATAACTTTTTCCATCGTATCTTCAACTGTTGAATCTGCATATTTTATGATTAATAAGTATGGGTTTTCAATTGTGATTCTATTGACGAATAGTACTAGCACTAAACCAATTAATATTGAACCTACGATTACTAATGGAATAAATCCCGCACCACATAAAATACCTGATACGATAGACCAGAATAAAAAGACTAAATCCATTGGGTCTTTGATAGGTGTTCTAAACCGAACAATTGATAAAGCACCGACCATACCAAGGGACAATAGGACATTTGAAGAAATACCCATAATAATTAATGCCGTGGCCATTGTCATAATCATTAATGAAATATTGAAAGTGTGTGAATAAATTACACCTGAAAATGTCTTTTTATATACTGCGTAAATAAAAAGGCCAATGATAAATGAGACAAAGAGTCCGATTAATGCATCTGTTAATGAGAAAGCTGATGTTTTCTCTATAAAACTTGATTTGAAAATATCTGTGAAATTTGTTGTATCCATTATTAATTCCTCCAAAAAGTATTAACCGTACATACGGCTTAATTGATATTTTGAATATGCATCAGGTCTACGATCCATCATTTGCAACATCATTTTGATTACATCTGGCAAATATTCATCGTATTTCACTTCTAAAATTACTTGTGTTGAATCAAATACAGATGCCATTGGTAAATCTGGATTAAAAATATCTGTATTGCGAAAGCTTGTTTTGATTTGGCCATCAAATGTTACGCGTACATTCCCAAATGGATAAACATATGCTTCGCGAACATAATCAACAACTGTCATCGGCTTCAATTGATATAAAGACATTTGAATAAATAGTTCACGAATAAGTTGACGCTCGTCCTCTTCCATCCAGTTAATCTGTCCAATACGCATTGATTCATATTCATCAGATGAAATACGGCACTTTTCTTTAAAAGTTAAATTATTTCTCTTACTTTTCTTTTCAAGGTTACTGAGTGCTGAATTATGCCCGTAAATACGGACGCGATATTTATCACGCTTGAAATAACCTTCTTTTTTCTCATTCAAGATTTTGTTTTCAAAGTTATCGAAATACACACTACGAATTAAATACTTTCCATCACCACCAGCATGCGCATCAAGTTTCATCACATGTTGTAGTTTATTTCGTAATATGGTGTAATCCATTTGTGAGATGGCATGTTTGAGTTCTTTTCGACCTTTAACAGTAAACTCATCTTGGTATCTCATAATTTCCTGCTCCCTTTTCCGCTCTTATTTTTCGCCAGCTAATGCATTTTCGATTTCATATTCCTCATACAAAGAAGACAACCATGTTGAATAATTGGCATTTATCTTTTCGTTCATTAAAGCTGTTTTTACATCATCCTTTGAATTTTCAAATGTAGCTTCCTTTGCTGCCTTTTTACCTGTGACTTTAATAATGTGGTAGCCATAATCTGTTTTAATAGGATCGCTTATTTCATCCACTTTCATTGAAAAGGCAGCTTTTTCAAAGCTTTCGTCCATTTCACCTTTTCCAAAATAGCCTAGGTTACCCTCATTCGAAGCACTTGCTGTATCAGTTGAATACTCACTAGCTAGCTCTGCAAAGTCTTCACCTTTTTCACTTTTCTTTTGTACCTCTTTTGCTGTATCTTTGTCTTCAACTAATATATGACTTGCTTGTACTTGCTCTTCTTGAGAAAAAGTATCTTTATTTTCTTTAAAATATGTTTTCAGCTCTTTTTCGGTAATATCTATTGTTGGTTCAATTAATTTTGTAGTTGTTAAATACGTCTTGATGTTGTCCTTTGCACCTTGTAATGTCATAGCGTTAGATTCTAGCGCAGCTTCAAATGCTTCTTTACCTCCATAAGAATTTTGCAAGTCATCTAGCTCCGCCTGAATCTCATTATCTGAAACAGTAATTTTTTTCTTAACGGCTTCTAGCTCAATGACTTTACTTGTGATCAGTGTACTAAGCACGTCAGTCCCATATTGAGAAACAAGTTCTTTATTTAACTCTGATTGAGTTATTATTTCACCGTTAATTTTGGCGACGTAATCATCTGTTTTTGGAACTGTTACATAGTAGGTAATTAACGCCATTAGTAAAATTAGCGGGATTCCGATAACAAGTATGAGGCGTTTCCCCTTCCCCTTTTTATCTTCTGGTATTTCGTTTGTCATTTATATCATCCTTCCTTATGTTCTGTTCTTTACAAAACCCACTTTACAGAATCAATGTGTCAGCTAAATGTCGGGATTTATATTTTTGAAAGAAAAAAATCCAATTCGATTTTGTGATCGAATTGGATTTCTAGGTCATTATCAGTTAGTTGCTTTTGGAATTATTAATTTGAATGTTGTACCTTTCTCAGAGCTTTCTACCAGTTGTAGATCGCCATGGATGGATTGCGCCATCATTCTACTAAGCGGTAAACCTAGACCTAAGCCACGCACTTCGTATTTCTTGTTTTCACCTCGATAGAAACGTTCGAAAACTAAATCTTGTTCTTCTTTTGGAATACCTTGTCCATGATCAGATACAGTAATAACAACCGATTCCTTCTCATCATACAAAACGACGTTAATATTGCCTTGCCCCTTCATAGCTTGTTCAGCATTTGTAAATAAATTGGTGAAAATCTGTTGAAAACGAATAGCATCAATATTCACCGTTACTAACTCTTTTAATGTAGTAAGTGTTAACTGGATGTCGTCAGTGTCCTGCATTAACCTCCATTGATTAACTACGTCTTTTAACATTTGGTTAATTTCAAGTTCTTCAAATTTCACAGGAATGGCGTTTACAGCAAATGAGTTGAATGCCAATAGATCACCAACCATTGTTTTTAATTTTGATGTTTCATTTATCGCCATTTTAACAAATTCGCGAGCATCATCACCTGAAACAACTCCATCTTGAATGGCTTGTAACAGACCACTAATAGAGGTTACAGGTGTTTTCAGTTCATGTGTAACACCTGCTAACAATTCGGTTCGCATTGACTCCAGTTGTTCCAAGCGCATTGCCATCTCTTTAAAAGAACGAACAAGTTCGTAAACTTCTTCTTCCTTTAAATTTTCAGGGAGTTTGATATTATAGTTACCTTGTTGTACTTGTTTTGCTGCGGCAGCAACCTCTTTAATTGGTGTAGCTAACCTTCTTGATAAAAAATAAATTGCACCTAAACCTAACAAAGCTAAACTACCTATCATAATCGCCAACTGACCGTACTCTTGGTTTAAATGTGTAAGCCTCTCTTTTGACTCCACAATAACTACCCAACCGACTTGTTCATCGGCAATTTCAATTTTCTTCTTTACTGCATAAAAAACTTTTGATGTTCCATTATAAGTGAGCTTTTGTACCTCATCACTAGATGATAAAATATCGGCTTGAATAGTTTGCTCTCGCGGTCCTTTAGGGCGATTACTTGAAATGATTTTCCCTTCAGTATTTACTATATAAATAACCGGCTTAATGTCCATATTCATAAACCGATCCCGCTCTCTGAATAGTCCAGGATTATCACCACTTGGAATTCCTGCATCAACATTATCTGAAATGCGATGAGTCATTTCCTCTGCCATGAACTCAATCATATCCAATCTATATACAAGCGTTGTATGACGTAACCAGATTGCTGATATAAATGCAATGATAGTTAGCCCTATACAGAGAGTTAGCAAATAGCGCGTAGTCCAATAGCGCGTTAAGGATACCCTTTTCTTTTTACGATTTTTTAACACTTAACTGATACCCCAATCCACGAAGTGTCTTTATTTCCCCTTCTTCGACAGGCCAGTCTTGTAGTGATTTACGTAATCTCTTTATTGCTAAATCGACTGCGCGGTCGCTACCGTCATATTCCCACCCCCACACTTGCTCAATTAACTGATCTCGTGTAAATGTTTGGTTTGGATGCTCTGCTAGAAACATTAATACTGATAAATCTCTTGGCGTTAAATCTATTACTTGATTATTCACATGTACATCATGTGATTGTAAGTTAATTTCTAAGCTACCAAATTTCCTCTTAGGGGCATTATCACCTTGAGTTCTTCTTAAAACGGCTTTAACCCGTGCGACAACCTCTTCAGCAACAAATGGCTTTGTAATGTAATCATCTGCACCTTCATTTAGCCCTTCAAGTCGATAATTAACTTCACCTAAAGCTGTTAACATGATAACTGGACAAGTACTTATTTGACGTATTTCCTTTAAAATCTCCCAACCACTTTTTCCCGGAAGCATAATATCTAATAACACGAGATTAGGATTAAATTCATGGAATTTCTTAATTGCATCAGAACCATTGTAGGCCTGCTCTGTTTGAAAATTCACCTTTTGTAAATATGCCTTGAGTACTTGGCTAATCGCAAATTCATCTTCTACAATGAGTACTTTATCCATACAAATCCCTCCAAATCGCTGTTATATTCTTTTTTCAAACATTATAGCATTCCAATACGTCAACTAGATGTCATAGATAACTAGTACATAATTGAATAGCAGTAAAAAAACAAAAAACTCCACTAACATCGCCGTTAGTGGAGTTTTTTTATTTAAGGTATGTCCTACATATACTAAATGAATGAATATAATTCTTCCACTAAGCTATTTATCGTACTGAATCTTCTGGTGTGTCAAAGTAGGCTGCCGCTTTGTCATAATCGAAGCGACCTTCCCATTTAGACATAACGATTGTAGCTAGAGAGTTACCAACTACATTTACTACTGTGCGAGCCATATCAAGAATACGGTCAATACCAGCAATAAATGCTAAACCTTCTGGTGGTATACCTACAGTACCAAGAGTCGCTAATAATACAACAAAAGATACACCTGGTACGCCTGCAATACCTTTAGAAGTAACCATTAATACAAGTACTAATGTAATTTGATCCATAATAGTTAAAGGAACATTATACATTTGCGCGATGAAAATTGCCGCAATTGCTTGGTATAGCGTAGAACCATCTAAGTTAAATGAATATCCTGTAGGTATTACAAAAGATACGACATCCTTTGGACTACCAAATTTCTCCATTTTTTGCATTACTTTTGGTAATACGGTTTCAGAGCTTGAGGTAGAGTATGCTAAAATTAGCTCATCTTTTAATACTCTAAGCAAACGGAAAATATTGATACCAACGAGCTTAGCAATTGAACCTAATATCACGATTATAAAGAATATCATGGATGCATAAACTAAAATCGCCAATTTACCTAAAGGAATTAATGACTCTAAACCAAATTTTGAAACGGTTATCCCGATTAATGCGAATACACCAAAAGGAGCAAATTTCATAACTGTGTTTGTTACCCAGAACATAGCGTCTGCTGTTCCTTGGAAGAAAGCAAGAACTGGTTTCCCTCTCTCACCAATAGAAGCTACACCAAGCCCAAATAATACAGAGAAGAAGATTATTGCTAACATGTTCGTATTAGCCATAGCATCAATGATATTCGTTGGAACAATATTAATAATTGTATCAGCGAAACCATGACTTTGTACTTCTTCAGTTGTATGAAGATATTGAGAAATATCACCTTTAGTGATAGCACTCATATCCACACCAACACCAGGTTGGAATATATTTGCAACCAATAAACCAACAACAATTGCAATTGTTGTTACAACTTCAAAGTAAATAAGAGTTTTCGCACCTAATTTACCAAGCTGTTTCATGTCACCTGTTCCAGCAACACCTAAAATTAATGTAGAAACAATAATCGGTACAACGATCATTTTGATCATATTCAAGAATATCGTACCAATTGGTTGTAAATAAGTTTCAACCTTTGGATTACCGTAGAAGATTGCACCTACTGTAATACCTAAAACAAGTCCGATCAATATTTGAACAGCTAAACTTATCTTAAATTTTTTCTTCATCAATAAGTCACCCCTTTGTTCTGTTTTACTTTTTACAGAAAAAGCCTTATTCACATTTTATTAACGACTTATTAAATCCGACAGAATCCGACATTTATTTAATTAAAAAATTTTGAAATAAGAAATTATATTGTTTTTCCACTAACTATTTACCTATTTAGGTGGATGATGATACTTCTCTAAAGACTCTACATATAACACTTGTAAGAACTTCTTCACATTCACTTTTATCTTCCTAGTCATCTTAGAATCCTCTTGAATGGAACGCATACATGTTCGAATTTCTGAGAACTCAAAGTAGCGTGGAGCATAATATTCAAACTCAGGGTTTGTATAATCGACAACACCCAAAGTTGCTAAATTATTCATTGCGGCCAATATCGTTCTACGTATTCGTTGCTCAATGGCCTTACTTTCTTTCATTATCTCAACACCGTTAGTCTTTGTTTCAGATGCAAGTTCCTCATACAAATCCTTTAAAGCCGGCAATTGCATGGAAGATTCACTACGATTAATCAGCAATTCCATTATACTTAGAATGTCGTCGCTTCCTACTTCTCCTACAATACCCATATCATTTAAAATGGATAAAACTACATCTTTTATAGTTCGATGCGTCTCTTCTTTCGTGGTCTCTTCAAAGTTTATTAATGACTCACGAATCGTGAGCAGTGATCGTTTTAATAAAAAACGCTCTGCTGTTTTTTTTAGGACATTTTGCACTTCCACCCGATTGATGGGTTTATGGATAAAGAACTCCACGTCTTTTTCGTATGCTTGCCCCACCATTTCCTTATTAACGACTTGTGAAATCATCACGAAATGACCTTTAAATCCTTGTTTTCTCAATTGTTCTATTGTTTCAATACCATCTAAATTCGGCATTAATAAATCGATTAATACAAGATCAGGATGGCTTGACAAAATAAGTGGCAATGCACTTTCTCCACTATCAGCCTCCCCAATTACTACCCCCAAATCACCTTCAATAATTATTTGCTTAAGCATTCGGCGGCTAGCTGCATCATCGTCCACTATAAAATAACGCAGGATTATTCAACTCTCTTTCGAATATTCTTCGTTGGTATTTCGATTCGAAAAATTAAGCCACTCTCAAAATTTCTAACAGAAATATCCCCTTCAAGCATTTGTACAATTTCGCGCACGTGAGATAAACCAATCCCGGTTGCTGCAACACCTTGCTTATTGTATTTCGTCGTAAATCCTGGTTCGAAAATAAAATCTAAATCCTCTTTAGATATACCATTACCAGAATCACTTACTTTAAAGCATGTCTTCTTTTCTATATCAAATACCTCAATTGAAATTTCACCAACATCATCTATTGCCTCAACCGCATTTGCTACAAGATTATTGAGCATAGCTAATAACGGAATTTGTTGATTCGTTTCAAAATCGGTGGATACTTTCACATGAAAAACAATTTGTTTACCTAATAACTCACTATATTTCGTATTGGCTGTTGTAACGAAATCAAGTAAATTCGATAAAAAATATACATCATTTGTTTTTTGAAGCGTGATGTTCGATAAACCCGAGAATATACGCTGAGCATCTTTCTTTACTTCATGAATTTCCTGGGCAATATGCAAAGCCTTCACACTTAGCTCTCTTTGCTCAATGTCCTTTAATTTACGATATAAATCATAGCTAGAAGCTGTAATTTTCTCTATATGATTCATTGATTTTTGCAAATATAACGTCTCTACATATAAACCTGAGTCTACCGTTAACTTTTCTTCTAATCGTTTATGTTGCTCTGAAATAACAACCGAACTATATAAACCTACGACAAAAAAGCTTCTCAATAAAGCAACTGCACTTAATAGTCCCAAATCATATAGATCAATATTCGTATCAGTTATTAAGAAAGCGCGAATGATATGCTCTGCACTATTCCCTATTATTTCAAGAAGTGTTGCATATATGCCTAAGTGCAATGGTTTATCTTGGTATTTTTTAACTCCAAATATTCGAAAACCACTAGAAAAAATAAAGTAATAAATAAAGGCGGGCGCATTTTGCTTTAAGCTTTCCGTTAAATCAAACAAATTAAACGCTACATCATTCATAATCCGGAATAAAACTACCGTTAACCCCGTAACAATCCCAGCCCTTATAATCGCATAAGGCGGGCGAATTAATATAAGTAAAAGGAACATTATGCTCCCAAGACCAAATCGAAAATTCTCTCCATAGAAAGGTGCCACTTTTATCTCACTGCTAATAGCTGTCAAAATAGCGATGAGAATTATCCATATCAGCTCGGACTTCCTCCATCTAATACTTAAATTGTTCATTAGAACTCCCCTATAATAAATTACCAATAAAAATGAATTTGCTTAAAAATCTCTATTTTATGAAAACGCAATCACTAAGCCATTTTACCATTGTTCTATTTACAAGGAAAAACATTTACTTAATGCTCTACTTATATTAAGAAAATAATCTTTATGTTAAACAGGTAATATAGTCAAAAGAAGAAACATGAAGACCTAAATTGTTTGCTACTAAACTGGTTAAATTCTTCAGATTTTCTCCAAAAATATTAAAAGCAAATTCCAAGTTAATCCGTTCTAGTTCTCAATACAGTGAAAGATAGCTTCTATGCAGTTAGATTAGTCATTTATAGTTAAAAAATATCTTCATATAAAAAGCATTGTTTATCCATAATAAATAATTTTTTCGATTAGCTTCCCTTTATTAAAAATAAAAACCCGATTAAGCAGTCAGTTGATGCACTGGCTTTATCGGGTTTCATTTTTTATACTTTAAAAATTGGTTGGCTAGTAGTAATACTTATGAATGATCAATATACTTTAACATTCCATCATTTTTTCAATTAACTTCCGATTACGTTTTTTAAACAACTCGTTATGTGAAGAAACCATTCCAACACCATTTGCTTCAGGTTCAATATACTTCTTAGCCTTATTTACTGCATTTGCTGCATCTTGGAATGCGCCAGCAATTAAATTCACTTTACCTTCATATTTTACAATATCGCCTGCAGCATATAGACCTGGTACTGACGATTCGCCAGAAGAGTTACTTTCAATATAAAAGTTATCCGCAATATCAATTTCAACTTCGCTATTTTGAAGTAAAGATGCATCTTGTTCAAAACCATGATTAATAATGACTTCATCAATTTCTACATATTCTACTTCATTATTTTGATGATTTGTTAATTCTACTTTTTCAATTATTTCTCTATTATCACTAGCAATAAATTTTGTAATAGATGTGTTAAAAAAGGAAGTAACTGTGCTTTCTAATAAATGATTCACTTGCGATTCATGTCCATTTAGTTGATCTTTTCGATATGTTAAATACACTTTTTTTGCTATTGGCTCTAATTCATTTGCCCAGTCAATTGCTGAATTACCACCGCCAGAAATGATGACCGTTTTATCTTTGAAGCGTTGAATGGATTTTACTGTGTAATTCAAATTCGATACTTCAAATTTCTCCGCACCTTCAAGTTGAATTTTCGTTGGGTTCAAGATACCACTTCCAACTGCAACTATTATGGTTTTGGAGTAATGCTTGTTTCCTGAAGCTGTCGTTAATTCAAAAAGGTTTCCATCATTTTTTTCTATAGATTCTACTTTTTCATTTAACACGACAGTTGGATTAAACGTTAATCCTTGTTCGACTAACTGCTCTATCAATTGCTCTCCAGGAAGTGGCTTATGTCCCCCTACATCCCATATCATTTTTTCAGGATAAACATGTAATTTACCACCTAAATAAGGTTGATATTCAATGATTTTTGTTTTCATTTCACGTAATCCACTATAAAAAGTTGAATATAGTCCAGCTGGTCCTCCACCAATGACAGTTACATCGTATAAGTCTTGTAGCTCCATATATTAACACTCCTAATTTGTATTAAATAATTTATGTATCTATCTATTCTCTTCAATTCAAAAAATTAATTGACTTTCAGTATCATTGACCTTATATTTAAGCATGTGCAATGATAGTGAAATTCATTCTCAATTGTAATCTATTAATTTTATTTTGTAAACGGAGGTTAGTCATATTATGGTTCGCCTATATACAGATGACTTAAGCATTGGTTATGGTGACCGTTTAATTGTCAAAGAATTGAGCATCTCAATTCCTGATAAAAAAATTACAACGATCATCGGCGCAAATGGTTGTGGTAAATCAACGCTTTTGAAAACAATGACTCGTATTATTTCACAGCAATCAGGTGCTGTCTTGCTTGATGGTGAAAATATTGCGAAGCAAAATACGAAAGACTTAGCGAGCAAAATGGCTATTCTCCCTCAAACTCCAGAGAGCGTTAGTGGGTTGACTGTTGGAGAACTTGTTTCCTACGGGAGATTTCCTTATCAAAAAGGGTTAGGACGACTAACAAAAGAGGATTATGACGTCATTGAATGGGCTCTTGATGTAACAGGAACTACTGAATTCAAATATCGATCTGTAGACGCATTATCGGGCGGTCAAAGACAACGTGTTTGGATTGCCATGGCGCTTGCACAAGAAACAGAAATTATTTTCCTTGATGAGCCAACGACTTATCTAGATTTAGCTCATCAATTAGAAGTTCTCAATCTTTTACAAAAGTTAAACGAAGAACAAGAACGTACTATTATCATGGTATTACATGATTTAAACCAAGCAGCACGTTTTGCTGATTATATTATTGCTTTAAAAGATGGAGAAATCGTGAAAGCTGGCAATTGTGAAGATGTCATGACAGCTGAAGTACTTGAAAAAGTATTCGCGATTGATGCTCATATCGGAATAGACCCTAGAACAAACAAACCAATGTGTGTCACATATGATTTATTAAAAGGAGCAGAAAAATGAAAAAATTATTTTTACCATTCTTATTATTATTCGTTCTAATCATTGCCGCTTGTGGCAATAAAACTGAGGATAAAGCTGAGGATACTTCAGCAGATAAAAACAGTGAGCCAGCGACGATTACATATGAATCTGAAGATGGTCCAGTAGAAGTGCCAGCTAACCCCCAAAAAGTAATAGTATTAGGTTCTTTTGCAGGTAACGTAATGTCACTTGATGTACCCCTTGTCGGTGTTGACGCTTGGGCAAAAATGAATCCTCGCTTTGATTCAACTTTAAAAAATGTTGAAGAAGTAACAGATGAAGATATAGAGAAAATTATAGAGCTTGAACCAGACTTAATCATTGGTCTTTCAACTGCTAAAAACATTGATAAATTAAAAGAAATCGCTCCAACAATTACATTTACTTATGGAAAAGTAGACTACCTTACACAACATTTAGAAATTGGTAAATTATTAAATAAAGAAAAAGAAGCAAAAGCATGGGTTGACGATTTTAAAAAACGTGCTTCTACTGCAGGTGATGAAATCCGTGCTAAAATAGGGGAAGATACAACAGTTTCTGTCATTGAAAATTTCAATAAAGACCTATATGTATACGGCGATCACTGGGGCCGTGGTACAGAAATTTTATATCAAGAAATGAAATTAAAAATGCCTAAAAAGGTAGAAGAGTCAGTCTTAAAAGATGGCTACTATGCTTTATCTCAAGAAGTTTTACCTGATTATGCTGGTGACTATGTTATCTTAAGTAAATTCTCAGATGGTGATACTTCATTCCAAAAAACGAAAACTTATAAAAACATTCCTGCTGTTAAAAATGGTCATGTATATGAAGCAAATGCAAATGAATTCTACTTCAATGACCCTATAACTCTTGAATATCAGTTAGAATTCTTCAAAGACCATTTCTTAGGAAAATAAGCATTACTAATTTTAAAATAGGAATGATGATTAACTATGACAAAAGAAAAACAACAATCCATACCGTTTGTTATTAAATTCATAGTAGGAATTATCGTTCTGATCTGTATATTTACAGTAGCTATGGTATTCGGTGCTGCAAATACTTCTGTAAGAGAAGTATGGCTAGCTATTACTTCAGATTCAGCGAGTGATACCATTACGATGATTCGAGAAATCCGTTTACCAAGAGAGGTCGGCGCCATTTTTGTTGGTGCCGCCCTTTCTGTTGCGGGTGCTATTATGCAAGGTATGACACGAAATCCATTAGCGGATCCCGGATTACTAGGACTAACTGCTGGTGCAAATGCTGCTCTAGCTATCACCTTTGCTCTTCTACCGTCCATAAACTATTTTGGTATTATGATTGCTTGTTTTATAGGTGCCGCAATAGGGGCTGTTTTAGTATTTGGAATTGGCATGTTAAAAAGAGGTGGATTTTCTCCACTGCGGATGGTGTTAGCCGGAACTGCAGTTTCTGCATTCCTTTATGCTATAGCTGACGGGGTAGCCTTATACTTTAAAATCTCAAAAAACGTTTCTATGTGGACAGCTGGTGGCCTTGTCGGAACTGCATGGAGTCAGTTACAACTAATTATACCTATTATTATTGTAGGCCTAATTGTAGCTCTCCTTCTTTCAAGACAGCTCACTTTACTAAGTTTAAGTGAAGAAGTAGCAGTTGGCTTAGGACAAAATACAATGCGTGTAAAAATCATTTTATTTTTCATCATTATCATCTTAGTTGGAACTTCCGTGGCACTTGTAGGGAATATGGCTTTTATCGGTTTAATGGTACCTCACATCGTACGTGCCATTGTCGGTACGGATTATCGTCTCGTTATTCCCATGTCAGCGATCACAGGGGCTTGCTTTATGCTGCTAGCTGATACAGTTGGGCGTACAATTAACGCACCTTATGAAACGCCTATTGCTGCTATTATTGCTGTTTTAGGACTACCGTTCTTTTTAATCATTGTTCGTAGAGGGGGCAAAGTATTCTCATGATTGCACCTCATTTGATTAGAAGACAACGATTAATCATATTTATACTATGCGCATTAATTATAGCTACATTTATTATCGGTTTAGGTATGGGCGCATCTTCTGTTTCATTTGACCGTATCATTCCAACCATTCTAGGTAACGGTACTTTCAAAGAAGAATTTGTTCTCTTTTCAATACGCCTACCTCGAATTCTTATTACTGTTTTAGCAGGTATGGCACTCGCATTATCCGGCTCCATTTTGCAAAGCATTACACGTAATGATTTAGCCGATCCAGGAATTATCGGGATTAATGCTGGCGCTGGAGTTGGCGTAGCTATTTTCTTTTTATTTTTCCCTGTTGATGTTGGTTCATTTATATATGTCTTACCGGCAGTCGCCTTTTTAGGTGCTTTGCTAACGGCTATATTGATATATGCATTTTCTTATAGTAAGAAAGAAGGTCTACAACCGGTACGCTTAGTTTTGGTAGGTATTGGATTTTCAATGGCGCTTTCAGGCGTAATGATTGTTCTAATCTCATCAGCTGAACGTTCAAAAGTGGATTTTATCGCCAAGTGGTTAGCGGGAAATATATGGGGTAATGATTGGGCATTTGTTTGGGCAATTCTGCCTTGGCTTGTTATATTAATTCCTTTTACTCTTTTTAAGGCAAATAAGCTGAACTTACTAAACTTGAGCGAACCTGTTGCTATCGGAGTAGGTGTTTCACTTGAGAAAGAAAGAATTGTCTTACTGTTAACTGCTGTTGCATTAGCTGCTTCTGCTGTTTCAGTGACCGGCGGAATTGCCTTCATTGGTCTTTTGTCGCCTCACATTGCAAAAGCATTAGTAGGACCAAGAAATCAATTATTTATACCTGTAGCCATTTTAACAGGCGGTTGGCTGTTACTACTTGCCGATACTATAGGTCGTAACATTATAAACTTTAGTAGCATTCCAGCAGGTATAATCGTATCTCTAATTGGGGCACCGTACTTTATTTACCTGTTATTTAAAAAATAGACTTAATCCTCCCATTTAAGAGAGGTTCAGACTGTAGCTAAACTCGAAGAATTTCGAATTTGCCTACAGTCTTTTTTCTTTTATATTAAATATGGATGAATGCTACCTACTATCTTTGATTTCCGCTAGGGGCGAGCCGAGCCGCCCTCCGCTCCAATCAACTAAATACATTAATATTGCTGTCTTCTTTATATGACTCACCACTACCAATTTCTCAACTGAAAGCAGTAATGTCAGGGTATTAAAGCAAAATGAATATTAGGATCAACGCGAAAATAATTTGGAATAGGCCAATACCACCTGCGTATGCAGATAATTTCCATCCATGCTGCGTTAAATCTTTTATATTAACACTCATACCAATACCTGCAAGTGCTGTGATTTCCAAATAGTTCCCAAAAACTTTGGTTGGATGTGTAATTGATGTTGGAAATAAAACAATACTATTGATTACACACAATAATAAAAACCCTGCTACATACCAAGGAACAATTGAACGTATGTTGAATTTCCCTTTAGTGACTTTTTGAGTTTCTTGAGATTCTTGAGCTTTTTGATTTGCCATCTTTATACGTGTTAGAACAAATACGACTAATGCTAAGAAAATGATTCTGCTGATTTTAAAAATTTCTGCCTGATCTTTCACTGCCTCGCCAACTATGCTCCCGCTGGCAACTACTTGCCCTACGGATTGCAATGTACCACCGATCAGAGCTGAAGATGGCAGAACATTATTATGAAAAACGGTGCTTGTAATGACAGGTAAAAGAATCATCATTACTGTACCTAGTAAATTAACAATTGTTATAGATACAGCCGTATCTGATGTTTTTGCATTAATTGCTGGTGCTGTTGATGCAATTGCTGAAGATCCACAAACTGCATTACCACTCGCCATCAATAAACGAAAGTCCTCACCAAAACTTAAATATTTTCCCAACCAAATTACAAAAGCAATTGTCCCAGCCATTTGAATAAGTATAAAAGTGATACCCGTTAGCCCAATATTAAATAAAGAATTAAATGTTAACGTTGCACCCAATAAAATAATTGAATAGTAAAGTAGGCTACTTTCTGAAAACTTTATTCCTGGTCTTAACATCGGGTTAGACCCAAACTTTAAATTGCCGACCAAAATACCTATTAAAATAGCAAATAATCCACTGCCTAAACTCGGAAAGAAACGACCAAATACCATTCCAATAAAGGCAATAATAATACAAGTTATCAATCCAGGTAGAACATTTATTATTTTCTTCATTTTGTAACCCCATTTATTTTTGTTTGTACCTAAACTTTACTGGAGAATTAATAATCAGTAAAATACAGATAAGTAATTATGACTATTAGTATTTCTAATAAGGGGGAATTTAATGTATTACGATGCCTTAAAGACATTTGTTGCTTTAGCAGATATTAAAAACTTTACGAAAACAGCTGAATACCTCCATATTTCTCAACCTAGCGTTAGTTTACACATAAAAAATTTAGAAACTGAGTTTAATACACAATTGTTTATACGCTCACCTAAGTCTCTAAAAATTACTCCGTCTGGTGAAATTCTCTATGATCGCGCTAAACAAATGTTAGCCATTTATGATCAAACCAAATCTGATATTCTAACACTTCAAAATGAAATTAAAGGAAAACTGCTTATTGGCGCAAGCTTTACCATTGGCGAATATGTACTACCTTCATTACTCGTTACTTTACAACAAAAATATCCTGAACTTGACCTGGAAGTAATAATCGGAAATACGGATGAGATTGTTGAAGCTGTTCTATTGCTTAAGATAGATATCGGATTAATCGAAGGGCAAACAACCAATAAAGAGTTAATTGTAGAACCCTTTATGGAAGACGAATTATTGTTAGTCGCATCTCCTTCACATGTACTTGCCCAAAAAGATAGCATTACGATTCAAGACTTACATAATCACACATGGCTAACTCGCGAGGAAGGCTCAGGCACGCGTAATTACTTACTTCATTTACTAGAATCTAATGGCATTAATATTAAATCGCTTATCTCTATTAGCAGCAATCAAGGATTAAAGGAATTTATGACTCAAGGAATTGATGGTCTTACACTACTATCCAAAAACGTTATTGAACATGAATTAAAAAGAGGGACACTCGCTATTATCCGTTTAGAGGACCGTGTATTTAAACGGAGTTTTTCCTATGTATATTCACCTATTATGGGAAGTAAAAAGAATACCTCCATGTTTATAAAAGAAATCAACAATAAGTGGCATATATAAAAAGCCGTTCCTGATATCAAACGAGTGATGTAGGAAACGGCTTTCTTATTCAATACCCCTATTGTTTAAATGTGCGCTTTAGAAATGCCTTTGTGCGTTCGTTTTGTGGATGGTTAAAGATTTGCTCTGGTGAACCTTCTTCCACTATGACCCCTTTATCCATGAAAACAACACGATCTGAAACTTCTCTTGCAAATTCCATTTCATGTGTCACGATTAACATCGTAAGACCTGTACCTGCTAATTCCTTCATAACCTTTAGAACTTCTCCAACCATTTCTGGGTCAAGTGCAGATGTTGGTTCATCAAAAAGCAATACATCTGGTTCCATAGACAGCGCTCTAGCAATAGCTACACGTTGCTTTTGACCACCTGATAATTGGTGTGGCTTCGCATTGATATATCGATCCAAACCTACAACCTTCAAGTACTTCATAGCAACATTCTCAGCATCACTTTTAGAGCGCTTTAAAACCTTTGTTTGTCCTACAATACAATTTGTTAATACATTAAGGTTATTAAACAAATTGAATGATTGGAATACCATACCAAGTTTTGTACGATAATTATTTATATTATGGTTGTTATCTAAAATATTTTCACCTTGATAAACAATCTGTCCCCCACTTGGTCTTTCTAATAAGTTAATACAACGTAGAAGCGTAGATTTCCCAGATCCTGAAGAGCCGATGACACAGACAACTTCCCCTTTGTTTACAGAGAAATCAATGTCTTTAAGAACTTCATGAGTGCCAAAGGATTTGCTTAGATGTTGTATCTCGATTACATTTTTCATAAGTCTATCTCCTTTGCTCGCAATCATGCTTTTTTACCTTCTACTTGTTCTAAATCATCAATCATTTGATAGTTTTGTGGACCATCTAATCTTTTTTCAAAGTAGTGTAGAATTTTCGTCACTACAAATGTCATGATTAAGTATAAAATACATGCTACAAAGAATGATTCGAAGTATCTAAAATTATTCCCCGAAACAGATTTTGTTTGGAAGTATAGTTCTGTAACACCAATTACATTCAATACTGATGTATCTTTAATATTCATAACAAATTGGTTACCTGTTGCAGGTAAAATATTCCGTAAAACTTGAGGTAATACTACATGAATCATAGTTTGCCAATGATTCATACCTATCGCTTGAGCTGCTTCAAATTGACCCTTATCTACGGAGATGATACCTCCACGTACAATTTCAGCCATATACGCTCCTGTATTAATAGCAACGATAAAAATTGCTGCAAACGTACGGTCCATATCTACACCAAATGCTTGAGCAGCACCATAGAAAACTACCATTGCCTGAACAATCATTGGTGTACCTCGGAAAAATCCTACGTATATCCCAAGAATTATATTAATTAGTTTTAATACAATTCTTTTTAATCCTCTTTCAGGTTTTGGAATCGTATTAATAATACCGATAAGTAATCCAATGATAGCACCGAAAACTGTACCAAGTGTTGCAATTAATAACGTCATCCATGCCCCGCGAAGGAACATTTCCCAGTTTTCAGTTGCTATACTTATAATCCAGTCAATACTCATACTGTTCCTCCTTCAAAAGCAGTAATACCGACTGCTTCATATGCAGCCGGTATCCGTCATACATTATTTTGCAGCTGGTTGGTTTGCAATCGCTTTATCCATAATTTCTGTACGCTCTTCTTCAGAGATACCTTTTAAAATTTCATTAATTTTATCTTTT
Source organism: Viridibacillus arvi (assembly GCF_001274945.1). Classification (GTDB taxonomy): domain Bacteria; phylum Bacillota; class Bacilli; order Bacillales_A; family Planococcaceae; genus Viridibacillus; species Viridibacillus arvi. Next base: position 164,200 of record NZ_LILB01000007.1, on the reverse strand, counting down.
AACTCGCTATCTTTTTCAATTCCTACAGCAATTGCTGTATCTTCTTCGGACGCTTTAAAGCCATCTGTGAATTCAACCATTACAAATTTGTCATTTGCAGCTGAAGAACTAATACCTTCTGGACGTTCAGATACATAACCATCAATCACACCAGATTCAAGTGCTACACGCATTGCAGGGAAGTTATCCATTGCTGCTTGTTTTTTAACACCAGTAATTTGATCTATTACATCGTAGTGTGTTGTATTTAATTGACCTGTAATTTTGGCACCACTAAAATCTTGGATTGAAGTAGCTTTCTCGTATTTACTGCCCTTTTTAACAACCATTACATAATTAGATGTATAGTAGTTATCAGTGAAATCAATTGTCTTTTTACGCTTTTTAGTTGGAGACATACCCGCCATAATTGCATCAATTTTACCTGAAGTTAATGAAGGCACTAGACCGTCCCATTCTGTTTTGACGATTACTAATTCTTTTCCTAAAGACTCTGCAACTCTTTTTGCAATCTCAACATCGTAACCGCCAGCATATTCTGCGTTACCAGAGATTTTCACGCCGCCGTTTGAATCATCTTTTTGTGTCCAGTTAAACGGAGGATATCCCGCTTCCATACCAATTGTGAATGTTTCTTTTTTTGTTTCCCCTTCAGTAGATGCACCTGATCCCGAACCTGCATCTTTAGTTCCACAACCAGCTAATAGTAAAATAGCAAGTAGTGTCATAGCAGAAAAAATTGCCCATGTTTTTTTCATATTATATTCTCCCCCTTTAAATAATATCCTTAATTTTCTTCAAAATACTAAAAAAGGCTATTGTACGTATAAAAAACGCGCCCTGAGATGAACTCAGGTCGCATTGTACAATAGCCTAAATCCTCTACTTATCCCTTAATGAGATAGCTCAACTCAACGAACTAGGACGTTCATTGAGACAGTCCTGCAGTTATTAACTGCAGACCCAGCAAGTAACATCGAGTGTATTACAAACTTCGGCGACATCTCCTTCTCAATAGTTTCATAGTTTCTCAAGCTCCACTAAAGACTAATAGATATCGCGCCTCTACCTCACCTATCAAAAAGTGAGGTTGTATTCAATTATCATTGTACACAGTCTACAGTAACGAACTTTCACTGTCAATAACCATTTTGTTAAATACTCAGAATACTATTGTCTTTCTTACAACTAGTTTTTAGCCTCGAATAATATCTGATTCAGTATACGTAACTTCACCTGTTGTAGCATTAATCTTATCAATTACACCATTTTCAGAAGGGGTGTTAATAGAGTAATTTAAGCTATAAATTGTCATTTCATCATCTTCATCTATTTCTTCAAAACGTGAAAGTTTCATCTGCAAACTCTGTTTATATATAGCATCCGCTTCTTCCAATGTAATCATTGGTGTAGTATTAACACCTCGAATAGCCTCCATATTTAATGCGCTATACAGACATGAACGAATAATTCCTGTATGTATACCCACCTCAATTAGGACGGAGTATTTGTCTAATTTGTATTCATGGAAAAATGGGATAAAAGTAAACATAATCGTCGGCTCATCTTCATGTTCATCTTCATGCTCGTCTTCATCATATTCATCCACATTGAAGAAATCCTCATCTGAATCATCATCAAATTCTTCTGTATCATCATTCGACACAGATTGTTCTTCAAGCATGTATTTATAATGTATATCACCAGCAATAATCTCTAAAAATTGCATTGCATTTTCTTTCAATTGCTCAAAAGGTAACTCAGTCTTTTCTTCTGTATCCCATTCCACATTAGATTCATAGTTAGCGCCCGCATCATCAAAATGTAGCACTTCGATTATAGCTTCTGCTTCTTCACCTTTGGCATCTAACTCTTCTGCATCATACCAATATAAATTACCCTCTTCTTCACGTAATACATATTGATCAGTTGCACCTAATAATTTTGGCAATGCCTTTGTCACTTGAACGGGTGTAACAGCAAATTGTTCAAGCTGTGTTTCACTGAACAACTGACTTGCTTTTTGAACTTCCCCATCAACAGTAACACCTATATAATCTCGAATAGGTTGATAAACTAATTCAAATTCTCCTTGCTCTTCATTTTCTTCGATTCCTAATTCCACTAATGTTTCTTTACATAAAATTTCTCTTGCTTCATCTTCAGTTACTTCTACTTTTGGATATGTAAGTTGATAATACTCTTGGAATATAGTAGCCGCTGTAATAGTACCGTATGAATTAATCTCTATAACTGCACCAGAATTAGGTAAAGGGAGTTTTAGTTTTTTATCTATAGCTTCATAAACTACTAAATATTCCCCTTCACCAATCTCAGAGAAATTACTAAATTGTACTACTTCACGGCCAAAATCCTTCACAAAGGACTCTGTAATATGTAAAATTTCATCCATCCCAAGTTCTTCTAGACTTTCTAGCTCTACATCGTTATTTTCTACTAGTTTATCAAAATCAATATTGATGTTTGTCAGCTCTTTATCGTCCGTTACTTCAATATAACCGTAATTGACATCATTTCGTGCATCCAGTACTTCAATACTATCTTCCATCGTTTCATCTTCATTGATTACAATGGAAGGCTGTCCAAGTAAATATTTCTTCAATTTCATTTCTATCTCTATCATACGATGCTCCCTTTCAAGAAATGTATTATTGTTACTATAATATTAACTTCTTAAACAGTGAATTACTATCAAATCGGACATAATATAAAAAAATTAACTACAAATAACGTCATATTTCTAATTTAACAGAAAAAAAAACAAAAAAAAGAAAAAAGACCCGTCTTTTGCAAGTCTTTTTTCCTGTCATTATCCAATTAAAACTAAATTAACCCATAAATATATTCTGTAGATGATAACTTTACAATAAGCAGATATCCCTATATAAGTTATATTAAATTTATCGATTTAGCCTTTTATTACGTTATTGATACTCAAATATATATCATAAAATGCTCTTAGTATTTTGGGTCATCTAACGCCTGATAGTCTTGTTGATATTTTCCGCCATCAGCAACTTCTGCATGATATAAAGCTTTCAATGCATAGTTTTTTTCAAGATCTAAAGACTTTTTCAACTCTTTAAATTTTGTATGCAATTCTTTGTTTTCATTTATTAATTGTTGCATTTGTGATTTAATGTATTTCAAAGATTTTCATCTCCTTTCAGATGGTTAATCTATTTAATTAGTATACCACTAAATGTAGTGCTTTTTAATGTCCATAATTTGCTTAAATTAAAGTGAATATTTTGAAATTCCAAGAACAGAAATAATTATAAAATGAAATGGAAGGAACTTTTTCAAAGTACCTACCAGTGATGGAGATCAGACTATACTACATACGGTATTAATAAAAACTTTTAATAAATATGAATATAAACAGCGATTTACAAACTACACTCTAAAACTTCAATGTATATTTTATCAAGATTTCCTAATGCTACTATTAATAAATATCATCGTTTGACACTAAAGGCTTCTCTCCCTTAAGCATCCCTAACTTTAAACTCTTTTTCAACTTCCCAACGTGATTTTTTTATGAATATTTCTTGTATAACTACAGAAAAAGATGAAAACGCTTATTTTCTTTTGACATAAGGCCAAAAATAATGTAAATTACTAAAAGACGAACGTTTTATTTATAAGAATAATTATTATTCGGTTTTAGGAGTGTGTTTTATGGAAAATGTATTTGATTACGAAGATATTCAATTGGTTCCCGCAAAATGTATAGTAAATAGTAGATCTGAATGTGACACATCAGTTACTTTAGGTGAACATACATTTAAATTACCGGTAGTACCTGCAAATATGCAAACTATTATTGACGAAAAAGTAGCCATTCAATTAGCTGAAGATGGATATTTCTATATAATGCATCGTTTTGAACCACAAAAACGTGCAGATTTCACTAAAGATATGCAAGCTCGTGGATTAATCGCTTCAATTAGCGTAGGTGTAAAAGAAGAAGAGTATGCATTCATCGAAGAATTAGCAGCAGATAAGATAATTCCTGAATTCATCACAATCGATATTGCACACGGTCATTCAAACGCAGTAATCAATATGATTCAACATATTAAAAAACACTTACCTACTAGCTTTGTAATCGCTGGTAACGTTGGTACACCAGAAGCTGTAAGAGAATTAGAAAACGCTGGCGCTGATGCTACTAAAGTGGGCATTGGACCAGGTAAAGTATGTATTACAAAAATTAAAACTGGCTTTGGTACAGGCGGCTGGCAATTAGCTGCTCTACGCTGGTGTGCAAAAGCTGCTACTAAACCAATAATTGCAGACGGTGGTATCCGTACTAATGGTGATATAGCTAAATCTGTACGATTCGGTGCTTCAATGGTCATGATCGGTTCATTATTTGCTGGACATGAAGAATCTCCTGGTAAGACTATCGAAAAAGACGGTAAACTTCTTAAAGAATACTTTGGTTCAGCTTCTGAATTCCAAAAAGGTGAGAAGAAAAACGTAGAAGGTAAAAAACTGTATGTTGAACATAAGGGCTCTCTAAAAGATACTCTTACTGAAATGCAACAAGACCTTCAATCATCTATCTCTTATGCTGGTGGCAAAAAACTTGACGCTATCCGTACAGTAGATTATGTTGTCGTTAAAAACTCTATCTTTAATGGTGATAAAACGTACTAAGAACGTGAAATACATTAAAAACCGCTAAAAAATTTTTGGCGGTTTTTTCATTTATCTATATTTGTTTACTTTCTACGATTTCAACAAATTTTGTTGAAGCTGGCGATAAAGGCACACTTTTTAAAAAGCATACGCCTATACTCCTTTTCGGGATATCTTCCATTAAAGGGACTTCATATAGTATTCCTTTATTTAAATACTCTTTGGAAAATTCTTTTGTTACACACGCTATTCCCAAATTTATTTTTGCAAACTCTAATAATAAATCATGTGAACCTAGTTCAAATTCTGGAGAAATCTTAACACCCTTTGTCATTAGGTAATCATCTACATATTTCCTCGAGACAGATTGGCGCTCAAGTAGTATTAGTGGCAAATCTACTATTGAAGCAAAGCTAAGTGGCTCCGTAATGGTCTTCATGTATTGCTCTCCACAAACGAATATATCTTGAACATCAATACAAGGTTTAAGCTCTAATGTTGGATCATCAATAGGGAAATTGCAGAAGGCAATATCAACTTCTCCTGATTTTAATACTGTACAAAGCTCCATTGTCGTACCATTCATTATTTTAAATTTAATATTTGGGTACTGATTATGAAAAGCTTCTAAATAAGGAAGTAAAAAATACTTTGAAATTGTATCACCCACACCTATTTTCAATTCACCCGTAGTTAAATCTTTAAACTCTAAAAGCTTCTCTTCTCCAACATGAAGCAAATTAATAGCTGAATTTGCATATTCAAATAACAAGCTACCTTCATATGTTAAAGTGACCCCTTTAGGCGTTCTATTAAATAGGCGGATATCTAATTCTTTTTCTAATTGTTTAATAGCCTGACTAACAGCTGGTTGTGTCATATACAGATCATTTGCGGCTTTTGAAAAGCTTGAACTTTTCCCCACTTTACAAAACACTTTATATAAATCTAATTTACTCACCATATAACATCACCTTATGCCTATCATTTGATATATTAATTTTACTTATACCACTATTTTGAGGTATATTACAAGTTGTGAGTTTTAAAAAAATGATAGTAAACAATATAGCAATGAGGAGCGATTATTTTGGAAAGAGTAGTTGGAACAGTTGTAAGAGGTCTTCGTGGCCCAATCATCAATCAAGGCGATAGCATTGAAGATATCGTTGTAGAAAGTGTATTAAAAGCATCAGAAGTTGAAGGCTTTAATATTCAAGATAAAGATATCGTAACAGTAACAGAATCAATCGTTGCCCGCGCTCAAGGTAACTACGCTACAATCGATCACATCGCAAAAGATGTTAGTGCAAAATTCGGAGATGACACTGTAGGCGTTATTTTCCCTATCTTAAGCCGTAACCGCTTTGCCATCTGTCTTCGTGGTATTGCAAAAGGTGTTAAAAAAGTTGTTTTAATGCTTAGCTACCCATCAGATGAAGTAGGTAACCACTTAGTTGACCTTGATATACTTGATGAAAAAGGTGTTAACCCATGGACAGACGTTTTAACTGAAAAACAATTCCGCGAATTATTTGGACATAACAAACATACTTTCACTGGAGTTGACTATATCGATTACTACAAATCATTAGTTGAAGAATACGGTGTTGAATGTGAAGTAATCTTCTCAAACAATCCAAAAACAATCTTAGAATATACTAAGAGCGTATTAACTTGTGATATCCATACAAGATTTAGAACAAAGAGAATTTTAGAAGCTAACGGTGGAGAAAAAATCTACAGCCTAGATAACATCCTAGCTGAGTCAATTGATGGTAGTGGCTTCAACGAAAGTTACGGTCTACTAGGATCAAATAAATCAACAGAAAACAGCGTGAAGCTTTTCCCACGTAATTGCCAACCTGTTGTAGATAAAATTCAAGAAATGCTGAAAGAAAAAACAGGCAAAAATGTTGAAGTTATGATTTATGGTGATGGCGCATTCAAAGATCCAGTAGGCAAAATTTGGGAACTAGCTGATCCAGTTGTATCACCTGCTTACACAGCTGGTCTTAATGGCACACCAAATGAAATCAAATTAAAGTATCTTGCTGATAATAACTTTGCTGATTTAAGAGGCGAAGAACTTAAAAAAGCTATCTCTGAGTATATTGATAATAAAGGAACTGACCTTGTAGGAGCTATGGAAGCACAAGGTACTACACCTCGCCAACTAACTGACCTAATCGGTTCTTTATCTGATTTAACATCAGGCAGTGGTGACAAAGGTACTCCAATGATCTTTATCCAAGGTTACTTTGATAACTATACTAAATAAGATATAAATATGATGAGTGAGACTGTGAAAACTTTAATCAGTACTCTTATCAAAAAAGGGAGAGTAGGCAATTGTCTATTCTCCCTTTTTATTTTATCGATCTATATTCCATAACCTGTAGTAATTCATTTACTACTAGTTTTTTCATGCTGAAGTAGCCATTCCTTTCTCCACAAGCCCCCTGCATAACCTGTTAATTTACCGTTTGATCCAATAATTCGATGACAAGGTATAACAATACTCATTTTATTTTTTCCATTTGCATTTCCTACTGCTCTAATAGCTTTTTCATTTCCAATTAAAACCGCAATATCTGTATACGACACCGTTTTTCCATATGGAATACTTGTTAAGGCGTTCCATACATTTTTTTGAAAGTTTGTCCCTTCATATTTAATGGGAAAAGTAAATTCACGACGGTCCCCTTTAAAGTATTCATCAAGTTGATCGTAGCAATTTTCTAAAACAATTGGCGTTTTGTCTTGTTTATTATTTACGGCTCTATCCTGTTCAGAAAACATAATAGAACTAATTGCTTTATCTGTACCTATTATTTCTAACACTCCAATTGGAGATTCATAATCTAATTTATATAACTTACTCATATAAAGACCTCCATAGATAAAAGGTTGCGTATGCTTGCAACCCTCCCCAATTTACTGATAACTCTTTGATCTCCTCTACCGTCGGCTTACGTCCGAGACCTAAATGAACTTTTAATGCGTTATGGAGACCAACATCTGTTATTGGAAAGGCGGATGGATGATGTAAGCATTTCATCATCACATAGTCAGCGGACCAAGCTCCTATTCCCCTAATCTTCATTAACGACTTTTGAATTTGTTGATAATTTTGATTGCCAAGTAGCAAGTCCTTTGTTAATTCACCATTTGCCATAATCTTAGCTATGCCTATTACATATTCGGCCTTTCTAACTGAAAATTGCAATTCCCTTAACTCTTCCACACTTATAGTTGCGATCTTTTCATAGTTCGGGAATACCCAAAAGGTATCTCCTTTTAAGGTAAGACTTTCACCAAAGTTCTCAACAAAGCGTTTTTTTAATATGTAAGCAAATGTTAAATTTATTTGCTGTCCAATAATTGCCCATGATAGTGCTTCAAATAAACCTGGAATACACATGATCCTTAAGCCATAATATTTTTGAGCAAAACCCTGTAATATCTTGTCCTGCTTTGCTGCATCATAAAATACTCGAAGATCTGTATCCAAATCAAACCATTCCCATATATACGATGCCACTTCTTCACGGATTCCTTTGGAGGGTGGAGTGATTGGAAAATTAACTAGAATTATATTTTGAGTGCATCCAATCTTACACAAAATTAACTCTTGGTTTACTTTTATTAATTTATATAAATATCCATCTTTTATTTGGTGCAATATCTCTTGTTTAGACCTGCTTAAGAACAATAAACACTCTTCGAAATTGAATTCTTCAGGCGTATAAATTTCTATATATGATTGGTGATCAATCCAATTCATTTCAACAACTCCTTACCCTTCAAGGGTACGATATTCGCTAGGGGAACAATTTGTTAAACGGCGAAATGACTTATAAAAATTGGAAGTGCTTTGAAACCCAACTTCATAGCAAATCTCGAGATTCGTGTGATTAGTATTTTTAAGAAGATGCATCGCCTTATCGATTCGAATTTTCTCTAAATAAGTACGCGGAGTTTCTGAAGTTTCTTGTTTAAATAGGCGATCAAGATGATACGGGCTTATGCCGACGTAATCGGCAATATCCTGTAATGCTACCTTTTGTTTATAGTTATTGACCAAATAGCTAGTTACATTTCTTACAAGTCCGATATGCGGGGTATGCTCAACTTCTGGCTGACATCTCTTACAAGCACGGAATCCCGATTTTTCAACTTCAATTATGTCATAGTAGAATTCTACATTTATTTTTTTGGGTTTCCTTGATTTGCATGAAGGACGGCAATAGATTTTTGTTGTTTTTACTGCTGTAAAAAATAGCCCATCGTATGTTCTATCACACGCAATAATCTTTTCCCACATTTCTTCAAAAGAGAGATTAATATTTTTCACCTTTAATTTCTCCGTTCTTTTAGTTTAATCTTCATATAAAAGTGAAGTATCCTTTAAATCGAGCATTTGTGTCGCATTTTTCTCTAAAAAAGCAATTACCTTATCCGATAAAGCATTTCCAAAGCTAAACCGCTTCACACCTATATCCTTCAGCTTATTACAATTCGTTAAACCAGGTAAAGACAGTATATTAAGAGGAGCCCCTATAAGAAAAGCGATCTCTTTAATTTCATCCTCTTTAATTAATCCTGGGATAAATATGCCGCTAGCCCCACTTTCAACGTACGCCCGTGTTCGATTAATCGTTTCCAAAAGTGGATTTTCCATTTGTAAATAAGTATCCGTTCTAGCATTGATATAAAAGTCTTTAAAACCATTTTGATCTAGTGCTGTTCTAATTTTCGTTAAAAGATTACAGTGATCCTTTAACTCTCTTAATCCTTGTTGTTTTTTTAGCGAATCCTCAATATTGATTCCTGCGACACCAATATCTGCTGTTCTTAATACATGATTAACAATTCTATCAATATCTTCACTATATCCCGCTTCAATGTCCGCTGAAACAGGTATTTTAACATTATCTGTAATTATCTTAATAATTTCTAAATGCTTCTCAAAATCAATTAGTTCACCATCCGCATATCCAAGTGAATTGGCAATCCCCCAACTGGTCGTACCAATTGCTTTGAATCCTGCTTTTTCAAGAGTTAAGGCAGATATTAGATCCCAAGCATTCCCCAAAAATAATGGTTCCGTCGACGAATGAAGTTTATTGAATTCCTGAATTGTTGTCATTTTATTTCCTCCTATGGTGTATTGAATCTCATTTTAACAAGGCATTCACATTCAATTCGTCCTCATTCTTGCTCTTATGGTCTAGAAACCAAAAAAGAAGAAATCATTGATAACTTCTCCTTTAACTTTATAGAACAATTTATATTCATATACTCCCTTTAAATATGTAATAAGTATCTATCTTACGGACGACTACCTAATTGTCTTAAGCCAATAATTAAAATAACGTCTTATGTCCCATCCAACCTTCTATATCCACACTACCTTGAACCTCTAATAATCTGTATAGATATCGATACGGCATTCTACATTTTGTTAAGTTGGGAATTTCCATTACTCTTTCATAACCCTTTTTAAAATCTTGAGCTGATTTTACATCTAGTACATATTCTAATGCGATAAAATCTAACTCTCTAGGAGCTATAACATATGCTTCCGTATCGACAAGACCAGTAATTTCTCTACCATCCGATAAAAATTGTGTTGGATCCATATCAACGAGCACAAACGTAGAATATTCAGGTTTAGGCAATCCATTGATTAAATTATTTATTTCAGGGAGCATGCTTTTTATTCTTTCTTCCTTAAAATGAAAACGGGTTACTAGTTCAATTAAAGCATCCTTCATATGTTGATTAAATTCTTTCAAGCTTACTTGAAAGCTTCTTGATGGATTACCAACAAAATTTTCTTTATGACGATGAATTTTAGCTAAACCTTCTCCAAAACTTTGCAAAACTGAAGATGGCTGATCAATAAATGACCCCACTATTTGTCCTTTTAGTTTTTCTACAACAACAAATTCCTTTGTTAGAATCCTCCCTTTATCTATTACTCTTGGTATTGGTATTGAAGTAAGTTTACTCAATGTATTATTTACGTGTTCTAATTCATAAACTTGCCTTGGGTCAATTCCAAATAACTTTTTACATCCCCACCAAAATTCATTATTAGGATCTTCTTTCATTTTAGATGAACGCACAACTACTTCTTGATTATTTGTTTTTACCAACCATACATCACTAGCATGCTCTTCATAACCAGGGCTTAATTCCAGCGTCTCTTTAATCGGATCTTTAAACAAAAATTGTAAATTCATATAATCTCCCTACTCTCATATCCATACTTTACTAATATATTTTTCTATAAACGCTTTATGTTCTCCTTTATAATTTTTCCTGAAAAATCATAAGATAAATAAAAACCTCATTTTGTAATTTTTTAGAAAATACATGAAATATTAATTAAAAAAGAACTTTTCTACCATATTAAAGACTTATATTAATGTGCAATTTGTGCGATTTAAAATATTGAAAAAATTAGGGGCTGAGTTTACAAAAATAGGTAATAAAGTGCAAGCTTGTAAAGTATTATAGGGGGTAAACAATTTAAATGGTAAATTAATTTTTCCTATTTTGACTAGAAATAAGGGGGTTCAATCATATCTAATTTAAATAATCTAACCGAATTTGAAGAACTTTACGTGGAATTTCAGCGGAAAGTGTCAGTTGAATGGAATAACCGTTTAGATCGGCTTGTTTCTGGATCACAAGCGACAATATTACGAAGTCTAGAAGAAAAAGGACCACAAAATGCATCTACATTGGCAAAACACTTGCATATTACGCCAGGTGCAGTTACTAGCCTATCAGATAAGTTGATTATTAATGGTTATGCACAAAGAAAAAGAGATAGTAATGACCGTAGAGTGGTACTTTTAGAAATTACTGAACAAGGGCGTGAATTATTACAACAATTTAAAATAGAAATTAAAAGTGTCATACAACAATTTTTCTCAGGTTTACCGGACAATGATATCAACCATTTGATACGTATTTATCAGCATGTGTTAATGAATATTGCTACAAAGAAAGAGGCGAAAAGTGAATGACACATCTAACCAATAAAAAGAAGATTACTATAATGATAGCTATACTTACTTCATTGTTTTTTGCTGCAATAAATCAAACAATTATCGGCATTGCGATGCCACGTATTATTGCTAAACTTGGAGGTATGGACTATTATTCATGGGCCATTACCATCTATCTACTCACTTCAACAGTTTCATCAATTTTAGTAGGTAAACTTTCTGATATTTACGGTAGAAGACCTTTTCTTCTGTTAGGAATTAGTGTATTTATGATTGGTGCAATTTTATCTGGCTTTGCTACAGATATTTTTCAACTAATTTCCTTCCGTGCTATTCAAGGTGCTGGAGCTGGTATTATTATGTCTACCGTTTTCACTGCTGTTGGGGATCTATACGAACCGCGCGAGCGTGCTAAATGGTCTGGCGTAATGAGTGCAGTTTTTGGAATATCCAGTGTAGCGGGTCCTTTACTAGGCGGTTATATTGTCGATCATCTTGATTGGCATTGGGTATTTTGGATTTTCTTACCCCTAGGTGTTATTGCTTTTATTTTAATACTCATCAACTTCCCTAAAGGTACGGAAAGAACTGGAGAATCGGTGGATTATTGGGGGTCATTCTTCCTGACATCAACCATTGTTCCCTTACTTCTTGCCGTATCATTGGCAGGCGACGGCCCTAACAAATATGCATGGGGATCGTGGCAAATCATTGGACTATTTGCGATTACTATTGTTGCTTTAATTTTCTTCATCTGGATTCAAACAAGAGTAAAAAGCCCAGTATTACCACTTGGTTTATTTAAAAACAGTATCTTTACTGTTTCCAACTTAGTTACTTTCTTTTTAAATGCAGGGATGATGGGAGCAATCATCTATGTACCATTCTTTGTACAGGGCGTAAAGGGAATCTCACCTACCACTGCAGGTTATGTAGCAATGCCTATGTCCCTCGCTATGTTACTGGCTTCAGCGCTTTCTGGTAACCTCATGACCAAAACAGGAAAATATAAAAAAAGAGGAATTCTAGGGTTAATCGTGATGACAATTGGCATCATGTTGCTGTATTTTATGACACCTGAGACACCTATATATGTCCTAATTGCATATCTACTTATACTAGGGTTTGGACTCGGATTAGCAATGCCGGTATTTACTATAACAGTACAAAATGCAGTCGCCCCTCAACAAATCGGTGTAGCAACAGCAACATCTCAACTATTCCGTAATCTTGGCGGAACTATTGGTATTGCTGTAATGGGAAGCATCATGAGTACCAGCATCACAAATAAGATGACTGAGCTATCCGGAATAAAAGGTCAAAGTACAATACCTGTATCAACAGATCCTGCATTAGCAGAAGAACTTGCTCTTTTTAATAATCCACAGAACCTATTAGATCAACCCAAAATCGAAGCTACTTTAAAAAGTTTATCTCCTGAATCACAAGTAATATTTACGAAAATACTGGATACAGTTCAAGAAGCCCTGAGTTATGCCATTACAACTACCTTTTAGTAGGGGCTATTATGGCTGCTGTGGCTGTTATTATTGCCTTATTTTTAAAAGAAATTCCTTTGCGTTCAGGTAAAAACATGGTACCAAAAGAGAAAAATAACAAATCTAAAGTTACTCCTTCAGAGAAATAACTACGTAAATTTATTATGAAATAAAAGTGGGTTTAATCAACCCGCTTTTATTTTTGGATACGTGTTACAGTTGGTGGACGCCATTCGCTATTTAGTACACTCAATTGCGGCCAATACATTCTAAGTAAGAGATTAAATGATTCAAGGGGTGCTGGTAACCAGTTACTCTCACTTTCTTTTCCAGGAGAAACATGTTGAATAAACAAATCTAATGAACCATCCATGTTATATTTTAGAGGATCAAGATGCGGGCTAATGGCATAACGTTTTAACTGATTCTCCACCAATAAACCAGCAGAATTATAAAGTGTAACAGACCAAAATGCGTTTACTGGAGGCAAATTCTCGGCATCAAAATGGATTCTATAATTATACTGGCCAGCTAAAGGTACGTTATAGTTATCACCAAAATTGTACGCGTAAATGCTATCCTGCGGAACATTTGCTCCGAATAAAGTTAGTGCAACAGCCGCCCTTTGCTGATAATTTGTTCCGTAATTACCCATATCATTTAGTAGCGTACTCCACCCGTTATTTTTATTATTATTTAAGATTTGTTCACCAGCAGATTGAATATAAAACGGGCCATTGCGTGCAGCATTTATTAATGCCCATTGAACTGCTGGATGTAGTGTATAGAAATTGAAATTCTCATTCGGAATAAGACCTAATGTACATAGCTTTGCAGTCATTTCATAGGATTGAATAGCAGGATAAGGAGGATTTTTATACATAAGTTCCATCATTAATTGAAAAAATGCAGGTGCATCCATTGTCGTGATTAGTTCTTTAGGTGACTCTTTAGTAATAATTAAATGATCACTTGAAGATGCACTTGCATAGTTATCATTTAATTCGTAAATCCTTTTTAAAGAATACTTATCTTGAATAGCATGCACCGCCTGATAATCTTGTGGTCCATTCGTTTGAGTTCTTCCTGTAATCCAAACAGTATTTGTAGGTGAATAAATAACTGGAATGTTTGAAGGGAGCTTTCCCCGCCAATTTGGGCCAACGATGGCAAATTGCTGTTCAGTTGTCCCTGTCGTACGTGCACCGATGGAAGCAAAGACATTTGAATAAGCATCTAGCATCGGTAAGAGATAATATCTATTCTTAGTATTCGGAACATGCAATAGAAATGGACCATCTCTCAAATCAAGCCATGCAGAAGAATAGAGTGTATCCACGTTAGGTCTAACCACCTCAGTAAATTGAGGTGTAGATAATACCTTTTGATGATAAAATCTATTCTTCCGTGCTAAACTTACGCCTCCCTTCCTCTTCGTTAAATCCATGAGAACAAGAGGGAATCCATACACATAAGCATCCATTGCAAAATCGTTAATAATCTTTTCCGAATTAACAATCTGCCCTTTATATTCCCCTAGTAGATGTATCCACATATCATTAAATTGCGGAGTATACATTCGATTCCTCCTACATAAATTGTTCTTGATAGAAGCCTATATATAGTTTATGCAAAGAAAAACCTTAGAGAAACAAACACTTACAGAATACTCAAAAGGGGGCAAAGTGCGTATTGAAATCAAATGATAATAAAAAATATTCCTTTCAAACTCATGTTATAAGGAAAGGTATTAGCTATGGAACATGCTTATCTATGATTATTTCTTATACCGCATATCATTCCATAGGATGGGCCATCATACATGGGTGTTTTAGCTGGCTTTACGTCATCTATTACTTAATCAAATATTCGCCTAGCTTATTTTAGAAAGTAGAAAAGACTTCTAGCAAACTCTAGAAGTCTTTCTTAGTATTAATCAATTACTATTTAATACATGCCTCATGGCTATTTATGAACGGTTTCATCTTGCTCTATAGGAATCGTCACAAAAAATGTAGTTTGTTCACCTAGTTGGCTTTGCACTGAAATACTGCCATTATGCATATCTATAATTTTTTGCACGATAGAAAGTCCTAAGCCACTGCCCCCGTTGGATACTGCTCTCGATTTATCGGCTTTAAAGAAACGTTCAAATATATGTTTTTGATCTTCTTCTGTCATTCCTATCCCAGTATCAGTAATAGAAACAATGGCCGTATCACTTTGTTTGAATAAGCGAATATAAATCGTTCCTCCATTAGGTGTGAACTTTATACTGTTACTAATTAAATTCATCCACACCTGATTCATCAAATCTTCATCAGCAAAAACCAGAACATTTTCCAAATCGAGTTCCATTTCAATAATTTTAAATATCCATCTAGGTTCACAGGATAAAACCACATTACGCAATTGTTTATCCAGACGATACGACTTCGGCTCAAAGGGGTGATGTTGTGATTCTAATGATGTTAACTTTAGTAAATTATCACTAATTTTCGATAATCGGTGGCTTTCCATTTCAATAATCTCTAAATAATGCTGCCGTTTTTCATCAGTCAAATTAATGTTTTTCAAAGCTTTTGCAAATCCATTAATCGAGGTTAAAGGCGATTGAATTTCGTGCGAAACGTTGGATATAAATTCCTGACGCATTTTTTCTATTTCACCTAATTCAATTGCCATATGATTTATTCCGCTAATGAGTTGTCCAAAATGATCTTCGTCATCGTCTGATTTCAAGTCTAATTTGACGTTAAAATCCCCTTTCGCAATTCGCCCTATAGCATCAACCACTGTATCCCAATAATTACGCTGCCTTCTAAATCCAAATAAAAAGAGAATAGCAGCAGTACATGCAAAAAGGATAAATACACCTATTACAGTATAAAATTGTTGCCAAAAACCTTGGGGATGCTTGCCAAGCCAATCATATATAAATGAGGTCACGTGATAAGAAATAAATGCAAAGAGCGTATTAGTTAAAAGAAAAAGTATAAACATACTCAATACTTTTAACGAAATTACCCATTTCTTCATGCCCCTAACTCCAATCGATAACCGAGCCCCCGGATCGTCCGTATTGTAAATTCACTTTTATCTTCTGGGAATCGCTCTCGAAGTCTTTTAATATGAACATCTACTGTACGATCATCACCTTCATAGTCATATCCCCAAATTTCTTCTATTAACTGTTCTCGTGAGAATGTCTTCC
This sequence comes from Viridibacillus arvi, assembly GCF_001274945.1. Lineage (GTDB taxonomy): Bacteria > Bacillota > Bacilli > Bacillales_A > Planococcaceae > Viridibacillus > Viridibacillus arvi. The sequence goes on along the minus strand of NZ_LILB01000007.1, from coordinate 147,794 downwards.
CAGGGTAACTAGCTAATGTAAATAATAATTCGAATTCTTTTAATCGAAGCGTAATATTTTCTCCTCTATACATTAGTTCATAGGTTTCCCGATTCATCTTAACATTACCGACCTCTACTGTTTGGGATGCAGAAATACGATAACGCTTTAGAATAGATTTAACACGCACTATTAACTCTGCTGGCTCAAATGGTTTTACAAGATAATCATCTGTACCTAGATTAAATCCTTTTACCTTTTGAGCGGTTTCTCCTTTTGCAGTCAGCATAAGAATAGGCAAATCATTATTCAACTTTCGTATTTCTCGGCATAATTCCCATCCATCCATATTCGGCATCATTATATCCATAATGACCATATCAACTTTTTCCGATTCTAGCTTGGACAGTGCATCAACACCGTCCACCGCTTCAAGTATACTTAGTCCTTCATTTTGTAAAAACACACTTACTAATTCTCTAATATGCTCATCATCATCCACAACCAACAATCTTGTCATGACAACAAATCCCTTCATATTTACTCTTGAATACGTAATTGTTGTTTCGCAAATTCTTTGTACATCTCATGTGATTGAAATAACGAATTATGTGTCCCGCTTCCCGTAATATGCCCCTTCTCAATAAATATTATATTGTCGGCATCGACAACGGTAGAAAGACGGTGAGCAATAACAAGTGTCGTTCTGCCTTTCATCAAATTGTCTAATGCTTTTTGAACATAAATTTCCGATTTACTATCAAGGCTAGAAGTAGCCTCATCAAGCATTAAAATTTGAGGGTCACGTAATAGTGCTCTAGCAATTGCAATTCGTTGTCGCTGTCCGCCCGAAAGCTTGATTCCCCGCTCTCCTACTTCAGTATCAAACTTATTTGGAAGTGCTTGAATAAATTGATCTGCATACGCCATTTTTACGACTTTTTCGAGTTCTTTATCTGTAACCTCTTTTTCTATTCCATAACAAATGTTATCTCGTATTGTTCCAGATATAAGTGCACTTTCCTGAGCAACATACCCAATTTTGCGTCTCCAAGAGTGTAAGGAAAATGTATCAATTGGTGTATCCCCCAATGTAATACTTCCTTTTGTAGGTTGATAATACCTTTCTAAGAGAGAAAATGTAGTAGTCTTTCCCCCTCCACTCGGACCAACAATAGCCGTTACTTTACCCGGTTCAATTGTAAAATTAATATCAGATAAAATTTCTTCTTTTCCATATGCAAAGTCCACATGATTCACATGAATAGGCTCTGTCACTAGATCTAACTCTTTACCTTCATTAATATCTTCCTCATCGTGTTCAAGTACTGCACTAATACGTTCTGTTGCTCCCATCGCTTTTTGCAATTGCGTAAAGAACATCGTTAATTGCGTCATCGGCATAATAATTTGAATCAAATATAAAATAAAAGCAACCATATCGCCAGCTGTTAATGCACCGGAAGAAACACGGACTCCTCCGTACCCAATAACTGCCACTAACACAATCATAAGGATAAATGAAATCAATGGTGAAATAAGTGCATGTATTTTAGCCTCTTTTAAACCAAAATTGAAAAGATTTGTAATACCTCTTTTTCCACGATCATATTCTATGTTCTCTGCATTTGAAGCTTTTACTAAACGAGATTCTGGTAATACTTGATTTAACACTGCAGTAAATTTTGCCGTTTCATCTTGCATTCCTTTTGAAACTACATACATTTGCTTACCTAACAACATTAATATCACCATTGCAACTGGAATAGCAACAAGCATTACTAAAGTCATTTTCCAATCTAAGAATAGCAAAATCGTAACAGAACCGATAATTGCAATAATGCCAGATAAACAATTAGCAAGATGTTCTGTAATGAGTTCCTTCACAACAGCAGTATCATTTGTTACACGGCTCAGCGTCTCCCCAGTATCATTCTTATCATAATAAGGTATTGGTAGGTGAAGTAGTTTTTTCCACAACCTATCTCTCAATTTTGCTACTACGTGATGACCAACACGATTTAACAAATAGATTGAGAGTCCGCTCGCTATTGCTTGGGCAATAAAAGCAATTACTAATAAAATTATTTGCCAATAGTTAAGTGAATCTAACGAAAAACCATCCACTAATTTTTTTGTAAACAACGGTACGACAAAGCCTACCCCTGTTGTCGCAAAACTCATGCAAAGTGCGATAATTAACAAAAGCTTAGGCGGTTCAGTTTGTTTTATTAACTGCACAAACTGTCGCCAACCCTTTAATTTATTTTCTTTTATATCTTCTTTCATTGTTCATATTCCTCCTTATATATTCCCATACAACGGTTTAGCTATCTTATAATAGTTACTTTAGCATTTCATTATGAACTCAATATGAAGCGAACGTAGGTAGTGAGAATTAATGAAAATGATCTTCTTATTAATTTTACTATAGATAGAATCTCTTAGTATGTAAGCGAAGATTAATATAACTACTGAGGAAGTACAAGAGAGATTTAAGAGCTGCGAAATTAAAGTACCCTTCATCTTCATACTCAGATATAAATAAGAAAAAGAGAAGTAATATCATCACCAGTGGATGATATTACTTCTCCTCATATTAATCGAATTCAATTTTCCTACTATATTAATATATACCTTTAACCCAGGTTTATTTTATCATTTAAAGCTCAGTATCGAAAAATAATTTCATTAAGATAAAACTTATTTATCCTTTTTATCTACTACAACATGCTCAAATTTTTCGCCAGATAAATCAATATCAAATGCTTGACCAAAGCCAACTACATAGCGGCCTTCTTTTGGCGTAAGTTCAAATAAAGATAGATCTAATCCTCGTAAAACGCCCATCATTGGTGCGCCATGATTCTTTTCAAACTTAGCAAAAATTTCTTCATGGCCATCATTTCCGACATTCTCTGCAACACATTGGAAGCGAGCTCGCTCACGTGCAAATAAGTTTGGAGAATCTTGTTCATCTGTAATCATCATGATACTGATTAAATTATTATCTTCAATAAATTTATAATGATCAGTAATGATACTTATATAAATATAAATCTTCCCATCATGCTGAACATACGGTGCATAACTAGTGAATGGGTTTCCATCGTTATCTAAGCTACTAATGACAACTGTCTTACACTTATCGATAAACTGTAAATATTGTTCCTTCTTTTTAGTGATATCAATTTGTTTTACCATTTGTTTTCCTCCTATTATTGAGCACTTACTTTTGAGATTCCTAATAAGTTTATACGTGGTTTTCCATGCTGAAAATGTGAATCAATTTCACATTCCACTCCGTAAACATTACGAATCATTTCTTGAGTCATTACTTCTTCTGGCGTACCGTATTTTACGACTATTCCCTTGGAAATAACGCATATTTTATCGCTATAAATACTCGCCTGATTTAAATCATGTAGTACCATTACAACCGTCATGCCTAATTCACGATTAACGGTGTGGACTAGTTCTAACAATTGAAGTTGATGAGCAATATCTAAGTAAGTTGTAGGTTCATCAAGCATCAAAATTTTCGGTCTCTGCGCTAAGGACATGGCAATCCAAGCTCTCTGCGCTTCTCCACCTGAAAGTGAGGCTACTAATCGGTCTTTCAAAGGTGTTAATCCTGTTTTTTCAATGGCCCATTCAACTATACTTAAATCCTCATCACTCGTACGTTCATACCATTTCTTATGAGGTATACGTCCATATTTCACTAGTTCTTCAACTGTTATATCTGAAGGTGGCTCATTTGATTGAAATAAAACACTCATCATTTGTGAAATTGATTTTGTTCCTAATGACTGCAAATCTCTACCATCTAAAAATACTTTTTCTTTTTGCACTGGAATCAATCTAGACATCGCTTTTAAAGCTGTAGATTTCCCCGAACCATTCGGACCTATAATCGAAACGATTTCGCCTTTTTCTACGTTTATCTCAAAATTATCTAGTATTTTTTTCTGATCATAGCTAATATCCAATGATTGAGCTTTTAGCATTTTAAATGTCACCCGCTCTCATTAAATATAAAAAGTAAGGTCCGCCTACCATTGCCATGACGATACCTGCTGGAATATCTAAAGGTGAGAATAGGGATCGTCCAATTGTATCCGCAACTAGCAGAACGACAGCCCCTAATACCATACTCATAGGCATTAGAAGACGATAATTTGAACCGACTAATAATCTAGACATATGTGGCACAATGAGTCCTACAAAACCTAACAACCCTACGATTGATACTGAAATAGCTGCTAAATACACTGCCACTAAAGACAAGATAATTCGGATTCTATTTGTATTTTCCCCTAAGTTTACAGCCACATTTTCGCCTAAACTCAAAATGTTCGCTGAACGAATACAAAATAATACGGCAATCCACCCAACAATGGAATACGGGAAAAGAATACTTACATCTCCCATTCCTTTCGCTGATAAACTACCATTCATCCACTGTAAAGCGGAAGGAAGACGATCACTATAAAGAATCGATAGTAGCCCCGTTATTCCTCCGAATACTGCATTCACCGCTACTCCTGATAATATAATCCGAACAGGTGAAATACCATTTTTCTTCCATGCCAATGCATAAACGAGCGTAACAGCTATCAATCCGCCTACTACTGCTGCAAGAGGAATCCACTTACCGAATTCAGGAAATAACAATAAGATAAATAATACTGTAACTGCAGCACCACTTGATACCCCTGTTAAACCTGGATCTGCAAGCGGATTTCTCATTACGGCTTGTAGCAATGCACCAGATATAGCTAAGTTTATGCCCACTATAGCAGCAATAAGGACTCTAGGTATCCGTAAATCCCAGACGATTGTTTCTGACAATGGCTCACCAGAACCGAATATTGTTCTTATCGTTTCCATAGGTGACAGTTGCACACTTCCAATACCGATCGACAAAATCATAAAAATGATTAATAGAACAGCTGTTATACCTATGCTAAATTTTTTCTTCGGTTTCACTTTCATTACGTCCAACCCTCATCCTAAGTCATATTACTTATATAAAATTTCGTTTAACTGCTCTAATCCTTTTGTTGCTTTTTCAATTGAAGCATAACCGAATACTTCATAGTCAAGGGCTTGAACGCGATCTTCTTTAAAGGCTTGTAACTTCTCCCAAGCGCCATTCTTCTTCACTTCTGCTTTAAATTGTTCTAATGCTGCTGTTGGATCACCGTGTGAAACAAGAAGGATTGCATCTGGATTTGAGGCAACTACATCTTCCATATTCATCGGTACATACGCTTCTGTTGATTTTAACGCTTCATTAACTATATTCGTAGCACCTAACTTCTTCACTAAACTACCAACATATGTTTTTTCGCTCATTAACATGAATGACTCTCCTGAACCAAATAACACCATTACTTTAGATGCGTCTTTACCTTTCACCGCTTCTAATACTGCTGTCTCTTTCTCTTCTAATTGTGAAAGATATGTTTTTGCTGCATCTTCCTTATGTAAAACTTTCCCCATTACTTCAAATGAAATTTTAAGATCCTCATAAGAATCTGTTGGAATATATGCAGTTGCTACTTTACTATTTTTTATTTTCTTATCTAAACTATCTTTAATCGATTCTGGTCCGATTAAGATGTCAGGTTTAAGGCTTACAATTTTCTCTACATCCGGCTCGATAGTAGAACCAATTTGTTCGATTTTATCGAATCCCTCAGGTAATTTATGTGTTGAAGTTGGAATTCCAACTGGTTTTACATCTAAAATATTCATCATTTCTAAAATAGAAACTGATGTTGTAACGATTGATGTAGGTTGTTCTGCTGGAAATTGTTTCAATAATTTCTCTACAGCTTCTGTATGTTCACTAGAAACCTTTTCATTGCTTTGAGATTTCGTAGCATCATTCTCTTGATTAGTTACAACTTTTTCTTTAGTTGTTTCTGGTTCTGCCTTATCCTCTCCGCATCCTCCTAAAACAAGTAATGCCGATAAAAATGCCGCTCCATATAAGCCCTTTTTCATTATAAAAAAATCCCCCGTCTAATTTTAATTGAAAATAATTATCATTATCATCTAGAAATATATCAGACAATGGAAATGTTTACAACCACTTTTTTTTAAAAAATATGATAAATACAATTAAAATATTTAGAATTCAAAGAAATTAACTAAAAACCCGCACTCTAAAGTTAGAGTGCGGGTTAGAAGAGGTTTGTATTAAATCGTCTAAAATCAGATGCCGAATAAATTATATAATTTTCAAGTGAATAAAACTTATTTCCTGGAAAATAGTTCTAAAATCCATCGTCACGTAAATTCTTGAATAACCATTTCTATTTATCCATAAAAGTCCACATCTGGCACATGACTTATCAGAAAGGGGATTGCGCTATGCGCATAAGAGTCTTTTATAACTAGTAGCTTCTCTTGTTCAATCTTATTTCGATTCAAGTCTGGTAGAAAGCTTTATCAGTGCGTGGACACCGCCTAAGAAATAAGAATATTGATCATCCTTATAAAGAAAACATGTATTTGAAGCGTTAATAAAAATAAAAAACCGACAAAATTTGTCGGTTTGAGAAGACTAATCGATAGCTATTGTAAAAATTCCTTGAGTAGACTATCAAAGAAAGTCTGATTTTGATGGAGATGAGATAAATGTTTCATTCCATAAGCTCCATATTGTAAAAACAATCCCTCTTTATTTGCCTGAAAATCCAGGTGTTTATCTGGTACGGACATTCTTTGAGCCATCGTAGCATGATATACCCAAGATTTTAAATAGCACTTTGGACGCCAGTTAGTTCGGGTTCCCATATAATAAAGATAGCCTAGCAGTAAACTATCATCTTCATACCCTTGCTTTCCTTTAAAGAACTGAAGGTCATAGCCGCCAATAGCTTTTAAAGCATTTGCCTTATGAATGACAGGATGAACAAATCGTTCACTCACTACCTCTTCAGCAAGACTTTCTAGTATTGAAATCATATCCTCTTTCTTTTGAGGAAGGACTATAAATTGTCCTACTGGTTGTAACTCCCCACTGCTAGTTAAAATACCAGGCGATACCATGGGTTCATCAGTAGTTTCTAAAAAATGAATTAGAGGTTCATACCAGTTTTTAGGGAACACCATATCCAGATGTATTTCAGAAATATAGCCTACTTCTTTAAAATCCTCCCAAATATACTCAAAACACTTTTGCCTCGCTTGGGCAATTCCAATGTTTTTTCCATCTCCTAAAATTACGTTAGGTATTTTGTAATAAGCGAGCTTTTCTTCTAAAATAGATTTACTAAGATTCCCTTGGTTATAGATAACAATAAATTTTTCATCCGATTCCCCTAAACTCTCAAAACATTGTTCAAATAATATTAAGTCCGAGGACTGATACATAAGTGGCATTGTATGAATAATTTTCACTTGAATCGCGCCCTTCTTTAAAAGGTTTATTAAAGTGGCAGTTATATACCTTTGAAAAGGTTATTTGAAATAACTAATAAACATGTACTTTCACTTAAAATATTTATAAATCGCAAATAAAGACCATCTCAATTACTATATGCTTGTTACTGTATAAACGTTCAGATGATTGCGGCAAGAATCATTGCACCAAGTTCAAAGAAAACCCCGTACCTGCTTATGGTACGGGGTTTCTAATGTATCTAATATTTAATTACGGCTAATTTCATTACTAGTAAATATAACAAGTTAGAAGTTTACTTCTTATTAGCTTCATATACCTTCAATAGTTTACCTTTTATAGTCGTATTTTTCATGTTTTTCAACACAATTGGACCTTTATCATTCAATATTTCAACATAAGAAAATGCATCTAAAATTGTGATTATACCTATATCCTCTACTGTGACACCGTCGATTTTTGCAATCGTCCCAACAAAATCTACAGCTCTCAGTTTCTTTTTCTTCCCACCATTAAAATACAATTTCATAATTTGTTTGTTTAGTTTTTCGCTTTTCGCTTTTTTCAATATTGGTTCAATATTCATTTTTGCTTCAAAATCAGATTTCTTATTTAAGACTTCTTCTTTTGATGGAACTTCCATGTTCGGAATTTTAAAACCAATATACTCTTCAATTTCACTTAAGAATTTATCCTCAAATGGTGTCACTAACGTGATGGCTTTCCCTTTTTGACCCGCTCGTCCAGTTCTTCCTGTACGATGGACATAACTTTCTTTCTCTAAAGGAAGATCATAGTTAATGACGTGTGTAATATTATCAATATCGATTCCTCTAGCAGCAACATCTGTTGCTATTAAATAACGGAAATCACCTCGTTTAAAATCATTCATCACTTCAAGGCGAATATCCTGTACCATGCCCCCGTGAATCTTATCACAGCTATAACCTAAATCTGCTAATTGTTCGCACAAAGTATCTACTCGATCTTTTGTTCTGCAAAAAATAATACAGCTATCTGGATTTTCTACAATTGTTACATCTTTCAGGATAGAAAGTTTATTATTCTCTTCTACAACGACTAGGGCATGGTCAATTTTATCCGTTGTAAGTCCAGTAGCCTTAATTTCAATATCAGTAGGTTTTTTCATATAGTTAAGAGCTAAGTTTTTAACAGCCTCTGGCAAAGTTGCAGAAAATAACATCGTCACTCTTTTTCGTGGTAATTCTTTAATAATAGCCTCCACTTGTTCAATGAATCCCATATTCAACATTTCATCTGCTTCATCAATTACAAGATAGCGAATTTGATCTAAAGCTAGAGTGCCTTTCTCAATATGATCCATGACACGACCTGGAGTACCCACAACTACATGCGTTTTTTGCTTTAATTCAGTCTTTTGGATGGCAAAGGGTTGTTTTCCATAAATAGCTGTTGCTTTAATTCGTTTAAATCTGCCTAAATTTGTGAAATCCTCTTTTACTTGAACAGCCAGTTCCCTTGTTGGTGTTAAGATTAATGCTTGAGGTTTATTTTCTTTCCAATCAACTAATTCACATATTGGAATTCCGTAAGAAGCCGTCTTACCACTACCTGTTTGGGATTTAACGACAAGGTCTTTATTCTCCAAGACTAGTGGTATTACTTTACTTTGAACCTCTGTTGGATTTTTGTATTCTAAGCTATTCAGCGCATTTACGATTTCATTACTTAATTTATAATCTTTAAAACTTTTTCCACTCATAACTAAGCCTCATTTTTAAATTATTTACTATTAATATTTCCGAAAAGATGATTATCTTATACAAACTTCAATTATACTCGAAAATTCACTCGCACAGGCATTTCTGCCACTAATAATATAACCAAAAGAGTTTTAATGATGTACTCAAAGTGATTTCTCATCAATTAATGACTGTTCTCATAGACTGTAATGACATTATTATTTTTCCATACTAACTTTTAAACAATTTAAATAGAATAGGAGCATCGAATGAATAAGAACAAAGTGAATTTGTCTGTAATAATAAAGAAAATACCAGTATTTTTACAATTATTCCTAAATTCTTGTCTAGTTATTTTAGCGCTCATTTTATCATTCTTACTTGTGAAAGAGATAATCGTGTTCTTTGAGATTTTAATGACTCGTGGTAGTAGTGACTATAAACTATTCCTCGAAAATATCCTTATCTTCTTTTTGTACTTCGAATTTATTACGATGATTGTAAAATATTTTAAAGAAGATTACCATTTTCCACTTAGATATTTTATATATATTGGCATTACTGCAATGATCCGCCTTATTATTGTTGAGCATGACCATCCTACCGATACATTAATATATTCACTCATAATTTTAATTCTGATTATAGGTTATTTCATTATCAATATTACTCCACTAGAAAGACCTATCCATTTATGGTTCTTTAACAAGAAAGAAAAAAACTAGGTATTATTTAGACGTTTAAATTATTTTAATAGCATTATATTGGAATTTCACTATTTGAAGGAAAGTGATTATATAGGCGATTTAATTAAAGGCAAGGGACTCTCCTCAATATCTTCAAAAATTAAAGCAAGCCTAGGAACACTTCCTTTGGCTTGCTTTTTTTCGTGAATCAACAAAACACGTTCCTCTAAAAGTTTTTTGACTTCTATTTTAAATTGTTAAACAGTTTCTAGAATGTTCATTGCTTGTCTATAAGCTCAATCTAAATTAGAAAAATGAATTATCTGTTATTTTGAAGACAAAAATTCTCCTAAAAAGTTTTGTACAACATAACTAGCAAAAAAATACTACCTAATTCTATTTGGCGGTTAATCATTTTTTCTTACTTACATATTTTCTTTCAAAATCATAGGCTTTATTAGGGTTTTTTGATATTTTCAAGCTGAATTTTCAAAAGATAGGTACAAAGCCAAAGCAAGTCTTATTTAATATACATATAAATACAGAGCAGTATAACTAAAAAGTAAATAGAGGGGTGATAAAGGAAAACTCATTCTAAACATTTTATGTATTCAATTCATAACAATAATTAAAAAACCTAGCTAGAAAGAAGGTAGAAAAATATGCAACCAATGGCTTGGGTGACCATTTTAACTTTCTTGGTTACTCTTGTATTTATTCTTTGGCGACCTAAAGGAATTAATGAAGCCATACCTGCTACAATCGGTGCTATTATTGTATTACTAAGTGGAAGTGTCTCGCTTACTGAGCTTGGCATCATTACAGAAACCATAAGTGGTGCAGCCATAACTATTATGGCAACTATTGTTATGGCAATAGTTTTAGAAAGTTTTGGGTTCTTTAACTGGGTCGCAGAAAAACTGGCTGAAAGAGCAAAAGGATCAGGTATTCGATTATTCTGGTATGTCAATCTTTTGTGTTTTCTCATGACACTTTTTTTCAATAACGACGGTAGTATATTAATCACAACACCGATTTTGGTCATGTTACTAAACAATATGGGATTAAAAAATCATCAAAAAATCCCGTATTTACTATCTGGGGGCTTAATCGCAACCGCCTCAAGTGCTCCTATCGGCGTAAGTAACATTGTAAATCTAATTGCTCTAAAAATCGTTCATATGAGTTTATATGCACATACGGCGATGATGTTTATTCCAGCAACTCTAGGTTTACTATTATTAGTTGGGCTTCTGTTCCTACGATTTAAAAAAGACTTACCAAAAATTGTGCCTACTAAAGTAACCGGACTGTCACTACCTTCTTACCATCCTCTCAAACAAAATTCTATCTATTCTTCGGAGAAGGATCGTTCAAAGTTTATGCGAAACATCCTACTATTTGTATTTGCGGTTCGTATCAGTCTCTTTGTCGCTTCATTCTTCTCAATTCCAATCTCTGTCATGGCTGTTATTGGATCACTTGTACTTCTAGGTTGGAGATGGGCATATTTAAAAGTACCTCCAACTGATATGCTGAAAAAAACACCATGGTATATTATTATTTTCGCATTTAGTATGTACATCATTATTTATGGCTTAAATAACATTGGTTTAACAGACTGGTTAATCGACTTTATGCGTCCTATGGTTTCTGGAAGTCTACTCCATACCAGTGTGTTAATGGGCGTATTACTATCTGTACTATCCAACATTTTTAATAACCACCCAGCCCTTATGGTTGGAACTCTCACTTTAACAAGTATGAATTTAGATTTACTATCCTTAAAGGTTGCCTACCTAGCAAATGTTATTGGCAGTGACATAGGATCTTTACTACTTCCAATGGGAACGTTGGCAACGTTAATGTGGATGCACATTGTAAGACGTGGAAAAGTAAAAGTCACATGGTGGCAATATATAAAAGTCACTATTGTCGTTATACCACCTACAGTTATTTTTACATTAGTAATTTTATATTACTGGGTTACTTGGCTTTTTTGATAAGAAGCACATTAAATCAGTGAAAAAAAGTTTGTTTTTTATTTTATGTAAAATGAATGGAAAAGATTATTTAGATCTAAAACCTAGCTTCAAAATTGCATTGCATATAGAACTGGTGGCTAGATTCATAACCTTCTTTTAGGTCTGCGGCATATGATTAACATATGATTGAGATTAAATTTTGTTCAAGGTAGAAATAATTTAGAAGTTGTAAATTCCCATACCAATGTTTTAAGTTTAATAACTATTCTTTAAAGTCGTATATATGAAATCAGCTTCAATAAAATACACTTGAATCAGCATGCTTTATTTTTCTACTTAAGCTAATCAACTAGGTTGGTTTAAGTAGAAACTTTCACAATCTCATTAACATAAGCCTATTGATACATAATAAAATTCCTAAAAAAAATGATATGAGTGGTGAAAATAAAGTTATTCAGGTTCTTGCAATTTTCCCTTTATACTCAGTCAACTAAAAAACCGCACTTACATATAGTACGGTTCTTAGTTTTTTTAGCAAAGTACTTATTAAATTTCCCAAGCAATAATCTAATTTAAATGTAAATTCGCTGCCTTTTCAACAAAAAAAACAATTCATGAGTAGTATATAAACCTACCCTATAACCATTTACTTTTCATGCCAAGATAATTGCATCTTACGTTTTCTACAAATCGTTAATCCTGGTGAAATAGGTATTGTCATCAATTCATATGATTCAGTATCCTTTGATAATTCTTCAATTGCCTGATACGCGGTTTCGCACAAAGCTGGATGCATCATGTTCTCATCTGCAGGGTGTGTATCATGCAATAAAATTAAACCATGAGGAACGACAAATGGAAAGAAATCCTTAAAATCCTGCAACACTGCATCTTTAGCATGATTTGCATCAATGAATAACATATCAATTTGCAAGGGGTGAACTTCTAATTCCTTAGCAAATTCCTGCGTAGTACCATGGAAAAATTGAGCTTTCGCCGAATTTTTCATATAATTGCCTGCATCTGCGTTAATATCTACGCCTATCAATTGGTCAGCGACGGAATCCATACGATTAAAAAGACCACAATGAAATAATCCAAGTTCTACATATACCTTCGGGCGTACAAGACTCCCCATTTGGAAAATAAAATCTTCATGCCATGCTGTTCCCACATTACTCAACCCCTTTCATTTAATTGTTGAATAGTTATCAACACTTAAAATTTCATTCATACTGTTTGAATCTAATTGCCAAAGACCTACTTTTAAGCATTATTTATAATATTTAACCAGGCTGAAAATAGTTACAATCTCTGCTCTAGGGGTGAGTAAAGTGTTTGAAATTCAGCTCTATACGCATAAAAAAACACACTCGCTAATGCGAATGTGTTTTAAATCATTTTGATAAATCAATTCTTTTATTTAATAAGTACATAGTAATACCTCCAACAATCATAGACAATAATTCACCAATTCCTACTGTAAACCAAGTCGGCCAAAAAGGAAGGTCATAAAGAATCGTTAATTGTCCTGCAACTGTAAACATTGATATAGCAAAAATCAATGCGGTAATTACCATCTTCAAAATATCATTGGTTATTTTTTTAGTTATTGCACGACAAAGAATTAATACAAGAAAAGTAGAAATACCACCGATTGGTACATCTAGTACCCAAGTTGGTGACATAAAATTTGCAAGTATTACCCCCACTGTTACTGCCACAACGTAGCGCTTGTTATACAATGCCAGATAGTTAAACATCTCGGACAAACGTAATTGCACTGCTCCAAAACTAATGACTGAAAACAAAACAGTCACTGCCACATATACGGCTGCTACAAGTGAAGTCTTTGTAAGCTCACTTACAGAAATACGAGTACGTGGTGAATCCTTTGAAATAGATGTATTCAATTTTTATTCTCCTTTGTAAAATAGCACGTCCGCTATTCTAGTAATAACTACGACCAAAGGAAGAGAGCCTATCGCCCTATCTGAAGTGCCGTAGTGCAAGCTCTATTTGCTTACTTGCGTATTATATCAGAAGAATTTAACATTGAACAAGGCTATCTTGCAATCCAGCCCCCATCAATCGGTACAACAGCCCCATGAATATAATCAGATGCTTGACTAGCCAAATAAAGCGTTAAATTTGCCACTTCATTTGGTTGGGCCCAACGTCCCGCTGGTGTTTCTTTTGCTACCCATTTTGCTATTTCACCGTCTCCTTCAAAATCAGCCTTATTCATCGGTGTTTGAATTGCACCAGGTGCAATCGCATTTGCACGAATTCCTTCACGGCAATAATCTTGATCTAACTGCTTTGTATAACCAACAATTGCATGTTTAGAGGCTGTATAAGCTGCACCTCCACCGCCTGCCACAAGCCCTGCAATTGATGCCATATTCACGATCACACCCGATTTTCGTTTTAACATTTGAGGTAAAATTGTATTTGTTACAAAATAAGTACCCTTTACATTCGTATTCATAATTTTATCCCAAAGATCCTCATCTGTATCCAGTGTTTTCGCAAAGCCATCTAAAACGCCAGCGGTATTAAGTAAAATATCTATTTGCTTGAATGTAGCCACAGCGTCTTCAAACGCTTGCACTACATCTGACTTAATGCAAACACTACCTATTGAGTAAGCAAAGCGTGCACCATATTTTTGATTAATGCTTATTAATCCCCCCTCTTCTAGATCAAAACCAAATACATTCGCCCCATTCTCTAAAAAGGCGATTGCTTGAGCCTTTCCAATGCCGGATGAAGCTCCTGTTACAAATACTGTTTTCCCCGTATACTCTTCAAATTTCAACACTTCACTCCCCATAACAAAAAGCCCATGATTTTTCTCATGAGCTTTTCCTATTAATCGACGATTATCCAATCTTCTGCTAATAAATCACATACTGTTGGTGTGAACATTGTATAGCCCTCACCTTGTACATTAATTAAAAAGTATGGGTTTAAATTCTCGCCATCATGTTCGCTTTGTCCAACAAGCTTCACATACAATTCGGCACCGCTCCAACCTTCACGAATCACTTTCTCGCCAGTTTTTAAACGTGGTAATACCTCTTCAAAAGTCAATTATTCTCATCCTTTATATCAGTAATATCATGCGTTCTTTACCGGGAAAAGTATACTGGATTGAGAAATTTTTTACAACTAAAGTTTGTATTGTATGGTTTGTTACAATAGTTGATGAATTTATTATTAACCTTGCACTTTTACATCAAGATTAATATACGTTTATTGAAATTCACCATATGTTATCAAAATTTAAACCATTTCAATCCTGTTGATTTTTTTGTGATAAAAAAATGTATCAATGCCATATTAAGAATAATTCAAAATGAAAGGAGCGATTTGGTATGGGAAGAGACAATAAGCAAGGGAAAAGTCATAACAAGGGTACATTACCTCAAACACCTAAAAATCAAAAAATAGCGCCAGACAAAGTTAATGAGGAGTTCTCTCAAGAGTTAGCTGAACTTGATACATTAGTTGCTAAAAGCAAAAGAAAAAAATAGGTATTTTGAGGGGAATTATTTCCCTTCAAATAGAATTTGAATTCAGTTATAATATCTCTGGATGAATTGATGAGTTATTTGGAGAAGGCAATAGAACAACTATCCATTTAAGAAGTTCATTAAAAAATCTGAAATGGATATTACAATATCGAAAGTAGAATTCCCCATACAATAATCAATCATCCCATTGGATTAGCATCCAATGGGATTTTTTTAGGGATTAGCTGAAATACTTCTTTAAATAGCTCAAGGTATATTACAAATAAACAGTGCCAAACTACGCTTATTCATTTATAAAATTCTTTTAAACGAATGATAAGCATAGTAAAAATATAAAAATTGAATTGGAGGAATGAAAGATGAATTTAACACAAGGAGATAAAGTTGTATTAGTTGGAACAGGTGCAGTAGGGTCTAGTTATGCGTATGCGTTGATCAATCAAGGGATATGTGAAGAACTTGTACTTGTTGATATAAACGAAGCTAAAACTAAAGCCGATGCAATGGATTTAAATCATGGACTTGTTTACGCTCCAATACCTCAAAAAATTAAATATGGGAGTTACAGTGATTGTAAAGATGCGGCAATCGTTGTAATTTGTGCAGGGGCAGCACAAAAGCCTGGAGAAACACGCCTGGACCTTGTAAGTAAAAACCTTGCTATTTTTAAATCCATTGTAGGAAGCATTATGGATTCTGGATTCAATGGTATATTCTTAGTCGCTTCCAATCCAGTTGATATTTTAGCTTATGCAACTTGGAAATACTCTGGTCTGCCGAAAGAAAGAGTTATTGGTTCTGGTACAATTTTAGACTCTGCTCGATTCCGCTTTTTATTGGGGGAAGAATTTGGCGTAGCACCAACAAGTGTTCATGCTTATATCATTGGTGAGCACGGCGATTCAGAACTTCCAGTTTGGAGTACTGCTAATATTTCAGGAAAGCTAATTGCATCTGATTTAACTGATCAAAGAAAAGATGAAATTTTCGTCCAAGTTCGCGATGCAGCTTATGAAATTATTGAATCAAAAGGAGCTACTTATTATGGAATCGCAATGGGGCTAGCTCGAATAACAAAAGCCATTTTACGAAATGAAGAGGTCGTATTACCGGTTGGCTCATTGTTAGAAGGAGAATATGGTCACAGCGATGTATATGTTGGTGTTCCTACAATCATTAATCGTGGGGGAAGAAAGAGTATCGTAGAACTTTCTTTAAACCCAGAGGAAAAGGAAAAATTGGCGAATTCCGTAAAAACATTGAAAGATGTTCAATCTCCATTTTGGAAGTAATTCCGAAATGAAGTAGGAATTTCTAACAAAGGAGCCACGGACTATGTTGGTAGAAACTTACAACCCTTTTAATCAACTACTCATTTCCTCAATGGTTGCAGCAATTCCAATTATTGTTTTTATTTTGTGTTTGACCGTTTTTAAAATGAAAGGTATTTATGCAGCATTATTAAATTTAGTGATCACCTTCATTATCGCAATGATGGTGTTTAAATTACCTTTTAGCGAATCAGTTGGGAGTGTCATTCAAGGTACCATTCAAGGAATATGGCCCATTGGTTATATTATTGTTATGGCGGTTTGGTTATATAAAATCTCAGTTGACTCGGGGAAATTTGACGTATTACGTGCAAGTATCGCCGGGATTTCACAAGATCAGCGACTACAGCTACTGCTAATAGGCTTTTGTTTTAATGCATTCCTTGAAGGAGCAGCTGGTTTTGGTGTTCCAATTGCAATCTGTGCCGTACTCTTGGTTTCGTTAGGATTCAAACCTTTGCAAGCCGCTATGCTCTGTCTTATAGCAAATGGTGCTTCTGGAGCGTTTGGTGCAATTGGTATACCTGTCGCAATTACTGGTACATTAAATTTAGAAGGCAATGTAACTGCCATGGACGTTTCCACGATGACAGCATTAACCTTACCTATTATTAATTTTACAATTCCCTTCTTACTTATCTTTTTAATTGATGGGTTAAAAGGGATTAAAGAAACATTACCAGCTATTCTCGTTGTTTCTACAACCTATACGGTGACACAAGCTATTATCACCATTTCCATTGGTCCTGAACTAGCTGATATTATCCCTCCGTTACTTGCGATGGGTATTTTGGCTTTATTCTCTAAAAAATGGAAACCGAAGAATATCTTCTTACTCAACAACAAAGAAGTTAAAATTGAAAAGCATACAACTGGTGATGTAATTAAAGCTTGGTCTCCGTTTTATTTATTGAGTTTATTTATCTTAATATGGAGTATTCCTCCTTTTAAAGCTTTGTTTGCGGAAGGTGGAGCTCTAGACTTTACTAAAGTAACATTTGGCATACCAGGATCTACATTAAGTTCAAGCATTGAAGTAATAAGTGCGACAGGTACAGCAATATTGCTTGCGGCTTTAACAACTATATTCACGACAAAAGCCATTGGATTTGGACATGGTTTTAAGCTTTTAAGAAGAACAATTTCAGAATTTTGGATTCCTATTGTGATGATTTGTGCCATTCTTGGAATTGCTAAGCTAATGACTTATGCAGGATTAACAAGTGCACTAGGTGAAGCTGTAGCAACTACAGGAAATGCCTTCCCATTTTTATCACCAATACTAGGATGGATTGGAGTATTTATGACGGGATCAGTTGTTAATAACAATACCTTATTTGCACCAATTCAAGCTACAGCAGGTAATATTATCGGAGTAGATTCTGCTTTATTAGTATCCGCTAATACAGCTGGTGGGGTAATGGCAAAATTAATTTCCCCGCAATCAATTGCTATCGCAACCGCTGCTGTCGGGCAAACTGGTAAGGAATCGGAATTAACTAAAATGACCTTAAAATACAGCGTTGCATTACTCGCATTTGTTTGTATTTGGACATTTATGTTATCCATTTTTTATTAAAATGAGTTGAGGCTTTCATCATTACAGATGAAAGTCTTTTTTCCTTTTCAAAGGATGTGGTCAAAAGAACTACTGTAGAAAAGCAGTAAGAAATAAAAAACTTCCTACAACTATTAGTAGGAAGCTTATTCTTGATTTACTTTAATGGGATTTCCACAATGGCAGTCGTCTCTAACTCAGTTGTTGATTCAATTGAGATTTCCCCATTATATTTATTCACTATTTCCTTTACAATAAATAAGCCTTGCCCCCTAATTTTTCCGCGTTCTGCTTTTTTTGTTGAATACCCTTGTTTAAAGATTTGTTCATTCTCAATAATCTTCGGTCCTGTATTCGTTATCTCAAATATATATTTCACATCATCTGCTTTACAGCTAATCAGTATTTTACGTTTTTCCTCAGGTAATTCTACTGTTGCATCAATAGCATTATCAATTAAATTCGATAATATTTTGATTAAATCTGTTGTTTTTATTTTATCGAATGAATCTTGAGAAATCGTAAAATCCATATCAATATTATAATTTTGTGCAGCGAGTTTCTTTGTTTGTAATAATATAGAAAGACCAGGATGTTCTATATTTAATTTTAAAGATTCAATTGCGTGAACTTCTTTAGAAAGTGATGATAAGTATTGTTGCGCCTGATCAGATTCTCCTAATTGCAGAAGTCCGTGTAAAACTTGAATATGGTTGGTGAAATCATGCCTTAAAGAGGATATAGAAGTAATTAATGTTCTAATTTCGGCTTGGTACGTATCTTCCGTATACCCTACTTCTTTAGCCAC
Source organism: Viridibacillus arvi (assembly GCF_001274945.1). GTDB lineage: Bacteria > Bacillota > Bacilli > Bacillales_A > Planococcaceae > Viridibacillus > Viridibacillus arvi. The sequence goes on along the minus strand of NZ_LILB01000007.1, from coordinate 128,767 downwards.
TTCTTTTTGATACCATCTTTGCATTAATAAAAAGGAGCCTATTACGACGAATATAAATATACCATTATAGAAAAAGAGAAGGATATTATTTTTCAGTACTTTCCCTTTGATATCATTCAGAGTATTAGCACTAATATCGATCCCTATATAACCGAGCACCTTACCTGATTCATCCATTATAGGTGCTCCAACTGAAACATAGAAACCTAAATCGGCATCTTCAATTACCCCTGTTACATATGTTTCTCCTTCATAGGCTCTTTTGACCTGTTCTTTAGGTACTGTACAAAAAGCTCCTATAGAATAGTTTTCTTCTAATGCATTGGGTAGCCCGCTTATCATCACTTTCGATACTTCAGGATTATCAACCTCCAATGTATACACATATAATGCACCCAATTTTTCTCTTGCATCAACTAAGTAGTCTGTTATTTCCCAATAATAATCGTTTTTCATAGGATTATTCAAGAATTTCTTATATGTATCTATATCTATCTTTGACGCTATGGATTTTGCTGCTCCAAGACTTTGATTTGCGATTGATTCTTCAACCGTCTTTTTCATCTTCATATAAGAAGTTAAGACATTTAAACTTGTAAATAATACTAATAAGGCGGTCGATAACACAATAATGAGTTTTATTTTACGATTTTTCATAAACACAGGTACTTCCTCTTCTTTTTAAATTGAAAGATAAATAATCATATCAATGATCAGAATTTCAATTAAACTATTCAATCACACATGAAACGAAATTAAGAACTACCCTTCCAACAATAGCACTAAATTATAGTAAATATCAAAATCTCATATTTGTTTAATCAGATTTTCTTAAAGACATTGTTTTTATATACTACTTTGGAAAATTAACAAAATCAATTTTTTATTGAATAGACTAAGTTAATTTATCATAAATGATCAAAATTTCGTATGTTACTGCATGTTCATTGTAATCCTCATGAGATATCTAAGTGTAATTTTTACTTGGAAGGATTTGAAAAACCACCTTAAAAACCATAAGTCATTATATATCATTTTTTAAGTTCTTTTTTATAGCATCATATATCCCATCTCATGATCCAACATTTAATTTTTGCGATTTTTCTACAAACTGACATCTACGTTTTATGCTAAATTGGCACTTTTAAAAACACCAATCCTTTGCTAAGGTTATCAGTAATTGATGAAATTGATTTAGGGAAAGTACCTACACGCTCTCTAATTATGTACTAGTAGAAATAACGGTATCCATAGTAAAGTTGCAATACAATTAATCTGAATATTCAGTTATCAATGATTAAAGAATATGGTAACCTTACGCTACATACCCAATACCTATAAAAAAAGATAAGGAAGGTTAATGACTATGCAAAAAACAACAAGTTATTCAAATGCACGTACTTTTAATTTAATTTTAACATCGATGTTAATTGCACTTGTATTCGTTGCCACGCTCTTGTTAAATATCAAACTACCTATTACGGCAAATGGCGGGTTAGTTCATCTCGGAACAGCTATGCTCTTTATTGTATCCATCTTATTTGGGCCTAAAAAAGGTGCCATTGCTGGTGCCGTTGGAATGGGGTTATTTGACTTAATCTCCGGTTGGACATTGTGGGCACCATTCACTATTTTAACGCGCGGCTTGCAAGGCTATATAGTTGGGAAAATTGCCTGGTCAAATGGTCGCAACGGACGTAGCATGGGTTTCAATCTTTTCGCTACCATCATTTCGGTACCTTTTATGATAGCTGGATATTACATTTGTGAAGGAATTATATTTAGTAGTTGGATTGTACCGGCGGCTTCTATTCCCGGAAACATTGTTCAAAATGTTGTAGGTATCTGTGCGGCCATTCCAGTTTGTGCAGTACTGAAAAAACTTCCGTTTTTTAAATAGTTATTAGAAGGATATACAACAACACAAATAGTATCTTATAAACATTATTTTTAATTAAGCTCCAAACTAAAATGCACTCATTTACTTATAATACGCTTAACTGTAGCCTAACTGTAAATTTTTAAAAAAAGAACCTTTGATCAATCCAAAGATTGATCAAAGGTTTTATGTTTTATTTCATTTAGTATCTTTATTTCCATATCCAAGAATTAATTATTATCCTGCAAGTCCTCGCTTAGACGAAGTGCCTGCGCTGTTGAATTGTGAATTTCTTGGAAAAGCTCTGGGTTATTCGCTAGTGATACGCCATAAGAAGGAATCATTTCTTTTATTTTCGGTTCCCACTCTTTTATTTGTTGCGGGAAGCATTTATTTAATACCTCAAGCATGACGTGAACAGCAGTAGAAGCACCCGGAGAAGCACCTAGTAATGCGGCAATTGAACCATCGGCAGCGCTTACAACTTCCGTACCAAATTGAAGCGTTCCTTTACCTCCTGCTTCAGTATCTTTAATAACTTGTACACGTTGGCCAGCAACTACAATATCCCAATCCTCGCTCTTAGCGTTCGGGATAAACTCACGTAACTCTTCCATACGCTGTTCTTTCGATAACAGAAGTTGTTGGATCAGATATTTTGTCAATCCCATTTCTTTAACTCCTGCAGCCAATAATGTAGTAATATTATGTGGTTTTACAGAAGCAATTAAATCCATATTTGAACCTGTTTTTAAGAACTTAGGTGAGAACCCAGCAAACGGTCCAAATAGCAACGATTTTTTGTTATCAATATATCGTGTGTCAAGATGCGGAACAGACATTGGCGGAGCACCAACTTTAGCTTTCCCGTATACTTTTGCATGATGTTGCTCAGCAACTTCTTGGTTTTTACATACCAAGAATAATCCGCTGATCGGGAATCCACCAATGTGTTTACCCTCAGGAATACCTGTTTTTTGGAGTAACTCTAGACTTCCTCCGCCAGCTCCAAGGAAGACAAATTTCGCTTTATGATATTCCATTTTACAACCATCGATATCATGTACTTTTAATTCCCATGAACCATCTTTAGTACGCTTAATGCCTTCGACACTATGTTTGTAATTGATATCGACATTTTGAGTTTTTAAGTTATCGAATATCATACGCGTTAAAGCACCAAAGTTAACATCCGTTCCAATGTCCATTTTTGTTGCTGCAATTGCTTCATTCGCTGGACGGTCTTGCATAATAAGTGGAATCCATTTTTTCAATGTTTCCGGATCATCAGAAAATTCCATGCCTTGGAACAATGGATTCTTTGTCATTGTTTCATGACGTTTCTTTAAAAACTCTACATTTTTTTCGCCTTGTACCATACTCATATGAGGCAATGGCATGATAAAGTCTTGAGGATTGCTAATCAGATTATTTTTTACAAGATAAGACCAAAATTGTCTTGAAAGTTGAAATTGTTCATTAACGTTTATCGCTTTGCTAATATCAATAGAGCCATCCGATTTTTCGGAAGTGTAGTTAAGTTCGCACAGTGCAGCGTGCCCTGTTCCCGCATTATTCCATTCGTTAGAGCTTTCCTCTCCCGCGTCTGCGAGCTTCTCAAATACTTTGATTTCCCATTCTGGTGCTAATTCTTTCAGTAACGATCCCAAAGTCGCACTCATGACTCCGGCACCAATTAAGATAACGTCTGTTTTATTCTGACTGTTGCTCATATTAACCTTCCTTATCTCCTAAAATTTTCAAAAAAGATGTAGGCGCTCATGCTTAGGCGTCATAGCAAGACAAGGTACAACCTAGGAAGACACCTTATCTATATTAATCATTATTCTATCCTAGTCTATCAAAGTTATGAAACAATTAAAACAGGTACTACTATTTGATAGTTATATGCTATTTAAAAGCTAGTAAAAAGTCCTTAACTGAGCATCTTGCAAAAATTTAAGCTTTGTTATGCCTCCACCAGTGGCCAAAACTCTTCTGAATTGCACTGCACTAGTCAATTTAGATACGGAAAATGTTCCCCTTCATTTATAGATATTTAGAATAAAGTCATATTCTAGAGTTCTGAAATCTCCACAGTTTCAGTTACTTAATAAACCTAAAATAATACATTGAACCTATTATATAACATATTAAAAAAGTTATGTATCCGTTATCATTACTTATGAAAAAGCCTCTAGGATATTTTCATCCTAGAGGCTCGTACTTTGTGCATGATATATTATTATTAATTTGATTCAACAGGTATTTGTATTTCCGTTATATTGTAGTGGAAGGCGGCGACTCCAGCGTGAATAGCGTGAGCTGAAGGCACCGCAGGAGCGAAGCGACGAGGAGACTGAAGCTATGCCCGCGGAACGCGTCCGTCTGAAACGGAAATCAATTCATGAAAAAAAGAATCATCTCGCAGTCACTAAATGATGACTTAGGAGACAGCGCTTTCTAAAACCGCACCTACTTATGATACGGTTCACCCTTCATAATCCTAAAACTTCTATATATCTGCTCTACCAACACTAATTTCATCAACTGATGGGGTAATGTCATTTTACCGAATGACTGTTTTTCGTTTGCTCGCTTTAAAACGTCATCATGTATTCCAAGTGAACCGCCGATGACGAAGGCAATTTTACTTTTACCATATGTCATAAGTGATTCGATGTCTTTGGACATTTCTTCGGACGTTTTCATTTTTCCATTGATGGCAAGAGCGATGACGTGAGTGTCAGGTGAAACTTTAGCTAAAATGCGTTCGCCTTCTTTTTTCTTAACAATTTCCATTTCAGCTTCGCTTAATTGTTCGGGTGCTTTTTCGTCTGGGACTTCAATGAGATCGATTTTTGCATAGGCGCCAAGTCGCTTGACGTACTCCTCAATCCCCATCTTTAAGTACTTTTCTTTTAATTTCCCAACGGTAATAATCGCTATATTCACAAGTTATCCACCTTCACATTAAATTTACAAACACGTTATCCACAGAAGTTATACACATATCCACAAGGTAAATCAATATCTTGTGTACGCTCATTCGTTCGCCACAACATATGTTGCTCCCTCTTCACAATAAGCACAACTTGTGGATAACTTTTCTTCCTCTGTAGCCATTTCAAATAATGGGACCTCTTTTTGTTCTGCCACGAACATGTCTAAAGCGTGTCCTATATGCGTTTCACAGCTGTATATTTTCAAAATATTTCATCCTTTCAATTTTCGAAATTTCCGCAAACTTATGCACAATTCGGTCAATGTTATCCACAGTCTATTGTAGCAAAGGAAAAGCGAGTAGGAAAGTCGTGGTTTCACGTTTCCTACTCGCCTGTTGATACGTTAGTAATTAAATTCTATTATCCACAAGATTAGCTTGTTGGACTATTCGTTAAAGTTAGTTCTTTTTCAATTATTTCCCCACCTCTGTATGCTTTAACTTTCAATTTATCGCCAACCTTTTTCTTATTGTATAAATGTTTTCGAAGTTCAATTGAATTGTCTACTTTTTGACCATCGATTTCAACAATGACATCGTATTGTTCTAAACCTGCTTTTTCAGCTGCTGAATTTTTAACAACGCTACTAATTACAATACCTTCAGTTATTTCTGCCGGTAATTTTAAAGTACGAGTTTGGTGGAATGCAGGAACATTTGTTAAATCAATTAATGATACGCCCATCGATGGTCGTTCTACCTTACCAGATTTTTGTAGCTCATTAATTACTGGTATTGCAGAGTTGATCGGAATAGCAAAACCTAATCCTTCAACAGTTGACTCAGCAATTTTCATTGAATTGATACCTATCACTTCACCTGCAAGATTTACAAGAGCTCCTCCACTATTCCCTGGGTTAATAGCTGCATCTGTTTGTAATACCTCTGCTTGCCAGTCTGGCTCATTATCACCGTTTAAATCAACTGGTACTGTACGGTCCTTGCCAGAAACGACACCTGTTGTAACAGATCCCGAAAAATCAAGCCCTAATGGGTTACCAATTGCAATAACTGTCTCTCCTTGTTTTAAAACGTCAGAGTTACCAAATGTAGCAACTGTATTTACCTTCTTACTTGAGATTGAAATAACTGCTAAGTCTGTCCAAACATCGCTACCGATTAGTTTTGCTTCTGCTTTAGAGCCATCTGCCAATGTCACTTCTAATTGCTTTGCGCCTTCAACAACGTGATTATTTGTCACGATATACGCTGTGTCACCAACTTTTTTATAAATGACGCCTGAACCACTGCCAGCTTCTTGAGTAGTTGGTTCTGCTTGGCTCCAAAAATCCTGTGTTGATTCTTGAATATTTGTAATACCAACAACTGCTCCCGCGACCTTTTCAACTGCTCCAGTAACATCCGTTGTTACCTCTGTTGTTACCTGCTTCGTTGTATTATTACCTGTACCGATTGCCCCTGAACTATTTGGTAAACGATCTACCATCGATGGCATCAGTAGCCAAACAAGCAAAGCACCAATAATAACACCAATTAGTCCACTAAAAAAATAACCTGCTCTGCCACTTCTCTTTTTAGAACGACTTCTATCTTCTCCGTTAATGTTATCGTAATATCCCATACGTATCATCCCTCCGCTGTTTATCTGATAGTTATACTATATCTTTCGAAGATTAAAATCAGATGAAAATGGATTAAAAATCAGTTCAAAATTCTTTACTTTATTTTTCATCTCCGTAGCATATATTTCCCTATAAGTGCATAAAAAAACCTCCCTTTTTAAGAGAGGTTAAAAATTATTATACTGTTACAACTTTAGTAGGTTCGTCTGCATCAGTATCTAATAACGTTACAAATTCACCTGGCATGATTCCACATGATTGCAACGTTTGAGATACACTCATACGTGCCAAATCTTTCATATTATTATCTTTACTCAAATGGGAAAGATAAATACGTGTTGGTTTTTGTTCTACAACTTCGCTCATAGCAACAGCAGCATCTTCGTTTGATACGTGTCCTACATCACTTAATATACGACGTTTTGTAGACCAAGGATAACTCCCCATTTGTAGCATGCTTACATCATGATTACTTTCAAAAACAAAGGAATCAGCACCTTTGATAATTCCTTTCATCCGATCACTGACATAACCTGTGTCTGTAATAACTACAAGTTTACGACCATTTTCATGGAAAGTATAAAACATAGGATCCGCAGCATCATGAGAAACAGCAAATGATTCGACATCTAATGAGCCAAACGATTGCACTGTTTCCATATCAAATTGGAAGCGTTGTTCTAATGGAATATTACCCACTTTGTCATCCATTGCAGCCCATGTTTTAGCGTTGGCGTAAACTGGAACATGATATTTACGTGCTAAAACACCCACGCCTCTTATGTGATCAATATGTTCATGCGTTACAAAAATACCGCTTAGTTTTTTTATATCGCGATCAACTTTTGCAAAAAGCTGCTCCATTTTCTTGCCTGTTAGACCCGCATCTACAATAAATGCATGGTCCTCATTTTCTACATAAATAGCATTACCCGTACTACCACTTGCTAATACACTGAACTGCATAGTAAAGACTCCTTATTCACTTTCTAATTCTTTATTTCGATCTAATTTTTTATCATTTTCTATTGCTTGCATATCGATAACTTGACCATCTACCGCATTAACGAAATAATCTGCTTCGTCACCCTCCGCAAACTCAACACGGATATGCCATGTTGGCGCAAGAACTTGTGTTTCTATTAAAGGCGCAAATGTATAATAGCCAAGCTGTGGTTTATTAATTTTCGAATCTTGCTTTAACAATCCTTTTTCATATAGTACTTTGATTGCTTCACTAGCAGTGAAGACCGTACTTTTCTCACCAAATGCATCTAGTGATTCGAACATCGTTTGTTCATAATCTGTCACTGCTAAGTCTTTATTCCAATGCAATGTTACCCTCGCATTTTTATTAAAATAGATTACACGATTGTCAATTTGTTGGAAAAAGGTTGCCTCTCTCTTTTCCTCATCTATACGCCAAAGTGTATACGTTTCTCCTGCATACACATACTTTTGCATAAATTCTGCAAAGCTCGTGGCATCATTAATATTTCTAAGTGCTATTGGTTTTTCAAATTTTAAAGTCCGAATAGAACCATTTGTGATGTCATAATGCTGATTACCCATTTTCTTTAAGTCGGTAGGTTTGAAACGCTTGATTTGACCAGACATATATGAAATTTTTTCATTTTTAGCAGGTAAGCCTTTAACCGTAATGTTCTCATCCTCTAAGCGCTCTTCTAACGATGCTTCACCAACTTTTTCAACATCTTGGTCCTCATTGTATCGATTGACATAGAGTGAATAAAGGAAAGCGTTTAATAATGAAAATACAATGATGAAGATTGTTTTCGTTTTACTCCAATCCAATTGGGTCACCTCCCGCAATAACAGGTGATAAATGTTCCCACTTACCATTGATACTATAGAACCACATTGGCTCCAAAGTGAATAAATTTGGATTAGCATTTTTCGTTAAATAAAAACCAGATCGTATTTCCTCAATATCTTCAAAGTTAATATCTTTTCTATCCTTTATTTTCTCTATTGCCTCTGGTCCAGACATTAACTTTCCATCATTCCTTACTAAAGGAATAGGAACTGGTTGGTAGTATGGACGATAATACTTCGAAATGCGGCCGTTACCCCAATCCCAATAAGTCGAAATTTCTGTTAAGGTAACTGATCGGTCACTAAAGACTGGCTGATCTTTTAAATACATTTGATAAGTAACCTTCTGATTCCCGTAATCTACTTCGCTATAACGGAAATCGCCTGTCCAACCACCATGCTCATTAATAAAACTAAATGTATTTAAAATAAGATCCGACTCTAACGCCTTTTCTTTGTTTTCTACTATAGATGTATTAACGAAATTGAGCGTTTTCTTTGTAACATCAATAGTCATTAGTGATTTGTCATCTGTGTACTTTTCTGTACCAGTTACTTCATCTGGACTACGTTTTACAATATTAGGGTCAGAGAAAAGAGCATTTTTATAGCTATTAACAGGATCTGGTTCAATTATATACGTGTATTTAGGCATGTTAATAGCCTTTGTTGGCAAATAGAAACTCTTCGCTCCCTCACGTTCAATTTCAAGATAATTTGGGAAGCTTTTTGCCACTGTTACGACATTAGACTGAAATTGTTTTCCGCTTTGAACTTTAATTTTAGCTTTATATAGTTTATTGTTTTTTGAATTAGCAAAAAAAACAATAAGCTCATTATTAGACATGCTACTATTGTTTAACTTATTCCAATCAATAATCATGCGATTGAATGCTGCTTCGTTTATTTTTTTATTCTGTGTGGGTAATAGGTTTTGAAGGAATACAGGGAAGGGTATTTCGCCTGTATAAAACAAAGTCATGCGATTATTCATACCTATTAGTTCATTGAGCTTTTTATCATCTAAATTATTACTTACAAGTGTCAAATCTGATAGTTCCCATTTTTTCATTTCACTTAAAATAGATTCCATCTTAACATTTTCATTTGTGCCTTTCCACTTTCCATTCATATGGAAAAGCATTCGATAGGGTTTGATAATATCTGACATTTGAAGCTGCTTACCAATTGAACTATCAAAGACCTTCGGAGGTTCGATTGTGTCATAGTTTGGTTTGTAAGTCCAAATAGAAAATGTAAGTGTAATACTCAAAAAGACAAGGACGAATAGAGCGATAGACTTTATTTGCTCAACATACTTCAATCCCATTCACCTGCCTCATCTAATTCGTATGGCAATGTGAAGAAGATCGTTGTACCATGTCCTTCCTCACTTTCCGCCCAAATTTTACCACCATGAGCATGAATCATCTCTCTTGAAATTGCTAAGCCCAGGCCAGTGCCTCCCATAGAACGTGCCCTAGCGCGGTCTACACGATAAAAACGGTCAAAGATACGCTCAACATTTTCCTTCGGTATACCCATACCATCATCAGAAATCATGACTTTTAAAATTCCTTCTTGTGCTGTTACTCCAAAGCGAATATACCCACCATCTGGTGAGTATTTTAATGCATTCGAAATAATATTATCAATAACTTGTGTAATTTTATCAGTATCTAGTTCTACATAGCATGGTGTTTCAGAGATGTGTCGTTGGAATTCGACATTTTTTGATTTAGACATTTCAAAGCGATCAATAATACGATTAAAAAATTTATTGAAGTCTACAATATCTGCATTTAACTCATATTCTCTACTATCCATACGAGATAGTTGTAATAGATCATTTACAAGACGAATCATTCGTTCTGTTTCTGTTTGCGTAACATTTAAAAAAGTAGGCGCGATATTTTCATCTCGCCATGCACCATCGGCTAATGCTTCTAAGTAGCTACGCATCGTTGTTAATGGTGTACGAAGTTCATGCGAAACGTTAGATACGAATTCACGTCGCTCCATTTCAATCTTCTCTTGTTCAGTAATATCATGTAGAACTGTAATCAGACCATTAACAAAACCAGTTTCTTTTTGGATAACAGAGAAATTTGCCCGCCAAATATAAGGTCGCTCTGGTAAACTAAAATCTAAATTCACAGCATCTTTCATATGGATTAAATCTTCAAAAGTATACTCTTCTTCTAACCCTAAAACAGAAATAAGCGGTCGCCCCATTAGTTCATCGTCTTCACTATTTAAAAGCTGTTGTGCAGGTGTATTGATTAGTATAATACGACCTTTTCGATCGGTCGCAATTACACCATCCGTCATATTAGCTAAAACCGATGCTAGCTTTCTTCGTTCACCCTCTGTTGTGGATTGCGCTTCCTGGAGCCTATTTGTTAAATGATTAAAAGCTATTGCAAGTTGGCCAATTTCATCATTGCCATAGACGCGTACTTTGCGCGAATAATTCCCTTTAGCCATTGCTTGAGCTTGTTTTCTCATATCTGATATTGGCTTCGTAATTGTTTTTGCGATGAAAATACCAAGTATAACTGTAATGGCTAAGGCAAGTGCTGTGCCTCCAGCCAAAATGCGATTGATCTCATTCATCTGTCTAAAAACACTTTCAATATTCGATTTTAAATAGACAGTTCCAATAACCTTACCATTGGAAGTAATAGGTGTAGCTACTAACCATACACGTGTTTTAGTTTGATCATCTAATGCAATTTTTTCCGTACGAGTTGGAGTAGCTATTGATTGGCGCACTAATTTCTCCGTCGCGCGCTGTCCAACGATGGACTGATTACTCGCATCAGATGTGGCTAAAATCCGATAGCTTGCATTGATAACTTGAATTTCACTTATATCTGTAGAGGATATTCCGCCTAATACCGTTTTCAAACTTTGCTCTATCTTAGGATCAGCTTCTGTTCTTTCTTTTAAAAGCTCCTCTTTAACACTAAATGTCACAAGTTTTAAACGGTCGTCAACAGATGTTTGAAAGTTTTCCTTTAATTTTTGTTCCAATTCCCGTACGAAATAGAATCCTATAATTTGCATAGCTATTAAAATTAATAGCACGTAAATAAGTACTAGTTTTACGTGAACGGATTTGAAAAAACGGACTTTCTGCATGTACTTTACTCCTGTTCAGGATTTCTTAAGTAATATCCTACGCCACGGCGTGTCACAATCCATGCTGGATGACTTGGGTTGTCTTCAATCTTCTCACGTAAACGACGGATTGTTACATCCACAGTACGTACATCCCCAAAATAGTCATAACCCCATACCGTCTGCAATAAATGCTCGCGTGTCATAACTTGACCAATATGTTTTGCTAGATAATGTAGTAACTCAAATTCACGATGTGTAAGTTCAATTGCTTCATCGCGTTTTAAAACTAAATACGCTTCTGGTTGAATGATAAGCGAGCCAACTACGATATCACTTGAAGTTTCTTCTTGCTCTTCAGTTGCTATAGTTGATTGATGGCGGCGCATATTCGCTTTTACACGGGCGATTAATTCGCGAGTACTAAATGGTTTTGTCACATAATCATCTGCTCCTAATTCTAAACCTAATACTTTATCAATTTCGGAGTCTTTTGCTGTTAACATAATAATAGGTATATCATATTTCTTTCGTACTTCACGACATACTTCTATGCCATCTCTTTTCGGTAACATGATATCTAGAAGCATTAAATCTGGTTTGATTTCTTCCACTTTCTCAAGTGCTTCATCACCATCATAGGCACAAATAACTTTGTAACCCTCTTTTATTAAATTAAATTGTAGTATATCTGCAATCGGTTTTTCATCATCTACAACTAAAATTGTTTTGTCCACATTTATACTTCCCTTCATATATGAATTGGATTTATATTATCAATTAACGTTAGTTTTCTTATATTCCACATCTTTAACTCTATCATGCTTTAGCTTTGAGTGCATCTTTTGGAATTCAATGTACACTGATATTTCCCGGGGAATAATGTTATTTTTAACCCATTTTACAAAGAACTCTATGTAAAAAAAAACAGTCCACTTGCATAATGGACTGTATCGTTCTACTTTATTTTAATACATTTAACGGGTTTAGTAATTTTCCATTTTTAGACACTTCAAAATGTAAGTGTACACCTGTTGAATTACCTGTTGTACCCATGATTCCTAACTTCGATCCTTGCGCTACTACTTGTCCCACTTCCACATCAATCGATGCCAAGTGTCCATAGACTGTTTGAAAGCCATTATTATGATCAATTGTTACTTTATTGCCGTAAGATCCATCCACACCTGCAAACGTGACTTCGCCGTTATCAGCTGCTTTAATTGTAAAACCATCCGGTCTAGCAATATCGAGTCCTCGATGTAATTCGCCCCAACGGTAGCCCATTTCACTTGAAATGTAACCACCTTCTGCTGGCCATTCAAAGCTTCCGCTCCCACGTGAAGGTACTTCTTTTGTTCCCTTCACAATCACACGTGTTTCTGCTTCTTTCATAACAGATTGAGTTATTACTTTTTCTAAAGCAGGCTCACCATCTATTTCAGTTATTACATGCCTTACTAGTTTTTTACCGTCTTCGCCCTTTTGTTTTACATTTTTCTCACCTGTTAGCATTTTTTTATCTTTTTTTATAATTGTTTTATGCTCTATTTTCTCGGACTTTATAGATTCTTTTGTTAGTTCGATATTAACCCAAGGCTCCAACTCTGCTACTTTAATGGTATTTCCAATTGTTAGAGATTTTTCATCTGTTAAATCTTCATTTAGTTTCAAAAGTTTAGAAGTTGAAAGTTTATATTTAGCTGCAATACTACTAAGTGTATCGCCTTTTTTAATGGTATAAGGTTTCTCTAGAAGCTTTCCTTTTGTTAGTAATTTAACAGCTTCCTTTGGAGTTAGTACATTAGCTGGATCTGTATACTCAGTCAAACCAGCTACTGATTGTTTGATAGAAATATCCACAATACGTGTTTCATTTTTCTTTAATGTTGGTAAAGTTTTATGATTATTTTCCATAGCATCCAACGCCTTAAGCTCTTTGGCTGAAACATACTGCAATTTAAGCTGACGAATTGTTTCATCATATGCATCGATATCTTTGACATAGGTAGCCACTTTACCATCGATAAGTAATGCAAATGCTGAAGCTTTAATTGTTAAAGCATCGTCTAGCTTTTTTAAAGTATCTTCGTCATTTGTATCCTCTTGGAAAACTTGCTCTGATATAACGGATAAATCTGGCGTATCAAGAGATAGATCATCGTATTGTGTGCTAGCCTTTTTCACTTTGTCTTCAATATGTTGATCAATTAACTTTTCATTGGATACTGCTCCAATGTATTGATCCTTAATGTATATATGATAAATTTTATGCAATTGATTGTCTTTTTGAGCATTTGCATAACCATTATTCAATCCTACTAATGAAACGAGGAATATTACGATAGTTGCTACTTTCATTGTTGTTAATTGGCAAATTCGTTTAAAAAATATAGAGTTCTCACTACTATTCCGTTTCAAACGCATGGTAAGCTCCTTTCGTTTTTTTGATATAAATCAGTTATTATTTACAAGAGTTATGTCGAAATCAAGCCTCTCTAATTTAACACAATCCAATTTCCAATTGAACATATTACACTTGATGTCACTAAAATGTATAATAAACTCCATTTATTTTAAAGTTTTTACAAATCAAGGGTTAAATTAGGTAATTTTTATATATTATAAACATTTTTTGTAAACATTATTCACCATACTACTCTCTATATATACAAAAATCTCATTTCATTTTTGTAATAATTGTTACAATATAACTCTTTTTACTTTTGCATTTTTGAAAATTCCGTTAAAATTAAGTTAGAATTATTAGTTTTTTAGAGAATGGGGAGATTAGTTTGAGTGACTCAAGCAGGAGTATGGAAGACATTTTAGCAGAAGCAAAAAAAATCAATGATAGAAATAGGAAAACGTCTAAAACTCGTTTACTTAAACGTATTATTATGGTGATGACCGGTGCTATTATTATGGCGATTGGCTTGGAGCAATTTCTTGTACCAAACAATATTTTAGATGGTGGAATTGTTGGTATATCTATTATTGTTTCTCACCTTAGCGGTCTACCACTAGGATTATTTATTTTCCTCTTGAACATACCCTTCTTTTTCCTCGGTTATAAGCAAATAGGGAAGACCTTTGCCTTATCAACCGCGTTAGGAATTACTACTCTATCTATAGCAACGGTTCTATTACACCCAATTGAACCTTTCACAAAAGATTTACTATTATCTACAGTATTTGGTGGAATCGTCCTTGGTACGGGTGTCGGTATCGTTATTCGCTATGGTGGCTCTCTTGATGGGACCGAAATTATGGCCATTCTATTTAACAAAAATTCCCCGTTCTCCGTTGGCGAAATCATTATGTTCTTCAACTTAATCATTTTCGCTGTAGCTGGCTTCGTTTTCACTTGGGAACAAGCGATGTATTCAGTACTAGCCTATTTCATTGCTTACAAAACAATCGATGTAGTCATTCAAGGACTCGATGAATCGAAATCCGTCTATATTATCAGCGAAGAATATGAAGAAATTGGGCGCGCTATTATGGATCGTCTAGGCCGTGGGGTAACATATTTAATCGGAGAGGGCGCTTATACTGGAGACAGAAAAAAAGTGATTTTCACGGTTATCACTCGACTAGAAGAATCTAAACTAACAACAATTGTAGAAGAACTCGATGACCATGCATTCCTGGCAATTGGCAATATCGCCGAAGTTCGTGGTGGACGCTTTAAGAAGAAAGATATTCACTAAATGTAAATGGCCAATTCTCTTTAGAGAATTAGCCTTTTTTATTTATACTAAATTATCAATCGTTATGCTCTTTACCGTTCTTTTTTGCATTTTCCGTAAATAAATGATAAAAACAATGTTAATAATGAGAGTTAATGCTGACATAATAAATAAGAAAGTGACTTGTAACATCCCTAATGTATTTATTATTAAAGTCATCGTAAACAGCGATAGCAAATGTATTGAAAGATACCAATTCCCTATCTTATTAGTTATTTTACTCAATTTCACAGCAGCTAAAGAGGTAAAAACTGACTGAATAACAACGAAGAGGAAATATACTTGAATAACTTGTAACAATGCATATCCTAAATCGTAGTATTCACCCCAGGTATAAGATGCCCTCACTTGATCTTGTAGGAAAAAATGTGGCAGAGAATACACAGCCAGTAATATTGCTAATAGTTGAGCTCTCATCGTTTCTTTTCCTTCAGCAGCTATTTTTGCAATACCGCTAGAAATTAAAATGTAACCTATAAAATTAGGCATTATATCTACAACTATATATATATTAATTAGAAGAAAGAGATATCCAATAAATAAATGCTTAAAGCCTTCACTCATTTACTCTCCTCCTTTGCATCATACACAAGCTGATTTACTTGTCGTTGTGTTAATGAGGGCTCACTTCTAAAATGAAATACATACCCCATCTCTTTGTTCTTTTTATTTGTAACAGGCATTAAAATATCTGCATCTATATATTTACCAGGTTGAACTTTGCTTTTCCTCTTATATTGGGTTATTATTCTCTCTTTGGCTTTAACATCCATGGGCCAGGATTGATCCTCTATCGGAGTCATAGCGCCCTCCCCGCTTTTTCCAACGTTCACCTTATATAAAGAGGCAATCTCTTGTGGTAGTTCTAGTTTCTTCATATGCGCATCCTCAAGCAATTGTACATCTTCGGTTACATTACCTATATTGTCAACAGATCTCGAACTAAAATCTGATTTAATGGACCTTGGTTCATTATGTATTTCGAAATGTTCGATATTTGCATTTAAACTACGATGTCCCGAAAATTCCATCAATATTTTATTGGCATTAATTTTTTTACTTTTTAAATATGCTAGTTGCTCTTCATCAATATTAAAATCTACTTTTTTTAAATAATGATGTATGTATTCTGTATAATAACTCGATGCTACATAATTACCCATTTCTCCAAAATAACTATCATTACCTAAAGGATATAATGTTTCTTGCCCTAATCGTAAGCTCATTGCTTCCATATTTTCTCCTTTATTAGTTAAATAAAAGATCGAAAATGTTCTCTCATAGTCACTTATAATATTTATGTAAGAAGAAAGTATAATTGGATCCTTCAATTGCTTTGATTGATAATATAGTGTATTTCCTAACCAACTAATTAAAATGATACTTATTGCTCCCCAAAACCATTTCGCCTTCAAATAAACCCTCCTTTAATACAATATAGTTAATATTATACAGTGTCATGCCATAAAAAAAGCGGAGATAATTATCTCCGCTTTTTATCTTTTTATTAATTTATGCTTATTCTCCCCAAACGTCTACAAGGACATTTGTTTGATCACGGTCTGGACCTACTGAGAATGTAGCAATTTGAATGCCAGCTAGTTCACTAACGCGCTCAACATAGCGACGAGCGTTCACTGGTAATTCTTCTAGCGTTCTGCAGCCTGTAACATCTTCAGACCAACCTGGAAGTTCTTCATACACTGGTTCACATTGTTCAATTATGTGAAGGTTAGCAGGATACTCTGTAAGTAATTCACCATTGTATTTATAAGCTGTACAAATTTTAACTGTTTCAAGACCTGATAATACATCAATTGAGTTTAATGATAAATCTGTAATACCACTTACTCGACGTGAGTGACGTACTACTACGCTATCGAACCAACCAACACGACGTGGACGACCTGTAGTCGTACCATATTCGCGACCAACTTCACGGATTTGGTGACCTACTTCATCAAATAATTCGGTTGGGAATGGTCCGTCACCAACACGAGATGTATAAGCTTTACAAACCCCTATAACGCGCATATCTCTAGATGGCCCAACTCCGGCACCAATTGTCACGCCTCCAGCTACTGGGTTTGAAGAAGTTACAAATGGATATGTTCCTTGATCGACATCAAGCATAACACCTTGTGCGCCTTCAAATAACACACGACCACCTTCATCAAGAACATCATTTAAAATTTTTGAAGTGTCTGTTACATATTTAGCGATTTCTTGACCATAACCATAGTATTCCTCAAAGATATCGTCAAAATTTAACCCTTCTGTTTCATAAAACTTCTCAAAAAGGCGATTTTTAAGAGCCAAGTTTTCACGTAGTTTATGCTCAAATACTTCGCGGTCCAATAAGTCTGCCATACGGATTCCGATACGTGCTACTTTATCTTGATAGCAAGGTCCGATACCTTTAGCAGTTGTCCCAATTTTGTTGTCTCCACGGCTTTCTTCATCTACAATATCTTGTTTAATATGATAAGGAAGAATAATGTGTGCACGGTTAGAGATACGAAGATTTTCAGTGCTTACGCCTCTCTCTTGTAAATATTTCAATTCCGTTACGATGGATTTAGGATTTACAACTAAACCATTACCGATAACTGAAATCTTATCTTTATAGAAAATACCCGATGGAATTAAGTGTAACTTGTACGTCTCACCATCAAATTTTATCGTATGGCCTGCATTGTCTCCACCCGCATAACGAGCAATTGCTTCTGCTTTTTTTGATAGGAAGTCGGTGATTTTACCTTTACCTTCATCTCCCCATTGAGTTCCCACTACTACTACTGATGTCATTACCAGCACCTCCGTCAGACGCTTTCAAGCATCCTGAATCAAACACGATAATTGTATCAACTGAAAAGGCAATAGTCAATAAAAAACACGAACGCACTATGATATATATCA
This sequence comes from Viridibacillus arvi, assembly GCF_001274945.1. Taxonomy (GTDB): domain Bacteria; phylum Bacillota; class Bacilli; order Bacillales_A; family Planococcaceae; genus Viridibacillus; species Viridibacillus arvi. The sequence goes on along the minus strand of NZ_LILB01000007.1, from coordinate 110,671 downwards.
TTTTAACGTTCGTGTTTCATATACTCTAGTATCCTCCAGCTGGCTCATGCTGCGACCAATCGACACTAACAAATTTGTTATGTTCTTTAACGAACGCAAGCTTAACCGTATCTGTTGGACCATTACGTTGCTTGGCTACAATAATTTCAATCGTATTAGCATCTTCCGTTTCTTTATCGTAATAATCTTCACGATATAGGAAAGAAACGATATCGGCATCTTGCTCAATACTTCCGGATTCACGTAAATCACTCATCATTGGTCGTTTATCTTGACGTTGTTCAACGCCTCGCGACAACTGAGATAAAGCAATAACAGGCACTTCTAATTCACGCGCTAATGCTTTGAGAGAGCGTGAGATTTCGGATACTTCTTGTTGACGGTTTTCGCGTCCACTACCACTGCCTTGAATAAGCTGCAAATAGTCAATTAAAATCATGCCAAGTCCATGTTCTTGTTTTAAACGGCGACACTTTGCTCGTATTTCATTAATACGTACACCTGGTGTATCGTCAATGAAAATGCCAGCCTTAGATAAACTGCCCATTGCCATTGTTAGTTTGCGCCAATCTTCAACATTTAACGCACCAGTTCGTAATACTTGTGCATCAATGTTACCTTCAGCACATATCATACGCATAACTAGTTGTTCTGCGCCCATTTCAAGTGAGAAGATAGCAACATTTTCAGATGTCTTTGTTCCTACGTTTTGTGCAACATTCAAAGCAAATGCTGTTTTCCCAACTGAAGGTCGCGCTGCTACAATGATTAAATCTCCACGTTGGAACCCTGCTGTTAGGCGATCCAAATCACGGAATCCAGTAGGGATACCTGTAACGTCACCTTTTCGGTGTTGTAACTGCTCAATGTTTTCATATGTTTGGACAAGTACATCCTTCACAGGCTTAAAGTCGCCTGCGTTTTTGCGGCTTGCCACTTCCATCATTTTACGTTCAGCTTCTGCTAAAAGTGCATCTACTTCATCTTCACGTGTATAACCATCTTCTACAATTTTCGTTGCTACTCTAATTAAGCGGCGTAGTAAAGCCTTCTCTGAAACGATTTGTGCATAATAAGCGACATTGGCTGCTGTTGGTACAGCATTGGCAAGTTCCGTTAAATAAGAAATGCCTCCTATGTCTTCTAACTCATTATGATTGGAAAGTTCCTCTGTCACTGTAACGACGTCTATTGCTTTACCTTGATCGCTTAGACGCAACATCGTCGAGAAGATTTTAACATGCGCAGATCTATAGAAATCATCTTCAAGAAGAATTTCCGAAGCCGTTATGAGTGATTGTGGTTCAAGAAAAATGGCTCCTATGACAGATTGTTCAGCTTCAAGATTATGAGGCGGAACGCGTTCCAATAATGGATCGTTCATATATGTCTCTCCTTACGCTTCTTCTGTAACATGTACTTTCAGTGTAGCTGTCACTTCATGATGTAGCTTCACTGGCACATTTGTAAATCCTAGTGCACGAATAGCGTCTGCTAATTCCATTTTACGTTTATCAATTTTAATACCATGTTGTTTATTTAAACCGTCTGCAATTTGTTTTGTAGTTACCGCACCAAATAAACGGCCACCTTCACCTGATTTTGCTTTTAGTATAACCGTTAACTCTTCAATTTTTGCTTTTAAATCTTGTGCAGCAGCTAATTCAGCAGCAGCATCTTTTGCGGCTTTTTTCTTTTGCCCATCTAATTGGCTAATTGCTGCTTGGTTTGCTTCAACAGCTAGATTATTTTTTAATAAGAAGTTATGTGCATAACCATCAGCTACATTTTTGATTTCACCTTTTTTACCTTTACCTTTAACGTCTTTTAAGAATACTACTTTCATGATTCCGAACTCCCTTCTAATACAACCTCTATTGCTTCTTTTAACATGTTAATAGCCTCATCGATTGTTGCTACGTCTAATTGGCATGCAGCATTTGTTAAGTGTCCACCACCACCAAGCTCTTCCATTACAAGCTGGACGTTAATCTCTCCTAGCGAACGTGCACTAATACCAATGACTCCATCATGACGATGAGCAACTACAAATGATGCAGAAATGTCTTTCATTGTTAATAATATATCTGCTGTTTGTGCAAGTAAAACCGAGTTATAAATCTTGTCATTATCCCCACGTGCTATAGCTAGCCCTTGATGTACAAACTCCGCTGTTTGAACAATTTTAGAACGTTCAATATACGTATTGATATCTTCCTTCAATATACGTTGTACTAAGATTGTATCTGCTCCGTTTGTACGTAAATAAGACGCTGCTTCAAACGTACGTGCTCCAGTACGTAAAGTAAAACTTTTTGTATCGACAATAATGCCTGCTAGAAGAGCTGTTGCCTCTAACATTGTTATTTTATCATTTTTTGGCTGATACTCTAATAATTCTGTTACAAGCTCAGCTGTAGATGACGCATAAGGTTCCATATAGACAAGCATCGGGTTTTTTACAAACTCTTCTCCACGTCGATGGTGGTCAATTACGACGACCTTTTCAGCCTTATTTATTAATTTTTCTTCAATAGTCATTGATGGCTTATGTGTATCAACAACGACTAATAATGACTTATCGGTAATTTTTGATAATGCTTCCTCTGGAGTAATAAACCGATCATAGAGGTCTGACTTTTCCTTGACCACATTCATTAAGCGGATAATGCTATTATCAATTTGATCAAAATCCATAACGACATAACCATCAATTTTATTCATCTGAGCCATTTTACGAACTCCAATGGCTGCTCCTATCGCGTCCATATCGGGCATTTTATGGCCCATTACGAATACTTGATCACTGTCCTGGATTAAATCACGTAGTGCATGAGAAATAACGCGCGCACGTACTCTCGTACGCTTTTCAACCGGATTTGTTTTACCACCGTAAAATTTCACTTTACCATTAGGTTGCTTGATTGCAACTTGGTCACCACCGCGCCCTAAAACAAGATCTAAACTAGATTGTGCTAGTTCACCAAGTTCTATAAGGGATTGTGAACCAGTACCCACGCCAATACTTAATGTCAAAGATAAGCTTTGTTTTGCAGTAGTTTCACGAATATCATCTAAGATAGAGAATTTCTTCTTCTCAATTTCTTGTAAAATGGATTCATTTAATATCGCTATAAAACGATCCGTCGAAATACGTTTTATGAAAATACCGTATTGTGTGCCCCAATTATTAATAAGTGATGTAATAAGTGAATTTGTTTGGCTACGATTTTGATCGTCCATACCTTGTGTAATTTCATCATAGTTATCAACAAAGAGAACAGCTATTACCGAACGATCTTCATAGTATAGCGTTTCAATTTCTACTTGCTCTGTTATATCAAAGAAATATAATAACCTTTCTTCGGGTTTATAAAATGCTCGATATTTACGATCCTTAAGTGTGACATTCATCTCATGCTTTTCATCATGTTTAATTAATGTATAAAGATCCTCTGAAAGTGTAAAAATTTCCTCGCCCATTAATGTGTCTACATCTAAAATACCTAGCATATATGGATTCGACCATTCAATCATATATTGAGTATCAATTAAAATGATACCAATAGGCATTTCGAGCAAGGCCTCTTCCCCTACCTTTTTCATACGATATGAGAGAGTTTCAATGTGCTTTTCTGTTTCTTCATAGGTTGTTTTTTCCGTTTTCCAAGTCGATATTAAAGCAAATACCACTACAAGACCATAAGCAATACCAATGAACGGATGCCACATTACACATGCAATAACGCTTGCTACACTAAGAAGAGACAGAATTAAAAGAGGATATCGAATTGGTCTTTTTCTGAACAAAGTACCCATAGAATTCAGCTCCTTATTTTCTCGGCGTTCCCGTCACAAGCGCACGAATATTAAATCCTAAATCCACAATACCAAGTAGCGTAACAAACGAGTATAAAGGTAACGCTAAAATAGTACTTACTATTGCAATCCATTTAGGCCATTCTTGTTCATGTACATAGTAGTGAATAAACGAAATCCCTTGTAACAGCAGTAATGTGCTAAGTATAAATGACAGATTCAAAAAAGCCATATCAGCAAAAGAGCCACTTTCAGGTTTTATAAATAATGTCACTATTAAAACTAGCATATAGTACCATAAGACCGATCTAGGTAATTGAAGGTCTTTAAATGGTGCAAATTTTGGAACAGTTATTCCAAAACGTTTTAATAACGGTAAATTGACTGTAATGATAATAAAAGTGATCATGAATACAGACATCGTAATCATAGTCGGCATTACCATAGTTACTAAATCAAACATCTGCTCTAACTGTTCAACAGTCAGCGCTTTAACACCTGGCATAGTCTTAGCTAATTCATTTGATCTTTCATAGCTTTCTCTGGCTATCTCCAACATAATCTTCAAACTATCTACATTGAATAACTTAACCGAGATAACATACATAATTGCCATAGATAGTAATACACTAATACCTGTAGTCATAAATAAATAAACTTTGCTTTTTTTCATACGAAGTGTATCGCCAATTAAAAATCCTGCAAGACAGAAAATAATAGCAAGCGGCAGAGACATTATACCTGTAACGAGTACAGAGACTCCTATACTAACAACAGCTACTATCATTGAAGCTTTGCGATCATACATTGCACTATACCAAGCAATTGGAAAAGAAATAAACCAAATGGTTACCAAAGATAATATAGGAATATATGAAGTAATCGCTAAAAGGGCTGTAAATATTACGGCCATCATCGCCCCTTGTGTCAGTTGTTGCGTTTTATTTTTAGGCATCTATAACCTTCCTTTTTCCAAAAGACAATCTTTTATTTCATCTTATTATTGTACCATGTTTCATGTTCATGAACAAAAAAGCGCTAGGCTATACTTTTACGGATTGTGGGGTGTTCTATGGAGATATTTTATGCAGTACGTTTAACTATTATATAAAATAGATTAAGTCGCTGAAGGTATTATTTTTGTAAAAAAAAAAGACCGGTTACCCGGTCTTTAGAAAGTTATTATCTTTCTTCTGTGCTGAATGGAAGTAAGCCCATAATACGAGAAACTTTAATTGAAGCTGTAAGTTTACGTTGGTATTTTGCGCTAGTACCAGTTACACGGCGTGGAAGAATTTTTCCGCGCTCAGAGATGAATTTTTTCAACAAATCTACATCTTTATAGTCGATGTGTTTGATGTTGTTAGAAGTGAAATAGCAAACTTTACGGCGTTTGCGGCCTCCTCTACGTGGTGCCATAGTATTGTCGCCTCCTTAAGTATATTGGTATATATTGCGTGCAATGGATTTTTACTTAGAATGGTAAGTCGTCTTCAGAAACTTCGATTGGACCACCATTGTTGTTAGCAAAAGGATCTTCATCTACACGCGTATAGTTTTGCTGACTAGGTGATTGATTCTGTTGATAAGATGGTTGTTGCTGATAGTTGTTTTGTTGTGGAGCTTGGCCGTACGATTGTTCACCACCATATGATGGTTGTCCACCGTACTGTTGCTGTCCTTGCGAACGATCTCCTGCAGCACCGCGCGGCTCTAAGAACTGCACGCTATCTGCAACAACTTCAGTTGTGTAAACACGTTTACCATCTTGTCCTTCATAACTACCTGTTTGGATACGGCCTTCTATGCCCGCTAGGCTTCCTTTTTTCAAGAAGTTAGCAGTATTTTCAGCTTGTTTACGCCAAACAACACAGTTAATAAAGTCCGCTTGTTTTTCACCTTGTTGGTTAGCAAATGTTCTATTTACAGCGATTGTAAAGCGAGCAACAGCTGCGCCACTTGGTGTATAGCGAAGTTCCGGATCTTTTGTTAGTCTTCCAACTAATACGACTCGGTTAATCATCAGAATACAACCTCCTTTATCTGCGATTTTTATTAATTAAAATTATTTTTCTTCTTCGCGAACTGCAATGTGGCGAATAATGTCTTCGCTAATGTTAGCAAGACGAGTGTATTCGTTGATAGCTTTAGCGTCAGCGTTGATTTTCACGATTTGGTAGAAACCTTCACGGAAATCATTGATTTCGTAAGCTAAGCGGCGTTTGCCCCACTCTTTTGATTCGATGACTTCAGCGCCGTTTGAAGTTAAGATTTCGTTGAAGCGTTCTACAAGAGCCTTCTTCGCATCTTCTTCAATGTTTGGGCGAATGATGTACATTAATTCGTACTTTTTCATCTATAAGCACCTCCTTATGGACTTTGGCCCGACTAGTTGCAGTGGGCAAGGAGCAAGTAAATTTATTACTCACATCAGTGAATTGTAGCACATTAATTTGAATATAGCAACCTTCATCCCTATACATTCCCAAGTCATTTCCATTATACTTAGATTAGAGGTGATAAATTTGATAGAACATGAAGAACCTTCAATTATCGAGCTAGACTTAAAAAAAATAGCTTGGCAAAACATTATTATGACTGTTAGCTTAATGATCGGACTTATTTTTCTAAATGGTTGGATCCATAAAGTATTTGAACTGAACTTTTCACTTTTAAGTATTTTATTATTCATCGCATATTATATTATTTTAATTGTGTTACATGAAATTTTTCACTTAATTGGTTTTATGATTTTTGGTAAAGTACCTTTTCGCTCGCTGGATTACGGTGTAAATTTGAAGATGGGTGTCGCCTATGCAACAACAAAAGAGCCTATTTGTAATAAGGCAATGAAAAAAGCACTTCTTCTACCATTTTGGACAACCGGCGTTATTCCGGCTGCTTTTGGTCTCTACTTTAATAGTACGATGCTTGTTGTATTAGGAGCTTGGTTAATTGCTGGTGCTGTTGGAGATTTTGCTATGTATTTCGCACTTCGTAAATATCCAAATACATATTGGGTAAAAGATGACCCTGATTTTCCTAGATTATATTTATACAAAAACAAAACATATTAAAATAAAAAAAGACAGTGCAGGATACACCCAGCGCTGTCTTTTACTTATATATTATACGTTGAAGCGGAATAACATAACATCGCCATCTTGTACGATGTATTCTTTACCTTCTTGACGTACTTTACCTGCCTCTTTAGCTGCAGTCATTGAGCCGTATGCCATTAAATCTTCATAAGCAACTGTTTCTGCACGGATAAATCCACGTTCAAAGTCAGAGTGAATAACACCAGCACATTGCGGTGCTTTCATCCCTTTACGGAATGTCCATGCACGTACTTCTTGTACACCTGCTGTGAAGTAAGTTGCTAGTCCAAGTAGATTGTAGGCTGCACGAATTAATTGGTCTAAACCAGATTCTTCGATACCTAGTTCTTCAAGGAACATTGCTTTTTCTTCATCATCAAGCTCTGCAATTTCTTCTTCGATTTTCGCACAAATAACAATTACCTCTGCGCCTTCAGCTTTTGCATATTCGCGCACTTTTTGTACGTATTCATTGTCGTCAGCATTCGCTACTTCATCTTCAGAAACGTTTGCTACGTATAGCATAGGTTTCACAGTCAGTAGGTGGAATCCTTTAACGATTTTAAATTCTTCTTCAGTAAAGTCAATTGAGCGACCAGGTTTTTCGGCTTCAAAAGCTTCTTTTAAGCGAGTTAAGATTGGTGCTTCTGCCATTGCATCTTTATCTTTTTGTTTTGCTAATTTTTCAACACGAGATAGACGTTTTTCAACTGCTTCTAAATCTGCAAGAATTAACTCAAGGTTAATAACTTCGATATCTTCGATTGGATCAACTTTACCTGATACATGTGTGATATTATCGTCAGCGAAACAACGAACTACTTGTGTAATTGCATCTACTTCACGAATGTGTGCTAAGAACTTGTTACCAAGACCTTCACCTTTACTAGCGCCTTTTACGATTCCAGCAATATCAGTAAATTCAAAAGCTGTTGGTACAGTCTTTTTCGGTTCTACTAATTCCGTTAATTTTTGAAGACGATTATCTGGTACTTCAACGATTCCTACGTTTGGATCAATCGTACAGAACGGGTAGTTTGCAGATTCTGCTCCTGCTTTTGTAATTGCATTAAACAATGTCGATTTACCTACGTTAGGTAAACCTACGATGCCAGCTGTTAAAGCCATTCTTTTCACAACCTTTCAATTTTTCATAAACACTATTCTATTTACACGACTTGTTAATTATAGAGACTCATCTAGTAAAAGTCTAATTTTGCTCTTCTGTTACTGGATTAGCAGGAATTAATATTTTCTTTAACTTTTTTTCAAACTCTCTTCGTGGAATCATAACGCTATGCTGACAACCTTCACATTTAATCCGAATATCTGCACCCATTCGGATAATTTTCCACTCGTTCGTTCCACAAGGATGTTGTTTTTTCATTTCTACAACATCGCCTAGCTCAAACTTTTTTGCTTCCATCATCATTCTCCTTCTTCGTTAAATGTTTGATTATTATCTCTTTCATAAACCATCATTTTTGGATAAGGAATTTCGATACGATTTCGATCAAAAATTTCTTTTACATCACGACGAACCATACGTGATATTGCAAAATGTTGCATCGGCAATGTCTCCACTGAAATGCGAAGGGAAACTTCTGCACCTACGACATTTTGTACACCTAATAATGTAGGAGGAGCAGTTATTTCTTCATGTTTTTTTGGTAGTTCTTTAAGATATTCCTCTATTAACCGCTCTGCTTTAGCAATATCTGAACTATAAGCAACACTTACATCGATAATAGCAATTGAGTTATTTATAGAATAGTTTACAACATCAGTGATTGACCCATTTGGAACAATATTAATCTCTCCAGCAGCACCTTTAATTTTAGTTGTGCGTAACCCAATTTCGAGTACAGTACCTTCTACTGAAGTAATTTTAATATAGTCACCGACACCAAACTGATCTTCAAAAATAATGAAGAATCCAGTGATGACATCTTTCACTAAACTTTGTGCACCAAACCCGACTGCTAAACCTACGATTCCGGCACCTGCTAAAAGCCCTTTAACATCTATATTTACAGCCGATAATATCGCTAAAATCGCAGAAAAGTATACTACATATGAAACAATACTTTGCACCAGTTTCAAAATAGTTCGATATCGTCTTTCAGATGCGGGTTGTAATGGGGCTGGCGCTTTCATACGGAATTCAAAGCCTTTACGAATAGCCATTTTAGCTACACGTACAACAACCATTGATAATATCGTGATTACTGCAATTTTTATTGTTGCACGACCAATTCCCATCCACATTTCTTCACTAGTCAAAGCTGCCATAAAGTTGTTATACATTTTTTCCAATTTTGACGCTCCTCTTGCATAAAAAATTCTCGTAATGCGTATAATGCTGAAAAAAGAAAGAGAGATTCTGGATGCTTATAACTTCGAATCAACCATTTTCACATGTTCTTCATTATAAAGAATCAGGTGCCATTTGGAGGTTGAGCTCTTTCCTTTTAGAGCATATACCATTTCATCACGAAAATCTTGTATTTTGCTGTATTGGAACCGATCGTTCTACTGGAGACTCACTCGGACCATTAGCCGGCAGTTTTTTGAATCAATATGTTTCATTTCCTTATAAAATTATTGGAACCTTAGAAAAACCCCTTCATGCACTGAATCTAACAGATACAGTTGATAATTTATCTACCCATGAAATAAAACCGTTTGTAGTTGCCATTGATGCTTGTCTTGGTTCACAGCAACGCATTGGGGAAATTATCGTTCATGAGGGACCTTTACTGCCTGGCAAAGCTGTGAAGAAGGAGCTCCCCCCTATTGGCGATATGTCTATAAAAGGCATAGTCAACATTGGAGGATTTATGGAGCATGCAGTTTTACAAAACACTCGTCTACATGTAACGTACGAAATGAGCCAACAAATTTCACGTGCTCTATTTTTGGCTTGGAGTCGTTATTCTTTAAAAAAGGTAGATGAACATAACCGCGATGGCCACAACGAGTATTCCCGGAAGTAAGTTGGCCACGCGGATTTTTGTTACGCCTACTAAATTAAGACCTATTGCGAGAATCATAACTCCACCGGTTGCTGTCATTTCTTGAATGAACATTTGTAGTGCAGCATCAGGTATGAATCGACTAATTTGTCCTGCAAAAACAGCAATAATACCTTGATACAAAAATACAGGAACAGCAGATAACATAACTCCTATCCCTAGTGTTGAAGCTAAAATTACCGCTGTAAAACCATCAATAATACCTTTTGTTATTAAAACAGAATGATCATTGCGTAGGCCGCTATCCAACGCACCTATAATAGCCATTGAACCGATAACAAAGATAAGAGTAGCATTAACAAAGCCCTGTGAAATATTTCCACCTTTAGCCTTGTTTCCTAATTTCTTTTCCATAAACTGACCTAGACGATTTAATTGTTTATCTAGATCAATCCATTCTCCAAGTATCGAACCAAACACAAGGCTAACAATGATGATGATAAAATTCTCGCTTTGTATGCCCATTTGAATACCCAATACTGCAACTGCCAGGCCTATAATACTCATCACTGTCTCTTTTGTATTATCGGGTATCCCCTGTAACAATCTACCAATTAATGTACCAATTACAATTAACAATGCGTTTATTGCTGTACCTAATAGAACCAAATGAAATCCTCTCAATCTTCGAGTAATTCTAATATACGCTCTAAATCATCAGCAGAGAAAAATTCAATTTCAATTTTTCCTTTATTTTTTGATTCTTTAATTGTCACGTTCGTACCAAAATAATCACGTAGCTGTGATTCTTTTTCTGCAATAAAAATATCTTTTTTCACTTTCTTCTTTGTTTCACGTGAAACATTGTCATTCATAGATTGTACTAATGCCTCTAACTGGCGAACATTCAAATGCTGGCTTAGCACTTTTTCAGTTACTTGTGATATTAATTTTCTTCTTTTCAAACCTAGCAATGCACGACCATGACCCATTGTGATTTTACCTTCTGATAAAAGGATACGTACATCTTCCGGTAATGCTAACAGTCGGACATGGTTCGCAATATGTGGACGACTTTTCCCTAACCGAGCTGCCAATTGTTCCTGTGTTAAGTTTAAGTTATCCATTAGATTTGTATAAGCCTCAGCCTCTTCAATTGGGGTTAAATCTTCACGTTGTAAATTCTCAAGAATTGCTAACTCCATCATCTGTTGATCGTCCATCTCTCGGACAACAACTGGAATTTCTGTTAACCCCGCTAGTTTAGAAGCCCTAAACCTTCTTTCACCAACAACAATTTCATAAAAGTTAACTCGTTTACGGGCAATAATTGGTTGCAAAACTCCATGTTCTTTAATTGATATTGCCAATTCCTCTATTGCGGATTCATCAAAAATTCTCCGAGGTTGATATGGATTTGCCCGTAACTCTGTTAATGCCAAATGCTCTATTGTTTCATTACTAGATAAAGATTCACCTGGGAATAATGCGTTAATTCCCTTTCCTAGACCTTTAGCCATTTTTAATCACTTCCCTTGCAAGCTCTAAATACCCCTCTGCCCCACGCGATTTTGCATCATATACAATAATCGGTTCCCCGTGACTTGGCGCTTCACTTAAACGGACATTCCGCGGGATAACTGTTTTAAACACTTTATCTTGGAAATACTTTTTCACTTCTTCAATTACTTGAAGGCCTAAATTGGTACGTGCGTCGAGCATCGTCAATAAAACACCTTCAATTGTTAGCTGATGATTTAAATGCTTCTGCACTAATCGTACAGTTGATAATAGCTGACTTAATCCTTCTAAAGCGTAATATTCACATTGTACTGGAATCAGAATCGAATCAGATGCTGTTAATGAATTAATTGTTAATAAACCTAGAGATGGTGGACAGTCAATTACGATGTAATCATAGTCATTTTTTATATCTTCAATTGCATGTTTTAACCGTACTTCTCTTGAAATTGTTGATACTAGTTCTATTTCAGCTCCCGCTAACGCAATTGTAGCAGGTACTATATATAAATTGTTTACTTTTGTTTCTCGAATGACATCTTTAATTGATTCGTCATCAATTAGCACATCATAAATACATTTATGTACTTCACCTTTGTTAACCCCCACTCCACTTGTTGCATTTCCTTGAGGGTCTGTATCAATCATTAATACTTTTTTACCTAAATGGGCGAGGCAAGCGCTAAGATTAACTGATGTTGTAGTTTTTCCTACGCCGCCTTTCTGGTTAGCGATTGCAATTGTTTTACCCACATGTGCACCTGCTTTCCAAAATCAATTTTATAAAAATAGGCAATATTAAATTAATTTGAGTACCTAATTTTCATTCTATCAAAAAAATGTACAATAGGCTCTTATTATAAAAGAAAAATATATAAAAAAACTCTTGTCCAAAATACTAGACAAGAGTTTAAAATAGATGAAATTATGATTTCTTTTTCGGTATCTTCACAGTGATTTGGTAAAATTCATCATGTTCTTCTTCTTCGGCTTCTACATTTATACCTGTTTTTGTGACCATCGTAAGTGATTGTCTAATTGTATTTAATGCGATACGAATGTCTTTACTAATTGCTTTACGGGTTGGTTTGTTTTTCTTTGGCTTTTCAGCAGGATTTAGAATTTCATCAATTCTTTGCTCTAATTGTCGTACATTATAATCATTGTCGATTATTTCTTGTAACAACGCTAATTGCAATTCCTTGTCTTTGACAGGTACCAAAGCACGTGCATGACGTTCTGAAATCTCCCTTTTTAAAATAGCCATTTGGATTTCTTCAGGTAGCTTTAATAAGCGTATTTTATTAGCTATTGTTGACTGACCTTTACCAAGCCTTTGGGCAAGTGCTTCTTGTGTTAAACCATGAAGTTCTAATAATTTTAGGTAAGCCTGTGCTTCCTCAATTGATGTAAGTTCTTCACGTTGTAAGTTTTCGATTAACGCCACTGAAGCTGTTTCTTTGTCGTTCATTTCACGGACAATCGCGGGCACTTCTGTCCACTCTAACATTTTCATCGCGCGATAACGACGCTCACCGGCAATTATTTCGTAATGACCTTCTTCCATTTTTCGAACGACGATTGGTTGAATTACACCGTGTGTACGGATTGTTCGTGCAAGCTCTTCAATCTTCGAATCATCGAAAATTGTACGTGGCTGATAACGATTCGGCTGGATCTCATCAATAAGGAGTTTGACAACCGATTCCGCACTTTCTACCTCATTTTTCGAGTCGTGTTCTACTTTCTCACCACTTCCAAAAAAACGTGAAAAAGTACTTTTCATCCCTTGGCACCACCTTTAACGATATTTCCAAGCATTCTCCATCTAATATCATAGGTAAAAGCCCGTTAGAAGGTGGAGAGAACTATTTATATTTTGACTATCATTGTGCAATAAGTAAAACTTCTACATATCATTATAGTTATTTTCTATAAAAAACGTAAGAACCCTTTTATGTTTCACGTGGAACGAAACAATTATTGGATTGGTGATTTATTTGGTACACCTGGCTTACGTGGATATTTCTTCGGTGTATTTTTTGTTTTATTAAAAATAAAAATAGAACGTTCACTATCTTCGATTGGTAATAAGAATGAATAGCTATCTACTAATTTAGCACCTAGTACTGTTAATGCTTTTTTTGCATCCTTCATCTCTTCATCACCACTTGCTGCTTTCATTGCAACAAAATGACCATTTGTTTTCACAAGCGGTATACATAACTCAGAAAGTACTGATAATCTAGCGACTGCTCGTGCAGTTACAAGATCAAATTGTTCTCTATATTTCGGATTTTGACCAAAATCCTCTGCACGCGAATGAACAAATTCAACATGATCTAAATGTAGCTGTTCACTTAAATGTGTTAAGAATTGAATACGTTTATTTAATGAATCTACAATTGTCACCTGTAAATGTGGGAAACAGATTTTAATAGGAATACTCGGAAAACCTGCACCTGCTCCTACATCACATATAGATTGTACTTTATCGAAATCCATATAAAAAGCAGCACTAATAGAATCGTAGAAATGCTTTAAATAAACAGATGGCTGGTCAGTAATTGCAGTTAAGTTCATTTTCTCATTCCATTCAACTAATAGTTCAAAATAAGTATGAAATTGTTTTAACTGTCCCTCTGATAACTCAATTCCTTGTTCTTTTAAAGCCTGCACAAACTGTTCTTCGTTCATGATTTTCCCCTTCCATGTAGTGCCACTATTGGTTTTGTCATATTATTCGTTGCTTGCTAATTTCGCTATTCTACCTTGTTCAATATACACTAGTAAAATTGAAATGTCAGCAGGGTTTACACCTGAGATGCGTGATGCCTGAGCAACAGATAGTGGTCTTACTTGTTTTAATTTTTGTTTTGCTTCAGTTGCAATTCCTGAAATTGCCTCATAATCAATGTTCTCTGGAATTTTTTTGTTTTCCATTTTTTTTAGCTTATCTACTTGTTGAAGTGCTTTTTCAATATAGCCTTCATATTTTACCTGAATTTCGATTTGCTCTTTTTCTTCTGTTGATAACTCGACAGGTGACTCTGTTAATGTTGACAATAATTCATACGTCATTTCTGGTCGTTTTAATAGATCAGCTGCACGGATACCATCTTTTAATTCACTACTACCTAAATCACGTAATACGCCTTGTGTTTTAGCATCTGGTTTTAAAATTGTATCACGAAGACGTTTAATTTCATTGTCTACTTTTTTACGTTTTGTATCAAATTTATCATAACGCTCTTGGGAAATTAAACCTGCTTCATAAGCACGATCAGATAAACGTATATCCGCATTGTCATGACGTAGTAATAATCGGTATTCTGCACGAGATGTTAATAGACGATATGGTTCGTTTGTTCCTTTTGTTACAAGGTCATCGATTAACACACCTATATATGCATCTGCACGTCCTAGAATCATCTCTTCTTTACCAAGTGCTTTAGCAGCAGCGTTAATTCCAGCCATTAGACCTTGTCCAGCAGCCTCTTCATAACCTGAAGTACCGTTAATTTGACCAGCTGTATATAAGTTTGCAATGCGTTTAGTTTCTAGTGTTGGCCATAATTGTGTTGGTACAATTGCATCGTATTCGATTGCGTAACCTGCTCTCATCATTTCTGCCTTTTCTAGACCTGGCACCGATTCCAACAGCTTGCGTTGTACATGTTCAGGTAAGCTTGTTGATAACCCTTGAACATACACTTCACGTGTATTACGGCCTTCTGGTTCTAAGAATAATTGATGACGAGGCTTATCACTAAATCGAACAACCTTATCTTCAATTGATGGGCAATAACGCGGACCCGTACCTTTAATCATCCCTGAATACATTGGAGATAAATGAAGATTATCATTAATGATTTCATGTGTTTCTTCACTTGTATATGTCAGCCAACATGGTAGTTGATCTGTAATATATTCAGTCGTTTCATAACTAAACGCACGAGGCTCTGTATCACCAGGCTGAATTTCAGTTTTACTGTAATCAATTGTATTGCTGTTAACACGTGGTGGTGTACCTGTTTTAAAGCGTACTAACTCAAAGCCAAGTTCTTTTAAATTATCCGCTAATTTAATAGATGGCTGCTGATTATTTGGACCACTTGAATACTTCAAGTCACCAATAATGATTTCACCTCGTAAGAATGTACCAGTTGTAACAATAACTGTTTTTGCATGATAAACAGCACCAACTTGCGTAACGATACCTTTTATTTCACCGTCTTCAACGATTAATTCATCTACCATTGCTTGGTGAATTGTAAGATTTTCTTCGTCTTCTAGTAACTTTTTCATTTCTTGTTGGTAAAGTACTTTATCTGCTTGTGCGCGTAGAGCACGTACTGCTGGACCTTTACCTGTATTTAACATACGCATTTGGATATGTGTTTTATCGATAATTTTACTCATCGCACCGCCTAATGCATCAATTTCGCGTACAACAATCCCTTTAGCTGGGCCACCTACTGATGGATTACATGGCATAAAGGCGATCATATCAAGATTGATTGTTAACATAAGTGTTTTTGCACCCATTCTTGATGCAGCATATGCAGCTTCTACTCCTGCATGACCTGCTCCAATTACAATCACATCGAACGTGCCTGCTTCAAATTTTGTTGGCATGCTCGTTACTTCCTTTCTATATTTAAGTTTATTTCCCTAAACAGAATTGTGAAAATAGCTGATTAATTAAGCTTTCTTGCACGGTATCTCCAATAATTTCACCAAGAAGTTCCCATGTTCTAGTGACATCGATTTGAATCATATCGACAGGTACACCTGCATGAGCTGCTTCAATAGCATCCTTAATCGTTGAATGCGCTTGGTGTAGTAAAGCTATATGGCGTGCATTTGATACATATGTCATATCTCCAGCTTCCAATGATCCTTCAAAGAATAATGCCGCAATTGCTTCCTCAAGCTCTGTGACACCTTCTTCTTTAAGTAATGATGTTGTCACCACTTTGCGATTGCCCGCTAATGCTTGTACACGAGCTAAGTCGATCTGTTGTGACAAATCTGTTTTATTAACAACGACTATATAGTCCATATTTTGAATCGTTTCGAAAAGACGTTCATCTTCCTCAGTAAGTTCGTCTCCATAGTTCACAACAAGCAAGATTAAATCTGCTTCTTTCAATACTTGTCTAGAGCGTTCAACACCAATGCGCTCAACGATATCCTCGGTCTCACGAATACCTGCAGTATCAACCAAACGTAATGGGACACCTCTTACATTTACGTACTCTTCTATAATATCACGCGTTGTACCAGCAACGTCTGTAACGATTGCTTTATTTTCTTGTACAAGGCTATTTAATAGTGATGATTTGCCGACATTCGGACGACCTAGTATAACAGTTGAAAGGCCCTCACGCAAAATTTTGCCCTGAGAAGATGTTTGTAAAAGTTTCTCAATCTCTTTCATTACCCAAGTAGACTTTTCGAGCATCAGAGGAATTGTCATCTCTTCTACATCGTCATATTCTGGATAATCTATGTTTACTTCTACTTGCGCTAGAGTTTCTAATAGTGCTTGTCTAAGTTCACTAATTAATCGTGATAATTTCCCGTCCATTTGACCAAGTGCAACATTCATTGCACGATCTGTTTTTGCACGAATCAAATCCATTACAGCTTCTGCTTGGGATAAATCGATTCGGCCATTTAAGAATGCTCTCTTAGTAAATTCACCAGGCTCAGCTAATCGCGCACCATTCTTCAATACTAATTGCAGTACTCGATTCACTGAAACTATTCCACCATGACAGTTAATTTCTACTACATCTTCACGTGTAAATGTTTTTGGCCCTTTCATCATCGATAGCATGACTTCCTCTACTACCTCTCCTGATTCAGGCTCCTTTAAATGTCCATAATGAATAGTATGTGACGGCTGTGTGGATAACTTTTTCCGACTCGGTGCATGAAACACACGATCTGCAATAGCAACAGCCTCATCCCCACTTAAACGGACAATGGCAATTGCCCCTTCACCCATTGGCGTTGAGATAGCCGCAATTGTATCGAACTCCATAGATAATACCTCCTAAAAAATTAAAAATTATCCACATGTGGATAACCTAAAAACGAACTAACTCTCTAACATACAATAATAGCATAAAAGCTCGAAAAGTAGAATTGTGGACAACTTTTTTTAAATGCAGAAGGCGCTCATTTATCGACAAGGTCATTGATAGGCAGAAGACAAAATCACTCTTTGACTTTGCCCTCCTCTAAAACGTTCCGAGCAACCAGCTCCTAAAGTTGGCTGACTTTTTTACTGCTGCAAGCACTCGTTAAGCTCAACAATTAATTGAAATCTCTAATCAAAGTACCTTTTCAACTTTCTTTCGAGAGTCGCGGACAGCAACTCCTGAAGTTCTCGACGGCGTGTCATTACAGTTCCATGATCCCACGACCAACATTCTGTTAGCTTAGGTGCTCATTTAGCTGTGAAACTTCCCGAGTATTAGCTCCTGAAACTAAATATTTAAATTTAATAAAAAAGCTACAATTTTTTATTCGTAAATTCATTATTTAACAAACGGATACATACTAACCCACTAAAATTATCCATTAAAACAAATAAAAGCCCATCTCATTTAGAATGAGATGGGCTTTAAAGAGTATTTCCTTTATCGAATTGGTTCAATAACTAAATATCTTTTAGTATCCGATCCAACAGAATACGTCTCGATATCAATTCGATTGGCAAGAATATGATGGATAATTTTTCGCTCATTCGAAGGCATTGGCTCTAGCTCAATCTTTTTCCCTGTATAAACGGCCTTATCTGCCATACGATTTGCTAGCTGCTCCAATGATTCTTGACGACGCTTACGATAATTTTCTACGTCTAATTTAACTAAGACGAATCGTTTTGCGTATTGATGCACAACTAATTGTGTCAATTCTTGAAGGGAGTTTAGCGTTTGGCCACGTTTACCTATTAGTAAGGCTGCCTTCTTGCTCTCTAAACTAATGTTAATGATTTTACCCTTTTCTTCAACATCAATAGTTAAGTCATTGATATCTAACTGCTTTGCTATATCTGTTAAATAAGTGACTGCATGCTCAATAGCAACTGTGTTATCGTTACGTTTCTCATCTATTAATTCATTTTCTTCAACTTCCAAAGTTGATTGTAGGTTTTCAGTTGTTGATTCTTGTATATTTTCTACTTCACTTTTCGAAATAATCGCTACTGCTTCTGATGATTCTATTTCATTCAGTTCTTCCATTGCCTGTTGCACAGATTGTTGCTCTTGATCGGATTTCTCAAGTTGTTTTTCAGTTACACGTACATTTGCTTTACGTGAACCAAAACCTAAAAAACCCTTTTTACCTTCTTGAAGTATTTCAATATCTACTTGCTCTCGGGTAAGGTCAAGCTCTTTTAACGCTATAGAGATCGCTTCTTCTACGGTTGCTCCCATTTGCGTAATCTGTTTCACTTTTTAGCCCCTCCTGTTTTTGCAGGTTTAGTTGTTTTGTTCCAAGGCTTATACATAACAAGATTTTGTATGAATGTAATAATATTACCAATTACCCAATAAAGCGATAAAGCGGCAGGTAAATAACTACCTAATCCAATAATCATAAATGGCATGATATACATCATAATTCGCATTTGTGGATTATCCATCGCTGGGCCAGTACGTAGAACAATAAACTGCATGATACCTGCTAGAACAGCGAGTACAATACTCGATTCTGCTAATGGGAACATGAAAAAGTCGCCCAAGTTAATTTCTGGTGTCGAGTTCATACGACTAATTGCGTGATAGAAACCAACTAGAATTGGCATTTGAATCAGCACTGGTAAACATCCAGCTGCTGGATTAGCACCAGATTCACTCATTAATTTCATCATTTCTTCTTGATACTTTTTCTGCGTTACTGCATCTTTAGAGCTGTATTTCTCTTTTAACTTCGCCAATTTAGGCTGTAATTCTTGCATTTTCTTCGCACTTTTTGTCTGTTTAATCATTAACGGCAAAATAGCTAAGCGAATAATGATCGTTACGCAAACTATCCCCCAAGCATACGTACCCAGTAATCCTTTAAATAATGTTATGAAAGCTACGAATGGCCAAACGATATATTTGCTCCAAAAGCCTTCAGTGTCACTATAAATTGGTTGGTTATATTCTGTACACCCAGTTAATAATAATGTTAATGAAGTAAGTGCGAGAATGACCCAAAGTTTTTTCTTCAATCTTCATCCCCCTAAAATAACTTTCATTTTCTATCAGCTATTTTATCATGCACCTTCTATTACTCTCTACTACTTCTTTTTAAAACCTTCGCAATTTTTAAAACATGCTGTAAGCTCTTTTTTGTTTCATGAAAATCTATTGTGGCCGCCGGATGTCTGGCGATAATCACGTATTCCATATCATTTCTCAAATCATCTTGTAATTCGAAGAAACTTTGACGGATATAACGTTTAATTTGATTTCTAGTGACTGCCTTACCTATTTTCTTATTGATGGATAGTCCAATGCGAAATTCTTCTTGTCCCTCTTTTGGTAAACAGTAGACAACAAATTGACGATTTGCAAATGACTTCCCTTTACGAAATACTTTTTGAAAATCTTCATTCTTCTTAATTCTGCGGCGTTTTTTCATCTTTGCACCTGCTTATTCATTGTTCTTTCTTCTCTATAAGAAGGTTCCATTTATACTGATCGTTGATTTTCTCCAAAACAATAGACTTTTACGATTACCTTTTTAAACAGTGTAGAAGAAGTTAACCATAATTGTTTAACCATTTTGGAGAGAAACCAACAATGCTAAACACTAATTTCTCCATAAAGAAAAAAAAGACCACTGATGTTGGTCAGTGGACTTATGCTGATAATACTTTTCTTCCTTTACGACGACGTGCAGCAAGTACTCTACGACCATTTTTAGAACTCATACGTGCGCGGAAGCCATGTACTTTACTATGTTTACGTTTTTTCGGTTGGTATGTGCGTTTCATTTATATGACACCTCCTGGAAAGTCTATTATAAAAAATACTACAGACAGTCTTGCATATTATATATAAATTACGGTCATTCTGTCAATGCTTATTTAGAAAATACATTTTATAGCGATCCAGTTAGTGGAGTTTTATTCACTAGTAAGTTATCCACAATCTAATACCCTACTCTCCAAAACTAGTGTGGACACTATTTTACACCCTCAAAATTATCCACAAGACTTATAGACAGGTTCTGCACAAATTCACCCGTTGTGGATAAGTTCGTTGTGCATATTTATGCAATTTGTGGATAACTTCGAAAACATCTTGAATTACATGGTTTTTTTTGATAAGATTATTGTGTTTTACTCTGTAAATAAATTTGTGTATGCAAAATGTTATCCACAATTGTTAATAATATGTGGATAGTTTTATCCACTAGCTAAGAATAACATTTATCCACAACTTGTTTTTATTGTGAGTATCTATCGTGTATAGTTCATTTATAAACATATTTTAACCGCATTTATAACCAAATATTCAATAGAGATATTTATGTAAAGGAGAAAGAAGCTTGGAACATTTAGAAGAGTTATGGGACAAAGTGCTCTCACAAGTTAAACAAAAGATCTCAAAACCAAGCTTTGAAACTTGGCTTAAATCCACGAAGCTACTTTCTTACAAAGGTGATACCGTAACTATTGCAGCGCCAAATTCATTTGGGCGTGAATGGTTGGAAAATCACTATGTACAGCTAATTGCTTCTATTTTGGCAGAATTAACAGGAAAAGATTTGCATATCCGTTTTGTCGTTCAACAAGACCCAGGCTTTGATGATTTTGATATTCCATCGCCACGTGTTCAAGAAAAACAAGATGATCGTCCAGATTTCTCCCCTGGTATGCTGAACTTAAAAAACACATTTGATACATTCGTTATTGGGTCTGGTAACCGCTTTGCACATGCCGCTTCGTTAGCCGTTGCAGAAGCACCAGCAAAAGCATATAACCCATTATTTATATATGGAGGCGTAGGTTTAGGAAAAACCCATTTAATGCATGCAATTGGCCACTATGTATTGGAACATAACCCTAATGCTAAGGTGGTTTATTTGTCATCTGAAAAATTTACAAATGAGTTCATTAACTCTATCCGCGACAATAAAGCTGTGGAATTCCGTAATAAGTATCGTAGTGTAGATGTCCTCCTAATTGATGATATTCAATTCTTAGCTGGAAAAGAATCAACTCAGGAAGAATTTTTCCATACTTTTAATACTTTGCACGAGGAATCGAAGCAAATAGTTATTTCTAGTGATCGACCTCCAAAGGAGATTCCAACTTTGGAAGACCGCTTACGCTCACGCTTCGAGTGGGGTCTAATAACAGATATTGCACCACCTGATTTAGAAACGAGAATTGCAATATTACGAAAAAAGGCAAAGGCTGATGGATTAGATATTCCAAATGAGGTTATGCTATATATTGCAAACCAAATTGATTCTAATATTCGTGAATTAGAAGGTGCTTTAATCCGCGTAGTTGCTTACTCATCGCTCGTAAATCAAGATATTACGGCTGAATTAGCTGCACAAGCATTAAAGGATATTATTCCAAACTCCGTACCTAGAATGGTAACCATTTTAGATATTCAAAAGGCTGTTGGGGAACACTTCCATGTTAAATTAGAGGATTTTACTGCGAAAAAACGTACAAAATCAATTGCATTTCCACGTCAAATCGCTATGTATTTATCACGCGAGTTAACTGATTTTTCATTACCTAAAATTGGTGAAGAATTTGGTGGTCGTGATCATACAACAGTCATCCATGCACATGAGAAAATCTCAACCATGTTTAAAGAAGATCAAAAATTGCAGCAAGATATTAAACAGATAAAAAGTATGCTAGGTAAGTAAAAACCTGTGGATAACCCGGAAAGTTAACAACATACTTATACACAGCCTGTCTACACTCGGATAGGCTGATTTTATTCGTTAAATTAGACTTATCCACAAATCCACAACCCCTACTACTATATCTATTAATCTTTTAATAAATAATAATATATATAAGTGAGGTATAAGTTTATGAAATTTGATATCATGCGAGATCGTTTATTAGATGGACTAAATGATGTCATGAAGGCAGTTAGTTCAAAAACAACAATCCCTATTTTGACAGGGATAAAAATTGATGTAAGCGAAGAAGGAATGCGTTTAACTGGTAGTGATGCAGATATTACAATTCAAACGTATATACCTGTTGAAGAAAATGGAGAACAATTAATCAATGTTGAAAAACCAGGTTCAATAGTGCTGCAAGCAAAAATGTTCAATGAGATTGTTCGTAAGTTACCTACTAATGACGTTGAATTTGAAGTATCAGAGAAATTCCAAACACGTATCCGTTCTGGTAAATCCGATTTTCACTTAATTGGTTTAGATTCAACTGAGTATCCTTTATTACCAGAGTTGAGTGAAGATAATCAATTTACTGTACCTGCTGATTTATTAAAATCAATTATTCGCGAAACAGTATTTGCAGTATCAACAAGTGAAAGTCGTCCAGTGTTAACAGGTGTTCACTGGCAAATAAAAGACGGAGAACTTGTATGTGTTGCAACTGATAGTCACCGTCTTGCTCGTCGAAAAGTCACTTTAGAACATTTACCAAGTGAACAATCTAGTGTTGTTGTACCTGGTAAAAGTTTGACTGAATTAAGTAAAATTTTGAACGATGCAACTACTCCTGTAGATATTGTTATGACAAACCAACAAGTTTTATTCAAAACAAATGATGTTTTATTCTTCTCACGCTTACTAGAAGGGAATTATCCTGATACATCTCGACTAATTCCTGAAGAATATAAAACAGATGTGACTGTAAATGGTCGCTCTTTACTTCAAGCCATTGACCGTGCTTCTTTACTTGCACGTGAAGATCGTAACAATGTAGTACGTTTTACAACTATGCAAGATGACACGATTGAAATTTCTTCTAATTCACCTGAGGTAGGAAAAGTGGAAGAACAAATTCAAGTTAGTTCACTTGTAGGGGAAGAATTGAAAATTTCTTTCAGTGCAAAATATATGATGGATGCATTAAAGGCAATTGATGGACAAGATGTTGTCATTCAATTTACAGGAGCTATGAGACCATTTATTATTCGCTCTGTACATGACGATGCTATATTACAATTGATTTTACCTGTCCGCACTTACTAAAAATAATTATTTCAATATAACGATAGATGTGAATTATTTCCCAAGATTATTTATGACCTGGTCATAAATAACTGGTTTTACTAAAGGATAGTCATTTCGATGACTATCCTTTTTACTTATGAACAAAAGTTCGGTAAAATATAGGGATAGAGAAAAATAGAAGAGGATGAAATTAACTGTGAATGAAATTGCTATTGATACTGAATTTGTAACGCTTGGCCAATTATTAAAAATAACAGATGCTATTAGCTCAGGTGGAATGGCTAAATGGTTCTTGCAAGAGAACGATGTCTATGTAAACGGAGAAGTAGATAATCGCCGTGGACGTAAATTATATGTTGGTGATACTGTGAACATTCCTGGAACAGGGAGATTTCAGATAACTGGTCCAACGAACGGAGAATAACATGTATATAGATCGGTTAAAGCTGACGAATTACCGTAATTATGAATCGTTAGACTTGACATTTTCCCCGAAAATTAATGTTTTCTTAGGGGAAAATGCACAGGGGAAAACAAATGTTATGGAATCTATATATGTTTTATCGATGGCGAAATCGCATCGTACTTCGAATGAGAAAGAATTGATACGGTGGAGCGAAGATTATGGTAAAATAGAAGGTGACGTTCAAAAAAAGTATGGTCATCTACCTTTGGAATTAACTCTTTCTAAAAAGGGGAAAAAAGCAAGGGTTAACCATTTAGAACAAAGCCGTTTAAGTGATTATATTGGACAGATGAATGTCGTAATGTTTGCCCCGGAAGATTTAACTGTAGTAAAAGGCAGTCCCCAAATCAGAAGACGTTTTCTCGATATGGAAATCGGGCAAATTTCTCCAGTATATTTACATGATTTATTAACATTTCAAAAGCTATTAAAGCAACGAAATCATTTATTGAAAAAAAACCAAGGAAAATCGGCATTGCAAGATGTAATGTTTGATGTATATACCGAACAATATATTCAAGCTGCAGTAAAAGTTATTCATAAAAGATTTCAATTTATGGATTTACTTCAGGAGTGGGCAGAGCCAATTCATTTTGGTATCTCTCGAAATTTAGAGAGATTACAAATTCGTTATCGACCAGTAAGTGGTATGAACCCGGAGTGGACGATTGCTGAGATGGCAAATTTCTTAGAGAAGAAGTTACAAGATGCCTTGCCACGCGAGCTTGAACGGGGTGTCACATTAATTGGACCGCACAGAGATGATTTGCAGTTCCTTGTGAATGATTATGATGTACAAACATATGGATCCCAAGGTCAGCAACGTACGACGGCCCTATCACTCAAATTAGCTGAAATTGAACTTATTAAACAAGAAGTTGGGGAAGCGCCAATTTTGTTACTAGATGATGTTCTTTCAGAGTTAGATGATTACCGTCAGTCACACTTACTGAATACTATTCAAGGTGAAGTTCAGACCTTTGTGACAACAACAAGTGTTGAAGGAATTGACCATGATACAATACGAGAAGCAGCCATGTTTCATGTGAAGCAAGGTTCTGTTGAAGTAGAGGAAACCTAGTGTTAATACAGGTCAGTGGTTAGTAAAATAATTTAAAACGCATACTGATGTCATGAAAGAGTAGGTGGAACAAATGGCAATGGAAGAGAATAAACAGCCTGCTGCATATGATGCAGATCAGATACAAGTATTAGAAGGTTTAGAAGCAGTTCGTAAGCGTCCGGGAATGTATATTGGTACTACGAGTTCTAAAGGTCTTCACCATTTGGTGTGGGAAATTGTAGATAACAGTATAGATGAAGCCTTAGCTGGATACTGTAATGAAATTAAAGTAACAATCGAAAAAGATAACTGGATCCGTGTCGACGATAACGGTCGTGGTATTCCTGTAAGCAATCAAGAAAAAATGGGGAAACCAGCTGTTGAGGTTATTATGACTGTGTTACATGCCGGAGGTAAATTTGGCGGTGGCGGATACAAAGTGTCTGGTGGTTTACATGGTGTTGGTGCATCTGTAGTAAACGCATTATCAGTTTCAACTGAAGTGTATGTAAAGCGCGATGGTCATATACATTTCTTAAGTTTTAGTCGCGGTAAAACAGATCAACCACTTCAAATTATTGGCGATTCTGAAGAAACAGGAACAACAACACGCTTTAAAGCGGATCCTGAAATTTTCAAAGAAACAACAGTTTATGAATTTGATATATTAGCACACCGTATTCGCGAGCTAGCTTACTTAAATCGTGGTATTAGTATTACGATAGCGGATGAACGTGGTGAAGAAGTACGATCAAATACATACCACTATGAAGGTGGTATTAAATCGTATGTTGAACATATTAACGAAAAGAAAGAACCTCTTCATGAAGCAATTGATTTAAAGGGCGAAAAAGATGGTATTTCGGTTGAAATCGCTATGCAGTATAATGCTGGATTTGCATCTAATATTTTCTCGTTTGCTAACAATATCAATACGTATGAAGGTGGTACGCACGAATCTGGATTTAAAACAGCTTTGACACGTGTTATTAACGATTATGCGCGTAAAAATAATCTAATTAAAGATGCCGATGCGAATTTGTCAGGTGAAGATGTACGTGAAGGTTTAGTTGCCATCGTATCGATTAAACACCCAGATCCGCAGTTTGAAGGGCAAACGAAAACAAAATTAGGTAACTCTGAAGTAAGTACAATTACAAACTCATTGTTCTCTGAACGCTTTGAGAGATTTTTATTGGAAAATCCTGCAGTTTCTAGAACAATTGTTGATAAAGGTTTGATGGCAGCTAGAGCGCGTGTTGCTGCTAAAAAGGCACGTGAGTTTACTCGTCGTAAATCCGCTTTAGAAGTTTCTAGCTTACCAGGTAAATTAGCTGACTGTTCTTCTCGTCATCCTGATGAGAGTGAGATTTACATCGTAGAGGGTGACTCTGCCGGTGGTTCAGCTAAATCAGGTCGTGATCGTCATTTCCAGGCAATATTACCTTTGCGTGGTAAAATTTTAAACGTTGAAAAAGCACGTCTTGACAGAATTCTGTCTAATGCTGAAATTCGAGCAATGATTACAGCAATTGGTACAGGTATTGGCGAAGATTTCGAACTGAAAAAAGCACGTTATCATAAAATCGTTATCATGACTGATGCAGACGTAGATGGAGCACATATTCGAACTCTATTATTAACATTCTTCTTCCGATTCTTGCGACCAATAATCGAAGCAGGATATATCTATATTGCACAGCCCCCTCTGTATCAAGTAAAACAAGGGAAACATGTTGAATATTGCTATAGCGATGAAGAACTTCAAGAAATTTTAGAGCGTCTCCCAAACTTACCAAAGCCAGGTATTCAGCGTTATAAAGGTCTCGGTGAAATGAATGCAGAGCAATTATGGGATACGACAATGGATCCAGAGCATCGTACATTACTGCAAGTTGAACTAGATGACGCAATAGAAGCGGACCGCACATTTGAACAATTGATGGGAGACGAAGTAGAACCACGTCGTCAATTTATTGAGGAAAATGCTGTTTACGTGAAAAATCTAGATATTTAACGAGCTAGTGAAGGGAGGTAAGCACTTTGTCAGAAATTAATAACCCTGGTGTTAAGGGGATTAACATAAGTAAAGAAATTAAGACTTCGTTTTTAAGTTATGCAATGAGTGTTATCGTCTCGCGTGCTTTACCTGATGTCCGCGATGGTTTAAAACCAGTACATCGTCGTATTTTGTACGGTATGCAAGAGTTAGGTAGTACTTCTGATAAGCCGTATAAAAAATCAGCACGTATCGTTGGTGACGTAATGGGTAAGTATCACCCTCATGGTGACTCATCTATTTATGATGCTATGGTGCGTATGGCGCAAGATTTTAGCTATCGTTATATGTTAGTTGATGGTCATGGTAACTTCGGTTCTGTCGATGGTGATGGTGCTGCTGCCATGCGTTATACGGAATCCCGTATGTCTAAAATTGCAATGGAAATGCTGCGTGATATTAATAAAGACACAATCGATTACCAAGATAACTATGATGGCAATGAAAAAGAGCCAATCGTGTTACCAGCACGTTATCCAAATTTACTTGTTAACGGTGCTTCAGGTATTGCTGTTGGTATGGCTACTAATATTCCTCCTCATCAATTAGGTGAGGTTATTGATGGTGTTTTAGCAATCTCTGATAATCCAGCAATTACAACGGAAGAGTTAATGGAAATTATCCCAGGACCAGACTTCCCTACAGGTGGTACAATTCTAGGCCGAAGTGGAATACGTCGTGCTTATGAAACTGGTCGTGGTTCTATTATTATTCGTGCTAAAGTTGAAATAGAACAAAAATCGAATGGTAAAGATACAATTGTTATTCACGAACTTCCATACCAAGTAAATAAAGCAAAATTAATCGAAAAAATTGCGGAGTTAGTACGAGACAAAAAAATCGATGGTATTACAAATATTAACGATGAGTCTGACCGTAATGGTATGCGTGTAGCTATTGATATTCGCAAAGATGCAAACTCTAATGTTGTATTGAATAATTTATATAAACAAACAGCGATGCAATCAAGCTTTGGTATAAACATGCTTGCGTTAGTAGATGGGCAACCAAAAGTTTTAAGTTTGAAAGAATCTCTTTATCATTATTTAGAACACCAAAAAGTAGTAATTCGCAGACGTACGCAATTCGAATTGAAAAAAGCTGAAGACCGTGCACATATTTTAGAGGGTTTACGTATTGCACTGGATCATATTGATGAGATTATTCACTTAATCCGCAGCTCACAAACAGGTGACGAAGCTAAAAATGGTTTAATGGATAAGTTCAGCCTAAGTGAACGTCAAGCACAAGCGATCCTAGATATGCGTTTACAACGCTTAACAGGTTTAGAACGTGAGAAAATCGAAGGTGAATATCAAGAATTACAAGCTTTAATTGCTAAGTTACGTGAAATTCTTGCAGACGAGGGTAAGATTCGCCAAATTATTCATGAAGAATTGCTTGAGGTAAAAGAACGTTTCAATGATAAACGTCGTACTGAAATTACTGCTGGCGGTATGGAAATGATTGAAGACGAAGATTTAATTCCTCGTGAGAATTCAGTTATTACCCTTACACACAATGGCTATATCAAACGTTTACCTGCGAACACATATCGTAGTCAAAAGCGTGGAGGTCGTGGTGTTCAAGGGATGGGTACCAACGATGATGATTTCGTTGAACATCTAATGAATACGTCTACGCATGATACAATTGTATTCTTTACATCTAAAGGTAAGGCATTCCGTGCAAAAGGCTATGAAATTCCTGAATATGGTCGTACAGCTAAAGGATTACCGATTGTTAACTTATTAAGCGTTGATAAGGATGAACAAGTAACAGCAATGATACGTGTTCCTTCGTTTGAAGATGACGCTTACTTTATCTTCACTACGCGTACTGGTGTAACAAAACGTACTCCAGTATCATACTTTGCTAATATTCGTAACAATGGTTTAATAGCTATTTCTCTACGTGAAGATGATGAATTAATTTCTGTTCGTCTTACAGATGGGAAAAAAGAAATCATCATTGGTACACGAAATGGTATGCTTGTACGATTTAATGAAGAAGACATTCGATCAATGGGTCGTACAGCTGCAGGGGTTCGTGGTATCCGCCTAAAAGATGACGACTATGTTGTCGGAATGGAAATGATTGAGCCAGGACAAGAAATTTTAGTTGTAACAGAAAAAGGTTACGGAAAACGTACGCCAGAAGAAGAATATAGAATTCAAACTCGTGGTGGAGTAGGTATTAAAACTTGTCAAATTACAGATAAGAACGGTCCTTTATCTGCTGTGAAAACAGTGGACGGTTCAGAAGACTTAATGCTCATTACAATTAACGGTATGCTAATTCGTATGGATATTAACGATATTTCTGTAACAGGACGTAGTACGCAAGGTGTTCGTCTAATTCGTCTAGGTGATGAAGAGCTTGTTGCAACAGTTGCAAAAGTTGCAAAGGAATCTGAAGAAGATGAAGAATTAGATGAAAGTGAAGAATCTGTTGAATTAGGAGAGGCAACAGTAGAAGAAACTGATGCAGATTCTGAACCAACAGATGCAGAATAATTTTACTTATTAATATGAAGAATCTCGATTAAAACTAATCGAGGTTCTTTTTTTATTATTATTTTCATAACTTTATTAGACAGGGTTTAAAAAGATATGGAAATTAATTATGATTTTTATGACTTTAGGAAAGAGCAAATGATGAGGCGACAGAATAAACAAGGAAACCCAATATTATAGGGTTTTTTCAGGAAATTTTATTTATAATTCCACAAAATACGACAAAAAAAGATTTCGATATGGGAACAAATAAAATACTATAGAAAATCTTATATTATATTAGAATATTTTATTTAAATACTTTTATACTTTAAAGTAATAGATTAGTAGATGCCGTTAAGCGCTTTGCACCACAAATAGATTGAATCTTCATATTTTTATACTATATTAAGAAAAAATAATTAAATAGATTGACTAAAATTGGAATGAGTGTGTAAAATGTAAATCAATATATAACATTTGTATGAGTTTTTTAAAGTAATTGACATATTATTTAATTTTATGTATATATTTTCGCTCGATACACTGTTATTATTTTCTTAATATTCTTTCTACATTACGAGTTTTTGAAAGGAGACATATTTTGGCTAGCTCAGAGAATTTATTAACCATCAGGAATTTACACACCGGTTTTCGAATAAAGGATACATATTATAATGCTGTTGATGATGTTTCTATTAATCTAAACAAAAATGAGATTTTAGCTATAGTTGGAGAATCAGGTTGTGGTAAAAGTACACTTGCTACTTCAATTCTTGGTTTACATGTTGCAAATAATACAAAAGTTACAGGTGAAATTCTTTATAAAGATTTAAACCTTGCAGGACTTCCAGAAGATAAGTTTAATAGTATTCGTGGTAATGATATAGGAATGATTTTTCAGGATCCATTATCTGCATTAAATCCTTTAATGCGAATCGGTGAACAAATTTCAGAATCTTTAGTCTACCATACGAAATTTACAAAAGAGCAGAGAGTTGAACGTGTTCTTGAATTGTTAAATCAAGTTGGAATACCTAATCCTGAAAGGGTAGCAAATCAGTTTCCACACCAATTATCAGGTGGGATGCGTCAACGTGTCATAATTGCCATTGCCATTGCTTGCAAACCAGCTATTATTGTAGCGGATGAGCCAACAACAGCTCTGGATGTTACGATTCAGGCACAAATATTAGATTTATTGAAAGAATTACAAGCTGAGACAAAGAGTGGAATTATATTAATTACACATGACCTTGGAGTAGTTGCAGAAGTTGCAGATCGCGTTGCGGTTATGTATGCAGGTCAAATTATTGAAGAAGCGCCAGTAGAGGAGTTATTTAATAACCCTAAGCATCCCTATACAAGATCACTACTTAATTCTATTCCTCAGATGAATAGCGAAAACGAGAAACTTCAAGTAATTAAAGGTTTAGTACCATCACTAAAAAACTTACCGCGCCAAGGATGCCGTTTTTCATCTCGAATTCCATGGATTGCTGCAGATGCACATGAGGAAAATCCAGTATTACATGAAGTTGCCCCCGGACACCTTGTAAGATGTACTTGCTGGAAACACTTCGATTTTGAAGGTGCAGAGGGGGGACAACTAAGATGAGCTTTATGCAAATAAAAGATTTATGTGTACATTATCCAATTCGCGGTGGCTTTTTCAACAGAGTTGTTGATCATGTCTATGCGGTTGATGGAGTTAATATGGAATTTGAAAAAGGAAAAACGTACGGTCTAGTTGGTGAATCTGGTTCGGGTAAATCCACTACTGGGAAGGCAATTATAGGGTTAGAGAAAATTACATCTGGAAGCATTATTTATGAAGGGGAAAATGTTACCAATCAACGTCGTGAAAGAACTTCAGCGTATAACAGAGATATACAGATGATTTTCCAAGATTCACATTCTAGTATGAATCCAAGAAAGCGTATAAAGGATATTATTGCAGAACCTATTCGGAATTTTTTGAAATTAAGCGATCAAGAGGAAAATAGACGGATTAATGAATTGCTGGCAATTGTAGGGATGCCAGAGGACGCTAAATATAAATATCCACATGAATTTTCAGGAGGGCAAAAGCAGCGTATTGGTATTGCTCGAGCAGTTGCTTGTAATCCAAAAATGATTATTGCAGATGAACCTGTTTCGGCGCTTGATTTATCAGTACAGGCTCAAGTTTTAAACTTTATGAAAGATATTCAACAGGAATATGGCTTGAGTTATCTATTTATCTCACATGATTTAGGTGTTGTAAAACATATGTGTGATCATATCTCAATTATGTATAAGGGACGTTTTGTTGAAACTGGTCGTCGTGAGGATGTTTATAAAAATCCTCAACACATATATACTCAACGCTTATTATCAGCAATTCCTAATATTGAACCGTCTACTCGTATTGCGCGTAAAGCAGAGCGTCAAGGGGTAGAAGCAATTTATCAAACCGAACAACATAAGTATTATGATGAAAATGGCAAAGTCTATGCTCTAAAACAATTAAGTAGTACGCATTCGGTTGCCATGAGTACGCAAGACAAAGGAGGCAACTGAAATGTGGAAAACAGTATTAAGACGATTTTTAGTTATGATTCCACAGTTATTTGTCCTTAGCTTACTTATCTTTATTATGGCGAAGTTTATGCCTGGTGATCCATTTACAGGGTTAATAACACCAGAAACAGACCCAAACGTAATAGAAGAGTTAAAGATAAAAGCTGGATTATATGATCCTTGGTATGTCCAATACTACAATTGGATTACAAATGCTTTCCAAGGTGACTTTGGTGATAGCTATACATTTAAAGTATCGGTTTCATCACTTATTGGTGAGCGTGCTATGAATACCTTTTGGCTATCATTATTAAGCGTTATTTTACTGTATGCTATTGCCATTCCGTTAGGTATTTTAGCTGGACGCTATCAGGATTCGTTGCTAGATAAGGGAATTGTTTTATATAGCTTTATTAGTTATGCGATTCCTACATTTGTATTATCGTTGATTTTCTTATTTATGTTTGGTTATCACATCCCGATTTTTCCAACTAGTGGAACGGTGGATGTTTCGCACGATCCTGGTACTTGGGGCTATTTCTGGAGCAAAGTGTACCATATGCTTTTGCCAGCTATCACTTATGCATTACTAGCTACTACTGGAGTAATTCAATACTTACGTTCGGAAATAATCGATTCAAAATCAATGGATTATGTTAAGACAGCACGAAGTAAAGGTCTTCCGATTTCGAAAGTTTATACTAAACATATTTTCAGAAACTCATTATTACCAATCGCTGCCTTCTTCGGATTTACTATTACAGGGTTATTGGGCGGGTCGGTATTTATCGAAACAATCTTTGGCTACCCAGGGATGGGGCAGTTATTTATTTCATCTATTGCATCACGTGATTATAGCGTAATTACAACGCTTGTCATGTTGTTCGGCTTCTTAACATTATTAGGTAGTCTACTGTCCGATATTATTATGAGTATTGTTGATCCAAGAATTCGGATAGAATGATGAATCTTAATGACAAAGGAGAGGTGAATAGAGATGACACAACAAACAAATAGTACGGAAAATACGGCAAAAGATACAATTAGCTCTCCACCGACTGGATTCCAAGTCATATTAAGGGAGTTTAAAAAAGACAAACTAGCAATGTTCTCTTTAATTTTATTAGGGTTAATTATTGTGGGCATTTACGTAGCCTCATTATTCATCGATCAAGAGGAACTAATGCGTATTAGTATAAGAGGTAAATATGCTGAACCAGGTGAAGGTTTTATACTTGGAGCGGACCACGGTGGGCGATCCATTTTAGGGCAATTAATTATTGGCGCTAGAAACTCAATCACAATTGCAATTATTATTACGATAATAACTGGAATTGCTGGTGTTGTTATAGGGTTAGTAACAGGTTATTTTGGTGGGCTTATCGATAATATATTTATGCGTATTATTGACTTCTTTTTGACACTGCCAACGACTATGATTATTATTGTGTTCGTTACAATTATTCCCAAATATAATGTAGCGGCTTTTATATTAATAATGAGTCTCTTTTTATGGATAGGTACTGCAAGACTAATACGTAGTAAGTCCCTATCAGAAAGTAGAAGGGATTATGTTAGTGCTTCTAAGACAATGGGAACTCGTAATTCAACTATTATCTTTAAAGAAATCATGCCGAATATAAGTTCTCTTATAATTGTAGAATTGACATTGAACTTTGCAGGAAATGTCGGTATTGAAACAGGATTATCCTTCCTTGGCTTCGGTTTACCACCATCAACACCAAGTTTAGGAACTCTTGTTAGTTACGCAGCAAATCCCGAAGTATTGTCTACGAAATTATGGGTTTGGTTACCGGCAGCATTACTAATTTTAGTATTGATGTTAGGAATAAATTATGTTGGACAGGCATTACGTCGTTCAGCAGATGCAAGACAGAGATTAGGATGATAAAGGAGGAAAAAAGATGAAGAAAAAGAATTGGTTTTTAGTTTCTATGCTATTAGCTCTAGCGTTAGTTTTAGCAGCTTGTGGTGGAGATAAGGGCAAAGAGTCTAGCGGTGGCAAAGAAAAGGAAAAAGAAGAGGAAAAAGTAGATGCAAGCGCATTTCCAGTAGCTGTAGAAAACAATGATGAGGCAATCAAGGGTGGTACTTTACAAGTCGCTCTTGTAAATGACTCACCATTCAAAGGGATCTTCTTAGCTGAATTATACGAAGATGCGTACGATGATAAAATTATGGCATTTGCAAGTAATAGTCTATATGACACAAAAGAAGATTTCTTAATTAGTGATAAAGGTATCGCTTCTTTAAAAGTAGATGCTGATAACAATAAAGTAACAGTTAAAATTCGTGAAGGCGTAAAATGGTCTGACGGCGAACCTTTAACTATTGAAGATGTTATTTTCCCTTATGAAATTATAGGTCATAAAGATTACACTGGTGTTCGTTATGATGGTGATTTCAAAAATATTATTGGTGCTGAAGAGTATCATGCAGGTAAAGCAAAAACTATCTCAGGTTTGAAAAAAATTGATGATCATACTTTAGAAATTACATTCAAAAAATTATCACCTGCTATTTACAACGGTGGTGACGGTTTATGGGGCACTGCAGCACCAAAACATTACTTAAAAGACGTAGCAATCAAAGATTTAATTAAATCGGATAAAATCCGTAAAGCACCAGTTACTCTTGGTACATTTAAATTTGATAAAATTGTAAATGGTGAATCAGTACAATTCGTAGCTAACGAACATTACTGGAGAGGCAAACCTAAAATTGATAAAGTTGTATTAACAACTGTTCCTTCAACTCAAATTGCAGAAGCTTTAAAAGCTGGTAAGTATGACATCGCTACATCGTATAGCGCAACGAATTATGATGGAGTTAAAGATTTGAAAAACTTAACAGTACTAGGTCGTAAAGAATTAGCTTATTCTTATGTTGGTTTCAAACTTGGTAAATTTGACAGTAAAACAGGTGAAAGTATAACAGATCCAAACGCTAAAATGGGTGACGTTAGTCTACGACAGGCATTTGCATATGCAATGGATGTTGAGCAAGTAGCTGATGAATATTATAGTGGCTTACGTTCACGTTCTAACTCATTGATTCCACCAGTATTCTCTGCATTCTATGATGATACATTAGAAGGATTTAAATATGATCCTGAAAAAGCGAAAAAATTATTAGATGATGCAGGATTTAAAGATGTTGATGGAGATGGTTTAAGAGAAGATAAAAACGGTAAAAAACTTGAAATTAAAATGGCAGGTATGTCTGGCGATGATAAAGACGAAGCTATGATGCAATTTTACCTGCAAAATTGGAAAGATGTTGGTTTAAATGTTGTCTTAACAACAGGTCGTTTAATCGAATTCAATAGTTTCTATGATAAAGTAAAAGCTGATGACAAAAATATTGACGTATACATGGCTGCATGGGGTACTGGTACTAACCCGTCTCCATTAGGTCTTTATGGACGTGATTCATCTTACAATTATAGTCGATTCACTTCTCCTGAGTTAGATAAATTACTAGCTAAAATCGATTCAAAAGAAGCGATCGATCCAGAAGTTCGTGCAAAAGCATTTAAGGATTGGCAAATCTACATGGCTGAACAAGCGCCAGTATTCCCAACTTACTACCGTACAGAAATTATGCCAGTTAACAAACGTGTGAAAAACTACAATAAAGACTGGGTTAATGCTACTGATTTAAACGTATTGGAACTTACTGCTGAAGAGCCAATTAAATAACAAGGTAAGTAACCAAATTAAAGAAGCTCCGAGCAATTGTACTATATGTGCAATGCTTGGAGTTTTTTATGTATAAAATTTAAATGACAAAAGGACTAAATATTTATATTACAATTAAAGTAAGTTTTAGATACAATATATACTAGGACAAATTAATTATTTTCGAAGGAGTGTGTGCTTATGAGTGCTACATTAGTGAAGGTGGCTGATTTGCGATTGGGTAGTATCGTGGCCGAGGATATAATGGCAAATACACAATACCCTATTGTATATAAAGACACTAAAATTACTAGAGAGCATTTAATTGTATTTCAGGCTTTCCAAATCCCAAAAATCCCAGTGCTCACTACATCATTCGTTGAAAAAAAAGAAAAGGAAATCACGTTAGTTCCTGAAACTGTTAAAGAAGATGAAGTGGTAGTTGAAAGTATGACGCCATTTGCTAACCAATATGGAAAGAGTGTTGCAGAATTTAAAGCTGAATTTTTTAAGTGGCAGGCGGGTAGTAAAGTTGATATTGTAAAGATTCGTACTATTATACTTCCGTTAATAGATTATGTATTAAGAGATCGTGCACTTATTTTCTCATTAAATGAACTTTCAGATTCTAAAAATTATATTTATCACCATTCAGTTGCGCTTAGTTTAATATCAGCTGCAATTGCGCATAAAATGGGCTTATCAAAAGGAGATATTATTCAAGTTGCCAGCGCAGCAGCTTTAGCTGATTGCGGTATGGCAAAAGTGAATAAAAAGATTCTTGAAAAGGCAGGGACTTTAACTGAGTTAGAACTTAAAGAAATTCAAGAACATCCCTTTTATAGTGCACAATTAGTGAAAGAAATTCCTCTTTTAAAATCTGATATGAAGATTGCTATATATCAGCATCATGAGCGATTAGATGGTAGTGGTTATCCATTAGGTGAGAAAGGTAATTCCATTGCTGTGTACTCTCATATTATTGCGGTAGCTGATGTTTTCCACGCTATGACGTGCGAACGAGTATACAGAGAAAAAGAATCGTCTTTTAAAGTATTAGAAATGATCCGAGAATCGCAATTTGGCAAATTTAATATTGAAGTAGTTCATACTTTATTTAGCTGTTTAGCAGATTTACCATTAGGAACAAAAGTAGAATTATCTAATTTTGCATTAGCAACAATTGTTTTTGTAAATAAGGATACCCCTACTCGACCGGTTGTAAAGTTGATAGACACATCAGAAATCATAGACTTATCAAGGAATCGTATATTATATATCGAAAGATTAATCGCCGATTAGCTTTATTAATTCTATCCCTAAATTAAGTCCTTCTATAGGAAGAAACTCTTTAGAAAAATAATTAGTTTTAAATGTTAGGGATAGAATTCTATTTTTTATTAAAAAGTGTTGACAGTTATATAGAAAGTGTTATATTATATTACTTGTCGCTAAGACGTACCGAACAAAACTTAATAACTTCACTTTCAAATAAAACTTTTTAAAAAAGTTGTTGACAGTTGAAGATATAAATGTTAAGATTTAAAAGTCGTCAAAACAAAACGACAAAATGAACCTTGAAAACTGAACATGCAAGACGTTAATCA
>NZ_LILB01000007.1:54645-72726 GCF_001274945.1 Viridibacillus arvi | reverse complement strand
TGGGGGTTTCCCCCTGTGAGAGTAGGACGTTGCTAGGCACATTAAAGCACAGCTGATTTAATCAGTTGTGCTTTTTTTATTATACTTAATTAAGTTTGAGGTATTCTAAGTATCTATTATGATTTTTGTTTATATATTCTATTTGAATTCGTTTTTCTTGTACAAATATTAAATAAAACATATGGTTAAAAGAAGCACAATCAAATAGAATGGCAGAATTTATTCTAACAGGAGGTATGGGAAATGACAGTAGTCTATGATTTTACGGTTAAAAAGGTAGATGGAGAGCAACAAAATTTAAGTGATTTTACTGGTAAATCACTGTTAATTGTGAATACAGCAAGTAAATGTGGTTTTACACCACAATTTAAAGAACTGCAAGCAATGTATGAAAAATATAACGAACAGGGATTTGAAATTTTAGGTTTTCCTTGTGATCAATTTAATAATCAAGAGTTTGCAGATATCGATGAAACAATGCAATTTTGCCAAAAGAATTATGGAGTAAACTTTCCAATGTTTGCAAAGGTGGATGTGAAGGGCGACAATGCTGATCCATTATTTAAATATCTAGTTTCAGAGAAAAAAGGTTTACTAACTGAGGGGATTAAATGGAATTTCACTAAGTTCTTAATAAATAAAGAGGGTAAGGTTGTAGCGCGTTATGCACCTCAAACTTCGCCAGCTAAAATAGAAAATGACTTAAAATCTGCATTGAAGTGAAAAATTCTAAATAATCTTATTTATCGCAGAGTCCTTGACAAGTGAATAGCCACGTTGTTAATCTTACAATTAATATTCTTTTACAAAACAGGAGGAGTTACCGAAATGTGGGAAACGAAATTTGCCAAAGAAGGTTTAACGTTTGATGATGTATTGCTTGTACCAGCACATTCTGAAGTATTACCGAAAGATGTAAGTTTATCAGTTAATTTAACACCAAAAATTAAATTGAATATCCCTATTATTAGTGCTGGAATGGATACAGTAACTGAGGCACCAATGGCAATTTCTATGGCTCGACAAGGTGGTATAGGTATTATCCACAAAAATATGAGCATTGAAGAGCAAGCGGATCAAGTAGAGAAAGTAAAACGCTCTGAAAATGGAGTTATTACAAATCCGTTTTTCCTAACACCATCTCATCAAGTATTTGATGCAGAACATTTAATGGGTAAATACCGTATTTCTGGTGTTCCGATTGTAAATAATGATAAAGATCTTAAATTAGTAGGAATTATTACAAACCGTGATTTACGCTTTGTACAAGACTACTCTCAAAAAATTGATGAAGTTATGACTAAAGAAGATTTAGTTACAGCTCCTGTCGGAACAACTTTAGACGATGCAGAAAAAATACTTCAACAATATAAAATCGAGAAATTACCAATCGTTGATGATGAAGGCGTCTTAAAAGGCTTAATCACAATTAAAGATATAGAAAAAGTTATGGAATTCCCGAACGCTGCTAAAGACCATTTAGGTCGTTTACTTGTAGGTGCTGCAGTTGGTGTTACGAAAGATTCTATGGTTCGTGTACAAAAATTAGTAGACGCACAAGTAGATGTAATTGTAATCGATACAGCACATGGTCACTCACAAGGTGTTTTAGAAGTAGTGAGAGATATTCGCGCAGCATTCCCAGATTTAGATATTATCGCTGGTAACGTTGCAACAGGTGAGGCTACAAAAGCTCTTTATGAAGCTGGCGCTGATGTAGTTAAAGTAGGGATTGGGCCTGGTTCAATTTGTACAACTCGTGTTGTTGCAGGTGTTGGTGTACCTCAAATTACAGCAATTTATGATTGCGCAGCAGAAGCTCGTAAACAAGGTAAAACAATTATTGCTGATGGCGGTATTAAATACTCAGGCGATATTATTAAAGCTTTAGCTGCTGGCGGACATGTAGTAATGTTAGGTAGCTTACTTGCAGGTACTTCTGAATCTCCAGGAGAAACTGAAATCTACCAAGGTCGTCGCTTTAAAGTATATCGTGGTATGGGTTCAGTAGGAGCTATGGAAAAAGGTTCAAAAGATCGCTACTTCCAAGAAGATGCGAAAAAACTTGTTCCAGAAGGTATTGAAGGACGTCTTCCTTACAAAGGACCTTTAGCAGATACGATCCACCAATTAGTTGGAGGTATTCGCTCAGGTATGGGGTATTGTGGTACGAAGGATCTTCGTGATTTACGTGAAAATGCACAGTTCGTTCGTATGACTGGTGCTGGTTTACGTGAAAGTCATCCACATGATGTTCAGATTACGAAAGAATCACCAAACTACTCAATCTCATAATTTAGAAACTTTCCCATCCTTTCTACGTCAAACTAGATGTAGAAAGGGTGTTTTTTTATACACCGTAGTTGTGAGCCCTGAATCTATGTTAAAATGAGCGGAGTAAGAGGAGTAATATGAACACATATGGAGGTATTATGGTGAAAACATCAAGAAAAAACACATGGTTACGATTAATCATGGTTTCTGCTTTGCTGTTAAGTATGTTTGTAACAATACCGAAGGCAGCGAATGCAGAAGACGAGCTTAATTTGCGCGTTAAAGGCGCCATTTTAATCGATGCAGACTCAGGTAAAATTTTATACCAAAAGAATGCGGACAAGTCTTTAGGAATTGCTAGTATGTCAAAAATGATGACAGAATATATATTACTAGATGCAATTAATGAAGGTAAAATTACTTGGGATCAAAAATATAAAGTGACAGAGTATGCATATAAAATTTCCCAAAATCGTGCTCTTAGTAACGTACCTCTACGTGCTGACGGTGAATATTCAATTCGTGAATTGTATGAAGCAATGGCAATTTACTCAGCAAATGGAGCGACTATTGCAATTGCAGAAACGATTGCCGGCTCAGAAACAGAATTTGTGAACATGATGAATAAAAAAGCAAAAAAAATGGGTTTGAAGAATTATACTTTCGTTAACTCAACAGGCTTAAATAATGCACAACTAGATGGTATGGAACCAGCAGGTACTGGTAAAACTGCTGAGAATAAGATGCCCGCAAAATCTGTTGCTAAATTAGCCTATCATTTATTAAAAGATCATCCTGATGTATTGAAAACTTCAAGCATTACGAAAAAAACATTCCGTGAAGGTACAGATGATGCAATTAAAATGTCTAACTGGAATTTCATGCTACCGGGTCTTGTATTTCAATATGAAGGTGTAGATGGATTAAAAACGGGTACAACCGATTTTGCTGGTTACTGTTTCACAGGTACTGCAACACGAAACGGAACACGTCTAATTGCAGTTGTTTTAGATGCTGTAGATGCTAAGGGTGAAGGAACATATAAAGCTCGTTTTGATGCAACACGTGCATTATTCGACTATGGTTTCAATCAATTTACTACAGAGGAAATTGTCCCGGCCAACCATACGTTTAAAGGACAAAAAACGATACCTGTAATTGATGGTAAAGAAGATAAAGTGAACATTGCTACAAAAGAAGCAATTTCAATGATGGTTAAAACTTCAGATCGAGATTTATATAAACCAAAATTAGTTTTAGATAAAAAAGAACTAGAAGCACCTGTTAAAAAAGGCGCTGTGGTTGGACATGTTGAAATCGAAAAAACTGAAGGTAAAGATTATGGATTTATTGATGGAGAAGTAAACAATGCAGAGGTAGTCACTACAGCTACTGTTGAGAAATCTGGATGGATTTCCCGAGCATTCAAAGGTATTGGCAACTTCTTCTCTGATTTATGGAATAAAATATTCTAATATAAAAAAAGGCAATCATGACGATTGCCTTTTTTTATGCTCTAATTCCCCAAGCCTCCATTAATTGTTGTACAGATTGACTTATTTCTTCGTCTTTAATTCCCCCAAAACCAAGCAGAAACTGAGTGGGTTTTCCATTTAATATTGGATCCATCATATATTCCTGAATAGGTATAATACGAATGCCTTTTTCTTGTGCCAAGTCTTTCAATTCTGCTGCACTTTTTGTGTGGGAAATTGTTAGTACGATATGCATACCTGCTTGTTCGCCGGAAATTTTAACAGTTGGTGAAAATGGTTCTAGAGCCATTGTAAGCTTTTCTAATTTTTTACGATAGATTTTACGCATTCGATTTAAATGCTTCGCAAAATGGCCATCTCGCATGAATTGTGCGAGAATATGCTGTTCGAAGCGAGGTACAGTCGAAGTATAGTAATTAAACGCCTGATTGTACACTTCTACTAATTTTGGAGGTAGCACAAAATAGGCAATGCGTAGTGAAGGCATGAGTGATTTAGAAAATGTACTTATGTAAATCACGCTGTCACTTTTATCCATTCCTTGTAATGCAGCAATTGGTTTCCCAATATAACGAAATTCACTATCATAGTCGTCTTCGATGATATAACGATCATTCTTTTGGCTAGCCCAGTTTAAAAGCTGTGCTCTGCGTGGGGCAGATAACACCGCACCAGTCGGAAATTGATGTGAGGGCGTCACATAGACAACATTAGCCTTAGAATGCTCCAAATCATTGATCAATAGACCCTCATCATCTACATTGATTGGTATAGCAGGACGATCTGTTTGCTTAAAGATGTGATGGGTTAATGGGTAACCTGGATTTTCAATTGCAAAGCGAGAAGAGGGTCCTAGAAGGCGAATAATCATAGGCATAAGTTGTTCTGTCCCAGAGCCAATTACAATTTGATTCGGCGCACATATAACACCTCTTGATTGATACAAATACGTTGCAATTTCCTCCCGCAATTCTTGCTCTCCTTGGGGCGAACCAATTAGTAATAACTCTTGAGATTGCTCATCAATTGCTTCCTTCGCATATTTCCTCCAAAGATGGAATGGGAATGATTCTGTATCAATTTGTCCCGGATTAAAATCTATGTTAAATGTTTCGCGGGATAAGGAAGTTGGAATCGCTGGATATTGAATATTTTTTTCTACATAGGCAAGTTCCTCAACAGCTTCAACGAAATATCCGACACGGGGCTTTGAGGCAATAAAGCCTTCTGCTAACAATTGTGCATAGGCAAGCTCAATTGTTGTTTGA
Source organism: Viridibacillus arvi (assembly GCF_001274945.1). Taxonomy (GTDB): domain Bacteria; phylum Bacillota; class Bacilli; order Bacillales_A; family Planococcaceae; genus Viridibacillus; species Viridibacillus arvi. The sequence continues at coordinate 67,688 of NZ_LILB01000007.1, read as the reverse complement.
CTAATATTTAAAAATTCAGCTAATTTTCTCTTTGAAGGAAGTTTAGATTCGGTTGGTATTGTCCCTTCTGTAATGCCCTTCTTAATGCCTTCGCAGAGCTGTTCGTACATAGGTTTACTAGAATTTCTCTCTAGCTGAAACATAAGCATATCCATCAGATCACCTCTTCTGACCATATGAATTATATATAAACTGAATCTTTTTATATGGTCAATTTTCATTATACTAACATCATACAAGAAAATGGAGGCGATGGAAATGACAAATCAAACAGCTACAGATCGAGTAAAACGCGGAATGGCAGAAATGCAAAAGGGTGGCGTAATTATGGATGTAATTAATGCTGAGCAGGCAAAAATTGCGGAGGAAGCTGGCGCAGTTGCTGTTATGGCTCTTGAGCGTGTACCTTCTGATATTCGAGCTGCTGGTGGAGTAGCGCGTATGGCAGATCCTCGTATTGTGGAAGAAGTGATGTCAGCCGTATCAATTCCTGTAATGGCGAAAGCGCGTATTGGCCACATTGTAGAAGCTCGTGTTTTAGAAGCAATGGGCGTAGATTACATAGATGAAAGTGAAGTGTTAACACCAGCAGATGAAGAATATCATTTGTTGAAAAGCGATTATAAAGTGCCCTTTGTTTGTGGGTGTCGTGATTTAGGTGAAGCAACACGTCGTATTGGTGAAGGGGCATCAATGCTTCGTACAAAGGGGGAGCCAGGAACGGGTAATATAGTTGAAGCTGTTCGTCATATACGACAAGTGAATGCACAGGTACGTAAAGTTGCAAACATGACGCCGGATGAGCTAATGACAGAGGCAAAAATTTTAGGTGCACCTTATGAGTTTTTATTAGAGATCAATCGTTTAGGTCGATTACCGGTTGTGAATTTTGCTGCTGGTGGTGTAGCAACTCCTGCTGATGCAGCATTAATGATGGAGCTTGGGGCAGATGGTGTCTTTGTAGGATCAGGTATTTTCAAATCTGAAAATCCAGCCAAGTTTGCAAAAGCCATTGTAGAAGCAACTACTCACTACAAGGATTATAAATTAATTGCTGAAATTTCGAAGGAACTTGGGGTTCCGATGAAAGGTATTGAAATTTCTCGCTTAAATCCACAAGATCGTATGCAAGAGCGAGGCTGGTAAGATGGTGAAAATCGGTGTTTTAGGTTTACAAGGCGCTGTACGTGAGCATGTTCAGGCTATAGAAGCAGCTGGTGCTGTTGCAATCATTGTAAAGCATGCAGAACAACTAAAGGAACTTGAAGGCCTTGTACTACCGGGTGGTGAAAGTACAACGATGCAAAGGCTAATTGATCGTTACGGTATGATGGAACCTCTTCGTCAATTTGCTGCCGATGGTAAACCAATATTCGGTACTTGTGCAGGATTAATATTACTAGCGAAAAATGTCATTGGTCAGCAAACGCCCCATATAGGCGTAATGGACGTTATTGTTGAGCGTAATTCATTTGGTAGACAGGTTGATAGCTTTGAAATACCCCTCTCTATAAAAAATATGGGTGAAAACTTCCCCGCAATATTTATACGTGCACCTCATATTGTAACAGTGGGACCGAACGTTGAAGTATTGGCAAATTATGATGGGCGCGTTGTTTTAGCGAAAGATGGTCAGTTTCTAGGCTGTTCTTTTCATCCTGAATTGACAGAAGATCAACGAATTATGGCATACTTTGTGCAAATGGTTGAGCAAAGTGTTTTGACCATACTTGCAAAACGGTGAAATCTATTGTAAAGTATGGATAAAATTCATATTAAACACGATGATAGGAAGTAGTAGCAAGTAAGTTTTTTTATAGAGAGTCGACGGTTGGTGTAAGTCGATAAAAAACCTTGTGAATCCGTCCTGGAGTTGCTCAGCTGAATCTTTAGTAGGCTGTGGCCGGCCAACAAGCCGTTATGAAACAAGTGGATTGCATCTAGATGCAGTCAATTAGGGTGGCAACGCGGGTATGCTCTCGTCCCTTTCATGGGGATGAGGGCTTTTTTGTTGCTTATTTTTAGTGCAACCTAGACCTAAAGTATTGTTTTGTAAGATAACCTTGATACATTTCTATTATCTAATTTACAAAACTGGAGGAATGGACATATGTTAGATATTAAACGAATCCGTGATAATTATACGGAAATTAAAGAAAAGCTATCTCACCGTAATGAAGATTTAGGTACCTTCGATCAATTTGAAACTCTTGATCAACAACGTCGTGATTTAATCGCAAAAACAGAAGTACTAAAAGCTGAGCGTAACCAAGTTTCTGAACAAATTGCTCAAAAGAAACGTAAAAAAGAAAATGCGGATGCCGAAATCGCACATATGCGTAAAGTTGGCGATGATATTAAAGCATTAGATACTGATCTTCGTGAAGTGGAAGGTAAATTCCAAGATATGATGATGCGTTTACCAAATATTCCACATGAAAGTGTACCAGTTGGAGACACGGAAGATGATAATGTGGAAGTAGCTAAATGGGGCGACATTCCAGAGTTTGATTTTGAGGTTAAAGCGCACTGGGATTTAGGTACAGATTTGAACATCATCGATTTTGAAAGTGCTGCAAAAACTACAGGTAGCCGCTTCGTATTTTACCGTGGTCTAGGTGCTCGTTTAGAGCGTGCTTTAATGAGTTTCATGATGGATTTACATTCTGAAGAACATGGTTATGAAGAGATGTTACCACCTGTAATCGTTAACCGTGATAGCTTAACAGGTACTGGTCAGCTTCCGAAATTTGAAGAAGATGTATTCAAATTAGCGGATACAGATTACTTCTTAATCCCAACTGCAGAAGTACCAGTAACAAACTTCTTCCGTGATGAAATTTTAGATGCTGATGTTTTACCAAAAGGCTTTTCAGCTTATAGTGCTTCATTCCGTTCTGAAGCGGGATCAGCAGGGCGTGATACGCGTGGTTTAATTCGCCAGCACCAATTTAACAAAGTAGAACTTGTGCGTTTCGTGAAACCAGAAGATTCTTATGAAGAATTAGAAAAATTAACAGGTCATGCTGAAAAGGTTCTACAACTTTTAGGCTTACCATATCGTAAGTTAAAAATGTGTACATCTGATTTAGGATTCACTGCTGCGAAAAAATACGATTTAGAAGTATGGATTCCAGCCCAAGGTACGTACCGTGAAATTTCTTCTTGCTCTAATTTTGAAGATTTCCAAGCGCGTCGTGCCAATATTCGTTTCCGTCGCGAAACAGGAGCAAAACCTGAATATGTGCACACGTTAAATGGTAGCGGTCTAGCAATTGGTCGTACAGTTGCAGCTCTTCTTGAAAACTATCAACAAGCGGATGGCTCTGTAGTTATTCCAGAAGTTTTACGTCCATATATGGGCGGTAAAGAAGTAATTCAAGCACCAACTAAATAATTTATACATGAAAAGGCTAATGCTATGGAGTTTTCTCCTGCATTAGCCTTTTACTGTTTTCTTAAATACCCTCTGCCTCACAACGGATTTGATAAAATTGCTGAATAGTAGGATGGGCTCTATCGATGTTTAAATTTTGTAATCTGCGTTTTCCTATACGGTAATCAAACATGGATAAAGCTTGAATGAGTACATTTTCTGATAGTAATGATTCTTCAATGGGGAACTGCGTATAGTGTATGATTGCTTCATACAAGTAAAAGCTTTCGAAATTTCCGCGGTCCATTAAAGTTGCTTCAGCTAAATCATAGGCATCTACTAATGCTCGTCTTTCAGGGGATCCTAACATTACATTGAAGTCTCTATTATATGGTATGGGTTTTAGCGTATGTTGTTCTTTTAGTTGCGCATATAGTATGTTCCTCGGAACGATAAAACTTAAATCATCTGCATTTAAAATTTTCTGTTTATCTAATGTAAGCCAAATACTTGCTGGGTTGTCATGTGCTTTACGATATGTTGTTGCATAAAGCTTCACACGACCTTGCAATTTTTTGCAAAGAAAACTTTCATATCTTTTTTTGATTTTGCTGAATTGCATAGGATATCTCCCTTAAGTTTAATAGTGAATACCCTCTGCCTCACAACGGATTTGATAAAACTTTCGTTCTAATGAAGACTGTGGTGCAGTCATGTTTTTTAATTTACGTTTCCCTAAACGACGATCAAGTAAAGCGTATGCGCGGATAATTGGATTAGTAGAAGTTAGTGCATCTACAATTGATAAATGAGGGTATTGAGTAAATGCTTCATACAAATGTAAGCTGGCCATTTTGTTTTGTTCGTCTATCTGTACTTCTGTAGAGAGTAGTTCGGGATTGTCATTCCCTTGAAATTGCTCGTTAATAAATGCTGAATCAGCTACATTAAAAAATTGGTCTTTATTTAGTGTTAACCAAATGTGTGGTTTATCATCACGAGATTCATTATGTGCAGCCGATTGAAGCTCGATCTTTCCTTGTAAGGGCTCGCATAAGAAACTCTCTACGTCTGATTTTAATTTGGAAAATGGTATAACTTTAGGGACGGAAGTTGCTCGTTCAGCTTTTTTCTTACTACGTAAACTACTGAAGAAATCACTTAATAATTGACCACATTCAGTTGTTAATATGCCCTCTGTTACTTCACACTTATGATTAAATCGTGAGTCACCTAGTAAGTGATAGAGCGAATCTACACAACCTGCTTTGCTATCTCTAGCTCCGTAAACGACACGTGGCACTCTGGATTGTAAAATTGCTCCTGCGCACATAGGGCAAGGCTCTAACGTAACGTAGAGAGTGGTTTCTTCTAATCGCCAACTACCAATTTTGTTGCAAGCCTGTTGAATTGCCATGAGTTCAGCATGGGTAACTGCATTCTGTGAAGTTTCCCGTAAATTGTGTGCACTGGCGATGACTTCATCCTTGTAGACAATGATGGCCCCAATTGGTACCTCTCCTAGTGCTGCAGCCTTTTTCGCCTCTTCAATGGCCAATTGCATAAAGTATAGATCTTTTTTTAATACGTCCATAGATTCATCGCTCCTTGCCAAATAGTGTAGCACGGTTTAAACCCAATTCGCATATATTACTGGAGAAATAATGCTAGAGGAGGTTGCACTTGATTTATGTAGTGAGGCAAGGTGATAACTTATATAATATCGCCAGGGCGCATAATACGACAGTCGCGACGATTGTTGCACTTAATGAAATTCCGGATCCAGATGTTCTAGTTGTTGGGCAAGCGCTTGTATTACCTGAAACGCCAAATCCAAATCGCCCTACAATTGATACAAATGGTTATGTCGAATGGTATACAGCTGAAATCCCAGAAAGTTTAATAGCTCAGCTGAGAAGACGTGCACCACTATTAACTTATATGATGCCATTTTCATATGAAGTACGCCGTGATGGCACTCTTACACCGCTGGACTGGGGAAGTATATCAGAGATAGCAAACGCTAATCAGTCCGCAACAGCCATCGTATTAACAAATATAGAGAATAACGCTTTTAGTGATACATTAGCACATACTATTTTAAATGATACTACATTACAAGATTTAATCATTGGAGCTGCTTTAAGTGAAGCTTCTAAAAAAGGGGCAAAAGATATTCACTTAGATTTTGAGTACTTGTTAGCTGAGGATAAGCAACGTTACGTTGAGTTTTTGAACAGGTTCAGACAAAGAGCTCATGCTCAAGGATTAACAATTTCAGCAGCAGTACCACCCAAGACGAGTGCAAATCAGCCAGGGAAATGGTATCAGGGGCACGACTATAAAGGGATAGGTGAAGCGGTTGATTTTGTTGTTATTATGACATATGAATGGGGATATAGCGGTGGCCCACCAATGGCGGTATCACCAATTGGGCCAGTACGTCAGGTGTTAGAATATACTATAACCGAAATACCTCCTGAAAAAGTAATGATGGGACAAAATTTATATGGATATGATTGGACATTACCATATAAAGCAGGAAATCCGCCCGCAAGAGGATTGAGCCCTCAACAGGCTGTTGCGCTGGCAAGAAACCAAAATGCGGCGATTTCGTATGACCCAATAGCTGAAGCGCCATTTTTCCATTATTGGAGTAATGGAGTAGAACATGTAGTGTGGTTTGAAGATGCACGTTCTATTGAAGCGAAGTTCAATTTGCTAAAGGAACTAAAGTTAAGGGGTATAAGTTATTGGCATATGGGCTTTGCCTTCCCTCAAAACTGGGCACTTTTACAAGAGATGTTCCACGTGAAAAAACGATAATACTAAAACCTTCAGTTGATACTGGGGGTTTTTTTCATAAATTGATGCCATTAAACTTTATGGTATAAGTTACTTTTAATAAATCATCTGTACTTAACGAGTCGCTTCAGCTTTTCTTGTTACTATGATAAAATGATAAGCACTGACTAAAAAGACGACGAAGGGGGACTTCTGATGCCTGTACCGTTTATCACGGTTGAAGGGCCAATTGGCGTCGGAAAAACGTCACTTTCTAAAATAGTTGCTGAGACTTTTCAGTTTCACTTATTAAAAGAAATCGTGGACGAAAATCCGTTTTTAAATAAATTTTATGAAGACATTGATGAGTGGAGTTTCCAGACAGAGATGTTTTTCTTGTGTAATCGCTATAAACAATTAACAGATATTAAGAATCATATACTATCGCATGAAAAATCTGCAGTTGCAGATTATCACATTTTTAAAAATTTAATTTTTGCTAAAAGAACATTAAAAGAATCTGAATTTCACAAGTATGAAGAAATATATCGGATATTAACTGCTGACATGCCATGTCCAAATGTAGTCGTTTATCTTCATGCAAGCGTCGATACATTGATGAAACGAATTGCCATGAGAGGTCGCGAATTTGAAAAAATGATTTCAAGAGATTATATGGAGCAGCTCGTTGCAGATTACCATGTATTTATTAAACGATTTGAAAAACAAAACCCAGATATTCCGGTAATACGAATCAATGGTGATGAAATTGATTTTGTAAAAAACCCATCGGATTTACAAAAAATCTTAAGAACTATTGAAGAAACATTAGAAAAAGGGAGTTTCGAGTCATGAATTTAAGAGAAAAATACGGCATTCCTGCTAATGCAGTTATTACAATTGCGGGAACAGTAGGAGTCGGCAAATCGACAATGACGAAGGCGTTAGCAAATGCATTAAATTTCCGTACGTCATTTGAAAAGGTCGATTCGAATCCTTACTTGGACAAGTTTTACGATGATTTTGAAAAATGGAGCTTCCATCTACAAATTTATTTCTTAGCTGAACGTTTCAAGGAGCAAAAACGTATTTTTGAATATGGTGGTGGCTTTATTCAAGATCGTTCAATCTATGAGGACACAGGGATTTTTGCTAAAATGCATGAAGAAAAAGGCACAATGAGCAAAACGGATTATGAAACATATAAAAACTTATTCGATGCAATGGTCATGACACCATATTTTCCTCATCCAGATTTGCTAATTTACTTGGAAGGACCAATTGAAGATATTTTAGAGCGTATAGAAGAACGCGGTCGTCCAATGGAACAACAAACGCCAAAGGATTATTGGTATGAAATGCACGGACGTTACGAAAACTGGATCGACAGTTTTAATGCATGTCCGGTATTGCGTTTAGACATCAACGACTATGACTTGATGAAAAATCCAGATACAGTCGAAGTAATTGTGGAACGCATCAGTCACTTTATGGAGCAGACATCACATTTACGTCGTTAATAAATTGTAAGACTGTCAACTACATGACAGTCTTTTTTTTATAGCAATTAATAATACGTTTAAAATTAATATAAGAAATGGAAGGAAATAATCATATATAGGTGCATTTTTTTATATTTTTACATATGAGGGGGTGCATTTTATGAGAGTAGGAATTTACTGCGGATCCAAGGTGGGGGCAAATCCTATATATGCTGAAAAGGCTATGGAGCTCGGTAGGTTTTTGGCTATGCATGGTGTTGGTGTTGTTTATGGAGGATCAAAGGTAGGACTAATGGGGAAAGTAGCAGACGTAGTATTAGCTAACGGAGGAGAAGTAATTGGGGTTATGCCAACTTTTCTGGAATGGAAAGAGGTTACACATCAAGGTTTATCAAAATTAGTTTTTGTAGATACTATGTATGAGCGAAAGGCTAAAATGATTGAATTAGCAGATGCCTTTATAGCGTTGCCAGGTGGAGCGGGAACAATGGATGAGTTTTTTGATGTACTCACACTTTCCCAAGTTGGTCAGCATACGAAAGCAGTATGCTTATACAATATCAATCATTATTATGATTTCCTTAAAGCACATTTACAACATACCGTGGATGAAGGCTTTATGTTGAAAAGTCAGCAAGGTCAAATAGGTGTGGTAAGTTCCCCCGAAGAGCTCTTATTATTTATAAATTAATTATAGAAGTAATGTATAGGTGCGGATATAGTAATGTTGCTTTTGAAATAGAGAACTACATCAATTCAGGTAGCTTATTTTTAATTGAAGACAAAAAAAGAAACAAACATAAATGTTTGTTTCTAAAATTTCTGACTATATGTATTAGAGAAAAAATTCGTCACTTTAGCAACGAATACAATCTCAATATTATGCGCGTGTTTTTAAAAATAAAATGGAGGAGGAAGAGGGATTCGAACCCCCGCGCGGTATGACCCGCCTGTCGGTTTTCAAGACCGATCCCTTCAGCCAGACTTGGGTATTCCTCCGAAGAAAGTATGTTGTTGTCTTTCTGACAAGTAATACTTTATCATGTATTGAATATCTCGTCAACACTTTTTTATAAAAAAATTAAAATAATATTTAGAAGGTCTATTTTATAGAGTTTTTATAGTGAAAAGAATTTTAAATTAGAAGGTGAAGAATGGCTTGAAATAAGATGTTAATCGATCTTATTTCTATTCCTTAGTTAATTGTAATATTTCGTTTCATGCTTTTATATTGATTTTTTTTATTATTCTTCGTATACTTATAGATGCCGTGCTAGGTGGGAAGGTAGCGGTGTCCTATAACTCGCAATCCGCTCTAGCGAGACTGAAGTCCTTTTCTAAGGCTGTCCGTATGTTTGGTCTGCCTTTTGCACGTAGTGTTGACGATTGGGTCCTACGCAATGCGTACCCGCGAACCATGTCAGGTCCGGAAGGAAGCAGCATTAAGCGGCTTATCGCATGTGCCGTAGGGTTGCCTAATCAGAGCTAACGACAAAAGTAACGCTTATGTACGGCTGTCGAAGGAAGGTGCACGGCATTTATCGTGCAAATTTCAAACTCATTCGTCGTTTTCGGCGAATGAGTTTTTCTTTTATCTAAAGGTATTGAGCGGCTTTAAGAAGCGCTCTTATGGTATAATATACACATTAAACTAATCGGCGAAAAAGGAGAGGTAAACGTTGACGTATCAAGCTTTTTATCGTGTGTATCGCCCACAATCATTCAGAGAAATGTCAGGACAGTCGCATGTTAAACGGACACTCCAAAATGCTCTCCTTGCCAATAAAACTACGCATGCTTATTTATTCTCTGGTCCTCGAGGTACAGGGAAAACAAGTACGGCGAAAATATTTGCAAAAGCATTAAATTGTGAGCATGCACCAACCGAGGAACCGTGTAATACATGTGCAACATGTATTAGTATTACAAATGGGTCACATCCTGACGTCATTGAATTTGATGCTGCATCTAACTCTCGCGTTGAAGAAATGCGTGAGATTATTGAAAAAGTACGCTTTGCACCTGCAAGCGCTCGTTTTAAAGTGTACATCATTGATGAAGTTCATATGTTATCTACAAGTGCGTTTAATGCTTTACTTAAAACTTTAGAAGAACCACCTGCTCATGTTGTTTTCATATTGGCAACGACGGAGCCACATAAGCTGCCGGCTACGATAATTTCACGTTGTCAAAGATTCGATTTTAAACGGCTTTCTTCTATTGATTTGTTAGAACGTATGAAAATTGTTTTAGAAGATATAGACCTACAGTATGAAGAGCAAGCGTTAAAAGTCATCGCTCAATCTGCTGCCGGAGGTATGCGCGACGCGTTGAGTATGCTGGACCAAGTTGTATCTTTCAGTGGGGACAAGTTAACACTAGAGGATGCGCTATTTGTGACAGGCTCTATAAGTCAGGAAGTCTTCTATGATTTAGCAAAAGCATTAGGAGACAGAGATATTGCACAAGTATTAGCGCTTTTGGAAAAGCTAATGAGTGAAGGAAAAGATGCAGTTCGTTTATCAGAGGATCTTATCACATTTTTCCGTGACTTATTACTAATTCAAACAGCTCCTGATTTAGAGGATCTACTTGAGCTTGCTTCGTCAGATGAAAAGTTCAAAACTCTAGCCAACCAATTTACCACGGATACACTATATGGTTATGTTGATATCCTTTCAAAGACACAACAAGAGATGCGCTTTTCACATCACTCCAAAATTTACTTAGAAACGGCCATGTTGAAAATGGCACAATTTGCTCCAGGTCAACCTATTATTCAAGCACATACTCAAGCGAATAGTCCACAGTTGCAATCTATCGGTGAATCACCTAATGTTGCAGGTCTTGAAGCGAAGATTGCCTCATTAGAACAAATTGTTCACCAATTACAACAGGGCGGCCAACAACAACACAATGCAACACCTGCCCAGCAACGACAACGACCAAAAGTAGATAGTGGTATGAAAATTAATGTTGGACGTATCCAAGAAGTACTTAAAGTAGCAACGAAAAAAGATTTGCAAATGATAAAATCAGCGTGGTCTGATGTGCTGAATCAGCTTCAAAAATCGCAATCAGCGCTTTTGGAAGACGCTGAACCTGTGGCAGCATCTTCTAATGCGTTTGTGTTAAAATTAAAGCAGGGAGTTTATTGCACTATAGGTACTAATAATGGTACATTTTCAGCGATGTCTACAATCTTACAACCGTTAACGGGTGTGGCCTATGAAATTGTAGTAGTGCCCGAGGATAATTGGCTGAAAATACGTGCAGACTTCATTCGTCAGCATGGTCTGGACAAACAGGTGCATTCATTAGAAGAAACACCTGCAGATAATGTAAACGAAATGACAGAACCTCTTTTTGTGGAGGAGCGAATTCCTTCTGAGGACCCGCTTGTCGCAAAAGCAGAGGAGCTTTTTGGTAAAGGTTTTGTAGAAATACTAGAAGAGTAAATTTTAATTATTTTGAGGAGGAAACTAATATGCGTGGTATGGGAAATATGAATAACATGATGAAACAAATGCAAAAAATGCAAAAGAAAATGATGGAAGCTCAAGAAGAACTAGCTGTTCAGGTGTTTGAAGGTGTAGCTGGTGGTGGTATGGTGAAAGTAGTTATATCTGGTGAGAAGAAAGTAACTGACGTTATTCTTGATGAATCAGTAGTAGATCCAGAAGATATTGAAATGTTACAAGATCTAATTATCATTGCTACAAACGAAGCAATCAAAAAAGTAGACGAAACTACAAATGCTACAATGGGACAATTCACGAAAGGCATGAACCTTCCCGGCATGTTCTAGGAGGAATTGATATGCATTACCCTGAACCGATATCAAAACTAATCGATAGTTTTATGAAATTGCCAGGTATCGGGCCGAAAACCGCGGCTCGTCTGGCGTTTTTTGTGTTAACAATGAAAGAAGATACCGTTCTATCTTTTGCGAAAGCGTTAGTTGATGCTAAACGTAATTTAACTTATTGTTCAGTTTGTGGTCATATTACTGATGTGGATCCGTGTCATATTTGTCAGGATAAACAACGAGATGCTTCGACGATCTGTGTTGTTCAAGATCCTAAAGATGTGATCGCCATGGAAAAAATGCGTGACTATCACGGACTATATCATGTACTTCATGGTGCAATCTCACCGATGGACGGTATAGGCCCAGAAGACATTAATGTACCTACTTTATTGAAAAGATTGCAAGATGATCAAGTACAAGAATTGATTTTAGCTACAAACCCTACTATAGAAGGTGAAGCTACTGCAATGTACATTTCGCGCTTAGTGAAACCGTCGGGTATACGTACAACTCGTATAGCTCATGGTTTACCTGTAGGTGGCGATTTGGAATATGCTGATGAAGTAACTTTATCAAAAGCGTTAGAAGGAAGACGTGAACTGTGAAGTAAGGGGCGAACATGATGTTTTTTCGTAAACAAAAGCTGCGTCAAGAGTTTGATGAGAAGCTAGTGGTTCTTATGAGAGAAACTAAAGAAGATTGGCAGCAGACGCAAGAAATTGAAGGTTTACTAGATGATTATGATCTAGATACAATCGCGCAGCGTAAAATTGCCGAAAGTAAACACTTCTATCTATTTAAAGAAGCGCGTATTCGAAAAATCTTATTAAGAAAATGAATTAAAAACAGCATCCCAATCATATATATCACTACTATCTTAAAAGGAGTTGGATATATATGATGTGGAAACCGATTGTTGGTTTCGTAGGGGTGTTGTTTTTTTTCTTCCTATTAATGAGAACGAGAAAGCACTGGGGTAAAGCAGTTGAGTGGCTATCAATTTTTTGGTTTCGTATAGCATTTTCTTTTGTACTATTGTTCGCACTACATTATTTATTAGGTTTTGCAGGATTGTTTGTTCCTATCAACTTTTTCTCTAGCTTGTTGGTTGCGTTATTAGGTATACCAGGAGTAGCCTCTGTATTAGCAATTTCAATTTACTATAACTTTTTTTAAAAAGCACTTGCGCACGCTTATAAAGCGTGTTATATTAGTTAGGTTGCTAATTTAAGTGACACATCAACTTTAAAACAACTTCAAAAAAGTTGTTGACACTGAGAAGTGAGGTTGATATAATATAAAGGTTGCTACTGAAATGAAGCAACTTATCAGGACGACAACTAAAAAAGAAATTTTAAAAAGTTGTTGACAACGAAATGTTATCCTGATATAATATTAGGAGTCGACTAGATATCGACTCAACACAATGAACCTTGAAAACTGAACATGCAAGACGTTAATCAATAAATAGTTTTGAACATCAACTCTGTTGGTGGATTAAAACAAAAATAGATATCATCTTCGGATGATACGCTAGCAAAGCTAATGAGCTTTCAAACTACTTTTATGG
>NZ_LILB01000007.1:0-54256 GCF_001274945.1 Viridibacillus arvi | reverse complement strand
TGGGGGTTTCCCCCTGTGAGAGTAGGACGTTGCTAGGCACATTAAAGCACAACTGATTTAATCAGTTGTGCTTTTTTTATTGTTTTTGAAAAATATATTACATTCATCAAATAGATTGTTTACGCTAGCCTTAGCGATTTTTCCTTTATGGTAAAAACAAGCTTATCTGTAGTTGCTTTCTTTGTGTATTCAAATTGATGGATCTTTGTTTAACTAAATCAGTTGAATCAATAGAGACTCAAACTGGATTCCTACCGAGTATTAGGTACTACTCCATATTGATGTTGGGCAAGGCTAGTTATTATTGCTATTACGAATAAAGCAGTAATCGTTGGATTAGATGGTATGGATAAAGTAATATCATCATTACAATTGTGGTCCATGAAAAAATTGATAACTCAGGAAGTTCATATGTGGAGAAAACTACTTGCGAAAAATTAACTTGATTACTTATCCCAAAATAGGGGTATTGAAGTTGATTAAGTATTATAAGAAGTTTTGTATCCTCTAGTTCTGCAGAAAACATTAATGAACGATAAAGCTATAACGGACTTAGTAATAACATTACAGATGAATCAACAATAGGTATGACAAGGTTCGCCATTATTGTAGATGGGGTTATGCCACCCAGTAATATGTTAAAAGAGTAGCTTTAAGTAGATGATAAATTCGCTTAAAGCTTTTTAGGTTGTTTAAAACATTTCAATTTGTGGTATTAAGTCTGAAAAGCCTAATATAATGTAGTAGTGTAATATGTACAATTTGGTAGGGGGGAGTTGAATAGTTTTATTTATAGAAAGAGATTAGTGATTTTGACTATTTTAATTGAGAATAATAATTACTTGTTTTAATACATTATATATAGATGGCTATTAAAATACCCGTTGCATTATGGATTAAACGATATGAAAGTATTTGTATTAACTATGAGTAAAAGATTTTCATCTCATAAAAAAATGAAGAGTAATTAATAAAGGTTCTAAAATATTGAATAGGGTGTTTTTAAAATTTATCTAATGTGTAATTAAACTTTTTGATTGGTGAAATTACGAATGAGTGACGGGTTTTAAGAATAGATATTGTATAATAGAGTTAATCGAAATTAATCGAAACTAATCCGTTATCGGAGGAACATATAATAATGAAGAAAAATTTATTTATAACATTTGAAGGACCAGAAGGAGCAGGGAAAACTACGGTTTTGAAAATGGTCGTTGAAAGGCTAGAAAGGGAGGGCAAGAAGTTCGTTGCAACCCGTGAACCTGGAGGCAACGAAATAGCTGAAAAGATTCGCGATATCATTTTAAATCCTGCCCATACAGCAATGGATGCACGGACGGAGGCTCTATTATATGCAGCTGCTCGCAGCCAGCATTTTGCGGAAAAGGTAGAACCAGCTTTAGCTTTAGGCATCCCGGTCTTATGTGATCGTTTTATAGATTCTTCATTAGCCTATCAGGGACATGCCAGAGGTCTTGGAATGGAAGGGGTGCGTTCTATCAATGAGTTTGCTATTGGGGATAGAATGCCTGATTTGACGATATTATTTGATCTGAAACCAGAAGTGGGTCTTGCACGAATTAATGCGCATAGTGGGCGTGAGATAAACCGTTTAGATGTGGAGAGCTTAGCATTCCATACAAAAGTTTGTGAAGCTTATAAAATATTAGCCGATCAAAATCCAGAACGTTTTCGTATAATAGATGCAAGTAAAAGTTTAGATGAAGTAGTGGAGAGCGTTTGGGAAATTTTGAAAAATGAATTATAAAGAAAATGAAGAAATTAGCTTGTTTGTGTTATAATTATTTAAAGAACCTATTTAATTAAGGGGTGAGTGCCGATGAAATTAGTTGTAGCAGTTGTACAAGATCAGGATAGTAACCGTCTTTCAAACGCTTTGACGAAAAATGAGTTTCGTGCAACAAAATTGGCAAGTACTGGAGGATTCCTGCGCTCAGGAAATACGACATTCCTTATAGGTACTGAAGATTCATTGGTTCCAAAAGCTTTAGATATCATTCGTGATAATTGTCGTGCTCGTGAGCAAATGGTAGCACCAATATCACCGATGGGTGGGAATGCGGATTCGTATATCCCATATCCTGTAGAAGTTGAGGTTGGGGGAGCTACCGTTTTCGTATTACCGATTGAACAGTTCCACCATTTCTAGTAGTGGAGGCGACTGGTAATTGAAAATTAATCAAGACTTACGAACTGGCTTAGATCAATCACGTCAGCCACTACAAAATCATCAACCCGTAACACGTTTTGGTGATGTAGTAGTGAAGCAGGGGCAGCGATTGCAAACAGAGCAACTAACAAGACTATTAGGTGATATTTCGACAGCTGGCGATCGCATTGCCAAATCTCGTAATTTACGTGACTTAGCTAAATTTAAAATGCTTGTAAAACGCTTCTTACAAGAGGCAGTTGATTATGGTATGGAGCTTAAACAATCGCATACATGGAATCGTTTTGGTGAAGGTCGACGATTGAAAGTAGTATCAACAATTGATGAAAAGCTTATCGAATTGACAGAGGACATTTTAGACCAGGAGAAAGACTCCGTTGACTTATTAAGTAAAATAGGCGAAATTAAAGGGTTGTTAATCAACTTATATACGTAAATAAACCCCGTGCCTTTCGGAACCCCGGAGCACGGGATTTTTTCAAACAATGAAAAGGTGATGAATGATGGTGCAGACAGCTGAAGAGCTACTGAAATTACAACCTGTAGTGATGAAGCAGCTCCAAACAATTTTCGATAAAAAAAGACTGGGTCATGCTTACATATTTGAAGGTGGAAAAGGCTCTGGAACTGAAGCTATAATGCATTTCTTTGTGCAATTAATGTTTTGTGAGGAACCTCGGAAAAATGTTCCATGTGAAACATGTCGAAATTGTCAGCGTATTAAATCAGGAAATCACCCAAATTTCCACCAAATATACCCGGATGGTCAATTTATTAAAGTAGCAGCCATCGAGGCTTTGTTACATGAAATGAATAAGACAGGCTTAGAAGCAGGGCGGAAAGTATATGTCGTTCATGAGGCTGACCGTCTAAATCCGCAATCTGCCAATAAATTATTAAAATTTCTTGAAGAGCCTGAAGGTATTGTGACGGCAATCTTCATTACAGATAATATAAATGCTATGTTGTCGACTATTCGTTCACGTTGCCAGCATATAAAGTTTCAAGGAATATCGAAAGACACTATGATTAAAGAGCTTGTAGCAGAGGGCATTACGCTTTCAATGGCTGCTACGGTTAGCATGGTGACAAGCGATTTAGAGGAAGCTTTTTCTCTATCAAAAGACGATGAGTTTGCGCAGGCCCGAAAAACAGTGTTAAAATTGGTTGAAGCAACCTTTACTAATGTGCATGAATCTATGTTATCAGTACATGAAGATTGGCTGCCGCTATTTAAAGAGAAAGAGCAAATGGAGTTGGCATTAGATTTACTGCTATTTGCATTTCGTGACATTGTTGCGATTAAAGCAAATCCCGAAGCAGTGTGTACGTATCCGGATTGGTTATCGTACTGGAAGAAAGTTGCATTGCAGACGACATATGCTCGTTTATCGACGCAGTTACAAGCGATATTACAAGCTCGTCAGCAATTACAGCGCAACATGAACCGAACGCTGATGATGGAGCAGCTTATGCTGAATCTGCAGGAGGGAAAATCCTTTGTATAATGTAGTTGGTGTCCGCTTTAAAAAAGCGGGT
Organism: Viridibacillus arvi; assembly: GCF_001274945.1. GTDB lineage: Bacteria > Bacillota > Bacilli > Bacillales_A > Planococcaceae > Viridibacillus > Viridibacillus arvi. The sequence goes on along the minus strand of NZ_LILB01000007.1, from coordinate 50,526 downwards.
AAAATATATTATTTTGATCCTGGGGAATTTTTATTAAGTAAGGGTCAATATGTAATTGTCGAAACTGCGCGTGGTATTGAGTATGGCAAAGTTGTTGTTCCAATGAAACAAGTAGGAGAAAGCGATGTTGTACTACCATTAAAGCAAGTCGTACGCCCAGCTGATGAACGCGACCGATTCCAAGTTGAAGAAAATGCTATAGAATCTAAACGTGCTTTTGAATCGGCAACAGAAAAAATTTCAGAACATGAACTAGAAATGAAATTAGTTGATGTTGAATATACATTTGACCGCAATAAAATTATTTTTTATTTTACAGCGGAAGGTCGAGTAGATTTCAGAGAGTTAGTAAAAGACTTAGCTGCTATTTTCCGCACACGAATCGAACTTCGTCAAATTGGTGTGAGAGATGAAGCGAAGATGCTTGGTGGTATAGGTCCGTGTGGAAGGATGTTATGTTGTTCTACATTTTTAGGTGATTTTGAGCCAGTTTCTATAAAAATGGCTAAAGATCAAAACTTATCGCTTAACCCTTCTAAAATTTCAGGGTTATGTGGTCGTTTAATGTGTTGCTTGAAATATGAAAACGACGAGTATGAAGAAGCAAGGGAGCAAATGCCTGATATTGGTGCTGTAATTACAACACCAGATGGTAGTGGAAAAGTAGTAGGCATGAATATATTAGAACGCGTGCTACAAGTAGAGCTTTCTGAGCAACAACGTATTTTGGATTATACATTGGAAGAAATTTTACAACACGAAAAAAGTTCTGTCCAATAGTGGAAATAATGAGGTGGCTTGAGTGGAGGACCGTAATTTCTTAGATACTGTTATGGAGTTCGAACAACAGCTAGAATCGATGCAAAAACAATTTGAGGCACTGAAGAAATTCGTTGCACTCATGATGGAAGAGCATCAAACACTCCAAATGGAGAATCGTCATCTTCGCACACGTCTAGAGGAAGTACTCTCTTCTAAACCTGAGGGGAAGGTTGTTAAAGACGTTTCGGCGAAAAAAGTAGAAATCATTGATGTCGGTGAGGGTTATGATAACTTGGCAAGACTTTATCATGAAGGATACCATGTATGTCATGTCCATTTTGGAGGATCACGTAAAGGTGAGGATTGTTTATTCTGCCTATCATTTTTAAATAAACAAAACGGCTAAACAAAGACTGATTCCATTTTTTAAAAAGTGGAGGTCAGTCTTTTGCTATGTTGGAGGTAATTATATGGAACAGTGGTTGAAAGAAGATGAGAGACTCGATTATCTTTTAGCAGAGGAATTACGCATTATCCAGAGTCCGTCGGTGTTTTCATTTTCTCTTGATGCAGTGTTGCTTGCAAAGTTTGTGAATGTACCTTATCAAAGGGGAAAGCTTGTTGATTTATGTGCTGGTAATGGAGCTATTCCGTTGTTCTTGAGTGCTCGGACAAAAGGGCATATTACTGGCGTAGAATTGCAAGATCGTCTTGTTGATATGGCCAAGAGAAGTGTTCATTATAATAAATTAGAACTACAAATTGAGATTATGCAAGGTGATGTGAAGACAATTGCATCTGTTTTAGGCGCGGAAAAGTATGATGTTGTGACATGTAATCCACCTTATTTCCCTGCGCATGAAGCGAGTGATAAAAACTTGAAGGAGCATGTCGCGATTGCTAGACATGAAATCCATTTAACATTAGATCAAATGATTTATTCCGCAAGTAAATTGTTAAAGCAAGGTGGAAAGGCAGCATTTGTCCATCGTCCGAGTCGTTTACTTGATATTATAACGGCGATGCGTGCAAATCGATTGGAACCCAAACGCATCCGCTTTGTTTATCCGAAAGCTGGTAAAGAAGCAAATACATTATTAATAGAAGGAATTAAAGATGGCAAGCCAGATTTAAAAGTTTTACCCCCACTTTATGTATATGGAGAAGATGGTGAATATACAGCTGAAGTGAGAGAGATGCTATATGGAAAAGAACAATAAGCATCTCATGTATGTACTAGAATGTGGTGATGGGACTTACTATACAGGTTACACAAATGATTTAGAACATCGACTTGGCGTGCATAATCAAGGAAAAGGTGCCAAGTATACAAGGGCACGTTTACCTGTACGTTGCATTTACTTTGAAGAATATGAGACAAAGCAAGAAGCGATGCGAGCTGAATACGCATTTAAACAATTAACACGTAAACAGAAGATAGACCATATAAGGAGCGGAGAACTGTGAAATCACAAAAAAGTACCATGCATGAAAATACGAGTTGCTTATATTTAGTCGCTACACCTATTGGCAATTTAGAAGACATGACTATGCGGGCTATTCGTATCCTAAAAGAAGCGGATGTCATCGCAGCAGAAGATACGCGTAATACTAAGAAACTTTGTAATTACTTTGAAATTGATACACCTCTTGTTAGTTACCACGACCACAACAAAGAGTATGGTGGTGAAAAGCTTCTTAATTATTTACGTGAAGGTAAAACAGTAGCATTAGTAAGTGATGCAGGACTACCGTGTATTTCAGATCCGGGTGCAGATATTGCTGCAAAGGCAATTGAAGAAGACTTTGCGGTCGTACCGATACCTGGTGCTAATGCGGCTATCACCGCTTTAATAGCTTCAGGTTTAATCCCTCAACCATTTTTCTTCTATGGATTTTTGAGTCGTCAAAAGAAGGAGCGAAAAGAAGCTTTAGAAAAATTAAGTAAGAGACAAGAGACGATTCTATTTTATGAAGCTCCTCACCGTTTGAAAGATACATTAAAGGATATGCAAACGATTCTTGGTAATCGTCGAATTGTTTTAGCACGTGAATTGACGAAGAAATTCGAAGAGTTTTTAAGAGGTACAATTGATGAAGCATTAGAGTGGGCAGTTGAAAGTGAAATTCGCGGAGAATTTTGTATTGTTTTAGAAGGTAATGTAAATGCTGATGAAGAAGAGGAAGCAGCTTGGTGGGATGAGCTAACGGTTGTCGATCACATAAATAAGCTAATAGAAGAACAGCAACTATCTTCTAAAGATGCTATTAAAGAAGTGGCGAAAGTAAGAGGTCTTGCAAAGCGAGAAGTGTATCAAGCCTATCATGTGGAATAATAAGATCTGTTAATTAAAAAAACATCCGAAATGGCGAATATTTCGGATGTTTTCTATATATGAAATCACATTTGAAAAACAAGATAGGTAATAATCTATTTGTTATTGTATAACTTGTTACTCGAATATAATTAAATCCTCTAAATTATTTAGTTAATTTAGATTGGATTTCTTTTACAAGGATTTCAGCGCCTTCAGGGCTTAGGATTAAGCTACCACCAGCAAGACGGAAGTTATCATCAGATACTTCGCCTGTTACAGCGCAAGTCATATTAGGTAAGTATTTTTTTAAGATGATTTTATCATCATCAACGTAGATTTCAAGAGCGTCTTTTTCTGCAATGCCTAGAGTACGGCGAAGTTCGATAGGAATAACCACGCGACCTAATTCATCAACTTTGCGGACGATACCAGTAGATTTCATGACAAGAATTCCTCCTATATTATTATTATTTTTCGTCAAATTTCGACATATATTCTGTGTCTGTTGAATATCATACCAACTAATGCCATAAACGTCAATTATTTTTGTTTGAAAAATGATATTTTATTTCAAATATATTCCGTTCTTTAAGTAGAATTTACATACGAATTTGATTAATTTCCTCGAAAAAGCATAAATAGCATGAGTTTTTTGCTATATTTAAGTATCTTGAATTCGAAATGTAATATTCGACATTTTTCGTCAAAAAGTCATTTAATAAACTTTGATTGAAAGGTTTTTCGTACTTGGTTAGAATAGAAAGTATACTGTAGAACACTGGAGGAAGTTTTCGTGGACAATCAAAAGAAAACATTCTATATAACAACACCTATTTATTACCCTAGTGGTAAATTTCATATTGGAACTGCATATACAACTGTAGCTTCTGATACGATCGCACGCTATAAACGTTTGAGAGGATATGACGTACGTTTCCAAACGGGTATGGACGAGCATGGGCAAAAAATTCAAGAAAAAGCAGCTGAGGCAGGTAAAGAACCACAGCAATATGTGAATGAAATTGCTGAATCAGCAAAAGCTGTTTGGAAGTTAATGGACATCTCTTATGACGATTTTATCCAGACAACAGAAAAACGTCATACAGACGCTGTCGAAAAGATTTTCCAAAAATTCTTAGACAACGGTGATATTTACAAAGGGGAATATGAAGGTTGGTATTGTACGCCGTGTGAATCATTCTTTACTGAGTCACAATTGGATAATGGTAACTGCCCTGATTGCGGTCGCCCTGTTCATAAAGTAAAAGAAGAATCGTACTTCTTTAATATGAAGAAATACGCTGATCGCCTTTTGAAATATTATGAGGATAATGTTGAATTTATCGAACCAGAGTCTCGTAAAAACGAAATGATTAATAACTTTATCAAACCTGGTTTAGAAGACCTATCTGTTTCTCGTACTTCTTTTGACTGGGGAATTAAAGTTCCTGGAGATCCAAAGCATGTTATTTATGTGTGGGTTGATGCTTTAACAAATTATATTACAACGTTAGGTTATTTATCTGAGGACGATACATTATTTAAAAAGTACTGGCCAGCAGATGTACATGTAGTTGGTAAGGATATAGTACGTTTCCATACTATATATTGGCCAATCTTCTTAATGGCTTTAGATTTACCATTACCTAAAAAAGTGTTTGCACATGGTTTCATCATGATGAAAGATGGTAAAATGTCGAAATCTAAAGGTAATGTTGTATATCCTGAAATGTTAGTTGAGCGTTATGGATTAGATGCGACACGTTACTTCTTACTACGTGAGTTACCATTTGGATCAGATGGGGTATTCTCACCAGAATCATTTGTAGAACGCACAAACTTTGATCTTGCTAATGATCTTGGTAACTTATTAAACCGAACTATTTCTATGATGAACAAGTATTTCGATGGACATATACCGACTGAAGGTTTAGAACCAACAGAATTTGATGCAGCATTAATCGCACAAGCTACGGATACAAAAGTGAAATATGAAGAAAACATGGAAAAAATGCAATTTAGTGTAGTTCTTTCTGACGTATGGGCATTAGTTTCACGTACAAATAAATATATTGATGAAACAGCACCATGGGTATTAGCGAAAGATCAAGCACTAAAAGGTCAATTAGCAACTGTAATGGCTAATTTAGCAGAAAGCTTACGACAAATTGCTGTTATGATTCAACCATTTATGACAATTGCACCAAAGCAAATTATGGAACAGCTTGGATTAGATGAAGAATTATTAGCTTGGGATACACTAGATACATTTGGTGCAATACCATCTGGTAAAAAAGTCATCGAAAAAGGTGTGCCAATTTTCCCTCGTCTAGATAATGAAGTAGAAGTTGGCTATATTCGCGAACAAATGCAAGGTTCAGTTAAGCCAATTGAAGAACCTAAAAAAGATGCGGTAGCAAAAAAAGAAGAAGATGTACCTGAAATTTCTTTTGAAGATTTCATGAAAGTGGATCTTCGTGTTGCAACTGTCATTGCATGCGAAAAAATGCCAAAAGCAGATAAATTATTAAAATTACAATTAGAGCTAGGATATGAGCAACGCCAAGTTGTATCGGGTATTGCGGAGTATTACAAACCGGAAGAATTAGTTGGGCGTAAAGTAATCGTTGTTGCTAACTTAAAACCAGTAAAACTTCGTGGTGAACTTTCTCAAGGTATGGTTTTGGCAGGAAGTAAAGATGGTATTTTAACTTTAGCGACTGTCGATGAAAAACTAGAAAACGGCGCAAAAGTAAAATAAAAATTTAATAACAACTAAAGAATCATCTTATTGATAATGAAGGAAGTCTAAATTTCCTTAAATATCGCGATTTTTCTTAAGTTTACTGAAAAACCAAGAGCCTACTGTATGAAATAGTAGGCTCTTGGTTCTATTTATGGATATGATATTTTTTTGTGGAACTGCATTTCAGAGATCTGTTATTAGTATAAAAATAACACGGTGATATTTTTATACCCATAAATATCCCTTTTAATGGTTAATGAAATAATCCGGAGAGCCTTGTAATCAAATTGTAATATGAATGACAACTCTGAAATCTGTTCTTTGTCTAAAATAAAACTACTGTGAGGAGAATGACGATGTTTATCGATACACATGTGCATTTAAATGCTGACCAATACGAAGAGGATTTACAAGAAGTGATCCAACGCGCATTAGATGCTGATGTAAAAGAAATGGTTGTCGTAGGTTTTGACAGACCAACAATTGAGAAGGCAATGGAATTGATTGATGAATATCCATTTTTGTATGCAGCAATCGGTTGGCATCCTGTAGATGCAATTGACTGCACAGAAGCGGATTTACAATGGATTGAGGAATTAGCAGCTCATCCAAAGGTAGTAGCAATCGGTGAAACAGGACTTGATTATTATTGGGATAAATCTCCAAAGGAAATACAGCAGGAATTATTGCGTAAACAAATTCGATTGGCACAAAAATTGGATTTACCAATTGTTATTCATAATCGTGATGCAACAGAAGATTGTGTGCGCATTTTGAAAGAAGAACATGCAGAAATTACGGGTGGAGTTATGCATTGTTATAGCGGAAGTGTAGAAATTGCAAAAGAGTGTATTAACATGAATTTCATGATTAGCTTAGGCGGTCCCGTTACTTTCAAAAATGCCAAAAAACCAAAAGAAGTTGCAACAGAAATTCCACTTGAGTATTTGATGATTGAAACAGATGCTCCTTACTTGGCACCTCACCCACATCGAGGTAAAAGAAATGAGCCATCTTTAGTACCGCTAGTAGCGGAAGAAATAGCGCGCCTAAAGGAAATATCGGTAGAAGAAGTAGCATCGGCAACAACTGCCAATGCCCACCGTTTTTATAAAATTACAAAATAAAATGCAAGGTCGCCTCCCTTACTTCGGATAGGAAAACTTGCTTCGTTGTCAAAATTAGGAAAAAATCTTAGGTGTTGACAGCTAAAAAGAAGGTCTATATAATCCAACGAGTGATAAGGAGGCGTTTTTCATGACAAAAAATTCCATGAAAAACCTGTTCTCAAGATCATTGAGGAATAAGCAAACAGTGATGATGGTATTATCAATCGCACTAGTAATTGCTTTCGTAGCTTCGAATTTATTCGAAAGTACAAACACAGCCGTGGCAAACGGTGACCATCAAGAAGTTACAGCACAAAACAATATTGTTGGAGTTAAATCATCTGACAATGATATAATACAAACCTCAGTGAATACGAATTTTAAAAATAATAATACAAATTCGTATGAACAGGCATTAAATTTAACCATCCAAGGTGATGGTAGTAACAAGATAGCAGGAACCACTTCGACTACGGTCGCTGACTTTTTAAAGCAACCAATAGTTGAGTCAGGCGAGATAGGACGCGCTCAACAAGACACTAAGGCGCTAGCTAAAACACCTAACACAACGGCTTTTGATGATGTTCGAGTACAAAAAGTCACCGATGTGGTGGAAGGCTCTAAAGGCTCCACAACTGACGTTAGCAATATGAAAATTACACAAGTTAGCAAAGCCAAAACCTATAAAACTAAAGGTCGTCTTAATTTACGAAAAGGTGCAAGCACAAAATATAAAGTGCTTCTGACGATTCCTAAAGGTAAAAAAGTGACGTACAAAGGCAAAAAAGGCTCTTGGTATAAGGTGAAATATAAAAGTAAAACGGGCTATGTTTCATCAAAATATTTAACATCAATTAAAAAAGTTTCAAAACCTAAGACACCATCTCGTTCAGATGAGCCGTCTAGTGGTCGAACTATGTATGTAACAGCTACAGCTTACACTGCTTTCTGTAATGGTTGTTCGGGTAAAACGGCTACAGGTATCGACTTACGCAAGAATCCAAATATAAAAGTAATTGCGGTTGATCCAAAGGTTATTAAATTAGGTTCTAAAGTTTGGGTAGAAGATTACGGTTATGCGGTTGCTGGGGATACTGGCGGTGCAATTAAAGGGAGTAAGATCGATGTCTTTATTTCAAATAAGCAGTCTGTTTATAATTGGGGTCGCAAAAGAGTTAAAATAAAAGTATTAAACTAATACATGTCGTTTAACATATAGATATGAAAAGCTTTCCTTGCAATTGTAAGGAAAGCTTTTTTTATAGGGACACTCTTACTGATTGAAAACGAGCCTTCTTACTTAAGCTACTGTACAATATAAGTAATATAGCAGTAAAATAGTCAAAGGACGTTTTAGAAAAGAGGATAAGGTATCCGTGGAAATAAAAGAATTTATTGTGGTTGAAGGAAAAGATGATACGACAGCAATTAAACGGGCTGTTCATGCAGATACAATCGAAACGAACGGTTCTGCTATTTCAGAGGAAGTTCTACGACGAATTCAACATGCCCAAGAAAAAAGGGGAGTTATCGTCTTTACGGATCCGGATTATCCAGGGAGACGTATTCGGGCAATTATTGAACAAAGAGTGCCAGATGTAAAACATGCGTTTTTGCCGAAAAAGAAAACTATTGCTAAAAACGGAAAAAGTCTTGGTATAGAACATGCGAAAGACAGTGATATCCGTTATGCCCTCTCAAACGTTTATACACCTAGAGTGGCATCAGAGGACGTGCAGATTATCACATTAGATGATTTAATTGTAGCTCAGCTACTGTCACATCCTAATGCGAAAGCACGTAGAGAACGTTTAGGTGAGTTATTAAATATAGGTTCAACTAACGGCAAACAATTGCACAAGCGATTACAAATGTTTCAAATAACTTTAGAGCAATTCGGTGAAGCGATTGCACAGATAAATCAGGAGGAACAAAATGCATAAAGATATTGCAACGCCTTTACGCACGCAAGAAATTTTAAAGAAATATGGTTTTTCATTCAAAAAAAGTTTAGGGCAAAATTTTTTAATTGACCCTAATATTCTTCGTAACATTGTGAGCTACGCTGATTTAACAGAAGATAGTGTGGCAATTGAGGTTGGCCCAGGTATAGGTGCTCTGACGGAGCATTTAGCTCGCTCTGCAGGACAGGTCGTATCATTTGAGATTGATCAACGTTTATTACCGGTTCTAGAAGATACATTAAGCCCATATGATAATGTGAAAGTTGTTCATTCGGATATTTTAAAAGCGAATGTAGCTGAGGAGTTAAGTTCGGAATTTGCGAAGTATAAAGACATTATGGTAGTAGCAAATTTACCTTATTACGTAACAACTCCTATTTTACTAAAATTATTAATGGAGAAATTACCTATACGCGGTATGGTTGTGATGATGCAAAAAGAAGTGGCAGATCGTATTTCTGCAAATCCTGGTACAAAGGCGTATGGTTCACTTTCGATTGCTATCCAATATTATATGAAGGCTGAAGTAGTGATGACTGTACCGAAAACTGTCTTCATGCCACAGCCGAATGTAGATTCAGCTGTTATTCGCCTAACTCGTCATGCAGAGCCACCAGTGCATGTAATCGATGAAGAATTCTTATTTGAAGTATCGAGAAGTTCTTTTGCGCAACGTCGTAAAACTATATTAAATAACTTACAATCACAGTTGCCAAAAGGTAAAGAAAAGAAAGAAAAAATTCTGGAAGCACTAGCTGAGTGTGGTATTGATCCAACGCGCCGTGGTGAAACTTTGTCTATTATTGAGTTTGGTCAATTGGCTGATGCACTTTATCCTACCTTCCGTCAATAAACGTTTCTGTTACATTCTTAGCACACTCGTAAAAAAAATATAGATTTTCGAATAAAAAACAATTGACATCACTAAGATGGATTGATAAAATAATTTATTTAACTTGACGAATTAAACATCCTCATGTATAATGGTTTATAGTGAGGTGTAAGCGAAAATGCCAAAAACTTTAGCCGACATTAAGAAGTCGTTAGATTGTCATTTGGGTAGACGTTTGCAATTAAAAGCAAACGGTGGTCGCAAGAAAACGGTTGAGCGCGCTGGAATATTACGTGAAACATATCGCGCAGTATTTGTAGTTGATCTTGATCAAGATGAAAACGCCTTTGAGCGAGTTTCTTACAGCTACACAGATATTTTAACAGAAGCAGTAGAGATTACATTTGACGATGACATCAAAGAATTGGTCATTGCCAAGTAAGTGCATTTATAATCGAATATTTTTTTCGGACACTTGTAACGTATTCTTTGCGTAAGAATATTTTATGAGTGTTTTTGTTTTTTTATTGAACATACTATAACAGTCAGTCATCTAAGGAGGAATTTCGAATGGCGAGAAAACGTATCATGTCGGATCGTTTGAAAGAAGAAATCGCAAAAGACCTTGGATTTTACGATGTAGTAGAGCGAGAAGGATGGGGCGGGATCAAATCACGAGATGCCGGTAATATGGTCAAAAGAGCAATCGAAATGGCACAACAGCAATTAGCTGAAGAAGCAAAAACAAAGTAGATTGATGATTGTCCAAAATTGATGAACTGACAATTGGCTGCCCCACAGCTTGAGCTTTCAACTGTGAGGTAGCTTTTCGTTTTTAATATAAAGATTTAGGAGCATAAAAATCTCCCGATTGGAAAGGTAGAAGCTTATTTACAAAGGTCTTCCTGTGGTAGAATAATAATCAGTGAAAAAAGCACGAATAATAGAATCACTTTTTGTATAAAAACCTGCTAGGAAGGGGGCAGCGTTATGCTTTACGTAAAAGCACCTGCCAAGATTAATTTAACATTAGATGTACTCTACAAACGTCCCGATGGCTATCATGAGGTAGAGATGATTATGACAACGGTTGATCTCGCTGATAGAGTCGGCCTTAGAAGTAGAAAAGATGGGCTTATTAAAATTCATTCGACAGATCGTTTTGTACCTGATGATCAAAGAAACCTAGCTTATCAAGCAGCTAAGTTATTAAAAGATACATACAATATAGATAAAGGTGTATCTATTACTATTGATAAACATATTCCAGTAGCAGCTGGACTAGCTGGAGGTAGTAGCGATGCTGCCGCAACTTTGAAAGGTTTAAATACATTATGGAATTTAAACCTATCTATGGATGAAATAGCGGAATTAGGAGCTAAAATCGGCTCTGACGTATCTTTTTGTGTTTACGGTGGCACTGCACTTGCAACAGGTCGAGGAGAGCGTATACAGGCGATTTCTGCGCCTCCAAGTTGCTGGGTAGTATTAGCTAAGCCAACGATTGGTGTCTCAACAGCGGCTGTTTATGGTGGTTTAAACATGGATGATGTTGTCCATCCGAATACACAACAGATGATTCAAGCCATTGAAGAGGATGATTATGAATTACTTTGTGATACTGTCGGGAATGTACTAGAAACGGTTACATTAAAATTGCATCCAGAAGTAGCAGTGATAAAAGAACAAATGAAGCGTTTTGGAGCGGATGCCGTATTAATGAGTGGTAGCGGTCCAACGGTGTTTGGCCTCGTGCAGAATGAGGCTCGTGTAAGTCGTATTTACAATGGATTAAGAGGCTTTTGTGATGAAGTATATGCAATTCGTATGCTTGGGGATCGCGATTCCCTTGATTAAATACGTATAATTGTGGTATTTTTTGTATAAATCATTCGTGTTCAGGAGAGGATTTCATGAAATGGAAGCGTAGCGAACGTCTTGTAGACATGACGCATTATTTATTGGAGCATCCACAGCAGTTGATCCCTCTAACGTTTTTCGCAGAATTGTATCAATCGGCCAAATCTTCTATTAGTGAGGATTTATCGATTGTTAAAGATACATTTGAGGAAAGAGGGATTGGCCTTCTTGTGACTGTTCCAGGAGCTGCTGGGGGAGTAAAATATATTCCTAAAATGCCAGAAGAGGCTGTTAAAGAAGTTATGCAAGAGCTCTTAAAAGAGTTAAGTCATTCAGATCGACTATTGCCAGGTGGATATTTATTTATGACAGATTTACTCGGTAATCCCGAATTAATGAATCGCGTCGGAAAAGTATTTGCTTCGGCATTTTGCGATAAAGAAATTGATGTTATTATGACAGTAGCAACAAAAGGTATTTCAATTGCCCATGCTATTGCGAGACATTTGAATGTACCTGTAGTTGTAGTACGTCGTGATAACAAGGTAACAGAAGGCTCCACTGTAAGTATTAACTATGTATCTGGATCGTCGCGTCGTATTCAAACGATGGTGCTATCAAAGCGTAGCATGCAAAGTGGCCAACGTGTACTTATTACAGACGACTTTATGAAAGTTGGCGGTACAATGAATGGTATGAAAAACTTGCTAGAAGAATTCGACTGTACACTAGCTGGCATCGCTGTGTTAGTAGAGGCAGAACATCTAGACGAGCGCTTAGTAGATGATTATTATTCACTTGTAAAATTAAAAGAAGTGAATGAAAAGGATCGTACAATTGCTTTAAGTGAGGGAAACTATTTTTAGAAGGGTGGAAATGAAAGATGGAAGTAGTAGCAACAAAAAATGCGCCAGCTGCAATTGGCCCATACGTACAAGGTATGATTTTAAATAATGTTTTTTATAGCTCAGGTCAAATTCCTTTAACACCAGCCGGAGAGTTTGTAGATGGTGACATCACTGAACAAACAAACCAAGTTTTTGAGAATCTAAAAGCAGTTCTTAAAGAAGCAGGCACTTCTTTAGAAAAAGTAGTTAAAACAACAGTATTTATCGCAGATATGAATGACTTCGTAGCGATGAATGAAGTATATGCTGCACACTTCGGAGAGCATAAACCTGCTCGTACAACAGTAGAAGTTGCACGTCTGCCTAAAGATGCTAAAGTAGAAATTGAAGTCATTGCAGTAATTGACTAAGTAAAGAGTAGTTTTAAGAAACGATGAAATATAAAAAGACTATCAATGAGCTAGTAAGCTCATTGATAGTCTTTTTTTGTATATAATCATTTTGTTTGTAAAAATTGGACGTAATAGATATGTGATTTAAAGTCAATTAGTAACTAATGTATAATAGGATTGTAAACATTCTAAATTTTTAAAAAATAAATAAGGAAAAAGAAGGAATCTATAAATTTACATAGAATAAAGTAGATAGAGTCATTTTGGCATCTTAGATGAGAGGTGGTGAGAGAATGGAAGTTACAGATGTAAGATTACGTCGTGTACAAACTGATGGACGTATGCGTGCCATTGCTTCCATCACACTTGACAACGAATTTGTAGTGCATGATATTCGCGTCATTGATGGTAACGCAGGGCTATTCGTAGCAATGCCTAGTAAGCGCACTCCAGACGGAGAATTTCGTGATATTGCACATCCGATTAATTCTGGAACTCGTACAAAAATTCAAGAAGCTGTACTTAAAGCTTATGAAGAGTCGAGTGATGAAGATGCGACGGTTTATGAAGAACACCAAGAAATTCAATAACCCGTAAATTTAGAGCCCATTCATATTGAATGGGCTCTTTTTTGTATATATCAAACCTTTTCGTTTGCTAGTTTAGTAAATAGAATGAGAATCTGAAACTTACAAAGATAAGGGATAATTGATATATTTTCATACTTGTAATACAACAAAATGAGAAATTGTCTGAAAGAGTTAGATCCAATAATTCCTCTTTTTTGAGTTTTTTTGAGACTTACACTTAATTTATTTCTTAGGCATATATATAAAGGAGTATAGGCGACAGATTAGGAAAGATTATTTGAATATTGCTTTTTATTGGGAGACTGTTAATTAAAAAGTTTGTTTTTACTTAAAAGTATAGCTACTGGAATTTTTTTATAAAAAAACAAAAGATTTTAATAATAAATTGTTTGTCATAGTTTTGTCAAGTGAGGAAGTCTTGAAAATTAACTAAATTTGCTTTATAGTCAAAAGAGAAAATCAGCTAAAATGGAGGACTTGCGAAATGACGAATGTTTATGCCGTTATACTGGCTGCCGGCCAAGGTACGCGTATGAAGTCCAAATTATATAAAGTTCTTCATCCGGTTTGTGGAAAACCAATGGTTGAGCATGTAGTTGATCATATTCAAACATTAGATGTAGAACGTATAGTAACAATCGTAGGTTATGGTGCTGAAAAGGTAAAGGAACAACTTGGTGAAAAAAGTGAGTATGTATTACAAGCTGAACAGCTTGGTACTGCACATGCCGTTCAACAGGTGGAACCGATCCTTGGAGAATTAGAAGGCACAACGATTGTTATTTGTGGGGATACACCTTTAATTCGCCCCGAAACAATGAAAGCGTTGTTCGAGCATCATGAGTCAAATCATGCAAAAGCAACAATTTTAACTGCTATCGCTGAAGATCCTACTGGCTATGGCCGAATTCTTCGCTCTACAGATCAACAGGTTGCTCAAATTGTTGAACAAAAAGATGCAACACCTGAACAACGACAAGTAAAAGAAATCAACACTGGCACATATTGCTTTGATAATAAAGCGTTATTTGCTGCGTTGAAACTTGTGAAAAATGATAATGCGCAAGGTGAATACTATTTACCTGACGTCATTGAAATTTTACAAAAACAAGGTGAAGTAGTTGCGGCATATGTAACTGAAAACTTTGCTGAAACGCTTGGTGTTAACGACCGTATTGCTTTATCTCAAGCTGAAGAAACAATGCGTGCTAGAATTAACGAACAACATATGCGTAATGGGGTGACGATTATTAACCCTAATAACACATATATAAGTGTTGATGCACAAATTGGTCGAGACACAGTTATCCAACCAGGTGTTATCATTGAAGGTGCTTCTAGCATTGGAGAAGATTGCATCATTGGTCCAAATAGCCATATTCAAAATAGCCGTATTGGAAATCGTACGACTGTCCATTCTTCTGTAGTACGTGAAAGCATTATCGGTGAGGATACAGCTGTTGGTCCATTTGCGCATATACGTCCAGATTCTGATTTGGGCGATCATGTGAAAATTGGAAACTTCGTTGAAGTGAAGAAAACAAAGATAGATAATGGTAGTAAAGTGTCTCACCTATCGTACTTAGGAGATGCTGAAGTAGGTACTGAAGTCAATATAGGTTGCGGTACGATTACTGTCAATTATGATGGTGAAAACAAGTTTAAAACAGTGATTGAAGATAATGCTTTTGTGGGTTGTAACTCTAATTTAGTTGCACCCGTAACGGTAGGAAAAGGCTCATATGTAGCAGCTGGTTCAACAATTACAAAAGACATACCCGCTGACGCACTAGCAATTGCACGTTCTAGACAAGAAAACAAAGATAATTATGTTACCAAACTAAAATTAAAATAATTAAAATTACCAGGAGGCCATCATGCCGTATCAATATGCCAACTCAAAGTTAAAAATCTTTTCATTAAACTCGAATATACCATTAGCTGAAGAAATTGCTAAAGAAGTAGGTGTCGAGCTAGGAAAATGCTCCGTTAAACATTTCAGTGATGGAGAAATTCAAATTAATATTGAGGAAAGTATTCGTGGGTGTGACGTATTTATCGTACAGTCTACTTCAGCTCCAGTAAACGAAAACTTAATGGAATTACTTATTATGGTTGATGCCGTGAAACGTGCTTCAGCGCGCACAGTAAACGTAGTATTACCTTACTATGGTTATGCTCGCCAAGATCGTAAAGCACGTGCACGTGAACCAATTACGGCTAAATTAGTGGCTAACTTACTAGAAACTGCAGGAGCTACTCGTGCAATCGTTCTTGACTTGCATGCTCCACAAATTCAAGGTTTCTTCGACATCTTAATGGATCACTTAATCGGTGTACCGCTATTATCTGATCATTTCAAAGCAAAAGGCTTCAAATCAGAAGACGTTGTTATCGTATCACCAGACCACGGTGGTGTAACACGTGCACGTAAAATGGCTGATCGCTTAAAAGCTCCAATAGCTATAATCGATAAACGTCGTCCACGTCCAAATGTTGCAGAAGTTATGAATATTGTTGGTAGTGTTGATGGTAAAGTAGCAATCTTAATCGATGATATTATTGATACGGCAGGTACAATTACAATCGGTGCTGACGCTTTAGTTAAAGCAGGTGCTAAAGAAGTTTACGCTTGCTGTACGCACCCTGTATTATCAGGTCCAGCTATCGAGCGTATTGATAACTCTGTAATTAAAGAATTAGTGATTACAAACTCTATCCAATTACCGGATGAGAAAAAATCACCGAAAATTAAACAACTATCTGTAGCAACTTTATTAGCTGATGCAATTGTAAGAATCTACGAGAACAAATCAGTAAGTACTTTATTCGATTAATAATGGTAAATGTTTGAATTCCTAGCTAACAGGGTACATATATTAATGTGACTATGTTAACTAGGAAGGGAGACATGTATCTATATGAGTACTGTAGTTCATGCAAAAAAGCGTAAGGTTGAAAATCATTCTGCACTAACTGAACTTCGACAAAGAGGTTTTGTGCCAGCTGTGGTATATGGTTATAAAACAGAGGCAACTCCAATTACGATTAATGCAAGAGAGTATGAAAAAGCATTACGTTTAGATGGTAAAAACTCCATAGTAACATTAGAAATTGATGGTAAAAAATTAAACGCCGTATTAAATGAAGCTCAAAAATGTGCATTGAAGGGGACATTAGTTCACTTAGATTTTTTAGCGGTTAATATGTCAGATGCATTAGAAGTGAGTGTACCAGTAAATCTTATTGGCGATTCAGTAGGAGTAAAAGAGGGCGGCATTCTCCAACAGCCTAATCGTGAAGTAACAGTTAAGGTAAAACCATCAGATATTCCAGAATCTATAGAGGTTGATATTTCAACTTTAGAAATAGGTGACACTTTAGCTGTTGGTGATATTCGTAGCACTTCAACATTCGAAATTCTTGATACGGATGACTTTCTTCTTGTTACCGTATCTGTGCCTACAGTTGAGGTTGAGTCAACAGAAGTTGATGAAAAAGCAACTTCTGAAGAGATTATAGGTGCTAGATAAAATAAATTTCAAAAAAAGGGCTTACCATCTATCGATAACGATGGTAAGCCTTTTTCTTTACCCTTGCTACTATTTATTTGAAAAAATGTAGTCTTTAGGTCTTCTTCTTGTTGTGGGTAGGAACAACTTTTGCTATATTACGTCTAATGTAATGGTATTGACATGATATTGTAATAATAGAAGAAATGGTGTATCGTAAATGATTAAATTGTAGAAATGTGAGGTAAATAGGATGGAGAAAGTAAGAAAGCTTTGGAATCATACTGTAACGTATGTGGGTATGCGGACGATTTATTACTTGGCGATTCTCATTTTACTCGTTCTCTTATATGGTTTTCATGATATGAATGCCGGTCCATTCATATATACAGAATTTTAAAGTTAGGAGGGTTTCCATTGAATATACTTTCGGCTATTCAAAATATAGCCTTGAATAATGAAGATTCTATTGCATTTCAAAATGGAGATGCGACATTAAGTTACGGAGATTTATGGAAACAGTCAGAATCATTAGCCGCGTATTTAACCACTTTAAATCTCCCGAAGAAAGCACCTATTATAGTATATGGTCATATGGCACCCATGATGGTTAGCTCCTTTTTAGGAGTAGTAAAAGCAGGTCACCCATATATTCCGGTAGATGTATCAATTCCAAAAGAACGCATTCAAAAAATTATAGAGCGATCAGGTGCAGCTTTTCTCATTGAAACAGAGAATCTAGAAAGAGATTCACTTCAGCAGTCATCAATTCCCTATATGTCTGAAGGTCAATTAACAAATATAGTTGCTGAACACTCCAATGGAGCATCAACATCTACTTGGGTGAAAGAGAATGATGATTTTTATATTATTTACACCTCAGGTAGTACAGGGAATCCTAAAGGTGTTCAAATTTCAGCTCGAAATTTAGAGAGCTTTGTTAGTTGGATGCATGAAGATTTCCCGATAACAGAGGGCAAGGTATTTTTAAATCAAGCACCATTTTCATTTGATTTGTCGGTAATGGACCTTTATCCTGCACTAACGACGGGTGCTACATTATTCGCAATTACAAAAGAGATGATAGCAAATCCTAAGATTTTATTTGGGCAATTAACACAGTCAAAAACAAATGTTTGGACATCTACGCCATCATTTGTACAAATGTGTTTAATGAATCCTGAATTTACTAGTGAGATGCTGCCTTCATTAAATACTTTCCTATTTTGTGGAGAAGTATTGCCGACAGAAGTTGCAAATAAGTTATTGAAATTGTTCCCGGACGCACGCATTTTCAATACATATGGACCAACAGAGGCAACAGTAGCAGTTTCAGCAATAGAAGTAACCGAAGAATTATTAAATGATCATAGTTCTTTACCAATAGGTTATATAAAAGGTGATACTCAGATGCTTATTATCAATGAGGATGATCAAATATTATCTGATGGCGAAAAAGGTGAAATGATTATTGTTGGACCAAGTGTTAGTAAAGGATATTTAGGAGAAGAAACATTAACTGAAAAGGCCTTTTTTGAATATAAAGGACAACAAGCGTATCGAACAGGTGATGTTGGATATCAGAAAAAAGGATTACATTTTTATAGTGGGCGTGTGGATTTCCAAGTGAAGGTTCATGGCTATAGAATGGAAATCGAAGAAATCGAAAACAATCTATTGCAATGCCAGTATGTAGATTCGTGTGTAGTTGTACCAGTTTATAAAAATGAGGCTATTGATTTTTTAGCAGCATATATCGTGCCTAAAGAACACTCTTTTGAAAAAGAATATCAATTATCAAGCGCTATAAAAAAAGAACTAGCAAAAAGTTTACCAGCATATATGATTCCGAGAAAATTTAATTATTGTGATCAGTTACCTATGACATCTAATGGTAAAATAAATCGAAAACAATTAATAGCTGAGGTTATGGTATGATTCCATATGGCTCGTTTATATTTTTCTTTTTAATTGGTATTTTTCTTTTACCTACTATCGTTCTTGGGTTATTAGGTAAATCATCAAAAATTTATAATATGCTTGTGTCTATTGTTATATTGGCCGTCATCTTTGGGAATTCGAAGACCGGTGCAATATCTATTATTTTGTTTACGATTTTTCAAATTGTTTTAATTAAAGGTTACCATCATTATAGAAAAGAACGTAATAATACAGTTGTATTTTGTATGATGGTTGTATTAGCGATATTACCATTAGTGCTTGTGAAAGTACTACCATTACTCGGTTTGAATCATGTATTTGGATTCCTGGGTGTTTCGTATATTACATTTAAGTCCGTACAGATAGTTATTGAAACACGTGACGGCATGATGAAGAAGCAGACACTACCGATTGGTGAGCTTATTTACTTCCTACTATTTTTCCCAACTGTATCATCAGGTCCAATTGATCGTTGGAGAAGATTTGAAAAGGATGTTAATAAGACCTTTTCAAAAGAGGAGTATAAAGAGCTTTTATATTTAGGGATTAATAGTATTTTCCGAGGGTTCTTATACAAATTTATTTTAGCGTTTTTAATTTACAACAAAATTCTTGTTTACTTACCAGATCACGCAACTTATATTCATTCGCCATTTTGGGCTAATGTAGCGTATATGTATACTTACAGCTTCTATCTATTTTTTGACTTTGCGGGTTATAGTGCCTTTGCTATAGGGGTCAGCTACTTGATGGGAGTTAAAACACCAGAAAACTTTAACATGCCATTCATTAGTAAAAATATTAAAGACTTTTGGAATCGTTGGCATATGAGTCTATCATTCTGGTTTAGAGACTATGTATATATGCGTTTTGTATTTTGGATGACGAAGAAAAAATGGATTAAAAATCGCTATACAGTTTCTAATATTGGTTATTTCCTATTATTCTTCATCATGGGTGTTTGGCATGGATTAGAATGGCATTTTATTATTTATGGCTTGTACCAAGCAGCCCTAATCATTGGATATGACTACTTCGATCGATGGAATCGAAAACATAAACTATGGCCGAAAAATAAATTTACACATGTTGTATCCGTGTTTATAACATTCAACTTTATTTGCTTTGGATTTTATATTTTCTCTGGACAACTATTTAAATAATAAGGAGTTAGATTAAGATGGAAAAACAAAAAGTATATGAATTATTAGCAGAGGTATGTCAGGAAGATGTTGTTGTTGAGCAACCTGATATCGATTTATTTGAAGAAGGTTTACTTGATTCGTTTGGTATCATTACGTTTCTAGTTGAAGTAGAAGAGAAGTTTGGTATTTCAGTATCAATTACAGAGTTTACGCGCGAGGAGTGGAATACACCGAATCGTATCGCAGAGCAGTTAGCTGAGCGTGTATGAGAAAGTATGCCTTCTTACCGCTTTTCATTGCGGTAATTCTGTTTTTAGTATTTTTGTTTATACCAAATAAATGGCTAGGTTTTTTAATTTCAGATAAAGATGTAGAACATGCTAAAACAGCTCTGAATCCTTTAATGTTCCAAGGGGAGTATTTCCAAGATCGTTTACTACAAGAGCCGAATATGTTCCCAATCTATGGCTCGTCTGAGTTAAATCGCTTTGATCCATTCCATCCATATAACTATTTTAAAGCGAATGATGAAGGCTTTACGTCATATTTATATGGCCGTGGTGGTACGCAATCGATTCATCACTTTTTGAACTTTGCTGCGCACGAGGAAAATTTAAAAAACAAGAAATTAGTATTTATTATTTCGCCGCAATGGTTTACAGAAACAGGCGTTGATGAATTCCATTTCTCACCTAACTATTCAATGTTGCAATCTTACGATTTAGCGTTAAATAATAAGATGGATCCTCAGTTGAAGAAAAAAGCTATGGAGCGTCTTTTGCAGTTTGATAGTGTACAAAGAGACTTTGTTTTATCAACAATTTATGAAAATGAAGTAACAGATGGTGCAAAATATCCGATAAAAGCAGCTTTAGCAAAACCAGTAGCTTTAATAAATAAAAAGTTAATGGAGAAAAAAGATTTGTATTACTCCATCATGGGAAAGCCGCGTGAAAAATTGCATGCAAATCCAGAAATGGTTGCGGGAAAATCTTTTGAGCAGTTGACGAAGTATGCAAATGAATATGGTAGTCAGCGAATTACAACAAATAATTTATCTATTAACGATAAATATTATAAAAAGAAATTAGAGTTTAAGTTAGATGAACTCAAAGGCTTCCGTAAACACGAAAGCTATACAGAGTCGCCTGAATATGAAGATTTTCAAATGGTCTTGGATGTATTAAAAGATGCTGGTGCTAAGCCAATGTTCGTATCTATTCCTGTGAATGGAAAATGGTACGATTATGCAGGGTTCCCACAAGAACGTCGAGAAGAATATTATGCGAAAATTAATAAGCAGGTGCAAAGTGCTGGTTTCCCACTTGTTGATTTTACTGGTTACGAGTACGAACCGCATTTTATTAGTGATACAATTCATATTTCTTGGAAAGGTTGGGTATATCTCGACCGAGAAATGGCCGATTATTGGAAACAATAGTCGAATAGAGAAAATCGCTTTATCATTTTATGATAGAGCGATTTTTTTCTTAGGAAAAAGTCGAAAAACCACTAATAATTGCATTTTTTCATAATATCCAACGGTATGTGATAAAATAGCATGGATTAGGCAGAAAAGGAAGATGCTATTATGAAACTAATAATTGGTCTCGGCAATCCGGGCAAAACATATGAACATACACATCACAATGTCGGTTTTGATACCATCGACATATTGGCAGCTAAATGGGGCGTATCATTAAATCAATCAAAATTTAATGGTATGTACGGTACTATTCACCGTCCAGAAGGCAAAGTCATGCTATTGAAGCCACTTACGTATATGAATATTTCTGGTGAATGTGTGGGTCCAATCATGGATTATTTTGATATCGATGTAGAGGATATCATTGTTATTTATGATGATTTAGATTTGGATAAAGGAAAATTACGTTTGCGTCAAAAAGGCAGTGCGGGCGGTCATAACGGTATAAAATCATTAATCCAGCATTTAGGTACTCAAAACTTTAACCGTATTCGTATTGGTATTAGCCGCCCACCTGCGGGTATGAAGGTTTCGGATTATGTTCTTGCAAGATTTTCGAAGGAAGATCAGCCTGTAATGCAAGATGCTTTTGAAAAAGCGGCGGATGCTTGTGAGTATGCACTGAACAAGCCGTTTATAGATGTTATGAATCAATTTAATTAATGAATGAGCATAAATTGCTATGTGACTGTCTATACTTTTTATAAAGGAGGGCATGTTGCATATGGCAATTCATTATCGCTGTCGGCACTGTGAAACTGAGGTTGGGCTACTGCCTTTCGATTCAGAGGAAAGTGTCCGCAAGTTACATCAATTAAATGAAGAAGAGGCAGAACAATACATTCATAAAGACCATAATGGAGATACAACGGTCGATTGTATTTGTGAACATTGTGAAGAATCTTTAAAACAATTTCCAGACTATTACGCGTTAAAAAAATGGCTACAATAATGAAAGATGCTTTGGTGCGCTATGCGTCCAAGGCCTTTTTCTGTATACGAATGAAAAGAAATATGAAATAGATAGACTATTTACTCGTAAAATATAGATAGAGCAAATAGTTTCATTATATTTTTTGAAGGAAGGAGGGCTTCATTTGGAGATATTACGTAAATTGTTCTCTCAAGATATGCATATAACAAAATTATTGGAAGATTTGCAGCAAAATAATGGTCCTCAGTTAATTACGGGCCTTTCTGGGAGTGCGCGTCCAGCTTTTTTAGATACGATTTATGGGGCGATAGAAAAACCAGTGTATATCATCTCGCCAAATCTATTGCAAGCGCAGAAAATGTATGATGATTTAGTGAAGTTGATGGGCGAGGAACTTGTGCATTATTATCCAGCTGATGAATTTATTGCAGCTGATATGTCGATAGCAAGTCCTGAGTTAAGAGCGCAACGAATTGAAACAATTGACCATATGTTACATGAACAAAAGGGAATTTACATTATTCCAGTAGCAGGTCTACGTAAAATGATGTCTCCAAAAGAGCAATGGCTTGATTTACGTCTTCAAACGGCAATCGGTGACGATGTCGATGTAGAAGCTTGGTTGAATCAGCTTATTGTAATGGGCTATACACGTGGCCAGATGGTGACAACACCAGGAGAATTTGCATTACGTGGTGGTATCTTAGATATTTATCCACCTTATATGGAAGTGCCAGTGCGTATTGAATTGTTCGATACAGAAGTAGATTCAATACGAACATTTTCTGCGGATGATCAGCGTTCAATTGATAAACTACAAGATGTACGTATTTTGCCTGCGACAGAATTCGTTTTAACGCAAGCTGATAGAGTAATACTGGCTGAAAAACTAGAGAATGCGTTGGCAGAAAGTTTACGTAAAGTGAAAGCGCAAGATGTTAAAGAAGCACTCTACCAAAATATCCAAGCAGATATTGAAATGCTAAAGCAAGGTAACTTACCTGATTACGCCAATAAGTATGGCTCGCTTTTATATGATAAGCCATCTTATTTAGGCGATTATTTTGCCCAAAATGCTCTCGTTGTATTTGATGAATTAGGCAGAGTTCAAGAAGTAATGGATGCGTGGGAGAAAGAAGAGAAAGAATGGTTCTTGAGCCTCCTAGAAGAAGGGAAAATGGTGCATGCCGTGAAACCTTCATATTCACTAAAAGAAATTTTAGCGATGGTAAAACAACCGAAACTATTCTTTGCTCTATTTACGCGTGCATTTTCTGGTGTGCAGTTTAAGAAAACTACAAGTTTTTCATGCAAACCAATGCAACATTTCCATGCACAAATACCTCTATTGAAAAATGAGATGGAGCGATGGGAGCAAGGGAAATTTACGGTGCTCTTTGTGGCGGAAGGTAAAGATCGTCTACGAAAAATGCAAACAGTGCTGGATGATTACGATATTCATATACAACTCGGGGAACCGAATGGAGCAGGTGTTTATGCAATTGAAGGAGCATTAACAGCTGGTTTTGAACTCCCGTTACAGCGTTTAGCGATTGTTACGGAAGAGGAGCTATTTAAGCAAAAGCAAAAAAAGAAATCGCGCCCTAAAAAAATGACAAATGCCGAGCGTATAAAAAGTTATACAGAAATCAAACCTGGAGATTATGTCGTTCATATTCACCATGGTATTGGGAAATATATCGGTATCGAAACTTTAGAAGTAAAAGGGTCACATAAAGATTATTTGCATGTCCGCTACAGAGCAGATGATAAACTATTCGTACCAGTCGATCAAATTGATTTAATCCAAAAATATGTTGCTTCTGAAGACCGTGAACCGAAGCTACATAAGCTAGGTGGAGCAGAGTGGAAACGTGCGAAAAGTAAAGTTTCATCTGCAGTACAAGATATTGCCGATGATTTAATCAAACTATATGCAAAACGTGAAGCTGAAAAAGGTTTTGCCTTTACTCCAGATGGCGATGAACAGCGCACCTTTGAAGCGGCGTTTCCATATGAGGAAACGGAAGATCAATTACGTTCTATTCGTGAAGTTAAACACGATATGGAACGTGAGCGCCCAATGGATAGACTTGTCTGTGGTGATGTTGGTTATGGTAAAACTGAGGTTGCCATTCGTGCAGCCTTTAAAGCAATTATGGATGGTAAGCAAGTAGCTTTCCTTGTACCTACAACCATTTTAGCTCAGCAACATTATGAAACGATGGTAGAACGTTTCCAAGAGCAGGCAGTTTCTATTGGTTTACTTAGCCGCTTCCGTACAAAAAAACAGCAAGCAGAAACACTAAAAGGGTTAAAAGACGGCACGATAGATGTTGTTGTCGGTACGCATCGTCTCTTATCTAAGGATGTGGTGTATCGTGACTTAGGATTACTCGTAGTCGATGAAGAACAACGATTTGGTGTGACGCATAAAGAAAAGATCAAACAATTAAAAACGAACGTAGATGTATTAACGTTAACAGCAACACCAATACCTCGTACATTGCATATGTCGATGGTTGGTGTTCGTGATTTATCTGTTATCGAAACACCACCTGCAAATCGCTTCCCAGTCCAAACGTATGTCATGGAGCATAGTGGTGCGCTGGTGCGTGAAGCTATTGAGCGTGAAATGTCACGCGGTGGGCAGACGTTCTATTTATATAATCGTGTTGAAGATATGGCGAAAAAGGTGCAAGAGATTCAAGAGCTCGTACCTGAAGCGCGTGTCGGCTTTGCACATGGCCAAATGACTGAGTCTGAGCTAGAATCTGTTATTCTTGGATTTTTGGACGGAGATTATGATGTGTTAGTCACGACAACAATTATTGAAACAGGTATGGATATTCCTAATGTGAATACATTAATTGTACACAATGCGGATCGTATGGGCTTATCTCAGCTTTATCAATTACGAGGACGCGTTGGGCGTTCCAATAGAGTAGCCTACGCCTATTTCATGTATCAACGTGATAAAGTACTGACAGAGGTAGCTGAGCAACGTTTGCAAGCGATCAAAGAATTTACTGAACTTGGCTCTGGATTTAAAATTGCCATGCGTGATTTATCAATTAGGGGTGCAGGAAATTTACTTGGGTCTCAACAACACGGCTTTATCGATTCTGTCGGATTTGACTTGTACTCACAAATGCTTGAAGAAGCAATAGAAGAACGACGTAGTGGTACGAAAAAAGAAGATATTCCTGAAATTGAAATAATTTTACCGTATGACGCATATATTCCAGATCAATATATTCCAGATGGCTATCAAAAAATTCAAATGTATAAACGTGTAAAAGCGATGGAAAATGAAAATGACTATCTTGAAATCATTGATGAATTACAAGATCGATTTGGTGATATACCTTTTGAGACCGAACGTTTATTGCGTATTGCACGAATGAAAGTTTGGGCGAAAGAAGTAGGAGTCACTTCAATTAAGGAAACGAATAAAGTGATTACTATTCAAATTTCAGAGCAGGGTACAGCGAATATAGATGGGGCAAAAGTTGTCTCAGAATCATTGAAGTTCGGGCGTGCTGTGGGCTTCCGGATGGATGGGCAACAGCTATTACTTACAATAGATGAACGCAAAACGGATAAACAATTACCGTTTGATATTTTAGAAGAAATCATGAAACTTTTGCCAACTGCAAAAAGGGAAGAATCTGCACCTGTTGCTGAGTAATACCCTTTTTGCATAGATTGCCCATTTGTGAACCATACTAGGACAAGTATAACTATATTTTGTCGAAAGTGAGGCAACACGAATGAAAGCAACTGGCATTGTACGACGTATTGATGATTTAGGGCGCGTCGTTATCCCAAAAGAAATAAGAAGGACTTTACGCATTCGTGAAGGCGACCCGTTAGAGATTTTCACGGATCGCGAAGGGGAAGTTATTTTAAAGAAATATTCACCTATTAGCGAATTGAGTGACTTTGCAACTTCGTATGTAGAAACGTTATATGAAACGCTGGGTACGGCTGCTTTAATTAGTGATCGAGATGAAATGATTGCTGTAGCAGGTGTATCAAAGAAGGATTATGTTAATAGACAGCTATCGTCATTTGCTGAAGAAAGTATTATGCAACGATCCATTCTTGTAGAGAAGCATGAAAGCTCTGTAGAGTTAGTTCCAGGTCAAGTTGAGCAAATAAAATCTTACTGTGTGGCACCAATTATCGTATCAGGTGACCCAATTGGCGCTGTTTATATATTGTCAAAGGTACACTTTATTGGCGACTCGGAGCAAAAAGTAGCTGAAACCGCAGCTCACTTTCTTGCGAAGCAAATGCTTGATTAACATGAAAAGAGTCTTCCTCGCAAAAGCGAGGAAGACTTTTTTATTTTATCTTTTTAATATTAGAAGGATGTACATTTGTTGAAAAATTAAGCATCTTCATTAAATCATTGGTATTTGATTCATTATGAATAGGGGCCTGTTTTGTGGTATCTTCCCGCATTTCGGAAATCAATATTTTAGTGCCGTCTTCTTTGACGAGATACTGGCGTACATAACCATTTTCTTTTTCAGTTATAACCTGATTTTTTTTAGATTTTGATTTTAATGCAGCATAGATATATGAGCTTTGTAGAATATGTGGCTGATTAAATTTCGCCGCGTTATGAAATGTTTTGATATTCGTGACATTCATCTTCAAAGTAATCTCTCCTCTATACTCTTAATTAAGGATTTTATCGGATTCTTTTACTAAAATTGAACTAAAAGTCACTTATTTATAATCCATTACTATATAAAGAAATGATTTTCTAATAAGTATAGTCCTTTGGATATACATTAACCTGTTTTTTATGGATATGCATCAATATGCTATACTGATGACATTTAGATTATTATGGATTTTAGTGAACGATGTATAGGAATGAGGATTTGAAATGCCTGAGAAGTGGGGAATGAAGGTATATGTGAAGGGAGTCGCGTTATTAACGCTTGCTGCTCTTTTTGTCAAAGTACTGAGCATGTTGTACCGAGTCCCTTTTCAAAATTTAGTGGGGGACCAGGGATTTTATATTTATCAACAAGTGTATCCATTTGTAGCAATTTTCGTTGTTTGGACTTCGAGTGGTTTTGCTGTCGCTATTTCTAAAATTCTTGCTGAGGCTGAAGAGCGCGATGAAGTATGGCGTAAAGAATTATTGCGAGTGGTATTTTATTATTTAAGTATCTTATCCATCCTTTTCTTCGCAATTTTATTTGGTGGCGCTGATCTATTCGCAAAATGGATGGGAGATCCTGAATTGGCTTCCCTTTTACGTACAGGGGCGTTTGTTACGCTATGTATGCCAGCAATTGCTGTTTATAAAGGGTTCTTCCAAGCGCGTGGCATGATGACGCCAGTTGCCTATGCACAAGTGGTAGAACAAACTGTACGTGTCCTTGTCATCTTAGGTGGCACATGGCTTGTGATGACGACAACCTCTTCCCTTTATCAAGCTGGACAAATGGCTATGGCAGGCACTGTTGTTGGCGAATTAGCAGGTATTATTTTATTGTGGATGTATTATAAAAAGTTCAAGCAGAGGGACAAAATAGTTGTAAGAAAAAAGGTAGCTATTTTTCCTGTATTAAAGGAATTGACAGTTTTAAGTATTACGGTCAGTATGAGTGGACTTTTACTATTATTTTTTCAACTAGTTGATTCATTTACTGTTTTTGAAACCCTTACAAAAAGTGGCGTACCAACCATAGAGGCAATGGAAACGAAGGGGATTTATGATAGAGGGCAGCCACTTGTGCAAGTAGGACTTGTCATTGCGACATCGCTATCCCTTGCCATTGTACCTCTTGTTGCTCATACATCAAAAAAGGATAATGGGCGAAGAACTGAACGGTTTATTCAACTGACCTATCGCACGTCCTTGTTATTTGGTTTTGCTGCGACGCTTGGTTTAATGCTTGTTATGCCTTATGTAAATGAGATGCTATTTGAAACACGTGAATTATCTAACGTACTAATAGTCTTTGTGGCGCAAATTATATGGCTGTCGCTTATTTTAACATTAACAGCTATGCTTCAAGGGTTAGGGAAATTAAAAATACCGACATTAATATTAATAGTAGGCTTTATAGTGAAAGTGATTTGTAATGAGTCGTTTATTATAAGATGGGGTATCATAGGCGCGGTGTATGCTAGTAATTTAGGTTTAATATGTTCAGCTATTGGGTTGATCTATTATTTTAAAAAAATTAGACCAATTCGCTTCGCACCTTTACGTTTTTATATATGCACGGGATTTGCTTCAGTCGCCATGATAGCTTTTGTGGTGTTGTGGCGTTATTTTGCTGAGCAGATGCTCTTTGCATCTTTACCTTCGCGATTGAATGCTGCGTTGACTGGTAGTTCAGCAGCGTTGATAGGAGCCTTTGTCTTTTTGACAATCATTGCAAAGTATAGAGTTCTAACAAGTAGGGATTGGTTTTTACTACCGTTTGGGCGCAGAATGGCTAGTTATCAATTATGGCTTCAAAGAAAGAAATAAGGATAGGTGGAAAAATTATGCATCAATTAACAATAATAGGTCTTGGAGCTAGTGACTTTGAGCAATTACAAATAGGTGTTTATCGCAAGCTACAGCAGGCTAAGAAAATATATGTACGAACGATAGACCACCCGGTATTAAATGAGTTAGCAACTGAAGGAATCGAATTTGAAAGCTTTGATCATGTTTATGAAAAGCACGATGATTTTCGACCAGTTTATGAAGAAATTGTAGCCACTCTTTTAAGTTACGTGGAGAAAGAAGATATAATGTACGCAGTACCCGGACATCCACTCGTAGCAGAGTTAACTGTTCAACTTTTAATCGAAGCTGAAAAAGAAGGGAAAGTAAAACTGAATATTGAGGGAGGTCAAAGTTTTCTAGATCCAATCTTCGGCGCATTACGTATCGACCCAATCGATGGCTTCCAACTGGTAGATGGAACAACTTTCTCAGCACATGAAGTGAATATGAAGCAACATCTATTAATTGCACAAGTATATGATACTTTTAGCGCTTCAGAAGTAAAACTGACTTTGATGGAAAAATACAGTGAGGATTATCCAGTTACAATTGTTACTGCAGCAGGCTCAAAAGACGAAAAGCTACGTACAGTTCCTTTATACGAATTGGACCGTGCAGCCGAAATTGATAACTTAACAACTGTCTACGTACCTCCAGTAACGAATCGTGATGAAGCCCTTCGTGAATGGTCAACTTTCCGTGAGATTATTTCAACATTGCGTGGCCCTAATGGTTGTCCCTGGGATCAACAGCAAACGCACGAAAGTTTGAAAAGATATATGCTAGAGGAAGTGCATGAGTTCTTGCAAACGGTCGATGAACAAGACGATGAGCATATGATTGAAGAACTTGGTGATGTTCTACTACAAGTATTTTTACACGCACAAATCGGTGAAGATGAAGGATTCTTCAACCTTGAAGATATATTAGAAGCTATAAGCACAAAGATGATTCGTCGACATCCTCACGTATTTAGTGATACTACTGTAGATAGTGTGGAAGAAGTAAATGCTAACTGGGAGAAAATTAAAAGAAAAGAAAATGCTAATGGTGAGATACCGGAACCTTTATTGAAAGGTGAGTACCGCGCAACATCTTCACTACAAACGTCTTATAACTATCAAAGACGAGCGGCAAAAGTCGGATTTGAGTGGTCTTCGACAGATGGTGTGTGGGAAAAATTCTCCGAAGAATGGCAGGAATTCCGAACTGAGGTAACGAATGGAACGAATGAAACACGTCTCGATGAATTTGGCGATGTGCTATTTACATTAGTGAATATCGCACGTGTATATAAAATTTCAGCTGAAGATGCCATGCTCCACGCTAACAGAAAATTTGCTAGTCGCTTTGGGTATGTTGAAGCTCAAGTAATGGCTGGAAAAAAAGATTTTAAAGCTTATACGTTTGAAGAGCTGGATGCCTTTTGGAATGAGGCTAAATTACAAGGAGGGAATAAAGTATGAGATTAGATAAATTTTTGAAAGTATCGCGTTTGATTAAACGTCGTACATTAGCAAAAGAAGTTGCTGATCAAGGGCGTATTACAATTAATGGTAAGGTAGTGAAGGCAAGTACTGCTGTAAAAGCAGGTGATGAACTCGCAATCCGCTTCGGTCAAAAAGTAGTAACAGCACGTGTTGAAGAGTTGAAAGATACAGTGAAAAAAGAAGACGCTGCAAGAATGTTTACGATTTTAAAAGAAGAAAAATTAGAGAAGATTGAACCGCAATTTATCGATGATGAGAACTAGCTGATTTTGAGAGTAATTTTGCTTATAGAGAAGTAGTATTTTAGGCATTGATCTATGTTTTATTTGAATGATCTTATATGAGGTTGTCCTGAAAATTAGTATTCGCTAAATTTTAGGACAATCTTTTTAATTAGACAATTCCAAAGCTATTTTTTCAAAGTATCACTGATCAGTAAACACGATAGGGTAGAAGTTACAAATTATTAGTGGATAAGAATATCTTATATAAGGATCCATAGAAATGAGCAGATATATGCAGTAATGCATCTTTATAGGGATTTCTTCTATCTATGTGAAGAGTGAATGTTGTAAGATCTAACGTTAAATATAGTATAGAAATGCCTGCAAATCGATAAGGAAAAACTATCTATAAACAAATTTCTGAATGGAAATTAGCAGTTTTATCATAAAGGGTTTGTCCGCAGCATATAGTTTAAAGACAGGACAAGGGAGGGGAATCATTGACGTTACAGCCGGATAATGCAACGTACACAATTCCAACAGGGGATCATTTGCTAACGGTCAGAAATCGCAAACGAATGGATGTCACTTCGGTGAAATCAATCGAGCGCTTTGATCAAGAAGAGTTTTTAGTGCACACTTCGCAAGGACATTTACTCATCAGAGGTGAGGAATTACGTATTGTCCATTTGGATGTAGATAAGGGTTTATTGACACTTGAAGGAACAGTGAAGACGCTACAGTATGATGACGAAGACAACGGCTTGTCTAAAAGCTTCCTTCATAAAATATTTGGATGACCTTAACAGCGCAATTTCTCAGCCTTCTCGTCATGATTGCTAGTGGAATTGTAGGAGCAGCATGTATAGACCTAGTACGTACGATTAAATATTATGCACCACCGAGGTCAATTAGAAGAAAAGGCTATATTGCGTTAGAGTTGATAACTTGGCTTATACTCGGTATAGCTAGTTTTTATTTACTATTTAAAGTGCGAGCTGGTGAATGGCGTATTGTTGATCCAATAGCGCAGCTCGCAGGTTTTTATTGTTATCAATTATACTTCCAATCGGTATTTCGCTTTGGAGGTCGTCTAATATACATCATTTTGCTTAGACCATTATGGTTGATTTTTAATTTTTTCGTTTCGATCATAAGGTGGATAATCCGCGCCCTAATGCGTGTTGTAAGGCTCCTGCTGTTACCATTTAGGCCATTGGTTAAAAAAACTAAACAGTTAAGACTTAAAAAAAAAGGGTAAATTCGCTATAATGGAGAATACACATACAATAACAACTAAGAAGCTAGAAGTATTATTAATTAGGGAGGGATAACGAGGATGAATAATCGTAACAAAAAAGCTAGTGGAGAAAATTCAGTTGCTGCCATTCGTCGAGAATACATCGAGTCCATGGAACGGCAGGAAAAGAAAAAAAGAGCCATGAAAATACGTCTTTATCGAAGACTGGCACTTTTCGCAATCGCGTTTGTTCTCGTTATGGGATCCCTAATATTTACATTAATAAATCAAAAGAAGACGCTCGCTATTAAAGAACAAAAAAAAATCGAGCTAACCCAAAAACTTTCAGACGCCCAAGACCAACAAGAGGAATTGAAAATTCAAATTTCGAAGCTAAATGACGATAATTATATCGCCAAACTAGCACGTAAAGAACTTTTCCTTTCTGAAAAAGGTGAGATCATTTTCTCGATTCCAGAAAATACTGAAAAAGATGAGAAAAATGGGAAATCGAAAGAGTAGTCTTATTGACACTCTTTTTTTGTTGGCTATAATTAGAAGTGAGAATCTAACCTTTTTTTAAGATTCATAAATTGATTACATGACTTACAAAGTCGCTTTATTTATTAAGGAGGAGCATTTTTTTTATGTCAATTGAAGTAGGCAGCAAGGTACAAGGTAAGGTAACAGGTATCACAAATTTTGGAGCATTCGTAGAGCTGCCAAATGGCTCAACAGGTCTGGTGCACATCAGTGAGGTTGCAGACAATTATGTAAAAGACATCAACGAACATTTGAAAGTTGGAGAAATGGTTGAGGTTAAAGTAATGAATGTCGAAGCGGATGGCAAAATTGGTTTGTCTATTCGAAAAGCAAAACCTCAAGCAGAACGACCAGAGCGTCCTCAGCGCCCACGTCATAATAATCGTTCAAATGATCGCAATGATAATCGTCATCAACCGAAGGAAAATTTTGAACAGAAAATGGCACGTTTCTTAAAAGACAGTGAAGATCGTCTTGCAACATTAAAACGCGCTACAGAATCTAAACGTGGTGGCCGTGGCGCAAGAAGAGGGTAACTTGCTGGCTATTTTAATCGTAGAAAAAGTGTGAAATCGATTTTTGAGCAATCCAAGTACTTCGTGGATTGCTTTTTTATTGTTTATACCTGACGAATTGTACTATTAAATGCAATACAAACAAACTAAAATTCGCTAATAACGACACCTCTGCAGATGATTTGCCACTTATATTTATATATAGTACTTAATTTGACAAACAAAAAAGCAACTTTCTCATGATAAGAAAGTTGCTTATTATGATGACCCCTACGGGATTCGAACCCGTGTTACCGCCGTGAAAGGGCGGTGTCTTAACCGCTTGACCAAGGGGCCAAAAAAATATTGGCACAGATGGCCTAAATGAAAAAATTATGGCGGCAGAGGGGATCGAACCCCCGACCTCACGGGTATGAACCGTACGCTCTAGCCAGCTGAGCTACGCCGCCGTTTTAAACAACATAATAAATAATACAAGATAAAGTATGTAAGTGTCAAGCTGTTTTATGAAAATATTTTCTTTAAAAAAGCAATTTCTCGTCGAAAAGTTTTTTTTCATGAAAACACAAAAAGACAAACTTTCTGGAATATTCAGTCTATAATGATGGCAATGTTCAGGAGGAGGTTGTTTTATGAAGATGTGGCATGAAGGAATAGCGCAAAATCAAGCAATCAAGAATACATGGGCAAGTGTAGCTAAGAGAAAATACCGAATATGGCTATCTGTTTTGTTTTTATTTTGTTCCTTTTACTTATCTCAGGCCGTGTTATTTGAAGCAACGGTACCATTCTTCCTACCGATTGCAGCAATTGCATTTACTAGATATCCAAGGTGGATGAGTTGGACATTAGTAGGGGGATTATGTGGAAGTCTTACATTAGGTTTCGGGCAAACAACAATTCATATATTGGAATTGTTGTTTTTATTACTCCTTTTAAAAACCCCTTTTAAACGATTGCCACTTCCTGTAATAGTCGGATTTAGTATTTTGACGGTTCAAATAGTTTGGCAATATATTTCGTACAGTGGTCATCCTCCAATTCTTGTATGGCTATACGTCGGATATGAAGGTGCACTAGCTATCTTTATGACACTTTTTTTGGGTCTCATTTTCTTACCGATGCATCAGTTAATGACCGCCAAATGGTCTTTTGAGCGACTCGGTGCAGCATTGATCGTAGGCGCTGTGGTATTAACGGCTATGGATGGTGTTGTACTTAGCTTCTTATCAGTATCGCGTATCGCCATGCATTTACTCATACTTGTATCAGCATTAGTTGGTGGTGTCACATTAGCAACGGCTGTTGCAGTGCTAACCGGTATGATACTTAGTTTATCTCAATTATCTTTTAGTGGAATGATGGCAGTTTACGCGGTAACAGGGTTATTTGCAGGAGTTTGTAAAAATGTCGGTAGGTTTTGGATCGCCACAGGTGGCATAATGGCTAGCGTCTTTTTTGCATTGTATGATGCGACACTGCCACTTGATTACACATTTTTTATGTCTATTGCATTTGCTACATTACTATTTTTTATCTTCCCACAGAAATGGGTTCTGTATTGGCAAAATCAACTATATCCAAATAGGGATGAAGTACTTTTAGAAAGGCAGAAGTGGTTAACGGAAAGGCTCAATACAAAGCTTGAAGATTTTCATCACTTCGTAGATTTTATGAAAGAACTTGTACATGATCGTTTTGGGAATGTTAATAAACATGTAGCGGAAGAGAGGCAAGAGCAGCCGCTCGCAGTTTGCCAATCTTGTTTTAAGTATGACAAATGTTGGAGCAATAGTAAAAGTGAGATGCCAGACCTAACGCAGAGATGGCTTGATGCAAGTGCTACTGCAAATGCAGCTACAAGACTACAACTTGATGAGAAGATTCGTTATAAATGTGTGAAGTCCGCTCCGTTTTTGTCAGCGCTTGAGGAAAAAGTTTCGAAAAAGCAACTTAGTGGCCAGTTTTACCACGGCCGTAAGATGATTGCATTGCAATTGAGAGATATGTGTCAGCATATCGATATGGTGATGAATGATATGACGGGAGAAGCAGTGTCTTTTCAACATAAAGAGGACGAGCTATCAGAAGAGCTAAAGCTTGCTGGTATCGAACATTTTCAAGTAGATATTTTATCAAATGAGGCAGGGAATCGAAAAATTGTTTGCTGTTTACCAGAGAAAAAGGCCATGTGGGAAACAGATCAAACTTTAGCAGAACGCTTAGTATTACCTATTCTACAAAGTGTGTTTAATGAGCCGTTTGAAATCGCACGAACTGCTATGAAGGACAGTCCGTATCCACATTTACAGATGACATTCCAATCTTCAGTTCGTTTCCATATGTCTTATGATGTATATACGTCTTCAAAGCAGAATACGATTTACTCTGGTGATTCACACGCCGTTTTTCCTCTTCATCAAGGGCTTACGGCCGTTATGTTATCAGATGGAATGGGACATAGTAAAAAGGCGCATCAGGAGAGCAGACGTCTCATTCGATTAATGCGAGAATGCATGCATCATCAAATGGCACCCGAAACAGCGATGCATACATTGCATTATGTCATGTCTTTGAAAAATGATAGTGATATGTACGCGACAATGGATTTTGCGCTTGTTGATTTACAAGTCGGCACCTTATGGTCTTGGAAAGCAGGAAGTATGGCAACTTATTTAGTGCGAGGGGAAAAGTGTATTCGACTAGAGAGTAAGAGTGAGCCAGTAGGATTTTTAACATCATTTTCAGTAGAAGCAGATCAAGTGTCGCTAAAAGCAGGTGATATTATTTTCATGTGTACTGATGGACTGTTCTTTGAAAATAAGCCTTGGGAAGAGCAAGAAAGTAAACTAATTCGCCATTTACGAGAGCTAGAGAATTGTCCAGCTGAGGAAATGTGTGCATCTATTGTTCGTGCATTTCGAGGTCCGGATGTACCGAATGATGATTGTACACTCGTCGCAATCCGAATTGAACATAAAATATCGAATTGGTCTTTATTTAAACCATCTTCGGCGGCTATTTCTGAGCAAAGAATGGTAAGATAGTGAATGAGGTGAGAAGATGGAACAACTCGAACAAAAAGCTTATCAATACATGAAACAGTATCATTTATGTAATGAAGGTGACCGTCTTCTCGTAGCTTGTTCGGGAGGTGCTGATTCAATGGCACTTCTGCATTTTTTGTATAAAGAGAAAGACCGTCTGGGTGTCTCTGTTGCAGCAATTCATGTGAATCATATGTTGCGTGGGGAAGATGCTGAGGGGGATCGTCGATTTGTTGAAGCTTTTTGCCAAGAACGAGAGATTCCTGTTTATGCTATTGACATACCTATTCCTGAAATTTTACAACATGAGAAAGGGAATCTACAGGATATATGCCGTAGAGAGCGTTATAATTATTTCGAGAAAATCATGTTAGAAAGTTCAAGTACGCATCTTGTTGTTGCTCACCATGCAGATGATCAAGTAGAAAGTGTCATAATGGCGCTTACAAGAGGCACAAGTGCTTCTGGTCTAACGGGTATTAAAAGAGAGCGTCCATTTGCAAACGGGCATCTAATACGTCCATTTTTAGCAGTGACAAAGAATGACATTCATACTTATTTACAACGAAATGAACAGGCTTATCGAGAAGATTCTAGTAACAAAAAGGATTCTTATACACGTAATCGAATTCGCCATCATGTTGTGCCGTTATTAGAAGGTGAAAATCCACGTGTTGCTGATGCAGTTCGTCAGTATACCGAAAAGGCACAAGCAGATGAAGATTTATTGCAAAGTTTAGCGCATGATGCTTTTCATGAAGTTGTGGCTAAAATAGATGAAGATTCATGGAGAATTTGCATAAAAGCATTCCAAAATAAGCCACTCGCTTTACAAAGAAGAATCATTCTACTACTATTAAAATATCTATATAAAGATACAACCATTGTACAAAGTTATACCCTGTGGAACTCTATTCTCGAACAGACTTCATCAACGGCGGGAAATGCAATTTTGCATTTACCGAAAGGTGTTGTAGCAATTCGTCAATATGATGAGCTAATTATCAAGAAAAAACAAATTTTAAATGTAGAAAAGTCGCCTTTAATGGTTACGCTTAATACATGGACGAATTTGACGAACAATTTGCGTGTATACATAGGAAAGCTATCTGATGAAAGGCCATCTGATACTACCCCGTCCGCAAAGACGTATTTTTTTCAAATTGAGCTGCTGTCATTGCCGTTATATGTCCGAACGAGAATGAATGGAGACCGCATCAATTTACTTGGTTTGAATCAACATAAGCGCATATCTCGTATTTTTATTGACGAGAAGGTACCAATGGCGCTTAGAGATGAATGGCCAGTTATTGTTACGCAAGAAGATGAGGTCATTGCACTTCCTGGTCTTCGTATAGGTAATTGTTTTTCTTATTGCGAACGATCTACTGATGATGCGTTCTTCATCGTAGATCAACAAACTTTGTAGTGTCTATATACAATCAAGGAGGAACTAAGATGCTTCAAAAAGACATCGAAAAAGTATTAATTTCAGAAGAAGATTTACAAATTAAAATCCGTGAGATTGGGGAATCCTTAACTGAGGAATATCAAGAGAAGTTTCCTTTAATGATTGGTGTACTAAAGGGTGCGATGCCATTCATGGCGGATTTAATGAAACGAATCGACACTTACGTTGAAGTAGATTTTATGGATGTAACTAGTTACGGTAATGCTACTGTATCTTCTGGTGAAGTGAAAATCGTTAAAGACTTAAACACAAGTGTTGAAGGCCGCGACATTTTAATTGTAGAAGATATTATTGATAGTGGTCTAACGCTAAGCTACTTAGTAGACCTTTTCAAATATCGCAAAGCAAAATCAATTAAAATCGTTACATTATTAGACAAACCAACTGGTCGCAAAGTAGACTTAAAAGCTGATTTTGTAGGTTTTGAAGTACCAGATGCATTTGTTGTAGGATATGGATTAGATTACGCAGAAAAATACCGTAACTTACCATACATTGGGGTGCTAAAGAAAGAAGTTTATTCATTTTAATAACAATGTTAAAATTTTGACAATTTTACATTGAAACTTCTTTTTCGAAATGCTTTTCGTTGTACGCCTTAATGTTCATATGTTAAGATTTACTATAGTTTTTCTGTTTACCTTGTGAGGAGGCTGGGGATGAATCGAATATTTCGATACACCATATTATATTTATTAATTTTCCTCGTGATCATCGGGATTTTTGGTACGTTTAATAACTCGAACCAACCGACGAAAGAAATACAGTATCACGAGTTTATAACAGCACTAGATAAAGGCAAAGTAACCCGTGCGGAGTTACAGCCTGACAAATTGGTTTATGTCGTTAAAGGTGAATTAGAGGGTTACAAAAAAGGTGAATCTTTCGTAACAAATGTACCTCGTGATAACCAAGCAGTAATGGATAAAATTGATGCTGCGGCAAAAAACAACTCGAAAATCAACTTTTTACCTGCTCCTGAAACGAGCGGATGGATTCAGTTCTTTACTGGAATTATTCCATTCATCATCATCTTTATCCTGTTCTTCTTCTTATTGAATCAGGCACAAGGTGGCGGTAATCGTGTAATGAGCTTCGGGAAAAGTAAAGCTAAGCTGTATGACGATCAGAAGAAAAAAGTTCGTTTTACAGATGTAGCTGGTGCCGACGAAGAAAAACAAGAGCTTGTTGAAGTAGTAGATTTCTTAAAAGATCCTACTAAATTCAATGATATTGGAGCACGTATTCCGAAAGGGATTCTACTTGTAGGACCTCCTGGTACTGGTAAAACTTTACTAGCGCGTGCGGTAGCCGGTGAAGCTGGTGTACCATTCTTCTCTATTAGTGGTTCTGACTTCGTTGAAATGTTTGTTGGTGTGGGGGCTTCACGTGTTCGTGATTTATTCGAAAACGCGAAGAAAAACGCACCATGTATCATATTCATCGATGAAATTGATGCAGTTGGTCGTCAACGTGGCGCAGGCTTAGGTGGCGGTCATGATGAACGCGAACAAACATTAAACCAATTACTTGTTGAAATGGATGGTTTCGGTGAAAACGAAGGTATCATTATCGTCGCTGCAACGAACCGTCCGGACATTCTAGATCCTGCATTATTACGTCCAGGTCGTTTTGACCGTCAAATTACAGTTGGACGCCCAGATGTAAAAGGTCGTGAAGCGGTTCTTAAAGTACACGCTCGTAAAAAACCTTTAGATGAATCAGTGGACTTAAAAGCAATTGCTCAACGTACACCGGGATTCTCTGGTGCAGATTTAGAAAACTTATTAAACGAAGCTGCACTTGTCGCTGCTCGTACTAATAAGAAGAAAATTGACATGGGAGATATCGATGAAGCAACTGACCGTGTAATTGCTGGTGTTGCTAAAACGAGTCGTGTCATCTCACAAAAAGAACGTAATATTGTTGCATACCATGAAGCAGGACACGTTGTTATTGGATTAATATTAGATGAAGCTGAAAAAGTTCATAAAGTAACAATTGTACCTCGTGGTCAAGCTGGCGGTTACGCTGTAATGCTTCCAAAAGAAGATCGTTACTTCATGACAAAACCAGAGCTTCTAGATAAAGTAGCAGGTTTACTTGGTGGACGTGTAGCTGAGGATATCGTCTTTGGTGAAGTTTCAACAGGTGCTCATAATGACTTCCAACGCGTAACGAGTATTATTCGCTCAATGGTTACCGAATACGGTATGAGTGATAAACTTGGTCAATTGCAATTTGGTTCAAGTCAAGGAGGCAACGTCTTCTTAGGCCGAGATATCAATTCTGAACAAAATTATTCAGATAAAATTGCTTACGAAATTGATCAAGAGATGCAAAGCATGGTAAAAGAGCAATATGACCGTACAAAACGTATTCTTACTGAAAATCGTGATCTTCTAAATTTAATTGCTACAACTTTACTTGAAGTTGAAACATTAGATGCAGAACAGATTCAACATCTAAAAGAGCACGGAACATTGCCAGACAGACCTTATAACCAAAGTAATGGTAAAAAGGCTGATCTAGTAATTGAAAGTAATGAATCTAAAAATGTAACTTTAGTTAAAGAAGAAAAGCTTGATGTATTTGGAACTGCTGATCCAACATCAAGTGACCTACCTACTGAAAAGCAGGATGGAACATCAAATGATGGTATTCAAGAAGAACGAAAATAATAGCTATTAAATTAGAAGCTGATTGACCTTTGCTCTCGCATAAGGCAATCAGCTTCTTTTATTAGTCCTATATATGGTATGATTCTTTCAGAAAACTGTATGTAAGTGAGGCTAGGTTCGATGATTTTAGTAATGGATACAGGGAATACGAATATTTCCCTTGGTATATTTAATGATGACAAACTTATGCATCATTGGCGTATGGAGACAGACCCGCATAAGACAGAAGATGAATATGCAATGCAGGTTAAATCATTGTTCACACATGTGGATTTATCTTTTACTGATATAGATGGTATTATTATTTCTTCAGTAGTGCCTCCGATAATGTTTTCATTAGAGGCAATGTGTCGTAAGTATTTTTCGCTAGAGCCTTTGATTGTTGGGCCGGGTGTGAAGACTGGTCTGAATATCAAATATGAAAACCCTAGAGAAGTTGGTGCTGATCGTATCGTGAATGCTGTAGCTGCACTTCATGAGTATGAATCGCCACTGATTATTGTAGATTTCGGTACGGCAACAACCTATTGTTATTTGAATGATAAAGGTGACTATATGGGTGGGGCGATTGCTCCAGGGATTAATATTTCTACAGAAGCGTTATTTGCACGTGCTTCTAAATTGCCGCGTGTTGAAATTATGCGACCGGGCAATGTTATTGGAAAGAATACGGTATCTGCTATGCAATCCGGTATCGTTTATGGTTATGTTGGTCAAGTCGAAGGCATCGTTAGTCGAATAAAGATGCAGAGTAAGAAGGAACCGCTTGTAATTGCAACCGGTGGACTTGCTTCATTAATTGCGAAAGAATCCACGATTATCGATATTGTTGATCCGTTTTTAACTTTAAAGGGATTGCGTATAATATATAAGAGAAATCAATAAGAAAAGAGGAATATTAGAGTGGGAGATTATTTAGTAAGAGCATTAGGATTTAATAATAGTGTGCGTGCATTTGCGGTGAGTACAACTGAAACGGTTGGGGAAGCGCAACGTCGTCATGATACTTGGCCAACAACTTCTGCGGCACTTGGTCGTACAATGACTGCATCAGTGATGATGGGTGCTATGTTAAAAGGTGAAGATAAAATCACTGTTAAAGTTGAAGGTAATGGACCAATTGGTTCGATGATCGTAGATGCGAATGCAAAAGGTGAAGTTCGTGGTTATGTTACAAATCCTCATGTAGAATTTGATTTGAACCCACAAGGAAAACTGGATGTTCGCCGTGCTGTGGGTACTGAGGGCGCATTAACAGTTGTGAAAGACTTAGGCTTACGTGATTTCTTCTCTGGACAAGTGCCGATCGTTTCTGGGGAAATTGCAGAAGATTTCACATATTATTTTGCTACATCTGAACAGGTACCTTCATCAGTAGGTCTTGGTGTGTTAGTAAATACAGATGATTCTATTCTGGCGGCTGGTGGATTTATCATACAACTATTACCTGGTGTAGATGATGAAACGATTACGCAAATTGAAAATCAATTATCGAAAATCGAACCGGTTTCTAAAATGATTCAAAAAGGGTTCACTCCTGAAGAAATCTTAAAAGCCGTGTTAGGTGAAGATAATGTTCAAATGCTAGATACATTACCGGTGAAATTTGAATGTAACTGTTCAAAAGAGCGTTTTGGTGCGGCGATTATTAGTTTAGGCGAAAAAGAAATTCGTGATATGATCGAAGAAGATGGAAAAGCAGAGGCGCATTGTCACTTCTGCCAAGAAAAGTACCAATACTCAAAAGAAGAATTAGAAGGATTTATAACAGAAATTAATTCTTAAAAAGTTAGTAAATCTATTCTGATAACTGTGATTTAAGTTGGTCTGTATCTAAATTGCCTACAATGTTTATATTGTGGAGACATATTGATACATGATAAAAAAATACTGATTTCTAGACTACTCTACATTTACTGCGTGTGGAGTAGTCTTTTTTTTACACGAGTGGAATGAATATAACGTCTACAAGGAATAATCTTTTGGGTTTATTGAGCAGAATATGTCACTCAGGAAAATAGTTTACATTTTTAGTAGAGTAAATAGTTTTTTGTTTGACAAACATAACCAATAGGTTGTAAAATTAAGATAATTTAAAACCTATAAAATTACTAGGAATTAGGAGTGAGTAAAAGATGAGTAGATTAGTTAATTCAGTAACAGATTTAATTGGTAAAACACCAATCGTGAAATTGAATAATGTTACAGGACCAAATGACGGTAATGTTTACGTAAAACTAGAATACTTTAACCCGGGCAGTAGTGTTAAAGATCGTATTGCTTTAGCGATGATTGAAGCTGCTGAAAAAGCGGGTAAGTTAAAAGAAGGAAGCACATTAATTGAGCCGACAAGTGGTAATACTGGTATTGGTCTTGCAATGGTAGCAGCTGCTAAAGGATATAAAGCGGTGTTAGTAATGCCTGATACAATGAGTATGGAACGTCGCAATTTACTACGTGCTTACGGAGCGGATCTTGTTTTAACACCTGGCGCTGAAGGGATGAAAGGTGCAATTGCAAAGGCGAATGAGCTTTCTGAACAAAATGGCTGGTTTGTTCCTCAGCAATTTGAAAATCCTTCAAACGCTGAAGTTCACCGTTTAACAACTGGTCCAGAAATAGTTGAAGCATTTGATGGCTTAAATCTCAATGCATTTATTGCAGGTGTTGGTACTGGTGGTACAATTACAGGTGTAGGAGAAGTATTAAAAGAAAAATATCCTGAAATTGAAATTATCGCAGTAGAACCAAAAGATTCTCAAGTTTTGGCTGGGGCACAACCGGGACCTCATAAAATTCAAGGGATCGGAGCAGGTTTTGTTCCCAAAGTGTTGAATACAGAAATC
Source organism: Viridibacillus arvi (assembly GCF_001274945.1). GTDB lineage: Bacteria > Bacillota > Bacilli > Bacillales_A > Planococcaceae > Viridibacillus > Viridibacillus arvi. Next base: position 7,498 of record NZ_LILB01000007.1, on the reverse strand, counting down.
TATACTTCGATCTTCCCTGTAGAAAATGACGCTGCATTTGATACGGCGCGTAAAATTGCTAAAGAAGAAGGCGTATTAGGTGGTATTTCATCTGGAGCAGCTATTTTCGCAGCAATCGAAACAGCAAAACGTCTTGGTAAAGGTAAAAACGTTTTAGCGATTCTTCCATCGAATGGTGAAAGATACTTAAGTACGCCTCTTTACCACTTTGACGACTAATTCAACTTCATTAAATTCTTAGCGGGGCATTTATGTGCTCCGTTTTTTATTTTTGTCTATATTTTCTCTAGAACTTTGCTCTCTGACTTTCATTTTCATATACTGTTAGATGTTGGTGCAATTTTTAAAACAAAATTTGTGAAATTAAAATATAAATTTAATTAATTGGAGGAAGAGTTCTTGAGTTTATCGTTAATCAATCATCCATCTTTTTCGATGGACAAGCAGTCATTCTTTTATGCGTTTAAGGAGCTTGTAAAAAGTGAACAATATCATTTGTTATTAGAGAGTGGCCGAGGTGGACAGCAGTCAGTAGTAGGGTGGAACCCGATGGCTGTAGTACGTTCAACAGATGACGGCATACTTATTTCTTGGCGTGATGGACAAGAAGAAAAACGGGTAGGTGAATCGTTGCATTTGTTGGAAGATTTAATAGCAGAATATAAATTGCCTGCTAATGCAGATTTTCCGGATTTCCAGGGTGGTGCAGCAGGATTTATCTCATATGATTATGCACGAAAAATAGAGAACCTACCAAATCTAGCAGAGGATGATCTGCAAATACCGGATTTATATTTTTATCTATTTGATGAATGGGCTGTATTTGATGTAGTAGAGGAACAAGTGCATTTGATGAAGCTTTCATCTAGCAATGTAGATCTTGAACAACGTGCGCGTGATTGGCAACATGCTGTAGAAAGTGGTCTGAAATCGCAGATGTTTGCGGCGGGAGCGGCTACTGATGTTGTGCATGATGTAACAAAGCTACAAGTATCACTATCGTCAGATGTTTTTGAAGAGGCTGTCCGTAAAGTGCAAAATTATATTGCGCAAGGTGATGTGTTCCAAGTGAATCTTTCCGTTAGACAGGCAAAAGAGCTTGGTGCGGAACCTATGCAAATGTATGAGGCGTTACGTTCGTTTAATCCTTCTCCGTATATGGCATTTATCCATTCCCCTGAATTTGCTGTCGTTTCAGGTTCTCCTGAATTACTTGTGAAGAAAAAAGGGCAAGAGCTTTCAACTCGACCAATAGCTGGAACTCGTCCGAGAGGGAAAGATGTCGTAGAAGATGAACGATTGGCACAGGAATTAATTGATAATGAAAAGGAACGCGCTGAACATGTTATGCTCGTTGATCTAGAGCGTAATGATTTAGGGCGTGTCTCAAAATATGGAACAGTTGAAGTAAATGAGTTTATGGTGATTGAGAGATATTCGCATGTTATGCACATTGTTTCAAATGTAAGGGGCATTGTAGATGAAAATTGTTCGAATGCAGATGTTGTAAGAGCGCTATTCCCTGGTGGCACGATAACAGGTGCACCTAAAATTCGTACGATGGAAATTATTGAGGAGCTGGAAACGGTTCGTAGGGGATTATACACAGGATCGATCGGTTGGTTAGGATACAATGGTGATTTAGAACTTAATATCGTCATCCGTACGGCTTTTATTAAAGAAGAGATGGCGTATATACAAGCGGGTGCTGGTATCGTGATAGATTCTATTCCTGCAAATGAATATATTGAATCGCTAAACAAGGCAAAAGCTTTATGGCAAGCGAAGGCGATGGCAGAGGAGTGTAACGTATGATTTTAATGATTGATAACTACGATTCATTTACCTATAATCTCGTGCAATATTTTGGTGAATTTGGACAAGAACTTATTGTGAAAAGAAATGATGAGTTAACAGTGCAGGAGATTGAAAAGCTTTCGCCTGCTATGATTGTTATCTCTCCAGGACCTTGTAGTCCAAATGAAGCGGGTAGGAGTTTGGAAATCATTGCTCATTTTGCGGGGAGCATTCCGATTTTTGGTGTCTGTTTAGGGCATCAATCGATTGCGCAAGTGTTTGGTGGGAAGGTTATTCGTGCAGAACGATTAATGCATGGTAAAACGTCACCTGTACAGCATGATAATAAAGGTGTAAATAGAGGGTTACCAAATTCGTTCCAAGCAACGCGTTATCATTCATTAATTGTTGAACGTGAAACTTTACCTGATTGCCTAGAAATTACTTCGTCGACAGCAGAAGGTGAGATTATGGGGATTCGTCATAAGGATTATCCGATTGAAGGTGTTCAGTACCATCCGGAATCGATTATGACAGAGGATGGTAAGAAGATATTAAAGAACTTTATTGAGTGCTATTGCGAGGTTACTGAAGGAAGTGGTAACTAATGTGGTGTTGGATGAACGGGGAGTATGTGCACAGTGAGGATTTAAGGATTTCGCCATTTGATCACGGCTTTTTGTATGGATTAGGATTCTTTGAAACATTTCGTACGTATGACGGGTATGTATTTCTATGGGAAGATCATTGTAAAAGGCTGCAACGAGCATTAGATGATTACCATATCGTTTTACCTTATAGCTTTGATGAATTGTTAGCAGTTATTCGTGAGTTGGATAATCGTTGTAATGGAGAAGATGGTTATTTTCGTTTGAATGTATCGGCGGGGGTGCATGATATTGGATTAAAACCAACAAGTTATACTGAACCGACTGTTATTGTATTCCGTAAGCCGTTACCTACAATGGTGAGAGGGGAAGAGAAATCAGCGGTATGGTTGAATACAGAACGTAATTCACCGGAGCAATCAATCCGCCATAAATCTCATCATTACGCGAATAATGTAATAGCTCGATTTGAAGTACCATCTTTAGCAGAGTTGGAAGGTTTTTTCGTGAATGGAGATGGCTTTGTAGCAGAAGGTATTACTTCAAATATTTTTTGGGTGACGGATGGTAAAGTATACACACCTTCTATTGAAACAGGTATTTTACCAGGCATTACGCGTGGGCAAGTGATGCAGCAAATTACTGTTATAGAAGGATTCTATACTCGGGAGCAGTTAGAACAAGCGGATGAATGCTTTATAACAACTTCTATTCAAGAGCTTATCCCGATCCGTTCTTTGCAAGGGAAAAATTTCCTGGGGAATAACGGGCCGGTTTACAAAGCTCTTCATGAGCAGTATGTTAAAAGGATAAATGATGCGAAGGGGAGATCTTGATGAACCTAGACAATTACACAACACCATTAACTATCGATGGGCATATACTCGATTTCCATAAAGAGACGTTTGTGATGGGTATATTAAATGTAACGCCAGATTCCTTTTCAGATGGCGGAAAATATAATGATTTAGAAGCAGCGGTAGCTCAAGCAAAGCAAATGGTCGCGGATGGTGCCAAAATTATTGACATCGGCGGTGAATCAACCCGTCCTGGACATACTCAAATCTCAGTCGAAGAAGAATTATCTCGTGTTATACCTATTATTAAAGAGCTTCGTAAAGAGGTGCATGTATTGATCTCAATTGATACATATAAAGCAGAAGTAGCAAGACAAGCTGTTTTAGCTGGAGCACATATAATTAATGATATTTGGGGAGCTAAGTACGATCCTGAAATTGCTAGTGTGGCTGCAGAGTTAAATGTACCAATTATTTTAATGCACAACCGCGAAAATGAAGAATACGGGGCAAACTTTTGGGAGGTAGCCAAAGCCGATCTGGAAAAGAGTTTGCAAATCGCCAAAGTTGCTGGGGTACCTGATGCACATATTTGGCTAGATCCAGGGATTGGATTTGCGAAATCGCACCATGAAAATATATTGATGATGCAATCTTTACCGCAATTAGTAGAAATGGGTTATCCTGTATTACTTGCGACTTCTCGCAAAAGAATGATTGGTAACGTCTTAGACCTCCCTGTTACAGAACGGGTGGAAGGTACGGGTGCTACAGTCTGCTTTGGAATTGATAAAGGTTGCCATATGGTACGTGTACATGATGTTAAGGAAATCACCCGTATGACAAAAATGATGGATGTCTTGTTAGATAAACAACCAAATGTAGAATGATAAGGTTTAGTTTAAAATAATATTTCTAATGATGAAGTGGAGTGTTAACTATGGATTATATCCATGTAAAAGATATGGAGTTTTATGGCTATCATGGTGTATTAGCTGCCGAAACCGCCATTGGTCAGCGTTTTAGGGTATCGATAACACTAGCGGTAGATTTACATCAAGCTGGTGAGACGGACGAGCTTGAATATACAGTGAACTACGCGGAAGTTTATATGATTTGCAAAGAAATAGTTGAAGGCGAACCATATAAATTAATCGAAGCTGTTGCAGAGCAAATTGCGACACGCATTCTGGCTACATATGAGGGACGAGTAAAAGGGTTGCGTGTAGAAATGATTAAACCTGACCCGCCGATTCCAGGTCATTACCGGGAAGTATCTGTTGAGTTGACAAGAGGTGAGTTTCAATGAACGAAGCCTTTATTTCTCTAGGCTCAAATGTAGGAGAGCGGTTGCAGACTTTGCAACATGCAGTCAAGTTACTAACTGAGCATCTAGAAGTGGAAGTTGTTGCTGTGTCTTCTGTATATGAGACTGATCCTGTCGGCTTTACAGACCAGGATGCATTCCTTAATATAGTTGTGCAAATTCGCACTTCGTTGAATCCGGAAAAAACACTTGAATTGTGCCAAGCGATTGAGAACGAGTTAAAGCGTGTTCGCGTAATTCGTTGGGGTCCAAGAACGATAGACCTTGACATTTTGCTTTATAATCACGACAATATTGAAACAGAGACATTAATTGTTCCGCATCCTAGAATGCATGAACGTGCTTTTGTTCTTGTACCATTATTGGAAATCGCTCCAGATCTCATTTATCCTAAAACAAACGAAGCGTTGCAATCGATGCTATCTAGTGTTGGGAAAGAAGGCGTACGACAATGGAAAACGATCGCTGGGGTAGAAGAATTCGTGCATTTCGAAAACTAAAAAGAATTCAGCAGGTCGAATTTGCGAAAAAAGTTGGTATGTCTACTTCTATTTTAGGTAAAATTGAACGTGGGGACCGTTTGCCAACAGAAGAACAGTTACAAATCATAGCGACAGCACTTGATATAAATATGGACGAATTAAAAGGTGGAGAAAAGCCTTCAACTATACAAGGTGGAAACAAAGTATGACAGCGCTAATGTCATTAACCAACAGAGACGGCGTACGAATTAAGAACATTGCTCAATACCTTAGTGGCAGAATTTGAAGAACGAGAAGTAAGAAAAAGCTATCCATATTATTTAATAAAACTCCGAGTCGTCGCCTTTAAAGTGACGGCTTTTTTCTTTAGGAGCTAATGGATTATGAAGTATTTACTAGTAAATGATGATAAAGACGTGAATCGTCAAGCAAAATTGTGTACAATAAGTACATTATGGACTGCATAGCGGAACAAAAAATGAGGAGTGAATATCGTGTCTGAAGAATTAAATGACCAAATTTTGGTGAGACGCCAAAAGATGGCTTCTATTAGAGAAAACGGCTTAGATCCATTCGGTGCCCGTTTTGAACGTACGCATTTATCAAACGAAATTAAAGAACAGTATGTAGATTTTACTAAAGAACAATTAGAAGAAGATTTACATGAAGTTGTAATCGCGGGTCGTATTATGACAAAACGCGGTAAAGGTAAAGCTGGTTTCGCGCATATTCAAGATTTAGGTGGACAAGTACAAATTTATGTTCGAAAAGATGCTATTGGTGAAGAAGCATACGAATTGTTTAAACAAGCAGACCTAGGAGATATCGTAGGTGTTCGCGGTAATGTTTTCCGCACTCAGGTAGGAGAACTTTCTGTTAAAGCATTAGAATTTACTTTCCTAACTAAATCATTACGCCCAATGCCAGAGAAGTTCCATGGCTTAAAAGATGTAGAGCAACGTTATCGTCAACGTTACTTAGATTTAATGACGAGTGAAGAAAGTAAACAAACTTTCATTACTCGCTCAAAAATTATTCAAGCTATCCGCCGTTACTTAGATGGCAATGGTTATCTTGAAGTAGAAACACCAATGCTACACACAATTGCAGGTGGAGCAGCCGCTCGTCCTTTCATTACACATCACAATTCGTTAGATATGGAGTTATATATGCGTATCGCAATTGAACTTCATCTAAAACGATTAATCGTTGGTGGGCTTGAAAAGGTATATGAAATCGGTCGTGTATTCCGTAATGAAGGTATGTCAACACGCCATAACCCAGAATTCACTATGATTGAATTATATGAAGCGTACGCTGACTACGGTGACATCATGGCACTTACAGAGAATTTAATATCTCACGTAGCCCAAGAAGTTTTAGGCACAACTGATGTTCAATATGGCGATGATGTTATTAGTTTAGCGCCAGGTTGGACTCGTCTGCACATGGTAGATGCAGTTAAAGAAGCAACAGGTGTAGACTTCTGGACTCCAATGTCGAAAGAAGAAGCGCGAGCACTTGCAAAAGAGCACGGTGTGGAAATTAAAGACTCTATGGAAGTAGGTCATATTATTAATGAATTCTTCGAGCAAAAAATAGAAGAATCATTAGTTCAACCTACATTTATCTATGGTCACCCAGTGGAAATTTCTCCATTAGCTAAGAAGAACCCTGAAGACGAACGATTCACAGATCGTTTTGAATTATTCATTGTACGTCGTGAGCATGCAAATGCCTTTACTGAATTAAATGATCCAATCGATCAACGTGAACGCTTTGAAGCGCAACTTGCTGAAAAAGAAGCAGGTAATGATGAAGCGCACGAAATGGACGATGACTTCATTGAAGCGTTAGAGTATGGTATGCCGCCAACAGGTGGATTAGGTATCGGTATCGATCGCTTAATCATGTTGTTAACGAATTCACAAACTATACGTGATGTATTATTATTCCCTACAATGCGTCCTCGCGATTAAATACTAAGGTTTTCTTATAGAAAAGACTCTAGTTAATACTAGAGTCTTTTTTATTTACGTTCTATTAGAGTGTTTAGCTTATTGTTTGAAAATTACTAAGAAGTTCATTACAATAGAAGATAAGCTATTTTTGTAAGCATCTATCGCTAACTAATAAATAAGATTTAACTTTTTTAAAAAAAGGGGTTGCGTTAGAATTAATATAGTGATATATTAATTGAGTTGCTAATTTAGCTAACAAAACGATTTGAAAATAACTTAAAAAAGTTATTGACACTGAGTGGTTGATTTGATAAGATATAAAAGTTGCTGACAAACAAGCGACGATAACAATTTCGAAACAACGATTTGAAAATAACTTAAAAAAGTTGTTGACAACGAAATGTTATTATGATATAATGTTAAATGTCGCTAATGAAGTGGCAAACATAATGAACCTTGAAAACTGAACATGCAAGACGTTAATCAATAAATAGTTTTGAACATCAACTCTGTTGGTGGATCAAAA
>NZ_LILB01000001.1:1874690-1961011 GCF_001274945.1 Viridibacillus arvi | reverse complement strand
GGGCCTTAGCTCAGCTGGGAGAGCGCCTGCCTTGCACGCAGGAGGTCAGCGGTTCGATCCCGCTAGGCTCCACCAATTTATTACTAAATTTAATACCATCATGGCGGCGTAGCTCAGCTGGCTAGAGCGTACGGTTCATACCCGTGAGGTCGGGGGTTCGATCCCCTCTGCCGCCATACTAACCAAACTAAAGGACCTTTAGCTCAGTTGGTTAGAGCAGACGGCTCATAACCGTCCGGTCGCAGGTTCGAGTCCTGCAAGGTCCACCATCTACACAACGTTATATTTTTTGGAGGAATACCCAAGTCTGGCTGAAGGGATCGGTCTTGAAAACCGACAGGCGGGTCATACCGCGCGGGGGTTCGAATCCCTCTTCCTCCTCCATTTTTTAAAAGTTAATTTCATAATATCATTATCGCGGGGTGGAGCAGTTCGGTAGCTCGTCGGGCTCATAACCCGAAGGTCACAGGTTCAAATCCTGTCCCCGCAACCAAATGGTCCGGTAGTTCAGTTGGTTAGAATGCCTGCCTGTCACGCAGGAGGTCGCGGGTTCGAGTCCCGTCCGGACCGCCATTTTTTAAAAATATTGTATTAATCATCATGGGTCAGTAGCTCAGTTGGTAGAGCATTAGATTGAAGCTCTAAGTGTCGGCGGTTCGATTCCGTCCTGACCCACCATGATGCGGGTGTAGTTTAGTGGTAAAACCACAGCCTTCCAAGCTGTTGTCGAGAGTTCGATTCTCTTCACCCGCTCCAATTTTATGGGCCTATAGCTCAGCTGGTTAGAGCGCACGCCTGATAAGCGTGAGGTCGATGGTTCGAGTCCATTTAGGCCCACCATTAAAATTTTTCCGAAGTAGCTCAGTGGTAGAGCATCCGGCTGTTAACCGGACGGTCGTAGGTTCGAGTCCTACCTTCGGAGCCATATATGGGGAAGTACTCAAGTGGCTGAAGAGGCGCCCCTGCTAAGGGTGTAGGTCGCGTAAGCGGCGCGAGGGTTCAAATCCCTCCTTCTCCGCCATATAGGCCCCTTGGTCAAGCGGTTAAGACACCGCCCTTTCACGGCGGTAACACGGGTTCGAATCCCGTAGGGGTCATATTAAAAAACCATTAGAATCATATTTGATTCTAATGGTTTTTTTGCGTTTGGAAAGTAAATTGAAAAGGCGTTTTTTTAATGAGTTAAAGCAATTTTTGCAGATTATGAAAAAGACAGTAACATTAAATGAAATCGTTAAATTTGAGAGTTCTTTATCATTAGGCAAGATAAAATCATCATAAATATATGAAGTAACATACTAAGTAAGAGCTGTTTGCCGATACTTAGATTTTTTATTTAATATACTGTTGACCTTAACGTTACGTCAAACTATATAGTAGAAACATGGAGGTGAAAAGAGATGGAAATGACGATTCAAAAACTTGCTCAGCTGTCAGGAGTTAGTTCAAGAACATTGCGTTATTATGACGATATTGGATTGTTAAAGCCTGCACGAGTAAATTCCTCAGGATATCGTATTTATGAGCAAGAAGAGATTGATTTGTTACAGCAGATACTATTTTATCGTGAATTAGGCTTTAAGTTAGAAGTCATTAAAGAGATCATAACAGTCGATAATTTTGACTATAAGAATGCCCTAATGGAGCATTATAAGGCATTAATGGAGAAACGCCAACAATTAGATGTCATGATAACAACTGTAACTAAAACAATCAAAGCTATGAATGGAGGAGTTCAAATGTCAAACGAAGAAAAGTTTGAAGGTTTAAAGGAAAAAATGATTTTAGAAAATGAAAAACAATATGGCGAAGAGGTACGACAAAATTACGGAGATTCTACAGTTGATGCATCAAATAATAAAGTCCAACAAATGACTGAGCAGCAATATGAAGAAGTGCAAGCATTGGAGCAAGAAGTGATGAGTTTATTAAAGCGAGCAATGGAAACTGGTCAAGCTGAAAGTGATGTTGCTCAGCGTGCTGCCGAAGCACATAAGCGATGGTTAATGTATTATTGGCCAAAGTATAGTAAAGAAGCACATGCTGGACTTGCAGAAATGTATATAGCAGATGAACGTTTCACGAACTATTATGATAAAGAGCAAACTGGTACAGCACAACTTTTAAGAGATGCTATATTAATCTATACTGGAATGAATAATTAGAGTACTGCAAAAAGCAGTACTCTTTTTTATGTTTGATTTAAAAAATATAGGAAATAATAATAAATAGGTTATATTAATGGAGGAATAAAATGACGAACACAAAATATCAAAATTTAAAAAATCAAATGATACAAGAATTATTTGTGTTGCAGGGAAGAAAATATACACACGAGCCCCCAGATTCAACAGAGTTATCCAATTATGACAACCATCCTGCAGATCAAGCAACTGATTTAACAGATCAAGTAACAGAAATGGCGATAGGTGAACATAATGAACAACAAATTGAAAAACTTGAGGCTGCGTTGCGAGCTATTGATGATGGTTCTTATGGAAAATGTAGTGAATGTGGAGAAGACATTCCATTTGGACGATTAGAGGCTATTCCAACAGCACTTACATGTGTTGAACATGTACCAGAAAATAAGGTACCTACTGACAGACCTGTTGAGGAGGAACTATTAAATGCTTCAACAGAGCGACCTATCCAGGATGAAAGATCGATTGTTGATAATGAGGACAGTTTTCTAGAGGTAGAAGCATACGGTTCCTCAGATTCACCTAGCGATCAAATAGAATAACGTAAAAATGGGACTGTGGAGATACAGTTCCATTTTTGTTGTGCTCAATATTAGTGACAACCATGTGAAATTAGAAAATTATTTTATGGAATTTTCAGAAATTTATATTCATATTAAGTTTCTATAATTGTAAAATGGAAATATATAGATTTAATTGTATGTAGTGGAGGTTAAATTATAGTTTCATCAACCGATTGACAAATAAGAGGTGAAAATAGGGATGTGGAAAAGGTATTCTTTATTACTTAGTGGAATTGGCGTTTCGTTTTTTGGAAATTGGATTTACATAATCGCGTTGAATGTATTGGTTCTTGATATGACCAAATCAGCAGCAGCAGTTGCAGGTATTTATATTGTAGGTCCTGTTGCAAAGTTACTAACGAATTTCTTTGCCGGCTCCATAATTGATAGGCATAATAAGAGAAGATTAATGATAATTTCTGATGTGATAAGAGGTTTACTTGTGCTACTTGTGCCTTTTATGGGGTCGATTTGGATAATTTATACCATCATATTTGTTGCAAATATGGCCGGCTCCTTTTTTGGGCCCAGCTCTACTTTTTATATTACGAAATTTGTAAAGGAAACCGATCGACGACGTTTTAATTCAATCATGAGTATGATGAATTCAGGTTCGTTTTTAATCGGCCCTGCGCTTGCGGGTATACTAATTGCAACAGTTGGTACAACGATATGTGTCGTGATTAACGCAGTTACATTCTTTTGTTGTGCGTTTTGTATTTACTTGTTGCCAAATATCGAAGATGAAACAATTTTAAAGCGTGAACCAATTACATTAAAAATGATGTTAGCAGATTGGCAAGTTGTTAAGTCATATATAAAACAAGATCATTATTTTATAAAAGTATATTTATTATTCCAAGTTGCTTTAATGATTGCTTTTTCTCTAGATTCACAAGAGGTGACATTTATTAAGCAAAACTTAGGATTATCTAATCAAATGTATGGAGTAATCGTTAGCATTACGGGTATAGGCTCAATTATTGGGGCATCAATATCAGCAATGTTGGTGAAAAAAATATCATTACAAATATACTTTGCCGTAGGTATGTTGATGACCACAATTGGCTATTTATTATTTTACAGCTCTGTAGGGTTTTGGACAGCAACTGCAGCATTTATCTTTTTAGGGTTCTTTATGTCATTCTCCAACTCAGGATATGATACTTTCTATCAAAAAAATGTGCCAACAGAAATTATGGGGCGGTTTGGTAGTGTTACAGCAATGTTCTTAAGTATAATACAAATTTCATTTACTTTTATTATCGGTGCTCTAGCTGAATGGTTTTCTTTACAAATGGTGGCTGTAGGATTTTCGGCAATAGCAGTGCTACTATCGGTCATATTGTGCACACAAGTATTTCAAAAACCAAACAAGCGATATTATGCTGAAACATCGTAACCATGTATAATATGTGCAGTAAGATAGCTAATGGGGGTACAAAATATGAATATTATCGATTTGCATTGTGATGTATTATGGAAATTGTCCATAGCCGAAGAACCACTTAATTTTAGAAATGCACCACAATTACAAGCAAATTTAGAACGCTTAAAGCAAGGAAAAGTGAAGGTGCAATTTTTTGCGATTTTCGTAGATGAAGATATACCTCAAGGAAGAAAATACTTAGAGGCACTCCGTCAAATTGAATTATTCCAAACACAAGTGCTTGCTCCAAATCCGGAGATGGTACATATTACAGATTGGCATCAACTAGAAACGCTACAAGAAGGTGAAATTGGAGCGGTTTTAACATTAGAAGGTTGTGATGCCATCGGAGCCGATCTATTCAAATTACAGGCTATATTAGACGCAGGAGTGAAACTAGTTGGCCTCACTTGGAATAATGAGAATGCTGTTGCTTATGGTGCACAAAATGACCCTAATTTAGGTTTGAAAGATATCGCAAAAGAGGTTGTGGCATTATTAAATGAACGTGACATACTTATAGACGTATCACATTTAAATATGCAAGGATTTTGGGATGTGCTACCGATAGCTAAACATATTATTGCTAGTCACTCGAATGCACGTGCATTATGTGACCATCCTCGTAATTTAACGGATGAGCAGGCAAAGGCTCTTGTAGAACATGGTGGTCATATACATCTAGTGTATTATCCAGAGTTCATTGTCAATCCTACTGAATCCGCTACGATGCAGGCATTGATTCAACATTTTGTGCATTTAGCAAATGTAGTTGGTATAGAGAATTTAGGGTTAGGATCAGATTTTGACGGCATTCACCAGTTTGTTGAGAATTTACAGAATGCATCTCAAACTCAAAATTTGTTAGAGAAATTGCAAGAACATTTTACTAAGGATGAAGTGAAAGGTATCGCGAGTAATAACTTCTTATCTTATGTGAAAAAAATAAAAAAGTAAGCTAACAAAAACGTCATGAAGTAACTTATCATGACGTTTTTTTCTATATCAAAAACTAATAGTAAGCTAATTATAGTTTGAATAAATAAACATTTTTTCTATTTATATAGTTTTATTTCATCTTCAATCATTTGTAATAACTGATTTTCTTCTAATATTAGTAAAATTTTCTGTCCCTTCAATATCCACATTTCATCAGGTTTACCCAAATTGTTTAGACAAATACCTTTTCGTATATAGCAAATAGCTAAATGAATATAAGCTTTTTGTTCCTTACTTAAATTAATCATTTTTTCTATTTCACAGATTGCATCATTGTGTAATCCATTTTTTATAAACATTAAGGAAATATTTATACCCATATTAATTCTTAGACGTTGAATACACTGGAAATTTTTATATCGCTCTATACTTTTTAATGCAAATTTCTTAATTTCTATCATTGTTTCAAGTGGGAATAAAAATAATATTGAATTTAAAAGATAGAGATCTGTGATATAAAGTTGATTTCTCTTTGATAGTCTTTTCCATACTTTTATAGCGGGTAAACTAGCTTTTGTATAATCATTTGTTAGATTAAGTATTAACAAAGCTTCGCATAATTCTTTAATATCATTAATCAATGCATCATCGTATTTTTCTAGATAATCATTTGCTCGAAGTAGTATTTCTTGAATTTCCTGTTTGTTATTATAAGCTAAGTCAAAAAAATCATTAATGATTTTATCACGTTTAAAAAAATTAAAGTCATTATGTATATATGTAAGTTCCTCAAATGAAACTTCTAATTTCGACAATACATGGACAAGTGTTTTAAAACGAATATCTGTTTTATTGAGTTCAAATTTAGAAAATGCACTCTGAGTAATTTTTCCATCAAGTAAATATTCTTGAGAATATCCTTTCTCAGTTCGGATTTTTTGAATGGTTTGACCAATTTGTTCGTACATGAAATATCCTCCATTAGCTTTAGTCTTTTAAGACTATTTTGAAATATAGGTATTATTATACATTAATATTAGTAACTGTAGGAGGTGAAGAAATGGGAAATTTGTTCAGATATGACGAGAAAACTAGATGAAAGCACATTAGTGAAAATGATACCTTTACAACAATTTGGGAACCCAGATGATGTAAGTGAGTTGACATATTTTTTAGCAGAAAAAAATTCGAAATATATAACCGGACAAATAATTACAGTAGATGGTGGTTTATCAATATAGTTTAATTTTTGATATATAGAGGTGAAAGTATTGTCAAAAGAACAAATTGTTATTAAAGTGGATAATTTAAGAAAAAGTTATGGGGCTTTTGAAGCTGTAAAAGGAATATCCTTTTCTGTAAAAAAAGGAGAGTTATTTGCTTTTCTTGGTACAAATGGAGCAGGTAAATCTACAACAATAGATATTCTTTGTACACTTGCTAAAAAAAATACAGGAGATATTTATATTGATGGTTATAAACATGGTGATATAAAGGGAAACAATAATATTCGTGAAAAAATTGGTGTTGTATTTCAAGAAAGTGTATTAGATGAACGGTTAACGGTCTATGAAAATATACTTAATCGAGGACAATATTACAATTTGAGTAAGGAGCAAATTCAAGATAATTATCAGTTTGTTTCTGAATATTTAAAACTAGATGATATAAAAGATAAAAAATATGGTGCACTATCTGGTGGGCAAAGAAGAAGATCAGATATTGCACGAGCTATTATTCATAAACCGACTATTCTATTTTTAGATGAACCAACAACGGGCTTGGATCCACAAACAAGGTTATTTGTTTGGGAAGCGATTAAAAGATTACAAGAAGAAACTAATATGACTATTTTCTTAACAACACACTATATGGAAGAAGCTGCAGTTGCAGATAATGTAGTCGTGATAAAAGAAGGGCATATAGTAGCTGAGGGTACGCCCGATCAATTAAAGGATAAGTATGCTTTTGATAGCTTACATTTAGTTTTTAAAAACACATTTTCCTCTAAGCAATGGTTTAAAGAAAGAAAAATTTCATATACATTTAAAAATTCAATTTATACCTTGCGCTTAGCAACTACTATAGATGCTTATGACATACTAAAGAAATTAGAGAATCAAATAGAATCTTTTGAGGTCATTAAAGGAAGTATGGATGATGTCTTTATCAATATTATTGAGGAGAAGGAGGTCATCGTACTGTGAATTCTTTATTCTATTTGATTAGTAGGAACAATAAAATATACCGTCGCGATCGAACATTATTACTTCTTTCTCTATTGTCAGTCTTTATTGTAATTTTACTATACGCAGTATTTTTACAGCAGACACAAATTGATGCAATTAAACAAATTGTGGGGGTGACTAATGAGTCAAAAGTTATGGTTAATGAATGGATGGTTGCAGGTCTATTATCAATAACTGCAGTGACAACAACATTAGGTGCATTTGGAATCATGGTAAAGGATAAAGAAAGCAAAAAAACACATGATTTTTTAACAGCACCATTATCAAGGGCTACAATACAGTTAAGTTATGTAATAAATTCATTTATAATCGGCCTTTTTTTCTCGCTGCTTGCTTTTGTTGGATGTGAGTTGTTTCTTATTTTAGCAGGTGGAAAAGTATTGAGTATCATGGGGATGCTTAAGGTAATAGGTATCATTGTACTTTCAGTGGCATTATCTAGTTCAATAAATTTATTCTTGGTTCTTTTTATTCATACGCAAAATGCATTTTCCACATTAAGTACAGTTGTTGGAACTGCTATAGGTTTCTTATGTGGAGTTTATGTTCCAATAGGTGGTGTACCTAATTTTGTTCAGAATATAATAATGTATTTTCCAATCAGTCATACAGCTGTATTGTTAAGAGAAGCATTTATGACTGATTCAATCCAAAAAGTTTTTAAACAAGCCTCACCAGATCAAATTTTGGAGTATGAAAAACATTATGGAATAGTATATGAACTGAATAATAGGTTAATCAGTACATCATATAGTATTTGGATTATTATTATCACAATGATTGTATTTACTACGGTATCTATAATGATATTTAAAAGACAAAATAAATAACCATGAGATTATTTTTATTAAATATGAATTCTATAGATAAAAGACACTATAGATTATTAGATACTTGTATTTTAGAAAATAGAAAAAGATATCTTAACAGTATAAGCAACAATAGAAAAAAAACAATTTTTGCTGGAGATATATTGTTACGCTATGCGTTGTTAAAGGAAAATCATGATATTTCTGAAATAAAATTATTGTATGGTGCAAACGGAAAACCATTTATCAAAAAACAGCATATTAATTATAATTTATCTCATAGTAAAGATATTATTATTTTAGGAATAACTAAGGAAGAATTAGGAATAGATATTTTGTATGAAAGAAAAATAAATAATAATTTTATTAATTTCTTTTTTAGTAAAGAAGAAAAGAGTCGTTTACATTCCTTAGTAGAAAAAGAAAAGAGAGAGTATTATTGGAATACATTATGTTACAAAGAGGCATTTATAAAAAGACATGGTGGACGAATTATAGAAATGAAGAATAATCTAATTTGCCCTAAAAATTTACAATATGGAAGAGTAATTAGAACACAAGAAAAAGGTAAAGCTTTTGAAAGTATATTCTTCAAAAACCTTAAATATCATATTTGTATCATTTCGGATAAAATCCCCCAAAAAATTAAAGTTGAGATATTAAATATGGACGAAGTATATAAGAAATTAAATTTTTAATAGAAATAGAAATAGAAATAGAAATAGAAATTGAATTGTTTAGCTACTATTTATGACTTCGGCATATTGTCGGGTCATTTTTTTTGAAATAACATCGTTATATTATTAATAAAAATAATCCGTAGAAATCCTATACCACCGCATTGAGGAATATCTTTAATCAACTGTTTTGATATAAAATATAATTATTTCCCAAAAAAGCATAATTTATTATAAATCCGTAGTGTAAATACATAGAAAATGCGATTGAACTTTGCAAATGAAGTGCCGAATTGCCAATAAAGATGTATGATAGTATAGGATATTTAAGTATGTACGAGTGGATTCCATTAATTGGTGGTATTCGTTGACGGAGGGAATTTTCATGAATCGGAAGTTGTCAGCAACAACCGGCGACCGAATTGAAACAGAGCAATCGACATTATATTTTCATATAGAAACAATAGAAGTAAGTCGATTGTCAGCGCTCGCCTTTTTTGAAGCGGGTGAGCAATCATTTGCTGGACAACGATTTTTTTGGCAAAATCGTGAAAAAACATTTACGCTTGCAGGTTTGGGTCATGCTCAAACAATTTCAAGCGATGCAAAAGAACATAGATTTGATGACGTAGAACAACAATGGAAAAAGCTAACGCAAAATGTTGTGAATGATGAAAACAATATTCAACCTATTTTGTTTGGTGGTTTTACATTTGATACGGAAAATGAAGTGTCTGGTGAATGGACAGGTTTTCCTGAAGCTTTTTTTGCTGTTGCAACATACCAACTTGTAGTGAAAAATGATCAAGCTTATGTGAGTATTCATTTGATCACTGATGAAGAGAATACGACAGAAGCGCTTAATGCCTTACGCAAAGAGCGTGATGAATTGATTCATACAGCGCAAGTAAAGGCGTTAAAAAAATATGCCAAGCCACAAATTAAGAGCAGTTATGAGCCTTATAAAGAAGAATACTTGGAATCAATTAGCAAGGTGACGTCTTTAATACGCCAAAAAGAAGCAGATAAAGTTGTTATTGCACGCTCTCTCGCTTTGCAATTTGAAGAACAAGTAACATCTCCTAATGTGTTGTCACAAGTAATGATGGAGCAGCCAGACAGTTATTTATTTGGCCTAGAAGAACAAGGTAAATTGTTTTTCGGAGCATCACCTGAGCGTTTAGTAAAGGTTTCCGATAAATATGCTTACTCTTCATGTATTGCAGGTTCTATCAAACGCGGGAAAACGGCTGAAGAAGATGACTTGCTAGGACAAAGCTTATTAAATGATACGAAAAACCTTTCCGAGCATCAATATGTGGTGGATATGATCTTACAGACATTTAAAGAAAACTGTGCAAGTTATCAAATTCCAAATGCGCCTCAGTTGCTGAAAATTAGAGATATACAACATCTGTTTACACCAGTTGAAGGTCCATTGAAAGAAGGAGCGACTGTTTTACAATTAGTAAAAACATTACACCCAACACCGGCTTTAGGGGGCGTACCTCGTATGAAGGCAATGCAAGTAATACGAGAATATGAACCATTGAATCGCGGACTCTATGCAGCTCCAATTGGGTGGCTAGATGCTCAAGGTAACGGGGAATTTGCTGTAGCTATTCGTTCGGCTCTATTAGCTAAAGATCAAGCATTTTTATATGCTGGTGGTGGCATTGTGGCTGATTCACAACCAAGCAGTGAATACGATGAAACTTTAGTGAAATTCCGTCCGATGTTACGAGCTTTAGGAGGACAATTACATGAGTGAGAAAGAGACTTTAACGAGCTATGTTTATAAGCTCGTTGCGTCATTATATGAGACAGGTGCACGAGATGTAGTTGTGAGTCCAGGCTCACGCTCAACTCCACTTGCTTATGCTTTTGCTTCTTCAAAGGAATTTAATTTATACCGTCAAATAGATGAGCGTTCTGCAGCCTTTTTGGCATTAGGTATTGCAAAGGCAAGTGTACGACCGGTTGTGCTAGTTTGTACATCGGGTACAGCGGCAGCGAATTACTTCCCTGCTATTGTAGAAGCGAGCTATGCGCGTGTACCTTTGATCATATTAACGGCGGATCGTCCACATGAATTACGTGAAGTCGGAGCACCACAAGCAATCGATCAAGTAAATTTATATGGTACGCATGTAAAATGGTCAGTGGACTTCCCACTACCAGATACATCAACAGGGACAATGTCATTTATCGAACGCCATATAGCACGTGCGATGTCGATTGCGACAACTGCACCTGCTGGCCCTGTACAAATTAATGTACCGTTCCGTGAACCACTACTCATCAATTTCCAAGATACATTACCAGTTGGAACCTTTGTGGAAAGTTTCGGAGCTGAATTACGCCCTTCGAAAAAAGCATTTAATACATTAGAGGCTGCAATTAACAAAGCTGAAAAAGGATTATTAATCTTTGGTGAGATGAATCAAGTAGCGGATTTAGAAGCTGTTTGGGATTTTATTCGAAAGGTGAAATGGCCAGTTCTTGTAGAGAGCCTATCTCATTTACGCTCGAATATTCCTGAAGATTGTATGGATTATATCATTGATCAGTATGATGCTATTTTGAAAAATGAGGCTTTTAAAAATTCTATGGCACCTAATACTGTTATTCGCTTTGGTGCACAGCTAGTATCAAAACCTCTTTCATTATTTTTAACTTTGGTTAAACCAGATACATTTATAGTAATAGATGAGGATCCGATGTTCCGTGATTCTTTAGCAATTGCAACACACCACATACATGCTAGTGTCAGTGACTGGTTAAAAGATGTCACTGTTGAGTCAACAATCGATACTATTTATAGATCTAAATGGATGGCTGCGAATGATATTGCAACAAAGCATATTGAGCAGTATTTAGAAGAACAATCTGATGAGGGTGCAATGGCAGCGACGCTATTTGTAAATTTACCTGAAGCAAGTGATTTATTTGCTAGTAGTAGTATGCCAATCCGAGATGTAGATACATTTTTCAATAAAACGGTAAAAGATGTAAAAGTTTTTGCGAATCGTGGTGCAAATGGCATTGACGGTGTTGTATCTACTGCTTTTGGTTTACAACTTGCTAGACAGCGTGAAACGTATTTATTGATTGGTGATTTAGCGTTTTTACATGATGTGAATGGACTAATCACGACACGATATCAAAAGTGTAATATAACGGTCGTTGTGATGAATAATGATGGCGGTGGTATTTTCTCATATTTAGCTCAAGCTACAGAAGAAGCGCATTATGAAGAATTATTCGGAACACCTTCAGGACTTAACTTTAAAGAAATCGCGATAATGTATGGAGCAGAATATCAGGCTGTAGAAACAAAAGAGGCATTTGTAGAAGTGTTACAAACCCCAAAACAAAAACCTCTACGTTTGATAGAAGTATTTACAAATCGTCAAGTAAATGTTGAGACACACCGTAAATTATGGAGAGCGATTGGTGAGGAGTTAGATGCAAAATGGCAAGCGTAATAATGACAGTAAACGGCTTAAACGTGCATTATAAAATAATTAATCCGCGCGTCGAAAAAACCGTTGTATTATTACATGGCTTTACTGGCAGCTCTGCAACATGGGATAAAGTAATGAGTTTAATGGGTGATCAAGTACGTATCATTGCAATAGATTTGAATGGTCATGGTTACACAGATAGCCCGAATAACGTAGAGCATTATTCTATAGAAAAGCAAATTGCAGTTTTACATGAATTGTTTGTTCAACGTGGTATTAATATTTTCACGTTAGTAGGTTATTCTATGGGGGGGCGCATCGCATTAGCTTATGCTTTGCAATATCCTGAAACAATTGAACAACTTATTTTGGAAAGTGCTTCACCAGGTTTGCAAACGAATGAAGAACGCACTGTCAGAGTAAAAGCTGATAATACTCTAGCAGATCGTCTTGAAGAAGAGGGAATACAAGCATTTGTGGATCATTGGGAGAACATATCCTTATTCGAATCACAAAAAAACTTACCTCTAGACATTCAAGAGGAAATTCGTGCAGAGCGCTTATTGCAAAATGAAAGAGGTTTAGCAAACAGTTTAAGAGGCGTAGGTACAGGACAACAGAAATCATATTGGGATGAGTTGACACGCTTTACTAAACCAGTTGTTTTAGTAACAGGAGAGTTAGATAAGAAGTTTTATCAAATAGCTGTCGACATGAAAAATTTGTTCCAAAATTGTAAGCATGTAGTCGTACCAAAAGCTGGACATGCAATTCATGTGGAAAATCCTGAAACTTTTGCTACAATAATAGAGGAACAAATTTAATAATTACAAGTAGGAGGATCATATATATGACTCGTCAATGGGTAACAGAGCGTACATACGAAGATATTAAGTATGAATCTTATAATGGTATCGCTAAAATTACAATTAATCGTCCGGAAGTGCGCAACGCATTCCGCCCAAAAACAACTTCAGAATTAATCGATGCATTTACACGTGCACGTGATAATGCAAATATCGGTGTAATTATTTTAACTGGTGAAGGCGACCAAGCTTTCTGTGCAGGCGGAGACCAAAAAGTTCGCGGAAACGGTGGCTATGTTGGAGATGACAACATTCCTCGTTTAAACGTATTAGACTTACAACATTTGATCCGTATCACACCAAAACCTGTAGTAGCAATGGTTGCTGGTTACGCAATTGGTGGCGGACATGTGTTACACATCGTTTGTGATTTAACAATCGCAGCAGAAAACGCTCGCTTTGGACAAACTGGACCTAAAGTAGGTTCATTTGACGCTGGTTACGGTGCAGGTTACTTAGCACGTATCGTTGGCCATAAAAAAGCACGTGAGATTTGGTACCTATGCCGTCAATACGATGCACAAGAAGCATTGGATATGGGCTTAGTAAATACAGTTGTTCCTCTAGAAAGATTAGAAGACGAAACTGTTCAATGGTGTGAAGAAATGCTTTCTAAATCACCTACTGCATTACGCTTCCTAAAAGCTTCATTCAACGCAGACACAGATGGTTTAGCAGGTCTTCAACAATTCGCTGGAGACGCAACTTTACTATACTATACAACAGACGAAGCAAAAGAAGGTCGCGACGCATTTAAAGAAAAACGCGAACCAGACTTTGGCCAGTTCCCACGTTTCCCTTAATAGCTAAGGAAGACAACATAAGTTTGTCGTAACGGTTGCATGAGCAACAAAATGCTCGTCCAGCTGCGAGCAATTATCGCCTAAAGCTGGGACTGTCGAGTAAATACTTCAATTAATTTCCAACAAATGACAGCTCAGAAAAGTTGTCATTTTAAGCTGTCCTCTAAGGGCAGCTTTTTTTATCAACATAATTAAGGCGGGGTGAAAAAATGATACCAAACTGGCTTATACAACGTAGCTTATTAACACCTGAGCGGATTGCACTTAGCTTTGAAGAAGAACAGTGGACTTTTAAAGAAGCGAATGATAAAGCACTTATTCTAGCTGAAAAATTAATTGCAAATGGCGTAAAGCAGCAATCGCGTGTAGCTATATATGCACCATCCCATCCCGATATTATTTGGATGATGTATGCTTGTATGAATTTGCAATGTGAGATGGTGCTATTAAATTTACGATTAACAGAAAAAGAGCTAGCTTATCAAATTGATGATGCGGCAGTTGATTTTATTTTAGTAGAGGACTTACTACTGGAGAAATTACCTGTTAATAAAGTGCCAACGTTGACTTTTAATGAAATTAATAAAAGTCATCAGCTAGACTTCGATCTTGCAAGTGAGTGGAATGATGATGAAACGATGACAATCATGTATACATCTGGTACCACCGGCTATCCAAAAGGGGTTCGTCAAACAGTAGGGAATCACGTTTCAAGTGCTACTTCCTCCGTTTATAATATGGGCTTAGTAGATGGTGATTGCTGGCTTTGCACAATGCCATTATTTCATATCAGTGGATTTTCCATGCTAGCTAAATCATTATTGCATGGTGTTGAAATTAAACTCTATCCTAAATTTAACGTAAAAGAAATAGTAAATGAATTAGTAGCAGGTACTGTAACAAGAATGTCTGTTGTTTCTGTCACTTTAGAAAGAATTATATCGGAGTTGGAAGCTAGAAATGCTAAAGTTTCTCCTAAGTTTTTAACAATGCTTGCGGGGGGCGGTCCTGTTCCAATCGATTATTTGAAGCGAGCTGAACAACGTGGGCTTAATGTTTCCCAAACATACGGTATGACAGAAACATCTTCTCAAACAGCAACTTTATCAAGTACAGATGCATTGCGTAAACTAGGATCTGCGGGTAAAGCACTCTTTTTCAATCAAATCCGTATCGATGGTGCAGAGAAAGCATTTGATCAAGGTGAGATTTTAATTCGTGGTCCCCATGTCACACCTGGATATATTGGGCGTTTTGCAGATAAGTCTTCTCAGGAAAATGGCTGGTTACATTCAGGAGATATTGGCTATCTCGATGATGAAGGTTATTTGTATGTCGTTGATCGTCGTTCAGATTTAATCATTTCCGGTGGTGAAAATATTTATCCTGCGGAGATTGAAAATGTACTTGTTTCACATGAAGCTGTGCGTGAAGCCGGTGTATGTGGAGTAGAGAATGATAAATGGGGTCAAGTACCTAATGCATTTGTTGTATTAAAAGAAAGAATAAATGTAGATGAATTGCTCGCGTTTTGCAAGGAACATTTAGCCAATTATAAAGTACCCCATCAAATTTATATCGTTAGTGAATTACCTCGTAATGGTTCAAATAAGTTATTGCGAAGAAAATTAAAAGAGTTATTAAACAAAGAATAAAATTAAGATTAAATTAATTAAACCATCTATGATGATTAATATCATAGATGGTTTAAATTTGTATTAATAGCATTGATATTTATATGAATTCAGCTGTCTTTATATGTATTAAAATTGGTTATAATGAATTAATTTCCATTATGTTGTATAATTTTATTATTTGTGAGAGGAAGTTATAAATCATGACAAAAGATTTTCTGCAAATTGTTATTCCTGAGTCAGTTATTGGTGGTGTCACAATTTGTCCTTCATTCGAATTGCCATTTAATGAGGGAGCTGTAACTGGTATATATTCTGATGTAGAGCAAATAGGATATATTGTACAACAACTACAATACAACAATCAAATAAACCTTCACTTTAGAAAAGAAGGGTGCTACGAACGATTAACGATAATGGAAAGCCTGAAGTTTGAAAAGGCTTTATATAGTTCTAATGAAGTACTTGAAGATATTCTTAAAATGACTGGGTTGATGGATAAAAAAAGTGTGAAAATTAAGGATTTAAATGAGGTACAAGTTCAAAGAGTTCGGTTTGCCAAATTATTAATGCATGAACAACCTATACATATTTTAGAAGAGCCTTTTCAGAATCTAGATGTTGAAACTAAACGTATTGTTGATATTGTTATTACAAAATTAAAGGAAAAAGGATATATCGTATATCTATTGGCTAATAATTTGGAAGATTTACTGAGTTCATCAGATCAACTTTATCGCCTTGATTCAACCGGTTTAGAACCATTGGATTTACAAGAAGAGAGAAAAGAATCCGAGAAAACATCTGAAACAGAAAGTCAGCTGATCAAATTAGAGAAAATTCCTACCAAGCTGAACGACAAATTTATATTATTTAATCCACCTGAAATTGATTATATTGAGAGTGTAGATGGATTAGTGAATGTATATGTCAGTGGAGATGCATTTCCATGTACTTTAACACTTAATGATCTCGAACAACGTCTAGTGCCATTCGGTTTCTTCCGTTGCCATCGCTCTTATATTGTTAATTTACAAAAGGTTAGAGAAATTGTGACATGGACTAAAAACAGCTATAGCTTAATTTTATCTGAAAACGAAAGAACGCATGTTCCTTTATCGAAAAGTAAGTTAGTAGAATTGAAGAAAATAGTCGGAATATAAATTATTTCTCAGGAAATAATCGGTCTCCATTCACCCATAATTTGATATCATTCACCATCATATAGCTCCTTTCACCCGATATATAATGCGCAATCATAAAGCCTCTTGTATTCTTAGGTCAAGATCGAATACAGGGGGAATATTAATGGAAACAATAATTGAAGTAAGCCATTTGGAAAAGAGTTTTCAAAAGGAGCAGGCAATTCGAGATGTTTCTTTTGAAATTAAAAAAGGGGAAATATTCGGTTTCCTTGGGCCAAGTGGATCGGGGAAAACAACGACAATAAAAATTTTAACTGGGCAACTTACTGCATCAGGTGGAGATGTACGAGTCTTTAATAATGATGCGAGAGCATTGCAACAACCAGCAGCACGTAGTCGATTTGGTATCTTAACAGATAATAGTGGTTTATATACGAGAATTTCAATTGAAGAAAACCTCCTACTATATAGTAGATTATATGATTTATCTGATTCATCAGTTGAAGAGGCGCTCAAGTTTGTTAACTTATATGAAGAACGTAAGAAACGTGTTAATACTTTATCAAAAGGAATGATCCAACGAGTTACATTAGCACGTGCTATTTTACACAAACCAGAATTGTTATTTTTAGATGAGCCGACCTCTGCGCTTGATCCAGTGAACACTAATCATATTTATGCTGGATTACGTAAATTGAATGAGATGGGAACGACAATTTTCTTAACGACGCATGATATGGCAGAAGCTGAGGTACTTTGTAATCGTGTAGCTTTTCTTGATAAAGGGACTATACGTGCAATTGGAGCACCTACCGACTTAAAACGTCAATTTGGAGATGACACATTAACAGTTGAACTATTAGATGGTAAGAAGGAAATAATTGGTAAAGGTTCGGGAGATGCTAAACAAATGTTTGAATGGATGCAAAATAATCAAGTAGAACGTATATCGACTAATGAACCAAGTCTAGGGGATATTTTCGTACAAGTAACGGGGAGGGAACTACTATGAATACATCAGTTAGAAGAATTCAAGCAATTTTAGTGAAAGACTACAAGGAGTTTTCGCGTAATTTAGCAGTATCATCAATGATTTTTTTACCGCTTATTTTAGCAGCTTTTTACGCTCGAGTGGGTGTTGATACAATTCAAGGGTACTTTATGTCGATTAACATTACATTTTCGATGGTAGCTACCTACGTCCAATGTTGCTTGATTGCTGAAGAGAAAGAGAAGAATACACTGAGGAGTTTAATGTTATCTCCAGCATCGACTTCTGAAATCCTAATTGGTAAAAGTACACTAACATTTATTTCTACTATGCTTATTGTAGGGGGATGTATGTATCTCTCAGGGTATATGCCAAGGAATTTTGTGGTGATGGCAATAGCACTAATGATATCAGCGGTATTTTATATAGCTGTCGGAACATTTTTAGGTCTTTTTGCTAAGTCTGTAATGGAATCGTCTGTTATTGTATTACCCGTACTAGCTATATTTTCATTAGGACCTATGGGAATGGCGTATATTGAAAATTATCCTATATTGAAAGTGATCGAATGGTTCCCAAGTGTTCAAATTATTCTTTTGGGAGAGCTACTTGAAAAAAGTTTTGCTTTAGGGGATTTAATTAAGCCATTTGCAGTGATTATTGGTTGGATTATTATAGCAGCTATTGCTACAGTGGTTACCTTTAAAAAACGAATGGTGGATTAATCTTCAAATTATTTATGACAATAACAATATTATTGTCTTGTATAATATTTCTGAAAATTCAAACGAGTTATACCGTGGATATGATTTAGAAAAGTTAAATCCATCTGTTAATTATTTTAAGTAAAGCTTATTCAGCAATGACTGGCCTGTCAGACTTTTTCTGGCTACTACTGAGCATATGGTTTATTCCAATAATTTTACAGACATCTATGGGAGAGTTCCGGGACAAGCTCGAAACTTTAAAGTATTCATTGGATGAAATCGATTTAAAAATATCTAATGAAGCAATTTCACCTCCACTAACCTCATTAAGAAAGGAATAGAATCATGAAAAAACTAATAATAATTCTACTTAAAATAATAGTAGCAATATTTATAGCAATTGGAGTTTTTCTAGCAATTGTTTTTACAGTTAATATTATTTGCAATAAATTGGAGAAAGGAAATATAGAATCCTATGGTCAGTTTGTATCTGTAGATGGGAAAAATATGAATGTTACGATTCAAGGAGAAGGTGAAGAAACAGTTGTACTATTACCAGGTTATGGAACAGCAGCGCCAGCTCTTGATTTTAAGCCGCTAGTGGATGAGCTATCTCCATTTTACAAAGTAGTAGTAATTGAGCCCTTTGGTTATGGATTAAGTGATGTAACAGAAAAAGAAAGAACCATTGAAAATATTGTAGCTGAGATTCATGAATGTTTACAAAAGCTAAATATTGATCGATACACTCTGATGGGACACTCCATAGCTGGAATTTACGGACTGGAATATGTGAACAAATACGAAAAAGAAGTCAATGCATTTGTTGGGATTGATAGTAGTTTTCCAACACAAGGTGGCAATGATGATGAATTTCCATCAGAAATCTATAAACTGATTAATAAATCAGGTTTCTACAGAATGATAATGAAACTAAATTCTGACCAACTGCTTGCTCCAGAAGTAGATGAGGACACGAGAGAACAAATTAGAATGCTTTCTCTCAAGAACGCGTTTAATCCAAATATTATTAGTGAAGGGGAAAATTTTAAATATAATTTTAAAGCGGCTGAAAACTATTCATTCCCCAAAAATCTTCCTGTAATATTCTTTTTAGTTAAAGATACTACGGATGTTGAAGGATGGAAAGTAGAGCATGAAGAACAAATAAAACATTCTATACATGGAAAAGTAATGGAATTTGAAGGAGAACATTATTTACATTATACGAAATCAAAAGAAATCGTTGAGAACTTTAGGAGCTTTATGGAAGAAACAGAAAAAGAAAAGTAAATGATTAAATAGGTTTCTACATTTATTAGAATAAGAAAAACCCGTGCATAGAGCCGATATACGGACTCTTTGTACGGGTTTAATTTTTGTTTAGCTCATATTATTTTAATTCGTTTAAAGCTTTTTTTAATGTCTCGATATCTTTTTTCATTAAAGTAAAGTATGTTTCTTCGTTTTTAATGTCTTTATCTGTAAGAACACTTAAGTTGTGAAGAGTAAGTGGTTCTGCACCAACTTCTTTTTGGATGACTTCTGCTAACTTAGAAGAAACATTTTGTTCAAACAGGATATAGTGAATATGATTCTCTTTTGCTTGATCGACAATCTTTGTTAATTCTTTTTGAGAGGGTTCGTCTTGTGAATTCAATCCGGCTACTGAGATTTGAGTTAATCCGTATGTTCCAGCAATGTAACCAAATGCAGAGTGAGATACAAAGAATGTTTTAGAAGGGGCATTATCTGCCATTTCTTTGAATTCCTTATCTAAATCTTGAAGCTCTGAGATTAAAGCCTTGTAATTCTGTTCAAATTCTTCTTTGTGATTTGGTTGAGTTTTTACTAAAGCGTCTTTAATAGAAAGTGCTAAATCTTGGCTGATAATAGGTGAAAGCCATACATGGGGGTCAATATCACCATGTGCATGATCATGATCTTCTTCTTCAGCTTCATGTTCATGTGCAACACTTGTACTAACGTCTAGTTTTTCCTCAGATACATTAGCGGCAGTTTCAATAAATTCTACATTCTCATTTTTTAATGTTTTTTGGGCATTATTTACGAAGCCTTCAAGACCTAAACCAACATAGAAAAATAAATCTGCGTCTGCTAAATTCATCATATCTTTTTGCGTTGGTTCAAAAGAATGTTCATTTGATCCAGGAGGGTAAATGGAATTAACTTCAACATGCTTACCACCAATACGTTCTGCGAAGTAAGTTAAAGGATAAACAGTAGTGTAAATAGATAGTACGTCTTTTTTACTTTTTTCCTGATTTGCTTGGTCTTCTGCATTGCAGGCAACCGTAAATAAAGCGATTATAGCAATTAAAAATATAGATAGAGCCTTTTTCATATTAGCACCTCTTAAATAGTAATCATTACGATTTATTTTTCAACATGTTTTATCATACAAGAGTTTATAAAAAAACACAATAAAAAAAGCCCCGAAACTAATCTTTTTTCGGAGGCCATTCTTCAGGTACAGGGTCATATCCACCTGGATGTAACGGATTACAGCGTAAAATGCGACGGATTGCTAAGTAAGCGCCTTTAAAAGCACCGTGTTTTTCTATCGCTTCCAACCCATAATTTGAACATGTTGGGTAAAAGCGACATGATGGTGGAGTCAAAGGTGAAATCGCTTTTTGATAAATGCGAATAAGGAATTTGAAAATATACTTCATTTACTTATCTTCTTTCTCGGCAGTATAAAAAGGCTGCGTTGGTTTAGGATCAATCGTTTTATGTGAATCTTTTTGGTTGTTTTTTGCGATATAGTAAATTAAATAACTTGCTAAAGCTACTGTCAAAATAACAACAGGCATTATGGCAATCCAAGCAATCGACATTTATTTCACCTCAATGATTTCTTCATGTTTATTTTACTTAAAATAGCGGTATATTAACAGTATAGTGCTTAAAACAGAAAGAGGAGTGTGAAAGTTTTATGTCAGCTTTACAAAATGAATTAAATCAACTAGTAGCTTCATGGTCGGTGCTTTATACAAAATTACATAACTAC
The DNA here is from genome assembly GCF_001274945.1 of Viridibacillus arvi. GTDB lineage: Bacteria > Bacillota > Bacilli > Bacillales_A > Planococcaceae > Viridibacillus > Viridibacillus arvi. The sequence continues at coordinate 1,939,494 of NZ_LILB01000001.1, read as the reverse complement.
CATTGGTATGTGAAAGGACCATCTTTCTTTACGCTACATGAGAAATTTGAGGAATTGTACAATGAAGCAGCAACTCATTTAGATGAAATCGCAGAACGTATATTAACTTTAGGTGGACAACCCGTTGCAACATTAAAAGAACATTTGGAAATTTCCAATGTAAAAGAAGCGACTGGTAACGAATCAACAAATGAAATGGTTGAAGCTGTTATAAGTGATTTTCAAATCGTGATGAAATCCTTAAAATCAGGAATGGTTGAAGCGGCAAAAGAAGAGGATGATATGACGGAAGATTTATTAAATGCTACTTATCAAAGTCTTGATAAACATGTTTGGATGTTAAAAGCATTCTTAGGTTAACTGTTAATAATGCTAAGACCAGTAACCAAAAGTTACTGGTCTTTTTATGTGTCTTCATATAGGCTTTACATATCTAGTTATTATTTTCTGAATAAGAAAGGTGGATGTACGTTGAAAGTATTAGGATGTCTACATGCCCATTATTCCAATATACGATATATAGAAGAGGCGTTAAATGGAATGAATGTGGAGTTACAGCATTTTGTTGATCCAGGGTTAATAAATCGCATCAATCACGATCATACATTTTCAATTGCAGAGGCAAAACGCAAAGTAATCGAGCAGGTTCAATGGATAGAGAACAGTAGTGTAGATGCGATTTTGATTACTTGTACGAATTATATTGCTTTATTGGATGAAAATTATCAGAGCATGAAACCAATAATTAAATTAGATGAACCTTTCTTCAAAGAAATTTGTGACTTATCAAGGCCTTTAAAAATTGTATTCACGAATCCAGCAACAGTTGAAGGAACCATCAATCGCTTGAATCAATTTGCAAACAAAGTTAGTAAATCATTAGACATTGAAGTACATATTATTGAAGGTGCATTCAAGTTAGTTATGGAAGGTCAACTAGAAGAGCACAATAGAATTGTAGCTAAAGAGTTAGAGAAGTTGGTAAAAGACAGTACTCAAGCAATTGCAGTGGCTCAGTTATCGATGGTAGAAGCAAGTAAACAAATAAATAGTGATATTCTAACCCCTCTCCAAACTCTTGTACCGGCAATTCAAAAGACACTTTAGTTTGTAAAGAATTAAAGGCAGGGTGTGGTTAGTAGGTAAAGTTGTACCGTGATTCAATATCCAATCTTTATCGTAAGACTTATGATTATGACAAAGTCAGTAAGAGTCAAAACTTCTAGTAAAGCGGAATTAATAGAAAGATAACTGAAGGGATAGATTGAAAATGAAAGTATCAAGAGCGTTAACAATTGCAGGGTCAGCTGCACGAGGTGGAGCAGGGATTCAAGCAGATATCAAAACTTTTCAGGAGCTAGATGTCTTCGGGACATCAGCTATTACTGCTATTGTGGCAAAAAGTCCTCACACAGGACTAGGGATTTTTCCGCAATCAGTTGAAGCGATTGAAGCACAAGTTCATACGATTTTAGAAGATATCGGTGCAGATGCAATTAAAACAGGAATGCTTTTCACACATGAAATAATAATTAATGTGGTTAGATGGATTCAACAATCGGGTGTGAAAAATATTGTTGTAGATCCTGTAATGATTGGGAAAATTGGTTCTGCATTATTAAAAGAAGATGCAATGGAAGCGATGCGTACGCAACTAATTCCTCTAGCAACGATCATCACACCGAATATGCCAGAAGCTTCTTATTTACTAGACGGTATGGATCTGAATTCGGTAGAAGATTTAAAAGTAGCGGCAAAGAAATTACATGAATTAGGACCACGATATGTACTTGTAAAGGGCGGTCGATTAGAGGGCCCTGCAATTGATGTCTTATTTGATGGTGAACAATTCTATTTATTGGAGGCGCCACGATTCGATACAATCCATACAAATGGTGCGGGCTGTACATACTCCGCTGCTATCACTGCAGGTTTAGCAAAAGGTCAAACTGTACCAGAAGCTGTTATTGAGGCGAAAAAATTCATCTCAGCAGGCATCCGTCATTCATTTGGTTTTATACAAGGTGTAGGTCCTGCTTATCATGCGGCGTATGGCAAATATGGCGAAACAGGAGTCACGGTTACAATTGAAAGCTCAGAGGTATCTACGAACTAAGATGAAAGATAGTTCCCTTGGACAAGTAAATGCTACAACGGATTTTTGCATCCATTTAATAATAACTTAGAATTTCCGATACTATTAAAGATGAGGGAGTGATACTAATGGATATTAACTCTATGATGTCAATGGACCTTGCTCAGCTTCAACAAACCGTACAAATGAGCGTTTTGCAAAATTCGATGAATATGCAAGCAACAGCAGCTGTACAGTTATTAGAAGCAATGCCAGAACCTGCTCAAGCGGCGCACCCTTATAAAGGGGCAACTATTGACATTCAAGTATGATTTGCTAAGGCCGCGTACTCCAACTTTGTAGTGCGTGGTTTTTTTGATGGGTTGAAAAAGTTCAAATAACGAGTTATAAAATTGAAAAATTTGACTACTATATGTTGGAAATATAAAATTAGAATGTAATTATGTTTGAAACAATATGATGTGAAAAGAGGAGTGTGCTAAATGGCTATTAATGTGTATCTTAATTTTAATGGAAATTGTCGCGAAGCAGCAGAGTTTTATGCAGAGGTTTTTAACACAGAGAAACCAGAAATTATGACTTTTGGTGATGCGCCACAAAACCCTGAATATACTTTACCAGAGGAAGCAAAAAATTTAGTCATGCATACTCGACTAAACATTCTTGGAAGTAATGTTATGTTTTCTGATGTTTTCCCTGGTTCTCCTTTTATAGTAGGAAATAATGTTAGCCTAGCCGTTGTTAGTGACAATGAAGAACAACTTAAATCTGCTTTTGAAGCACTAAAAGTTGGCGGAAAAGTTGCTATGGAGCTACAAGAAACATTTTTTAGCAAATGCTATGGAAGTTTAAAGGACAAGTTTGGTATCGAATGGCAAATTAGCTATGAGGCTGAAGAAGCTTAATATATTTGGTGTTGGATAAACTTTTCGCAGTACTATCCAAGCTTTAGTAAGATGAATAAAAAATATTGTATAAACAACAGCAACTGTTTAAATTTTAGAACAGTTGCTAGTTCTTTATACAATATAATTTGGCACATTAATATAGTTTGTCTAAATAATATCAACTTTTTTGAAATAGTAGTTGAATATAAAGTCCCTCCTTTTCGTACACCCCATTGAATAATTCATTTATATCTATAAAAAGAACCTTACTCTTTGCTATTAGTAGACAGAAATACTAATATTCTATCGAAAAATCACTTCAATAATTTTTATTCAATGTAAATCCTTTTTTATATTACTCGCAAATAATATTATGAATAATCGCATTACACTATGGTAAGATGGTGATACAACTGAATAACGTGTAGAATTGGGTGCACTATTTTCAATAAATAGCTGCTTAAAAGGGAAATCGGTTAGAATCCGATGCTGTCCCGCAACTGTATGTAGGAGCAAACTTTTAAATCCACTGTTAGATTTGTAATGGGAAGGAAAAGTAAGCGATGATGACAAGCCAGGAGACCTGCCTAGTTTAGTACACACCAAAACCCTACGTGGATAGGAGGTGTTATGTGATAATGAATAGAAACCCTATTTATATGATCACTGTACGACAGCGTATTAGAGAAAGCGTTTGGACTAATGAGGATTTAGAAGTGATAAAAACTTCTGTTTCTAAGTATAGAAACGTTTATTCTAGTACGTATTGTCGCAACAGGGAACATATTAATTAATCATAAAAACATCTTTTATTAATTGATAAAAGGTGTTTTTTTAATGAACAGATAAGGGGAATAAGAATGAATATTGAAGAGTTTAAATTACAGTTAAAATCGATGGTGATGCTTTCACAAGTTACAGATACAGTTTGTACTTTATTGCAGGCGAAAAACATGATTGAAAGCTCCATTGAAAATAGTAGAATTGAAAATATTGAAGAAGAATTAGGTAAACTAGAAAAGGCATATTCAAGTGTGTATAGCGAACTGGTATATTACCCACATGATTTGATTGAAGTTAGTATTGAAGAAAAGATGAAAGTGTAACTGACATTTATACTGAAAAACTAAATTTAACGGTTTGGTAATCATATAAAATATAATTATCTTTAAATTTTGAATATACCGAACAAATTAAAGTTTGTGTGTTATAGTAAGTGAACAATTAAATATCGTGTAGGCTAAGGTGCGCTATTTTAAATTGATAGTCGCTTAAAAGGGAAATCGGTTAGAATCCGATGCTGTCCCGCAACTGTATGTAGGAGCAAACTTTTAAATCCACTGTTAGATTTGTAATGGGAAGGAAAAGTAAGCGATGATGACAAGCCAGGAGACCTGCCTTAGTTTAGTACACACCAAAAAACCTACGCGGATAGGGGGTGTTAGAGAGATTTTTTTCAAGGATTATTATATCCTAGTACGATAAGCGAATTTGAAAGGGAATAGTGTGTCTTCATTTATTATTCCTGATTTTTTTCGGTATTTACTATTTTAAAAATCATCAACCACCTTTTAATGTTTTTCATTAGATGGTGGTTTTTTTATTGAATTGGAGGATGGAAAGATGAAAAGTACAGTTATTGGATATCCATATATCGGGCCTTATCGTGAATGGAAAAAAACTATCGAAGCTTTTTGGTCAAAAGAAATAAGTGAACAACAATTCGAAGTACAGATGAAAGAGTATAGATTAGCAAATATTCAAGTTCAGCTAGATGCAAAGATTGACTTAGTAACCGTAGGTGATTTTACATACTACGATCGCATGTTAGATTTAGCAGCAATGTTTGGAATTATTCCTGCACGTTATAAATGGAATTCAGATTTAGTATCTCTAGAAACTTACTACGCGATGGCACGTGGAAATCAATCTGCTCCTGCAAGTGAAATGACAAAGTGGTTTAATACGAATTATCACTATATTGTACCTGAGTATGAAGGACAAACTTTAAAATTATTGGACAATAAACCATTGCGCTATTATTTAGAAGCGAAGGAAAACTTTAATGCAGAGCTAAAGCCTACCATCATAGGCCCAGGAACATTTTATTTTTTAACAAAAGAAGTTGCTACGCTGAATAAGCCGTCATATTTACTTCAGTTAATCAATGTCTATAGTCAACTGTTGAGTGAACTTTCTGCAGCCGGTGCAAAATGGATTCAAATAGAAGAACCAATTCTATCAACTTCTTTATCTAAGGGAGATATGAAAATAATCTCAGAAATATATGAACAACTAAACACTGCTAATTACACCAGCAATTTGCTATTACAAACATATTTTGAGTCAGCAGAATGGTATGAAGAATTGATTAAATTACCTGTAGCAGGCATCGGGCTAGACTTTGTACATGGTCTAGAAGAGAATGTTTCTAATATCAAAAAATATGGATTTCCAAACGATAAAGTTCTAGCCGCGGGCATTATTAATGGTCGTGACATTTGGATTACTCCTTTACAACAATCATTTAAATTACTAATTGAATTAGAAAGTTTAGTTTCCCCTGATCATCTGTGGATTCAGCCGTCATGTAGCCTAATGCATGTGCCAGTAAGTTTAACCGCAGAAACTAAATTACCTAAAGAGCTATATGAAAACTTAGCATTTGCTAACGAAAAGTTACAAGAGTTAGCTATTTTGAAGAACGCTTTGACAAATAAACGTGATGCTAATCAAGAGGCTTTTGAACAAAACCGATTGACAAGAGAATTGCTAAATAGCAGTTTAGTACGTCAACAAGAAGAAGTACAGAAGAATATTAAAAGGTTGAGTGAAATTCAAATAACACGTCAATCAGCATATGCTATTCGAAAAGATCGTCAGCAAAAGCTTTTACAACTACCAGACTTTCCTACAACAACAATTGGTAGCTTCCCGCAAACAGCTGAAGTGAAGAGCAATCGTTCACAGCTGAAAAAAGGACTAATTGATAAGGAACAACATGATAATTTCATAAAAAATGAAATAAGAAAATGGATTGCGTACCAAGAAAAACTAGAACTTGATGTTTTAGTTCATGGTGAATTTGAAAGAACAGATATGGTTGAATACTTTGGAGAAAAGCTTGTAGGATTTGCATTTACAGAAAAAGGGTGGGTCGTTTCATATGGATCACGTTGCGTTAAACCACCAATTATTTATGGAGATGTTAGGTGGGAAAAACCAATGACGCTCGACGAAACAGTGTACGCACAATCGTTAACAACTAAACCTGTTAAAGGTATGTTGACTGGGCCTATTACAATTTTAAATTGGTCATTTGTTCGTGATGATGTTCCACGTAGTATAGTAGCTCAACAAATTGCCTTAGCACTACGTAAGGAAATTGAAGCATTAGAGACTGCTGGTATTCGTATTATTCAAGTAGATGAACCTGCACTTAGAGAGGGTTTACCATTAAAAGCTTCAAAACATGATGCTTATTTGGATTGGTCCGTTGATGCCTTTAAATTAGCTACTTCAGGAGTCGAGGATGAGACACAAATTCATACGCATATGTGTTATTGTGAATTTAATGATTTTATTGAGCCAATTCGTGCACTTGATGCGGATGTTATTTCAATTGAAACATCGAAAAGTCATGGTGAAATTATTGAGGCTTTCAAAAATGCAACATATACAAATAGTATTGGTTTAGGTGTATACGATATTCATAGTCCAAGAATTCCTGAAATAGATGAAATGGTAGCTGTAGTAAATGACAGTCTTGAAGTTCTCTCACCAGAACAGTGCTGGATTAATCCGGATTGTGGTTTAAAAACACGAAAAACCGATGAAACTTTAGCAGCACTTGAGATAATGGTAGACACTGCGAAATTGTTAAGAAAACGAAGCGTACAACGTGTAAACTAAAGAGCATCATTCAAGCCTTAATCCAATTTGTGGAAAAATTGAATTTGATATAAGTTGATTGAGAAAGAAAATAAAAACTTTGAATCCGCCTTTACTTAAAGATTAGTAAAGGTGGGTTTTTACATTTTATTCATACTACGTTTATCAGTGAAGAGCATCATTTAGAAATGCTTTTATGAAACATTAATGAAAATAGTTTTAGATGCCTTACATAAACAACCTTTCTCTATTGATCAACAAGTGAATATTGCTATGTTTGCTGGACGTCAAAGTATAATTGATTTAGATTAGGTTATCCTATATTAAAAAAGAGGATGATATGATGAATAAACCCATTACACTTTACGTTTCGATTGCAAATCAGCGTTACTATACTTCCCCTGACGAATCCCCATGGGAATTTAAACTTCAGATTGAACCTCAATATATAAAAATTTTTGACCAACTATTTAATCAAGCGGAATACTTTGATGGGAAGAGTATATGGAGAGCTCAATTACCTTACATTCCATACCATTTAGATCAGGAAAACGATGAAGTTGATCTACGTTTAAAGAAACTGTATGCACTAGTTCACGAATTTGGTGATACTGAAACGAAGCAACTAATTGAACAAATGCCATATTATAGTTGATTGAAAAACATACCTTCGTTACACTTAGAGCAATAGGGAGTGATCGAAGGTATGTTTACATTTACGGATTTAAACGGCAATGGTGTTGAATTATCTTTTAAGAAAAATGCTTTTAACATGGCGCCTAAGCATGTACTAGTTTTGGCTAAATATCATGAACAGTGGTTATTAACGGATCATCCAAAACGGGGCCTTGAATTTCCAGGTGGTAAAGTAGAAGGAGAAGAGACGTTAGAACAAGCTGCTGAAAGGGAAGTATATGAAGAAACCGGTGCCATCATTCATGAGATAGAGTGGTTAGCAACATACTATGTTCATGATGAGTGTCCATTTAGTAAAGCAGTTTATGTGGCAAATGTCTTGAAAATTGATGACATTCAGCGAAAATTTGAAACGAATGGAGCTGTATTGCTATCGGATGAAGAGTTACATAATAGTGATCGACTAAGCTTCTACATGAAAGATGCAGGGATGAAAAAAATGTTGGAGAAGGTGAGTGAGCGTGAAGATAAATGGCTTCGTTGAAAGTCGTCGTGATTATCCGTCTCCAAATCCCAAAGTTCGTCTAACTGAAATTACATATTGGTCAGAAGGTTTACGAGTGAAAGGATTACTTGCAGAGCCAGTCGCAAAGGGTATTTATGAAGGACTACTCTATCTACGTGGTGGTATGCAAGGTATTGGTATGGTTCGACCTGCTCGTATTGCGCAATTTGCATCGCAAGGATTAGTTGTTTTTGCGCCGTATTACCGCGGAAATCGTGGGGGAGAAGGTCGAGATGAATTTGGTGGAAATGACCGTTATGATGCAGTAAACGGTGTCGATGTATTAAAACAATATTGTCATACACATCGCATTCATATATTCGCATTTTCTAGAGGCGGTTTGATGGCGCTTTGGACTGGGATTTTGCGAGATGACATTACATCTATTGTGACTTGGGCAGGCGTTTCTAATCCTAAATTTACGTATGAAGAACGTATAGATATGCGCAGAATGATGAAAAGGGTAATAGGCGGGTCACCTTCTAAGATACCTGAGGCATATGAAGAGCGTTCACCAATTGCGGAGATAAATAAATTAAATACACCGGTATTAATTATTCATGGTAAAAAGGATGAGAACGTTGGATTGCATCATGCTTTATTGCTTGAAGAAAGCTTAAAGGCATTTAATAAGCATGTAGAAACTTGGTATTTTAATGACTATACTCATTTTTTCCCTAGTGCAGTCAATCACAAAATGGTTACGAGCGCATGCAATTGGATGAAACTCCAAAAGGGGTGAACTTATGCTAGGTTATGTAAAAATAACAGTCGACCCGGAAAAAGTAAAAGTTGATGCAAGTTTTGAGGAAACATATCCATTTTGGGCAATTCTTTGCGATGAATTCACAAAAGAGTGTGTAGTTGTAGAAATTCAAAGTTGGCAAGAAGAACATGGGGTTATTGAAGAATTGGAAAAAATAGCAGATGTCTCTAAAGATGAAGGTCTTATAAAAATCCAAAGAATTCCCTTAAAAGATGATAACCGTACATTTTTAAAAAATCATGCTGCTAGTAAAGAGGGGAAATTAAAATGGTTCTCTATGCGCTATTATGATGAAGATGGGAATGGCAGAATAGAGGTTAGGGATTACGGCTTTGAGGTACGCTTTAATAAAGTCACAGGAGCATATTCTGAAGAAGTGATACAACAATTTTCTAATCCTCATACAGAGGCAGTATTTTATGATGTTGATGTTGAATAATATAACAAAAACATTCAGAATGTTCATATCCTGAATGTTTTTTGTTTGATTATTATTTAAGATACTCCGCCCTGTTTTTTTATAGTAAATGAATATAAGGAAAAGAATGGTCTTTGTTGTGTTGCTTAGTCGTATTGCGAAAAAGCAATATCATTTTTCTTAAGAGAATCGTTGCGCTTGATTCTTTTATTGGGCGTAAGTTTTTTTTATGATAAATGCCTTTTGATCATTCTGCAATCGTTTTAAATCGATAGCGCGTAAACTCTTTATCATTCGCATACGTTTTGAATGCCCGCTACGTATCTATACATAACATATTTTCACCAACCATTTTATTTTAAAAAAGCTGATTTAACTCAGAAAAAAGACAGGTGTTTTTGAAAAGTTGACTATTTTTAAGATTGTATATTTAGCATTTAATTTAATTTATTTATTAGGAGTAATTGTTTTATGGATTCTTTATGAGCGTTATAAAGATAAAGAAGTAGAGGTTTTTACATTGCATCGTATTATTACAATTATTTTAATTTTTATTGTTTTGAATATGGTGTTAGGGATAATTAATGTGTTTGTGTAATTTGGGGGCTAAAATTAATTATTGGCCACTCTAAATAAGTAGCATCTTCGAATTATATTCGCCATCATTTTCTAACTTCGAAAGATTTGTATATATTATATGTGAAGTTGATTGGAGCGGAGATCGCGGCTCCCGCGGCTTGCGCCCACCGTAGTGGAAATCAACGGTCTTTTCAATTTATACATATTTTAAAATAAAAAGACCACTCGAAGAGTGGTCTTTTTGTTATATTGGATGAATTAAGCGATAGGACCGCCATTTTTCACGATATCTTCTGATACAACACCGAATTTTTTGAAGTTTTCTCGGAACATGCCAGCAAGTGCAGAAGCTTTTTGATCATAAGCTTCTTTATCTTCCCAAGCGTTACGTGGATTTAATACTTCAGTAGGAACACCTTCAATAGCTACAGGCATTTCTAATCCGAAGATAGCATCTTTTTCAGTAAAGACGTTATTTAGTTTACCGTCGATTGCAGCGCGAACCATTGTACGAGTGTAAGAAAGTTTCATACGGTTACCAACACCGTACTCGCCACCAGTCCAACCAGTGTTTACTAAGAAAACGTTTACTTCGTGTTCGTCGATTTTGTTACCTAACATCTCAGCGTAAACTGTTGCTGGAAGAGGTAAGAATGGAGAACCGAAGCATGTTGAAAATACTGGTTCAGGTGAAGTAACGCCACGCTCAGTACCTGCTAGTTTAGATGTGAAACCACTTAAGAAGTGATACATTGCTTGCTCTTTTGATAACTTACTGATTGGAGGCAATACGCCAAATGCATCTGCAGTTAAGAAGATGATTGTTTTAGGATGGCCTGCAACAGATGGATCAACAATATTTTCGATATTTTGGATTGGGTAAGCAACACGTGTATTTTCTGTTAGCGAAACATCATCGTAGTTAGGAATGCGTGTTTCTTCATCTACTACTACGTTTTCTAATACAGTACCAAAACTGATAGCATTGTAGATTTCAGGTTCTTTCTCTTTAGAAAGGTTGATAGTCTTAGCGTAGCAACCGCCTTCGATATTGAATACACCGTTGTCAGACCAACCATGTTCATCATCACCGATTAGTTTACGATCTGCATCTGCAGATAAAGTTGTTTTACCAGTTCCAGATAAACCGAAGAATAATGCTACATCGCCTGCTTCACCAACGTTTGCTGAACAGTGCATTGAAAGAATACCTTGTTGTGGTAATAAGTAATTCATGATACTGAAAATAGATTTTTTCATTTCTCCAGCGTATTCAGTTCCGCCAATAAGGATGATACGTTTTTCAAGGGAAACGATAATGAAAGTTTCTGAATCAGTACCGTCTACTGCTGGATCTGCTTTGAAAGTTGGAGCAGAAACGATAGTGAAGTCAGCTTCATGAGTTTCTAATTCCTCTTCAGTAGGACGAATGAATAATTGATGTGCAAATAGGTTATGCCAAGCGTATTCATTCACTACACGAATAGCTAAACGAGATGATGGGTCTGCACCTGCAAAACCTTTAAATACAAATAATTCTTCTTTTTCTTTTAAGTAGTTTATTACTTTAGTGTATAATGAGTCGAAGATATCCGACGAAATTGGTCTATTTACTTTACCCCAATCAATTTTGTCTTTCGAACTATCTTCTTCAACCATATATTTATCTTTAGGAGAACGACCTGTATATTTTCCTGTGACTGCTCTGACTGCACCATCAACAGTTAGGATTGCCTCACCGCGTGAAGTAGCTTTTTCTGTTAATTGTGGTACTGAAAGTTGTTCAAGAATATTTTCACCTTTCAATAATTCCTTCAGTTCATTCGTAATTTCTACTGAATTCATCGTTTTACGTACCATCCTTTTTATATTATTCCTCTTATTAGAGGGGATTTATAATTCATTTCGGAAATTAGTATAACACATTTAGCTAAATAATCTATACTAATTACCATTTAATTTCTATGAAAGTTGTACTTTTTTTTAGAAATAAAAAAGAGGTTGACAACTAAGCTATAATGTTCTAACATGAGAAATTGAACGGATACTCTTATCCCGAGCTGGTGGAGGGTCAGGCCCTATGAAACCCGGCAACCTGCATTGTGATTTTATGTGATGCGCTGGTGCTCAATCTGATGCAAGGATTTAATCCTTGAACGATAAGAGTGAAAGGTGCTTATGAATTATTCCCTTCCACTCATTAGTAATAATGGGGGGAAGGGTTTTTTTATTTAAAATAGACCAATTCCTAAATTTTTAATAAGTAAATGTAATTTATGCGGTTCTATTTATATATAGTGGCACTTTCTAGAATCCTCGTGTTAAAGGCAGCAACGGCTTGGCGTTCAATCCTACTGGAAAGAACTAACATGGGTAATGAGTACCGTATCATTTCCGAGGCAATCTCGCAGATAATAGGAGGAAACCAAATGACAAACCGTCGACTGTTTACATCAGAGAGTGTAACAGAAGGACATCCAGATAAAATTTGTGATCAAATTTCGGATGCCATTTTAGATGAAATCGTTTCAAAAGACCCGAATGCACGTGTAGCGTGTGAAACTACAGTAACAACAGGGCTTGTATTAGTAGCAGGAGAAATTACAACATCAACTTATGTTGATATTCCTAAAATCGTTCGTGAAACGGTAATGGAAATCGGCTATACACGTGGTAAATATGGCTTTGATGGCGAAAACGTAGCTGTTTTAACGGCAATCGGTGAGCAATCAGCTGATATCGCATTAGGCGTTGACCAAGCACTAGAAGCACGCGAAGGCTCAATGACAGATGAAGATATAGAAGCAATTGGTGCAGGTGACCAAGGTTTAATGTTCGGATACGCATGTAACGAGACACCTGAGTTAATGCCTCTACCTATTAGTTTGGCACATAAGTTAGCACGACGTTTAACAGAAGTTCGTAAAACAAAAGAGTTAGATTATTTACGTCCAGATGGTAAAACACAAGTAACAATCGAATATGATGAAAATAATCGTCCAGTTCGTGTGGATACAATTGTTATTTCAACTCAGCATGATCCAGAGGTAACATTAGAGCAGATTAAAGAGGATTTACAAGCACGTGTAATTGCTCCAGTTGTACCTACTGAATTACTAGACGAAAAAACAAAATACTTCATCAACCCAACTGGTCGTTTTGTAATTGGTGGACCAAAAGGTGATGCAGGCTTAACGGGACGCAAAATTATCGTAGATACTTATGGTGGATATGCTCGTCATGGTGGCGGTGCTTTCTCTGGTAAGGATGCGACTAAGGTTGACCGTTCTGCAGCTTATGCAGCGCGTTATGTTGCGAAAAATATCGTAGCAGCTGAACTTGCTGAGCGTTGTGAAGTACAACTGGCTTATGCAATTGGTGTTGCACAACCAGTTTCAATTGCAATCGATACATTTGGTACTGGAAAAGTAAAAGAAGCAGATTTAGTTGAATGGGTTCGTGAATTATTTGATTTACGCCCAGCTGGCATTATTAAAATGCTTGATCTACGTCGCCCAATCTACAAACAAACAGCTGCTTATGGTCACTTCGGCCGTACAGATTTGAATGTTCCTTGGGAAGCTACAGATAAAGCTGCCGTTTTAAAAGAAAAAGCGGGACTATAATTTAATCTGATCAATAACATAAAATATCCCGAGCTACATGGTGATTAGTTAAGTAATCATTGTAGTTCGGGATATTTTTTATTTAATATAGAAGAAACTCGTAGTAAGAGAATAAAAAACCTGAGAAATCGTTTGAATAACGATACTCAGGCAACTTGAATGAATTATTTTTGAAGTGATTTATAATATTGTCCTTTTTCGTAATACTCGTTAACAATACGGTCCATATCTTTTTTATCTTCCTCTGTTAACTCTCTAATAACTTTTGCAGGGCGTCCAAATGCTAATGTGTTTGGAGGGATTTTCTTGCCTTGTGAAACGAGACTGCCGGCACCTATAAATGCACCTTCACCAATTTCAGCACCATCTAGGATAATCGAAGCCATCCCAACTAGAGCGCCTTTTTTTACAGTACAGCTATGTAATGTTACTTGATGTCCAATTGTCACGTCGTCTTCTAAGATTAGTGGATATGCAGGACTTTGATGTAAACAACATAAATCTTGTACATTTACTTTGCGTCCGATAATCGTAGGTGAAACATCTCCACGAATAACTGTATTGTAAAATATAGAAGAATCAGGTCCAATAGTAACATCACCAGTAATAATTACGTTATCACCGATAAAAACGGATGGGTCAATAGATGGTTTTTTGTCTCTAAATGGATAAATCATCGAAAAACGCCTCATTTCAAGTTATTATGTATTATTATCGTAACAAAAGGAAGCTATGAATGGAACTGAAATAGGCAGAATACGTTAATATATACATAGGAATTTATGAGGTGAGATAGTAATGTGGAAATGGGAAACGGAAGGTCAAGCAAGAGCAGTCGCTGTAATTATACATAGTGCATACGAACATCATCGTCGTTATGCGTGGCTAATCGAAAATTTAAGAACGTCTGGTATCCATGTTATTTCAGGAGATTTACCTGGACATGGAGAAGATAGTAGACATAAACGGGTGCATAGTGAAGAATTTAAAAGTTACGAAACATTCGTTAAACAACTAATGCAAGCAGCTTTAACATATAACTTACCTGTATTTGTAGTGGGACATGGTTTAGGGGCTATATTAGGAATCCATGTTGTTGAAAAATTCAAGTACGAATGTACAGGTGTGATAATAACATCACCTTGGATGCATTTAAAACACCAACCATCAAAATTATCAAATGCTTTAACAGGTCTAAGTAAACTGACAGGCAATTTGAAAATCAATCATGAAATCAATATTAAACACTTAACGAGAAGCTATGAATTTTATAAAGAGGAAAAAGATGATATTTACTATAATGATGTCATTACTGTCAATTGGTATCGTGAACTTCATGGTTTTATGAAGGGAATATCACAACAAACGGTATTTCCAAATATCCCGATTTTATTAATGACTGGTGGCAATGATAAAATAGCGGATGTAGCGTATAGTAAAAAATGGCTCGCGCAACAAAGTTTATCAGAGTATCAATATAAGGAATGGAAAGCCTGTTATCATGATTTGTTTCAAGAACCTGAACGCGAAGACATTTATTCATATATGGAAAGTTTTATCTTTAATACATTAAAATCAGTTGGATATATTATTTAAGCTTTGACGGAATTTTACAAAATTCCGTCTTTTTTATTTGTAACCGATTTCAATTGTCATATAACACATAAGGGATATTCCCAATTTTATGGTTTTGATATATAATACATAACAATTGCTATTTTAATAGAATTAATTTTTCTTTTATTTGAAATTGGCAATATATATTATTTATGGAATAATTTATTATGATCAATGGGGGACAATAGATGGAAGCCATTATTACCAGTGTTTATGAAATTTTATGGGGACCGTGGATGATCTACGGTATTCTACTAGTCGGATTATTATTTACTATATTAACAAAAGGTGTACAAGTCCGTTTATTGAAAGACATGTTTAAACAAATCTTCAGTGGCAAAGAATCTGAAGCAGGTGTATCCTCTTTCCAAGCATTATCAATGGCGCTATCTGGTCGTGTTGGGACTGGTAATATTGCAGGTACTGCTACAGCAATTGCCTTTGGGGGACCGGGTGCAATTTTCTGGATGTGGGTAATTGCCTTCATCGGATCTGCAACCGCTTATGTAGAATCAACTTTAGCACAAATATATAAAGAAAAAAGAAATGGTGTTTATCGAGGTGGACCTGCATTTTATATCGAAAAAAGTACAGGGAAGCGTTGGTTAGGAATGATTTTTGCTGTAGCAGCAGTTGTAGCAATGGCATTTTTACAACCAACTGTGCAGTCGAATGCTATCGCTGACTCTATGTATACTGCATTTGGCATAAAACATTGGATTTCAGGTTTAGTAGTTTGTGTTATTTTAGGTGCCATTATTTTAGGTGGCGTAAAACGTATAGCTTCAGTAGCTTCTTTTATCGTACCGTTTATGGCGTTAGGATATCTTCTAGTTGCAGCCATTATTATTGTTATTAATATTGAGAAGGTACCTGAAGTATTTTCTTTAATTATTCGAAGTGCGTTTGGTCTAGATTCTACTTTTGGTGGGATGATAGGTGCTGCAATAGCGTGGGGAGTAAAACGTGGTGTTTATGCAAGTGAAGCTGGACAAGGTACAGGCCCTCACCCAGCAGCAGCTGCTGAGGTATCTCATCCGGTAAAACAAGGTCTAGTACAAACAGCTTCTGTATACTTAGCTGTATTTTTAGTTTGTACGGCAACAGCATTTATGATCCTATTTTCAGGTATGTATAATGTCCAATTAGATGATGGTAAAGGTGAATATTTAGTTGAAAATGCTCCCGGTGTTATCGCAGGAACAGCTTATACTCAAGCAGCTGTCGACAGTGCATTCCCAGGTGCTGGGGTAGGCTCAGGCTTTGTTGCCATTGCATTATTCTTCTTTGCTTTTACAACGACAATGGCCTATTATTACATTGCTGAAACGAATATTGCTTATATGTTTGAAGGGAAGCGGCAGAAAGTTGGCATACGTGCCGTGCAAATTATTATTATTGCTACGACTTTCTATGGTGCCGTTCGAACATCGGATTTAGCTTGGATTTTAGGTGACATTGGTCTAGGGCTAATGGTTTGGGTAAACATTATCGCGCTATTATTCTTGGTGAAACCGTCTATAATAGCATTAAAAGATTATGAAGAGCAGAAAAAGCAGGGGATTGATCCTCAATTTGATCCCGTTAAATTAGGTATTAAAAATGCTGATTTCTGGGAACAAAAAAATAAAGAAAGTAAATAAGCATTAAACTGATAAATGAATTGTTTTTTCGATAATGGAGTTTAATATGCATAAATGATATCAATATTTTTACAATATAATAGGGCGTCTCTTAGTCTGTAAATGACTAACGAGGCGCCTTTTTTTGTTAAGGATTTTTGGTTTGCTATAAGTGGAGAAGAGAATAATATTCTCTAATTGAGTTTACTGGGAAAATATTGATTTAATAATTAAAAGATAAAGCTCTATCCTTAAATAATAATGTATACCCCTCGGATTTTTCTGATATATAACACATATAATGATTTACGGATTATGAAATTTAGTTATATATCAGAATGTAACATATATCCACTAATGCTTTTTTATAAATTTTATATTCCTATCATTAAAAAGAAAATACGAAGTTTTAACTAAAAAATAAAAAAGGAGGAGAATAGGTGGAGAGTTTCGTTTCGCTTCTGAATGACTTTTTATGGGGACCGTGGATGATTTATGGCATACTCGCAGTAGGTTTACTTTTCTCAATCATTACACGATTTTTACAAGTTCGATTGATAAAAGACATGTGTGTTCTTATGTTTAAAGGAGAAAAGTCAAAAAAAGGTATTTCTTCATTCCAAGCTATGTCGATAGCGCTATCTGGTCGTGTAGGAACAGGTAATATTGCAGGTACAGCTACAGCTATTGCATTTGGCGGACCGGGTGCAGTGTTTTGGATGTGGGCTATCGCTTTTATTGGAGCCGCGACAGCTTACGTTGAATCGACACTTGCTCAGATTTACAAGGAAGAAAAAGATGATCAATATCGTGGTGGTCCAGCTTTCTATATTGAAAAAGGCTTGGGGAAGAAAAGCTTTGGTATAGTTTTTGCCGTTATTGCATTAATCGCAATGGCAGTTTTAATGCCTGGTGTACAAACTAATGCAATTGCAGGGGCAATGGAAAGTGCTTTTGGTATTAAAATGTGGATTTCCGGACTTATCATCGTTGTTTTATTAGCAATTATTATTATTGGTGGTATTAAATCAATTGCAAAAGTAGCCCAATATGTTGTACCTTTTATGGCTATTGCCTATATTTTAATGGCCCTTGTGATTATTTTAATGAATATTTCTGAAGTACCTGCAGTATTTAAATTAATCTTTGCAAATGCCTTTGCTTTGGATTCAACCTTTGGGGGGATCATTGGAGCTGCAATCGCCTGGGGAGTAAAACGTGGTATTTACTCAAATGAAGCTGGTCAAGGTACAGGAGCCCATCCCGCAGCAGCAGCAGAAGTATCTCATCCAGCCAAACAAGGTATCGTGCAAGCGGCTTCCGTTTACATTGATACGTTATTAGTTTGTTCAGCAACAGCATTCATGATTTTGTTTACAGGGACTTTTAATGTTTATGATGAAGCGAATGCAACATACCTTCATCAAGGTGACTTTGGAAAAGGGATTGTAGCGTCTAATATTGAAGCTGGTGCGGCGTATACACAATACGCAGTGGACTCTGCTTTACCAGGATTCGGTTCAGAATTTGTAGCCATTGCTTTATTCTTCTTTGCTTTTACAACTGTAATGGCATATTACTATATAGCAGAAACAAATATCTCGTATCTATTTAAAGGAAAGGCAGAAAAGTTATGGATTTGGGTTATGAAATTTGTTTTCTTGGCTGCCGTATTCTATGGGACAGTAAAAACTTCTACTATAGCATGGGCACTAGGTGATGTAGGATTAGGGTTAATGGTTTGGGTAAATGTCATAGGTATACTATTTATTATGAAGCCAGCTTTACTTGCATTAAAAGACTATGAAGCCCAGAAGAAACAAGGAAAAGACCCTGTGTTTAATCCAGAACAATTAGGTATCAAAAATGCAGACTTCTGGGTTAACTATAATAAAAATAAAAAATCAGAATAACATTCTAAGTACTAAGGGTATTCCATTTACCCTTAGTACTTTTTATTGGTGTTATTTTATATGTTTCGGTACTCTTTAGCTAGGAGGCGATTTTTTGGACATTCGATTAAGTATATTAGACCAGTCACCCATCTCTGAAGGTTCCAATGCTGTCGAGGCATTGCGACAAACAACTGTTTTAGCACAAAAAGCAGAGGAATGGGGATATTCAAGGTTCTGGGTTTCAGAACATCATGACACAACAACTTTAGCGGGTTCATCGCCTGAAATACTAATATCTCATTTAGCGTCAGCAACTAAGAGTATTCGCATTGGGTCAGGTGGTGTGATGCTACCACATTACTCAGCATATAAAGTTGCAGAGAATTTTAAGTTATTAGAAGCCTTATACCCAGGGCGTATAGATGCAGGGATGGGGAGAGCACCAGGTGGAATGCCACGTGCAACTCATGCTTTACATGATGGGGATTTTCGTGATGTCAATCAGTTCCCTAACCAGATTGATGATTTACTAATATATTTGCATGATGCAGTACCAGAAGGTCATCAATTCCAAGGTTTAAAAGCAACACCGACGACCAATAGCGCTCCACCTGTTTGGATGCTTGGTTCAAGTGCTAATTCAGCATATTTAGCTGCGGAAAAAGGCTTGCCATATATGTTCGCTCAATTTATTAATGGTGATGGAGGCCCTTCTTATGCTAAGGCATATAGAGATCGCTTTAAACCTTCTCAATATTTACAACAGCCAAAGCAAGCAGTAGCTGTCTTTGTAGTTTGTGCAGAGACTGAAGAAGATGCTAAGAGAATTGCATCATCGAAGGAACTGACTATGCTTCGTTTAGTACAAGGTAAGCCATCTGCTGGAACACCGTCTATTGAAACAGCTATGAATTATCCATATACAATTTATGATTTGCAAAGTATTGAGGAATTTCGTAAAAGATTAGTTGTGGGAAATCCTCAACAAGTAAAAGAACAAATTGAAAACTTAGCAGAAGTATACCAAGCAGAAGAAGTGATGCTAGTAACGATTGCTTATCATTTTGAAGACAAATTAAAATCCTTTGAACTAATTGCAAAGGAAATACTATAAAAATAACCTCTACTTAGCAAATTTAGCTATGTAGAGGTTATTTTTTTAACTAGAAATTTTATCTGGTTCATTAGAAGGGTGATTGCTATATTGTGAAAGTGCTTCTTCTTCTATCGGAATACGTATAAGCATCATCCCATAATTAAGGAACGTAAAAATAATAGCAGTGAAATATGCCTGGAAAATAAGAGGTATAATGGCGATTTCAAGAGCGACAATGGCGTAATTTGGATGTGGCATCCATTTATACGGTCCTTGCTTTACTAGTTTGGCTCCGGGCAAAATAATGATTTTCGTATTCCAAAATCGACCAAGTGATTGAATAGCCCAAACACGTGCAAATTGTAGCGTTATGAAGGCTATTAGTAGATAAGGCCATAGTGGGCTCAATGGAGGTTTGAGCCATAAGTATTCAAAGAGTAGGCTGCATAAAAAGAGAGTATGCATTATCACCATAAGTGGGTAGTGCCCCTGACCAGCCTCAATTGCCCCTTGTTGTTTTTGGTAGCGCTCATTTGACCGTGCAACCATTAATTCTCCTAAGCGTTGTAAACAAATTAGTATGAAGACGATAGAAAATAGCAAGTCATCACTTCCATTCTAAGAGTAATAGTTCTCCGCTAAAACCCGGTCCTAGAGCGGCCATTAAGCCAATATCTCCTTTATTAGCATACTCTGTCATTGTCTTTTCTAATACATATAAAACAGTGGGAGAAGACATATTACCATGATCTTGTAATATGGTTTTACTTGGTATAAGTAATTGCGAATCTATTCGTAGAGCAGTTTCATAAGCGACCAATACTTTTTTTCCACCTGGATGTGCTACAAAATGATGGAGGTTTGAAAGCCCTGTTTTGTTAGTTTGTAAAAATTCTTCTACAAAAGGGGCTAGCCAATTTTCGATAACGCTAGGAATACTTTTGGCGAATATGACATGAAAACCTGTATTTTCAACAGCCCATCCCATGACATCCTCTGAGTTAGGAAGCCATTTGGAAGCAGTCGCTTTAATAGCGGGTAGTGGCTGGCGAGAAGATGCCATGACAGCATCTCCACATACGAGCGCACAAGCGACACCATCTCCGAAAAGGGATGTGCCTATTAGGTTACTTTTAGTTAAATCATTCGCTTGGAAAGTAAGACTACAAAGCTCAACACATAAGACTAAAACTTTTGAAGCAGGATGGGCAATACAGTAGTCATTAGCCCGACTAATTCCGGCGGCACCACCGCCACAACCTAGTCCCCAAATAGGAATTCGTACAACATGTTCAGAAAAAGGGAGTTTGTTCATAATTCGAGCATCAATACTTGGCGTTGAAATGCCGGTACTAGAAATAAATACAATGGCATCAATATCCTTCGTACTGACCCCGCCAGCTTTTTCTAAACAGCTCTCAATCGCAGTAACGCCAAAAGAGACAGCGTGTTCAATATAAAGTCGGTTACGTTCGGCGAAATCGTGATCTTGTTTATACCAATCAATTGGCATAGTAAGATGGCGATTAAGAATTTCACCATTTTCAAAAACTCGTAAATAGCGCTCTAGTTGAGTTATTTTTTGTGAAAAAAGAGTTCGAACAAAATGCTCAGCCTGAGTTTGTACTAATGTAAAAGGGGGATTATATGTACTAACTGCATGAATTTTTGGCATACTGATTCTCCTTATAAAAATAGAATATTATCAGTATCACTATGTGCAATGTCTTTTATTCAAGTATTTTTGTATGTAAATGAGGTGAGAGATATAAAAAAGACTTCCATCACCTGTATGAACGGTAATAGAAGTCTTGTATTGTAGTAATTTGTTTATGGTAAGTCCTTCATTTTCTCTAGAGCAATGATAAATGGAGGGTCATTTTTTTGGTTGATAAATTCATAACGTAAAACATGAACGTATTTCTGTGGTAAGTCACTAACATAAGCTAATAATTTATCGCGTTCATCCTTGCCGCCTTCATGACCATGGTAAACAACGAGAATAATCATACCGCCTACATGTAATAGGTCTAATAAGTCAGAGATTGCTTCGATTGTTGTACCAGGCTTTGTGACAATCGAGTGTTCGCTACCAGGTAAATAACCGAGATTGAAAATAGCTGCTTTAATAGGCTCTGATACATAGTGTTTAACGTTTTGATGGCCATCTAAAATAACTGTAGCTTGTTTGTCTAATTGGTTTTCCTCAAGGCGTAATTTTGTCGCGTCAACTGCTTGCTGCTGAACATCAAAAGCATAGACATGTCCTGTAGTGCCTACAAGCTCTGCTAGAAAGGCTGTATCATGTCCATTTCCAGCTGTCGCATCAACCACAGAATCACCAGCTACTACTGTATCTGCTAGTAAATCTTTAGTGTATTGTAATACGCGCTGGAGCTTCATTTAGATGGCACTTCCGCATTATAAAACTTGCCTTGCCAGCTACCTCGTCTTTCAAGTTCAGCATCAATCCCATTTAACACTTCCCACTTGTTAACACTCCACATTGGTCCAATCATTAAGTCGATTGGTCCATCACCTGTAATTCGATGCACGATCATGTCAGGCGGGATGATTTCTAGTTGGTCAGCTACCAGCTTAATATATTCATCCTTATCCAGAAATTCAAGGATGCCTTTTTCATATTGTTTAACCATCGGTGTACCTTTTAATAAATGAAGTAGATGGATCTTGATCCCTTGTACGTCAAGATTAGCGACAGCTCGTGCAGTCTCCATCATCATTTCATTTGTTTCAAGAGGTAACCCGTTAATGATATGACTACATACTCGTATATTGTGCTTACGTAATTTTTCGACGCCTTCAACATAAGTCGCGAAATCATGTGCACGATTAATCATTGTTGCTGTTTTTTCATGGACTGTTTGTAAACCTAGTTCTACCCATAAATAAGTTCTTTCATTAAGTTCAGCTAAATATTCAACAACATCATCAGGCAAGCAATCAGGTCGGGTAGCAATACTAATCCCCATAACACCTTCTTGAGCTAAAGCCGCCTCGAATTTCTCTTTCAAGATTGGTAATGGGGCATGTGTATTTGTATATGCTTGGAAATAGGCCATCGTTTTGCCGTTTTTCCATTTTTGCTCCATCTTATGTTTGATTTTTTCGAATTGAACTGGAATTGGATCTACGCGATCACCAGCGAAGTCACCTGAGCCGGCTGCACTACAAAATGTACAACCACCAAATGCTACAGTGCCGTCACGGTTTGGACAGTCAAAGCCTGCATCCAAAGCTACTTTATATACTTTGTGACCAAACTCATCACGTAAATATCGATTCCATGTATAATAACGTTTCCCATCAGAAGGGAACGGAAATAAATTTTCAGTCATGCGTTTTCACTCCTCTAACGAACTATTTTAACATGGGAATGGCCAATTCATCGAATCATTTTATTTCAAGTGAAAAAAATTAATAGAAAAAAGCTTTATGGGGTTGTTGAAATAATGGAAATGAAATAAGATTATTTAGTTATACGAAATAATGGGGGTAAGGGGATGCCAAAAAGTGTCTGGCTATTAATAATTGGTATGCTTGTAAATGTTACAGGTAGTTCATTTTTATGGCCTTTAAATACAATTTATATGCATGATCATCTAGGGCAATCTCTCTCTGTTGCAGGGCTTGTGTTAATGGCAAATGCTGCTGCAGGTGTTGTTGGAAACTTACTAGGTGGTTATTTATTTGATCGTTATGGCGGTTATAAGGCGATCATGTTTGGAATTATTGTGACAATTTTAGGTCTAATCTGCTTAACAATTTGGCATGGATGGCCTCATTACGTGTGGTTTTTAACGCTTATTGGTTTTAGTGGTGGGGTTGTATTCCCAAGTATGTTCGCAATGGTAGGTACTGCTTGGCCAGAAGGAGGGCGGCGTGGATTTAATGCCATTTACTTAGCTCAAAACTTAGGTGTAGCGATTGGTCCAGCTCTTGCAGGAGTTGTAGCGTCGTATAGCTTTGACTATTTATTTAGTGCGAATTTACTAATGTACGTAGTGTTCTTTTTCATTGCCTTTTTTGGTTTCCGGTCCATGGGTGAACAATCAATGGGGCCAACATCTGTTGTGAGTGAAAGTAAGCGTGTGAAAGATAAATCTTCTTTTATCGCACTATTAATAATATCATCTGGTTTCCTATTCAGTTGGATTGCCTATTCACAATGGACGACAACAATTTCATCTTATACACAAGATTTAGGTATTTCATTGAAGCAATATAGTTTGCTTTGGACTGTAAATGGATTATTGATTGTAATCGGGCAACCACTGATTAATCCGATTGTAAAAAAATTGGAACATCTTATGAAAGCGCAACTAGTGTTAGGGATTTCCATCTATATCGTATCCTTTATTGTAGTGAGCTTTGCAGAATCATTCCAAATGTTCATGGTTGCAATTATCATTTTGACTTTTGGAGAAATGTTCGTATGGCCAGCAATTCCTACAATTGCTAGCACGTTAGCGCCCAAAGGACGAGATGGATTTTATCAAGGGGTTGTAAATAGTGCTGCGATGATAGGACGAATGGTAGGACCTTTTATAGGTGGTGTGCTGGCTGATCAATTAGGTATGCATATTATGTTCATTGTTTTAACAATTTTCCTTGCGATTGCTATAGTACCTTATGTCGTGTATGATCGACCGCTAAAAGAGAAAAAAACTGAGAGTCTTTGAGATTCTCAGTTTTTTATTTGCATAAAATACTACATAAATATATATATTTGCTAGAATTTGAATATTTGTTACATGTTTGAGAAAATGAAAGAGGGAGAAATTTCAAGTGAAGAAAGGGGTAGTGAAGATGAAGCCTATTTATACTTCTGCAAGTGAAGCGATTGCTGATATTCAAGATGGTATGACACTCATGGTGGGTGGATTTGGCTTAGTTGGTATTCCAGAGCAACTCATTCTAGCTTTAGTTGAAAAAGAAGTGAAAGACTTAACCATCATTTCTAACAATTGCGGCATTGATGATTGGGGACTTGGATTACTACTACATAAAAAACAAATAAAGAAAATGATTGGTTCTTATGTGGGTGAGAATAAGGAATTCGAGCGTCAAGTACTATCTGGTGAAATTGAGGTAGAACTGACACCACAAGGTACACTAGCGGAGAAAATTCGTGCAGGTGGAGCAGGGATTCCAGCATTTTATACACCTGCGGGAGTGGGGACTCCTATTGCAGAAGGGAAGGAAACACGCATATTCGATGGTAAGGAATATGTCTTAGAGGAAGCCTTACGTGCAGACTTTTCATTAATAAGAGCAGCTAAGGCAGATCGTTTTGGTAATTTAATTTATAACAAAACAGCACAAAACTTTAATCCAATCATGGCTGCAGCTGGACGATTTACGATTGCTGAAATAGAGGAACTAGTGAAGCCGGGTGACATTGACCCTAACCAAGTGCAGACACCAAGCATTTACGTACAAGGCCTATTTCAGGCGAAACAAGAAAAAAGAATTGAACGCTTAATGATTCGTTCTTAAAGAAAGGGGACTTTGAGATATGAATGTAAGAGAAATAATTGCACGTCGTGCGGAGCAGGAAATTGCTGACGGGAATTATGTCAATTTAGGAATTGGTATGCCAACATTAGTGGCTAATTATATAGCTTCAAATAAAGAAGTAATTTTACAATCAGAAAATGGGTTATTAGGAATAGGACCATATCCGACAGAGGATGAAGTAGATCCTGATTTGATAAATGCAGGGAAAGAAACGGTTACAACTATTCCTGGCTCTGCTTTTTTTAGCAATGCTGAATCATTTGCGATGATCCGCGGTGGCCATATTGATGTAGCCATTTTAGGTGGAATGGAAGTATCTGAAACAGGTGACCTAGCCAATTGGATGATTCCAGGGAAAATGATTAAAGGTATGGGCGGAGCAATGGACTTAGTACATGGTGCAAAGAAAATTATTGTAATAATGGAGCATGTAGCAAAAGATGGCTCTGCTAAGATTAAAAAGACTTGTGAACTACCGTTAACAGGAAAATCTGTTGTCGACAAAATCATTACGGATCGCGCTGTTATTGATGTAACACCTATAGGACTGGTATTAAGAGAAGTATTTGAAGGGTATACAGTAGAAGAAGTTATTGCAGCTACTGGGGCTGATTTAAATGTAGAAAATGTCCAGGAAAATGTAGTTATTAGATAAGTGATATCCTATATAAAAAAGAAAGGCATAGTAAGATATGCCTTTCTTTTTTTACATTAAAAATAATTCGTGTACTTTATTGATATCCTTTTCTTCACATATAAATAGGGTAGAAATCGAACCCTTTACATATTATAAAGAAAACTTCGATCTGAACATCATAACCCTTTTATTTCCAAGATTTTTAAATTGCTTGTCATTTTGGCTCAATTCGATTAGAATTAGATTCAATATAACAAGACTATGATAAGGAATAGTAAATTTATTTGATTTTCAAGAGAGCTAGCGGGTGGTGTAAGCTAGTAAATGGATAAATTGAACTCGCCTTGGAGTCTGCAATGGTGAATACAAGTGTAACCAAAGCCGTTTTCCGCGTTAAGGAATCAAGTTGAGTGTAATACACTAATTTGGGTGGTACCGCGGGAACCTTTTTAAGCTCTCGTCCCTTGTTCTAGGGACGGGAGTTTTTATTTTGTCTAAAGTATAGGAATATTATGACAAAATATATGGCGAAGCTTGTTTTATTATTTTAAGGAGGAGAAATCATTGAATTTCAATCATCAAGAGATCGAAAAGAAATGGCAATCATATTGGGCAGAACATAATACATTTAAAACTGTCAATGATGAATCAAAGCCAAAATTTTATGCACTAGATATGTTCCCTTATCCATCAGGATCGGGTCTACATGTTGGACACCCTGAGGGTTATACAGCAACAGATATTTTAAGTCGTTTCAAACGTATGCAAGGCTATAATGTCCTTCACCCAATCGGTTGGGATGCATTCGGACTACCTGCTGAACAATACGCTTTAGACACGGGTAATGATCCAGCTGAATTTACAGCAAAAAATATTGCGACATTTAAACGTCAAATTCAAGAACTTGGCTTCTCGTATGACTGGGATCGCGAAATCAATACAACAGATCCAAGCTACTATAAATGGACTCAATGGATTTTCGTTCAACTATACAAAAAAGGTTTAGCTTATATTGATGAGGTAGCTGTTAACTGGTGCCCAGCACTTGGTACAGTACTTGCTAATGAAGAAGTAATTGACGGTAAATCTGAACGTGGTGGACACCCTGTTGAACGCCGTCCTATGAAACAATGGATGCTTAAAATTACTGCTTATGCTGATCGTTTAGTTGACGATTTAGAAGATGTAGATTGGCCAGAAAATATTAAAGATATGCAACGTCACTGGATTGGTCGCTCTGAAGGCGCAGAAGTGGCATATACAGTAGATGGCACAAATCAATCGTTCCGTGTATTTACAACACGCCCGGACACATTATTTGGTGCTACTTATGCAGTACTTGCTCCTGAACATAAACTAGTAGCTGAAATTACAACAGATGCACAAAAAGCATCAGTTGAAGCATACCTAGATGAAGTGAAAATGAAATCTGACCTTGAACGTACTGACCTTGCAAAAGAAAAAACGGGTGTCTTCACAGGCGCTTATGCAGTCAATCCGATTAATGGTGAGAAAATGCCGATTTGGATCGCTGACTATGTACTTGCAACATATGGTACAGGTGCAATCATGGCAGTTCCTGCTCACGATGAACGTGACTACGAATTTGCAAAACAATTCGATTTACCAATCGTTGAAGTTGTAGCGGGTGGAGATATCGAAAAAGAAGCATATGCTGGAGAAGGTAAACATGTTAACTCTGGATTCCTTGATGGTTTAGGCAAGGAAGAAGCGATTGCTAAAGCGATTGAGTGGTTAGAAGAAAAAGGCGTAGGTGAAAAGAAAATTTCTTATCGTTTACGTGACTGGTTATTTAGTCGCCAACGTTATTGGGGAGAGCCAATCCCAGTTATTCATTGGGAAGATGGCGAAGTAACAACGCTTGATGAATCAGAGCTACCTCTTATTTTACCTAAAACTGATGATATCCGCCCAAGTGGAACTGGAGAATCACCTCTTGCGAATATTGAAGAGTGGGTAAATGTAGTTGACCCTGTAACAGGTAAAAAAGGTCGTCGAGAAACTAATACTATGCCACAATGGGCTGGTTCTAGTTGGTACTTCCTACGTTATATTGATCCAACAAATGATGAAATGCTTGCGGATCCAGAATTATTAAAACGCTGGTTACCAGTTGATATTTATATTGGTGGTCAAGAGCACGCTGTTCTGCATTTACTATATGCTCGTTTCTGGCATAAAGTATTGTACGATCTAGGTGTTGTACCAACTAAAGAGCCTTTCCAAAAACTATTCAACCAAGGGATGATTTTAGGAGAAGGTAATGAAAAAATGTCTAAATCAAAAGGGAATGTAGTAAACCCTGACGATATTATTGCGAGCCACGGTGCAGATACACTTCGACTTTACGAAATGTTCATGGGCCCACTTGAAGCATCTATTCCATGGTCTGAAAATGGCCTTGATGGAGCACGACGCTTCTTAGATCGTATCTGGCGTCTATTTATCAATGAAGATGGATCACTATCAGATAAAATCCAAGCTTCAGATGATGCTACTTTAGAAAAAGTGTATAACCAAACAGTGAAAAAAGTAACTGAAAACTACGAGCATATCCGTTTCAACACGGCTATTTCACAAATGATGGTATTCATCAATGATTGCTACAAAGCAGATGTCGTGCCAACAGCTTATGCTGAAGGCTTTGTTAAAATGTTAGCGCCAATTGCTCCTCACATTGCAGAAGAGTTATGGGCGAAATTTGGTAAAGCAGAAACATTAACGTACGCTTCATGGCCAACATTTGATGAGTCGAAATTAACTGACGATGAAGTCGAAGTAGTAGTGCAAGTAAACGGTAAAGTAAAAACCAAGATATTAGTAGCAAAAGACGCATCTCGCGAGGACTTACAAGAAATTGCATTAGCAGATGAAAAAATTGCAGAACTAATTGAGGGTAAAGAAATTAAGAAAATTATCGCTGTTCCTGGGAAACTTGTGAATATTGTAGCGATTTAAGCTTTACCACATAATACTTCTGCTGTTTAGCAGACTAACCACATCTTCTCTGTAATTGGAGAGAGGATGTGGTTTTTTCATTTTTTATAGCGCAAGGTTTAGTTCGCACAAAAATACACAGTTTCAATTTTGCGGAATTGAAACTGTGTACTATAAATTGATTAATTTAAAAATCCCTTTTAATCGAACTTTTGCCTAAACCCATAAAAAAATCAATGAAATAAGCAACGGCGATTAAAATATGAATAGTCCATCCAAGGATAGGAATCCAAGTCAGTAAAGTTAAAATAATCGCTAAAATAGGTACAACTTTTGAGTGACCAGTCACAAAGCGTAGAACAAGAACGATTACGTGAATAACAAGCGCAGTCGTTAAAGCTGAATATCCAGAACCAATCATAATAGCTCCACCTAAAATAGGTATAGCTAATAATAATTCATATAAAAAAGCAATAATAGTTGGGATTATGAACATATACAATACCTCCTGAATAGATATGATACCCTATATACGTTTGAAAACAACAATAGTTGCAAAGATAATTAATTTTAAAATTAAAGACACGGGGTTATTTCACTAATACTTCAAAGGGTTTTGAAATAGATACGATAAAGCTGAGTGTTTTTGGTGAATATTGTAGGGATTCCATACTTCCACTATAATCGAAATATGGAATGCGGAAAGGGTGTTGGAAATGAGTATAAATCCCAATGTGGCTGAAGTTGCTTCTCTCCTTGGAGAAACCTCAAGAGCAACAATACTTACAAGTTTAATGGATGGGCGTTTTCATACAGCCAGTGAATTAGCTTATATGGCTGCTGTAACACCTCAAACAGCGAGCTTTCACCTAGCAAAATTAGTAGAAGGTAATTTGGTGAAAGTAGAGAAACAGGGACGTCATCGCTATTATCAACTGGTGGGTGGAGAAGTTGCACGTATATTGGAATCTTTTCTTGCCATTTCGCCACCTCCTGAAGTTCGTTCATTAAAACAATCTAGCCAAGTAAAATTACTTCAGGAAGCTAGAACTTGCTATGACCATTTAGCTGGTAAATTAGGCATAAACTTAACCGAATCGATGTTGCATTCAGGTTATCTAAAAAAAGAAGAGAGAGAATTTATAGTTACTCTTAAAGGAGAACAATTCTTTACTGAATTAGGCATTGATTTAGATAAACTAAAAAGAAAACGCCGCTCATTTTCCCATGCTTGCTTAGACTGGAGTGAGCGTCAACATCATCTTGCAGGTGCTTTAGGACATGGACTAATGACACACTTTTTTGATTTAGGATGGATAGTTCGAGTGCCATCTATACGTGCTGTAAAAATTACCGACAAAGGAAAAGTAGGTTTCAAACAAAGTTTCAATATAAATATGTAATGTTGATATGAAAAGCCCTCGCCTAAATATGTAGATAAGGCGAGGGTTTTACGATTGAACGAAATCTATTCATTTACTTTTATAGTACTTTGAACTAGATTATTTTTTTGCTTGAAATTACTATTGACTAAATAAATACCAATAATTATAAATAGGCCACCAACTATAAGAGAAGGGTATAATGGTTCATCTAATAATAACCATCCAGTTAGTACACCAAAAAAAGGTGCTAAAAATAAAAAGGCACTCGTTTTCCCTGGATCACCTTTTTGTAAAAGATAATACCAGACCGCAAATTGAACAATGGATGACATAATACTTAGCCATAATAAAATGAATATTGAATTACTATTCAAAATGAAAAATGACTCTTCAAGAGTAAAACTACCAAGTAATAATATTAATCCACCAAACAGCATCTGATAGGCGGATAAAACCCAGTTATCAAAAAATGCTCCCCATTTTTTAGCTAATAATGTGGCCATCGCCCAAAATATAGCAGATAGAATGCCAAAAAGAATACCAATCTTAAATTCAATTTGTGCTCCCATCGTAATACTTACGCCTAGTAAACCGAAAAGAACGCCAATCCATTGATAATATTTATAGCGTATTTGAGAAAAGATGGTGCCGAATACTACAACGAGTAATGGGTTTGTGAAAGTGAGAATTGAGGATTCACTAGCCGTAATCGTTCGTAAACTTAAAAAGATACAGCCCATAACGCCAGCTGTTTGCAAACTACCTATTATCAGCAACTTTATCCAACTTTCCTTTGAAGTTGGATGAGGTCTTTTTAAAATAATCACGATTATTGCCATGATGATTCCAGCAAGTGTAAAGCGTAATGCTGCTAATAACAATGGTGATGAATAAGGCAAACCAATTTTAACTACTGCAAAAGAAGAACCCATTAAAAATGTCGTTAAAAGTATCAACGGTATAAATTTGAAAGTATTCATATTCAATCTCCCTACATATTATAATGACTAATCTATAGCTAGTATAAACGCTGAATATTTCAACTGTTATCGAAGTATGGAATGCAAAAGTGTAAGATAAACATATAGTTTTAGCTAATGAAGAATTTCACTATTGTTCGAAAGGGAATGAGGTTTGATAG
Organism: Viridibacillus arvi; assembly: GCF_001274945.1. Taxonomy (GTDB): domain Bacteria; phylum Bacillota; class Bacilli; order Bacillales_A; family Planococcaceae; genus Viridibacillus; species Viridibacillus arvi. Next base: position 1,908,139 of record NZ_LILB01000001.1, on the reverse strand, counting down.
TTTGATATATCCATACTATTAAACATTTATTTAAAAAAGAATTATAATAAAAGTAGCTTAACAATATAGGAGAGATAAATTTAATGGAATCACAATTTCCGAAAGTTCTTCGGTTTTTTACATTGCTTTGGGTAGTCACAGCAATCGGGCTATTTGCTGGTGTATTTGTTCCCGTATCACTAGTAATGCCTATTAGTATCGCAACGGTTGTTTTACTGTTAATCGTTATGTTTAGTCGTGCAGCAAGAAAAGCGAGCAAATCGATATCCATCCTATTTGCTTTCTTAACAGGTGTGACATTATATAGCTTGCTCCAATTTTACATCGGTGCATTAGGTGGAAGTTTAGTACTAGTTATCTTCGGTACAACAGCGGCAATCTTTATCGTAGCAGGTATTATTGGTTATAATACTAAACGTAATTTAGGTAACTGGGGCAAATTTTTGTTTATCGTATTAATCGGTGTCATCATTTTTTCTATCATTACGATTTTCGTTGGTTTTAGCGATATTGTAATGGTCTTTGCAAGTGCAATTGGTGTAATGCTGTTTGTCGGTTATACGTTGTATGATATGAATCAAATTGCTCGAAGTTATATTAGTGATGAAGAAGTGCCACTCGTTGCATTAAATCTATACTTGGACTTCATCAACTTATTCACGGAATTACTAAAACTCATTTACCATTTAAAAAACATACTAGATCGAGATTAACTGATAAAAAGATAGGGAAAGCATGAATGAGATGCTTTCCCTGTCTTTTTTTATGGAGAATAATACAAATTAACTGAGTAATTTATTTTAAAATGTAATATAAGGTTTATTAAATTATCCATTTATTTGATAAGAAATTGTACTTCTTGTCCTATTAAACTATTTTTAATTATATTAATATAATAAAGTTGTGCATTAAAGTTTAGGCAATTAAAGCAACAGAAGGGAAGTAAGTACGATGTATAAGAAGATATTTTCATGTTTGATTGCAATCATCTTTATGGTAGGAACGCTGTCGACAACGGGATTTGCGGCGACTAATGTTAAATTTAAAGACGTTTCAAAAACTCATTCAAACAAAAAAGCAATTGAGTATGTAGTTTCAAAAAAAATAATGACGGGGTATAAAGGTAGCAAATTTAAACCGTCTAGTTATGTAACACGCGAAGATGCGGCGAAAGCAATTGTTAAAGCTTTAAAACTTTCTACTAAGAACCGTCCTAATCCGAAATTTACAGATTTAAAAAAATCGAGTAAGGCATATCCATATGCTGCAACTTTAGTGGACGAAAAAATTTGGAAGAAATCAAAAAAATTCAATCCAAAAGGTAAAATAACGAAGATTGAAATGGCAACAATGTTAACAAAGGCATTTAAATTAAAATCCGTTAAAAACCTGTCGTATTCAGATGTATCTAAGAAAAATAAAGCTTATAAAGATGTACAAGCATTTGTTACTTCCGGTGTTGGTAAACGAAAATCATCAACAAAATTTGGTGCAAGTGATTTAGTTAAACGAGGAGCATTTTCTCAATACATATACAATGGGATTCTTTATAAAAAAGGTAAATTAAAATCACCATATAAAAAAGAACCTGTAAAGAAACCAGAACCAAAACCTGAACCTGTAACTTTTAGCGAACAAGTAGTTAATCTTGTGAATGTAGAAAGAAAAAAAGTAGGAGTAGAACCACTTAAAATAGACAAAAGACTAGAGAAAACAGCTACTCTTAAATCAGAAGACATGCGTAATCTTCAATACCTTAGCCACACTAGTCCAACATACGGTTCTCCGTTTGATATGATGCGTAACTACGGCATAAGTTATTACTATGCAGGTGAAAATATTGCGGCTGGCCAAATATCGCCAAAAGATGTTATGAATTCTTGGATGAATAGCCCAGGTCATAAAGCAAACATGCTAAATAGCCGTTTTACTCATATTGGAGTAGGTTATGCTAACGGTGGCCCTTATAAACATTACTGGACACAGCAGTTTATTCAAGTAAGGTAGTAAATGATAAGTGTTTTAATAAAAAAAGCGAGGAGAAAAACAGTATGTTTTCTCCTCGCTTTTTATTATTGGAACTTAAGAATATTTCTTGACTGTAAGGCAGGTTAATCGGTAGTTTGCTAGAAATGGATTATATTGTAGGTGTATTCAAATACTTATATTATATTTTTTTATCTTTTCGTAAAGCCACGTGCGACTGATACCTAATATTCTACTTGCTTTTGCTTTGTTTCCATTTGTTTCTTTAAGTGCAGCAAGTATGAGTTCTTTTTCTTTATGATCAATAGCATTCCAATATGGTTTATTATTAAGTTCCTCTGAATATGCTAGAAGTGTATTTGTTTGATCTATTCTTATATTTTCAGTTGATGTGAAAATATTAGCGTTAGCATTGAACGATTCTGGAAGGTGTTGAGCATCTATATATCCATCACTTGTTAGATTTGCTGCCCTTTCTAAAATATTATGTAGCTCACGAACATTACCTGGCCAGTTATAGTTTAATAACTTTGTTAATGCAGAATGAGTGATTCCTTTTAAATGAAATCCTGAAAGTTTTAGTTTTGAAATAATGGATTCTGCAATGTCAGGTATATCTTCAATTCGTTCTCGTAAAGGTGGAATGTTAATCCTCATTATATTTAAACGATAATATAAATCTTCTCTGAATTTCCCCTCTTTAATAAGTGTTTCAAGGTTTTGATTTGTTGCAGCAATAATTTTAGTTTGGAGTTTAATAATACGATTGCTCCCTATTGGTTCAAACTCCTTTTCTTGTAAAACTCGTAATAGTTTTGATTGAAGTGAAAGAGGCATATCACCGATTTCATCTAAAAATAATGTTCCATTTTGAGCCATTTCAAATTTGCCCTTTTTCCCACCCTTTTTTGCACCAGTAAACGAGCCCTCAGCATAACCGAAGAATTCTGACTCCAATAACTCTGGAGGAATTGCCGCACAGTTCACTTGAATAAACATACCGGTTTGAGAAGAAGAGGCATGGATTCCATGTGCAAATAATTCTTTTCCGGTGCCACTTTCCCCTAAAATTAAAACCGTTGATAAACTATTAGAAGCAGCTAAGGCTTCATTTTTTATCCGTTTAATATTGGAAGATTCCCCAATAATATTAGCAAAAGAGTATTTTGTTCCCTTAAGTTCATTCAATTCTTTTTGATAGTAAGTGACTTGTTGTTCCAAGTTATTTACCTTTTTAATAGCTTCTTGCAAATGCTTTAAACCACGGTATGTAATTTTACAAATTGCTCCGATAATTTCTTCATTGTTTTTTATAGGTAAAATTGTAATAAGACATTGTGTCTTACCAATTAATTTTGCAACATTCGTTATTCTGACACCTGTTTGTAAAGCTTCATCTAACCCTAAATCAGGGTACATGTTCGAAATGGATTTCCCTAAAAGTTCATTACTTTGAACATTATATAACTCACAAAAGCCATTATTGACCATCGTTATTTCTGCCTTTTGATCAACTAAAATAATGCCATCATAAGCTAGTTCAATAACGCTTCGTAACTTTTCCTCCCATTCCTTAGAAAAACGCAGTTCATTGGCTATTTTTTCGATATTAGTCCAATCATCCATAATGACCATGGAACCAACTAGTTTGTTTTTTTCTATCAATGGATAACTCTGTACGACAAGGCTATGGCCATTTAATTGCATCTTCTTTTTCATTATTTGTTCTTTATGATGCAATATCCCAGTTAATAGATTAGTAATCTCCCCGAGTCCGTTTAATTCATTGAATACATGTTGTTTATTGGGTAATAATTGAAGGATTTTTTCTGCTACAGGATTTATGGCGTTAACCTTAAACTTAGTATCAACAGAAAATAATCCGAAATTTAAGTTTTCGAATAGTAATGATTGTTGGGTTTGCAATCGATCATATACAAGGTCGTATGCAAATAATATTTGTGATGTAGAAAGAATGCCAATAGGTTGCATTTGTCGATTTACGACAGGTGCATGTCCAATCTGATGATTAAGTAGTAATTTTCGAGTTTCATTAATATCTTGATCTGGATATAAGAAAATGGGATTAAAATTAATAAAAGATGAAATAGGGTACTGAAATGAATAACCTTCCGCTAGTATTTGAATAATTTTATTTTTTGTTAATAAACCTATTAATCTTTTATCATCGTTAACTACCGGAATAATTTGCGAATTTATTTTAGCGAAAATTTCTAATGTATCTTGAATTGTGTAATTTACTGTACAAGTAGGCGAATCTTTCATCATGACATCCTCGACACGCATTATAAAATTCCTCCACTCGTTAAATTTACTGATAATTAAAAATATTATAACAAATAGGTGTACAGTTTACACTTATTTGTTAACACTCATCACTTATTAACGGAAATGTGTTCACGATTATGGACATATATATTTTAGAAATCACCTAATATTCAAGGGTATCAATTAAAAATAAAGTTGGCATGGGTCTTGCTTATATAGAGTAAAGCTAAAGTTTTATCGGAAGAACTTAAATTCTTCATATGATTCAAGATAAAGAAGACAGGGAATTATTACGATCTCATTAACAACATACAATCAACATGGAAAAAGCGTACTAATGGCCAAGGTGGCAGACATCATCAAAGTGTAAAGGAGATATATATATGGCAATCAGTGAGATGCATCAAGCAGATGAGTTGTTGTTATTTCGTAAATCCATTCAATCTATAGCAAAGAAATTAATTGAACCGGAATATAGTAATTGGGAAGAAAATGGCATCATCCCTCGTGATCTTTGGAAAAGGCTTGGAGATGAAGGGTTGTTATGTATAGATATTCCAGAAAGGTACGGTGGGTCAGGAGCGCCTTTCTCTTATTCTGTAACAGTTATCGATGAGTTGAATCGACTAGGTTATGCAGCAATTGCGGTTAATTTATCGGTTCATTCTAATATTATTGCTCATTACATATTGAGCTCAGGAAATGAAGAACAAAAAAATTACTATCTACCGAAAATGGCTACCGGTGAACTTGTCGGTGCAATTGCAATGACTGAGCCCGGCGCAGGAAGTGATCTTCAAGGAATTCAAACAATAGCCCAGTTTGATGAAGATCAATTAACTTATGTAATAAATGGTTCAAAAACATTTGTTAGTAATGGTCAACTTTGTGACTTTGTGATTGTTGTTGCTAAAACGGACCTGAAAGTACCTGCATCAAAAGGAACAACATTATTTATAGTAGATTTATCCACCCCAGGTATAAGCAGAGGGAAAAACCTTCAAAAAATTGGATTACATGCATGCGATACTTCTGAAATGTTTTTAGAGGATGTATTAGTACCTGATAACGCAATTTTAGGCGAATTGAACAGAGGGTTTATTACATTAATGAAGGAGCTTCCTAGAGAAAGACTAACAATCGCAATTGGTGCACAAGGAGCATTAGAAGGAGTATTAGATTTAACGATTGCATATGTAAATGAACGCGCAGCATTTGGAAAACCAATTAGCCAATTTCAAAATACTAGATTTCGCATTGCAGAAATGAAGACGGAAGCAAGGGTGAATCGCTCATTTGTTAATGAATGTCTGTATTTAATAGAAAGAGGAGACCTTGATACTGAAACAGCAAGTATGGCTAAACTTACATGCACTGAAGCGCAAGGGAAAATCGTAGATGGTTGCCTACAATTATTCGGAGGGTATGGGTACATGCAGGAATATCCAATATCTAGAGCTTTCGTGGATGCTAGAATTCAAAGGATTTTTGGAGGTACCTCTGAAATTATGAAAGAAATTATTAGTAGAGGTATTTTTGGAAAGCAAGAGTAGCAGGGGGGACGGATAATGAGCATTTTAAAAGGATTGAAAATACTAGATTTTTCAACCTTGTTGCCTGGACCGTATGCCACTATGATGTTCGCTGATATGGGAGCGGAAGTAATCCGGGTGGAGTCTCAGGCGAGAGTCGATCTGATTAGAGTGATGCCACCTTTTGATAAAGAGGGACTGTCTGCTGCGCACGGTTATTTGAATCGCTCAAAACGCTCGTTGACATTGAATTTGAAGCATGAAGCATCAGTGGAAATCATTAAAACGTTAGTGGCCGAATACGATATCGTTATTGAACAATTTAGGCCGGGTGTTATGGAGCGTTTAGGTCTTGATTATGAATCACTAAAGAAAGTGAACCCTAAACTCATTTACTGCTCGCTGACAGGATACGGTCAAACAGGGCCTTACCGCAATCGACCGGGGCATGATAATAACTATTTGTCAGTAGCTGGTGTAATGGACTACTCGCGGCGTAAAGGAGAAGCTCCTACAACGATGGGTATCCAAATTGCAGATATTGCGGGAGGGTCATTACATTCAGTTATTGGCATATTGGCAGCAGTTGTTCATCGTGAGAAGACGGGGGAAGGGCAATACATCGATATAAGCATGACTGATGCTGCTTTCTCTCTGAATGCAGTTTATGGCTCTGGATATCTCGCTGGAGGAATAGAACCGCAACCAGAAGAAATGCAGTTAAATGGTGGCACATTTTATGATTTTTATGAAACGAAAGACGGTCGATATTTTTCCGTGGGGAGCATTGAGCCGCCTTTTAAAAAAATACTTTGTGAGGCTCTTGGGAAATCTGAATTATTTGGTATAGGAATGAGTGAAAAGGCCGCGGATCAAGAAATGTTTAAGAAAGAAATTAAAGCAGTTTTTTTAACAAAGAATTATGAAGAATGGCTGGCCGTGTTTGATGGAGATTTAGAAGGATGCGTGGAACCGGTATTAACGTTTGCCGAAGCGTGCGATCATCCGCAACTTCAAGCAAGGGGAATGATAGTAGATGTTCCTAAAGTGAATGGAGCCAGTCAAAAACAAATGGCTACTCCAATCAAATTTTCATCAGCTAAACCAATTTATCAGCATGTAGGTACAGCTATCGGTGAAAATACAACAGATATTTTAGTAGGACAAGGATTTAGTATACATCAAATTAGAGAATGGAAAGAACAAGGCGTATTTAAATAAAGGGGGACATCTTACAATGAGCAATCAACCAATTATTTATGAAAAACGTAATCAAACAGCATGGATTTATTTAAACCGTCCAGACGAAATGAACGCAATAGGAAAAGCTTTATTGCTTGCTTTGAAAGAGGCAATTGTCCAAGCGGAAAACGATGATGATGTCCGTGTTATTGTACTTTCAGGCAAGGGGAAAGCATTTTGTGCAGGAGCAAATTTAAAGGAACTTTTGGAAGACCTTGAGGTGAAGTATCAAAAGGAACCGGGCTTATTAGATTTAAGTGAAGAGCTTTTTAGGAAGTTAGAAAAGTTGAGTAAACCTTTAATTGCCGCATTAAACGGTATTACTTTGGCTGGCGGTTTAGAGCTTGCGATGACGGCTGATTTTGTTATTGCGTCTGAAAAAGCGAAAATCGGGGATGCTCATGCTAATTTCGGTGTGTTGCCTGGAGCAGGTGGCGCTGTGAAGTTGCCACGGAAAATTGGTGTTAACCGTGCAAAGTACTTACTGTTCACTGGCGAATTTATTAGTGCAGCTGAAATGAAGGAATACGGATTTGTTCAAGAAGTAGTTAGTCCAGAGGAATTAGAAATTACTGTACAAGCAATTGCAGACAAGATTTCAGAAAAAAGTCCTTTGGTCCTTCGCAAGATGAAACAACTTGTAACGGATGGATTGGAGCAACCTGTTGAAATAGCATTGAAACAAGAATTGTTATCGTTGAAGGCGCATACAAAATCATACGATATGGCAGAAGGATTAGCAGCTTTCACAGAAAAAAGAAAACCAGTTTTTGAAGGGTATTAACCTTAATCATTAGTAGTTCAAACTATTACTTTATAAAAAGAATACTAGTGGTGAAAACCACAAATTTTGATTAATAAAAGAATTGGAGTGGAGAACATGAATATAAAAGGTAAAGTAGCAATTGTTACAGGTGGAGCTTCAGGTTTAGGACTTGGTACGGTTACAAGTTTAGTAGAAAGAGGAGCAAAAGTAGTCATTTTTGATTTGAATGAAGAAAAAGCACAACTGGCATGTGAGCAATTGGGTGAAAACGTTGTTTACGCTCTTGTAAATGTTACGGACGATGCATCTGTACAGGCTGGAATCGAGAAAGTGATGGAGACATTTGGAGCTGTGCATATTTGTGTGAACTGCGCTGGTGTCGGAACACCTCAAAAGACATTGGGCCGTTCAGGAGCAATGCCTTTAGAAAACTTTAAACAAGTGATAGATATCAACTTAAATGGGACGTTTAATGTATTGAGATTGGCAGCGACAGAAATGGCAAAAAATGAACCTCTTACAGATGCTGGCGAGCGTGGAATTATTATTAACACGGCGTCAGTAGCTGCTTTTGATGGTCAAATGGGGCAAGCAGCTTATGGTGCAAGTAAAGCTGGAGTTGCAGGAATGACTTTGCCAGTTGCACGCGACCTATCTTCTTTTGGCATTCGAATTAATACGATTGCGCCAGGTTTGTTCCGTACACCAATGGCAGAGACTTTGTCAGAAAAAGTGGTTGAGAAATTGGAAAGCATGGTCGAGTTTCCGAAACGTCTTGGAAAACCGACTGAATACGCATCATTGGTACTATTCATGGTAGAAAATGAGTATATAAACGGAGAAGTGATTCGTCTAGATGGTGGAATTCGGATGTCTCCACGTTAAGGAATGGTTCAGTAGAAACGAAGCGGACTGCGTTACTTTATATCAAAATGTCTAAATAAATTTCTAAATATTCAATTAAATTGCGATGGAGGAATGGATGGATGAACATTGTAAATATTTTAGCGCAAAATGCAGTAAGACACCCGGAAAAAATGGCAGTTGTTTATGAAGACCGTTCATATACGTATGGCGAGTTTAATGAAATTGTGAACCGATTTGCCAACGGTTTACTTGACTTGGGAGTGAACAAGGGAGAAAAAGTGGCTCTTATGATGAAAAACTCCGATTTCTTCGCTATTTCTTATTATGCATGCGCCAAAATAGGTGCAGTCATTGTGCCGATGAATTTTCGGTTAGTTGAAAGAGAAGCGAATTACATCTTGAATCAATCTGATAGTGTCCTTGTCATTTGCGATCAAGACTATGAAGAGTTAATTCAAGCATCTAAAAATGGAATTCCTGCTATCCGCCAAGTGATTACTGTTGAAACGCCAAGCATTGAAGGAAATTTGTCAATTGAAGCTATCTTATCTAAGGATACTTCTGAGCCATCTATTGAAATTAATGGTACGGACGACCTTCATATTTTGTATACCTCAGGAACTACGGGGGATCCAAAGGGTGCACTATTTGACCATCAACGTGTGACAAATGTAAATGTGGGGATGATAGGAACGTTTGGTTACAACGCACAGGAAAAATTTATTCATATTGCGCCGTTATATCATGCGGCGCAGCTAGTAATATGTTTAACAAGTAGTTTTTTCGTAGGTGGATTTAACGTGATACACCGTGAATTTAACCCTGCAGCTATATTTAGAGACATTGAGAAATATAAAATCACGAACTTTTTCGCTGTTCCAACAATGTATAAATTAATGCTTGAATATGCGGATAAAGATCAATACGATGTTTCATCTATTAACCGTTTTTCTTATGGTGCAGCACCTATGTCTGCTGAACAAGTCAATCAATGTATCAAATTTTTCAAAACGCATAATTTTTACAGCTTATGTGGATTAACAGAAGGAGGTCCTACAGGTGTTTTCTTATCTCCGGAGGAACATAAGACAAAAGTTGGATCAGCTGGTAAGGACGGCTTGTTGTTAACGGAAGTGAAAGTCGTTGCACCTAATGGGCTTGAAACAAAGGCAGGTGAAGTTGGAGAACTTATTCTTAAAGGTAGTACGATTATGAAAGAATATTATAAAAAGCCTAAGGAAACGGCAAGTACTTTAAGAGATGGTTGGTTATACACCGGAGATTTAGGAGTAAAAGATGACGAAGGATACATTTCTATAGTTGATAGAAGTAAAGACATGATTATTTCAGGTGGAGAAAATGTCTACTCTGTTGAGGTTGAGAACGTGTTAAGCGCACACCCACAAATTGCAGATATCGCAATCATTGGAACACCCGATCCGCAGTGGGGAGAAGTCGTGACGGCGGTTATTGTACAAAAAAATGGAGAGACGATAGATCTTGTAGAGTTGGAAGCTTATTGTAGAAAGAATTTATCGGGCTATAAAATTCCAAGAAAAGTGCTATTTGAAAACGAATTGCCCCGCAATACTTCTGGGAAATTGATGAAGTTTCAACTGCGAGAGACAGTTAAAAGTAATTAATGAATAAATAACTATATAAATTGAGTATAGGCGCATATCAAGTGGCAGCCGGAGCGGATTTGTAGGGACTCTTTTTTTCAACAATTAGACGTTAAAAAACTTATACCGAGGTGAAAGATAATGATTCTAACAAAAAGTCTACTTAGTACGGTTAGAAATTGTCCAGAGAAACTGGCAGTTGTCGACGGGCATCATCGATATAGTTATAAGGAATTAGAGGGGCGGACTGCGAAACTGAAAGAATCGCTAAAAAAATTGGGAGTGAAAAAAGGAGAGCGTATCGCCTTACTCCTGCTGAACGATTTTCGCTATCTTGAATTGATATACGGTATAACAGCAATGGGCGGAATCGTTGTGCCACTGAATACGCGCTTTAGTTTAGAAGAGAACGCCTATGTGCTAAATGATGCAGGGGTAGAGATTTTATACGTCAACAAAGAATTTTTACCTATCGTTGACGAGTTGAAAAAGCGAGTATCTGGTATCAAACATGTAATTTTGTCTGAAAATCGAGATGCTCCGGAGCTAAATGAGTACTCAGATATACATTCGTATGAGGCCTTGCTTGATGAGGAGTCCGTAGAAGAGCTTGTCTACGAAGACGTACAGGAAGAGGATGTAGCTGGTTTGTTCTATACAGGAGGGACAACTGGGCGCTCCAAAGGCGTCATGTTAACACATAAAAATTTGCTGACAAATGCACTTCATGTTGCTTTGAATTTTGAATATATGGAAAGTGATATTTATCTGCATGCTGCACCTATGTTCCATCTTGCGGACCAAGCATCTACTTTTGCGGTAACGTTAGCTGGAGGAGCACACACAGTGGTGCGCCAGTTTACACCGAAAGATGTATTGCATGTCATCGAAAAAGAACAGGTGACAGCTGTTATGTTAGTGCCCACGATGGTTAATATGCTACTTCATTCAGCAGATTTCGAGAAATATGACACGACTTCACTTAGGTTAATGTTATACGGTGCTTCACCTATGGCTACGGGACTACTAAAAAAAACCATGACAATGTTGCCTGACGCGCAGTTGTTTCAGGCATATGGCATGACCGAGGCATCTCCGGTTCTGACTCTCTTGAAGCCGAAAGATCATATTATTAATGGGACGAAGGAAGAGGAAAAGCGTCTTGCTTCATGTGGGAAACCTGTTCAGTTCATCGAAATGAAGGTAGTGGATGAGGAAGGTAATGAGGTACCAATTGGTCAAGTGGGCGAATTTATCGCAAGGGGTCCCAATGTCATGAAGGGCTATTGGAATTTGCCTGAGGAAACGTCGCAAGCTCTTCGGAATGGTTGGTTTTTTACTGGAGACATGGGATATAAAGAAGAAAAAGGATTTTTCTATGTAGTTGACCGAGCAAAAGACATGATTATTACGGGTGGAGAAAATGTGTATTCAGTGGAAGTCGAGCAAGCACTATCAAGCCATCCGGCTGTATTAGAATGCGCGGTATTTGGTGTTCCGCACGAGCAGTGGGGAGAAGTTGTCAGAGCTGCTGTTGTATTAAAACAGGATACTGCTGCGTCAGAAGAGGAGATTCTTACTTCCATCCGTCCAATAGTTTCAAATTATAAAGTACCAAAATCGATTGAATTTCTATCGGAGCTGCCAAAAAGCGGAGCAGGTAAAATATTGAAGCGCGTGATACGTGAAGAATATTTAAATCAAAAAACTACAACATGACTCAGTATGAACAATTTGTCATAGCATTAGACCTCGTTAAAGGAGGGGAATTTGGTGTCTACAGTTATTACTAGATTTAAAGATGGCGTTTATGAAATTGAGTTAAATCGGCCAGATCAGTTAAATGCAGTAAATTATGAATTAGTATCTGATTTAGCCGCAGCGGTAACGGAGGCAAAAAATGATCAGAATATACGAGCAGTCTTACTATATGGAAACGGAAGGGGTTTCTGTTCGGGCGGTGATTTGAAAGATTTCGGAATCGACACCACTGATACAGTTGCAGTTAAAGAGTTTTTGCAAAAAGGGCATGAGGCAATTACGGGTATTTATAATATGGAAAAGCCTGTTGTTGCAGCGATTCATGGCCCGGCAGTTGGAGCAGGGTGCAATATTGCTTTTTGCTGTGATTTGATCGTTGCGGATGAAAGTGCCATATTTTCAGAGATTTTCGCAAAAGTAGGAGCAATCCCTGATATGGGGGGATTATATTTCCTTCCACAAAAGATTGGCATGCATAAAGCCGCGGAATTAGTGTTCACTGGCAAAAAAGTAACGGCCCATGAAGCGCTGGATTGTGGCTTGATTAACGAAGTTGTTCCAGATGGAACAGCTGTGAAAAAAGGTAGAGCACTTGCAGTTTCATTGGCAAAAGGACCGACAAAGTCATTTGGTATTGCTAAAAGAATTATGCACCAAGCTACACACGCATCCTTGGAAAGTGTTCTAGAAATGGAAGCGTATGGCCAATCTATTGTATTTCAAACTAGAGATTTCACAGAAGGAAGAGCAGCTTTTGTAGAGAAGCGAAAAGCTGAGTTTCTTGGATATTAATTAATTGAATGGGTGGGATTAAAATGACAGAAGTGGTAATTGTAGAAGGAGTACGAACAGCAGTAGGGAGAAGAAAAGGAATGCTTTCTGGCTATAGATCAGACGAGCTAGCGGCAGTTGTACTTGATGAACTTGTAAAACGTACAGGTGTAAATAAGGCTGAAGTCGATGATGTTATTTTAGGATGTGTAACACAATCAGGAGAACAAGCTGGTAATATTGCGCGAACAGCAGCACTAATTGCGGGGTTCCCAATTCATGTGCCGGGTGTCACGATTGATAGACAATGTGGATCTAGTCAACAGGCAGTCCATTTTGCCTCACAAGCTATTGCTTCAGGGGACATGGATATCGTCATTGCTGGAGGAGTAGAAAGTATGACAAGAGAACCTATGTTTTCGAACATTAGAGAAGCAAAACCAAGTGAAAAATTAACTGCAAAATACGAGATTATTAATCAAGGATTGTCCTCGGAACGAATGGTTGAAAAGTGGAATTTAACACGTGAGGAGCTTGATCAATATTCATCAGAAAGCCATACAAAAGCATTTGAGGCAATCGAAAATGGGCATTTTACAAAAGAAATTGTTCCTGTAGATGTTCAATTAAAAAATGGGGATACAATGAGCTTCACAATTGATGAAGGACCTCGTGAAGGGTCTACTGTGGAAGTTTTAGGTGAGTTGAAGACAGTTTTTGATGAAAATGGAACGATCACTGCAGGTAATGCAAGTCAGATGAGTGATGGAGCTTCTGCTGTTCTTCTAATGTCACGTGAAAAAGCAGATGCGCTTGGTTTGAAACCGAAAGTCCGTATCGTTGCTAGAAGTGTTACAGGATCAGATCCAACACTAATGTTAACAGGACCAATTGAGGCAACTAAGAAAGTGCTTTTAAAAGCAGGTCTTACTATAGATGAAATAGACACATATGAAGTCAATGAAGCATTTGCACAAGTTCCATTAGTTTGGCTGAAAGAGGTAGGTGCCAACCCTGAAAAGTTAAATCCTGATGGTGGGGCAATTGCACTTGGTCATCCGTTAGGAGCTACTGGAACTAAGCTTTTAGTGACTTTGATGAATCGATTAGAACGTACTGGTGGCCGCTACGGTTTACTTTCCATTTGTGAAGGAATGGGTATGGCAAATGCGACTATTATTGAACGTATAGAGTAAGGAGGAATACGTATGACGAGATATAGATTTGAAACAGAAGAACATGAGATGTTCAGGGAATCGCTGCGTAAGTTTCTACAAAAAGAAGCTACACCTTTTTATGATACGTGGGAAAAAAATCGAATAATTCCAATTGCCTTTTGGAAGAGTCTTGCTGAGATGGGCTTCCTATGTCCCCAAGTAGAAGAGAAATATGGTGGTCTTGGTTTAGATTTTACTTTTAATGTTATTATTTCAGAAGAGTTAGAACGTGTAGGAACTAGTTTAGTAGGAGTTGGCCTACATAATGATATTGTTGTTCCGTATATTGAGTCATTTGCTTCACAGGAACAGAAGAAACGGTGGTTGCCGAATTGTGTGACGGGCGATACTATTACAGCGATTGCAATGACAGAGCCAGGAACTGGATCAGACTTAGCAAATATTCAAACGACAGCTACTCGAGAAGGTGATTACTATGTGTTGAACGGTCAAAAGACGTTTATAACAAATGGCATTAACGGCAATCTATTTGTCGTAGCTGTTAAAACAAATCCGCAAGCGGAACCAAAGCATAGAGGTGTTAGCTTAATCGTTGTTGAAGATGGTATACCTGGTTTTACTAAAGGGCGCAAATTAGATAAAGTCGGTCTGCATGCACAAGACACAGCTGAATTATATTTTGAAGATTGTAGAGTCCCTGTAAGTAATTTATTAGGTGAAGAAGGGCGAGGTTTTAGTTATCTAATGGAAAAACTGCAGCAAGAAAGGTTAGTAGTTGCTATTTCAACTCAAATAGCTGCAGAAGATATGTTGGAGACAACGTTGGAGTATATAAAATCACGCAAAGCTTTTGGAAAATCAATATCATCTTTCCAAAATACTCAATTTAAAATTGCGGAGATTGCGACAAAAATTGAACTTGGAAAAACATTCCTTGAGTCTCTAATCGAAGATCATATAGCTGGAAAAGATATTGTTACAAAAGTGTCAATGGCGAAATATTGGCTGACAGAATCTACAAGGCAAATCTCCAGTGAGTGTATGCAATTACATGGCGGATATGGCTATATGGAAGAATATAAGATTGCTAGAAGATATCGAGATATACCTGTCGCGTCTATATACGCAGGAACAAACGAAATCATGAAAGTAATCATTGCCAAAAATTTAGGTTTATAAAGTCGATACTTATTTTTATCTATAATATAAGCAATTCATAAAAAATCTTTATAAATAACATAAAAAGCCATTATTTCGATTTCACTCGAAATAATGGCTTTAATAATGAAATGAAAGAATTAAAAATTGGAGCTAGTTCATAAATTGAGCAGCACTCATACCAGCAATTCGCCCAGTTACAAGTGCAGAAGTAATATTATAACCACCTGTATAACCGTGGACATCTAAAATTTCACCACAGAAATAAAGACCGAGTTTCTTTTTAGAAGCCATTGTTTTAGGCTCAATCTCTTTTACTGAAACTCCGCCACCAGTTACGAAAGCTTTTTCTAATGGTTGTGTACCATTCACAGTCATTTCAAATGCGACCAACTCTTTTGCAAATAAACGTGTTTTCTCTGCAGCAAGGTCAGCACCAATCGATTGTGCGTCAAGGCCAGCACGCTCTAGAAGAAATAATAGCCATCGCTCAAGTACAATACCTTTCCACACGTTTTTTAATGCTTTTTTCGGCTCATCTTTTGCTAGTTTAAAGAGCATTTGGAATGCAGATTCTTCGTTGTAATCCATTAATGATTGAATGCGAATAGTTACTGGGTTACCACCGTTTTTCTTCATTTCTTTTACAACGAATTGGCTACAGCGTAAAATGGCAGGTCCACTTAAACCAAAGTGGGTAAATAGCATGTCCATTTGATGTGTTACTAGTGGTTTACCTTTTTTGTTTAGGACAGAAACAGCTACATCACGTAATGCTAATCCTTGTAGTTCGCGAAGGCGGATGAAGTTTTCGTTAGATAATAGGGGTACTTCAGTTGGATAGAGATCTGTTACAGTATGGCCGGCCTTCTCAGCCCAGGGATAGCCATCTCCTGTAGAACCTGTTTGTGGTACAGCTTTACCACCAACTGCAACTACGACGGCATTTGAACGTATTTCTTCGCCATTTGATAAACGCACACCTAGAATTTTGTCATCATCCATTAATAATTTACTAACGGTTGTACTTAATCGAACATCTACTTTTAAGCGGTGTAATTCATTAATCATAGAGTCTACAACGTCTTGTGCACGATTGGAGACAGGGAACATACGTCCATGATCTTCTTCTTTTAGAGCGACGCCTAAGCCTTCAAAAAAGGCAATGATATCTTCATTGTTATAAACAGTAAACGGACTATATAAGAATCGACCATTTCCTGGAATATGTTTGACGATTTCTTCAACAGGTAGACGATTTGTGACATTACAGCGACCGCCTCCTGAGATAGCCAATTTCTTACCTAATTTTGTTCCTTTTTCAAGCAGTAATACTTTCTTTCTTTCAGTTCCAGCAGCGATTGCAGCCATTAGGCCCGAGGGACCCCCACCGATTATTATGACGTCATACATATATGTGAACTCACTTTCTTTTTTTATTTATTATACATGATTTAAATAAACTATTTGAGTAATTGTTCTTTGAGTTGTAAACTATCATTTAGGTTCATTAGATTTACGAAGAATGGAAGGGTTGTATGTCATCATTAATGAAAAGCACTGCCATTTTGACCATTGGCATGTTTTTATCGAAAGTACTTGGCCTCGTTTACGTATTCCCGTTTTACGCCATCATAGGGCAAGAAAATGTTGCGTTATATTCGTATGCCTACATTCCATATACAATAATGCTGTCGGTGGCGATTTCAGGCGCACCAATTGCAGTTTCAAAATTTGTATCGAAATACAATAGTATAGGTGATTATGAGTCAGGGCGAAAACTTGTGAAGTCTGGATTACTCATCATGACAATCACTGGTTTTTTATCCTTTTTAGTCCTTTATTTATTAGCAACGCCGATTGCTCATTTAGTTATTAAAGATGAAGAGCAAGTTTTTTCTGTTGCTCAAATAGCATCAGTTATTCGCTGGGTTAGTTTCGCGCTTATTGTCGTACCATTTATGAGTTTAGTTCGTGGTTTTTTCCAAGGTTATGACCATATGAAACCAACTGCTATTTCCCAATTGATTGAGCAAATTGCACGTATTATTGCGCTATTAATAGGTTCATTTTTAATAGTGAAAGTATTTGGAGGTTTAGCAGAGACTGCTGTGTCATTTGCGGTGTTCTCAGCATTTATCGGAGCACTTGGGGGATTATTTGTTCTCTATTATTATTGGAAACGATTAAAACCGGAGTTTGATTTGAAGCTTTCTCAAAGTGTTTCTTCTGGTAAGTTATCGTATAAAGAAATTTATTCCGAAGTCATTCGTTATTCCATTCCATTTGTATTTGTTGGGGTAGCAAATCCTCTATTCCAGTTAGTTGATATGCTAACATTTAATACAGCGATGGGCAATATAGGTTTATCGAGTGTAACGGATTTATATTTAAGTATGTTGAATTTTACAACGCATAAAATTGTTATTATTCCAGTCATGCTTGCAACAGGTTTTTCGATGGCTTTAGTACCAACAATTACAAAATATTTTACAAACAGAGAGCATACACAGCTTATTCAAGCGATGGATAAAACGTATCAAATTTTATTATTTGTCACTTTACCAGCTGTAGTTGGAATCTCGATACTGTCTAAAGATATTTATCATTTGTTATATTCAAATGATGCAATGGGAGCAAGTATTTTAGCAGCATATGCACCAGTAGCGATTTTATTTGCCTTTTTCCAAGTGACAGCAGCCTTATTACAAGGAATCGATTATCAAAAGTGGATTGTCTTCAGTTTATTAACAGGGATTTTAGTAAAACTTATCGTCAATATACCACTAATTGAAGCATTCCAAGCAAAAGGTGCAATCATTGCGACTGCGATTGGCTATACAGTATCAATCGCCATCAATATGGTCGTCCTGAAAAAAGCGTTAAATTACAAATCATTTGTTGTTATTAGACGTTCAATCTTAATAACTATTTTAACGGCCATAATGGCTGCTACTGTTATCATCGTCCATAAACTATTATTGTTAATGGGTGTGGCAGAAACAAAATGGCAAGCACTACTATACTTAACGATTTGTGCAACTGTAGGAGTCGTTGTATACGGATATTGTTCTCTGAGAGTTGGCTTAGCCCAAAAATTATTAGGAGAACGAATTACAAGAATTTCACGCAAGCTTGGCATGTAGGAGGAAAAAATGCGCTTAGATAAATTACTATCAAATATGGGCTACGGTTCGCGTAAAGAAGTTAAACAGTTACTGAAAATGAAAGCAGTAACTGTTGATGGCGAAGTAGCAAAAGATGTATCAAAACATGTAGACCCTGTAAAACAAAATGTGTCAGTACTTGGAGAGCGTGTGCATTATCAAGAATTCATTTATTTAATGATGCACAAGCCACCGGGTGTTATTTCAGCAACAGAAGATTTGCATGATCAGACGGTTATCGATTTACTAGACCCTTTTCATGCACATTTTGAGCCGTTCCCTGTAGGACGTTTAGATAAAGATACAGAAGGTTTACTGTTGATCACAAATGACGGAGGATTGACACATAACTTATTGTCCCCGAAAAAGCATGTACCGAAAGTGTATTATGCTAAAATCGATGGTGAAGTAACAGAAGCTGATATTGAAGCATTTTCTAGAGGGGTAATGTTAGAAGATGGCTATATGACAAAGCCTGGTGAACTAGTTATTTTAAATGCTGGTCCTACATCTGAAATTGAATTAACGATTTCAGAAGGGAAATTCCATCAGGTGAAGCGTATGTTTGAATCAGTTGGGAAAAAGGTGACTTATTTAAAACGTTTATCAATGGGGTCATTACAATTAGATGAGCAATTAGAACTTGGTGAATACCGCGAGTTAACTGAGGAAGAATTAAATAGCTTAAAATCCTAAAACAAAAAGAATGACCAAGCGACGCAGCATGGTCATTCTTTTTTTACATGTAATAAAATTAAAAGTAGTTTTGAAAAGACGTTTTTGCAATCAGCATGATAAATCTTAATAAAGGCAAATGTTAACGTCTTGTTCAACGAAAAGCGTGAGATCTAACTCGTCGAATGGTTCTATGATGTCATTTTCACTTTTTTACGCGTCGTTGTCCAGTTACCTCGACTTGGGCTTTCCACCAAGTCATTAAAGGCTAACACATTCAAATCTCTTTGAATGGTGCGAGGAGTAATGCCGAATTCATCGACTAAATCTTGTGTAGTTACAGTCCCATTGCTAAGAATGTACATATACACATCTTTAATACGATTGAGCATCCGATCAGTAGTTGGTTTCAAAGTTGAACCACTCCTTCATCTTATTTCTCATGGCAAAGACTAGCGGACGATAATATATGCGAGGCATTTCAGGCCTTTTTTTCTTTTGCCTTAGACATCCCCTTCTCTTAGTTGATCGTCAGAATATGATTGTCTGACAATTCGATTATAACGAAAAATCTTATACTTTTCCAACATTTTGTTTGAATTTACAAAGTTGCAACAGTATGTTTATGGTCATTTACGAATTATTTTATGGTTAAAATGGTAAAATGTTCGTGTTTTACCTAAGTCTATGTTATTTCTATCTTCAAAGTAAGTAACCGTGTAAAATGGATTTATGAAAAAGTGTAAGGAGGAACAAATTTGAATTGGTTAAAACAAGCTCAAGAAAGACAAGATGAATTGATTAAAGAATTGCAGGAATTAGTACAAATAGAAAGTGTTTTAGATGAAACAACAATCACATCAGAAACACCTTTTGGTGAAGGTCCATTAAAAGCGATGAAATGGCTATTACAAAAAGGTGAAGAGCAAGGGTTGACGACAAAGAATATCGATAATATGGCAGGGCATATTGAAATGGGACAAGGTGAAGAACTAGTCGGAATCCTTTGTCATGTTGATGTAGTACCTGCAGGGAGTGATTGGCAACATCCTCCGTTTGGTGGTGTTGTAGAGGACGGCAAATTATTTGGACGAGGGTCAATTGATGACAAAGGTCCAACAATGGCTGCTTGGCTCGCTATGAAAATGGTGAAGGATGCAGGGATTCAACTAGATCGTCGGGTACGATTAATTATCGGCTCTGATGAAGAAACTGGATTCCGTTGTGTAACTCGATATTTTGAAAAAGAAGAAATGCCTACTTTAGGATTTGCCCCAGATGCTGATTTTCCAATTATTAATGCTGAAAAAGGAATAGCTGTATTAGTATTTAGCCAACAGCAAAAAATAGCTGAAAACGAACAATTAATTTCTTTCAAAGCAGGTCATCGTACGAATATGGTACCTGATAATGCAACAGCTGAAATTCAAAATGTATCTGCTGATTTTGAAGCAGCATTTCAAACATATTTGCAACAAGAGAGCTTACAAGGAGCGATTGAAAAGGTATCTGAAGTGTTTATTGTTTCTATTAAGGGGAAATCTGCTCACGCAATGGAGCCAAATGCTGGTGTGAATGCAGCGGTAAAATTAGCAGCATTCTTGAATACACAATTAACCACTACAGGTTCAAAAGAATTTGTACAGTTTTTAGTAACTGCATTTGGTGAAGAAACACGTGGTCATGCTCTAGGACTTAATTTTCATGATGATATGTCTGGAGATACTACACTTAACGCAGGGGTAGTATCATTCGAATCAGGGAAAGGTGGAGAAGTGCAAGTAAGTTTGCGCTATTCTGTCACATATCCATATGATGAAAAAATAACTGCAGCTCAACAACAGCTTGCCAAAAATGGCTTTGCATTAGATATAGCAGAAAACTCAGCTCCTCATTATGTAGATGAAAAAGAAGAGTTAATCCAGAAACTAGTTAAAGTTTATGAGCGTAATACTGGGGAAAAAGCCGAGTTATTATCAATTGGTGGTGGTACTTACGCACGTGAATTAAAAACAGGTGTAGCTTTTGGTATGCTATTCCCAGGTGAGCCTGATATCGCGCACCAGGCAGATGAGTTTGTGGTAGTTGAAAACTTAGTGAAGGCCGCTGCTATTTATGCAGATGCCATTGTCGAACTTGCAACTAAGTAAGATTTACCTTTTTTGAAATGGAAAAGTATAGTACACTAAATATTAACCCCCTTTCTAATATTTGGATGGGGGTTTATTAAATATTATACTCAACATAAAGGAGATTTTAGATCAATGCTTAATGTTAAGAGAATAAGTATTTTATTTGGAGCAACATTTCTATTTTTCAGTCTACTATTATACATATCTACAGAATCAGCAAATGCAGAGGATAAGCCTGTATACACAGTTACTCCTTTATCAGATCCCATCAATGAAAATTATATGACCTATTCCACATTTACTAGTGAAACGATGCAATATTATATGTTACGTTCATATCTAGAAAAACTAGAAAGTACGGGTGGCGGAACACTGATTTTGAATGAAGGTACATATACAGTTACAAATGCACTTTATGTACCATCTAATGTAACGATTGAATTTGAAGATGGTGTTAGAATAATAAAGGGAACAGATACGGGTTCTAGCATGAAACCAGCCAAGTCAATATTCCAATTTGTGAGACCTTCTAAAGCAAAAGAAGATGATGCATTTGGAAAATTTAAAGGGGAAAAAAATATTTCCTTAATCGGCCGTGGAGAAGTAACGATTGATATGGATTATGATCTTTCTGCTATCTCCATTATTATGGGACATAACCAAAATATAGTTGTAGATAATATTACATTTTTAAATATGTACTCAGGACATTTTATTGAGATGGATGCTTCAAAAAACGTAGTTGTGAAAAACTGTACATTTGACGGCTCTAGAAACTATATGGGCTATAATAAAGAAGCCATCAACATTGATACACCAGATGCAAAAACAAGCGGTTGGAGCCAAATTTGGAGTAAATTTGACGCACAACCAAATTTCAATGTAGTTATAGAAAACAATAAATTTAATCTACTTGACCGAGCAGTGGGCACACATAAGTATTCAGGCGGAAAATACCATGATCGCATTATTATTCGAAACAATGAAATTTCCAATACACGTTCAGATGCAATTCGTGTGATGAATTGGTCAAACTCAGTTATTGAAAATAATACAATTACAAATGTAAATGAAGGTAATTTACGTGGTATTTTAGCAAGTGGTGCGGTGAATCCTACTTTCCAAAATAACGTGTTTACTAACGTAAGCCGTGCGATGCAATTTATTGTTTGGCAGAATAATGGACCAGGGGAAGAATATGAAACTATTTTCAATGATTTAAGTGAAGCGAATAAAAAAGCATTAGCTATGAACAATGGACAGAACATGAAAGAAGATTTTATCCGAATATCTAATGAAGAGTTTAAAAATTACTTAAAACCAGAAAAAGTATATCTAAAAAAATAATACCTCTAATTAAATTTCATCCCTAAAAGTGCAATGAAGTATATTTACTCATTGCGCTTTTTTTGTGATTGTGATAAAAATGATGCAGATAACTAAGAGTAAAATTAGTGTAGAAACAACTTGAGGAGATGCTTGAATGACAACAATGCTTTGGAATGATCGTTTGGTAAAAGAGGAAGAAATCAAACTTTCTATAGAAGACCGTGGCTATCAATTTGGTGATGGCGTCTATGAAGTGATAAAAATTTATAATGGCTCAATGTTCACAGTAACTGAGCATATTGACCGTTTTTATGAAAGTGCTGAAAAAATTAATATAGTAATTCCGTATACAAAAGATGTACTTCATAAAATGGTCTATGATTTGATTGAAGCCAACGAAATTGTTAATGGCTATGTCTATTTTCAAATTACTCGTGGTTCTTCACCTCGTGCTCATGCATTCCCAACGCCTACGCCTGAACCAGTCTTCATCGCTTATACAATGAAAGGTGAGCGTTCAATTGAGAAGTATGAAAAGGGTGTAAAAGCTAAATTTGTAGAAGATATTCGTTGGTTACGTTGTGATATTAAAAGTTTAAACTTACTTGGGAATGTGTTAGCAAAAGAAGCTGCACAACAAGCAGGTTGCTATGAAGCAATCCAACATCGTGGTGAAATTGTAACTGAAGGTTCTTCTTCAAATATGTATGGTATAAAAGATGGTGTACTTTATACACATCCAACTAACAATTTAATCCTAAATGGGATTACAAGAAGAGTTATAATGTCTCTTTGTGAAGAAATTGGTTTACCTTTTATAGAAGAAGCATTCACAACAGGCCAAGCAATAGACATGGATGAATTCTTTATGTCTTCAACAAGTTCTGAAATTACGCCTATTATTCAAATTGATGACAACATTATAGGTAATGGAAAACCAGGTGAATGGACTAGAAAATTACAAGCTGCTTTTGATGCACGTGTACAGCAGTTAGGGTCCTTATAATTTTACAAAATATAGAGATAGAGGGGGCGAAATCAACGCCTTCTCTATTTTTTTTTCATTACGTCATGTAGAATGGGTAGATAAAGCAGTAGAAATAACCCTACTTTTGAACGAATTTATTTTAGAAGGGACGCTTATAAAATGGCACAATTAGTTAAGCTACAAGATTATATTTCACGCTATCAAATTAATTTAAAACGCTATCCATCGCAATTTGTACGATTAAAACAGATTCAATGGGAACGTATGAAAAAGGAATGGGAAACTGGAGCTGAAATAGAGCAATGGGAGCATGAGTCTGAAGAATTAGAAAAAAAGCAACGTAATCCGTTTTTTAAAAAGGTATTCTCTTTCTCTCTTAAAAAGAAAGATGAAGCTTTTGAGCAAGATGAGCTTGAGCAAAATGACGAATTACTAGATGAATCTAGTCTAAGTCATAGCGTAACAGATGAGGAAGACATGCCTGAGGAAATAATGACTTTGGATTTTGAACCAAATATACTTTATCGACCACAAACGGCTGAAGAATTAAAACGAATGTATGTTGATCAGCTATTTCACTTTCAATTAAAATGGGCTAGTTCAACTTTAAGAGAAAAATCATATGTTGAACCAAGGTATCAACGTGATTCGTTATTACGAACATTGACTCAAAACCTTCCAGATAGTTATTTGTTGTTCTACTATCCTATTCTACAATTGAAAAAAGCACCTATTGAGATGGGGGTTATTTTATTAACACCAACAAGTTGTCTATGTATTCAAGTTCTTGAAGAGGAAGAACGAGCTTCATTTATCGGTAGTGGAGATCGCTTTTGGTTGAAAAAAGTAGGTACATCAGACAAAAAAGTGTTAAGTCCATTAATTAGTTTAAATCGTATGGAATCTATATTGAAACAATTGTTTACAAATGACCAAATTGATATACCAATCCATAAGATCGTCTTATCACGTAATGGCTATATCGACTATCCAGGTTCTGCATATGGTGTTCAGTTTATCGATAAACGCAAATTCCCAGAATGGTTTTCACATTTAAAAAAGAACCCATCTCCTATGAAGCATATGCAGTTTAAAGCTGCACAGTCGATATTAAATACCGTGCAAACAACATCATTTCATCGTACGAATTGGGATACAAAGATTGAGGAAAAGGATATGGATCAGTGAAAGTTGTCTTTATTATTAATGAAAAAGCGGGAAATGGAGCTGCTATGAGGAAATGGAGCTATCTAGAAAAGTCCTTGCAAATCCCGTATCAAATAGAGTTTACAGCTTACCCAGGTCATGCAACCAAAATTGCAAAACGATATGCTAATTCAGCGATAGTGCAATCAGAAAAGTATCTATTGATCGCGATTGGTGGAGATGGAACAGTTCATGAAGTTGTACAAGGCATTCTAGAGAATAAAGAAGTATGTATTGGCGCAATTGGAGCGGGTTCAGGAAATGATTTTGGAAGAGGATATGAAACATTTAAAACAGCAGCAGAAATAGAAGCGTATGTTAAGCAACATAGTGTTGGTCAATTAATGGATATCGGTACTATGCAAAGAAATGGCGATACATATTATTTTGTTAATAACGCAGGAATTGGCATCGACGCATATATAGCCAAGGAGGCGAATGAATCGAAGCTTAAACAATACTTTAATATTCTTCGTTTGGGGAAACTGACATATATTTATTTTTTACTTAAGGCATTACTAAATTTTAAAACATTTTCGGCTAAAGTTGTACATAATGGGCAAGAGAAAGTTTTTGAAAAAGTATGGCTTGTTGTAGCAAGTAATCAGCCATACTTTGGTGGTGGAATGAAAGTCTCGCCATACTCTATCCCAAATGATCACCATATCGAATTGACCATTGTTTATGCAATCTCTCGTTTAAAACTATTGTTTCTGTTTAGTACTGTCTTTTTTGGTAAACATACTCGTTTAAAAGCAGTTCAGCAGTATTCTGCTAAGGAATTCAAAGTGGAAATTCATAACGAGGTTAAGGCTCATACAGATGGGGAATTTGCTGGTAAGACTAAAGAATATGAGTCGATTCACTTTGGCGTAATCAATAAAGCTTGGCAATTGGCAAGAAAGTCTTCTTGACGAATGGAAAGCTTTCTTTAATAATGAGTAGTTGAACAGTAGAAATAACAGAAATGAGGAAAACAATTGAGACTTCGACATAAACCATGGGCTGAAGAATTTATCGCTAGTCACCCAGACATCGTCGTTCCAAATCCTGAAGAACAAAGAGGTAAATGGAATGAAGTATTTAAAAACGACAATCCATTGCATATTGAAGTAGGAACGGGTAAAGGACAATTTATCACTGGTATGGCGCTTGCTAATCCAGAGATTAACTATATCGGTATTGAGCTTTTTGACAGTGTTATCGTAAAGGCGGTTGAAAAAGTACAAGCTGCTGGTCAGCCATCAAATTTACGATTATTAAAAGTAAACGGTTCGGATTTAGAAAAGTTTTTTGAGAAAAACGATGTTGACCGTTTATACTTAAACTTCTCTGATCCATGGCCAAAAACACGTCATGCAAAAAGAAGATTAACACACGCTGGTTTCTTAAGTATTTATGAGAATATCTTACCTGATTTCGGTGAAGTCCACTTCAAAACAGATAACCGAGGCCTATTTGAATACTCTTTAGTGAGTATGTCACAATATGGTATGAAACTTGTTTATGTTTCTTTAGACTTACACAAAGAAATGCCTGAAGATAATATTATGACTGAATACGAAGAGAAATTCTCTGCAAAAGGTCAACCTATTTATCGCGTGGAAGCACAATTCCAATTACCAGAAGAAAAATAATGATTTTGAAAATGCAGGAGCTTTTATAAAGCTACTGCATTTTTTTGTTTGTGAAAATGGAAAAGGATAGAAAAAAATAGAACAACTTTTTTGTACATGTTACAATTTATATGAGGGAATATTCATTTTTGTATAAAAATAGAAATGCTTGCACCTTAATTTTTAACAAGGGGGAAAAGGAAATGGATCAATTTAAATTTCATGATATGACATTAACATGGCTCAAAGGGGGAACCACTTTTTTAGATGGTGGAGCAATGTTTGGGGTAGTGCCAAAGCCACTTTGGTCACGCAAGTATCCAGTCAATGAAAATAACCAAATTGAACTACCGACAGATCCAATTCTTATTCAGTATCAAGGTAAGAATATGTTAGTCGATACAGGTGTTGGCAACAACAAGTTTACTGAAAAGCAGTTGCGAAATTTCGGTGTGACAGAGCAATCATTTATCGATGATGGCTTAGTCGAAATGGGATTACTATCTGAAGACATAGATTATATACTTATGACACATTTACATTTTGACCATGCTTGTGGTCTAACAAAATGGGAACAGGACAAGCTGGTACCAACTTTCCCGAATGCTAAAATTTTTGTATCACAAGTTGAATGGGATGAAATGCGCGAGCCAAATATTCGTTCAGCTAATACGTATTGGAAAGAGAATTGGGAGCCGGTGCAACATTTAGTAGCACCTTTCACTGATAAATTAGACGTATTACCAGGAATTGAAATGGTCCACACAGGTGGACATAGTAATGGGCATAGTATTATCAAGCTAACGCAAAATGGTGAGACAATTCTACATATGGCGGACATTATGCCAACACATGCTCACCAAAATCCACTATGGGTACTTGCTTACGATGATTATCCAATGACATCAGTTTTCGCGAAAGAAAAGTTAATGAAGGAAGCATTAGAAAAAGGCTATTGGTTTAGCTTCTATCATGATGCATACTATCGACTCATTAAGTGGAATGAGACAGGTAAAGAAGTAATCGGAGAATTGAAACGTACAAGAGAAGAGATGAAAGAAGAGACTGTCCTTAAAGGATAATTCTTTTTCTTTTCATTATAGTAGGTATCTCTGAGCTGGAAGGTCGGCTCATGAGATACCTTTTTTATGTGAATAGGAGAGTGGTTAACTACGGAAGTGAGAAGTTACAGGTTTAAGAATGAAAAAAACTCCTCTATAACGAGGAGTTTTAGAAGAACGTAAGGTTTAAACACGTACTAAGTCAATAATCGAGCCTGTTTTCGCATCTGCAGCGAATTCAAAGCTTTGCGTTTCCCCATTATGAACGCGAGAAATACCGCCTTTATACACAGGAATTTCGATGTTTTCTTTTTTGAATACTTCTGGTTCCATGAAAATCCATGATCCATCGATAGGACCTTCTTGTTTAAATAAGTTTTTAATGTCAGTCAATACTGAGTTAGCTGGTTTATTTGGATAAATTTTTTCGCTAGCTTCTTTAATTACATAAGCTGCAGCAAGTCCTGTTGCAACGCCAAGTAGGAAATCACGTAATTTCATAGATCATTGCCTCCCTAAATTTCATATGAAGCTAGTGTACCACATCCATTATATGGAGTGAAAATGTGAGGGTGGCACTTTTGGGGATACTATTTCAAAATGAGGGATGTTTTATACATGCTGGCCACGCTGTTAGTTGAATGAGCGCCTTCCACATTTCGGTTGCCGAAATAAAGTGCTAGTATTAAAAGCAGTTTTTGGATAAAATAAAAGATATAGTGGCTCATTAAAGGAGGCTTTTCAATTGAATCAAGAAACTTTAGATATGTTTAAAACATTAACTGAATTACCGGGGGCACCGGGTGATGAACGTGCCGTGCGCGCTTTTATGCGACAAGAGTTATCTAAGTATGCTGATGAGATTGTGCAGGATAATTTAGGTGGCATTTTCGGATTAAAAAAAGGTGACGAAAATGGTCCACGTATTCTAGTTGCAGGTCATATGGATGAAGTTGCTTTAATGGTAACTTCAATTACTGAAAATGGTATGCTTCGTTTCCAACCTCTAGGTGGATGGTGGAATCAAGTAATGCTTGCGCAACGTGTTGAAGTATATGCAAAAAATGGTGCAATACCAGGTGTGATTGCTTCTGTTCCAAAACATTTATTAACACCAGAATTGCAGTCAAAACCAATGGAAATTAGCAATATGTTAATCGATGTAGGTGCAGACGATAAAGCAGATGCAGAACAGATGGGCATTATTCCAGGGCAATCAATTATTCCAGTATGTCCATTTACACCGATGGCAAACCCGAAAAAAATTATGGCAAAAGCGTGGGATAATCGTTATGGCTGTGGACTGGCAATTGAACTATTAAAAGAACTGAAAGACGAAAAACTACCGAACACATTATATTCAGGTGCGAATGTAATGGAAGAGGTTGGACTACGCGGAGCTAAAGTATCAGCTAATTTGATTAAACCTGATCTTTTCTTTGCTTTAGATGCCAGCCCAGCTAATGATACTTCAGGTGATAAAACACAATTCGGTCAACTAGGTAAAGGTCCGTTACTTCGTATTTTAGACCGCACAATGATTACTCATAGAGGAATGCGTGAATACATTCTAGATACAGCTGAATCTAATAATATTCCATATCAATACTTCGTCTCACCAGGTGGCACAGATGCAGGAAATGTACATATTTCTAATGATGGTGTACCAAGTTCTGTTATCGGTATTTGCTCACGCTATATTCATACACATGCTTCAATCATTCATACGGATGATTTAGATGCAGCGAAGGAATTAATCGTGAAGCTTGTCAAAAATGCAGACAGTACTACGTTAGAAACAATCCGTGCAAATGGCTAATTTGTTATACTATTAAGGGGGTTCCGACAAGGGCCCTCTTTTTCTGTACATAAATGATTAATTGAAGGAGTATGAAAATGCTAATAGCAATAGGAACAAAAAATAAAGCTAAGACAGGTGCTGTTGAAGCAGTTGTAAAACAATTTGTAAATGAAGAATTAGTATTCGAACATGTTGAAGTTGCATCGGGCGTATCCGCACAACCGATGACAGATGCTGAAACAAGAGAAGGTGCAATTAATCGTGCAAAAAATACGCGTAATGTATCTAATGCAGATTTTTCATTTGGATTAGAAGGTGGAGTAAAAGAAATTGATGGGGTTATGTATGTTTGCAATTGGGGAGCTCTTGTATTAAAAGATGGACAAGTCATTACAGCTGCAGGGGCTCAAATTCCATTGCCAGAAACAGTTGCAGAAGATGTGAAAAGTGGCAGAGAGCTAGGTCCTGTAATGGATGAATATACTCAACAAAATGATATTCGACAACATTCTGGAGCAATTGGTATTTTCACTCATGATTTAATTGATCGAAAAGAAATGTTTGAACATGTTATAAAATTGTTAATTGGGCAATACTTCTTCCAAAAAGCATGACTTTTCCCTCTTTATTAGCAGTTTAGTGGGGAGAGCACTAAAGTTGCATGGACTCTATAACATCTTTAAAATAGAATGGAGTTCAAGCAAGGATGGAGGATGGCATGTCACGATATACCATTGTATTGTTACTAATCATTTCTGTACTAGCAAGTCTAGCAGGTTGCGGACAAACTATTGAAGAACAGATGGATCAGGGAATGCAGAATGCCAAAAGTGTATTTAACGCCAAACCTGAGAAAAGTACAGAGCAAGCCAATAAAATTAATTTCTATCTACCTTCAGGTTTTACAAAAGAAACTTCATCAGATGATACCAATATTTTATTATCTAAAGATGAAAATGCATTTGTTCTATTTATTAATCCTAATGAAAGTAATGATAGTGAAAGATTTTATAAAGCTTTGAAAGCCGATAAAAAAGCTAATATAGTAAAAGAACAAACATTTAAAAAGAAGAACCGATTTGGATTTGCAAGTGTTATAAAGAAAGAAGACAAACAATATGAGATCATTGTAAGTAGTGGTGGTGTTAAATTGACGACCATTACAAAGGGTGAAAATATCGATGAACTAATAGAACAAATGATGCAAATTGTTCGATCAGTGAAGATTACTAAAAAGTGAGGTTAAGAACATGCAAAGTTTACAAACTATTGAACAATTTTCAGACTTAAAATCACAAGGAAAAACAGTCTTTCTATTTACAGCAGGCTGGTGTCCAGATTGTCATTTTATCGATCCGTTTATGCCAGAAATAGAAGAAAAATTCGAAGATATTCAATTTGTATCAGTTAATCGTGATGATTTTATCGATTTATGTGGAGACTTAAATATATTTGGTATACCTAGCTTCGTCGCATTCGAAAATGGTGAAGAAAGTGGTCGGTTTGTAAGTAAAGATCGTAAAACACAAATTGAAATTGAAGAGTTTTTAGAATCATTATAAGTCATTAGAGATAGTGAAATTAAAGCTATGTGATACGGTTCACAAAAAAGTGAACCGTTTGTTTATGTGAAAATAAAGGGAGTTGAAGCAGTTGAAATCTAAAGAGCTAGTCAAAAAGCTACAAGAACGATTGAGTGATACTCACTTTGAATGGCAATTTGATGAAAAACACAACAAAGTAAGATTAGATCATAAAGAGCTAGGTAAAGGGATGGACATATCTTTACCAGGTATCCTTTCTAAATATGAAACGAAAAAAGAACTTGCAATTGATGAAGTGATTTATACAATTCAAGAGACATTTTCAGCAATGGAAAAAGAGCATGCAGAAGGATTTAAGAATCTAGATAATATTTTCCCAATCATTCGCTCCACATCTTTTCCGAAAAAATCAAAAGATGGTCATGCTTTCGTAACAACTGATCACACAGCAGAAACACGTATTTACTATGCTCTTGATCTTGGCAATACGTATCGTCTAATCGATGTTGATATGTTGGACAAGCTAAATGTATCAGCAGAGCAAATAACAGAAGCTGCACGCTTTCAAATAAGAAAGCTGAATACGAAAGTAAAAAAAGACGTAGTAGCCGAAAATGTTTTCTATTTTTTAAATGAAAATGATGGTTATGATGCAAGTCGTATTTTAAATGATGCCTTTTTAAAGGAAATGCGTGGTAAGATTGAAGGGGATATGACTGTGTCAGTACCGCATCAAGACGTGCTAATCATAGGTGATATTCGTAATGAAGCAGGATATGATGTATTAGCACAAATGACTATGCATTTCTTTACTGTAGGTACTGTACCAATTACATCACTGTCATTTATATATGAAGATGGCGATTTAGAGCCAATCTTTATATTAGCTAAAAACAGAGTGAAAAAGGAGCAAGAGAAAAAATGATCGTATCATACAACAAAGCTTATGTTGGAGACGTTTTACTCGTTCAATTATCGACAGAAGCAATCGTAAAAACAGTTTTAGAAAAGCACGGAGATTTAGTTCTTTTAAAAGAAGAATCTACTGGCGAAGTAAAAGGGTTTAACCTTTTTAATGCAAGTAAGTATATGCAAATTGAACAACAAGGCAACGTTGAAATTACGGAAGAGCTAGTAGCAGCAATTGATGCAACTATCGCTAAAAATGGCGCAACATTAAACTTAGATGTTGACCTAACTCCGAAATTTGTAGTTGGTCTTGTTGAAGAAAAAGAAAAACACCCTAATGCAGATAAATTAAATATTTGTAAAGTAAATGTTGGAGATGAAATATTACAAATC
The DNA here is from genome assembly GCF_001274945.1 of Viridibacillus arvi. Classification (GTDB taxonomy): domain Bacteria; phylum Bacillota; class Bacilli; order Bacillales_A; family Planococcaceae; genus Viridibacillus; species Viridibacillus arvi. Next base: position 1,876,146 of record NZ_LILB01000001.1, on the reverse strand, counting down.
GTATGTGGTGCTCCAAACGTTGAAGCAGGTCAAAAAGTAGTTGTTGCTAAAGTGGGAGCAGTTATGCCTTCAGGTATGTTAATCAAAGATGCTGAGCTACGTGGCGTTCCTTCATCTGGAATGATTTGTTCAGCTCGCGAATTAGCAATACCAAACGCTCCTCAAGTAAAAGGTATTTTAGTACTTGAAGATGATGCAGTTGAAGGTACACCTTTTCAAGCTTAAATAAAATATTGTTAGATCGACATATCGTAATATAGGTATGTCGATTTTTTATTTTGTAACAAAAAAGAAATAATTATATTAATATACGAAATGAATTTGAGAAAAATGGTAATTTTCTAGTACATTCTTTCGCTTCTCATTGCATACTTGGCGTTATTACTGATAAAATGAATGCAACGATTTGGAAAAGAGTGATTCTTATGAAATGGTTTAAAAATGTAGTTGCTCGTATTATGGGTGACGAAATAGAAGAATATGATAATGAAAAAAAGATTAATAATGACAGAATTGAAATACAAGATACATATGAAGAATATATAGAACAAGAATTTGAAACAGTACAACAAGAAGATTCTATTCCCGCATTTTTACGTAAAAGAGATGCTTTCCGTTTCCCGGTTATATCTGATTCAGAGCGCTCGCAAATGATACAGAAGGAAACTCCAAGCAAGCAAGCTCCACTACAATCGAATAAAAAGGTTAAACCAAAGCCACAATCCGTTCAACCAGATCAATGGCAAGAACAACGACAAAGGCAAAAACAAGATCGTTTTCAACCAACTGCTCAAAATCAAACAACATCGCAAAATAGAAGGTCACCATTTGATAATCAGGTACAGCAATATCAGGAGCCAGCTCGTTTCGAAACACGAGAGCAGCGGAGACCAACAACGAAGAATCGTTATAACGAGGCACCATCAAAACAAGAGCGTATTAATCCGTTTAATCCAAAGCCAAATTATGATACTACTGCACCTTATAGGGAACGACCAAGTTCTTCACTAGGTCGTAGATCAGTTGAGAGTGAAACCGAAACTGTAACTACCACAAAGCCAGAGAATGTAAAAAAACAAAAGTTCAAACCTACAAATGTACCTTCACCCGTTTATGGTTTTCAAAAGCCACCTGTACGTTCTATTCATGACCAGCTAGAGGGCAATGAATCCAATGAACTAAAACAGACTGAAAATCATTTAGAAGTAACGAAACAGGCTACTATAGAAGTAATAGAGTCACAACACATTACTGCTACAGAAGAAAGTACTATTGTAGAAACAAAAGTAGAAGAAGCTCAAGTTATTACTGAAACAGAAATAAATGCAGCCCAATCTAATGTTGAAACAGAGGAAGAGGAAGCTCAAGCTATTGCTGAAACAGAAGTAGAAGAAGTCCAAGCTATTGCTGAAACAGAAGTAGAGGAAGTCCAAGCTATTGCTGAAACAGAAGTAGA
>NZ_LILB01000001.1:1489110-1874617 GCF_001274945.1 Viridibacillus arvi | reverse complement strand
GAAGTCCAAGCTATTGCTGAAACAGAAGTAGAGGAAGTCCAAGCTATTGCTGAAACAGAAGTAGAGGAAGTCCAAGCTATTGTTGAAACAGAAGTAGAAGAAGCTCAAGTTATTATTGAAACAATTGTAATGGAACAACAGTCGCTTCAAGTTGCTAATGAAGAGGGCTTAACTGAATCCGTTATAAAAATAGAGGAAGTTCAAGGTAGTGATTGTGAGGAAATTTCCTCCCCAGGCATTGTTCATTATGTGGAAGAGCCAATCCAACAACAACTAATACCTGTTGAAATTAAAGAGCAGGATGAAGTTGAAGAACAAAATCTAGAAGTAAAATTAGTTGGGCAGGCACAAACTTCCATAGAGGAGATTACTATAGAAGAAAAACCTGCCATTGTCGAAGAGCTTATTCGAAGAGCGGAAGAGCCTGAAGATGAGCTTTCAAGAACAGAAGAAGTAATTTTAGATGCATCTAAAAAGTACACTGAAAATATAGAGCAGATAAAGGAACCATCTTCGAAAGAGGAAGAGTACCAAGAGTCAATAATAAAAGAAGAAAGTAAACTTCCTTTTAATGTGCTCATGTTAAAAACAGATAAAGAGAAATGGGCACTGAAAGAAGCTAATTCTAAACAATTATTAAATATGAGTGTAGAAGAAACTGTACTTCCTTTGGTCGCAAAAGAGCAACCTATTGGAACGATTATGACAGAGAAACCTGAACAAGAACCCATATTAGAATCTTATAAGGTTTCTGATAATCAAGAAGTTGCGGCGACAACAGTTGAGCCAGTCATCGAACCAGAAATTGAAGAGCCTATGCCATCACGCATTAACGAAAATCTTGAGGAATCTCTAAAATATTTGGAATCACCAGAGGAAAAGACAGAGGATTTTGAATGGATGGATATGCAAGGTGAGAAACTAATTGAAGCACTCTCTTATTTTCAAGTAAAAGGAGAGATTGTTCAAATTGTGCAAGGTCCTGCAGTAACGCAATTTGAAATTACGGTTGGTCATGGTACCAAGGTGAGTAAAATACGTAATTTAGCAGATGATTTGAAACTTGCTCTTGCTGCTAGGGATATACGTATTCAAGCGCCGATTCCAGGTAAGAGCTCAATCGGAATTGAAATTCCAAACCAAAAATCACGACCAGTGCGTATTTCTGAGATTGTTGGTGACCAGTTATTTATTGATTCAGATTCACCACTTGAAGCCGCGTTGGGTTTAGATTTAACAGGAAAACCGGTAACGCTTGATCTTCGTAAAATGCCTCATGGATTAATTGCTGGGGCAACTGGATCTGGTAAATCTGTTTGTATTAACTCAATTTTGGTTAGTCTATTATTAAAAGCTAGCCCACAAGATGTAAAGCTGCTATTAATTGACCCTAAAATGGTGGAATTGGCTGCATTTAATCATATTCCTCATTTAGTGAGTCCGGTGATTACAGATGTCAAGGCAGCTACTGCAGCTTTAAAATGGGCTGTAGAGGAAATGGAAAGACGTTATCAGTTGTTTGCACATGTTGGCGCACGAGATATTACTCGATACAATGCCATGGTTGAAGAAGAACGAAAATTTTCATTGAAAATGCCATATTTAGTAATAGTCATCGATGAATTAGCGGATTTAATGATGATGGCTCCTACTGATGTGGAAGAGGCTATTTGTAGAATTGCTCAAAAAGCAAGAGCTTGTGGTATTCATTTAGTACTTGCAACTCAACGCCCATCTGTAGATGTTATTACAGGGCTAATAAAGTCTAATATTCCGACACGAATTGCATTCTCTGTATCATCTCAAATTGATTCACGTACAATATTAGATAGCCAAGGTGCGGAACGATTATTAGGTCGTGGTGATATGCTGTACTTAGGTAATGGAATGTCTGGGCCTATTCGTGTGCAAGGTACATTTGTAACGGATGAAGAAATAGAAGCTGTTACAGACTATATGCGATCACTAGGTGAACCGGAATATATTTTTGAACAAGAAGAATTGTTGAGAAAAGCTGAGGCTATTGAGGAACAAGATGAGTTATTTGAAGAGGCATGCCGTCATATTTGTGAGCAAGGTACAGTTTCGACATCTTCTTTACAACGAAAATTCCATATCGGTTATAATCGAGCTGCCAGATTAGTAGACATGATGGAAGCTCAAGGATTTATCTCAGAATCAAAAGGCACAAAACCACGTGATGTCTTCTTAAAAACACAAGATTTAGAGAATCTCTTTAATAACGGATATGATGAAATGTAAATTATTTATGACTAATGTCTTATTACTTCTAAATAATAAAGGTGAAAGAGTGGGAATTATCGTTTATTTTAGAAGTGTAGTAATCCATGCTATAATGTAATATGTTTTAAAGATTTGATTAATCAAGGGTAAGGAAACTTTCCCGGGAGGTTTCAACATGACAGTTTATCATTTTACAGGAATTAAAGGATCAGGAATGAGTTCACTTGCACAAATTCTATTTGATTCAGGTGAGACGGTTCAAGGTTCCGATATCGAAACATACTTTTTTACAGAGGATCCTTTAAGAGAGCGCAATATCACTATCTTGCCTTTCGATGAGAACAACATTCAACCAGGAATGATTGTAATTGCGGGTAATGCTTTTACGGACGAGCACCCAGAGTTAGTAAAAGCCCGTGAAATCGGTGTAGAAGTAATTCGTTATCATACATTCCTAGGGGAATATTTAGAACAATATACATCAGTCGCTATTACAGGAGCCCATGGTAAAACTTCAACAACAGGTTTAATGTCTCATGTGTTAGAAGGAGACAAGCCGACTTCGTTTTTAATTGGTGATGGTACTGGTGGCGGGGCAGTAGGTGCTCAAAACTTCGTAATGGAAGCATGCGAATACCGCCGTCATTTCTTAGCGTATCATCCAGATTATGCAGTGATGACGAATATTGATTTTGATCACCCTGACTATTATAAAGATATAGACGATGTGTTTGATGCGTTTCAATCGATGGCATTACAAGTGAAAAAAGCTATTATTGCTTGCGGTGACGATGAACACTTACAAAAAATTCAAGCTAATGTACCAGTCGTATTTTACGGTTTTGGTTCTGAAAATGATTTTGAAGCGCGTAATGTAGAAAAAACAACTGAAGGCTCTACCTTCGATGTTTTCGTACGCAATGAATTCTATAGTAAATTCCATATTCCAATGTTTGGGGATCATAATGTACTAAATACGCTTGCCGTTATTTCTTTATGTCATTATGAAGGAGTTCCAGCTGAAACGATTCAAGCTCGTTTAAGTACTTACGATGGTGTTAAACGTCGTTTTACTGAGACAGCAATTGGTGCACGTACATTAATTGACGATTATGCTCACCATCCTACAGAGATTAGAGCGACGATTCAATCTGCACGACAAAAATACCCGAATCGCGAAGTTGTAGCTATTTTCCAACCACATACATTTACACGTACGCAAGCATTTTTACAAGATTTTGCGGATAGTTTAAGTGAAGCAGATAGTGTTTATCTTTGTGATATCTTCAGCTCTGCTCGTGAAAAATCAGGTGCTCTGTCTATACAAGATTTAGTAGATCTAATTGAAGGCAGTGAATTGTTGAAGTTAGAAAATATTTCTTCTTTAATAGAGCATAAAGATTCTGTATTCTTGTTTATGGGTGCAGGAGATGTGCACAAATTCCAAGAAGCATTTGAAGCGCTTTTATTAGCAGAAAACGCATAATATAAGCGGAAATATATAAAAAAACAGTTTAACCTCTCTTAGAGGCTGAGCTGTTTTTTTAATGGAAAATTCTTTATTTTTGTAGTATAGTGATGATGATTAGCAGGATTTAGCAATGTTTTGTAGAATGTATTGTAATATGTAATGTTTAAATACATTCATTTTGTGGGAACTTAAATGTATATAGTAAGGAGGGTGTAAGATGATAGTTATTTTGTATATAGCAGCACTAGTTGCGGCTGTTGGGTTCCTTGTTTTATGTATTGGTTTAACAATGACATTAAATTCGTTGAAAACGACGTTAAATAATGTAGCGAATACGATGGCTGGAATTGAAGGTCAAATGCAAGGGATTACACGTGAGACAACAAGTTTGTTAGAAAAAACAAATAGTTTGGCAGAGGATATTCAGGATAAATCTCAACAACTGAATACCGTAGTACAAGCTGTTAAAGGTTTTGGCGATTCAGTAAATGGATTGAATAATTCAGTACAACAAGTAACATCTTCTATTTATTCAAACGTTTCAAAAAACAGTGATCAGATCGCTCAAGTTATTCAATGGAGTAACGCTTTTATGGGAATACGTGGTAAGATGAAAGAGCGTAAAGCAAACAATGAAACAGTTTCGGTGAGTACACCGGATGAAAATGGTAAGCGAAAAAGAAGAAAATAAGATTTTGGGAGGCGCTATGTATGTCAGAACAAAAACCGAATTACAATGATGTGAGAAATAATTATGATGTTTATGGTAACCAAGGCATTGAGGGTTCAGAAGTGAATGCTTACTTACCACAACCTTATGAACATAAAACTGAATCTCTCTATGACGAATCGAATGTAAATGTAAAAGATTTTGTAATCGGCGCATTTGTAGGTGGTATTGTTGGGGCTGCTGCAGCGTTATTTTTAGCTCCTAAAACAGGTAAAGAATTGCGTGAAGATGTAGCAACACAAGCGAGCCAAATCAAAGTAAAAAGTATTGAGCTTTCTTCCACTGCAAAGGAAAAGTCTGCTCAAATTTCTAAAACGCTACAAGAACAATCAGGTCAATTAGTTGATAAAGTAAAATCAATCAAATCTAAAACAACTCAGCCATTGGATGATGGAACGGCTTCTTCTGAAGGTGAAGAGCCGATAGATATCATGGAAACAATGGAAAAAACGATTGCAGAATATGAAGCAGAAACTAATGAGCCGACGGCTGTAAGTTTGGCTCTTGAAGAAGCAGTAGAAGTAGTCGAGTCTGTAACGAAAGAAGCAAAAGCTGAAGCGTCAAAAAACAGATAATGTAGTAATAAGTAAAAAGCTATCTCAAAGTTCGTTATTAGAACATTTGAGATAGCTTTTTTTCGTTATTTATAAGATTCTTGCTCTATTTTATTTAATGTAATAGAAAGTTGATCGCCACCGAAGATTTCTGCATCGAATTTTGAAGGTTTTTCATTACGTAATATTGAAAATGAGCCTTTGAAATCTATGGGTAATTGCCAATTGGAAAAACGGAATACATCTTGATAAATCCAGTTACTAGTATCTTTTGTGACAAATTGAATTTTTGCGCCATTTGGTATGACATCTGATTTATGAGCAATTTCTCCATTTATATAAACAGACATGCAAGTTTTAATCATTTCTAACGTTACATCTTGGAATGTGACGACAATGCGGTCTTCTAATTGTATGTTAAGGCGGTTAGAGATTAGTTCAACTGTCGGCAATTCGGTCATTTTGATAGTTAATCGATCATTGTTTTTCATAGCATAGTTTAGTTTTGTCGGAAGACTATTAAGCGATAAACTACTTGCGAATTCAGGTAAATTTACTGGCTTGTTATCAACATAGATTGTAAAAGGTGTTAATCTTTGTATAAGGCCTTGATTGTTAGTCCAATGTAAAATTTCTTTTATGGTATCGGCTGTTTTAATAGAAACAGTGTCACGATCTTTTAATTGCGTATCCGAGGTGACAGTATGACCGTTTACCGTGATTTTCGGTTGTATTTCGTATGATACATCTTGGATGTATACTTTTTTAACACCAGCATCATCTAATATATCTTTCACCGAAGCTTGAGCAGGTGCTCCATTTTCGCCTTCTTTTAACTCGATGATATCACCATTTTGGATGAGGTGTTTGGTGTTTGCTTTATTACCATTGACGAAAATTTCAGTTGGACTTCCATGACCACCAGGTATAAAGATGTCCTGATCGTTTACTTTAATTGAAAGAGCTAAACCTGGTTTACCATATAATTTTGTAGCTAAAACATTGGCTGCAAGTAATGCATCTGACACGGTCATCTCTTTTAATTCAAAAAGACGAATGATTTGTTTATTTACTTCAACGGTCATATATTTTATCGGTGCTCGTTTTGCGGCAATGGCAATACCAATAGGTGTTACTAGCTCAGGAGAGGCAGGCACATGATCCTCCCTTGTGAGTTGTTGAATGGCATCAATTCCTCGAACTGCTACCCGATTTTCCGGTAACTCTAAAACTTTGCAAAGTTCCATTGGTAAATCCGGTGTTAAACTGCCACCACCTACTAGTAAAACAGCTTTTGGGGCAATTTGATTATTTAATCGTAAAATTTCAGTGCCAATTGCTGTAGCGAGTTGTACGACTGCTGGACGTAATTTTTCCATAATTTCAGAGCGAGGATAAAACTGGTCGAAGCCTAATATATCTTGAATATTAATCTCATCTTGGATAGCCATTTCTTTTTTTGTCTTTTCAGCAACAGGGAAGTCCAGTAAGTAATGGTCACTTAATGCCTCTGTAATTTCATCACCAGCTGTAGGTACCATTCCATAAGCTACAACTGTACTTTTATCTGTAATGGCGATATCCGAAGTACCTGCACCTATATCTACTAGAGCGACATTTAAACGGCGCATTGTAGGAGGGATTAACGCATTGATGGCTGCTATTGGTTCAAGTGTCAATGCTTCCATCTCTAAATTAGCACGTTTAAGAGCCGCTAACAGTGATTCTACGACGACTCTTGGTAAGAATGTGGCAATTACTTCAACTGAAGCTTCCTCGCCTTGTTGGTCAATTAAACTGCCAATTTCTTCTTGGTCTAAACGGTAGTATAAAACTGAATAGCCAACACAATAATAATGACTAGTATTATTTTTTGCTTCTTTATTTTGTAATAGTTGTTGCTGGGCTTGTTGAACAGCAGCTAATTCTAAACGGCTGATATCTTCCTCAGTGAAAGCAAGGCGGTTTTTTATATTAATTGTGACAGCAGCTTGTTCAGTTTTTAAAGCTCGGCCGGCAGCGGCAACACTTACTTTATGAAGAGGGCCGTGTTTCTCTTCAAGTTGTGTTTTAATTTTCTCTATTAAAGTAGCTACATGTAATACATTATGTATTTGACCATCTACCATGGCACGTTCCTTGTGTTCTTCAACCATTAAGTCGACAACGTGGAAATTTTCACCTTGTTCTTCTATAATTATTCCAACTACAGAGCGTGTACCTATATCTAATGCAAATAGCTTAGACATCGTATTTTGCCACGTCCTTTCATGTGCATTTAAAGCAATATACTTCGCCGCGTTGAAGCGTTAAAGAAATATTGCGTGACTTTTTCAAAAACATTGATTATAATAGTCTTATTATCTAAAAATGTATCACAGTTTTCAGTCTACTGAAAGTACCTGATACGAGGAAGTGAGGAGAAACGCAATGAGTCATCAAAATTTAGATCCCTTACGTGACCGCGTAGACGCATTAAACCTTGAAATTTTAAGTTTAATTAACGAACGTGCAGAAGTCGTACAAGAAATTGGAAAGATTAAAGAAAAACAAGGTGTTAATCGTTATGATCCTCTTCGTGAGCGACATATGTTGAACCTTTTGAAAGAAAATCATGAAGGTCCACTTAGTCAGGGTACGATTGAACATATTTTCAAAGAAATCTTTAAATCAGCATTAAAATTACAAGAAACAGATCATAAAAAAGAATTATTAGTATCTCGTAAACGTAAACCAGAAGATACAATTGTGAATATTAACGGAGAAGCAATTGGATCTGGAGAACCAACATTCGTATTTGGTCCATGTGCGGTTGAATCATACGAACAAGTAGCAGCAGTTGCTGCGTCGATTCAATCAAAAGGTTTGAAAATGATTCGTGGTGGAGCTTACAAACCGCGTACATCTCCATATGACTTCCAAGGTCTTGGTCTTGAAGGTTTGAAAATTTTAAAACAAATTTCAAAAGAATTCGGTTTAGCTGTAGTTTCTGAAATTGTTACACCATCACATTTGGATGAAGCATTAGATCATATCGATGTTATCCAAATCGGTGCACGTAATATGCAAAACTTCGAATTATTAAAAGCAGCAGGAGCGACAAATAAACCTGTACTTTTAAAACGCGGTTTAGCAGCAACAATTGATGAATTCATCAATGCAGCAGAATACATTATCTCAAAAGGTAATGATCAAATTATTCTTTGTGAACGTGGTATTCGCACATATGAAAAAGCGACACGTAACACATTAGATATTTCAGCTGTTCCAATTTTAAAACAAGAAACACATTTACCAGTATTTGTAGATGTAACGCACTCAACTGGTCGTCGTGATTTACTATTACCATGTGCTAAAGCAGCTATTGCTATTGGAGCAGATGGTGTTATGGCAGAAGTTCATCCAGATCCAGCAGTAGCATTATCGGATGCTCAACAACAAATGAGCATTCCACAATTCGATGAATTCTACGAAACACTACAAAAGTTCATGAAATCTTACGAAATACACGCATAATAGGGGGTGACGATTCGAATTACTAGAATCGTCACCTTTCTTTTGTTGAAAAATCTTTGCTAATTGTCGTATCATAAAAAGAAGAAAAGAAAAGGAGGTCATCAAGTGACCGTTACAATTTATGATGTTGCACGTGAGGCGAATGTTTCTATGGCGACAGTTTCACGTGTCGTCAACGGCAACCCAAACGTTAAGCCGTCAACTAGAAAAAAAGTTCTTGATGTAATTGAACGCTTAGAATATAGACCAAATGCGGTTGCTCGTGGCTTAGCAAGTAAAAAAACAACGACAGTAGGCGTTATCATTCCGGATATATCCAATATTTTCTATGCTGAACTTGCGAGAGGTATTGAAGATATCGCGACAATGTATCGCTATAATATTATTTTATCAAATTCCGATCAACGTGAAGAGAAGGAAATTCAGTTATTAGATAATATGTATGGTAAGCAAGTTGATGGAATTGTTTTAATGAGCGAGCAAGTCACAGAAGAGCTATTAGATAAAATGGGGCATTCCCCTGTACCAATCGTTTTGGCAGGTTCAATTGACCAAACACAAGAAATACCATCTGTAAATATTGATTATTTACAAGCGGCTTATGAAGCCGTTAACCGACTAATAGATAATGGCCATAAACGAATTGCTTTCGTCTCAGGACCATTCACTTCTACGATTAACCGTGAATATAAATTTGCTGGCTACAAGAGAGCATTAGAAGAAGCTGGTATTGAATTGGATGACAATCTTGTTATTGCCAATGAAGACTCTTATGATAGTGGTATCGAAGATTGGTCAGAGCTAAGCAAGCTTGAAAATGCGCCAACAGCTTTCTTTGCTGGTAGTGACGAGCTAGCCATTGGAATTATCCATGGTGCACAAGATGCAGGTAAGAAAGTACCGGACGATATTGAAGTAATTAGTTTTGAAAACTCGAAGCTAGCACGAATGGTACGTCCTCAATTAACAAGTGTTGTCTTACCGCTGTATGATATAGGTGCGGTTTCAATGCGCCTATTAACTAAATTTATGAACAAAGAAACAGTGGAAGATGGAATTGTTATACTTCCACACCGTATTGAAGAACGAGATTCAGTAAAATAAATACTTCAATAAAAAAGGATTGCTCTAACATCGTGTGAAAGACGGTAGGAGCGATCCTTTTTATGTACGTTTAGCTTTGGATAGAGCGAATCATGTACAATGCTTTTTCTAAAATTTGATGATTTTTTTCTGTGATTTCTACTTTTCTTGGAACTTCATTATACATATTAATTGGATCCATCCAAGTAGGGATTAGGGTTACTGGAGATTCGGGTTGCCACTTTTCTAACCAAGCAGACGGGAGTGGCCCATCAGGAGCTTTTTGATCAGTCATTTCTGTCCAAATAAGTGACCATGCCCTTGGGACTACTCGCCAAATATCATAGCCGCCTCCACCGACAGCAATCCAACGGCCGTCACAATATTCATGTGCTAGCTCATGAGCGATCCGTGGAATTTCTTTATAAATCTTCATCGAACCATATAGATGAGTTAAAGGATCAAAATAATGTGCATCTGCACCATTTTGTGTCAAAATCACATCGGGTTTAAAATGCTCGACTATTTCTCTAAAGGCTGTTTCATAGATATCCAAAAATGACTCATCTTCTGTGAAAGCATCAATTGGTAAATTGAAAGAAGTACCATGACCCTTACCAGTTCCTCTTTCTGTAACATTCCCAGTGCCAGGGAAAAGATAACGACCTGTTTCGTGAATGGAAATAGTACACACATCTGGATCGTCGTAGAAGCTCCATTGAACACCATCACCATGATGTGCGTCTGTATCGATATAGAGTACTCTTGCATTGTATTTTTGTTGCATATACTTGATGGCTACAGTGCTGTCATTATAGATACAAAATCCCGAAGCTCGACCTTTAAAGCCATGATGAAGTCCACCGCCTAAATTAGCAGCATGCTTAGCTTTTCCTTGCATCACGTAATCGCATGCGGTTAGGGTGCCACCAACGATATGAGCACTCGCTTCATGCATAAATGGAAAGATGGGAGTATCCTCTGTACCGATACCATACTGCTCACCCTGTTCATTTGTTATTTCACCGCGGCCAGCTTTTTTTACAATATCCATATACTTTGAATCGTGACCGAGAAGAATTTCTTCATCTGTTGCGATACGTGGTTCAACAATATCTACTTTATTTAAGGCACCAAGCTCATTTAGTAAATCGACTGTTAAAGTTAGTCTTTTTTGGTTAAAAGGATGAGTGTCTGAAAATTTATATCCAAGTTGGTTATCTGAGTAGATGAATACGGCGTTCTTGTCTACAGTTTCATGCCCGGCATATTTGGCCATAGCACATCAAACCCTTCTTTTCGTAAATCCTCAATGATGGAAAGAGGATTCATGATTTTTACTCGTATAGATAGTATTTTCATCTCATCAAACTCTTTATCTGGATATACTAAGACACTTAATACACTCGCGTGATGCTTATGGAATACTTTTGTTACCTCAAATAATATGCCGACGATATCTGGAACACGAATTTCAATATGAGAGCTTGGTTTATTTGCACCAGTTAACTCAATATAGTTATACAGTAAGTCTGTTCCTGTTACGATTCCTACTAATTTACCACCGCTGATGATTGGTAAACAACCAATGCGATGTTCATAAAAAATTATGGCGATCTCTTCGACGAAATCAAGTGGATGACCTACGATTATATTCTTCGTCATAATATTTTCTAGTGGTTGGTCATAGATACCTTCGTCTGGTATTTTGAGCAGGGAAGATGGAAGGGCGTTTTTTATATCCCTTTCTGTTACTAGGCCAATAACTTCATTCGCTTCATTTGTAATAGGTAAATGACGAATCTGCTCTTTTTTAAGTAACTGAACAGCCTCCTTAATTGTGTTGGATGGTTTTAAGGAGAACACAGTTGTATTCATGATTTCTTCAACAATCATAGACAAAATCCCCTTTGTTTAGTTGTTTAGTACATGAAACGGCTTTTAAAACGTAGCTGATCAAACCTTTGAATTGATTCACTATCAACTCTACTACCAATACGTGCCATGAGGCAATTGGCAGGGTGTGAAGAGATTTCAGGTTCATCTGTAGCAAAATTCTCCAGACCTCCCGCGTTCATCATTTTCTCCATGATTTTACGATATTCCCAAACATTTAGTCCGGTTCTTTTTAAATCCCAGTGCCAATAATATTCGGTTGTAATAACGATATAGTCCTCCATCGCATCATCCATCATAGATACGCGAAGTATTTGTTTACCTACACCTGCTCCACGAAATTCTGGTATGACTTCGATTGCTCCAAGCTCAATTAAATTTTCCATTTTCCCTTCTGACCAACGTTCTAATGGATCAGGGTATAAAAAGGTTGCATAACCGACGATGGTATCCTCATTACGTGCAATAATAATACGTCCTTCAGGTAATTTGGCTATTCCAATTAGCGCTTTAAATTGTTGTTTAGCAACCCGAAAAGCTGTTAAATCCTCATGGAATTTTAGTTTTTCTAATTGCTCGGGTGGGATAGGACCTTCAACAACAATTTGACCTGATTTAGTTTCCATATTAACGCCGTAATAAGTTTTAATAAATTCCATTATTTCACCACCTTGCTAAGATATTGTATTTCAATTATACATGAATGAAAAAGAGAATAATCACATAAATGAGAAAATTATATGTCTAGTGTCGAAAGTTTATGGGCTGATAAACGATGGAATTAAGGAGGTTTAGATGTATAAGAAAAGAGCATTCTACGAGTGTGTAGAATGCTCCTTGAGAAGGATTAATTGTTGTTACTAGCCACCATTGTTTTCAGTACTAGTATCTTTGTCTTTATCCTTATCCTTACTTGGGTCCTTGTCTTTGTCTTTATCTTGTTCTGTTGTATTATCTTTATCTGTTGTCGGTTTATTATTATCTTTATTTGGTTGCTGGTTCTTATCTTTGTCCTTGTCAGTATTTCCATTTGAATTTGAAGAATTGTTATTTTGCTGTTTGTCTTTCTCTTTATTTTTCTCTTTATCCTTATCTTTGGCTTTCTCATCATCAGGTTTGTTTGCAGCATCTAATTTTTCTTTCTCTTTTGGAGATAGAAGGCTTGCAGAATCCCCACCAAATGTTCCTAACATACGAGAGATAAAGTCGGGATTTAAGCCGCCACTTGAGTTGAAGCTATCATCAGGACTAGTAGGTAGCATCACTTGAGAGTTAAATAAATCGGTACGTGAGAACCCTGCTTTTGAACATGCAGATGATAATGCTCGTCCAGACAAACCACAGAATGTCTGACTAACTACACCAGCAGGAGCAGAGAAGCGTTTGCCAGATGCTGTAGCTAATTTTGGATTAGAATCATAAACAGAGTTCATCAGTTTAGCCCATAACATATTTATACGAGTACTTGGTTGTAAGTAAGTTTCATTGTATTGATAAAGTGTCTGTGGTGTATCGTAACCCATCCATACACCTAGTGAAATGTCTGGATTGTACCCAACCAACCAAACGTCATTATAATCTTGAGATGTACCTGTTTTAGCTGCGAAGTCTGCACTAAATTTCAGTCCAGCATTTGCTGTAGTTCCAGTTCCTTGTTTCAATACATCACGCATCATATCCGTAATGATATATGAAGTTTGTGGACTGTATACTTGTTTCGCTTTAGATTTGTGTTTATATACAGTTTTACCGTCTGAATCAACAATTTTCGAAATCATATATCCATCTACGAATTTACCGCCATTTGCGAAAGTCGCAAATGCATTTGTATTTTCTTCAACTGTTACACCGTATTTAAGTGCACCGATTGAAGTTGCGTAGTTTGTATAATCATCTGCATCTAAATTTGAGAAGCCATTTTTGGCAAGTAAATCAGCTGGTCTACGATTCATGATTTGGCTATATAGTCGAATGGCTGGTAAGTTTTGCGAATCTTTTAATGCTTCACGTGCCGAAATAATACCCCGGTTATCACTTGCAGTATAGTTTTGCGGAGACCATCCAGGGATGCTAAATTTCACATCGACTACTGGACTACCTGCACCAATTAAGCCGTATTCAATTGCTGGTGCGTATACTAACAGTGGTTTCATAGTAGAACCATTTGAACGTTTTGCTTGTGTCGCGTGGTTTAACTCTATCAATTTAAAGTCACGGCCACCGATAAAGCTTAAAATTTTACCTGTTTTGTTTTCCATGACGACACTACCAACTTGTACAGGTACATCAACTTGTTTACTTTTTCCAGTCTCTGAATCTGTAACGGTCTTTTTAAATGTAGCACCGTAATAGGCAAAGTTGTCTTTTACATTTTGCATATTGTCATACATTTTCTTATCGATTGTAGAGTAAATCTTGTAACCTTTTGATCGCAATTCACGATCTGCTAAGATTGTATATTTTTCTTTTAATTTCTTTTCATTTTTTAATCGTTTTGGATCTAATCCATCTTTTTTTGCTAAAATAGTAGCCATTATATCTTTCGCACGGTTTTCAATTTCATATGTTACATATGGATATTTTTCTTCTGGACGAAGTTCCGGCTTACGGAAATCTTTTTTAACATTGTATTTCAGTGCTTTTTTATACTGCTTGTCTGTAATATAGCCTGTTTCATGCATACGATATAAAACTGTTTTCATACGGTTAATACCAAGTGCTAATGAATCTTTATCTTTAAGCTTTCCTTGCTGTGTAAATGGTGTATATGCATAAGGTGATTGTGGAATACCTGCGATATAGGCAGCCTGAGCAAGGTTAAGTTCATTTGCTTTTTTATTGAATATACCTTCAGCTGCTGTTTCGATTCCGGCAATATTACGACCAGATGCATTTCTACCATAAGGAATAATATTTAAATAAGCTTCTAAAATTTCGTCTTTGTCCATGAAATTCTCAAGTCGTATTGCTAGTAATAATTCTTTCGCTTTACGCTCGTAAGAAACTTCATTTGTTAAAATTTGATTTTTAATTAATTGCTGCGTTAATGTGGAACCGCCTGTTTGAGTCGAGGAGTTCGTTACATCTTGTAACAATCCACGGAATACTGCTTTTGGCACAATACCGTTATGCTCATAAAAGTATTCATCCTCTGTAGCTAGTACGGCATTAATTACATTAGGCGAGACCTTATCTAGAGTAGTTTCACGTCGTTCTAAGTCCGAACGCATTTTACCTAAATATTTTCCACCTGCGAAGTAGAGATCACTCGTTTCATCATAAGTTAAAATGTCGCTACGCATTTCAGCTTTTGCTCGCAGAGGCTCTTCTTTTACGAGGGAAGCAAAATATCCGGCGCCAATAGACCCTACAAATACAAAACCTATAACTGCTAATGTGATAAATAATAAACATAAATTCCAGATTACGCTTGATGTTATGCGTAGTGTTTTCATCCATCTCATAGAAGTCATTTCTTGAATACGATTGTCTATTTTTTCAACCCATTTTTTAAATTGTTCTATCACTAAATCGACCTCCTAAAATCTCGTTAATTATACCATAATTGATTTATGACTAATAATATTTATTGACAATGAATCTAAATGAAGTACAATAGTCATTAATAGTTTTTCAAGCGTTGAAAAGTGCGCAGTAGTGAACATATTCCCTGTATAGAGAGCTAGCGGTTGGTGAAAGCTAGTCATAATATGGACACGAATTACACATTTGGAGCGAGAACGTAAGCGTCGCGTTAAGACGTATGAGCCGGAAGAATCATTTTTTCTTCAAGCTGGGTGGTACCGCGTTAAATTATGATTAACGTCCCTGCATATTTATATGCAGGGACTTTTTTTATTTATATTAGGAGGTAAGGAATATGACAAATCTATTATTGGAAGATTTACAGTGGCGTGGCCTACTGTACCAACAAACAGATGCTGAAGGTATGGAAAAATTATTAAATGAGGAATCTGTTTCTTTGTATTGTGGCGTTGACCCAACTGCAGATAGCATGCATATCGGACATATCGTGCCACTGCTTACTTTAAGAAGATTCCAAATGGCAGGTCACCAACCAATTCTATTAATCGGTGGCGCTACTGGTATGATTGGTGATCCATCAGGTCGTTCTGAAGAGCGCCAATTACAAACAGTTGAACAAGTTGAGAAAAACGTTCAAGGAATTAAAAAACAATTAGAGCGTATTTTCGATTTCAATTCAGAAAACGGTGCAAAACTTGCAAACAACCGCGACTGGATTGGTTCAATGAATACAATTGAATTCCTACGTGACTACGGTAAATTAATCAATGTAAATTACATGCTAGGTAAAGATACAATTTCATCTCGCCTAGATACTGGTCTGTCATTTACTGAATTTGCTTACACAATTATTCAAGGTATTGACTTTAACCATTTATACGACAACTTCAACTGCCGTATTCAAGTAGGTGGTTCTGACCAGTGGGGAAATATTACAACTGGCTTAGAAGTGATTCGTAAAACACATGAAGAAGAAACAAAAGCATTTGGTATCACAATTCCACTTGTAACAAAAGCGGATGGTACAAAATTCGGTAAAACAGCAGGCGGAGCAGTATGGTTAGATGCTGAAAAAACATCGCCATACGAGTTCTACCAATTCTGGATCAATGCAGCTGACTCTGATGTCGTGAAATACTTGAAAATCTTCACATTCCTATCTCGTGAAGAAATCGAAGCATTAGAAACTGCTGTAGAAACTGAGCCACATCTACGTAAAGCACAAAAAGCATTAGCCGCTGAAATGACAAAATTAATTCATGGTGCAGAAGGCTTAGAACAAGCAATTCGTATTACAGAAGCATTATTCTCAGGTGATTTAAAAGCACTTTCAGTAGAAGAAATGAAAGTAGCATTTAGTGGCGTACCTTCTGTTGAAATCGCAAAAGAAGATCACAACATCGTCGACCTAATTGTCGAAGCTAAAATTTCATCTTCAAAACGTCAAGCCCGCGAAGACGTTACAAACGGAGCTATCTCAATCAATGGCGAAAAAATCACAGATTTAGCATACACTGTAGACGCCAAAGACCGCCTAGAAGATGCGTTCGCAATCGTAAGAAGAGGCAAAAAGAAATACCACATGGTGAAATTCAACTAAATGCTGAAGCGACCCGTTCAATCCTGACAAGCACTGTAGCTCTCGGACAAAAGCATCATTTCAGCTTTTGTCCGAGAGAGCGGAAGTGACCTCGAGGGATTGGCCGCTGAAGCAGGATATACAGACTAAAAGCTGAAGGCGCTCGTTCAGCTGCGACAAGCGTTGTAGTTCTCGAATCAAAAGCATCTCTACAGCTTTTGACCGAGGGAACGGAAACGACCTCGAGCAGCTAGCGCCTGAAGCAGGATATGCTACTTAAGGAACGTAACCTAAGTACGCGGCGTCCTACCGCAAAGGTTACGTGACCCACATCCTGTAGGTCTAATCTATTAGTTATTTGTCCATTAAGGCTACTGCTCACTTTAAAATGAGCAGTAGTCTTTTTGGGACTTATGCAAATAAGTATAGAACTAATAGATATTATGATTATTAAAGAAAACTTATCTATACATAGAATAGGCTCTTTTGTAAGAAAATAACCCTATTTAATCGTAAAATATTGAAATAAAAAAAGACTTCCCACTTAATGTGAGAAGTCTTCTACTATTATTAAATTCAACTTATTTTTCAATTATCCATTCAGGTAACGTGAGATTTTCATACTCTTTGGGATGTATTAAGGTTGCTAATTTCAAAGCACCTTCTAGTAACCTAGGCGAAGGACGGCAATAGAGCCATTCCTCCATTACATGAAGGCGATCTAATTTGATAGCAGACATTTCTGATGCACCAGGTCTTTTCAGAAGGTGCCCAGGTTTAATCCGGTGGTGTTGAAC
Source organism: Viridibacillus arvi (assembly GCF_001274945.1). Classification (GTDB taxonomy): domain Bacteria; phylum Bacillota; class Bacilli; order Bacillales_A; family Planococcaceae; genus Viridibacillus; species Viridibacillus arvi. Next base: position 1,857,201 of record NZ_LILB01000001.1, on the reverse strand, counting down.
ACCTACCCATGCTAAAAACGCATAATCAGGATTTCGTTTTAATACATCATTCCAATCGGTCTGTACACTTGCTAATTCAACATCAGCAAAGAGGTTTACACCACCCGCAATTTCGCTTACTTCAGTCAGCCAGTTAATACCACCTGGTGTGAAAATAGGGTTTGGCCACCATTCCCAATATAATGAAGGTTTGATTTCACAACTTTCGCCGATTTTCTTCATAGTAGCAATAAAGCTCTCAAATTCAGCAGCTCTTACCTCAGCATGTTCGAGTACGCCACATGCTTTACCTAGTATACGTAAATCGTCAGCAATTTCTTGCAGACTATTAGGATTTAGTACGAGATGTGGAATTTTACGACGCTCGAGTTCCTCAATATTCTTCTCCATCCCAGGAACGCTAAGTGAAGCAATGACGAGCTCGGGCTCCATGCTTTCAAGCAAATCCATATTAATAGAAAGATCTGGACCAAGACGTGGTAAATGCTGAATAGAAGAGGGCCAATCAGAAAAGTCATCGATAGCAATTAACTGATGCTCAAGTTGTAAGTAGGTGAGTAGCTCAGTATTACTAGGGCAAATTGATATGATTTTCATTTATAAAGACCTCCTTTTAAATAAAAAATAGCCATTCGTTAAGTGTAATTATAACATAACGAATGGCTATTTTTGGCTATAGCTGAAAATGAGATTAGATTATGACCAGCGATTCATGCCACCTTTAACATTATAAACAGAAGTGAAGCCTGCTTTTGAAAGAATACTAGCAGCACGAGCGCTTCGCATACCACTTTGGCAGATAACGATGATTTCCCTGTTGGCATCAAGCTTGTTTACTTTGCTAGGTAGTTGATCTAATGGGATATTTTGAAATTGTACAATATGATGGGTTTTATATTCACCAGGTGTACGGACATCGATAAGTTGCTTTGATTTGTCATCTAGCATGTTTTTTAAATCATTTGTAGAAATATTTTTTACACCTTTTGTTGTTTTGGTGCGTAAGTACATAAAAACAGCGATTGCAAGTAGTAGGATAATCCATTCCATTATTGTAATTCTCCGTTTCTATTAGTAGTTGTTAGTTGCTGGATAATTTTCATAGCAGAATTCGGGTCATAACCAAGTATCCAATTACCATTAATATTTGTTTGGGGTACGCCGAGGCGACCAGTTGCAGCCATTAGCTCTTGCACAATTTCAGGTTTTTCTTGAATATTTACTTCTTTATAGAGAATGTTTTGTTCGTTTAGAAAATTTTTCATTAATACGCAGTAACCACAATTTGCGGCTGAATAAATGGTCACATCCAATGTCATGTCGTTATTGCCTCCTTTTGAAAGTTCATCCTATATACCCCTGTAGGTATTTTTAATATACTATGGAGGGTATGAGTTTTCAACTAATTTGTTTTGTAACATCTTTACTTGACACAATACCATTAGGGGTATAATATCTAATACTGTTACACGATATGCTTGAATTGAGGTGACGATAATATGGAGTATAATGATCAAATTAAGAATCGTTTGAAACGAATAGAAGGCCAGTTAAAAGGTGTTATTCGTATGATTGAAGAAGAAAAAGAATGTAAAGATGTCATCACACAGTTATCTGCCTCTCGCTCAGCAATTGATCGCGCGATTGGGCTTATTGTAAGTACTAATTTAGTGCGTTGCATGGAAGATGAAAATGAGCTTAAAGGGAAAGATAAAGAAACATTAATTAAAGAAGCTGTAGATCTATTAGTGAAGAGCCGATAATCGTCTCTTCCTTATTTTCAATATTATATATACCCAGAGGGGTAAAGGAGATAATAAAATGAAATCAATTTCAGTAGAAGAAGTACAACAACTATTAGAATCGGGTAAAGAATTGAATTTGATTGATGTTCGTGAAGTGGATGAAGTAGCTGCAGGTATAATTCCAACAGCCATCAATATCCCTTTAGGTTTAATCGAATTTCGTATGAATGAGTTAGATAAATCAAAAGAGTACATAATGGTTTGTCGTTCAGGTGGTCGGAGTGGCAACGCAACAATGTTTTTAGAAAATCAAGGCTTTAATGTAGCTAATATGGATGGTGGCATGTTGGCTTGGGCTGGCGAAGTTGAATAAATTACAGTCATAAGAATCGTATAAAAGAGTATGCATTTCGCATACTCTTTTTATATGGAAAAATATTGGGGTTTGAAGATACTTTATTGGACGATATGATTCTTGAGTGGAATCAGAATCGTTAAACTGAATTTCGCTCTTTAAGGAGTATTGAGAAAGAAGTTGAAAGACTCGCAAAGTCATCCTTATGTTGCATTTCTCATATTTACCATAAATGAATTTTTAGGGAGAATATACCTATATTATCTTTGGTATGATTTTAACAGAATACTAGAAGGGGAGAATTATAAATGAATGAATTACAAGAAACAAAGCAGCAAGAGATGTTACATCCATTTTTCTCTATTTGGTTACATCCTAAAAAAACGGCCAGATATATACTTGATCATAAAGGATTAGGTTACGCTATCATATTCATATTGCTCGGAGGAATGGCTGGTGTACTTTTCAGTGCAATGGATGCGGAATCTTTAGATATTCCAACTTGGGGTATATTATTGATTTGTTTAATTGGTGGACCATTTATTGGATTGTTTTCATCTGCTATTGGGGCAGGGGTATTCTTACTAATAGGGAAATTGTTTAAAGGAAAGGCAACTTACAAAGAGATGTTCAAAGTAATGGGGTTATCCTCGATTCCTCATATTTGGTTAGCACCCATTTTATTATTATGGATGGCATTTTCTCCAGAAACATTCTTTCGGATGGATAGCGATTATCTTGAAGTGAAGAACCTTTTAGTAACGCTAATTTCGAGTCTAGTCTCGCTTTGTGTCACTATTTGGTCTTTTGTTATTAACGTGGCGGTAATTGCAGAGACGCATCGTTTTTCAAATTGGCGTGCATTTTTCACGATTTTCATTCCAGGCTTCGTTGTTTTTGTCATTTTACTTATTATTGTTATTATTTTAACGTTCTCAATTATGGGGTAAATGTAGAGCAGTGATTAGTAAATAATCTAGTTCTTATCCATTTGAGGCTAAATGAACATCCAAATAATTCTTTGGATGTTCATTAGCCTCTTTTATATACTTTTTTTATAAGTAGTTTGAAAAAAATTAATTTTTAGTTAGTGGAGAATATATAATAAAAAAACCTTGTACCCGTTGAAATAACGAGTACAAGGTTTTGGAAAGAACAAAGATTAACGAGAGTAGTACTCTACGATATAAGCTTCGTTGATTTCAGCTGATAATTCGCTGCGTTCTGGAAGACGTACAAAAGTACCTTCTTTTTTATCTGCATCGAATGATAGGTATTCTGGTACGAAGTTGTTTACTTCGATTGCTTCATTAACAACATCAAGGTTTTGAGATTTTTCACGAAGAGAAATCACTTGACCTGGTTTTACGCGGAATGAAGGGATATCAACGCGTTTACCATCAACCAAAATGTGGCCGTGGTTTACTAATTGACGAGATCCACGACGAGTGCGTGAAAGACCTAAACGGTAAACTAAGTTATCAAGGCGAGTTTCAAGAAGGATCATGAAGTTTTCACCGTGGATACCTTGCATTTTACCAGCTTTGTCAAATAGAGTACGGAATTGACGTTCGTTCATACCATACATATGACGAAGTTTTTGTTTTTCTTGTAATTGTAAACCGTATTCTGATAATTTTTTACGTTGGTTAGGACCGTGTTGTCCTGGTGCGTAAGGGCGTTTTTCGATTTCTTTACCTGTGCCGCTTAGTGAAATACCAAGGCGACGAGACAGTTTCCATGATGGACCTGTATAACGAGACATAGAGAGTCTCCTCCTTTAATTGGTTTTATTTTGTTGTAAAATAAAAACCAGATGTATCCAGAATTATTGACATTTTATTTTCATGCAACTTCGCCCATGCAGCCAAAGGGTTACGTGTTACACCATCCACTTCTGGAGGAACAAAATGAAGCAATAAAACCATACAACTGCTGCGTTTATTTTACACAAAGACCATTGTAACTTTTACATAGTAATGTGTCAAGGTAAATGAGAGAGTGTAGAATAGATAAATCAAGTAGTTAAAGGATAAATCAAGGAGCTTTGATACGATTTCTCGAATTCAAGAAGTTTTTTCCAAAAGGCTATAGTTGAAAAGACTTATTTTATGTATAATAGAATTAGACAAGATCATATATAGCATGTTTTGAAGGAAAAGGTGATTGCATGGCAGATTATCAACAAACAATGCAAAATGTAAAATGTCAGATCCTAGACTTGTGGATGGATTTAATAGATGAAAAACTTAATAGTAGTGAATATTTTGAACTATTAAAAGGAATCCTATTACAATACTTCGGTATTTCAAAAAGTGAATACTTACATTTAGATAAAGATACCTTCTATCCTGTCTCAATTGATGCAGCACATGAGAATATAACGCAAGGTATTCCAAGTAAATTATTAGAGCAGCATCTTCATCAAGAGTATCCATTCCCAAGCGCATTTGTTGATATTTTGAAAAAGAAATATGATTTTGCCGATGATGTGATAGTTTTACGGGAAGTAAATCAGAAACCGTTTGGCATTATCATTGTGCAAGAAACTGCGGATTGGAAAAATTTTGCGAAGACAAAGTATATTCATGATTTTGAAATGCTACTCTCGCGTGTTATTCAGTTAATACAAAAAAATATTAGAGCCACATATGAACAAAAGATGAATATTGAATTAGTTAGAATGACGGGTATTTTCCATTCATCTATGGATATTGATCGAATTCTGAAAGCACTTCTTCATGGTGTCAGAAGTGCCCTCCCGAAGTTTGAATCGAAACTTATTTTATCAAACGATCAAGATCGTCATTTAACTGTTGATACGCATACATTTGATTATATGTCTGAGCGTTCTTCAACTATAGAAGCCTTTGTTTCAGGAGATATGAAAATTGAACAGGCCGAAGACATAGAATGGTGTGTATTAAATGCACCAATAAAGGGCCGTCAAGGTATTTATGGGGTGTTACAAATTTTCGCACCGCTAAATTACGTTTTTGGTAAACAAGAGAAAGACCTCATTATGCATATAGCTGAAACTTCAGGGAATGCATTAGAAAATGCAAAACTATATCATCAATCACATCGTTTAGTATCAGATCTCCAACTAATAAATGAAACGTCGCACCGTTTAAATATGAAATTGAATCAAGAAGAAATGTTATTGTTTCTAGCAAAACAGTTAACAAAGTCGTTTAATCCGGATGAAATTTGCTTTGTTTTAAAAGAAAATGATGTGTATCAAGTAACAACAGAGAGTACGGCCTTTTTCTTTGAAAATGAATCAAAGCCATATTTGAAATATGTCAGTGATCATTTTGATAAATCGACAGATCCATTATTTATAGCAGATTTCAGCAACTTAATAGCTGATAGAGTCTCGCTTATGTCAATGATGGCTATACCTATTATTATTCGGGAAAAAGTACATGGTTTTAGTATCGTCTTACATAATAAACCGTATTTCTTTTCGTTTGATAGTTTTAAATTAATGCAATCTTTAATACGTCATTCTTCATTGGCGATTTCGAATACTATTTTACGTGATCAACTTCAAGAAATGGTCGACCGAGATCATTTAACTAAATTATTTGCTAGAAAATATTTGGATCGATATGTTGAAGTTTCGATGGATAAGGATGAAGGTGGTGTCTTTATTCTATTAGATATTGATAATTTTAAAATGATCAATGATACATATGGACACCAAAAAGGTGATGCGATTTTAGTAACGATAGCGCAACATTTGATAGACACGGTGGAGGGGCAAGGGATTTGTGCTAGATGGGGCGGCGAAGAAATTGCTATCTATTTACCTAACCAAACATTATTGGCATCGATTGATTTAGTTGATAAGATTGTTACATCTGTTCCTGAGGTAACAACACCATCTGTAACTGTTTCTTCAGGTGTAGCTGCTTGGCAAAAAAATCTTAATCACAATTTTCATAACGTTTTTCAAAATGCGGATATTGCATTATATGAAGCGAAAAATAACGGCAAAAATCAATTTCGTTTGTTTGAAATGGATGATGTTACAAATTAAGGTGTTAAAAAAGAGTTACGCTCAATACGATTGTGGGCGTAACTCTTTTGGTATTTTAGAATGAAAGATGTTTCGTTAATACTTGTACAAAGTGTTCGATGCCTTTACGATCATCATCTGAAAAGCGATTTTGTATAGGGCTATCGATATCAAGTACACCAAAAAGTTTACCCTCAATGGTGATTGGAACGACAATTTCTGATTGAGAAGCTGCATCACAAGCAATATGGCCCGGAAATGCATGAACATCTTCAACGACGATTGTTTCCTGTTTCGCTGCTGCAGTACCACAAACTCCACGTCCAATTGCGATATGGACACAGGCAGGTAAACCTTGGAAAGGTCCTAATAATAATTCTTCGTTTTTATGTAAGTAAAATCCACACCAGTTAATGGTGTCTAAAAATTGATTTAATAATGCTGAGGCATTGCTTAAATTAGCAATAGTATCTGTTTCACCTTCTAATAAAGCATCTAACTGCTTCGCTAAAAGTGCATATTGTTCTTCTGAGTTGCCACTATAAGAGGATTGTGTAAACATTTTATCTCTCCATTCTAAATTATCTTAAAGGGAAAATTTTATCATAATGTTGATGTAAATCCGTAACTTGATGAGCGTCAGAGCCAAAAACAAGCGGAATCTTTAGAGCTTCAGCAAGTTTAACATATTGTAATGGAGGATAAGGTTCTTTACAATCTTTTTTTGACAAGCCTGCTCCATTAACATCTAGTTCATAGTCATTGAGGGCCATCAGTTGTAAAATCTCTTCAATTTGTTTGTGGTCATCTATTTTTTGTTGATGTGCTAATTGGAATTTATGAACGAGTGTCGGGTGACCGATTCGTTTTGGTTTGTAAGGTCCTAAATCAGAAGAAATAGATTCTTTAACTGTTTCATAATATAGACTGTAAACTTCTTTTACAGTTCCAATTGTATCTGCGAATTCCAGGAACTTCTCACTTGAATAGTCAATACATGTATAAGTATGGTTATGTTTTAAAAAGTGAACTGATAAAATAGCATCGTCCAACTGCGGACCGATATCATTTAAAAAGTCTCTTGTTTGTCTTTCATAGCCGATAATAAAATCGACTTCTAAGCCAATACGAATCCGAATTTTTGATGCATATTGTTTTTTTAATTCCTTTAACTTTTCTATATATGGATATAAATTTTCAATTACCATACCACTATCTTGCATAGGCGTTGGGTCAGTAAAGCTATTAGGGAGAGGTGCGTGTTCAGTAAATGTAATGTCGGTAAATCCGAAATTGATTGCTTTGTTTATGTATTTTTCAAAATCATCTGTGGTTCCGTGGGGGCAAAAAGGTGAGTGAATGTGAGCATCTCGTTTCATGAAATATTCCTCCAACTTGTATAATATAGTGATATGGTAGATATTTTTTTAAAATACGTTGTAAACGGTAAACAAATTCACCGAAAACATGGTAATATTAAGGTTAATTAATTGGCTGAAATAGTGATTTAGGAACAGGGGGTCTTACGATGCAGTATATCATTCCCGTTATAATCGTACTATGTATTATAGTAGCATTCATTTTCATTTTGCGTCGAAAACATAATAAAGAAATTCAGAGGTTGGATCAGAAAAAACTTCAAATTCAAAACAAACCCGTTTTGGAAGAGTTAACAAAAGTGAAAGCTCTGAACATGAATGGTCAAACAGAAGAGATGTTTGAGCGCTGGCGCAATAAATGGACGGAGCTTATGGACGTTGAAATGCCTAAAATCGACGTGCTATTATTTGATGCTGAAGAACTTGTGGATAAATTCCAATTTGGCAAAGCGACTGACATTGAAAAAGAAATTGAATCTCGTATTAATGAGTACGATCAAGAGATGATCCAAATTCTAAAAGAACTTGGTGAATTAATCGGTAGTGAAGAGAAAAACAGAATTGAGATTGAACAGCTGAAGGATCAGTATCGTTCAGCTAGAAAAACGTTGTTAGCTCATCAATATTCATATGGCCCTGCTGCAGGTCCATTAGAAAAACGTCTGGAGACATTTAATCCGAAATTTGAGGAATATGAAGTACTAACAGAATCAGGTAACTATTTACAAGCAAGAGAAATTGTTATTACGTTAGATGAAGAAGGTCAACATATTTTCAAATTGATAAATGAAATTCCAGCGTTATTAACGGATATTCAGCACAAGATTCCATCTCATATTCATGAACTACGCAATGGTCAACGAGAAATGGAAGAGCAATCCTTCTTCTTAAAACATTTAGAACTGAATGGAAAGTTAGATGTAATGGAAGAAAGCATTGATGAATTTAAACAACAAATTGCGGATTTGAACATAACTTCAGTTCAGCATCGAGTAAATGAAATTAAAGATGAAATCGATTCATTTTATGATGCATTAGAAAAAGAAGTGATGGCTAAGCGATTTGTTGATGAAAACTTTGAACAAATTGGTGCACGATTAGAAAATGTTATTGTATCAATTGATGAAACAGCAAAAGAGGCAGAAGAAGTTCAAAAAGGATATCATTTATCTGAAAAAGATGCTGCACTTCCTTCAAATTGTAAACAACAATTGATGTCAGTTCGTCAGAGATATGAATTACTATCTATTCAAGTAAAAGAAGAGCAATCTGCCTATTCTAGCTTACAAGAGGAGTTAAAGGGAGTTAAAGAAGAAACAGAACGTTTATTTGAAGAACAAGATCGATTTGCTGATCGTTTAAAGAGTTTAAGAATTGATGAAAATAAAGCAAGAGCTACACTTGGAAACCTCAAGCAGTTATTGCATGAAACAGATCGTATGTTAAATAAGGCGAATATTCCAGGGATTCCAGAAGAAATGGATATCCGATTGGAAGAGGCAGAAGAACAGTTATTTATAGTTGTTCAAAGCTTAAAAGAAGTTCCGTTAAATATGGTAGCCGTACATAAGAATTTGGATACCGCTGAAAAATGTATTCAAGATGTACATAATACAGCAACAGAAATGCTAGAAAACGTATTATTAATTGAACGAATTATTCAATATGGTAACCGTTATCGTGCATCTAATCCAACAATGCACCAACGATTATTAGAGGCTGAGCAGGCATTCCGAGAATTCCGATATGCAAAAGCGTTAGAAAATGCTGCAACAGCCGTAGAAGCAGCCGAACCAGGTGCTATGAAAAAAATTCAAGTACTTGCCAAAGACGACAATTGACGTTCATAATAAGAGAAGCATAAAGCCACCGCACGGTAGAGTGCAGGTGGCTTTCTTTTGGAAGGAAGGTTACACAATTGATTTATCTTGATCATAGCGCGACGACTAAACCAGATTCAGCCGTAATGCAAACTTTTATACAAGCGAATGAACGATATTACGCCAATCCAGCTTCCCTTCATCAAATGGGTACAGAAGCCAATACATTATTAATGAAAGCAAGAGAGCAAATCGCTCAAATTCTGAAAACAGAGCCTGAGCATATAATTTTCACGTCAGGTGGAACAGAATCAAATAACTTTGCTATTAAAGGTTTTGCTAGAGCAAACCAGCATCGTGGAAAGCATATTCTAATCTCCGCTATCGAACATCCATCTGTCATCGAAAGTGCTCGTCATTTAACAAATGAAGGCTTTGAACTAGAATTTATTGACGTCGATAAAAATGGAAGCGTTAAACTATCTGACCTGCAAAGCAAAATTCGTAAAGATACAGTGCTCGTTAGTATTATGCATGTAAATAATGAAATGGGCGCTATTCAACCAATTTTGGAAATGGCGAAGATCATACGTTCAAATAGCCGTGCGTTTTTCCATGTGGATGCAGTACAAAGCTTCGGGAAATTGCCGGTGCAATTTCAAGGAGATAATGGTCCAGATGCTTTAACCATTTCTGGTCATAAAATAAATGGCTTAAAAGGAACAGGCTTATTAGCTTTTTCTAAGCGCATTAAAATTCAACCGATACAACATGGTGGCGGACAAGAATTAGGTTACCGTAGTGGAACTGTTGCAGTACCTCAAAATGTTGCATTAGCAAAAGCCATGCGCCTAGCTGTGGAGCAAATGGCAGAGAATACACCGAAATTTGAAAAGTGGCGAGAGGATTTACATGCCTTTTTCAATAAATTTTATCATGTCCACGTTATTTCAAATAATGGTGGTGCACCACATATTATAAGTTGCAGTGTAAGAGGCTTAAAAGGTGAAGTTGTTGTCAATGCATTGCAAAGTGAAGGTTTTATCGTTTCAACATCTAGTGCTTGTTCCTCAAAAGATTCAAGTATTAGTCATGTTATAGAAGCTCTTCAAATAGAAGAAAGTTTCGAAAAAGGTGTTATTCGTATAAGTCTTGGCAATGGCTTAACAAATTCAGATATAGAACAATTTAAAGTAGTATTTGCGAAAATGATGAAACAATTAAAAGGAGAGACAATTCAACTATGAAATGGCATGAAATACTAATACGTTACGGTGAACTAACAACAAAAGGACGTAACCGAAAACAATTTATCACACGATTAAGAGAAAATTTACGCTTCTCGTTTGCAGATATACCAGATATGAAAATTCGTGCGGAACGAGATCGTATGTATATTAGCAGTGATAAAGACGAAGATATGGATGAACTAATTAAACGATTGCCAACAGTTTTTGGCATACATTCTTTTAGCCCAGTTGCAAAATGCGAACCGACTTTGGATGCAATGAAAGAACTTGCGATTAATATTATGAAATCAATCGATACAGATGGCAAAACGTTTAAAGTAAATGCAAAACGTTCAGATAAAAGATTTCCATTAGATACTTATGAATTACAACTTGAAATGGGTGGACATGTTTTAAGTAATATTCCGAATTTACATGTTCAAATGAAAGAACCTGAAATCGAACTACGTATTGAAGTACGTGAACATGCAGTATATATGATGGTAGAAGTCATTCCTGGTGCTGGTGGTTTACCAGTCGGTGCAAACGGAAAAGCATTGCTATTATTATCTGGAGGTATCGACAGTCCAGTTGCAGGCTATTATATGATGAAACGCGGAGTGCGAATTGAGGCAATTCATTTCTTCAGCCCGCCATATACAAGTGATCGTTCACTTGAAAAAGTTAAAGATTTAGCCGAAAGAATGAGTCGCTTCGGCGCGAATGTGCGTCTGCATATCATTCCATTTACTGAAATTCAACAAGTAATCCAACAACAAGTGCCAGAAAACGTAACTATGACTTCAACACGTCGTATGATGATGAAAATTTCAGATGCAGTACGTGAAGAAATTGGTGCAACGGCAATTGTGACTGGTGAAAACTTAGGGCAAGTAGCGAGCCAGACTTTAGAAAGCTTAGCTGCTATTAATGAAGTAACTTCAACGCCTATTTTACGTCCTTTAATCACATACGATAAATTAGAAATTATCGACGTAGCAAGAAAAATTGACACATATGATATTTCAATACGTCCATATGAGGACTGCTGCACGGTATTTACACCAGCAAGTCCAAAAACAAAACCGAAATTAGAGAAAGTTGTGTATTATGAAAGCTTTACTGACTTCGATGAAATGATTAAAAAAGCGGTGCAAAACCGCGAAATTCATACATTTCCTAAGCAGAAGCAAGATGAATTTGCAGATTTACTCTAATAGAAGAAAGAATTTCCTGTAATTTGCCCGTATGAAATCCCTCCTTCAGCGCATTCTATATTCACAAGGAGGTGATACACATGGCAAATTCAAATTCAAATCCACTTGAAGTAGCAGGTGCTAAACAAGCGATCGACCAAATGAAATACGAAATCGCACAAGAATTCGGAGTGCAACTTGGTCCAGACGCATCATCGCGTGCTAACGGTTCCGTTGGCGGAGAAATCACTAAGCGATTAGTGCAAATGGCTGAACAACAATTAAAAGGTTACAACAAATAATCAAATGATTATGTAACCAAAGGAGAAGCCGGTGGCAGATTTGTCATCGGCTTCTTTTTGTGTTATTTTTATTACCTAGTACTAAGACTTGATTATACTTACGAGTTGTAAGAAGTTAGAATTTTCTGTATAATAGAAATGTTCTTAATATGAGCATCTTAAGGGGGAGTTTTTCATGAAACGCGAAGATTTACTTGCGCCGGAAGACTATAATTTAGTTGAGGAATTTGAAAAGTATATACATGATGAGGCAAGGAAAGCCATTGTTTATGAAAACGAAAATGGTAATACAGATGAAATCACTTATGCTGGCTTAATAAAAAAGGCAAATAAAGTGGCAAATGTATTTACTAACAATGGCTTAAAAAAAGGTGATGTAATTCTTATTATGGTGCCTCGCTTAATCGAAGCATATGTTACTTACGTGGCTGCACTGAAAGCTGGGTTAGTTGTCATTCCTAGTTCCGAAATGTTACGTGCAAAGGATATCGATTATCGCCTTGTACATAGTGAAGCCAAAGCCATCGTTTCTTATGAGCCATATATTGAACAATTTGATGAAGTGAAACATTTAGAAGGTTTAAAACTTTTTGTTATTGGTCAAGCACATAAACCTTGGATTGAAATTATTCAAGAAGCAGAAACAACATCTGAACAATTTGAAATGGCACCAACAAAAAATACAGATATGGCGTTTTTATCATATACAAGCGGTACAACGGGGAATCCTAAAGGTGTTGTCCATACGCACGGTTGGGCTTACGCACATTTAAAAACAGCTGCAGCTCATTGGCTTGGTATTGAAGATGGCGATCTAGTATGGGCAACGGCAAGTCCTGGTTGGCAAAAATGGATTTGGAGCCCGTTTCTATCGGTATTAGGAAGTGGAGCTACTGGTTTTGTTTATAATGGCAAATTCGAGGCAACAAAATACCTGCAACTATTAGAAAAATATAAAGTAAATGCATTATGCTGTACTCCAACAGAATATCGTATTATGGCGAAAGTGGACGGTTTAGGAGAATATAACCTATCTGCATTACACAGTGCCGTTTCTGCAGGTGAACCGTTAAATCGCGAGGTAATCGATGTCTTTGCCAGACTATTTAGCTTAGAAGTCCGTGATGGCTATGGGCAAACAGAAAATACATTATTAGTTGGCACGATGAAAGGTATGGAAGCAAGACCAGGTTCAATGGGGAAACCAACACCAGGTAATATTGTTGATGTTGTTGATGAATATGGTAAACCATGCCAGGCTGGTGAAGTTGGTGATATCGCTGTTCATGTATCAACTCCTGCCTTGTTTAAAGAGTATTTAAAAGATCCAGAAAGAACGAGCATGCAATTCCGTGGTGATTATTACATTACGGGAGATCAAGCTAAAAAGGATGAAGATGGATACTTCTGGTTTGAAGGGCGTTCTGATGATATTATTATTAGTTCCGGATATACAATTGGCCCATTTGAAGTAGAGGATGCTTTAGTAAAACACCCTGCTGTACAAGAGTGTGCAGTGATTGCAAGCCCAGATGAGATTCGCGGTAATATCGTAAAAGCTTTTGTAGTTTTAAAAAATAAAGAAGATAACGTTTCAACTACACTTATTCAAGAGTTACAAGATCATGTGAAACAGCTAACAGCTCCTTATAAATATCCGAGAGCGATTGAATTTATAGATGAATTACCGAAAACTACTTCGGGTAAAATCCGTCGTGTTGAATTAAGAAATCTAGAATTAAATAAAGCTTAATGGTTGTAAAATAGAAGGTCTATTGTCTCCTGCAAAATAGCAGTGGAATGGGTCTTCTTTTTTATGTTACGTTTACTTTCATGCACTAAAGTCATATAATTATAGCGGTAATCTATAAATTGAATATAGAATGAGGTGTTACTATGCAGGAAGAAAAGAAAGGTATACTTTCTGCCTTAGGAGCTTATATAATATGGGGTATATTTCCACTTTATTGGAAAGGATTACAGCATGTTGCAAGCGAAGAGGTTTTAGCAGGACGAGTAATTTGGTCATTTATTTTAACATTAATATTTGTGGTTATCTTGAAGCAAGGGAAAATGTTATTAGTGGATTTTAAACAGTTATGGCAGCATCCAAAATCATTTTGGTTACTCGTTACTGCGGCTTATTTAATTTCACTCAATTGGTTTTTATACATATGGGCTGTTAATAATAATCATATAGTTGAGTCAAGCTTAGGTTACTATATGAATCCGTTAGTATCTGTCTTATTAGGGATATTCTTTTTAAAAGAAAAACTATCTAAAGCACAAGTCATGTCTTTCGTAATTGCTGCAATTGGCGTTTTAATATTAGTTATTTCATACGGTCAGATTCCTTGGTTGTCATTCGGTTTAGCATTGACATTTGGTGTGTATGGTTTACTAAAAAAGAAAGTACTAGTAGATGCGACAAGGGGACTAGTTTTAGAGACATTCTTTATATTACCAGTTGCCGTGGCATATTACGTTTATGTTTATCTCCACGGGAATATTTCATTTTTGCATACTGATATGAAAACAGATGTACTTATTATTGGAACGGGTATTGTAACTGCAGTGCCATTAATATTATTTGCTACTGGAGCGCAGAAGATTCCATTATATTTAGTTGGATTTATCCAATATGTATCACCAACTATCATGTTATTTTTAGGTGTGATTGTTTATGGAGAATCATTTAGTGGAATAGATTTATTATCATTTTCATTCATTTGGGTAGCATTAATATTATTTTCAATTACTAAAATTATAGAAGTGAGAAAATCTAAAAATTAGTAATTTGGAAAAAATCGAAACATTTAGCAGTTTGGTTCGTAAGTTAATAGAAGGTAAAAGGAGGAAAAGAGAAGATGAATACAAAAAGGTGGATCGCATTAGGAGCAGCTGCTTTATTATTAGTTGCTTCAATTGGTGTAAATACAGTATTAAAGATTGCAACGACGGATTTTACATCAAAATTCGATAACGTACTTAATATGTCTGGTGGTACTACATACAGTGAACTACCAATCGAATCAGGTGACTTAAATAAACGAATTGCTGTTTTATCCGTAAACGGTACAATTCAAGACAATGGAGGTTCTGGTTCTTTACTAGGTGGAGCTGCAAGCTATAATCATCAGTTCTTTATGAATCAATTAGAATCGATTATAGATGATAAAACTGTTAAAGGTGTAGTTTTAAAAGTGAACTCACCAGGTGGTACTGTTATTGAATCGAAACAAATTTATGACAAGATTAAAGAACTTCAACAGAAACGTAATATTCCATTGTATGTATCTATGGGATCAATGGCTGCTTCAGGTGGTTATTATATTTCAGCACCAGCTGATAAAATCTTTTTAGATGAAGAGACGATGACTGGATCAATTGGTGTAATCATGCAAGGCTTGAATTACGGTAAATTAGCAGAAAAATACGGAATTGAATTTCAAACAATCAAAACAGGTAAGTACAAAGATATTATGAGTGCTACACGTGAAATGACGTCTGATGAGCGCGCTATGTTACAAGAAATGATTAATGATTCTTATGAACGTTTCGTTGATGTTATTGAAGATGGCCGTGGCATGAGTGAAAAAGATGTTAAGAAAGTTGCTGATGGTCGAGTATTAAATGGTACACAAGCTATTAAAGCTGGCTTAGCTGATGAAATTGGCTATGCAGAAGATACGATTGAAGCGATGAAAAAGGATCATAAACTAGAAGGTGCTGAAGTTTTTGAATATGCTACTTCAGAAGATTGGACTTCACTATTTTCTGTGAAAATGAATAATCTATTTGGCGCTTCTGCTGAAACACAAGCAATTAGTAAAATTCTTTCTAACTACAATTCTGCACCGCGTATGATGTATATGTACGGTGATGAGTAAGGGGCGATGAAAATTGACGGAATTTGTTGAGGTACACACGATTAGTCAAGAGCCGGTACAGGTTAGAAAAATAGAACAATATTCGTTAAAACCAGCAGGGTTCTGGGTGAGGTTTTGGGCTTATTTATTGGATTTAGCTATCATTAGTGCAATTTCTGGCTTAACAGTGAATCCGATTGTGACTATACTTGGAATCAATACTGATAATGCGCCATGGTATGCGCCGGTAACAATTGTTTCTAGTGTTATTTTCTATTTATATTTTGTTATTATGACGAAGTTTTTGAATCAAACGGTAGGGAAAATGGTCTTTGGACTGAAAGTAATCCATGTAAAAGAGCAAAAGTTAAAGTGGGGTACAGTAATTTTCCGAGAATGGATTGGGCGATTCTTTTCTGCTACTTTACCAGTCATCTATTGGATGGTAGCTTTTACACCAAATAAAAAAGGATTACATGATTATATTGCAGATACAATTGTAGTTCATGAAAATACTTATGAAAAACATGATAAGATGGTACGAGTAGAACATAAAGAACCTACTGTTGCTGAATCAAAAGAAGAGGAAAATCTATCAGTTGATAAAGAAGCAGTCGATTCTGAGGTTTCTCAGTTGCAAGAGCCTAAAAGATTCGAGTAAGATTAAATACAAGGAGGCGTTGAAATGGTACAAGTAACATTTAAAAATAACCCTGTAACATTAGTAGGTAACGAAGTAAAAGTAGGTGATCAAGCACCGGGTTTTACAGTGCTAGCTCCAGATCTTTCTGAAAAAACATTACAAGATTATGAAGGTAAAATTCGTCTAATAAGTGTAGTACCTTCAATTGACACAGGTGTATGTGATGCACAAACACGTCGTTTCAATGAAGCTGCTTCTGAATTAGGTGAAGATGTAGCCATTTTAACAATTTCATGTGACTTACCATTCGCTCAAAAACGCTGGTGCGGTGCGAACGGTATCGAAAATGTTTATACATTATCAGATCACCGTAATATGTCATTCGGTGATGCTTATGGTGTACATATGAAAGAACTTCGCTTATTAGCGCGTTCTGTATTCGTTGTAGACCAAGCTGGAAAAGTTGTTTATGCAGAGTATGTATCTGAAGGTACAAACCACCCAGATTATGAAGGTGCATTAGCAGCTGTTAAAGAACTAGCAAAATAAGAATTCTTATGATTAAAACAACATGAAACCCACTCTGCCTTTTATGAGTGGGTTTCACGTTTGAAGGAGTATATATGGAAACAATAGAAAAACTCTTTTCTTTTATTAATGACAATGCTCAGAAAATAGAGAAAGAACAAGAATTATCCTATTTAGATAGCGTTTTAGAAGTATTGAATGCATGGTTAGATGGTGATAATGTACCAGCTGGTAAAGTGGCTTCAAAAGAAGATATTCGTAAGGCAATTCAACTGGCTATTTTAAAAGGGATGCGTGAAAACGCACAACCTAATCACCAGATGACTCCAGATGCATTGGGGTTATTAGTTGGTTATTTCGTGGAACAATTTATGGATAGTCAAGAGAAGGATGGCGCTAAAATCAAACTTCTAGATCCAGCAGTTGGTACGGGGAATTTACTATTAACCGTGATGAATTTACTACAAGACCGAGCAGATGGGGTTGGAGTAGAAATTGACGAGCTGCTTATTCAATTAGCGGCAGCAGCGGCTGATTTAACAGAGCAACCAGTTTCACTTTTCCGTCAAGACGCATTGCAAAATTTAATGATTGATCCGGTTGATGCAGTAGTCTGTGATTTACCAGTAGGCTATTATCCAAATGATGAAGTAGCAAAAGAATTTGAATTAAAGGCTACTGAAGGCATGACATATGCGCATCACTTATTTATCGAGCAGTCGTTGAAATATTCGAAGGATGGCGGATATTTGTTCTTCTTAGTACCAGAGAATATTTTTGAATCAGAACAAGCGCAAGGTTTGTATAAATATTTACAAAAAACAGCATGGATTCAAGCAGTAATTCAATTACCGAGTTCACTTTTTTCAAATAAAGCACATTCGAAGAGTCTATTTATCTTACAAAAGAAAAGTGCTGATGGAAAACCTGTGAAGGAAGTATTACTTGCTAAAGTACCTAGTATGACGAATAAGCAAGCGTTAGAAATGTTCTTTACAAAAGTACAAATTTGGAAAAAAGAGCAGAAATAATACGTAAAAAAAGAGGCCCTAATGATTATTAGGAGCCTCATTTTAATAAATAATTATTTAGCATCAGATTCTGGTGTACGTACTACAAGTACATCACATTTAGCAGAGCGAACGATGTTTTCAGAAACACTACCGATAAGGAATCGTTCAACAGCATTTAAACCGGTTGCACCACAGATGATTAAATCTACTTCGTATTTTTTAGAAATTTCTTTTGTAATAATTGTTTTTGGGGAACCGTATTCGATTAAAACTTTAACATTTTCTACACCAGCTGTTTCAGCTTCTTTTTTATAGCCAGTAAGCAATTCTTGAGCAAAAGTTTGAGCACGTTCAGCAATTGAACGATCATATGCTTCAACAGCAGCAAATGAACGAGTGTCGATTACGTTTACTAAATTTAACGTTGCATTGTTACGTTTAGCAATTCCAACTGCTTTTTCGAATGCCCATTTTGCTTCAGCGGAACCGTCTACAGCTACGATGATATTGTTATAAGATAATGTCATATGTAATTCCTCCTTTTTATTTAATATAATTATACCACCCAATAGAAACAAATAAACACCATAATATTGAAGTTACTGTGAAAGCTTTCCAAATAAAGTGTGAACAATTGCGTAGAAATGTTGAATTTTAAAGAAGACTTATATTGATAGAATTATAAAAAAATATAATTTTCTAAATTAATACACAAATGAGTGTTAAAATCTGTTAGAATGAACATGTTTTTAAATAGAGTTACTTGTTCATTTTATTAATACAACAAGAGCTAATAGCTTTTCACAATTAGGAGGATGGATTATGAAGATTGGTATTCCAAAAGAGATTAAAAATAATGAAAACCGTGTTGCTATGACACCTGCTGGAGTGGTCAACTTAACAGTTTTCGGACATGAAGTATTCATCGAAAAGGGAGCCGGTCTAGGGTCTGGTTTTGGAGATGAAGATTATGTAGCTGCTGGGGCACATATTGTAGAGACAGCTGAAGAAGCTTGGTCTCAAGAAATGGTGATGAAGGTAAAGGAACCAGTTGCATCTGAATATGGTTATTTCCATGAAGGGCTTATTCTGTTTACTTATTTACACTTAGCACCAGAGCCAGAATTGACTCAAGCATTGCTTGATAAAAAAGTTGTAGGGATTGCTTATGAAACAGTGCAACTTCCAAATAGATCATTGCCTTTATTAACACCGATGAGTGAAGTTGCAGGACGTATGGCAACTCAAATCGGTGCTCAGTATCTTGAGAAAATGGAAGGCGGTAAAGGTATACTTCTAGGTGGTGTACCAGGAGTGACACGTGGTAAAGTTACTATCATTGGTGGAGGAATGGCTGGTGCAAACGCAGCACAAATTGCTATTGGTATGGGTGCTGATGTAACAATTATCGATCTCAGCCCTGAGCGTTTACGTGTACTAGATGACCAATTTGGTCGTGATGTTCAAACTCTTATTTCAAACCCATTCAATATTGCCGAGTCTGTAAAAGATTCAGATTTAGTAATTGGAGCAGTACTTATTCCAGGTGCAAAAGCGCCTAAGCTTGTAACAGAAGAAATGATCAAATCAATGTCTCCTGGTTCTGTAGTAGTTGATATTGCAATTGACCAAGGTGGTATTTTCGAATCTTCTGATCGTATTACTACTCATGATAATCCGACTTATGTGAAACACGGAGTAGTACATTATGCAGTAGCAAATATGCCGGGTGCTGTGCCACGTACTTCAACAATGGCTCTTACAAACAATACTGTTCCTTACGCTTTGCAAATTGCTAACAAAGGCTATCAACAAGCTTGCTTAGACAATGAAGCATTGAAAAAAGGATTAAATACTTTAGATGGTCATGTCACTTTTGCAGCAGTTGCAGAAGCATTAAACCATCCTTATGTAGATGCAAATACATTATTAAGATAATGAAAGTATAAGTCACTTAGTAATTTTACTAAGTGACTTTTTGTATAAAAAAAGGACTACTCAATAGAAGAGTAGTCTTTTCTGTTATTAGAGAATGATTAATTCTTTTGGATATTTTGTTAAAACTTCCACGCCATCCTTTGTTACATATACATCGTCTTCAATACGAACGCCAGTAACATCCTCTTTATAAATACCAGGTTCGATTGTAAATACCATACCTTCTTGAAGAGCCATTTCGTTAGCTCCGTGAACAGATGGGAATTCATGTACAGAAATGCCCAAACCGTGACCTAAACGGTGAGTGAAATATTCGCCGTAGCCAGCATCAGTAATAACGTCACGAGAAATCTTATCTAAATCCATCGCACGAACACCTGGTTTAACAGCTGCAATAGCAAATTCGTTGGCATTGCGAACAGCTTCATAAATTTCTTTTTGAGCGGATGTTGGCTCGCCAAATGACACTGTACGTGTAATATCTGAGCAATAGCCGTTATAGACAACGCCAAGATCAAATAAGATGAAATCACCTTTTTCGATTTTACGTTCACCAGGATTACCGTGTGGAGAAGCAGTTTTCTTACCACTTAAAACCATTGTGTCGAAAGACATATATACGCCTTTTTTCTTCATAGCTAGTTCAATGGCAGATAATATTTCGAGTTCAGTCTTACCTTCAGCTATTTCACTGCAACCTACTTCAATAGCATAATCTGCTAGAGCAGCCGCTTGTCGTAAGTTTTCAAGTTCCTCTTCTGATTTTACTAAACGCATGTTATTTAATTTTTCATCAAAGCCAACAAATTTTGTAGTAGGGAAGAAGTCATTAAGAGCTTCTAAACGTTCCACAGTTAAATGTGATTTTTCGATTGCGATATTTTGTAATGAAAGTCCACGTGCTTTTGCTGCTTGATGTAATAGTGCCCATGCATTCTCAGTGTCTTCATGACCAACTACTTCATGTGACCAGCCTGCAGCTTTAGCATCAGGTACTTCCATTTTAGGGCAAATTAAAAATGGTTCCGCATCTTGGAAAATCATTACTCCAAGTAGTCTTTCGTGTGGATTACTTTTAAATCCAGATACATAAAATACATTATCAGGTGTTGTCACAAATGCAGCGTCAATACTTTGTTCTTTTAAATAGTTTGAAATAGTTTGTATTTTACTCATTATTAATCCCCCTTGGATTGATTTATTAGACCGTAGCTAAAAGAAGCCTGAGGTACTATGTTATTAGAATACCAAAAAAGAAGGAGAAAACGTATTGATAACGAATATTTTTTAGTAAGTCGAAATATTAGGAGGATTTAATTATGAAAGTTTCATATCACGGGCATTCAATTGTGAAGATTCAGGTGGATGGTTATACGATTTTAATCGATCCTTTTATTAATGGTAACAAGTTAACAGATTTAAAAGTGGAAGACCAAAAACCAGATGTGATTTTATTGACGCATGGACATAATGACCATGTCGGGGATACGGTGGAGATTGCAAAAGCGGCTGATGCCTTAGTAGTGGCACCTGATGAGCTAGCCAGTTATTTGTCCTGGCAAGGAGTTAGAACTCATCCACTACATATAGGGGGTTCTTATGTATTTGATTTTGGCAAAGTTAAATTAACACAAGCATTCCATGGCTCGTCTTATACGACGGAGAATAATGAAATTATTTATACAGGAATGCCATCTGGAATTTTATTTTTTGCAGAGGGTAAGACAGTTTATCATGCAGGTGATACAGCGTTATTTAGCGATATGAAATTAATAGGTGAGCGCCATCCAATTGATGTAGCGTTTTTACCAATTGGAGATAACTATACAATGGGGCCAGAGGATGCAGCGTGTGCGGTATCTTTTTTAAAACCGAAAATTGTTGTTCCAGTGCATTATAATACATTTCCGCTTATCGAACAGGATCCGCATGACTTTGCAGAAATGGTGTCGATTACTGAGGTGAAAGTATTGAATCCGGGAGAAGAACTGGAGATTTGATTAAAAAACCTGAAAGAATATGTCTTTATTGGTTTTTCACCTAATGAATATGACCAGAATGTGGTACACTTAAGCAACAATGATGTTGGAAAATAGGTGATTTTATGGCTACAAAACATGAGAAAATTCTTCAATATATAGAATCACTTCCTGTAGGGGATAAAATTTCTGTGCGACAAATCGCAAAGGATATTTCCGTGAGTGAAGGGACTGCTTATCGTGCAATTAAAGAAGCTGAAACAAGAAGACTCGTAAGCACGATTGAGCGCGTTGGAACGATTCGAATTGAGAAGAAGAAAAAAGAGAATATTGAAAGACTTACTTTTGCTGAAATCGTTAATATAGTGGATGGACAAGTGCTAGGTGGTAAAGACGGTTTGCATAAAACACTGACGAAATTTGTCATCGGTGCGATGAAGCTTGAGGACATGATGCGTTATACCGATGCAGGTTGTCTTTTAATTGTTGGAAACCGAGGTCGTACGCATGAAAACGCCCTAAAAGAGGGTGCGGCTGTTTTAATAACAGGCGGCTTTGATACGGCGGAAGAAACGAAAAAGCTTGCTGACCAGTTAGAATTACCAATTATCTCGACTAGTTATGATACTTTTACTGTAGCAACGATGATTAACCGTGCTATTTATGACCAATTGATTAAAAAAGAGATATTGTTAATTGAAGATATTTTTGTCTCAATGAAAGATACTGCTTTCTTAAAGTCTACGGATACGGTTCGCGAGTATCATTTATTAAATGCTTCAACGACTCATGGGGGATTCCCAGTAGTGGATAAGCATCATAAAATTGTTGGCATAGTGACCTCACGTGATGTGATTGGTAAGCAAGACGATGATCCTATTGATCGTTTAATGACACGAAATCCTATTACAGTGTCGATGAAAACTAGTGTTGCAACGGCAGGGCATCGAATGATCTGGGAAGGCATTGATTTACTACCAGTAGTCAATGATCAGGGATTATTACAAGGCGTGATTAGCCGTCAGGATGTCTTAAAGGCGTTACAAATGGCACAAAGGCAGCCCCAACATGGGGAAACAATAGATGACCTAGTAAAAAACGAGATTAAAATGGCGCGAGACGATGAGGAAACTACAGTAGAGTTTACCGTAACACCTCAAATGACAAACCAATTTGGTGCTATTTCATACGGTGCATTTACTACGTTACTGGTAGAAGCGGGTTCTAGTGCACTTAAAAAATTTAAGCGCGGTGAAAGTGTCGTAGAAAATATGACAATTTATCATATGAAACCGGTTCAAATGGAGACATCATTAGTCGTAAAACCACGCATTTTGGATATGAGTCGTAAATTTGTGAAAATGGATTTCGAAGTTTATAGTGAAGCTATGTTAGTTGGTAAAGCGATGATGACTTTCCAGTTATTAGAGCGCTAAATGTATTAAATTCGACAAAAAAAGTGATGCACAGTACTGTGCATCACTTTTTATTCAAACGATATTCTTCTTCAACAAATTGTCCATAGTGGCGAACTCGTTTATTATAATTAAATGCAGTAAATAGGCCGAAAAGAATTAAAACTGCACATACAATATACGTTAAAGTGGTGTGGTACATAATTATTTGGTTGATACCAAAAATAACTAATAAGCCACCTAAAGCTACACCAGCACGACTCGAGTACCATTTTTTACGAATCGGTAAATCAGAACGGAATTGTTTTGTTTTAAGGTAAAAATAAAAAACAACTGTAATAGCAATTAAAATTGCTAGAACAACATTCAAAATATTAGACATGGTGTTCCTCCTATAAAAGCAAAGCTGACTCTAGTTTAACGATAAATACAGCAAAAAGCGAGTAGAAAAACAAAGGAAACTCGTAATATATAGATACTAAAAGAGATTCAATCTTTCAGTAGATATCCTTTGATAAAATCTAATCAGCTAGCCTTTGGACAGTCGGCATTTAGGGGTTCACAATCGTTTAAAGGAGAATCATAATGAAGCGACAAATTATTGACACAATTAAACAATATGACACAATTATTATTCATCGTCATGTTAGACCAGATCCAGATGCTTACGGATCACAAATGGGTCTACAAGCTATTTTACAAGCGACTTATCCGGAAAAAAAAGTATTTACAACAGGTGAGCATGAAGAATCACTTTCATTTCTTGGAGAGCCTCAGGTTGTTGCTGATAAAGAGTTTGAAAATGCTCTTGTTATTGTTACTGACACAGCTAATACAGAGCGTGTCGACGATCAACGCTACAACCAAGGGAAGTTTTTAATTAAAATAGACCATCATCCAAATGATGATGCATATGGTGATATGCTTTGGGTCAACACAAATGCAAGTTCTTGTAGTGAGATGATCTATGATCTATTCACAGAGGGTAGAAAAGTAGCGGATTGGAAAATGGACAGTAAAGCGGCTCGTTTCTTATTTGCGGGTATCGTTGGTGATACTGGGCGCTTTATCTATCCGAGTACAACAGAAACGACATTTAACACTGTTGGAGAACTAATTAAATATAATTTTGATCGTACAGAATTATTTGATGGTATGTATGAATTGAGCCGAGAATTGCTGCATATGCAAGGTTATATATTCCAAAATTTTGTGATGGATGATAATGGAGCAGCTTATATTAAATTAACAATTGAAGTTTTAGAGCAATTTAGCGTGTCTGCTTCCGATACGTCTCTTTTAGTAGGGTCATTAGGTAATGTTAAAGGAATTAAGGCCTGGGTGATTTTTGTTGAAGAGGCAGATCAAATTCGTGTTCGCTTACGTTCAAAAGGACCAATTATTAATACTCTTGCAAAACAATATAATGGTGGAGGCCACCCAATGGCATCTGGCGCAACTATTTATAAATGGGAAGAATCAGAAGAGGTTATCTCGAAATTAAAAGAGCTTTGTGCAAAATACTAACTATCGAAAGGAAGAGATGAAGTTGCAAAATGTATATCCACAAATTGTGACGGCTGCGGATATGTTAAAAAGTACGATTCGCATTGATGAGCTCATTTCTTTCTTACAGCAAGAACATGCGAAGGCAGCAGCAATCGTCAATTCTAAATTGTACGGCTTGTTGCCTTTTTGGCGTGCATTAAAAAAAGCTGAGATTCATCCAGTTGTTGGTTTAACCGTTCGTGTACAATTTGGCGAACAGCAAGTACGATCAGTCGTTTTATATGCGGCTACACAGCAAGGTTATCAACATTTACTGAAAGTAACTTCAGCTATGTCTATTCGTGAGGGAGAAGTATTACCGTTACGCTGGCTTGAAGGTTATCAAGAGGGCTGCATACTGATGATACCTATGACTTCACCGGACTGGACAACTGAAGGTTCGTTTGAAGATGTACAAGCTCTACAAGCTATTTTTGGTAAAGGTAGATTATATGTTGGGATTGACAGACCTGGTGGTTTGAAATCTGATATAGAACAGAACATAATTAGCTATTGCCACGAACAAGAATTACCTATTTGTGCGACTCAACTATGTACATTTATGCGTGAGGAACATGCTTTTTCTTTTGAAGTAGCTAAAGCTATTGAACAAGGGATGAAGATGAACGTTAGTGATCAATTGACCGCACGTGAGCGCCAACAGTTTGTACCTCATAACAGCCAATGGCAGGATTGGTTTGCAGATTATCCTGAGTGGCTTTTGTCTGCCGAGGAAATGTTACTTAGTTGTCAGGTTAATCTAGCATTCGACAAATTTTTGATGCCTAAGTTTCCAACACCAAATAATGAGACAGCTTTTTCTTTACTTGAAGCAAATAGCTTAAGAGGACTACAAGAACGGGTACCAAATGCCAGTACTGATTATATCGAAAGACTGCATTATGAATTAGGAATTATTCAAGAAATGGGTTATGCAGATTACTTTTTAATTGTTTCGGACTATATTCAATACGCGAAAAGTAAGCAAATTTTAACAGGACCAGGCCGTGGTTCGTCAGCAAGTTCACTTGTTGCCTATACATTACGAATTACAGATGTTGATCCACTACAATATGGTTTATTATTCGAACGGTTCTTAAATCCAGAGCGAATTACCATGCCAGATATTGACGTTGATTTTGCAGATCATCGTCGGCAAGAAGTGATTCAGTATGTTGCTGATAAATATGGAAAAACATATACATCACAAATCATTACATTCGGTACGCTATCTGCTAAAGCAGTTGCTAGAGATGTAGCACGTGTATTCGGATTCACGAGTGAAGAGATGTCGACAATTTCTTCGCTTATTCCTAATAAGGTTGGAATTACTTTAAGAGAAGCCTTAGAGGATTCTGCGGCATTACGTGATTGGATTGCAGCTTCAGATATACGTCGAAAATGGATTGAAGTTGCTTTAAATTTAGAAGGTTTGCCACGAAATGCGTCGACGCATGCCGCGGGTGTTGTACTTTCTCCAGAGCCTTTAGTAAATATTGTTCCTATTGAGCCAGGTAACGATGGGCTCTATATAACGCAATGGCCGATGCAAGAAGTAGAATCCATCGGCTTATTAAAAATGGATTTCCTAGGTTTACGTAATTTGACCATTTTAGAGCGTATCCGTTCAATGATTTACTACGATACAAGGAAGTTTCTTGACTTTGAAAAAATTCCATTACATGATCCCTCGACCTTCAAGTTGTTGCAACAAGGCGATACAACAGGTGTTTTCCAATTAGAGTCTGATGGTATGCGCCAAGCATTACGTGACATAACGCCAACTGTTTTTCAAGATATCGTGGCAATCATTGCACTGTATCGTCCAGGTCCAATGGATTTTATTCCTGTTTATAGTAAAAGGAAGCACGGTGGCGAAGCTGTAATCATGCCACATCCAGTACTTGAACCTATATTAAGAGAGACGTATGGTGTCATTGTGTATCAGGAACAAATCATGCAAATTGCTTCAGTGATGGCAGGATTTACGATGGGAGAAGCAGATATTTTACGTCGAGCAGTTAGTAAAAAGAAGAAGGAAATATTAGATGCTGAACAACAACATTTCGTGAAAAACTCTGTAGCAAAAGGGTTTACTGAGCAAGTAGCGGTGGAAGTTTACGATTTAATTGTTCGTTTTGCAAATTACGGTTTTCCAAAAAGTCATGCCGTCGCATATAGTGTCATTACTTATCATATGGCGTATTTAAAAGCGAATTTTCCTACGTATTTTTACGCTGCACTTTTGACAAGTACTATAGGAAATCAAGATCGTCTTATGCGCTTATTGCAAGAGGTTAAACAAAAAGGAATAACTGTATTGCCACCATCTATTCATCATAGCGGTCGTACATTCCGAGTAGAGAATGGTGCTATTCGTTTTGCGCTTTCTGCAATAAAAGGTGTACCACATTCATTTTTAACAAAACTTTTAAGCTTACGTAAAAACGGTCATTCCAACTGGGCTGATTTATTTGATTTTGCGCTTGATATGACTGGTGTTCATTTTACTAGAAAAGCATTGGAACCATTAATAAAGGCTGGTGCGCTGGATGACTTTGGGCGAGATCGTGGTCAACTTTTAGCTTCTATTGAAGCAGTAGTCAAGCATGCTAATTTATATCGACCAAATGATGAAGAGAGTTTATTAAGCGATGGCGATTTTTTATTCGGAAAACCCAAATATGCAAACGCAAGCATGATGCCAGAAAAGTTAATGTTGCAATATGAAAAAGAGGTGCTTGGATTTTATATGTCAGAGCACCCAATTTTGAAATTAAAGAAAGAATTGCAACTAGATTCCATGTCTGCTGCGGATATTTTACAAATTCAAGGTCGAAAATATGCGAAAATGCTCGGAATCGTTTCAGGGATTAAGCAAATTCGTACGAAAAAAGGCGAACAAATGGCGTTTATTGACCTTGAAGATGAATCTGGCATGCTTTCAATAACTATCTTTCCTCGTGAATATAGCCAGATTCAAGAATGGTTACAAGAGGAACAGATTGTTTTGGCAGAAGGTTTTGTAGAGCTACGTAACGGTAAGGCGCAGATGATTGTAAAGAAATTAATAACGGAACTAACTGAAAAATAGATTAAACGACTAAAACTGTGTGATTTTTGCACAGTTTTTTATTTTTACTTTACTCTTCGAAAGATTTTATGTATGCTATTATCAAAAGTGGTCAGACCACTTTTTTACAACTTATATTGTCCAAGGAGAAATTCGATGAGTGCAGAAAAACCAACTTCTAAAATGTTTATACAAATTGTCAGTGAACTACGAGCTTTAATACGTGATGAAAATATTCCGGCAGGTGGTAAAATTCCATCAGAGCGTGTACTAGCTGAGCGTTTGAATGTTGGAAGGTCATCTGTAAGAGAAGCACTACGCAGTTTAGAGCTACTTGGACTCATTGAAACGCGTAGAGGCGAAGGGACATTCTTAACCGATTTTCGAAATCATAAATTAGTAGAAGTATTGTCTACCTTCATTTTGCAAGAAGGAACAGATTTAGAAAATGTGAATGAAACACGAAAAATTCTTGAACGTGATGCAATTCGTATCGTGTCTTCTAATGAAACATTACGAAAGTTACCAGTATGGGAAAGTTTGTTGCGTAATCTTGAAACTGAGGGTGTAATTGCGCGCGAAGATGTTATAAGGGAAATCGTTATCACATCAGAAAATCGCCTTGTACTGAAAATGTGGATTCTGTTAAAGCAATATGGAAAAGAGATGTATAGTGGACTTTCTACCGAGCATGAACAGCCTATGTTACAAGCCTTTATAAGTGAATTAATGATAGGAAATACTGCTGAAGCAATAAGCTGGTTTGAAAAATGGGCCGAGTTGCTACATAAGGGGAGAGATATTTTATGAGTATAAAAGATTTATTTAAAACCAATAAAATTAAAAATAAAGCGCGTATTTCTATGAAGCGTGAAGAACATGATGTACCAGAAGGAATCATGACAAAATGTCCTGATTGTCGTCATGTGGAGTTAACAAAGGATTTAATGAAAGGATTAAAAGTTTGTTCAAAGTGTGACCATCATTACAAAATGACAGCACAAGAGCGTGTTGAAATTTTCTTTGATGAAGGTACATTTAAATCATTGGATGATCATTTAGTTTCTATTAATCCATTAGAGTTTCCTAGCTATATAGAAAAGATTCAATCAGATATAAAGAAAACAGGATTAAATGAAGCAGTATTAACAGGTATCGGTGAGTTAGATGGCGAACAAATCGTTGTAGCGATTATGGATTCACATTTCCGTATGGGGTCAATGGGTTCTGTAGTTGGTGAGAAGATCACCCGTGCAATTGAAAAGGCGACTGAACTAAGTGCACCATTTATCATTTTCACAGCGAGTGGTGGAGCTCGTATGCAAGAAGGCGTGTTATCTCTTATGCAAATGGCGAAAACGAGTGTTGCCTTACAACGCCATAGTGCAGAAGGCCATTTATTTATTTCAATCATGACACACCCGACAACTGGAGGTGTTTCTGCAAGTTTTGCTTCTCTTGGGGATATTAATTTAGCTGAGCCAAAAGCGTTAATCGGCTTTGCGGGGCGTCGTGTTATTGAACAGACAGTTCGTGAAAAATTACCGGAAGATTTCCAAACTGCGGAATTTTTATTGGCTCACGGTCAGTTAGATGCAGTGGTAAATCGTAAAGATATGCGCAAAACAGTTTCAACAATTGTTAAGCTTCATGTAAAGGAGGCGCAATAATAATGGTGAAATACTTACCGTTCGAAGCACCACTTATGCAGCTTCGTGAAAAAATTAATGAGTTAAAAGAATTCACGGCTAATGCAGATGTTGATATGTCGAAAGAGATTAGTCAACTTGAGGACCGTTTTAGTAAATTAGCTAAAGAAATTTATGATAATATCCAACCTTGGGACCGAGTGCAAATTGCTAGACATCCTGAGCGTCCAACGACAAAAGATTATATTAATGCTATTTTTGATGATTTCATCGAGTTTCATGGTGATCGAAACTTTGGTGATGATGAGGCGATTATCGGAGGTATAGCCTCTTTTGAAGGCCGACCAATTACAATTATTGGCCATCAAAGAGGGAAGGATACAAAAGAGAATATTCGACGTAATTTCGGTATGCCACATCCGGAAGGCTATAGAAAGGCTCTACGCCTAATGAAGCAAGCTGAGAAATTTTCAAGACCAATCATATGCATGATCGATACAAAAGGTGCGTATCCTGGTAAAGCGGCAGAACAACGTGGACAAAGTGAAGCTATAGCGCGTAATTTATTCGAAATGGCGGGGTTAAAAGTTCCAGTCATCAGTATAGTTATAGGTGAAGGTGGTAGTGGTGGTGCACTTGCTCTTTGTGTAGCTAACCAAATTCACATGTTAGAAAATGCAACTTTGTCTGTTATTTCACCAGAAGGAGCTGCTTCGATTTTATGGAAGGATGCGACTTTAGCACAAAAAGCTGCAGAAGCTATGCGTATTACTGCACCGAACTTAAAGGAAATGGAAATTATAGATGAAATTATTCCTGAAGTGTTAGGTGGAGCGCATAATGATGTAGTGCAACAAGCGCTTAATATGAAGATGGTTCTTAGTGATTCATTAGAAAAACTGAAAAATATACCAGCCGATGAACTAATTGAAAATCGTTATAATAAATTTAGAGCTATTGGAGTATACACTGAATAGTAACAAATCGTTATAATAAATTTTGAGCTATTGGGGTATAACTACATTGAATAGTAACAATTAAATATAAGGGTGGGCTGAATCTGTATCAATTTAAATTAATTAGATACATGAAACAGCCTATTTCTTTCGACGCAATACTGACACAGAATACTATTTCGTGTTAATGTCTTAATAGTGACGCTTGTAGGAGGAATGAATCATATGAAAAAAATTGGTGTTTTAACAAGTGGTGGAGATGCACCAGGCATGAATGCAGCTGTCCGCGCAGTTGTCAGGAAAGCTTTATATCATGATTTAGAAGTTGCAGGTATTTACTATGGCTATCAAGGACTGATAGATGGACAAATTGAAAGTTTAGATCGCGGTTCTGTAGGGGATATTATTCAACGTGGGGGTACGAAATTACATTCTGCACGTTGTCTAGAATTCAAAACAGAAGAAGGACAACTCAAAGCGATTGAACAGTTGAAAAAGCATGGTATCGAAGGGTTAGTTGTTATCGGTGGAGACGGTTCTTATCAAGGGGCTTTGGCGTTAACAAAGCGTGGTTTCCCTTGTGTAGGTGTGCCGGGAACAATTGATAATGATATTCCGGGAACAGATTATACGATAGGCTTTGATACAGCTTTGAATACTGTAATAGATTGTATTGATAAAATTCGTGATACAGCAACATCTCATGAACGCACATTTATCATTGAAGTAATGGGTCGCGATGCAGGTGACTTGGCTTTATGGGCTGGTCTAGCTGGTGGTGCTGAAACGATTTTGATTCCTGAAGTACAACATGATTTAGACGAACTTGTCACACGTTTAGAACAAGGTTATGACAGAGGGAAAAAG
Source organism: Viridibacillus arvi (assembly GCF_001274945.1). Lineage (GTDB taxonomy): Bacteria > Bacillota > Bacilli > Bacillales_A > Planococcaceae > Viridibacillus > Viridibacillus arvi. The sequence goes on along the minus strand of NZ_LILB01000001.1, from coordinate 1,825,673 downwards.
CACAGTATTATTATAGTTGCTGAAGGGGTTATGTCAGCGAGTGATCTGGCAAAAAAACTTTCAGAAAAAGATATTGAAACAAGAGTTTCAGTTTTGGGTCATATCCAACGTGGTGGATCGCCGACAGCACGTGACCGTGTACTAGCAAGTACTTTCGCTGCGAGAGCAGTAGAATTATTAATTGAGAATCGCGGTGGTCTTGCAGTTGGCATGAGAAACCATGTGGTGGTAGACTATGACTTAGAAGAGGCATTTAAGAAAGAACGTAATACAGACTTGTCAATGTACACTTTATCAAAAGAATTATCGATTTAATTAAATTGGAGTGGTCGAACAGATGAGAAAAACAAAAATTGTATGTACTATTGGTCCCGCTAGTGAATCGCAAGAAATTTTAGTGCAATTAATCGAAGCAGGTATGAACGTAGCTCGTTTGAATTTTTCGCATGGTAATCATGAAGAACACGCAGCAAGAATCGAGAGCATTCGTGAAGCAGCGAAAAAGACTGGACAAGTTGTGGCTATTTTACTTGATACAAAAGGTCCTGAAATTCGTACGCATTCAATGGAAGATGGCGCTGTAGAATTAGTAACAGGTCAAACAATTGATATTTCCATGACGGAAGTACTTGGCAATAAAGAAATTTTCTCTATTACGTACGAAAAACTTATCGATGATGTTGAAGAAGGTTCAACCATTTTATTAGATGATGGTCTAATTGAATTACGTGTAACTGGTAAAGATACCGAGGCTGGACTAATTCATACTGTAGTTGAAAATGCAGGCGTACTAAAAAATAAAAAAGGCGTGAATGTACCAGGCGTTTCAGTACAATTACCAGGTATTACGGAAAAGGATGCACAAGATATTCTATTTGGTATCGAACAAGGTGTAGACTTTATCGCTGCTTCATTTGTACGTCGTTCATCAGATGTATTGGAAATCCGTGAGTTGTTAGAAAATAACAATGGTGGACATATCCAAATTATTCCGAAAATCGAGAATCAAGAAGGTGTCGATAATATCGATGAAATCATTCAAGTTTCCGACGGTTTAATGGTTGCTCGTGGTGACCTTGGAGTTGAAATTCCAGCAGAAGAAGTACCTATTGTTCAAAAAAATCTTATCCAAAAATGTAACACAGTAGGAAAACCAGTTATTACAGCAACACAAATGCTGGATTCAATGCAGCGTAACCCTCGTCCTACTCGAGCTGAAGCAAGTGACGTAGCGAATGCAATCTTAGATGGTACAGATGCAATCATGCTTTCTGGTGAAACAGCTGCTGGACTTTATCCGGTAGAATCTGTAAAAACAATGTATAAAATTGCTAATCGTATAGAGGATTCATTGGATCACCGTGCGATCGTTAGTAAACGTAGCCGTGAGAAAGGTGCTAGTATGACTGAGGCGATTAGCCAAGCGGTTGCTTACACTTCACTTAACTTACAAGTTTCAGCTATATTAGCACCAACTGAAAGTGGCCATACTGCACGTATGATCGCTAAATACCGTCCAGGTGTACCAATTATTTCAGTTACATCATCAGAACAAACTTGTCGCAAACTAGCTCTTGTATGGGGTGTATTCCCTATCGTTGGACCAAAAGTAAGTTCAACGGATGAAATTTTAGAGCTAACTGTTCAAGAAAGTTTGAACAAAGGCTATGTTCATCACGGTGATTTAGTTGTTATTACAGCTGGTGTGCCAGTAGGTGAAGCGGGTACGACTAACTTGATGAAAGTTCATGTAATTGGCGATATGCTTACTAAAGGTCAAGGGATTGGTAAATCTGCTGCTATAGGTAAAGCTTTAGTTGTCAGAAATGCTGAGCAAGCACTGGCACAAGATACTGAAGGCAAAATTATTGTAACGATTGGTTCTGATCGTGATATGATGCCAGCTATCTCTAAATGCGCAGGGTTAATTACTGAAGAAGGTGGACTAACAAGTCATGCTGCAGTTGTTGGCTTAAGTCTAGGTATTCCTGTTATTGTAGGTGTGAAAGACGCGACAACAATGATTAGCGATGGACAAGAGTTATCAATCGATGCAGTATCTGGAGTTATCTACTACGGACGTTCAAGTATTTTATAATAAACAAACAACCTCAGCGCATTTGAGCTGAGGTTGTTTTTTAAAAAGAGGTGAATAAATTGCGTAAAATTCTACTATTTCTTTTGTTGATTCCTATAATTGAAATTGCGGTTGTATTAATTTCCGGAAAACTAATTGGTGCCATGTATACGCTAGTCTTAATTATTGTCACAGGTATATTAGGGATCTATTTAGCTAAAACGCAAGGAGTTAAAGCTTTTAAGGATATTCAACAAGCGATCCAAAATGGACAACCACCAGGTAATGCCATGATTAATGGTTTACTAATATTTATTGGTGGATTGTTTTTAGTCTTGCCAGGTTTTGTATCCGATATTATTGGTCTTCTTCTGGTCTTCGGCCCTACAAGAAATCTCTTTAAACCAATTCTTTATTATTGGTTACGTAAAAAGATGAAAAACGGTCAAGTTATTTTGATTCAAAAATAGGATGGTTTCTTAATTTTACAGCAAGTAATAATAAGAATGGACTAATTAAAATACCTGCGATGCCAAAGAGCAATAAACTAATGGCACTTATCATAAACGCGTGAACGGAACGGATATGTAATGTTGACGCCCACATATACGATTCAGCGAATTGTCTTGAAAGCTGAATTATCGCATAGAGAATCAATAAATATACGCAAAGCAATTGATTACCTGTTATAAAAAAATATATACTCATTGGAATTAGGAAGATACCAATTCCTAAAAAGGGAAGGCTATCTGCTACAGAGATGAGTAATGCTTTTCCAACGGGAAATGAAAAACCAAGTACCATTAAGCCTACGGATAAAAGAGCGAATGTCAGGAGTAATAAACGTAATTCTACTGACAGAAAATAACCGAATAGTTGGGAAGCTTCTTCATAAACACGTTGAATAGGTTTTCTAAAGCGAGCAGGTAAATAGATAAAGAACCATAATCTATTCCTGCTTGTTTCATATAAAGCAAAATACAAGGCTACTAGATAAAAAGTAAAATTAATTAGATTCTGGAAGGTGGATTGTACAATATTTACGAGCGATTCCATAGCCATATCTACTAGGGAAACAAATTTCTCTTGCAGATTAATGAGTAGCATGGATTGCATATCAGAGAAGAACTCAACTTGGGTAATTATACGTTTAATCTCAGGTAAAGTTTCGATTAAAACAGAAGTTAAAAATAGTATAGTTGCGATGAAACTGGATAATATAATAACTTCAGTAGCTAATGCTGCTAGCCATCTAGGCAGTCTTAATGTTGAATTTAAATACTTTAGTAATGGATATGCGAAATATGCCGTTAAAATAGCAAGAGATACAGGTAAAACTAACCAAGCTAACACTAATAGTAGAGCGATTAGTATGAATAATTGGATTCGATACATGGTAGTTTTTTTGATTTTTTCTTGTAACAAAACATCATCCTTTAAAAAATATGATTTTTCCATCCTAGTTAATGTTAATTTTTTTCTACAAAATACAATGTTTCTGTCTAAATTTAGTTTTTTGAACGAAATATGGCCTTTTCATTCACAAAGCCGTCAAAATTTATTATAATAGCAATGTAAGCGATTTACTTATAGGTTCATATCGAAAAAATATAGGTTGCATTTATTTGGTTTTATGAATGTTATCTAATACATTTGGAGAAGGAGCGATATATTATGACAGCAACACGCGGATTAGAAGGTGTCGTAGCAGCAGAGACTAAAATCAGTTCTATAATTGATGATACTCTTACATATGTTGGCTACAATATTGATGACTTAGCAGACAATGCATCTTTTGAAGAGGTAGTTTACTTACTATGGCACACACGTCTTCCTAAAGCAGACGAATTAGCTGAATTGAAACAACAATTAGCTGACAATATGGAAGTGCCACAAGCGGTATTAGATCACTTTAAAACTTATGACATCAAATCTGTTCACCCAATGGCTGCATTACGCACAGCAGTTTCTTTACTAGCTTTATATGATGAAGATGCTGAGGATATGTCTGACGAAGCGAACTATCGTAAAGCAATCAAGTTGCAAGCTAGAATTTCTACTGTTGTAACTGCGTTCTCTCGTATTCGTGCAGGTTTAGAGCCTGTAGCGCCTAAAAAAGAGTTAAGTTACGCTGCAAACTTCCTTTATATGTTATCTGGTAAAGAACCAGAAGCAATCGCTGTTGAAGCATTCAACAAAGCATTAGTATTACATGCTGACCACGAATTAAATGCATCTACATTTACTGCTCGTGTATGTGTAGCTACATTATCTGATGTATATTCAGGTGTTACAGCTGCAATTGGCGCACTTAAAGGTCCTTTACATGGTGGCGCTAACGAACAAGTAATGAAAATGCTATCTGAAATTGGTTCAGTTGATAAAGTTGAAGATTATATCAACGATAAATTAGCTAATAAAGTTAAAATCATGGGCTTCGGACACCGCGTTTACCGCAAAGGTGATCCACGTGCTCCACATTTAAAAGTTATGTCTGAAAAGTTAACTAAATTAACTGGTCAACCTGAATATTACGAAATGTCAGTGAAAATCCATGAAATGGTGACTGGACAAAAAAATCTACCACCAAACGTAGATTTCTATTCAGCATCTGTATACCACTCTTTAGGTATCGATCACGATTTATTCACTCCAATCTTCGCGGTTTCACGCGTATCTGGATGGGTAGCTCACATTTTCGAACAATATGCTAACAATCGTTTAATTCGTCCACGTGCAGAGTATGTTGGACCAGGAATGCAAAAATATGTACCTGTAAACGAAAGATAATTGGTATAATAAAAAAGTCAAGGGCGGTGCTAGGTTTTGGCACCTGCCCTTTGATTATGAATATTAGGAGGCAACAAGTTCATGTCTAACGGTAAAATCGTAGTTGAAAAAGGCGTACTTAAAGTACCAAACAATCCAATCATTCCATTCATCGAAGGTGACGGAATCGGTCCAGATATTTGGGCAGCAGCATCACGCGTAATCGATGCAGCAGTAAAACAAGCTTACAATGGCGAAAAATCTATCGAGTGGAAAGAAGTACTTGCTGGACAAAAAGCATTCGACCAAACTGGCGAATGGTTACCACAAGCAACTCTTGACGCTATCAATGAATACTTAATCGCAATTAAAGGACCTCTTACTACACCAATCGGTGGCGGTATCCGTTCTCTAAACGTAGCATTACGTCAACAACTTGACCTTTATGTTTGTTTACGTCCTGTACGTTACTTCGAAGGTGTGCCTTCTCCAGTTAAACGTCCTGAAGACACTGATATGGTTATTTTCCGTGAAAACACAGAAGATATCTATGCTGGTATTGAATATGCTGAAGGTTCAGATGAAGTTAAAAAACTTATCAACTTCCTTCAAACTGAAATGGGTGTTAACAAAATCCGTTTCCCAGAAACTTCAGGTATCGGTATTAAACCAATATCTAAAGAAGGTACACAACGTTTAGTTCGCGCAGCTATCAACTATGCTATTACTGAAAAACGCGAATCTTTAACTTTAGTACACAAAGGTAACATCATGAAGTTCACTGAAGGTGGATTCAAAACTTGGGGCTACGAATTAGCTGAAACTGAATTTGCTGACCAAACATTCACTTGGAACCAATATGATGCAATCAAAGAAGCTGAAGGCGCTGAAGCTGCTGATAAAGCACAAGCAGAAGCACTTGCTGCTGGTAAAATCTTAGTAAAAGATTCGATTGCTGATATCTTCTTACAACAAATCTTAACTCGTCCAAAAGAGTTTGATGTTGTAGCAACTATGAACTTAAACGGTGACTACATCTCTGACGCTTTAGCTGCTCAAGTTGGTGGTATCGGTATCGCTCCAGGAGCTAACATCAACTACGTTAGTGGACATGCGATCTTCGAAGCTACTCACGGAACAGCACCAAAATATGCTGGACAAGATAAAGTAAACCCATCTTCAGTATTACTTTCTGGCGTTCTTATGCTTGAACACCTAGGCTGGAAAGAAGCTGCAGATTTAGTAACTGCATCAGTAGAAAAAACAATTGCTTCTAAAGTTGTAACTTACGACTTTGCTCGTCTAATGGACGGCGCTACAGAAGTTAAATGTTCTGCATTTGCTGACGAATTAATTAAAAACCTGTAATATTAGACTAGATGAATGAGGGGATTGGGGATTTTTTCCCCTTTTCCCTCTTTATATTTATTATCAAAGGAGTGTATTCGAATGACTTTGAAACGTAGTAAAATTTCTGTAATTGGTGGGGGCTTCACTGGCGCTACATCTGCTTTTTTAGTTGCACAAAAGGAACTTGGTGACGTTGTATTAGTAGATATTCCACAAGCTGAAAATCCAACAAAAGGTAAAGCTCTTGACATGTTCGAAGCTTCTCCAGTACAAGGTTTTGACGCACGTGTAAAGGGTACTTCTGATTATGCTGATACTGCTGATTCTGACGTAGTAATCATTACTGCTGGAGTTGCTCGTAAACCAGGAATGAGTCGCGATGATTTAGTTCTGATCAATCAAAGCGTTATGAAAGCAGTAACAAAAGAAATTGTAAAATACTCTCCAGAAGCAACAATCATCGTATTAACAAACCCAGTTGATGCAATGACTTACACAGTTTACAAAGAATCTGGTTTCCCTAAAAACCGCGTAATCGGTCAATCGGGTGTTCTTGATTCAGCTCGTTTCCGTGCATTCATCGCAGAAGAGTTAAACATCTCAGTTAAAGATATTACTGGTGTTGTTCTTGGTGGTCATGGTGACACTATGGTTCCGCTTACTCGCTACTCATTCGCTGGTGGTATTCCACTAGAAAAACTAATCGCTCCTGAGCGTTTAGAAGAAATCGTTACTCGTACACGTAACGGTGGTGCTGAAATCGTAAACCTTCTTGGTAACGGTTCTGCTTACTATGCTCCAGCTGCAGCGTTAGTTGAAATGACTGAAGCAATAATTAAAGACCAACGTCGTGTATTACCATCAATCGCTTACTTAGAAGGCGAATATGGTTACAATGATATTTACCTTGGTGTACCAACTATTCTTGGTGCTAACGGCATCGAAAGAATTATTGAATTAGATTTAACAACTGAAGAAAAAGAGGCTTTAGATAACTCTGCAGAAGCAGTTAAAAACGTTATGAAAGTTCTTGCTTAATATACTTTATTAACGAGCAGGTTGTTACCTACTCGTTTTTTTTCTGGTATAAAAAAATTCAGATTATATGATATATGTATGCAATCATACTGTCTTTTTTTACTGATTATTGATACTATTGAAATACCAAATTATTTAAGGGGGAATATTGTGTTACTTGGCAAGAAGAGAAAGTTAGGTAGAAAAATTCAAGAGTTGTCTGTTGGCGAGTCATTACAGCTAACGGAGAAAATCGAAGATAAAGACTTACTATTATATCTCGGCTTAACCAATGACAGTAATCCTCTATACATACAACATGACTTTACCTCACAGACTAGTTTTCAAAAACCTGTAGTACCTACAATCATGTTGAATGGTGTGGTAACATCAGCTATTTCAAAATATATTCCGGGTCCTGGTTCTTATATTACTTCGCAACAATTTGAATATCCGCAACCAGTATATCATTATGATACGATTCATATTTTACTTGAAGTAATCGCAGTGAATATAGAGCTTAATGAAGTGACTGTGAATATTGAAGGACGTAATGATGAAGACCTGCTAGTGATGCAAGGTAAAGTAACAGTAAATCCGCCGAATCGTGAACAAGATGATTCTGTAAACAAGAAAGAAGAAATCTAGTAGCAAAGGTTTGAAATGGGGGTTTCAAATCAATTGCGGGGGAAAAAACATGACATATAAAATACTTGTAGTAGAAGATGAAATTTCAATTGCAACATTATTACAATACAATCTCCAACAAGCAGGATATGAAGTAGTAGTTGCAAACGATGGGAAAGATGGCTTACACAAAGCGATTTTGGAAAAGCCAGATTTAATTTTATTAGACTTAATGTTACCTAAAATGGACGGCATGGAAGTTTGTAAAGAGCTACGCATCAAGAAAATCAATACACCAATTATTATGTTAACAGCAAAAGACGATGAGTTCGATAAAGTACTTGGTCTTGAGCTTGGAGCAGATGATTACATGACAAAGCCATTCAGTCCACGTGAAGTAATGGCTAGGGTTAAAGCGGTATTACGCCGTTCTAAAGTGACAGAAGTAGTGAAGGAAGAAGAAGAGCATGTTGAACAAACCTATTCATTTGGACAACTGCAAGTATTACCTGATCGATTTGAAGCTTTCTTAGGAGAGGAAGTGTTAGAATTCACGCCAAAAGAATTTGAACTTCTTGTCTATTTATTAGAAAATAAAAATCGTGTGTTAACTCGCGATCAGCTATTAAGTGCTGTATGGAATTATGATTTTGCAGGAGATACGCGGATTGTTGATGTACACATTAGTCACTTACGTGAACAAATTGAAGAAAATAGTCGGAAACCAAAATTCATTAAAACAATAAGAGGTTTAGGCTATAAATTTGAGGAGCCGAAGCTATGATGAAAACTCTTAAAATTAGGTTGCTCATTGCTTTTGGATTTCTGTATGGTACAGCGTTAGCTGGTCTTGGTTTTATACTAGGCCAGCTTTTTCCTGTATATGTCGAGGATTCTATACGCTCTAATTCCATTCGATCACATGAAAATATTTTAAGTGCATTAGAAAAGCAAAGTATTGATTTAACTGTAGATCAAGAACAGGCTATTATAAATGCCCTGCCGCTTGATTTTGGTGGAAATGAATTATCGGATATAAGAATTCGTCTATGGATTATGCTTATTGTCACTTTGATAATAACCTTTATACTACTTATGGTTATTACTTCGCGCTTGATAAAGAATTTGGCTCAGCCTATAGATAATGTAACAAATACAGCGTTAGAGTTGGCAAAAGGAAATTATCGTGCAAGGGCATATGAAAATGTAGAATCACCAACTATACAACTAAGTAATGCGGTTAATGTCCTTGCTCGTAACTTGCAAGATATTATGATGATTCGTGAGATGGAGCAAGAACGTCTAAAAACGCTGATAGAAAATATGGGTAGTGCACTAATAATGATTGGTAAGGAAGGGCATGTATCTATTGTTAATAAAGTGTTTTTAGAATTATTCGATGTGCCTCATGATACAGTCTATAAACAGGTGTTCCGAGAATTAGGATTACCGAATGAATTAGAGCAATTTGTTGACCACGTCTTTATGACAGAAATAACATACCGTAAACAAATGCAAATAGAAATCCAACAAGAATTCCACCATATGGAAGTATATGGAGCGCCAGTAATAGGAGAACACGGTCACTGGCTAGGGATTGTAATTATCATGCACGATATTTCGGAATTGAAAAAGCTAGAGCAAATACGCAAGGATTTTGTAGCAAATGTATCACATGAATTACGTACCCCAATTACATCGATAAAAGGATTTTCTGAAACATTATTAGACGGTGCTTACAAAGACCAAGGTACATTATTATCCTTCTTAGAAATTATTAATAAAGAGAGTAATCGCCTTCAGATGCTAATTTTAGATTTGCTTGAGTTATCGAAAATTGAAAAGCATGGTTTTACTGTCAATATTGAGCGTACAAGTCTAAAGGATGTAATTGTAAGGGCGACTGAAATGACAGTGCCACGTCTTGAGGAAAAAAACATATCTTTCGAAGCGGAAATTGAGCAGGATGTTGTAGTTGAAGGTGATGCAAACCGATTAATTCAGGTAGTGATGAATTTAATGACAAATGCGACTACTTACTCACCAGAGAATACGAAAATTAAAGTAAAATTATATGAACAAAATAAAAGTGGTGTCATTGAAATAATCGATGAGGGAATTGGAATTGAAAAACCTGAAATCCCAAGAATTTTTGAACGTTTCTACCGTGTCGACCGAGCACGTAGTCGTAATTCAGGTGGAACAGGTCTTGGTCTTGCAATTGTTAAGCATTTAATAGAGGCGCACCACGGTAAAATTCAAGTGGAGAGTGAAGTTGGTAAAGGAACGACAATGCGTGTTATTTTGCCGGAAAAACAACCAAATTAACACAATGTTTACAATTTATATATATACTCTTCATAATCCTTTGTTAATATAATATTCGAAGCCCCCTTCAACCAGTGTTTTTGGAAGTGAGAATCTAGGTTATCCTAGATTCTTTTTTAGTATTTAAAGAGCAGAATACAGTAATTATATAATACGAACATTTTTTCGTATTTTCATCAGTCGTCATTTTCCTTTCTACTTCCACGCGTGGTAAGATAGAAGGAGGAGACGGCTTTTTGACGTTTAGGAAAAAAGAAATTCCGTGCATAATAACATATAAAGAATCAGCTCAAAATAGAGAAAATGTAAGAGGAGAGTGTATATATGACAAAGGAAAAGCTACTACTTTTAGATGGCAATAGCTTAGCGTATCGAGCATTTTTTGCATTACCATTACTAACAAATGATAGCGGTATTCACACAAATGCCGTTTATGGCTTTACTACGATGTTACAGAAAATATTAGAAGAGGAGAAACCAACGAAAATGCTTGTTGCATTTGATGCTGGTAAAACGACGTTCCGTCATTCTACATACGGAGAATATAAAGGTGGGCGTCAGAAAACACCACCTGAATTATCAGAACAATTCCCGTATTTACGTAAATTATTAGATGCATATCGTATTAAACAATATGAACTAGAAATGTACGAAGCAGATGATATTATCGGTACTTTAAGTAGAAAAGCTGAAGAACAAAAGCTACAAGTAATCATTGTTAGCGGGGATAAAGACTTAACGCAGCTTGCATCAGAAAATACAACTGTCTATATTACGCGTAAAGGTATGACGGATATTGAAAAATATACACCGGATCATATTCAAGAAAAATATGGCTTAACGCCAGAGCAAATTATCGATATGAAAGGTCTAATGGGTGATGCATCAGATAATATACCTGGAGTACCTGGTGTCGGTGAAAAAACAGCCATCAAATTATTAAAACAATATCCAACAATCGAAGAACTATATGAAAATGTAGAGCAAGTGAGTGGTGCAAAGTTAAAAGAAAAACTTACCACTAATGAAGAGCAAGCAAAAATGAGCAAACAGTTAGCGACGATTGATCGTCAATCACCTATTACTATTGCACTTGATGACTTAGTGTACGATGGTCCAAATGTAGATGAGTTGTTTTCTTTATGGCAAGATTTATCATTTAAATCATTAATCGAAAAAAGCGAGTTTCAATCAGAAGCAACAACAACAAAAGAACTAACTTTTTCTATATTAGAAGATGTATCAGCAGAGCAGTTACAAGATGTGATGGCTGTACATATTGAACTTGCTGATGAGCACTATCATACTTGTGAACGATTTGGTATTGCATTAGTAAATGACTTGCAAGCTTATTATCTTCCTTATGACAAAGCATTGGCTTCAGAATCTTTAAAAGAATGGTTAGAAGATGCTTCAAAGCAGAAGTATATGGTTGATTCAAAAGCAGCACAAGCCGCATTATTACGTGATGGAATTAAATTAGCAGGAGTGGAATTCGATATGCTTTTAGCAGCATATATTGTTAATCCCGCTATACCTTCCGATGATGTTGCGACGATTTCAAGAGAATTTGGTTATACTGATGTATTATCCAATGACAATGTATACGGAAAAGGTGCAAAGAAAGCGACTCCGGCAATAGAAGTTGTCGCAGAGCATGCTTGTCGTAAAGCCAATGCGGTATTCATTTTACAGCCAAAGTTAGAACAACTTCTTCGAGAAAACGAACAATTTGAGCTGTATAAGCAATTAGAGTTACCACTTGCTGCAATTTTAGGTGAAATGGAAAGTGAAGGTATCACAGTTGATCGTGAAAGACTTATTGAAATGGGGCACGATCTTACAACGAAACTAAAAACAATTGAAGAAGATATTTATTCGATTGCTGGTCAAGCCTTCAACATAAATTCACCGAAACAACTAGGGGTTATTCTGTTCGAAAAATTGGGCTTACCTGTTATTAAGAAAACAAAGACAGGTTATTCAACAGCAGCGGATGTATTAGAAAAACTAGAGCCAGAACACGAAATTATTCGTCATATTTTACAGTACCGTCAGCTTGGGAAGTTGCAATCAACCTATATAGAAGGATTATTAAAAGAAATTCACGAAGAAGATCAAAAAATTCATACAAGATTCCAGCAAGCATTAACATCAACAGGGCGCTTAAGTTCTACAGATCCGAATTTGCAAAACATTCCTGTAAGACTTGAAGAGGGCCGTAAAATTCGCCAAGCATTTGTTCCTTCAAACCCAGAATGGCTTCTTTTCGCAGCCGATTATTCACAAATTGAGTTACGTGTATTAGCTCATATGTGTGGTGATGAAAACTTAATCAATGCTTTCCAAAATGGTTCAGATATTCATACAAATACAGCGATGAATGTATTCCACGTAGCTGAAGAGGAAGTAACATCGGATATGCGTCGAGCAGCAAAAGCAGTTAACTTTGGTATCGTATATGGAATTAGTGATTACGGTCTATCTCAAAACTTAGATATTACACGTAAAGAAGCAGCCGATTTCATTGAACGTTATTTTGCTAGCTTCCCAGGTGTACAAGACTATATGAAAAATATCGTGGAAGAAGCGAAGGAAAAAGGATATGTGACAACTATTTTAAATCGTCGTCGCTATTTGCCAGACCTGAAAAGTTCAAACTTCAATTTACGTAGTTTTGCTGAGCGTACTGCTATGAATACGCCAATTCAAGGTAGTGCAGCAGATATTATAAAAAAAGCAATGATAGATATGGACGCAGCATTAAAAGAACAAAACTTACAAACGAAAATGCTTCTCCAAGTGCACGATGAATTAATTTTTGAAGCACCAAAAGAGGAAATTCCTATTCTTGAAAAATTAGTTCCAGAAGTAATGGGGAAAGCATTCGAACTCAATGTACCACTTAGAGCCGATTTTTCATTTGGTCCAACTTGGTATGATACAAAATAAAGGAGTGATCGCATGCCGGAATTACCAGAAGTAGAAGGTGTGGTGCGTTCATTACAACCGGTCGTTACAGGTAAAACGATTCATCGTGTGACGATTTCAGAGGTTATTAAACAAGCGAAAGAGCAAGGTAAAGAATGTATTATAAAAGCAGTTGATCCTGATTCTTTTCAACAAGCGATTGAGGGAATGACTATTAAAAGTATTGAACGTCGCTCAAAATATATTTTTTTCCACTTGGAGAAAGAAGGAAACCCATATTTGCTCGTCAACCATTTAGGGATGACGGGCGCATGGTTCCATGTATCGCAACTTAGTGATATTACAGAAGAGAAATTTCTAAAGCATGCGCATGTATTAATCCAATTCGATGATGACAACTGGCTTGTCTATTCGGATATTCGTCGTTTTGGTGAAATGCGCTTTTTACATGAGCTAGCAGAGCATCCACCACTTCTTGAAATGGCTCCTGAACCTTTTTCAGATGAAGCGCTATCTCATTTTCTTGATAAAGCAAATCTAACGAAGTATGCAAATAAGGCGGTTAAAGAAGTCATTATGGATGGACATGTGATTGCAGGTTGCGGGAATATATATGCAACAGAAGCGCTGTTTAAAATGAATATTCATCCTGCACGTAAATTGTCACGAATCAGTAAGGAACGTAAAATTGAACTTTTTGAGACAATTGTTCATATTTTGCAAGAAAGTATTGATGTTGGTGGTTCGACCATTTCGGATTACCGAAATATTAATGGTGAAGCGGGTAGTATGCAACATCGATTAAAAATGTATGGGAAAAAGACTTGTCCGTCTTGTAATGGAGATACTAAACAAAAGATAATTGGTGGCAGAAACTCAGTTTATTGCCCAAATTGCCAACATTAAAGGTGTGATATAGATGATTATTGGATTAACTGGAAGTATTGCGAGTGGTAAAAGTACAGTAGCAGAAATGCTAAAAGAGTTAAATTTACCTATTATTGATGCTGATTTAGTAGCGCGTGTTGTAGTTGAACCTGGAACAGAAACGCTAAAACAAATAGTGGAGGCATTTGGCGAAGAAGTGCTGCTGGATGAGGGTACACTTAATCGTCCTAAACTAGGGGACATTATCTTCCATGAACCTGCAGCACGTAAAACGTTAAATGATATTATTCATCCGGCTATTCGCCAAGAAATGCTTCGTCAACGTGATGAGTTACTAGAAAATGGTGCAAAAGATATTGTAATGGATATCCCATTATTATTTGAAAGTCGCCTTCAACATTTCGTTGAGAAGATTTTAGTTGTATCTGTCACAGAAGAAACACAATTAAAGCGTTTAATGGAACGAAATAATTTATCTGAAAAAGATGCTAAGGCCAGAATTAGTTCTCAACTTCCGTTATCCGAAAAGGAAAAAGGTGCTGATGCAGTAATATATAATAATAAATCGCTCGAATCAACGAGAGAGCAATTGCATAAAATATTAATTAAGTGGAATGTACTTAAATAATGTATTTTAGAAAAATCAGAATTCACTAACTTTTAAATGTTCATCATAATAGGTTTTACTTTCTCTAAAATGTGTTATACTAATTTTCGAATTAATAAAATAAGTATAACGCAATTACAGGAGGATATTATTCATGACAGTTTCTATTGCTATTAACGGATTTGGCCGTATTGGCCGCATGGTGTTCCGTCAAGCGATACTTCAAGATGATTTAAATATTGTTGCAATTAATGCTAGTTACCCGGCTGAAACGTTAGCACATTTGATTAAGTATGACACAAATCACGGAAGATTTGATGGGGATGTTCAATTTGAAGAAAAAGCCCTAATCATAAATGGTAAACGTGTCGAACTTATTAGTGAACGTGATCCTTTGAACTTACCTTGGAAAGAAATGAATGTTGATATCGTTATCGAAGCAACAGGTAAATTCAATGCTCGTGAAAAAGCAGCATTGCATCTAGAAGCAGGAGCTAAAAAAGTTATTTTAACAGCACCTGGGAAAAATGAAGATGTAACAATTGTAATGGGTGTTAATGACGAAAAATTAGACCTTACAAAACATGATGTAATATCAAACGCAAGTTGTACTACAAACTGTCTTGCGCCAGTTGCAAAAGTATTAAATGATACTTTTGGCATCGACAACGGTTTAATGACAACTGTGCATTCATATACAAATGATCAAAAAAATATTGATAACCCACATAAAGACTTACGTCGTGCTCGTGCTTGTGCGGCTTCAATTATCCCTACTTCTACAGGAGCTGCCAAAGCTCTAACTCTAGTATTACCAGAACTAGAAGGCAAGTTACATGGTATGGCTCTTCGTGTTCCAACACCAAATGTTTCATTAGTAGATTTAGTGGTAGATTTAAACAAAGATGTTACGGTTGAAGAAGTGAATGAAGCGTTCAAAGCTGCATCAGTTGGTTCACTAAAAGGAATCTTAGACTTTACAATGGAACCATTGGTATCAGTAGATTTTAATACGAACCCAGCATCAGCTACAATCGATGGCCTAACTACAATGGTAATCGGTAGTCGTAAAGTGAAGGTGCTTGCTTGGTACGATAACGAGTGGGGTTATTCAACACGCGTTGTAGATTTAACGAAAAAAGTTGCAGCTGCTCTTATGGCTTCTGTAAACGCTTAATTTTAATATAATATGGCCCTTTCTAGTAGTGTACTAGAAAGGGTTTTTTAGTTTAAGAAGAGAAAAAACATCAAGTAACTGTGAACATATGTCTGTTTTTTCTGTTAGTATCGACCTTATATTGGATGAAAACAGTATTTTTATCATACATCTGAGAATTTCCACTGCATTTTTTCGATTTTTTAAAGCATTATTTGATATAATAGATAAACTAAAATGTTTTGCAATCAGGAGAGAAAAAATATGAAATGTCCAGCATGTCAGTTTAATGGAACAAAGGTAATTGATTCAAGACCAGTAGATGACAATAAAGCAATCCGTAGACGCCGAGAATGTGAATCGTGTGCATATCGTTTTACTACGTTTGAAAAAGTAGAAGAAATGCCGTTGATCGTCGTGAAAAAAGACGGCTCACGTGAGGAATTTAGCCGTGAAAAAGTTTTGCGAGGTCTTATCCGAGCGTGTGAAAAGCGTCCAGTAGCCCTTAATCAATTAGAGGAATTAGTATTTGCTATAGAACAAGATCTACGTAGAATCGGTAACTCAGAAGTGAAAACAGAAGATGTCGGGGAAATGATTATGGATCGACTTGCGAAAATTGACGAAGTATCTTATGTAAGGTTTGCTTCTGTATATCGTCAATTTAAAGATATCAATGTCTTTATTGATGAATTAAAAGAATTAATAGAAAGACAATCCGATGACAAATAAATGCGATATGGAGGACGGTGATCGTGGTGCATTTATATAAAGAACTACAGCCCGTTGATCGATTGTCCATTCGAATGCTATTTCCCGTATCTAGTTACGATCGCCAGCTTATTACGTTGCTATACCAGCCGTTAATAGGTGCTGAACCCATTAGCTTGTACTTTATGCTTTGGGCTGAAGGGGAAAGTACGACTGAAGCTGAATTATCACATTACCATTTGATGAACTCACTTGATATGCCGATCGCAAAGATTTTCGAGTCGCGCATCGCATTAGAAGCCATTGGTTTAATGCGTACTTGGCGTAAAGATTCTGAGGATGTACGCTCATTTATGTATGACGTGATGCCTCCTTTAGAAGCATCAGCTTTTTTTAATGATCCCTTATTATCCATGTTTTTATTTAGCAAAATTGGTGAACAAGCCTATAGACAATTGCGCCAACGATTCGTTCAGAAAGGTCCATCAAATGATGGCTATCAGGAAGTGTCAAGAACATTTACAGATGTTTATCGTCCTGTGCAGCATCATTTACCATCCTTTGAGAATGAGCAGACAGTAAAGGAAAAAGAGAAACCTAAAGAACTACCATTTAACTACGAGGATTTCGATTTTTCTTTACTTAGAGCTGGATTGTCAGAACAACTTGTACCATCTTCAGCTCTTACTGCTGAAGCGAATGCAACAATTGCAAAGTTAGCTTTTTTATATCATTTAACACCGTTAGATATGCAAAAAGTTGTTATGCTTGCTCTAGATGATCATATGACTTTAACGGAGTCAAGATTAAAGAAATCGGCAGCTGATTATTACAAATTGACTGTTTCAACAGAACCACCTGCAATGCAACAAGCGTTCCAATCAGCAGTTAATGAAGCAGAGAAAAAGAATACAAAAGAACAAGCTTTGCAGACGAAGGAAGAGTTATTGATTCATTACCTAGAAACAACTGCTCCAATTGATGTCTTGCGTGATATTGCAGATGGGAAAGAACCAATTCCTGCTGACATTCAGCTTGCTCAAAATCTTGTCCTGCAATATCAAATGCCAATTGGTGTTGTAAATGCCTTACTTCAGTATGTTCTTTTACGTACAGACATGAAGCTAACTAAAAACTATGTCGAAAAGATTGCCTCACATTGGATTCGAAAAGGTGTGAAAACGACGAAAGAAGCAATGGACTTAGCGCGTAAAGAGCATAAGCAGTATATGGAATGGAAAACGGCTGAGCAAAAACCTGCAACGAAAAAACGCTACAGCGGTGGGCGAGAAGAAAAAGTACCTGACTGGTTTAAGAAAAATAAAGAAAAGAAACCTCAGAATGAAGATACTGTAACAGAAACTTCAAAAGAAGTAGTTAAGAGTGAGACTGATTTTGAAGAAGAAAGACGTAAAATTCTAGAAAAACTAGGAATAGAAGAAGGGCAGGTGGATTCACATGGAACCGATTAATAATCAACTTAGAAAAGTGATGGATTCACAAACTTTTCAAGAACGATACGAGCAAATGAAGCGAGAAATTCTTGAAAATAAAGGTGTCCAGCAATTTCTAGCTGACAATGATCAAGAAGTAAATAAAGATATGGTAGACCGTGGTCTCGTTAAACTATATGAATATACAGGTCAACAACATGATTGTGATGCATGCCCATCCGTTGTGAAATGTCAAAATGCATTAAAGGGATTTATCCCAAAATTGTCTATTATCCGCGAATCAATAGAAGTCGAGTATACACCGTGCCAACAAAAACGCATGGATGATGAGCGTCGTAAAGCGGCCTCTATGATTTCGAGTATGCATATGCCAAAAGACGTGTTAAGAGCAACTATCAAAGATTTAATGATTGATGACCATTCACGTGTAAATATCGCCAATAGAGCAGCAGATTTCGTTCGTGAATTTAAAGAAACGGGTGAACTTCCTCAAAAAGGCTTTTATTTATACGGTGAATTTGGTGTCGGTAAATCTTTTGTATTAGGGGCTATTGCCAATGAATTGGCGACTTTACAAATCAAATCGGTTGTAGTATTTGTTCCTGAATTTTTACGTGAAATGAAAGGTTCAATCCAAGATCAATCATTACAAGAGAAAATCGATTTTGTGAAAAAGGCACCTGTGTTAATGCTAGATGATTTAGGAGCAGAAACGTTGTCGAGTTGGACACGTGACGAAATTTTAGGAACGATCTTTCATTATCGAATGGCGGAGCAATTGCCGACATTTATCACATCGAATCTTGGTTATGATGAATTAGAAGATCATTTAGCCTATAACCAAAAAGGTGATCGTGATATGTTAAAAGCTTCACGAATTATGGAGCGCATTAAAGCTGTGACGACGCCAATTCGTATGAGTGGGCAAAACCGAAGAGATCAGAAATAGTTACATCTTTTTGAAGGACTTTTTTTCCTACTTGATTTTAAACTTAATCGAGCGTATACTTTCAGTCATAATATAAAAAATGCTTTGAAAAGGACAACAATTTTTTGTACGACTTTTAGAGAGAGAAGCCAAGGCTGGAAGCTTCTTAGTACGGCAAATCATTTACCCCCTTGGAGCAGCGACAGTGAATGTACTAGTAATTGTCGACGGTAACGGCCCGTTAGCCGATCGAGAGCTTCGTCTATACTTGCATTCTTTTAAGTGCGGGCAGTAGAAGGAAGAAGGGTGGAACCACGAGAATACAGCCTCGTCCCTTTTGGGATGGGGCTTTTTTGCGTTTTTATCTAAATGCTGAAGTGGCCTGTTCAGACTCGACAAGCACTGGAACTTTCGAAACAAAAGCGTTTTTTAGCTTTTGTTGTTAAGGAAGGCAACCTAAATTCACGACATCATGTCGCAACGGTTGCATGACCAACATCCTGTTGGCCTAAGTGACCTCGAGAGTCTGGCCGCTGAAGCTAGATATTTATCTCAATGCCGAAGTGGCCCGTTACAAGGAACACAGTCTAAAAACGCCACGTCCTGTGGCAACGACTGCGTGACCCGCATCGTGCGGGCCTAAACCTCTCGTAAGGCTAAAATAAATAAAATTAAAAGGAGATTACAAAATGGCAGACATGATTAATTTAAAATTCCCAGATGGCGCAGTAAAGGAATTTGCAAAAGGTACAACAACTGAAGAAATTGCACAATCAATTAGCCCGGGACTTCGTAAAAAAGCAATCGTTGGTAAATTCAACGGACAATTAGTAGATTTAACAACACCTTTAGAAGAAGACGGTGACATTGCAATCGTAACACCTTCTGATGCTGAGGCATTAGAAGTAATGCGTCACTCTACAGCCCACCTTTTAGCGCAAGCTGTTAAGCGTTTGTTCCCAGGTGTAAAACTTGGGGTAGGCCCAGTAATTGAAGGTGGTTTCTACTACGATATCGACTCACCAGAACCAATCACTGCAGATGATCTTCCGAAAATCGAAAAAGAAATGAAGAAAATTGTTTCTGAAAACATCGTCATCACTCGCCAAGACATTTCACGTGCTGAAGCAATCGAACGCTTCACTGCAATTGATGATGAATATAAATTAGAACTTATCGAAGCTATTCCTGCAGATGAGCAAGTGTCAATCTATGAACAAGGCGATTTCTTTGACCTTTGCCGAGGTGTACACGTACCATCTACAGGTAAAATTAAAGAATTTAAATTGTTATCAATCGCTGGTGCATACTGGAGAGGTAACTCAGATAACAAAATGCTACAACGTATTTACGGAACAGCTTTCTTTACAAAAGATGATTTAAAAGCGCATCTTCAGATGTTAGAAGAAGCAAAAGAACGTGATCACCGTAAAATTGGTAAAGAACTTGAATTATTCACTTCATCTCAAAAAGTCGGTCAAGGCTTACCATTATGGTTGCCAAACGGTGCAACAATCCGTCGTACAATTGAACGTTATATCGTAGACAAAGAAATATCACTTGGTTACAAACATGTATACACTCCGGTTTTAGGTTCTAAAGAACTTTATGAAACTTCAGGTCACTGGGCACACTATCAAGATGATATGTTCCCACCAATGGAAGTGGATAACGAAACATTTGTTTTACGCCCAATGAACTGTCCACACCATATGATGGTTTACAAATCGTCAATGCACTCATACCGCAACCTACCATTACGTATCGCTGAACTTGGTACAATGCACCGTTACGAAATGTCAGGTGCTGTATCAGGACTTCAACGTGTCCGTGGTATGACTCTGAATGATGCGCATATTTTCGTTCGACCAGATCAAATTAAAGAAGAATTTAAACGCGTAGTAGAATTAGTACTTGGTGTTTATAAAGACTTTGACTTAAATGATTACTCATTCCGTCTGTCTTACCGTGACCCAGCTGATACTGAAAAATACTTCGATGACGATGCAATGTGGGAAAAAGCACAAGGCATGCTAAAAGAAGCAATGGATGAGCTAGGCTTAGACTACTTCGAAGCAGAAGGCGAAGCAGCATTTTACGGTCCAAAACTTGATGTACAAGTAAAAACTGCAATTGGTAAAGAAGAGACTTTATCAACTGTTCAACTTGACTTCTTATTACCAGAACGCTTCGACCTAAGCTATGTTGGTGAAGATGGTAAACCACATCGTCCTGTTGTTATCCACCGTGGTGTTGTATCAACAATGGAACGTTTTGTTGCTTTCTTAATTGAAGAATATAAAGGTGCATTCCCAACTTGGTTAGCGCCAGTACAAGTAGAAATCATCCCTGTATCAAACGAAGTTCACTTTGACTATGCAAAACAAGTAGAAGAAAAACTTCAAGCAGCAGGATTCCGTGTTGAAATGGATGATCGTGAAGAAAAACTTGGCTACAAAATCCGTGAAGCACAAATGAAGAAAATTCCTTACATGCTTGTATTAGGTGATAAAGAATTAGAAGCAGGTAGTGTAAACGTACGTCGCTATGGCTCTCAAGATTCAGAAAGCATTGCGATTGAAGATTTCTTAGCGAATTTAAAAGCTGACGTTTCTTTTGAATAAGTAATATCTAAAAAGGTGACTGGACATTAATGTCCAGTCACCTTTTTGTATGCTCTTAATCCTACGAAATATCATCTGCTATTTTCTGATAAAACCTTTGCTTTGGGTTACGTTGTTTCCTCTTTTAAATACAAAATATGTCAAAATTAGAAGTTGAGAATACTTGATGTATAGATGATACTAGAAAAGTAGTTATTGCATGTAATTACAAACCATTTGAGTCTGAGGAGGAATTTATCCATGGGTGTACAAAGCGAATTTAATATGCCGTCTATTAATTTATTTGGAGCTGGGACAATTCAAGAAGTAGGTAGTCGTTTAAAGGGCTACAACGTAAAAAAAGCACTTCTTGTAACTGATGAAGGATTACACAAATTAGGTTTATCCGAAACATTAGCAACAATTATTCGTGATGCTGGTGTGGATGTAGCAATTTTCCCTAAAGTCGTACCAAACCCAACGGATATTAATGTAGCAGAAGGATTGGAAGTATACCAAAATGAACGCTGTGATGCGATTGTGTCATTAGGTGGCGGAAGTGCACATGATGCGGCTAAAGGCATTGGTATTGTAGCAACTAATGGTGGTAAAATTTCGGATTATGAAGGTGTTAATTTATCAAGTAACCCTTTACCAACATTTATTGCTGTTAATACAACTGCTGGAACGGCAAGCGAAATGACGAAGTTCACCATTATTACTGACACTACAAGAAAAGTGAAAATGGCGATTGTCGATAAGCATGTTACTGCACTTGCATCGATTAATGATCCCGAGTTAATGGTTGGAATGCCTCCACAATTAACTGCGGCTACTGGTCTTGATGCACTAACACATGCGATTGAATCCTTTGTATCAACTGCAGCTACACCAATTACAGATGCATGTGCAGTGAAGACGATGCAGTTAGTAGTAGAATATTTACCACGTGCTGTAGCAAACGGTGAAGACATGGAAGCTCGTGAACAAATGGTTTATGCACAATTTTTAGCAGGCATGGCATTTAACAATGGCTTACTTGGCTATGTTCACGCGATTGCACACCAATTCGGAGGTTTCTATGATCTACCGCACGGTGTTTGTAATGCGATTTTACTGCCACATGTATGCCGTTTCAACCTAGTGGCAAAAGTAGACCGTTTTGCGGAAATTGCTAAACACTTAGGCGAAAACGTAGAAGGCTTAAGCCAACGTGATGCAGCAGATCTTGCTATTGCTGCGATTGAGCGTTTATCAAAAGACTTAGGTATTCCAGCTGGTTTTGCGGAACTTGGTGCGAAGGATGAAGACATCGAAACATTAGCAAAAAATGCAATGTTAGATGTTTGCGCCGCATCGAATCCACGTAAACCAACATTAGACCAAGTCCAAGAAATTATTCGTAATGCATGCAAATTCCCAGTTAAAGAACAGGTTTTAGTGAATAGTTAATATGAGTTAATTTAAAGTATTTACGCTAATTTAAGCGTAAATACTTTTTCTTTTGAAAAACGTTGAGTAAAATCATTGACATTAGCGAATAGACATGATAAATTTAGAAAGGTTAATGAATACAAAGTTTGTGGTTGAAGAAGAGGCTGCCCGCTTCTCACCTGTTTGACTCATCAGATGATGTTTACAGGTTACATGATAGAACGGATCACGCATTTAGGCGTGTACATATATCGGCGGGCGGACATTTCGACTATGTCCGCTCGTTTTTTTGTGGACATCGAAATATTCGTACCGGTCATCGGGCAACTAGCCCAAACCATGTATTCGCGACACTATTTGGAGGTGGATTGTTATTAGCAAAGACATGTATGTAAACGAAGGTATTCGCGCACGTGAACTTCGTGTTATCGATCATAACGGTGATCAGCTAGGAGTTAAGACACGTAACGAAGCTTTGGAGATTGCCGAACGCGCCAATCTGGATCTTGTCCTTGTGGCTCCTCAGGCCAAACCGCCAGTCGCTCGTATTATGGACCATGGTAAATTTAAATTCGAGCAACAAAAGAAAGATCGTGAAGTACGTAAGAATCAAAAAGTTATCGTGATGAAAGAGGTTCGTTTGAGCCCAACTATTGATGAACACGATTTCCAAACGAAACTACGTAACGCGATCAAGTTCCTTGAAAAAGGAGACAAAGTTAAAGCATCTATTCGATTCAAAGGTCGTGCAATTACGCACAAAGAAATTGGCCAACGTGTATTAGATCGCTTTGCTGTGGCTTGTGCTGAAGTATCTACGATTGAATCAAAACCGAAGATGGAAGGCCGTAGCATGTTCTTAGTTTTACAACCAAAGAACGAAAAAGAGTAATTTTATAGTTACACGAACAGTTTAGGAGGAATTCGACATGCCAAAAATGAAAACTCACCGTGGTGCTGCGAAACGTTTTAAAAGAACGGGTACTGGTAAATTAAAACGTGACCGCGCATTTGGTAGCCACTTATTCGCGAACAAATCAACTAAAGCGAAACGTCACCTACGTAAAGGTCAATTAGTTTCTTCAGGAGACTACAAACGTATCAAGTCTCTACTTGCTTACATGAAATAATTCGATTCGAAAACATACAAATTCATAATATATGAATAGCAGGAGGTAATCACTATGCCACGCGTAAAAGGCGGTACAGTAACGCGCAAGCGTCGTAAAAAAGTTTTAAAATTAGCTAAAGGGTACTACGGTTCTAAACATACTCTATATAAAGTAGCTAACCAAGCAGTAATGAAGTCAGGTCAATATGCATATCGTGACCGTCGTCAAAAGAAACGTGATTTCCGTAAATTATGGATTACACGTATCAATGCAGCAGCTCGTGTAAACGGTCTTTCATACAGCCGTTTAATGCACGGTTTAAAACTTGCTGAAATCGAAGTTAACCGTAAAATGTTAGCTGATTTAGCAGTAACTGATGCACAAGCATTCGCTCAATTAGCAGATGCTGCTAAACAAGCAATCGCAAAATAATTCATGCTTTCTAGCGTGATTTATCAAAACTCATGAATCTATGATTCATGAGTTTTTTTGTTAGAGAAATTAAACATGAGTATAGCATGTGCAATTGATGGTGTTTAATGCAAATAAAAAAGAGATAATCTTTAATCATTTTTGATTAAGAGATTATCTCTTTTTATCTTTTATCGGGAAATAATAGCGCAGCCAATTCATCTTTTGAATGTAGAAAATCAGCTAATGTATATTCATCAAGAACTGCTATATATGCATGTAATGCTTTGTTGAGAGCACCCTTTAAACTGCAGACAGGTGAAATGATACAGCCCACCGATTCTGGATTAAAGCAGTCTACAAGGTAGAAGTCCTCCTCGGTTTGTAGGACTAATTTTCCTATGCCAATATCTTTTGGTTTTAAAGCTAACCTAATACCGCCACCTCTACCTCGAACAGTTTCAATGTAACCTAATTTTCCGAGTTCATGCGTAACCTTCATCAAATGGTTTTTAGAAATACCATAAGCGTCTGAAATTTCTTTAATTGTAGAGAGATCTTCAATATTTCTCGCGCCAAGATACAATAAGACCCGTAGAGAATAATCTGTATACAAAGTTAAACGCATTTGATTCACCACCATTTCTGTTTACATTATAACATGGCATTGAAATGTGTCTAAAAAATTAAAAGATGTATTTGAAATGTGTCTTTTATGTTAAAGATGTATTTTAGATATTGCTTTAAAAAGAAAATAGGCGTAAATTATAGACAGTTAAGAAAAGGAGTGTTTTATATGTTATCTAAATCGACTATGGAAATTGTAAAATCAACAGCATCAATATTGGAAGTCCATGGTAAGGCCATTACAACGGTGTTTTACCGTAATCTATTTGAAGCACATCCTGAACTATTGAATATATTTAATCACGCAAATCAAGCTAAAGGGCGTCAACAAACTGCTTTAGCAAACACTGTTTATGCAGCAGCAGTGCATATTGAAAATTTAGAAGCCATTTTACCTGTTGTAAAACAAATTGCTCATAAACACCGTAGTTTAGGCATAAAAGCCGAACATTATCCAACTGTCGGAGAGTTTTTATTAAAAGCTATTAAAGAAGTTCTTGGTGATGCGGCAACAGATGAAATTATCCAAGCATGGGGCGAAGCATACGGAGTAATTGCTGATGCATTTATCCAAACAGAAGAAGCGATGTATAAAGAAGCAGAAGCTCAAGAAGGTGGCTGGCGCTATTTTAAAGAATTTGAGGTAGCGAAAAAAGTACTGGAAAACGAAAAAATCGTTTCATTTTACTTAAAACCAGCTGATGGTAAAAAGCTACCCGTATATAAACCAGGTCAATATATTACTGTGCAAATTGAAATCCCAGGAGAAAAATACTTGCACAACCGCCAATATAGCTTATCACAAGCACCGGGTGAAGATGCATACCGAATTTCAGTTAAACGTGAAGATGAAGGACATCCAAATGGAGTCGTATCAGTTTATTTACATGAACAGCTAAAAGAGGGAGATACATTACAAGTAAGTGCTCCAGCTGGTGATTTCCAATTAGAAATGACTTCAACAGCACCAGTTGCATTCATAAGTGGTGGTGTTGGTATTACACCATTAATGAGTATGTTTGAAACGCTTGCAACTACAGATGCTAATCGTAAAACTGCATTTATCCATTGTGCGCGCTCAGAAAATTACCATGCATTTGGACAAGAAATTGATGCTGTATTAGCAAAAATGCCAAATGCTAAATATTTTAAACTGAATTCTGATGAACCAAATGGTATTATAAATCGTGAATTTATACAACAAAATGTAGCTGAAGGTAGTAATGTTTATGTATGTGGTCCAGTTAACTTTATGGAAGCAGTCATCAATGATTTATATGCATTAGGCTTCACAGAATCACAAGTACATTTTGAATTTTTCGGACCAGCAATGCAATTAGAATTAAAAGCATAGAACATCAAACGCCATTAGTAGTGTAAAAACTTCTAATGGCGTTTTATTGTGAAAAAACAATAAAGTATTAAAAAAGTCATATGAATTAAACTTTAGTGAAAAAATAATTGCAATTTATAGGTCTAAAGTTTTTTAGAATAATAATTCCAATTGTATTGAACTAGTAAAAGAAATAAAATTCGTCTTAATAGTGGATGTTAGAAAACGTTTGAATTTGTTAAACTCATAGAGTTCAAAGTCGGAAAACATAGTAGAATGACTTTAGAAGAAAGGGTAAGGGGATTTAAACATTGAAAATGAAAAAATTTTTACTTGTACTTGTTTGCATGACAGTGATTTGTTCTTTTAGTATAACAACATTTGCAGAGGGCAATTTAGCGCCAGCTAATCCAGATAGTACAACTGAATGGGACAAAGAAGAAAAAGCACCTTATAAGATGAATGCTAGAGTGCAATCTAATGAGCCGGTCATTGCGGATATTTCGAAATGGCAAAATTCAATTGATTGGGCAACAGCTAGTAAAGTACTAGATTTAGCAATTATTCGTACTCAATATGGTAGTGGTGTGGAAGATACATATCATAAAATATATGAAGCAGGTGCATTGCAATATGGTGTGCCATTCGGTGTATATTCATATAGTTTAGCAAAATCTACTGCTGCAGCGAGAGTTGAAGCAAATACTTTTTATGACCGTGCCAATAAAAATGCTAAGTTTTATGTAATTGATATTGAAGAAACAACAACTGATGGAGAAAGTGTAAGTGATATTATCAATGCTTATGTAGCAGAATTACGTAAAAAAACAAATAAGAAAATTGGCGTTTACATTGCTCATCACTTATACAATCAATTAAATATTGATACATCAAAATTTGATTTTGTATGGATTCCTAGATACAACACTACTAATACACCGCCGGATTATGAGTATCACTTATGGCAATATACAGACCAAGGAAAAGTGCCTGGAATTAATACAAATGTAGATTTAAATAGATTGAATCCAAATGTGCCATTAGATTTCTTTACAAAAGATAGTAGTGAAAATAATAAGCCTATTGATCTGTCAAACTACTACACTAAGAATCCTAAAAAAGTTGCTATAAGAAAAAAAGTGAACCAATACAACAATAAAAATTTCACTTCTACACGAAAAACAGGTTCACTAAGTAAAAACACAATTGTTGAAGTAAAAGGCATGGATTACTCGAGTAATGGAATACCGAGATTGGTATTAGCTAATGGAATGTATATTACAGCTAGTAAAAGCTATGTCGCAAAATTGATTTCGAATATTGACGATTATTATACAGCTGTACCAAAGAATGTCGTTATAAAGAATGCAGTGAGAAGTTATAGTAGTACAAGCTTTACCGCTTCTAAACAAGTTTCTACGTTAAATAAAGATAAGATTGTTAGTATTGCGGATATTGAATATACAACGGGTGGAACACCACGTTTGAAGACTACGTCTGGAACATATATAACTGCAAATAAAAATTATGTATTAAAAACGACAGCGAACATTTCAAATTATATTACTGTTAAACCTAGTAAAGTAAAAACAGTAAAGAAAGTTTATCAATATAAAAGTACTTCTTTAACTTCTGCAAATAGAGATATAGCAATTGCAAAAGGGAAAACATTAAATGTATCCGCTATTGTCTATACAAAAGGCGGTACGCCAAGATTAAAATTATCAAATGGCTATTATATAACTGCAAATAAAAGTTATGTGCAGTAACAGTAGATAGGAAAAACAAAACAATGGAGGGAAAGTCTATTTCCTTTCATTGTTTTTGTTTGTGAAATATAACAGTTTGCAACTGTAATGATATATAACTGTAAGAGGAACTTAAAGTTTGTAAAGGAAATGATTTGGAGTTGTGTTCAATTTGTTATACAGACTTTGTTATGCTTAAGTAGGCTATTACTAGATTGTTTCAACTATTAAAATAGCAAAAAAATACATAGGGAGCTACATGAATATGAAAAAACTACGTTTTATGACAGCGCTATTATGTTTAGTTGCTGTGAGTTTTTTTGCCGTGCAAATTACTTCGGCAGATGAACTAGGACCTGCTAATCCAGATAGCAAAACAAAATGGGAAACCGAAACTGAAGTGAAGGTCAATTCCAATATGAGATTACGTTCTGCAGAGCCGGTTATTGCAGACATTTCTAAATGGCAAGGGACTATTGATTGGGCAACGGCAAGTAAGAATTTAGATCTTGTTATTATTCGCACACAATACGGTTCAATCTTAGAAGATATTAAGCATAAGGAATATGAAGCTGGTGCTCTCAAATACGGTGTACCTTTTGGCGTATACTCATATAGCCTAGCAGAATCTTCTGCAGATGCAAAAGCAGAGGCGAATTCTTTTTACAACCGCGCAAGTAAAGATGCGAAATTTTATGTATTAGATGTTGAAGAAAATACGAGTACATCTGGCGAAAGTATGCGAACAATTATCAATGCATACGTGAAGCAATTACGTACTAAAACAGATAAAAAGATAGGTGTATACATTGCGCACCATTTATATGAAGATTTAAATATTGATACATCGAAATTTGATTTTGTGTGGATTCCCCGTTACAACAATACGAATACTCCTCCAGCTTATAATTATAACTTATGGCAATATACAGATAAGGGAATCGTACCTGGTATTTCAACTTATGTAGATTTAAATCGTTTAAACCCAAATACACCACTGCATTTCTTTACTGAAGAAGCTGATGCTGAAACAGCGGGGGAAGATGAGTATTATACTACTAACCCTAAAAAAGTAGTTATTAAGAAAACAGTTTACCAATACAGTTCGCCAAGTTTTTCTACTGGAAGTAAAGGTGCGGCATTAAAAAAGAATTCAATAGTGTCAGTTTCAGGAATCGTGAATTCTGCAAATGGAACACCGCGATTAAAATTAACAAATGGTCAATATATCTCGGCAAATAAAAAATTTGTATTAAAAGTAACAAGTAAAATTGATCAATACTATACAACGGTACCGAAAAATATTGTTGTGAAAAAAGGGTTAAATGCATATAAGAGTGTAAATCTTACAACTAGTAATAAAATTTCAGGTGTCAAAAAAAATACTATCTTAACTATTAAAGACATCGAATATACGAAGAACGGAACACCGCGATTGAAAACAACATCAGGCTCATATATCACTGCAAATAAAGATTATGTATTAAAATTACCAACTAACTATTATGATTATTGGACAAGTAATCCTGGGCAAGTGAAAATTGCTAAG
The DNA here is from genome assembly GCF_001274945.1 of Viridibacillus arvi. Classification (GTDB taxonomy): domain Bacteria; phylum Bacillota; class Bacilli; order Bacillales_A; family Planococcaceae; genus Viridibacillus; species Viridibacillus arvi. Next base: position 1,796,013 of record NZ_LILB01000001.1, on the reverse strand, counting down.
AAAGTTTACCAATATAAAGGTACTTCTTTTACTGCTGCTAATAGAGAGAAAGCAATTGCAGTAGGATCTACTGTCAAAGTAAGTAGTATTGCATATGGAACAAATGGAACACCACGATTAAAATTAACGAATGGTTATTATATTACAGCGAAGAAAACTTATGTAAAAGCAAAATAATTAGTATAGTATTCGTATAAGTATATATAATTGTAATAATCAGTAAAAACACACAGCAATTAGACTGTGTGTTTTTTATAATAAAATATCTCTCTGGAAGGAGAATAAGATGAGTGCAATTATACTTTATTGGATACTATTAATGTCTGCGATTGGCTTTATTTTAATGGGTTATGATAAGCGGAAGGCTATTAACCATGAATGGCGTATTAGAGAAAGGACGTTATGGCTTGTTGCGCTTTTTGGAGGAGGAATAGGTTCGTATATAGGGATGCGCATTTTCCGTCATAAAACGCAACATACTTCCTTTGTCTTTGGATTACCGGCAATCGCGATAGTTTATGCTGTCATTATGCTGTCATTTCGATAGCTGTTTATTAATGAAAAAGTACCCTCATAAAAAGAAAGAACCTTTTCGACTGTAGATAAGACCGTTGATTTCCACTACAGTGGACGCTTTCCGCGGGCGGGCGCCAAGCCGCTTCGTCGCTACTCTCCTGCAGGGTCTTGGACGGTCCCGCTTTTCCCGCAGGAGTCGCCACCTCCGCTTCAATCAACTACACATGTAATATAAACAAATCTTTTTAAATTAGGAAAATAATTGAGGATGCTGTGAAATACCTTAAAAGGTCTTAAAAAAGTGTTCATGCAAGCGATGTTTACTTTTGCTGCCGTAAATTTATAGAAACTCGCCAATTGGACTTGGTAAATTCCTAAAATGGCATAAAAGAGGATCTACAATAACCAAAATATATAAAAAAACAAAAGACATCCAGGATACGAGCATTCTGGATACCTTTTGTCGACATACTGAAAAGTACCGTCTTAAAAGACGGTACTTTTTTACTTCATCAATTGTTCAATTGGGTTTTTCCAGCTAATTGTTGCGTTAGGGTAGTGGAGAACGATTTCACTTTCTAAAAATAGAATATCATCCTTCTTTAAACCTTGAAGTTCCATTTCGTTTTTCGTATCAATGAAAATGGATACGACTTCTAATGTGTCGTTAGCTGTTCCTAGATATTTTTCCCCTTCAAACATAGCGCCTTTATAAGATATAAAAAAGTTCTTTCGTGCATTTTTGGAATCGTCATAGAAGTAATAACCTCTACGTTGTACCGCATCATCAAATTTACGCTTTGGATTAAAAAAGTAGCGAATAACTTTATACATGACATATAAAATGAGCACGACTAATAAAACACGAATGAGAACAAACATCTACAGTTCCCCCTTGTACAAACATTATCCTTTCCTATACGATGAAAGAGATTGAAAAGTTTCAAAAATGTTAGGAGAATTATAATGAATTTACAAAAACTTTTTACGATGCAGCAACAACTGGATGCATTTATTGAAGAAACACAACAAATTATAAAAGATGTATTCCGTGAAAAAGGGTTAGCATTACTTGTTGAATTAGGTGAACTTGCAAATGAAACGCGATGCTTTAAATTTTGGAGCACAAAAGGACCATCAGAGCGTTCGGTAATTTTAGAAGAGTTCGTGGATTCTATTCACTTTTTATTGTCATTAGGTATTATGAAAGGTTTTGATGATTTAGAAGAGTGGCCAATAGCTAATCGCGAAGGAGATTTGACTGATCTCTTCATCCAGACAGAAGGGGCGGTTTTAAACTTCATCCTTAAGTCAGAGAGAGCGCAATATGAAGAAGCATGGATGTGTTACGGTGCGCTGGCAAATGCACTAGATTTTACAGCCGAAGATATCGTGCGAGCGTATGTATCGAAAAACGAAAAAAATTATGAACGTCAACGTAACGGATACTAAAATATTTTTTGAAAATTGTCTATTATTACATTATAATAGTTAAAGATTCGAATATTTAGGAGGTCGAAATAATGCAGCAATTGGATGAGACTTTAACAATGTTGAAAGAACTAACTGACGCACGTGCAGCTTCAGGTAACGAACGTGAAGCGCGCGAGGTAATGAAAAAGTACATTGCACCTTTCGCAGACAGAATGGATAGTGATAATTTAGGTGGAGTAATCGCTGAAAAAGTGGGCGATGCAAACGGACCTAAAGTTATGATAGCTGGCCATTTAGATGAGGTTGGCTTCATGGTCACTCAAATTGACGATAAAGGCTTCTTAAAATTCCAAACAATAGGTGGCTGGTGGTCACAAGTAATGCTAGCACAACGCGTGCAAGTCATTACGCGTAAAGGTGAAACGATCATTGGTGTAATTGGTTCTAAACCACCGCATATTTTACCAGCAGAAGTACGCAACAAACCTTTCCAAATTACAGATATGTTCATCGACGTCGGTGCTACTTCTAAAGATGAGGCGGAAGGATGGGGTATCTTACCTGGAGATATGGTCGTACCTTATTTTGAATTTACAGTAATGAAAAACGAAAAACATTTACTTGCTAAAGCATGGGATAACCGTATCGGCTGTGCGATAGCAATTGAAGTATTAAAAGGGCTAAAAGATGAAAAACATCCAAACATCGTTTACGGATGTGGTGTTGTCCAAGAAGAGGTTGGTTTACGTGGAGCTAAAGTAGCGACGCATAAAATTCAACCTGATATCGGTTTTGCAGTTGATGTAGGTATTGCTGGTGACACACCAGGAATTACATCAAAAGAATCGACAAGTAAGATTGGTGCTGGTCCACAAATTATTATTTATGATGCTTCGATGATTGCACATAAAGGTATACGTGATCTTGTAGTGGATACTGCAAATGAAAATGGTATCCCGTTCCAATATGAAGCCATTCCAGGAGGCGGTACAGACGCAGGTGCAATTCACATTACTGCTAATGGTGTACCATCTTTATCAATCGGTATTGCAACGCGCTATATTCATTCACATGCAGGTATTTTACATCGTGATGACTTTGAAAACACAGTTAAATTAATCATTGAAGTAATTAAGAAACTAGACCGTGATACAGTGAATAAAATTATCTTTGAATAATATTTAAATTAAACTCCTTTGCTCACATGAGTAAAGGAGTTTAATTTTTTTGAAAAAACATAAAAATACATTTGATTTAATATTTATGCATATGTATAATGGTCATTAACAATAAAAACCAAAGGGAGCGGATCGTATATGAAACTTTTAGAATTAGTGCAATTAAAATTAGTAGAAAGCTTAAAAGGCAAAGATTTAATCTCACTTGTAGATTATACAAGTGAGGAAGTACAAGGCTTACTGGACTTATCCATGCAGTTGAAAACAATAACTAAAGAGGGCAAATGTCCACCGTTATTAGAAGGAAAAACGTTGGGAATGATTTTCGAAAAGCATTCTACACGTACGCGTATTTCATTTGAAGTAGGTATGAATCAATTGGGTGGTAAAGGTATGTTCATGCATGCTCGCGATTTACAAATCGGACGCGGAGAATCTATTTATGATACAGGGCATGTATTATCCGGTTATTTAAATGGTATTATGATTCGCGCAAATTCACATGAAATGGTAAAAGAACTGGCTGAACACGCATCTATTCCAGTTATTAACGGTTTAACAGACCTTGCGCATCCATGCCAAGCACTTGCAGACCTTGAAACAATTGCAGAAGAAAAAGGTTATGTGAAGGGCTTAAAGCTTGCGTATATTGGTGATGGAAACAACGTAGCGCATTCTTTAGTAGTAGCGGCTGCACATGTAGGAATGGATGTTGTTGTAGCAACACCTAAAGAATATGAACCAAGTGAAGCGGTCATGAAAGAAGCAACTGAAATTGCGGCTTCAAATGGTAGTACGGTCTCATTCACTTATGATCCAGCTGAAGCAGCGCAGGATGCTGATGTCATTTATACAGATGTATGGACTTCAATGGGTCAAGAAGAAGAAACTGCAAAACGTTTAGCAGATTTTAAAGACTACCAAATTAACGATGCATTAGTAGCGAATGCGAAATCTGATTATATGTTCTTACACTGCTTGCCAGCACACCGCGAAGAGGAAGTAGCGACATCTGTTATAGATGGACCAAATTCATTTATCTTTGAACAAGCAGAAAATCGTCTTCATGCTCAAAAAGCTGTATTGGCTTCGGTTTTAGGATAATTATTCAATTTGAAATATACAATAGTTTAAGAACGCAATTTTGTTATCAAAATTAAGGATAGGTAAGGCAAAGAGTATTTGCCCTACCTATCTTTTTTGTGTTTTAGGATGGTAAAGGGATTGCATTAATAATTTATAGTATTTTGTAACATTCGCGTAACAGACTTGGCTTAGTCTAATCCAAAATGGCTTTGCAGGGGATGAAAAACATTTTTAAGTTTGGAAAGTATTTAAATATTAACTCTGTATGGACCTTGACTAGAAGCTGTTTATTCCAAGGTAGAATGGTAGTGTAAAAATGAAAAGGTTAATTTTTATCATAATAAAATGCGTAATTATTTTAAGTATAATTGTAGCGGGAATCGTTACATATTCATTTAAAATAGAACCAAAACGTCTTGTTACAAAGGAATATGAACTTGAACTTACGTCGAGAGGAGAGAGTGCGCTAAAGGTAGTACAATTTTCAGATGTGCATTTAGGTCCGAATTATTCGCTAGAGCAGCTTGACAAACTTGTAGAAAGAATTAACGGTCTTCAACCTGATGTTATAGCTTTTACAGGAGATTTAATGGATGTACCTTCTCAATTTGAAGATAGGTCAAAAATAAGTGCAATATTGGGTAAACTACGTAGTAAATATGGAAATTATGCAGTATGGGGAAACCACGACCGTGGAGGCGGTGGAGTTAGGTTTTATGGAGATATAATGAATGCATCTGGATTTAAGCTACTAACAAATGAAAGTAGTACAATAGAGCTTGAAAATGGACAAATAATAAATATTATAGGGTTGGATGAAGCAATGCTTGGAAATCCTGATGTTCTAAAAGCGTATTCGAGTATTAATAGTCAAGGTAAGAATCTCCTTATACTACACCAGCCTGATCTTATAGAAGAAGTTGGGTATGGCAATATTGATGTAGCACTCGCGGGGCATAGTCATGGTGGACAAGTTGATGTGCCATTGATTGGCCCGATATATACGCCCCCGCTTGCAGAGAAATACACTAAAGGGTTATATCAGCTAGAAAATAATAAGTATCTATATGTGAATAGTGGGATTGGGACTACGAGGATTCCAGTTCGATTTTGGAACCCTGCAGAAATATCGGTGTTTAATATTATTATATGAAATAATTTTAAAAGTTAAAGCGTCAAATAGTGTCCTTGTTCTCTGGATTAGGCATTATTTGGCGCTTCCCTTTATATATGAAATAGGAAAGGAGAGCAGAAGATGAATATTCTAATTGCTGATGATGAACAGCAGATGGTTAAAATACTTTCAGCTTATTTAAAAGATGAAGGCTTCAATATTCTAGAGGCAAGAGATGGCCAGGAAGCATTGGAGATTTTTGAAACAACTAAGATTGAATTGGCAATTTTAGATTGGATGATGCCTAAAATTGATGGAATAGAGGCATGCAAATATATTAAAGAAAACAGTCAAACAAAAGTTCTAATACTAACAGCGAAAAGTCAAAATGATGACGAATTACACGCTTTACATGGTGGAGCAGATGAATACATAAAGAAACCATTTGATCCACGAATATTAATATTAAGAGTAAAAAAGCTATTGAATATGAGTGAAGAAATAAAAGTGAAAGATATTCTGATCAAAGAGAGTGAAAAGAAAGCATATAAACAAAAAGAACCTATCCAATTAACAAAGATAGAATATGAATTATTACTTATTTTCATAAAAAATAGAGGCGTGATTTTATCGAGGGACAAGTTGATTGATTTAGTTTGGGGCTTGGATTATGAGGGGGATCATAGAACTGTAGATACTCATATCAGAAGATTAAGAACTAAAATTGGAGATGACCTGATTAAAACCTATAGAGGCATCGGATATTGCCTGGAGGTGCAGGAAAATTAAAATTAAAAATAAATTTTCCATTGGTATATCATCAGTGGTAATTTGCATCTATATATTCACGATATTAGCAAATATATTTTTGGTAGACAGATATTACATTCTTGAACAAAGAAAGGTTTTGGATAAGGCGGCCAGCGATATACTCAACGAGCCTAAGGAAAACCTTTTAAATGATTTGAAAAAGATAGAAGAGAAATACGCTATTACTATTGTTTATTCAGAAGTAAGTGGAAGTTTGGATCAAATTAATGAAAGAATAATTATGGAGTTTGATAAGAAAAAAATAAAGCTAAACAAATTTTGGCTTACTGAACAGACGTTGGATAAGTTACAGGAAAAAAGCGTAAATAAGATATACGACCAAGGAGTAAGTAAATATAAAGTTTTGACTAAATTTATGAAAATAGATAATTATATAATCGCTATTGGATTACCGTTGCCGCATATGGAAGATACAATTTCCATAGTAAATAGATTTAATATTGTTTTGATGTCCATTTCTGTAATTTTAATTGTCTTTTTAGTAGTGATGATATCAAACAAAATCACAAGACCATTAGAATCTTTGAAAAATTTATCTCAAGATATAGCCAATTTAAATTTTAGGAAAGAAGAGATAGTGACAAATGATGAAGTAGGAGAACTAGCAAAAAGTATAAACATAATGAGTGGGAAATTAGAAAAAGCGCACGAAGAAATTAATAGTCAAAATAAGCGTTTGAAAGAACTAATGGCAGATATATCGCATGAGTTGAAAACACCACTATCATTAGTGAAAGTGTATGAACAAGGAATATCGGATGGTCTGGATGACGGTACTTACAGGGATACCATTGAAGAACAGATTGAAAAAATGAATGCTCTAATAGAGAAGCTATTGTTTTGGACAGCACTAGAGAATGGCACATTAAACAAATCTACTTTTGATATAGGTAAACGAATTATTGAAATGACAAAAAAGTATAAGCTAATCTTGCTGGAATACGATATTAATTTATCTTTAAGTATTGATACGAGCAAAGAATATTTGATTCAAGCTGAAAAAGAAGGAATGGATATTGTACTCGATAATTTAATTACGAATGCTATTAAATATTCCTATGACAAGAATATTGAAATTACTTTAATGAAAGAAAGTAATGCCGTGAAGCTTATGATTGCTAACGGGATAGGTGAAATGAATGAAAATGACTTAGAAAATATTTGGAGACCCTTCTATGTACTAGAAAAATCAAGAAGTAAGGAGCTTTCAGGAACAGGATTGGGTTTACCTATTATCAAGACCATTTTGGATAATCACAATGTGGATTATGGATTTGAATTAAAAAATAATAAGTTAGAGTTTTTTGTCACATTCGTGTAACAAGCCCAAGTTAGTCTAAGACTAGGAGGTGCGAGACATGAAAAAAATAATATCTATCATGTTAATTGTAGTCTTTGCTACTAGTGTTCTTACAGGATGTGTTGGCAAAGAAAAAAGGCCTAACAAAGAGGTCTATACGCAAAAGGATAATTTAGATTTTAACTTTAATGTAGATCCGGAAACCTTTAAGCTTGAGGTGGAATCCAATGGAACTAAGGAAAAGGCATCAGAACCATTGGAGAAAATGAAAGTTTCAAATTTAATAGATGATAAAGATAACATTAGCTGGACCTATGCAGAACAGGGGCTTGATATTGATATCGAAAAGAAAGATAAGTATGTAGATGTAACCATCAAATCTAGTAAAAATGAAGAAAATACGTTTTCTTGGCCGAAAGTGAAAGGTAATGGATACCTACTCCCATTATATCAAGGGAAGTACATTCCAAGTGATGATTCAGTTTGGAAAGACTATCTAAATGAAGAAAAAATGAAAGTGATTGAGTCTTTCTCCATGCAGTTTTTTGCGGTTGATAAAGATGAATATTCGTTAGTATATATTATTAAAAATCCCTACAATAATGAAATTGCTTTTGATACAAAGAAAAATATAGAGTTTACTTTTAATCATGAGTTTCCGTCTATCAATAAACAGAAAGAATATGGTTTTAGAATATATTTAACGAAAAAAGATCCAGTACATGTTGCCAAAACTTATAAAAATTATTTGATTGAGCAAGGTAACTTTAAATCATTAAAGGAAAAGGCTGAAGAAAATAAGAATATTGAAAAACTATATGGTGCTCCTCATGTTTATTATTGGGACAGAACTGTAATTTCTGAAGAAAATATACAATGGCCAGGATTGAGAAGTAGTTTCCCTGAAAAGCTAAAATTATGGATTCAGGAATTATTAACTACTAAAGTTGAAGATGGGACAGAGCTTGCAGCTGCGTATGATGATTTAAATGCTTACGATTACGTAGACAAATATACTAAAAATAGAATAGTAAAAAGCTTAAGTGCTGTTATGCAACTAAAAGAATTTTATAATCCGGAAGTATTTACTAAAGAGGATAAAGAAATTCAAAAGCTAATAAATAAGAAAATAGACAAATTAAATCCAGTAGAATTGATTGAACTTAATAAAAGATTATTAAAAAGCGAGCTTGGAAACGTATTGGACCCAATAGAAAAGTGGGCAGATGCAAATACTGTAGATGTCATAAAGGATATGAAGCATTCAGGGTTAGCAAATTTGTGGATAGGTTTAGACGACTGGCAAGAAGGTTTTATTAAACCAGAGTTAGTAAAAGAAGTAGAAAATCAGGGGTATTTAATCGGTACTTACGATTCGTATCATTCAATCCATGAACCGGGTAAAGAACAGTGGGATACGGCTAAGTTTAAGGACACTTCACTTTTTGAAAATGCAACCGTCACTAAAAAAGATGGAAGTAAAATTGAAGGATTCCAAGGTGTAGGTAGAAAGTTGAATCCGACATTAGCGATGCCGAGTGTGAAAGAAAGAGTATCGTCAATCTTAAATACAGGTTTACCATTTAACTCATGGTTTTTAGATACAGACGGTACAGGAGAAATCTTTGATGACTACTCACCAGAACATACTACTACTGAAGCAGAAGATGTTCAAGCTCGAATTAAGAGAATGGAGTATCTACAAAAAGAATGGGGAATGGTAGTCGGAACTGAGGGCGGTAATGATTTTGCCAACAAAACGATTGCTTTTGCACATGGAATAGAAACTCCCTCATTTTCATGGATGGATGAGGATATGAGCAAAAATAAAGAAAGTAATTATTATGTAGGAAGATACTATTCAAGTACAGGCGGAGTTCCGGAGCTATTTTCTAAACAAATACCTGTAAAGGATAAGTATAAGAACCTATTTTTGGATTCAAATTACACTATTCCGTTATATAAATTAGTTTACAATGATTCTGTAATCACGACTTATTGGTGGGGATGGGGAACTCTAAAAATTGCAGATGAAATTGAAAATAGAATGCTGTATGAAATACTTTACAACGTACCACCTCTTTATCACATTGATAAATACGAGTGGGAAAAGTACAAAACAACAATAATAAATCATTCAAAAGTGTGGTCAAATTTCAGCAAAAAAGCAATAAAGGAAGAAATGACAGATTATAAAATTCTTTCAGATGACAGATTAGTTCAAATGACTGAATATGGTAAAGATTTAAGTGTAGTAGCAAATTTCTCTGAAGATGAATTTACTGTTCAAGGCGAGAAAATACCTGGGAAATCAGTGTTAATCGTTGATGGGAATAGTAAAACCATTTATACACCAAAGAAGTAATCGTAAAATAGATCTATTGTAACTAATCGTTTTAAGATAAAGACTATTCTTGCTAAAAAATAGTTAATCCCCACCTGGAAAATAAACAGGTGGGGATTATTTTGATTTCAGACAAGAAGACTTATCTCATTTTATGCTTTTTGTGTAATAGTTGAAGTAGCCTTCTCAACCTCAACATTATCTACAGGACGTTTTGACCAATACGTTGCAAGGATAGGTCCGGAGATATTATGCCATACAGCTCCAAATGTACTTGGTAAAGCAGCAAGTGGACCAAAGTGTGCTGCGGCAAGTGCTACACCTAATCCAGAGTTTTGCATACCTACTTCAATAGAAATAGCGCGTTGATCTTGTAAAGAAAGGCCACATAATTTTCCTGCATAGTAACCTAATAATAAGCCTGCTCCATTGTGTAAAAATACAGCAAAGAATACTAACAAACCAGCAGAAGCAATTTTATCTTGGTTTCCTGAAACTACGGCAGATACTATAATAATGATAGCGAAAACGGAAATTAATGGCACAATTGATATGCTTTTATCAACGACAGTTGGCAAGAACTTACGAACAAGTATACCAAGGGCGATTGGAACGATAATAACTTGGATAATAGACATAAACATAGATTTCGCATCTACAGGCATCCATTGACCAGCTAATAACAATAATAATAATGGTGTCAAAATAGGTGCAAGTAATGTAGATACAGAAGTCATTGTAATAGATAGGGGCACGTTTCCTTTTGCTAAATACACCATAACATTAGAAGCAGTACCACCGGGAACAGAACCTAGTAATACAAGACCCGCAGCTAATTCTGAAGGTAATTGCAAAATATACGCGATTGCAAGTGCTGTTAAAGGCATAATCGTAAACTGAGCGATTATGCCGATCAACACAGGCAATGGCTTTGTAAGAACCAATTTAAAATCACTAGCTTTCAGTGTAAGTCCCATCCCAAACATAACGACTCCAAGTAATATCGTAATATATTGACCTAATCCTAAAAAAGGTGTAGGTGCTAAATAAGCTATTACAGCAATAAGCATTACCCACACAGCAAAGTATTTTCCGATAAATGCGCTAAATGTTTCAAGAGCTTTCATTTGTACAACATCCCTTTCCTTATCTCGATGATAAATTTCCAAAATAGGATAAATATAATTATTAAAATTAAGAGTCTCACTGTAATAATTTAAATATAAATATTATTCTGAAAATTTATAATAATATTTTTATTATAAAGGTGATTAAGTATATTACAAGAGAATTTTGAAAAACTAGTAAAAACCCCGCTCCTAATATTAATAGAAGCGGGGTATCGCATTTTAATACTTATTCTTCTATTCGAATAATCTTTCCTGGATTCAAAATGTTCTTTGGATCAAGTGAGATTTTAATAGCTTTCATGACATTATATGATTCGCCATGCTCTTTAGCTTGGTATTTTTGTTTCCCGATTCCAACCCCGTGTTCTCCAGTACAAGTACCGTTACGATCTAATGCAAATTGTACGATAGCCTCATTAAAAGCATCAGCTCTTTTAACTTCCTCTGCATCTTTCATATCAATCATAACTATAGCGTGGAAATTACCATCGCCGACATGGCCTAATACTCCACCAGGAAGATTAGCTGCATTAAGTTGCTCACGTGCAAAATGAACAGCATCTGCTAAGTCTGAAATGGCTACACAAACATCTGTTACCATCTGTTTTTTACCAGGGTGACCATGTGTATAAGCATAAGCTAAGTTGTGACGAGCATCCCATAGTTTTGTACGAGCAGTATTATCAGTTTCGAACTGTACTTCTACACAACCATGATCCTCCATAATTTCACGTGTAAATATTACATCTTGAGCTAAACCTGCTTCATTACCATGGAATTCGATAAATAGAGTTGGTTTTTCAGGATAATCCGTGTCGCTGTAATGATTTACTTGGCGGATAGATTCTTCGTCGACTAATTCAACTCGAGCAATCGGAATACCGACTTGTAAAACAGAAGTAACAGCAGCAATGGCATCTTCAACTGTAGGGAAGACAGCGCGAGCAGCAGTTTCAAATTCAGGAATCCCGTAAACCTTTAATGTAAGTTCCGTGAAGCAACCAAGAGTACCCTCAGAACCGACAAATAAACCATTTAAATGATAACCAGAAGATGATTTTGCAGCTAAATTACCAGTGTGGATGATTTTACCATCTGCTAAAACAACTTCTAAGTCACGTACTTGGTCGCGCATTACGCCATATCGTACAGCAGTTGTACCACTAGCATTTGTAGCAGCCATACCACCTAAAGTAGCGTCGGCACCAGGATCAACAGAGAAAAAGAGGCCGTGTTTTTTTAGTTCTTTATTTAACTGCATTCTTGTCACACCAGGTTGTACTTTTACGAGTAAATCGTCTTGTCGAACTTCTAAAATTTTATCCATTAAAGAAAAGTCAATTGTAATGCCGTTTTCATAAGGAATAACATGGCCTTCTAAGCTAGAACCTCTTCCAAAAGGTACTACAGGAACTACTAGCTCGTTTGCGAGTTTCATAATTTCACTTACTTGTTCTTTCGTTTTAGGGAAAACAACGATGTCTGGAAGGGAAGCCACATGATATGATTCGTCTTGACCGTGAAGCTCTCTCACTGTCTCGTTAACAGAAACTTGATCTCCATCTAGGAATTGTTTTAAAGCTTCTACAATGCTATCAACTGCTACTGTCATTTCAATTCGCCTCACTTTATAATTTTTGAACAATCCGAAATGTGATTATTTTCGGATAATTAATAATGTAATAGAATTTATTATAATATGGTCACGATATTACGCAAGACAAAAAATGGATAGGGCTATTCTAATTGAATAGTAGTTTGAAATAGCTGAATTTCATAAACTGAAGATTACAATTATGTTACAGTACATGTCGAAATATTGTTTTTTATATTACAGAAGTATAGACTGGAAAATAGTCAAGTTAAAAAACATAGCAAAAAAACCATAATATTACATAGAAAAGTAGATGATAATTAATGAAGAAGATATTCAAAAATATGTTAGCAATAACCGTTTTAGTGGCTGCTCTATTACAAGTATCACCTTCTTATGCTAGTCCTTCAAATGACTCGGCTCCAACAAAAGCCGAACAAAAAGCCTTAAAGCTTGAACAAAAAATTCAAAAGATTGATAACAGCATTATTGAAGCGATGGACAAGGTTGATCGACTAAACAAGAAAATTAAAAACTCAAACGAGAAGATTACTCAAACAAAAAAAGACATTAAACAAACGCAAACAGAATATGAATTCCGTAAAACATTATATGAAGAACGATTAAGAGATATCCAAGGTGAAAGCAAGAGTGCATTTATGTTATATGCAGATGTCTTACTATCATCTGATGGTATGTCGGATTTCATCGACCGTACAACAGCAGTAACTCAAATTTTAAATAGTGATCAATCATTAATGACAGAGCTAAATGAAAAAGAAGATAAGCTAATCACTTCAAAAACATCTCTTGATAAAATTAATAAAGAATTGAAAAAAGATAAAAAAGATATAGCTAAAGAAATGAAGCAAATCAAAAAAGATAAAAAGAAAATTGTATCTAAACTAAAAGCAACTAAAAAAACAATAAAAGAAGAAAAAGCTGCTAAAAAAGCTGCAAAGGCTGCTCAAAAACGTGCAGAGAAAGCAGTAAGAGAAGCAGTAAAAACAGCATCGAATGACGATGAAAAATCAGTGAGTTTATCACCAGTAGTAAATATCACAAAAACATCAAACAAAAATGATGTTCTAAATTTAACAAATCAAAAACCTTCAGGCGGAGATGCATCTGGTCTAATTGGTTATGCGAAGAATTTCCTTGGCGTACCGTATGTATGGGGTGGTACTTCACCATCAGGATTTGATTGTTCAGGTTTAATGCAATATGTTTACCGTTCTGAAGGCATTAGTCTTCCGAGAACGTCTAGTCAACAACAAAATGCAGGTACTCGTATTTCACCAAATGATGTCCAACCTGGTGACTTAGTGTTCTTCGGTAGCCCTGCGTACCACGTTGGTATGTATATCGGAAATGGCCAATGGTTACATGCGCCACAAACTGGTGATGTAGTGAAAATCGCATCTTACAATCCATCTAGTTTTTCGAGTGCAGCACGCGTAAGATAATTAAAAATGAAATAGACAATTATTCTATTCTTAAACATACAAATAATGTGTAACAAGCTGAACTAAGTGATTTTATTAGTTCAGCTTTTTTATTTATAGATAAGGTTAGGATTGTTGGGATTTCATTTACTAGGAAAAGTTAAGGGTAAAGATTAGTATTAACTAAGTAGGAATAGCATTGTCATTAAAATGAAAAACTGCCCAAGCGAAGTTAAAATCGTTTGGACAGTTTTTTTATTAGGCCATAGCTTTGGCTAAATCTTGCATAAAGTTTTGTCGTTTTTGTTGATCTGCATGGTTCCACCATGCCTCTAGAAAGACGCCAAGTCCAGGGAGTAAATGCTCCTCACCGCGTTTAATTGCATCTTCAACAACATTCTCCAGTTCGTCGGCGCTTTGACCTTGAACATTAGCTTTAACGGCTTGTCGTATTTGAAAATTCATACTTCATCCCTCCTATTTTCATTTTTGCCGTTAGGCTCGATAGTTATACATTCATTTGTTAAAATTAGAATGGTTGATATTATTTACTATTGGGAATTTTGAGAAAAAATATTACATACTAAGGGGTTGTTTTATCATGAGAGCATTTGTTTTTGAAAAAGGATCTTTTAAAGTAACTGAATTACCTAAACCAGAAGCTGGCACTTTAGAAGCAGTCGTTGCGATTAAAGCTGCAGGGTTAAATCGTCGAGATTTGTATACGCCTGGACGTCTAGGAAATGATAGTGAGTCGCTTATATTAGGTTCTGATGCAGCCGGTGTTATAGAGGCAATAGGTGAGGGTGTGACAGATTGGCAAGTAGGAGATGAAGTCATTATTAACCCTTCATTGCGTTGGTATGAAAATTCTGATGTCCCTCCTGCTGATTTTGATATTTTAAGCTTCCCTGACAACGGAACATTCGCGGAGAAAATTGCTATTTCAGTCGAACAACTTGAGCGGAAGCCAGCACATCTTTCATTTGAAGAGGCTTCTGTAATTGGTATTTCGCCTTTAACAGGTTATCGTGCCTTATTTACAAAAGGGCAAATAGAAGCGGGCCAAACAATATTTATCCCAGGAGCAGGTAGCGGTGTTGCAACATTTTTAATCCAAATGGCTAAAAATGTTGGAGCTAGAGTCATAGTCTCATCTCGTAGTGAAGAGAAACGAAATGCAGCGCTTGAAATCGGTGCTGATGTTGCGATTGATACGCATGCTGACTGGGTAGAATTATTAAAAGAGGAACAAATCGATGTTGTTATTGAAAGTGTTGGACGTGCTACTTTTAATCGCTCTTTGGATGTTTTAAAAAAGGGTGGTAAAATAGTATTGTTCGGTGCAACAACAGAAGAAGTTGTCGATTTTGACTTACGAAAATTTTTCTATGGACAATATACATTGTATGGGACTACAATGGGAAGTCGCGAGGAATTCCGTGCATGCCTTGAGCATTTAGCGGAATTTAACACGCATCCAGTGATGGACCGAACTTTCTCATTAGATGAAGCGGAACAAGCGCTTGAATATTTAAAAGAAAATCATCAGTTTGGCAAAATAACTATAACGATTTAAAAACTAAAGGCGGTATACATTTTATGAAAAGAATAGAATCACCACAAAATTCACTAGTGAAGTATTGGAAAAAGCTAGTGACAACTAGAAAAGAACGTGAACGCTCTGGCGAATTTATCGTTGAAGGTTTCCATTTAGTTGAAGAAGCAATTAAAAACAATGGTGAGGTACTAACAGTTATCGTCCGTGAAGGTGTGGACATTCCACATACATGGAATATGGATGACATTTTTGTTGTAGAAGTAACACAAGCAATTGCAAAAGAATTGTCTGAAACGGAGCACCCTCAAGGGATCTTCGCACAATGTAAACAACGTGAGGTAACAGAGGAAGAACAAGCTGGCTGGACAAAATTATTATTAATTGATGCAGTTCAAGATCCGGGCAATGTGGGTACAATGATTCGCACGGCAGATGCAGCTGGTATTGATGCGGTTATTCTTGGTAAAGGCTCAGCTGATGCTTTCAATCCAAAAACAGTACGCTCTGCCCAAGGCTCGCATTTCCATATTCCTGTTGTAAAAGGGGAACTTGGAGACTGGATTGATAAGTTACAAGACAGATTAATTCCAGTTATCGGGACAGCTCTTGATAATGCAGTAGTCTATTCGGAAGTAAAAAAAGGCGATAAATTTGCACTTATTATGGGCAATGAAGGCAATGGTATTCACCCAGACTTACTTGCAAAAACAGATGCCAATGTTATCATTCCGATTTTAGGGCAAGCTGAATCTTTAAATGTAGCAGTAGCTTCTGGTATTTTGTTATATAACTTCGCAGTTTCAGCAAAGTAACCTTGAAGAAAACAATTTAGTTGCGTATAATGTTTATTATTGCATACAATAATTAAAAATAATTTAAATGCTTCGATCGGAAAAAGTATATGTTTCTACACTTTTTAGGGAGTGCTCGCCAAAGACTGCAAGCGTGCATAAAGTTGTGTTACATGGAAGTTCACTCCGTTAGCAGCCACCGGGACCAGCAATTGCTGTAAAGGTAGGCCGGTTTAGAGCCGTTATGTCAATGAAGTGATTGTACTTAAGTACAATAACTAGGGTGGTACCGCGAACTATGTCCTCGTCCCTTTTTAGGGGGCGAGTTTTTTTGTGCAGATTTTTTACAGACTACATGAAAAGAAGGTTTGCGTGTTTAGTAAAAACAATCTGTTTTTACTATTCGATATTGGAAGGAGGAATTTAAATGGCAATGGAAGAACAATTAAATCAGCTAAAGGAAGAAGCATTAGCGAAAATTGCAGCGGCATCGAACTCTAAAGAGTTGAATGATGTGCGTGTTGCTTATTTAGGTAAAAAAGGTCCGATCACGGATTTATTAAAAGGGATGGGTAAACTTCCTGCAGAGGAACGTCCTAAAATGGGTGCTTTAGTAAACGTTGTACGTCAAGAAGTGACTGAGGTGCTTGAAGCACGTGCTCAATTACTAGAGGAAAAAGCAGTTCAGGAACAACTTGAAAAAGAGTCAATTGACGTGACTTTACCAGGACGTCCTATAAAAGTTGGTAGTAAACATCCGCTAACAAAGGTTGTTGAAGAAATCGAAGACTTATTCATCAGCATGGGATATGAAATTGCGGAAGGACCAGAAGTTGAAAAAGACTATTATAACTTCGAAGCATTAAACCTACCAAAAGGTCACCCTGCTCGTGACATGCAAGATACATTCTATATTTCTGAAGAGATTTTACTTCGTACACAGACTTCTCCAGTACAAGCTCGTACTATGGAAGAAAAACAAGGTGCTTCTGTGAAAATTATCTGTCCGGGTAAAGTATTCCGTCGTGACAATGATGATGCTACACATTCGCATCAGTTCAATCAAATTGAAGGACTTGTAATTAGCGAGAACATTACAATGAGCGATTTAAAAGGTACTTTGGATCTTTTTGCGAAAAAAATGTTTGGCCAAGAACGTGAAATTCGTTTACGCCCAAGTTTCTTCCCATTCACTGAGCCTTCAGTAGAAATGGATATCTCTTGTTTCAAATGTGGTGGATCTGGCTGTAGTTTATGTAAACAAACAGGTTGGATTGAAATTTTAGGTGCCGGTATGGTACATCCAAACGTTCTTGAGATGGCTGGATACGATCCTAAAAAAGTTTCAGGCTTCGCATTTGGTATGGGGCAAGAACGTATTGCAATGTTGAAATATGGGGTGGACGATATCCGTCATTTCTATACAAATGACATCCGATTCTTATCACAATTCCACCGCACAGAAGAGTAAGGAGGGGTAAACATGCTAGTATCGTTAAAATGGTTAGAACAATATGTTGATTTACAAGGCCTAGAGCCAGCAGTTTTAGCAGAAAAAATTACACGTTCTGGGATTGAAGTGGACGGCGTTGCAAACCTAGCTGAAGGTATGAAAAAGCTAATGGTTGGCGAAGTGAAAGAAAAAGTAAAACACCCAGAAGCGGATAAATTAAATATTTGCCAAGTAGATTTTGGTGAAGAAGAATTATCACAAATCGTATGTGGTGCTCCGAACGTAGCAGTTGGCCAAAAAGTGATCGTTGCTCGACCAGGCGCACATTTACCAGGTGGAAAAATCAAAAAAGCCAAACTTCGTGGTGAAGTATCGAACGGTATGATTTGTTCATTACAAGAGCTTGGTATCGAAGGTAAATTAGTACCAAAAGCTTATAGTGAGGGTATTTTCGTATTACCTGCAGAAACACCAGTAGGGGCAGATCCACTTGAAGTGCTTGGCCTGTATGACACAGTGCTTGAACTTGGTTTAACGCCAAATCGTTCAGATGCTATGAGTATGTTAGGTGTTGCATATGAAGTAGGAGCAATCCTTTCTGAGGATGTTAAGTTACCGGAACTAGATTATACAGAATCAACTGAAAAAGCTTCTGATTATTTAAAACTTCGTGTAGATGCACCAGTTGAAAACCCTATGTACGTAGCAAAAGTTGTGAAAAACGTTAAAGTCGCTGAATCTCCATTATGGTTGCAACAGCGTTTAATGGCGGCTGGCGTACGTCCGCATAACAATGTTGTCGATGTTACTAACTACATCTTAATGGAATATGGTCAACCGCTTCACGCATTTGACTATGACCGTTTAGGAACAGGGGAAATCGTAGTTCGTTTAGCGAATGAAGGCGAAAAAATAACGACTCTTGATGATAAAGAACGTACATTAAATGCAAATAATCTTGTTATTACTAATGGTAAAGAGCCAGTAGCTGTAGCTGGAGTTATGGGCGGATTAAACTCAGAAGTGCATGATGGGACAACGACTGTTGTTATTGAATCAGCATACTTTGAAGGTTTATCAGTACGCTACACATCAAAAGACTTAGGTTTACGTAGTGATGCAAGTGCCCGTTTTGAAAAAGGTCTTGATCCGAACCGTGTTATACCTGCAGCTGAACGTGCAGCAAAATTATTAGCAGAACTAGCTGGTGGGGAAGTATTAGCTGGCTCAGTCATGTTTGATGAATTAGATAAAACACCTTCAAAAGTAATCGTTTCTCCTGACTTTATCAATGCTCGTCTTGGTATGAAAATTTCTTTAGATGATATGGAGTCAATTTTAAAACGATTAAAATTTGATGTTGAAACTGCGAATGGCATGCTCTATGTTGATGCACCAACTCGCCGTCAAGATATTAAAATTGAGGAAGATATCGTCGAAGAAATTGCAAGAATTTATGGCTACGATGAAATTCCAACAACACTTCCTGTAAGTGAAACAACACCTGGTGGCTTAACACCTTATCAAGCAAAACGTCGTATTGTACGTGCTTATTTAGAAGGTGCAGGTCTTCACCAAGCGATTACTTACTCATTAACATCTGATGCACTTTCACAAAAATTCGCATTAGAAACAGCGCCTGTTACAAAACTGTTAATGCCAATGAGTGAAGAACGAAGCACATTACGTCAAAGCTTAATCCCACATTTAGTGGAAGCAGCGTCTTATAATGTCGCACGTCAAGCAGACGTAGTAGCACTTTATGAAGTAGATTCTGTATTCTTAGGTTTAACTGAAGAAAATCTTCCACATGAAGAAGAACATGTAGCTGCAGTTATCACAGGTAAATGGTTAGATCATGCTTGGCAAGGTGAACATAAACAAGTTGATTTCTTCGTATTAAAAGGAATCGTTGAGGGTCTATTTGATCGCCTAGGTTTAGCAGATGCAGTAACATTTGAACGCGCTACTGTAGATGGTTTACACCCAGGACGTACGGCTAACGTATTATTAAATGGCAACCGTATTGGTTTAATCGCGCAATTGCACCCAACTGAACAAAAAGCAAATGGCTTAAAAGAAACATACGTAATGGAAATGAACTTAGCAGCTATTTTAGAAGCGTCTACTGAAGCACTAGTTTACGTTCCAGTTCCACGTTTCCCTACAATGTCTCGTGATATCGCTTTAGTTGTTGATAGAAGCGTAGCGGCAGCGGATCTTGAAACAATTATCCGTCAAGCAGGTGGCACATTATTGAAAGATGTTCGTGTCTTCGATTTATATGAAGGAGACAAAATGGAAGAAGGTAAAAAATCAGTTGCCTTCTCACTACAATACTTCGAACCTGAGCGTACTTTAACAGATGAAGAAGTAGTAGCAGCACATAACGAAGTGTTAAAAGCATTAGCAGAAGCAAATGCACAAATTCGTTAATAAATAGATTTTCATACTAAATACCTGACCAGACGTTATGTCTTGGTTAGGTATTTTTTTTATTATCCTTTTCATGGAAGAAGTTATCTGTTATATTTATTGTATAACAAAGAAGAGGTGAACAAGATGAGTTCATTATTAATGATGCTTTTACCGATTATAATAATTGAGTTTATTTTATTGATTGTTGCTTTAATAGACCTAGTGAAAATACCGGAAACAAATGGTCCAAAATGGCTGTGGGCGATAGCTATAGTTTGTGTGAGCATAATAGGGCCGATTATTTACTTTATCTTCGGGAGAAAACAAGTATGAGTCAGTTATTACAAGTTTCAGCGTTGCAAAAGAATTATGGACAGCATGAAGTGATTAAAAATATATCATTTGAGTTAACACAAGGAACAGCAACGGCTTTAATTGGACCAAATGGAGCAGGTAAAACAACTATATTATCAATGCTTGCTGGGCTATTAAAACCAACAAATGGGCAAATTCAATTCGACGGAATAGTAGGGGACCCGAGAGCTGCGATTGGGTTTTTACCACAATATCCACAGTTCAATTCTTGGCTAACTGCGAGTGAATTTTTAATAATGGCAGCGAGATTAAGTGGATTGACTGCTCAAACTGCGAAGGAAGAGTCAGAGAAAATGCTTCAATTCGTTGGCTTAAAAGATGCAGCAAATAAGAAGATTGGTACGTTCTCTGGTGGTATGAAACAAAGATTGGGTCTAGCACAAGCCATTATACATAAACCAAAACTCCTCTTATTGGATGAACCAGTATCAGCTCTTGATCCAGCAGGTCGCTTAGATATGATGAATTTGATGAAGTCGTTACAACAAGAAATGACAATTTTGTATTCAACACATATTTTGAATGATGCTGAGCAAATGACGGATCAGCTATTATTCTTGAAAGCTGGTAAATTAGTTGAGCAAGGTTCATTACAAGATGTCAAAGCAAAATATGAACATCGTCAAATTGTAGTGGAATTTAAAGTAGTAGAAGAGGCTGCTCAATTTGTAGTGAAAAGTACATTAAGTGCAGAGCAACAAGGTAACATTGTGATTTTGCAGACAGATGATATGCAACAAGTTATTCGAGAGTTAGCGAAGGAGACCTTTACAATCCGGAAAGTCGAGCAGCAATCTGCTAGCTTGGAGGAAATCTTCATGAAGGTGGCAAAACTATGATGCAATGGCGTGTACTTTTACAAAAAGAATGGCGTGATCATGTACGTAGCTTGAAGGTTTTATGGATTCCACTTGTGTTTGTACTCTATGGTGTAATGCAACCAGTAATGCTATATTATATGGAAGATATTATGAAGGCTGTCGGTAATATGCCTGAGGGATTTGATATGGGTATAACAGATGTGACATCAGTTGAAGTAATGGCTTCTACAGTCGGACAGTTCCATCTCATTGTTTCACTTATTATTGTCTTAAGCTTTATGGGGATTATTAGTAAGGAAAGAAAAAATCGTACAGCCGCGCTACTATATGTACGACCAATATCTTTTTCTTCGTATTACTTCAGTAAGTGGTCTGGAGCAACAATTGTTGCACTCGTTAGTACAATAATAGGCTTATTAGCAAGTTACTATTATACAGTGATTTTATATAATGAAGTAGACGCTTGGCGGATAGCAGCCCTCATTGGTACGTATAGTCTATGGGTATTGTTCGTAGTGACGGTGACAGTCACAGCGAGTGCATTGTTCCCTACGGGTGTTGCGGGTACACTAGCAATATTGCTAACGTATTTTGTACAGTTAATCGATAGCATTATCGGACAGTTCTGGACAGTGTCTCCTTGGAAATTGGGCACATACGCAGTAACATGGCTTGGATCAAAACCAGATAGTAGTGATTTTTGGTTGTCGGTCGTCGTAACGGTTATTGCCATAATAGTGTTAATGTTTGTTGGAGTATTTGGTGCAAGAAAGAATATGGAGAATATAAAAATATAAAAAAACAAGCTATTCCTTCTCTTGATGAAAGAGAGGAATAGCTTGTTTTATTTGGAGCGTTTTTTAGCGGCAATGGCATGCGCTTTTTGGGTATTTGCAAAATGCCATTTCGTCATAGATTTTAATGTCGCTTCGCCTTTTGATAATAAAATACGTGCGGCCATTTCATCCACTTTATTACTAGCTCCCTTTTGTAGATCAAAGCCAACTAAATCGCCGAGGCGGTCCATTTCTTTTAAGAAGGCGTATCGTGCTAGAATAGAGGCAGCAGCTACTGAAACGTGTATTTGTTCTGCTTTTGTAGCAAATAGTACATTCTCTTTAACGATGATTTTTTCATTTTTTAGGTGGTTATAGTAAATGCCACGTTCAGCAAATTGGTCAATTAAAATATGTGCAGGTTTTTCTGGTGCAATTTTGCCGAGCACGTTATGAAGTGCTTGGTTGTGCATCATTGCTTTGATTTTCCCTTGAGACCAGCCTCTAGCTTGAATGGTGTTATATTTGTCGTTTCGTACAGTTAATATGCTATGAGGTAGTGCTCGCATTAAGTCAGGCGCGATTTGTCTCATAAAATCATCCGTTAGCATTTTAGAGTCTTTAACACCGAGCTCACGAACAAGTGCAATTTTATCGGCAGATACATATACGGCGGCTACTGTTACTGGTCCGAAATAATCGCCTGTTCCTGTTTCATCAGAGCCCATGACGGAGAGTTGTTCAAAATTGGAAGGCAACTTATCACCCTTTGATGACGTCTTTTTAGTCGTAGAATCATTAGGTTCCCCCCATCTACTAGACTCCCGTTCGGCTCCGTTACCTTGAAACATTACTTTGCCAGATTTGTATGAAGTGATAGAAGTATCGCCTAACTTCGCAGCAAATATGACTCCTGGCGCATTGCGTTCTACTCTAGATGAGGCATAATAAGAAGCAAGTTCTCCTTGCTTTTCGGTTGTTAAAACAATTACAATATTAGACATTTTATAGTCCTTTCTACTCTCGTTATTCACATGATAAACAATTTCATGGTATGATTAGAAATAGGATTTTAAGGAGGGGCAGCTGTGTCAGAGCAACAAAAAAATCGAATTTCAGTTGATATATATGGTCAAACATATACTATGCTTGGTACAGAGTCAACAACACATATGCGTTTAGTCGCGTCCACAGTTGACAATACTATGAGAGAGATTAAACAGGCAAACCCGAGCCTTGACAGTACAAAACTGGCCGTCCTTACAGCTGTAAATTCAGTAAATGATAGTTTGAAATTAAAAGAGCAACTTGTATTATTAGAAGAAGAACTGAAAAAACTAAAGGATTGAAGTAAATGATCGATATACTTATAATTATTTTATTAATTGCCGGCATTATCACTGGCGGAAGAAGAGGTTTAGTAGTCCAGTTGATACATATCATTGGATTTTTAATCGCGATGATTGTCGCTTACGTTTATTATAAACCTTTAGCTGAGAAATTTGTGCTTTGGATTCCATATCCGGCAGTTGACGGGAATACGACGTTAACTTATGCGATGGAACAACTAGATCTTAGTCAAACATTTTATCAGCTACTGGCATTTGCACTTATTTTCTTTGTTGTCAAATTTGCAATGCAAATTGTAGCATCAATTTTTGATTTCTTAAAATATGTGCCTATCATAGGTCCGTTCAACCGCTTTTTTGGCGGAATACTAGGATTTATAGAAGCTTATATATTAGTATTTATTTTACTTTATATTTTAGCATTGTTACCATTAGATAGTATCCAAAAGTATGTGGATAGTTCAATCCTGACAAAATTAATGCTCGAATATACACCGATTATTTCGAACATGTTCAAAAATATGTGGTTTGTCTACATGAAATAACTGCTCTCAACTGAGAGCAGTTTTTTCACGAATAAGGAGGTCATTTTTTGAATAAAAAAACTATCATTCGTACATTTGAAAAAATAGCCTTGTATTTAGAATTACAAGGTGTTAACCCATTTAAAATTTCAGCATTTAGAAAAGCTGCAGCAGCACTTGAAGCAGACACAAGAAGCCTAAGTGAAATTGAAGATATTACTGCGATAAAAGGTATTGGTAAAGGAACAGCTGCAGTTATAGAAGATCTACTGGCAACGGGTGAATCTTCTGTTTTAAAAGAACTTGAAGAGGAAGTACCTAAAGGTTTACCACCATTATTAAAACTACCGGGCCTAGGTGGAAAGAAAATTGCTAAGTTATATCAAGAGTTAGGCGTAGATTCAGCAGAGGCGCTAAAAGCAGCTTGTGAAGAAGGCAAAGTGTCTGCACTTGCAGGCTTTGGTAAAAAAACTGAAGAAAAGATATTAAAAGAACTAGAGGCATTTGGCACACGATCTGAGCGACTGCCCATTTGGCAACTAGATAAAGTTGTACTGGAAATTGAAGGTATTTTAAGTGGAATTGCTGAAGTGCAACAGTTTTCGGTTGCAGGTAGCTTTAGAAGAGTAAAGGAATCGAGCAAGGACGTCGATTTCATCATAGCAACGGCAAACCGAGAAGCTGTCAAAGAACAACTTTTAGGGGCACTTGTCATTTCAGAGACCATTGCAGCGGGGGATACTAAAATCTCAGTAACTTTGGACGCAGAAGAGCCCGTTAGCGTTGACTTCCGTCTAGTGACACAAGATGAATACGCAACAGCACTTCATCATTTTACTGGGTCAAAAGAACATAATGTAAGAATGCGTCAATTGGCAAAAGATCTTGGTAAGAAAATAAGTGAATACGGTGTAGAGCAGGCGGATGGATCTGTAACAACATTTACTTCTGAAACTGAATTTTTTGCTCATTTCGACTTACCGTTTATCCCACCTAGTATACGAGTAGGCAATAAAGAATTTGACCGTATAGATGAGATTAAGGAACTTGTTCAATTAGAAGATATTCGTTCTGATTTGCATATGCATACAACATGGTCTGATGGTGCTTATGCAGTACATGAAATGGGTGAAGCGCTCATAGCTAGAGGTTATGAATATGCGGTTATTACGGATCACTCACAATATTTAAAAGTCGCAAATGGTTTAACACCTGAACGTTTAATCGAACAGCGTAAAGAGATTTGGGCATTCAATGAAAAGCATCCAGATTTCCGTTTGCTAGCAGGAACTGAGATGGATATTTTACCTGATGGCTCGCTTGATTTTGAAGATGATGTGTTAAAGGAATTAGACTTTGTCATTGCGTCGATTCACTCTAGCTTTTCACAGCCGCAAGAGAAAATTATGGATAGGCTACATAATGCTCTAAAAAACCCATATGTTCATATGATTGCCCATCCTACTGGACGTATCATTGGTGACCGCGAAGGCTATAATCCAGATATACCTCAATTGATTGA
The DNA here is from genome assembly GCF_001274945.1 of Viridibacillus arvi. Taxonomy (GTDB): domain Bacteria; phylum Bacillota; class Bacilli; order Bacillales_A; family Planococcaceae; genus Viridibacillus; species Viridibacillus arvi. The sequence goes on along the minus strand of NZ_LILB01000001.1, from coordinate 1,770,451 downwards.
ATGGGCTAAAAAATATGGTAAAATTTTAGAGTTAAATGCAAATCCATATCGTCTTGATTTATGTGAAGAACATTTAGAAATGGCGGCAGCTGCTGGGGTGCCGATTGCTATAAATACAGATGCACATGCCATTGATCAACTTCGTTTTATGGAAGTAGGAACGAAATACGCACAAAAAGCATGGTTAAAGAAAAATAATATCGTGAATACGTGGACATTAGAAGATTTTGTCCACTTTATACAGAAGAAATGAAGGGGAGGTGTTTTGAATGATAGCAGAACGCGCATTGAAAACACTAGAATTTGATAAAGTACGTGCTCAAGTAGCTTCATATTGTACATGCTCTTTAGGGAAAACTGTGATCGATGAGCTTGTCCCTGAAACTGATATTGAAAAAGTATTACAACTATTAGATGAAATGGATGAAGGTTTATCAATTCTACGCGTTAAAGGTAATGTACCGATGGGCGGTATTTTCGATGTCCGTCCGCATGCAAGACGTGCGCAAATTGGTGGTGTCCTTAGTCCAGTTGAATTGATGGAGATTTCGAGCACAATTCGTGCAAGTCGTATACTACGTCAGTTTATTGAAGGAATTGAAGTAGAAGAGGATATACAAATCCCATATTTCATTCAGAAAAAAGAAAGCATGCCTACATTGACAGGCTTACAGCATGAGATTAATGCTTGTATCGATGAGAATGGTGCTATTCTAGACTCTGCTAGCTCTGAGCTTCGTTCAATTCGTCAGCAATTGCGAGCACAAGAAGGTCGTGTTCGTGAAAAATTAGCGAGCTTAACACGTGGTACTAATGCAACAAAAATGCTATCTGATGCCATTGTTACAATTCGTAATGATCGTTTTGTTATTCCAGTAAAATCAGAATATCGTAGTCATTACGGTGGTGTTGTACATGATCAATCTTCATCTGGTCAAACACTATATATTGAACCGGATGCTGTCGTACAAGCGAATAATGAAATCCATCAATTAAAATCAAAAGAACAAGTTGAAATCGCACGCATTTTATTAATGTTATCCCTAAAAGTACAAGAGGTAGCACCTGACATCTTTATCACTGTGCAACTACTTGGTGAAATTGACGTTATTCTAGCAAAAGCAAAATACGGACAAGCTAATAAATGTTCGAAGCCGATTATGAATAGCGATGGATATATAAAATTGGGTAAAGCGCGTCATCCTTTACTACCGATTGAAAAAGCAGTAGCAAATGATATTGAATTTGGTAAAGACTTCACTTCAATCGTAATTACTGGACCTAACACAGGTGGTAAAACGGTTACGTTAAAAACAGTGGGGTTATGTACATTAATGGCGCAATCTGGTATTCCAGTACCGGCTCTTGATGGTTCTCATCTTGCGGTATTTAATCAGTTATTTGCTGATATTGGAGATGAACAATCTATTGAGCAAAGCTTGAGTACATTTTCATCACATATGGTGAATATTGTTGATATTTTAAATCAATTCGATGATCGTTCACTCATTCTATTTGATGAGCTAGGTGCAGGGACTGACCCACAAGAAGGTGCAGCACTTGCTATTTCAATTTTAGATGAAGTACATGGTCGCGGAGCACGAGTAATGGCAACAACTCACTATCCTGAGTTAAAAGCATATGGCTATAATCGTCCAGGTGTTGTCAATGCAAGTGTGGAATTTGATGTGGAGACGCTTAGCCCTACCTATCGTCTACTTATAGGAGTTCCAGGTCGTAGTAATGCCTTTGAAATTTCGACTCGTCTTGGTTTACCAGATTCTATTATTGATCGTGCTAAAACATTCACTGGTACTGATCGTCATGAAGTCGAATCAATGATTGCGTCTTTAGAGGAAAGTAGACGTCAATCCGAAGAAGATGCTGAAAGAACACTTGAATTACGCAAGCAAGCAGAAGCACTTCAAGCAGAGTTAGATGAAAAAGTAAAAGCTTATGAAGCTAAAAAAGAAGTATTAGAACAAAAAGCAAAAGACAAAGCACGTAAAATTGTGGATGAAGCTAAAAAAGAAGCAGAAGAAGTTATTTCAGAACTTCATAAAATGCGCTTAAATGCAAACAAGATTGTTAAAGAGCATGAAATCATAGATGCACGTAAACGTTTAGAAAAAGCCGCACCGGAAAATAAAGTACTAAAAAAACAACAGCAATTGAAAGCGCGCGCTCAAGAATTATCTAAGGGTGACGAAGTAAAAGTACTGAGTTACGGTCAAAAAGGTGTGTTACTTGAAAAAGTATCAAATTCTGAATGGATTGTGCAAATTGGAATATTGAAGATGAAGCTTGATGAATCAGATTTAGAGTACGTGAAACCTGAAAAAGACAAGCAAACTGTAAATGTTTCAAGCGTTCGAAATCGAGACTCTAATGTTAAGTTAGAATTAGATCTACGCGGAGAACGTTATGAAGATGCGATTGTTCGTACGGAAAAATATATTGATGATGCATTACTGTCAAATTATCAACGCGTCTCAATTATTCACGGTAAAGGAACTGGAGCTTTGCGCCAAGGAATTCAAGCTTTACTAAAGAGACATCCACGTGTAAAATCCTATCGTTTTGGCGAAGCAGGAGAAGGCGGCTATGGTGTGACAGTAGCCGAGCTAAAATAAACCTTTTAAAGTAATCAAAGATAGAGAAAAAATTTGACATTGAAAAGGGGATATTTATGTTATTAAATGGATTTTGGCAATATCCTGTTGTCGAGGCTGCTGGTAATTTCAGTGTGGTTGTTCTTTGCTTAATCCTATCAATGGTGATATTTGAAATCGTAACAAAATACAAAAATTGGGTAGAAATAAAAAGAGGTAATGTAGCCGTTGCACTTGCAACAGGCGGGAAGATATTAGGGGTGTGTAATATTTTCCGTTATTCCATTGAGAAGCATAACTCACTCGCAGAAATGATGGGATGGGGATTGTTTGGTTTTATTTTACTAATTTTTGCATATGTATTATTTGAATTCATGACACCAACATTTAAGGTAGATGAAGAAATTGAAAAGGATAATCGATCAGTTGGTTTTATTTCGTTTACAATTTCAGTAGGTCTGTCATTTGTTATCGGTGCAAGTATTTCTTAGGAGAGAGTATATGGAAACTTTATCTAAAGTACTAATTGGCGTATGTATTGCGTTTGTTTTAGTAGGAATTGTCTATTTAGTAATGAATTAATTTTGAAGTCCTTTATAGGGCTTCTTTTTTTATTTGATAGATTGATACTGAAGGACTAGCAAATGATTTTTTTTCAAAATAAACAAACCTATAAAATAAATAGATAATAAAAATGTTAAATAGTGTATATAATTGATACTACTTTAATGGAAATAGAGATATAATATTAATAGTTTAGAAAAAAATGTATAGAAGTTTTTGTTTCATAGAATTAATTTCTCAAACATATGGGGGGCATAATGAATTTGTATAATAAAAAAACATCTATAAGTCTAACAAAATGTACATTCATTTCTATGGGAATTCTGTTAGCTTCAAGTATCAGTTCATTCGAAACACCAATATCAGCAAAAAAAGTTGAGGCAGCTACCGTAAAAACATATACAGTAACTGCGAATGTGAATTTACGATCTAAAGCCTCTTCAAAAGGGAAAATTCTATTAACAATACCAAAAGGAAAATCTGTTTCATACATTTCTAAAACCGGCAGTTGGTATAAAGTAAAATTCGGTAAAGAAATTGGCTATGTTAGTACAAGTTATATTAAAGTAACAACTAAAACGACTGCAATCTCCACTTTTACTGCAACAAATTATCAAACAAAAGAAAAGGTAAATTTACGGTCTAGTAACTCTACAAAAGGGAAAGTTCTATTATCAATTCCTAAAGGCAAGACGGTGAAAGCTACTGCGAAATCTGGAGCATGGTATAAAGTAACATACGGAGGGAAAACTGGGTGGGTAAGTAGTTCATATGTAAAAGAGTATGATGCCTATAAAGAGACTGAAACTACTTATTTCCTAATAAAGAAAACGGCTTCACTACGTATAACGCCTAGCACCAAAAAAGCAGAAGTATACTCTATCCCAACAAATAATATCTTCACGTCTACGCAATCAGTTATAAATAGTGAAGGTGAAACTTGGTATCGAATATCCTACAAGGGTAAGAATTATTTTGTGCAATCTACTGTAGTTAGTAAAGTAACACCAACGCAAGTAACAAGTACGGATTATAAAGCTAATTCTTCAACATCTTTATTTGCAGAAGCGGGAGTTTCACATACTATACTAACTAGCATTCCAAAAGGTGCAAAAGTGACTTCGACTGATCGAGTTGGCAACTGGTATAAAGTAACTTACGAAGGTAACACAGGTTATATAGACAGTACTAAATTTAGTGTCGATACACCAATTGTCGATACGGCACCTGATGATACAGATGAAGATATCCCGACATTACCAGATGGTTCATCGATTAGTCAGATGACTATTTATAATATTGAAGATTTAAAACTACTCAAATCAAATTCTACATCATCAGATTTGTTGAAAGTGATTCCTGCGAATACAAAGCTGACAACGACTTATAAAGCAAGTAATGGTTGGTATCAAGTGAGTTATGAAGGTTTTACAGGCTTTGTATCAGGTTCTTCTTTAATCGATGAAACAACGAAGGTAAGAATCGCTAGTCTAGAATCTAATCCAAATAGCTATCTGTTTATGGATCTTCGTACTAAGTCGTCTGTGAAAGCAGATCAAATCAATACTTATATTGCAAGTAAAACTATCGGGAAAACAAGTATTTTAACTGGAAAAGGACAAGAGATTATAAATGCTGCCGATAAGTATGGCGTAAACGCTCTATATTTTGCAGCACATGCAATTCATGAGAGTGGATTTGGCGTTTCTGACATTTCACTTGGAAGAAATAACTTATTCGGCTTTGGAGCATATGATATTACCCCATTCATAGGTGCTGTTAAATTTGATTCCATCGACAACAATTTGGAATTTATTGCGCAATCAATGAAGGCTACTTATTTAAATCCTGCCAATTGGAAATACAATAGTGGCGCTTATTTAGGATACTCAGTTAAAAACGTTAATGGAGCTCGCATTGATTCTTTAAGTAAAGGGATGAATTTTTATTATGCAAGTGATACTAATTGGGGAAATGCAATTGCCAATCATATGAATGGAATCTTGGCATATGCTAAAGAAGGAGCAATTTCAATAGTACCTAATACAGTTGTTCCTTCTGCTCCAAAGTATCCGGAGCTTAAAGATGTGTTCCCAACTGGTACTTTAGCGATTGCGAATAGTAGTTTGAATGTATTCAGTGAAAAAGGCAGTACAAACAGTGTTGCAGCAACTATTCCAAAAGGTGAGTCTTTCAATTTGCTAGAAAAGCACAATGATTACTGGCTAACAGTATCCTATAAAGGGAAAAAGTATTATACAAATGTTGTTAGTTTCAGTGCTTACAATAAACATTTTACTGTAAAAAACTTGGCACGTGTTAATACTTCTTCAGCTAATGGAATAGCGTTAAATGTACGCTCAGAAGGAATCGCGTCCAGTTCTAAAGTAGGCGAGTTAGCAAACTATCAATTTGTTGAACTAGAAATAGATGAAGATAATAAGCCAATTATGAGTGGAACTTGGTATAAAGTAAAATTACCGAATGGAAAACAAGGCTATGTTTCCGGTACCTATTTAGTTCGCGAATTAAATAAATAAGTATATATTGTAAAATACAAAAATCTGACTTCGATCATAAATTGAAGTCATTTTTTTGTCTGGTTGGGTAATCTTTATTGTTGTTATATTTTTAGCTCATTTAAGCAAATTATAATGGGTAAGATTTTTATTACTCGTAATGGGAATGGAAAAAGATTATTTCCAATAAATTGATATTAAATTTGAAAGCGTTACCACTTTTATTTTATACTGAATTATAGGAGTATTCTTATAATTTTATAACAAAGGGGGAATGGAGCATGACTGAACAGATTTGGCTGTCAAATTATCCGGATAATATTCCTACATCTTTGGAATATGAAGCAATTCCTTTGCAAGAGTATTTGACAAGAGCGAGTAGCAAGACACCTTCCAAAGTTGCGATTCATTTTATGGGGAAGGACATTACGTACAAAGAGTTGTATGAGAGCTCATTAAAGTTCGCCAATTATTTAGTATCCATTGGTATTGAGAAAGGTGATCGCGTAGCCATTATGCTACCAAACTGTCCTCAAGGCGTTATAGGTTATTTTGGAGTGCTATATGCCGGAGGAATTGTCGTTCAAACAAACCCGCTTTATACAGAAAGAGAAATTGAATACCAGATGAAAGATTCGGGCGCGAAGGTAATTTTATCTCTGGATATTTTATATCCGCGTATCGCAAAGGTGATAAAGGACACTCATTTAGAACATGTCATTATTACAGCGATTAAGGATTACTTACCTTTCCCGAAAAATTTAGTGTATCCATTTATTCAAAAGAAGCAATATGGCTTTAAGGTTACAGTTGAGCATAGTGGTAGCAATCATTTATTTACAGAAATTATGAGAGTAAGCACAACTGAACCAATCACTTTAAATTTTAACATTGAAGAGGACATTGCATTATTGCAATATACAGGCGGTACAACCGGTTATCCTAAAGGAGTTATGTTAACGCATAAAAACTTAATAGCGAACGTACAAATGTGTAGTGTATGGATGTCTGAGTGTATACCAGGTGAAGAAGTAATTATGGGTGTACTGCCATTTTTCCATGTATACGGAATGACTACGGTATTATTATTGTCGGTTATGCGCGGAGACAAAATGGTACTATTACCGAAATTTGATGTTGAAACAACGTTAAAAACGATACAAAAACAAAAAACAACGCTTTTCCCAGGGGCGCCTACCCTTTATATTGGTTTATTAAATCATCCAGATATTGCGAAATATAACTTATCTTCCATCAAGGCGTGCATGAGTGGTTCGGCACCATTGCCAATTGAAGTACAAGATAAATTCGAAAAGATTACCGGCGGCAAGCTTGTAGAAGGATACGGTTTAACAGAAACATCTCCTGTAACACACTGTAACTTTATTTGGCATAATGAGCGTGTAAAAGGTTCTGTCGGCGTTCCTTGGCCGAACACAGACGCAGCTATTCTCCAAGTAGATTCAACAAAGCCACTACCAATTGGTGAGATTGGTGAAATTGCTGTGAAAGGACCTCAAGTGATGAAAGGATACTGGAACCGTCCGGAAGACACAGAAATGGCGATGCGCGATGGCTGGTTTTTAACTGGAGATTTAGGCTATATGGATGACAAAGGCTACTTTTATGTTGTTGATCGGAAAAAGGATATTATCATTGCGGGTGGATTCAATATTTATCCTAGAGAAATCGAGGAAGTGTTATATGAGCATGAAGCCGTACAGGAATGTGTAGCACTCGGTGTACCTGATCCATATCGCGGTGAAACAGTGAAAGCCTTCATCGTATTAAAAGAAGGCATGAAAGTGACGGAAGAAGAATTCAATAAGTATTGCAGAGAAAACTTGGCAGCATTTAAAGTGCCGCGTATTTATGAATTCCGCAACGAATTACCAAAAACAGCTGTTGGTAAAATACTTCGCCGTACTTTACAAGATGAAGATAAAGAAAGAATACAGAAAATTATGTGAAAATAATGACAAGTCGGCTTGACAAGTGTAAAATGAAATTATAAGATGAAAATATGAATGAATAGTCATTCATATTTTCATTTTTTATATGGTGGTGATCGTATTGAAGAAAGATAAACCGAAGTACAGACAAATTATCGATGCGGCCGTTATTGTAATTGCGGAAAATGGTTATCACCATGCACAAGTTTCCAAGATTGCTAAACAGGCAGGCGTCGCCGATGGAACAATCTATTTATACTTTAAAAACAAAGAAGACATATTAATTTCAGTATTTAAGGAAAAAATGTCTGTGTTTGTAGAAAATTTACAGTGTATAATTAGAGATGGAAAGTCATCGTCTGAAAAGTTAAATGCGATGATTGAGAATCATTTCCGGGTACTAGCAGGAGATCATCATTTGGCTACAGTTACACAATTAGAGCTTCGTCAGTCAAATAAAGATGTTCGTCTCAAAATTAATACGATATTAAGAGAGTATTTAGTATTACTTGATGAAATATTAGTAGAGGGTATGGAGACGAAAGAATTCAATCCAGAGATGGATCTGCGACTTGCTCGTCAGCTCATTTTCGGAACGATTGATGAAGTAACAACATCGTGGGTCATGAATGATCATAAATATGATTTAACTGCGCTAGCACCGAAAGTACAACATTTAATACTCAATGGAATAAAAGCATAGGCAATTGTAAAAATCAATTGGTTGAATTGGTAGTAGCCAATCCATTGCTTCGATTCAACTAGGAAACTACTTACATAGCCAAATGCAAAGGGGGAAATGGGAGTATGGAATTTTTACGTTGGACAGTTGAAGATGGGGTTGCAATTGCAACGATTCAGCGCCCACCCGCTAATGCTTTATCGCGGGGTCTAATTTTAGAAGTAAATGAACTTTTAACTGCTGTAGAGCACGATGATTCAGTCCGAGTCATTGTATTGCATGGAGAAGGAAGATTCTTCTCAGCAGGAGCAGATATTAAAGAATTTACAGACGTTACATCAGGTGCTGAATTTGTAAAATTATCTGCTAATGGACAAGATGTTTTTGAACGTTTAGAGAAATTCTCTAAGCCAGTTATTGCTGGAATTCATGGCGCAGCCTTAGGTGGGGGACTTGAGCTAGCAATGAGTTGTCATTTCCGCTATGTGACTGAAAATGCGAAATTAGGATTACCCGAATTACAATTAGGGTTAATTCCTGGTTTTGGTGGTACACAGCGTTTACCTCGATATGTTGGGGTAGCAAAAGCAGCAGAAATGATGTTCACTAGTGATCCAATATCAGGTACTGAAGCTGTCAAGTGGGGCTTAGCAAACGCTGCCTTCTCTGATGAGGAATTACTACCTCAAACGATTGCAACAGCGAAACGTATTGCGAAGAAAAGCTCAGTTGCTCTAAAAGCTGCGATTGATATGTTGCAATATGCTAAACATACTTCATTCTATGAAGGCATTGAAGCTGAGGCAAAAGCTTTTGGAACCGTTTTCATGTCTGAGGATGCCAAAGAAGGTATCCAAGCATTCATCGAAAAACGTGAACCAACTTTCACAGGAAAATAAAAATAGTATTAGGAGGTTAGTTGAATGAACATTTTTGTATTAGTAAAACGTACTTTTGACACAGAAGAAAAGATTGTTGTAACTGGTGGGGCAATCCAAGAAGATGGAGCTGAATTCATCATCAACCCATACGATGAATACGCAATCGAAGAAGCTATTCAAGTTCGTGATGCACAAGGCGGCGAAGTAACAGTTGTTACTCTCGGCGGAGAAGATGCAGAAAAACAACTCCGTACAGCTTTAGCAATGGGAGCTGATAAAGCAGTCTTAATCAACACTGAAGATGATTTAGATGAGCTTGATCAATTCTCAGCAGCATATATTTTAGCTGAATACTTAAAAGATAAAGAAGCAGACCTTATTTTAGGTGGTAATGTTGCTATTGATGGTGGCTCAGGTCAAGTAGGTCCACGTGTTGCAGAATTACTAGGTATTAACTATGTAACAACAATTACTAAACTTGAAATCGATGGCAAAACAGTGAAAATCGTTCGTGACGTAGAAGGGGATTCAGAAGTTCTTGAAGCAGAATTACCACTTCTAGTGACAGCACAACAAGGTTTAAACGAACCTCGATACCCATCTTTACCTGGTATTATGAAAGCGAAGAAAAAGCCTCTTGAAGAGCTAGAATTAGATGATTTAGATATTGACGAAGATGATGTTAAAGCAAAAACTACAACAGTTGAAATTTACTTACCAGCTCAAAAAGTAGCTGGACGTGTATTAGAAGGAGATTTATCTGATCAAGTGAAAGAGCTTGTTAGTCTATTACATTCAGAAGCGAAAGTCGTTTAAGCTGATTTTAAATTGTATGGGAGGGACATAACATGTCTAAAAAAGTATTAGTATTAGGTGAAGTACGCGAAGGAAGCTTAAGAAATGTATCATTCGAAGCTATTGCAGCTGCAAAAAAAGTGTCTGGTAGCGGAGAAGTTGTTGGCGTTCTAATCGGAGACGCTGTAGCGAATCTTGCCCAGGAACTTATTCAAAACGGTGCAGACCGTGTAGTGACTGTTGAACACCCACATTTAAAACAGTATACTTCTGATGGCTTTAGCCAAGCATTTATCGCTGTTACTGAACAAGAGCAACCAGAAGCAATCGTATTCGGTCATACTGCTCTAGGTAAAGATCTTTCTCCAAAACTAGCTAGTAAATTACAAAGCGGTTTAGTATCAGATGTTACAGATATTGAAGGGGAAGATGATGCAGTAGTTTTCATCCGTCCAATCTATTCTGGTAAAGCATTTGAAAAAGTACAAGTGAAAGAGGGACTTGTGTTTGCTACAATCCGTCCAAATAACATTGCTCCTCTAGCAAAAGATGAATCTCGTTCAGGTGATGTGTCTTCAATTTCTGTAGATATTACGAATCTACGTACTATTATTAAAGAAGTTGTTCGCAAATCAACAGATGGCGTTGATTTATCAGAAGCGAAAGTAGTAGTAGCTGGTGGTCGTGGTGTGAAAAGTGAAGACGGTTTTGCTCCATTAAAAGAGCTTGCTAACGTACTTGGTGGCGCTGTCGGTGCTTCACGCGGAGCGTGTGACGCCGATTACTGCGATTATTCATTGCAAATTGGTCAAACTGGTAAAGTTGTTACACCTGATCTTTATATCGCTGCTGGTATTTCAGGTGCGATTCAACATTTAGCTGGTATGTCTAACTCAAAAGTAATCGTTGCGATCAATAAAGATCCAGAAGCGAATATCTTTAAAGTAGCTGACTACGGTATCGTTGGAGATCTTTTTGAAGTTATCCCGATGCTTACTGAAGAGTTCAAAAAATTATTAGTAAACGCATAAATAGATGCTTCTAAACCCTGTAAACGGCTATACCATTTACAGGGTTTTCTTTATCCAAACACCCATACTAACGTGTGATAGACGTATTTTACTATCGTTATTGCAAAATAATGCTGTTATAAGCATAACAGTCGCTAGTGCTTTTCATCCATGCTATACTACCGTTATACGTAAGTTGAAGGAGGATATTTAATATGGCAATTGTACACGCAACAGATGCAAGCTTTTCAAATGATATCGCAGAAGGTTTAGTACTAGTTGACTTTTGGGCAACTTGGTGCGGACCTTGTAAAATGATCGCTCCTGTTTTAGAAGAACTAGATTCTGAATTAAATGGCGCAGCTAAAATTGTTAAAGTTGATGTAGACCAAAACCAAGAAACAGCAAGCAAATTTGGTATTATGTCAATTCCAACTCTTTTATTATTCAAAGACGGAGAGCCAGTTGATAAAACTGTTGGTTTCCAACCGAAAGAAGCATTAGCTGAATTCATTCAAAAACACGCTTAATCTTTGAAAAAATGAATATCAAACCGGGTTCCTACAATGGTTCCCGGTTTTTTTTACAATCATATAGAGATTAAAACTATTTTGTATAGAATTTAGATGCAGTGCCTAGCCCTCGAGGTCAAAAACTCTTTTGACATGCAGGTTAAAGAGCAACCTATATGTCAATTCGTCTATGATTGTCAACTGGCCAAGGTGCCCGCACTTTTCTAAGAAGGTGATAAGATGAACGAATTACTAAAGCAAAAGTTAGCCATTCTACCTGACCAGCCTGGTTGTTATTTGATGAAGGATCGTCAAGGTACAATTATTTATGTCGGCAAAGCTAAAGTATTAAAAAATCGCGTACGTTCTTATTTCACAGGCAGCCACGATGGTAAAACACAACGACTTGTTAGTGAAATAGAAGACTTCGAGTACATCGTGACATCTTCGGATTTAGAGGCGTTTATCTTAGAATTAAACCTCATTAAAACACATGATCCGAAATACAACATTATGCTGAAGGATGACAAGACGTACCCATATATTAAAATAACGAATGAGAAACATCCTCGACTTCTTATAGTCCGCAAAGTAAAAAAAGATAATGGTAAATACTTTGGACCTTATCCGAATAGCTTTGCTGCAAATGAAACGAAAAAATTACTTGATCGTCTATATCCGCTAAGGAAATGTACAAATTTACCGAATCGAGTTTGCTTATATTATCATTTAGGACAATGTCTAGCTCCTTGTGTAAAAGAAGTTGAGAAAGAGCAATATCAAGAGATAATTCAAGATATTACGAGTTTTCTCAATGGCGGCTACGGGGAAGTTAAAGAAGAATTAAATACAAAAATGCTCGATGCAGCTGAAAAATTAGAGTTCGAACGAGCAAAAGAATATCGAGATCAAATTACCCATATTGAAACTGTCATGGAACGTCAGAAGATTACGCTTACTGATTTAACGAATCGTGACGTTTTTGGTTATGCAGTTGATAAAGGTTGGATGTGTATCCAAGTATTCTTTGTACGACAAGGGAAGTTGATTGAAAGAGATGTTTCGTTATTCCCGATTTATCGAGACCCTGAAGAAGAATTCTTAACATTTGTTGGACGCTTTTATGAACAGGCTGAACATATCAAGCCGAAGGAAATCTTTATACCTACGAATATTGAAGGAGACCTTCTAGCTACAGTCCTTGATGTAAAAGTGACAATTCCTCAAAGGGGAAAGAAGAAAGAACTTGTTGATTTAGCGAGTAAAAACGCTCAAATTGCTATCTCTGAGAAGTTCCAGTTACTTGAGCGTCAAGAAAAGAGGACAATTGGTGCCTGCGAAGAATTGGGAAATGCGATGAATATTGCGATACCGCTTCGCATAGAATCATTTGATAACTCTCATATTTTCGGTGCGGATGCCGTTTCAGCAATGGTTGTTTTTATTGACGGTAAGCCTAGCAAAAAGGATTATCGAAAATATAAAATTCAGGTTGCTGCAAAGCATGACGATTACGGTGCAATGCGAGAAGTAATTCGCCGAAGATATACTCGTGTTTTAAGAGATGACTTACCTTTACCCGATTTAATCGTTATTGATGGTGGGAAAGGACAAATGGAAGTGGCAAGAGAAATCTTAGAAGATGAGCTTGGTTTAGATATTCCTATTGCAGGTTTAGCAAAAGATGATAAACACCAAACTTCTCAATTGCTGTACGGCTCGCCGCCAGAAATTATTCCGTTGAAGAGAACGAGTGAAGCATTTTATCTTTTACAAAGAATTCAAGATGAAGTTCACCGTTTTGCTATTACTTTTCATCGCCAATTACATGAGAAGAATGCCATTACTTCTGTTCTTGATGAAATTGAAGGAATTGGTCCAAAAAGAAAGCAACAGCTTCTCAAACAATTTGGATCCGTGAAAAAAATTCGTGAGGCAACCTATGAAGAATTAATTGCCGCGAATGTACCGAAAAAACTAGCTCATACCATATTTACTTATTTTTCTGAAAAATAAATTGTAGTAATCTGAAAATTATGTTAAGGTAACATTACTATTATAAATAATCACTATTTAGTGATGATAGAGGCGCGGATTTCAAGAGTAATTAGCAAGAGGATGAGTAGATCCTATGACTGCTGATGAAAGGGGAGGCCGCCGAAGTAATAAGTTGACTATTTCCAATTTATTACTGGTTCTGCATTTAATAAATGTAGAATTGTCAGATCCGTTTCGGTTCTGGAGGGCTATCTCACATGAATGTTCTTTTGAACGTGCATGCTACGAGGCGGCTTTTCACACGGAAACGTGTGAAAGGCTGCTTTTTTCATAAGATGTCATTGTGAATACGGTCGTCATAACAAATAAGGGAGAGGTTATGGGTGAGTTGTTTAGTTTTCAAATTTGGTGGTACATCAGTTGCAACGATTGAACGCGTATTGCATGTGGCAAAGCGCATTCAGAAAGAGAAAGAAAAGGGCTATGACATTGTCGTTGTTGTTTCAGCAATGGGCAAAACGACGGATAAGCTAGTAGAGATGGCGCATGAAATTATGCCAAATCCATCGAAGCGAGAAATGGATACGCTCTTAACAACAGGTGAGCAGGTGACTATCTCATTATTATCGATGGCATTGCAAAGCTTAGGGTTATCAGCGCAGTCCTTCACTGGTTGGCAAGCTGGAATCTTAACCGAAGGAATTCCAAGTGATTCCCGCATTCTTGAAATCCAATCTGAAAATGTGCGAAAAGCATTGGATAAAGGCCAGGTTGCGGTAGTTGCAGGCTTCCAAGGGGTCGATAGTAATAATAATATTACAACTCTAGGTCGCGGAGGATCAGATACGACAGCAGTTGCTTTAGCTGCAGCATTAGGTGCCGAGCGCTGTGATATTTATACAGATGTTGATGGTGTATACACTTCAGATCCACGTTATGTTCCAAAAGCTCGCAAACTACAAGAACTGTCATATGATGAAATGTTAGAATTAGCAAATTTAGGAGCAGGTGTCTTACATCCACGTGCCGTAGAGTTTGCAAAAAACTACAAAATCCCATTAGCAGTTCGCTCTAGTTATGTAGAAGATGAAGGGACAATTATGAAGGAGGAAGTTGAAGTGGAAAAAGATTTAGTTGTACGTGGAGTAGCGTTTATGGCAGATATTGTTCGTGTAACAGTAGGTTACGAGGGGAATTATAAAGGATCTTTAGTCAATATTTTCACAGTTTTAGCTGATAATCATATTAACGTTGATATTATCGTTCAAACTATACTAGAAGGGGTAGAGCCTTCGGTATCATTTACTATTACAAAAGAGAATTTAGCAGATACAGCTAGAGTATTAGAAGCAAATAAATCTAAAATTGGTTACTGTCATGTGAATTACGAAGAGGACGTTGCTAAAGTATCGATTGTAGGTTCTGGTATGGTATCAAATCCTGGCGTAGCTGCAAAAATGTTCGATCGATTACATAAAGAAAACATTACATTAAAAATGGTAAGTACTTCTGAAATTAAAATTTCTGTTGTTATTCCACAAGAATCGATGTTATTGACTGCAAACGCATTACACGATGAATTTGAATTGGCAGCTAGTCTAGCGATCCAAGTTTAATCATATAATATAAAAAGAAGCTGACTAGCCATCTTGAACAGATATTTAGTCAGCTTCTTTCTATAGTTTGTCTTTTAAATCCCATTTAACATGGAATCGTACAAGCCCACGTTTTGCTTTCTTTTCGTCGTAGCATTCTGTTAAGAAACCACTGATTTTCTCTTGTTGAGCTGCTAGGAAACCACTTTCAAGACGGAAGCAACGTTTATCAAATTGCATAGCCTCAGGATCTCCAGTGAGAGTGTAAAACGTTTCATCTTTCGATTGTTTTTCTATAGAAAGCTCTCCCCATCCTGCTTCTTGGAAAAATGAAACAGCTTCTTCCATGCTGTATAAAGGAAACTTACGGGCTAACTCTTTGCCGCACCAATATAGGATATCTTCCTCGTTTTTTCCAAGAACAGACGAGAGAACGTGATCTCTGATTAGTTCGTAACCAAATAATGGGAAGTTTTGGGTGTTAGTAGTTGACATGATTTGCCTTCTTTCAATTAATTTTGTCTAATTTTTGTCAGAGTTAGAGAATAGCGTTTTCTAGTAGAATATTTATGTATTTACGAGAAAAAAGCGTGATTTAATGGTACCTAGAAATAGTGCTAGTTACCTTGACGCTCTGCCATGATGAGAGTACAATGAACTTGTCATAATATTGTACCATGATGAAATATGCAGTCAATGGATACCGCGTTGGAAAGCGTTGGTAGTTGTTTGTCTGTCTATTTTCAGTATTAAGGGGGGTAACAGTTTTGTCGAAAGATCGAGAGTTTTATTGGCGTCGACTGCATTCACTTCTTGGAATTATTCCAGTTGGACTGTTCTTGACGCAACACTTGTTTATTAACTTTACAGCAACAAACGGTGCAGAATCATTTAACACAGCAAGTGAATTTATGGGGAGTCTCCCATTCTTATGGGCTCTAGAATGGATTGTAATTTACATTCCATTAATGTTCCATGCTTTTTATGGTGTGTACATAGCCTTCACTGCACAACCAAACACTAAACGTTTTAGCACTTTCCGTAACTGGTTGTTCGTATTACAACGTTTCACAGGAGTATTCCTAGTTGTGTTTATCGCTTGGCATATTTTCCAAACTCGTATCCAAAAAGCACTTGGAACTGAAGTTGATTACAACATGATGGCAGATGTTCTATCTAATCCTTGGATGGTAGCATTCTATATCGCTGGTATTATTTCAGCAACTTTCCACTTAGCTAACGGTATTTGGGCATTTTTAGTAAGCTGGGGAATTACTCAATCTCCAAAATCTCAAAAAATCGCAACATATGTTACTATTTTAATTTTCTTAGTGTTATCTGTAGTCGGCGTATCGGCTTTACTTGCATTCGTATAAGGCAGTGCACTTAAAATCATGTAAGCGCTTGATTACTAATTGAAAGAGGAGTGAGAAATATCATGGCTAAAAGCAAATTGATAGTCGTTGGCGGCGGTCTTGCTGGTTTAATGGCTACTATGAAAGCAGCCGAAATGGGCACAGAAGTTGAATTATTCTCATTAGTACCAGTAAAACGCTCACACTCTGTTTGTGCACAGGGCGGAATCAACGGTGCTGTTAATACAAAAGGTGAAGGGGATTCTCCATGGGTCCACTTTGATGATACAGTTTACGGCGGGGACTTCTTAGCGAACCAACCACCAGTAAAAGCAATGGCTGATGCGGCACCAGGAATCATCCATTTATTTGACCGTATGGGTGTTATGTTTAACCGTACACCAGAAGGTTTATTAGATTTCCGTCGTTTCGGTGGTACATTAATGCACCGTACAGCATTTGCTGGTGCGACAACTGGACAACAACTTCTATACGCTCTAGACGAACAAGTTCGTAAATGGGAAGTAGAAGGCTTAGTAACGAAATACGAAGGTTGGGAATTCTTAGGACTAGTTCTTGATGACGAAGGCGTATGTAAAGGGATTAAAGCACAAAACCTTACAACTCACGAAATCAAAGCATTCCGTTCTGACGCAGTGATCATGGCAAGTGGTGGTCCTGGTATTATCTTCGGTAAATCAACAAACTCAATGATTAACACTGGTTCTGCAGCATCTATCGTTTACCAACAAGGTGCTAAATACGCGAATGGTGAGTTCATCCAAATTCACCCTACAGCAATTCCTGGTGACGATAAACTTCGTCTAATGTCAGAATCTGCACGTGGTGAAGGTGGCCGTATTTGGACTTACAAAGACGGTAAACCTTGGTACTTCTTAGAAGAAAAATATCCTGCATACGGTAACTTAGTACCACGTGATATTGCAACACGTGAAATCTTTGACGTTTGTATTAACCAAAAACTTGGTGTCAACGGTGAAAACGTTGTTTATCTTGATCTTTCTCACAAAGATCCACATGAACTTGACATTAAACTTGGTGGTATCATTGAAATCTACCAAAAATTCGTAGGTGATGATCCACATAAAGTACCAATGAAAATCTTCCCAGCAGTTCACTATTCAATGGGTGGTCTATGGGTAGATTACGATCAACATACAACTATTCCAGGTCTATTTGCTGCAGGTGAATGTGATTACTCTCAACACGGTGGTAACCGTCTAGGAGCTAACTCATTACTATCAGCTATCTACGGTGGTAGTATTGCAGGACCAAACGCTGTTAACTACATCAAAGGTCTTGAAAAACATGTAGATGATCTTCCTTCTTCAATTTACGATTCCGCAGTTGCTGAAGAACAGCAAAAATGGGATGATACATTGAAATTAGACGGTAACGAAAATGCATACCTACTTCACAAAGAACTTGGTGAATGGATGACAGCTAACGCTACTGTTGTACGTTTCAACGATAAATTAAGAGCAACAGATAATAAAATCATGGAATTACAAGAACGTTATAACAACATCAACATTAACGATACTGCTAAATGGAGTAACCAAGGTGTACAATTCACTCGTCAGTTGAAAAACATGATGGCTCTTGCTCGTGTTATTACTTTAGGTGCGTTAAATCGTGATGAAAGTCGTGGAGCACACTATAAACCAGACTTCCCAGAACGTGATGATGAAAACTTCTTGAAAACAACTATTGCGGAATTCACGCCTTCTACTGAGCCTAAATTAAGCTACGAAGAAGTTGATGTTTCGTTAATTCCACCACGTAAACGTGACTATTCTGCAAAGAAAGGGGATAAATAATCATGGGACAAGCAGTTGAAACGAAATATATTAGTGTAGAAATTGAACGTCAAGATACAACGGATTCACAACCATATTGGGAAAAATTCAACGTACCTTACCGTCATGGTATGAACGTAATTTCTATATTAATGGAAATTCAACGTAATCCAGTAACTGCTGATGGTAAAAATACATCTCCAGTTTCATGGGACATGAACTGCCTTGAAGAAGTTTGTGGTGCATGTTCAATGGTTATTAACGGTCGTCCTCGTCAATCATGTTCAGCGTTAGTTGACCAACTAGAACAACCTATTAAATTACAACCAATGAGCACTTTCCCTGTCGTTCGTGACCTTCAAATCGACCGTAGCCGTATGTTTGATTCACTTAAAAAAGTGAAGGCATGGGTTCCAATCGATGGTTCTTATGATCTTGGTGAAGGTCCACGTATGCCAGAGCGCAAACGTGAATGGGCTTATGAATTATCTAAATGTATGACTTGTGGTGTTTGTCTTGAAGCATGTCCTAACGTGAATACTCATTCTGATTTCATGGGACCAGCTCCTCTTTCGCAAGTACGTTTATTTAATGCTCACCCAACTGGTGCAATGAACAAAGACGAACGTCTAGCAGCTATCATGGGCGAAGGCGGTCTTGCTAACTGTGGTAACTCTCAAAACTGTGTAGTTGCATGTCCAAAAGGTATTCCTTTGACTACTTCTATCGCATCTTTGAACCGTGCTACTACAGTACAAATGTTCAAAAACTTCTTTGGTTCTGACCATATGGTTGACTAATCTACTATTGAAAAGTAACAGATTAGAAACTTTTAAAGCAGCTTCACACTTTTGTGTGAAGCTGTTTTTGTGTTTTCTATAAAATATTTGTCCATGTTTATTGTTGGAATTTTCTGTTATAATTAAATGAATAACTGCTCATTTTTTAAAGGGGGAAATTTCATGCAATCATCATACATTAATAATATGGAAGAATGGAAAAAGGGATTTTCATTTTCAGTACCTGTGCAAGTGAGGTTTTCAGAGACTGATATGTTTGGACATATGAATAATACAGTACCAATCACATATTTTGAATATGCTCGAATTGAATTTCTAAAGCATCTAGGTTTAATGGGGAAATGGATGCAAGGAGACGAAGAAGCTATTCCTGTTGTGGCAGATATTCAATGCGATTATGTGAAGCAAGTATACTTTGAAGAGCAATTGAGTATTTTTGTAAAAATAGAGA
The DNA here is from genome assembly GCF_001274945.1 of Viridibacillus arvi. Classification (GTDB taxonomy): domain Bacteria; phylum Bacillota; class Bacilli; order Bacillales_A; family Planococcaceae; genus Viridibacillus; species Viridibacillus arvi. The sequence goes on along the minus strand of NZ_LILB01000001.1, from coordinate 1,750,905 downwards.
ATATCGGCAACTCATCATTAGATCTACATTATTTAGCAATTAATAATAAGGAAGAGGTATGCTTTACAGGACGTGGAATAATTGTGCAAATGAGCCGCCAATCTGGAAAGTCTATACGATGGAATGAAACACAATTGCAAAGTGTTCAAGCATAAAATTTGAATAGCCGTCACCGCTTTGCCACTTCCGACATACGCTACATGGAAGAGGGGATTGGAGGGCCGCGTGTGATGAGTCATTCACATCATCGTTCATTGTTAACAAAGCGTGAACGGGAAATTTTTCAATTACTTGTAAAAGACTTTTCGACAAAGGAAATAGCCACACAACTTCACATTAGTGAAAAAACTGTGCGCAATCATATTTCCAATACTATCCAGAAACTCGGTGTGTCAGGCCGTGCACAAGCGATGATTGAGCTTCTTCGACTAGGAGAATTGTCTTTAGGATGATTGTGCTCTTGCCATTTTCGTCAAAACACTTCACAATAAAGGGATAAGTAATCCTTTTGAGGAGTGAAGGTTCACATGACAAATCAAGATCCAAAGTCCACACATGATGCTGAACAAGTAGCATTTTTGGAAAAAGAGCTTCGACATATTTCGGCATTAATTAAGCAGAAAGGTCGAGAAATTTTAAGTAACTATACAATTACACCTCCGCAATTCATTGCGTTACAATGGCTTCATGAGATTGGTGACATGACAATTGGAGATTTATCAAATAAAATGTATTTAGCGTTTAGCACGACAACTGATTTAGTCGATCGCATGGAAAAAAATGCGCTTGTTAAACGTATACGTGACAATGAGGATCGTCGAGTTGTTCGAATCCATCTATTAGAAGAAGGCGAACGTATAATTGAAGAAGTGATTGTAAAACGTCAAAAATACTTAAACGACATCGTAACAGATTTTAGTGAAACAGAAGTACTAGAATTATCAAGATTACTACACAAACTATATAACGAAATGAACCAGGATTGAGGCGGTTAACGTGAATGCTCCCATCGGAGTGATTGATTCAGGTGTTGGTGGACTAACCGTTGTAAAAGAAATGCTGCGATTACTACCGAACGAATCCATATATTATATTGGTGATACTGCAAGATGCCCGTATGGACCACGTTCACAAGAACAAGTGAGAACCTTTACATGGCAAATGGCGGACGCATTGTCAAAAATGAATATTAAAATGCTTGTCATTGCTTGCAATACCGCAACTGCAGTTGCTTTAGAAAGCTTGCAAAAGAAATGTCCGTTCCCAGTTATCGGTGTTATTAACGCAGGTGCTCGAGCGGCGATTAAAGCGACGAAAAGCCATGACATTGTAGTCCTTGGTACAGAGGGCACAGTGAAGAGTGGTGCATATGATGAGGCGCTCTATTCACTTTCTTCATCTAGTAGGGTAACATCACTAGCGTGCCCGTCATTTGTTCCTTTAGTGGAGAGTGGCGAGTACGAAGGGGAATTTGCTGACCAGTTAGTAAAAGAAAGTTTACAACCATTACATCAAACAAGTTTTGATACGGTTATTTTAGGCTGTACACATTATCCACTTATTCAGCGGAATATTGAACAGACAGTAGGTGAACATGTTCATGTTGTCTCTTCAGCAGAAGAAACAGCTAAGGACGTCCAAAATCTACTGAGTTATCATCATATCGCAAGAATGGAACAATTAGCACCAGAGCACCGTTTCTTTACGACGGGCTCGGTGCCGATGTTCCAATTAATTGCGAACAAATGGTTACCACTTCAGAAGATACAAGTGAAAAGAATTACTTTAAAAAAGTAATAGCGTAAATAATATAGTAAAAGCCCGAAATGATGGACATTTCGGGGTTTTACTATGAATAAAAACAACATAATTGGAGGTACATCATGACAAGAAATGATGGACGTAAAAAAGACGAGCTAAGACCGATTCAAATGGACAAGGACTATTTAATGCACCCGGAAGGCTCTGTTTTAATAACAGTAGGGAATACGAAAGTCATTTGTAATGCAACGATTGAAGAAAAAGTACCACCTTTTATGCGAGGAGAAGGAAAAGGTTGGGTAACAGCAGAATATTCAATGTTACCAAGAGCAACTGAATCAAGAACTCGTCGCGAAGCATCAGCTGGTAAAATTGGCGGTCGTACAATGGAAATCCAACGTTTAATTGGACGAGCTTTACGTGCGGTTGTAGATTTAGAAAAACTTGGAGAAAGAACGATTTGGATCGACTGTGATGTTATTCAAGCAGATGGAGGCACTCGTACAGCTTCTATTACAGGTGCGTTTGTGGCAATGGCAGATGCAGTGGCGAAACTACAAGACGCAGGTAAAATTACGCACTACCCATTAAAAGATTTCCTAGCAGCAACAAGTGTAGGAATCGCAGCTGAAGAGGGCGCTATTTTAGATTTAAATTATCTTGAAGACTCGGCAGCAGAGGTGGATATGAATATTGTTCAAACAGGTAAAGGACAATTTGTAGAGTTACAAGGTACTGGTGAAGAATCTACATTTACTCGTGAACAATTAAATGAGCTTTTAGCATTAGGTGAATTAGGCGTTCAACAATTAATCAGTGCTCAAAAAGAAGTGTTAGGTGAAGTAGCACTACGCATTGAACGTAATATGGAGGCAGTAAAATGAAACAAGTCGTAATCGCAACAAAAAATAAAGGGAAAGCGAAGGATTTTGAAGCAATTTTCGGTCCTTTAGGCTTTGAAGTCGTAACATTATTTGATGTAGCACCTGATTTAGAAATCGAAGAAACAGGGACAACTTTCGAAGAGAACGCCATTTTAAAAGCTGAAACAGTAGCTAACTTACTTGGTAAAATCGTCATTGCTGATGATAGTGGCCTACAAATTGATGTATTAAACGGTGAACCAGGTGTGTACTCAGCGCGTTATGCAGGTGATCATGATGATGAGGCAAATATGCAAAAAGCATTGAAAAACCTTGAAGGTGTAAAAGAAGAAGATCGTACTGCACGGTTTTGTTGTGCACTAGCTATTGCTGGACCAAATCAAGAAACAACAACTGTTTTTGGTACTTGCGAAGGTTTGATTTTAACAGAAAAACGCGGTACAAATGGTTTCGGTTATGACCCAATCTTCTTTGTACCACAACTTAACAAAGCTATGGCAGAGTTAACACCTGCTGAAAAAGGAGCCATTTCCCATCGAGGTAATGCCATTCGTTTATTAGCGGAGCAATTGCCAACTTGGGTATCAGAAGTGGAGTGATAAATGATGAGAATTCTAGTAATGAGTGACACCCACAGTGACGCTGCAGTTATAGAACAAGTCGTTTCTAATGTTCAGGATATCGATGCTGTGTTCCATTGCGGCGATAGTGAACTATCTTTTAATGCTGATGAATTACGTAATATGTACAAAGTAAGAGGGAATTGCGATTACGATAAGCAATTTCCAGAAGACGTCATTGAAGAAATAGATGGACAAAAAATCTATATGACACACGGCCATTTATACAACGTCAAACTGACTCTATTACCACTTTCATATCGTGCGGCAGAAGTAGGTGCTAGCCTCGTGTTATTTGGCCACTCACACGTGCTAGGAGCAGAGTTAATAGATGATACGTTGTTTGTTAACCCAGGAAGCCTTCGCATGCCTAGAGGTCGTAAAGAAAAGAGCTTCGCAATCATCGATTTTGACGGCACACAGTGGCAAGTTACATTCAAAACAGAAACAAATGAAATCATTACACAAAAGAATTTTTCTATACTAAAAAAATAATGTTGACACTTTCAAATATCTGATATATACTAAGTATTGTCTTTCCCGTTGGAACGCGGGATTGCACATTTGTCTCAGTAGCTCAGCTGGATAGAGCAGCGCCCTTCTAAGGCGTCGGTCGGGGGTTCGAATCCCTCCTGGGACGTAATAATATACACTATGTACGTTGGTATAACAGTGTATATAAACATTAGGGATCAGGTCAGGGCTTCGGTCATTGAATCTGAATCCCTTTTTTGTTCCTACAATATTTTATGTATATGAACTAGATTATCTTCCGATTTATTTGAATAGGTTAGAAGTTTATATAAAGTCGTTAGACACGTCTTAAGGTTAGATTCAATTGAAAAGAGCCAAGCTCATTTTTTATTATTTTCATTGCTGAATGAATATAGGGTATACTTTTATAGTCCTATAATTTGCAGATAAAGTAGGAACTTAAAATTAATTGAAAGTTTTATTGGAGGTTTATTATGAATTACATAATCAGTAACAAACAAGTATTTGAACAGGCACAGCTACGTCCGGTTTCAGACGTTCAATTTAGTGAAGAAGAACTTCAAAACGGTATGAAGCTAGCTGTTTCTAAGGTTGATGAGACTCTCTCTTTGTATTTAGTAGATATAGACGGACAGAAGAAATTCGATGTTCGTTGGGATGATTCCTCAGAACTTTTCAACGGCTGGTATTCTGCTTGGGATAATTTCTCTTGGTGCCTTAATATAGTTAATAGTGAAAAATGATCGATTAAATAATATCGACTAAAAATGAACATTCATTTTATACATTTATCTCTAAAGGGTTTGTATAACGTATGTTCATATTTACTACCTATAAATGAATAAGAAAGAGGAGAAGGATTACTGTATTATAAGTAATCCTTCTCCTCTTTTTCTATCTTCTTTTCCTTCACCCAAAAAAGTGTACCTTTTTGAGATGGCTAAAAGATATATGTAATATGTTCAGAAAGGTAGCTATTTCTTTCTTTATCCAATTCTTGTTCGATATCTATACTTATTTCTTCATGTCCCTCTTTTGAAGAAGTTCGTCCATTTTTAACTTCCCATTAAATAATGCATCTATCCACAAAGTTGAGGCACCAATGGCACCCGAAAAACCTCCGAGGTTTGAAGTAGTAATTTCAAGATTACGGGTATTTGTATATAGTGATTTTTGGTTAACGGCATCTTCTAAAGATTGAATAATAAATTCGTTCCCAATGGAGACTTCGCCTGTCAAGATAATTTGCTGAGGATTAAAAAGATTTACTAATGTAGAAATTCCAATCCCTAGATAGTGTCCTGCTTCTTTCAGTGCCTGTTTAGACAAATCATCGCCAATAGTTGCTGCTCTAAAAATATGTTCTAAGGTTATTGAATCAGGTTGATTATTTGTTAATTCTAATAATATGCTATCAAATCCTTGGTTAATCTTTTTTCGTACCCCATTTAATATTGCTGACTCGCTTGCTACGGTTTCGAGACAGCCGTAGTTACCACAAGAACATTTAAGTCCGTCTCCAATTACAGTTATATGACCAATTTGTCCACCTCCATAGTCTGCTCCGTGAAAGAGATTACCGGAGATCATAATCCCGGTTCCAATCCCATAATCTACATTCATAACAATAAAGGAATTTTGATCGACCCCTTTTCCAAACCAACGTTCAGCAAGAGCGAGAACATTACAGTCACTATCTACAAGAACAGGTAAGTTTAATTTTTTTTCTAGGATTTCGGAAATAGGGACGTCACGCCAACCGAGGTGAGGCGGATAGATAGCAATCCCGTTAAATGGGTCGACAATCCCGTGCATTCCAACCCCGACCCCGATTATTTTATTTTTTTTAATTTTTGACTTTTTTATGATGTCTTCAACTAAAAGTCTTACTTCTTCAAGTACATGGTCGGAATCGATATTATTACCGAATGGTTTTGTGAGACTATTTTTTACTTGTCCATTCAAGTTTATAATAACTATTTTAATGGATTCAGAATGAATCGTAATACCAATTATGTAGAAAGCATTAAAGTTTAGTTGGTACATAACGGGAAAGCGACCACGTTTTATCGGTGTTTGGCCAAGTGTATTTATTAGGTCATAACTTTCAAGTTCTGAAAGGATACTTGTAATTGATGGAACTGTTAGCTTCGTGATTTTGGATAACTCTGTTTTAGATAATACCTCTTTTTCTTTTAGCATCCTAAGGACCAATGAAGAGTTCGTTTGACGCATCATATCTCTATCAAACTTTTGATTATTTGACAATAGAATCACACTTTCCTTATTTATATTTTATAATTCAATTTTCGCATAGCGAAATCAGTAAATACAGTAATAGTAACTCTATAATACTACAAATAAATACAATTGGATAAATGCAATTATTATTGACTTTATAAAGTGAACTTAGTAAAGTATATATTAATTACGGAATAGTCTGATTTTTCCGTAATTTGATTTTCGTGGTTTGTTGCTGTTGTAGACTATTCTTTTTTGAAATCAAGGAATAAATTTCTTTTGCATCGTGTCTTACAAGTAGCTAAGACATGAGCGCTCTTCCCAGTGATTACTCACTTCTTTATATGAGTTTATTTGAATATTCATAGGCGTATACAGTGGTTGAGTCAGTAATTATCACATTGTCAATGGATGCTATTTTAATACTTTTACAATGTTTTTGTAGAGAGAGTGGCTACATGTTCAGTGAAATAATACTTATTTGAAAGTAGGAGAGACTATGAGATTAGAAGATTACGTAGTGATTGTAACGGGGGCCGGTCAAGGTATGGGCCAAGGAATTGCACAAGAGTTTGCAAAAGAAGGAGCAACTGTTGTGATTGCTGAACTAAATGTTGCAAATGGTAAGGCAGTTGAAGCCACAATTAATAATGCAGGTGGGAAGGCGCATTTCATTAAAACAGATGTAGCTGATGAAGAGAATATTGAAAATATGGTAAATGAAGTAATTGATCGCTACGGAAAGATAGACACATTAGTAAATAATGCCGGGGTTACGTTATTTAAACCATTGCAAGATATCACTACAGAAGATTGGGATACTGTAATAAATATTGACTTGAAAGGAACTTTTCTTTGTTGTAAATATGTTTCAAAATACATGATGCAAAAGAATAGAGGATCAATAATAAATATTTCCTCTAACCATTCAATTTCAACTTTACCTGATACTGAAGTTTATGCTGCGGCTAAAGCGGGGGTAAACGGAATGAGTAGGAGTATGTCTTTAAGTTTAGGGAAATACGGAATTCGAGTAAATACGATATGTCCTGGTTTTACTGATACACCACATCATCAAAAGTGGCTAAGTAACCATGAGGACCCAATAGAGGTTAATGAGTACGTACTTTCGCTTCATGCAACACCAAGAATCTCTACTCCCTATGATATTGGTAGATTGGCTGTTTATCTTGCTTCGGATGAAGCTGAAATGGTAACAGGTTCTGATCTTGTAATAGATGGGGGAGTCACCTCGAGATTGTATAATTCTTAAGTAAATAAATCATGTTCATTTTGAATTGTAATAATCCAATGGTTATCTAATTTAAAATAGCTTTTAAATGTGAGGAGGCAAGTGAATGGAAAATAAGGCGATGTTGGTTTTAGATTCTCAATCGGCACTTGGGGAAGGACCTCATTGGGATCACAAAAAAAAAATATTATATTGGGTAGATATTATAGGGGCGAAATTACATATCCATGACCCGGAAAAAAATGATAATCATACAATTCAATTTGATCAATTTATTAGCGCGGTAGTCCCGGAGCAACCGGGGCAATTAATATTGGCCATGCAACATGGGCTATATAGGTATAACATTGCTTTGAATCGGCTAACTAAAATATGTAATCCCGAAGAAGATAAAGTAAGTAATCGCTTTAATGACGGGAAATGTGATTCAAAGGGAAGCTTTTGGGCTGGGACAATGGATTTGGATGGTAAAAAGGATTGTGGTTCATTATATCGATTTGATACAGACGGGAGGATCACAAAGGTTTTATCACCAGTTAGTATTTCTAACGGTATCGCATGGAGCCCAGATAAAAAATTTATGTACTTTATTGATACTCCTACTAATAAAGTATCTACCTATAATTATGAAGAAACTACGGGGAATATTTCATATCATGGAACTGGTGCGGAAATTCCTGTGGAAATGGGAAGTCCTGATGGAATGACGATAGATGCGGAGGGAATGATTTGGGTAGCACATTGGGGAGGGGCGATGGTTTCTCGCTGGGATCCCTATAGTAGTAAGCTTTTAGATACTATACAAATAGCCGCTAAGAATGTAACGTCCTGTACGTTTGGTGGTGAAAATTTGGATGAATTATTTATAACGACTGCAAGGGATGGTCTTAATGAGGATGATCTTGCTGCCTATCCTCAATCAGGAGGGCTATTTAAAGTGAAGACTAGTGTAAAAGGGTTGCCAGCAAATCATTATGGTAGTCAGTAAACCTAGATGAGGTGAAAAAATGGATGTTGTTAGTATAGGAGAAACGATGGTATCGTTTACGCCGAATACAAATGGACAAATGAGATATGCTAAACAATTTTCAAAAAGAGTTGCAGGTGCGGAGACTAACACACTGATTGGTTTAGCAAAGTTAGGACATCAGACAGGTTGGATAAGTAACGTAGGAAATGATGAATTTGGATTAGCTATTCTTTCGTCTATTCGTGGAGAGGGGGTAGATACTTCCCAAGTTAATATATCCCTTAATTCACCAACAGGTTTGCTCTTTAAAGAATATTTAAATGAAGAGCATATACAAGTTCATTATTACCGAAATTATTCAGCAGCAAGTAAATTAACTCCAAATGATATAAGCGAAGAATATATTGCTAAATCAAAATATCTTTATATTACTGGTATTACACCAGCCCTGAGTGAGTCATGCAAAGAGACCATCTTTTATTCGATTAATATCGCAAAACAACATAATGTGCCTGTCGTATTTGATCCAAACTTGCGTACAAAGCTATGGGATGAGGTTATTGCAAAAAAAACACTGTTAGCAATTGCAGAGAAATCTAATATCATTTTACCAGGCCTACAAGAGGGTAAATTCTTATTTAATGAAAGTAGCCCTCAAAAAATTGCCCAGTCCTTTCATAATCTTGGTGCAGAGAAGGTTGTTATTAAGCTTGGAGAAAAAGGTGCTTATTATTCTACTGGTAGCGAAAGTGAATATGTACCCGCATTCCATATTAAAAAAGTAGTGGATCCCGTTGGTGCAGGGGATGGATTTGCGGCAGGGTTTATTTCAGGGCTTCTTGACGAGTTGCCAATAAGTGAGGCAGTTGCTAGGGCTTGTATAATTGGAGCGGTTGTAACCACTGTAAGTGGTGATATTGAAGGTTTACTAGATCGAGAGGGTTTAGCAAAATTTACTCAATCTTTTAGATCAGATGATGTTTTACGTTGATTAGCAAACGAGGAAAAAATTAAGGAGAATACATTATGAATATTTTATCATCAATTCAAGAACAAAGGATCGTAACTATTATTCGAAATGTTCCCCCTAGAGACATATTAAAAGTTGTAAGTGCATTGAGTGAAGGTGGAATAAGTGTAATAGAAATAACATTAAACTCACCAAATGCACTATCAATGATTAGTGAAGTAACGGCCCAATTCGGGGACAAAGTTATAGTTGGTGCAGGTACAGTACTTGATTCGGAGTCTGCTCGTGCTGCAATTCTAGCAGGTGCAAAGTTTATTGTGTCCCCAACGGTAGATGAAGAGACAATTAAAATGACCAAAAGATATGGTGCAATCAGTATCCCTGGGGCATTCACACCAACAGAAATCCTAAAGGCTTATGAAGCGGGAGGCGATATAATTAAAGTTTTCCCGGCATCTTTAGGCACTAGTTATATTAAAAATATTCTTGCACCTCTTCCGCAAATACCATTATTACCGACCGGTGGTATAGATGAAACTAATATTAATCAATTTATTAAAGCTGGCGCGATTGGTTGTGGAATCGGATCATCCCTTGTTAATGCTGATGAAAAAATTAATGAAGAATATTTAACGCAACTAACTAAAAAAGCAAAACGATTGCTCATTGAGGCAAATAAGGGGTAAATAAAGCTTTATAAAAGAAGGGGTAAATAAAGCTTTATAAAAGAAGGGAGTACGAAAATTGAAAATCACCAAAATGGAATGCTTTGTAGTTCCTCCTCGTTGGTTATTCCTAAAAATTGAAACTGACTCAGGTATAGTTGGTTGGGGTGAACCAGTGGTTGAAGGAAGAGCTAGGACAGTGAAAGCTGCCGTAGAAGAGTTAAGTGAATATCTTATAGGAAAAGACCCAATGAGAATAGAAGATCATTGGCAAATGTTGTATCGATCTGGTTTTTATCGTGGTGGACCGATTTTAATGAGTGCGATTGCAGGGATTGATCAAGCATTATGGGATATTAAAGGAAAATATTTCAATGCGCCAATTCATCAATTGTTAGGCGGTGCCTGTAGAGAGTCTGTCCGTGTATACTCCTGGATAGGTGGAGATAGACCAGCTGATGTAGGGATACAAGCTAAGGAAAAGAAGGATGCTGGGTTTACTGCGATTAAAATGAATGGGACAGAAGAACTGCAGTATCTAGATTCTCATAAAAAAATTGATGACCTTATAGAAAGAGTTTCATCTGTGCGTGAAGCAGTTGGAAATGATTTTGGGATTGCAATTGATTTTCATGGTCGCGTTCATAAAACATTAGCTAAGTCTATCATAAAGGAACTAGAAGTATTTCGGCCAATGTTTATTGAGGAACCTGTACTTGCGGAGAATAGCGAGGCATTACGTGAAATTGCGCATGCTACTACAATACCAATTGCAACAGGTGAGCGTATGTATTCGCGTTGGGATTTTAAGAAGATATTATCTGATGGCTATGTTGATATTATTCAGCCCGACCTATCTCATGCAGGCGGTATAACAGAGTGCAAAAAGATTTTTGCTATGGCTGAAGCATATGATGTTGCTGTTGCACCACATTGTCCACTAGGTCCAATAGCGCTTTCGGCATGCCTACAAGTTGATGCGACGGCTCATAATGTTGTTATTCAAGAACAAAGTCTGGGGATTCACTATAATCAGGGTAGTGATTTACTGGATTATCTTCAGGATTCTTCAGTTTTTGAGTATAAGGATGGTTATGTAGATAATCTAAATGGCCCGGGGCTGGGTATTGAGATAGATGAGGATTATGTCCGCCAAAAAGCTGAAGTTGGTCATAACTGGAGAAATCCGGTTTGGAGGCATCAAGATGGAACTATAGCAGAATGGTAGTTTGAGCACCGCTATTATTTTTTGAATACTTAGAAAAATGATGTTATTAATAACGTCATTTTTCAGCCGTTTCCATAAGCCTTCAATAAGATAGAGAGGATTGATAATGTGGGAGAAAATGACATTGAAGAAGTTATAAGGACATGTGAGCAAATAATTGATGTAACAGATTTTGGGGCTGACCCCACAGGTGTACTAGATAGCACAGAGGCCATTTGGCATGCATTTGAATCAGCGAAAAATATGACAGGTCAAGTTGTAATCAATTTCCCATATGGAACCTATCAACTTCAAAAAGCAACTGCACAAAGAAGAGAATTCCATACATCGAACACAAATAGTATCCAATACCCATTAAAGTATATAGCGCTATTATTGGAGGAGCAAAATCAGGTTATCATCAATGGAAACAAGTCTCTTTTCATGATTCATGGAGACTGTATGGCACTTGCGGTTGTACGCTCTAAAAATATATATCTGCATAATTTCTCATGGGATTTTGCTGATCCTACAACTATTGAAATGACTGTTAATGATATTGGAGAAATTAATGGTGAGCAATACACTGATTTTTATGTTCCTGCTTGTTTTACATTTTCAGTAGATAAAAATGAGAAAGATGTAACATGGTATAGTGCGATTAATCCTAGCAATGGGGAGTACTATTGGACCGATAAGAATCACAAAGATGCCTGGACACTTGTCGCGTATCATCCTGATAGAAACTTAACAAGACGTTATTCACTGAATTTAGGTCCATTTTCAGAAGAACGAAAAAAGGTTATTAAGCAGAGTGATACGATAATTCGTATTTTTTATGGCGATAGAAGACCATTCTTACATAAACAAGGTCTTGTTTTCGAGTTTTGCTCAACTCCAAGAAGGGAGACAGCAGGAGCATTTATCTGGGAAAGCAAAGACACATCTATTTCTAAAGTAAATGTACACTATATGCACGCATTTGGTTGGTTAACTCAAATGTCACATAATGTTACTTATATAGATTGTACATTTAAAACAAGGAAAGAGAGTGAACGTTTTACATCAAGTTATGCTGATTTAATCCATGTATCTGGGGCTAGCGGGCATATTCATATCGAAGGTTGTACGTTTAATCATGCACATGATGACCCAATCAATGTTCACGGAACCTTTACTCGAGTTGAGGAGAAAATTGATGATTACACACTTCGGTTAGCTTATATACAAAGTCAGCAGGGGGGATTCCCTCAGTATTATGTTGGAAATCATGTTGTATTTTATCGTAGAGACACATTGACAACTGGATCTGATGAGGGAGAAAAATATGAAGTTGTTGCCGTTACACATCCAGGACAACATGGAAATGACTTGCGTTCAATGACTGTTACGTTTGATAAACCAATTCCCGATGAATTATTAGAGAAAAGTAATAATGAACCGTTGTTTGTTGCTGAAAATATTACCTTCACACCATCGGTACACATTAAAAATAATCACTTTGAAACAATTTCAACTAGAGGAATTCTATGTACAACAAGAAAAAAGGTTGTTATTGAACATAACACATTTAAGCATATGGCCATGGACTCGATATATTTATCGAACGATTCTGAATTTTGGTATGAGTCTGGTCCGATTACCGATATTACAATACAATCGAATACATTTTATGTTGCTAAAGTTGGGAATGCACAGTGGAGAAATGCCGCGATACGAATAGACCCAATTACAATGGGAAATAATATCCCCCCATATACAAATGCGATACACAAAAATATTAAGATTAAAGACAATGATTTTTATATTGAAGAGGAATCAGTTCTTGTAGCAAAAAGTGTTGATGGGCTATCTTTTACAAATAACAATATTTATTCCTATCGACCTGAAGTAAATCCATTACTACCCGAAACAATTGTTGGTGAGGAAATAAAAGAAGAGAAACATTTAAAAACATTCGAATTGATTGGCTGCCAAAATGTCAAAATAGTAAATAATGAGTTTGAAGAAAATTATAATACATCGCTTTCATTCTCAAAAATGCCGATGGGCAATATTAAAGAAAACGTCATAAAAAATAGAGTAAGTAGACTGATACATTGATATGGGACACATCACAAGTGTTACGTGATTTTTAACACATTTTTCAGTCTCTATATTCGATTTATTATTCGAGAAAAAGTAATTATTCTGATTGAGGTAGCGTCAGCCTATTTGTAATTTTATGCAAATAGGCATGTTTGCCAACTTTACAAAGGTACTTTGTTAAAGGCGTTATGATAGGCAGACTAAAAAACTAAAAGACTAAACGGGGGAGAATGATTTGAAGAGAAGATATTTTTCAAGTGTTGCAGCTACATTATTGTTAACAGCGGGTATTTTGGGGGCTTGTTCGAGTGAGGAAGGGACTACTGAAAAAAGTGCTAATGCCGATAAGGTAAATGCAACAGGGATGCCAATTGTGGACGAAAAGATTCAAGTCGATGGATTTGCGGCAAAGTTCTTTGCTTCACAAGACTGGAACAAACTTATGCTTTGGGAAGAATATGAGAAAATATCGAACATTGAAGTAAATTGGAACACTGTACAAACAGAAGGATTGGTAGAGAAACGCAACTTGATGCTTGCATCGGGCGATTATCCTGAGTTTTTCTTTGCTTCAGCTGTACCGAAAACAGATTTGATCAAATACGGAGAACAGGGTGTATTCTTGCCATTAAATGACTATATCGATAAATACGCACCGAATTTCAAAAAAATACTTGAGGAGTATCCTTCAGTGAAACAAGGTGTTACGATGGCGGATGGTCATATCTATGGTTTCCCTGCAATTTATGATCCAGAGTACGATGTTTTACGTGGCGACACACCGTGGATCAGGAAGGATTGGCTCAATAAATTAAATCTAAAGGAGCCAGAAACGCTAGATGAATTATACAAAGTGTTGAAAGCGTTTAAAGAACAAGATCCGAATGGTAATGGCAAAGCAGATGAGCTTGGATGGGGAACCGGCTGGGGTATTAACACAATGATAGGCTATTTGCGTGGAACCTATGGCTTGAACAAACAAGGAAATATGAATATTAACTTAGACTTTAAAGAAGGTACTGAAGAGTTTCGTTTTATTCCAACTACTGATGAGTATAAGGAATTAATAACATTCTTGCACAAGCTATATAAGGAAGGGCTTATTAATAAAGATGTGTTCTCAACCGAACCACATGTATTTGCTGCCGAAGAATCGAAAGGGAATTTTGGTATGCTGAGTGCTGTTAACCCGCTAGAAACACAAAAACTTAAAGGTTATATTGGTGTACCGGTTCTTGAAGGTCCTACGGGGGAACGTGTTATTAACGATATGTCCAATGGACTCGGTAATCTTGGGATGTTCGTCTTGACGGATAAAGCAAAGAATCCTGAAGCAATGGTCCGCTGGATGGATCATTTCTATGGGGATGAAGGTAGTAAAATGTTCTTCATGGGCTTCGAGGGAGTCACATATGAAGAAGATGCGGAAGGAAACTTAAAGTATTTACCAGAAATCATTAATAATCAGAAAGGCTTAAATCAAGATCAAGCTATTAGTCAATACCTAACTTGGCCTGGTGGCTATTATCCGGGGATTGTTAAAGAAAAATACTTCCCGGTAATAGAAAGTACATTTGAAAATTCTGCGAAAGCAAAACCTTACTTTATGAAAGATGAAGACATTATTCCAGGGCTCAACTATACACTGGACGAAAACGACAAGGTAAGTGCAATTATGACAGATGTTCAAACATATGTTGATGAAATGACTGCTGCTTTCATTACAGGAAAACAAGACTTTGGCAAGTGGGAAGACTATAAGAAAACGCTTGATAAGATGGGGTTACAATCGTATCTTGAGACTGCTCAAGGAGCATACGACCGAATGCAAAAACAAAAATAAAAATAAGAGTAAAACTCATACGAGGAATTTTCTTCGTATGAGTTTTACTTTTTAGAAAAGAATAATTTATGAAACCGGAAAATTATCTTAAAAATATGAATCTTTACAATATAATAATATTTTGTTAACTATATCAATAAATTACGATGTTATACTCAAATAGCTATCTGAAAGGGTGGTAATAGTTTAATATATTGGAGGATGAAATTCTTTGCATAAAATCACAAAGCAAGTAATATCAACTGCCCTAGCATTATCTATTGTGGGTGGAGTGGGCGGTAATCTGTATTCTGCTGCAGAAAAACCAAATTCAACTACTGTCAGTAAGGTAACTATCTCATTTAATGGGAATGCTAAAAGTTCGAAAGGGTTTACTTGGTATACATCCCTAACTTCAAAAAACTCTGATTTACAAGTAATTAAAAAAACAGGGAAGAAGCCAAACTTTAAAAAAGCTATGACATTTAAAGGAATGAAGACTATCTCTTCAAATTCTAAGAAAGAATATGTACATAAAGCAAAAGCGACTGGTCTTAAGGCTGATACCGAATACTATTTCCGTGTCGGAGATGCTTCTAAGAGTAGTTGGAGTGAAGTGGGTACATTTGAAACAGCGCCAAGTAAGGGTGCATTTACGTTTATTGACTTAGCTGATACGCAAGCCAAAACAGAAGAGGAAGCAGTACTTTCTGCTGAAACAATTTCAAAAGCCATGGATAAGATTCCAAATGCCGAGTTCATTGTTCACAATGGAGACTTGCTGGATGACGGCGTTAAAGAGGAACAGTGGGATTGGCTATTAGGTCACTCACAGAAAAGCCTGTTAAATACGACATTGGTTCCTTCAGCAGGAAATCATGAAGATGAAAATTATGCTTTTATTGACCACTTTAATCTTGATACACCTAAAAAATCAGCAACTAAAACAGGTGCTTATTATTCATATGATTATAGTAACGCTCACTTTGTTGTACTTAATAGTAATGAAGACTCTGAAAAATACGCTAACTTTTCAGAAAAACAAGTGGAATGGTTGAAAAAAGATGTAAAAGCAGCAAAAGCAAAAGGTGCTAAATGGATTATTGTTAATATTCACAAAGGGCCGTACACAACATCTAACCATGCAACCGATGATGATATTATGGGTCCAAATGGTGTGAGAAATCAGATTGCACCACTTATGGCGAAACTTGATATCGACTTTGTTCTTCAAGGCCATGACCATATTTATGCACGAACAAAACCGATCAATAGTAAAGGGACAGTTTCAAAAATCCAAAAAATTAGTGAAACTAAACTGGGACAAAAAATTGAGTATACTGTAAATCCAGATGGTTCAATTTATTTAATTCCTGCAACTGCTGGACCAAAAGTTTATTACAAAAATCAAGATCCTGTGCTTGGAAATGCATTTTATAAACTGTTTGAAGTAGCAGATGAAAATCATGCAGCAATCTATGGCCCAGATCCTGACAACAATGACCGTCCAGCCCGCAGTCAAATTCAAAACTTCGTCGGCATCACTATTGATAAAAATAAGCTGACTGCCGTAAGTTATGAAATTGATCAAAATAAGAATAAAGCTAAACCTTATATTATTGATCAATTTGGTATTATTAAGAAATAATGAAAAAAGTTATGGTGAGGAAATAAAAAGTAGAATATACTTATATGTCCTTTACTGATACGCGAATAATTATCAAACGTGTAGAATTTAGTGAAATCCAACTTATACAAAACTAGGGAGATCTCCAAGGTCTGCCTTTTTCATTGTTCAGCACCAGTATTTTGAAAACTGCTTGGATATGAAAAACAAGTAACAACATTAAGCTATGCGCCAATCTCAGTAGAACACAAGGATGCGATTCACAAGTTTTGAAAATTTACTTAAAACGGTTTTGTTTACATATTTTCAATCGTTCTGTGACGAAAAAGATGTTTAAATTATAATAAAGTTGTTTAAAAGTAAAAAAAAGAGCTCAAAGTTCAAATTAATGTTAAAGTTAGAAAGACTAATTTAAAAGTGAGTAGGCGAAAAAATGATAGAAGTAAAAACATCTCCATTAAGTGATGGAGAATTCAATAGAGGGGTATTTGCTACATGCGATATCCAAAAAGGAGAGCTATTACATGAGGCACCTGTAATTTCTTATCCAAACGAACAGCATCAATACATTGAGCAAACTATACTTGCTGATTACGCTTTTGAGTATGGGATAGGACAATCTGCTATCCTTCTTGGTTATGGAATGTTGTTTAATCATTCTTATGAACCTAATGCAATGTATGAGATTAACTTTAAAAATCACACATTTGATTTCTTTGCTTATACAGATATAAAAGCGGGAGATGAAATTCTTATTAATTATAATGGCGACGTTGATGACAAAGATCAGCTGTGGTTTAATGAGGAATAAAAAGTTGTAGTGAAGGTTATTGACGATGCGTCTTCCGATATGAACCAACTTTATACTTGAGAAATTTAGAAATAAAGAAAAACAATTTTTAAAACTTCTTCAATAACCATCTATCAGAGTAACTGATAGATGGTTATTGTGTTTTTAGGAACAAAATGAACCAACTTATGATTATCTTCAAACTAACTGCCGGTTAATTTAAGTACATATCTTCATAAACTCTCGTAATTTCCGTGTTTTTATATAATTGCTGTTCTTCATGATTGTTTAAAAAATTTGGTGGTTTATGACAGTGAAAGAGAGATAAAACATACTGTTATCACGGGGGGACTTGATGCAAGTTAATCTTTGGAATTCAACTTATTAACTAAAAATATCCTGTTGATAAATAATAAGTTTGCTTTTGCACTAGACAAATGTGATTTTATATTATATAATAAATGTAATAAGATCGATTGCAAGAATACAACTAATTCACATATTACAAAGAGTAATCGTGTTTTTTTTGATACTTTTTGTAATATGTGAATTTTTTCTTTTTTGAAGAAATATGATATTATTTAATACAATTAATGGAGGTCATTTAAATGACACAACAAGGTACAGTAAAATGGTTTAACGCAGAAAAAGGTTTCGGTTTCATCGAAGTAGAAGGCGGAAACGACGTATTCGCTCACTTCTCAGCTATCCAAGGTGAAGGTTTCAAATCACTTGACGAAGGTCAAAAAGTTGAATTTTCAGTTGAAGATGGCCAACGTGGACCACAAGCTACAAACATCGTAAAACTTTAATTTTAATGATGTAACTAAAAAAGAGGTATCCTTTCATTAGGATATCTCTTTTTTGTGTGTAGCTTATAAAATTGTAATTTAGATACTGCGATTGATATCCCTTCAACGACAACGATATAGCTGTAGGTGTGATCACATAGAGATAGTTGCTTTCGATTAGCTTATTCTAAAAAAGTTACTATTGAATTTCTTTCATTTATTTCTTTCTTTCTTGTAAAAGATTAATCCTCATCATCTTCTTGGAATTCATCTTCATCGTTCGAATTAGGCCCGTCCAAGAAATAA
Source organism: Viridibacillus arvi (assembly GCF_001274945.1). Lineage (GTDB taxonomy): Bacteria > Bacillota > Bacilli > Bacillales_A > Planococcaceae > Viridibacillus > Viridibacillus arvi. The sequence continues at coordinate 1,732,416 of NZ_LILB01000001.1, read as the reverse complement.
TACAATAGAGCCATGAAGACTATTCCGCCTACCATATTCCCTAATGTTACAGGAATGAGGTTATGAAGAGCCTTACCCATTGAAATTGCATCAGGATGATCTAATACTAGAGCTATCGAGAATGTACTCATATTCGCGATAGAATGTTCATATCCCGATATGAAGAAGCCAAATACCAAAAAGATCATTGTAAATAGCTTAGGACCGTCGCCTTTTAATGCCATCGGTACGTAGAAAGCTAAACAAACTAGCCAGTTACAAAGAACCGCACGGAAGAAAAGTTCTGAAGTTGGAGTATTCATTTTTCCTTCAACTACACTCATTAAGAAGCCATTTACTTCATGTGAAGCAAATAAACCTGTTAAGGAGATCAATCCAGCGAAAAAAAGCGCGCCAATAATATTACCACTATATGAAGAAATCCACATTTGAATGACTTTTTTCCATGGCATATTGCCACGAAGAGCAGTGAAGGTAAAATAAAATGTATTTCCCGTAAATAAGTCACCACCAGCATAAGCAATTAGAACGATGGCTATACCAAATGTTAAAGCAGCAATTGGATAAGCTACCGGAGAATGTTCAGCATAGAATAGGTTCCCTGTTTTAAATGCGACGATTACACCGAATCCAATAAATGCACTTGCAAGCATGGCCCGTAATAGATATTTTATAATGCTTTGATCAAATACTTTTTGTTTTTTGAGTGCCAATTTCTCGACATTACGTAGAGCTTTATGTTCCATAATTCCTCCTATTAGCTTGTGTTACTGTGAATGTAATCAAAGATAAAACTCAACATGTAACACATTGATATAATATCGTTAAGCTAAGTTTACAAAAATAGAAACTTCCAATTGTATTTATTAATTTAAAGTAAAGGGCCAATTGGATTCGGCAAAAGCCATAAAAAACTACAACAAATAGAAAAGGGTTTCGGCATGATGACATGCCGAAACCCTTTTCTTTACAACACGAAACAGCTTATCAATATGATAAGCCGTTTTCTATGTTGGTATTCGTTCATAAACGATTCGGCAAGATCAGATGTAATATAACTATACATATGGGATGCGCTGGTGAATCTCCAGGCGTATATTTTAATATATAAAAACCGCTAAAATCAATAAGATATTTTTGGGAATTGCTAATTTTTTTTTGAATAATATTCAACATTTAAGGAGTTAATATACAGATTTTAAGGAAATAAATATTCTATTTTCATTTTAAGATAATTATAGGGAAGAGAAACTTGGTATTATTTACCTCGTATTATTTTGCAACCAATTTCTAGTAAAAAATAGAATACTGATGAGGATAATTATTATATTAAAATAATTTTAATTTCAAATTAAAAGTTAATAATTAACATAAAATCAATAGAATATTACAATATTAGGTATATATAAAACAAATATTCCAATAAAAATTTTATATTTGGTGAATATTTATTTTCTAAGTATAATGTTATAATGCTGAGGGAGATACTTTACATATCAGATTTATTTTGATAGTATTCGTAGTGGAAAATTTGAAAAGAATGACTTAAATTGATTTATTTCAATTAGATTTAGTTCTTATTTTAACTAAAAAAATTTTAAATATGTAGGAGGATAAATATGAACTTTGTTTTTTTAGTTACAGGTTTACTGTTCGTATTTGTATTGGGTTATATATTCAGTTATAACCGTAAAAATATACGGATACGTCCAATTGCTATGATGTTAATAGCGCAGTTAGTGCTAAGTTTCTTTATTCTTAACACAACTATTGGTTTGAGTATCATTAGTGCTATATCAAAACTATTTGATACATTAATGGGCTATGGTGTTGAAGGGGTAAATTTTGTATTTGGTGGAATGGAAAATGAGCCAGGAGCTGTATTTTTCTTAAACGTACTGCTACCAATTGTTTTCATCTCTGTCCTTATTGGAATATTGAATTTCATTAAAGTACTCCCATTCTTTATCAAATATGTAGGTATGGGTATGAGTAAACTAAATGGTATGGGTAAGTTAGAAAACTATGTAGCTGTATCATCTGCTTTGTTTGGACAATCAGAGGTATTTTTAACTACAAAAGAGCAACTAAATAAAATTTCTAAACGACGTTTGTATACGTTGTGTACTTCTGCGATGAGTGCTGTAAGCGTTTCCGTTATTGGTGCATACATGACTATGTTAGAACCTAAATACGTTGTGGTAGGGATTATAATCAATATATTCTCAGCATTGATTGTTGCGAATTTATTAAATCCATATGAGTTAAAACCAGAAGAAGATTATACAGTAATCAACGATGAAGCTGATCATAAAGAAAAAGAATCTTTCTTCCAAATGATTAGTGAAGCCATTATGGATGGTTTTAAAGTAGCGGTTATTGTAGGCGCAATGTTGATTGGATTTATTGCTTTAATGGCAATGATTAATAATCTATTTGACTTAATATTCCATATTTCATTCCAAGAAATCCTTGGATATGTGTTTGCTCCAATTGCTTTCATCATGGGTATTCCTTGGTCTGAAGCTGTTGCAGCAGGTGGTATTATGGCGACTAAACTTGTAACGAACGAATTCGTAGCGATTCTAAGTTTCCAAGATATTGCTGCAAACTTATCGGCTAAAACAGAAGCGATTGTATCTGTATTCTTAATAAGTTTTGCAAACTTTAGTTCAATCGGGATTATTACAGGTGCCGTTAAAGCCCTAAATGATAAACGAGGATCAGAAGTTGCATCATTTGGTCTGAAATTACTCTTCGGATCAACGCTTGCATCTATCTTATCAGCTACATTAGTTGGTTTATTTATGTAATTAGTTTTGATAAATACGTTTGCAAATTTGCAAACGCTTTAATGACAAGTTCGAACGTATTAAAAAGTCCAGCCAGTTTTAGTGCTGCACCCCAAAAGTTAGAGTAATAAATCTAACTTTTGGGGTGTTTTTCTATGGCGAAATATAGTAAAGGTTTTAAATTTAAGGTTGTTCAAGAGTATTTGAAAGGGAATCTAGGTTACCTATTATTAGCGCAAAAATATGGTATTCCGTCACCAACACCAATTAAACATTGGGTTAGGGTTTATAAAGCTTTTGGAGAAGAAGGTTTACAACGTAAAACAAGGCATGAAGAATATCCTGTTCAATTTAAGTTGGATGTATTAAACTTTATGAAACAAACAGGTGCTTCTTACCAAGATACAGCGATTCAATTTAACATGAATCATCCTAGTTTAATCGCAAGTTGGAACAGTAAGTTTTTAAAAGAAGGAGAAGAAGGCCTGAAACATCCGAAGGGAAGGCCAACTATGTCTAAAAAACCGAAAGTTACATCGATTAAATCAGAAGAAACAATGTCTCGGGAGGAGCAATTAGAACGAGAAAATGAGTTACTGCGTCTAGAGGTTGCGTATTTAAAAAAGTTGAAGGCTTTTCGAGAGAACCCGGATGCCTTCCTCGAAAAGCACAAGCAGCAATCGTCTTTAAACTTAAAGAAGAAGGATTCCGATTAAAAGACATTTTTAAACAAGTTGATATTCCCGAAGCAACTTATCATTATCACATCAAGCAAATGAAAAAGGAAGATCCCGATCTAGCTTGGAAAACACTGATTTTAGAGACATTTGAGCAGCATGAAGGTCGATATGGCTATCGTCGAATTCATGTGGAATTAAAAGCTGAAGGACACAAAATCAATCATAAAAAAGTACAGCGAATCATGAATGAATTGAATTTAAAGTGTATAAAATTCGTACATAAGTCTCGCTATAAATCGTATAAAGGAACTGTAGGAAAAGTAGCGAAGAATCGTTTAAACCGCCGTTTCAACACACCATACGCCTTACAAAAACTTGTGACAGACGTAACAGAATTCAAGTGCACAAATAATGAAAAACTATATTTAAGCCCGATGATGGATTTATATAATGGTGAAATTATCGGCTTCAGTATGTCTAAACGCCCTACACTAGAATTCGTGATAGATTCACTGAAACAAGCGCTCCCAATCATTCACGAGCGTGCAGAATATCGAACAATAATTCATTCAGATCAAGGCTGACACTATCAACATAATTCGTGGGTGAAAACATTAAAGCAAAACAAGATTTTCCAAAGTATGTCTCGTAAAGCAACCTGTGCAGACAACGCGGCAATGGAGAATTTCTTTGGCCTACTCAAACAAGAAATGTATTACGGAGAAGAATTAACTTCCTATGAAGCGTTAAAAAAGAAAATCGAGAAGTATATCGATTACTATAACAACGATCGAATTAAACAAAAACTGGCCGGCATGAGCCCGGTAAAATACCGAACTCATGCCAGCCAATTAGCTGCATAAATAAAACTCTAACTTTAAGGGGTCACTACCTTTCTGGTTGGACTTTTTTGTTTTGAATTAGAATATTAATGAAAGTCTCCAAGTTATACCATCTGGTGTGTTTTATATATAATGGAGATAATACTAAAATAGGGGGACTGAAAATGACACAATATCAATCAAGAGCAGATGTGAAGGTTGAAGAAACATGGGATCTCCAACATATTTACCCGAATATGGAGGAATGGGAGCAAGATTTTCAATCAGTTCTGAAAGATACAGAAAAATTAAAGCAATTTGATGGGAACATCAATAATGCGCAGTCACTTTACGATTATTTAACTTTAAGTGAGGTGCTTGGCTCTAAGTATAGGAAGTTATATGCATATGCAATGCTTCAATTAGACTTAGACACAAGAGTACCAACATCACAAGCTTTGGTGGATCGCTGTAGTCAACTAGGGCAAAAAATAAGTAGTGCCACTTCATTTTTTATGCCGTTTTTATTAAGTCTTGAGGAAGATAAACTGAAATCCTACATACAAGAGGTTGAGGGGCTACGCTATTTCGAAGACGATTTATTAGAGTCATATCGATATAAGGCACATGTACTGAATAAAGATCAAGAAGCGATTTTATCTCAGCTTGGAGAAGCGCTTTCTTCCCCGCAAAAGACGTTTGGTATGATTAATAATGCCGATATCAAGTTTGGTACCGTTACAAACGATGAGGGACAGAGTGTTGAACTTACCCGTGGAATGTACAGCAAATTGATGGAAGACTCAAATCGCGATAAACGAAAAGAAGCATATAAAGCGTATTATCAGCCATATGTGCAAATGCAAAATACGATTGCCAGTACATTATCATCAGCTATTAAAAACAATGTGACACTAGCCAAAACAAGGAATTATACATCAGCCCTTGAGAAGTCGTTGTTCTCAGATGAAGTACCGATCGAAGTTTATGAGAATCTAATTGCAGCTACAAAAGCAAACATTCAGCCAATGTATGACTATGTAAAACTACGTAAACAAATTTTAGGTGTCGATGAGCTGCGTGCTTATGATTTAAGCGTACCGCTCGTTCAAGAGGCGAAAGAGGAAATTTCCTATGATGAAGCATTTTCAATCATGCTAGAAGCACTTAAGCCTCTTGGTGACGATTATGTATCTACTCTTGCTGATTTCAAGAAAAATCGCTATTACGATGTAAGGGAAACACCTGGAAAACGTTCGGGAGCTTATAATATGGGTTTATACAGTGTACACCCATTTGTTCTTCTCAATCATCGAGATGATTTAAATAGCTTATTCACGCTTGCTCATGAATCCGGGCATGCGATGCATTCTTATTATAGTTCAAAATATCAACCACAAATCAGTGCGGGATACTCTATTTTCGTTGCAGAGGTTGCTTCAACTGTTAATGAAATCCTGTTGATTCGCTACCTATTAAAAACAACTACTGATGAAAATAAGAAGAAATACCTTTTAAATCATTTTATTGATAGCTTTAAAGGCACGTTTTTCACACAGGTCATGTTTGGAGAATTCGAAAAAATCACCCATGAGAAAGCTGAAAATGATGAACCATTAAATGCTGAAGCTTTTAATACCGTTTATGAAAAGATTTTCCGTGAATACAATGGCGAGGATTTTGTTTTTGATGAAGAGGTGAAGTACGGCTGGTCACGTATTCCACATTTCTATCGTCCTTTCTATGTATACAAATATGCGACAGGCTATGCATCTGCAATCGATATTGCAGATAGAATCTTATCTGGTGAAGAGAGCACTCTTGAAAACTACTTGAACTTCCTAAAAAGCGGTAGCTCAGAGTACCCGCTTGAATTATTGAAAAAAACAGGCGTGGATCTCACAAAACCAGAACCAATTGAAAATGCCTTAAAGATATTTAGTGAGCTTGTTGAAGAATTCGGTGGATTTTTTCAACAAAAATAAATGTGCCATAAATGAAATAGATTGTTTTTAATTAGAGAACAGCTACATTAACTTGTAGCTGTTCTTTTTTGTTTATTATTTTAAATGAAGTTGAAGGCGGCATTAATTTCTATTTCAGTACTAAATAACGTTTCCGTGTCACAATCCGAAGATTACCCCCCTTTTTCCAAAAGATAACTCCTTACAATGAATATTCGGAAAATATAAAATTGAATAAATGGAAGGCGGTGGTGAATTTTATGGGAGAAACAGTATTGGAATTGAGAGGGATTACAAAAAAGTTCCCTGGTGTCACTGCACTAAACAATGTCTCATTTGTATTGGAAAAAGGGCAAATACATGCTTTGATGGGAGAGAATGGTGCAGGAAAATCGACCTTCATTAAAGTAATTACAGGCGTACATAAACCAGATGAAGGTGCAATGATCTTAGATGGAAAGATAGTTTCTTTTGCAAATCCTAATGAGGCAAAGGCAGCAGGAATTGCTGCCATTTATCAACACGTAACGAATTATCCAGATTTGAATGTTACAGAAAATATCTTCATGGGGCATGAGAAAGTAAGTCCAACTACTAAGCGTTTACTATGGAAAGAAATGCACGAAGAAGCTAAGAGAATATTACAGTCTTTAGGCTCCTCTATAAATCCGAAGCAAGATATGGGAACACTCAGTGTAGCGCAACAGCAAATTGTTGAAATTGCGAAAGCGATATCGACGAATGCAAGAATCATCATTATGGATGAACCGACAGCAGCATTGACGGCACGCGAGAGTGAAGAGTTATACCGCATTGCTGAAGATTTACGTGATAGAGGAACAGCTATCATTTTCATTTCTCATCGTTTTGAAGATATGTATCGATTGGCATCTCAGGTAACAGTATTGCGTGATGCAAATTACATTGGATCGTGGGCGGTAAATGATATTTCGAATGACAACTTAATTGTCGCTATGGTGGGACGCGAGATCAACCAAGTATTTCCAAGTAAAACACATGACATTGGCGAGGAGATCTTTCGTGTAGAAAGTTTAGGGAAGGTTGGCTATTTTGCAGACGTTTCCTTTACGTTACGGAAAGGTGAAATACTTGGTTTGACAGGCTTAGTTGGTGCAGGAAGAACAGAGTTGTGTGAAACTTTATTTGGTATAGAAAAATATGATAGCGGTTTCATTTATCTGCATGGCAAGGAAATAAAGTTTAAAAATCCAAAAGACGCGATGAAGCAAGGAATTGGTTACTTGCCAGAGGACCGTCAGAAGCAAGGTCTCATTCTACCTTGGGGTATTGGTAGAAATATTACATTACCAACATTAGAGAGCTTTACTAAAGGTGGCTGGCTTCATGAAAAAACTGAATCGCTTAAAGCAAAAGAGCTAGCAGAGAAACTAAATGTGAAAGCACAAAGCGTATTTGATCTTGTCAGTTCCCTGTCTGGTGGGAATCAGCAGAAAGTATCAGTAGCAAAATTATTAATGACAGATTTAGATATCATCATTTTAGATGAGCCAACAAAGGGCGTAGATATTGGTGCGAAATCAGCTATATACGAAATTATTAATGAGTTGGCTTATCAAGGTTATGGTGTGATATTAGTTTCTTCTGAAATGCCTGAAGTAATTGGTCTAAGTGATCGTGTAGCCATAATGCGAGAAGGACGCATGGTGAAGGTAATGGACCCTCAAGAGATAACACAAGAATCAATTCTTGCAGCGGCAATGGGTGAGATGCCACAAGGAGGTGAAACAATTTGTCTACCAGTATGATGGATGAGACATTGCCAACTAATATAGAGAAAAAAGAATCGAAGTTAGCAAAGATAGGGCAATTCCGAGAAATTGGACTTCTTGTTTTCATTGTTATTTTAGTAATTGCTGTGCAACTTCGAAATAGTAGTTTTTTAACGTTAGAGAATATTAGTGATATGGCAACGAATACAGCGATATTATCAATTCTTGCAGTTGGTATGATGCTAGTTCTTGTAACTAGAGGAATTGATCTTTCCATAGGTGCCACTTTGGCTTTGTCAGGCATGATTGTGGCACAGTTTGTCAGTAATCATTCAGGTACATCTCCAATAGTAGCTATTTTAATGGGAATTGGCATAGGTATTCTCTGTGGGCTTGTAATAGGTGGGTTAGTGTCCTATTTAGGCGTGTTACCGATTATTGCGACTTTGGCGATGATGAATATATTCAGAGGGCTTACGTACATGGTGAGCAATGGTAAGTGGATTAGCTCTTATCAAATGCCCGAAAGTTTTGTTGGTATTGCGACGAGTAAGTTGTTAGGTGTTAATACGTTAATTATTATTGCATTAATTGTCTATGCATTTGCGATTTACTTTATAGGACACACACGTACAGGTAGACAAATTTATGCGGTTGGTAGTAATCCTGAATCAGCTAAGGTTACTGGGATTAGTGAGAAGAAAGTCTTCATTATCGTTTATACATTAATGGGCGGATTATCGGGTCTAAGTGGTGTCCTTTGGGTATCAAAATTTGCTTCTGCACAAGGCGATACAGCTACTGGCTATGAGTTAAGTGTAATAGCGGCTTGTATTTTAGGCGGTGTCAGTATTGCTGGAGGAGCAGGAAAATTAAGTGGCGTCATTTTAGGCGCATTTTTAATCGGTATTTTAAATAATGCATTGCCACTTTTGAATGTATCTCCATTTTGGCAAAAGGGCATAGAAGGTTCGATTATTTTAGCAGCTGTTTTACTTAATGTCATGGTGAAACGCGGTGTAGAGCGGAATAATTTGTTGAAGAGGAGGGTGTAATTTATGGCGTCTAAAATGGAAGAAACTTATGTTCATAGAAAACTTGAGGCACATAAGCCCTTTTCGACGAAGCAATTTTTTCTACAGTGGGAATGGTTACTTGTATTAATTTTAATTGGAGTAATGGTACTGAATACATTGCTATCACCCTACTTTTTAAATGTAACGAGTTTAAGAGATGCGACGATGATCTTTTTAGATAAGTCCTTCATCGTGTTTCCTATGGCCTTCATTATGATTATGAGGGAGATTGATATTTCGGTCGGATCGACGGTGGCTTTATCTTCTGTTGTGATGGCAACTGCATATAATGTGCTTGGAATGCCGATGGAAGTAGCAGTTATTATTTGTCTTTTGGTTGGTGCTCTATGTGGATTGTTGAACGGATTACTAATAACGAAATTCCCTGAGTTGTCAGCAGTTATTGTTACGCTAGCGACGATGATTTTATATCGAGGAATTGCCTATATTATTTTGGAGGATCAGGCATCCGGAAATTTTCCTGAATGGTTTGGTTTCTTTGGATGGGGTTATATATTCGGAGTTCCGTTTATCTTAATCGTATTTGTAATTATTGCTGTTGTATTCGGTTTATTACTCCATAAAACATCTTTTGGCCGTAGAGTATTTGCGATTGGTCATAATGATGTAGCTAGCAAATTTTCAGGTGTGAATGTCAATCGTACAAAGTTAATTGTTTATACATTAGCGGGGGTGATGGCCGCACTAACAGCTGTTTTCTTAGCATCAAGAATGGGTAGTACTCGGCCAAATATTGCTAATGGCTATGAGCTCGATGTCATAGCGATGGCCGCACTTGGTGGTATTAGTACGGCTGGAGGAAAAGGGAGATTGATAGGGACAGTTATTGCCATCTTTATCATTGGTTATTTGCAATATGGACTTGGATTAATCAATATCCCTTCACAAACTTTAATGATTATTATTGGAGCTTTATTACTATTCGCAGTTATAGTGCCAAAGGTTAAAGAAATGCGTAGATAGAGGGAAGCATGTTTTATCACATACAAAAATTTAAAGGGGTGCTCTTATGAAGAAGTTGTTCATGCTAATCGTGACATCAGTACTGTTACTTGGTGTTTTAGCTGCTTGTAGCCAAGGTAATAGTTCAGGAGATAGTCAAAAGCCAAGCAAGGATAAAGAAGATGACAGTGGTCAAAAGAAATATGCATTTATTTTTAAAAATACAGGAAATCCTTACGGCGAGAAAATGATGGACGGTTTTGAAGAGGCGATTAAGGAGTTAGATGGTGAGGCTATTTTACGTGCACCAGATCAGCCTACAGCAGAAGCGCAAATTCAAATTATTGAGCAACTTATTACTCAAAAAGTAGATTCAATAACGATTGCAGGGAATGACCCAGATGCATTGCAACCAGCTCTAACAAAAGCAATGGATGCAGGAATTAAAGTTATTTCAGTTGACTCAGCAGTTAATGCTAAGAGTCGTATTACACACGTCAACCAAGCGGATCCAGAAGCAATTGGACGTGTACAAATTGAAGCAATTTCAGAAATGATTGGTGGCAAAGGCCAAATTGCAATTTTAAGTGCAACTTCTCAAGCAACAAACCAAAATTTATGGATTGAATACATGCAAAAAGAACTTGAAAAAGATGAGTACAAAGATATTGAGTTAGTAAAAGTAGCATATGGTGACGACTTACGTGATAAAAGTGTTTCAGAAACAGAAGCATTGTTAAAAACGTATCCAAAACTGAAAGGAATTATTGCGCCAACTACTGTTGGTATTGCGGCAGCAGGCAAAGTTTTAACGGATAAAGGCTTAAAAGGAAAAGTGATGTTAACTGGCTTAGGATTGCCAAGTGAGATGGCAAGCTATATTGAAAGTGGCGTTTGTCCTTGGATGTATCTATGGAATCCAATTGATGTAGGCTATGCTGCAGGTTATACAGCTTCAGCTTTAGTTAAAGGGGATATTGAAGGAAAAGTTGGAGATAAATTTGAAGCAGGTCGTACAGGTGCAAAAGAAGTTGTTGAGGACGGCGATGGCACTCAAATCATGTTAGGCGAACCATTCAAATTTGAGAAGAGCAATATTGCGGAGTGGAAAGAAGTTTACTAATCAGAAATTGTCCTCAGTCCTGATGTAGACTGAGGATATTTTTCTTCAATGAAAAGATATAGCAGGAGATAATAACATGATACACAATACATGGGTACAAGAGGATTAGAAGAATTAGAAGAGTTGGTGTACCGCGTCGAGCGGAGTACCAGCAGCCTTTACACGATATCACCTTTTGGAAATGGGAGTGAAGGTCATGATACAAATTGCGATTGATATTGGTGCTTCAAGTGGACGTTTTGTTGTTGGGACTTTACAAAATAACCAGTTACAAATAGAAGAAATTCACCGCTTCTCGAATGGTTTTAAAGAAGTAGATGGTCGTTCTTTATGGAATGTGGACCATTTACTGCAGGAAATATTAGTGGGGCTTGAGAAGGTGAAAAAGCGTGGCTTTCATAATGTGACAGTGGGGATAGATACATGGGCTGTGGATTATGTGCTAGTAGGCGAGGACGGTGAACGTTTGCAGGAGGCATATTGTTATAGAGATCGCCGTACAGCCAATACGATGGAAAAAATAGAGTCCCATTTAGCTCTAGAGGATATTTATTTGAAAACGGGTATTCAGCTACAGAACTTTAATACGCTTTATCAACTATATGAAGAGGATCAGAAATTATTGCAACAAACAAAATATGTTCTATTAATACCAGATTATTTAGCATATAGGCTGACAGGTGTAGCGATTCTTGAGATGACGAATGCATCAACAACGCAGCTGCTAAATCCAGAAATTCGTGATTTTGATGAAAATTTATTAAAGATTATAGGATTAGAAAAATTACAATTTGCACCCTTTATTGAGCCGGGGCAAGTGATTGGGGAATTACAACGAGATCAATTTCCGACGTATGATCTACCGGAGTGTAAGTTTGTTGCTGTAGCTTCACATGATACGGCTTCTGCTATTGCAGGGACACCTGGAGAAAAAGAACAATGGGCCTACTTGAGTAGCGGTACTTGGTCATTACTAGGCGTTGAAAAAAAGGAACCAATTATTAATCTACAAGCTTATCAAGATAACTATACGAATGAGTGGGGCGTTTCTGATACGTATCGTTTTTTGAAAAATATTATGGGCATGTGGATTTTGCAGGAAATCATTCGGCATTACCCTGGGCAATATACTGTTGAACAAGTTATTAAGGAAGCGACCAAAGTATCTCCGTACTTACAATATATTAATTTTAATGAAGAGCGTTTTTTAAACCCGCTTAATATGATCGAGGAAATTAAGCTGTATTGCCAGGAAACAGAGCAACCAATTCCACATACGATTGGTGAACTAGCTGTATGTGTATTTTCTAATTTATCGATTATTTATGCTATTGAAATGGAACATTTAAAGGCAATTACACATGAACGAATCGACAAGCTACATATTGTTGGGGGAGGCTCCAAAAATGATTTACTCAATCAAATGACCGCTAACTTAAGTGGTGTAACTATTTATGCAGGACCATCTGAGGCTACAGCTATTGGTAATTTACTCGTTCAAATGATTGCACAAGGGAAATTAAACTCAATAGCAGAGGGAAGAGAGCTAGTTCGAGCATCTTTTACAATTCAAAAGTTTGAGCCACAAGCAGTAGATGCAAAAGAAATTATCAACAACTTTACTGCAGTAACTACAAAGGAGAGATGGCGTGTATGATTCGTAAGGCGTCGAAAATGTTTATCTATAAAGATTATTATGATGAATATAAAAAGAGACATGATGAGCTGTGGGATGACATGAAGGTGGAATTGAAAGCACACGGTGCACAGAATTATTCCATTTTTTTAGAAGAAGAAACGGGACATTTATTTGCTTATGTTGAAATTGAGAGTGAAGAGATGTGGGCTACTATGGCTGACACGGCGATTTGCCAAAAATGGTGGACCTATATGGAGCCTTTAATGGAAACAAATGAAGACCTAAGTCCAGTAGCGGTAGAATTAAAATCTGTTTTTTATTTAGCATAAAGCCATTTTCATAGGGAGGTATTTTAATGACTGTTGAACAGAGTTATGCTTTAGCAAAAGAAGCTTACGGTAAATGGGATGTTGATACGGATGCTGCACTAGAAATATTACAAACTATTCCTGTCTCGATTCATTGTTGGCAAGGTGATGATATCGGTGGCTTTGAAGTGAATAAAAGTGAATTATCAGGTGGTATTGATGTTACAGGGAATTATCCTGGAAAGGCACGTACGCCAGAGGAGTTACGCTCGGATTTAGAGATGGCGATGTCTTTAATTCCAGGGCGCCACAGAGTGAACTTACATGCCCTCTATGCAGAAACGAATGGGAAAGTTGTCGACCGTGATGAACTAGAACCGGTGCATTTCAAAAATTGGGTAGAGTGGGCAAAGAAGCAGCAAATTGGTCTCGATTTTAATCCTACGCTATTCTCACACCCGAAAGCGGAAGAAGGCTTAACATTAGCAAGCCCAGATGCAACAGTTCGTGAATTCTGGATTGAACATTGTATGAAGTGCCGCAAAATAGCGGAGTATTTCGGTAAAGCATTAGGAACGCCTTCCTTGATGAATATATGGATTCCAGATGGCTACAAAGATATCCCTGCAGACCGGCTAACGCCTAGAAAACGTCTAAAGGAATCTTTAGATGCTATTTATGTGGAGGAAATAAGCGAAAAATATTTAATCGATGCAGTGGAAAGTAAAGTGTTTGGGATTGGCTCGGAATCTTATGTAGTTGGATCGCATGAATTTTACATGGGCTATGCATTAACAAATAAAAAGACTTATTTGATGGATACTGGACACTATCATCCAACCGAAACAGTATCCAATAAAATTTCGTCCATGCTTCTATTTTCAGACAAATTAGCATTGCATGTATCAAGACCTGTTCGATGGGATAGTGATCACGTCGTTATTTTAGATGATGAATTAAAAGAAATAGCAATTGAAATTGTACGTAATGATGCACTCGATAAAGTTGCTATTGGATTAGATTTCTTTGATGCGAGTATTAACCGAGTTGCTGCTTGGACAATTGGAACGCGAAATATGATTAAGGCGCTGCTATATGCATTATTAATGCCGCATGATTTATTGAAACGTTATCAAGAAGAGGGGAATTATACCGCTCGATTAGCATTATTAGAAGAATTTAAAACATATCCATTTGGTGCAGTATGGGATCAATATTGTGTGAAGATGAATGTGCCAGTTGGTGAAAAATGGCTTGCAGAAGTTGAAAAATATGAGCGTGAGGAATTATTCAAACGCACGCCAGAGGTTTTAACAATAGATTAAGTACTATAAATTTTTATGAATGAAAGGCAACTAGTTGCTCTCGACTAGTTGCTTTTTCTGGCGTTATTAACAAATGAAAAGCCATCTCTCAGGGTAAAACCAACTGGTGAGACAGCTCCATTTAATTAACTATATGACTTTATATTCAGTACCCATCAGTTTTGCCATTTTCGTGAATACACCAGCATTATGCCCTATTGCCATTGCACAATGATGTGTGGGTGCTTCTTTAAAGAGAGCATCAAAATATTCATCCGGATGTAGAGAAAATTTAACCGGTGTTTGCGTGTTCCCTATGGTCATAATTCGACCATCTGTAGATTCTGCTTCACTAATGATCCATTTTAAGCGGCCTTCTACAGTTTGCGTTAAATAGAGTAAAGTGATTGGCCCAGTTTTCACTTTAGCCTCTACAGAAATGCCACTCCCTTGCTTCCCATGATAAACGCCCATTCCACGAAGCGCAGGTTTCCCTTCAGCTATGTCGATGTGGAAAGGTCCATCATGTCCAAAAAGGATTGTGCCTTCTTTATAATCAGTTACAACAATTTCACAAAAACTACCGCCAACACCAATTGTATCGCATACTTTCATGGCAACAGCAGTTTTTAAATCACCTTCACCCGCGCAAGAAATACCGTTAGCTGTTAATAGAGAGTGGCCTAAAATAAAGTCGCTTTGCAGCTGTTCATAGGCATTTCCGGGAGCTCCATGATAATAGTAAGCAAGAGCATCAAGTCCACGCTCTTCCACCAATTTTTGTTGTGTGGCAGCTACGTTATAGGCTTGTGCAAGTTGTTCTTTACTTGGCTTTTTAGCGAGTTTTTCAGAAGGAGAATCTTCTGCAATGTTAAACATATCTTGTGTGATTTGCTCGATTTCAGCAACATCTGAAGTTGTCACATAATCTTGCAAAGCTTGTAAATCACACATTTCCAGTACTTCTATATGAATACCTGATTGTGCTTGGAGCATCGTGAGATCACTATAAAGGTCAAGCATTCCACTATATGTGTTACCTAAAAAACCAAAAGTAGCCTGCTGTAAATTACGCTTAATCTTTGCTGCTTGTACCCATTCATTAATAGTTTTCCATGCTTTTTGAGCTTCTGGCATGTGTGAGGTATTTTCGTCAGATTTTGTGTCGCCTGGTGTTTCCGAAAGTCCGAGTAAACCATTAATCACATCATATGAAATATTCGCCCGATGCAGGGCATTAGCGAATTCAGGTACGGGACATGCGCCGCAGTTTGCGAGCCACTCAGCTGTATTCGTTTCATCATAATTGAGCTGTGGACTTGGTTGTAAATTCAATAATATTACTTTTGCTGAGCAATGTTGGTGAACAGGTAATACTGTAGCGCTTGTCGCATATGTTGCAGCATGGACAAAAATAATATCTACTTTTTGTTCAGTAAACCAATCACCTGCTTTACGGGCTTTTTGAACAGTATCAACTAGACCGAAATTCGATACATCACAGGATTTGGCTAAATTGCTTTCGATAAAGCAATTATAAGTAAGTAAACGTTCTCGTAAGCCAGGGAATTGAGCCCAATAAGCCTCCAACCCAGTAGAGTATAGGCCGATTCGTGGTTTCTTATATTGAACACGTTTCATATTTGTTTCCTCCTTGTAAAAACTGTATGATTATTGAAAATCATACTAATATCTAAAACTAGAAGCATTAGAGTATATTGTCTTTTTATATGATTATCTTGACGAGTGGGGGAGCGGTATGAAATTGTGGCAGCAATATACGGACAATTGGTCTGAGGATTCTATTTGGATTACTGATAGTCCTTCAATTAAAGCGAAAGAGCATTTAAATACGCTACATGAGTTTGGCTATTTTAAAACATATGCACCTTATTTCACAGAGAGAAGTGGGCTAGATTTATATTTAATAGTATTGACTATAGAAGGGGAAGGTTTCCTGCAATACAAGGACAAAACGTATACATTACATAAAGGAAGTTTGTTTATAATACATTGTCGAGAGTATCAAAGATATTGGACAGCAGCGAAAGGGACATGGAATTTCCTTTGGATGCATGTAAATGGAGCAGCTGTTTCTTCTTATTTCAATCTAATAAAAGAGGCTGATGGACTAGTTGTAAAGGTTAAGTCACTAGATTTCTTTGAACAAATAATGTGGTCAATAAAGCCGCTATTAAACCAACATCAGTTTTATTATGAAGTCGAAATATCACTACGAATTCAGCATATTTTGGGAGAGCAATTAAAACTTTCGCTGCATCAGCCTGATAATAAAGAAGCAATGCCAACATATGTGATTGAACTACAGGATATTTTAACGACAGGCTTTGAACGAAAATGGACGCTTGACCAACTGGCAAGGCTTGTAGCTGTAAACAAGTATCAAATGGCTAAACAGTTTAAAAAATATGTAGGTCTATCACCAAATGAGTTTTTAATCGTCCAACGAATGAATGCCGCGAAATATAAATTAAGAATTGGCAATGACGCCATATCTCAAATTGCTCGAGAAGTTGGGATAGAGGATGTTAGTCATTTTATAGAGCTATTTAAAAAACGCGAGGGTATTACTCCTTTGAATTATCGGAAGATTTGGTCTTTTAATCTATTTGAAGAGTAGGTGATTATATGAATAAAAGTTGGTTCTTAATAATTTTCTATGTAATCGCTTCCATTTTCTTGGTGATTGGATGTACAAGTCCAGAAAAATACCATGTATTATATGAAGCCGATAAGGTTAAACAGGAACAAACTGAAAAAAAGCCTAAGACTAAAGAACATTATCGTATTGCTTACATACCGAAAGTAGGCAATATACCATATTTTGAATCTGTTTATGAAGGCGTCAAAGAAGCAGCTGAACAATTAGAAATTGACATAGTATATGAGGGACCATTAAAAGCAGAAGCGGAACTACAAAGTGAAATTGTGGAGAAAATGATGGGTAAGAAAGTGGATGCCATTGCAGTCTCAGTTATTGATAGTAAAAGTTTATCTTCAGTATTGAAGAAGGCTAAAAAGCGAGGCATCAAGATTGTGACATGGGATGCTGATAGCCAACAAGAAGCACGGGATCTATTTGTGGATATGGTTGACTCTGAAACTCTTGGGCGGCATTTAATGGACCAGTTAGCACTTCATACAGGAGAAGATGGAGAGTTTGCGATAATGACAGGCTCTTTTTCAGCGATTAACCATAATTCGTGGGTCAAATGGATTCAAGCACAATGGCAACAATATTATCCCAATATGAAGCTGGTAGAGGTCGTTGCGACTAATGACGATCCAGAAATTGCGTATGAAGCAGCGAGAACATTATTAAAAAAGTATCCAAATTTAAAGGGGATTATCGGTAATTCTTCTGTTGGTCCTCCTGCTGCAGCGCAGGTTGTGAAAGAACAAAATAAGGTTGGACAGGTGGCAGTAGTTGGTTTATCGACACCGAATTTAATGCGGAATTATTTATTGGATGGATCAGCACAGACTGTTACTTTATGGAGTCCGAAAAAATTAGGATATTTAACGATTATTTTAACTGAGAAAATACTTGCTGGAGAGCCTATCAATGATTATGAAGTTATTCCAGGTGTTGGCATTGTACGTTTCTATAATAATGAGCACCGAATTGTTATGGGAGAAGCTATTGATTTCACGAAGGAGAATGTAAATCAATATGACTTTTAAGCGAAGGCAATTTAAAAATTATACGCTAAAAACGAAGCTATTATTGACTTATATCATTATTACTATTATTCCAACTGCTTTATTAGGCTACGTGGCTTATAGTCAATACGTTCTATCAGTTGAAAGACAAGTAGGTACATATATTCCAAGGTTATTAAACCAAGCTAATAATAATATGGAGCGACAAATTGAACAGTATTTTGATGAAATGAATCAAATAAATAACAACAAAGAAGTAATGAATATTTTGAGAAAATCCACTTATCAAAATGTATCAAATATGAAACAGGATGAACATTTAGTTGAAAATTATTTGGCAAGTTCTTTTATGCAAGGTAGTCGGGAGCATGTTATTGGTGTGTTTGTTTCTTCAAAGGATCGTCTGTTTCAAAATTCACGCCTTTCATATGACTCTGGATTCTCAACAAGTCAGTCTATCGGATTATACGGAAATTCATATAAATTAATAGAAGAGGAAAGTGTGTTTTTCCCACATGAAACTTCCCTTTTCTTCAAAGAACGTAAACCATTTGTGCTCCTAGTAAAACAAATAATTGATTATGAAAACAGGCACAATTTAGGCACCGTATTTGTGGCACTTGATTTAGCCTTTATCGAGCAAACAATACGTACTGTAGATGAACAAGATGATGCGAAAATGTGGATGGTAGATGAACAAGGCTATATTATTTATCATTCCATGCCTTCTCTTATCGGTACTCTTGATAAGGATAAGGTAGATTATCCAATAGCAAATGGTAGTTTTCAATCAGACCAAACATTATATAGTAGCGCCAATAGTGTTGAAAACCGGTGGACCTTTATGCATGCGATTCCCGTGAGACACTTAACGGAAGAGTCCGATTTTGTACGTAATATCACAATCATAGCATTCTTCATTATTGTAGTATTGGCAATTGGTAGCTCAATTGTTCTTGCTTGGGGTGTAGCAAAACCAATTCAACGTTTAGCGGGTGAGATGAAGCGAGCAGAAAAAGGAGATTTTGATATCCGGCTCAAGAATGAGTCGAATGATGAAGTAGGTATGCTTTCCAAGGCATTTTCGAAAATGCTACGAGAAATTGAAGAATTAATAAATGAAAAATATGAAATTGAATTAAAGCAAAAGGAAGCTGAGCTATACGCACTTCAGTCGCAGATCAATCCGCATTTTATGTACAATACGTTAGAAAATATCGCCATTATGGTGGAAGAGGATGAAAAGACGAGCGTTGTAGAGATGGTCACAAATTTAGGCCGTATGCTGCACTATTCATTGGGCAATAAAGATCAATTCGTTCCTTTGTGTTTAGAACTACAACATATACAAGATTACTTAGTGATTCAGAAAGCCCGCTTTGAAGAAACATTAGCATATTCGGTCGTAGCTGCTCATACATTGCACGACAAAATGACACCAAAATTTATCCTCCAGCCACTTATTGAAAATGCATTTGAGCATGCATATCTTCCTGGGCAGACGTTAGAAATCAATGTTACGGTTACAGAAGAGGATAGCGTGATGCAGCTTGTCATTCAAGACAATGGTAAAGGTATTAGTTCTGAAAAATTAGCTTTAATCAAACAGCAGCTAACTGACAATCAGATGTTTAAAAAGGATGACAGCTTTGGCTTATCCAATGTAAACGGTAGACTTGTGCTCCATTTTGGTAATGAGTATCATCTACGTATTCAAAGTGAAGAAGGCATCGGCACCAAAATTCTCATGCGTATACCTATACTAGATAGAGGAAGTGTTCACAATCATGACAGAGAAAATTAAAGTCATCGTTGTTGACGATGAAAGTCGTCTAAGAAGGGGCATTGAAAAACTAATTAGAAGTAACGGTGAAGAGTGGGAAATTGTTGGCTCATATGCAACGGGGCAGAGTTGTCTCGATGATGTTGTAAAACTTGACCTTCCATTTGATGTGTTGTTTACCGATGTGAAAATGCCTTTGATGAGTGGCTTGGAATTGCTAACTCGTTTAAATGAAAGGGTCTCAAAATCCTATTATGCAGTGATCATTAGCGGTTACGATGATTTTGAATTTATACAAAAGGCAATGCGTGAAGGGGCACTCGACTATTTATTAAAACCGATTGATAGGTTGGAAATGCAAGTGTGTCTGGATAAAATTAATGCTAAATTTCATAAAAATGAAGTGCTCTCGGAACCTGAGTCGAAGAATATATCTATAGAAATTGCGACCCAGTGGATTCATGAGCATTTACATGAATCGTTAACGATTGAGAAAATAGCAGGTAAGGTTTTTATGAACGCCACCTATTTTAGTGAATACTTCAAACGAAAAACTGGTGAAACCGTCTTGGATTACATAACTAAAAATCGAATGGAAAAGGCAATCACCTTACTCAAAACAACGAATATGAAAATATATGAAATATCACTTGCTACAGGCTACACAGATACAAAATACTTTAGTAAATTATTTAAAAAACATTACGGTATGTTACCCTCGCAAATTCGTCATGGAGAATAGGCGGAATATGATGTGTTAAATCATTAATTGATGCCAAATAAGTAAAGAAACGCAGGTGTATAGCAAAATAATCAATTGCGGGTGAGGGACAAATGTAATTTACGAAATTGGCATTTTAATAGATTTTCAACAATAAAACAAAGCCTCTCTTAATGAAGTGGCTTTGTTTTATTGTTACATAATTTTGATTTGTTCAATGATGCCAAGCAATGTTAATAGACCATAAACAGTAATATCGTATTTATATTTATTTTGAAGGATTATCATTAATATAAGGTTCTTATATACACGCGACCTTTCCAATAGTTCATTTTTTCTTCAGTTTGTATATTTTTATTTACTACACATTCAGCAAGACTAGCTTTTTCTCCATTGTTAAATTTTATAAGTAAATCGTTTGCTCCATTTCCATTAGCTTCATCATCGAGGCCAAGAATACCCTTTATATTTTCATCATTTTTAACAATTTTATATTTCACTTCTAGTACTCCCTTCCGACTAACCTGATTCACCAGGCGATTTTAAGAGTTCAGTTGAGTAAAGCATTAGCTAAATATTCCGAAGTTAAAAGTTGTTTTATCCTCTAAACTACTCTATCTCTCACGCCTTAAACGAATAATAACAGCCATGCTTAATTAAATCCTGTCCATCTATGCTTTGTTTAGACACATTTTGTAATTGCAATAAAAATAAATACACTTTTTGCAATGAAAATTTTCAGAACAAGTAAATTGAAGAAAATGCTGCTTTAAAGCAAAGTGAAATGGAATCAATCGTGTAAGGAAAAAAGATTGATCAGAATATAGGAGAACTATTTTTCTGCTCAATTATCAAAAAGGAAACATATGTTCTTTTTATAGTTAAAAAAAATCCCCTTTAATATTCAAAGGATCAAAAAATATACGATAGCCTTTATAAATGGTTGATAAGCCATAGCGCTGTCGATACCTATCTATAGCGCTATACAAGTATTGCGGGGTTATTTCTAGGAATGTGCAAATATCCTCTTCAGTTCTTTGATCAGCAACATAGCATTCAATTAGTTTATCCAAGGAAACGATTTTTTCATAACCCCATCTTCTAGCTGTAAGTTCTAATTTTTGATTGCTAACACT
This sequence comes from Viridibacillus arvi, assembly GCF_001274945.1. Classification (GTDB taxonomy): domain Bacteria; phylum Bacillota; class Bacilli; order Bacillales_A; family Planococcaceae; genus Viridibacillus; species Viridibacillus arvi. The sequence continues at coordinate 1,710,671 of NZ_LILB01000001.1, read as the reverse complement.
TTCTAAATTCGTAATGTCTCCGTAAGTTGTTTCATAATGCCCAATCTCTTCTGCTAAAACGCAATGTTTTTCGTAAAGGCTTAATCGTTTATTTATTATGATTTGATGGTCTATATAAAGTCCAGATAATCCTTTTGGCATTAATAAGGATTCTTTGAATGTTAAGTGCTTATATTGAGACATAAGTGCTTCGTATAACATAAATTCACCTCATTTTTTACGTTGCGATTTTATAAAGTCTATGTAGTTTTTAATAACCTCTATTTCTTCCTCTGTTACATCCTCATCTATATGTGCTGCAATAGTTTCAATCGTTTTTTCTTTTATGGATAATTCTTTTTTAGTAGAAAATGAAGGATCAATTCTTGATTTTTCAACATTTAGGGCAGTAGCCATTTTCTCCACATTGCTAATATTAATGAGCGTTTTACAATTTAAATAATCAGAAAGCGTACTTTTTGATATACCAGATAACTCGCTAAGTTTGATTTGATTTAAATTGTTCATCTTAAGTAGGTCTTTAATATTCTTGGCAATCTCCTTTTTGAGGGGCAAATCCCTGTCAAACATATTATTTCCTCCAATCACCTAAAATAGTTAAATTAATCATAATCGAATATAACATTATGCGCAACGAAAAATCCGGAAATAATCGGAAAAATTAGAAATTAATCGTTTTACAATCCGGAAAAATTCGGATAATATACAACTAATAGAAATAGTGAATTGAAAGAAGCATACTAATCGAACCTTGTTGGAATAATAGATGGAGCTACTCAATTCGTAATTGGCAATTATTCATTAACTCTTGTAACTAAATACATTTGGGAGGTAGTAGTATGAAGCGATTTAATCATTTAGCAAAAATGGATTTTATAGAAAAAGAGATACAAGGAGAAGAGGATGAAATAATTCATCACAAAGGAAAGCTATTATGCAAAGTATCTCGAAAAGCTAAAGTTGGCGACTATGTTCGTTTCCATAACCTACACCATTCATATGGATTTAAAGGAAAAACGATAAACGGGAAATTGTATAAAGTGTTCAAGCCGGGTGGGTCCGAAGCTGGTGGAGTGTACTTTGATGAGGAAGGTAATGAAAGAGATGTCCTTGGTTGGGATACAAATCCGAATCCAGATGTATTTGAAATATGCGGTGTATATGACCGGGCACCTTATAATTCTTCTGAAATTGCTCAAAGTGATCAAGAATCGTTAACCATAAATAACCTGCAGGCGATTGTAAACAGAGTACAACAACTTCAAGTTGATAAGGGAGTCTACCGACATCAGATAATCAATTATTATTTTGGATTTGAATGTGCGAGTATACAATTAACAGAAGTTGCTTTTCTGTCTATTTTTCCAAATTACACACAAGAAAATTATAATGGCCAATATATGAAATTAACTTCTATGATGAATCAGGTCGAATTTTTCTGTTTGCAAGAGAAACAGCCTTAGTAATTAAATAAATGCATGAACTTGTAAATGAAAGAGAAAAAATCAATGTTTTTATTTACGAGAAGTTTTCTTACATGAAGAAAAAGGAGAAGGAATTTTTATTCTCCTTTTTATTTATGATTTTAAGGACGGCTATACATAGCAAATAAGATCAGATAGGCTTGTCTTGATGAAAGTAAAATTACCTGGAAGTGCACAATGTAGGAAAAAAATTTATTGAGCCAAGCAATTTTCAAAAATCATTGAGGAAGGATCTGGTAAGACCCTTACCTCTATATAAAAATGATTCAGAATATCTTAAGTGTAGAGTGAATAAATTGTTTCACTTTTTTCTACGGTCCATTTTTGACATTTGATATGTTAAAAGATCAATTTGCTTTTGCATATGATCTAACTGTCTAGATTGTTCTTTAAGCAAATGTGACTGTTTGCTGCTCAATTTTTGTTCTTCTTCTAATTCTTGTAACTCTGCCAATGCCGCAATTGTTACTATTGCCTCACCAAGAGTTACAATTGCAGCACCGATTACATGAAGTTTGGCTGGCTGATTTTCTGGTACTTCAAAACCTTTTTCAAAGTTTTGTTTGCGATTAGGATTATTTTCTTTCATTGTCATGCCTCCCCCTTGGCTATTTTATGTTTTATAAACAAGTCATGAAACTCGTCCATGGATTTTTTATGAAAATAAAGGACTTTAAATTGAAAAAATAACCGAAGGCAATAAATCGAGTATGGAATAATTGATTTTTAGGTATTATTAACCAATTATAGTAAAAAATAAAATAACTATTTGATTTAGAACACTTGTTCGTATATTATTGAGTTGTAAGTACTTACTAATAACAAACAAAGGGGATGTTAGTATGGTAAAAATCTTTATTGATCCAGGACATGGTGGGAGCGATCCAGGGGCTATAGGAAACGGAATTCAGGAAAAGGACATTACGCTAAAAATTGGGACAAAGATTAGAGACATTCTTATAGCGGAATATAATAATGTATCGATTTTAATGTCTCGCACAGGTGACTCGTTTCCAAGTCTGACGGATCGTACGAATGCTGCAAATGCATGGGGAGCTGATTTCTTCCTCTCAGTGCATATTAATGCTGGCGGTGGAACTGGCTTTGAAAGTTATGTGTATCCAGGGGTTGGGGCACCCTCTACAACGTATCAAAATAATATTCACTCGGAAATTATGCAAGTAAATCAGTTAACGGACCGTGGCAAAAAACAATCCGACCTACATGTTTTACGAGAATCGAATATGCCTGCACTATTAACTGAGAATGGATTTATCGATACTGTAAGTGATGCTACAAAGATGAAAAATGATACGTGGATTGCCAATGTAGCTCGTGGGCATGTAAATGGTTTAGTTAAATGCTTCAATCTACCGAAGAAGGACTCTGCGACTTATCATACGGTTGTTTCAGGTGACACGGTTTATTCATTAAGCGTAAAATACGGTAGTACAGTTGATCAAATCAAAACTTGGAATAATCTTGATAGCAACTATACGATTTATTTAGGACAAGTATTAAGAGTGAAATAGCAAAAAAATATCATAAAAAGCGCATCCAATAGGGTGTGCTTTTTACCTACTCAGGAAAGGTGGAGACTAAACATTGGAGAAAATCGTAGAAGTCGATCATCTTTTATATAATCATGAGGGGCGTATAAAACAGTTAGAAGTGAATGGCTTAGACAAAGAAAAACGTTTGCGTGCAGTGGAGCAATCTTATTTGAAATTAGAAAATACGATACTACAAGAAAATCGAGATACACGTCTGTTATTTCAAAATACTATTCAAAATCAGTGGGATCTTATTAAATCTCGTGATGCAGCAGTTGAAAATGATAAAAGTCGAAATTACGATTTAGCAAAGAGTAATTTAGAAAGACGAACGGAATTGGCTATGAAGTTACTTGGTACGGGAGGATTACTGTATTTATGTATTCAATTCCTCTTTGAATGGATATCTAAATGATGTATTTTATGATGCTCCCTGCTTTTGCAGTGAGCATCTTTGTTTATTAAAAATAATACATAATTCTAAAGTAATTTTCCTTTGCTCAGAAATCTAAATAATTTGTTTTATCTAAAGAATCTTTTGGTGCAGCAAAGACACTAATGTAGCTCTCCCTATTTTGAATTAGTTCTATTAAAGTTTGAAAGCAAGGTACGATTAAATAACACAAACATATATTGTATATAAGGTTTAGATGAACCAATATTCGTGCGTGATATTAATAAATGAAGGAGGACAATCTTTTGACAGCAAGCAAACCTAACATTCTGCTGGGAAGTCCTGTTCGTCAGAGTCCTAAGGTACTTAATGAATTTTTGTCAGCAGTTTCTAATTTGCGAAAAGATCAATTTAATTTAGATGTTTTTTTTCTTGAGAATAACGAGGATACAAACTCTACCAACTTGCTAATAGAATTTCAAGAGCAAAATAACAACGTACGAATTGAACATGCAGAGGTTACTGATGTGTATGCTCGTAACGACCATACACATTATTGGAATGAGCAACTTATATGGAAGGTAGCAGATTATAAGAATCAGATAATTGATATCGCTATTAAGGAAAATTATGATTACTTATTTTTAGTTGATTCAGATTTAATTCTTCACCCAGATACGATTGACTGGCTGCTGAAAGCAGATAAGGATATTATTTCGGAAATTTTCTGGACGAAATGGCAACCAGAGGCACATGCACAACCTCAAGTGTGGGTATCAAATGAATATACGCAATTTGAGCAACAACGAGGAGAGTATTTGACAGAGGAAGAAAAATCAGCCCGATATATGCACTTCCTCACAAAGTTACGCATACCTGGAGTTTACGAAGTTGGCGGGCTAGGGGCTTGCACTTTAATCAGTCGAAAAGCTCTTCTTGCAGGAGTGAATTTTAAACAGATAAAAAATCTCTCATTTTGGGGAGAAGATCGACATTTTTGTATTCGAGCTGGTGCACTAGGATTATCCATGCATGTAGATACACATGTCCCACCTTTGCATTTGTATCGCGAATCAGATTTGGAGCAAGTAGAAGCTTATAAAAAAAGTTGGGAAACACCTAGTAGTCAAATAGAGGTCATAACTAAGGGGAAGCCAAAATTAACGCTTTCTATGGTAGTGAAAAATGAAAGTAGTCGTTATCTCAAACAGGCACTTGAATCACATCGGAAGTTTATCGATGAAGCTGTTATAATTGACGACGGTAGTACTGATGATAGTGTAGCGGTGTGTTTAGAGGTTTTAAAGGACATTCCTGTTCGAATGGTAAAAAACGAAGAGTCAAAATTTGGAAATGAAGTTGAACTTAGAAAACAGCAATGGGAAGAGACAATTAGTATGAATCCCGATTGGATTTTGAATCTAGATGCTGATGAGATTTTTGAGGATAAGTTCGCCGAAGAAGTGCATAAACTGCTGGAGCAGGATGAATTCGATCTTTATAGTTTTCGATTATATGACTTTTGGAATTTGACTCATTATAGGGAAGATGAATATTGGAAGGCTCATCTATATTATCGACCTTTTTTACTTAGATATCGTAAAGAATTTGACTATACTTGGAAAGAAACTCCTCAGCATTGTGGTCGTTATCCTCAAAATATATTCAATTTGCCGAACAGTATTAGCCAGTTACGTTTAAAGCATTTAGGATGGGCAAATGAGCAAGAGCGTTTGCAAAAATTTGAACGCTATAAAACTTTGGATCCTGGAGCTAAGTATGGTGATATTAGGCAATACACCTCAATATTAGATGAAAATCCTAACTTGATTGAGTGGCAAGAATAATCAATTTAGAATAAGTAATTATTGATGCTTGCCGATTTGAAATGCAAAAAGTAATTCAATTATAAATGGATTATTTTTTAGATGTTCAAACACACCTCTATTTGGTGTGTTTTTATTTGGTCATTTTTTATGGGAATTATAACTGAAGTGAACTGCTTGAACCGTGGAAAAAAGTGAGAATTGACAGGGAAAATAAAGCATATACTAGTGAACCAATACGAAATTTACAAAACTTTAACCTAGTAGAAAAGGGGGATAAGTATGCAAAGCAGGCTTTCTTTATTTGTGAAAGTATTCATGCTTATGGTTAGTTTTTTATTATTTGGCCAGACGATTGATGCTGGTACTCAGGATTTAAATCTATTAAGAGAAGATATTGAAAAGATTGTAAAGGAACAGCTTGACGGAGCAGAAGTGAGTATTTCCGTGCGGCAAAAGAATTCTGGGCGTTTGATCTATTCATACAAAGGTGGTCAAGCAATCAAGCCAGCATCAAATATGAAATTGTTGACCTCGGCAGCCGCTTTAGATGTACTTGGAAATAATTATCGGTTTAAAACACAACTGTTTACGAACGGTAAAATTACAAATGGTTTTTTAAAGGGGGATCTGTACATAAGGGGTGAAGGAGACCCAACTTTAATGAAAGAAGATTTGGAATGGTTTGCGGGGAAGTTGAAAGCTAAAGGTGTTCATACTGTGGAGGGTGATTTATTTGCTGATGATACATGGTTTGATAGCGAATTACTAACGCCAGGTATTGTATGGGATGATGAACCGTATTATTACGCAGCCCCGATAACGGCATTAACAACTTCTCCTAATACTGATTATGATACGGGAACTGTTATCGTGGATGTGTCTACAGGATCAGTTGATACACCTCCTACTGTTAAAGTCACACCATATATTGGTGAAATGGAAATTATAAATAAAGCGAAGACAGTCAAAGAAACTGATGCCAACACATTAGATATTACGAGATTATACAAATCCAATCAAATTGTCATTAGTGGAAATTTGCCAATTGGCAAAACGGGGCGAGAGTGGATTACAGTGAAAAATCCGACCATACACACATTATCAATGTTTCAATCGGTTTTAGAAGAAGCGGGCATTCAATTTATAAATGGTCATACGCGTAAAGTAATGAAGACGCCTAAAAAGGTTACTTTACTGGCTGAAAAAAGATCAATGCCATTAAAAGATATTATGATCCCATATATGAAACTTAGTAATAATGGGATTGCCGATATTTTAGTGAAAACAATGGGGCAAGTTGAAAAGCATGATGGGAGCACCAAAGCTGGTTTAAAAGTTGTAGAATCGTACGGCAAATCATTAAAACTTGATATGAAAGCATGGGACTTTGAAGATGGTTCAGGTATGTCCCATAAGAATAGTGTAACAAGCAATGCTTTAACTGATATGCTTTACAAAGTTCAAAAAGAGAAAAGCTGGTACCAAACGTATTATACTAGTTTACCTGTAGCGGCAAATGCTGAACGAATGATAGGAGGTTCGTTGCGTAATCGTTTTAAAGAACCATTAACAGCTGGGAAAGTTATTGCAAAAACAGGGTCTCTCAATGCAGTCAATACATTAAGTGGATATGTGCAAGCAGATAGCGGTGAGTGGTACATTTTTAGCGTCCTTGTACAAAATAAGGAAAACACCATTCCTGACATTGATAAAATAGTAACTACTATGGTGAAAGAATTATAACAAAATTTAGCATCATCTAAAGCATTTTTCAAACCTTTAGATGGTGCTTTTTTATGTATATTATTTTTCTCTAGTTTTACTACTAATGAAAAAAACACGTGCATAGAGTATGGATGAGGTGGTTTTTTGAAAAATAATAACGACAAGATGGATAAGAAAGAACAGCAACTCCAGCAGTTTGTCCGTGAAAACAAAGGGAAAATCATGACGTCAAATGAAGGAGTGAAAGTCTCCAATGATGAAGACTCGTTAAAAGCGGGGGACAGAGGTCCGACACTAATTGAAGATTTCCTTTTCCGTGAAAAGATGTCTCATTTTGATCGAGAGCGCATTCCGGAAAGAGTTGTGCATGCACGTGGATACGGAGCGTATGGTGAATTTGAATTGTATGAGTCACTTGAAGAATTAACAATGGCTAAATTCCTTAATGATCCTGCTGTCAAAACGCCATTATTTATACGTTTTTCACAAGTGGCAGGTTCTAGAGGAGTAAATGAAACGAATCGAGATGTCCGTGGTTTCGCAACGAAATTTTATACAGAAGAAGGAAATTTTGATTTAGTAGGCAACAACATTCCTGTGTTTTTCATCCAAGATAGTATTAAGTTCCCTGATCTAATTCACGCAGTTAAACCCGAGCCTAACAATGAAATTCCACAAGGGCAAACAGCGCACGATACATTCTGGGATTTTATAGCAAACAATCAGGAATCTGCCCATATGGCAATGTGGATTATGAGTGATAGAACCATTCCTAGAAGTTTCCGAATGATGCAAGGCTTTGGCGTGCATGCATTCCGATTCGTCAATAAGCATGGTAAATCTCGTTTTGTGAAATTTCATATAAAGCCAGTACTAGGCTTGCGGTCGCTTATTTGGGATGAGGCACAGAAGTTAGGTGGGGCAGATGCAGATTATCATAGAAGAGATCTATGGGAAAATATAGAACACGGTAATTATGCGGAATATGAACTTGGTATTCAAGTGTTGGAAGAGTCAGATGAATTTAAATTTGATTTTGATATATTAGACTCCACTAAACTATGGCCTGAAGAAGATGTACCAGTTAGAATGATTGGGAAAATTACGTTGAATCGAAATGTTGATAATGTATTTGCCGAAACTGAGCAAGTCGCTTTGCACCCCGGTAATATTGTTCGAGGTATAGATTTTACTAATGACCCACTATTACAAGGTCGACTATTTTCTTATTCTGATACACAGTTTTATCGCGTGGGGACGAATCATCAAGAGCTGCCGATAAATCGACCGATTTGTCCTTTTCATAATAATCAGCGGGATGGTGCTTCTCGCTATATCATCGACAAAGATCGAATTGCTTACCATAAAAACTCATTAGCAGATAATACACCTTATACAGTGCCAGGTTCAAAAGGCGGTTTTGTTACTTATCCTTCCTTAGTAGATGGAAGAAAAATGAGAGAGACAGCGGAAAGTTTCGAAGATCACTTCTCACAAGCACGCATGTTTTGGAATAGCATGACACCTGTGGAAAAAGAGCATATTATGCAAGCCTTTAGCTTTGAATTAGGAAAGGTACAAAGTGTCTCTGTAAGACAACAAGTTGTGAACATGCTAGGACATATTAGTTCAGAGTTAGCGACAGTTGTTGCTACTGCATTAGGTGTAGAGGTTCCGAAAGTACAAGAATCCCAGGTGAAAAAGTCATCTCCAGCTTTAAGTCTATTTAATACTAAACTTTCACCAAAAACGCTAAAAGTAGGAGTTATTTTAGAAAGTGAATTCAATGGTAGAGAAACAAATTATTTATTAGAGCAGTGGAAAAAAGTGGGGCTTCAACCAGTCATTGTTCATGACGAATTAGGTGTAGTGAAAGGTACTGACGGTGTAGAATTAAAAGTAGATCAAAGTTTTTTAACAGGTTCACCTTTACTTTACGATGGTTTGTATATAGGAGTAAGTCCAAATGCAAACGAAAACTTCCTATGGAAAACAAAGGCATTTGTAATAGACACGTATAATCATTTCAAACCGATTGGCGCTTCAGAAGCGGCTGCGCCAATTTTAGAGTCGCTTGGAATTTTAGGGAAGCCGGGTGTATTAGTAGATCAAAATCCGCAAACCTTCTCTAAGGAATTTATAGAAGCGATGACCATTCAACGTTTTTGGCAACGGATGTGAAAATAAAAGTAAAAGCTCAGGGAATCCTTATTTCAAAGGATTTCCTTTTTTGTTTATAGGCATTTGTCACGCATTGTTACCATTCGCATAATATACGATGAAGCGAATTTTTTAAGAAAAGAGGTTTTTGGTCTATGTCTATTTCTTATATGGATTTTACACAACCGAATGTAGAATTCTTTTTTGATCTAAATAAAAACAGATTATTTACTCGTAATAATGAAAATTTTATTAATAGTTTAGGGAGAAATAATTTAAATACGCTTGGTAATGTGTCGCTCTTTGATATTTTTTTAAGTAAAGACCGCATTGTTGAACCGCATTATCACCAAAATGCTTCTGAGCTAGTTTATTGTATTTCAGGAGCAGCGGTCGTTTCTTTGATTAACCCATTTACAAGTAAAGTATCTCATTTCCCTATAACCCCTGGGCAAGTAGCGAATATTCCTCAAGGTTGGTGGCATTGGGAAATAGCTACTAAAGAAAGTACGCATTTACTTGCGATATTTGATGCCCCGTATCCAGAAGCTATTTTAGGATCTGATCTTCTCACGAAAACACCGACTGAAGTGCTTGCATATGCTTATTGTTTAGATCCTAATCAATTGAAAAAAACGCTTGAACCTTTAAATAACGAATCAATACTTATTGGTCCAACTGACAACTGCTTGAAACAGCCAAAGAATACCAACATAGAACAACCTAGTGTTCCTATGACAAACTATCATCCATATTATACCGCTGTTCAGAATCCTTATTATTATGGCGGAGGGCATTGATCATACTTTGTATATTGTTCGTGTATAGGGCTAGAATGTTTTTTATAAACATAGGGAATAAAGGACGACGAAAGAAAGCGAAATTCACAAGGTCGGTAAGTAAGGTGCCTTTATGCTTTTTTTAGAAGCTCTTTATAATAAATTTCATCCGCCAAATAAAAATAGGACCGTCATCCAAGTGGATAACGGCCCTATTTTTATTTGAGTAGATTAATGGTAGTGATAATGATTGGTATTGCAAAGACATCAATTAAAAATGCGCCAACGATTGGTACGATTAAAAATGCTTTGCGAGATGGACCAAAACGGTTTACAACAGCAGACATATTGGCCATTGCATTTGGTGTTGCGCCTAGTCCGTGTCCAGCAAAACCTGCAACCATAACAGCAGCATCGTAGTTTTTCCCAAGGATGCGGAATAACACGAAGATACTAAATACGACGATAAATATTACTTGAACAAAGACGATCGCAAATAATGGTAAGGCTAAATCTGCAATTTCCCAAAGCTTAATACTCATTAATGCCATTGATAGGAAGACTCCTAATGCCACGTCACCGATTAAGTTAACACTCTTCATATGTACAGAGTGTGGTTTTATTTTATCTAATATATTTCGTACAATGACAGCAGCAAACATAGCGCCAACATACCCAGGAAGTACAAACCCTGTAGTTTCTGAGAATAGTGTCCCCAGATATGTACCTACTGCCATACAGAATGTAATGATAAACACTTGGAATAAAAAAGATTCAGAAGTAATTGGATAGTCATCATCCTCATGGCTAGCAACTTCCTCTTCTTCAGCAGGTTTCAAGTCGTGTTTAGTAATTAAATATTTTACAATCGGACCACCGATTAGCCCACCTGCTACAAGACCGCATGTTGCAGCAGCAGCGCCAATAGTCATCGCTGAGGAAATTCCTAGATCCTCTAATGTTTGTCCAAACGCAGCAGCAGAACCATGCCCACCTTCCATTGATACAGCTCCAGCCATCATGCCGATTAGAGGGTCGATGCCAAATAATGATGCAAGTGAGACACCGATTACATTTTGCATAAGCGCTAAAAAGCCACAAGCAAGCCAATAAAAGATTAAAAGTTTCCCGCCAAGCTTTACTAATTTAAAGCTAGCACCTAAACCAACTGTTGTGAAAAAAGTAATCATAAATAAACTTTGTAAAGAAGTATCTAGTGAGATTTCTAAAGTGCCTGTTGCTTGTAAAATAGTTGTAATTGCTGCGAAAATTAAGCCCCCAACAACAGGTGCTGGTATACAAAAACGCTGTAAAACACCTATCTTTTTAATGAGAAAACTACCTAAAGTTAATAATGCAACCGCTAAAAAGACAGTTGTAATTTGATTGATTTCTAACATCTACCATACCCCTTTTTAAAAGAAACTATCGCTTCGTTGACGAAATACGCCCCTAATTTTGTTGTTCTTCCCCCTTCGTCTAACGATGGATTTACTTCACAAATATCAAATGACATTGTTTTTTCATGACTTGTCACAAATTGAATAATAGAGCGTACAATTTGTGGAGATAAGCCAAACGGAGAAGGTGCACTAACACCAGGTGCAAATGCAGCGTTCAATACATCTGTACAGAGTGTTAGCAACACTGCGTCATGGTTATCGATAAATTCTTGTATCTCGCTCTTATAAAGTTGAGATGTATCAGTAATTAACTCATCTTCATAAATGTAATGGACACCAAGTTCATCTGCTTTTTCGAATAATTCCATTGTATTGCCATAACGTTGAATACCAAGTACAAAATAGCTAGCATTCGTATCTTGTTCTAAAATTTGTCGGAACATCGTACCAGATGATGGCTCAACTTCATATGAGCGCAAGTCAAAATGAGCATCAATATTGATTATGCCGAGTTTTTTCTCTGGCCCAATCGCTTCTCTAATACCTAAATAATGGCCATATAGAGTTTCGTGACCTCCTCCGAGCACGATACACTTAGATTTAGAATTCAAAATATTAGTGACAGCTTTCCCTAATTCAATTTGAGCTTCTTCAAGATGTGTACCTTTACATGCAATATTGCCAGCATCCTGTAATTTATTTTCAGTAGGCAGTACCCAAGGCAAACTTGATAATGAGGATCTAATAGCATTAGGAGCAGCAGCTGCGCCCAGACGACCTTGATTTCTTCTTACGCCTTCTTCGCATTCAAAGCCAATAATAGTTGAAGTGGGAGTTGTACTTTCTTCAATTTCTTGAATATTGATTGGTTCAACTACTTGATGATATCGAAAACTCACTCTGTTTGTCGGATGGTCTATTCGCCCTTGCCATTGTTCTTTAGTAATCTTTGTGTACATATATTTCACCTCAACGTTTAGAATAATTAAAATTGATTGTAAATTCATTATATATTTCATTAATTATAATTTCTAATATATAATTATTATAAAATAATAGTTAAAAACTATAAGTGGAGAGAGATAATTACTATGGATTTAAAACGATTATATTATTTCATCACAATTGTGAATAATAAAAGTTATTCTAAAGCAGCTGAAAAACTACATATTTCGCAACCTTCTTTAAGTAATGCAGTAAAAAAGCTGGAACTTGAAGTTGGAGCACCTTTACTTGAAAGAAGTACTCGGAAATTTGTATTAACGGATGCCGGTGAATTGCTATATACGAGAGCTACTATCATGTTATCTCAAATGGATATCATGAATAAAGAAATGAAGGAAGTGATAGCTGGAGGAAAAGGTGAAATTGTACTGGGGATTATTGAATCACTTAAGACTTGGTTGCCTAATTTGATTTATACCTATAAACAAAGCTATCCGGCAATGGTATTTAAGCTTTTTGATGTGCTAAGTGTTGAGCATGTTAAACACTCTCTTCAAACATATAAATCACATGCAATCATTACGAATCAATTGATTTATGATGAGGATATAGAATCGATTCCACTTTATCAGGAACAATTAGTAGCTGTGTTACCTCAAGGACATCCACTTACAAAAAAAGCTAGTTTAAGCTTAGCTGATTTAGAGCAGGAATCATTCATTGTTAGTACAGAAGGTTTTCAAACACGAATAGATATTATAAATGCCTTCAAAGTTGCGCAATTAAAGTTAAACATTCAATTTGAGATAGAGCGTTTTGAAACAGCAGTTTCATTAGTGAGAAATAATTTAGGGGTTACAATTGTCCCTGAAAATTATGTTATGGAACCAATTGACAGTACTGTTGTTAAAAGGCCTATTGACCACCCTTCCCTTGAAAGAACGGTTTATCTAGCATATATGAAAAATCGTCACCTGCCAGTAGCGATACAAAGCTTTTTACAGTCAGTTGAGCAGCATTTTGTAAACAATTAATCCTAGGTAGTATACCTTTGAAAGAGTGGCCGATTATATAGCAAGGAAGACGGTTATAATGGGAGAAAGTCGCTTTCTTACTCAGTGACATGTAGAGTTTCTACCTATATATATTTTGGAAGTAAAATCCCTTCTATCTGAACTTGTCGTTTCAATCCTTCGCTAAGCTAGTAGGGAATATGGGTATGTAAAATGTTTTTGTGTATATGCAAGATATGATAAAATAGAGTGGGAGAGTGAGCACACTTGCGAAAAAAACGACACAATATTCTAAAACAAGATAATGTCATTGTGTTTCCTGGAGCTATAGATAAATTAATAGCTGATGGACATCACTTTGCAGAGCATTATCAATATGACTTAGCTGTGCAAGCTCTTAGTGAAGCATTGCAGTATACTGAAGGCGATGAAAGTACGCTTAGTGTATATGCTTTCTCCTTATATGAAATACGAAATTTTGAAAAAGCGAAAGAGGCATGTGAGAAATTACTCGCGATAGGTCCTCATAAATACATAGAAGCGATGGAGTTATATCTCACTGTCTGTATGGAATTGAAAGAATTCAATCAGGTAGAAGAATTAATCAGATCGTTACTGGAAGAACAAGTAATTCCTGAAGAATCAATTCCTAAGTTTATTCGCTTGCAAGAACTTAATGCTCGTATAGCAGAGAATCTAATTCAGACAGATGAGCCAGTTGTCGATTTGAAGATTGATAGTACTGAGTTACAACTAGATCATTTTTTCTCTTTATCTTATATGAAACAGTTTCAATTATTGCAGAGTATTCGACAGGTTAATATTCGTCATATAAAAGAGGAAATTGTATCCATTATCGAAGATGACCGAATCCATCCCTTACTTCAAAGTGAGGCATTGTTATTGCTAGTAAGTCAACAAGTTGATACAACAGTGAAGGTTACAAAATTCAATGTTCAGTGTACGGTTAATCCATCTGAGCTAGCAGAGCCATCTGCCTTACCAGTTACAAAAGCAGTCTTGTCAGTTGTAGAAGATGAGCTACAGCAAGAACCATCGGCATTAGATATGGTACAATATTTAATACATCGACATATTGTCGTAACTTATCCATTTGAATGGTTTGATTATGAAGCTAGGGAAATAGCGGATGGCTACGTAGATTTTGTACATTCAATGTTTGGAGAAGTAAAGGAAACTGATTATGACTTGATGGACTTTTTCCACAAGCTTGAGCAACTTTCTGAACTGCCTGACGTATGAAATAAGTTGAAAGTATAGCTATCTATGATATACTAAAATGGTTGTCAAAATCGTAAAAACGAATGAATTGTCTAACATTTGAAATTATTTTTGGAGGTAGAATAAATGTCAGTGAAATGGGAAAAACAAGAAGGTAATACTGGATTATTAACAGTAGAAGTATCTGCTGAAAAAGTAAATGAAGCTTTAGATCAAGCTTTCAAAAAAGTAGTAAAACAAATTAACGTACCGGGCTTCCGTAAAGGTAAAATGCCTCGTCAAATGTTCGAACAACGCTTTGGTGTTGAATCATTATACCAAGATGCATTAGAAATCTTAGTAAATGGTAACTACCCATTAGCTCTTGATGAAGCTGGAGTAGAACCAGTTGATCAACCAGAAATCGACTTCGAAGCAATCAATAAAAACGAAGCGTTCACATTCACAGCGAAAGTAACTGTTCGCCCAGAAGTAACTCTTGGTGACTATAAAGGTTTAGAAGTGACTAAACAAGATACTGCTGTAACTGATGAAGAAATTGAAGCTCAATTAAAAGAGCAACAAGAACGTCTAGCTGAGCTAGTTGTTAAAGAAGATCAAGCAATCGTAACTGGCGATACTGCAGTAATCGATTTCGAAGGTTTCGTTGATGGCGAAGCATTCGAAGGCGGAAAAGGCGACAACTACTCACTTGAAATCGGTTCTGGTTCATTCATCCCAGGATTCGAGGAACAATTAGTAGGTGCAAAAACTGGCGAAGCTAAAGAAGTTGAAGTAACTTTCCCAGAAGAATACCATGCTGCTGAGTTAGCTGGTAAACAAGCTACTTTCAAAGTAACTATTAATGAAGTTAAAGGTAAAGAACTTCCTGAGCTAAACGATGATCTTGCAAAAGAAATCGATAGCGAAGTTGAAGGTTTAGATGCTCTACGTACTAAACTAAAAGAAAAAACTGCAGCTGAAAAAGCAACAGCTTCTGAAACAGCTCTACGTGATGAACTAGTAGAAAAAGCAGCATCTAACGCTTCAATGGATATTCCAGAAGCTATGATTAACACTGAAATTGATCGTATGATGCAAGAATTCACTCAACGCCTTCAAATGCAAGGTATGAATCTTGATCTTTACTACCAATTCTCAGGTCAAGACGAAGCAGCTCTTCGTGGCCAAATGAAAACTGACGCTGAAAGCCGCGTTCGTGTATCATTAGTTTTAGAAGCAATTGCTGAAGCAGAAAAAATCGAAGTAACTGAAGAAGATTTAACTGCTGAATTAGAAAAAATGTCTGCACAATTCGGTATGGATGCAGAACAAATTAAAACTGCTTTAGGTGGTACTCATGTTTTAGAACACGATATCAAAATCCAAAAAACAGTTGAATTCTTAGCTGATAACGCAAAAATTACTGAGTAATATTTAAATAGCACCATGAATTGATAGGACAAGGTACGTGATTTTCAGCGTACCTTGTTTTATCACATACATAATTAGCACTTTGAATACATAGAGAGAATAAGATAGCAAAGTGTTACAAGCTATACAAAATCATTATATTTGATAATGTTAACGTAATCTTGTAACATTATTGTTTGAATAGGGGTGAAATAATTGTTCAAATTTAATGACGAAAAAGGCAACTTAAAATGCTCATTCTGTGGCAAACCACAAGAACAAGTTCGTAAACTGGTTGCAGGACCAGGTGTATATATTTGTGATGAATGTATCGAGTTGTGTTCTGAAATCGTAGTTGAAGAACTAGGTACAGAAGAAGAAGTAGAACTAAAAGATATTCCGAAACCGAAAGAGATTCTTGCAATTTTGGATGATTATGTCATCGGTCAAGAGCGTGCAAAAAAAGCCCTATCTGTTGCAGTATATAATCACTATAAACGTGTAAACTCTAACAGTGTAATTGACGATGTAGAACTTTCAAAATCAAATATCGTTTTAATCGGACCAACTGGTAGTGGTAAAACATTACTAGCCCAAACATTAGCGCGTATTATTGATGTACCGTTTGCTATTGCGGATGCTACATCTTTAACTGAAGCTGGTTATGTGGGTGAGGATGTTGAGAACATTCTACTTAAACTAATCCAATCAGCAGATTATGATATCGAACGTGCTGAAAAAGGGATTATTTATATTGATGAAATCGATAAAGTAGCCCGAAAATCAGAAAACCCATCGATTACACGTGATGTATCTGGTGAAGGTGTACAACAAGCCCTTCTGAAAATTTTAGAAGGCACAGTTGCTAGCGTTCCTCCACAAGGTGGACGTAAACACCCACATCAAGAATTTATCCAAATCGATACAACTAATATCTTATTCATTGTTGGTGGAGCATTCGACGGAATTGAATCTATCATTAAGCGTCGTTTAGGCCAAAAAGTAATTGGCTTCGGTTCGAATGGTAAGAAAGATGAACCTGAAGATAATAACTTGATGAAGTATTTAATCCCAGAAGATCTATTGAAATTTGGTTTAATTCCTGAATTTATTGGTCGTCTTCCGGTATTAGCAAGTCTAGAACAGCTAGATGCTGAAACGCTTGTTCAAATTTTAACTGAGCCTAAAAACGCGCTTTCTAAACAATATCAAAAAATGCTAGCTCTTGATGATGTTGAACTTGAGTTCAATCAAGATGCATTATTGGAAATTGCTAAAGAAGCAATCGAACGCAAAACAGGTGCTCGTGGTTTACGCTCAATTATTGAAAACATTATGTTAGATGTTATGTTTGAACTACCTTCTCGCGATGATATTGCAAAATGTATCATTACGAAAGAAACGATTACAGAAAAAGCTCGTCCAAAACTTCTACTTGAAGATGGAACTGAGTTAAAATCAGACAGCGAAAAAACATCTGCTTAATAACTGATTGAAAAGCTGGCTTCGAAAAAGTGCCAAACAGCACTACTCGAAAGCTGGCTTTTTTTAAAATAAAATTCAGTCGATAAACACTTATGAAGAGTGAAATTGAAATGGTAATCATTTCTGTAATTAATAATGTTTGATTTGCGGGTAAATCGGACAAAATCTAATGGAGGTGATCACCCGCATGACTGAAGTAAAAAGAACAAAAGATATCCCATTATTGCCTTTGAGAGGTTTACTCGTTTATCCCACAATGGTATTACATATCGATGTAGGTCGTGAGCGCTCTGTAGCAGCTCTTGAACATGCAATGTTGGAAGATAATCTTATCTTCTTAGTCACTCAAAAAGAGATGAGCATTGAAAACCCTACGCCGGATGATTTATACACAGTCGGTACAGTCGCATATGTAAAACAAATGCTAAAGTTACCAAATGGAACAATTCGTGTACTAGTTGAAGGACTAAATCGTGCTAAAGTAGTTGATTATCGCGATGGAGAAGAATTTGCAGTTGTAGAAATAGAGAACTTCGAAGATTCAAAAACTGTGGATGCTGAAACAGAAGCATTAATGCGCACACTTCTTACTTATTTTGAAAAGTACTCAAAAGCTTCCAGTAAAGTAACTACAGAAACATATGATACTGTTGCTGATATTGAAGAACCAGGACGCTTTGCAGATATGGTTGCTTCTTATTTGCCGTTGAAAATTACTGGTAAACAAGAGATTCTTAAAATCATCGACGTAAAAGAGCGTTTGGAAATATTAATTCAACGTTTACATGATGAGCAGGAAGTATTGAATCTTGAGAAAAAGATTAGCTCTAAAGTAAAACGTGCTATGGAAAAAGCGCAAAAGGAATTCTATTTACGTGAACAAATGAAGGCAATCCAAACTGAACTTGGCGATCGTGAAGGCAAAACAGGTGAAGTATCTGAGCTGAAAAAGAAAATCCAAGAATCAGGAATGCCTGAAGCTACATTAAAAGTGGCGTATAAAGAATTGGATCGATACGAAAAATTGCCTGCAGCAGCAGCTGAAAGTGGCGTTATTCGTAGTTATATTGATTGGCTAGTTGCATTACCATGGAAAGAAAAGACTGAAGATAGACAT
Organism: Viridibacillus arvi; assembly: GCF_001274945.1. GTDB lineage: Bacteria > Bacillota > Bacilli > Bacillales_A > Planococcaceae > Viridibacillus > Viridibacillus arvi. Next base: position 1,692,150 of record NZ_LILB01000001.1, on the reverse strand, counting down.
GATATTAAAATGGCAGAAAAAGTTTTAAATCGTGATCATGAAGGACTTGATAAAGTAAAGGAACGTATTCTTGAATATTTATCAGTTCGACAATTAAAACAATCTTTACGTGGCCCTATTTTATGTTTGGCGGGACCTCCTGGAGTAGGTAAAACTTCTTTGGCGAAATCGATTGCAGAAGCATTAAATCGTAAATTTGTCCGTATTTCACTTGGTGGTGTACGTGATGAGTCTGAAATTCGTGGACACAGAAGAACTTACGTGGGTGCAATGCCAGGACGTATCATACAAGGTATGAAAAAGGCCGGTACAGTAAACCCTGTATTTTTACTTGATGAAATCGATAAGATGTCAAACGATTTCCGAGGAGATCCTTCTGCTGCTATGCTTGAAGTATTAGATCCAGAGCAAAACAATTCATTTAGTGATCATTATATTGAAGAAACATATGATTTATCAAATGTATTATTTGTTGCGACAGCAAATGATTTAAGTACGATTCCTGGCCCATTGCTTGATCGTATGGAAATCATTACAATCGCGGGTTATACAGAGCAAGAAAAGCATGAAATTTCGAAAAAACATCTTCTACCGAAACAACTGAAAGAGCATGGTTTATCAAAGGCACAATTGCAAATTCGTGATGATGCTATAATTGATTTAATTCGATATTATACGCGCGAAGCAGGTGTTCGAGGATTAGAACGTCAAATTGCAACATTATGCCGTAAAGCAGCGATGCAAATTGTTGCAGGTGATAAAAAACGTGTGGTAATGGCGGCTAAGAATCTTGAAGATATTCTTGGAAAACATCGTTTCCATTACGGACAAGCTGAAACAGAAAATCAAATAGGTGTGGCAACAGGATTAGCGTATACAACGGTTGGTGGTGATACTTTACAGATTGAAGTGTCATTAACTCCTGGTAAAGGCAAATTGCAGTTAACTGGTAAGCTAGGAGACGTGATGAAGGAATCTGCTCAAACGGCCTTATCTTATGTCCGTTCAAAATCAGAGGACCTGAATATTGACCCAGAATTCTTTGATAAACATGATATTCACATTCACGTGCCAGAAGGTGCCGTACCAAAAGATGGTCCATCAGCGGGGATTACAATGGTTACAGCTATCACATCTGCCATAACGAAACGTCCAATCCGACGAGAAGTAGGAATGACGGGTGAAGTGACGTTGCGTGGACGAGTATTACCAATTGGTGGTTTGAAAGAAAAAACGTTAGGGGCGCATCGTGCAGGCTTAACGACAATTATTTTACCGAAAGATAATGAACGCGATATTGATGATATACCAGATAGTGTTCGTGAACAGCTTTCATTTAAGATAGTGTCAAACGCAGATGAAGTACTGGAAATAGCGTTAGACGGAGGAGAAATATGAAAGTTAATAATGTAGAAATGGTCATTAGTGCAGTACGACCAGCACAATATCCAGAAGATGGTCTGCCAGAGTTCGCTTTGGCAGGACGATCAAATGTAGGGAAGTCATCTTTTATCAATCGAATGATTGGGCGTAAAAGTATGGCGCGTATTTCATCTAAACCAGGGAAAACGCAAACACTAAATTTTTATAAAATTGAAGAGCAATTGTTCTTTGTGGATGTTCCAGGTTATGGTTATGCTAAAGTTTCAAAATCTGAGCGTGAAGCTTGGGGACGAATGATTGAACAATATTTCACTAGCCGATCATTATTAAAAGCGGTTGTGTTGATTGTAGATATTCGTCATAAACCTACAGTTGATGACTGTATGATGTATGATTTCTTAAAACATTACAATATCCCATGTATCGTTGTTGCAACGAAAGCTGATAAGATTGTAAAAGGTAAATGGGAAAAACATAAAAAAGTGGTGAAAGATGTATTGGATATGGATCCAAATGATCCACTTATTTTATTTTCTTCTGAAAAAAGCATGGGCATGGACCAAGCTTGGGCAGAAATTGAAAAAAGAATGTAACAGTTTCATAGCAAGAGCGCGAGTGATAGTTTCTTGCGCTCTTTTGTTATTTCTTGAATAGTTATGTGCTCGTTTGGGGAAAATAATATATGAAGCAATATGGTTGTTGTTCGACAAATTTTTTGATACACTTACATTATAATAATTCTAAATAAGGCGAGTGCTATTATCATTCATATGCCGTTCACAATTAAAACTAGCCGTGACTGACATTTATGCTATAATAGAAATCGTGAATTAGATGAACGTGAGAGGTGTATGATTTCATGCATACCATCGTAGTAGGCTTGAATTATAAGACAGCTCCAGTAGAGATTCGTGAAAAATTCTCATTTATTGAGAGTGAAATACCGAATGCTATGAGAGCTCTTCAAAGTGAAAAAAGCATATTAGAGAACGTAATTGTATCTACATGTAACCGAACAGAAGTGTATGCTGTAGTCGATCAATTGCATACTGGACGTCACTATATAAAACAATTTTTGGCAGATTGGTTTAAAGTTCCTGTTGAAACTTTTTCTGCACATTTATATATTCGTGAAGATGAACAGTCGATGGAGCATTTGTTCCGCGTTACTGCTGGGATAGATTCAATGGTACTTGGGGAAACACAAATTCTTGGACAAGTGCGTACTAGCTTCTTAAATGGACAACAAATCGGTGCAACTGGTACGGTTTACAATAAACTATTTAAGCAAGCGATTACTTTCGCAAAACGCGCGCATGGTGAAACAGCTATCGGCGAAAATGCAGTTTCTGTTTCTTATGCTGCTGTAGAACTTGCTAAGAAAATCTTCGGATCATTACAACAAAAACATGTTGCTATTTTAGGCGCAGGTAAAATGGGTGAATTAGCGACTCAAAATTTGTATGGTAGTGGTGTTGGTAAAGTAACGGTGATTAATCGTACATTTGAAAAAGCTGAGTTACTTGCTTCTAAGTTTGAAGGAACAGCAAAATCAATGCAAGAGCTCCAATGTACACTTCTTGAAGCTGATATTTTAATCAGTTCAACTGGTGCGACAGACTATGTTATTGATTTTGAATTAATGCAATTTGTTGAACGTTTAAGAAAAGGGAAACCATTATTCATGGTAGATATCGCTGTACCGCGTGACTTAGATCCACGTATTGGTGATTTACCAAATGTCTTCCTATATGATATTGATGATTTACAAGGCATAGTTGAGGCAAACCTTGCTGAGCGTGAACGTGCTGCTAAGCAAATTTCGTCAATGATTGACACTGAAATTCATGAATTCCAAGACTGGTTATCAACACTTGGTGTAGTACCTGTAATTGCTGCGCTTCGTAAAAAAGCAGCAACAATTCAAGAGGAAACAATGCTAAGTATCGAAAACAAAATGCCTGATTTAACAGATCGTGAGAAAAAGGTGTTAAGTAAGCATACTAAATCAATTATTAATCAATTATTAAAAGAACCAATTCTGCAAGTTAAGGAAATGGCTAGTTCAGCAAAAGCAAATGAACAATTACAGCTATTCCAACAAATCTTCGGAATTGAAAATGAAGTGCAAGATGAAGTGAAAAAGCACCAGTTAGAAGAAAAAAATCGAATGCAAAAAACAGCAGAAGAAGCACAATCTTCTAGTCCTGGATTATCATATTAAATGAAATTTGTTTAGGAGGCGTTTTCGTATCTGTATGGTAAACTAATAGATGCGGAATCGTCTTTTTTTTGCGATAAAGTTAAAAATAAAGGAGTAAGTTATGGCTGATTTGACGATGACAAGACTACATGAAGCGATGGTCGTCTTATATGCAATCAGTCTTGTATTCTATTTTATAGATTATTTAAATAAGGATGCAAAAGCTCACCGTGTTGCATTTTGGCTACTTTCCATCGTATGGGTTTTACAATCAGTATTTTTAGTAATGTATATAGTGGAGACGCATCGTTTCCCTATATTATCGTTGTTTGAAGGAATCTATTTCTACGCTTGGTTATTAATAACCATTTCGATTCTTTTACATTGTGTGTATCGAGTAGATTTACCAGTATTCTTCATCAACGTAATTGGATTCATCTTTATGACGATTCATACATTTGCACCATCGCAAATTGCACAGTCGCCAGTAGGTGAGGCACTAAGCTCTGAGCTTTTATTTATCCATATTACATTCGCAATACTTTCGTATGTGGCATTCTCACTATCGTTTGTTTTTTCGACATTATATTTGATTTTATATAATGTATTAAAGAAAAAGAAATGGACGAAGCAATGGACGAGACTTCCATCATTACAGCAAACTGAGCAAGGAATGACAGCTTCATTATTAACGGGTATTCCGTTATTATTAATAAGTTTAATTTTAGGCCTACAATGGGCATATTTAACATTAGATAACGTATCTGTATTTGATGTGAAAATTGTTGGTTCATTTGTTTCGTTGTTAATATATTGTTTCATCATATATGGAAATCGAAAAGGGAAATTACATTCGACAGGTTATGCGTGGGCTCATGTGTATGCATTTCTGTTTGTAATCATCAATTTCTTTTTAGGAAGTAGATTGTCTGATTTTCATCTTTGGTATTAATAGAAAGGTTGGATTATTGTGAGAAAAATAGTAGTAGGTTCAAGAAGAAGTAAACTTGCTTTAACGCAAACTAATTGGTTTATCAATCAAATGAAGCAGGCGGGGGCTCCGTTTGAATTTGAAGTCAAAGAAATCGTGACTAAAGGTGACCAAATTTTAGATGTCCAACTTTCTAAAGTAGGCGGTAAAGGACTATTTGTAAAAGAAATCGAACAAGAACTTTTTGATAAAGGAATTGATTTTGCTGTCCACAGTATGAAAGACATGCCAGCAATTCTACCAGAGGGGCTTGTAATTGGCTGTATCCCTCCACGTGAAGATGCACGTGATGCTTTCATTTCAAAAGGTCATGTAAAATTTGCGGATCTACCAAAAGGTGCTATTGTTGGAACGAGTAGCTTACGACGCAGTGCACAATTATTAGCCCAACGTCCAGATATCGAAATCAAATGGATTCGTGGAAACGTAGATACACGTTTAGCGAAACTTGAAACGGGCGAATATGATGCGATTATTTTAGCTGCAGCAGGTCTTAAACGACTAGGCTGGAGTCAAGATGTCGTAACAGAATACTTATCTGCTGAAATGTGTATCCCAGCTGTTGGACAAGGTTCTCTAGGTATCGAGTGTCGTAGTGATGATGCTGAATTATTAGCTGAACTTGCTAAATTAACAGACAAAGCAACTTGGGAAGAAGCACATGCAGAGCGTGCATATCTTGCAGCAATGGATGGCGGTTGCCAAGTACCAATCGCAGGTTACGCAAAATTTGATGGAAAACAAATTGAACTAACTGGTTTAGTAGCAGCTCCAGATGCGTCTGTTATTTATAAAGAAACAGTGACAATGGAAGATGCTAAAGCAGCTGGTGAAGAAGTTGCTCGTATTTTAACAGAGCAAGGAGCCTTTGATTTAATTCAAAAAGTAAAGGCTGAGCAAGATGCAAAATGATTTATCTCTTAGTGGAGACAAAATCGTATTAACAGGCACACATGTTACAGCATCCGTGAAAAAGCAAATTGAACAATTAGGCGGTCAGGCTATACACCTACCGCTTATTACTGTTAATGAGGTTAAAAGTGACATGGACCGACAACGACTTGAAAAAAGTAAGCGATATGATTGGCTTATTTTCACTAGTCAAAATGCGGTCCTTGCTTTTATAAGTAAAATACAGCGTTTTCATTTCCAGGCATCTGAGTGGACATGTAAGGTGGCTGCTGTTGGTACAAAAACAGCCGAAGCTCTTGAAAAAATAGGTTTTGAGATTAATTTTATGCCATCAACTTTCAGTGCAGATGTATTTGTACAAGAGTTCCCTACAATTGCGGGAGATAATGTATCCTGTCAATTTATTAAGGGTTCGATGGCAAAGGATACTATAGTAAAAGGTTTATCTTGTCATGTTAATGAATGGACTGTCTACGAAACGGTTCAAACGACAGAACATACTACAGAACTGCTAACACTTTTAAAAGAATCGACAAATGTAAGCATTGCCTTTGCAAGTCCATCTGCAGTAGAGGTTTTTTCTAAACATGTAGCAAAGGTAATCGGTTGGCATTCATTTAATGTTCTAGCCATAGGACATATCACAGAGCGAGCGCTAATTAAAGCGGGAGCTAAAGTTGATATAATGCCACACACCTATACAATGAAAGCACTGATTCAAGAGTTAGCTAATAGAAAGGAACATCTAAAATGAGAGATTTAACATTTAAAAGACATAGACGTTTACGTCAATCCGCTACTATGCGTTCAATGGTAAAAGAAACATATTTGCATAAAGAAGATTTCATCTATCCCATTTTCGTCATGGATGGCGAAAATATTAAAAATGAAGTATCTTCTATGCCAGGCGTTTTCCAATTTTCAATTGATCGTTTAGCTGAGGAAATGGATGAAGTAGTATCACTAGGTATTCCTTCAGTTATTCTTTTTGGCTTGCCTGCTGAAAAAGACGAAGTAGGTACTCAAGCTTTCCATAATCACGGTATTGTTCAAGAAGCAACTCGTTTTGTGAAAAAGAATTACCCAGAAATCGTGGTTATCGCGGACACATGCCTATGTGAATTTACTTCTCATGGTCACTGTGGTGTCGTGAATGATAAAGAACAGATTTTAAATGATCCTTCACTAGATTTATTAGCAAAAACAGCAGTTTCTCAAGCAGAGGCGGGAGCAGACATTATTGCGCCATCTAATATGATGGACGGTTTTGTAGCAGCGATTCGTAAAGGCTTAGATGATGCTGGATTTGAAGATGTTCCAATCATGTCTTATGCAGTAAAATATGCTTCAGCATACTATGGACCATTCCGTGATGCAGCAGATGGTGCACCTAAATTTGGGGATCGTAAAACATATCAAATGGATCCTGCAAATCGTATGGAAGCAATGCGTGAGGCTACTTCAGACGTAGAAGAAGGAGCGGATTTCTTAATCGTTAAACCAGCATTGGCTTACTTAGATATTGTACGCGATGTACGTAATAACTACGATTTACCCGTTGTTGCTTACAATGTAAGTGGCGAATATGCGATGGTCAAAGCAGCATCTATTAATGGCTGGATTGATGAGAAACAAACGGTTTTAGAAACACTACTCGGTATGAAACGCGCAGGAGCAGACTTAATCATTACTTATCACGCAAAAGATGCAGTCCGTTGGATGGAGGGGAAATAATTCATGACACGTTCATATGAAAAATCAAAACAAGCCTTTAAAGAAGCAGTAAACTTAATGCCAGGTGGCGTAAACAGTCCAGTTCGTGCATTTAAAGCAGTAGATATGGACCCAATTTTCATGGCTAGCGGTAAAGGAGCAATCATTACTGATATCGATGGTAATGATTATATTGACTATGTATTATCATGGGGTCCATTAATTATTGGTCACACGCATCCTGATGTTGTAGCTGCAATTCAAAAAGTAGCTGAAACAGGAACAAGCTTCGGTGCTTCTTCACTAGTAGAAAATGAACTAGCAAAAGTGGTAATAGATCGTATTCCTTCTATCGAAATGATTCGTATGGTATCTTCTGGTACGGAAGCAACAATGAGTGCAATCCGTGCTGCACGTGGCTTTACAGGAAGAGATAAAATTTTGAAGTTCGAAGGTAGCTATCACGGACATGGAGATAGTTTACTGATTAAAGCTGGGTCAGGTGTAGCAACACTTGGTTTACCAGACAGCCCTGGTGTACCAATGGGAATTGCTCAAAACACATTAACTGTTCCGTATAATGATTTAGAATCAGCTAAACTTGTATTCGAAAAATTCGGAGAAGAAATTGCTGCAGTAATCGTTGAACCGGTTTGCGGTAATATGGGTGTAGTTCCTCCGTTACCAGGATTCCTTGAAGGCTTACGTGAACTAACAACTAATGCTGGCTCACTATTAATCTTTGATGAAGTAATGACTGGTTTCCGTGTAGGGTATCATAGTGCTCAAGGTCACTACGGTGTAACACCAGATTTAACTTGTCTTGGTAAAGTAATCGGTGGTGGACTACCTGTAGGTGCATTCGGAGGTAAGCGTGAAATTATGGAGAAAATTGCTCCAGCAGGTCCAATCTATCAAGCGGGTACATTATCAGGTAACCCACTAGCAATGTCTGCTGGTTTAGCAACAATTAGTCATTTGAAGCCTGAAACATATGATTACTTCACAAAACTAGGTGATCAATTAGAAGCAGGTTTCCGCGAAGCTGCAGAAATGTATAATATCCCTCACACAGTAAATCGAGCAGGTTCAATGATTGGCTATTTCTTAACTAATGAGAATGTTATTAACTTTGAAACAGCGAAAACTTCTGATTTACAATTGTTTGCTGAATACTACGGTTTAATGGCGAACGAAGGAATCTTCTTGCCGCCGTCACAATTTGAAGGTGTATTTGTTTCTACAGAGCACACTGAAGAACATATTGCAAAGACAGTTCAAGCTTTCCAAAAAGTATTTAAACAACTTGCACGCTAATATAAGAAAAAGGCTTTCTCTATTGCGAGAAGGCCTTTTTTAATGCATTTGAATACTTTAATGATATACGTAATAGAGCTCATCTTTATCTTAGAGTATCAATGGCTCTAATGGACCCGACCAACAAGCGAATAACTACAATCGATTAATCTATGGACATAACATAATGCATAATCACAATACTATCAAGCATATATTCTATTAGATATATGAAGGAGGTCAAGCTATGCAACATATTTCCTGGGAAATCGCAGAAGGATTTAATTTTCCTGAAAGTTTTGGTAAACCGCAAGATACGTCGAATGTGAAAATTACACCTCGTTGGACACAAGAAGAGTCAGGTGAATCAGTATTTTTAACAGGTATTTATCATATTTCTGCCAATGTAGCATTTGCAGAAGGAGAAGCACCACATCATGGGACTTCAACTTGGACAACAATAGAGGATTTAGACATGCAAGGAGAATCGGGTTATTTTGAATATGCTGTGCCGTTACATGTAAATTTGCCTCGAGATCGAGTGAATAAAGACGTTCCTGTAGAAATAAAAGTAGACTATATTACGACAACATTCCAAGATGATGGTAGTTGTCATTTCAGCTGGCAGGCGACATGTAATTATGAGGAGCCGCAAGTTGCTACTGCAAAAGTAGAAGCAGAAGTAGTAGGGAATTCTCCTACCACTACTGCCGAGGCAAGTGCTCAAGAAGAACCAGAATCTAATGCGTTCTTATGGGATTTAGAAGAAGCATATACAATTAAAACGTATAACTTAAAGGAAATCCGTAAACAGTAGATACCACAATAAGACTAATACCAGAAGTATAATAATGTCCCATGTTGTCGGGATGATGATTACACGAATACCTTGGAAGCAACAAATAGGAACGATAATACTTCTACAGTAAAATCTTGTTCTCCGTAGCCAAGGTGGTAGAAAATAAGGATTATATTTTCGACGTGACATGAAATGTGGTCCTCCTTTCTAAAAAACTTGAAAATGCATCTTTTTTCCGATACAATAAGGTCATCTTAATATAGATGCATAGATAGGGAAGAGTAGAATGTATTGTGTTTGCCAAAGAGAGGAAACGTTAGGTGCGAGTTTCCGCTTACACACATTTGAAGGTCGCCCTGGAGCAGTTTCTGTGAACCTGATAAAGCTTAGCAGAAGCCGGTTAGAAGCCGTTATACAATGAAGTGTCAGCACGTTTTTTGTGTTGAAATAAAGGTGGTACCGCGAATTCAACTCCTTCGTCCTTTTTAGGCGATAGGAGTTTTTTATTTGCAAAAAACTACAAAATACTTCGTTGTTAACAAAACATTAAAAGGAGGTCGTCAAATTGACAGAACAACAAACGACATCAATGCCAACGAAATATGATCCACAGTCAATCGAACAAGGACGTTATGAATGGTGGCTAAAAGGAGAATTCTTTAAAGCACAACCTGAAAGTGGCAAAGAGCCATATTCAATCGTGATTCCACCACCAAATGTAACAGGTAAACTACACTTAGGGCATGCTTGGGATACAACATTACAAGATATCCTAATTCGTATGAAGCGTATGCAAGGATACGATGCGCTTTGGTTACCAGGTATGGACCATGCGGGTATTGCAACACAAGCAAAGGTAGAAGCGAAACTTCGTGAAGAAGGTATTACTCGTTATGACTTAGGCCGCGAAAAGTTCGTTGAAAAAACATGGGAATGGAAAGAAGAGTATGCAGGTCATATTCGTCAGCAATGGTCGAAAATGGGTCTAGCGCTAGATTATTCTCGTGAACGATTCACATTAGATGCAGGACTTTCTGATGCAGTAAAAGAAGTATTCGTAAAACTTTACGAAAAGGGATTAATTTACCGCGGTGAATATATCATTAACTGGGATCCTGCAACTAAAACAGCGTTATCAGATATCGAAGTTATTTACAAAGACATTCCAGGGGCTTTCTATCACTTCAAATATCCATTAACTGATGGAACTGGAGCAATTGAAATTGCAACTACACGCCCTGAAACAATGCTAGGTGATACTGCAATCGCTGTTCACCCTAAAGATGAACGTTACCAACATCTAATCGGTAAAACAGTGACATTACCAATCGTAGGTCGCGAAATTCCAATCATTGCAGATGAGTACGTTGAAATGGAATTTGGTACGGGTGTTGTGAAAATTACACCAGCTCATGACCCGAATGACTTTGAAGTAGGTAACCGCCATGACTTACCACGTATTCTTGTAATGAACGAAGACGGTTCAATGAATGATAATGCTGGAAAATATAAAGGTATGGATCGCTTTGAATGCCGTAAAGCAATTGTTAAAGACTTACAAGACATGGGTGTTTGCTTCAAAATCGAAGATCATATGCACTCAGTAGGACATTCAGAACGTTCTGGTGCGGTTGTTGAGCCGTATCTTTCAACACAATGGTTCGTTAAAATGCAACCACTTGCAGATGCATCATTAGAGCTTCAAAAAGATGAAGAAGGCAAAGTAAACTTTGTACCTGCACGTTTTGAAAATACGTATTCTCGTTGGATGGAGAATATCCGTGATTGGTGTATTTCTCGTCAACTTTGGTGGGGTCACCGAATTCCAGCTTGGTACCATAAAGAAACAGGCGAAATTTACGTAGGTACAGATGCTCCAGCAGATGCTGAAAACTGGAATCAAGATACTGACGTATTGGATACTTGGTTCTCATCTGCATTATGGCCGTTTTCAACAATGGGCTGGCCAGATGAAGAAAACGAAGAATTTAAACGTTATTACCCAACTAATACATTAGTAACTGGTTATGATATTATATTCTTCTGGGTTTCTCGTATGATTTTCCAAGGTATTGAATTTACTGGAACACGTCCATTTGAAGATGTATTAATTCACGGTTTAGTTCGTGATGAGCAAGGGCGAAAAATGTCTAAATCTCTAGGTAACGGCGTTGATCCAATGGATGTTATCGAAAAATACGGTGCTGACTCATTACGTTACTTCTTAGCAACTGGCTCTTCTCCGGGTCAAGATTTACGTTATTCAAATGAAAAAGTAGAAGCTGTTTGGAACTTCTCAAACAAAATTTGGAATGCTTCACGCTTTGCTTTGATGAACATGGAAGGCATGACATACGATGAAATCGATTTAACTGGTAAAAAATCAGTAGCAGATCAATGGATTCTAACTCGTCTGAACGAAACAATCGAACAAGTAACAACTTTAGCTGAGAAATTTGAATTTGGTGAAGTAGGTCGTCAATTATACAACTTCATCTGGGATGATTTCTGTGACTGGTACATCGAAATGGCGAAATTGCCATTATACGGTGAAGACGAAGCAGCGAAGAAAACAACGCGCTCTGTACTAGCATATGTTTTAGATAATACAATGCGCCTGTTACATCCATTTATGCCATTTATCACAGAAGAAATTTGGCAAAACCTTCCGCATGAAGGCCAATCAATTACAGTAGCTGCTTGGCCGACAGTTGATGAAACTTTAACTTCACAAGCACAATCGGATAACATGAAATTACTAATGGATATTATCCGTGCTGTTCGTAACATTCGTGCTGAAGTACAAACGCCAATGAGCAAAAAAGTGCCTTTATATGTTTCAGCTAAAGATGCTGCAACACTGGCTGTTCTGGAAGATAATAAAGCATATTTAGAAAAATTCTGTAACCCAGAGCCATTAACACTAGGTGAAGGCATTGAAGCTCCTGGTCAATGTATGTCTGCAGTTGTATCTGGCGCAGAACTATTCTTACCACTTGAAGGATTAATCGATGTAGCGGCTGAAATTGAGCGCTTATCACATGAACTTGAGAAATGGAATAAAGAAGTGAAACGAGTTCAAGGTAAACTGAACAATGAACGTTTCGTATCTAAAGCTCCAGATGACGTTGTAGCTGCTGAGCGTGCAAAAGAAGCAGACTATATTGAAAAATATGCAACAGTGGAGAAACGTATTAACGAATTGAAAAATATGTAATCAAAAAAAACGCTCAAGTATTATACTTGAGCGATTTTTTCTGTTATTAAAATGAACATTTATTGATAAAATTTGATAAATTCTTACAATTTAAATCCAGACGGATATAAGTTGAAAGATATTTTAGTTCAATTGATATTAATTCTAACGGAAAAAGTCAAGCGGTAATTATAACCAAAATGTAATGTAGTTATTGTTCTTTATAATGGCTTATAATAAGAAGGTAAATGATTAAATAACAAGCACAATATACATACCAGGAGTGTTGAATAGTGTTTACAAATATAGAACAGTGCGTCGAGTTTTTAACCTCATTAAGAAAAGGTAGTAGTACATCGATTCCATTAGAAGTCGTTAATTCATTATTACAAGAATTTGGCGACCCCCAACATACTTTTAAAACAATCCATTTAGCAGGTTCAAACGGCAAAGGCTCTACTTTAAACGCATTAAAGGAAATATTAAAACACAGCCAAGTAGAAAAAGTAGGCTGCTTTGTTTCTCCACACTTAGAGCGCATAAATGAGCGTATTACAATTAGTGACAAGCAAATTACGGATGAGCAATTCCTTTTGTACGTCAATAAAGTTTTTGCTGCAATAGATGAAAAGGACGGAGTATACCCTAGTTTTTTTGAAATTATGACGATTGTCGCTTTCCTCTATTTTGCAGATGAAAAAGTAGATGTTGCTCTAATTGAAACAGGCATTGGTGGCAAATTAGATTCAACTAATGTGATTGATCCCATCATTTCAATAATTACAACGATTTCTTTAGAACATACAGCGATTTTAGGTGATACCTATGACAAAATTGCTTATCAAAAGGGTGGCATCATTAAAGAAAATAGACCTGTAGTGACAACAGTAGAGAATAAAGATGCACTAGAAGTTCTTCGGAAAATAGCGGAAGAGAAGCATGCACCTATAGCTATTTTCCAAGAGGATTTTATGGCAACAAAAGTCGCTCAAAAGGAATATATGCAAGTGTTTAATTATTCTAAAGGTGATTACGTCATAAAAGATGTTGAATTACTTATGGCAGGACCTCATCAAATTAACAATGCTTCATTAGCTATTACAACGGCATTATTGTTAAAAGATGCTGGATACTTTGACATTACAGAAGAAGCTATTCGAAAAGCTTTAAAAGAAGCAAAATGGGCGGGACGCTTTGAAGAGTATGATCATCTTATTGTAATTGATGGAGCGCATAATCCTGAAGGTACAGAAGCATTAATTACCACGTTAAAAGCGAAATATCCGACGAGGGAATATGATTTTATCTATGCCGCACTACAGGACAAGGATCATCTAAAAAGTATTAAGATGATGGCGGAAGTAGCATCCTCTATGACATTTACTCAAATAACTATGCCTAATGCTGCACCAGCTGAAGAATTAGCAGCATTATCACAGCACCACCATACTTATTTTAATGCAGATTGGGAACGTGTAGTGAAGCGAGCAATTGAGAAAAAAGAGGACGAGCATGTATTAGTCATAACAGGTTCTCTATATTTTATTTCTGAAGTACGTGCTTTTTTAAGCAATAAAGTGAAGCAGTAAATGAGGTGCCGACATGATTCCGAAATTAGATTACTATAAAAAAAAGTGGGAAGTCCATAGTGATGCCTCGATTAAACCAGGTTTAACAGCTATTACTGAGGCATTAAAATTAGTAGGGAATCCACAAGAAAACTTATCAGCAGTCCATGTGGCGGGTACAAATGGCAAAGGCTCAACGATTACTTTTATAGAACATATAAGTAAGGCTCATGGACTGTCGACCGCTACATTTATGTCCCCGTGTATTGAAGATGTACACGATCAAATTCAGCTAAATGAACAACCCATTACACCAGAAGAAATGGATGCAGTATTTAGTATCATGGCAGATGCGGGATTAGATGGAAAGCTAACAGATTTCGAACTGTTAACAGTAGCAGCCTTTTTAGCTTTCGAGCGCTTTGCACCTGATATTACGATTATCGAATGTGGTATGGGGGGGCGTTTTGATAGTACGAATGTTGTAGCGCCAATCGTGTCAGTTGTACCAAGTATTGCTTTAGAGCATACAAACTTTCTAGGCTCGACTATAGAAAGTATAGCCATGCATAAAGCAGGCATTATTAAAGAAGGAAAGCCTGTAGTGACGGGTGCGCTACCAACTGATGCAATGAAAATATTTACACAAGAAGCGGAAAAACTACGCTCACCATTACTTGTTTACAATGAAAATTTCATCGTTATAGAGGAAAACTCGAAGGAAATATACATGGCAAATGATGTACGAATCCCGAATTTAACTCGTACAATGCCGGGGCTGCATCAGCGTAGTAATATGGCGCTAGCTATTACAGCATTTAATATTTTTGCACAAATAAATGGAGTGAAAACAAGTGTAGAGGCATTACGAAAAGGGATTCAAAGTGCTCAGCTTGCATGTCGTTTTGAACGACTTGCACCGAAGCTGTATATTGATGGGGCACATAACCCAGCTAGTGCTAAAAGTTTAGTAAATGCGATTAAAGAGCAATTTCCTAATGAACCCATTCATTTTATCGTTGGCATGTTAGGGGACAAGGATATACAAGGGGTTTTAGCAGAATTAGAAAAAGTAGGTACCACCTTTACCTTTGTAGATGTAGTTAATGATCGTGCGATGGCTGCTGATGAGATTATGAAAATAAGTAATGCGGTAAATAAATCGACAACATATGACATTTTAACTACTGTTCAACAAAAGTTGCTGTTGAATGAAGTAATTATCATGACTGGTTCCTTATATTTGTTAGCAAAATGGCGAAAAATATTGCATGAAACATTCAATTGAATTACATTAAATGGATGACTTTAGTGAAGTGATTTGCTATAATTGCTTAAAAGTAGGCATAAATACTCACGATGAGAGGTGTGAGAAGTGAATTTATCACTAAAGTTTAGATGGACCGTATTTGCAGTATGGTTGGCAACTGTACCAATTAGTTTATATATGGTATACCACTATTTCCCTCCACCAACGTATATTGATTGGTCTGAGTTAATAGGGTTCATAGTATTGGCAATCATAACAGCCATTTTTCCCTTTGTTATAAACGGGGTTCCTTTATTTTTTATGCAATGGGTAAACTTAGCGGTTTTTTTGAAATATGGTTTATTTATAGAGTTGATTATATTCCAAATTGCACTTATACCATTTTTATACCGTGCTAAGTTACTTAAGTTAAGTCTCTACCGCTTACCTTGGAATTCGATAATGTTTTTCCTCGTATCTTTCATCAGTGGTTTATTTTATATCGTAATTGGTGGGGAATTTGGTTCGCTTAGCATTCCTCATATAGTCTTATTCGGAATGGTGTATTTATTTATGAATACATTTGTGAATCATGTATTACTAAAATTGAGTTTAATCGTCATGAAGAAAAGAGCTCCATTTCTAACAAAAGATGATTATTGGGATTATAATAGTATGCTATTTACTTTTCCTATGGGGTTAACACTATATCTACTGTCGGAATATGTAGGGCCGATAGCATTTGTTTTACTTGGGTTGCCATTTTTAATAGTGACTCAAATTTTAAGACTGTATAGTACATCAGAAAGAGTAAATGAATACCTATCGTTGGCTGCACATTTTGGTCATCAATTAGGGGATCGCTTAACGAGTGATGAAGTTGTGGATTTATTTATGGATAAAACTATTGAAATTATGCCTGTAAATCATGCTTACATTATCGATATTGTGAATGGTCAGCTACAATTCCTTAGATCACATGAAAATGGAGTAGCTAAAGCAGTTAATATCTCTCATGAAAATATTTTGAAAACGCCTATCAAAGAAATAATGAACACAGAACAAACAATTGTTTACAATCAACAGTCCGAATGGATAGATATGGGGATAGGTTTTTTGCCTTTTGCCACACAAAGTATAGTAATGATGCCAATCTCAAGAAATCAAAAAATGGTAGGGATTTTATTATTAGCTTCTAATAAGAAAAAATTCTTTGAAGAATATAAAATTCGTATATTGGACATACTCTGTTCTTATTTTGCTGTTTCCGTGGAGCGGTCGCGGTATATTGAGGCGACATTGAACAAAAGTGAACGCTGTGGTTTAACTGGGTTATATAATTACAGGTATTTCGAAGAACAACTTACAATTAAAATGCAAGAATTAATGGACGGGGAAATACGCCAGCTATCGTTAATCATGCTCGATATTGATCATTTCAAACTTATAAATGATACGTATGGTCATCAAAGTGGTAATAGCATTTTATGTGACTTCGCTCGTACTTTAGAGGAAGAAGTGGAAGGTAAAGGATTATTAGCTAGATTTGGCGGTGAGGAATTTGTTATTTTACTTCCGAATATGTCTAAAGGCGAGGCACTCCACTTAGCCGAAGAAATACGTATGAATGTACAACTTAAGTTATTTGAAATTGGATCAGATTTGAGTTTGAATCACATAAAAGAACATGTCACAATCACGACAAGTGTAGGTGTTTCAACTGCTCCTGAAGATTGTGATAAACCAATGGCACTAATAAGAAATGCTGATAGGGCTTTGTATGTAGGAGCTAAACAAAAAGGGCGTAATCGCGTAGCGGAGTATCTAAAGACATAAACAATAGCTAAGAGATTCCTAGAATTCTCTTAGCTATTGCAACATATAATGATTAGCAGAATACATATTAGTTAAATATTTTTTACATATGAATGCCTGACTACTATTAATATACTGTTGAAAATGAGCAAAGAAAACGTGGATTAAAAATGAGAGGATGTACTTAAAATCAATCAATTAGAATTTCTAAACAAAGATCCTGGGAGTAGACAGTTAGAAAAGGTTCTTCGTGCACTCCGGAATATTGAACAGCTAACAATCACGAAGGTTGATCGTATTGTTATCAAAAATGATGTAACCATTTCATTAACTAATTTGTTTGGAAAAGAATTAGTAGAAGGACTAACGAATCATAGTAGCGAATCAATAACTACTGATGAAACATTATCATCTAATCCTTCATCAGTTAATCAACATGTAGAGGAAACTCAGTTTGCAACTCCCGTATGTACTAATGCATCTGTAACTTCCTCACTTAAGCCTGAATGTATAACATTTGATGTAATGTTAGTCTCTCCAAATTATGATGATGTTTATGACTTTATAAAAGAAGTAGAAAGATTAGATCATATCGTCCGTCTAGACAAAGTGTACTTTTCAGTACCAAACGGAGAAGCAGATTCAAATGGTATAAAAGAAAGCATTCAAACGACATTACAGTTAACGACTTTCTATTGTAAGGATAAGTCGTATTAGAAAAAATATTTAGCAAAATGATTAAGAGGTGTTTCAAAGTTGTGGTATTGACTTTGAAACGCCTCTTTTTAAATTCTATAGCAGTATAAATCTTTACTTTTAAATTTATACTACTACTTTACTCTTCTATTAAAGCTCCTTGAGAGGATAGTTGTTTAGGGTCATCATAAGACGGAACTGTTTCAATAGGTATAGGGTTAGAGGAAGCGTATTGAACATATGCTCCACCTGAAGCAGTAAAGGATTTTGCAATCACTGCTCCAGTAATATTTCCACTACCTGATAAAGTAATATCTGCGTTTGGTGCGAAAAATACTTTAGTAATGGCTGAAGAAGCTCCATCTAATTCAACTTTACTTCCTCCAGAATAAATATCCCCTTGGAATCCTCCGCTACCTCCGAATTTAATATTGGCATTTTTTGCGTATAGTGATCCATAGATTCTTTGATCACCAGCCATGTTTATTGCATTATTTCCTTTGTAATACACTTTTAGTTTGGATATACTCCCATTGTTGTTTACTGTACTTGAAGAGTTTGTTGTTATTTTATCTTTCACATAAATAGTTAATTTTCCAGAACCTATAATCTTTATATGTCCATTTTCAATATTTAAGTGGTCTACTAGTAGGGACTTGTCTGTATTACCAACATTGATCGTTAATGAATAGTTACTAGATAGTATGATATTTTTGAATTTCATATTATCTGTCATATTAAGTGTATATTTGTCAGTAAGGTAGTGATTAATTAATAAATCGCCATCTTGTATAACTCTCGTTTTATTGGAGTCATTTTTTTTGACTTCCTCATTATTAGGGTATTTTAATTGCTCTAAATTTTTGAAATTCTCCTCTGGGAAAGAAGGTAACTCGATATCAATAGGAGTGTTAAGGTCTGCTTTAGGTTTATGGCTATAATGCGAAGGAATATCTATACTCCCTGGATTAGGTGATTCGGTTGCAATATCTGCCCCATAAATATTAGCGCTACCTGATAATGAGATAGTATTTTTGACATGAACTGCATATTTAGGTGTATATGTCTCAGGTGTTGGAGTTGTTTCAACAACTAAATATACAATATATTCTTGTGTTACCGTTCTTTTTTTGCCTCCAATTTCACCAGTTGATTTTATATAGTATTTTTTAGAGTCATCTTTATCTTTAGTTAATATTATTGTTGATTTCGGTTTTTTGCCAAAATGTTCTTCATAATTGCTAAACTGATTGACTGTTGAGCTTGCAATATTTTGCTCAGCTTGAGTGTAAAAATAGTCTTTGAAATTAAACTTTAATTTTTCTTTATTAGTTAAAGTTTCATAGTGATTTTTAGTGGAAATGAAAGCATCGTTCACTTTGTTATTAAGTTCTTCTCTTTTTTGTACAATACCTGCTTCTGCAATATAGTAGACTGATTGATCTGTACGTTCACCTGAAGATTGCTTCATTGTTGTTGCAGTAACGCTCATCAATGAAATACCAAGTATCGACATAACAACAAGTACCATAAGGACGATAATTAGAGTATAGCCATTTTCATTTTTTAAAGTGTGGTTATGTTTATATAATTTTCTCATTAGCTTCCACTCCTAACGACTATTTTTGTTTCAACAGTTTTGCCATCAAGATTTTTTATTTTGATATTCCAAGAATTATCTTTGTATTCAACCATAAATTCGCCAATATTAGTGGCGAAGGGCTCGTGGTTTTTGATGATGCTATTTGTATTTACATCAAATTTATATTCATCGTTTTTTATTTTGATTCCAGTATTAATAGAGCTAATATCAGTTGTTTTTCTCATTTCTTTTGTAATGACTTTTAAGACATATGAAACCTCATTAAGTTGCTGATTTTTATTTAATTGTTTGTCGTATTGTTTAGAACTGGACAATTGAACGTTGAATATTAAAGTAGCAACTATAGCAGTTATGACAATCGTAGCAAGTATTTCTACTAATGTTACACCTTTTTCGTTAGTTACTATTTTCATCATTGTTTACCTCACTTCCATACGAATACATTTTCCATTTGTGCTTTCGGAGTAATCTCTTTGTTTTCATAGACAGTAATAATGATGTTCGTTAAGTTAGGTGCATTTGTGTTTTTTTTAAGCTTTAATTTAATAGTATTTCTAGCTTCTGTTTTAATGAAATCGACCCCATTAGCTTCAAGAGTATAGCCTAAACTTTTAATGGCTTCTTCCGGATTACTCACCTTTTTACTAACTGCATAGGCTTTTTCCATTTCTGATTGTGCGATATATGTCGCATCTACAATATTTTCTGAGTTTTTTCCCGTTTTTGCTGTTTGGATAAAGAAGGTAAAAAAGGCTGTTAGTAGAATTACTAATATAACGAAAGATGCCAAGACTTCAATTAGTGTGAATCCTTTTTCGTTTGAATGTAAAGGCTTATAGAATTTCATCATTTTTAAAACCTCTTTCGTATGATTGATGGAATATATTTTTCAACAATATGAGGTGATAAATAAAATATTAATAGAGAAGTAATATGTAAATATGAATGGTTCAAATAACCTGTTTTTTAGATTGAACTATACACTTATATCATACCTTCTTATGTGATATATAGCATATATTTTTAATTATAATATGTGAAATTAATTATAATTTGTGATATAAGTCGTATCTTTTTGGATAATTTTTATTTATAATCTATTTTATAGTTTAGGTAATACGTATATACAAAAATATCTATAATAGGAGAATTAGAATATGAGGTTATTTACGAAAATAACAATAATTACTCTGCTAGTATTCGGTTTTCTTGTTTCATTTGAATATTATGGGGATAAAGCATTAGCTGCTCCTAAGGGTTCTACTATAGGGGATGTTTCTATAGAGAACTTATCTAAGGAGGATATGAAAGAAAAGTTAAATGCAGCTACTGATACATGGCAAGGTAGTGAAATATTGATAACGGTAGGGGAAAAAGAGATTTTACTGACTGGAGAAGATTTTCACTTCGATATAGATGCTTCTATTAAGCAATATGAACTTAGTATAGATAAGCCCTGGTATGCGTTTTGGGAAAAGAAACGTATTGTACATGAGCCTTTAATTGTAGAGGCAAATCCTACTTTAAAAGAGAAAGTTGAAAACCAAACAAATATAAAAGATGAAAATCTAATTACTCAAATTCTTGAAGCGGCGTCTTATCTGAAGAGTTTACCAATTAAGGTTGAAGTTAAAGATATATCAATCGATCATGCTGAACGAATTTCCTTTGAAACGATAGCTTTGAGTGAGAGTCAAATCGCAGAAATTTCGAAAATTGTTAATCAATTCAATGGTTATTTAATTGAGCCAGAAAATGAAGTTTCATTTAATGAACTAATAGCCAATACCTCTAACAATGAAAGTGCAACGACGATTGTAGCATCAGCTTTGCATAGTGCAGTAGTGCAAAGTAGCTTTGAAATATTGGAAAGGCATCAAGCCAACGAAGTTCCAAGATATGTAAATCCTGGGTATGAAGCTGTTGTTAATCCAATATTTAAAAGAGATTTTCGATTTGTATCCCATAGTAAAGTACCGGCGAAAATTGTTGCTACAGTAAAATCAGGTGAATTAAAAATTGAACTATATTCACTAAGAGGTAATCCAAAAGTGTCCGTTTTTGAAGAGGATAAAAAGAATGTTAAACCCCGTACTATTTATCGATATTCTTCTTATTTAGAAGAAGGAGAAAGAGAGATAGCTCAACAACCAGTGTCAGGTCTTCAACTATTGATTTATCGAACAGTCACTATTGATGATGGAAATGAAAAAACAGAATTAATTAGTCAAAATTACTATGCTCCACAAAATGAAATCATTGAGCTGTCATCAAAACAAACACCGGTTGATTTGAATTCTACAAGCGAAGAGGAAGTTTCAGAAGAATGTAACGCGGATGATACCTCAGATATCTGCAAACCAACAACTACGAAACGAAAAAAAGCAACTGTTAGTAAAAATGGTAGTCCTGTTCCCGAAGGAAGCTACTATACCGAAACAGGAGATATTGTTACACCTGGTACTAAATAAGGTGGCGAAGAGGTGAGGGGAAAATGAGTAAAGTAAAAAGAAAAAGACTCGGAGATTTATTAGTTGAAGCTAACGCAATTACTCAGGAGCAGTTAGATTATGCTCTAAAAAATAGAAATATAAATGAGAGACTTGGAGATTTTCTAATTAGAGAAAATTTACTAACAGAGCAACTATTAATTGAAGTATTAGAGTTCCAATTAGGCGTACCTCATATTAGTATCAGTCAATATGCAATTGAACCGGAACTCATTCAACTAGTACCAAAAGAATTAGCTAAACGTTCTTTATTAATGCCTTTGACGCGTGAAAAGAATAAATTACTCATTGCTATGGCTGATCCTATGGATTATTTCGCTATTGAAGAAGTTCGTATGGTGACGGGTTGCCAAATAGAGACGAGTATTGCAACGAAGGATGATTTATATCGCTCTATTTCTAAATACTATGATTTACAGGAAACAATGGATGCTGCGTTGAATGATTTTATCCCATTAGAAAAAGATGAAGAAACAGAAATTTTCGATGACGATTCTCCTATTGTTAAGTTAGTAAACCAAATTATCTCGAATGCTGTTGTTCAAAGAGCTAGTGATATTCACTTTGACCCACATGAAACAGAACTACGTATTCGGTTACGTATCGATGGTGTATTAAAAAACGAGCGTTCCCTTCCAAAACATATGCAAAATATGATTATCGCTCGTATTAAAATTATGGGGAATTTGAATATTACAGAAAATCGCTTACCCCAGGATGGGCGAATAAAGGCCAATATTAATCTTCACCCGATTGATATTCGATTATCTACGTTACCTACAATTTATGGTGAAAAAGTTGTTATGCGTGTATTGGATTTGAATAATTCACACGGGGATATTCAAAAGCTGGGTTTTTCAGATAATAACTTAGAACATTTTAAAGGAATAATTTCTAAACCGAATGGAATTGTACTTATTACAGGTCCAACTGGTTCCGGTAAATCTTCTACATTATCTGCGACATTGCATCATCTAAATGGTGAAGATGTCAATATCGTGACAGTTGAGGATCCTGTTGAATATCAAATGGATGGTGTAAATCAAATTCAAGTTCGTGAAGAGATAGGATTGACGTTTGCTACTGGCCTAAGATCTATTTTACGTCAAGATCCAGACATCGTCATGATAGGTGAGATTCGAGATTTAGAAACAGCGCAAATAGCGACTCGTGCATCCTTAACCGGCCACTTAGTACTAAGTACATTACATACGAATAGTGCTGTTGAATCTATCTCTAGATTGATTGATATGGGGATTGAGCCGTTTTTAATTTCATCTTCGGTTGTCGGAGTTGTGGCGCAGCGTCTTGTTAGACGAGTCTGTCGTGATTGTGGTGAGGATCATGACTTATCTTTACAAGAACAGGAGATTTTTTTGAAACATAATGTACATGTTGAAAGAGTAAAGCGTGGTAAAGGATGTCCGTCATGCAATAAGACGGGATATAGAGGGCGACTTGCAATTCATGAAATACTCGTAGTCGATGATTATATAAAAGAATTGATACTAGATAAAGCAGGAATTGCAACGATTAAAAAGGAAATGTATAACAAAGGCTATCGAACATTATTAGAAGATGGACTGTTAAAGGTGGCAGATGGTGTAACAACGACAGAAGAAATATTACGTGTAGCAACTGATAACTAGGATGTGAGGAAATGGCGAAATCTATTTTAGAATTACTAACTTATGCGGATGACAATGATGCTTCGGATTTACATGTAACTGTAGGTGTACCTCCGCATTATCGTATTAACGGTCAATTGCAGCCGTATGGAGAAGAGAATCTGACACCTGATGATTTAGAGTTGATGATTAAAGATATTCTGCCACCGCATCGTCAGGAGGAGTATGAAATAAAAGGTGAAGTTGATTTCAACTACTCACTCCCAGGGAGATGTCGTTTCCGTATGAACGCCTATCATCAGCGTAATAGCTGCACATTAGCAGCACGTAAAATTACATCTGAAATTCCAACAATTGAACAATTAGGTATGCCGGAAGTATTGAAAAATTTATGTAGTAAACCCCAGGGGCTCATACTTGTAACAGGACCAACCGGCTCAGGTAAATCTACAACTCTAGCTGCAATGATTGACTATATTAACACGAATAATGCGAAACATATTATCACGCTAGAAGATCCGATTGAATATTTGCATAAACATAAAATGTCGATAGTAAACCAAAGAGAAGTAGGTACTGATACGAATAGCTTTGCGAACGGTTTGCGAGCAGCTCTTCGTCAAGATCCAGACATTATTCTAGTAGGGGAAATGCGTGATCATGAAACGATTTCAACAGCAATTACAGCTGCTGAGACAGGTCATTTAGTTATGGCGACATTGCATACAAGTAGTGCACCTACGACAATTGACCGTATTATCGACGTCTTTCCACCTCATCAGCAAAGTCAAATTCGTATTCAGCTAGCGAATGTGTTACAAGGTATTATTTCACAGCGTCTATTTAAACGAATAGACAAGCCAGGTAGAGTAGCAGCAACAGAAATTTTAGTACATACGCCATCTGTTTCTAATTTAATACGAAACGATAAGGTACATCAAATTCCGAATATTATGCAAACAAATCGGGCTCTTGGCATGCATACGATTGATAGTTCTATTCAACAGCTTTTAACGAAGAAAATAATAGATTTTGAAATCGCCAAAACGTATTTGAATGCAGGTGAATTTGGATGACAGTATATCGATATAGTGGTCGGTCATCAAAGGGGTCTGCAGAGAAAGGGATTATTGAAGCAGGCTCCAAGCAATTAGCTGTTAAAAAATTACGAGAACAAGGCATTAACCCTCGACAAATTGAAGAGTCCAAAAGTATTTTGCACAAGGATTTATCGCTTGGTAATGGAGTGAAAAATGAGGACTTTGTTATTTATTGTCGTCAATTTGCGACGCTAATTCGTGCGGGAATTTCGATTGTAGAAGCAACACGTATTCTAAGTGCGCAAACGTCTAGTAAGACGCTTAAAAAAGCTTTGAATGGAGTGGAGGAGGATATTCGCTCCGGTATTGCTTTTTCTGCTTCAGCGGCGAAATATCCAAAGGTCTTCCCGACGCTCTTTATCAATATGATGAAGGCTGGGGAAGCGACAGGTAATTTAGATGACACATTAGAACGAATGGCTTTTAGCTATGAGAAATCTTTTAAGTTACAGAAGAAAATTCAATCGGCTATGACTTATCCTGTTGTGTTAGTCATCTTAATCGTTTTGGTGGCCGTTTTTCTGCTGCTATGGCTTGTCCCGAGATTTACAGCGTCCTTTGCTAGTTTTGGCGCTGAACTACCAGCCATTACATTGATTGTCCTGGCATTTAGCGATGCTTTGAAAAAGTTTTGGTGGCTGTTGTTACTCGTCGCTGTAGTTGCAATTGGAGGATTTGCTTTTCTATTTAAGAATAATGAAAAATTTAAATTTATGACGCACTATGTCCTATTGAAAATGCCGATTTTCGGAAAAGTACTGCAAAAATCGGCTATTGCTCGTATGACTAGAACGTTATCAACCTTATTTAGTAGCTCTGTACCTATATTAAGTGCTTTAACCATTGTTGAGAAAATTATCGGTAACCCTGTTATAGAAGAAGTGATTAGTGAATCCAAAAGTTCATTAGAAAAAGGGAGTCCACTAGCGCAGCCATTAGAGAAAAGCTGGGTATTCCCACCACTCGTAACGCAAATGGTTGCAATCGGAGAGCAAACGGGTTCTCTAGATTATATGCTAGAAAAAATTGCGGAGTTTTACGAGGATGACGTGGACCGCACAGTCGATTCATTGAAATCTTTAATTGAACCATTAATGATTTTACTGTTAGCAGCTATTGTTGGATTTATCGTAGCAGCCATTATGCTACCGATGTTTAGTCTATATGAACAAATCTAGTGGACATTTAATTGAAAGGAGGTGAAAGGGAAAATGACACCTGAGCAAGTACAACTAACTTCTAAGGATCAACTTACATATACAGAAAAAGGAGGTTTTATCATGAATAAGATCAAAAAAATGATAAAAAATGAAAGAGGTATGACTTTAATCGAGCTTTTAGCTGTAATCGTTATTATCGCGATTATCGCATTAATCGCTATTCCTGCGATTGGGAATATTATTGCAAACTCTAAAGATAAAGCTATTTTATCTGATGCATCTCAAATAATTTCAGGTGCAAAAATTGCATTTGCAGATGGTGGATGTGCTTCAACAACAGTGTGTAATGGTGCAGAACTTAAAAGTTATGTAGAAGGTGAAGGTATTACATTAGACGAAAAAACAACAACAGTAACTAAAGCTGATGGTGTTTACACTATTGTATATGCTGGTTTTAGTGGACTAAGTAAAGACAGTAAATTTAAAAAAGATACTAAAGATAATCAAATAACAAGTACAAAATTAGCGGAAATAATGGGTGGCAAAGCATCAACACCTGATAAAGCAGAATAATAAAGAACACAGCAGCCTCGGCTGCTGTATTCCCTTTAATCTTTCGTTGAAGAAAGCCATAGCATTTCAAATGTATTCTCGGCTTTCTCCACCGAAGTATTAAAGCTTTTCGATGTGGGAGGTACTCTGATGATATTTAAGAAGAAAAAGCGACAGCTGTCACTTATATATAATGATTATGCAATGCATATGTTAGCAGTCAGTTCAAATGATTTAGCGCAGTCTACAATAGAAGGAATTCCATTAGATGAAGGTATTGTGGTGGATGGTGTCATTGAGGATGAGCTTTCTTTTTTTGAGATACTAAAGGAGCAAGTAAAAAAATATGGTCTTAAAGGCCAAAATGTACGCTTTTTTGTGCCAGATAGTACAGTTATGATGAAGGTAATTGATCATCCACAGGAATTAAAGGAAGTAGAATCGATTAAAGAGTATGTAGAGATGGAGTTAGGACGTTCAATTCACCTACCATTTGAAGATGCGCTTATTGATATTTATGATGTACAGGCTGGGGATGGCAAGGCGACTTTATTTGCTACGAGTGCAGATGAGATTCAGAAGTTGACGGGGCTATTAGATGATGCTGGTTTAACGCCTGTTGTGGCAGATATTAAATCTATCTCTAATTTACGTTTGCTTGAAATGGTTATGCCGAATATACATAATAGCGTAACGCTAATAACAGATTGGTCTATTAATAAACTATCATTAACAATTTATTCGCAGGGGGAAGTCGAATTTTTACGTTATCAAACGATTAATACAGAGCGTAGTAAATGGTACCCGAAACACACGGAAGATGCCTTTGATTATGCTTACAGTGATGATGTGATGAACTATAAAACAGCATTAATGGAGCCGTTATCAGAAATTGATCGTATATTAAACTTTTATCACTACTCTTTAAATAAAGGCGAAAAAAGCGTAGGGAATATTGTTGTTATAGGAGATTCTCCTGAGTTGCCTTATATAATTGACATGTTAGAAAGTCAATTAAATTTGCCTATACATACTTTAAAAGATTCGGTGATTACTAGTAAGTTCCCTAACTTTAAGGCGTCTCAATCAAGTTTAATTGGACTAGCCTTAAAGGAGGTAGAGTAGGATATGATTCCGGATATTAATCTCTTACCTAAGGTAGAGAGAAAAAAGACAAATAGTCTACTTTTATGGTTATTTGTAGCAGTCGTTTGTTTATTGCTTATTGCTATTGGGGTAAAATATTTCACTTTAAAAAGTGAGATTGAATCCTTGACCTCAGAGCAACAAAGTTTATCAACAGAAATTAATAGTTATAAAGGTCAAATCGCTAATATTCAGAAGCAATCACAAGGTACTCTTGCTCAATCTGTACAATTTGTTGAATCAATTTCATACCCAGTTACACCGATAATTGATAGTTTAGAAGGTCATCTTGAATCGTACGAAAAGCTTACAGACATTAAGTACGGTGCTGAAGGTATTGCAGTGACAATCGACTTTGAAACACTTAACGATGTATCTCTGTATGTTCAAAAATTATTAATGGATCATTTATATACTGATGTCCAAATTGAAAAAGTAACGGCTTTTAAACCAGAAAAAAACGAGTATAATAATGCCGATTCAGATGAAGATTTAGTTCCCCGCTATACAGCAGAGTTTAAATTGGCTATTAGTAATTCAGATTTACTTGCGGAGGTAGAGCGTCCATGAATTCTTTAGGGAGTAATAAGAAATCAGCATATATTCTAATCGGAATACTTGTTCTTACAATCTTATGCGCTATCTTTTATTATGCTGTGTATCCAAAAATGGAGGAAAGTAATTCTTTGAAATATCAAATCGCGGATATGAGGAAAGAGGCAGCCACTCTAGATGAACAGCTTGACTTAATGAAGGACGAACAAAAAGCCAACGAGAAAAGTATGAGTGAGCTTAAAACGAAAGTACCGTTAGATCGTGATTTAAGTAATGTGATTAATGCTATTGAACAAGTGGAATTAGTAAGCGAAACAAATGTACTTGACGTTACATTTAATAATTATGATGAGGCCGTGAAAGAAACAATCGAAACGAACGAAACCTCAACTAATAAGGAACCACAAAATCAAGCAAGTAGTGATAATGTAAACGGTAATGATGTGAACGAAACGTCGGTTACCCCGATTTCACCGATTGCATCTAGTAGTCTACCAGAAGCATTAAAACTAATAACGATGACGCTATCGATTAGTGCAAAGGATAAAAAAGAAATAAGAGCTTTTTTAAAGGAAGTCGAAGTATTACCTCGTATTATGCGTATTGACTCTGTCGAGTACGAGATACCAAATACAGATGTACAAAGTTCAGAGGTAGATGAATCGCTTCAAGCAACCGTTCAACTCACAGTATTCTACTATGAGGGTTCAGTAGAAGAATAAACTTTAATAAGAGGGATATAAATGATAATTGTTTATGCACTATTCTTTTTTATATTTGGTCTAGTTTTTGGTTCGTTTTTTAATGTCGTTGGGTTAAGAGTACCTAAGGGAGAGTCTATTGTTCGCCCACCTTCACATTGTACAAATTGTCAAAGGCAGTTAACAGTTAGGGACTTAGTGCCTGTTTTATCTTTTTTGTTTTTGAAGGGTAAATGTAGAAATTGCGATGCAAAAATTCATTGGGTATACCCGTTGATGGAATTTTTGACAGCCCTTCTTTTTGCATTGGCATATTTGGAATTGGGGTTAAAGCCTGAATTAATTATTGCTCTATTATTTATTTCCCTATTAATCATTATTACAGTTTCAGATATTGCGTATATGCTGATTCCTAATAAGATTTTATTGTTTTTTGGGGCGCTCTTAGTGGTTGGACGTATTTTCATCCAGTCAGACCCGTGGTGGGACAGTATTGTTGGAGCATTTGGTGGGTTTTTAATATTATTACTCGTAGCTATCCTGTCGAAAGGTGGTATAGGGGGCGGGGATATTAAATTATTTTTCATCATTGGACTAGTGCTTGGTATTTTTTCGACATTACTTGCGTTATTTTTGGCTGCTGTAATTGGTTTAGTAACAGGTGTTGTACTATTAATCTACCGAAAGCAAGGGCGTAAAACTCCAATTCCTTTCGGTCCTTCGATTGCAGTGGCTAGTATTATTGCTTATTTCTATGGTGAACAAATTCTCGAATGGTATATGAATTTGTTATTTTAACAAGATAAATTTTGTAGACAAGACGACAGGAGTCTTGTCTTTTTTTATGGTCATCATGCTACGGTTAATAGAGGGGTGATGACATGAAATTTGAATCCAGAAATAATAAAAAAATGCTGCTCTTGTCTATGATGCATGGTGTGATTATTGGTGTGGCAGGAGTATTTCTATTTTTCATTGCATTGCATTTTTTTGATGGACAAGCAGATAAGCAAGTTACTAATGATAAGAAAACTGCAACAAAAACGACAACAACTGCTAAGGCTGATGACAAAGCATATACCTTTTATGCTCAACAGTATGGTGTTTTTTCAAGTGAGCAATCCGCAACGGAATTTTTAGGTACTAATCCAAAACTATATACGAGTGCTATCGTTTCATTTGGAGGTCAATATTTTGTATGGTCTGCTGTTGGAACAAAGGAAAAGGAAATTAAAGAAAGAGTAGATAAAGATTCGTTCGTAAAAAAGATTAGTTTTAGCGGTGCTAAATGTGAAAGTCCAGCACTTGTCGAAATGCCCAAAGTACTGAGTGCATCAAAAGTGTCAAAGTTTACTTTTGAAGGCTCTAAGAAAAAGATTGATCCACCTTCTAATTGGACTTCAAACATTGAAGCGGTATCAAAGGTTTCTGACGATATTCAAGTAATCAGATTACAGCTAATTAGCCACTATACAGCACAAAACAAATGTCTCAAGATTGGGTTTTAAGGTGTTAAAACCCATCAAATCTCGATTTTAACACTTTTGAAAAAAATGTCATTTCGATTATGATGTCAAAAAAGGAGGGAATTGAAATGACTTTAAATCCAGTAACGACTATTATTCTAGTGAGCCCAAAAGGCAATGCTGAAGATATTTTTGCCCGTATTAAAATACCTTATGAGGTTGAGTATCATCATGTAGCCATTGATTATCCTTCAACTACATCACCTTTGGATTTTACTGTTTACTGTTCTTTTGTGACTTTGTGGCGCCAATTTATGGTAGAGCGTAATAAGGTATATATTTCGACGAAACGAACCGTTAGTATCGATGGTGAAATTATGAGTCCCCCTACTACTAGACAGGCTGCCTATCGTTATTTAGCTAAACTATCAAATCGTCAACATATTGTAACAACAGCGATTGCAATTAGATATCTTGGACAGGTAACAATGGTTGTAGTTGAGTCCAAAGTAACGATGAAAAAATTATCTCAAAAAATAATTGAACATTATGTTGAAACCGGGGAACCTTTTGAGCATGATATTGGTTATAATATACAAGGATTAGGGGCAAATTTAACGGAATCTATTGAGGGAGATTTTGATAATGTCGCTGGATTACCAATTTACGCTTTGCAAGAGCATCTAATTAGCAAAAAGATTCTCGTTGTAAAGGAAGGGGAGATAGTCGATGTCTACTGACACTATTAAACCAATGATGATCCGTGATGTGCATCAAGATGACCGTCCTAGGGAACGCTTAAAGAGACAAGGCGCAGAGAGTTTATCGAACCAGGAGCTTATCGCAATATTATTACGGACAGGAACGAAGGAAGAATCTGTTTTACATATTGCAAATCGAGTTTTAACATCTTTCGAACAGCTTCACGAATTAAAGCATGCAGCCATTGAGGAAATCACATCTGTAAAAGGAATTGGAGAGGCAAAAGCGATTCAACTACTAGCTGCCATTGAACTCGGTAGAAGAATGTCGCAACAGCGAATAGAAGATCGCTATACTATCCGGTCTCCTCAAGATGCAGCTACATACTTAATGGCTGATATGACTGCTTTACTACAAGAGCATTTCGTAGTGTTGTTTTTGAATGTTAAAAACCAAATTATTCATAAGCAAACGATCTTCATTGGTAGCTTAAATGCTAGTATCGTTCACCCACGTGAAATTTTTCGTGAAGCTGTTAAACGCTCTGCTGCTTCGCTTGTTTGTGCGCATAATCATCCCTCAGGCAACCCCGCTCCTTCACCAGAAGATATTGAAGTTACAAAAAGAATCCAGGAAGCCGGCTATATAATAGGTATAGAGCTTTTAGACCATGTCATAATTGGGGACCACCAATTTATAAGTTTAAAGGAGAAAGGGTACATGTAACACTGTAATTTTTCATTCCTTTCCGTTATAATAAAACTTATGATTTTATGACAGCTAAGAAAGTTATGGCTATAGAGAAAGGAAGAACATAATAGTGTTTGGATTAGGTGGGAAAGATGTCGGGATTGACCTCGGCACAGCAAATACATTGGTATTTATTAAAGGAAAAGGGATCGTACTCAGAGAGCCTTCTGTAGTTGCGAAAAATACAAAAACAGGTGAAATCGTAGCAGTAGGTAACGATGCAAAAAATATGATTGGACGTACTCCAGGTTCGATCGTAGCAATCCGCCCAATGAAAGATGGCGTTATAGCTGATTTTGATATTACTACTACTATGATTCAATATTATTTACGTGAGGCTATGAAATCTTCAGGTGGTAACTGGAAGAAGCCGAATGTGATGATTTGTGTACCTTATGGTATTACATCTGTTGAACAACGTGCTGTTATAGATGCATCTCGTCAAGCAGGAGCGAAAGATGCTTTCACAATTGAAGAACCATTTGCAGCAGCAATTGGTGCTAACTTACCAGTTTGGGAACCAACAGGTAGTATGGTTGTTGATATCGGTGGTGGTACTACTGAAGTTGCAGTTATCTCATTAGGTGGTATCGTGACAAGTGAATCTGTACGTGTTGCGGGTGATGCAATGGATCAAGCCATTACAGCTTATATTCGTAAATCATATAATTTAACAATTGGTGAACGTACTTCAGAATCTATTAAAATGGAAATTGGTTCTGCTAGCACTGAAGGTCCTGAAGAGCGCATGGAGATCCGTGGTCGTGATTTAGTAACTGGTTTACCAAAAACAATTGAAATTTCTTCTATCGAAATTGCTGAAGCATTACGTGAATCAATCGCCGCTATTATCGATGGCGTTAAGAAAACATTAGAGCAAACTCCTCCTGAGCTTTCTGCTGATGTTATGGAACGTGGAATTGTATTAACTGGTGGTGGAGCGCTACTGAAAAGCTTAGATAAAGTTATCAGTAGCGAAACTAATATGCCAGTATTTATTGCTGAAAACCCGCTAGATTGTGTTGCAATTGGTACTGGTATGGCGTTAGATCATATCGATTTAGTACGTCGTCAACAAACGAAAGGTTAAGGAGGTTTAGGCAATGCCACAGTTTTTCTCGAATAAGCGATTAATTTTGCTGCTTGTCGGCGTAATTTTCCTCGTGGCATTGATTAGCTTCTCCTTACGCGATCGTCAAAACGCCTCGCTTCCTGAACAAATTATTAAAGATACAGTCGGTTTTGGACAATCTCTAGTGTCCAAACCGGCTCACTACATAACAGGAATCTTTAATAATGTCGATGCATTATTAAACACGTATGATGAAAACAAGAGATTAAAATCGCGTTTGGAAGAATTTGCAGTACTGCAGGGCGAAGTCAATGATTTGAAGATTGAAAATGACAAGCTACGAGCTATAATTGACAAAAAAGAGGATTTGAAGAAATTCAATCCAATTCAAGCAACTGTTATTGCACGAAATCCTGATCAATGGGAAGAAAAGTTGATTTTGGACCAAGGAACGATGGATGGGATTAAAGTCAACATGGCAGTAAGAACATCTGAAGGTTTAATTGGTAAAATCGTGCAAACGACACCGTATACATCAGAAGTAGAGTTATTGACTACCAATAATCCTAATTATCGTGTATCAGCAGTTGTTGCAAATAAAAAACAAGTATTTGGCCTAATAGAAGGTTTTGATGGGAAACGTAACGAATTAATACTAAAACGTATTGACTCTAGTTTGAAAGTGAAAAAAGGCGATAAAGTTATGACATCTGGTTTAGGTGGTATTTTCCCGAAAGGTATTCTAATTGGGGAAGTAACAAAAGTTACTACGGATGATTATGGTTTAACAAAACTTGCTTATGTGAAACCAGCTGCTAACTTTTCAATGCTTGATCATGTTATTATTGCGAAAAGAGAATCTATTAATATTGATGGTTCTGATGGTAATAGTACAAACAATGACGAAACAAATAAAACTACTACTAACACGACTGGGGATGGAGAATGATGGCACGTTTTCTAATTCCTCTAGTCGCTGTTGTTTTGTTCTTTTTGGAAACTGAATTCGCCCTATTTTCACCGATTGAGTGGAATGGTGAGTTAGTTTATTTAGTGCCGAGATTTTTAATATTATATTTGATATTTCTTTCGATTTACTACAATCGAAAACGAGCTATGCTATATGGATTAATTTTTGGACTCTTGTATGATATCTTCTACATTGATATTATTGGATTATATTCATTTTTGTACCCATTTATTTGTTTTATAGCAGGTTCTACAGTAAAATATATCCATCAACATTTATTTGTAACAACAACATTATCGTTACTATTAGTCGCGTTATTAGAGATTATCTTACATCAATTTTTCTTAATAATTTCATTTACGACTATTCCATTTTCAGAATTTTTAAATCAGCGTTTAATACCAACAATGATTGCGAACTCAATTTTCCTCATCATGCTTGGTTGGACGTTTAGATATTTAATACAAGCGCGCGTATTGCAAAAAGCAAATCAATCCATTTTATAAAAAAATCGTGAGGTGACGCATTTGTCGACAAAGCAGCTAGTCTATATTAAAGGTACGAAGGATGGACTTGTGCTTCGATTAGACGATCAATGCGCTTACTCAGAGTTAATCGATGAACTTAAGCGTAAGGTGTCCGAAGAAGGTATGGAAGGTCAAGCTGAAGTACAGATTCAATTAGGAAATCGTTATTGTGATGAAGAACAATTGAAAGAAATTTTGCATATTGTTCAGCAATCCGAGCATTTAAAAGTTTCAAAGATTAAGAGCGATGTAATTTCTGTTGAAGAAAGTAATCGTAGAGTGGTAGAAAGCAGGTCAGCTACTTATGTTGGTATCGTACGATCGGGACAAACGATTCGTGCTGAAGGTGACTTAGTAGTTGTTGGAGATGTTAATCCTAACGCTAAAGTTGAAGCAGGCGGTAGTATTTTCGTCTTAGGACGTTTAAAAGGAATTGCTCATGCAGGTTCAAAAGGTAACCGTGAAGCAGTTATAGCAGCGTCTTGGCTTGAAGCAACCCATCTACTGATTGCTGACTTGATGGAACTTATGACAAATGAATTAGCCGTTTTGTCTGAAACACCTGAAATGGAATGTGCGTATATACATTCAAATGGTCATATTACGATTGACCGCTTGCAAGATTTGCGTTTATTTAGACCAAATCTGTCAACGTTTAAAGGAGGAAGCTAATGTGGGAGAAGCAATTGTAATAACTTCTGGTAAGGGAGGCGTTGGTAAAACAACGACTACTGCAAATCTAGGAACTGCATTGGCCCTTCAAGGAAAAAAAGTATGCTTAGTTGATACAGACATCGGTTTACGCAACCTTGATGTTATCCTTGGATTAGAAAACCGTATTATTTACGATTTAGTAGATGCTATTGAAGGTCGATGTAAAATTCACCAAGCGCTTGTAAAAGATAAACGCTTTGATGAATTACTATTTTTATTGCCCGCTGCTCAAACAACAGATAAGACAGCCGTAACACCACAACAAATGAAACAGTTAATTGGTGAATTAAAAAGAGACTATGATTTTGTGTTAATTGATTGTCCGGCTGGAATTGAACAAGGTTATAAAAACGCTGTTGCTGGTGCAGATAAAGCAATAGTTGTCACAACACCTGAAATTTCAGCAGTGCGTGATGCAGATCGTATTATTGGTCTGTTAGAACAAGAAGAAATAGAACCGCCTAAATTAATTATTAATCGGATTCGTCCACATTTAATGAATCGCGGCGATACATTAGATGTGAACGAAATTACTACACACTTATCAATTGATTTGGTAGGAATTATTCCAGATGATGAGAATGTGATTAGCTCATCCAATAAAGGTGAGCCGATTGTGATGGAGCCGACTACACAAGCGGCTTTAGCATATCGCAACATCGTACGACGAATCCTTGGTGAATCAGTTCCACTTATGACTTTAGAAGGTGAGAGTAAAGGTGTATTCGCTAAACTCAAATCACTATTTTCTAAATAAGTTATATGGGTTCTCGCCCATACTGGACAATCTCTAAATCCGAAAAATATTGTTCTCGATTAGTTAGACTACTCCACATTTAAAATGTGTAGAGTAGTCTTTTTATTTTAGGGGAATATGGAAGTAGAGCTTGAATTTCAGTTATAGTACAAAAGATTTTTTATAACTTAACTTAATTTATTTACATAATTTATTTCTCTCTCCAAATAAAGTTTATATATAGCGTGTAAATGAATGAAGTACCTACTCTACTCATATATTGCAATAAAGAATACTATGAGGTGAAGAGTTTGAAGAATAAATTGAAGTGGATTTTGGCATTCCTCATTACATTAAGTGTTGTCATGATTTCGGCACTTGAAAAAAATGGCACGATGCAGACAAATGTTAAGCAAATTACGAGTACTGGTGAAGATTTCGTGGTGTTACGAAATTGGACAAAGGGTTTACTTAATCCGGATGGTAAACAAGATGATTCTATTACTGTAACAGCTCCTTTATATGAGGGAGAGCTAGCTACATTTTCCACTTTACAGCCGTTCTCGAACGGTACTTTACTGTCTTATAAAGAGAATATTAGTATCCGTGCTAAACAAGACGGACTTGTTATTTTCACAGGCCATACGCAATCGCTTGGAAAGACGATGACGGTCATTTATGAAAATGGAGAAAATGTTACGTATGGTTTTTTAGATGAATTGACAATATTACCATATACCTCAGTTAAGGAGGGAGAAACAATTTCAAATTTAACGTCGGGGCGTCTTTATTTACAAGTTGAGAATAAGGGGACTATGCTTGATTCAACTGCGATAAAAGAGTGGTTGAAGTGAGGGGGAAAATAAAAGTACTAAAATTCCGCATACATCCCACGATGATACCGATAATAATTATATTGTTGTTATCAGGTAATGTAGCCCACTATGCTATGATTCTCGGCTCGTTGCTTTGGCATGAATGCGGACATTTAATAGCTGCTAGCAAATATAAGCTCATCATTAAAGACTGCACGATTATGCCTTATGGAGGGGAAATAAGACTAGCGAAAACACAGTTGATTCGTAAAAAGCATAGGTTAGTAGTTGCGGCTGCTGGACCGATTGCTACTTTTTTTCTCTTGATTTTAGCTCTATTCATGCCAGGGGCGATACAAGAACCGCTGGTATACATACAATTCTTCATTTTACTTATTAACCTATTGCCAATTTGGCCTTTAGACGGTGGTCGTCTAATCGAAATCTTATTAAGCGGAAAACAACCTTTATATGAAATACATGAGTTTTTTTTAAAGTATTCAATTATTACATGTTTAGCGGTCTTACTGTGCTGTATTTTATTATTACCAAAGTCCGTATTTCTGCTCTTTTTATTTATATTTATATTATTTCAAAATATAAAAGAATGGAGATATCGTAAATATACTAAAGCATTTGAAAAGTATGCGTTGAATATATTGACGTAATAGTTTCTATGTGGTAGTATTTTAATGTTATTGTT
This sequence comes from Viridibacillus arvi, assembly GCF_001274945.1. Taxonomy (GTDB): domain Bacteria; phylum Bacillota; class Bacilli; order Bacillales_A; family Planococcaceae; genus Viridibacillus; species Viridibacillus arvi. The sequence goes on along the minus strand of NZ_LILB01000001.1, from coordinate 1,654,919 downwards.
TGTAGCACCCGTGCTACTACAACCGCGCTGAAAAGGTTTTAAGTATCTTTCGGGATCACCTGATTGAGGGCGAGTCTGAGTTATAAGAGGAGGTGCAGATATGTACGCAATTATCGAAACTGGTGGTAAACAAATCAAAGTTGAAGCTGGCCAAGAAATCTACGTTGAGAAATTAAACGCAGAAGATGGTGAAGTGGTTACTTTTGACAAAGTTTTATTCGTAGGTGGCGAAGCGGTTAAAGTTGGTGCTCCATTCGTGGAAGGCGCTACTGTAACAGCTAAAGTTGAAAAACACGGTCGTCAAAAGAAAATCGTTGTTTTCAAACTTAAAGCTAAGAAAAACTACCGTCGTAAACAAGGTCACCGTCAACCTTATACTAAATTAGTAGTTGAAGCTATCAACGCTTAATAGTGAGGTGATTAAATGATCCAAGTAACGATTAATCACGATGAAAAAAGACATGTATCTTCATTTGAAATGAAAGGTCACGCAGATTTTGATGAATCAGGGAAAGATTTAGTGTGTGCAGGCGCATCAGCAATTGCTTTTGGCACTGTTAATGCTATATACCAACTATTAAATGTTGAACCTACTATTCAGCAAGAGGGTGAAGGTGGATATCTCCACGTCACTTTGCCAGCCGATTTAGATGAAGAATTAGACAGTCGCTTACAATTAGTTGTTCAAACAATGGTTGCACAGTTGTATACAATTGTGCAAAGTTACGGACAATATATTAAGATATCATATTCCCAAATGTAGGAGGTGGAACAGATGATGTTATTAACTTTAGATCTTCAGTTTTTCGCTTCGAAAAAAGGGGTAGGTTCTACTAAGAACGGTCGTGACTCTGAGTCAAAACGCCTTGGAGCTAAACGTGCTGATGGTCAATTCGTTTCTGGTGGATCAATTCTTTACCGTCAACGCGGTACTAAAATTTATCCAGGTGAAAACGTTGGCCGCGGTGGAGACGATACACTTTTCGCAAAAGTTGACGGCGTAGTTAAATTTGAACGCTACGGTCGCGACAAGAAAAAAGTAAGTGTATACCCTGTCGCTCAAGAAGCTTAATTTCAAAAGCTAAGGACTGCATTTATTGCAGTCCTTTTTTAAATGAATAAGCAAGTATATAACTTTTAATCATGTCCAGGCATTCACGCCACCTTTGAGGTCGTTTCAAATCTCCGAGTGAAAGAAAGCAAGACACTTTCATTTCGAGCTTTCCAACGATTGTAAGAGGTGAACGGGCACGATTGCACTTTTATTATTCACTGGTAAAAAGTATGTTTTTAGTAACCAGTTCCTGTTCTAAATCGGCTTTCGCTCAAGTTAGCGGAAGCCTTGTTTTTCTAATGCGAGAAAAACCGATGAAAAATTGGTATACTGAAGACTGAACATCTTATTGGAGGAGTGTGTACAATGACTGAAAAGCCTCTCACCGTAAATGAAGTGCTACGCTTTGCACACCATGATTTTTTAAATCAGCTTCAACTAATAAAGATTAATTTGGACATGGGACGTGTAGAGGAGTCGAAAGAAGTAATTTCTAGAGTGGCCGAACAATGTCGTAACTTTTTCAATATTAATCAATTAGGATTACCAAAAACGATTGAATGGTTCCACACATTGAAATGGCGTTATCCGTCCTATCAAGTAACTATTCAAAGTAACGTTGATTCTGAGGTGGATATAGCATTAGATGGACCGATCAAAGATCATTTAGAGCGGACTGTCTCCTATGTATATTCTTCATTAAACCCATATATAGAGCAAAATCTATCACTTCACATCAACTCAACGCAAGAACAATTAGAAATTTCATTTCATTTAAAAGGCTCATGGGAAATTGAGCCATTCAAAGAAAAAATAGAGCATCAATCCATAATGATTAAAAATAATCATTTTACAAATGAAGATTGGTGTTATTGCATAGAAGCAAGTAAGGAGGGTATTTAAATGTTTGTAGATCACGTTAAAGTGTTTGTTAAAGGTGGAGACGGCGGAGATGGTATGGTTGCTTTCCGTCGCGAAAAATTTATACCAAATGGTGGCCCAGCAGGTGGCGATGGTGGTAACGGTGGAGACTTAATCTTTATCGTTGAAGAAGGACTACGTACATTAATGGATTTCCGTTATAAACGTAATTTTAAAGCAGAACGCGGTAATCATGGTATGAGTAAAAACCAACATGGTAAAAATGCGGAAGATTATTATGTAAAAGTGCCACCTGGTACAATCGTAACTTCTGAAGAAGATGGTAGAGTTATTGCTGATTTAGTAGAACATGGTCAAACAGCCGTTATCGCTCGTGGAGGACGTGGAGGACGAGGAAACTCTCGATTTGCTACACCGTCAAATCCAGCGCCAGAACTTTCTGAAAAAGGCGAGCCAGGACAAGAACTTAATGTTATATTAGAGTTAAAGGTATTAGCTGATGTAGGTTTAGTCGGTTTCCCAAGTGTAGGTAAATCAACATTACTGTCAGTTGTTACTGCAGCAAAACCGAAAATCGGTGCGTATCATTTCACAACAATTGTGCCGAACTTAGGTATGGTTGAAACAGAGGACGGCCGTAGTTTCGCTATGGCAGATTTACCAGGATTAATCGAAGGAGCTCACCAAGGTGTGGGATTAGGACATCAATTCCTACGTCATATTGAACGTACGCGCGTAATCGTGCATGTGATTGATATGTCTGGTATGGAAGGTCGCGATCCTTACGATGACTACTTAACGATTAACAAAGAATTAGAACAATATAATCTACGTTTAACAGAGCGTCCACAAATTATTGTTGCCAATAAAATGGACATGCCTGATGCGGAAGAAAACTTACAAGCGTTCCGTGAAAAAGTTGGAGAAGATGCGAGAATTTTCCCGATTTCTGCTGTTTCACGTAAAGGATTGAAAGAATTACTATTCGCTGTAGCAGACTTATTAGAAGTAACACCTGAATTTGCATTGAACGATGTGGAAGAAGAAGAAACGGATGCAACTGTTTTATACAAACATGAATCACAAGGTCCAGACTTCGAAATTTCACGTGATGATGATGGTTCTTACGTATTAAGTGGCTCTTCTATCGAAAGATTATTCAAAATGACTGACTTTAGTCGTGAAGATTCAATTCGACGCTTTGCTCGTCAATTACGCGGTATGGGCGTTGACGAAGCATTAAGAGAACGTGGCGCTGAAAACGGCGATATTGTTCGTTTACTTGAATTCGAATTTGAATTTATAGAGTAAGTATTTAGGGGGGAAAGAGATGAAAAATGTAGCAGATCAACGCTATTATTTAGTACGCGAAGATGTTCTAACAGATGCCATGCAAAAGACACTTGATGCGAAGTATTTATTACAAACAGGTGCCGTTTCATCAATATGGGATGCTGTTAAGCAGGTAGATTTATCTCGTAGTGCATTTTATAAATACCGAGATGCTGTTTTCCCCTTCCACTCTATCGTTCAAGAACGTATTTTAACTGTTTTTTTACAGTTAGAAGACCGTAAAGGGACACTAGCACGTCTATTATCGACTGTCACAGATACACATTGTAATATCTTAACTATTCATCAAACGATTCCGATACAAGGAAGAGCGAACGTGACATTATCGTTAGATGTGACAGCAATGGATATAGAGTTAGATGATTTAATACAGCAACTAAAAAAATTAGATTTTGTAGAGTCAGCAGAGGTAATTAGTTCAGGAGCATTATAAGGGGGCTTTTTTGAATTGACATCAAAAGAGTGGGAAAATAGAGTGGCTTATTTAGGCCCAGCAGGCACGTTTACGTATTTAGCTACGCAAGAGTTATTTCCAAACGAATGGCTTATTCCTTACAAAACAATTCCAGAGTGCATTGAAGCGGTCGCATCCAGTCAAGTGGATTTAGCAGTAGTACCTGTAGAAAATGCGCTTGAGGGATCTGTACCGTTAACGATTGACTATTTATACCATGAAGCGGATTTATATGTAGTTGGAGAAGTATTATCTCCAATCGCACAACATTTAATGGTAAATCCAAAATATGCTGATCATTGGGAAGGCATTGAGGGTATATATTCACACCCTCATGCACTTGCTCAATGTCATAAATATTTGTACTACAGATTTAGAGGGACTCCGTTAAATCCAACGACATCGACGGCAGCGGCAGCACAGTATATAGCTGAAAACCCCGATCAATGTATTGCTGCAATTGGTAACAGTTCAGCTGCAGAAACTTATGGCTTAAACATTGTCCAAGATAATATTCATGATTTTCATTTTAATCATACACGCTTTTTCGTTCTATCTAGAACCAATCAACGGATTGAAAGGGAACATCGTGATGAACAAATAAAAACAACGGTAATGATTACATTACCTAATGACCGTTCAGGAGCATTACATCAAGTACTATCCGTATTTGCATGGCGTCAAATCAACTTAAGTAAAATAGAGTCAAGACCGTTAAAAACAGGTTTAGGCGACTATTTCTTTATCGTTGACGTACTAGAAGATGAAAATGCACCAATGATGAAAGGTGCGATGGATGAGCTATCTGCATTAGGATGCTCAGTAAAATCACTTGGCACTTATTATACATACAAAAATGGTCATGACTGAAAAACACATACAAAAAAACTCTTAGCATTTTTGCTAAGAGTTTTTTGTATGCTGAAATTTAATTTGTCGTAATTAAAAAGCCTTTCGATTGTAATTGTTGTATGGCAAAATCTATTTTTTCTTCGGAGGAAGCAGAAATAAGATGGACATGAACTCCTTCTGTTAACTCCAATAGAAGATTTGATTTTGTATCGGCTAGCTTTTGCATAAATTGTTGAACGTCATGACGACTAGAGACCATGATGGAAGCAGTAATCTCTCCATATACGGCATGTTCTACAGTAACGTTTTTCACTGTGACTCCGGCATCGACAAATATATTTAATTCTTCTTCTGTATCGGCAGATGTATGACGACATGCAATCTGGCGTTCACAACGGGTTGTATCTTCATTAGAAGTAAATAGTACATATCCTTGGCTTGTTGCCATAATCGGTACATTACGTGCTTTTAATAAGGCCATATCACTGACAATTACTTGTCTCGAAACACTGGTGCGCTTAGCAAGTTCAGTACCTGTAATTGGTTGTCCTTCTTGCTTAAGCATGTCCAAAAGCATTGATCTTCGTTCTTCTCCTAATAATTTTTTCATCTAAATCACCTCGAATACAAGCATAAATTGCCCTTCTCAACTCATAGTGTAACATGAAAGGCACTCACTGAAATATAAAATCGGGTGACCAATTGTGAAAGCTTTTCATATGATACGAAGACGGAAGGAGGAAAAAAATGCGCACTCATACGGTCCAAAAAGGCGATACTCTATGGAAAATCGCAAGACAGTATGGCATTTCTTTTGAAGATTTGAAACGCTTAAATGCTCATTTGGCGAATCCGGATTATATCGTACCGGGTATGGAAATTTTCTTGCCTGCTGTACCAAAGAAAGAAGCGCCGAATCAATCACATAAGGAGCACCCAGTAAAAGAAGCACCAATACATCAGCCAGTAAAAGAAGCGCCGATCCATCATCAACCGGTGAAAGAGGCGCCAACGCATCATGCGCCAACGCACCATGCGCCAACGCACCATGCACCAACCCATCATGTGAAAGAGGCACCAACTCATCATGTGAAAGAGGCGCCGACTCATCATGTGAAAGAGGCACCAACTCATCATGTGAAAGAGGCACCAACTCATCATGTGAAAGAGGCACCAACTCATCATGTGAAAGAGGCGCCAACTCATCATGTGAAAGAGGCACCAATTCATCATGTGAAAGAAGCACCAATTCATCATGTGAAAGAAGCACCTATTGTGGAGCCAGTACCAATTCCACATATGCATCCACATGTACAACAGCGTCCAGTCAAAACACGTATAGAGTTTGTTGAACAACATGAAGAGGAAATAATTATTCAACCGTTACGGGAAAATAAACCAACACAACCTATACAAACAAGCCCATCAGGGGAATTGCCACCAAGTGCACCACTGCCAATTCCGCCAATGGTAATGCAACCATGTCCACCAGAGATGCCGTCAATGGGAATGCAACCATGTCCACCAGAAATGCCGTCATGGCCAACAATGGGGATGCAACCATGTCCGCCATCAGAAATGCCACCGTGGGGAGGTGCAGTACAAATGCCAATGCCGATGCCGATGCCGATGCCAATGCCAAATTGGCAAAATCAACAGCCATGGCCACCGATGGGAATGCAGCCAGGTCCACCGATGGGAATGCAGCCAGGTCCACCAATGGGGATGCAGCCAGGTCCACCAATGGGGATGCAACCAAGTCCACCAATGGGGATGCAACCAAGTCCACCAATGGGGATGCAACCAGGTCCACCGATGGGGATGCAACCAAGTCCACCAACAGGATGGCAAATGCCTGAATCAACTAGAGATTGTGGGTTTGACGAGTCTCCATTTATCGGACATCATCATGGTCCTCTACCACCAATGGAGCCGCAATGGCAACAACCAATGCAACCTGAATGGCAGCAACCAATGCAGCCACAGTGGCAACAACCGATGCAACCGCAGTGGCCTGTTCAAGGACAGCAATGGCAGCAACCTGAAATGATGATGCCTAGTATGCCAAGTATGCCAATGCAATTCTATCCAATGCCGATGCCAATGCCAATGCCAAATTGGAATCCTTCTTCATGCAGTTGTCAGCAACCACAACCGTACCCGCAGCCAAGAACTTCTGTAGATTATAATTGATGTGAATCAAAGCGGTATTTTCAGGAGGGTTAAGCCAAACGTTTGGCAATGGACTATTAATGGGCATAATTATTCGATTAAACGCTACGCGAATAAAGGGACGGCTGACAAGGTTCGTATTGTTCATCAACAATTAAAAAAGGCTAAATTCCCGAATGTTTTGCCAGTTATTTCAAGTGATGATCCTACTGCTATTGTGCAACCTTGGGCATCTAATGTGCGAGCAGTAAAATTTAATCGTATAGAAGAACGTACAAAAACGTTAGATTTATTATATAAATTACATGCAACAAATAGTGACATTAATTGGTCTGAGTTCGGGGTGTTTTTGCCACAATATGATTTACAGTTGAAATGGCAGGATCGTTTGTCAAAATTCAAAGCTAAAAAAGAACAAATAGCCCAGTTTTTGGGCGAATCGGCTGTGGATCAGCTTATTATATATGCGGAACAAGCGTTAAAAAGTATGCCACTAGTAAAAAATAAAAAACCAACAATTCTGCATGGAGATGTTGTGCATCATAATTTTCTAATGACGGAGAAAGGCAAGGTGTATTTGATTGATTTTGATTTAGCAGCAGTTGGTCATGCTGAAGATGAAATCATCATGTGGATGCATCGTGTACTTCCTCATGTCGATTATAATTTGCCTAAACTTTTAGAGGAGCAGCCACTTTTGCAGGGATTTCCGAAAGAGCACTTACTGGCGATTCGTTATCCTAATGAGCTGTTAAGAGAATGGCTGTATGTGGATGTCATTGCTACACAGCGCAAAGCGGCTTTCGTCGAAGAACTTGTGGCATTTACAAAGGTGGCGCTCTCATCTTGGCCAAAATTATGGTATGATAGTGGAAGTGTGAAATAGAATAGGTGTTTGTCTTTTTTGAGAAAAGAAAATGACAAATAAAGCTTCAGATAGGTCGTTTAGGCGATCTATCTTTTTCTACTGCCATTTGGACAAAGGTCTGACATCCTAATGTAACAAATAATATGCTATAATCATAGCGTTGAATATAAGGGGAATTGCCATGTATGACTACATAATTGGACAAGTAACAAGAGTTACTCCAGAATACATTGTCATGGAACAGCAAGGAATTGGCTGGCAATTATATACGCCAAATCCGTTTGCGTTTCATGTTCAAAAGGAATCACTGCAAGTCTATACGCATCATCACGTAAGAGAAGATGCAAATCTATTATTTGCTTTTAAATCATTAGAGCAACGTGAACTATTCCGTAAACTGATACAAGTATCAGGTATTGGGCCTAAAGGAGCAATGGCCATTTTAGCAAGTGGCAACCCATCTCAAGTTATTCAAGCAATTGAACAAGAAGATGAAGTTTTCCTTGTAAAGTTCCCAGGTGTCGGAAAGAAAACTGCTCGCCAAATGATTCTAGATTTAAAAGGGAAACTAGATGCATTACTTGAAAATGTTGAGTTACCAAGTGGAGAAGATGAATTGCCACTTTTCGGAGTAAATCCGAATAAGCATGAATTAGAGGAAGCATTACTAGCGTTAACGGCTTTAGGATATTCGGAGCGTGAGTTAACGAAAATTCGACCACAACTTGATGAAGATTATCAACTTTCATCAACTGAAGCATATATGAAGAAAGCCTTACAACTATTATTAAAACAAAAATAAAAGAAAGGAGGAATAGTTATGGACGAGCGCGTTGTATCGAGTGAAGTATCTAATTTTGATGAACAATTTGAACAGTCACTAAGACCTCAAAATTTGGTTCAGTATATTGGTCAGCAAAAAGTAAAAGACAATTTGAAGATATTTATCGAAGCAGCGAGAATGCGGGAAGAAAGTCTGGATCATGTGCTTTTATACGGACCTCCAGGGCTCGGTAAAACGACTTTAGCAGCTGTGATTGCTAATGAGATGAATGTTCAAATTCGCATGACGAGCGGACCAGCTATAGAGCGTCCAGGAGATTTGGCTGCAATCGTCAGTTCTTTAGAACCAGGGGATGTCCTATTTATCGATGAAATTCATCGTCTACCCCGAGCGATTGAGGAAGTACTGTACCCCGCAATGGAAGACTTTTGTTTAGATATTGTCGTGGGGAAAGGTCCTGCAGCGCGCTCTGTTCGACTTGACTTACCTCCTTTTACATTAGTAGGAGCAACTACAAGAGCAGGGGCACTATCAGCTCCCCTTCGAGATCGCTTCGGCGTGTTGTTACGACTGGAATATTATGACGAGCTTTCATTAACAGAAATTGTTTGTAGAAGTGCTGTGCTTTTTGATGTGAACATTGATAAAATAGCAGCAAGAGAAATTGCTCGACGGTCTCGTGGTACACCACGTGTCGCAAACCGATTACTAAAAAGAGTTAGAGATTATGCACAGGTTATTGGAGACGGGGATATTACACTAGAAATGGCACAAGCTGCACTAGAGTTGTTACAAGTCGATCCGTTAGGTTTAGATCATATCGATCACAAATTAATATCTACGATGATTGAACGTTTCCGAGGCGGTCCTGTTGGTTTAGATACGATTGCAGCAAGTATTGGGGAAGAATCAATGACAATTGAAGATGTTTATGAGCCCTATTTAATGCAGATTGGTTTCATTCAGCGAACACCAAGAGGACGCTTAGCGACTACACTGGCTTATGAGCATTTCGGCTATCCATTGCCATCACAAACATAAAACAAAAGGAAGTTAACAATGAAATTAGAAGACTTTGATTTTGAACTACTAGAAGAGTTAATTGCACAAACACCACTAGAAGACCGCACCTCAAGCCGTCTAATGATAGTAGATAGTGATTCAGGTGAAGTGACACATCATACTTTCCGTGATATTATCGAAGAACTACACGAAGGTGATTGCCTTGTCTTAAACGATACACGTGTATTACCTGCACGCTTAATGGGTGTAAAGGAAGAAACAGGCGCGCATGTTGAAATATTACTATTAAAACAAACGTCAAATGAAGATGAATGGGAAACGCTAGTGAAACCTGCAAAACGTGTGAAAGTAGGAACTGAAATTACTTTCGGTGAAGGTCTGCTAAAAGCGACGTGTACAGGTGAGTTAGATCATGGTGGAAGACTATTTAAATTCAACTACGAAGGAATCTTCTATGAAATTTTAGACCAACTTGGAGAAATGCCTCTACCACCATATATTCGTGAAAAATTAGATGATCAAGATCGTTATCAAACTGTTTTCGCGAAGGAACGTGGTTCAGCAGCGGCTCCTACAGCAGGTCTACACTTCACAACAGACTTATTAGATGAAATTCGTGCAAAAGGTGTTAAAGTTGCTTTCTTAACATTGCATGTAGGATTAGGAACATTCCGTCCTGTTAATGTTGAGACAATAGAAACACATGCAATGCACTCTGAATTTTATAATCTAACAGAAGAAACAGCAGCTATTATTAATGATACAAAACGTAATGGTGGTCGTGTAATTGCAGTAGGTACAACATCTACTCGTACACTTGAAACAATAGCAGAACGCCATGATGGTAAGATTGTAGCTGATAGTGGTTGGACTTCGATCTTCATCTACCCGGGTTTTGAATACAAAGCAATTGATGGTTTAATCACAAACTTCCATTTGCCAAAATCAACGCTAGTTATGTTAGTGAGTGCATTAACAACCCGTGAAATAATATTAAATGCTTACAATATCGCAGTACAAGAACGCTATCGCTTCTTTAGCTTTGGCGATGCGATGTTTATCCGCCCAAAAGCACAGAAAGGAAATTAATCAATGTCTCAAGCAATCAGATATGAGCTAATTAAAACAGATAAACAAACAGGCGCACGCCTTGGTATCGTGCATACTCCGCACGGTTCATTCGAGACACCAGCATTTATGCCAGTAGGTACTCAAGCATCTGTTAAAACAATGTCTCCAGAAGAAGTAAAAGATATGGGAGCAGGCATTATTTTAAGTAACACATACCATTTATGGCTTCGTCCAGGTCACGACATTGTTCGTGAAGCAGGAGGTCTCCATAAATTTATGAACTGGGATCGTCCAATTTTAACGGATTCGGGTGGCTTCCAAGTATTTAGCTTAAGCCATATTCGTAAAATTGAAGAAGAAGGCGTTCATTTCCGTAATCACTTAAATGGTGATAAACTATTCTTAAGCCCTGAAAAAGCGATGGAAATTCAAAATGCGCTTGGTGCAGATATTATGATGGCATTTGATGAATGTCCTCCGTTTCCAGCTACTTTTGAATATATGAAAGCGAGTGTGGAACGTACTTCTCGCTGGGCAGAACGTTGTCTAGAAGCTCATGCCCGTCCACATGACCAAGGTCTCTTTGGTATCGTCCAGGGTGGAGAATTTGAAGAGTTACGTAAGCAATCTGCAAAGGATCTTGTATCAATGGATTTCCCAGGCTACGCTATCGGTGGCCTATCTGTAGGGGAACCAAAAGATATCATGAACCGTATGCTTGAATATACAACACCGTTATTACCAGCAGAAAAACCACGTTATTTAATGGGAGTAGGTTCTCCTGACTCATTAATCGATGGTGCAATTCGCGGTATTGACATGTTTGACTGTGTATTACCAACACGTATTGCTCGTAATGGTACATGCATGACAAGCGAAGGTCGTTTAGTGATCAAAAATGCGAAATTTGCAAGAGACTTTGGTCCACTTGATCCGAACTGTGATTGCTATACTTGTCGCAATTATTCACGTGCGTATATTCGTCACTTGTTGAAAGCGGAAGAAACATTTGGAATCCGATTAACTTCTTATCATAATTTATATTTCTTACAAGATTTAATGAGAAACGTAAGACAAGCGATCCGTGAAGATCGACTTGGTGATTTCCGAGAAGAGTTTTTTGAAGCATATGGTTTCAACAAACCAAATGCAAAAAATTTCTGATTCTTGTATACTATTGAAAGATATAGAAAGGGGGATTATATTCAATGGAAATTTTAACAGGTATTGGCCCGATTATTCTTATGTTTGGTGTGATGTATTTACTATTAATCCGTCCAGCACAAAAACAACGTAAGAAAACATCTCAAATGCAAAATAGTTTATCACGTGGCAATCAAATCGTGACAATCGGTGGATTGCACGGTGAAGTTGACGCGGTTGACGATACAACAGTTGTTATCAAAGTTGCTGATGGCACAAAACTACGTTTCGAGCGCGCGGCGGTAGGTCGCATTGTTGAAGATGTAACTAACTAATTAAATGCGTTCAAAAAGGCTATTCCACACTTATGTTGTGGAGTAGTCTTTTTTTTGTGGAAACATTTGAAGTAAGTTTTTATCAGAACGTTGTAATAAAATTTAATAAAAGCGTTGAACAATAATATCTTTAAAATATGTAGACAATAGTTTAAAAAGTAGCATGTTTTAAATCAATGATTTTGTATAAATCGTTCAATCTTACACATTCTATTTAAAAAAAGGAGTCGTGTATGAACGATTTATTAATTATCGCATTTCGTACCGTCTTTTTATATTTTGTTATTTTGATTATTTTTCGCCTCATGGGAAAACGAGAGGTTGGCGAACTTAGTATGATTGATCTCGTCATATTCGTACTCATCGCAGAAGTTGCGGCATTTGCTATTGATGATCCGCAACGGAAGTTATTTGAATCAGTTCTGCCGATGATTATGTTGCTCGTCATTCAAGTTGTCTTGTCATATATAACTTTAAAAAATAAAAAGATTCGTGATCTAATTGATGGTGATCCGGTTACGATTATTCGAGATGGCGTCATTATGGAAAGTGAAATGAGGAAACAACGTTATAATCTTAATGATTTATTTCAGCAGTTAAGAGAACAGCAGGTAGGCTCTGTACAGCAAGTTTCTTACGCTTTCTTAGAGCCATCTGGCAACCTTTCTGTTTTTGTAAAAGATGAAGATCCACCCACATTACCGTTAATTATTGATGGGGAGATACAAGAACGTCATCTCAAGTTAATGCAAAGAACAGAAGAATGGTTGATGGAAAAGCTATTGGAACAAAATATCACTGATGTTACGGAGATATTCTATTGCTGTTTTGAGAAGAATGAATTGAACATACAAAAAAAGGAAGCGGCATCATAGCCGTTTCCTAATTGTTCTTGTTAAATACATAAAATCACGCCATCTAATTTGATTAAATAGTATCAAAAGTACAGAAAGTATACCTAAGGTTATAGCGCTATTCCAGATAACAGAAAGACCTGCAGTAGGTATTAGCATGGTTCGTAATACGACTACGAAAATGAATATGCCATATGGGACGACAAATAATCGGAAGCCCGTATGCAAATATTTCTTCTGACGAATAGTTGCGATATGTAAAAAGGATGTGACGAGAACGCCGAAACCAATCGCAATGACCGCACCTTTTTCTTGTAAACCTGACTGAGAAGCGAGAACGAACATGATAAACAATTTACCTAAACCACCATATACAGCATTCATCATAGCAGCATTAGCCTCATCTACAGCCTGTAGAATCGAATTTAGTGGACTTTGAATATAATAAAAGAAAAAGACTGGTGATAATAATTTTACATAGCCACGATTTTCTTGTAGGTGGAAAAGTTTCATTGCAAGTTCATCACCGTGAATGAAAAAATATGTAGCCGCAAAACAGCCTACAAGCGTCGATAATCGAAGTGAAATTTGGACACGATCTTTTAATAACCTGTGATTGCCACGAGCAACAGCATCACTTACAGCAGGTATAAGCACAACTGATAGAGCAAATGGTACAAAAGCTGGGAATAATAATAATGGAACAAGCACACCAGAAATGACTCCATATAATTTTGTAGCAACGACGGTTGTCATGCCGGCTAATGTTAGCGCCTTTAAAAAGATAATGGGCTCTAAAAACCATGTGAATGTACCAAAGATTTTACTACCAGTTGAAGGAAGAGCTACTTTTAATATTGGATTTGGTGGATAATACTCTTTTGATGGCTGTAGAACACCTGAACGCTTTACTTTTCGATAATGCCAATACAGATAGAGGAAAGCGACGGCTTCAGCAATTGCTGTAATGACCATAGCAAACCCTGCAGTTAGAGCTGGTTCTTCTACATTTACGCCATAAGGTAACAAAAAAGTAATAAGAATAATACGGATAACTTGTTCCATTGTTTGAGACCAAGCTGTTTCTGCGATGCGTGCTAGTCCTTGAAAGAAAGATTTGAGCAGTGCGGATGCGGCGGCAACTGGAACCGTTGCCAAGCCAACATATAAAATAAGCATGGTCTGTCCGTCATGAAGTAAATTGTTGGACAAATACGGAATGAATAGCATTATCAAAGGAAATAAGATAATACCTGCAAGAAAGGTCAATAAAGTAGCTGTTCTCATTACAGCACTTAATTGTTCTTTCTTTTTTTTCGCATGCAGTTCAGCGATAATTTTCGCTACAGCAATTGGAATGCCGAGTTGGATTAAGGATAGGAAGAAAATAAAAGCCGGATATGCCGCCATATATGTGCCGACAGCCTCTTCACCCGCAACCCTCATAAATTGCATTCGATACAAGAAACCCAAGAGCTTAGATAAGAACACAGCACCCATTAATAAAAAAGTGCCATGAAAAAAAGAAGTCAATACTATCCCTTCCTTCTCAATTCAAGAAAATTCGTATACAATTATCCTATGCAAGAACAGAAGCGGATAAAACTACCATAAAGGAAGTGAAATGATGGCGATCGAGTACGAGGCTTTATTTCAAAAGTTTTTACCAGCTTTAATTAGTAAAAGAAATGAATTTATCATGCAAGGTTATAAAACGGTAACAGTAGAGGACATATGGGATGTATGTGTAAAAAAGAAATGGCGTAAGCGCAATGTTCAGACATTACGTCCTTATGAAATGGTTGAGGACCTATTTTCTTTAAGTACTGCACAATATATGACCTATACTCAAATCAAAGAATCAAAAACATCTAATTGGTTCTCAGAATTAAATCAAGATGAATTACAACTGCTATTACATGGGAATGGTAGTGAAGAACCTTAAAGAAATTTTTTATATAAATAAAAAAGGGTCAATTTGACAGTAGAGTCCACCTGTTTCATAATAGACCTGTTAAGTTTTAAAATTTGCTGTTGTATTAATGAAACAAATTTTTTTACTAAAAAACATTTTACAGTACTTTTTATATCAGTTTTCATAATTTATGAGCATTTAGTCTCGAAGTTTTTACAAGCTTTATGAATAAATTCGTGTCATAATATAGATTATTAAGTAAAATGTTTTATAAGTCATACCGCTGTATTTGTTTGAGGAGGAAGTTTGAATGAAATTAAGAAGCCGTATCGTTGCTTTTTTACTACTAGTAGTTGTTTTAGGTGCAACGATGAGTACGACTGTTCAAGGAGTCTTGAACAATATTAAACTAGGCCTTGATCTACAAGGTGGTTTTGAAGTTCTTTATCAAGTAGAGCCTTTAAATGGTGGTCCGGATATTACAGAAAATGATGTGAAGGATACTGCACAAGCATTATCAAGACGTGTAAATGCACTTGGTGTTAGTGAACCGAGCATTCAAATTGAAGGTAAAGACCGTATCCGTGTTCAGTTAGCGGGTGTTGAAGATCAAGAATCTGCTCGTGAATTACTTTCAACTGAGGCCAATTTAACATTCCGTGATGTTAACGATAACATTTTGTTAGACGGAAATGATTTGAAACAAGGCGGTGCTTCTGGTTCCTTTGATGATCAGAATCGTCCTATTGTTACTTTGAAATTAAAAGATCCAGCAAAATTTGCTGAAGTAACAGGGAAAATTGCAGCTATGGGAGAACCAAATAACTTATTAGTCATTTGGTTAGACTTTGAAGAAGGTAAAGACTCTTATGCAGAAGAAGTTAAAAAGGCAAAACCTAAATTTGTTTCTGACCCTCGCGTAACGCAAGTCATCAATTCATCAGACGTTCAAATTTCAGGAGCATTTACAGTTCAGGAAACAAAAGATTTATCTGGTATTTTAAATGCTGGTGCATTACCTGTAAAATTAGTTGAGAAATATTCAACTTCAGTAGGAGCACAATTCGGTGATCAGGCGCTGAAAAGTACGATTTTTGCAAGTCTAGTTGGTATTGGGTTAATCTTTATCTTTATGCTTGTTTATTATCGTCTACCAGGATTGGTAGCAAATTTAACATTAGTTGTTTTCACATTTTTAGTACTTGTTATCTTTGATTGGATTAATGCGGTTCTTACGCTACCAGGTATCGCAGCAATTGTACTTGGGGTAGGTATGGCTGTAGATGCCAATATCTTAATGTACGAGCGTATTCGTGAGGAATTACGAGTTGGTAAGTCCATAAAGGCAGCATTTAATTCAGGTTCGAAATCTTCATTCTCAGCTATTTTCGATGCTAATATTACAACGCTTCTTGCAGCATCTGTATTATTTATCTTCGGGACAAGCTCTGTTAAAGGTTTCGCAACAACATTAATGATCAGTATTTTAGTCAGCTTTATCACAGCTGTTTGGGGAACTCGTATTTTACTAGGCTTACTAGTAAATAGCGGATACTTCGATGGGAAAACAGCTTGGTTTGGCGTAAGTAAAAAGAAAGTGCACAAAATTGAAGAAGGCGTAGATACATTAGATTTAACAACACGCTTTGATAAATTGGATTTTGTTCATAATCGTAAAAAATACTACGCAGCTTCTTTAATCTTCATTATTGTCGGGTTTACTGTTTTAGGAATCTTCAAGCTTAACTTAGGGATTGATTTCTCAAGTGGTACTCGTGTGGAAGTTAAAGCAGAGCATCAGTTAACAAAAGAAGAAGTTTCTGATACTATCGCTAAACTTGGATTTGATTCAGAGGATATCGTAATCTCTGGTGAAAAGAAAGACATTGGAGTAATTCGATATAAAGATGACTTCTCAAAAGATGAAGTTAAAAAAGTAAAAGCAGAATTTAAAAAAGAATTTGGTCATGAACCAAGTATTAGCACAGTTTCTCCAACAGTTGGACAAGAGTTAGTGAAAAATGCTATCAAAGCATTAGCATATGCAGCTATTGGCATCATCATTTATGTTGCTTTCCGTTTCGAATGGCGCATGGGTGTCGGTGCGATTGTATCATTATTGCATGACGTATTCTTTATGGTCGCGTTATTTAGTTTCTTCCGTCTAGAAGTGGATATTACGTTTATCGCCGCTGTATTAACGATTGTTGGTTATTCAATAAACGATACAATTGTTACGTTTGACCGTATTCGTGAAAACTTACATCGTGTTGGTAAAATTAAAGATTCAGAAGACCTTGCCAACATTGTTAATAAATCACTACGTCAAACTTTAGGACGATCTGTAAATACAGTATTAACAGTAATTATTGTTGTAGTTGCATTATTGTTCTTAGGTGCACCTTCAATCCAAAACTTCTCGATTGCATTACTAATCGGGTTAATTACGGGTATGTATTCGTCAATCTTTATCGCAGCTCAAGTTTGGTACTCGTTGAAAAAACGCCAAATGAAAAAGCAAGGTAATTTAGACGTTGGTAAAAAGAAAAAACAATGGGGCACTGACGAACCAGTTGTATAATTAAGTTCGAAAATGATCAGCTCACTGAAACTACTCTGCACTTTTAAAGTGTAGAGTAGTTTTTTGTGGCTTTAGAGCATTAGTCAAAGTTTGTTTTATCAGTATTGAAAGTGAACAAATGGATAGGTAAGGGATATGTAGACTAAATCTTTTTATAACTACTAATCTTCAAGCCGCTTTGTCTAAAGGTTTTTTTCGTAAGTTAAATTAGGTATAATGAAACGCGTGAGGAAGTGACATAAATGGTAATGACAACAAAAAGATGGCGAATTGAAAGACCAGATGAAATGCTTGTAAAGACATTTCAAAAAGAACTAGGTATACCTGCAATATCAGCGAAAATATTAGCTGCACGTGGTTTTGATACAATCGAATCTGCACGTGCTTTTTTAAATATTGATCATCAATCTACAAATGATCCATTCCTAATGCACGGGATGCAGCAAGCGGTCGATCGTATTCATCAAGCAATCAACAATGATGAGAAAATACTTGTTTATGGTGATTATGATGCTGATGGCATTACGAGTACAGCTGTAATGATGACAGTTTTGAGAGACTTAGGTGCGAATGTAGAGCACAAAATTCCCAATCGATTTACAGATGGGTATGGACCAAGCGAACGATTATTCCGAGAAGCTCATGAGCAAAACTTCAAGCTAATTATCACAGTTGATAATGGTATTTCAGGCAATCACGAAGTACAAGTGGCAAAAGAGCTTGGTATGGATGTCATTGTGACAGATCACCATGAAATAGGAGAGGAATTGCCACCGGCTGATGTCATCATTCATCCGAGACATCCAGAGGGGGAGTTTCCTTTTGGCGAGCTTGCAGGTGTTGGGGTAGCATTTAAAGTGGCGCATGCTTTATACGGTGAATTTCCAAAACATTTGCTAGAATTTGTAGCGATTGGAACAATAGCTGATTTAGTGCCTTTATTAGAAGAAAACCGTTATTTAGTAAAGCAAGGTATTCTAGCCCTTCAGAAATCAACAAGACCTTCGATAAAGGCATTATGTACAGTAGCAGGTACAAAGCAAAATGACATTACTGAAGAGACAATTGGTTTTGGATTTGGACCAAGATTAAATGCATTAGGACGCCTTGGTGATGCCAATCCTGGTGTAGATTTCTTACTTGAAGAAGACGAGGCAAGTGCAGCGACAATGGCGAGCCTTTTAAATGATAAAAACAAAGAGCGCCAAGGAATTGTTTCTGATATTACTGAGCAAGCTGTTGCTATGGTTGAAAATATCGATGAAATCCGAAATTCACAAGTACTTGTTATAGCTGAAGAAGGCTGGAATCCAGGAGTAGTAGGAATAGTAGCTTCTAGACTTGTTGAAAAATATTATAAACCAACAATTATCTTATGCATTGATATTGAAAAAGGGATAGCAAAAGGTTCAGCGCGTAGTATTGAAGGTTTTAATATGTATCAAGAACTTGCAAAGAATCGCGATATTTTACCTGCATTCGGCGGACATCCAATGGCAGCTGGTATGACACTAGCAATGGAAGATGTAGATGAATTGCGTGAACGACTAGATATACAAGCTAGAGAATGTTTGGCTGAAGAAGACCTAATTCCTATTCTTCAAGTAGATATTCCTCTGAAAATAGATGAGATTGATACGGATTCAATTGCAGAAGTAAGGGAATTAGCCCCGTTTGGAATGGGTTTTCCAAAGCCCATGTATGGTATTGAAGATGAACACATTCAATCGATGAGAAAAATTGGTGCCAATGAAGATCATTTGAAAATGGAGATTGGTCAACCGGATGCTACCATTGATGCAGTTGGCTTCCATAAAGGATATCTTGCAGATGAGCTTACTTATGGCATTAACGTTTCTTTTGCAGGTGATTTACAAATTAATGAATGGAATGGCAGAAAGAAGCCACAGTTTATGATTTCAGACGTACGTACGGATGAATGGCAGCTATTCGACTTACGTGGAATAAGACAAGTTGCTAGATGGTTGCAAACGGTACCTGTAGAGGAATCTACATTTATAGCATTTAAGCCTGATACAATGCAATATTATGAATCTTTAATTCCGAAAAAAATTATGCCATATAGTGAAGAGTTATCACTAGAACATGTTAGCCCTTTTGTCGTCTTATTAGATATGCCACAAGATGTTCAAATGTTAGAGGACCTATTAACGAATGTAAAACCGACTCGAATTTATGCTCACTTTTATATTCCAGATTCGCATTATTTTGATGGTATGCCAACGCGTGAACAATTTGGTTGGTACTATACGTTTCTGAATAAACGACGGGAATTCCATTTGAGACAGCATTTGAATGATTTGGCGAAGCATAAAGGGTGGAGTCGTGATATGTTAATTTTCATGACCCAGGTGTTTTTTGAACTTGGATTTGTTACAATAGAAAACGGACTTGCAAAAATTGTAGAAGGTGCTCCTAAAAAACAATTATCAAGTGCCAACGTTTATAAAACACGCGCACAACAAATGGATTTGGAACAGACATTGTTGTATGCACCATATAAAGATTTAAGACAGTGGTTTGATGCGAGATTATCCGCTCAAACAGTTTCTGAGGAGGAACAGTAATGGATTTAAAACAATATGTGACTGTCGTTGAAGACTGGCCAAAAGAGGGCATTTCTTTCAAAGATATTACGACAATCATGGATAATGGAAAAGCATATAAATACGCAACAGATCAAATAGTGGAATATGCTAAAAAAGTAGGCGCTGAATTAATCGTTGGCCCTGAAGCACGTGGATTCATTACAGGGTGCCCTGTTGCTTATGCTTTAGAAATCGGTTTTGCACCTGTTCGCAAACCAGGTAAATTACCTCGTGAAGTAATTAGTGCCGATTACGGTTTGGAATATGGTAAAGACACATTAACGATGCACAAAGATGCTGTTAAACCCGGTCAAAAAGTATTAATCGTGGATGATTTACTTGCAACTGGAGGAACTGTAGCAGCGGCTATCCAGCTTATTGAAGAATTAGGCGGCGAAGTAGTAGGTTGTGCATTCTTAATCGAATTAGAAGAGCTAAACGGCCGCGATAAGATTAAAGGCCATGATATATTCACATTAATGAAATACTAATAAATTGACCTCTTTGTTTTTAACAAAGGGGTTTTTTATCATATAATTAGAGTTATTATGATCGCCAACTGCTTTTGACGCGAATAGCCTTTACAACAAGGCTGTTTTTTTTATACAATTAAAGTTAAATCTAATCGGAAAATTTATGGAATAGGGTGGCTAACATGGCGAAGGATCAAGTGATGACAGTAGAAGACGTTTTTGCAACTCTTTCTTCTTATATGAATACCGAACATGTTGCTTTTGTACAAAAAGCATATGAGGTTGCGAGAGAAGCACATAAAGAACAGTTTCGAAGCTCGGGGGAGCCTTATATTTTACATCCCATTCAAGTAGCAGGTATTTTAGCCGAACTTCAAATGGATCCAGAAACAGTATCAGCAGGCTTTCTACATGACGTTGTAGAAGATACGCCCGTAACACGTGAAGATCTTGTAGAAGCGTTCAGTGAAGATGTTGCTATGCTTGTGGATGGTGTTACAAAGCTAGGTAAGATTAAATATAAATCGAAAGCAGAACAGCAGGCTGAAAATCATCGCAAAATGTTTGTCGCAATGGCGCAAGATATCCGTGTAATTTTAATTAAGTTAGCGGATCGCTTACATAATATGCGTACATTAAAGCATTTACCTGTTGAAAAGCAACGACGTATCGCAAAGGAAACGCTTGAAATTTTCGCTCCATTAGCTCATCGCTTAGGGATATCGGCTATTAAATGGGAGTTAGAAGATACTGCACTTCGTTATTTAAATCCACAGCAATATTACCGAATCGTTAACTTGATGAAGAAAAAGCGTGTAGAACGTGAAGCTTATTTATCATCTGTTATGGGGGAAATCCATACACAGTTAGATGATATTGAAATTAAGGCTGATCTATCAGGAAGACCAAAACATATATATAGCATTTACCGTAAAATGGTTATGCAAAATAAGCAATTTAGTGAAATTTATGATTTACTTGCTGTACGTGTGATCGTCGATAGTATAAAAGACTGTTATGCTGTTTTAGGTATAGTGCATACTCTTTGGAAGCCAATGCCTGGCCGCTTTAAAGACTATATCGCAATGCCAAAACAAAACTTATATCAATCGTTGCATACGACAGTAATTGGGCCTTACGGTGACCCATTAGAGGTGCAAATTCGTACGATGGACATGCATAATATTGCAGAATACGGGGTTGCTGCACACTGGGCTTATAAGGAAGGTAAGAATATCGATATGAGTAATTCAAATATCGATAGCAAACTAACATGGTTCCGAGAAATTTTAGAGTTCCAAAACGAGTCATCTAATGCAGAAGAATTTATGGAATCATTAAAATTTGATTTATTCTCTGATATGGTCTATGTATTTTCGCCAAAAGGGGATGTCATGGAATTACCTGCAGGGTCTGTACCGATTGACTTTGCATATCGCGTACACTCTGAAATAGGGAATAAAACTATCGGATCAAAAGTAAATGGAAAAATGGTGCCTCTTGATACACCTTTAAAAACGGGTGATATTATTGAAATCATGACATCAAAGCAATCATTTGGGCCAAGTCGTGATTGGCTGAAAATTGCACAATCTTCACAAGCTAAGCATAAAATCAAACAGTTCTTTAAAAAGCAATTGCGCGAAGATAATGTTGTAAAAGGTCGCGAATTAATTGACAAAGAAATAAAAGAGCAAAACTTCGATCCTAAGGAAGTCTTAACTCCTGAAAACTTTAAACGCGTATGTGAGAAGATGAATTTTGCCAGTGAAGACGATTTAGTTGCAGCAGTAGGCTTTAATGGTATGACGGCACAACAAGTTGTAAATCGTCTTGCGGAGAAAATTCGTAAACAGCGCGATCATGAAGAAGCGTTAGTGAAAATCAATAAGGAAATGAACTCACCTGAAAAGAGAAAAGCTACTGAGTCAGGCGTCGTCGTAAAAGGATTAGAAAATCTTCTAATTCGTCTTTCACGTTGCTGTAGCCCAGTGCCAGGTGATGATATTGTTGGTTTTATCACAAAAGGGCGAGGTGTTTCAGTTCACCGTGCAGATTGCCCAAATGTACAGTCGAATGAAGAACAAGAACGCTTAATCGATGTTGAATGGGACTCTGCATTTGCTGATGAGAAAAAAGAATATTCTGTGGATATCGAAGTATCAGGCTATGATCGTCCAGGCTTACTGAATGAAGTGATGCAAGTCGTGAATGAAGCCAAAACGAATATTAGTGCTGTAAGTGGTAGAGCTGATAGAGATAAATTAGCAACTATTAACTTAACAATTCGTATTCGTGATATTGCTCATTTATATAAAGTTGTAGATCGTATTAAACAAATTCCAGATATTTATTCTGTACAACGTGTGACAAACTAAGATAGGAGTTTTCATTTTGAAAGTAATTCTGCAACGTAGTAAAAAAGCAACTGTCACTGTAGATGGACAAGTTACAGGTGCCATTAAGCAAGGATATGTATTGTTAGTCGGACTTACACATGGTGATACAAAGGACGATGCAGACTATATCGCAAATAAAATTGTGAAAATGCGTCTATGGGAAGATGCTGATGGT
This sequence comes from Viridibacillus arvi, assembly GCF_001274945.1. Lineage (GTDB taxonomy): Bacteria > Bacillota > Bacilli > Bacillales_A > Planococcaceae > Viridibacillus > Viridibacillus arvi. The sequence goes on along the minus strand of NZ_LILB01000001.1, from coordinate 1,631,922 downwards.
AAAATGAATCATTCAATTTTAGATCACGGTGGAGCTATTTTATCCGTATCGCAATTTACTTTGTATGCTGATATACGTAAAGGAAATCGCCCTAGCTTTATTGAAGCTGCACGACCTGAGGAAGCGGAGCCTTTGTGGGAGTATTTCAATGAAACACTTCGTAACTTAGGTTTACATGTTGAAACAGGGGTTTTTGGTGCCATGATGGATGTCCAATTAACAAACGATGGACCAGTGACAATCATCATTGAATCAAAATAATATTGATTATTATACTAGAGGCTATTCATTTAGGGATATACGGATGAAAGATACCTATCATACTATTGTGAAAGTAATAAAACCTCGGATTCTCTCATACAATTTTGTATGGAAGCATCTGAGGTTTTTTTGATTTAATGGATTAGTTTAATCTTGATTCAAAAAAACAGCCTTACTCTAGTTTTCTTGGAAAAACTAATAAGGCTGTTCGTGGTTAAAAATAGTTATTGCATTTGGAAGTAATTGTGGATACCTTGTGCAATACTTCTGCTGACATTATTTTGGTGAGTAGCATTGATAAGTTTACTACGATCCTCAACATTTGAAATAAAGCCGACCTCTAAAAGAATTGAAGGAACAGAAGCCATTCTATTTACATGAAAGATATTCGTTTTAACGCCCCTATTGGTACTCCCCATTGTAGGTTGATAAGCGCTATGAACAGCATTTGCAAGTTGTCTGCTTCTTGTTGGATATGGATTACCTGAAGCAGCGTAATATGTTTCAGTTCCTTTTGCAGTAGCACTTGCAGAGTTCATGTGTATACTAACGAAAATATCTGCTTTTTTCGATTTCGCAACATCTACCCGACATTGTAAATCTATTGTTTTATTAGTAGATGAAGAGCAAGCTGAGAATTGACCACGTGTTGTATACACGGTATAGCCCATACTCTCAAGATGACTCTTTGTCTTTAAAGTAAAAGCGTATGTCAGTGCGGCTTCATTGTATCCTCCGCCACCTGAACCAGGGTCTGTACCGCCGTGTCCAGCATCTAATACAATCTTTTTATTCGATACTGCAGGTGGATTTGTAGCTGGATTTGATAATGTTACATAACTATTTGATGTATTATTTGAAATCCAACCTTTTTTGCCAGTAGCATACATTACTTCAACCCATTCATTTGATGGATAAGTAGCATATTGCAGCACTGTATAGTAATCTCCGGCAGAGGCTTCAGACAATATATCTCCTTTTGTACTCGGTTTTGAACGGATATTCAAGTAACCAGATTGTATAACGATATATTCTGTTTTTGAAGGTTTAGTATATACGACATTGTCTTCAGGTGTATCAGTCGGTTCCTCAGGTGTTGGATTTTCTGGCTCAGAAGGGTCCGGTGTCGGTTCTACATCTGTATCTTCATCTTCATCTGGTTTGTTAGGGTTTGATGTTTGTGACGTATGTTTTTTTGAACTAATCTTCCCATATGCTGACTTGGAAGAAACCCAACCTTTTTTAGTAGTCGTATATTGAATTTGTACCCATGTACCAGATTCTTTTAAAATTTTAAATTCATTACCTTTTCTTACAGTACCAATAATAGCAGAGCTATCTGATGAAGAAGCTTTTTCACGTACGTTTAAATTAGCAATTGTTATGTAGTAATATTTGCCGACATTACTAGCAGAAGTAGTTGGATTGGAAGAAGTAGTTGATTTAAACGTTACATAGCTTTTAGAAACCCAGCCTGTATATTTGGATGTTTTAATTTTCACCCAACCACTTTTTTCGTCTAATACAGTTCCTTTTGTGCCTTTTGCTAATTTCCCAAGACTTTTATAGCTAATTGCAGCACCGGAACGAATATTTAAATTACTAACATTTGTCGTTACTGTTTTCGATGTAGCGGCTGTATTAACGTTTGTTGTTACTTTAGATAAGTATTGTGAAGAAACCCAACCTGTTTTCCCGCTATATTTTACTTTAATCCAAGAGCCTTTTGATGAGATTTTTGTTAATTTTGTGCTTTTTGGAATTAACGTAAGTTTTTTGGTGCTTGTACTAGGACCTTCGCGTAAAGTAAGTTGACTAGCCGTTACTTTATATGATATTGAAGAAGATGCCTCCGTATGTATAGGTTGGTAAAAATATGAGCATATAAGCGTGGTGAAGAGCAAAAAAATACTAAACGTTTTAACTAATTTTGTTTTCATGTTAATCCTCCTTTTTATCTATTGTAAAAGGAAATGACATGAAAAATCTATAGTTTTTCAAAATAGTTGACATATTTGTTTATAGTGGGTAAGATATTTAGTAATCTGAATTTATTTAAGATCACCTATGACCGAGCAAGTAACTATATTTTTAAGGCTGATAAGAGAGGAAAAGACGTGGCTGAAATCTTTTCTACAGTACAGTATAGTGAATAACACTCGAGAGGTTTTTCTTCGAAAGGCATTTGCTTATTAGGAGAAAACGGAATCGGCCGTTATCCGACATGAGAGGATTTAGTTTTACTAGATCAACTAGGGTGGAACCGCGGAAGCTTATACAGCTCTCGTCCCTTGCATTTATTGCAAGGGGCGAGAGCTTTTTTAGTTTCATCATAGAAAATCGTGAGATAAAGGACAGCGTTAGTCCACAGTTAATCAGAATTTTTGAAAGGAGTTAATGTGATGAATTATAAAGTACCTAGAGGCACTCAAGATATTTTACCAGGACAGTCTGAGAAATGGCAAAAGGTTGAGGAAATCATTCGTCAGCTTTGCCAAGTATATAGATATCAAGAAATTCGCACTCCAATTTTCGAGCAGACGGAATTATTCCAACGTAGTGTTGGTGATACGACTGATATCGTGCAAAAAGAAATGTACACATTCAAAGATAGAGGAGATCGTTCTTTAACGCTTCGTCCAGAAGGTACAGCAGCTGTTGTACGCTCTTACGTTGAGCACAAAATGTTCGGTCAACCTGATCAACCAGTAAAATTATCTTACATTGGTCCAATGTTCCGCTATGAACGCCAACAAGCTGGGCGTTACCGCCAATTCGTCCAATTCGGAGTAGAAGCAATTGGTAGTAAAGATCCTGCTATTGATGCAGAAGTAATTGCACTTGCAATGGATGTGTATGAAACAGCTGGATTGAAGAATTTAAAATTAGTGATTAACTCTTTAGGTGATGCAGATGTTCGTGCAGCTCACCGTGATGCTTTAATCAAACATTTCGAACCACATATCGGTGATTTCTGCTCAGATTGCCAAAATCGTCTAGAAAAAAATCCATTACGTATTTTAGATTGTAAAGTGGATCGCGAAAATCCTTTAATGGCTACTGCGCCAGCACTAACAGATTACTTAAATGAGGAATCTGCAGCTTATTTCGAAGCTGTTAAAAAATACTTAGATGTGTTAGGCATTACCTATGTAGTAGATCCGAACTTAGTACGTGGTTTGGATTATTATAACCACACGACTTTTGAAATTATGAGTACAGCAACAGACCTAGGAGCAATTACTACTTTATGTGGTGGTGGTCGCTATAACGGTTTAGTTGAACAAATCGGTGGTCCGGAATCACCTGGTATTGGCTTTGCAATGAGTATCGAACGTCTATTACTTGCACTTGAAGCAGAAGGACGTTCACTTGATACAGACAATGCACTTGATATGTATATCGTTGCAATGGATGATCAAGCGAAGTTAAAAGCAGTAGAATTAGCAAGTTCATTTAGAGCAAAAGGTATTTCAACTGAGCTTGATTATGCGAGTCGCAAAGTGAAAGCTCAGATGAAATCGGCAGATCGTTTAGGTGCTAAATGGGTCATCGTACTTGGTGAGTCAGAATTAGAAGAACAAGCTGCTAATGTGAAAAACATGGAATTGGGTAGCCAAGAAAAAGTGCCATTTCATGACTTAGTGAACTATTTAACAAAACATAAGGTAAAATAATTGGAGGAAATAATCATGGCAAAAAGAACACATGAATGTGGTATTTTACGTGGCGCTCATGAAGGCGAACGCGTTGTATTAAAAGGATGGGTACAACGTCGTCGCGATTTCGGCGGACTAATTTTCGTTGACCTACGTGACCGTACAGGACTTGTACAAATCGTTTTCAACCCTGAAAATTCTCAAGAAGCTTTAGATATTGCAGATTCTCTTCGTAACGAATTCGTTGTAGAAGTAGAAGGTGCTGTAGCATTACGTGAACCGGACATGATTAATCCAAACATGGAAACTGGTATGGTTGAAGTTTTAATCGATCAAATAACAATTATTAATAAAGCTAAAACACCACCGTTTGCAATTGAAGATCGCACTGAAGTAAACGAAGATCTTCGTTTAAAATACCGTTACTTAGACTTACGTCGTCCAGTAATGTTTGATACATTCAAACTTCGCTCTGACGTGACAAAAGTAATCCGTAACTTCTTACAAGATGAAGGTTTCTTAGAGGTTGAAACACCAATCTTAACGAAGTCAACTCCAGAAGGCGCACGTGACTACCTAGTTCCTTCACGTGTACATGAAGGTGAATTTTATGCTTTACCACAATCACCACAATTATTTAAACAATTATTAATGGTTGGTGGAATTGAGCGCTACTTCCAAATTGCTCGCTGCTTCCGTGATGAAGATTTACGTGCTGATCGTCAACCTGAATTCACTCAAATTGATATGGAAATGAGTTTCATGTCACAAGATGAAATCATCGAATTAAACGAAAAATTAATTCAAAAAGTTATGAAAGAAGTAAAAGGAATTGATATTCCAGCTCCATTCCAACGTATGACTTATAAGGATGCAATGTCTCGCTACGGCTCTGATAAGCCAGATGTTCGTTTTGACTTAGAACTGATTGAATTAAGCGATGTTGTTGCAGGCTGTAACTTCAAAGTATTTGCAAGTACTGTTGAAAACGGAGGCCAAGTAAAAGGTCTTAATATCAAAGGTGCGAACGACAAATACTCTCGTAAAGATCTTGATGAACTAACAAAATTTGTTGGTCGTTACGGTGCGAAAGGTCTTGCGTGGATTAAAGTAACTGAAGAAGGATTAACTGGTCCAATCGGTAAATTCTTTGATGATGAATTTGGTGAAAAACTTGTTGAACGTATGCACGCTGAACCAGGTGATACTTTAGTATTCGTAGCTGATAAAAAATCAGTTGTTGCTGATTCACTAGGTGCTTTACGTAAAAAACTTGGAAAAGACCTTGGCTTAATTGATGAATCTCGTTTTGCATTCCTATGGATTACAGAGTGGCCATTACTTGAATACAGCGAAGATGATGACCGTTACTATGCGGCACATCACCCATTCACTCGTCCATTCGATGAAGATCTTGAAAAAATGGAAACTGAACCAGGTGCAGTTAAAGCACAAGCGTACGATATCGTATTAAATGGCTACGAACTTGGTGGCGGATCATTACGTATTCACGAAAAAGATTTACAAGAAAAAATGTTCAAAACACTTGGTTTCACTGATGAAGAAGCAAAAGAACAATTTGGTTTCTTGATGAATGCATTTGAGTATGGTACACCTCCGCACGGTGGATTAGCATTCGGTCTTGACCGCTTTATTATGTTACTAGCTGGTCGTGACAACTTACGTGATACAATTGCATTCCCTAAAACTGCAAGTGCAAGTTGCGTCTTAACAAATGCACCAAGTACAGTATCGTTAGCACAATTAGACGAGTTAAATATCCGCACAAAAACATTGGCAGATGAGAAGTAAATCTTTTGAATTGTCAGAATTAATGTGGTAATATGTATTTAAAGCGAATCCTGATGTGTTCGTTATAAGCTTATCAGTTTTGACCGAACATTTTATCGTTGGGAGTTCACATTTTGGGATGGCGAACATGCCTGTCATGGGACGTTTAAAATTTCGAAGAGAACACCCACCTGCTTATTGCGGGTTCAAAACGATTAGATTTTAAGACGGCACAATCGGGATTCGTTAATTATTAAATCACCCCCTCAATGAAAATTGAGAGGGTTTTTATTTTGAGTCAATACATTATTTTTTTGATTTAAATGCTATAAAATTGATTTTAATCTAAAATTCAAAAACATTTTTCAGTACATTTGAATTGTTTTTACAAAAACTATATCAAAGAATGAAATTGGTAAATTTTCATTACTATCGGTATAATATTGGTAAAATAAACATTTTTTTATTTTTTTATTGGCTTCCTTAGAAATAATGGTTTAAAGTGTAAGTAAATAAATTGAAATGAGAAGGTGTATTAATGGAAACGAGCAATCACATAAAAACAGCATTAAAGGTTGAAACGATTATCGATTTAGATGCCTTATATGATAGAGCATTTAATGTTCTAAAAGAGGCGTTAGATAACGGTTCTAAAAACTTTGGTTTGGCTACAGGTGGAACAATGCTTCCTCTTTATGAGCGTATTCGTAATAGTGAACTTGATTTTACTCAGTGTGAAAGTGTTAACTTAGATGAGTATGTCGGTCTTCAGAAAACACATCCTGAAAGTTATATATCGTTTATGAAACAACAGCTCTTCAATGAAAAGCCTTTTAAAAAATCTAATTTACCAAATGGAGAGGCATTAGATCCTCATGAAGAAGCTGCTTGTTATGAATCACTTTTACAAAACATGAATCTAAATTTTCAATTACTTGGAATTGGAGAAAATGGACATATAGGTTTTAATGAGCCTGGTACACCGTTTGATAGTGAAACGCATGTTGTTGAACTTGAAGAATCGACTAGAATAGCAAATGCAAGATTTTTTAATTCTTTAGATGAAGTACCAACTAAAGCAATTACAATGGGTATTTCTTCAATCATGCGTGCAGAACAAATTTTATTAATCGCAGTTGGGGAGAAGAAACGTACTGCTTTAGAAGCGTTGTTAAAAGGTGAAGTAACAGAAGATGTACCAGTAACAATCTTGAAAAAGCATCCGAATGTTATCGTATTAACTGACTTAGTAATCTAAATAGAATGTTTAAATGAAGCTTTCAAGTAAATAGGCGTTGTTTCCTATAGGTTCTTGGAAGTTTTTGTGTATAACGAAGATGAAAAAAGTGTAGATAAGAGTAGTAAATGTTCCTGGAATAGAATATGTTTTAAATATAAGAGAATCATTTTTGACGAATGATGTATGGGGCAACTTATTATTTTAGAGATTGGATTGAGAAAAGAAGCTAAAAAACTTATTGATATATCTTAAAATAGATTTATTATTCTATTTATTCTATAAATTAAAGGAATTAAGAACTTTTGCTTTTCATTTATATGCAAACGTTTTATAATTGGTATAGACAACTATACCAAAAGTTTTTTAGGAGATACTAAGGAACCTTGTTAATAAGAGTTTCTCTATAAATTTTCAAGGTTCTTAATCTAATCTAGTCTTTTCTATTGATAGGTTTTCTCTATAGAAAACACTTTCTGATAGAATCACAGAAAAAAACGAACAAAATACGCATTGAAATACTTCAATAGTTATATCGTATATCTGAAATCTCATAAAATGAAAATTACCAAAAAATAAAGTGGGGTTTATGACAAGACGCTTTATAAATAGCTAGCTGAGGTAAGATAGGATTCTGAAAATCAGAAAGACGAGATGATTTTTCTGGTTTTAATTAGGAGAGAGTGCACATGAGTGAAACAATTCTAATTTCAAATGTAACGATTGTTAACTACGATCAAGAGGCGTTTGTAGGTGATCTTTACCTAGAAGAAGGTAAAATTACGAAAGTTGGTAAGGGATTAAGTATTCAAGCGCAACATACTATTGATGGAACTTCTAAAGGATGGATTGTTTTCCCTGGATATATTGATATGCATATACACGGATCAGCTGGTTTTGATGCCATGGATGCAACTGAAGAAGCAATCAGAGGTATTGCTCGTTCGTTAGCTAAAGAGGGGACGACAAGTTTTCTTGCGACGACTATGACGCAGTCAGTAGATGCTATTGAAGCAACTTTAAAGAATGCTGCTACTTATAAAGGGTCTTTAGATGAAGCGGAAATGTTAGGGATACATGTTGAAGGTCCATATATATCAAAGGAAAGAGCAGGGGCACAACCGATACAATATATTATTGAACCTTCTATTCAGCAGTTTCATCACTGGCAAGAACTTAGTGAAGGTCGCATAAAACAAGTTACAGTGGCTCCTGAAGTAAATAATGGTTTTGAATTTGTCGAGGAAATTAGTAAAGAAGGAATCGTTGTATCATTAGGTCATACGGATGCCATGTCTGATGAAATAGAGCGTGCCGTTGGGCTCGGTGCAAAACAAGCAACTCACTTATATAATCAAATGCGTCCTTTTCATCATCGAGAGCCAGGTGTTGTTGGAGATGTATTACTAGAAGATGATTTGAAGGTAGAAATTATAGCAGATTTCATCCATAGCCACCCGAAATCTGTTAAATTTGCTTATCGTTTAAAGGGGGCATCTCGAATTATATTGATTACTGATGCCATGAGGGCAAAAGGGCTGGATTACGGTGTTTATGATTTAGGTGGCCAAGCGGTACATGTAACTGAAACGGGTGCACATTTATCCGATGGGACGTTAGCTGGGAGTGTATTAACAATGGAACAAGCTGTGAAAAATATACATGCCGTCACAAAATGTACATTGCAGGAGTTAGTATCTATGTCTTCCAATAATGCTGCTAATCAACTCGAATTACCTTCCAAAGGGTATATCGGTAACGGGATGGATGCGGATCTAGTTATATTAGATGAAGAATTAAATGTACAAAAGACTATCTGTCGCGGTAAAGTTGTTTATGAAAAAGAATAACAAGCTGTAGTTTGGTAGGGGCTACATGAAAGGTGGAGATATGCTTGTTAGATAAAAATTCACCAGTTCCAATGTATATACAAATTGAAGAATTTTTAAAAGGAAAAATTTTCGAAGAGGAATATAAGATAGGTGAGAATATTCCTTCTGAAAGAGAGTTTTCTGAACAGTTAGGTGTAAGTCGTATGACCGTAAGGCATGCCATCACGAATTTAGTAAATAGTGGCTTACTTTACCGAGAAAAAGGACGTGGTACATACGTAGCGAATCCAAAGTTAGAGCAACCATTAAGCGGATTGACAAGTTTTACAGAAGATATGCGTTCAAGAGGCTATGAGCCAAGCAATAAACTTATTCGTTTTGAGAAAATTATACCTCCAATTGATATTGCGAAGGCATTGCAAATGAAAACGGGAGATGAAGTATTTTCCGTTGTTCGAATTCGTAACGCAGATCAGCTACCAATGGCTATTGAAAGAACGTATATACCTGTTGAGATCATTCCAGATTTGGATAAGAGCATGGTTCTGGGTTCGTTATACTCTCTAATAGAAGAAAGACATCATCAAAAGATTGGTCATGCTTCGCAGTTAATGGAAGCAGCGCTAGTAACTAAAGAAGATAGTAAACTATTGAATATTGAGCAACCATCAGCTGTATTAATTATTGAACGAAAAAGTTATTTAAGTACTGGAATACCGTTTGAATTAGTGCGTAGTACATATCGCGCAGATCGCTATAAATTTATTAGTGAAATACAGAGGTGATAACATGCATCAATATTTTCAAGAGGTTCAACAATTAATAAATGTAATAGTAGAAGAAGAACAATCAAAAATGACAAAAGCAGCCGAATTGATAGCTGAGCGTATTCAAAACGGAGGTATTTTACAACTATTTGGTTGTGGTCATTCTCACATTCTAGCGCAAGAAGCTTTTTACCGTGCTGGTGGTTTAGTACCAGTACGTCCTATATTCATTGAGCCATTGATGTTACATAAGGGTGCACTGACCTCTTCTGCAAATGAGAAAGATCCTAACTTCGTTTCGCAACATCGTCATCAATTTGAGTTCAATCCAAATGATGTATTAATAATTGTTTCCACGTCAGGAAGAAATGTTGTGCCTATTGATGTGGCATTATTAGCAAAAGAGGCTGGGGTACTTGTTATTTCATTACAGTCACTTCATTATAAAGAGCAAGTTTCAAAGCATAGTACAGGGAAACGCCTAGAAGATACGGCAGACTTCGTATTAGATACGCATATTCCAGTAGGTGATGGGTTATTGTGGAAAAATAGCGTCCAGTATGGTCCTGCATCTACAACAATTGGTTCGGCTATCTTGAATACGACACTATCTCAAGTTATTGAAATTTTAGCTAGTGAAGGTGTCGAGCCGCCTGTATTTGAAAGTGCAAATCTAGATGGTAGTAAAGAAAAAAATGATTGTATGATAGCAAAGTATAGTAGACGAATAAACTTCGAATAAATATTAGTATGGGGGAGATTAATATGGAAAAAACTTATAAAATCACTAGTTCAGTAGGATTACATGCACGTCCATCAACAGTATTGGTTGCAGGTGTCACACCATTTGCATCGGATATACAGCTTGAGTACAAAGGAAAAACAGTCAATTTAAAATCTATTTTAGGTGTTATGTCATTAGGTGTTCCAACTGGTGAAGTTGTTACTATTAAAGCAGAAGGTTCAGATGCAGAAGCAGCAATCGCAAAAGTTTCAGAATTAATGATTTCAGAAGGCTTAGGACAAGAATGTTAGAGATTAAAGGTATTGCTGTCTCGAATGGAATAGCCATTGCGAATGCGTACTGCTTAGTAGAACCGGATCTAACCTTTGACAAATTGACTATTACTGATATTGAAGCAGAAAAATTAAGGTTTAAAGAAATTGTTTCTAAAACGAAAACTGAACTCGAAGCAATTCGTGAAGCTGCGGAAAAGAAATTTGGTCACGATAAAGCAGAAATTTTCTCTGCGCATTTATTAGTACTGCAAGACCCTGAGATGTTAAATGCAATTGATATTCAGATAAGTGAAGGTGTAAATGCTGAATTTGCATTACAAGAAACCTCAAGTATGTTTATCGAGTTATTTGAATCTATGGACAATGAATACATGCAAGAACGTGCAGCTGATATTCGTGATGTAGCAAAGCGTTTATTAGCGAATTTATTGGGCATTGAATTACCTGATTATAGTCGTTTATCAAAGGATGTTATTATTGTTGCTGATGATTTAACACCATCGATGACTGCACAGCTTGATAAAACGCATGTGAAAGGCTTCGTGACAAATATCGGGGGACGTACATCTCATTCGGCTATTTTAGCAAGAACAATGGAGATACCCGCTGTTGTAGGGACAAAACTGGCAACTACAGATATCCCCCACGGAGCTAAGATCATAATAGATGGTACAAAAGGGACAGTATTATTAGATGCTACAGAAGAAATAGTTGCTGAGTATTTATTGGCTCAAGAAGAGCAAGCAGCAGAGAGTGCAATGTTCCAGCAATTTGTAACAGCAGAAAGCATAAGTGCTGATGGACATCATGTAGAGTTAGCGGGCAATATTGGTAAGCCGGAGGATGTAGACAATATTTTAGCTAACGGCGGTGACGGTATTGGCTTATTCCGTACTGAGTTTTTATATATGGATCGTCAAGAATTGCCTTCAGAAGAAGAACAATTTACCGCTTATAAAACAGTACTTGAAAAAATGGGCCAAAAACCGACAGTTGTTAGAACGCTGGATATAGGTGGAGATAAAGAATTACCGTATTTGAAATTAGAGCCAGAGATGAATCCTTTCTTAGGGCATAGAGCTATAAGACTTTGTTTGGAACAACAAGATATTTTCCGGACACAGTTACGTGCACTTCTCCGTGCAAGTGTCTATGGTAATTTGAAAATTATGTTCCCTATGATTGCGACACTTGATGAATTCCGTAAAGCAAAAGCTTTATTGGAGGAAGAGAAAGAGAAGTTATTTAGTGAAGGAATTGAAGTTTCAAGTGATATTGAGATTGGCATGATGGTAGAAATTCCTTCAGCTGCGCTTATTGCAGATTTATTTGCTAAAGAAGCAGATTTCCTTTCTATTGGTACAAATGATTTAATCCAATACACTTTAGCTGCAGATCGTATGAATGAAAAAGTTTCTTATTTATACCAACCATTCCATCCGGCCATTTTACGTCTTGTAAAGATGGCCATTGATGCGGGCCATGCGAATGGAAAATGGGTAGGTATGTGTGGAGAAATGGCCGGAGATGAAATAGCTATACCTATTTTACTAGCTTTAGGTTTAGATGAATTTTCAATGAGTGCCTCTTCTATTCTACGTGCGCGTGCACATATTTCGGACCTTTCAAAAGTAGAATTAATGCAACATTTAGATAAAATACTTTCACTTTCAACTTCAATGGAAGTAGAACAATATATGAAAAAATTATTAAACACGAACAATTAATTTGGCTATTACAAGAAGGCAATTTCTTATTCGCCAATAGAATGTCGGCAACCCCTGAAGATTGGAATTGTCGACATTTTTTATACGAAAAATGTCAATAAAACAATATTAATTCTCAAAATTAGAAGATATAACATAGTTGTGTTCTTAAGGGGGATAAACCGATGATTCAATTAGTACCACTAGAGGATAGTGAACAAGTTCATCGTTTACGAGATTATAGTTTTTCGAATAAATATATTGGAGAAAAAAGAGATGATTTTCAATATTGGGTAGAATATAGTACAACAATTGGAGCATATGATGGAAGAAAATTAGTTGGTCAATTGCTTGTGCTCCCGTTGAATATGACGATTCACCAAATCTCATACAAAATGGGAGGTATTGGATTCGTATGTACTTATCCAGAGTATCGAAATAGAGGGATTATGAAAAAATTGATGATTCGTGCTTTGGAAGAAATGCGAGAAAATGGTCAATATATTTCTGTGTTAGCTCCATTTTCTGTCTCCTTTTATCGTTATTTCGGATGGGAATTATTTTTTGATAAGCTGAGTTATTCAATACCTAGTGAGGCATTCCCTAATTTCGGTAATCAGTTAGATGTTGTAAAACGATTTAGTTTTGAATGGCTTGATGAACAGCTTTTTGATGAGGTATGTACTTTTTATAATGACAATGCAGAGGTAATGAATGGCTCTATGAAGCGTGATGCAGCATGGTGGAAAAGGATTCAGCGTAGAGAGCCCGACAGTCATTTTGCAGCTTATTATAAAGACGATGAAATTCATGGTTTTGTACGCTATCAAATTCAAAATCTCACTTTTATTATTAAAGACTTTGTCGTAAAGGATCATGTTGCTGAGAAGGCGATTTGGCGTTATATCTCGTCTCATAGTGCAAGTGTTTATCACATTACTGGTAATACTGCAGGAACAAGTCATTTCGGATTCCACTTTAACCAGCCACAATTCAAAAAAGATCTTGTCCAAGACTGTATGGTGAGAATTGTGGATGTTGAAGGATTTTTAAAAGAATACAATTGGGCAGAATTGACGGAAAACCTTTATTTACGTATTCAGGATCCGTTTGCCCAGTGGAATGAGAAGCTTTACTGTATTAATCGAGAAGGTCAAACAGAAGTAATTGAAACGGATAGCATAGCTAATGGTCAAATTCTATCTTTGTCGATTAATATTTTTTCTGCTCTAATAGTTGGATATTTAAGCGTTACAGAAACAATGCTCTACGCGGAGCATCAACTTGATGATTCAGCCTTAAAGCTTTGGAACAAAGCTTTAAGAACAGAGAAACCGTCATTTTATGAATATTTTTAATGTCATTTTATAAGAATTTATAGTTAATCAAAAAATTTTTGGAAAAAACTTTGGACTATACCAGTTGTTAGAAAAATCAGTAAATTCAAGCTATTTATAAATATGCCAATAAAAAAATGCGAAAAAAAGGAAAATAAAGCGCTTTTAAGGTATTGTGGTATAGACCAATTTCTGCTATTCTCAATTTAGGAGTTAAATTACAAAAAAGGGGTGCTCTTCATGAAGAATATTATGCTCGTTTGTGCGGCAGGTATGAGTACTAGTTTACTAGTAACTAAAATGCAAAAAGCTGCTGAGGGACAAAATTTAGCTGCTGATATTTTCGCAATTTCAGAGAGTGAAGTTGATTCTACATTAGAAAGAAAAGATATCGATGTTTTATTATTGGGACCTCAAGTACGCTATTTAAAGGGACCATTTGAAGCGAAATATAAAGCTAAAAACTTCCCAATCGAAGTAATCAATATGAGTGATTATGGCATGATGAACGGCGAAAAAGTGTTGCAACACGCACTGAATTTAATTGGATAATCAAGGAGGTTTACGGTCATGCAAGAAACAGATTTATTACAGTCAATTATGGGGCTGATATTGCACAGCGGCAACGTGAAAAGTGATTGTATGGAAGCGATTCAACTTGCTAAACAAGGAAATGTAAGCGCTGCTAAAGAGAAAATTACATTAGCTAATAAATCTTTAGTAGAAGCACATCATTCTCAAACAGCGTTATTAACACAAGAAGCTAGAGGAGAAAAAGTAGAAGTTTCTATCATGTTAGTCCATGCACAGGATCACTTGATGAACGCTATTACTTTTAAAGATTTAGCAATTGAAATTATTGATTTATATGACCGTCTGCAAGGGGCTTAACATCAGTTTTGATGTTTACCATATAAATAATCTATAACACAAGGGAGTGTGGAGAGGGATGTTTCGTTTTTTAGAGGAGAAGTTCGTTCCGGTAGCAGCAAAGGTTGGGAACCAGAGACATTTAGTTGCAGTTCGTGACGGCTTTATTACAATAATGCCACTGACAATTATCGGTTCGTTAGCGGTATTATTCAATGGTTTACCAATTAAAGCATATCAAAAATTAATGGACTCTATTTGGGACCATGGAACTTGGACGCAATGGGGCGGCAATATGTGGAATGCTACATTTGCTATTATGTCTTTGCTTCTTGCTTTTACAGTTTCATACCACTTAGCTAAGAGCTATGGTAAAGATGGATTAACTGCAGGGGTAATCAGTTTTTCTAGTTATATTACATTCGGAACATTTGGTGAAGGCGGCCTAAGTGGATTAACCACCGGGACCGGGGGGATATTCGTAGCATTAATAATAGCTCTTTTATCTTCTGAACTATTTTCACGCTTATCTGGTAACAAACGTTTATTAATCAAAATGCCTGATGGAGTACCACCGGCAGTAACAAAATCGTTTGCTGCACTACTTCCATCTATTATCACTGTCGGTACTTTTGCATTAGTGAGAACAATTATTTCAACAAGCTTTGATATTCCAGATATTATTTCTTCATTCTATTCAGTAGTTCAAGAACCATTTATGGGTCTAACAAATACATGGGCTGCAGGCTTGTTATTAGCTTTCGTTCCTGTATTCTTATGGTCATTCGGTATTCACGGGGCGAACATTATCGACCCATTCATGCAAACTATTAATCTTCCAGCTATTGCTGAAAATCTTAAAGCAATAAATGCTGGTGAAACTGCACCATATATTATTAACAAGCCATTCTTTGATGCTTTCGTTAATATGGGTGGATCAGGTACTACAATCGCTTTAGTTATCGCAATTTTCCTTTTTGCTAGAAAAAACAAACAATACAGTGCGGTTGGTAAAGTTGGTGCTGCTCCAGCCCTATTCAATATTAATGAGCCATTAATGTTTGGTTTACCAATCATTTTAAATCCAATCTTGGTCATTCCGTTTATTCTTACACCAATGGTCAATGTAACAATTGCTTATTTTGCAACTAAATTCGGTTTGGTTCCAGCAGCTACAATTGCTGCTCCTTGGATGATGCCACCAGTCATAAATGGTTGGTTAACAACGCAATCATGGACGGGTGGAGTACTGAGCCTTGTGTTAATAGCAATCTCTGTATGTATCTACTTACCGTTCATAATGATGTCATCAAAAGCAGCTAACGATAAATTAGCAGCTGAAAAACAAGCAACTAAACCGAGTCAATCAGTAGTGATGAAAAAAGAAGAAGCAGAAAAAGTAGAAGTTTAATAGATGGTAAGCGGAGGTATTCAAATGAGAAGATTAGGAATTTCAATTTATCCTCAACATAGCACGTTAGAGGAAATGCAAAATTATATCCAACTAGCTCATGATCATGGTTTTAGTCGGATATTCACTTGTCTAATGTCTATGAAAAATAATGAGGAAAAAGAAAAGTTACAACAAATTAATCAATTTGCGCAACAGCTTGGCTTTGATATTTCCGCTGACATCGCTCCTCAAGTCTTTGAGGAATTAGGCTTAACTTATAGAGATATCGCATTCTTGAAAGAACAATATCACTTAGCCGCTTTACGCTTAGATATGGGATTCTCTGGACAGGAGGAAGCGTTCATGTCATTGGACGCTTCTAACTTAAAAGTCGAACTTAATATTAGTAACGGTACAAAATATGTAGAAAATATTTTGTCTTATCAACCAAACCGTGAAAATATTATTGGCTGCCATAATTTCTATCCAAGAAAGTATACAGGTCTTTCGAGAGAGCATTTTATTAATTCTTCAAAGTTATTCAAAGATAATCAAATTCGTACTGCGGCAATGATTTCTTCGAATCATGCGCAATATGGACCATGGGAGGAAACACCGTACGGCTTACCTACATTAGAAGAGCATCGCGGTTTACCTATCACAGTTCAAGCGAAAGATCTTTGGCATACTGGCTTAATTGATGATTTGATCATTGGGAATATGTATGCAACTGAAGAAGAGCTACAAGCATTAGGAAAACTGAATCGTCAAAAATTAGAACTTGATATTGTACCATCTGCTGAAAATTCAGAGGTGGAAAATAAAATCATTTTTGAAGAACCACACTTTAACCGTGGTGATGTCTCTGAATATGTGATTCGCAGTACACAATCTCGTGTTAAATACAAATCGGAGCAATTCAAACCACATGATGTATTTGATATTCAAACAGGAGATGTCACGATAGATAATGACGAGGATATCCGTTACAAAGGTGAGTTACAGTTAGTGCTAAAGGATATACCGAATTCAGGAAGTACGAATATTGTAGCTAAAGTGGTGCCAGAAGAAATTTATTTACTTGAGAAAATTCGACCATGGGAATCTTTTGGATTTAATATGGTAGAGAAAAAAAGTTAGAATGAGTAAAAGGGTTGAGTGCTATGTTCTATAGTTCTCAATCCTTTTTACTTATCTTTGATGAAGTAAGTAGCTAGGGGGATGAAGATGTTTGTATTAGCGATTGATGGCGGCGGTACCAAAACATGTGCTGTTATTAGTGACGAAGGCGGACATATCCATGCAATGGTGACAGTCGGTAAAAGTAATCCAACGACAATGAGTCAAAAAGAATTTGAACAGGTAATCGATCAAGTATTAATAATATTAAAATCACAGAACCCAACAGCCTTTGTGCAAATTGCAAGCTGTTTTGCAGGTATGGCTGGGGTGAAAGAAAAACAATATGATTCAATTCTAATTGATGTTTTACATAGTCACTTACCAAAAGAGGCGACGATCGAGATAGCAAATGATGCGACAAATGCGTTGTATGCTGGTACCTTAGGTTCTGAAGGAATTGTGCAAATAGCAGGAACCGGAGCTATTACATTAGGATTAGATGATCAACACAACATTGTACGTACATCTGGTTGGGGATATTTGTTTGATGATGAAGGAAGCGGCTATGATTTAGGGGTACAGGCTTTAAAAGCTGTATTTAAAGCTTATGATGGTAGAGGATATCAAACTAATCTAACAGCGAGGTTATGCCAGCACTTTCAAGTAGATGCGGTTCCTCAAATAATTGATCAAGTCTACGGAGAAGGGCATCCAAGAGCCATTATTTCTCCACTTAGTATGTATGTGAGCGAAGAAGCTCTAAAAGGAGATATAGTAGCTCGCATCATTATTCAAAAGGCATGTGAAAAATACTTCCAATCCATTAAAGCATGTTTAGATCAAATGACTTGGTCAAAAGATAAAATTCCTGTTGTGTTGGCAGGTGGAGTATTCTCGAATGTAGAACTTTTCATTCCGATTCTCCAAAAATTGGCGCAAAAAGAAGTTGTTGAAATTCAGTTTTATCCTTCTCTTATGCCACCAATTGGAGGAGCAGTTGTAGGTGGACTGAAAAATTGTGGACAATACATAGATTCGCATTTTGTCGAGATGTTTAATGAACAAATGTTGAGATCTGGTAGTGAAGTTTAAGTATTATTTATCCCGTAAATTCGGCTAGTTCTTTCTAGCATCGAATTTACGGGATTTGTTTTTTATTAGATTAATATTTCTAGAATTTAACTTAAATCAAAAATACAATTAAATTTCCTTGCATCAATCCTTGCAATCATCTAGCTTTTTGTATATATTTTTCACGATACCTATTTTCTTACTAATAGGATAGGATTACTTAAAAATTTAATTTAAACGGAGTGAAAGGTATATGTTACATCAATTTTCACGTAATGAATTAGCCATTGGAACAGATGGAATAGATAAACTAAAAAATACTACTGTAGCAATTTTAGGTATTGGCGGTGTTGGATCGTTTGCTGCTGAAGCTTGTGCAAGAAGTGGTGTTGGTCGCATCATCTTAGTAGATAAAGACGATGTAGATATTACGAACATTAATCGCCAACTAGTAGCTTATATGTCGACAATCGGGCGCTCAAAATCAGCTGTTATGAAGGAGCGAATTGCTGATATCAACCCTGATTGTGAAGTTATAGATTTGCATATGTTCTACACAGAAGAAACGTATGAAAAATTCTTTAGTTACGAACCGGATTATGTGATTGATGCGTCAGATACAGTTATATATAAAATTCACATAATGAAAGAATGCTTAAAACGTGGTGTAAAAATAATTGCAAGTATGGGTGCAGCAAATAAAATGGATCCAACACGTTTTCAAATTGCTGATATTTCAAAAACACATACCGATCCATTAGCGAAGGTAATTCGTGTGAAATTGCGTAAAGAAGGTATTAAAAAAGGAATACCTGTAATCTTTTCTGATGAGAGCCCGATTGTCGTTCGTCCAGATGTTGTACAAACAGTCGGTAAACCAGAAGCAGAAATTCGCAAAGCGCAATTGCCGCCATCATCAAATGCGTTCGTACCATCTTCAGTTGGATTAATCGCGGCTAGCTGGGTAGTACGAGATATTTTGAGTGATATTGAGATTAAAACGGTGAGAGATTAATTTAGCTCGTTAAATGAAATGATAGCAAATAGTTTTGAGTGGAAATTTATAAACTTTATTTGAATATAGAGAATTTAAAATGCAAAAGCTTATGAGCTTTTGCATTTTTTTATTTAAAGGGGTAAAAATTAATAAATGGATAAAATTGTTTAAAATTCAATTGAAAAGTATATCGTCTGCTGATATACTTTATATATCGGCTAGCGATGTAATCGCTGTTGATGTAAAGAGGTGATTTAATATGCAACAACATGGACCTTTAACAGAAGGTGTGTATTATATTTTGCTGGCGCTATATGAACCAAGGCATGGCTATGGAATTATGCAATTGGTAGAATCATTGAGCAAGGGGCGTGTACAGCTTGGCCCAGGGACTTTATATGGAGCGCTTAAGTCCTTAGTTGAGAGAGGTTGGATTCAAACTGTTGAGGCTAAAGAGTCAACCAGAAAGAAACAATATATGATTACTGCACAAGGAAAAGGCGAAGTGGAAGCCGAAATAGTCAGGATGAAAGAATTAATAATGAATGGAGAATTGATGATAAAAGGAGGGATTGAATAGGTGAAGGGCGCATATAATTGTTTTTGGGACTTCGAAAAGGAAGAGCAGTGGTTAAATGAACAGTCTAAGAAAGGTCTACAACTAAAAAAAGTAAATTATTTTCGATATACATTTGAAGAGGATGCAACAGTAAATTATAACTATATGTTAGAAAAACTGAAAGATAAAACAAATCGTCAAGAAAATAAAGAGTATATCGAGTTTTTACAAGATAGTGGCATAGAGCATGTAGATACTTATTTTGGATGGGTCTATTTACGAAAAGATGCTAGTGAAGAACCTTTTGAACTTTATACTGATACGGCATCTAAAATGGCCCATTATCATCGAATAATCACAATTCCAAGTGCCATTATCGTAATCAATGTACTCGTATTTTTCATTAACTTTTTCTTGGGTAAAGAATCGGATGTTGCAGATTTAATTACCGGTATTAATCTGGGTATGACAGTTACCTTATTTATTTTTGTTCTATATACATTTAATAAAATTAGGAAACTAAAAAAATCTCAGATATTGTTTCATATTTGAATATGAAGCAAAACTAGATTGTTAGAAGATGTTATTTATTTAAAACACAATGTAAATGCATTTAGAAAAGGAGACTTTCAATGGCATTAGTAATTCAAGAAGTTACAAAGAGGTATCAGAATTTTGTGGCGGTGGATAATCTTTCTTTTACAATTGAAAAAGGAGAGATTTTCGGTCTGATTGGTCAAAACGGTGCAGGGAAAACGACGACTTTCCGAATGATTTTAGACTTGCAAGAAACAACAGCTGGAACGATTTCATGGAACGGAGAGTCAATACACGCGATAGACCGTGATTTACTCGGTTATTTACCGGAGGAACGCGGTATTTTCCCAACTATGACAGTTGAGGATCAGCTATATTTCTTTGGCGAACTAAGAGGACGTAAGAAAAAAGAGCTAAAAGAAGATGTGAACTATTGGATTGAACGTTTTGAGTTAGAGGAAAAGCGTAAGGCAAAAGCAGAGACTCTTTCTAAAGGGAATCAACAGAAAGTTCAGCTTATCGCAAGTTTCATACAT
This sequence comes from Viridibacillus arvi, assembly GCF_001274945.1. Taxonomy (GTDB): domain Bacteria; phylum Bacillota; class Bacilli; order Bacillales_A; family Planococcaceae; genus Viridibacillus; species Viridibacillus arvi. The sequence continues at coordinate 1,611,227 of NZ_LILB01000001.1, read as the reverse complement.
AAGCCTGAGTTTTTGATTTTAGACGAACCGTTCAGTGGATTAGACCCTGTGAACAAAGATTTATTAAAAGAAGCGATTTTATTTTTAAAGGAAAATGGTACGACGATTCTATTTTCAAGTCATCAAATGGAAAACGTGGAAGAGTTGTGTGATCATTTATGCTTGTTAAAACGAGGAGTATCATTGTTTTCTGGTAGTTTGTTAGATTTGAAGAAACAATATGGTAAAACAAAGTTAACAGTGAGAACGGATATGGCTATAGAGGAACTTACAGCTTTACCAGGAGTAAAAGATGTAACTATTGGTAAAGAACAGTACACGCTTACATTAGAGGATGAATCATATGCAAAAGGAATCTTCGATATCGTTTCAAAAGGTGATTACATCGAAAAATTCAGCCTAGATTATTTATCACTGGATGAAATTTTCAAGGATAAGGTAGGTGGCGGCAATGTCTAAGTTTTGGATATTAGTAAAGCAACTTTATAAGCAAAAGATTAAAGCGAAGTCATTTATTTTCTCTATTCTATTATATCTTGTCGTCATTAGTTGTGTGATGTTCTGGTCAGATATTAAAGAAGCTCTGTTCTCGGAAGAGCCTTTAAAAGTGGCAGTTTTAAATGATACGGATGCGGATTTCAAGGCACTTTTCACTTCCAGTGCAGATGTTGAATTTTCATTCCCAAAAGAGAATGAAAGCAAAGTTGAGAAAAAGGTAAAAGACGGAGATTTAGATGCTGCGATTTTCATTCAAGATAAGGCTGGATCTTTAGTAGCTGAAATTGCAACATTTAATCCACTTAAATTTAATGATCAGCAAAGCTTATCGTCTAGTATCCAATATGCAGGGAAGCTTTATGAAGTACAACAGCTCAATTTAACTGCAGAACAAGCAGATAAAATTTTACAATCTGAGACAATGATTACAACAAAAAACTTGAATAAAGAAGCTGCTGGTGGTAAAAGCGAAGATGAGAAGTCAGCGGGTATAGGCGCATCAATGATAGTTGGATTCATCATTTACGGGTTTGTCATGTCATTCTTATCGATGATTACGACGGATGTAGCTTCTGAAAAAGGGTCACGTGTGCTAGAAGTGCTTCTTGCGAGTATTAAACCGGTGACACACTTTTTGGCAAAATTAACAGGGACATTTTTACTTGCGGTTACGCAAATTGTTATTTTATTTGCAGTACAATCGTTACTATTTATCTTAGTAGATGGCGGTGAAAAGTGGGATACAGTAATTGAAGTAATCAATAGTCTGTCAGCTGGATATGTGGCATATGTACTGGCGTTTTTAATATTAACTATATTATTATTCCTAATTATGGGTGCTCTACTTGGATCGCTTGTGTCAAAAGTAGAAGAGTCAGGCCAAGCGATGATGCCTGCAATGATGGTTGGTGTTGGTGGATTTTACGTCCTTTTATCAGGAATGTATAGTCCAGACACAATATTAGTAAAAGTGTGTTCTTATATTCCATTTACTTCAGGAATGGTAATGCCGCTACGTATTGGTGCAACCGATATTGCAGCTTCAGAACCAATGATTTCACTAGGTATACTTATTGTGACTGTAGTACTGTTATTTATGCTAAGTCTATCATTCTACAAACGAAGTGTATTAACTTATAGCACGGGTGGTATTATCCAAAAAATTAAAACAGTATTAAAAGTTACGACATAATCAAATGCTAAAAAATTTAGCTATTGTACTTGGATAAAAATAATCTATAGGAGTAGCCCCCTTAAACTTTAATTACTAAAGTAAGGGGGTTCCTTTGTTTAAATAACTATATCTGCATTTTTAATTGGATTTTCTGTATTCAGGTAATGTTCTTCTCCTAACCAGTATCTCCTTTTATATTTTAAAAGTATTGCTTTTTTATCCCCGATATAAGAATCCCGATTTAAAACTCTTTCATACCTTAATTCTCGAGGGCAATCTAAAAATATAGTATAGTCATAAAACTCTCGCCATTCTTTTCTTTGAAGAAATATACCTTCTATAAGAATGATACTATCAACTGCAACGGTAATTTGTTTAACTGAGATTGTATCGGTAGATTTATCATAGAATGGTAAATCGATATTCTTTTTATTGTTCCTTAATCCTTCGAATAGACTATTAGTTAACATTTTAATATCCCATTGTAAGTAGTAATATTCATACCATTCCTCATGTCCCGTCTCGTACCTTTTATGTTTTTTTTCAATATGATCATCAATATGTATAATGACTACCGAGCTGTTATTATTACTCAATTCCTGTTCAAGTTTTTTTACTAATGTGCTTTTACCTGCTCCACTTAAACCATCAATTGCGACAATAAAAGGACGTTTTTTAAATGTGCGTGTAGCAAATTGAAGTAATATTTTTTCTGCTAATTCTTTAATGGTCATCTATTCCATCCGCCTTTGTCTGAGTGTTTATTAAACAGAAGTATTCTCTGGTTTTATAAGAAGCTCTTTTAGTTTTATTTTAATTTATTCTATTAATAAAACGATTTCCCTGCTTAGAAAAAGCTACTTTGTTAATAGGACGTGAAAAAAGTAATCATTAATTTAGAAAACCTGGTTTTAATAACAAAAGGGTTACCTTAAAAGTACTAGACATGTAGGTAACCCTTTTCGCTATTTTTTAAATGATTTCAGCTTATCATAAATCCCTGCCATGCGTTTTTCCTCGCCAGCAATAATAGGTTTATAATATTCGGTGCCGACAAGTTCTTCAGGTAAATATTCTTGGTCGACCCAGCCACCAAAAGTGCCGATAGGTGTGTTATGTGGATATTGATAACCTTCTACACCTAATGTTTTTGCACCTTCATAATGAGCATCCCGTAAATGCATAGGAATGTCTCCTGTTTTTCCTGCTCGAATATCAGCGATGGCAGCATCAATTGCCGAAATTGCAGAATTTGATTTGGATGCTAAACACATTTCGATCACGGCTTGAGCTAATGGAATACGTGCTTCAGGTAATCCAAGGCGCTCAGCTGCTTGTACAGCAGATAGAACATGTCCTCCTACTTCAGGATTTGCAAGACCAATATCTTCATAGCCCATTACGAGTAATCTACGAGAAACAGCTACTAAGTCCCCATTTTCTAGACAATGCGCTAAATAGTAGAGTGCGGCGTTTGTATCACTACCTCTTACTGATTTTTGTAAAGCCGATAATAGATTATAAAAATGAGAACCTTTTTTATCTCCGAAAACTCCGATACGTTCTGCTAGATTTTTGACTGTATCATCCTGTACAATCGTTTCATTATTCACTTCATCAGAAGCGTAATAAATGGACTCTAACAAAGTTAATGCTTTTCGTGCATCGCCGTGAGCTGCAACTACTATTTTGTCACGTTGTGAATCGCTTAATCTTATTGTATAACGACCAAGTCCGCGTTCTTTATCTTCTAGAGCGCGTAACACAAGCGCGTCAATATCTTCATAAGTTAATCTTTTAAGTTGCTTAATCTCGCCGCAGCGTGAGCGAATGGCAGGGTTCACATCATGAAATGGATTTTCCGTTGTGGCACCTATTAATACAATAGATCCATTTTCAACATGTGGTAACAATGTGTCTTGTTGTAATTTATTGAAACGATGGATTTCATCTAAAAACAGTAACACTTTACCTGTTAACTGTGCTTCTGCAACTACGTCTTCAACATCTTTCTTTCCTGCGCGTGTTGCATTAAGTGCAAAGAATGGAAGATGGGAAGTACCTGCGATAGCATAGGCAATCGATGTTTTCCCGATTCCGGGTTCACCGTATAGTAATATGGAAGGGACATGCCCGTTTGAAATCATTTTATATAGTGTAGTATTTTTTCCTATGATGGTTTGTTGACCAACGACTTCATCTAAGTTACGTGGTCGCATGCGGAATGCGAGTGGTTCATTTGGCAAAGTAATTGCCTCCTCTCGTACATTTGTTCTATTTTTGAGCTTGTAACATTTATGATAAAGCATTCCCGAGTAGAATGGAAGGAAATATGCTATACTTTAACGTATAAATGTAAGCTACTATATAGAGGTGTATACTTTGAAAATCTCAACTAAAGGCCGTTATGGTCTAACAATTATGATTGAACTAGCCAAACAATACGGGCAAGGTCCAATTCCTTTGCGACAAATTGCAGCAGAAAATGATTTGTCAGAAGCTTATTTGGAACAGCTTGTTTCTCCCCTTAGAAACTCAGGTTTAGTGAAGAGTGTTCGTGGGGCTTATGGTGGCTATATGTTATCAAAACCACCGCATTTAATTTCAGCAGCTGATGTTATTCGTGTGCTTGAAGGACCGATTCAACCGGTTGAAGGAATTGAAAATGAAGCTCCACCTCAACGACAGCTATGGATGGGGATTCGTGATGCAGTGAAGAATGTATTAGATACAACTTCATTAGAGGATTTAGCTTCTTATAAAGAACAAGATTCTGATGACGGATATATGTTTTATATTTAATGAATTAATCTCACTGCTTCTTATTGAGGGATTGATTAGTAGGTATAAATAATTCAGTGGGTATGAACCCGAGTTGAATAAAGTTAAAGCCTTGGGCAAATATCCTCGTTCTAAATCGGGGTAGATTTTTTTCGACGAGAGCAAATTGTCGGACACAAACCTCCCAAGGCGAATTTGATAGGAGTTTTTTACGATGAAAGAAATTTATCTAGACCATGCAGCTACTTCTCCAATGCATCCAGAAGTTATTGAGAAAATGACTGAGCTTATGGGTTCTGTTTACGGTAATGCATCTAGTATTCATAGTATTGGACGTCATGCAAGAAAATATTTGGACGATGCCAAAATGGTACTTGCACAATCAATTGGTGCAAAAGACCAAGAAATCATTATGACAAGTGGTGGTTCTGAAGCAGATAATTTAGCTATTTTCGGTACGGCATATGCACGCCGTAATGAAGGTCGTCATATTATTACGTCTCAAATCGAACATCATGCAGTATTGCATACGTGTGAGCGTCTTGAAAAACAAGGTTTTAAAGTAACGTATTTACCTGTCAATGCACAGGGTGTAGTTTCTGTCCAAGATGTCCAACAGGCATTAACAGATGATACGATCTTAGTAACAATTATGTATGGTAATAATGAGGTAGGATCGATTCAGCCGATTAAAGAAATCGGATCACTATTAAAAAAACACAAAGCAACATTCCATACAGATGCAGTTCAAGCTTATGGTATAGAGAAATTTGATGTGGAAGATTTACAAGTAGATTTACTTTCGGTTTCTGCTCATAAATTGAACGGGCCAAAAGGAATAGGTTTCCTATATCAACGTGAAAATACACCATTACAATCCACCTTGCTTGGTGGAGAACAAGAGCGTAAACGTCGAGCAGGAACTGAGAATATTCCTGCAATTTGTGCGTTTGCAGAAGCAGTAAGAATTGCACAAGCAAATTTTGAAGTGAAACAGCAGGAATTTGTTAGCTTTCAAGAATTATTTTTAAATACATTAGATCAAGCTAAAATTTCTTATCATGTAAATGGTGATAGAGCTAACACTTTACCACATGTATTGAATATTAGTTTTACAGGTATGGATGTAGAATCCTTCCTCGTAAATTTAGATATGGCAGGTATCGCAGCTTCAAGTGGTTCTGCATGTACGGCTGGATTAATAGATCCATCACATGTGTTGGTTGCAATGTACGGAAAAGGTGCACCAGAACTGCGCAATTCAATTCGTTTTAGCTTCGGATTTGGGCTCTCTTTAGAGGATGTTCAAGTAGCTGCTGATAAAACAGTTGAAATTGTTGAGCGCTTAGCGAAATAAAAGAAAAAAGGTGAATGTTATGAACGCAACAAAAGACCCTTCAAAAACACGCGTTGTTGTCGGCATGTCTGGAGGAGTCGATTCTTCAGTTGCTGCGTATTTATTGAAAAAACAAGGCTATGATGTAATTGGCATCTTCATGAAAAACTGGGATGATACAGACGAATTTGGTGTTTGTACGGCAACTGAAGATTATGATGATGTTATTAAAGTATGTAACCAAATCGGAATCCCTTATTATGCAGTAAACTTTGAAAAGCAATATTGGGATAAAGTTTTTACTTACTTCTTAGATGAATACAAAGCAGGACGTACACCAAATCCTGATGTAATGTGTAACAAAGAAATTAAATTCAAAGCATTCCTTGAACACGCATTAAAACTAGGTGCTGACTATTTAGCAACAGGTCACTACGCACAAGTAGCGGAGCGTGATGGTGAGACAGTCATGTTACGTGGAAAAGATAATAATAAAGATCAAACGTACTTCTTGAACCAACTTTCACAGGAACAACTTTCAAAAGTAATGTTCCCAATTGGGCATTTAGAGAAACCAAAAGTACGTGAAATTGCACTCGAAGCGGGATTAGCAACTGCTACAAAAAAAGATTCAACAGGTATTTGCTTCATCGGAGAACGTAATTTCAAACAATTCTTAAGCCAATACTTACCTGCGCAACCAGGCAATATGGAAACAATGGATGGCAAGGTTATGGGTAAACACGACGGTTTAATGTACTACACAATTGGACAACGTCACGGCTTAGGTATTGGTGGCGACGGTGAACCTTGGTTTGTACTTGGTAAAGATTTAGAAAAAAACGTGTTATTAGTCGGACAAAACTTCCATAATGATAAACTGTATTCTCATAGCTTAACAGCAGTGAAATTAGGTTTTACTTCAAATAAACCAAAACAAGAGAAATTTAGTTGTACAGCTAAATTCCGTTATCGCCAAGAAGATACTCCGGTAGAGGTTGAAATGTTGGGTGATGATAAAGTACGTGTTACTTTTGAAGAACCAATACGTGCTATCACACCAGGACAATCTGTCGTATTTTATGATGGTGACGAGTGTCTAGGTGGCGCAACAATCGATGAAGTCTTTAAAGACGGTAAAAAATTAACGTATGTAGGTTAATAGGAGTGGAAATAGTGGATTTTAATGAACAAGGTATAAAGGCTATTCAAGAAAAGCGTTACGAAGACGCTGTCAAGGCTTTTACACAAGCAATAGAGGAAGAACCAAATAATACAGTAGGTTACATTAACTTTGGTAACCTACTAGCTTCTATGGATGAAACTGAAAGAGCAGAGCGTTTCTTTCAAAAAGCAATTACTTTAGATGAAAAAGCTGCGACAGCTTATTATGGATTAGCTAATCTATATTACAATAGTGAGCGTTTTATGGAAGCTGCTAAATTATATGAAATTGCTATTCGCCTAGGTATTGAAGGTGAAGATGCATTTTATATGCTTGGAAAGAGCTTCGAACGTGCAGGTGAAACAAAATTAGCGTTACCTTATTTACAAAGAGCAGCAGAGTTAGCTCCTGAAGACGTACAAGTTCGTCTAGCATACGGAATTTTACTTTGCTCATTAGAAATGTTTGATGTAGCACAAAAAGAATTACAATATGTGATCGATCAAGACTGGAATAATGCAGATGCTCACTATAACTTAGGTGTACTTTTTGCAGTGTCAACTGAACGTACAGAAGATGCTTTGTATCATTTAAAACAAGCATTTACATTACAACCTGAGTTTGAACAAGCGCGTTATATCCACGATATGATTGCTATGAAGCAACAATAAAAAGGAGGGGACAGCGTTGACTGAAAATGTATCATTGTTTCAAGAAGAACAGCTATTTATAGTCGGTCGGCCTGTCGTCTCTATCTTCCATAATCCTCAGAACTTATTTTCCATCATTAAGTTGAAAATCCAAGAAACGAATACGACATATCAAGAAAAAGAAATTATCGTGACAGGCTTTTTTCCATCTGTCGTTCAAGAAACGTTGTATCGTTTTACTGGACAATTGAAACAGCATCCTAAATACGGCATACAATTTCAAGCTAATACTTTTGTTAAAGAGATTCCTGGTACTGAACAAGGTGTCGTACATTACTTGTCGAGTGATTTATTCCCAGGGATAGGTCATAAAACGGCTGAGACAATCGTTAAAAAGCTAGGGAAAGACGCCATTAAAATTATTATTAATAATCCGGATGCACTTGATGAAATTCCAAGGCTTACAGAAGATAAAAAAGAGACATTACGCTCCGTACTAGAGCAAAATCTAGGATTGGATCGTATTATGATCCAATTAAATGACTGGGGCTTTGGCCCACAACTAGCAGTGCGTATATACCAAATGTATGAAAATGAAACAATTCAACTTTTAACAGAGAATCCTTACAGACTTATTGAAGAAGTTGAAGGTGTAGGTTTTCAACGTGCCGATGAATTAGGAGCTAAACTACATATTACAGGGGACCATCCAGATCGTATTAAAGCTGCTGTGTTACACCTATTAAATGCAGGTGCTCTGTCAGAGGGGCATGTATATATGGAAGCGAAGGATATTCTGCCACAAGCGAAAAGCCTACTTGAAATGAGTCAGGCATATGAAATTCCTTTTGAGGCGATTTCAAAAGCCTGTATCGAGCTTCGCGAGGACAGTAAAATTTGTGGTGAAGAAACACGCCTCTATATGCCGTCTTTGTATTTTTCTGAGATTGGTATTGCTTCTAAAATTACAGAGTTAGTTCAAAAAAATGCTGAACAATCCGCGTTCCCTACATCTGAAATCCGAAAATTTATCGGTGATGCTGAGGAACGTTTTGGTGTTTCATATGCAGAAACGCAAGTGGACGCTATTGAGAAGGCTATTAACTCAGCAGTTATGATTTTAACAGGTGGCCCTGGTACAGGGAAAACGACTGTAGTTAGAGGGATTGTAGACGTTTATGCAGAGCTTCACGGCTTAACTTTAAATCCAAAAGACTATATTGAAAAAGACGAGCCTTTTCCGATTGTATTAGTGGCGCCGACAGGAAGAGCAGCTAAGCGTCTTAGTGAATCAACTGAATTACCAGCGATGACTATTCACCGTTTGCTTGGCTTCACTGGACAAGAAAAGGAAGAGGAAACGGAGAAGGAAGTTGGAGGGAGGCTCATCATCGTCGACGAAATGTCGATGGTTGATACATGGCTCGCTCATCAGTTGTTGAAATCGTTAAATGACGATTGCCAAGTTATTTTTGTTGGTGACCAAGATCAATTGCCGCCTGTAGGCCCTGGACAAGTGCTAAAAGATTTACTTGCTTCTAAAGCAATTCCAACTGTTGAGTTAACTGATGTATATAGACAAGCAGATGGCTCATCAATTATTGAACTTGCCCATCAAATGAAAAAAGGCGAGATGCCGCAGAATATGCTTGCAAAAACATCCGATCGTTCTTTTATCCAAGCTGGCTCCGACCAAGTAGCTGATGTCATCAAACAAGTCGTATCAAGTGCTGTTAAGAAAGGATTCTCCATTCATGATGTGCAAATATTAGCTCCTATGTATAGAGGCCCTGCAGGCATTGATGCTATTAATAAAATGATTCAGGAACTTGTTAATCCGAAGAAAACTGAAAAGAGTAAGGAAATAACATTTGGTGATGTGACGTATCGTATAGGTGATAAAATTTTACAGCTTGTCAATCAACCGAATAGCAATGTCTTTAACGGTGATATGGGGGAAGTAATAAGTATTATCAAAGCGAATGAGACAATTGAGAAACAAGACTTACTTGTAGCTTCATATGATGGCATTGAAGTAACATATCAACGCGGTGATTTGAATCAGATCACTCTTGCTTACTGTTGTTCAATTCATAAATCACAAGGTAGTGAATTCCAAACAGTTATTATGCCAGTAGTACGTGGTTATTCTAAAATGTTGCGTAAAAACTTGTTGTATACAGGAATTACGAGGGCAAAAAACTTCCTCATTCTTTGTGGTGAAATTGATGTGTTTAAGTATGGTATGCTAAGAACAGATGATCTTCAAAGAAACACTACTTTAGCACAGCGTCTTCAAATAGAAGAAGTTCTAGAGGCAGTTAAAGATTCTGTTGAGCCAGAATCGGCACAAGTGACAGAAACGACTAATTCAACAAATGTCGAACAACAGGAAGAGCAACTATCGTTGGAATCACAGTCCTTGAATACTGATAATTATTTAGATATTCACCCTTTAATCGGCATGAAAGGTATAAGTCCTTATGATTTTCTTGAAGAAGAGATTTGACAGATACAAAGACCTTTTTTAAAATAAGATTGAGTCGATATTTGAAAACAATCGTATTTTCGAATATTTGTAACTAATAATATATATATCGCTTAAAACTACGAAGGATATAAGTACATTATGCAATGTGCACAGAAAGAGGTTCCTAGGCTGCAAGAACCTTCACAAATCATTTTGGAAAGCTCATCCTGAGTACAGCTAATCCCTGTCGTTTGCCGCGTTAAGGCTTAATGAAGAGACAATAGACGCAAGACCGGTCTATTGTAACTAGGGTGGTACCGCGAATTTTCAACCTTCGTCCCTTTTATAGTGGATGAAGGTTTTTTATTGTCTAAAGGAGGAATAAATAAATGAAAACAGCAGCAGAAATTCGTCGTAAATATATTGAGTTCTTTGAAGAAAAAGGACATAAACAAGAGCCAAGTGCACCACTTGTGCCTATTAATGACCCATCATTATTATGGATCAACTCAGGAGTAGCAACATTAAAAAAATACTTTGATGGTCGTGTTATTCCTGACAATCCTCGTATCGTAAATGCACAAAAGTCTATCCGTACAAACGATATCGAAAACGTAGGTAAAACAGCTCGTCACCATACATTCTTCGAAATGTTAGGAAACTTCTCTATCGGTGATTACTTCAAAAAAGAAGCTATTCACTACGCTTGGGCGTTCTTAACAGATGCAAAATGGATGGGCTTTGAACCTGAAAAACTTTCAATTACTATTCACCCTGAAGATACTGAAGCATATACAATCTGGAAAGATGAAATCGGGGTTCCTGAGGAGCGCTTAATTCGTCTTGAAGGAAACTTCTGGGATATCGGTGAAGGTCCAAGTGGTCCAAACTCAGAAATCTTCTATGACCGCGGAGAATCATACGGTGCAGATGAATCAGATCCTGAACTATATCCAGGTGGAGAAAATGAGCGTTACTTAGAAATTTGGAATCTTGTTTTCTCAGAGTTCAACCATAATCCAGATGGCACATACACGCCGCTGCCAAAACAAAATATTGATACTGGTATGGGTCTAGAACGTATGGCTTCTGTTGTACAAAATGTACCAACAAACTTTGATACGGATTTATTTATGCCAATTATCGAGCATACAGAACGTATTTCTGGTGTAAAATATCACGTTGATGTAAACAAAGATGAAGCGTTCAAAGTAATCGCTGACCATATTCGTACAGTAGCATTTGCTATAGGTGATGGAGCACTTCCATCAAACGAAGGACGTGGTTATGTATTACGTCGTTTATTACGCCGTGCCGTACGTTACGCAAAACAATTAGGTATTGAGAAACCATTTATGTATGATTTAGTACCAACTGTTGGCGAAATTATGGTGGACTTCTATCCAGAAGTAAAAGAAAAACAAGATTTTATCCAACGTGTTATTAAAAATGAAGAAGTTCGTTTCCATGAAACACTAGACGGTGGTTTAGCTATTTTCAATGAAGTAGTTGAAACGCAAAAAGCAGCAAACTCAAATATCGTGCCAGGTAAGGACGCTTTCCGCCTTTATGATACTTATGGTTTCCCTGTTGAATTAACAGAAGAATATGCTGAAGAAGTAAATATGACTGTAGACCACGAAGGTTTTGAAAAAGAGATGGAAGCACAACGTAACCGTGCTCGTGCAGCTCGTCAAGACGTCGATTCTATGCATGTTCAATCTGAAGTATTGGCTAATCTAAACCAAGAAAGTACATTTGTTGGTTATGAAACATTAACAACTCATACAAAAGTAGTTGCAATCGTAGCAAATGGACAAGAAGTGAAAGAAGCTTCTGAAGGTGAAGAAGTTCTAGTTATTCTTTCGGAAACGCCATTTTATGCAGAGTCGGGTGGTCAAATTGCTGACCATGGTACAATCTCGAATGACTCATTCACTGCGTCAATTAAAGATGTACAAAAGTCACCGAATGGTCAAAATTTGCATACTGTTATTGTAGAAACTGGAGAAATGCATATTGAAGATGAGGTTCATGCAGTTGTGGATCGTGATGCTCGCAATCAAACGATTAAAAATCACACAGCGACTCATCTATTACAACGTGCATTAAAAGATATATTAGGAGATCATGTAAACCAAGCAGGTTCTTATGTAGGGCCAGATCGTTTACGATTTGACTTCTCTCACTTCGGTCAAGTAACAAAAGAAGAGTTAGAAACAATTGAGCAAATTGTGAACGAAAAAATTTGGGACGATATCGCTGTTATTATTGAAAATAAAGCAATCGATGAAGCAAAAGCAATGGGTGCAATGGCTTTATTCGGTGAGAAATATGGTGATGTAGTTCGTGTTGTACAAGTGGGCGACTATTCATTAGAACTTTGCGGTGGTATTCACGTAGACCGTACTTCACAAATTGGGTTCTTTAAAATTGTTTCTGAGAGCGGAATTGGAGCAGGTACTCGTCGTCTTGAAGCTGTAACAGGTAAAGCAGCTTTCGTTGCAGCAAAAGAAGAGCAACATATTCTGGAGCAAGCAGCAGCTCTATTTAAAGCTAATCCAAAAGATTTAGTTGCACGTGTTGAAGGTTTACAACATGATTACAAAGAACAACAACGCGAAAATGCTGCGCTATCTTCTAAAATTGCAAACGCTCAAGCATCTAATATATTATCTGCAGCAAAAGAAATTGGTGAAGTCACAGTTCTTGCTACTAAAGTAGAAGCAAAAGACAACAATCAATTACGTCAATTAATGGATGATCTAAAAGAGAAAATGACTAACAGCGTTATTGTTTTAGGTGCAACTGAAGGCGATAAAGTAATGCTTATCGCAGGTGTTACAAAAGACATAGCTGGTGGGAACTATCACGCTGGAAATATCGTTAAACAAGTAGCAGAACAATGCGGTGGTAAAGGTGGCGGTCGCCCAGATATGGCGATGGCTGGAGCAAAAGATGGCTCTAAACTTGCAGAAGCGCTTGAATCTGTTTATGATTATGTAAAATCTATTTAAAAGGTAGCTCTAATACGTTATACTTACTATGAATAGAAGATTTTTTATACTTTCAAAAACTTAAAGTGAGGTGCTGAGCATGAGTTCGTTCGATCAAACGATGAAATTTAATTTTCCCGAAGAATCTATGGAACAAGAAGTAAAGCAAACTATGCTTCATGTTCATGCGGCACTAGAAGAAAAAGGGTATAATCCGATTAATCAGATTGTTGGTTACCTGCTGTCAGGTGATCCGGCATATATTCCCCGTCATCAAGAGGCTCGTAACAAAATTCGCAAGCTTGAGCGTGACGAAATACTAGAGGAACTTGTGAAGTTCTACATTAAAAAGAATAACGAGGCATAATGATGAGAATAATGGGTTTAGATGTTGGTTCTAAAACAGTTGGAGTAGCAATTAGTGATGCACTAGGATGGACTGCTCAAGGAATTGAAACTGTAAAAATCGACGAAGAAAACGAAGAATTTGGTATTGACCGAATTCGTGAACTTGTCCAATCATATGGAGTAACGGAATTCGTTGTTGGATTCCCCAAAAATATGAACAATACTGTTGGCCCTAGAGGAGAAGCTTCTCAACGCTATAAAGAGCTATTAGAGGAGACCTTCTCATTAAAGGTAACATTATGGGATGAGCGTCTAACAACGATGGCTGCGGAGCGCTTGCTAATTGAAGCAGATGTCCGTCGCAAAGATCGAAAAAAAGTCATTGATAAGATGGCTGCGGCTATGATCCTTCAAGGATTTTTAGACCGAAAACAATTATGAGGTGAATATATTATGACAAACGAAAACGAACAAGAACAACGCAATATCACAGTGGTAGATGAAGAGGGCAACGAACAATTATGTGAAGTGCTTCATACATTTGATTCAGAAGAATTCGGTAAATCTTACGTACTTTACTACGTAATCGGTACTGAAGATGAAGAAGGCGAAGTAGAAATCTTTGCATCAGCATTCACTCCTTCTGAAGATGGTCAAGACGGTGAATTAGCGCCAATCGAAACAGAAGCTGAATGGGATTTAATCGAGCAAGTTGTAAATGAGCTTGATGAAGATATCGACGCTGAATAATTTTTAATTTAAACAAGAGGTGAAAAGCATGTCAAATGAACAAGAACACGATCACAAACATATTCATTTAATCGATGAAGAAGGCAACGAACACACATATGCCGTGCTTTATGAATTCTCAGTAGATGCTACTGAACAATCATACGTTCTTTATTATGAAGAGGGCGTTGCAGAGGGTGAACAAGTAGAAGTTTTCGCTGCTAAAACTATATTATCAGAAGACGGTGAACTTGAATCGATTGAAGAAATCGAAACAGATGAAGAGTGGGATATGGTAGAAGAAGTATTGAACACGCTTGACGCTGAATTCGGTGAAGAGTAATCTGTAAGCCTTTATGAAAGCGGAATGGTTTTTTCATTCCGCTTTTTCTTTATGATAATAGTTTAAATAAGTAATAGGAGGACAGCTAGTGGACCAGGAATCTCAAAAAAAAGCAATGTTAGATAAAATGAAAGAACACAAAAAGGAAGTAAAAACCGTTCGGAAAATTGTTTTAATTATTGCTTTAATCGTTATTGTTGTTACAGCTATAATTGGTACAAGCGTGTATTTTTATGTATCTAGTGCATTAAAACCTGTTGATCCTGATTCAAATAAGTCAGTGAAGGTTGAAGTGCCAATTGGCTCTACGCTCGATTCTATCGCTACCACGCTTGAGAAAAAGAACGTCATTAAAGATGCTAAAGTTTTTAAATACTACACAAAATTTAAAAATGAATCAGAGTTCCAAGCTGGCTCATATAAATTAACAAAATCAATGACGATCGATGAAATTATTCAAAGTTTGAAAACAGGTAAGGTCTATCGTCAACCAGCTTTCTCTCTCATTATTCCAGAAGGTTTGACTCTAGATCAAATTGGCAATCGAGTCGCTAAGGGGACGCAGTATTCTTCAGAAGAATTTATGAAGCTTGTAACAAGCAAATCTTTCGTTAAGAAGATGAAAGCGAAATACCCAGAACTGATTACGAAAAAAGTAAGCAATAAAAATATTCGTTATGCACTAGAAGGTTATTTATATCCAGCAACCTATGCATTTTTTGAAGAAGAACCTTCTTTAGAAGAAATTGTAGATCAAATGATTGCTCAAACAAATACTGTTGTAACGCAATATAGTGAACAGTTAAAAGAAAAAGGTATGTCTGTTCATGAATTTTTAACATTTGCATCATTACTTGAACGTGAAGCTACAGCTAAAACTGACCGAGAAACAATCGCAAGTGTTTTCAATAACCGACTTGAAGCGGGTATGCCGTTACAAACAGACCCGACAGTTTTATATGCATTAGGTGAGCATAAGAACCGTGTCTTATATAAAGACTTAGAGGTAGATCATCCTTATAACACATATAAAGTGAAAGGTTTACCACCTGGACCGATAGCAAATGCAGGTAAAGAATCATTAGATGCGGCAATTAGCCCAGCTGAAACACCATACTTGTATTTCTTAGCGGATAAAAATGGTATCAATCATTTCGCTGAAAAGTACGAAGAACATCTAAAGAATGTTGACAAATATATTAAGTAACGAACTGTAGAAGAAAAGCATCACTCGCTTTTCTTCTATTTTCATGATAATATAAAGTGTATTTTTGATACTTAAGGAGCTATGAAAGTATGAACATTTCGGATTCATATATTCAAACCTTCATCCAACCAAGATCAGAATTGCTAATGGAAATGGAGCGCTTCGCTGAAGAGAACCATGTACCAATTATGCAATTACCTGCAATCGAGATATTGCTTCAAATGCTGCGTATACAACAGCCATCATCTATATTAGAAATAGGGTCGGCCATTGGCTATTCCGCTATTCGTATGGCAGAGACATTACCACAATGCCAGGTTGTGACGATTGAACGTGATGCCCAACGCATTCAACATGCAAAACAATTTATCGCACAATCGGTTGCTAAAGAGAATATTGAGTTACTTGAAGGGGATGCGTTAGAAGTGGATGTGGAAAGTAATCATCCAACTTTTGATGCTGTTTTTATTGATGCGGCAAAAGGTCAGTACCAACGCTTTTTCGACAAATATAGTCCCCTAGTTCGTTCTGGCGGTATACTATATATCGATAATATGTACATGCATGGCCTATCAAATTTAGATATGAAGGAAGTACCAAGAAGAAAAAGAACAATGATCCGTAACCTACATCATTTTGCAGACTGGATTATTAATCATCCTGATTACAAATCCACATTCTTCCCAGTAGGGGACGGTTTATTGATATGTATAAAGAGGTGACCATTCATGAAGAAACCTGAATTACTCGTTACACCACAATCTGTTGAGCATGTTGAAGCACTCATCCAAGCTGGAGCGGATGCTTTTTTAATAGGTGAACAACAATTCGGTCTACGTTTAGCAGGTGAATTTTCAATAGAACAAGTAGCTGCAGCAACTGAGAAAATTCATGCAGCAGGAAAAAAAGTATATGTAGCGATGAATGCTATTTTCCATAATGACAGAGTAGACGCACTTGCACCATATATGCGAAAATTAGCGGAAATTGGTGTAGATGCAATCGTTTTCGGTGATCCTGCTATGATTATTGCACGACGTGAAGCAGATGTGACGATTCCGCTACATTGGAGTCCGGAAACTATTGCAACAAACTGGTTCCAAGCTGACTATTGGGGTAAACGTGGAGCAAAGCGTACAGTTTTAGCTCGAGAGTTAAGCATGGATGAAGTAATTGAAATTAAAGAAAACACAAAATTTGAAATCGAGGTACAAGTTCATGGTATGACTTGTATGTTCCAATCAAAACGTTCATTACTGGGTAACTATTTCTTATATCAAGATAAAGCAATGGAAGTTGAAAATCGTAAAGAAAATCGTAATATGTTCTTACATGATGACGAACGTAATAACAAATATCCAATTTATGAAGATTTAAATGGTACACACATTTTCAGTCCGAATGATTTGTGTATTATTGATGAATTAGATGAGTTATTTGAAGCAGGAATTGATTCATTTAAAATTGAAGGTGTACTGCAATCACCTGAATATGTTGTTACTGTGACAGAATGTTACCGTAAGGCAATCGATGCTTATGCGGAATCAGCTGACAGCTATTTCGATATTAAAAATGACTTATTAGCAAAAATTGAAGAAATTCAACCAGCAATTCGTCCATTAGATACTGGATTCTACTTTAAGGAAACAGTCTATTAAGAAAGGAGAGGTTCACTTTGACAATCATACAAAATGATCGTATCAGCGAAATCATTGATGGCAAAAGAGTCATTGTGCGAAAACCTGAATTATTGGCACCAGCAGGTAGCTTAGAGAAATTAAAAATAGCTGTACACTACGGTGCAGATGCTGTTTTCATCGGCGGACGCGAATTTGGTTTACGTTCAAATGCAGGCAACTTCTCCATTGACGAAATGCGTGAAGGTGTTGAATTTGCAAAAAAATATGGTGCTAAAATTTATGTCACAACAAATATCTTTGCGCATAATGAGAACATGGACGGTCTTGAAGAATACTTACGTGACCTAGAATCAGCAGGTATTACGGGTATTATCGTGGCGGATCCACTTATTATTGAAACATGTCGTGAAGTAGCACCAAAAATTGAAATTCATTTAAGTACACAGCAATCTCTATCCAACTGGAAGGCAGTACAGTATTGGAAAGAAGAAGGTTTACACCGAGTTGTATTAGCTCGTGAAACAAGTGCTGAGGAAATCAAGCTAATGAAAGAAAAAGTGGATATCGAAATCGAGTCTTTCGTTCATGGTGCAATGTGTATCGCCTATAGTGGCCGTTGTGTGTTATCTAACCATATGACAGCACGTGACTCTAACCGCGGTGGTTGTTGCCAATCATGCCGTTGGGATTATGATTTATATGAAGTAGAAGATGGCGTTGAAAAACCATTGTTTACTGAAAATGATGAAGCATTTGCTATGAGTCCAAAAGACTTAAAACTAATCGAATCTATTCCGAAAATTATTGAGCTTGGAATCGATTCATTAAAAGTAGAAGGTCGTATGAAGTCCATTCATTACGTAGCAACAGTTGTGAGCGTATATCGTAAAGTAATGGATGCATACTGTGCAGACCCAGATAACTTCAAAATCGATAAAGCTTGGTTAGAGGAACTAGATAAATGTGCTAATCGTGAAACAGCTTCATCTTTCTTTGAAGGAGAGCCAAGTTACGAGCAACAAATGTTTGGAGAGCATGGTAAACAAACGAAATATGATTTCGTCGGTATGGTGCTTGATTATAATAAAGAAACAAAAATGGTTACATTGCAACAACGTAACTTCTTCAAACCAGGTGATGAAGTGGAATTTTTCGGTCCTGAAATTGAAAATTTCCGAGTAACACTAGATGAAGTTTGGGATGAGGATGGCAATGCACTAAACGCAGCACGTCATCCGTTACAAATTGTTCGCTTTAAATGTGAACAAGAATTATTCCCACATAATATGATGCGTAAGGAGACCCGATAATGAGTAAAAAACGTCCTGTTGTAATTGGGATTGCCGGTGGTTCGGGTTCAGGGAAAACGAGTGTTACACATGCTATTCATGATGTATTTAAAGAACACTCTGTTGTTGTTATTGAACAAGACTATTATTATAAAGACCAAAGTCATTTAGAGTTTGAACAACGTTTATCTACAAACTATGATCATCCTAATGCCTTTGATACAGATTTATTAATTGAAGATGTCAAACGTCTATTAAATAGACAAGCTATAGAAAAACCAGTGTATGACTATGCACTACATACACGTGCAAAAGAAACAATTCATATCGAACCACAAGATGTAATTATTTTAGAAGGAATTTTAGTTTTAGAAGATGAACGTCTACGAGAATTAATGGATATTAAATTATTTGTGGATACTGATTCCGACTTGCGAATTATTCGTCGAATAGTTCGTGATATTAATGAACGTGGCCGCTCAATCGATTCTGTAGTTGACCAATACTTATCTGTTGTCCGTCCAATGCACAATCAATTCATCGAACCAACGAAGCGATATGCTGATATTATCATCCCTGAGGGTGGTCAAAATGAAGTGGCAATCGATTTAATGGTTACAAAAATTAAAACAATTCTTGAATCTGAAACTATTGTGTAATATGATATTTATGGATTGGCAATATTTTCATAAAAACTATGTCGCATTCTTTTCATAGAAGCGGCATAGTATTTTTATTAAGTAGTGAATTATCTAAGGAGTGAAATACTTTGTCAAATGAAAAACAATACCCAATGACAGCTGCGGGTAAACAGAAATTACAAGATGAATTAGAGTACTTAATCTCAACGAAACGTAAAGAAGTAGTAGAGCGTATTAAAATAGCTCGTAGTTTCGGCGACCTTTCTGAAAACTCTGAGTATGATGCAGCGAAGGATGAGCAAGGATTTGTTGAAGGTCGTATTACGATTCTTGAAGCAATGATTCGTAATGCTGTTATCATCACAGAAGACCAACAGAGTAATGATTTTGTAGCAATTGGTAAAACGGTTACATTTTTAGAGCTTCCAGATGGCGATGAAGAAACATACACTATCGTAGGTTCTGCGGAAGCAGACCCAATCGAAGGTCTTATCTCAAATGACTCACCAATCGCTAAAGGTCTTCTTGGCCGTAAAGTCGGAGAAGAGTTAAAAGTTACTACTCCTGGTGGAGACATGGACGTACGTATCATTACAATCAAATAAAATAATTATGCAAAAAGGCTTATTCTAAATGGATAAGCTTTTTTTGTTTGGGACAATGAAACAATTCGTGTTACGATATAGGAGAGATTTTACATAGGGGGAATCAAAATGGCTGAGACGAAACGTCGATACAACCCACAACCTAATCGACCACAAGATAAAAAGAAAAAAATGGATAAAGTATTAAATGGACTTATTGGTGTCGTTGTACTACTTATACTTGTAGTAGCGACTATGATTATACTAGGTGACAAATCGGATGACAAAGACACTGCAAAAGAGACGGATAATATACAGCAAGAAAAACCTGTTATTAAACAACCTGTAGAAGAAGAGGAAGACGAGTCAGACGAGCCGGAAGAACAAACGGAAGACAATGATGAAGAGAATAATAATGTAGAAGATAATAATGTAGATGATTCTACTAGTACTGAAGAAGATACAGAGAGTAATAACTCAGTAGATCAAACACAAACAGATAGTAACACTTCTACAGATAACAACTCAAATTCATCAGAGGATAAAACAAATAGCTCAACAGCGAAAAAAGAAGATTCGGATGATCCAATTGTCAAAGAAGTCATCAAAGACTCTAACTGGAAACCAACTGCCACAGCTCAAAAGGAATCAGGTGCACAACATAATTCTAGTTACGATTCTAATTCAACAGACTGGAAAGAGAAGGTAGCTACGCTTGCTTCCACAACCGGTTTAAATGAAGATGAAATGATTGTTTGGTATCTTAAAAATGGTGGAAGTCCTGATACAGCAATAGGGACTGTTTCATCAAAAGATAAAAAAGATAAGTACCGTGTTTATATGAAATGGGTAAAGAATAAAGGCTGGAAACCAACGAAAATGGAAGTACTTAATACTTTACCAAATGGAAATTAATAATCTCTTTTAAGAAATTGAAAAGGCGTCATCCTCACTCTTGACGGATGGACGCCTTTTGTTTTATGTTTAGAGAAGTGTCGAAAAAAGAAAGGCGGAGAATTATGAAAATCGCAGTTATTGGTGCAATGGAAGAAGAAGTAGAACTTCTACGTGCAACACTTGAAAATACAACTTCAACAACAATCGCAAACAGTGAATATACAACAGGTACATATAAAGGGCATGAGGTTATTTTACTTAAAAGTGGAATTGGTAAAGTCAATGCAGGGATGTCTACGACAATTCTATTGCATCAATTCAAACCTGATGTGGTAATTAACACAGGTTCAGCAGGTGGCTTTGATGAGAACTTAGAAGTTGGAGCTGTTGTTATCTCTGATGAAGTACGACATCATGATGTAGATGCTACTATCTTCGGTTATGAAATGGGTCAAGTACCACAAATGCCTGCTGCTTTTAAATCAGATGAGAAACTGCGCAAAGTTGCTGAGGAAGCCGTAGCAGAGCTTGGAGAGCATCAATTTGCAACAGGGCTTATTTCAACAGGCGATTCATTTATGAACGATCCTGAACGTGTAGCGCTTGTTAAAAGCCATTTCCCTCAAATGAAGGCAGCTGAAATGGAAGCGGCAGCAGTAGCGCAAGTGTGTCATCAATTCGGTACACCATTCGTTGTTATACGAGCTTTATCTGATATTGCAGGTAAAGAATCGAATATTAGTTTTGAGGAATTTTTACCAGTGGCTGCAAAACATTCAACTGAAATCGTATTACGCGTTATTGAAAAGCTTTAATGTTCACAATTACGCCTACTATTTGACAGAAGTTGTTCATATATCATCAAATCTAAAGAACATCCTAATGGTAAAATAGTTGTAGGGATGCTACACATTAATCTAGGGATGTTAGGGGGATTTGGCATGGTATTTTTAATGGCAGGAGCAATGGCGATTACGGCGATTGCTAGTTTAATTATTACAGCTGAAACAACTGACTAACTAAAATAACTTGTAAGCTCTCTCTGAGAAGCCTCTCAGAGGGAGTTTTTTTCATGTTTAAAATATTGATAGAGTTTAATCAATGCACGTTTTTCAATACGAGAAACGTAACTTCTAGAAATACTTAGTTTTTTTGCAATTTCTTTTTGAGTCAAAGGTTCAAAGGTACCTAATCCATAGCGATTTTGAATGATTTCAAGTTCCCGTTCATCCAATTTATCGAGATGTCTATATAAATGCTGTTCCTCCTCTTGTTGTTCAATCTGTACATCAGTTGGTCGTTCATCACTTTGTAGTAAGTCTGTTATTTCTAATGCGTTACCGTCTTTATCAGTACCTATTGGTTCATATAAAGAAACATCTTTTTGTACTTTTTTCTGAGCTCTTAAGAACATCAGTATTTCATTTTCAATACAGCGTGCGGCATAAGTAGCTAAGCGTGTTTTCTTATCCGGTGTAAAGCTACTAACAGCTTTCATTAAACCAATGGTACCGATTGAAATGTAATCATCAAGTTGCTCGTGTTTCGGATGAAATTTTTTCACGACATGGGCGACAAGACGCATGTTTCTTTCGACAAGTTCAAGTTTCGCTTGTTCATCGCCTGCTAAATAGCGCTCCAAACAAAGGGCCTCTTCTTCCTTTGAAAATGGTTGAGGGAACGCCTGACCTTTCAAGTAGCCGACAAGTGTAGGTATTTCCATCCAAAATTGGATGATGGCGGTTAATAAAGTACTCATTTCAGACATCCTTTCTGTCATCGTTCACCAATATATGACAGCATGTGGTTGTCTAAGTACGTAAAAAAGCGCCCAATTTAATTGGACGCTTTAGACATTTCTTTAAACTTTTTTCAAAGAAAAAGTACTTATCATTAAAATAGATAAAATCGGGAACAAAAACATGTAGAATACCGTTGAAAGTATAGATATAAAAAAGAATGAGGCAGTTAAGATAGCACCTGCTGCTGTAATAGGCAGGCCAGTGAAAAAGCCATTCGATTCTGTAATGTTGAAACGGGCTAGTCTAAATGCGCCGCAAGCCATATACATGACAGTCACTACCATTCCGACTGTGCCAAATTGGCTCACTACCACTTCGTACATTAATAACGCAGGGGCAACGCCGAATGATATAATATCACTCATCGAATCAAGTTGTTTACCTAATGCCGATTCCTGGTTATATTTTCGTGCTACTTTTCCATCGTAGCGATCTAGCAGGGCAGCTATAAAAATAAATAACACACTGTATTCGTATGATTCATTGATGGTAGCCATAATTGACGCACCACCAAAAGATAGATTTCCAATAGTGATTAAGTTTGCTAAATGTGATTTCATTTTTTTAACTGTGGTATCCACCATGTGAAGTAAAAACAATGGACAACACTCCTTTGTTATTCAGTATTAGAACATTATACTTCTTTTATAAGTTTCCGTAAATCTTTTTCGAAATGGAGGACAATGCATGATGAAAGAAAAACTTTATCAAAAAGCAATTGAACTAACGAATGGTAAATGGTCTTCGGTGCTATTAAAACGCTTTACCACATCGGCTATAAGTAAGAAGATAATACCGTCCTATATTGATATATACGATATTGAAACGGGCGAGGTTTCAAAAAACATGCAATCTTTTACGAGTTTACATGATTTCTTCACACGTAAACTTGTGTCAGAAGCAAGACCAATTGATCAAAATCCAGAAATGTATGTAAGTCCTGTTGATGCAAAAATTGAATCGTTTGGAACGATTGAAAATAATACATCGTTTTTTGTTAAAGGGAAAACCTATGATTTAGTTGATCTTTTAGGTAAGGAAGAGCATGCGAAAACATTTGAAAATGGCCAATATATTGTCTTTTACTTAAGTCCTAGAGATTATCACCGTATTCATAGTCCGATTGATGGGAAAGTTGTTCGCCAATATATACTTGGTGCGAAGTCATATCCAGTTAATGGCACTGGTCTTACATATGGTGATAAGCCGATTTCTGGCAATTATCGTAGTGTTACAGAGCTAAAAACGAATAACGGCTCGCATTGTGAAGTGATAAAAGTTGGTGCAATGTTCGTAAATTCTATTCAATTGACGAATACGTCAGACATTTGGGAAAAGGGCGAGGAAGTTGGTTATTTCACTTTCGGTTCGACAGTTGTCATGATTTTTGAAAAGAATCGTGCTGCATTCCTTGAAAATGTTGTGAAAGATGGACGGATTCGTGTGGGAGAAGCGTTCGCACATATGTTATAATCGATAAAGTGAATTAAAGAGAATACGTCTAGTTTAGTGAGTAAACACTAAATAACGTTGACTATGATAGATAAGGGGAACATGATTTGTATAACTTTTTAATGCCAAAAGAATTTGTCACATCTATTTACGAAATTACACCTGACAAACTAAAGCAACTTGGTGTTCGCGGAATTATTACAGATTTGGATAATACACTTGTCGAATGGGATCGTCCAGATGCGACAGAAAAGCTAATCGAATGGTTGAAAACAATTCGTGAAGCAGGTATTCAAGTAATGATCGTTTCAAATAACAAAGAGCTTCGTGTAAAAGCATTTGCAGATCCGTTAGAGCTACCATATATCTTTAATGCTCGTAAGCCTATGGGTAATGCGTTTAAGCAAGCTTTAATAAGACTGAGTATGCAGCACCATGAAGTTGTCATGGTAGGCGATCAAATGCTGACTGATGTCCTTGGTGGAAATCGTCTTCGCATACACACTATTCTTGTGAAGCCAGTTGCACTTTCTGATGGCTTTGTCACACGCTTTAATCGCATGGTCGAAAGACGTGTCTTTAATTATTTGAAAAAACATGGTGTCAAAACTTGGGAGGAATAAATAAATGAATGAAATGCCAAATTGTATCGGCTGTGGAACAATTATTCAAACAGACGATTCAAAAGCGCCAGGTTATGCACCGGCTTCATCTCTTGAAAAGGAAAGTATCATCTGTCAACGATGCTTCCGTTTGAAAAATTATAATGAATTACAACCGGTAGCATTAACGGATGATGATTTCTTACGTATTTTAAACGGTTTAGGCCAACAAAATGGCTTAATCGTTAAAATTGTTGATATTTTTGATTTCAATGGAAGCTGGTTACCGGGCTTACACCGTTTTGTAGGTAATAACCCTGTATTATTAATTGCCAACAAAGCCGATTTACTACCAAAGTCAGTGAAAAAACAAAAAGTTGTTAACTGGCTAAAGCAAGAGGCGAAGAAATTAGGATTAAAACCAATTGACGTTATGCTTGTGAGTGCACATAAAGGAATGGGCATGCAAGAAGCAATGGCTGCTATCGATGAATATCGTCGTGGACAAGACGTATATGTAGTTGGTTGTACGAATGTTGGTAAATCAACTTTTATAAACCGTATTATTAAGCAAGCAACAGGTGAAAAAGAAGTGATTACGACATCTTATTTCCCTGGAACAACTTTAGATATGATTGAAATTCCTTTAGAGGATGGTAAAGCAATCTTTGATACTCCAGGAATTATTAATCATCATCAAATGGCACATTATTTAGATCCGTCTGAACTTAAATATATTATGCCAAAAAAAGAAATAAAACCAAAAGTATTCCAATTAAATGAAGGCCAGACATTATTTGTTGGTGCATTAGCACGTTTTGATTTCATACAAGGTGCTCGTGCTGCATTCACTGTTCATATTGCAAATGATTTACAGATTCATCGTACAAAATTAGAAAAAGCAGATGACTTATATGAAACCCATAGAGGTGAGTTATTAGCTCCACCTTCTGAAAAGTATATCGATCAATTGCCAGAGTTAGTGCGTTTTGAATTCTCTATTAAAGAAGCGAAAACAGATATCGTCTTTTCTGGTTTAGGTTGGATAACCGTTCAAAATGCTAATGTTGTCATTGCAGCATATGCTCCTAAAGGTGTGGAAGTTCAAATTCGTCCATCTCTTATTTAGGAGGATTTTGATATGAAAAAATGGTTTGCAGTTATTGGGGATCCTATCGAGCATTCGATGTCTCCAGCAATGCACAATCAATGGTTCTCAGAAGAAAATTTAGATGCAGCTTATTTACCAATCCATGTGTTACCTGAGCAATTAGAAGACGCTATAAAGTCTTTGGAAATGCTTGGAGCTAGTGGGTGGAATGTGACAATTCCGCATAAAACTGCCATTATCCCATTTCTAGATGAGCTTGATACAATGGCGAAAAAAATGGGTGCTGTGAATACGGTTGTTCGACAAGCGGATGGCAAATTAAAAGGCTATAATACAGATGGTCTAGGTTTTGTACGTTCACTGGAAGAAGCAATTGGCGACACGCACCGTGATGGCCGGGTGCTCTTAATTGGAGCTGGTGGTGCAGCGAGAGGTATTGCCTTTGCGCTGCAACACACTGGTTATCAAACGATTACGATTGCCAACCGCACCGTAGCGAATGCAGAACAAATCTGTCAGGAGTTAGGTAGTAGTGCAAATGCAATTACACTAAAGGAAGCAGAAGCAACTTTAGGTGATTATGATATTTTAATTCAAACAACACCAGCTGGTCTGAAAAATGGTTCATTACAACTGCCATTTGAACTAGATCAGCTCTCAACTAAAGCAATTGTGGCGGATATTGTGTATAATCCTTTAATGACGCCTTTTTTACAGGCGGCAGAACAACGCGGGGCAACCGTGGTGACAGGATTAGGAATGTTCGTTCATCAAGGTGCTTTAGCATTTAATCATTGGTTAGGACAGTTTCCGAATACGACTTCTATGAAAGAGTCGTTAACGGAGCAATTAGGAGGAAATAATGTTAACAGGTAAACAAAAACGTTTTTTACGTGCGGAAGCACATCATTTAAATCCAATTTTCCAAGTAGGTAAAGGCGGAGTGAATGACGCATTAATTAAACATATTAAAGAAGCAATTGAAGTACGCGAATTAATGAAAGTTCGTATTTTAGATAACTGTGAAGAAGATAAGCATGAAGTAGCAGAAGCATTAGCTAAAGGTGCTCGTGCAGAACTTGTGCAATTAATTGGATTAACAGTTGTATTATATAAAGAATCTCGTGATAACAAACGTATTGAATTACCAAAATCTAAATAAGGATTTGGTTTTATGCGACGAATTGGTTTATTAGGTGGTACGTTTAATCCACCTCATAATGGACATTTAATAATGGCAAATGAAGTATATGATGCACTTGGGCTAGATGAAGTAAGATTCATGCCTAATGCTATACCACCTCATAAGCAAACGACTAACGATGCCACGGCTGAAGACCGTCTGAAAATGACGGAGCTTGCTATTGCTTCATATGAGCACTTTAAACTTGAGCCTTTTGAGATAGAGAGTGGTGGCATTTCATATACGTATGAAACAATGAGGAAGCTAACTGCAAGTGAACCTGACTGTGAATTTTATTTTATAATCGGTGGCGATATGATAGATATGCTTGATCACTGGTATAAAATTGATGAACTACTTAAGCTTGTGAAGTTCGTTGGTGTTAAACGTCCTCATTCGAAAGCAGAAACAACATACCCTGTGCAAATAATAGATGCGCCACTTATTGAGTTATCATCAACTATAATTCGTGAGCGTGTGAAGACAAATCGCACAATTACTTTTTTAGTACCAACAGAAGTTGAACAGTATATACGAGAGGAAGGGTTATATGGAGCGCGATGAATTATTATTAGCGATGAAAGACCGTATGCCCGAAAAACGTTATATCCATACAATTGGTGTTACTGAAACGGCAATTACATTGGCAGAACGCTTTGGGAACGATCCGAAAAAAGCTGAAACGGCAGCAATTCTTCATGATTCATGCAAGTATGCTGATCGAGATTGGATGAAATCGAAAATTATCGATAAAGAGATGGATCCCACTCTATTAAAATACCATCATGAACTTTGGCATGCACCAATGGGAGCTTATGTTGCGAAAAAAGAATTTAATATAGAAGATCAAGACATTTTAAACGCCATCTCCTACCATACAACAGGACGTAAAGGAATGAGCGATTTAGAGAAGATTGTCTATATTGCAGATATGATAGAACCAAATCGTCGATATCCTGGTGTAGAAGACTTACGTGCTGCTGCAAAAGGTGACGATTTAAACGAAGTGATGATTGCGTGTATACGTCATTCCATCATGTTTTTAATAAATAAAAATCAGCCGGTATATCCGGATTCATTCAAATGTTATAACGATTTGATGTTAAAGAGAGGACAAGTGAAAGAATGACTAAAACTTTACTACAACTTGCATATAAAGCGGCAGACGACAAACGTGCGGAGGATATCGTCGTAATGAATATGCAAGGAATTTCACCATTAGCAGATCATTTTATCGTTTGTCATGCCAATTCTGACCGTCAAGTGCAAGCAATTGCACGTGAAATGGTAGATGTAGCACAAAAAGAAGGCTATGAAGTAAAACGTTTAGAAGGTTTTGACGCAGCTCGCTGGATATTAGTAGATATGGGTGATGTTGTGGCACACGTATTCCACCGCGATGAACGTACTTTTTATAACTTGGAACGCTTATGGGGAGATGCTCCATTCGTCAATGTTGATGAGCTATGAGTAGTTACCAGCGTTTTGCCGAAGTATACGATACATTAATGACAGATATCCCTTACGATCAGTATGTAGATTGGGTAGTGAAACATGCGCCGAGTACAACAGCACCTAAATTATTGGATGTTGGTTGTGGTACTGGCATAATGGCTGCAAAATTTGCACGACAAGGATATACTGTTAGTGGTGTTGATTTATCGGAAGAAATGCTAGCGATTGCAAGTGAACGCTTTATGAAAGAACAACTTGCTATACCACTGTTTTGTCAATCAATGGATGAGCTAGATGGCTTTTCTGATTTAAATGTTGTCACAATTCCGATTGATTCTCTAAACTATTTAGAGGATGAAGAGGCTGTAGTGGCTACATTTGAACGCATTTATGCGGCACTTTGTGATGGTGGTCATTTATTTTTTGATGTTCATTCATTATTCAAAATGGATGCTATTTTCTTAGACGGTCCATTTACGTATGATGACGGAGAAATAACTTATATTTGGGATACAGAGGCAGGGGAAGCCCAGCATTCAGTACACCATGATATGACGTTTTATGTACAAGCAAATGAGCAACTTTTCGAACGATTTGAAGAGTACCATTACCAACGTACATTCCCTGTTGAGCAATATGTTAAATGGCTTAGTGACGCTGGATTTTCCGATGTGTCAATTACAGCAGATTATTCGGAAGAAGCTCCAGATGCAGAATCTGAACGAATATTCTTCCATGCTGTGAAATAAACTCTTTTCAATTACAAAAAAATACTATAATATGGAATTAGCTTCGTATGTTATGCCTTCTGAAAAGAAAGGATGGTGCGGACTAATTCCTACTTTTTTGAAGCAGTATGGCAAAAAGTATCTCCTCCCAGGGATCTTAATTTTGTCGTGTTTTTTTTATTTCTACTTCTCCCAAAACCAGTCGGACACTCCCCAAACCGACATTTTCGAAACAATCCCAGAAAAAACAAAAACGGAAGAACCATCAAATACAGAGCAACAAGAGTCACAAAACATTATTGCAGATACATCTATTATTGTGGATGTCAAAGGTGCTGTCAAAAACCCTGGTGTCTACTCATTATCTGCAGATAGTAGGGTGATTGATGCAATTTTACTTGCTGGAGGCTATTCAAAAAATGCCGATTCAGTAAGTATCAACCATGCCCAGAGGTTGCAAGATGAAATGGTTATTTATGTACCCAAAATAGGTGAGGAGCCTTCGGAAGTACAAGCGATTGCTAGTGTTCAACAATCGACATCAATTCCATCTACTCAATCAGGTAGTGTAAGTCAAACTGGTAGTCAGTCAGATAAGGTCAATTTAAATACGGCTGATGAAGCAGCACTTATGACTTTAAACGGAGTCGGCCCTTCAAAGGCAAAAGCGATTTTAAGTTATCGTGATGAAAGCGGTCCTTTTAAAACGATAGAAGATCTAAAAAATGTCACAGGAATTGGCGATAAAACGTTCGAAAATTTACGCGACTTTATTACTGTTCAATAGATGGTCCATTGACGGTTCTAGTTGGTTATGGCTAAATTTATAGTAGAACGATTTATTCAGGAGGCATTCATATGGAGCGTATTACTTGGGATCAATTTTTCATGGCACAAAGCCATTTATTAGCATTAAGAAGTACATGTACAAGGTTAGCTGTTGGTGCGACAATTGTGCGTGATAAACGTATTATTGCAGGGGGCTATAACGGTTCGATTTCTGGAGATGATCATTGTATCGACAAAGGATGTTATGTTGTAGATAACCATTGTGTTCGTACAGTGCATGCAGAGACAAACGCATTATTGCAATGTGCAAAATATGGCACATCAACAAATGGAGCAGATTTATATGTGACGCATTTCCCTTGTCTCCCTTGTACAAAATCTATTATTCAATCAGGAATTCATAATTTATATTACGCAACGGATTACAAAAACAACGAGTATGCTATTGAATTGTTTAAGCAAGCTGGCGTTAATGTGGTACATGTTCCTTTTGATGATCGTAAGATTGACTTCTTAAGCAATGAAAAAATGGCACTGTACGTCGAACTATTAAATAAGTTACGTGACAGTGGTGCTTCAAATGAGGAATTGGCACCTTTTGAAGAGAAGGTGAAAGAACTATTTGGCTTACAAATATCCGACATAAAATAATCTATTTTGCTTTGCCGATTCTATTAGCAACTATTGCTGCTCATGAATCGGTAAAGTTACTATTTATACTAATCCCCTATAGTATTTGTCTATATCTAAAAAAAGAAAAGATAGCCATAATACTATGTATCATTGTTGTTACTCTCTCCTCTTATAGTTATTTCTCACATATTTTATCTGCAAGACTTACCCCTATTCCAAATGAAATAAATATTACTTGGACCGATCAATATAAGGTGAATGGACAAAAGCTAAGAGGCTTTGCAATATTACCAAATGGTCAAAAAGTATATATTATTTTCACTCTCCAATCAGAACGGCAAAAGAAGAAATTTGAAGAGCAATCATTAAGTGGTACAGTTTTTCAAGTTTCAGGAGAATTAGTTGACCCTTCGATGCCTGCACATCGTTACGCTTTTTCTATGGCAAAATATATTGAAAGCAATAGTGCGCAAGGTATTTTTGAAGTTAAGAGTTTTCGATTTGTGAAAAAAGAAAATTCACTCTCTACATTTTTCGCAGAGCAAAGGTTTAAAGTGAAAAAACATATAGAAAATACATTTCCAGAAAGTTTAGTAGCTGAAGCACAGTCGCTTTTAATTGGTGAACGTGAAAATGTCGATATGGATGTTGAGCGGGCGTATCAGAAACTTGGTATAACACATCTATTTGCTATCTCAGGTTTGCACGTTGGGCTCGTTTCGATGCTTGTGTATGAATTATTACTGAGATTGCGTATTCGCAGAGAACATGCGACGTGGGTTCTTATTATAGCGTTACCTATTTATGCTTGCTTAGCAGGTGGTGCGCCTTCTGTTTGGCGGGCGGTGTCGGTCGTAGAGCTTGTAATGATAAGTAGAATTGTCTCGAATCATTTAGCAACTGATGATGCTTTAGCATTGAGTTTTATTGGGTTTGTACTATTGCAACCAAGTGTAGTATTTCAAATTGGCTTTCAGTTATCTTATTTAGCGACTCTCTCGTTATTATTTTCGGGTCATATATTTTCTTTAGCTAGAAATACGTGGCAAAAATCATTTGCGATTACCTTTGTTTGCCAGCTACTCGTCTATCCATTGCTTTTATATCATTTCTTTGAAATCAGCTTGTCGTCATTCATTACAAATATCTTTTTTGTCCCGTTATTTTCATTTGTTGTGCTGCCAGTAAATTTATTATTATTACTGCTAACATATATGGCAAATCCTTTAGCTCGGCTTTGTTTTGTCATTTATGAACCTGCTCGCGAGTTATTGTCCGAGGTTATTATGTGGTTACAGGCTATCCCATATCAAATGTGGGCTCCTGGAAGACCCTCTTTCTGGCTCCTACTTTTAGCATTTGTTAGTGTCGTCACAGTATTAATACAGGTAGAACAGAGGAAACATTGGTTTCTTATTACTTTAACACTTTTATTTCCTGCATTTTTAATTCATGAAAGTCCTTCTTGGCATAGAGATTTAAAAATTATATTTTTAAGCGTTGGACAAGGAGACTGTACCATAATTGAATTACCGTTTCGTAAGAAAATTTATGTCATAGACACAGGGGGAGTACTGAGGTTTGATCAGGAGGCATGGAAGGAGTCTAGAAAGCCTTATGAGGTTGGGAGAGGGATTGTTGTTCCTTATTTAAAAGGAAGTGGTATACGGGCTGTAGATACGCTTATATTAACACATGCTGATGCAGACCATGCTGAAGGTGCTGAAGAAGTTATGGAAGAAATTCGAGTAAAGGAGATTCATGTATCCCCAAATTCTTGGCAAAAATCAGTTATGAAAGATGTTGTAGACTTTGCACAAAAGGAGCGTATTCCAATTCGTGAGCAAATGGCAGGGAGAAGTTGGGTGCAAGGAGACACTACATTAACTTATTTATCTCCAAATGATTTGATTTATGAAGGCAATGACGATTCTCTTGTTTTACTGTTACAACATTCAAGTTTTCAAGCTTTGTTCACAGGTGATTTAGAACAATCAGGGGAAATGACCTTGGTAGATAATTATACAGAATCTATTTCAGATATGGACATTTTGAAAGTGGGGCATCATGGCAGCAAGACGTCTTCAACTGAACCATTCTTAAATTTAGTACAGCCCCGTTTATCGATATTTTCTAGTGGGTTAAATAATCGCTACGGTCATCCGAATAAGGATGTTGTTGCAAGGTTTGAAGAGATGAAGTTACCAACTTTAAATACAGCAGAAGTGGGGACAATTGAGGTAACGGTTACCAAGAATGGATTTATAGTTTTTAAAACAATAGATCTGTACAAACAGAAAAAGACATCATCAAATTGATAATGTCTTTTTAACTGTATCTTATAGAGCTGCGTAATCGATGACAGTCGCAATGATGAAAATAAGTGCGAAAAATACGAATGATACGCCAAAACCTACTCCTGAGTCGATTGCGTCGTTACGCTTTGATTGAACGTTTTCTTCAAATGGATTCATTGCTACCCCTCCTAATTCTCATTAATTATACGGTATGCCTATTAAAAAAGCTATATTGAAAAGGTAAAAATAGATGCCTGCTCTAGAATGACACAATTTGTTCAAACTCACAAAATGAGAAAATTACGGTATACTATAAGCAATGTCAATTAGAGGTGAGACTATGTTTTCAACATTATGGAAAAGTATAAAAAAGGGAGATTTACAGCCAGTCTATTTACTTGCAGGCGTAGAGTCTTATTTTATAGATGAAACAATCAGGCGTATTAAAACGAAACTTGATGAAGATGGAGATATTGAAACAATCACTATTGATTTGGATGAACAACCAGTTGATTATGTGATAGATGAATCTGATACGATCCCATTCTTCTCAAGCCAAAAACTAATCATTGCAAAAAATGCATCGTTCTTAAAAGCAACAGAAAAGGGTAAAGAGAAAATTGACCATGATTTAAAACGCTTAGAAAAATGGCTAGATCATCCGTCAGATACATCGATTACAATTTTCATTGCACCTTATGAAAAACTAGATGAGCGTAAAAAAGTAACAAAGTTAATGAAAGATAGAGCTGTTTACATGCTTGCTGAAACACCGAAAGAAAATGATTTAATGGTTTGGGTGCAAAATGAAGTAAGTCAGAAACAAAAAACAATCGACCAAGATGCTATTAGTAAATTAATCGAGCTAGTAGGTATGGACATGCTTCATTTACAGTCAGAGATAGAAAAATTGAGCTTATATTTAGGTAATGAAAATACAATTACGCAAGCTCTAGTCGAGGAAATGGTTGCGAAAACGCTTGAGCAAGATGCTTTTAAGATGCTCAATGCTTATTTACACAGAGATGTTTCTAGTGCTTTAACGATTTACCATGATCTTATTCGTCAAAAACAAGAACCAATTGCTCTAGTAGCTTTACTTGCATCCCAGATTCGTTTAATGTCGAATGTTTATTATTTACTAAAAAAGGGATATCATTCGCAACAAATTGCGAAACAACTAAAGGTCAATCCTTATCGAGTTAAACGAATAGTTGAAGAGCGTCGAAAAATTTCAGAGGATAGTTTACTAAAAGCATTATTTGGATTAAGCGAAGTTGATTATCAGTTAAAAACAATGAGCGGTCGGAGAGAACGCTATTTAGAATTATTTATGATGAGACCAATATAACAGAAAAGCATTCACATTTGAGAGTGCTTCAATTTGTCGACAAAAGGCATTTAGAATAGTCATATTCTGAATGTCTTTTGTTATTTTATATGTTTTTTTATTTAAAATATCTTCTTTTTATATCTGGATTATTTTTAATCAAGGTATTTTTTACAAGGTGGCGACTCCTGCGGGAAAAGCGGGACAGTCAAGACCCTGCAGGAGCGTAGCGACGAAGCGACTTGGCGCCCGCTCGCGGAAAGCGTCCACCGCAGCGGAAATCATTGGTCTTATCTGTTAAGTATAAAAAATGGACCGTTGATAAAAGCGTATTTCTTCAAGTATGTCTAATATGCCCCTAATATAGCTGATACTGCAATACTCCATACAATCAAAAGAAATGATGTTGTAAGCCAAAATGTATTTTTAGCAGTTTTTTCATCTCTCTTTATTTTTTTTAGGATTGCCACGAGATTTAGACAAAAAATAATGCTTAAAATTGGAGTTAAGTAAAGACTAATGAATAAAAAAGTTATATCCATGCATAATACCTTCTTTCCAAATAAGTCTCTAAAACCGTACTAAGTGCCTTTAGGTAATGACTTGGTAGGTACAGTATAGTGTTTATTATAACAATATTTCCTTTTATTGAAAGATTTGTGGTAAATGGTTAATTGGAGTTTGCTACGAAGTTGTTAGTTGTGGGTATTTCGATAACAGCAATTTGCTTTAATGTAATTCTTATAAAATATTTAAATTTTAAACACAAAAAAAGACTAGAGAAATATCTCTAGTCCCTTTGAATCCATTATGGATTAAGCTTTTTTCATTAAACGAGCTTTTTGACGAGAAGCTGCGTTTTTGTGGATTAAGCCTTTAGATGCTGCTTTATCTAATGATTTAACAGCTACGCTTAAAAGTTCTTTTGCGTTATCTTCTTTAGCAACTAAAGCAGTTTCAGCTTTTTTCACAGCAGTACGCATAGCAGATTTCACTTGCGAATTTTGTGCATTAACTTTTGCGTTAGTTTTTACGCGTTTGATAGCAGATTTAATATTTGGCATTAACTTTCACCTCCTAAAAAGGATCGAGATGAGTAAATTCTCAACTGTTTCAAGTGTCTATACAACAGTCATCATTTTAGCAAATCACAGTATAAAAATCAAGCATCAAATGCAAAGAATATTTACTTGACAGTTAGAGCAAAATAAAAAGTGAGGTGATTAGTTTGGAAAACAATAAATGGTATCGTACAGATTTAGTAGATGAGACGGAAGAATTTATTAATCATAAGACCGCAGAAGAGCGGGAAACATTACGTGAATCCACAGGTATTAAGGTATTAGAGGAAGAGCGTGGGCGCGTTAAAATTACACGTGTAGATGTCGATTCGAGTGGCGCAGATGAAATAGGAAAGAAACAAGGAACATATTTTACTTTTACCATTCCAACATTAACGCCAGATGATGAGGAAGGCTTCAAGCAACTAGGTGAAGTTTTAGCAGAGGAATTAACAACACTACATCCTTTTATTAAGGATAATAAGGAAGGCAAAGTACTTATCATTGGTTTAGGGAATAAGACGATTACACCAGATGCTGTAGGGCCGCTAGCTATTGATGAGCTACAAAATAGTGCCACATCGATTCAAGAGCGTTGTATTATTTATGCACCTGGAGTAACAGGGCAGACTGGCTATGAAACGAGCTCTTTTATAAAAGCATTGGCAGAGCAAATAAAACCAGCACTAGTTATAGTAGTAGACGCACTTGCTACAAGAGCAAGTAACCGACTTTGTAAAACCATTCAAATGACAGATACGGGAATTCATCCTGGATCTGGTGTAGGTAATATGCGTAAAGAAATTTCAAAAGAAACAATTGGTTGTCCAGTGACTGCAATTGGCTTACCTACAGTTGTCGATGGACCAGTACTTATCGCAGATGCTGTCGATACACTTTTCCAATCTATTGCAGCCAAAATACAGGAAAAAAATAGTCCATCCTCAGCTTTATCCGTAACACCATGGAGACCATCAGACACGTCTAAGGTAGATTTAGAAGTAATCAAACCAATTTTTGGCGAATGGTCGACTTGGCCGAAAGAAGAACGTCTACAACTATTTGAAGAGTCTCTCGTAGGGCACGACCGATTATTCGTAACACCGAAAAACATAGATGAGTGGGTACACAACTATGCATACCTGATTTCTGATACATTAACGGAATGGATTGAAAGTACCTAGAAAGTTCTAATTAGCTCTCCTCCTCCATACATTGATAGGAGGAGGGGGATGTTATATGCGACGGAAAATGCAAATGTGGATTGGTCTTCTATTCTTTTTCTTTATGCTGCCAATTATCACTGTAAAGTTACCAATCTGGCCACAGCAAGAGGCTACAACACAATCATCAAAACAAGATACGAAAATAGTCTATGCCGCCAATACTGCCACTGAAAAAAATGCTTTGATAAATAATAAGGACGCTTCATTTAAAACACTAATATATTTCACGCATTCCCATGAAGCTTACTATCCTATTTTGAAAAGCCATAAACAGAAAATAACAGCCTATCATGATGCAACTAATGTTTTACAACTAGGTTCAATCATCGAAGCCCATTTTAAGCAAAATGATCTCTCAACTGATATTTTAGAAGTTGATACCATGTCAGAAATGCAGAAGAAAAATATACCACTGTATAAAGCATATGATGCTGTAAGACCATATGTGAAAAAACAATTAGAAAAAAAAGAATATGATTTGGTGCTAGATATTCATCGTGATTCAGCAAATAAAAAAGCCACAACAGCAACTTTAGACGGTGAAAAATATGCACGTATTGCTATTGTTCTTGGTGCTGAAAATAAACAATACAAATTTAACGAAGCTTACGCGGAACAGCTATCTGCGCATTTAAATCAACTAGTTCCTAATATCTCTAGAGGTGTAATAAAAAAAGAAGGTTCGGGCGTAAATGGAATATATAACCAAGATCTATCGAAAAAACTGCTAGTAGTTGAATTAGGTGGAGTAGATAATACAGAAGATGAATTAAACCGTACAATTGCAATTTTAGCAAGAGCAATTTCGGAAGCATTTTCAAATCAAACTTCATCATAATATTGCATAAAATAGCTGTTCACTGCTATAATTCAAAATAGTTTATATAGGAGTGGACACGCATGAACAGAGAAGAACGTTTGAAACGACAAGAAAATATTAGAAATTTCTCCATTATTGCTCATATTGACCACGGGAAATCAACATTAGCAGACCGTATATTGGAAACTACAAAAAGTTTAACTTCCCGTGAAATGAAAAATCAGCTTCTAGATTCTATGGATTTAGAAAGAGAACGTGGCATTACCATCAAATTAAATGCAGTTCAATTACATTATCAAGCTAGAGATGGAGAGATTTATACATTCCATTTAATCGATACCCCTGGACACGTCGATTTCACATACGAAGTATCTCGTAGTCTTGCAGCTTGTGAAGGTGCTATTTTAGTTGTCGATGCAGCTCAAGGTATTGAAGCACAGACACTTGCGAACGTATATTTAGCGTTAGACAATGACCTTGAAATTCTTCCTGTTATTAATAAAATCGATTTGCCTTCAGCAGATCCAGAGCGCGTACGTCAAGAAGTAGAAGATGTCATCGGTTTAGATGCATCTGAAGCAGTACTTGCTTCTGCTAAAGCAGGTATCGGAATAGAAGATATTTTAGAACAAATTGTTGAAAAAGTACCAGCGCCTACAGGTGATCCAGATGCTCCTTTTAAAGCTTTAATTTTCGATTCTTTATATGATTCATATCGTGGGGTAATTACTTACATCCGAGTTGTAGAAGGAACAGTTAAAGCAGGCGATAAGATTCGTATGATGGCAACTGGAAAAGAATTTGAAGTTGTTGAAGTGGGTGTATCAACACCTAAGCCAACACTATGCAAAGAGTTAACTGTCGGTGATGTAGGTTTCTTAACAGCATCTATCAAAAACGTAGGGGATACACGCGTAGGGGATACAATTACTTTAGCAAACAACCCTGCAGTAGAACCATTAGCTGGTTACCGTAAGTTAAATCCTATGGTTTATTGTGGTTTATACCCAATCGATACGGCTAAGTACAATGATCTTAGAGATGCATTAGAAAAGCTAGAGCTAAACGACTCGGCATTACAATATGAGCCTGAAACTTCACAAGCATTAGGCTTCGGATTCCGATGCGGTTTCTTAGGTTTACTTCATATGGAAATCATTCAAGAGCGTATTGAACGTGAATTTAAAATCGATCTGATCACTACTGCACCTAGCGTAATCTACCATGTGCAGATGACAGACGGTTCTGAAGTTCAAGTGGACAATCCGTCAATGATGCCAGATCCACAAAAAATCGACCGTATTGAAGAACCTTATGTAAAAGCAACAATTATGGTACCTAACGATTATGTTGGAGCTGTTATGGAAATTTGCCAA
This sequence comes from Viridibacillus arvi, assembly GCF_001274945.1. Classification (GTDB taxonomy): domain Bacteria; phylum Bacillota; class Bacilli; order Bacillales_A; family Planococcaceae; genus Viridibacillus; species Viridibacillus arvi. Next base: position 1,572,614 of record NZ_LILB01000001.1, on the reverse strand, counting down.
CGCAAACGTGGTAATTTCATGACAATGGATTATATCGATTCTACTCGTGTAAGTATTTACTATGAGATTCCACTTTCTGAAATCGTTTATGATTTCTTTGACCAATTAAAATCAAGTACGAAAGGCTATGCTTCATTTGATTACGAATTAATAGGTTATCAGCCATCTAAATTGATGAAAATGGATATCCTTTTAAATGGTGAACAAGTCGATGCACTAAGCTTTATTGTACACAATGATTTTGCATATGAACGTGGTAAAGTAATCGTTGAAAAACTAAAAAATCTTATTCCACGTCAACAATTTGAAGTACCGATTCAAGCTGCAATTGGTCAAAAAATTGTGGCGAGATCTACTATTAAAGCGATGCGTAAAAACGTTCTAGCTAAATGTTACGGTGGGGATATCTCTCGTAAACGTAAACTTTTAGATAAACAAAAAGAAGGTAAAAAACGCATGAAGCAAGTAGGTTCAGTTGAAGTACCCCAAGAAGCATTCATGGCTGTACTTAAAATGGACGATGACACGCCTAAAAAATAATATTCATTTATCAGTATGATAAATAAACATAACTAAGTGGTTGTGTAGTATGGAGGTTTTAATCCACCATATTGCCACCGCTTTTTTTATTTAAAACAGAACCTAAGATATTTTTTCTTTAAGAACGTTTTATAGGTTTAATGAAAATATAAAAGGGTAAATAAATAATGAGGGGATAAATTAAATATAATCTGATCAATTTTCGACATTATTCGCTAAAAAGTGAGATTTGAGGTATCCAAAATACAAAAGTTTTGATAAGCTTAGTAAACACTATAAATATAGTGGAATTAGGGATTAATAAATGTAAGGAGTGAGTTCAAATCGAACATCGTGATGGAAACGACCGTTTGGATCGCTTAATGGAAACGTTAGAAGCTGAACTTTTGGCTTTTGAGACTCAAGTGGCTCATATGCAAGAGAAGTTGAATGAACTTAAACGAGTGGGACCAAATATACAGCAAGAGCTTATTGAATATAAAAAAGCAGTGTAGAGAAGTTACAGTGGGTATTATTATCGCTGTAACTTTTTTTTATGCTTAAAAGTGATGTTATTCATTGTTTTGCGTTTCAGCTTAAATACTATAGAATGAAGCTACGTGTTTAAAGAGTGAAGTCACAAAAAATAGTCAATTTTCGACAAGAAAGAAGGAATCAGATTGGCCAGAGGCGTTTATATACACATTCCATTTTGCCATCAAATTTGCAATTATTGCGATTTTAATAAAGTATTTTTCAAAAACCAGCCTGTCGATGAATATATAGAAGCATTAGGTATAGAAATGAAATTATGGACTGAAAACAAAGAAGCTTTCAGTCATATTGAAACAATATTTTTAGGCGGAGGAACACCAACATCATTATCACCAACACAACTTTCACGTCTTCTAACATTGATCAAAACATACATCCCAATGGAACATGTAAAAGAATTTACATCAGAAGCAAATCCTGATGAATTAACGAAAGAAAAATTGGAAGTACTTTTTAACGGTGGTGTAAATCGTTTAAGTCTTGGTGTACAAGCGTTTCAACCAGAATTATTAAAAAAACTAGGGCGTACTCATTCCAATGATGACGTTTTTGAAACAATCGAGGAAGCGAAAAAAGTTGGTTTCAAGAACATCAGTATTGATTTAATGTACGGACTACCTGGTCAAACGATGGATGAATGGAAAGAAACACTAAAAATTGCTTTTGACTTAAATCTTCCGCATTACTCAGCCTATTCACTTATTGTAGAATCTAAAACGATTTTCTATAACTTGATGAACAAAGGGAAATTGAGTTTGCCAGGTGAAGATCAAGAGGCAGATATGTATGAAGAATTGATGCAACAAATGGAAACACACGGCTGGCATCAATACGAAATAAGTAATTTCGCCAAAGAAGGGCATTCTTCTATTCATAATCGTATTTATTGGGACAATGATGAATACGCAGGTTTTGGTGCAGGAGCTCATGGATATGTCAATGGCACTCGTTACTCAAATCATGCACCATTAAAAAAATATATCAGTACATTAGAAGCTGGTGAAAGACCCATACTAAAAACGCATGAAGTAACACAAAGTGAAAAAATAGAGGAAGAACTTTTTTTAGGTTTACGTAAAACAGCAGGAATTTCAAAATCGCACTTTAAAGAGAAGTTTGGCTGTACGATTGAAAGTGTATATAGTGAAAAACTACAAATGCTTGTTTCAGCAGGTCTTATTTCAAATGATGAAGAAGCTGTAAAGTTAACGAAAAAAGGACGTTTTGTAGGAAATGAAGTTTTTGAAGAATTTTTACTATAAACACATGCGTTTCCGTTGACATAAAATAATAGATTTGATAAGTTAAATATAGTATTAGCACTCTTCTTAAGTGAGTGCTAACAGAGGTGATGATCATGCTAACAAATCGGCAGTTACAAGTATTGCAAGTAATCGTAGATGACTTCATTATGTCAGCTCAACCAGTTGGCTCTCGACAAATCTCGAAGAAGGAAGGCATTACTTTTAGTCCAGCAACCATTCGTAATGAAATGGCGGATTTAGAAGAACTAGGTTTCCTAGAAAAAACGCATACTTCATCGGGGCGAGTACCGTCTGAAAAAGGTTACAGATTTTATGTGGATCACTTGCTAAAACCTCAAATAATTACAACAAACGAGATTCACAAAATCCAATCTGTTTTCCAAGATCGGATTATGGAAACTGAACAAGTCATTCGCAAGTCAGCTACGATATTATCTGAATTGACGTCTTACACATCTATATTATTAGGACCAGATGTGCAGTTGCATAAAGTGAAACGATTTTCAATTGTACCTTTAACAGCTGATTCTGCAGTCGCTATTATCGTTACTGATAATGGACATGTGGAAAATCGCATTTTCTCATTACCGTCGGATTTTTCCCCGTCGGATATTGAGAAGGTCGTCAATATTTTAAATGAACGACTGATTGGCGTTCCGTTAGAGCAACTACAAATGAAGCTCGAACTTGAAACAGCAGCGGTTATAAAACAACATCTTGGTACGTATGACGGATTACTTTCGTCATTAATAGACGTGACAGCACATCAATCAGAAGGTAAAATTTTCTATGGTGGCAAAACGAATATGTTCAACCAACCTGAGTTTCATGACATAAACAAAGTACGAATGCTTATGGAACTAATGGAAAAAACTACTCAAATCCAATCCATTTTCCCGATGAACCAATCAGGGATTCAAATCCGTATTGGTTCTGAAAATAATCATTTGGCGATGGAAGAATGCAGTGTAATCACAGCATCTTACTCGGTAGGTGAGGGACAAAGTGGTTCAATAGCAATTATCGGGCCTACAAGGATGGATTATCGACGTGTCGTTGCATTACTCGACTTTATGAGTGGCGATTTAACTCGCCAGCTGACACAAAAACCGAGGTAGAGAGCGACATTATAGGAGGATGAAAAGTGTCTAAAGCAAATGAATTTAAAGAGCAAGCAGTAGAAGAGAACACAGTTGTAGAAGAACAACTAAATGAGCAAGAAGAAAACGTAGTAGACGCTGAAGCTGTAGAAGCTACAACTGAACTAACGGTTGAGGAGCAACATCAAGCAGAAATCACAGCTCTAGAGCAAAAGCTTGATGAATCAGAAAGTCGTTTCCTGCGATTACGTGCTGACTATGACAATTTAAAACGTCGTACACAAACTGAGCGCATAGCGCAAGAAAAGTATCGTGCGCAAAATTTGTTAACGGATTTACTTCCGGTATTAGACAATTTCGAACGAGCTTTACAAGTTGAGGCAACAACGGAAGATGCCGAATCCATGAAAAAAGGGATTGAAATGGTATACCGTTCACTAATAGAAGCAACAACAAAAGAAGGCTTAGAACCTGTAGCATCTGAAGGCGAAGCGTTTGATCCAAACATTCACCACGCAGTTATGCAAGAACAAGATGATTCTAAAGAACAAGGAATCGTTTTACAAGAACTACAAAAGGGGTATAAGTTGAAAGATCGAATATTACGACCAGCAATGGTTAAAGTTAATGAATAAAGAAATATTGAGACGAAAAAATGAAAAATGAATCAAATCTAGGAGGACTATGAAATGAGCAAAATTATCGGTATTGACTTAGGTACTACAAACTCATGTGTATCAGTATTAGAAGGTGGCGAACCAATCGTTATCGCTAACAAAGAAGGCGCACGTACTACACCTTCAGTTGTAGCATTCAAAAACGGCGAACGCCAAGTTGGTGAAGTTGCAAAACGCCAATCAATTACAAACCCAAACACAATCATGTCTATTAAACGTCATATGGGTACTGACTACAAAGTAAATGTAGAAGGTACAGAATATACTCCTCAACAAGTATCAGCAATGATCTTACAACATTTAAAAGACTTCGCTGAAGACTACTTAGGTGAAAAAGTAACACAAGCTGTAATTACAGTTCCTGCTTACTTCAACGATGCACAACGTCAAGCTACAAAAGACGCTGGTAAAATTGCTGGTCTTGAAGTTGAACGTATTATCAACGAACCAACAGCAGCAGCACTTGCTTACGGCTTAGAAAAAACAGATGTAGATCAAACTGTTTTAGTATTTGACCTTGGTGGTGGTACATTCGACGTATCAATCCTTGAACTAGGTGATGGAGTATTTGAAGTAAAAGCAACAGCTGGTGATAACGCTCTTGGTGGAGATGACTTTGACCAAAAAATCATCGATTTCTTAGTTGCTGAATTCAAAAAAGAAAACGGTATTGATTTAGCTAAAGATAAAATGGCGTTACAACGTTTAAAAGACGCTGCTGAAAAAGCGAAAAAAGAATTATCAGGAGTTACTACAACTCAAATTTCACTACCATTCATCACTGCTGGTGAAGCTGGTCCATTACACTTAGAAGTTTCTCTATCTCGTGCAAAATTCAATGAAATTACTGCTGACTTAGTTGAACGTACAATGATCCCAACTCGTCAAGCATTAAAAGACGCTGGATTATCTGCTTCAGAAATCGATCAAGTAATCCTTGTTGGTGGATCAACTCGTATTCCTGCAGTACAAGAAGCAGTGAAAAAAGAAACAGGTAAAGAACCGCATAAAGGTGTAAACCCTGATGAAGTAGTAGCTATGGGTGCTGCAGTACAAGGTGGGGTATTAACTGGTGATGTAAAAGACGTTGTACTTCTTGACGTAACTCCATTATCACTTGGTATCGAAACAATGGGTGGCGTGTTCACTAAATTAATCGATCGTAATACAACAATCCCAACTTCAAAATCACAAACTTTCTCAACAGCTGCAGATAACCAACCTGCTGTAGATATTCACGTATTACAAGGTGAACGTCCAATGGCTGCTGATAACAAAACTTTAGGTCGTTTCCAACTTTCAGATATCCCTGCTGCACCACGTGGCATTCCTCAAATCGAAGTAACATTCGATATTGATAAAAACGGTATCGTAAACGTTAAAGCTAAAGACCTAGGGACTCAAAAAGAACAAACGATTACTATCCAATCTGATAGCTCATTATCTGATGAAGATATCGAACGTATGGTAAAAGAAGCTGAATTACATGCTGAAGAAGATAAAAAACGTAAAGAAGAAGCTGAACTTCGCAACGAAGCAGATCAACTTGTTTTCCAAGTAGATAAAACAATCTCTGACCTTGGTGAACAAATTACTGAAGATGAGAAAAAATCAGTAGAAGATGCTAAAGAAGAGCTAACAAAAGCAATTGAACTTGGCGAAATCGAAGGCATCAAAACTTCTAAAGAAAAATTAGAAGGTATTCTTCAACCACTTGTGATGAAAGTATATGAGCAAGCAGCTCAACAACAACAAGCAGCACAAGGCGAACAAGGCCCAACAGCTGATAAAAAAGATGACGGTGTAGTTGATGCAGACTTCACTGAAGTTGACGATAACAAATAATGCTAAAAAATAGAGCGCATCTTTAATGGCGCTTGAACAGTGTATATTAACGTATGCATTGTTGTTTTGAAAGAAGCCAAAGACCGCCTCGGGCTTTGGCTTTTTTCAATGTTTTTTGTCATTTGTTCTTTCCATGTTACAATATATTTTATGCAAACGGAGCGGAGTGTGAAAAATGAATAAACGTGATTATTATGAAGTCTTAGGTCTTCAAAAATCAGCGTCAAAAGACGAAATTAAAAAAGCTTATCGTAAATTATCTAAACAATATCACCCTGACTTGAATAAAGAGGCTGGGGCAGAAGAGAAATTCAAAGAAATTGCTGAAGCATATGAAGTATTAAGTGATGACCAGAAAAAAGCGCGCTATGACCAGTTCGGACATCAAGATCCAAACCAAGGATTTGGTGGAAGTGGTTTCGGCGGCGGAGATGGCTTCGGTTTCGAAGACATTTTCAGTTCATTCTTTGGCGGTGGTGGCGGAAGCCGTCGTCGTGATCCGAATGCACCAACAAAAGGTGATGATCTACAATATCGCATGACAATTAGTTTTGAAGAAGCGGTATTCGGTAAAGAAACTGAAATCGAAATCCCTCGTGATGAAACTTGTGAAACTTGTCATGGATCTGGTGCAAAACCAGGTACATCAAAAGATACATGTTCACACTGTAATGGCCAAGGCCAGATAAATGAGACAGTTTCAACACCATTTGGTCAAATGGTAAACCGCCGTACTTGTGGTTACTGTAAAGGTTCTGGTCAAATTATCAAAGATAAATGTTCAACATGTCACGGTGCAGGTACAGTTAAAAAACGTAAAAAAATCAAAGTTACGATTCCAGCAGGTGTTGATGATGGTCAACAATTGCGCGTAAGTGGTCAAGGTGAAGCGGGTACTAACGGTGGGCCAGCAGGTGACCTTTACATCGTATTCCATGTTCGTGCACATGATAAATTTGAACGTGACGGTGATGATATTTATTTAGAATTACCAATTACATTCGCTCAAGCGGCACTTGGTGATGATATTGAAGTACCAACAGTTCATGGTAAAGTGAAGATGAAGATTCCTACAGGTACTCAATCTGGTGACAGATTCCGCTTAAAAGGAAAAGGTGTTAAAAACGTTCATGGTTATGGTACTGGCGATCAACATGTAATCGTAAGCGTAGTAACGCCGAAGAAATTAACTGAAAAACAAAAACAATTATTGCGCGAATTTGCTAGTATTTCTGGTGATATCCCAGAAGAGCAAGGTAGCACTTTGTTTGATAAAATAAAAAACAAATTTAAAGGTGAATAAGGGAGTTGGCTACAAGTGAAATGGTCGGAGCTATCCATCCATACAACGAGTGAAGCGGTTGAAGCAATTTCGAATATTCTACACGAAGCTGGAGCAAGTGGTGTCGTGATAGAGGATTCAGAGGATTATGGTAAAGAACGTGCAGATCAATTTGGTGAAATTTACGCTTTAAATCCAAAAGATTTTCCTAAGGATGGTGTCATTGTAAAAGCTTATTTAGCTGAAACAAGCTTTTTAGGTGAAACTGTTGAAGAAATTAAAGTTGCCATCAATAATCTGGTAAACTATGACATTAATATTGGTCACAACGAAGTGACAATCAATGAAGTGAATGAGGAAGATTGGGCAACTGCATGGAAAAAGTATTATCATCCTGTAAAAATTTCTAACCGTTTCACAATTGTACCAACTTGGGAAGATTATGAACCTGTAAATAGTGATGAGCTAATCATTGAACTTGATCCTGGTATGGCTTTCGGTACTGGAACTCATCCTACAACTGTATTATGTTTACAAGCATTAGAAAAAACAATAAAAGATACGGATTTAGTAGTAGATGTTGGTACTGGATCTGGTGTTTTAGCCATCGGAGCAGCATTACTTGGAGCAAAGCATGTTCATGCACTTGATTTAGATGAAGTAGCGGTACGCTCTGCAATTGAAAATGTTCAGCTAAATAAGGTTGAAGATTCTATTGATGTTATGCAAGGAAATCTTTTAGATACTGTAAAAGAACCTGCAGACGTGGTAGTTGCGAATATCTTAGCTGAAGTAATTATGACTTTCACAGATGATGCCTATACAATTGTTAAACCAGGCGGCCTATTTATTACTTCAGGAATAATTGAACCGAAGAAGGACGATGTGAAAGCATCTCTTGTAAAAGCAGGCTTTATTATTGAAGAAGTAATGATGATGGAAGATTGGGTAGCAATTATTTCACGAAAATCAGTAAATTGATGGAGTGTTACTATGCAACGATATTTTATTAATGAATCCTCTGATAATCAATTGGCCATAATTAGTGGTGAAGATGCGCATCATATTACAAAAGTAATGCGTATGCGTGTAGGTGATGAAATCATTGTAGTTCATAATGGTGAAGCGACAATCAGTCGTATTTTGGACTTTACTGAAGATGGCGTTCATGTAGAAAAAACAGACAATGTAATGCCTTCACCTGAGCTACCTATTAAAGTGACGATCGCTTGTGGCTTACCAAAGGGTGATAAACTCGATTTAATTGTTCAAAAGTCAACTGAGTTGGGTATGTATGCATTACTTCCTTTTGAAGCGGAACGATCAATCGTCAAATGGGATGGGAAAAAAGGTAAAAAGAAGCAAGAGCGCTTACAGAAAATTGCGAAGGAAGCAGCAGAGCAATCGCATCGTACGCATATCCCGACAATTGAAGAGCCAGTGAGCTTCTCACAATTACTAAAAAAAGTACCGGAATTTGATGCAGTCTTTTTAGCAGATGAAGAGGATGCAAAGCAACTAGAACGAACTCGGTTTGCTGATCAATTAAAAAAAGTGTATGATTATAAGTCAATCCTTGTCATATTTGGTCCAGAAGGCGGTATTTCTCGAAAAGAGGCTACCGCTTTACAAGGATTAGGATGTCAATGTATTTCACTAGGACCAAGAATTTTACGTGCGGAAACGGCACCACTGTATGTTCTTTCCGCAATTTCTTATGAATTTGAATGAAAGAGGTGACGAGCCTTGTCTTCAGTGGCTTTTCATACATTAGGATGTAAAGTGAATCACTATGAAACAGAGGCAATTTGGCAACTGTTTAAAGATGAAGGTTATGAACGCAAAGAATTTGACCATCAGGCAGATGTCTATGTAATTAATACTTGTACAGTTACGAATACAGGAGATAAGAAAAGTCGCCAAGTTATACGTCGTGCAATAAGACAAAACCCTGATGCCGTTATTTGCGTAACAGGATGTTATGCTCAAACTTCTCCAGCAGAAATTATGGCTATTCCCGGTGTAGATATTGTAGTTGGGACGCAAGACCGTACGAAAATGATTGGCTATATTGAACAATACAAAAATGAACGTCAGCCTATCAATGCTGTACGTAACATTATGAAAAACCGAGTATATGAAGAGCTAGACGTTCCTTATTTCACTGATCGCACTCGTGCGTCATTGAAAATCCAAGAGGGTTGTAATAACTTCTGTACATTCTGTATAATCCCATGGGCACGTGGTCTAATGCGTTCTCGTGATCCACAAGAAGTAGTACATCAAGCGCAACAACTTGTAGATGCTGGTTATTTAGAAATCGTTTTAACAGGTATCCACACAGGTGGTTACGGACAAGATCTAAAAGATTATAATCTGGCGCAACTATTACGTGACTTAGAACAGAATGTAAAAGGCTTAAAACGTTTGCGTATTAGCTCGATCGAAGCAAGTCAATTAACCGATGAAGTGATAGAAGTTTTACGAGATTCTAATATCGTCGTAAATCATTTACATATTCCAATTCAATCGGGTTCTGACACTGTTCTTAAACGCATGCGACGCAAATATACGATGGAATTCTTCGGTGAGCGATTAGACCGTTTACGTGAAGTATTACCACATTTAGCAGTTACTTCAGACGTAATAGTCGGTTTTCCAGGTGAGACAGAAGAAGAATTTATGGAAACATATAACTTCATCAATCATCACAAATTCGCTGAACTGCATGTTTTCCCATACTCTAAACGTACTGGAACACCAGCAGCCCGTATGGAAGATCAGGTAGACGAAGAAGTGAAAAACGAACGTGTACACCGCTTATTAACACTAAACGATCAACTAGCCAAAGAATATGCTTCTCAATTTGAAAATGAAGTATTAGAAATCATTCCTGAAGAACGTATCAAAGAAGGAAAAGATGCAGGTCTTTATGCTGGTTATTCAGACAACTATTTAAAAGTTATCTTTGAAGGTAATGAAGACATGATTGGTAAATTAGTAAAAGTGAAAGTAACAAAAGCTGGTTACCCGTCTTCTGAAGGTCAATTTGTACGTGTATTAGAAGAAGTACAAGCAAACTAAACTAGATAAATGATTACAAATTCATAAACCCCTAAAGCGGAATGTAATTTCGCTTTAGGGGTTTTACTTTTGATATTAGTACCTAAATATGAGTCTATCGTTTAGTAACCTTTCGAAAAGTAGTAAAGTTTTACTAGTAAAAACAAAAAATAATAAACGCATATTGTTTTAATTATGAATATTATAATGTTAAAATACATAATGTTAGGTTATAATATAACGATAAATTAAGAGTATGATAGGCTTTTGTTAGTACATACTTAAATTTTCGCTTATTACAGGAGGAATTTTTCATGAAACGTGTAGAAGGTAAAGTAGCTCTTATCACAGGTGGAGCATCAGGAATTGGTTTATCAGCAGCAACATTATTGGCTAAAGAAGGCGCAAAAGTAGTTATTGCTGACTTTAATATAGAAGGTGCAAAAGAGCACGCAGCTGCTTTAGTAAAAGAAGGATATGAAGCATCTGCAGTATTCCTTGATGCAGGTAATGCTAAATCAGTAGAAGAAGCAGTGGATTTCACTGTTGAGCAATACGGTACAATTACAGTACTATTTAATAATGTTGGTTTAACAAATATTCATAAAGATTTAGATGTTGTTAATATTGACCTTGATGAATGGGATCGTTTAGTTAACGTGAACTTAAAATCAGTATTACTTGGTAGCCGTTACGCTATTCCTCATATGCAAAAAGCAGGTGGTGGTTCTATTATCAACACAGCTTCAATGGCTGCATTTGCTAGTGACCAGATCCGTACAGCTTATGGCGCTACTAAAGCGGGCGTTGTCAACATGACTAAATATATTGCAACTCAGTATGGTAAAGATAAAATTCGTTGTAACTCAATTGCACCAGGTCTTATTTTAACTCCAGCTGCAAAAAATAATATGCCAGATGATTTATTAGATATCTATACAAAATATCATGCACTACCATATCACGGCGAAGCAGACGATATCGGTTATGCAGTAGTATACTTAGCTTCTGATGAATCTAAATTCATGACTGGTCAAACACTTCAAATTGAAGGTGGGCATTATATTGCAAACCCAACAATCGAAGATCAAAATGCTTGGGCAGCTTCACAAAAATAATTTTAACATTGGGGATGTTAAAATAAGTAAGGTTACTTTCTGTACTTTTACTAATTTTTAAACGATATAGTATAAAACTGTGTTTGTGGAGATAATATATAATGATTAAAAAAGTCATGCCATTTAATATAATGGCATGGCTTTTTTGTAACAAAATCAATTGATTTATAGCAGTTGGCCAATGTTACACATAACAGTGGAAAGAAAACTATAAACCGTGGTAAAATAAAGAGGTACGTACATCTATTAAATAAAAGGAGTTTTCATTCATGACTAAAGACTACGCGTTATTAATTGACCATACACTATTAAAGCCTGAAGCGACTAAAGAACAAATTGCAACACTTTGTCAAGAAGCTAAAAAATATGACTTTGCTTCGGTTTGTGTCAATCCAACATGGGTAGCAGATGCAGCAAAACATCTTGAAGGCGCTAAATCAGTTGTTTGTACTGTTATCGGTTTCCCATTAGGAGCTCAAACAAGCGCTACAAAAGCATTTGAAACAAAAGATGCTATTGCAAATGGTGCTAGTGAAATCGATATGGTAATTAATATAGGTGCCCTTAAATCAGGTCAACTTGATGTTGTTAAATCTGATATTCAAGCTGTTGTTGATGCAGCTAACGGTACTTTAGTAAAAGTTATCATCGAAACTTGCTTGCTAACAGACGAAGAAAAAGTAGTTGCTTGCCAACTATCTAAAGAAGCAGGCGCTGATTTTGTGAAAACTTCTACTGGATTTTCAACTGGTGGAGCAACTGCAGCTGATATAGCATTAATGCGCAAAACTGTTGGACCAGAAATGGGTGTAAAAGCTTCAGGTGGTGTTCGCAGTCTGGAAGATCTAGAAGCTATGGTTGAAGCTGGGGCTACTAGAATCGGTGCGAGCTCTGGTGTAAAAATTATGAACGGATTAAAATCAGATTCTGAATATTAATTCGAGCATGAGTATTGACCAATTTGTATCAATAAGGTATAATTTTTTAGTACACAGCATTAACATATTTGATTATGCTAATGTTCGTATTTGATGTGTGTTCGGAGGGAGGGAAAGAGAGATGTCAAAAACTGTCGTTAGAAAAAACGAATCGCTTGAAGATGCTCTTCGCCGCTTCAAACGTACTGTTTCTAAAAGTGGTACAATTCAAGAGGTTAGAAAACGCGAATTCTATGAAAAACCTAGCGTAAAACGCAAAAAGAAATCAGAAGCTGCACGTAAACGTAAGTGGTAATTTAATTTCCTAGACAATCCCTACGTTCAAAACACGCAACATCATGATTGATTTAAATTGCAAATGACCTAAACCGAGAAATCCTTGTGATTTCTCGGTTTATTTTTGTGTATTTTTTTTACAGTTTAATCCTGCTAATTAGTTTACATTATCGTGAAAATAGCTGTACACTTTGATTGCTAGTTTAGCGAAATCTGCTATTAAAGAAACCAAATGAGATATGCATGCCAAATAGATATCTAGCATTGAGATTCAAATTATTATTTTAGGAATATGTAAATAACATTAAGTAAATATATTAAAGGGTCTTGAATGTGTTGTAACTACATTTAAGACTCTTTTTTGTTAATTTCATATTTTTGTATTTTTTGTTTGAATTGTTTAAAATATTTGGTATTATCAAATGAAACAAAAAAATAAAATATAAACAAAGGAGAAACCACATGTTAAAACATATAAAACCCTGTATTTCACCTGAACTTTTAAAAGTTTTAATGGAAATGGGGCATAGTGATGAGATTGTTATAGCGGATGGAAATTTTCCCGCAGCCTCACATAATGAAAAAATAGTGCGTTTAGATGGTAATGACTTAGCATCTATATTGGAAGGGATATTGTTCTTAATGCCATTGGACACATATGTTGAAAATCCGATTTGTTTGATGATGCATGGTAAAGAAGTTGAGCGTCCACAAATTTGGAAGGAATACGAAGAACTCGTCACAAAAAGTGAAAATGTCTTTAAAGCAGAATATCTATCAAGGGAATCATTTTATGAACGTGCGAAAAAGGCATATGCAATTGTGACTACAAGCGAAAAAGCATTATATGCCAATATCATATTAAAAAAAGGTGTCATTGTTGAAGAATAGGAGTGTTGAATATGTTAGTGCCTGAAAGACATAAAAAAATTGTTCAAATTATTAACGATAAGAAAAACGTAAGAGTAAATGAATTAAGTAAGCTATTTGCTGTGACAGAGGAAACGATTCGCCGAGATTTAGAGAAGCTTGAAGCGAAAAACAAACTTCAGCGGACACATGGTGGTGCGGTTGCCATGGATGATTCTGATGATGATGAAATTCCCTTTAATGATCGTCAAGTATTGAATAGAAACGAGAAAATGGATGTTGCCAAAGTAGCAGTATCTTATATTGATGATCAGGATATTATTTTTTTAGATGCAAGTACAACAACTCTATATTTAGCAAAGCTGCTTCCGAATATGGAACTTACGGTACTTACAAACTCTTTATTAGTTGCAAGTGAATTAGCAAACAGATCCAAAATTCAAGTCATTATGACAGGTGGTACTTTATCGAAGACGTCCTTATCATTAGTAGGGCCAACAGCTGTCCGTTCGATTGAACATTTCTATGTAGATAAAGTGTTTTTCTCATGCAAAGGTTTTCATAAGGACTGGGGCATTAGTGATTCGAATGAGCAACAGGCAAATGTGAAACGAGAGATGATTAAAATGTCCGAGCAAGTTATTTTATTACTCGATTTTTCTAAAATAAATCAAAAATCATTTGCTTATATCGAAGATAAATCAGTACTGGATTGCCTAATTGTAGATCAAAGAGCAGATGTAGACTATTTGCAATCAATTGTAGATGAACGCACAAAAATAATTATTGGATAAAATATTTTCTGAATATTCATTATTCTTGTTGATTTTGAGTAAACTGTCTCTTATAATCAACATAAACAAAGAAAAACAAATACAAACACAAAACAAAAGGGGTGAATGAATGAGTAAGCTGTTGGATATGCAGAATATTTCAAAGAGCTTTCCAGGAGTTAAAGCTCTTTCGAATGTATCACTTGATTTACATCATGGTGAAGTTTTGGCTTTAGTCGGAGAAAATGGTGCTGGAAAGTCAACGCTGATGAAGATTTTAACCGGGATATATGAAAAAGATGATGGTGAAGTTTTTTTAGAAGGTCAGAAGATTAATGTTACATCTACAAAACATGCACAGGAATTAGGGATTTCAATTATTCATCAAGAACTAAATTTAATGAAAGATTTATCTATCGCTGAAAATATCTTTATCGGTCGAGAACCAAGGGGGTTGTTAAACTTCTTTATAAAAGATCAAGAATTACATAATAAAACGAGGGAATTATTTAAACGGCTCTCCTTAGATTTAAATGGAAAAACGAAAGTGAAGGACTTAACAGTTGCAAAGCAGCAAATGGTCGAAATAGCAAAAGCGCTGTCATTCGATTCAAAAATTTTAATTATGGATGAGCCCACTACTGCATTAACAGATGCGGAAATAGATGTACTATTTGATATCATTGCTAATTTAAAAGCCAATGGTGTTGGGATTATTTATATATCACATAGGATGGATGAATTAAAACGAATCTCAGATCGAATTACGATTATGCGAGATGGAGAGTATATCGCGACGCTTAATACGAAGGAAACTGAAATGAGTAAAGTGATTCAATTGATGGTAGGAAGAGAGCTTTATATTGAATCAAAACCAACCGTTTCAGATAGTAATAGAGAGACTGTTCTAGAATTAAAGAATGTAAGTACGAATACAAATTTAAAGGATATTTCCTTTGAACTCAAAAAAGGAGAAATTCTTGGTTTTGCAGGATTAATGGGTGCGGGCAGAACAGAAGTGGCGAATGCTATTTTTGGAGTTGATAAAATAAGGTCTGGGGAAATTATTTTACAAGGTAAAAAAGTGCAAATAACATCACCTAGCCGCGCTGTTAAACAAGGTATTGGTTATTTATCTGAAGATCGGAAGCATTTAGGTCTCGTTGTCGATATGGATGTTAAGACCAATATTGTAATGTCTTCGATAAATGATTATCAGACACTTGGCTTTGTTAATGATCAAAACATTGCAAAGATATCAGAGGAGTATGTCGAGCGCTTAAAAGTGAAAACGCCTTCAATAAATCAACAGATAAAGTTTTTATCTGGGGGGAATCAGCAAAAAGTTGTAATTGCAAAATGGCTACTACGTGATTGTGATATTTTAATTTTTGATGAACCAACAAGAGGTATTGATGTTGGGGCCAAGGGTGAGATTTATAAATTACTAGATGAGCTTGCGGAAAAAGGAAAATCTATTATTATGATTTCTTCTGAGTTACCAGAAGTATTGAGAATGAGTCATCGTATTGTCGTAATGTCGGAAGGTCGAATTACGGGGAT
Organism: Viridibacillus arvi; assembly: GCF_001274945.1. Lineage (GTDB taxonomy): Bacteria > Bacillota > Bacilli > Bacillales_A > Planococcaceae > Viridibacillus > Viridibacillus arvi. The sequence goes on along the minus strand of NZ_LILB01000001.1, from coordinate 1,556,770 downwards.
TTTAAATTCAGAGGAAGCGAACCAAGAGAAAATCATGGAGTTAGCAACAGCATACCGTGAAGGTTAAGGAGGGATAATATGAAAGCGGATACAATAGATCAAATAACAGTGACAAAGAAAAAGAATAAGGGAATTCCATCCAATACTTTACAACAAGTTCTAGCTTTTAGCAGTTTAGTAGTATTGGTTATTTTTTTCTCGTTTGCATCATCCAGTTTCATGCAATGGAGTAATATTGTGGGTATTTTATTATCTACGGCAGTTATAGGGATATTAGCACTTGGTGCAACTTTTGTCATTATTACAGGAGGAATTGATTTATCTGTCGGAACTGTCATGACCTTGTCATCTGTGATTACAGGTATAATCATTGTCAATTCGGATCTGCCAATCATAGTCGGTGTTGTAGGGGGTATTTTAACTGGTGCACTTTGTGGGTTGCTTTGTGGGCTTGCCATCACGAAATTAAAAATCCCTCCCTTTGTTGCCACATTGGCAATGATGATGATTGCAAAAGGGTTAGCATTAGTCATCTCAAAGGCTGCCCCTATCTATTTCACAGATAAACCGATGTTTACAAAAATTGCATTAGGATCAATTATTCCAGGTATCTCAATTCCAAATGCTGTAATAATATTCTTTGTACTCGGTATTATAGCAGCCATTATCTTGTCTAAAACGATTCTTGGTCGATTTAATTTAGCCATCGGTAGTAATGAAGATGCAACAAAGCTCTCAGGAGTAAATGTAGATTACTGGAAAATGACGATTTATACACTGGCTGGTGCTTTTACAGGTATTGCTGGTGTGCTGATGGCATCACGTTTAAACTCAGCTCAGCCTGCATTAGGTCAAGGTTATGAATTAGAGGCAATTGCTGCTGTAGTGATTGGCGGTACTTCACTTAGTGGAGGTAAAGGTACGATTATCGGTACGATTATCGGTGCTCTAATTATGAGTGTTCTGACTAACGGATTACGTGTACTTTCAATTCCGCAAGAATGGCAAACAGTAGTTGTTGGTTTTGTTATTATCTTAGCGGTATACATGGATATTTTAAGAAGAGGGAAAGGCTGATTGTGATATGAGGTCGTTCTAGACTTGATATATATTAAACAAAGGGGGCAAAAAAATGAAAAAGAGATCGATTTTTCTTGGCGGATTATTAGCAGTATCGATGTTACTGGGAGCATGTAATGACAAAGAAGGCTCAAGTGAAGGTGAAAAAGAACCAGTAAGTTCTGATAAACCATATGTAGCGATTGTATCCAAAGGATTCCAACATCAATTTTGGCAAGCGGTAAAACAAGGTGCTGAAAAGGCAGCAGATGAGTTTGATGTAAAGATTACATTTGAAGGTCCCGAAACTGAAGCGCAAGTTGATAAACAAATTGAAATGTTACGTGCAGTTTTAGATAAAAAGCCAGCAGCTATAGGGTTTGCAGCATTGGATTCTAAAGCATCTATACCATTATTGGATGAAGCTAAGGAGAAAAAAATTCCGATTGTTGCTTTTGACTCAGGCGTGGAAAGTGAAATTCCTGTTGCAACGGCATCTACAGACAATACAGCTGCAGCAGCATTAGCTGCGGATAAGATGGCTGAATTTATTGGGGAAAAAGGAGAAATTGCTTTAGTTGTACATGATCAAACCTCTTTAACTGGTAAAGGCCGAAGAGATGGTTTTAAGAATCAAATTGAATCGAAATATCCGAATATTAAAATAGTTGATATCCAGTATGGTGAAGGTGATCCATTAAAATCAACTGACTTAGCTAAAGCAATTATGCAAGCTCATCCAAATTTAAAAGGTATCTTTGGTTCAAATGAAGGATCAGCAATTGGGGTAGTAAATGCAGTTCAAGAAATGAATAAAGTAGGTAAAATCGTTGTTGTTGGTTTTGACTCAGGTAAACAACAAATTGATGCAATTAAGAGTGGGCTGATGGCTGGTGCTGTAACTCAAAATCCAGTTGGTATCGGTTACGAAACTGTAAAAGCTGCAGTAGCTGCAATTAAAGGCGAAAGTGTTGAAAAAACAATTGATACTGGTTTCTATTGGTACGACAAAGACAATATTGATACGGATGAAATCAAAGCAGCGATTTATGAATAATGTATTAGTTTTCTCTTAAGAATCTAATTTTTATCAATTAGTTAAAAGTTAAAAAGGGCTAAAAACAGCCCTTTTCTAAAGGGGGCATACAATTGACGATTAGATGGGGCATTTTAAGTGCAGCGAATATTGCTAAAAACTTTGTTATGCCAGCAATAGAAGAAGCAGGTGGAGATATACTTGCAATCGCAAGCCGTAGTCAAGATTTAACAGGAATCCAAAAAACATTTCAGATTCCTTATACGCTAAATGATTACGAGCAACTCCTTGAGATGGACGAAATTGATGCAGTTTATATTGCATTACCAAATAGTTTGCATTTCGAATGGATTGTCAAAGCGATTGAGCATGGAAAGCATGTATTATGCGAAAAGCCAATTGTATTGTCGCTGGAAGAACTTCGAACAATTCAACAAAAAAGTATCGAGAAAAAAGTAAAAGTAATGGAAGCTTTTATGTATCGTTTTCATCCACAAATTCTAGAAACAAAAAAATTATTAGAAGAAGGCGCAATAGGCGAAGTATTAACTATTCGAAGTCAATTTCATTTTACATTAGAAAATTGGACAGATGATATTCGTGTAAATCCCAATCTTGGTGGCGGCGCATTGTATGATATCGGCTGTTATTGTATAAATGTTCAACAATTTTTACTTGGTAAAAAGATAGTTACATACCATGTACAGCAAGGGCGGAAGAGCAATGTGGATGTCCATTTAACAATTCAAGTGCAATATGAAGATGGCATTCTTGGACTAATCGATTGTAGTTTTTTAGGTGAGTTTTCACAATCAGTCGATCTTATTGGGACAGCGGGTAGTCTCAGATTACCCTTTGCATTTCGTACAGATTTAAATCAGGATTTTGGAGTTATTCAATTGGTTCAAAATGGGCAACTAAGCTCGCAACATATTGAGGGTAATGCCTATAAAAATCAAATTGAGCATTTCCATCAAAGTATTGAGCATAGGGAGTTTCAGCCCTATCCTTTCGATACCATGCTAGAACAAGTAGCGATTCTAGAAGAATTCCAAACAACATTAAAAAAGGAGGGCGTGATTGGATGACTAATGTAATTCAAGACTTACAAAAGTATGCAAATGAATTGGTGCAAAGTGGTTTGGTAGTTGGTGCTGGAGGCAATTTAAGTATGAGAGATGGGGAGTATATGTATATTTCTCCAAGTGGTTATGATTTAAAGGAAATTGCTGATGAAGAGTGGGTTAAAGTTCATATCGAGTCTGGTGAAATAGAAGGGGATTTACGCCCTTCATCAGAGGTTTTAATGCATCTAACATGCTTTAGAGAGAATCATGAAATCCAAGCAGTTCTCCATGCGCATCCAACTTACTCAGTAGGCGTATCCTCTGCAGGAAGAAACATTCCACCACTCTTTCCAGATTTCCCTGCTATGGTGAAGAAGGTTGGTTATATCGATTATATCATTCCAACTACTCATGAATTGGCAGAGAAAGTATCTGAACTTGTTATGGATCATGATGTGATGATTATGAGAAATCATGGCGTGTTAACTGTAGGGAAAACGATGAAGGAAGCGTATTTTTTCATGCAATTAACTGAGGAAACGGCCAAAGTATTTACTATTAGTACTATTTTTGGCGGTCCAAGAATTTTAACAGATGAAGAATGTTTAGCTTTAAGAAATCTTTCTTCAGAGAAATATCGTTCGAAATTACTTCGAGAGTAGAGGTGATTAATTGTGACAACTGTACTTGCATATGATTTAGGCGCTTCAAGCGGCAGGTTAATAGCTGAAAAATTTGATGGAAATACGATTTCTATTAAGGAGATTCATAGATTTAACAATAAGCCACAATTAGTTCAAAGTCATTATTATTGGGATTATCCTGCACTTATAAAGGAATTAAAGGCAGGTTTGCAAAAGGTTGATTTTCCAGCTTCCTCACTTGGAATTGATACATGGGGTGTCGATATAGGGTTACTAAATAAAGAGTACGCACTGTTATCGTTGCCCTTTTCATATAGAGATACACATTCTGAGCCACAGCTTCAGAAGTTGAAACAACTAATAGATCCTTTTGAGTTATTTAAAAGAACGGGAAATGAAATATCCTCTATTAATACCCTATTTCAACTTATGGCTATTTACGAAAAATTCCCTACCTATAGGGAGCTTTGTAAGTCTATCTTGATGATGCCTAATTTATTGATATACGGATTATCGAATGTTGCATTAAACGAGTACTCTATATCTTCAACTTCACAGTTAGTGAATCATGATAGCAAGCAATGGGATGAAGGACTTATGCAACTGATTTTTCAACAACAGCTACCTTTAGCATCTATTGAAATGCCGCATCAAATAATAGGAGATGTATTAGATTTCCCTTCAATTCAAATGGCTTTAGTACCCGGTCATGATACAGCTTGTGCATTATCAGCCTTGCCAATAAATCGACAAAATGCATTATTCATGAGTCTTGGTACTTGGTGTTTAGTCGGCAAAGAAATCGACAAACCGATAGTAAGTAGGGATGCCTTTGAAGCTGGCTTTACAAACGAGGGTACGAGTGAAGGGGTGATTCGTTTTCAAAAGAATGCAATGGGTTTTTGGATTTTGCAAAAGTTGCGTGAGGAATGGGTGGCTTCTGGAATGAATGTTACCTATGACATTGAGCGGCAAGGTTTTTTGGAAGCGGCAGCTTTTAAAACAATAATAGATCCAGAAGATCCTCTTTTCTTTAATCCTAAATCGATGACTTTAGCAATCGAAACATATTGTGCGAAAACGTCTCAAGTGTCGCCAAGTACAATTGGAGAATATGTACGTTGCTTTACTGAAAGTGTAGCAATTAGTTATGCAAAAGTGATTAAAAAAATAGAACAATTAGCATCACAATCTACTACGGAAATCTATATTGGCGGAGGTGGGGCTCAAAACAAGATGCTCTGTCAATTGATTGCCAATGCAACAGGAAAGGTTGTATTTGCTGGGCCCATTGAAGCGAGTTCAATTGGTAATGGTTTATCACAGTTACGTGCCTTAGGTGAATTAAATTCGATAGAAGAAGGAAGAGTTCTTGTTTCACGCTCATTTCATCCGGATGAATTTATACCACAGGACCAAGCACGCTGGCAGGAAATACTAGAACAATATAAAACTTTCATTTAGGAGGTAGTTGAAATGATGAATAACAGATATATTGGTGATTTACCTAAGATTGGTATTCGACCAGCAATTGATGGGCGAAGAAGAGGGGTAAGGGAATCACTTGAGGAAACAACAATGGGTATGGCTAAAGCTGTAGCAAAGTTTCTAAGTGAAAATTTATCTTACTATAATGGGAAACCAGTAGAATGCGTTATCGCTGATAGTTGTATTGGAGGCGTAGCAGAGGCAGCGAGAGCAGCAGAAAAGTTTAAAAAAGAAGGTGTCGGTATATCGATTACTGTCACGCCATGTTGGTGTTATGGCAGTGAAACAATGGATATGGATCCGCATCTTCCAAAAGCTGTATGGGGTTTTAATGGAACTGAAAGACCTGGAGCAGTGTATTTAGCTGCAGTACTAGCAGCATACAATCAAAAAGGGCTACCTGCGTATGGCATATACGGTGAAGACGTACAAGATGCAGGAGATTTAGAGATTCCTCAAGATGTACAACAAAAATTATTGAAATTTACAAAGGCAGCAATTGTAGTTGCAACATTAAAAGGAAAATCTTATTTAGCAATGGGTTCTGTGTCTATGGGTATTGCGGGAAGTATTGTAAAGGATGATTTCTTCCAAGAGTATTTAGGTATGCGCAATGAATACATTGATATGAGTGAGTTTGTAAGAAGACTGGATTTAAATATTTTTGACGAAGAAGAATATGATAGAGCTTATAAATGGGTTAAGGAAAAATTCATTTTCGGTCAAGATAATAATAAAGAAGAGTTTAAGCGCACAGATGAACAGCTAGCAAAGGATTTAGAAACGTCGATAAAAATGACATTAATCACAAAAGATTTAATGGTAGGTAATGACAAAATTGCTGCAAAAGGTTGGGAAGAAGAAGCTTTAGGTAGAAATGCATTAATAGCAGGTTTCCAAGGGCAACGTCAATGGACCGATTATTTCCCTAACGGTGATTTTATGGAAACGATATTAAACTCGTCATTTGATTGGAATGGTAAGCGAGCGCCTTATCTTCTTGCAACAGAAAATGATAGTTTGAACGGAGTTACGATGGCTTTGGGTCATTTATTGACGAATACGGCACAAGTATTTGCAGATGTTCGGACGTATTGGAGTCCTTCTGCAGTTAAACGTGTGACAGGTAAAGAGCCTGTTGGAAAAGCAGCTAATGGTTTTATACATCTGATTAACTCAGGTTCAGCGGCACTCGATGGAACTGGACATCAACAAATTGATGGCAAGCCGGCGATTAAACCTTTTTGGGAAGTAACAGATGAAGAAATCGAACAATGCTTACAAAACACAAAGTGGAGACCAGCTTCTACAGAATATTTCCGAGGTGGTGGTTACTCGACTGATTTTACAACAAAGGGTGAAATGCCTGTAACGATTGCACGATTAAATTATGTCAAAGGACTTGGACCGGTGTTGCAACTAGCGGAAGGTCATACTGTCGAACTCGAAGAAGATATGCATGATACGCTGGATCTTCGTACAGATCCTACTTGGCCAACGACTTGGTTTGTACCAAATATTACGGGTGAAGGTGTGTTCACAGATGTGTATTCAGTGATGAACAATTGGGGAGCAAACCATTGTGTTTTAACATACGGCCATGTAGGTGCCGAGTTTATCACATTAGCATCAATGCTGCGAATTCCAGTCAACATGCACAATGTAGCTAATGATAAATTGTTTAGACCGAGTGCTTGGAATATGTTTGGTACGCAAGAAAGTGAACAAGCAGATTTTAGAGCATGTCAAAATTTTGGACCTCTTTATAAATAAAGGAGGAGCTAAAGATGAACTATGTAATTGGCATAGATTTTGGTTCGGAATCTGGTAGAGCCGTCTTAGTGGATATTGAAAATGGAGCCATTATTAAAGTAGCTGAAATGTCTTACCCACATGGGGTTTTGACAAAATCATTAAATGGCAAACTCCTTAAAGCGAATATGGTGTTACAAAATCCGAATGACTATGTAGAAGTATTAACAACTACTGTTCGGAGTTTATTGGAAGAAACGAAAGTGGATCCTAACTATATTAAAGGAATGGGCGTCGCTTTTACGAGCTGTACTTGTTTACCAGTGGATCAGCAATTATCTCCATTATGTAGCAAGGAGTTGTATGCTGATCAACCACATGCTTATGCTAAGTTGTGGAAGAGTCATAGTGCGGAGAAAGAGGCACAGTTTATAACTGAGAAGTTGGCAGACCATCCGTATCTTGAAAAATATGGAGGCGTCATTTCTTCTGAGTGGTTAATGCCAAAGTTGTTGGAAATTTTAAATGATACGCCTTCACTTTTTGAGAAGATGGATTATTTTTTAGAAGCTGGAGATTGGATTGTTTCACTATTAACGGGGAACGTATCTAGAAGTACATGTTCTGCAGGTTATAAAGGACTTTGGCAAAAAAAAGATGGGCATTTAGATAAAGAGATACTTCAATCTATACATCCGAGCTTAGCAGACGTCTATACACTTCAACTAAGAGGAGAAGTTATCCCGGTAGGTAGCCCTGCAGGAACGTTAACACCTTATTTTGCTAATTTACTTGGTCTTTCAGAACATACAACTGTTGGCGCAAGTATTATAGATGCGCATGCGGCAGTCCCTGGTGCTGGCATCTATAAACCTGGAATACTCCAAATAGTAATGGGGACATCAAGTTGCCATCTACTATTAAGTGAACAAGAGATTTCTATACCAGGTATCTCAGGAGTTGTGGAAGATGGTATTCTTCCTGGTTTATATGCATATGAGGCAGGGCAAGTAGCAGTTGGTGATATTTTTGCGAGTTTTATAAAACACCAAGTACCAGCATATTATACTCAGGAATCGAAAGAGCGAAATCTAACTCTTTTTCAACTGTTAAACGCAAAGGCTGAAGCCCTCGAGGCAGGCGCAACAGGGATGGTAGCACTTGATTGGCATAATGGAAATCGTACTCCGTATGTTAATTCAAATTTTTCGGGTGTATTCGTGGGTGAAACATTACAAACAGAAGCTCATGAGAAATACCGTACCTTACTTGAAGCAACAGCTTTTGGTACAAAAGTGATTGTCGATTTATTTGAAGAAAAAAATATAGATATTCATCAAATAGTCGTAACTGGTGGGATTCCAAAAAAGAATCCATTTCTTATGCAAATATATGCAGATGTCTTACAAAAGGAAATCTTAGTTGTTGATCATCACCAAATACCTGCTCTAGGAGCGGCCATTTTAGGTGCAGCAGCAGCCCGTGACAAAGCTGATGAAAAATATGCTCTAAATAGTGCAATTCAAAAGATAGGTTTTAAAGATTATATACAATATTCACCGAATAAAAAAAATGAAGAGATCTACAACAAACTATATGGCATATATAGAAACCTTAGCCATTATTTTAGCAGCAATGGGGATCTTTTAACTTTACACAAATTAAAGACTGGGAGGGAAATGAATAATGGTGCAAAATTTATGGAATCAATTAAATAGACCTGCTGTCAATAAGGTTGAGGAATTAACATACCGCTCCAATTTATTAGGAAGCGATCGACGAGTATGTAACTGGGGTGGAGGAAATACTTCCTTTAAAACAACGGCAAAAGATTTTAAAGGCGAGGAAGTAGAAGTCATGTGGGTAAAAGGGAGTGGGTCTGACCTAGCGACTATGGGTGACCATAACTTCACAGCTTTAAAACTTTCGGATATGCAACAACTAATAGAACGTGATGCAATGACAGATGAAGAAATGGTCGCGTACTTAGAGCATTGTATGCTGTCTAAAAAGCAGCCAAGACCTTCTATTGAAACACTCTTACATGCCTTTTTACCATATAAGCACATTGACCATACACATCCAGATGCAATCATTAGCATATGCTGTGCTCCGAATGGTAAAGAGATAGCCAAAAAAATATTTGGAGATAGCTTTGTTTGGGTTCCTTATTTAAGACCAGGATTTTTGTTGTCTAAAATAATTGCTGAAGGCGTGCAAAACAACCCAAATGCCGAACTTGTTTTAATGGAAAAGCATGGTTTAGTTGTATGGGGAAATACCGCGGAAGAAAGCTATACAAGAACAATTGATGTGATTAATAAAGCAGAAGCTTATATCGATTCAATTGCTGCCACACAGGAGCCATTTGGAGGGCAGCTTATATTGCCTATAGAAGCGGAAACTAGACAGCGATTATTAAGCAAGGTTTTACCTGGTGTACGTGGAGTAGCTTCAAAATATGAAAAAGTGATTACAAGCATCGATCAATCTGAAGAGGTCCTTACTTTTATTAATAGTCGGAAAATTGAAACTTTATCTAGTGTAGGAGCAGCTTGCCCAGACCATTTAGTACATACGAAGCGTGTACCGTTATTTATTGAATGGAATGGTAATGAAGATACTTTAGAGAAGGTAATTCAAGAAAAAATTACGGCTTATCAATCTGAATATGAGGCATATTTTAACCGCTTTGCAAATGATGATGATAAAATGTTTAATCCTTCTCCAAGAGTTATTTTGATTCGTGGGCTTGGGATGATTACAACAGGGAAAGATATACAAGCTGCCGAGTTAAGCCAGGCTCTGTATCATCGTGCCATTTCAGTGATGAAAGGGGCAGATGCTATTGGTGGATTTACTTCGCTATCAGATGAAGAGTCATTTGCAGTTGAGTATTGGCCATTAGAACTTTATAAACTGAGTTTAGCACCATCGGAAGCCGAGTTTTCAAGACATGTGGCCTTAATTACAGGAGGAGCAGGGGGTATTGGTAGTGCTACATGCCGATTACTTGCCTCTCAAGGCGCACATATCGTAATTGCTGATTTAAATAAAGAAGGCGCTGAGAAAGTGGCCGCCGAATTGAATCAGAAATACGGGGAAGGACGTGCGTTTTCGGTAGTGATGGATGTTACGGACGAAGCGCAAATCAAAGAAGCTTTCGAACAAACTGTTTTGAAGTATGGAGGCGTAGACATTCTTGTGAATAATGCTGGATTAGCAACTTCTAGTCCATTAGAGGAAACAACTTTACAAGAATGGAACCTTAATATGAATGTACTAGGAACGGGATATTTCTTAGTCTCCCGAGAGGCGTTTACAATAATGAAAAAACAGTTACTAGGGGGCAGTATGATTTTTATTGGCTCTAAAAACTCAGTCTATGCTGGAAAAAACGTTTCAGCGTATAGTTCAGTAAAAGCGTTAGAAGTGCATTTAGCTCGCTGTATAGCGGCAGAGGGTGGGGACTTTGGTATTCGTGCTAATTCAGTATTACCAGATGCTGTTCTGCAAGGATCTGCAATTTGGGGATCGAAGTGGCGTGAGGAACGTGCAGCGGCGTACAACATTCATCCAGATGAGCTAGAAAATCATTATAAAGATCGCACAGTATTAAAAGAAAATATATATCCAATCGATATTGCTGAAGCAATTGCCTTTTTCGCATCGAAGAAAGCGGCAAAAACAACAGGATGTATGGTTACTGTTGATGGGGGAGTAGCTGCAGCATTCACTAGATAATAAAATAAAAGCTAGTTCATTCATAAAAAGAATGTGCTAGCTTTTAAATTTTTTTAATATGCTTTACAAGCAATCGTGAGGCGATTTGTGATTTAATTATAGACATCATACAAGATATGTAGGTGAAGTTATGCATTATATTTGGACTGCATTACAACTCTTAATAGTTGGTTTAATTATCTATTTTGTCAGTGGTCGTTTGATCGGTACGAAATTGAATTTTATGAAGCGGATTTTATCAGCAGTATTTAGTTTAACTTTTACAACGTTTGTTTATTGGTATTCGTATTTACGTCATACCGAGTATAAAAATGAAGACATGATGCAGGCAGTAACAAATGTCAGTACACTGGTGTGGATTGGCAGCATGTTATTAATCGCAATGTTATTTTATTTAATCTTAGAACTTTTTGACCCTATTCAACTAGGAGCGAAGGGTGAAAGATTAACAGGGCAAAAAAATATCGTCACAAGATTTCGTAGCAAATTTCATAGACAAAAGAGGCTCGTTGAAGTATTTCAAATAGCTTTTAAACATGGTATTGGTAAGGCGCTTAAGTATAAGCGTACGTACGAAAATGATCGTTATTTAGCTATAGCACTGCGTAATATGCTAGAAGAATGCGGTGGTATTTTTATTAAATTCGGTCAGGTGTTATCAGCACGCAAAGATATTTTTCCTGCTGTATTTATAGAAGAGTTATCTACGTTACAGCAAAACGTTAAACCAATGACAGCTGAACAAGTAGAAAAGAGGCTGGAACAAGATTTAACAAAGCCGATGTCTGAAGTATTTCGGAGTTTTAATATGCAGCCTATTGCTTCAGGTTCCATAGGGCAAGTACATAAGGCTGTCTTGAGAGAGAATGGCAAAGAGGTTGTCGTAAAATTATTAAGACCTAATATTACTTCGGTTATGCAAAAAGACTTAGATATTTTATTGCACTTTTCAAATTGGCTAGTTGAAGAGTCAACTTGGGCTGAGAATTTGGGTTTTCATCAGCTGGCGACTGGCTTTGCTAATAGCTTACTTGAAGAGATTAATTTCGAAATGGAAGTTCGCAATATGGAACAAGTTTCGAATGCACTCTCTAAAAGCAAAAACAAAGTTAAAATTCCACATGTTTATAAAGAATATAGCAACGAGTATTTACTCGTCTTGGAGTACATACATGGTGTAAGTATATATAACTATGAACAAAATTTTGAAGAAACAAATGATAAAATGCATGAATTACTTAGTTCAATTTACGATAGCTTTTTAGAGCAGCTGCTTGTAGCAGGAGTATTTCATGCAGATCCTCATCCAGGAAATATATTTGTCATGAATAATAGTAAGGCAGCGTTTTTAGATTTTGGAGCGGTCGGTAGACTAGGACCGATGCAACAAAAGGGATTAAGGACGCTATTTATTGGTATAGAGCGGAATGATCCAGAAATTGTGTTAGAAGGTTTGAAGAATTTACTTGTTGATAAGAACGAAATGGATGAAGAGGGATTATTACATGCATTAAGCCAGCTACTCATTCAATTACAATATTTAGATAAAGTATCAACTGAGGAACTTGTACAAACGCTATTTACCATTATTCAGCATTATGAGTTGAAGCTTTATCCAATGGTAGGTGTAGCATTACGAGCGTTAATCACTTTAGAAGGTACACTTAATGGTGTAGATCCTACTTTTGATTTATTCTCAGAAGCAAAGCGTTTTACAGCAAAGAATAAAAGATCCTTTGTGACGCTTTCAAGTCCTACAGAGATAAAAAGCCATTTACAACAAGAGCTGATTATGATGTTGCCAATGCTCAAACAGATGCCTAAAAAAATTGACCATATTACAACAAGATTAGAAAAAGGTGAAATGAAGGTCAAGTTAGATATGTTCTCTGGTAAGGAGAACACTTTGTTTATCTCGCAATGGTTTTCACTTTTTATCTTATTAATGGTCGGCATTACGTTTGGGATTATTTCAGTTGCTCTTTTAGCCATTTCACAATTTATAAATACTGCGTATGCAGTTTATTTAAATACAGTGTCTTTTTTAGGTTTATTTTTAAGTGCAGTGTTACTTGTTAGATTGTCTGTTCAAGCAATTAGAAATTCAAAGCGCGCATCATAAGAATTAAGTTATCCACCTTCAATTTGAAGATGGATATTAAATTAAAAAAATTTGAAACCTTTTAGTAGTTCAACCGTAGATTAATTAGGCATACTTCATAGTAGAAAGGTGGGGTGAAGTTGCAGCAATCTAAAAAGGTTAGCTTGTTATTTTTGATGCTCATGTCATTCATGCTACTTTTACCACTAGCTTCTGTTTTCGCCAAAACAGAAGTGTATCATGTGCCAGTGGAAAAAGAAGTTGAGAAAGGCTTATATGCTTTCTTACAAAGAGCTTTTAAAGAAGCTGAAGAAAGTGGTGCCAAGGCAATTGTTTTAGATATTCATACGCCAGGTGGTTTTGTCAATGCAGCGGGCGATATTGCAAAGCTCATGGATGAAACACCAGTTAGAACAATTGCATTTATAAATAAAGATGCCCATTCAGCAGGCGCATTTATAGCATTGCATGCCGATGAAATTTATATGGTGCCTAATGGTACAATAGGGGCTGCAGCAGTTATTGATTCTGATGGTAATATGGCCGGTCAAAAAGCCAACAGTGCGTGGCTAGCGCAAATGCAAGCAGCGGCAGAAACCTCAAATCGCAATCCTAAATATGCACTAGCAATGGCGGATTTATCCTATTCCTTACCGGAATTTAGAGCGGCAGAAGGGAATTTACTAACACTAACTGCTAATGAAGCGTTAAAAGTTGGATATTCTGAAGGGACTGTTTCATCGTTTCAAGAACTTCTTGAGAAGACAGATTTAGATGGTGCGGAAATTGTGAATGTAAATGAATCCTTTGCAGAGCAAATCGCACGGTTTATTACTAATCCCATTATTGTCCCTATACTTTTATCAATCGCTAGTTTAGGATTAGTAATAGAGTTATATTCACCTGGCTTTGGTGTAGCGGGAACTATGAGTATAATAGCCATCATTCTATTTTTCTTTGGTCATCTAGTTGCTGGATTTGCAGGATATGAATCCATCATATTAGTGATTGTGGGGATTATACTAGTAGTGGCTGAGTTTTTCTTGCCTGGTGGTATTAGTGGTATTATTGGATTTGGCGCAATTGTTTTAAGTCTATTATTAGCTGGTGCTAATGTGACCTACATGGCTTATTCAATTCTTACGGCTCTGTTAGTAGCAGTAATAGGAATGGTGATTATAATGAAATTTTTCGGTAAAAAAATGACTTTGCTCAACAAAATGGTGTTAAAAGACGCTACAGATACAGAGAGTGGTTATGTATCAAATAAGAATCGTCTAGAGCTTCTTGGAAAAGAGGCTATAACTTCAACACCTCTAAGACCTGCTGGCGCGATTATGCTAGATGGTGAAAGAATCGATGTCGTCTCTGAAGGCGGTTACATTGATGCAAGAAAAACGGTTATAATTATTAAAGTTGAAGGGCCTCGTATCGTTGTAAGAGAGGTACTCTAAACTAAAGGAGGATGTTTTAAATGGCATTAACAGGTAGTGCAATTACAGCTATTATTGCTATTGTAGTCGTATTTATAGCATTAGCAGTTCTATTTACATTTGTCCCTGTGGCATTGTGGATTTCTGCATTAGCAGCTGGGGTTAGAGTTAGTATTTTCACATTAATTGGTATGCGTTTACGTCGAGTTATTCCATCACGTATCGTCAATCCATTAATTAAAGCACATAAAGCAGGATTACCAGTAACGATTAATCAATTAGAAAGTCATTATCTTGCAGGTGGTAACGTAGACCGTGTTGTCAATGCGTTAATCGCAGCTCATCGTGCGAATATCGAGTTAACTTTTGAACGCTGTGCAGCAATCGATCTTGCGGGTCGTGACGTGTTAGAAGCTGTTCAAATGTCGGTTAATCCGAAAGTAATTGAAACACCATTTATCGCGGGTGTAGCAATGAATGGTATTGAAGTTAAAGCGAAAGCGCGTATTACAGTTCGTGCTAATATTGAACGTCTAGTTGGTGGTGCCGGTGAAGAAACAATCGTTGCCCGTGTAGGTGAAGGTATTGTTAGTACAATCGGTAGCTCTAAAAATCATTCAACAGTATTAGAAAATCCAGATTCAATTTCTCAAACAGTATTATCAAAAGGGTTAGACTCTGGTACGGCGTTTGAAATTCTATCGATTGATATTGCGGACGTTGATGTCGGCAAAAATATTGGTGCAGAACTTCAAATTGAGCAAGCGCAAGCTGACAAAAATATTGCACAAGCAAAAGCTGAAGAACGTCGTGCAATGGCTGTAGCCAACGAACAAGAAATGGTTGCAAAAGTGCAAGAAATGAAAGCGAAAGTAGTAGAAGCAGAAGCTGAAGTTCCTTTAGCTATGGCAGAAGCACTTCGTACCGGTAATATTGGTATTATGGATTATATGAACTACAAAAACGTGCAGGCTGATACTAGCATGCGTGATTCAATTAGTAAAATTAATCAAGACTCACATGATAACACCAATGACAATCAATAAGTAATCGTCAACCTTTAGGAGGGAGGCACTTCCATTGGAAGCAATCATCCTGGTCATAGTATCCGCTATCATAAGTGCTTTTTTAAAGGGCAAAAAGTCAGAGGATAAGCAAGCACCAAATAAGGCGCCTGTTCAAAAACCGCAAAATTCAGAACACCGTAAACCAATGTCACAAAGAACAGGTCAAACGCGTAGTTTAGAAGATTACGCGAAAGAAGTTTTCCGTGATCTTGAAAGCAAATTTGGTGAACAACCGAAAGCAGAAGTTGAAAAAGCGAAAGAAATTATCGAAAAAAAAGTTGCACCTATTCTGGAACAAAGCAGTCTGTCAGAGGGAACACGTAGTTTTGAAAGCTCAAGATCGACCCGTCCTGCCATGTCTCGCGGAGCAGAAATTCAGAAAAAAGTGAAACAAACTGATAATAAAACGTTTAATTTTCCACAAACAAAAAATCAATTAGCTCAATCAATTATAATGGCTGAAATATTAGGGCCACCAAAATCGAAACGCTAATTCATGACCCCCGCTCTCTTTGCATATGCTATAGAGAAGGGGGTTTTTGTATGTCGAAACGGCTATTTCAGCTATTGCCTCTTATCGAAATTGAAAACTTCCAAACGATCCAGTTAAGAGGGAAAATTACAATTCAAAAGATTTCTGAAAGACAAGTGGAATTTTTGCACGAAGAGTTTATCATTCAAATCGAAGCGAAAGAGCTGCAAATCCAAGTGCTAAAGGACGAGCTGGTAGCTTTGAAATTGAATCAATTAGAAAAAATGACAATAGAAAAATGGCAGGAGAGTTAACTTGCAAAGGCATGGATGGAATAATCGTAAACTGGAGTTAGAAGTGGCGCTAAATGATCGCCTACCTGGATTTTTAAGGGCATTAGCAAAGGCGAACATTCCTCTTAAGAAAGTGAAAACGACAAAAAATTATGTAACATTCCAAACAACTCGTAAACATTTACCGATGATTCGTAAACTCAGACGTAAACATCATATGAGAATTACAATAGACTGGCTAGACGAGGAAGTTATTTTACGTAATGAGTGGATTGTGCATATAGGTTTATTATTGCTATTTCTCGTCCCACTATGCGCTTCACAATTTATTTGGTCTGTCGATATCGATGCATCCACTCCAGAGCAGGAGGAAGAGCTGCAAAAGAGTTTATATATATTGCAAATATCACCGCCATTTTTAAAGCGTAAGTTACCTGATGAAACAGTGATTAGACAGCAAATTTTACAAGATCAGCGAGAATTATCTTGGGTGCATATTAATCAGCAAGGAAGTCATCTCACCTTTTCACCAATCCCTTCGCCTAAGCTAGATACTGAAATTGAAAAAAAAGAACAACCGAGCCACTTAATAGCTAAAAAGAGTGGTGTTATAACGCATTTTAATTTAACGAAAGGTGAACGCGTTGTAGAGGAAAATAAGGCCGTTTATACGGGTGATTTGCTCGTCACCGGTATATTGAAACAAGGTGAGAAAGAAATCGTCTACGGGGCTGAAGGAGAGGTATTTGCGGACTACTGGATTGAGGCGTCGTTTTCGCTACCAAAAAAGGTTGAATATGAGGTACCAGGAGAACGACATTATGAGTTGAAGTGGAAAAAGGATAAGAAAAAAAAGGACGGTGACTGGCAAACAGTAAAACTACCTAAATGGTTAGCCAAGTATGTTGACTTATCTGTCACACAGCAAGGTATAACAAGAGAGCTTATTTTAGATGAGCAATCGGTTGAAAAGGTACTGTTACCACTACTCCATCAAAAATATGTCAATGAATTGCCACCTAAAACAGTTATGAAGAGGGAAAAACTTTTGCAGGTTGCTATTGATAATGATACAGTAAAAGGGAAAGTATTGTTTTTGGTAAATGAAAACATTGCAGTTAAACAAGCGATTTATCAAGGAGATTGAGCATGCTAGAACAACAACCAACCCAATTAAACGTGCAAGATCCTAACGAAGCGGTAATGCTTTTAGGTATATCAGATGTAAATATGAAATTGATTGAAACGGCTTTTAATGTGCAAATCATTACGCGTGGCGAAACAATTCATATTGTCGGTAATGAAAGCCAAAAAGACGATGCAACGAAATTATTAGAACAATTATTAAAAGTTATTCGTAAGGGAATCAATATCAATCAACGCGATGTTGCTACAGCCGTTGAAATGGCTAAAAACGGTACAATTGAGTATTTTGCAGAACTCTATGATGAAGTAATAGCCCGAAATACAAAAGGTAAAATGATTCGGGCCAAAACGATAGGTCAACGCGAATATATTCAAGCTATTAGACACCGCGATTTAACTTTTTGTATTGGGCCTGCAGGAACTGGGAAAACGTATTTAGCTGTAGTAATGGCAACACAAGCACTAAAAAACGGCAATGTGAAACGAATTATTTTAACACGTCCTGCAGTAGAAGCTGGAGAAAGTTTAGGTTTCTTACCAGGAGATTTAAAGGAAAAGGTCGACCCGTATTTACGGCCTTTATATGATGCACTGCATGATATTTTGGGCGCTGAACAAACGACACGACTAATTGATCGAGGCACGATTGAAATTGCGCCACTTGCCTATATGCGTGGACGTACGTTAGATGATGCCTTTGTTATATTAGACGAGGCTCAAAATACAACTAAAGCACAAATGAAGATGTTTTTAACACGTCTTGGTTTTGGTTCGAAAATGGTTATTACAGGCGATAAAACTCAAATTGACTTACCGAAAGGTGCAATATCAGGGTTAACAAATGCTGAACAAACTTTACAAAATGTGAAGGATATCCATTTTCAAATTCTTGAACAAGCGGATGTAGTTCGTCATCCACTTGTAGCAAAAATCATACAAGCTTATGAAGAAGAGCAATAGTGTATTAGATGACGCAATACTCATTATATGGGTGTTGCGTTTTATTTTTATATAAATGTTTTCGTGTCGATTTTGTGTTGATTTTATTAATTATTTATATACTTAATATTATTTATATCGAAATCCGTTATATTTATTGTGAAAAAAATGTCAATTGTTGATATGATAGTCTATAGATAGGAGGTGTCTGTATGGATGCTTTTTTAAAAAAGCTAATACAGTACTTTCGTTTTCCGGTATTACTTGCCGTCATATTAACTGTCACGGGCATTTTGCAATTTTCACTGATGCTTGGGAATGTGAGGGGCGAACATTTCGACTTAAAACTATTTCAATTATCGCCGGATACGATACGTTCGATGAAGACAGTAGAGGACACAGTAAAAACTGAGGAAGATAGAGAGCAAGCTGCTAGCAGTGTAAAGCCTGTCTTTCATTATTCTGAAGAGATTGCTAAAAATCGTGCATCAATGATTAAGTCCATTTTTGACTATGTTTTAGAAGTGAAAACGTCTATTGAAGAAGGAAAAACTAAAAAAGAAAAAGAAGCTGTTATGCAAGATCGTGTAGCAGAACTACGAGAAAAATTAAACGCATTAAAAACAGATGGTCAAGGACTTAGATTTACTGATCAAGAATTGACAGCATTACTAGAACAAGATAATGACTCTTTACGACTAACGCGTGATGAGTTAACGGAACTTGTGAAAAAGCAGTTGTCTGAACCTATTCGAACTGATCATGTAGCAGAGGTCAAGGCGAAAATTGATAAAGAAATTCGAGAAAAACCTGAATTTCCAGAAGATATTCGTGCAACACTTATATCAATTGGACGTTTCTCTATTACAGAAACGGAAACTGAAAATCCAGATTTAACAAAAGAACAAATTGAACAAGCTAAGGCTAATGTGGATCCAACACGCATTTTACAAGGGCAAATTATTGTACAAGAAGGACAAGTAATCGATCGTGATGTGTACCGAGAATTAGAATTAACAGGGATGCTTGCTGATCATACTTCCACTAAACCTATAATGGGCTTATTCTTACTCATCACTTTACAAATGGCATTCTTCTATGCAATTTTCAGTAATTGGAAAGCGGATAAAATGATCAAAGTCCGTGATTTAATCATTACAGTAATAATATATTTACTTTCCATTATCGTGATGGAATTACTGAGTCTCATTAAAAATGAGTTTGAAGTGATGATAGGGTTTCTTTACCCTGTTGCGATGGCACCAATGCTTATTAGATTACTAGTTAATGAGCGTATCGCAATTATTATAACAATTATGACTGGGGTAGCAGCAGGTGTTATTTTCCAAGAGGGTTACGCTACTGTCATTCAAATGGAAGTATCTTTATATATTATCTTTGGTGGATTAAGTAGCTTGTTTTTCAGTAAAGGAATTGAAAAACGTTCACGTATTTTACAAACAAGTATGGGTATTGCCTTAGTAAATGCGACTTTCATAGGGTTTTATTTACTATTAACACAATCTACATATGGTATGACGGAACTAGCGTATTATTTAGTCGCTTCCATCGTTTCAGCATTATTGTCAGGTGCACTTACATTAGGGTTATTACCGTTTATCGAATCGGCTTTTGGAATTCTTTCATCCTTTAGATTAATAGAATTATCAAGTCCAAATCATCCTTTATTAAAGAAGATTTTAGTAGAAACACCTGGTACTTATCATCACAGTGTAATGGTAGCAAACCTAGCTGATGCTGCCTGTGAAGCTATTGGAGCGGATGGCTTGCTTGCAAGAGTAGGTTGCTATTATCATGATATTGGAAAGACAAAACGGCCGGGATTCTTTGTTGAAAATCAAATGGGAGCGATCAATCCTCATGATAGCTTGCCAGCAGAAACGAGTAGAGATATTATTATCGCGCATGCTGAAGATGGGGCTAAGATGCTAGAAGCTCATAAAATGCCCAAAGAAATTATAGACATTGCAAGACAACATCATGGGACAAGTCTTTTGAAATTCTTTTATTATAAAGAGAAGGAAAAAAATCCAGCCGTAATTGAATCTAATTATCGTTACCCTGGACCGAAGCCACAAACGAAAGAAGTTGCTATAATAAGTGTAGCGGACAGTGTAGAGGCTGCTGTTCGTTCAATGAAAGAACCAACTGCTGAGAAAATTCAAAAGCTGGTTCATGCCATTGCACAAGACAAATTACAGGATGGACAATTTGATGAATGCGATCTTTCCGTCCGGGAATTAAAAAAGATTGAAGCAGTTTTTTGTGAAACGCTAAATGGTATCTTCCATTCACGTATCGAATATCCGAAGCCAAAATAAGCCTAGGAGGCAACTATATGAGTTTAAACATTGATTTTTTAGATGAAACATCAAAAGTAAAGGATTCTGATATCGAGCTAGTAGAAAAATTACTACAACACGCTGCGACAGTTGAAAATATTGAAGATGGAACAGAATTATCTGTGACGTTTGTAACGAATGAAGCGATTCATGAAATTAACCGTCAATATCGCCAAAAAGATGCACCAACAGATGTCATTTCCTTTGCCCTAGAAGAAATGGGAGAAGGCGAAGTGAAGATTATTGCTGAAGGTATGCCACGTATTTTAGGCGATATTATAATTTCAATCGATCGTACAAAAGAACAAGCAGATGAATACGGACATTCATTTGAACGAGAATTAGGCTTTTTAGCTGTACATGGTTTTTTACATTTACTAGGTTATGACCATATGGTGCCTGAAGATGAAAAAGTAATGTTTGGCAAACAAGATAAAATTCTTGAATCTTACGGTCTAAGCCGTGATGCTAATGAACGTCAGTAAATTTTTGAAATCATTTCAATATGCGTTTCAAGGGATAGTGTATGCATTTAGAGAACAGAACTTCCGTTTCCATTTGTTAGCGGCAATTATAGCTATAATTGCTGGTTTGCTCACTGGATTGTCGCAAACGGAGTGGCTAGTAATTATTATTGTCATTGCTATAATGCTAACCCTTGAAATGATTAATACGGCAATTGAGAGAGTAGTGGATCTCACTACATCAGAGATCCACCCACTTGCTAAACAGTCAAAAGATCTGGCTGCAGGTGCCGTACTTGTATTTGCTTGTGCAAGTGCTATAATCGGAATACTCATCTTTTTGCCTAAGTGGATGAATTAATTTACATGAGGTGATTCTAATGGACAAACATCAATTAATGGAAGAGTCAAAAATAGGACGCGAAAATGCCCATGTCCCTTATTCAAAATTTAAAGTCGGTGCATCTCTATTAACAAAAGACGGTAAAGTTTACCGTGGATGCAATATTGAAAATGCAAGTTACAGTATGACGAACTGTGCAGAACGTACTGCCATTTTCAAGGCTGTTTCAGAAGGCGAAAAAGAATTTACTGCGCTAGCTGTTGTTGCGGATACAGATGGCCCATGTGCACCATGTGGAGCATGTCGCCAAGTAATTGCTGAATTTTGCGCACCAGATATGCCAGTTTACTTAACAAATTTAAAAGGCGATGTTCAAGAGACAACAGTTCGTGAACTTTTACCAGGTGCCTTTACACCGGAGGATTTAAGGAATGCAGGAAAATAATCAATTCAAATCAGGCTTTATTTCAATTATTGGTAGACCAAACGTAGGGAAATCAACGTTTCTAAATCGTGTTATCGGTCAGAAAATCGCCATTATGAGTGATAAACCACAAACAACACGAAACAAAGTACAAGGTGTTTTAACACAAGATGCTAGCCAAATGGTTTTCATCGATACACCAGGAATTCATAAACCAAAACATAAATTGGGAGAATTCATGTTAAAAGTGTCTAAAAACACTTTACGAGAAGTTGATGTCATTATGTTCATGGTCAACGCAACTCAAAAGTTAGGCAAGGGAGATCAGTTCATTTTAGAAATGCTTGAAGGCAATGAGACACCTGTCTTCTTAGTAATCAATAAAATTGATCAAGTGCACCCTGATAACTTATTGCACACAATCGAAGATTATAAAGCTGAATATGATTTTGCTGAGATTATTCCAATTTCTGCTCTTGATGGTAATAATGTTGATCGTTTACTTGAAACAATCGAAAATTATTTACCTGAAGGACCTCAATATTACCCAGCTGACCAAGTAACAGACCACCCTGAGCGCTTCATTATTTCTGAATTAGTACGTGAAAAAGTGTTGCACTTAACACGTGAAGAGATTCCACATTCAATCGCAGTACAAGTGGATAAGATTGCAAAAGATGAAGACAAAGATATGATTCGTGTAATGGCTACAATTATTGTAGAACGTGATTCACAAAAAGGGATTGTCATAGGTAAACGAGGTGCCCTATTGAAAGAAGTTGGAATCCGCGCACGTAAAGACATTGAGATGCTTTTAGGCAGTAAAGTGTACTTAGAACTTTGGGTTAAAGTACAAAAAGACTGGCGTAACAAATCTTCTCAATTACGTGACTTTGGTTTCAGAGAAGACGAATATTAAGTTAGGGATGTGAAGACAATTGCTGAATAAATGGGAAGGCATTGTCTTAAAAACACAACCATATGGCGAGACCAATAAAATTGTCACGTTTATGACGCGAGAAGCTGGAAAGGTTACGGCAATGGCTCGCGGTGCGAAAAAACCATCTAGTCGTTTAGCCTCGGTAACGCAACCATTCACATATGGTTCCTTTTTAATTCAACAAGGACGTGGTATGGGCACTGTGCAACAAGGTGAACCTCTAGAATCGATGCGTCATATTCGTGAAGATATTGTAGCGACCGCTTATGCAAGTTATGCAGTTGAACTTGTCGATCGTTTAATTGAATCGGAAAAAGTGGAGCCTTATGCTTTTGAAGTGTTAGTGCAAGCATTACGTGCCATTGAAGAAGGTTACGACCCTGAAGCTATTGCATTGTTTGTGGAATGGAAAATGCTACCTTTTACAGGTGTGCAGCCAATATTGCATGAATGTGCAAGTTGTAGTGCAGTTGATGGAGAATTCGCTTTTTCATTTACGCAAGGTGGCTTCCTATGTCATCGATGCTTCCACCAAGATCCGTATATCATACGCCTAACTCCAACCCAGTTAAAACTTATACGAATGTTTTATAGTGTACCTATTGAAAAAATAGGGAAACTGACACTGAAAAAAGAAACAAAAAAGTTTATAAAGAAAATTAGTACAACGATTTATGAAGAACAAACAGGCATGCGCTTAAAGTCAAAATCATTTATTGAGCAACTTGAAAGAGCACCTCAATTATTCGGAGCTAATTTCGAATCTAAAAAAGAAGCATCCGAAGAAACAGAAAACCCACAAGCTGACGAAAATTAGTCAGTTTGTGGGTTTTTGCTTTACTTGAATAATAATAATTTTATTCCCTGTTTTATTACGAGATGAAAATATTCATACTAGTAATATGATAACTAAGCTAAAGTCTTACTTTGAAAAGAAAAATCGACTCAATCGAGAGGCTTATTAGTAAGAAGGTTTTTCTTCTGTAGAAGTAATTATATTAGAAGGTGTTTTGAAGCCTATTATTATAGCAGAAAGTAATGGTTGCCCGACTTGTTTTAAAGAAGTGATATTATTATTTATACCCCAATGATAGATAATACCCATAATTCCTTGAATTAAAGTAGTATATACTTCGTCTAGAGAATAACCATTTTTAATTTCATTATTGGAGAATGCTTTTTCAATATATGTTCTTATTATTTTAAATAACGGTCGATTTGCATTAATGAAGAAAGTATGTTCATTTGATTCAATCGCTGAACTGTATATAACTCTCATTAATTCTTTCCCCATGTCTTTATCTAAAAAGTCTAATACCTCAAGAGAAAAATACTCAATTTTTGTTAATTCTGAAAGATCATTTGGAATATTTTTTGATATTTCAGTATAATATTCATCCGCTTTTGAAAATTGATATAAAAAAATAGAAGCTTTAGATGGGAAATGTTGATAAAAAGAACCTTTTGAAGTTTCGCTTGCTAGAATAATTTCATCAACAGTTACTTTATTGTACCCTCTTTTTTTAAATAATTCTAATGCTTTTGTTAAAATTTTTTCTCTTGTTATTACTCCTCTAAGTTGTTTATTCTCTCTTTTATTCATATTTTCTCTCCTATTCGCGATTGACTATAAAAATTCTATGTATTAATATTAGACCACAGTCTAGTATTTTATTCCAATAAATTGAACTAGATGTAAGTATTACTATAAAAGGAGGGTAAATGATGGGGATAATAGTTTCATTAGAGGAGATACGTCATGTTTTGAAGAGTGATATGAGAATTCTTGTAGGTGGATTTGGTATTTCTGGAACACCATTAAGTGTATTAGATCAAGTATTGCATACCGACATTGAGAACTTAGAAATAGTTAGTAATAATCTTGGGGATAATGGCATGGGACTTCATAAGGTTTTTATGGAAGGAAAAATTAAAAAAGCGATTGGCTCCTTCTTTACCATAAATAAAGAAGCTGTGGTGGCTTGGTCTAAAGGGGAACTAGAAATAGAACTTTTGCCGCAGGGAACCTTAGCAGAGGCAATTCGTTGTGGTGGTGCAGGTATTGGTGGTTTTTATACAAAAACTGCAGTTGGTACAGCACTAACAAAAGATAAAGAAATCCGTGAAATTGATGGACAACGTTATGTATTTGAAAAAGGCATTAGAGGGGACGTAGCTCTTATAAAAGCAGCTAAAGCCGATAAACTTGGAAATTTGGTATATCATACAACTGCACGTAATTTTAATCCAGTGATGGCAACTGCAGCCGATTTTGTCATTGCAGAGGTAGATGAAATTGTAGATGTTGGTGAGTTAGACCCTGAGCATATCGTTACACCACATATCTATGTTGATTATATTGTTCAAAGTACTTACATAAAAGAAGGGAGTGAGTACGTTGAAGTTAAATAAACGAGAAATTATTGCAAAACGTATAGCTCAAGAGCTTGAAGAAGGTGATGTAGTAAACCTCGGAGTAGGTATTCCGACTTTAGTCTCATCATTTTTAGAAGGAAAGAAAGTATATCTACAATCAGAAAATGGGCTTATTGGAATGGGCCCCCCGCCTGAAGAGAATTCCGTAGATATTGATCTAATAGATGCCGGTAAGACACCAGTATCTATTACGAAAGGCGCCTCATTTTTTGATAGTGCAGATTCATTTGGAATGATTAGAGGTGGGCATTTAAATGTCGCAATATTAGGAATATTACAAATAGATAAAAGTGGTGAAATTGCTAACTGGGCAGTTCCAAACCAACCAATCTTGGGTGTTGGAGGAGCTATGGATTTGGTTGCAGGTGCTAAGAAGGTAATAGTTGCATCAACTTTATTTGCAAAAGACGGCTCTTCAAAATTAGTAGATCAACTTACTTATGAATCTAGCGGTGAAAGAAAGGTAGATTTGTTTGTTTCAGAGTATGCAACATTTATGTTTACTTCGGAAGGTGTAAAAGTTGTTGATTTATACGGAGACTTAACTATTGAGGCGTTAATTGAAAAGGTTGGATTACCATTATTATATGAAGTCGAGATAGCTAAATAGGAGGTGTTTGCATGTGGAGTTTAATCACTATTATTGTTTCACTGATATTATTAATTATTTTAGCACTTCGAGGCTTTAGCATCATTATTATAGCTCCAGTGGTAAGTCTGTTTGTGATGGTCTGCAATCAAATGCCTATTTTGGAAACCTACCAAACTGAATATATGGGTGGTTTTGTTAATTATGTGAAGAACTATTACCTTATTTTCTTGTTCGCCGCTATGTTTGGCAAGTTAATGGATGATAGTGGAGCAGCACGAAAAATTGCTGAGGCTTTACTTCGTATTTTAGGTAAAAATAGCAAAATGAAAGTTTTGGTTTCAATTATGCTAATCTGTGCTTTTTTAACATACGGTGGAATTAGCTTATTTGTTGTCATTTTTGCTGTATTACCAATCGCTAAACCTTTGTTTAAAGAACTTGAGATTCCTTGGCATCTATTTATACCAGCATTCTTTACTGGAATTGGCACTTTTACAATGACAATGTTGCCAGGAACACCGTCTATTCAAAATATCATTCCTACAAAATATTTAGGTACTACAGTTACATCTGGGGCCGCTATAGGTTTAGTAGCAACTGTATTTGTTATTGCCATTAACCTATGGTACATGAAATTTGTTTTGAAAAGATCTGAGAAACGACAAGAAACATATTTGAATATGAAAAACCCTGATCATAGTGAAGAACAAATTGTAGATATATATGTCGATAAAAAATTACCAAGTATTATTCTAAGTGTTTTACCTCCAATTCTTCTGTTGTTCTTATTAAATATTATAAAGCTTGAAATTGTATATACATTAATGATCGCTGTAGTAACTTCTGTTGTTCTATTTTGGAAATTCATCGAAGTGAAACGAGATACTCTAAATCTGGGGGCAACATCAGCTGTACTACCGATTATTAACACGAGTGCAGATGTCGGTTATGGTGCAGTTATAGCTGCGACAACAGGCTTTGCCTTTTTCACAGATGTCATGACTAATATTCCGGGTAGTCCATTGATTTCATTATTTATAGCTACTACAGCATTAGCAGGTATAACAGGTTCATCTTCAGGTGGTTTAGCGATTGCAATGGAAGCGCTATCAAAGGTTTATCTGGATATGGGCGTTAACCCTGATGCAATACACCGAATTGCAGCGATAGCGTCTGGTGGTTTAGATTCATTACCACATAATGGTGCAGTTATTACAATTTTAATTGTTTCTAAATTAACCCATAAAGATGCATATAAGCATGTATTTGCAACTTCGGTCATTGCGCCACTTTTGGCAAGTATACCTGCTTTGTTAGTAGCAATCTTATTCTATTAAAAAGGAGTGTGTTTCATATGATTAAAACAGTAGGGATAATAGGTGCAGGAACGATGGGATTTGGTATTGCTTTTCAATTTGCTATCAATGGTACGAAAGTTATTTTAAATGATTTGTCTGAAGAGATATTGCAAGTTACTATAAATAAATTTGACAAGTATTTGGATATTTTTCGCAGACAAGGTTTCGACATTGCATTGACAAATGAAGAAGTATATAAAAATGTTCAACTAACTACTAGCTTAATGGATTTAAAAGATTGTCAATTGATCATCGAAACGGCTAGTGAGAATTTGGAAGTAAAACAAGCTATTTTTAAAGAACTAGATAATATTTGCTCAGAAAACACAATATTAGCATCTAATACATCAAGTCTACGATTATCAGATATTGTCGTGCATGTTGAAAAACATAGAAGCAAAGTGTTGTTAACACATTTCTTCAATCCTGCTCATATAGTGCCACTTGTAGAGATGTTAAAAAATAATGAAACAGAAGAAAAAGTATATACAGATGTGAAAACATTTTTAGAAAGTCAAAATAAAGTGACGATTGAAGTTAAACGAGAAGTTGCAGGTTTAGTGGCAAACCGTATTCAAGTCGCATTAGCAAGAGAAGCTTTAGCATTATTAGAAGATGGAGTAGTTAGTAAAGAGGATTTAGAGACAGCCTTATTTGCTGGTCCAGGTTTCCGTTTTTCATCAAGTGGGTTATTAAAAATTATCGATTTTGGTGGACTAGATATTTGGAATATAGTGTTAGATCAATTACAACCGAAAGTCGAATCTTCTGTAAGAGATTTTTGTGTCATTAAAGATCGTGTACAAGCTGGGAATATTGGTGTGAAGTCAGGAAAGGGTTTCTTTGAGTATCCTGGAAAAGGTTTCGATAGCTATGTAGTAGAGCGCGATGAATCTTTAGTACGCCATTTATTAAATACAAACCCTCGTTTGGGTATTAAATCATTGGAGGTAAAATAATGAGAAATATTATTATTACTGGAGCGGCAGGTGGACTTGGACAAGCGATGGTGAAAAAATTTGTTGACCAAGGAGATTTTGTATTTGCAGCAGATCTCCATTTAGATAGAGTACTAGAATTACAAAATCAATACAGTGATCAAGTGAAAGCGATAGTACTTGATGTGACAAATGAAGATTCAGTTCATGAAGCTTTAAAGCAAGTCGCTACTAGAGGGAATATAGATGTTCTGGTAAATAATGCAGGATTACAATATCGTGAAAAAATTGAAGACTTCCCAACAGAACAGTGGAATTTATTAATTAACGTCATGCTTACTGGGTCTTTTCTTATGACTAAGCATGCTATGCCTTATATGAAAGAGCAACAGTATGGGCGTATTGTGAATATTTCCTCTGTACATGGAGAAATGGCTACACCTGAAAAAGTAGCTTATGTTGCAGCAAAACATGGTGTGATTGGTCTGACAAGAGTAACTGCATTAGAAGGTGCTGAATTTGGTATTACAGCCAATGCTGTTTTACCTGGACCAGTAAAAACACCATTACTAGTAAAACAAATACAAGATTTAGAAGGAAAAGGGATGACTGAAGCTGAAGCATTAGCTGAAATTATCTATCCAAAACAAGCGATGAAACGTTTTATTAGCGCAGATGAAATTGCCAATGGTGTTTACTTCTTATCATCTGATGCAGCTTCAGGTATTACAGGGGAAAACTTAAATATTTCTGGTGGTATGTAAATTTAAATCATATGGGGAGTGATGAAAATGGAAGCATATATTTTAAACGGTTCTAGAACAGCATTTGGAACATTTGGAGGCTCATTTAAAAACACTAGTGATATAGACTTAGCGGTAGCAACAGTTAAAGAAACGATAAAACGTAGTGGAGTAGAGGTAGAATCTATAGACGAAATTATTTTTGGAAATATTATTCATACAACGAGTAATTCCGCATATTTAGCAAGACATATTGGGTTAAAGAGCGGGATGACGGAGTATTCAACAGCATTGACAGTTAATCGTCTATGTGGCTCTGGTCTACAGGCAATAGTTTCTGCTGCGCAAAATATTATTTTAGGTGAAACCGATGTAGCTATTGCAGGGGGGACTGAAAATATGAGTTTAGCACCTCATGTATTACGGGGCACTCGTTTTGGTTCTCCTAATAAAGCACCTAAAATTGACGACATGCTTTGGGAGACATTATATGATCAATATGCAGGTTGTGGCATGGGAATGACAGCTGAAAATCTTGCGGATAAGTATGAAATTACTAGAGAAGAACAAGATGCTTTCTCTATGAATTCACACAAAAAGGCAGCTATCGCTCGAGAAAGTGGCCGCTTTGCAGAAGAAATTGTTCCAGTAGTGCTAAAAGGAAAAAAAGGTAAAGAAATTATTATTAATCAAGATGAGCATATTCGTACCGACATTTCTGCTGAAAGATTAGGGGAACTTAGTCCGGCCTTTAAAGAAAATGGAACAGTTACAGCAGGAAATGCCAGTGGTATTAACGATGGTGCTGCTTCTGTTTTAGTTGTATCAAGTGATTACTTAGAAAAGAATAAATTGCAACCATTAGCGAAAATTGTTTCCTGGGGGATAGCTGGTGTAGATCCTAAATACATGGGAATTGGGCCAGTACCAGCAATTCGAAAAGCTTTACAAAAAGCAAAGTTAGAAGTTAGTCATATTGACTTATTTGAATTAAATGAAGCATTTGCAGCGCAGTCTTTAGCTGTCGTTAAAGAACTTGAAATCGATGAAGAAAAGGTAAACGTCAATGGTGGTGCTGTAGCACTAGGCCATCCAGTAGGAGCTAGTGGAGCTCGCATTAGTTATTCGTTAGCAGTTGAAATGAATAAAAGAAATGTTCGATATGGTGTTGCGAGTTTATGTATTGGTGGTGGGCAAGGTATTGCAATTATTTTGGAAAATCCAAACTATTAATTATGGGGGGTTAATTTATGAATGATATTTCACGTATAGAAAAGTCTACTCTTAGAAAAACGATGACTCGAATTTTGCCTTTCGTATTGATTTTATACACAATTGCTTATTTAGATAGAGTTAACTTAGGCTTTGCAGCTTTAGAAATGAATGCTGACTTAGCTTTAAGTGCTGAAGTATTCGGATTGTTGTCAGGCATCTTTTTTATAGGTTATTTCTTCTTTGAAGTTCCAAGTAATATGATTATGCATAAAGTTGGTGCGAAAGTTTGGATTGCTCGAATTATGATTTCCTGGGGGATTTTAGTAATATTAACTGGTTTTGCTCAGAGTGCGACCCATTTATATATTTTAAGATTCTTATTGGGGGTAGCAGAAGCTGGATTCTTCCCAGGCATTATTTTATACCTGACTTATTGGTTCCGCTCTAGAGAACGCGGTAAAGCAACAGCTGTCTTATTATTAGCATTACCGATTGGTGGTTTAATAGGAGCGCCGCTTTCGGCTTGGATTATTGATAATGTTGTTTGGTTTAATCTCCAAGGTTGGCGTTGGATGTTTATTCTTGAGGGAATTCCAGCAATTATATTAGGTGTGGTAGTTGTCTTTTATTTAGTAAATCGACCTAAAGAGGCGAAGTGGTTAACTACTGAGGAGAAGGATTGGCTTGAGGGTGAGTTGAAAGAAGAGCGAAGAGCAAGTGAGAAGGTCAACAAAGTATCTAAGAAAGAGATGCTTAAGGACTCTAAAGTTTGGAAATTAGCATTTTTTTATTTTGCTGGTTATACAGGCATCTATGGTTTGTCTTTCTGGATTCCGACAATAATTAAAAACTTATCGGTTGTAGATACAACTAATATGCAAATCGGTTGGCTTGCAATGATTCCTTCATTAGTAGGGATTCCGGCAATTATTTTTACAGGGTGGAATACGGATCGGACTGATACTTATAAATCACATCTTATTGTATGTTTAATAATTGCAATTTTAGGATTCATAGGATGCGGTTTTGTAACAACACCTCTATCAATGGTTGCAATGCTTACTATTACATCTGCTGGACTTTATGGATTTACTGGTTGTTTCTTTGCTTATATGACATTCTTTTTCACTGAATCAACAGCGCCTGTTGGTATTGCACTTGTAAACTCATTTGCGGCTTTAGGTGGCTTCGTTGGCCCAATGATTCTAGGATCTTTAACGTTAACTTCAGGAATGCTACTCATTGCAGCCTTACTCTTTACAGGCTTATTAACTTTGCTTACTTTAAAACAAGTAAGAGATAATTCAGTTGTTAAAATGGGAGCATTAGAAATAGAGTAAGGGAATTAGAAAATGACTACTGAAATTAATCAATAGTCAGTAGATTGATTTTGAATTATTTCTTTTCTGTTATTTTTATTAAACTCAGCACCATTTTCGAGTAATCAATTTGGTTATCTTAATGGAAGAAACAATATTACAACGACAAATTACAGAAGTATATTTGGTTTACTTTTAATATTATTATCCAATGTGAAATTGCTGACGAGTAACATTTATAAGAGATAGAAAAAGAGTCGTGATAGTATATCCCATCACGACTCTTTTTGGTTTGATAATGTTACTGTCTATTAAGTAAAGTCTAGCTTAGCTGCTAGAACTCTAAATGTTTAGCGATGTAAGCTTTAACATCTGCAATCGGTATACGAACTTGTTCCATTGAGTCACGGTGACGCACTGTTACTTGGCCATCTTCTTCAGAGTCAAAGTCGTAAGTGATACAGAATGGTGTACCAATTTCATCTTGACGACGGTAGCGTTTACCGATTGATTGAGATTCGTCATAATCCACTGGGAATTCTTTACGAAGATCTGCCCAAACATCATTAGCTTGCTCTGCTAATTTTTTTGAAAGTGGTAATACAGCTGCTTTGAAAGGTGCTAAAGCAGGGTGGAAACGAAGAACAGTACGTTTGTCGTCGTTTTCTAATTCTTCCTCGTCATATGCATCACATAAGAATGCTAGTGTTACACGGTCTGCTCCTAATGATGGTTCGATGCAATATGGTACATAGCGTTCGTTTGTCACTGGATCGATATAAGTGAAATCTTCACCTGAATGTTCCATATGACGTTTTAAATCGAAATCTGTACGAGATGCTACGCCCCAAAGTTCTCCCCAACCAAATGGAAATTGGAATTCGATATCTGTTGTAGCATTTGAATAGTGAGAAAGTTCATCGTCTGCGTGATCACGTAGGCGCATGCTGCTTTCAGACATACTTAAGTTTAATAACCAGTTTTTACAGAATTCTTTCCAGTAAGCATGCCATTCTAATTCAGTTCCCGGTTTACAGAAGAACTCAAGTTCCATTTGTTCGAATTCACGTGTACGGAAAGTGAAGTTCCCTGGAGTAATTTCGTTACGGAAAGACTTACCAACTTGTGCAATACCAAATGGTGTACGTTTACGCATTGAACGTTGAACGTTTTTGAAGTTCACGAAAATACCTTGTGCTGTTTCAGGACGTAAGAAAATTTCGTTTGTTGAAGATTCAGTTACGCCTTGGAAAGTTTTGAACATTAAGTTGAATTGGCGGATTTCTGTGAAATCTTGCTCGCCGCAATCTGGGCATTTCACGTCATATTCACTCATAACTTCAGCCATTTTATCTAATGGTAAACCATCTACGATAATTTCTTGGCCTTGTGCTAACGCTGCATCTTCGATTAACTTATCTGCTCGGTGGCGAGATTTACATTTTTTACAGTCCACCATTGGGTCATTGAAGTTACCAACGTGACCAGATGCTACCCAAGTTTTTGGATTCATTAGAATAGCTGCGTCAAGACCAACATTATATTGTGATTCTTGAACGAATTTTTTCCACCATGCTTTTTTTACGTTGTTTTTTAGTTCTACACCAAGTGGACCGTAATCCCAAGTGTTTGCTAATCCTCCGTAGATTTCAGATCCTGGGAATACGAATCCACGATGTTTTGCTAAGCTGACGATATTTTCCATTGATTTTGCCATGAAAATCCCTCCAAAAAGTAATTGAAAATAAGAAAGCACCCGTCTCCGGGCACAATGCCCGGGGACGAGTGCGTAATGACCCGCGGTTCCACCCCGATTGATTAAGAATAAACTTAGTCCTCTTTAAATAAATTAGCTCCCGGCTGCCGTTTCTCATTTCCTGTAGGCTTTCACTTTCCCTACTCGCTATGTTTTGAAATGATACTTATTTTCCGTTCATCGCCTATATGATTTGAACACATTGTAACATGCGTTTCTTTTCTTAGCAATATACAGTGAAATAGTATATACTTATCAAGTATTGAGTATAACACTTTTTGAGGCGGTGAGTCCAATAGAACTCAACAAACGTCAGGAAGAGATCTTAGAAATTGTTAAAGGTAACGGTCCTATAACGGGAGAACAAATTGCTGAGCGTCTTTCACTGACTAGAGCAACACTAAGACCAGATCTAGCCATACTTACAATGGCAGGTTATTTAGATGCTAGACCACGTGTTGGTTATTTTTATTCTGGTAAAAAGACAGGTCAAGCTGTTATAGATAGCATGATGAATATGAAAGTGAAAGATTTTCAATCAATTCCGGTTGTAGTATCTGAGAATATTTCAGTATATGATGCCATCTGTCAGATGTTTCTAGAAGACGTTGGAACACTTTTTGTTGTAGACAAAAACGCTTACTTAACAGGTGTCCTATCAAGGAAAGATTTGCTTCGCACAAGTATTGGAAATCAGGACTTAAATCATATCCCAGTGCATATAATAATGACTAGAATGCCTAATATTGCATTTTGTATGAAATCAGATGGATTGATTCAAGCTGCTCAAAAGCTTATTGAAAGACAAATTGATGCGCTACCTGTCGTCCTTGAACATCCTGATGGCTACGAAGTCATAGGTCGGCTAACAAAAACAAATATTACGCGAGCATTTTTATCGCTTGCGGATAACCATGATTTGTGAGGTGATGCATTCAATGAATAAATTAGCAGTATTTATCGTTTCTGATTCAGTTGGCGAGACAGGAGAACTTGTCACGAAAGCTGCAATCAGTCAATTCAGACCAGGTATGCAAGATACATTTTTGAAGCGATTCCCTCATGTGGAAAGTTTGGAACAGTTAAATGAAATCGTTCATTTAGCTACTGAACAAGGAGCCATCATCGTCTATACACTTGTAAAAGAAGAGATGCGCTCTTATATACAACACTTAAGTGACAATATGATTGTTCCAGCAATTGATTTGATGGGACCACTAATGGGGAAATTGGAAGAAACTTTGAAAATAGAGCCTGTAGAAGAGCCTGGGTTAGTAAGAAAATTAGATGATGATTATTTTAAAAAGATTGAAGCAATTGAATTTGCAGTTAAATATGATGATGGTCGAGACCCTAGAGGCTTATTACTAGCAGACATCGTGTTAGTAGGAGTTTCGCGTACTTCAAAAACACCATTATCGCAGTATTTAGCGCATAAGCGTTTTAAAGTTGCAAACGTACCACTTGTTCCCGAAGTTGAACCACCAGAAGAATTATTTTTAGTGGATTCTCAAAAATGCTTTGGGCTTGTAATTTCACCTGAAAAGTTGAATAATATAAGAAAAGAGCGTTTGATTGCACTTGGGTTAAACGACGGTGCGAATTACGCTAAACTTGATCGAATCAATGAAGAAATCGTACATTTCCGAAAAGTTGTCGATCGAATTGGTTGTCATGTCATTGATGTGACGAACCGTGCAGTAGAAGAAACTGCAAATGATATTCTGCATCGCATTCAATTATCGAAACAATGATATAAGTATGCTAACCGCCCCGTTCTTGGGGAGGTTTTTTTGTGTGTTTTACAAAAAAAGTGATAGATTTTTCAGACAAAATGTTTTATAATAAAAAATTGTGGTAAAAATGTATATAAGCATTTTTACCTTTCCATAATAAAATATAAATTTTTATGTCGAAATATGCAGGACTTTTATATGATTATCTCGAATTCAGTTATTAGCAAGTAAAGATGGTGATGGAATGGCTCAAAGAATACCTGAAGAGATTATTGAACAAATTCGTTCTCAGGCAGATATAGTTGATGTCATCAATGATTATGTGCAATTGACGAAGCGTGGCAGAAACTGGTTTGGTTTATGTCCGTTTCATGGTGAATCGACACCTTCATTTTCTGTATCTACAGATAAACAAATATTCCATTGCTTTGGTTGCGGAGCTGGAGGGAACGCTATTACATTCTTGATGGATATCGATCATATTCCATTTCAAGAGGCGGTCGCTAAGCTAGGTGATCGTGTGGGCGTTCATGTAGAGGTATCAACTTCTGAGGAACAAACGCACCCTATTTCTAAAGAAGAAGGGCGGATGAAAGAAGCTCATGCTTTTGCTGCTGAGTATTATCAGCATCTCCTCCTTAATACGGAGGAAGGGGAAAAAGCTCTTATATATTTGCAACAAAGAGGATTTACGAAGGAACTTATCGAATCTTATGGCATTGGCTGGTCCTTACCTCATTGGGATTCATTGACTCAACTGTTAAAACGAAAGGGTTTCGAGTTAGCAGAAATGGAACAATGTGGACTCATTATTCAAAAGGAAGATGGCTCAGGATGGTTTGACCGCTTCCGGGAAAGAATAATGTTTCCGATCAAAGATGAAGGTGGGAGAATAATCGCTTTCTCAGGAAGGATAATTGATAATACTGGAGAAGACGCCAAGTATTTGAATAGTCCAGAATCACCAATTTTCCATAAAGGGCAAGTCCTTTATAATTTGGATCAAGCTCGACCGGTTATTCGTAAAGAGAGAAAGATTGTATTATTTGAAGGCTTTATGGATGTTCTATCAGGTAAAAAGGCAAATGTTCATAATTCTGTTGCTACAATGGGAACAGCACTTACGATGCAACATTTGAACAAGATAAAACGTCTAGCTGAACGTATCATTGTTTGTTATGACGGAGATAAAGCCGGCTGGGAGGCTGCAAAGCGAGCTGCGGAAATGTTACACGCAGAAAAGATGAAAGTAGATGTGGCAGTACTCCCAACAGGGCTAGATCCGGATGACTATATAAAGCAGTTTGGAGAAGAATCTTTTAAATCTAAGATTATTGAAGAACCACTCAGTTATATAGCATTTATGTTAATGTATGCACGCAGAAATAAAAACTTCCAATTTAATAATGATATATTGCAGTATGTAGATGAAGCCTTGAACTATTTAGTTGGAGGAATCTCACCAATTGAGAAAGAATTATATGTAAAGCAAATATCAACAGAAACGAATATTTCAGAAGACACGCTAAATATGCAACTGCGCCAAAAGGAAGGACAGCTTGCCCAAAACTCAAAAAGGCAAGAGCAGCAACAACAGTCCCCTGCGCCGCAAATGAAGCTCCCTAAAAAGAAAATCACAGCGATAGATCGTGCTGAAAGATTACTTCTAGCACATATGTTACATAACATTGACGTTGTTGATCGTGTACGATTAGCGGAGCAAGAACCATTTGTTAGAGATGACTATTTAGCGGTCTATGTACATCTCATAGGTTTCTATGAAAACCATCAGAAAGCAGATTATCAGCGATTTGCTGAAGTTCTGGAAGATAGTGAATTACGAAAAATTGCAATGGAAGCAGCTTTAGCGGATCGTGATCCAGAGCATCTCGAAGAAGAGATCTCGGATTGCTTGAAACAAGTTCAAAAGTATAAAATTGAGCAGCAAATTCAAGATAAGAATCACGCATTAAAAGAAGCGGAGAAAATGCATGATTTCGGAAGTGCATTAAAGCTTTCACAAGAAGTAATTGATTTAAGAAAATCGTTATCGGCAATGTGATGCGGATTCGGTTGTTGAAGGAGGAAACACCTATGGCAGACAAGTCTAAAAATATTAAACCAGTAGTTGAACATGAACATACTCTAGAAGAAGCAAAAAAACATTTAGTAGATTCAGGTAAAAAGAATGGTGAATTAACTTACCTTGAGATTGCAGACAAACTACAATCCTACGAAATGGAAGCAGACCAAGTAGAAGAATTTATCGAGCAATTAGAATCAAAAGGTATTGAACTTGGTGGTAAAGACGGTGATGAGGAAAATCTTGATCGTCTATTAAAAGGCAATGCAGCTGAAGAGACGTTTGACTTAAATGATTTAAGCGTACCTCCAGGTGTTAAAATTAATGACCCTGTAAGAATGTACCTAAAAGAAATTGGCCGTGTAGATTTATTAAGTGCTAAAGAAGAGATCGCACTTGCTGAACGTATTGAGCAAGGTGATGACGAAGCACGTAAGAGATTAGCTGAAGCCAACTTACGACTTGTAGTAAGTATTGCGAAACGCTATGTTGGTCGTGGTATGCTATTCCTTGATTTAATACAAGAAGGTAATATGGGGCTTATTAAAGCAGTTGAAAAATTTGACTATCGCAAAGGATTCAAATTTAGTACTTATGCAACTTGGTGGATTCGCCAAGCCATTACACGTGCAATTGCTGACCAAGCGAGAACAATTCGTATTCCAGTACACATGGTTGAAACAATTAACAAATTAATTCGTGTACAACGTCAACTTTTACAAGACTTAGGTCGTGAACCATCTCCTGAAGAAATCGGAGAAGAGATGGATTTAACTCCCGAAAAAGTTCGTGAAATCTTGAAAATCGCACAAGAACCAGTTTCTCTTGAAACGCCAATTGGTGAAGAAGATGATTCACACTTAGGAGACTTTATTGAAGACTCAGAAGCACAATCACCATCTGATCATGCAGCGTATGAATTACTAAAAGAACAATTAGAAGATGTACTTGATACATTAACTGATCGTGAAGAAAATGTGTTACGTTTACGTTTTGGTTTAGATGATGGACGTACGCGTACACTTGAAGAAGTAGGGAAAGTATTTGGCGTTACACGTGAACGTATTCGTCAAATCGAAGCGAAGGCACTAAGAAAATTGCGCCATCCATCTCGAAGCAAACGTTTAAAAGATTTCTTAGAATAGTCCTTAAGGCACTCCTTTACAGGGGTGCCTTTTTTATATAAATAAGGTAAAATTATGGATGAAATTGGTTTTTTAGTTGGGGGACTACTAGATGAAGAATCAACGAAAAGAAACAATCCTAAATGAAATCTTATTTTGGAAAGAAAATAACTTATTACCAGAACATTATTGTGATTTTTTATCCACCTTATATGCAGAAGGGGAGGAGCTAGCTACAACTGAACTCGAAATTAGTTCAAAAAATGCTATTCTTTCAAAAGAGCGCTCAAAGAAACAATGGATAATGACCTTATTAGGTGTAAGTACAATCTCCCTACTCGTATTGTTATTTCTAATAAGCGTGAAATTTGTCGTTTTTCCTATTATTATCGTATCTATTGCAATCGTTGGTTTACTATTTTATGTTTTTAAGTTCGCGACACAAAAAGATATTTTAACCACTCTTGCATATACTGCGGCTGCCCTCCTATTACTCGGAATTTCTGTTAGAGTTATGGAAATCTATTTACCCGATAATCCACTAGCGATGCATATTGCAATTATAGCGAATTGCGTCTTATGGTTAGTTTCAGGTATATGGATGAAACTCATCTACTTTATGATTTCAGGAGCGGGTGGATTATTAATTATTTTTACATACATACTTTTCTTCTAAAATTTTCATATTTTCTCGTTAAATGCGTTTTATTCTATGAATATACAATTTGTTTCTGTATAATCTAATGTGTAAGCGTATTCACAAAGGGGAGTGATTGTATGAATTTTGATCTTACATCAGAACAGCAAATGATTCGAAAAACAATGAAGGAGTTTGCTGATGAAGTTGTAGCACCAGGAGCAATTGAACGCGATCGCACGAAAGCTTTTCCAAAGGAGATTTTCAAACAGCTTGCCGACATGGGGATGATGGGCTTGCCGTTTGAAGAAGAGTACGGAGGAGCAGGAGCAGACACAACTAGTTTTGCTATTGTGACTGAAGAGTTGAGCCGAGCATGTGCTTCTACAGGCATTACATATTCCGCTCATATTTCACTCGGGGGAGCTCCACTGCATTTATTTGGTACAAAAGAACAAAAGGAAAAATATTTAACACCTATTTGTACTGGCGAATCATTCGGGGCTTTCGGATTAACAGAACCGAACGCTGGATCTGATGCTGGAGGTACCGAAACACAAGCAAAAGAAGATGGGCAAGATTTTGTGATTAATGGTAGCAAAGTGTATATTACAAATGCTAGCTATGCAAAACATCTAGCATTAACAGCTATAACAGATATAAAAGATGGTAAAAAAGAAATTAGTGCTATTATTGTTCCGACCGATGCAGAAGGTTTTACCGTTTTAGATCGTTACGAAAAAATGGGCTTAAATGCATCCAATACAACCGAACTAATTCTTGAAAATGTACGTGTGCCACAAGAAAATTTACTTGGTAAAAAAGGAAATGGCTTCCGTCAATTTCTTGTCACACTAGATGGTGGACGAATCGGTATTGCAGCTATGGCGGTCGGTATTGCACAAGCTGCTTTCGAGCGAGCGCTCAGTTACTCAAAAGAACGCAAGCAATTCGGTCAAACATTATCATCTTTCCAAGTAACACAATTTAAACTAGCAGATATGGCAATGAAAATAGAATTGGCAAGAAATATGGTATACAAAGCATCTTGGTTAAAAGACGAAGGTAAACCTTTTACAAAAGAGGCAGCAATGGCAAAATTATATGCTTCAGAAATAGCTATGGAAATAGCTGACCAAGCTATTCAAATTCACGGCGGCTACGGCTACATGAAAGAATATGAAGTGGAGCGCTATATGAGAGATGCAAAATTGCTAGAAATTGGAGAAGGAACCTCTGAAGTACAAAGAATGGTAATTGCTCGTCAAATTGGATGTTAATGTGACGAATGTGGCAAATTTGTCACATTCCGCCGAAAAACTCCCCAATAAGTCTTTTCGTTTTCAATAGAATGAAGTACAATATTAAGTGTTGACTGATTCTATTTATTTAGAAATAAAACTGAACTTATGAGGAGTGTTAATTGATGAAAAAGAATCCGATTATTCCGTATATCCTAATTATGGCTTTTGGTATCGGTTTGATTTTCTTCATGTCTCTTGATGGAGCAGACAAAAAAGAAGAAATCGCAAAAGGCGGCGAAGAACCTAAAACTGAAGAAGCAGCAGGTGAATTTGATCCTGAAGCATTCGCAGCTAGCAAGTGTATTTCTTGCCACGGTGAAAACCTAGAAGGCGCTTTTGGACCAAACTTACATGGTACTGGTTTATCAGCTGATGAGGCTAAAGATATTCTTCAAAACGGTAAAGGATCAGGTATGCCTGGTGGTTTAGTACCAGCAGATAACCTTGATGCTATGGCTAAATATATCGCTGATTTGAAATAATTAAATCACTATATATGCAAGAGCCCTTATTCTCCTTAGAGGATAGGGGTTTTTCTATGCAAAAATGCATATTTTCGTTACAATACAACATGAAAGGAGGCTTCTGCCATGAATGCACAAAAACTATCAAAACGACTAGAAACAGTTGCGAAATTCGTTCCACAAGACGCTATTGTCGCAGATATTGGTAGTGATCATGCTTATTTACCTTGCTATCTCGTACATAACAATATCGCAAAGAGCGCTATTGCTGGAGAAGTAGTAAAGGGGCCTTATGATTCAGCATGCCACGAAGTCCAAAAAGAAAAACTAACAAATAAAATTACTGTAAGACTTGCAGACGGCCTTGCAGCTATCGAACCAGGTGACGGCGTTACGGCCATTACAATTGCAGGTATGGGTGGACCATTAATCACGTCCATTTTAGAAAAGCATCCCTTGGCATTAGAAGGGGTAGAGCGCCTAATTCTACAGCCAAATATACACGCAAAAGTCATCCGTGAATGGGCATTACAAAATTGTTGGAAAATTATCGATGAGGTAATCCTATTAGAGGACGAGAAAATTTATGAAATCCTTGTATTAGAACGAGGAGAAATGAATTTAAGCGAACTTGAAAAACTATTAGGTCCAGTATTAAAACAACAACACTCTGACGTCTTCCATACTAAATGGACAAGAGAAGTTGAACAATGGGGACACGTTCGCGAAGCCTTACAAAAAGCTGAGCAAACACCTGAAATCTTGGCAAAATCAGCTGAATTAGCACATCTAATTGAAGAAGTTGGGGAGGTACTGAAGCGATGAAAAAAACCAATGGTCAAGAAATCATTCAGCTGTTCGAAAGTTGGTCTCCAAAAAAATTAGCTGCAATGGACAATGATCCAATCGGTCTTCACGTCGGTAACCTAAACAAACCTGTTACAAAAGTATTAGTAACACTAGATGTCAACGATGTAGTTGTAGATGAAGCTATAGCAGCTGGATGTGAACTGATCATCGCCCATCACCCACCTATTTTCCGAAAGCTCTCAACTCTACGAACTGACACACCACAAGGACAGCTTTTCGAAAAATTAATCAAAAATGATATTGCAGTTTATGCAGCCCACACAAATTTGGATGTTGCAGAAGGCGGTGTAAACGATTTACTTGCTGAAGCGCTAGGCTTACAAAATTATGAGGTACTAGTACCAACATATAGTGAAGAAATGTTTAAGTTAGCAGTCTTCGTGCCAGTCGAACATGCAGATCAACTTCGCGAAACACTTGCTAAAGCTGGAGCAGGACAAATTGGAAACTACGACTCATGTAGCTACACGTTGCAAGGAGAAGGACGTTTCCGAGCACTTGCAGGGGCAACACCTTACACGGGTGAAGTAGGAGAACTACACGTCGAACAAGAAGTGAAAATCGAAGTCGTTGTTCCCAAGTCTATCAAAAGCAAAGTACTTCGCGCGATGCTAAATAGCCATCCTTATGAAGAACCAGCCTATGATGTCATTCCACTAGATACAACAGCAAAAGAAATGGGACTTGGTCGTATAGGTAAACTACCATCATCTATGACACTTAAACAATTTGCTGAGCATGTGAAAGTATCTTTACAAGTTCCTGCTGTTCGAGTAGTAGGAGATCTTTCATCAACTGTTTCGAAAATAGCCGTACTTGGTGGAGATGGTAATAAATACATCCATGCAGCTAAACGTGCTGGAGCAGATGTTTATGTAACGGGTGACATGTATTTCCACGTTGCACAAGATGCAGAAGCAATAGGGCTTCAAATTGTAGACCCCGGCCATCATGTCGAAAGCGTTATGAAGGTAGGCGTAGCCAATAAAATGCAAAACCTATGCCAACTACAAAAATTAAACTGTGAATTTATACCATCTAAAATCTCAACAGAACCATTCCAATTCGTTTGATTTAAAGTTAAAAATGAATAGTAACTCCTGCCCAAGATAGATTTGGCAGGAGTTTTTTTATTACGTGATATTTAGAGGAGAGTGTAGAAAAAGAAATTGCTTGGGAAACGCCAAAAAGGACTCGAGTAAAGCCAAATCTGAAGTGAGTAGTGGTAAAGTCTGTGCGAGTAGCGCCAAAGCCGAAGTGAGTAGCGCTAAAGCCGTCGCGAGCAGCGCTAAAGCCCGTGAGTAGTGCCAAAAGCCGAGTGAGTAGCGCTAAAGCCCGTGAGTAGTGCCAAAAGCTGAGTGAGTAGCGCCAAAGCCGAAGTGAGCAGCGCTAAAGCCGAGTGAGTAGCGCCAAAGTCCATGCGAGTAGCACCAAAAGTCAAGTGAGTAGCGCCAAAGCCGAAGTGAGCAGCGCTAAAGCCGAGTGAGTAGCGCCAAAGTCCATGCGAGTAGCACCAAAAGCCAAGTGAGTAGCGCCAAAGTCGAAGTGAGTAGCGCTAAAGCCCGTGAGTAGTGCCAAAAGCCGAGTGAGTAGCGCTAAAGCCCGTGAGTAGCGCCAAAATCCGCATAAATCCCCACGACCCACCAAATAAAAAAAGCCCCTGATGCAATTTTTCAACATCAGGGACAATTCATAATTATTTCGAAGTCGGATATGGTTCGATTTTCACAACCGGCTTTGGCGTTTTAATTTTAGGTAAGATTTTATTAAGTGTGACAGAGCGTTCCATATTATGAGTCTCTGGATCTGCAGGGTCGTATTGGTCTAAGAAATTGATTACTTCCTTAACGATTGGTGTTGGTGTAGAGGCACCAGCTGTAACACCTACAGTTTTAACACCTTCTAACCACTCTAATTTCAATTCAGAAAGATCAGCGATACGATAAGATCTTGTATGTGCAATTTCTTCAGAAACTTGAGTTAGACGGTTAGAGTTATTACTTTTTGGATCTCCAACTACAATTAATAAATCTGTTGCACCAGCTTGCTTAGCAACAGCTTCTTGGCGAACTTGAGTTGCTAGACAAATTTCTTTGTGCACTTCGATATTTGGAAATTTTTCTTCCAAACGCTTCATTAAATGCGCAACATCCCATTGACTCATTGTCGTTTGGTTTGTTACAAGTAATTTTTCGCGATTTAATTGTAATTGCTCGATATCTTCAATAGATTGCACTAAATGAACATGATCAGGAGCAACACCAATGGCACCTTCTGGCTCTGGATGTCCTTTTTTTCCAATATAAATAATGTCATAGCCTTCTTGTGATTTTTCGGCTATTAAGTCATGGGTTACAGTTACGTCAGGGCATGTAGCATCAATTGACACTAAGCCTTTTTGGCGTGCAATTTCACGAATTTCAGGCGATACGCCGTGAGCTGTGAAAATGACTGTTCCTTTATCAACTTTTTCTAAAATGTCCTTACGGTTTTCACCATCAAGAGTAATAATTCCATCTTGTTCAAATGCGTCCGTTACATGTTTATTATGAACAATCATTCCGAGAATATAGATAGGTCTAGGTAATGTTTTGTCTAATGCAGCGTTGCGCGCGATGACCATGGCATCTACAACACCATAGCAATATCCTCGTGGCGTGATTTTAGTTACTTGCATAATCCGAACTCCCTTCATTGCTCGTTAAATACCATTATAACGGACAGCCCACCTTTATACAAAGAATCGGTTACGATTTACTGTATAAATGGTGGTTGGAATATACGAGGTGTGGAAGGTCTAGGCGTTCTAGGTATGGATGTTCTTGGTTCTAGTGTAGTATCGCTATCAAGATCTAAGTCACTATTTGAAGACCGGCTAGTGGTAGCCCCTCCTGTACTAGCCGCAGCTGCCGTGGCCGCAGCCCCGACACCAGCTACATCAGTTGAGGGAATTGATTTAAAACCTTTGTATAATCTATAAAGTGCAGGTAAGTTTTGGAACATAGGCGACATTTGCTTAAAAATAGGAGTGAATTGTTGTGCTGTGTTCATAAATTTATCAGCAGTTGCCAAATATTGATCCATTTTCGCCAAACCGCCGACAGCTCCAGCTGCGTTTGCAACACCGGCAGCCCCTGGCCCAGCCGCACCCGCAGCAGCTCTACCGAACATGCCAGCAGCTCCGGGCCCAGCCGCACCCGCAGCAGCTCTACCGAACATGCCAGCAGCTCCAGGCCCAGCCGCACCCGCAGCAGCTCTACCGAACATGCCAGCAGCCCCAGGACCAGCAGAAGCCGCAGCCCTACCGAACATGCCAGCAGCTCCAGGCCCAGCTGCAGCAGCACCCCCACCAAACATGTTAGCAGCGCCCTGGGCTACGCCCCCAGATTGCGATAAACCTTGCGCAAATGGATAAAATGATGAATAGCGCATTAATGATCTCCTTTCTCCTTGAAATTTGCACATTATTGTCAAGAACCACCATAATTTTAAAAAAATAATGGTCACCTTGAATTGACGTACGTACTATTAATAGATATCATATGCAAATGGTCTACTAAATGTACGAATCATGTTACAATAAGGTAAGTAAGTTAGGAGGGACAATTATGTCCAAATATACAGATTACAATTTTCAACCTTTTTT
The DNA here is from genome assembly GCF_001274945.1 of Viridibacillus arvi. GTDB lineage: Bacteria > Bacillota > Bacilli > Bacillales_A > Planococcaceae > Viridibacillus > Viridibacillus arvi. Next base: position 1,511,774 of record NZ_LILB01000001.1, on the reverse strand, counting down.
GCAAGATGCAATTAAGAAATTAGGTTTCACAGAACCAACGCCTATCCAGAAGGAAATAATTCCTTTGGTGTTAAAAGGAAAGAGTGCTATCGGTCAAGCGCATACAGGCACAGGGAAAACACATAGTTTCCTTATTCCAATCGTAGAGCGAATCCGTGCAGATAAAGAGGAAGTGCAAGCGGTAATTGCTGCACCTACTCGTGAGCTTGCAACGCAAATTTATGCAGAGTTGCAAAAACTAATCGAAGAAACATCGATCCAAGCCAAATTGTTCATCGGGGGTACAGACAAACAACGCTCAATCGATAAACTAAAAACACAACCGCAAATTGTTGTCGGTACACCAGGACGAATCCGTGATTTAGTTGATGAAAAAGCTTTGTTAGTATATACGGCACCAATGCTTGTGGTAGATGAAGCAGACCTTGCATTCGACATGGGCTTCATCGAGGATATCGATAAATTCGCTTCTCAAATGCCTGAAACTCTTGAAATGTTCGTATTCTCAGCAACAGTGCCTGAGAAATTACAACCATTCTTGAAAAAATATATGTCATCACCAGTCCATATTAAAATGGATGATAAAAAACCTGTAGCGGAAAATTTAGATTTCTATTTAGTATCAACTCGTAGTAAATCAAAAAACAGCCGTTTACTTGAAGTGATGAAAACAATCAACCCTTATTTAGCTATTATATTCACTAACACACGTTCACAAGCGAACTATGTTGCTGATTTCTTAGCAAATAATGGAGTCAAAGCTGGACGTATTCACGGAGACTTATCACCACGTGATCGTAAAAAAGTGATGAAACAAGTACGTGACTTGGAATTCCAATACATCGTTGCAACAGACCTTGCTGCACGTGGAATTGATATTCCAGGAGTCAGCCATGTTATTAACTACGAATTACCTTCGGATTTAGAATTCTTCATTCACCGTGTAGGTCGTACAGCTCGTGCTGGTAACAAAGGAACGGCTATCACAATTTTCGAACCATCAGAAGAAGATGCAATCGCACGCGTTGAGAAAATGGGTATTCCATTCCAACCAAAAGACATTAAAAACGGTGAACTAATTGACATGAAAGAACGTCATGCACGTCAAAACCGTGAGAAAAAAGAAAACGAAATTGACAAAAAAGCAAAAGCTCTTGTCCGTAAACCTAAGAAGGTTAAACCTGGCTATAAACGTAATATGAAATGGGAAATGGATAAAGTTAAAAAACGTGAACGTCGTTTGAAAAACCGTCAGAAATAGTAAGGAGGACCACAGACCATGCTTATTGGCTCACACGTATCTATGAGCGGCAAAAAAATGCTGCTAGCTTCTAGTGAAGAAGCAGCTTCCTACGGGGCATCCACTTTCATGATCTATACTGGTGCTCCTCAAAACACACGTAGAAAACCAATTGAAGAATTGAATATTGATGCAGGATTATTGCATATGCAGGAACATGGGCTTTCGAATATTGTTGTCCATGCACCTTATATTATCAATATTGCCAATACAACAAAACCTGAAGTATTTGCACTGGGAGTCGACTTCTTACAAAAAGAAATTGAAAGAACAGCTGCTATCGGTGCAAAACAAATTGTTTTACACCCAGGTGCACATGTTGGTGCAGGTACTGAAATTGGTATAGCAAGAATCATTGAAGGACTTAATGAAGTACTATCACAAGATTATCCAGTACAAATCGCTCTTGAAACGATGGCTGGTAAAGGCTCTGAATGTGGTCGCACTTTTGAAGAGCTTGCTCAGATTTTCGATGGTGTAAAAAACAACGAACGTCTATCTGTATGCTTTGACACATGTCACACGCATGATGCAGGCTATGATATTATTAATGATTTTGATGGAGTTCTAGAAAACTTTGATAAAACAATTGGTATCGATCGTATCAAAGTACTCCATATCAATGATAGTAAAAACGTTTGCGGGGCAGCAAAGGACCGTCACGAAAATATTGGCTTTGGTCATATTGGCTTTGACGCCTTAAATCGCATTGTCCATCATGAAGCATTCCAAGATGTACCGAAAATTTTAGAAACACCATTTGTTGGTACAGATGCAAAAAATAAAAAAGCACCATACAAATATGAAATTGAAATGTTCCGTAACCAAACTTTTATGCCCGAAAAAATCGATGCATTAAGAGGGGAATAATTTATATGATGAAGACTTCTCGCCAAAAAGGTGAGAAGTCTTTTTTGTGCAGTTTCATGTTGTCAAAATTTTAGCGACCAAACTGTTTTAGTAAATCTGCTGTTTTTTGTTTGCCAATGGCTTTTTCAATATCCCGCATAACTTGATCAGGTATCCCCATTAGCACCCATTGAATGGAAAAGGACGATAATAGTGGGCGCAACTTTTGAATTTCTTTTTTCGATAATGGAATCTTGTAATTTTTTGCATAGAGGGCGAGCTCCTCATCAGATTTGCCTTGGAATTCCTGTATTAATGACATATAATCCATACTTTCACCCTTTCAAGTATTCGTTCTTTACAAAGTTCAATCTTTCACTTATACTAATTCTTTGTAAATCGTAATGATTCTGAATTAGAAAGAAGCGAAGAATATGGCGCAAGTGCCTTTAATCGAACTTAAAAATGTTTCATTCCAATATGACTATACGCAGGTGTTATCAAATATTTCTTTAAAAGTGGAGCAAGGCGATTTTCTCGCATTACTCGGACCAAATGGCTCGGGGAAATCAACAATGTTAAAACTGATCTTAGGATTGATGAAACCAACTTCCGGTCAAATTGAATTATTTGGACAGCCGGCAAACACATTTAAAAAACGAGAGTTGATTGGTTATGTTTCTCAAAAATCAAACTCATTTAACTCTGGTTTCCCAGCAACAGTTAAGGAAGTTGTTGCAAGTGGCTTAACAAAGAAAATTGGACTTTTTAAACGCCACTTAGCTGATCAAAATGAAAAAGTGATGCAAGCATTACGAGATGTCGGCATGGATGGCTTTGCGAATAGGAATATCGGTGAGTTGTCAGGCGGGCAACAGCAGCGTGTCTTTATAGCGAGAGCGCTTGTCGCAGAGCCGAAGTTATTAATCTTAGATGAGCCGACAGTCGGGATTGACCACGAAAATGTGCAGTCCTTTTATGATATGCTCGCAAATTTAAATGAGCACCATAAAATGACGATGATTTTAGTAACACATGATGTCGATACTGTTTCGAATCGCATAAGTCATGTTGCTTGTTTAAATCAAACAATCCATTTTCATGGCTTCAAGAACGATTATGATTCTTTATCAGACGATCAATTGAATGCTTGGTATGGTCACGCAGTCCGTAAAATTCATCATACCAAAGAGGAGAAGACGCAATGATTTCATCTATACTACATTATGAATTTTTACAAAATGCATTCTTATCTGGCATTATTATAGGAATCATTGCTCCGTTACTTGGCGTTTTCATCGTTGTTAGAAGATTATCGTTAATTGCGGATGCACTTAGCCATGTAACGCTTGCAGGGATAGCAGGTAGCCTATATTTAAGTCAAACTTTTACAGGGCTAGCATTACTTAATCCGCTTTATTTAGGGATTGTGGCATCTGTCAGTGGCTCAGTACTTATTGAACGATTACGTCGCTTATATAAGCATTATGAGGAATTAGCAATACCAATTATTATGTCTGGTGGGATAGGGATTAGTGCGATTTTTATCTCCCTTGCGAAAGGTTTTAGTACCGATTTATTTAGTTATTTATTTGGTTCGGTATCAGCTGTTAGCAGACAAGATTTATTTATTGTCGTAGTAATTGCATTGTTAGTAATAGCGTTTATTTATTTATTTTATAAAGAATTATTCGTTTTATCATTTGATGATGAATATGCAAAAGCGAGTGGTTTGCCTGCAAAATGGATTCACTTATTATTTATGATTGTGACAGCTCTAGTTATTGCTGCTAGTATGAGAATTGTTGGGATTTTACTAGTTTCATCATTAATGACTTTACCAGTGGCTGCAAGTATTCGCATTGCGAAAGGCTTTAAACAAGCGATATTATATGCGATTATTTTCGGTGAAACGGCTGTTATAGCAGGTCTTGTTTCAGCTTTTTACTTAGACCTAGCGCCTGGTGGAACAATCGTTGTAATCTCAATTTTGATTTTATTAGTCGTTATTGTAGGTAAGAAGATTGCAATGAGCGTACGCGCTTAATTTACAAGGAGGAGTTTGGGTATGAATATTTCTAGAGCTTGGGAAATTTTAAAAGAGAATGGCTATAAAAAAACGGACAAACGAGAGCAAATCTTAGATATGTTCGCGGCAACTGAAAAATATTTAACCGCACGTGACCTACTGCTTGTTATGAAAAAAGATTATCCAGGTATGAGTTACGACACAATCTATCGTAATCTTGCTACATTCGTCCAATTAGGAATTCTTGAAGAAACTGAACTTTCCAGCGAGCGTCACTTCCGCATGCAATGTGAAACGGAACATCATCATCACCATTTCATTTGTATGGCGTGTGGTAACATCAAAGAAATTCATCTCTGCCCAATGGACCTCCTGCAAGAACAATTACCATCATATGAAATTGATGATCACAAATTTGAAATCTACGGCAAATGTCCAGACTGTAAAAATTGCGAGCAATCACAAAGTATAAGTAAATAAAAACAAGCATCTTTCACAAAGGGAAGATGCTTGTTTTGTTATGAAGAGGACTTATCTTTCACATGCAATGCCATCCTTATCGCGGTCTTTAGATTTATTGGCCGCATAAAGTTTAGCGGATACTGTAGGTTTATATTTAGTTTTACCGCCTTTATTTTTCACTTTGCTATTTTTGGCGATGCCACCCTTGTACGCTTTGTTAAGTTCAGTACAGTTTTTAAATTTTTTAGCAGCAGCGTCTGTTTCTAATGGGGGAACAGATAATCCAAGTAGTAGTGTTGATGCGAATGTTGCAAGAATAATTTTTTTCATTACATTTCCTCCATAGTGTAAATGTTGTAAATAGAACATTACTTACCTTATCATATATTTCCATAGAAAAAATTATAAAAAAATAAGACTTGAAAATAGAGAGTCGGGTAGAAATGTATTATAGTGGAATGTATGACAGAATGAACGGGTGATTGAAGATGAAAAAAAGTACTTTCTTTGGATTAGTTGCGTCTGTTTTAGTTTTTGCTATTTTTAGCTTTGGTATATATACACTCATTGCTAAAATAACAGATACATCAGCTATTCAAATTGACGAAGTGGAAGTCATTGATGGACAAACTTTGCATATAAAAGGAGACTTTACAAATAGCAACAAAAAGTATGCGGGTTATACTTTTGATATTATTGAAGATAAATTTTATTTGAAAATGAAAACCGTGCAGTTAGGTGGTAAATCGAGTGATTTCGACTTTGAAATAAAGGATTCAAATTTAGCGAATGTAAAAGCAGTCTATTTGCAAGGAGCTAAAAGAGAAGATCGAGTATTACTTTGGAAGCCGAAAAAAGAAGAATAAACTTGATTGGCAATATAAATAAAGCCCTTTACCTTCTACTAATTAATGTTAGTAAAGGTAGAGGGCTTTTGATTCTTTCTATCATGGATTTCTGAATGGAAAATCTATTATAAAATCGAGTTCTATTTCTACTACATCTAAAAGAGGTAACGAAAAAATGACTAAAAGTGAAAGTATGGTACAGTTTGCAAGGATTTTCCTATTAGTAAGTATATGTTTTTGCTTAAAAAAGCTGAATATATATTGGATCAAAAATAGGAAAATAAAAATATTTGTAAACGTATTGATATTACTTTGCCAATCAGACAATGTACTCCTCTCCTCTAACTTCCTACTTAAAAGAAGATATTAAATTTGACCAACTGGTTCATTCTTTTTAGGTTCTTTAGCAGGGACTTTCTCAACCTTTTCAATTGAACTCGTTCTTTTAATAAAGAAAGCTAGAATGACAGCTATTATTGCAACACCTGCAGATACTAAAAATGCATCATTAATACCTTCAATGGTTGCTTGTGCCATAATTTGTTGTTTCATTTGTGCTAATACTTCATTTGTTGGAGGAGCAGATAATTTACTGATTGCTACATCCAATAGTTCTTTGCCATGAGTAACCGAGCGGTTGGACATAATTGTTACTAGTAGAGAACCACCTACTGCGCCAGAAACTTGTTGTAATGTACTATTCATAGCCGTACCATGAGGCGTAAATTTTGCGGGTAACTGATTTAAACCATTTGTCATTACTGGCATCATTACCATTGAAATACCAAACATACGCACTGTATATAAAAGAACTAAATGTGAGTATTCTGTTGTAGCAGTCAGCTGACTAAAGAAGTAAGTAGTAACAACTGTAATAGTTAAACCAACGATTGCTAATATTTTTGCTCCGAATTTATCGAATAATCTACCCGTAATAGGAGACATAATCCCCATCACAATTGCTCCCGGTAACATTAGTAAACCTGAATCCAATGGAGAAATCCCACGAATATTTTGTAAATAGATAGGCATTAATAACATAGCTGAAAACATAGCCATATTTAGTGTGAAAGAAATGAGAGATGAAAGAGCGAACATAGGATATTTATAAACTCTTAAATCAAGCATAGGTTCGCTTAATTTGAATTGGCGATAAATAAAGCAAATAAGTGAAATGACCCCAATTGCAAGTGAGATTATTACGAATGAATCATCCCATCCATTATTACCAGCTGAACTGAAGCCGTATAAAATACCACCAAATCCTAATGTAGAGAAAACAAGAGATAAAAAGTCTAATGTCGCAGTTACTTTCTCTTTTGTATCATGCAATTTGAAGAATGCTAAAATAAATACTAAAATTGAAATAGGAGCGATGAAGAAGAATAGTGTTGGCCATTCATAATGTTGAATAATCCACCCAGATAAAGTAGGACCGATTGCAGGTGCAAAGATCATTACTAACCCGAACATCCCCATTGCTGTACCACGTTTTTCAGGAGGGAATGTTGTAAACATGACATTCATTAAAAGTGGCATCATAATTGCTGCACCTGAAGCTTGAATCATTCTTGCTGTTAATAAAACAGGGAATACAGGAGCGAACCCACCAATTAGAGTACCAATTGAGAATAATGCTATTGCTATTAAAAATAATCTTCTAGCAGTATATTTTTTTATTAAAAAGGCAGTAGTAGGAACCATAATTCCGTTCACTAACATGTACCCTGTTGATAACCATTGAACAGTTGCTGCACTTACGTCAAAATCTTTCATGATCGAAGGCAAGGCAATATTTAATAATGTGTTACTCAGTAAAGCTACGAATGCACCTGTCATTAAAATAATTAACAGACCATACGAAGGTTTTGTTTGTGTTTCTTGCATCTCGAAAACATCTCCTTTTATACGTTAAAACGTTTTGTACCGTTAGTATAAAATTGAACTAACGGTTTGTAGATATTTATAATACATCCATTGCTATTATTAATCAAGATAAAAATATACCGACGGTCCAAAAGTGTACCTAAGGTTCATTGTGGTAAGATATAGTTATGAGGAATAAAAGGTTGATTTTAAAGGAGTATTTATATGAATAAACGAAAAAAACATGTTATAGAAAAAACACATGAATTATTTATAGAAAAGGGTTATCGTGATACTTCGATACAAGAAATATTAGATCACAGTGGTATTTCAAAAGGATCCTTTTATAATTATTTCCCTTCGAAAGCGGATCTTTTTAAAGCTGTATTTAAATTAGTCATAGCTGAAATAAAAGAGAAGATGGATAAATTACTGATTGGTGAAGATATATCTGATGTTGATGTATTTGTAGAACAAGTAGTTTTAATGATGGGGGCCAATCGACAAAATAAATTACAACAACTTTTAGATGGTGTAATTGTTTCGAATGATCCGGAATTAATTAAGTTTATTAAGGATTTTAAATTTATGTTCTTAAAATGGGTACATGGACGTTTCCTAAACATACTTCCAGTGGAAAAACAGGCGTACTCATTTGACTGTGCCATTATTTATGTGGGGATTATTCAAAACTTCCGTCAGACAAGTAAAATGTTAGGTGAGAGAATTTCAGATAAGGAAATTGCTAAGTATGGCATGGACCGTATGATGAATATCTTAGAAGATATAAGTAGAGAAGGAATTCGTTTATTCACTCCAGAGCATGTAAATAATCTATTTCCAGAAGGAAATAATGAGGATTCTTTCGATAATGAATTGTCTTTCACAACACTCGGGTTAAGGAAAGAAATTGAAAAAATATTCATTAACGATGAATCTAGACGAGAAACGTATTTAAAACTTTTATATTTTATACAAGAAGAGTTGATGAATAAAGAGGAGCCGCGGGCATTCCTAATTGAAAGTGCGTTATCTACATTAAATAATTGCACTGAAATTAATTCAACACCTCATTTTATTAAATTTTATAGAATATTAATTAAAATGGATTACAAAGTAATTGAATAAAAAATAAGGTAGTAAAAGCAGATGCTCTTACTACCTTATTTAATGTCAAAATACCAAAGTACCGAAACGATTATGAAGCAAATTACGCCAACTGCTAAACTATATGTACTTATTTTCATCCTAAGAGTACGATCTTCTGGTGTAATATTTTGAACGGTTCGTCGGTTCCGTTCTCCTGTTTGCCATGCACCTATTACTAGACCAGCAATGAGAATTGCTATAATTCCAATAGTGAAAAAGATGTTAAACATTAAATCATTCCTCTCCATAACTTAGTATACGAAACTTATTGAAGAGTTGTTTAAATATTTTAGAATTATAGTTTATTCTCTATTTACAATGTAGAGAAGTATAGTTACTATTAAAGTAGTAACTTAGTTTTTATCTTGTAGTAGAAAGTTAGGGAGATGTTTTACATGATGGATTTGGACTTGTATACACTTTTATTGTTAATTGCATTTGGTTTTTTAGCAGCATTTATAGATTCGGTTGTTGGTGGGGGCGGTTTGATTTCTATTCCTGCATTAATGTTTACTGGATTATCACCATCTGCAGCGATTGCAACGAATAAGCTAGCAGGGTCTATGGGATCCCTTACTAGTACTATTTCATTTTTTCGTTCTGGAAAAATTGATTTTAAGATAGTTGGTAAATACTTTCCTCTTGTATTCTTTGGATCGATGTTAGGTGCATGGTTTGTACATTTTATATCTCCAGAAGTACTGAAGCCACTTGTGTTAATACTCTTAATTGCTGTAGCAACATATACCATCTTCAAAAAAAACTGGGGTCATAAGTCGACTTATGTGAAATTAGATAAAAAGAAGGCACTAATATTTATCGCTATAATGACAATAATCGGTTTTTACGATGGCTTTTTAGGACCCGGAACTGGCTCATTTTTCATCTTTGCATTTTTAATGATTGGTTTTGATTTTTTACAAGCTGCGGGAAGTGCGAAGTTTTTGAATTTTGCTAGTAATATTGCGGCACTTATTATGTTCTTATTTCTAGGAGCAGTTAATTTTTCTTACGGCATTCCGATGGGGCTTGCGATGATTGTTGGGGCAATTGTTGGCTCGAAATTTGCTATTAAAAAAGGTGCAAGTTATGTACGTGTATTATTCATTTTTGTTACGGTAATTTTAATCCTTAAAAACGTATTAGATTACTTACATATTTTATAAAAAAATGACCTTCGCAAAATAATATGCGAAGGTCATTTTCTGATTACATTGAAAAAAATTGTTCTCTCTCAGTTGCAATCCATTTCTCTACTTCATCGTTTTGTTTTTTTACTAGACGATTGACGAGAATATCATGCCATATATAGTTTTCTAACAAATAAATATGGACGGGGTCGTCGGTATAAAAGGCAGTTTCCCTTTCTGAAATTGAAGGACCGTAAATCATTTCTTTACCATCAATAGACAAGATAAACCATTTTTGATGACCGATATTCTCCGTATAAGACGTTATACGGTGATGATCTAAACCTTGTAAGGGTTGTTCAATTTCAAAGACAATGCCTTTAAGTCCACATTTCTCTGACGTTGCTTGTAAATCAGCTAGTAGCTCCTCATACATATCTCCCCAAAATGAAATAACCGCTTTTTGCTCTGCTTTTTTCAGTAAAGTACGACAGAAGGAAAGTATATGATCGGCACCTTTTAATGTTGCTACACGATTATCTGGTGTCAGTTCTGTTTTTTCAAGTTCTTTTAATGACTCGCTAATAGATTCAAAATTAGTGCGCCAATTCGATTGCATCGATTCTAAAAAGACATCAACAGGGAGCGGAGAATATTGAGCAGCTTCATTAATTTCTTCTTTCAAGACAAGCCCTTGTTTTGAAAGTCCGTTTAAAATTTCATATATGCGTGCACGTGGTATGCCTGAATCCTTACTTACTTGATAAGCACTGGCAGAGCCAAGTCGCACTAATGCCAAATATGCTTTGGCTTCATATTGGTTAAAGCCAAGCGATTGCATTTTTTGTATTATGTCTTGCACAAGACCACCTCAGTACATTCGTCATTCTGTTACTATCATATCAAATAGTCCGTAGACTTGCTTGCCCTAGCTTGATTAGGGGGTATTACTATGGAGGGAATAAAGTTAAATTTCGTAACCAATTATATAGTGCTATTTCTATAAATATCATCTAAGTAAAACAGTAGTATAAATACAGAGTACCCTTTCATTCTAGAATCATGGTAAAAAGAGTAAATCCTAATAACGATTTGTTAATGTAAAATTATAATGATGCAGGTCAATTTAATTCAAAATTAAAATAGCCTGTTTAGAGTTTTTTTCCGGAATACTTCGACATGGTTAAAATATAATAGGGAATGAGGACTTTCTGTATTGTCCTTCTTTTAATTTATCCGATAAAAAAATTGAAGATCACGTTTATTGACTGTAGACTTATGAAGTAGAGGATGTGATGATGACTTGAGAAAGGTAAATTGGTACCTATCGATTTTCAGTTTAATATTGATATTGGCCTTAACAAGTAGTAGTGATAGGGTTTTGGAAGTATCAGCTGCAAAAGACGCAGTCACTGTTTCCTCTGTTAAAGGTCTTAAAACAGCCGTATCTAGGGCTATGCACAATTATGACGGGAAGTTAATCATATCTTACAAGGGCAATATTACTCCAAAAATGGATCAAATAAATGGAGTCGTGGAACAACTTTTAGCTGCTGATGATTATCTCTCAGGTAGTTTTAAAGAGAGTAATATTCATTATCAATATAATTCAAGTTCAGCTATTATAAACTATACGTTTTCTTATCATACGTCGAAGAATCAAGAGCAGTATGTAGATGCACAAGTAAAACGTTTTATAAATGAAGAGATATCTGAAAAGATGAGTGATTTTGACAAAGTAAAAGCGATTAATAATTATATCGTGTTAAATACAAAATACGGATCGGATACTAAAGCAAGCGCTCACTCAGCTTATGCTGTTTTCAAAGAAGGAAAAGCGGTTTGCCAAGGCTATACATTAGCGGCTTATAAATTATATCAAGCAGCAGGAATCGATGTAAGATATGTTGTAGGTTATGTCGATCAAGTTGCGCATTCATGGAATTTAGTGAAAGTAGATGGTAAGTGGTATCATGTTGATTCTACTTTTAATGACCCTACACCAGATCGTGCAGGTAAAGTAAGTAGCAAATATTTCTTGTTATCTGATTCAGCATTGGCGGAAGATCACAGATGGGTAACTAAGGATTATCAAAAGGCTTCTGATACAACATATAATTTTATAAGAGATACCGAAGATTTTGTGAAGTCTGGAGACAAGGTTTACTATACAAAGGTAGATGGTAGCAGAGGTATTTATAAAAGAGATACAAAGACAGAAAACGAAAAAAAATTAACAAATACAAATGCAAAATACTTAGTGAAAGCTGAAGATTGGCTATATTTTAGTAATAAAGATAAAATGGGTTATTTAACAAGAATTCATATGGATGGTTCGAAGCAAACGAAGATTAATGAACATGAATCGAGTGATTTAAAAGTACTTGATCAAATGCTCTATTATACAACTGGTGGGAAAGAGCAAATTCTTAATTTGGAGGAAATTGTAGAAGAAGATCAGAAAAAGGATTCCGGCAATCTATTTTCTTATATTGAACAATTTTTCTTTCAACTATTTCCTGGGAAATTGCACGAATAATACGAAATAATGATTGAAATAATAAAAAAAGGAAGATTTCTTAATCGACATCAGATTAAGAAATCTTCCTTTTTATTTATCTATGATTTGAAAAATAAAATGAAACCATTTAAAGTTATAACCGTATATAGTATTAAGCCGTATAAGTTAAATGATATACGGAGCAATTCTTTACATAACAAGGTGAATTTGTGATAGAGGCAATAGCCCAATAGTAAATCTATTACTGGGGATACAATTTAATTTGATTCAAAGAAATTATTACTAACATTCTCGATATTTGTTATATAATTACAAATATAAGGAGTTTAAAATTTATGATGATTTTTTTTCAAATTATGGCTGAAATATGTGAGGATTTTTTTAAAAATAGGGAGTGAATGACTATGGGCATTAATTTACAAAAAGGTCAAAGAGTCGACTTAACAAAGGGTAAAGCGGATTTAAATCGCGTAATGGTAGGTTTAGGCTGGGACCCAGTTAGTAAAGGCAAAAGTGGCGGTCTATTAGGTGGACTATTTGGTGGCGGAGGTAGCGGTAGTAATGTTGACTGTGACGCCTCAGTATTAATGTTAAAAGACGGTCATTTAAAAGATGGTCAAGATGTCGTTTATTTTGGCAAATTAAAAAGTAAATGTGGATCTGTTCAACACTCTGGAGATAATTTAACAGGTGATGGAGACGGAGATGATGAAGTCATTACAATCGATTTAAAAGCTGTGCCAGCAGATTACGATAAACTTGTGTTTGTTGTAAATATTTATGATTGTATAAAACGTAAACAACATTTTGGTATGATTCAAAATGCATATATTCGTGTATTTGAACCTAATACTGGAAATGAATTGATTCGTTATAATTTATCTGAGAACTATGCTAATTTAACAACATTAGTTACAGGTGAAATTTACCGACATAACGGTGAGTGGAAATTTGGTGCCATTGGTGATGGTACAACAGATGCTAAATTAGGCGAAGTTTGTAATCGATTTCAATAATATAAAACATTAAAACTTAGGAGGAATTTCAAATGGCTTCAATTTCGTTACAAAAAGGACAAAAAGTAGATTTAACAAAAACAAACCCAGGTTTATCTAATCTAATCGTTGGATTAGGATGGGATACAAACAAGTATGATGGCGGCGGAGATTTTGATTTAGATTCTTCAGTATTTTTATTAGGTGCTAACGGCAAAGTGACTGCTCCAGAAGATTTTGTCTTCTATAACAATACAAAAGGTGCAGGCGGTGCTGTTGAGCATTCTGGCGATAACTTAACAGGTGCTGGAGATGGCGATGATGAAACGTCAAAAGTATCATTAAACCAAATTCCAGCATCTATCGAAAGAGTTGCGTTTACAGTTACAATTCACGATGCTGAAGCTCGTCGTCAAAACTTTGGTATGGTATCAAATGCATTTATTCGTGTAGTGAATGCCGATACAAAAGAAGAAATCGTACGTTATGACTTAGGTGAAGATTTCAGTATAGAAACAGCGGTTGTTGTTGGTGAAATTTATCGTCACGGTGCAGAATGGAAATTCAATGCGATTGGTGCAGGATACCAAGGCGGATTAGCAGCACTTTGTAATGATTACGGCTTAGATGTGAACTAAACTTCTATTAATTTTAACTTAGAAAGGGTGTCTAGTGTATGGCTATTCAGCTAAGTAAAGGACAACGAATCGATTTAACAAAAAATGATCCTAGTTTAAAAAATATAGGAATCGGATTAGGTTGGGATGTAAAGCAGTTTGATGGCGGACAAGACTTTGATCTTGATGCATCTGTGTTTTTATTAGATGCATCTGGTAAATGCCGTAACGAACAAGATTTTATTTTTTATAACAACCTAGTTAGTGCAGATCAATCTGTTACACATACAGGAGATAATCGTACGGGTGCAGGTGATGGTGATGATGAGAAAATTCTAGTGGATTTAAGTAAAATCTCACCTCAAATCGATAAAATCGTAGTAACTGTTACAATTCATGAAGCCGACACTCGTCGTCAAAACTTTGGACAAGTATTAAATGCGTATGTTCGTTTATTAAATGAAGATTCGCAAAGTGAAGTACTGCGATATGATTTAGGTGAAGACTTCAGCATTGAAACAGCTGTCGTATTCTGTGAATTATACCGTCATAATAATGATTGGAAATTTGCAGCAGTAGGTTCAGGTTACCAAGGTGGCTTAGGAGCTTTAGTAAACGCATATGGACTACAATAAGTTCTGCTAATCGACATACAATTTAATATGTTTTTAACGGAGGAAGTCACTTGGAAATAATCAACGAAATATTGGGTACATACGCTCAATTCTTCAACTGGGAAATGTGGGGGGAAGTATTAAAAAGCCCTGAAGCATGGGGATTAATCGGTTCTCTAGTTGTAATGGAGGGCTTATTATCCGCAGATAATGCACTTGTATTAGCTGTACTAGTAAAGCATTTGCCTCCAGAACAAAGAAAAAAAGCACTTCTTTATGGAATGTTCGGTGCTTACATTTTCCGATTTTTATTTATAGGAATTGGTGTTTACCTTGTTAAATTCTCAATTGTTAAAGTTCTAGGTGCCTTGTATTTAGGATGGATCGTCTATTCTCACTTCAAAAATAAAGGCGGAGAAGATGATGAAACAAAAGAGTTTAAAAAGGAAAGCTGGACTGTGCGTGTGTTTGGATTATTCTGGGCAACGGTCATTTCAGTAGAGTTAATGGATATTGCATTCTCTGTTGACTCGATTTTAGCTGCTTTTGCGATTTCTGACCAAGTATGGGTCCTATTACTAGGCGGTATTCTTGGAATAATAATGATGAGAACAATTGCTGGTGTATTCCTTACATTAATCGAAAAAGTTCCAGAGATGGAGACGACAGCCTTTATATTAATCGCAATTATTGCGATTAAAATGTTTGCAGGTGTTTTCGGTTTCCACATGGAGAATACAACTTTCTTCCTTATCTTAATTATTGCATTCTTAGGTACTTTCATTGTACATTTCAGAAATAAGAAAAAGCTTGAAAATATGTAACACTAAGCATGAAGGCGTTCTATTAGTCGACTAATTTTTGACTCATAGAATGCCTTTTTCTATTAATTTGTAAGGCCATTTTAAATCGTTGGAGAGAACAATATGAGACATTTTGAAAATATGTTAGATACAATTTTCTATAGAACACCCGAACATTTTACGAAATGGGACAATCCACAAGAGTTAGCTTATTCATTAGGTGCAACCTTATATATGCCAGGCACATTACCGAAGTTAGACGAGGTAATTCAAAATCGTAAATACAATGATTTAACCTCTCTTGTAATAGATTTAGAGGATGCTGTTGGTGATCATGATGTTGAAGAAGCAGAAAAATTAGTTGTGATGGCTTTGGATAGGCTTTATGAAAAGTATGTACATGAGAGTTCTACATTAGAGAATATCCCTCTTGTTTTTATTAGAGTAAGAGATCCTCAGCAATTGCGTCGCTTGATGCAAGAAATGGGACATAAACAAGTGGTTTTAACAGGATATGTTTTCCCGAAGTTTTCTGTTGAAGTAGGACAAGAATTTTTTTCTTTATTAGCTAAAGCAAAGCAGCAATATAATCTGAAAATTTACGGTATGCCGATACTAGAAACACCAGATATTATTTACAAGGAACAACGAATAGAGAAATTGCTAGCGATTAAACAGTTATTAGATCAGTATCGTGAGCTCGTATTAAACGTACGTATAGGTGCAACAGATTTCTGTGGTATATATGGTATTCGTCGAAGTGCAGATTCGACGATTTATGATGTTTCAATAATCCAAGATTGTATGGCTGACATAATCAATGTGTTTAAGAGACAACCAGATGCCTATGTAATTTCTGGACCTGTATGGGAATACTTTAGTCACGAGAGGGTCCTAAAACCAACCTTAAGGCAAACCCCATTTATCAAAAACGGTGCTGTTAGTGAGCGTCAGGCAATTTTAGATAAATATATAGATGGTTTGGTAAAAGAGGTATTGTTAGATAAACAAAATGGAATAGTAGGAAAGACGATTATCCATCCATCACATATTCGATATGTCCATGCGCTTTATGCTGTGACACATGAAGAATATATGGATGCACTTAGTATCAAGAAGCATAATGACGGCTCTAAAGGAGTCCTGAAGAGTCAATATGCTAATAAGATGAATGAGATGAAACCACATAGTTTTTGGGCAGAAGAAATTCTTATGAGAGCAAAGTTCTTTGGTGTATTAAATGAATCGGCTGATTTTGCAACATTTTTATTAAGTATGGATGGTGAATAAATTGATAAAAAATCAATATGAACAACGACTACCGATTTTAGGTGAATATGAAATTACTGTAACATTAGATAACAATCCATATCATTTTAACATAGAGGATTTATTTCAAATGGCAACGCGTATTAATAAAAAGAGAGGTTTTCTTTTTGTCAGTAAAGTACTTGGGAAGCATTTGGCAGTGGAATCTCAAATGCCGTTATTAGTAGGTACATTACTAAGTATGCGTTATATGGAAAAGACTTATGGTGAAATGCATGATTTAGAAAATCTAGTAGCTCGTGCTTTACGTCGTGAAGTAGATGTACAAGAAACGTTTGAGCAGGTAACAAAACTGCCGGTAAACTTACCACATCAGACACTTTTTATCGGTTTTGCTGAAACTGCAACAGCATTAGGACATGCCGTTTTCCGTAACTTTAATTCAAATGCCACTTATATTCATACGACACGAGAATTGATTAATGAGCTTGAGCCGATTATCTGTTTTGAAGAAGAGCACTCACATGCAACAAGTCATCGTGTTTATTCAACAAATGAAGCGGTTTTTGAGCAAGCACAACGAATTGTTTTAGTCGATGATGAAATGACGACTGGTAATACAGTGATTAATATTATTAAGACGTTAAATGAACGTTTTCCGCATATTAAGTATTACACGGTTATGGCTATTTTAGATTGGCGTCCACAGGAAAAACAGGACATTTTTAATCAGTTAGAAAAAGAGTGGGGCATCACTATACAGTTTATATCCATTGTGCAAGGTCACTTTGAGCTACACGGGGCACCGGAATTAGTGGAACAGAAGCTAGAAAATGCAAAACAAAACAAAGCGCGTATTCAAGTACTAGATACCAAATCAAATAATATACTTCCATATACATCTACAGACGAGCGACAAAGAGTGAATAATGCGCCTTATTTACAAGGTACAGGTCGATTTAGCTTAACAGCTGAACTGCATCATGAGCTTGATGGGCAATTACAGCAAATAGCAGAACAGCTTAATACGTTACGTACAACAGGTCCAGCTCTTGTAGTAGGAACCGGAGAATTTATGTATATCCCGATGCGAGTAGCTTCACTTATGGGGTCAGATGTATATTTCCAATCATCGACACGTAGTCCAATTTATCCTTCTTTAGATGAGGGGTATACTATTTCGCAAAAATGGTCATTTGATAGTCCAGAAAATAATGGAGTTGTGAATTTCTTATATAATTTAGATACCTATCCATACACTGAACTTTTCCTTGTAGTAGAAAGAATAGCAAACAAAGCTGCATTAACTGAGCTAATAGAACAACTGGAAACCGTGAATATAGAGCGAATATTTATCCTCGTGATGAGCTATGGGGAGGAAACTGAATGACTAACGCAAAATATATACCAGATCCAATGGGCAGCTATCAATCGGATGACTGTGTCTTTTTATTGCGTGATTTAAGTACGGAATCACTTGAAATGAGTAATGAGGAGCGTGAACGACTAATTCAATCAGGGACACACTATTCAGAAATGTTACCGATTGAATATCAGCCTTCTAAAGAGTATTTAAACTTATTTCATCAAACGTTAGAAGAATATGCAAAGCGTATTGCTATTGCAGTAGGTGTTGTAGCTGAGCAAATAAAAATGCAAAAAAGCCTTGGAAATTTAGTGCTTGTTAGTTTAGCAAGAGCGGGTACCCCTATTGGTGTATTAATTAAGCGTTACTTGCAAGAACATTATAATGAGAATATCCCGCACTATTCGATTTCAATTATTCGTGGGAAAGGTTTCGATGAGACAGCGATCAGCTATATTTTAGAAAAGCACCCTGATGCTAATATTCAGTTTATCGATGGTTGGACAGGCAAAGGGGCAATCACAAAAGAGCTAGATCAATCATGTGTGATTTATAATGAAAAGCATGGAACTCAAATTGATAGCGACTTAGCGGTTCTAGCAGATCCAGGTCATTGTTCTTCATTATACGGGACAAGAGAGGACTTTTTGATTCCATCTGCTTGTTTAAACTCTACAGTTTCAGGGCTGGTTAGTCGTACTATTTTAAATGAAAATCTTTTAGCAAAAGGGGATTTTCATGGGGCGAAATTCTATGAAGAGTTTAGAAGCGACGATGTATCCAATTTATATATTGATAAAATATCGGCATATTTTCAGCATATAGCTGATGAAGTACAAAGTATTCTGGTAGAGCGTCTGTTGGAAGATACAACACCTACATGGCTTGGGATGAAAGCTGTTGAAACTATTCAAAAAGAAATGGAAATACCTGATGCCAATCTCATAAAGCCTGGAATCGGAGAAACAACTAGAGTATTACTGCGTCGTGTACCATGGAAAATTTTGATTAACCCCAAATGTATTGATGATTTAGAACATGTATTATTATTAGCAAAAGACAAAAACATTCCAATTGAAGAATACCCTAATATGTCCTATTCTTGTTGTGGACTCATTAAAAGAGTATAGAGGAGTTAATATGAAGATACTATTTACATCTGATTTAGATCGTACAATCATTTATTCAAATCACATGATGTCTCTTTACCCTACTACCAGTACGAAAACTGCAGTAGAACGTAAAGATGATGTAGAGACTAGTTGGATGTGTGACGAAACGATGGAATTACTAAAAGAAGTAAGAGAAAAGACCTTATTTGTTCCAGTTACTACGCGTGCAAGACATCAATATGAACGGATTCATGCCATGCAAGAATTACACCCGCTTGTTGCGGTTACAAGTAATGGGGGTATTATATTAGAGAATGGTAAACCGGATCTCGTATGGGCAAAGCAATTAAGGCAATCCATTGAAGACTCTTCGGTGCCAGATGAACAAATGCTACGAATTATGAAAGATATAAAGTATGCTGATTGGATGGAGCGATCTTTATATATTGATGATTTATTTTATGTCAATCACGTTCATCTAGAAAATATCCAAGCGGATGCTTTGCAACAATTAAAAGAGGAATTACATGAACTTGGATGGCATTTACTGTTACAAAAGAAAAAGCTCTATATGCTTCCTAATGTACTAACGAAAGAAGCAGCAGTTTCGTATATCAAGAATAAATATAGCTTTGACTATCATTTTGCAGCTGGCGACTCTATATTGGACTATAATATGCTAGCAATGGCAGACCGCTCTTACACACCACTTCACGGTGATATGAAGGATAAAGAGCCGAAAAAACTAATGCAAACTCACTACTCAAAAGAAAATGGTACAGCCTTCACGAAAGAGCTATTACAAGATGTTCTAGAGCATGTGAATCGTGTTACACTATAAGAGAAAATGAAATGCTATAAGTTCAAACACACTCTTTAAGGAAGGAGGAGTTTGTATGCGTAATATGCAAATTGAGCCTATATTACATAAGGATACAACAGATTGGCAAGCGCAGTTTTTGGCGTCTAGTAAAGATAGAGCGCTTTATGAATTGGATGATTCCAAATTCCGTTTTAGTCGAATTGCTGTACGTGTATTGGGTGTTCCTGTAGAAGAAGATGATTATTTTAATGCGCTATTTGATATGGCGAAAAATGACTCGGTTCATGTATTGAGCGAAGAATTAGATAAATACATCGATCCAAAGGACTTCCAAGCTGTGCAAGCAATCTTAAAGGCACATCAGGAGACGCCTAAAGGTTTGTCTATTAATCGTTTAGTAGCGATGATGTATGGGCATCAACTAATCCCACAACATCCAAATGCTTTTATAAATAAGCATTTACAGTTGACCATGATTAAAATCATCGAATTATTTAAAGAACAGCAAGCAGCAGGGTTACTATCAAATGAGTTTAGACGATTTTTAATCGATATGATCAAATGGCTTAAAAACCATTGGGCAAAATGGTCACAGACATTAGATATCGGAGATGAATTTCCTAAAGTAGTTTGGTACGGAGAGTCGACCATTAGCCAGCGCTACTTTTTATTATTATTAATGGAGCTTGGATGCGATGTGTTAGTTTTTTCTCCTACTGGGACAGATGAGTTTTCTGCAATAGATCCTGAGGAGCAATTGTCAGTTGTCTATCGTTATGCAACAACGACAACATTGCAACCTTTTCCTGATAAATTACGCGAACGACAAGCAACTGTTGGTTATCGCTCAAGTAAACATTTTGATAAGTTGATGCATGATCAACAATCTGGTGTTTATAAACCATGGCAGTTCAAAGAACATTTACCACGCTCTATTACATTGCGTACGACATATGATGATATTTTCATTTATGGCAATGAAAAAGCGATGGTAAGACCAGAATTCAAAGTTGTCGGAGAGCAAATATATATTCCGGTTATATTTGCGAAAATTGCTGGTATTTCAGCGGATCGTGAAGAATATTGGGAGAATATGCACAAGCTTATACAAGGTTCGAATAGCCAATTTGTTAAAACATTTCCATATATGAAAACTAGTAAGGCAAATTTCCAATTCCATTACAATCATTGTTTGGAGAATAATGAATTATCACCTTCTAAAATGATGACAAGTGATTGGTGGCAATATGGTCAATTACAGGAATCCATTCAGAAAGCAATTGCACATACGATTAAAGATTGCTGTGAAAATCCTTCACTTCTGCCACTTGCACATGAGAAGGAGATAGATCTTCAACTCTTTATGTTTAAAGCAGCAACAATGATTCCAATTGAACTGTTACGTTTACTGCAGAACTTTGACTATGCGCAAGAAATTCCTCGACTCGTTTTATATCATTCTCAAATGGACGGGGAACTATCGCGAGAAGATGCAGCATTACTTGTCTTTTTAAACCGATTTGGTGTAGATATCATTTTATATAATCCGACAGGTAAATTAGATATGGAATTGTACATGGAAAAAGATATATTTGACGTTCATTTACTCGAACATATGGTTTTTGACCAACCATATCAAGAGCCAAAAGCAAAACCAAATTCAATAATAAAAAAATTCATCCATAAGTTTTTATAGCTTATGAGCAGGGAGTGTCCAAATGTCTGATTTAGTTGCCATTGAAAAAGATGGATTAAACGAACAAACAGCAAATGAAATGAAATTGCAATTACGTCAAGAACCTGAAGTCCAAAAAATCGTGAAGATGATAGATATTAGAAATCAAATCGATTTATTATCATTAGGTAAAGAACCAGCAATCAAACTGTCACGTTTCTCTGACCGAATTCTAGATACAATGACTGTATCAAAACTAGATCAATCAAGTGAATTGTTGAACCAATTAGAAAAGTTAATGAATAAGTTCGACAAAAATGAGTTAACAAAAGAACCAGGCATGTTAGATAAAATTTTCAAACGTGCTAAGCAAAAAGTAGAAGCTCTTTTCAGTAAATACAATACGCTTGGTAAAGAAATTGAAAAAATCCATGCACAGTTTATGATTATTGAAGAGGAATTGAAAAGTAATAACCGTGATTTGGAAGGGCTATATCAAGAGGATATAGAATATTACTTCGAGTTAGAGAAGTATATTGTTGCAGCAGAAATGAAGCTAGACGAAGTAAAAACTTCGTTAATTCCTGAGTGTGAAGCACGTGTAAGTGGTGGGAACCAAATGGCACGTATTGAGCTTGAAAACTTAAGAACAGTACAGGAATTATTAGAGCGTAAAGTAGATGACCTTGAAAAAGCGCGTATGGTAGCGGTTATCGCAGCACCACAAATCAAAACAATGCAACGTGGGAATAATGACCTAATTGCTAAGATTAACAGTGCTTTTGTAACAACAATTCCAGTTTTCAAAATGGGGATTATTAATGCAGTCAATGCACGCCGTCAAAAGTTACATGCAGACTCTTTAAATGCATTTGAAGATCGTGCAAACCAAATGCTACAAGATGTAACAAGTGACATCATGCAACAAAGCGTGGATATCGCTCGCCGTTCTGGTAGCTCAAGCATCAAAATGGAAACGATTGAGAACATGTGGGATACCATTGTTACAGGTATTGACGAATATAAAGCAGTTAAACAAGAACAAGCAGTTCAACGTGTAGAAGATAAAAAACGTCTAGAAGCTATTCGTGAAGATGCTAAGCGCGTTCTATCTAACGGATAAAAGTGAAAAAATGACAAAAAGCATTTCCGAAGAGAATGAACTGCCCCGTAAAAGTTAGACACCATTCTAACTTTTACGGGGGTTTTTTTATGGCAAAAGTACGAGTTGAACAA
>NZ_LILB01000001.1:1410632-1487723 GCF_001274945.1 Viridibacillus arvi | reverse complement strand
TAAGCCCGGTGGAATACCGAACTCAGGTCTTAGAAGCTGCTTAACTAAATATGTCTAACTTTCTTGGGTCAGTTCAGAATGATATCTCAGTGGAAATGCTTTTTATTTTCCGGGAAATATTTAGTGCACTATTCGTCAAAATTTTTATAATAGCAAATTTTCATGTTAGAAAATCATTATATATGCTAATCGAATAATTAGAAGTATTAAAAAGAAACTTACTAAACTAAATAGTACGAGTATCCTTTTATTTGGAGAATTTTGCACCTGATTGCACTTCCACTTCATTTGTATTTTTGAACATATAGCCACTATACGACATTTTAATCGCATGAATCAGCCCAATAAGCATCATATTCGATAATAGAGAACTACCTCCATAACTTAGAAACGGTAAGGTGACACCGGTAACGGGTAATAACCCAATCGTCATCCCAATGTTTTGGAAAATTTGGAAGGTTAATAAGCCAATAATCCCCGCCGCAATTAGGAAAGTAAATTGTTTTTTAGCATGAAGGGCATGGAAAACCATTCGATATAATAATAAAAAAAATAAAACAATAACGATAGAAGCACCGATAAATCCTGTTTCCTCAGCTATCGTAGAAAATATGAAATCCGTATGTTTTTCAGGTACATACACATTATTTTGTAAATAACCTTTTCCGCTAAGTAAACCTGAGCCAATAGCTAATAGCCCTAGCTTTGTTTGGTAGGCTGAATCACTATATTCAAAAGGATGAAGCCAGCCGTTAATACGAGATATTTGGTGTGGAGACAAACTAGTTAGAATTTTGTCGGTGAAAAATTGATTGAACCAAAAATAAATAATGATAATGGTACTGATTAAAACTGTTGGGATAATCGTAATGACTGCCAGCAGTTGTTTTTTTATACCGGAAAAATAAATCATTGGTATAAGCATGGCCATATATAGCATAAGCATACCTGTATCTGGTTGTTTGTACACGATGAGCATCGGTGGAATGCTAATAATAGCAATTTTCGTTAATAACCATAAATCCGTAAAGTATGTTTGAACTTGTCCTTTTTTATTATGACTTTCAATGAGCTTTGCGACGACAAGTAAAAGTGCAAACTTAAAAAACTCGGAAGGCTGGAAAGTGCCTATAAATTTTATATGATACCAAGATTTTGCTTCATTGATCGGTCGAGCAATACTTTCAGGAGCAAAAATAAGTGCGATTAATAGGAAGACAATCACCCCATAAAAGGGCCATGATATTTTCTTCAATTGTTCAAAATCTAATCGAGAAACAGCGTACATAATTACAAAGCCAATACAATAAAAAGTAATTTGCTTTACTATAAATGCATCACCATATTGACCGAAATTAGTACTACTTGAGTATATAAATAAGCAGCTAATCAATGCGAGCAATAAGAGATATATATTAATTTGTCGATCCATTTGAATTTTCATTTGTACTTCTCCTAACCCATTCGCTATGTAAATAGTAACGGTTATTAAATAGGAAGGTTCCAAAACTTTTTATTTATGTAAATGTAATTACAACTAAAATGATGAGAACATTAGTAACGATAAGATAAGTTGCAACCGAATTTATAAATCTAAATCAAATAAACGCAGCACGGTATTCTTTCAAGATCCTGTGAAAACAGAAATGACGTACATATAGGTACAGCAGGGTAAGGCTCTTTATGAAGAGATAATAGAGTTATTAGATATTCAATTTTAAGTATGAAATAAAAAAGCTAGTACGCAATTTACGTACTAGCTTTTGTTCTATTAAATTCCAAATTCCTTCTTAATCCAGTGATTTGCTTCTTGCCAGTTACTTACACGTATCACGCCATTTGGAATGGGTTCGCGGTTATAAGGAGCATCGAATAATAACACTGGGATGTCTAATTCCTCGTGAAGTTGAACGGCATTTGCATGCTTGTCCTCGAAAAAGGCATGTACATCGTATTCACGAGCTTTAATTGCTTTATTGACAGGTCCAACGATATCAATTTTGTCATATGGTACATTGAATTGTTTAAACCATTCATAAGTGACATCTGTTGAATTGTCCTCGCGGGCTGTAATGTAATAAAGCTCGACATCTTTTTGCCAAGCAGATAAAATCGCTTGTGCATCCTGTTGAATAGGTGAAGCCATATAAATTTCTGGCTCATTTTCTCTAAACCACTTAAAAAATTCATCACTATCAACAGGGAACGCAGCAGTTAAGTCATATTGCGTTATATCAGATAACGCTAAATTGACATTGAAGGCTTTGTTGATATGAGGCAGAAGTGATTCTGGAGTCGTAACAGTACCGTCAATATCGATACCAAAACGGTAGTTTTTCTTCATTTCATTGCCCCCTGTATACTATGCTTTTGCATTCTCAGCTTTTTCAGCATCTCTTTTTTTATAATATTCTTCAGCTAGTTTATCGATTTCGATTTTCAGCTCTTCAACCATCGTTTCTTCAGGTACTTTACGAACAGTTTTACCTTTCATAAATAGTAAACCTTCTCCGCGAGCACCAGCGATACCGATATCGGCTTCACGAGCTTCACCAGGACCATTTACTGCACAGCCTAAAACAGAAACTTTAAGTGGTGCTTTAATTGTTTGAAGATATTCTTCTACTTCATTGGCAATTGAAATTAAGTCAATTTCAATACGGCCACAAGTTGGGCATGAAATAAGTGTCGGAATGTCAGAAGCTAAACCGAATGTTTTTAATAGTTCACGTGCTACTTTTATTTCTTCAACAGGGTCGGCACTTAATGAAATACGCATTGTATTCCCGATACCCATGCTTAATATTGCGCCTAAACCAGCTGCTGATTTAATCGTACCAGAGAATAATGTACCTGATTCAGTAATACCTAAGTGAAGTGGATAGTCAAATGCACGAGATGCTTTTTCATATGCTTCAATTGCTAGGTTTACATCAGATGCTTTCATAGAAACGATAATATCATGGAAATCTAAGTCTTCTAAGATTTTAATATGGTGTAAGGCACTTTCAACCATACCATCTGCAGTAGGGTAGCCATATTTTTCAAGGATTTTACGTTCTAATGAACCAGCGTTTACACCGATACGAATCGGTACACCTTTTGCTTTAGCTGCATTTACAACAGCTTCTACTTTTTCTTTACGTCCAATGTTACCAGGGTTAATACGAATTTTATCAACGCCAGCGTCGATTGCTTTTAAGGCTAATTTGTAGTCAAAGTGAATATCTGCAACTAGTGGGATATGGATACGTTTCTTGATCTCAGCTAATGCATCAGCTGCTCGTTCATCTGGGCAAGCGACACGAACGATTTGACAGCCCGCTTCTTCTAAGCGAAGAATTTCTGCCACAGTTGCTTCTACATCATGTGTTTTAGTCGTTGTCATACTTTGTATAATTACTTCATTGCTTCCGCCAATTGTTAAGTCACCTACGCGAACTTTACGCGTTTTCGTACGGTGAACGATTTCATTCATGAAAACTCTCTCCTTCATAGGCTCAAAAATAGAGCCTTCACTGTACACTATTTTAGCAGTGTTCCAAAGAAAATGACAAGGAAGAAACATTAATTGTTTAATTTGTACATGAATGAGCATTTTTTATACTGAATGGTAGTTGAATCGACTCACCAGGCTTAAAGGATTGTTTAAGTAAATGTGGATTTAGTTCATAAAAAAGTTCCAAGCGTTCTGAGAAGCTCATCGAACTTTCAGATGGATAAAGAGCAAACAGTGATTGTAGGTTATCACCGGGTATTGTACGAACCGTAATTGTTTTAATATCTGGAACATCAACACAAGTTTCTTCAACAACTGGCTCTTTATAAAAAGCTGCTAGCGGGATTGTCCCCTCTAGAAGATCGATTTTCAGGATAAAAGCAATAAATAGAATACCAAGTGCAGAAAAGAATATTTTCAAAAAAATCTCCCCCTTCGTTCAATATATGAACAAGAGAGAGATTCATTCGTAGCATTTCTATTATTTTTTTATTTTTGGGTATTTCGTTATCGCACTAGCGATATAAGCTACGATAATTACCATAGAAATGAGGGTCATAACTGTGCCGTTTAAAGAAGTGAAAGATAGTAAAGTTGTTAGAATAGTAGAAAGAGTTGTAGCGAGTGCAGTTGTACGCCAAATATGGCGATATTCACCTCGATGTCCCATCATTTTCAATAATATAGATCCTATAAAGCCATAAATACTTATTCGTAGAAAAGTTAAAAAAGTAGAGATAGTGAATAATAAGACGAAAGCAAACGGATAAATTAACCATTTAATATCATCTAAGTACTCTTTTAGACCTTCAAGCTGTGACGTGTCAACGCTTGAGCCGACACCAGTTAGGAATTGGATAAAAGAAACCACAGTGATAAAAGTGATTAATATAAAGACGTATTGAATCAATTTACCGATTGGTAGCATGCGATATGCAGCTAGTTTTTTGGGATGTAATATACTGTCTAGAAATAATTGATAATGTTTAATTTTCATAATATGATATGCTCCTTCTATGGTATTTTACCATGAGTTAGCAGCACTTAGTAATTGTCGGCATTGTGAACAATTACACTATATTGAAGTAACTATATTAAACGAATGTAAATTTTTTATAGAATAACTTACAATTTGATTACATTATCTTCATAATAAAGCTTAGGTTAATAGTAATGCAGGGAGTTGACAGCAGGTGAGTCTGAATTGGCAAGAAATGCTTTTCCAGTTCTTTGGAGGATTAGGACTATTTTTATTTTCTATTAAATATATGGGTGACGGCTTACAAAAATCAGCAGGAGATCGCCTTCGTGATATATTAGATCGCTATACCACAAATCCAATGATGGGCGTATTAGTCGGCATTTTGGTAACAGTACTTATTCAATCGAGCTCTGGTACAACGGTCATTACAGTTGGACTTGTAAGCGCAGGTTTTATGACGCTACGTCAAGCAATAGGTGTTATTATGGGCGCTAATATAGGAACGACATTTACTGCATTTATCATTGGCTTTGATATTGGCCAATTTGCGTATCTAGTCTTAGCTATTGGTGCTTTTCTATTATTTTTCTTTAAGAAAAATAGTATCCAAAATATCGGACAAATAATCTTTGGTCTTGGAGGATTATTTGTTGGCCTGGAACTTATGAGTAATGGTATGAAACCTTTACAGGAGCTACCAACATTTATTGATATGGCATTACGTATTAGTGAAAATTCTATACTGGGTGTTATTTTAGGTGCATTGGTAACATTAATAATTCAGAGCTCTAGTGCCACAATTGGTATTTTACAAGGATTGTACGGGGAAGGATTAATGCCGCTTCACGGAGCGTTACCGATTTTATTTGGTGATAATATCGGTACGACATTAACGGCTGTACTAGCATCAATTGGTGCATCAGTAGCCGCCCGTCGAGTAGCAGCGATGCATGTATTATTCAATGTCATTGGAACAATTATTTTCCTTTTAATTTTACCACAATTTACACTTTATATAGAATGGTTAGCAGGCGTCGCCGGATTAGAACCTAAAATGCAGATTGCATTTGCACACGGATCTTTTAATGTAGTAAATACAATGATTCAATTACCATTAATAGGCGTGTGGGCATATGTTGTGACTAAACTAATACCTGGTGAGGATTCTGTTATTGAATATAAACCAAGAAGTTTGGATCTGCATTTTATCGAAGCATCACCTGCTATCGCAATTGGACAAGCGAAGGAAGAAGTTTTACGTATGGGTAAATATAGTATTCGGGGTCTAGAAGAGACATTCGAATATTTGAAAACAAACGATAAAAAGAATGCTAAAAACGTTTTACAATATGAAGAAGCAATTAATAGTTTAGATCAAAAAATCACTGATTATTTAGTGAAAGTTTCTGCACAACCATTGTCAGATACAGATTCTACTAGACATCATATTTTACTAGAAAATGTCCGTGATATTGAGAGAATTGGAGATCATTTTGAGAACATTGTAGAATTAATAGACTACAAAACCGTGAATGGGGTACAGTTGAGTGAGCCCGCTATAAACGATTTAAGTGAAATGTTTACGTTAACAATTGAAACAGTTCAAAAGGCTATTTTGGCATTGGATACAACCAACCATGGATTGGCGATTGATGTAACAAAAAAAGAAGAGCTTATTGATCAAATGGAGCGAACTTTTAGAAAAAAACATATTCATCGATTAAATCTTGGTCAATGCTCGGCACATTCGGGTATCGTCTTTACTGATATTGTTAGTAACTTAGAACGTATAGGAGATCACGCTGTTAATATCGCGGAAGCTATTTTACAAAAACATTAAGGAGGGGTTTTATGGATATAATTGCTTGGATACTTATTACTTTAAGTTTTATTATTGCGTTTGTTGGGCTTATATATCCGATTATTCCGTCAGTACTATTTATATTGCTAGGGTTTATCCTACATGGAGTATTTTATAGCTTTGGAGATTTACCATGGTGGTTCTGGGTAATTCAACTTCTGTTTGTTGCATTATTATTTGGAGCAGATACATTAGCAAATGCTTTTGGTGTGAAAAAATTTGGTGGTTCTAACGCGGGAATGTGGGGGAGCACGATTGGTCTATTAATCGGACCTTTTGTAATTCCAATTGCAGGTATATTGCTAGGGCCTTTTTTAGGAGCAGTGCTAGCAGAGTTAATCGTTAATAGAAGTAGTGTAAAACAAGCCATTCGAACTGGAATCGGTTCACTCGTCGGGTTCTTAACCTCTATTATTACGAAGGGAATCATCCAAATAATAATGATTATTATATTTGTTATTGTGATATAAATTGTTCGATAATTTAATAGATTTTCAGTCAAAAGGCTGAAATCCTTTGTTTTAGTGAATAATGTTTGAATGAAAGCTCTTATTTTGATAATCTAAGAATGTAATTAATACTTATTAATCCTGAGGAGGAAATTTAATCATGGCTTTTGAATTACCAAAATTACCTTATGCATATGACGCATTAGAACCACATATCGACGCAACTACAATGGAAATTCACCACACTAAACATCACAATACTTATGTTCAAGGAATTAACGCTGCTCTAGAAGGTAAATCAGAATTCGAAGGGAAATCAGTAGAAGAAATTATCGCTAATTTAGATGCTGTTCCTGAAGAAATTCGTACTGCTGTACGCAACCACGGTGGCGGTCACTCTAACCACTCATTATTCTGGGAATCTTTAGCTGCAAATGCAGGTGGAGCTCCAACTGGCGAATTAGCTGCTGCAATTGATGCTAAATTCGGTAGCTTTGACGCTTTCAAAGAACAATTCGATAATGCTGCTAAAACTCGCTTCGGTTCAGGCTGGGCTTGGTTATCAGTTGCTAACGGCGAATTAGAAATCTCTTCAACTCCAAACCAAGATTCACCAATCATGGAAGGTAAAACTCCATTATTAGGTCTTGATGTTTGGGAACACGCTTACTACTTAAACTACCAAAACCGTCGTCCTGACTACATTGGTGCTTTCTGGAATGTAGTAAACTGGGATAAAGTTGCAGAACGTTTCGCAGCTGCAAAATAATCTATTTTAAATGCAACAAAGCACGTACCTTTGACGTCAAAAAGGTGCGTGCTTTTTTATGGTTAAAGAATACATAAGGTGACCTAGAAAGTTTGTAATTTGTACTTTTAATCTCTTTTTCCAAAAATAGAGCACTTCATTAATTTAGTACAAAATCGAAAGTAATTAGCCTGTTTTTCGACAAGACTACGGTGTGTTTTTGTGCTGAAAATGATATACTACTAATTGTGAATTAAGCGGAAGGGGGGACATTGCATGCGAAAAAATCCATCTAAAAAGAAACGTGCAGCTAGTGTCAAAGCCAAACAGCGTGCAAATCTTTCGTTTCGAATGAATATACTTTTCTTTTCAATTTTCCTTTTGTTTTCTATGTTAATTTTGAGATTAGGATATATGCAAATCGTTAAAGGTGAAGATTATGTGAGAGAATTAGCGCGAACTGACGAAGTAACGGTAAATTCTAGCGTACCTCGTGGCCGAATATATGATAGACAGGGCCGTGTTTTAGTTGATAATGAACCAAAGAATGCGATTACTTATACAAAACTACAATCGACAACAACGAAAGATATGTTGGATGTTGCAAATAAACTCGCAAAACTCATTAAAATGGACACGAAACCTATCACAGATCGAGATAAAAGAGATTTTTGGATAACGCTCAACAAAGAAAAGGCGTATGCAAAAGTAAGTGAAAAAGAACAGCAAGACATTAACAATGCTCCAGATTTAGAACAGAAAGAAAAACAGGCAAAGCTAGATCAATTAGTACGCGATCGAATTACTAATGATGAATTAAGAGAATTAACAAAAAAAGATTTACAAGTGTTAGCTATTTATCGATTAATGGCTGCAGGTTATTATTTATCACCGCAAATTATTAAGAGTGATAATGTAACAAATAAAGAATTTGCTATTGTATCGGAAAATTTATCAAAGCTACCTGGTGTAAATACTACAACAGATTGGGCTCGTGTAAAAAAATCTGCGCTAAGCATTTTAGGGTCAACGACAACACCGAGAGAAGGTATTCCAAAAAATCTGGTAGACTATTATTTGGCGCGTGATTATTCTCGAAATGATCGTGTTGGGAAAAGCTATATTGAACAACAGTATGAAGAGATATTACAAGGCCAAAAAGCGGTTGTCAAAAATGCGACAAACGGCAAAGGGCAAGTTGTAGATACAGAAACAACTTCTGAAGGATCACCAGGAAAAGAATTAATACTTACTATTGATAGTGAATTACAAGAAAGCGTTGATAAGATTGTTGAAGAGCAATTGCTATTTGCCAAATCACAAGGTGGATCTTCATTACTTGATCGTGCTTTCCTTGTCATGATGAATCCAAATACAGGTGAAGTTTTATCGATGGTTGGTAAGAAACTCGAAACAGATGACAAAGGGAAAATGACTGTAAATGACTATGCTATAGGTACATTTACATCTGCCTATGAAGTAGGGTCTGTTATTAAACCAGCAACACTTTTAACTGGTTACTCATTAAATGCAATTACTCCAAATGATGTGTTTATCGACGAACCGATCAAAATTGCAGGTACACAACCTAAAAAGTCCATTTTCAATCCAAGTGGTAGCATTCCAATGGATGGTTTAACTGCTTTAGAGAGATCTTCCAACGTTTATATGTTTAAAACAGCAATGAAAATTGCAGGAGTAAACTATGTACCAAATGCTGGATTACGAGTGACATTAGAGGATTTTACAAAAATTCGTAATTCATATGCACAATTTGGTTTAGGAGTAAAAACAGGTATAGATTTACCTGGAGAATTTGAAGGGTTTAAAGGAAATGAAACGATTTCAGGTAAATTACTTGACTTAGTAATCGGTCAATATGATACTTTTACTCCCCTTCAATTAGCTCAATTCGTCTCAACTATCGCTAATGGTGGTAAACGAATTCAACCACATTTGGCGAAAGAAATTCGAGAGCCATCTGTTGATGGTAAAACCTTAGGGCCAATCGTAACAGAACTTGGACCGACAATTTTAAATACGATTGACAATTCAAAAACAGAAATAGATTATGTTAAGAACGGAATGCATCGTGTTTACTTTGGAAGTCAAGGGACAGGAGCTTCTTACTTCCGGGATGCGAAGTTTGATGCGGCCGGTAAAACAGGTACGGCAGAGGCAGTCTATTATGGTCCAAATAAAAGTGCATACGGAACTCAAACGTTAAGTATCACTCATGTTGGCTATGCTCCTTATGATAATCCTGAAATTGCATATGCAGTAGTTGTACCATGGGTTACAACAGGTACAAACTATACTGCTATCAATAACATCATTGCTCGTAAAGCTGTAGATAAATACTTTGAAATTCAAAAGAAAAATACAGAAAAAGCAAAACAAAAAGTAGGAGAAAAAATTCAAAAGCCTATTACAAAAGAGCAGATTGATGAAGAAGATGCGCAAAAAATAGATGCTCAATAAAATGAGTTTCTTCTATTAAAATAGTTAAACGCCTCACATTGTATAAAATACAATGTGAGGCGTTTTTCTGTTGATAGTATTAATAAAATAGAATCATACTAAATAAATTTTTGTGAGTTTCGAAAGATTTTATAAACTGAAATGACCAAAGAAGGAGAAATTTATATGGTTTATGGATAAACTCTATATTTATAATAGGAAAGTATTTGTGTGAAGATAGAATTAATGTTAAAAATAAATGAATTAAAATAAAAATGTTATGAAAAAATGTTTTAAAAACATATTCTTACTATAATTTATAGATTATTATCTAAAAAGGAAAAAATATCATTGTAAAATAATAACACTAGTGATATCCTATTGTAGAATAATAATTAATTTATATTCTATATATTACAAAGAAAGAAGGATGTTTTTATGAAAAAGTTTTTAGCTTGTATATTTACCATTATATTATGTAGTACTATGCTAAGTATTCCAAATACATTAGCGGCCACTCTATATCTTGATAATGATGATCCGAGTGGTAAAACATGGTCGGATGGGACTTGGGGTTATGCAAAGAGCAATACAGGTTACAGAGGAGACCACAGAATTGCATATGGAAAAAAAGGACATGTTTATCATTGGGGGTTTAATTTCCCAGGGTCTGGCAAGAAAAAAATCTATTATGCTTACCTATCAAATGCTGCATTTACAAATACAAAAGCGGTATATTATGCATCAAATCTTGATGGTACTGAAATGTATACATTAGGAGAAATAAATCAAAATAAAGCAAAACCAGGATGGGTTAAAATTAATAGTGCTGGATATACGGGAGCTAATTTAGGTTTAGCGGTTAGTACAAATGGTAGTACAGTTGGTACAGGAGCCGATGGTGCAAAAGTAGAATATTAAGACATGATTAGAAGGTGAGTATTTTATGAAAAAAAAGTCACTATTTTTTTTTCAATAAGTATTATATTAATAGGGATATGGTTATTTTTTAATAATGATTTTTTTTCTATTCATAATAAAACTATGGATAATTCAACAACTTTGAAAATTGGAGATAAGATGAAAAAAGACGATATTCAAGGTAAAATGCTGAATTCGATAGATTATTATAATAAAGTAAAAGGTTCATTTGTGATAAATAACAAATCTAGTAATTCCAATGTTGAGATAGAATATTTTGTTGATACAATAAAAAATAATTCAAAATCTGTGGGTGTTTTAGAAGGTTCCTTTATAGAATTAGTTCATAATGGTTCTAGTAATACTAGGCTAGAAATTGATAAAACGAATAAAGTTTTTAAAGTTAATAAAACAGTTTCTCCAGAAGACCTTAGTGACTTAGATGAAAATGAATCGGGCAAATCTGTGAAAAGTAGATATGAATATAGTAGTGATGGAGTAGTGTATGTTTTTAGAAACGACCCAACTTATATGGGAATTGCTAGTGAATCTTTATTTCCACAAGAAACTGCTTTATGGTATCTTGAGGACCAGTCACTTTGGAGTATAAAAAAACGTACTGAGAACATTCTTGGAAGAGAAGTAGTCGTGATTGATGGTAAATTTGAAGATTATTATGTGAAAAATCGTGGTGCTACAAGCTATAAACTTTGGGTTGATATCAAGACTGGAATACTTCTTCAACTTGAAGAATATAGTAATAAGGAAATAATAAATTCTCTTTATACTAAATCAATTGAAGTAGATAGAAAGAAATTTAGTAAAACTAACCTAAATGAAAATATTTTTAATGTAACTCCACCAAAAGGGTATAAAGAAATTACCCTTGAATAATTTTGGGAATCAAAAAGTCATATAAATGTACTTTATAGTTCATACGCTAATTAAATATTGACATATTTCATAGCAATACTTTTTCATGCACTTAACAGTTTCCTTTAATAGCCTCTAAAGAAGGACATAGAATAATGTTGACTTTCTTCTATTAAAATAGTTAAACGCCTCACATTGTACAAAATACAATGTGAGGCGTTTTTTTTGTTTATATTATTACAAAAAACGACAGCGATTTACAAAGCGTTTACAATACCTTTATATATCCTTACATTACGTTTATATGTTCTCAACATGTCTACTTTATAGTTAACAGTGTAGTAAACAAACACAAAAACCTTAGGGGGAACAAACAGATGAAAAACTGGAAGTACTTCATGGCGACATCAATCGTAGGCTCGGCACTTTTGTTAGGAGCATGTGGCAGTGACACAGAAGAAGGTAGCAAAACGTCAAACAGCGGTGCATCTAGCCAAGAAACAAATGCAGGTGCAAGTGAGCAACTAGAAGGAAAAATCGCAGGAGACGGTTCTTCAACTGTAGCACCTATCATGGAAGCAATCGTAGAGGAATACACAGCTGTTCAACCTAAAGTACAAGTTTCAGTAGGTGTCTCTGGAACTGGTGGAGGATTTGAAAAATTCATAGCAGGTGAGACGGCGTTTTCTAACGCATCTCGTGAAATTAAAGAAGAAGAGGCTGCTAAGTTAAAAGAAGCAGGCATTGACTATACAGAAATGAAAATTGGTTATGATGGTTTATCTATCGTAGTAAATAAAGAGAATGATTGGATAGAAGATTTAACAGTAGAACAATTAAAACAAATTTGGACTGAAGATGGTAAAGAAAAGAAATGGTCTGATATCGATCCATCTTGGCCAAAAGAGAAAATCGTCTACTACTCTCCTGGTACTGACTCAGGAACATATGACTACTTCGATGAAGTCATTTTAGATGGTAAAGATTTAGCGAAAAAAGCAACTCTATCAGAAGATGATAACGTGCTAGTACAAGGTGTTGAAGGCGATAAAAATGCTATCGGATTCTTCGGCTACGCTTACTACTTAGCAAATAAAGATAATCTTAAAATAGTTAAAGTTGGCGGAATTGAGCCAACAAATGAAACAATTAAATCAGGTGAATATTCACCGCTCTCTAGACCACTATTCATCTACGTGAAGAATAGCGAAGTAAAAGAAAATGCAGCATTCTATAACTTTATGAAATACGCTCTTGAAAATGCAGGTGATATGGCAGAAGCTGTAGGCTATGTTAGAACACCAGATGAAGATTACAAAAAAGACTTAGATGCTTTAGAAGGCTTGAAATAATCACTGGCTAGGGGAGCGAGTAGCAAAACGCTACCTGCTCCCTTTTTACTGAAGGGGGACTTCAACTTGGCTGTAAAAGAATCGACGGAAAAGCTGTCTGTTCAGGATTTAATTGCACAATCACGTGGTAAGGGATCTAAAAAGATTGTAGAAAAAGTAATGCCAATCTTATTATTTACCACTGCTTTAATATCGGTATTAACAACGTTTGGAATAGTCTTCACACTTATTTTTGAAACATTTGAATTCTTTAAGGAAGTACCTATCATTGATTTCTTATTTGGTACGGAATGGCTACCATTCTCAAGTAAGGAGCCAATGTACGGGATTTTACCGCTAATTTTAGGAACGCTAAAGGTAACAGTTATTGCAGTTTTAGTAGCAGTTCCTCTGGGTATTGCAGCAGCAATTTACCTTAGTGAATATGCAAGTGATCGTACACGACGTATGATCAAGCCAGTTCTAGAAGTATTAGCAGGTATTCCGACAATTGTTTATGGATTCTTTGCACTTACGTTCGTCACTCCTATGTTACAAGAATTGATTCCAGGGTTGAAAATCTTTAATGCACTGAGTCCAGGAATTGTCGTAGGAATCATGATACTACCGATGATTGCTTCGCTTTCTGAAGATGCAATGACTTCTGTACCAAATGCAATGCGAGAAGGTGCTTTGGCACTTGGTTCAACAAAACTGGAAGTAGCGATCAAAATTGTGTTACCAGCAGCTTTATCTGGAATATTAGCTTCGGTAGTACTTGCGGTATCTCGTGCAATTGGTGAAACAATGATTGTATCTCTTGCTGGAGGAGCGACACCAACATTTGACTTTAGCGTTACGGATTCGATCCAAACGATGACTGCATATATTGTACAAGTTTCAACAGGTGATGCTGGGTATGGAACAACCATTTACTACTCAATTTACTCAGTTGGATTTACATTATTCATCTTCACATTGCTGATGAATTTACTCGCACATTTCATTTCAAAACGCTTTAGGGAGGAATATTGATGGTGAAATATGTTGATCATACGCAAGTAGTGAAGCGCATGAATGGACGACTAGTTGTAAATAAACTGTTGAAAACCGTCTTCCTATTAGCAACACTTTTTGCATTAGCAACTCTTGGAATATTAGTTTACCGTATGTTTGATCAAGGTTGGGGTTATTTATCGGTAGACTTTATATCAAACTTTGCTTCTAGGTTCCCAGAAAAAGCAGGGATTAAAGCTGCACTCGTCGGTTCCATCTTTTTAATGCTAGTTGTAGCACCAGTTTCCCTATTTCTTGGGGTAGGAACGGCAATTTATTTAGAAGAGTATGCGAAGCAAAATAAAATAAACGCCTTCATTCGCATGAATATCTCGAATTTAGCAGGTGTTCCTTCTATAGTATTTGGGTTACTTGGTTTAACAATATTCGTTCGTTCGCTAGCTTTAGGGAAAAGTGTACTAGCAGCAGGACTTACAATGAGTTTGCTGATCTTACCTGTTATTATAGTGGCTGCACAAGAAGCAATTCGTTCTGTACCAAAAGAATTAAGAGAAGCATCTTACGGTATGGGAGCAACAAAATGGCAAACGATTTTAAAAGTTGTTTTACCATCAGCGGTGCCTGGGATCTTAACAGGAAGTATTTTAGCACTGTCAAGAGCTATAGGTGAGACTGCACCGCTTGTTGTGTTAGGAATTCCAGTAATTGTACATTTCTTACCAGATGGCATTTTGAGCGAATTCACAGCTTTACCGATGCAAATCTTTGACTGGGCAAAACGCCCGCAAGAGGAATTTCAATATGTTGCAGCGGCAGGGATTCTAGTGTTGATGACATTCTTGGTTATCTTAAACTCTATTGCCGTCTTAATTCGAAATAAATTTCAGCGTCGTTATTAAAAACTAGGGGGCTTCAATGATGGTTAAACTTCCAGTAAACGAAGTATATGAAACAAAAGGACAAAAATTAAAAGTAATTTCAAACGAAGACAAACGAACAGTGTATCACTCTAAAAACTTGAATTTATGGTACGGGGAACATCATGCCTTAAAAGATATAAATCTTGAAATGAAAGAAAATGAAGTAACGGCTATTATTGGTCCATCTGGTTGTGGTAAATCGACGTATATTAAAACATTAAATCGAATGGTCGAGCTAATCCCATCTGTTCGTACAGAAGGTGAAATTTTATACCGTGAGCGTAATATTCTAGATAACAAATACCAAGTTGAAGAATTGCGTACTAAAGTCGGTATGGTATTTCAAAAACCAAACCCATTCCCAAAATCTATTTACGACAATATCGCTTATGGTCCACGTATTCATGGTATTAAAAATAAGAAAATCCTCGATGAAATTGTGGAAAAAAGTTTACGCGGAGCAGCAATATGGGATGAAGTTAAAGATCGCCTAAACCAAAATGCATATGGTTTATCAGGTGGACAGCAACAACGTATTTGTATCGCTAGATGCCTTGCCATTGAACCGGATGTTATTTTAATGGATGAGCCAACTTCAGCATTAGATCCGATTTCTACATTAAAAGTTGAAGAGTTAGTACAGGAATTAAAAGAAAACTACTCGATTATTATAGTGACACATAATATGCAACAAGCAGCACGAATTTCTGATAAAACGGCATTTTTCCTAAATGGAGAAGTGATAGAGTATGCGGCTACGAACCATATTTTCTCTACACCAACGGATAAAAGAACAGAAGATTATATTTCCGGTCGATTCGGTTAAGGAGGAATAGAAAGATGACGGTTCGTGAAAAATTTGAAAATGATTTAAAGCGAGTGCAGGGGCTAATGTTAGATTTATGCCATATGTCTATTCATGCATTAGAGAAATCAGTTGAGGCTCTTTTTAACCAAGATATTGATGCGGCACTATTATTAATAGATCAAGATCGTTTTATCAATAGGTTAGAAGAACATTTAAATGATGAAGTCATTTTATTGATTGCCAAGCAACAACCTGTTGCGACTGATTTACGTCGCTTAATCGTCATGATTAAGGCTGCCTCTGATATGGAGAGAATTGGGGATTATGCTGTAAATATCGCCAAAGAGACGATTCGTCTTGGTGAAACGAAAGTTGTCTATCCTACGGAGAAAATTGCACAAATGCGTGATCAAGCAATCGCTATGCTAAAAAATATGGTACAGGCATTTATCGAAGAAGATATGAATAAAGCCAAGGAAATTGCGCTTTTAGATGATCAAATTGATGCTTTATATGGAGAAGCAATCGTTGAAATTTTAAATACGCCGACCGAAAATATGAAAGATATTGGCCAAGTGGCGCAATTATCTTTTGTTTGTCGCTATTTAGAGCGTTCGGCAGATCATGCTACAAATTTAGCTGAATTGTTATTTTACCTAGTGAAGGGTAAGCATTATGAATTGAATCAATAACCATTCCATATTAGAAAGCAAGCTGACTAATTAGCAGCTTGCTTTTTGTTGTCCAAATTGCATGGTAGATACAATAATAATAATCTATTTTTAACTTTGCAGTGATTAAATGAAAAAACGTCCATTGAGTAATTAGAGTACTCAATGGACGTTTAAGTTTTTCAGAACTAAATGATCTGAGTGCATTTCGATTATTTACTACGTGTAATTTTCTTAACTATTTCAGCGGTAGTCATTTTGACATTTAAATCGTAAGTACCAATTTGAAGACTAGATGCTTTGTCATTCTTGATGACGTAAAGCTCGAAGTCACCAGCGTCTTTAATTATACCGGCTTTCTCAAGAGCTGAACTTACTTCTGAAGTACCCATTCCCTTTTTAATAACAAGTGTAAATGACTTTACAGCTTTTTTAGCTGAAGTATTTACAGCTACTGTATTATTTTTTAATGCACTGTAGTCTGTTTGTATTTTAGCAAGCTGCTCTTTTGCTTCAGCAGCTTCCTCGTTAATTGCTTCTAGTTCGGACTTTTTGATAAGGACCGTACCTTTAGGAACATTTATATTCGCAGCTTCAGTGTCAGTGTCACTTGTTATAAAATCCACCAAGGTAAAGCTAGCACCTGCTAGAAAAAGAGCGATACCAAATGCACGGATGGATGATTTTCTCATACGCGGCTGCCTCCATTTTGAAGGACTTCTTGTACCTGTTCCGTTGAAAGAGAAGAGCGTTTACTAATTTCAGGGATAGTATAGCCCTGCTTATGTAGCGTTTGCACTTGACTAATGATGATTTGGTGAATACCTTTAGTGGATGTAGCTACGGGAGATGCTGCTTTTTTAGGTTTTCCTATTAAT
This sequence comes from Viridibacillus arvi, assembly GCF_001274945.1. Taxonomy (GTDB): domain Bacteria; phylum Bacillota; class Bacilli; order Bacillales_A; family Planococcaceae; genus Viridibacillus; species Viridibacillus arvi. Next base: position 1,470,305 of record NZ_LILB01000001.1, on the reverse strand, counting down.
TTGGGCTCTAATAATAATTCTTCCTCAATCACTTTTAAGCGACGCTTAAGTTGATGCGTTTCCTGATAAAAATTAAGCGAAAGTTCTTCAACATCGCCCTCGATTTGTGTCGAATGATCTTTGATGAAAAACGAAACAATTATTACGATAATCCCGACAATCATTAATATAGATGATAATTCCAAAATCTTTCACCTCAATAGGTTTAAATAGTTGTGATACCATTTTATCATAAAGTAGGACATAATACTCCTGCTCTGCAAACAGTATCCCACGTTTAGCCATGTATTAGACGAAATTTCCAGAAGAAATGACAGTAGATTTTTTTCGAAGTTATGATATAATAAGTTAGTCGTATAAATCATGCTCACTAAAGACATTTTATTCTTGATATAGAGTGGGAGGGGTAAAGATGCGCGTTAATATTACATTAGCTTGCACTGAATGTGGCGAACGTAACTACATTTCTAAGAAAAACAAGCGTAACAATCCAGAACGTCTTGAATTGAAAAAATATTGCTCTCGTGATAAGAAGAACACTCTTCACCGTGAAACGAAGTAATAACTGTTGCCAAAACCACGAGTGGTTTTGGCTTTTTCCGTTCTTTGGACTAAAAGGAGTGAACCCCTTGGATAAAAAAACACTACGTCAAGATATGAGAGCTCAGCTTGCTCAAATGTCAAAAGCGCAATATGATGCATACTCATTACAAATTCATGAACAACTACTAAGAGAATCTTCTATTAAAAAGGCGAATGTAATTGGTTTAACCATATCAGCCTTTCCAGAAGTGAATACAATGCCATTAATTGAAAAACTCTGGTCACAAGGGAAACGAGTAGCGGTTCCTAAATGCGAACCTAAAACACGTGCTATGATATTCTATGAAATTACATCATTCGATCAATTAGAAACGGCCTATATGCAACTGAAAGAACCAATTCCTGCTTTAACAAAAGAAGTGCCAAAAGAAGAAATCGATTGTTTGATTGTTCCAGGTGTTGTATTTGATCAGTTTGGTTATCGCGTAGGCTTTGGTGGCGGCTACTATGATCGTTATTTAGTCGGTTATAATGGAGAGCGCATTACCTTAGCATTTGAAGTACAACTCATACATAAAGTACCGACAGATCAATATGATTTACCGGTTCATAAAATAATTACAGAGACAAGCGTGATTAATTGTCTCGAATATCGAAAGGAGTCACAATCAGTCGATGAAAACAGTATATGATGTGATGCAATTTTTGAAACGCTTTGGTACATTTATTTATACAAAAGATCGCGTTGCGGATTTAGAACTGATGGAGGATGAAATACGAGAACTTTATTCCTCGCATTTAATAGACATACAGGATTACCAAATGGCTTTGATGATCTTACGCCAAGAAATTTCGAAAGAAAAAAGGAATAGACAATAAATGTAAAGGAGTGGTAGAATTTATTTTCTACTACTTTTTTTAAAGATTAATGAAACTTTTACATGACTCATCCGTCTAATAAAGAGTCTGTAATAAAAACGGAAGATTGATTATATAATATGTGATGTAACATTTTTGTTGCGTTGTTGTAAAAAAAGGATTATGATATATTTTGTTTCTTTCATATATGAAACTAAAATTGTAAAGAACGAAAGAAAGTAGGAGGATGTTAGGAATGAATTTTAAAAAAGCACCTAAACATTCAATTTTGGCTTTAGCAATACTAGCCACTTGGATCAAGACTTATATAACATATCAAACAGCTTTTGATATGAAAATTGAAAATACAATGCAACAACTGATTCTGTTTATCAACCCACTCAGCTTTTTGCTATTTATTTATGGGTTGTCGTTATTCTTTAAAACAGCAAAAGCACGTAATCGCTATATAATTATCACAAATATTATACTAGCAATTGTTTTATATGCTAACGTTGCTGTATACCGATTCTTCGATGATTTTATAACATTACCGATGCTGTTCCAAACAAGTAACTTCGGTGACCTAGGAAACTCTGCATTATCTTCTATGTACTTTACAGATGTTTTCTACTTTACAGACGTTATTTTGTTAATACTAGCAGTTAAATTTTTACCTGCTGCAAAAGAAATTTTCGTAGTTAAACCGAAAATGCGTCGTACGTATTTTGTATTATCTTGTGCAATGTTATTCTTAAACCTTGGTTTAGCTGAAACAGAACGTCCACAGTTATTAACACGTAGCTTTGACCGTGAAATTTTAGTGAAGAATATTGGTACTTACAATTACCATCTATATGATATTTACATTCAATCAAAATCACATGCTCAACGTGCATTAGCTGATGGTAGTGAATTAACAGAAGTTACGAACTACGTAAAATCTAATCCAGCTAAAGCTGACGATAAAATGTTCGGTATTGCAAAAGACCGTAACGTTATTGTAATCTCACTTGAATCAACTCAAGACTTTGTCATTAATAATGAAATGAATGGTCAAGAAATTACACCGTTCTTAAACTCTTTAACAAAAGATAAAGACACATTCTACTTCGATAATTTCTATCACCAAACTGGTCTTGGAAAAACATCAGATGCTGAATTTATTGTTGAAAACTCATTATTCGGAACAGGTCGAGGAGCTGTCTTCTTCACGAACAGTGGGAACACATATAATTCGATGGCTGAACGTTTAAATGGTGAAGGTTACTATACATCAGTACTACACTCAAATAATAAGAGTTTCTGGAACCGTGATATGATGTATCACGCATTTGATATCAAGAAATTCTATGATATTGATTCATTTGATGTAAATGATGAAAACTCAGTTAACTGGGGATTAAAAGATATTCCGTTTATGGAACAATCAGTGGATATTATGAAAACAATGCCACAACCTTTCTACACACGTATGTTATCTTTAACAAACCACTATCCTTTTACTTCTGATGAAGAGGATCAATTTATTGAACCTTATACATCTGGAGATGGTACAGTGAACCGTTATTTCCAAACAGTCCGTTATACAGACGAAGCTATTAAAAAGCTGTTTGCTGATTTAAAAGAAAAAGGTTTATATGATAATTCAATCATTGTAATGTATGGTGACCATTATGGTATTTCAGAAAACCATAACAAAGCAATGGAACAATATTTAGGTAAAGAAATCACACCATTTGAAACAGCGAAGCTTCAACAAGTACCATTCTTCGTGCATATTCCTAACTCAGGTGTAGGTAAAGTAATGCATGAAGTATCAGGTCAAATGGATATTCGTCCAACACTATTACACTTATTAGGTGTTGATACATCTAATGACTTACAATTAGGTGCAGACTTATTCTCTAAAGACCATGAAGACTTCGTTACATTCCGTGATGGTCGTTTCGTTACTGATAAACTAGTTTATGCTGGAGAAGTTTGTTACGATAACAAAACAGGTGAGAAAACGGATCAAGCAAAATGTGAACCGTTTATTGAAAGAGCAAATAAAAAGCTAGAATTATCTGACCAAATTATTAACGGTGATTTACTCCGCTTTTATGATGAAAAAACCGGAGCTCTAAAATCAAATTCAGAAGAAACTAAATAAATCCTTTTTGAAAACCTACATGAATCTATTCATGTAGGTTTTTTTATGAAAATCCATAATTTTCTACTTATAACGAAACCTTTTTAGTTTATAATCGTATAATAGATGTGGGTGAAGAGGAGGCACAATATGAAAAAGTTTATAATGTATCTAGTCCTCGCTTGTGCCATTTTCCTAGTTGGGTGTAATAAAGAAGCTTCACTACCAAATTTAGATGCGGATTCAAATAACCCTAAAGCGGTTGAACAAAAAAGGGTTGCAACAGAAGTTCTTGATTATTCTATGAAGACAGAAGATTTACATAGTATTGTTGGGTTTCTATCTGAAACAACAATTTTATATGTTGCTTATGAATCAGACAGTTTCCACCTAGTAACTTATAATTTAATTACAGGTGAAAAAGAGAAGATTTATTCAGAAAAGGACCAAATTATTCAAGTGATGATCCATCCTTCTAAAAAGCAAATTATCGTTCAATCTTCCGAACACTCCTCATCTGCAACGGTTAAGATGATTTCGTTAAAAGGGAAAATTCTTCATAGTGTCGAGATTCCATCATCGGAGCTATCAATTATGTGGAATCCTAACAACCCTCAATTAGTCGCCTTCACAGCATTCCAGGGAGATTTTTCGTACCAATGCTATGTATTTGATGGTGAACAAGAAAAGTTGCATAAGATTAATCCTAGTAATCCATTTTTAGTTTGGCAATCAGAAGATATTTTACTATATAACCGTTGGACAGCTCGTCAGCTTAATGGTGGTAAAATAGTAGAATTGAATTGGAAGACTGGTCAGGAACAACAAACTGATTTAAAAAAGGTTGTCTATTTGGATGCAGAGAAGGATGCTAGATTAACAGTTCAAATTGATTTCGAAACAGAACAGTTTTCTTATTTATTAAAAAACAAAAATAAGGAAATCACTTGGCAAGCACCTGCATTAAGTAATTATTCCCAATGGTTTGTTCCGGATTTAGTTTGGTTAGAGGATCAATCAGTGATTGCGATCATACCAACTGAAGGTGGTTTGTTGGATAATTATTCAGGTAAATTTAAGTTGATGAAAATTTCAGAAGAAAAAGTAGAAGAATTAATAACGCTAGATGAGTATACAATGATTAGTTGCTCTCCAAAAGGATCACTTTGTTTATATGGCAATGATTTAGAGCAAGTTATGTCGTTTGAACCTTACAAAAAGAAAAAATGGTTAACCCTTAAATAGAAGACAAAAAAAAGCTGTGGTATAAAAACCACAGCTTTTGTTGTCCCACTTTGTATTAGTGAAGAGATGGTGGGAACCCTTGATTTAAGATAGTCATAAATACGAACCATCCGAACACTGCAAATGTAGCAAAGTTAAAAGCAATTCCTAGAACGCTTTTTTCTTTAAGAGACTGTACAGTGCCAACTAGACCTAGAATTGCGACTAAGCCAAAAATAACCATTAATAAGTTCAATATAGACACTCCTTTCGACATCCGAAAATGAATGCCGCAAACAATATTCCTCTTCTATTGTAAAGCTAATTAGTACTTTTGTCGAGATTAAAAAGTGACGGATATTTGAACGAAGGATGTTATCATATATGTACCATTTCATGACGGAATCTGTATAATATAGTGGAGGTGAATAGAATGTTAAATATTCGAACATATACATTAGGACCAGTTCAAACAAATTGCTATATTATTTCAAATAAAAAGAAAGAATGTCTTGTAATTGATCCGGGTAGTGAAGGCGAGAGACTTGTACAGCAATTAAGAGCATTAAATTTGCGTCCATTAGCTATTTTGTTAACACATGCTCATTTTGATCATATTGGAGCAGTAGAAGCAGTAAGAGATGCTTTTAAAGTACCTGTTTATTTACATAAGGCGGAAACAGATTGGCTAATTGATCCAATGAAAAATGGCTCTGGGAGATATGCGGAATTACCAAATATAACAACACGTCCCGCAGATCATGTGATTGATCAACCACAAGAATTAACTATAGGACCTTTTGAATTTGAGATTGTACACACTCCAGGTCATTCCCCTGGTAGTGTTTCATTTATATTCAAAGATGAAGGATTTGCGATAGTTGGAGATACTCTCTTCCAAGGTAGTGTTGGGCGCACAGATTTAGTAGGTGGTAATGAAAAACTATTATTAAAATCCATCCATGATAAGCTCTTATCGCTAGATGAGAATCTAATCATTTACCCAGGTCATGGAGACGCGACTACTGTTGGAACTGAAATGGAGCAAAATCCGTTTTTGAATGGGTTTTTGTAAAATTTAAAGTTAAAAATGAAGAAAAAACCGAGTAGTGAGTGAAATCTTACTAGTCGGTTTTTTTTATGTATTTTGAAAGAGAACAAAATAACTTAGATCATGTTTCTTTTTATTTTTTCTGGAATCATAACAACTTCGGTTGATAGATTAACTGGTATAAAGGTTGGGTCAATGCATTCATCCCAATAGTCTAAATGCTTTTTATCAATCCAATGTGTAGATTCCTCTACAGCATTGCCACCTTTTCCTTGTACAGCATACCAATATAAATACTCCTCATTATTCCAAACTTCACGGAAGATAGTTTCAACGTACATTTTTTCTCCTTCCAATGTAACAAGAACATCCTTCATGTTATCATTTAAAAACTTTAACCATTCCGTAACTTTTTCTGATTTTCCTTGTTGAACTCGATATCTCGTGCATTCAATTTCTAGCACAAACTATTCCTCCGTTCGGTTTTTTGACTCATCTTTGATAAGAGGGATTTTTGATGTTTTTGATATCGTAATAAGTTATTAATATTACAAACAAAAGTAATATATGTTTAATTATAGATAAACGAAATGGTAAATACAACCATTTAATTTAAGGATTTGCAGTGATAGATCATGTGGATTTAAATTATTGGAAATAGATAGACGAGTGGGGAATGGATAAATGTAGGGAGATAAGGAGAGGATAGCGTGAATAATACATGAGTTAATTATCCAGAAAAGACGTGAATATTCTGCTAAATAACAAAGGAGAGAGTAAGTGCAACAAAGGAGAGGGTTAGCGCAACAAAGGAGAGGGTTAGCGCAACAAACAACGAAGTTAGCGCAACAAACAACGAAGTTAGCGCAACAAACAGCGGAGTTAGCGCAACAAACAGTCGAGTTAGTGCAACAAACAACAGAGTTAGCGCAACAAACAAAGGAGTTAGTGCAACAAACAACAAAGTTAGTGCAACAAACAGCCGCAATAGCACAACAAACCTCAAAGTTAGCACAACAAACAAATTTAAACACAAAAAAAGAGGCTATGGAGGCCTCTTAAATAGAAGATATAAATCTTCTTCATCTAGGGGATGTTTCTCACCATATAGAATGGAGAGGGTTAAAGTTAAGCTACAGTTACAATTATAACAATCATTAATAAGGTGTCAATAGTGGAAAATACACAAAATAAAAAAGACAGCTTTGGACTGTCTTTTTTATTTACTATTAATGTCCTGCGCCTGCAACGTGAATGAATGTAGTATAGTACGTGAAGCCTGCGAAGAAAACTGTTAAGTAAGCACCGAAGATGTACATATACATACGTTCCGTTAGGTTTAAGTATCCTAATAGAAGGAAAAACCCTGTATTAGCTAAGAATAATAGCGAAACTTCTGTCATATCACCTAAATAAAACATAACTGCGAAAATCCCTGTCCAGAAGCCCATTACTTTATACATATTATCCATATATGATTCCCTCCTTTTGCGACGACACAATAATCTCTTATCCATTATAAATGATTTGAAACCAACATGTAAACCGCTACTTAGGTTAACTTTGTGACAAAGCAGTGTAAAAAATTAAATATCAATTCGATAAGTACAGTATTTACAGCTTTCAATCATGCTATCAATTTGAGCAAATTCTTGTACATCAAATAGGTATTCAAATTGGCCTTTTAAGAATGATTCATGCAAGTCACAAACGAGTGATGCGTGTTTTTCAATCTGACTATGGAAAGGACAATTATAAACAGCAAAGCGGATTGTTTTTCCTTCTGGCTTATCGAGAATTACAGGTACATAACCAATTAATGAGGATGCTTCTGTAATGATTTCTACACGTTCATCAAATGAAATAAGCGCTTTATCTCTTTGTCGTTTAGATAAGATTGATTGAATTTGTTCGACACCTTTTTTGTAGCAAATCTTTTTACCAATAGTATTGGCATCTTCACCAAGTTCTATAATGATTTCTAGAACCCAACTTAATAATTCTTCATAATTTCGTTGAGGGAAGGTTAGAGCGATGCCATTAGTAACCGCTTTATATTTTCTTCCAGGTCGGCCGCCTTTTCCTGTCTTTTCATATTCAGACGTAATTACATCAATTTCGTTTAATTTAGTTAAATGAAGACGTGCTACGTTTGGGTGAATTTGGAATTGATCAGCGATGTTTTGGACTGAGAAAGAATCTTTTTCTTGTAACATATATTGATAAATTGAAAATCTTGTTTCATCTGCTAGTGTACTTGTAATTTTTAATGGATGTAACATGAAAAGGTTCCACCTCCTGTATATTTATCTATATTATAAAACAATATAAAATATCTATCAGTATAAAAACTGATATATTCAAAAAAATAAGTAGAATAATGTAAAAAAGTGAAAGATTACTAGTCTTTTTTCATTGAAAATCTATTTTTTGATAGTAAAAAAGCTTCGAAATAATATTATATGCGTTTTCGGCAACTCATAATATTAATTTACACAATTGTATATATTTTCTTGTTTTTGCGGTGTATAATTTCGCTAACGGATAAGGAGCGGTCGTTATTCGTCGTGGTAGAAAGGGGGCAATATGTCATTTACTGAGACAGTTGTGGAGCAAAAAAGTGAGCATCTATTGTTGAAGGCAATACATTTTGGCGCATCTGACTTACATTTAATGCCTAGTGAAAACGACTATTTACTATACTTTCGAAAATATGGGCAGCTCGTGTCTGCTGGACAACTTCCCCTAGAGTTGGGTGATCGGATGATTTCCTACTTTAAATTCCTCTCCTCCTTAGATATTAGTGATAAGCGTAGACCTCAAAGTGGTTCTTTTCAGCAAGTTTTAAACGAACAGCCAATTGCTTTTCGTGTATCCACCTTACCTTCCATTTTCATGAAGGAAAGCTTGGTCATTCGCATAATGTTGCAGGATCATGCTATTCCAATTTCTTCCCTATGTTTATTCACTGAATCGGCTAAGCATTTATTACAATTAGTGAAAAAGAGACAAGGCATCCTATTTTTTACCGGCCCAACTGGATGCGGAAAATCTACATCATTATATTCCCTTATACATTATTGCTCTAATGAACTAAAAAAGCACGTCATATCCTTAGAGGATCCAGTGTAAAATAGTCAATCCAATTTATTGCAAATTCAAGTAAATGAAAGAGCCGGTGTTTCATACGCAGCCGGACTAAAAGCAATTTTAAGACATTCCCCAGATATTATTATGATTGGCGAAATACGTGATCAAGAAACGGCTAAGATTGCAATAGAAGCTGCATTAACAGGGCATCTTGTATTAACTACGATACATTCAATGGATACAATCGGCTGTTTATTCCGTTTACTAGATTTGGGCGTCTCTTTAGAAGAGTTAAGGCAAACAGTAATTGGAGTCGTAGCACAGCGATTAGTAAAGAAAGCAAATTCTCAAGATGAAGAAAGATTATCGGCCATTTATGAGATATTAGCAGAGAGAAATCTAGCAGAAGCCATAGAACACGTGAAGAGTGATGAAAAATTCATATTGCCACTAGAACTCTCTTTAGAAGGACAGATGAAAAAAGGGGTGAGTTCGGGTGCAATTACCGCACAACCTTCACGGATTTAGTAAAACTTTACCCAAGGTGAAAGATAGGGCGAGCTTTTTGAAAAAGATGAGTGTATTGCTAGCGGAAGGCTATACATTTCGAGATTCATTATCAATGTTACTACCTCATCATGTTGAAGAATTATCAGAAATGGAATTTTTGGTAGAAGAAAAATTTCGAAGTGGTTCTAATATGAGTGAAATCTTACAATTGCTTGGCTATCAGAAAAGCTATTTAATGACAATTCATGTGGCGGAGCAACAAGGAAGAGTTGTAAGAGCCCTTGAATCTATAGCAAGTCAAATGATAACGAAAGAAGAAACGCAAAAAAGACTACAAAAGCTAATGGCCTATCCTGCGATTTTGTTTGTCTTTTTAGTTCTGCTCTTTTTTGGATTTCGGACCTACTTTTTACCCAATATGTCTTCAATGATGCTTTCTAGAGAAGGTGATGCAAGTGTATCTAAGTTAACACTATCCTCTTTTTTCTTGCATATTCCAGATGCCTTGATCATTGCATCCTGTGGGAGTATCTTATTTACTTTTGTAGCTTGGAAGAAAATAAGCAAGAAAGAGATTGGTCACCAAATGAAAGTGTATTTGAAAATTCCAGTTCTCTGTCGATGGTTTCGTCTGCAATTGACACGCCAATTTGCTTATGAGTTGGGTGGGCTTTTAGAAAGTGGTCTTTCAATGCAAGAAAGTTTAATTATTTTACGGCAACAAGAGTTACAACCATTTATGGCGAAAATAGCAGGTGAAATACGTGAACGAGTTATTTTTGGTGATTCGCTTTCTACTGCGGTAAATCATATGAAGGTTTTTCAAAAAGGATTTAATACACATATACTTCATGGCGAGGAAGGCGGCAATCTAGGTAGAGAACTTCAAATCTATAGTGATTTTTTGACGGATAAAACCGAAGCAAATATGACTAGAGTGCTAGCTATTATTCAACCATTACTTTTTTGTATTATAGCAGTTTGTATCCTTGGAGCTTATCTAGCTATTTTATTACCAATGTACGAAATGATGGAAATGGTTTAAGAGAGGAGAACCAACATGCAATTATTAAAACAACAGAAAGGTTTTACTTTAATTGAAATGCTAATTGTTTTGTTTATTATTACAGTGTTGATTTTGATTGCAATACCAAATGTAACAAAGCATTTTAGTACTGTAGATGATAAAGGGTGTAAAGCATATGTCACTATGGTACAAGGACAAGTTGAAGCTTATCGTATTGACGAAAAAAAATATCCAACATCGATTGAAATGTTAGAGGATACAAAGTATTTAAAGCAAGATACAAATGCATGTGCAGGAAAAAAGATTCAAATTTCGGATGGAGAAGTTTCTACAATAGATGAGTAATAAAGAAGCAGGCTTTACGTTCGTTGAATTGTTATTAGTACTAACGGTTACGATGATAATTTGTTCTATAAGCTTGGCATTAGGCAAAGCAAAGTTGGATGAGCGAATGGTTAATCAGTTTCTATATCAATTAATGCTTGATATAGAGCAGGTGCAAAGTGAATCAATTGGTAGCGGGGTTTTTTCATATCTAGAATTTATCGACGGCGGAAAGAAATACAAAGCATATACGTGGGACGGGGAAGGTGATTCTTCAATTAATACAAGACGTAATTTTTTTACACGCGAACTACCAGAGGGAGTTACGTATAGTTACAGCAGTCCATTACGTCAGATTAAAATTGATCCTCAAGGTACATTCTCGAGTTTTGGTACATTAATCTTTATAACGCCAACTGGGAATAAATCACTTATTATTAACATTGTTAAAGGAAGGATGAAAATTGTGGAATGACAAAGGGAACGCATTACCAGAAACATTACTAACTCTAGTTATTACTTTGACGATATTCGGAACCCTTTTACCAGCATTACAAATGATGAAAGGAATTTTAAGTGATAAGAAAATGGCAATGTATGCCGCTGAAACAGCTTACCAAGCTGCTCAACGTGTCGAGCAGGGGGAGCAACTTCAAGGTAGTCGAACAATAGAAAGTGTTATCTATCAATGGTATTTCATGAATAATGAAGTATGCGTATTTTATGAAAATTTAAAAGGACAACAGCAGAAATGTATTCGGCCATAAAACGTCTTATAAAAAATCACTCTGGTTATACATTAGCGGATGCTCTTTTGCAACTGTTGGTCCTTATGCTGTTTTCACAGTTATTTATGTTTTTTTATCCTTGGTATGAAGAGTCAAATAAAACTTTTCATCAACGACAAGAAATTGAATGGGAGCTATTTACGTATGATTTGCAATCGTATTTGTTGGATATAAAAACAATTGGCTTAGGTGCAAATGCTAACTTACACATTGGAAGAGATAATAGAAGTTTCTCTATCAATAGGTCTAGTGCTGTAGTACGTCTGCAAAAAGAAGGGCAAGGAAATGAGCCGATGCTGATGAATGTTTATGAAATACAGTTTTTTATTGATGCAAATCGTACAACTTTAACAACAAAAGTATTGTTTACAAATGGCTTGAGGAAGGAGAAAGATTTTGTTATTACGTATGTTAAAGAGTGAAAAAGGAATGCTTCTTCCAGTAGCGATGATTCTATTATTTTTTTGTACCAGTTACCTTTTGAGCACTGTGATGTCTTATGAATCTCATTTTCGAACGTATAATTCATTGGAATCAGCGTATGTTCGTGCTACTATAAATAAAATACAAGAAATTGAAAATAGCACAGAGTAACAGTCGTCGTTGATGAGAAGGTGAAAAAATGAGAAAAGTATATTTAGTAGGGTTTATGGGTTGTGGTAAAAGCGCAATTGGTAGACGTTTAAGCTACTATCTAAAAATGCCCTACTATGATATGGACCAGGAAATTGTTAGAAGAGAGAAAATGACGATTCCTGAAATATTTGAAAAATACGGAGAAGAGCACTTTCGTCAACTGGAGACGGATTTTTTACGGAATTTCCGAGATGAGTTTTGCATCATTTCAACAGGTGGTGGTGTAGCGATGAATCCTCAAAATCGTAGAATAATGCGTCAAACGGGACTAGTCCTTTTTTTAGATGCGACATTTTCAGATATTTGGAAGAGAATCCATAAAGATAAGAACCGTCCAATAGTCCAACGTTCAACAAAGCAAGAATTAGAAGATTTATTTTATAAACGCCGAAAATTTTATAGAGAAGCTACACATATCACGGTTCGGACAGAAAACCGTTCACTAAAACAGATTGTTGAATATACAGCTTTTCAAATAAAACGTCTAAAAGGCGAATGAAATACGGAATAAATCTAGTTAATGTTCGTTTATAAAGTATTTTACAAAAGTTATTGCATGATACCCCTATTCAATGTTAGGATATAGACGAGACGTATTGTTATAGAACAATGACATGGAAATACTACCAAGATTCCATCTTGGGCGGATGATTGTACGGGGAGAGAACGTCTGGAGACGTCGCCGAAGGAGCAAATAACAAAAGTTATGAATCTCTCAGGCAAAAAGACTCGTACGGGACGCAACTCTGGAGAGAGCTGTATTGATTACAGCCACCAAAGAGGACAGCCGTAATGGTAAAACTTTCAGGTGCATGGACAGAGAATCCTACTTATAGGATTTCTCTGTCCATTTTTTTATGTCCTAAACAAATGAGGAGGAAGATTAGTGGCAAATGAATTAAAAAGAACGCCTTTATTCGAAGAGTATTCGAAGTATGGTGGGAAAACAATTGATTTTGGTGGTTGGGAGTTGCCTGTTCAATTTTCTTCTATTAAAGCCGAGCATGAAGCAGTTCGCACAAAAGCTGGACTATTTGATGTATCTCATATGGGTGAAATCTTCGTTGAAGGTTCAGAAAGTTTAGCTTACTTGCAAAAGCTTGTTACTAATGATGTATCGAAAATTGCCATTAACCAAACACAGTATACTGCGATGTGCTATGAAAATGGTGGCGTTGTAGATGACTTACTCATTTATAAATTAGCAGAAGATCGATATCTATTAATCGTTAATGCGTCGAATATTGAAAAAGACTTTGAGTGGATGAAGACATTAGTTTCAGGTGATGTGAAGTTAACAGATGCATCTGATGAATACGGTCAATTAGCATTACAAGGTCCACTTGCAGAAAAAGTATTACAAACATTAACTGAAACTCCTTTACAAGACATTAGACCTTTCCGTTTAGAACAAAATGTATCAATTGCGGGTTATGACACGATTACATCTCGTACTGGTTACACAGGTGAAGACGGCTTTGAAATTTATGCAGCACCAGAAGCAATCATTGCTTTGTGGGGCAAAATCTTAACAGCAGGAGAAGCTGATGGTGTAATACCATGTGGTTTAGGTTCACGTGATACATTACGTTTTGAGTCTTGCTTACCGCTATACGGTCAAGAATTATCAAAAGATATTTCACCACTTGAAGCGGGTATTAATTTCGTTGTGAAATTAAATAAAGAAGTAGATTTTGTAGGGAAATCGGCATTACAAGCTCAAAAAGAAAATGGCGTACCACGTAAGAGTATTGGTATCGAAATGATTGATAAAGGTATTCCGCGTCACGGTTACCCAGTGTTTAAAGGGGATACTCAAATCGGTGAAGTAACAACTGGTACACAATCACCATTAACGAAACGTAATATCGGTTTAGCATTAATCGATAGTGAGTATGCGGAGCTTGGGCAAGAGCTTGAGATTGAAATCCGTAACCGTCGCTTAAAAGTGGTTACTACTGCAACACCATTTTATAAACGCCAAAAATAATTTTCATGAAGAGAGGTTTTTTTCGAATGAAGCATCGGTACCTACCTATGACTGAGCAAGATCAAAAAGAAATGCTAAATGTAATTGGCGTTTCTAATGTTGATGAATTATTTTCAGACATCCCAGAAAAAGTTCGTTTTAAAGGAAACTACAACATTAAACCTGCAAAATCTGAATCAGCATTATTAAAAGAGTTAACACAACTTTCTAAGCAAAATGCAAATAGCGATGAATATGCATCATTCTTAGGTGCAGGAGTTTATGATCACTATAAACCAGTTATTGTAGACCACGTTATTTCACGTTCAGAATTCTATACAGCTTATACACCTTACCAACCTGAAATTTCACAAGGTGAATTACAAGCTATTTTCGAATTCCAAACAATGATTGCAGAATTAACAGGCATGGATTTAGCGAACTCATCTATGTATGATGGTGGGACAGCTCTTGCTGAAGCTGGTATGCTTGCAGCAGCACATACTCGTCGTAAAAAGCTATTAGTTTCTGGTGCGGTTCATCCAGTTTCACATGATGTAGTTAAAACATATGCTCTTGGTCAATCGATTGAAGTAGTAAATGTTCCTTTAAAAGATGGTGTCACTGATCTTGATGCGTTAAAAGAATTAATCGATGCAGATACAGCTGCTGTGATGGTTCAATATCCAAACTTCTACGGTCAAGTAGAGAACGTACAAGCAATTGCGGACTTAATCCACGACGCAAAAGGCTTATGTATCGTATCTTCTAACCCATTAGCACTTGGTATTCTAACACCTCCAGGTAAAATGGGTGCGGATATTACTGTCGGGGATGCTCAACCATTCGGTATTCCAGAAAGCTTTGGCGGACCACACTGTGGTTACTTCGCTGTTACAAAAAAATTAATGCGTAAAGTACCTGGCCGTTTAATTGGTGAAACAATTGATGATGAAGGTCGTCGCGGTTATGTATTAACTTTACAAGCACGTGAGCAACATATTCGTCGTGAAAAAGCGACTTCTAATATTTGTTCAAACCAAGCGTTAAATGCACTTGCAGCTTCAGTTGCAATGACAGCTCTAGGTAAAAAAGGTGTGCAAGAAATTGCTACTCAAAATATTTTAAAAACACACTATGCTAAAGAAACTTTTGAAAAAGCTGGTTTCACTGTAGCTTATAAAGGTGCACATTTCAACGAGATCGTTGTGAAGTGTAATACATCTGTTTCTACTATTAATAAGGGACTTTTTGAAAAAGGCATTATTGGTGGCTTTGATTTAGGTAAAGTAGATGCAGCACTTGAAAATCATGCACTAATCGCTGTTACTGAACAACGTACAAAAGAAGAAATCGATGCACTTGTGCAAGAAATGGGGGCTCTCCATGCATAACGACAATCAACCACTTATTTTTGAACTTTCAACAGAAGGTCGCGTAGGCTATAGTTTATCAGAGCTTGATGTACCAGCAGTAGATTTAGCTGCTATCTTACCAAGCGAATTTATTCGTACAGAAGAAGCGGAACTTCCTGAAGTATCAGAACTTGATATTATGCGTCATTATACTGCGCTATCTCGCCGTAACCACGGTGTAGATTCAGGTTTCTACCCACTTGGTTCATGTACAATGAAATATAACCCGAAAATTAATGAATCAGTTGCACGTTTTGCAGGATTTGCTAATATTCACCCATTACAAGATGAGTCTACTGTGCAAGGTGCACTTGAGTTAATGTATGATTTACAAGAGCACTTAATCGAGATCACTGGTATGGATGAAGTAACACTTCAACCAGCTGCTGGTGCACATGGTGAATGGACTGCATTAATGATGATTCGTGCATTCCATGAAGCAAACGGTGACTTCCAACGGACGAAAGTACTTGTGCCAGACTCTGCACACGGTACAAACCCAGCATCAGCAACAGTTGCAGGTTTTGATACAGTAACTGTGAAGTCTGATGAAAACGGTCTTGTAGATTTAGAAGACTTACGTCGCTTAGTTGGGGATGATACAGCAGCACTTATGTTGACTAACCCAAATACATTAGGTCTTTTTGAAGAACATATTCTAGATATCGCTGAAATCGTGCACTCGGTTGGCGGTAAAGTATATTATGATGGTGCAAACTTAAATGCAGTTATGTCTAAAGCGCGTCCCGGTGATATGGGCTTTGACTGCGTTCACTTAAACTTACACAAAACTTTCACTGGTCCTCACGGTGGTGGCGGTCCTGGTTCAGGTCCAGTTGGCGTAAAAGCAGACTTAATTCCATACCTTCCAAAACCAGTGTTAGTGAAAACAGAAGAAGGTTATCACTTCGATTACGACCGTCCACAATCAATTGGTCGCGTGAAGCCATTCTACGGTAACTTTGGTATTAATGTTCGTGCATATACTTATATCCGTTCAATGGGTCCAGATGGTCTTAAAGCAGTAACTGAAAATGCAGTAATCAATGCAAACTATATGATGAGAAGATTAGAGCCATACTTTGATCTACCATATAACCGTCACTGTAAGCATGAGTTTGTATTAAGTGGAAGCCGCCAGAAAAAACTTGGCGCCCGTACACTTGATATGGCAAAACGACTGTTAGACTTTGGCTACCATCCACCAACAACTTACTTCCCATTAAATGTGGAAGAAGGTTTAATGATTGAACCAACTGAAACAGAATCAAAAGAAACATTAGACGCTTTCTGTGACGCAATGATTCAAATTGCTAAAGAAGTAGAAGAAACACCAGAAGTAGTACAAAATGCACCACATACAACAGTTATTGGCCGTCTTGATGAAACAAGAGCAGCTCGTAACCCGGTGTTACGATACGAAAGAGAAACAGTAGAAGTATAATATATTCGTATATTGAAAACCTCTAGCACCTTGCTAGGGGTTTTCTCATGATTTGTATATAAATAGCTTAATGAAAAGATCATGTTAGTTATGGAAAAAATCGCTTGGACATAGACAGATGACTTTAAAATTGCTATGCTAACATAAATGCAATATGAATCAATGTGTGAAAAAAGGGGAGTTTTCATGGCTTACTTTAAAAGTATCAATGATACAACTAATGATCAAAATGACTTACTAAAATCCTTAAAAGAGGATTATCAAGAATATACGGTTGACGAATTAATTTCTGAATTGTACATAAAGCAACAAAAAGAACAAAGTACGTTAATCTATTTCACTCCAGATGCGCATACAAAGGCACTAATGGAATATGAAAAGAAAATCATTTATGATTTGCTACATAAACATGGTTTAACAAATCTACAAATTTTACAAGAAATCAATAAGCAAAAAACTGTTATAGATTAAAACAGTAAGTTCAGTGATCAAACCCGTTATTTAACCCTATTCGAAAAAACACCCCCTAGAGATTGATTAAATCTTTCTCTAGGGGGTGTTTTCTTAGAATCCTATATTTACTTCATTTCTTTCCCATTCATTACGGAATGCCTTTTTACGTTGTTTTTGTAAATCTTTGATACATTTCTCGTAATCGAGTTTTTTATCATAATGCCAATTTAGAGCGACGGACATATATAATTCATTGAGTTGTGACATTGAAAGTTCTTTTGAAAGTTTAGCAGCATCCATTAGCTCGTCTTCTGTGAAAATATGCTGAATATCCAATTTGCGTAAATATGTAGCACGTATTTCAGTTGTAGGATTCATAATCTCATAAGCTCGATCAAATCTTCCTGCACGGTTGATTAATGCTGGATCGATGCGGTCAGGATAATTGGTCGTACCAATTAAAAAAATACCTTCACGTGATTGTGCGCCGTCGAGTGTATTTAAAAATAAAGAACGTGTGTATTCGGGCATAGAGTCAATATCTTCAATAACAAGTATTGCAGGAGCTAAACTTGTTACCATACGGAAGACCTCTTCAATGGATTCACTTGATGTATGCTCAGTAATTTGCCAATAGACAACAGGAGCTGTTACAGAGCCTGTAATGGACTTTACAAGCGTAGTCTTGCCGTTTCCTGGTGAGCCATATAATAAGATCCCTCTTTTATAAGGAAGGCCATAATGTTTAAAGAAATTGCCACCTTCCTTAAAAAATTCATCAATTGAACGGAAAATCTCTTGCTTAAGTGAAGGTTCTAAGAATACATCATCTCGAGTAATTTGCTTTCCTTCACCGTAACTTCGCCGTTTAATACCATCATGAACATCAACTAAGTATGTAACGGTTTCCATTAGCATTTGACGTAACTGTTCTTGAACAGCTTCGATAAAATTCATCATTTTATCCGCACTTGTTGTAAAATAGAAAAACTCTGGCCACTCTGAATCGGAGCGGAATACAGGAATCTGTGTAATAGCTACTTCATAATCAGGGAAGTAGATTAAAGAATTACTAAATGTCTTGATCGATTTTAATTGATTATCTAATTGATCTTCCGATACAGAATTTAAGACAATACTAGGTAACGCGGCATATATATGACTCAAATTTTCATAGTGGATTAATTCCTTTTCCATCATTTCTAACAAATGATGATGAAATTGTGAATTATTTAGTTCGACAGTCACGCCACGAAAATTAGAAGGGTGATATTCATTTAGTTTTTTTGAGATGCGTTCAAAGACCGCTGATACATCTGCGTAGTTAGGAATGTCTTGTCGCAAATCTTCGTGAAAAGTATATAAGAATTTTAGCATTATATTCTCCTTTATGGACGTTGTTTATTTATATTTAAATAAGAAAAAAGAGAGCCATTTCTGTTGAAAATAGAAATGACTCTTTTTTATTTGCAACGCAATCAAATTATTTCACTTTGATTTTGCCTGTCCAATTTTTGTATCCACCTTGTAATTGGAATACTTGATCATAGCCTTTTTTCTTTAATAACATAGCAGCACGTGCACTGCGTCCTGCATTTTGGCAATACAAGTAAACAGGTTTGTCTGGGCGAATTTCTTTATAGCGTTGACGAAGTTGTGAGGTTGGAACGTTACGAGCACCTAGAATATGACCACCGTCAAATTCTTTTGGCTCACGCACATCTATTAATTGCGCTTTACGATAACCTTCAATAAATTCTTCTTGTGTTAATGTTGTAACTGCTTTTTTGAAACGAAGAGCGTTCACTAAAGCATATACAATCACTACAAATAAAACAATTGCTAATGTATATAACCAACTCAAATCGTCTTACCCCTTTCTATCTACAGTAATATTATAAAAGAACATGTAGCGATAGTCCAATGAGTTTGTTAAAATAGATAAGTTGATTATAAGGAGGAGACCAAATGAAAACAACATGGTATTTTATTAATTCGGGTCCTTGTAGCCCTGCATTCAATATGGCATTAGATGAAGCACTCCTACATTGGCATAGTAAAGGTTTAATTCCACCAGTAATACGATTTTACGAATGGAATCCAGCAACACTTTCTATTGGTTATTTTCAACGTGCAGAAAAAGATATTGATTTTGAACAATTACATAAATTAAATGTGGGATTTGTACGCCGTCCGACTGGCGGTCGTGCAGTCTTACATGAACATGAACTAACATATAGCATCATTGTTAATGAAGACTACCCAGACATGCCTAAAACGGTGACGGAAGCTTATAGAGTATTAAGTGAAGGCTTATTACTAGGATTCCGAAACTTAGGGTTAGATGCGTATTTTTCTATCCCTGATTCCGAAGAAAAGCGAGCAGATTTAAAAACTCCGAAGAGCGCAGTTTGTTTTGATGCACCAAGTTGGTATGAATTAGTAGTAGAAGGTAAGAAGGTAGCAGGTAGTGCACAAACGCGACAAGAAGGTGTCATTTTACAACATGGAGCGATATTAATCGATCTCGATGATGAAAAATTGATTTCTCTTTTTAAATTTCCATCGGAAGCTTCAAAAGAGCGAATGCGCAAACATTTACCACAAAAAGCGGTAGCTATTAATCAGTTAGCCCAAAAACCTGTCGATGTTGAAACATGTATATCTGCTTTCCGTAAAGGATTTGAGGACGGATTAGACATAGAACTTGTACCTTACACGTTAACGAAGGAACAAATGGATTTTGTTAATAATTTAGCGAAAACTCGCTATGAAAGTGATGAATGGAATTTTAGAAAATAGTAGTCTTTTTGGCTTATTTTAGTTTCGCTAAAATTGAAAAATCGCTTTCAATGTTGTTAAATCAACATTTTGCTCAAAATCACCTTATTTGCTTTTCTTATCAATATATAGTATCGTAATGTCTTGGATAAACACTATATATAGTATTTAAAGCGCGATCTAAATAGGGAGGCGAATGATAATGGTACTTGCTTCACAGCATCATAATCAGACGATTAATGTACAACAATTAAATAATGATATTCAACAATTTCCACAAGTTCATGCCATCACAGAGGACATGCATATAACACATAAAGGTGTGTCTCGATTAGTCATGATCGACCGTTATTCTTTTAAAGATACAGAAAAGAAAACGCTAAAAGCAGGGGATTTTGTTGTTTTAACGGTCAAAGCTGACCCTAAATTCCCAGCACGTGGTCTTGGTTATATCGTTTCAATTAATCCAGAAAAGAATACAGCAGAAGTGCTGATTGAAGCAGATTATAGAAGTGCTATTGATGATGATTCTGAACAACAATCAGGAATTGTCACACGTTCTTTAGACGTTATTGAGAAGCCTCTTGAAGTCTTTTACGAACAAATTGCAAAACGTAATGCAACTGGCCTAGCAGCGGTTGAAAAAACAGAAGAAAAACGCCAAGAATGGTATGAAAAATTCTACGAGCAATTAGTGAAGTTAAACTTTATTCCAGCGGGACGTGTTATATACGGAGCAGGCGCAGGAACAGATGTTACTTATTTTAACTGTTACGTAATGCCATTTGTAGCAGACTCTCGTGAAGGCATTAGTGATCATCGTAAACAAGTAATGGAAATTATGAGTCGCGGTGGCGGTGTAGGTACTAATGGTTCTACATTACGTCCACGAAACACGCTTGCTCGTGGTGTAAACGGTAAATCATCAGGATCTGTTTCATGGCTTGATGATATTGCTAAGTTGACTCATCTTGTAGAACAAGGTGGATCACGTCGTGGTGCACAAATGATTATGTTAGCAGATTGGCACCCAGATATTATTGAATTTATTATTTCAAAAATGCAAAATCCTCGTATTTTACGTTTCTTAATCGAAAATACAACGGATGAAACAATTCAACGTTTAGCAAAAGAAAAACTAAAATTCAAACCTTTAACGCAGCAAGAAGAAGCGATGTATCAAGGTATTACTAACTATAAAACTATCCCTGGTGTCGGTGGGTTTAATGAAGCAATTATTCGTGATGCTGAGACGAAATTACGTGATGGTGGAACATACAGCGTGCATAATGCTGAATTCCTAACAGGTGCGAATATTTCTGTTACAATCACAAATGAATTCATGGAAGCTGTAGAAGCTGATGCTGAATTTGACTTACGATTCCCAGCGGTTGAATCATATAATGCTGAAGAAATGAAAATTTATAACGAGACATGGCATGAAGTTGGCGATGTTCGTGAATGGGCTGAAATGGGACATGCAGTACACACGTACCGTAAAGTAAAAGCACGTGAACTTTGGAACTTGATCAATATCTGTGCAACTTACTCAGCAGAACCAGGTATTTTCTTCATCGATAACGCAAACGACATGACAAATGCAAAAGCATATGGTCAGAAAGTTGTAGCAACAAACCCATGTGGCGAGCAACCACTTGCACCATATTCAGTTTGTAACTTGGCAGCTGTAAACTTAGCGCAATTTGCTCAAAAAGATACGAAAACAGTGGACTTTGAAGCATTGAAAGAAACTGTTCGTGTCGGAGTACGTATGCAAGATAATGTAATCGATGCTACACCATACTTCCTTGAAGACAATAAAGTACAAGCATTAGGCGAACGCCGTGTTGGACTAGGTGTTATGGGAATGGCTGATTTACTTATCTACTGCGAAAAAGAATATGGCTCTGAAGAAGGTAACATCCTTGTTGATGAAATCTTCAAGACGATTGCGACGACAGCTTACGAAGCTTCTACTGAACTTGCAAAAGAACGAGGTAGTTTCCCATTCTTAACAGGAGAAACAGAAGCTGAAACATTAGCACTTCGCAAACGCTTTACAGAAACTGGATTCATGCAAAAAATGCCTGAGCATATCCGTGAAGCAGTACTTGAAGGTGGTATTCGTAACTCGCACCTACTAACTGTAGCTCCTACAGGCTCGACAGGAACAATGGTTGGCGTTTCTACTGGATTAGAACCATACTTCTCATTTACTTACTACCGTAGTGGTCGTCTTGGTAAATTTATTGAAGTAAAAGCTGATATAGTACAAGAATATTTAGCTGCTAATCCAGATGCAGATGAAGCAAACCTTCCTGAATGGTTTGTAACTGCTATGGAATTAGCTCCAGAAGCACACGCAGATGTACAATGTATTATCCAACGCTGGATTGATAGCTCAATCTCTAAAACAGTAAACGCACCACGTGGTTACACTGTAGATCAAGTACAAAAAGTGTACGAACGCTTATACAACGGTGGCGCTAAAGGCGGTACGGTTTATGTTGATGGTAGCCGTGATTCACAAGTACTAACTCTAAAAGCAGAAGAAAATGTTATGGATGAGGACACTCTACAAGAAGAACAAGTGACTGAAAAACGTCCAGTTGTCTTAATCGATACAATTCAAGACTTACGTTCAACAAACGTAACAATCGGCTCTGAAGTCGGTAACACATGCCCAGTATGTCGCAAAGGAACAGTCGAAGAACTAGGCGGTTGTAACACATGCACTAACTGTGGTGCACAACTTAAATGTGGTCTTTAAGGCTTGAGCTACTTGTCGTCTTGTAGAATTGAAATAAAGTTGCGATGTTTATAAAAAGGATACGATGTTTAAAATAAAGTCGCGACGATTATAAAAAAGTTTCGATTAATAACCCTGGGTATTGGCTCAGTGGGCCACGTCCGGACGATGCCAGGTACGTGCTTTCCTTGTAGGTCGCCGTTTACATGCTTCAGGATGAGTTTGGAACGGTTTCTGTAACCTTATTCCCGCAAGTTTTTCATCTTGTTCAAGAGCTTTTACTAGAAGATGAATTGCTTTACATTGAGAGAACGCTTGAAAAGCGCTTTGGTAGACCTCAAGTGAAAATAAAATATGCACAAACGACGAAAAGAATATGAAATTGAAGGGAATTTTAGAAACTGCATAAATTTTTATGCAGTTTTTTCTTTACTTTCAAATAATTATTTTGTAAGATAAATCCAACTTCAAAAGTGGCCAGACCACTTTTGAATTCATTCAGTAAGAGACGCCATCATCTGAAGGTGGTGGATTTTGTTTCTTTTTAGTAGGTATCCAAACACCTACTGAATGAAGATAAAGCCTTTGGATGCATTGTTTATCTGCGCGAAAGGAAAGCGACAGCAATAATTATTCCAAGGCGAATAGATTGACCGAGGAGTTGATCGTATGGATAAAAAAACCGAACAAAAGAAAGTGTTTTTAGATATCGTCCAACAATTACGACAACTTATTAAAATAGAAAAAATACAGGCTGGTGAAAAGTACCTTCCGAACGAGCCCTTTCAGAACGTCTGGGTGTCGGGCGATCCTCTGAGAGAGAGGCATTGCGAAGTTTAGAGTTGTTAGGTCTTATTAAAACGAGACATAGGTGAGGTACGTTTCTAGCTTCTACACAAAAGCATCAGCTCGTAGAAATTTTGTAAGATAAAGCCAACTTCAAAAGTGGCCAGACCACTTTTGGATTCATTCAGTAAGAGACGCCATCATCTGAAGGTGGTGGATTTTGTTTCTTTATAGTAGGTATCGAAATACCTACTGAATGAAGATAAAGCCTTTGGATGCATTGTTTATCTGCGCGAAAGGAAAGCGACAGCAATAATTATTCCAAGGCGAATAGATTGACCGAGGAGTTGATCGTATGGATAAAAAAACCGAACAAAAGAAAGTGTTTTTAGATATCGTCCAACAATTACGACAACTTATAAAAATGGAAAAAATACAGGCTGGTGAAAAGTACCTTCCGAATGAGCCCTTTCAGAACGTCTGGGTGTCGGGCGATCCTCTGTGAGAGAGGCATTGTGAAGTTTAGAGTTGTTAGGTCTTATTAAAACGAGACATAGGTGAGGTACGTTTCTAGCTTCTACACAATAGCATCAGCTCGTAGAAATTTTGTCGATGTTTATATTAGAAGATTAAAAAAATCAAAAAAAGGATGTCGAATTAACGCGACAAATTCATGAAAAGGAAGCCATTCGCGTTATAAGTTGTACAGTGACTCTGCGAACACTACCTGTGTGGGACAGTTTTTTTGTAAAGCTAGAGTTAGAGGTACGATTAATTGTCTGGATGTTTTACGAGAAATAATCATCACGTCAGAAATCGTTTTTCACTAAAAGTCTGGTTTCAATTAGCAGTTTATGCCGGTGACCGTTTAAATCGAAACTCAACAGAAGAAGAAAAATTAATCATTCAAACTATGTTGAAATCGATGCAGCTTGGCTATGAAAAAGAAGCATTAAAAGCTCTTACGAACCAAATGCTGAACAAGGCATTTAGACAAACATAGGGGGAGTAAAACATGGCAATACGTAGCTTATTTAGTAAAAAGAAAGAGGACGGACAGGAAAAGGGATTTCCAGAAGGACTTATAACAAAATGTCCAGAATGCCGTCACATTCAGTTAACAAAGGAATTAGAAAAAAATCATAAAGTGTGTACAAAATGCGACCATCATTTCAAAATGACTGCACAGGAGCGCGTAACATATTTCTTAGATGAAGGTTCATTTGTTTCAATGGATGATCATTTACAAACAAGTAATCCACTAAATTTCCCTGATTATGTAGAAAAAATTTCAGTGGCTAAACAACAAACGGGATTAAGCGAAGCTGTACTGACTGGGTTAGGTACTCTTGATGGAGAAGAAATTGTTGTAGCAATTATGGATTCTCATTTCCGTATGGGCTCAATGGGCTCCGTTGTAGGAGAAAAAATCACACGTGCCGTTGAAAAAGCTATTGAATTACGTGTACCTGTTATTATCTTTTCTGCTAGTGGTGGAGCGCGCATGCAAGAAGGTATTCTATCATTAATGCAAATGGTAAAAACGAGTGTGGAATTAAAACGTCATAGTGAAGAAGGACTATTATTTATTTCGATCATGACGCACCCTACATACGGTGGCGTTTCAGCAAGCTTTGCTTCTGTTGGAGATATTAATATTGCAGAACCACAAGCATTGATTGGCTTTGCTGGTCGCCGTGTAATCGAACAAACATTAAGAGAAAAATTACCAAATGATTTCCAAAAGTCAGAGTTTTTACTAGCGCATGGTCAGCTTGATGCAATCTTCCATCGAAAAGATTTACGAAACCAAGTAGCAATGCTTGTAAAAATGCATACAAAAGGCGGTGTGCAACATGTCTAAAAATTTAGCTTTTGAAGAACCAGTAGTACAATTACGAGAAAAAATTGATGAATTAAAAACGATTGCTACAGAGGCAGATGTAGATATGACAAGCGAAATCGAAAAGCTTGAAACACGTCTATCACAGCTAGAACAATCTATTTATGCCAATATGAAGCCATGGGATCGTGTACAGGTTGCTAGACATCCAGAACGACCAACTACTTTACAATATATAGAAGCTATGTGTGAAAACTTTATTGAGTTACATGGAGATCGTACATTTGGTGATGATGCAGCTATTCTTGGAGGAATTGCTCTCTTTGAAGAACAGCCCGTAACAATTGTTGGACATCAACGCGGAAAATCAACTAAAGAAAATATTCGACGAAATTTTGGTATGCCACACCCTGAAGGATATCGTAAGGCATTACGCTTAATGAAGCAAGCTGAGAAATTTAAGCGCCCAATTATTTGTTTTATTGATACAAAAGGAGCCTATCCGGGTAAGGCAGCCGAGGAACGCGGCCCAAGTGAAGCCATTGCTAGAACTCTCTCTGAAATGGCGATTCTAACAGTACCAGTTATTAGTATTGTTATTGGGGAAGGCGGAAGTGGGGGTGCCATTGCATTAGGGGTAGCTAATCGCGTCTTTATGTTAGAGAACTCAACGTATTCGGTTATCTCGCCTGAAGGGGCTGCATCGATCTTATGGCGAGATGGTAGCCTAGGGAAGCAAGCTGCAGAAGCAATGCGTATAACAGCACCTGACTTAAAAGAGCTCGACGTTATTGATGGAATAATCCCTGAAATAACTGGTGGAGCACACCGCAATGTTGCGAAGCAAGCATCTTATATAAAAGAATGTATAAGCGTCACACTAAAAGCATTGAATTCTCTAAATGGCGAACAATTAATTGAAGATCGCTATGAGAAATTCAGAAAGATTGGACAATATACAGAAGTTTAAATTCATTTTTAGGTTATTTGACATGTGAATTTGTTCGTAAAGAGATAAAAAATGTTTCTTAAATAAATTAATATCCTAATGATGGAAGAAAAAAGAGTTGTAGTTTGTAAAAAAGATTGATCATTTATAATAAAGTTCGATTATTTGTAATATAGTTTGATAAAAATAACTTCGCATTTAAATAAAACCCA
Organism: Viridibacillus arvi; assembly: GCF_001274945.1. Lineage (GTDB taxonomy): Bacteria > Bacillota > Bacilli > Bacillales_A > Planococcaceae > Viridibacillus > Viridibacillus arvi. The sequence goes on along the minus strand of NZ_LILB01000001.1, from coordinate 1,443,519 downwards.
CGCATTTTGATCAAACTTTTTTCAAAATGCGTTCGTTTCTTCTATTATAAAATCAACGATTGCAACAAACTTTTAATCAAACTTTATTCCAAACCAACACGTCTTTAAATAAAGATTGATCATTTATAATAAAGTTTGATAACACGTAATAAAGTTAGATAAGAAATAACCTCTTCGGGTATGATGTCCGTAAGAGGTTATTTTTTTTCTAGGTGAGTATTCATGAAAAGTGGCAAAAATGATTTTTTCAAAGAAGTAAAAGATTATACAAAAACACTCGAATGATATTTGAGTGTTTTTACTGGTTTTTAAATTAAACAGCTTAGTTGATGTGTAGTTTTATAAAAAAGACTGATCATTTATAACAAAGTTTGATAAAACAACTTCTGTGGATATCATATCCATAAGAGATTGTTATTATTTTATTACAATTAAAGAAAGTTAATCAGAAGAGATTAGAAGGCTAAAAAAAGCGTTCGAAATTATATGAAGGGAAATTTAAAGAGGGTTATGGTCAAGGAAGCGGAATTGATTATAATATGAATATATTAAATTCTATTGATTGGAAGATTAAAAGATGAGAAATTTTATAGACCTTTGGTTAGGCTTAGTAAGCAATATTGCTATATTATATCCAGGGAATTTAAGCGTGAATGTTTCCAAGGTAAAATAAAGGCGATATACTATGTAAAATTACAACAACTTTTATGAGGTCATATTAATTAAGTGATTAAAATAAATACTTTGTTTGTAAAAATCAGGAGGGGTATTATGAATATATTATGGGATTTTGATGGTACTTTATTTGATACATATCCAGCGTATACAGAAAATTTATATAAAGTACTGAATGGTACAGTCGTACGAGAAGATATTTATCGAGAATTGAAGATCTCTGCAACACATGCATTTAAATATTTTAAATTATCAGATGAACAAATAAAAGAAGTTAAAAAGCTTAATTTAGAGATACCGCCAAGTAGTATAAAGCCGTTTCCTAACGTTGAGAAAATTTTACGATTTGCAAACAAAAATGTAATTATGACACATAAGGAGCGAAAGCCTGTTTTGGATATTCTCCAATACTACGGTTTTGAAAAATATTTCATTGAAATTGTCACTGTTGATAATGGTTATCCACGCAAGCCTGATCCGACTTCTTATCAATATTTACATGATAAATATGATTTAGATCTAGCGATCGGAGATAGGGAACTCGATTTAATCCCTGCGAAGAAAATAGGGATGATGAGTTGTATGTATGGGGGGAATTGTGAAGCGGCAGACTTTCAAATAAATGATTATAATGATTTTTTTAAAGTAGTAAAATTAAACAATTAAACGTATTTTTTTAATTCCCCACCTATGTGAACATTCATGATAAAATGAAGACAATTTGTTAGGAGTGATCATGTGGGTAATAAAATTTCGGGTATTTTCTTCCCGGCGTTTGCGATGTTAGGTGTTATCGCAATGACTTTAACAGGAGCTTTTGGAAATGATGAAGCAAACAAATTCTATTTCCTACTTAGCTTAGTCCTTATTTTTCCTTTAACTTTTTTAGTGCAGGGAATTTCATGTGCTTTAAATAATATTAATCCTTGGATTGCATTAGCAGTTTCTTATATTGCTTTTATCATTATCCTCTTTACGGTATTAAACAGCTCTGCATGGGGATATGGTTTATATTTTCTTGTGTTTTGGGTAATTGGTTACTTTGGAGCAAAAGGAATTCAAAAGCTTCGCGCTAGTAAAAACAAATAAATCTGTGCAAATTATGCACAGATTTTTTATTTTATTTATTATAGGCATTTGTACAAACTTCTTCACTATGTTTCGCCTTTTTAAAGGAGCGTACAACTAACGGATTCTCTTTGCAAAATTGAATGATCGCTTTATTTTCTTTATGTAGTCCGTAATAATAAGTAATTTGTGGTTCATCTTTAAATCGTAATTGAAATAGCCCACGATAATAATCTTTGTGTACTACTTGTTTAGGTTCTATGTAACCAGATTTATCGGGAACTAACATATCTTCAGTAATGTCGTTTCCTTCCATATGTTTTTTCATATGATATTGAACTAAAAGCATCGTATAAGGATTGCCGTTTTTGATAATATAAATTAACAAAGAAGATAGACTACTAATAAATATAAAAACAGCAGAAATAACAAAAAGTCTTTTCTTCAATAGAAAGAACCTCCTTTATTAAAATATACCAATTAAACATATTTGTGTAAAATGTCAATTTATCAACAATAAGAAAAACGTAGGAGTGCTCACTGAGCCCTTCTACGTTTCTGTTAGTTTAATTTGATATTTTTAGGGTCTTTCTCGATTTCTAATAATTTATTAAATGAAGCAATAGCAACTTCTACTTGATCGTCTTTGGGTTCTTTTGTTGTAAGTAATTGAAGCCATAAACCAGGATAACCTAAATAGCGCAGTACTGGTATATTCCGACAAGCATTAGTCCATTGTAATACTTCAAAAGCCACTCCAAGTACAACTGGGATTAATAAGATTCGATCCACAATACGTAGCCAGAACGGATCTGTTGGTACTAGGAAGTAGATGAACATACCTACGATAACTGTAAATAACATAAAACTACTACCACATCTGTAGTGTAAACGTGATTGATCTTGTACATTTTCTACTGTTAAAGGGAGACCGTTTTCATAACAGTTTATGACCTTATGTTCAGAGCCGTGGTACTGGAAAACACGTTTAATAAGTGGAGTCAGTGATACAAAATAAATATAACTGAGTAGTAATACTAGTTTGAAACCACTCTCTAACAAAATTTGTGCGACTTTTCCAGGAAACCATGTATGGAAAAGTTGTGCCAAGAATACAGGAATCAATGTGAAAATAAATTTACCGAAAAGGAATGAAAGTACGCCAATTGCGGCTACTCCTAAAATCATTTGGAGCTTCGAACCCTCTTCAGCAGATTCTTCAACTTCTTCGCCTGGATTGACATCATAGCGATCACCTGCAAATTGCAAATGCTTGGAGCCGTTTGCAGCTGATTCAATAATAGCAACTATTCCTCTAATAAATGGAATCTTTTTCAACCTTTGAAGCGCTGGCTTTTTTTCTTTTTTAACATAGAAATACTCTATTGAGTCATCATTACGGCGAATTGCGGATACAGTATGTTCTTTACCGCCCATCATTACGCCCTCAATTAATGCTTGTCCCCCGTAAACAGGAGTCTGAGGTTGATCCTTCACTTGCCACACCGCTCTCTTTTTGTATATTCAACTGTTCTTATTGTACTAAAAATTATAAAAAAGCTCTAGGAAAAGAATAGCTTTTGAAAATGAGGCAATGCTTGTAAAAAAGGAGTGTTGTGTTTTGAAAATTCATGTCTTGTTTTGGACATCTATTGTAAGTGCAGTGTCATTTACTGTTTGTCTACGATTACTACAACTATTTTCAATCATTCATTGGAGTCCAATCGGTTGGTCTAAGCATTGGCATTTGTTTAGTGGACATACACCATTATTTAAATGGACGACATTAGCAATTGTGTTGTTTGTTTTTGCCATAGTGATTTTTTATTTAAGTGAACTTTGTATTGCTATTCGTGCGGATATAGCCGCGATGGGATTGAGTATTATTCTGCTGTTCGGATTACAGTGGTGGATGTTTGGTACGGTAGAGTTAAAAAAAGTATCGATTCCTATCTTCGTCATAATTGCTATGCATTTACGTTTTATAGTAGAAACCGCAATGTTCCATAAAAAAGCAGAAAGTTTAGACACCCGAAGTAAAATACCTTATAATACTGATGTGGTAAAATAAATTCATCAAAATGGGAGGGGGAGAGATATGAAGTACTTATGTTTAAATGGGCCTAATTTAAATCGATTAGGTAAGAGAGAGCCAGGAATATATGGCTCGGAAACTCTTCTAGATATAGATAAAGCCCTTCAAAAGCTAGCGGGTGAGTTTGGTGCCACAATTGAGTTAAAGCAGTCCAATCATGAAGGCCAGTTGATCGACTGGATTCATGACGCTGAAGACGATGAAATTGCTGGCATTGTCTTTAATCCAGGTGCATATACACATACAAGTGTTGCGATACGTGATGCTATCGCTTCTGTAAATGTACCTGTCATTGAGGTGCATATCTCGAATATACATAAACGTGAAGAATTCCGTCACCATTCTTATTTAGCACCAGAGTGTTTGGGACAAATTTCTGGATTGGGGACAAAGGGATACCAACTTGCATTACGCATGTTTTTAGAACAATAACAGGGGGAATTGACTATAATGGAAAAACTAAAAAAATTAAGAGCAGCATTACAAGAACAAGGGCTTGATGCGATACTTATTACAAATGATTATAATCGTCGTTATATGACTGATTTTACTGGAACATCAGGGGTAGCTATTGTTTCACAAAATGATGCAGTTTTTATTACAGATTTCCGATACACTGAACAAGCTGCGAAACAAGTACAAGATTATCGAATTGTACAACACCAAGCTACAATCATTGAAGAAATTGCTACTCAAGTACAACAGATGGGTATCAAAACATTAGCATTTGAGAAAGAAGACGTTAGTTATAGCACCTTTGAAGTATATTCGAAACATTTAAAAACCGATTTAGTAGGAGTTTCAGGTTTAGTAGAAAAAATCCGCTTGATTAAGACGGAACAAGAGATTAATATTATTAAGGTCGCTTGTGAAATAGCGGATGCGGCATTCGAGCATATACTAACATTTATTAAAGCTGGCAAAACAGAATTAGAAGTATCAAATGAATTGGAATTCTTCATGCGAAAACAAGGAGCAACTTCATCTTCTTTTGATATAATTGTTGCATCAGGTGTACGCTCGGCATTGCCACATGGCGTTGCAACTGATAAAATAATAGAAAATGGTGATTTTGTCACTTTAGATTTTGGTGCGCTCTATAATGGCTATATCTCTGATACAACACGTACAGTTGCAGTTGGTGAGCCTTCAGATCAATTGAAGGAAATTTACAACATTGTATTAAATGCTGAATTACTTGGATTAGAGCAGTTTAAACCAGGTATGACAGGTATTGAAGCTGATGCAGTAACACGTGATTATATTAAAGCACATGGATATGGTGAGGCATTTGGCCATTCAACAGGTCATGGAATTGGTTTAGAAGTACATGAAGGTCCTGGATTATCGTTCCGTTCACCTATTGTATTAGAACCAGGTATGGTCGTGACATGTGAACCTGGTATTTATCTACCAGGTATCGGTGGTGTCCGTATTGAGGACGATACATTAATCACAGAGACAGGTAATGAAAAACTAACTCATTCCACAAAAGAACTAATCATTTTATAAAGTAATATTGGAGGAACATTCATGATTTCAGTAAACGATTTTCGTACAGGCCTAACAATCGTAGTAGACGGTGGACTTTTCCGTGTACTTGATTTCCAACACGTAAAACCAGGTAAAGGGGCAGCTTTTGTACGATCAAAACTTCGTAACCTACGTAACGGTTCAGTAATGGAAAAAACTTTCCGTGCAGGTGAAAAAGTAGAAAAAGCTCAAATTGACAATAACAAAATGCAATATCTATATGCTTCAGGTGATAATCATGTGTTCATGAACACTGAAACTTATGACCAAATTGAAATAAATGAAAGCCAACTTAAAGACGAATTGAAATTCTTATTAGAGAATATGGAAGTTTCAATTATGTCTTACGAAGGAGAAATCCTTGGTGTTGATCTTCCAAATACAGTTCTTCTAGAAGTAATTGATACTGAACCAGGTATTAAAGGTGATACTGCTTCAGGTGGCTCTAAACCAGCAACAGTTCAAACTGGATTAGTTGTACAAGTACCATTCTTTGTTAATGTTGGTGACAAATTAGTTATTAACACTGAAGAAGGCACTTACGTTTCTCGTGGATAATTAATTCATTCTTTATAATCGACCCCTATAGCTTATGCTATAGGGGTCGATTTTTTTGTTCAATCCGATGTTTGTATGATTGGAAATCATAACTCACTCTAACTTTGCATAGATTAGATTATACAAGAGGAGGGGCAGCTACGGAACTTCAAGACATTCTACGCATCGCCGGTATTGGACTTGTGATTGCGCTTTTACATATCTTCTTTGAACAAACCGGTAAGAAGGAATTTTCTTTTTTTCTTTATTTTCTAGCCTATATGTATATCGCAGCGGAATTGCTTCATTTTTTACGTTTGTTCTTTGATGAAATTCTCACCTTCTTCCAATGGTTAACGGCTACCTGAACTTATGACGATATTATTTTACGCTGTGATTATGCTTATTCTTTTAATGTTTATTCAAATGGCAATTCCTGCTCTGCATCGTGTCTTTTATACGGTGTTTTTTTTCTTATTAATGAGCTTTTTAATAATGCGTTTATTCATCCCGTTTCTTCAAAGGTTATTGCATGCATTTCCAATTGAAATCCCTTATTTATCGCTCATTCTAGGCAGTGCATTTATATATTTCGTTTCAACAGCCATGTCACAACATTTAAACGATCAGGATTATGAAGCACTTGCCTTTTTATCACATACAGCGGTAAAGCTTGTTATTTTATCTCTTTGGCTAAAAGAGATGATTGAATTATTTTCAATTTGGCAACGTTTGATAGAACCATAGTAGATGATGGTTGTCATTTTTATGGACAAACTCAATTTAATAGAAGAAGAAATTTTTGGATAAACGTCAAAAAAAGATAGGAGGGCAAGATTGGACTGGTTACAGGATATATTGGTCGCCCCCTTCAAGGACACATTATTTACACTCGTTTCATTACTTTTTTATGCACTACTCTTTTTAATATTAAACTTTATAATGCCTCAATTTAAAGAGTGGACAAGGGTTTTCTTTTTTATCGCTATACTTACTACGACATTAAAGCCAGTTTATCAATCATTTACTATGATGCAGGCATTATCTGAGAATATGATTGCATTCTTTAGTGCCCTTTATCCAATATTAATGTCTGCAATGGCTATTTCAGCAGGCGCTATGTCATTAATGGCGTGGCATCCTATGCTATTACTACTCATTCAATTTGCTGTGTTTTTAACGGGGAGGTGGCTAATCCCTCTGTTGACGGCATCTTTGATTTTTGACTTTCTATCCCGTTTCATGCCAGAAATATCTTTTGCACGAATGGCTGACTTTATACGCGTACTTGTATTAAGTGTCGTTTCTGCTACAGTAATGTGCTATTCGATGTTTCTAGTAATGAATAGTGTTGTGTCAGTATCTTTTACCGGAGCTGCACTCGGACCATTGAAAAAGATGATCCAGCAAAACATTCCGTTTATAGGTTCTTTTATAACTGAGAGTTTAAGTACATTTAGAAAATATTCATCAACTACTGCAACGGTAACAAGTACAGGCTTAATGATAGGTATATTTACTGCTGCTATTATCCCGACATTAAAAATTTTAATGACAGGATTAAGTTTTCGTTTCCTGGCCGCATTGATGGAACCTTTTTCTGATAAAGATATTGCGAGTTTTTTAGATGATATAGGCAAAACACTATTTGTTTTATGTGCAGTATCTTTTATTATCGCATTTGCTTTCTTTTTCACAGCGATATTAGCTGTTATACTTCTGAAACTACAAATACAAGAAGGATAGGATTGGGGTTGTGGAAGCATTTTTACTTGGTTTAGTCGTCATTATATTCGTTGGAAAAATTGTAAGTTTACTACTGGAAGACCCAGAAGAGTGGGTTATTCTATTGAAAATAATCGTTGCAATATGGATTTTAAAGTTTGTTTTTAATTTTTGGCATTAGTATCTCATAGATTAGAGTTATGCTTCATACAATGATGTAGATAACAGGAAAGACGTGAAGAGGGGGATGACTAGCTCGGGCGGTGCAGAATATGAAAAAAACGTCAATTTACTATGTAGGAATATTGATGGCAATTGTCATCATTATTGTGGCCATGTTTTCATACAATAATGAAAATCCTATGAAAACATCGTCTAAAGGAGAAAATGTATCTACTAATGAAGCGGAACAACTAGCAGTCATTTTATCTAGGATTGATAAAGTTGGGAAAGTTGAGCTCTATTTTTATTCAGGTGGACAAACGGCACAAGATGTAAAAAAAGAATCTTCATCCTTAGAGAATTATTTCAGCTGGTCTAATACAACTGGACAAGAAAGTGGGCAAGTAACTGGAGTATTAGTAGTTGCGGAAGGAGCGAATGACATCGCGGTAAAGAATGAATTAGTAACTACGCTGACAAAAGTGCTGGAAATTCCGGCACACAGAATTGTTGTAATGCCTATGGAAAAGAGAGGGGAAATAAAATGAGAGTAAAAAAGAGAGCAGTTTGGTTTTTAACATTATTGAGTTTAGCAGCAGTTATTTCAGTGTACTATCTTATGAACCCAGCACAACCATTTAATGGTCTTAAAATCTTCTCAGATGATACTTTAAAAGGTACAGCAGTTGATGATATTGCTAAACTAACAGGCAATGATAAAACACCTGTTACAGCACAAAGTGACTTATTTGAAGAAATGCGTATGGAGCTACTAAATGAACGTAGTCAATTGAAAGCAACTCTTACGCAAAAAATAGCTTCGGAAAAGTATACTGCTGAAGAAAAGAATGAAGCATTTAACGACATGGATGTTATTGTAAAGAAGGAATCTAATGAAGCGATGTTAGAATTGCTCATTAAAACTTTAGGTTATTCAGATGCATTTGTACGAGCTGAAAATGATCAAATTCGTGTAACAGTACAGTCAGCTGAATTATCAAAATCAAAAGCTGATGAAATCGTATACACGGTTAAAAAAGAGGTACCTACAGCTGGTAAAATAGTAGTGGATTTTAAATCTGAGTCTTTTTAACGAAAAAATAACGATATTGTCTTGAATAATTCCTATTTTCAATTATCTATTTAAAAAAACCCCAAAACACGATAGAATAAGTAGTGTATTATATTTCACAAAAGGGGAGTAATTTATGTTGAAAATTCAGGAAATTCGAGAAATTATTAAATTAGTAGACTCATCTTCAATCGACGAGTTCGTTTATGAGGTAGCAGATACAAAAGTTAAACTTAAAAAACATAGTGGTGTGGCAGTTGTAACTGAAGCGCCAGTAGTTAAAGTAGCTCCAGTTGCAGCGCCAGCACCAGTTGCGGCTCCAGCAGCACCAGTAGCAGCACCTGCAGTAGCTGAAGCAGTACAAGCAGCGCCAGCAGTTGATGCATCATTATATAAAATCACTTCTCCAATGGTAGGAACTTTCTATCAAGCTCCAAACCCTGAATCACCAGCTTTCGTAAAAGTTGGAGATAAAGTAGGCGAAGAAGCAGTAGTATGTATCGTTGAAGCAATGAAATTATTTAATGAAATCGAAGCAGAAGTTAGTGGCGAAATCGTTGAAATTCTTGTTAAAGATGGCGATTTAGTTGAATACGGTCAACCTCTGTTCCTAGTAAAAGAGAACTAAGGGAGGCCTATTTAAATGAAAAAAGTATTAATAGCAAACCGTGGAGAAATCGCGGTACGTATTATTCGCGCTTGTAAAGAATTAGATATTCAGTCTGTAGCGGTGTATTCAGAAGCAGATCGTGATGCACTTCACGTTCAATTAGCTGACGAAGCATATTGCATCGGACCAAAACTATCTAGTGATAGTTACTTGAAAATTAGTAGTATACTAAGTGTTGCTCAAAAAACTGGCTGTGATGGAATACACCCAGGATATGGCTTCTTAGCAGAGAATGCTAGCTTTGCAGAAGCATGTGAAGATGCTGGTATAACTTTCATTGGACCAACTTCAGATGCCATCAAAATGATGGGTATTAAAGATATAGCAAAAAATTCAATGATTAAAGCGGGAGTACCTACAGTTCCAGGTTCAGTTGGTATAGTTGCAGATGCAGCTGAAGCAGCAGAAGTTGCGAAAGGTATTGGTTATCCAGTAATCATTAAAGCAACTGCCGGTGGTGGTGGTAAAGGAATCCGTGTAGCACGCACTGAGGAAGAATTGATTAAAGGTGTTCAAATCACTCAAAAAGAAGCGGCTGCAGCATTCGGTAACCCTGGCGTTTATTTAGAAAAATTCATCGAGGATTTCCGTCACTGTGAAATCCAAATACTAGCGGACAACTATGGCAATACAATTCACCTAGGTGAACGTGATTGTACAGTTCAACGTCGTATGCAAAAACTTGTTGAAGAAGCTCCGTCTCCTGCACTTTCTGAGGAACGTCGTGCTGAGATGGGTGAAGCTGCAGTTAAAGCTGCGTTAGCTTGTGGATACCGCGGTGCTGGTACGGTAGAATTCATCTATGACCACCATGAAGACAAGTTTTATTTCATGGAAATGAATACACGTATTCAAGTAGAGCACACAATAACTGAAATGGTTACAGGTATTGATCTTGTTCAACAACAGCTTAAGATTGCTTCTGGCGAGAAATTAGTGTATAAACAAGAAGATGTGAAAGTGAATGGTTGGGCGATGGAATGTCGTATCAATGCTGAAAATCCATCTAAAAACTTTATGCCTTCACCGGGTAAAGTAGAAGATTATATAGCTCCAGGTGGTTACGGTGTCCGTATCGACTCGGCTATGTATCCAGGATATAGTATTCCTCCGTTCTACGATTCAATGGTTGCAAAATTGATTGTACATGCAGATACACGTGAAGAAGCAATTGCTAAGATGAAACGCGCATTAGGTGAATTCATTGTTGAAGGACCAGGCATTCAAACAACAATTCCTTTCCACGCTAAATTAATGGATCATGAGGTATTCAAAAAAGGTGATTTCAATACGAAATTCCTTGAAGAAAATGACGTCATGAATTCATAAGAAAGGGGCGAATTCTATGGCTGAAAAAGTTATACAATCATTACCTCAAAGCACTCCTGCTGGTAAGGAAGAGCTAGGTAAGATTGAAGTAGCGCCTGAAGTTATTGAAGTTATTGCAGGAATTGCTACTACAGAAGTGGAAGGTGTTTCTGGTACAAGAGGAAACTTCGCTACAGGCGTAGTAGAAAAATTCGGTAAAAAGGTTCATGGGAAAGGTATTAAAACCGAATGGACTGAAGCGGGCTTAATCGTAGATGTATATTGCTTCGTGCAATATGGTGCATCTGTTGCGAAAGTAGCGCAGCAAGTTCAAACCCAGATTCGTGAAGCTATCTTTAATATGACATCACTTGCAACGCAAGAGGTAAATGTACATATTACCGGCATTCAATTTGATCAAGTGAACGATGCAAAAACTGAATAATGTCAAAAACACCACTTCATTAGAAGTGGTGTTTTTGATTTTGGTGAAAAATAATTGAGCGATTTTTATTTATTAAGGATCTACCTCAATTGATATTTAAAGAATTTATAAGAAAACTAGCAATTTAAACGGTTTAAGCTTCATACTCATAACTACTAGATGATAATGAATCGTTTAGGAGCTTCTTCTTATACGGTAACGAATGTATAGTAGAATAGTTAGTAAATTTAAAGTTAAAATATTTAGCGTAATACATTTTTACTAAATAAGAAAAAAGACTGTTTCAGTTAAGTTCTAGTCATGAGACTTTTACGAAATGAAAAATGATATTTTAATTATCAATCCAATAAATAGGTGATAAGTTTTAGGTTTTAATAACTATTATAAGAAAAATAAAATGGAACTTATTTAATGCAAAACAATACATATGATTCATGATGTTAGATAATCTATCATGGTACTTTAGGTATATAAAAACTGAATAGGCAAACCTATAGAAATTTAGGGACGCAAAGCTAGAGGGGCTAAGGTTGAAAATAACTATGCCAGCCAGTTGCCAAGGAGTGCATTATACTTTTTGTTATGTTGGGTTTAATAAAAATGTCTTAATCATTTTTATCTAGACGGTATCAAAAGTTAGCTACTCTCTAAAGAGTAGCTTTTTTTAATGAACTTCTTAGGGTTTTATTCATCTGGAGGAGAAAGCATATGTCGAAGAAAATGTCCAAATTAATTGCGATTGCAACATCAACTGCGTTGTTAGCAAGTTATTCTGGGAGTGCCATGAATGTTTTTGCAGCGCCTATTACGAACGCTAATAAAACGGCAATAGAAAGCAAGATCAATGAGGCGAAAAATGCTACAGTTAGTAAATTCGATTTATATGGAAATAGTAATTTAAGTGAATATAACGAAGTCTTTAAAATGGATAATACAAACATTAAATCGATAACAAACAACGGTGGGAATTATTCAGGCTCTCCTATTAATAAAGCAATAGATGGAGATATGAATACACATTGGGAAACTGGTAGACCGAATACTACGCAGTTTACTAACGAGGTAGTATTCAATTTAGACGAATCGACTGAATTAAATAGAATCGTGTATGCCGCTAGACAATCCAGCGCAAAGGGTAAAGGATTCGCTGAAGAGTTTGAAATTTATAGCTCTATTTCAGATGAAGGCGATGATTATACTTTAGTATCACCTGGACAATATAAAGGTTCAACCGGAGATGTTGTTGAAATTCAATTTAAACCAACTGAATTCAAAAGAATCAAATTTGTGTTCAAAAAGGCCAATCAAGATTGGGCAAGTGCAGCAGAATTTAGTTTTTATCAAGAAGACCAAGTAAAAGATAATATGAAAAAACTATTTACTGATGAAAACCACAATAAAGTATCTGATGAGTTTAATACAGTAGACAAGTTAGAAGCACTAGAAAAAAATATTCAATCACACCCTTTATATGATGAATTTAAAGAAGATATAGAGGATGCATTAATAATAATAAATGAATCAAACATAGAAGCAACTAAAGCTAAAACAAAACCTTTTGAGTATTATTCTAATGAGGAATATTCTAAGTTATTTAGAATGGATATTGAAAATATTAAGAGTATCCGAAATAATGCTGGTCAGTATCTTAGTCAAGTAATCGGGAATGCCGCCGATGGCAACCTAGATACTTATTGGGAAACGAATAAAAGTAATTCAAATGACTTCACAAATGAAGTAGAAGTAGAATTTAAAAAATCAGTGGAATTAAATAGAATCATGTATGGAGCAAGAAAATCTGACCGCAAGGGATTCGCGGAAGAATTTGAAATTTATGCTTCTCAAACGTCTAAAGGAGATACATATCAACTAGTAACAACAGGTAAACATAATATGGTAGAAGGTTTAGTTGAAGCTAAATTCGACGCTACTAAATTTAAAAGAGTAAAATTTAAGTTCAAGAAATCAAATCAAAACTGGGCAACTTTATCAGAATTAGCTTTCTATACAGAAGATGCCATTGAAGATAAGGTAAATAGCATCTTCACTGATGGAACAATGAGTAAGGTAGTGCCAGAATTCAATAGTGTAGATAAAGTCAATGCATTAGAAAATGAAGCGAAAGCTCACCCGTTATATTCTATTCTAAAAGAACGATTAGATTTAGCTAAATCTATTGTAAAAGGTGAAGTACAAGTTAAAGGAACTATCGTTGAAGCAGAACAACGTGGGGATATGGTAAAACATGCAAATCAAAACCTGAAATTTGGTTTTGGTAACAATCTACAGCCTACGGGCTTCGCTGCTCAACCGGGAGATAAAATTACTGTATATGTTGATGCAGATGCAAGTGCACCATTGCCTAAACTATCGATTGCTCAACAAGAAGGTTCTTTTGCGAATTGGAGAAGAGATGTCGTTCTAGTACCTGGTAAAAATGAGATAACCGTACCTCAAGTTAATAAAGATAGCTGGTATAAAAATGATGTAACACCTGGTGGAAGTATTTACATTAATAATCCCTATACAAAAGAACAACAAGCGAATGCTCCAAAAATTCGATTTGAAGGCGCGGAAAAAATTCCTTTCGCAACGAAAAATACGAACGTAGAAGAATTCAAATCATTCTTAAAAGAATATAAGAAGAAAATGGATGAAGATATTGTGAAACATCCGAAAGTTGAAGACAGAGAAGTTCTAGATGTTTTCGAATTTGTGAGTGATCATATTGTTTGGACAGGAACAGCAACAGGCGCTTACAAAACGTATATTGAACAAGGTTATAGCCCATTAGAAACTATTGAATCTTATAATACTCATATGGAAGAAATATTTAGATATTACGGATTGGATGCAAGCGATGAAAGTCATGACCCTAAGTTAATTAGAGATAATGTACGACTTGCACAACCTTTTGGTTATATGTATGCATATACTGACCACATCGGTGTGCAAGATGACGTTATGGCTAACCACTTAATTCCGTTCGAAGTGAGAGGTCCATCATGGGGGTTAACACATGAAATAGGTCATAGAATGGATGTAAATGCTAGATTATATGGGGAAACAACGAACAATATGTTACCACAATACATGTCTGGCTATTACGGTAAGTTAGACAATAGAATACCATATGAAGCTAACATTTATAAAAACGTAATAAAAGAAAACTTAAAAGATTATAATGACCAAGGACTTTTCGAGAAGTTAGGTGTGTATTGGCAATTAGAAATGTATAGTCCTGGATATTGGGGTAAATTAAATAGACTATATCGAGAAAGAGATGTAAAGCTTACAGATGGAGAAATCTCTAAACAACAATATTTGGTTGAATTTTCTTCTGAAGTATTGAAGTTGGATTTAAGTGAACATTTTGCTAGACATGGATTTGTCGTTAATGAAGAAACAAGAGAGAAAACTGCCAAGTATAAGAAACCAAAAAAATCATGGTATTTAAATGACTCTGTAGTAGGGTATGAAGGAAAAGGGATAGAAGACAAAAATGCTTCTGTTAAGATTAGTATTACTTCTAATGCTTCTGCTAAATCAAAAACGTTAAGTTTAAAAATGGATAAGAAATATAAGAACGATTTCTTGGGTTATGAAATTTATAGAGACGGCGAATTAGTTGGATTTACTAGTACTGATCAATTTGTAGACCAGAAATTAGACATGGATAAAAACTATTCTTACAAAATTATTGGCTATGATAAGAAACTAAATAGTTTAAAACCAGTAGAGGTGAAGGCGTATCAGCCAACTCTGTCAGCTGAGGAACATGTAACTCTAAAGTTACGACAAGAATTTGATCCAATGGATTATGTAAAAGCGGCTACATATCAAGGTGATGATATAACAAAAGATGTAGTTGTAAAATCTAATAATGTCGATGTAACAAAAAAAGGGAAATATGAAATTGTTTATGAAGTAAAAAATGCTGGGGCTACAGAAACAAAAACAACAAAAATTACTGTGGCAAGTGATTTCACATTCATCTCTGATATGGTTGCTAAATCAGCTAACATTGCATGGGGAGGACTAAAGAAAGATTTAGCGCCTGCTGGTGGAGCAATTACTCTAGTTAGACAAGGTTTAGATGCTACCTATTCTAAAGGAATCGGCGCACATGCTAATTCAGAAGTGGTTTATGACATCGAGGGCAAAGGCTTTGATTTCTTCGAAAGCTATATCGGAATTGACCAAGCGATGAAAGGGAAACCTTCATCAGCAACTTTTGAAGTATGGGTTGATGGCGAGAAGAAATTTGATAGTGATATTTTCAAAGCAGATACGGAACATGAATTTGTAAAGGTCCCTATTACTGGTGCAAAAGAGATAAAACTAGTGACAACAGATGCCAAAAATAATGGTAATAGTTCTGACCATACAGTATGGGCGAATGCTAAGTTCACGCAAAATTCTAGTAAACCGACACTGACGATTCCTAAATCCACGGCAACTAAAGTTGGAGAATCTATTGACATTAACTCATCATATTCAGCAATTGATCCTGAGGATGGAGATTTAACAAATAAAGTAAAGGTTACAGGAACAGATCTTGTTAACTTTGATCGAGCAGGTAAGTATGAGCTAACTTATACTGTAACTGATAGTGACGGCTATGAAATCACAAAGAAAAGAACAATCTCTGTAGTGAATATGGAAGATTATCATTACCTTTCAAATTTCGATTGGAAATCTACTCAAAACAGCTACACAGCTCCAAGGAAAGATATTTCGATCAGTAACAATACGTTACGATTAACTGGAGAAGATGGCAGTGTGAAAGCGTACGAGAAAGGTATTGGCGCACATTCTAATTCAACAATCGTCTATGATTTAACAGACAAAGATGCGGATTACTTCACTTCATTTGTAGGTGTAGACCGTAAAATGTTTGGTTCTGTCGGTTCTGTTGTGTTCCAAGTATTTGTAGATGGTGAAAAACAATTCGACAGTGGCTTGATGAATTCTAGAGATCCTCAAAAGTTCATTGAATTGAATGTTAGCAGCGCTAAAGAATTAAAATTAGTAGTTAATGACGGTGGAAATGGAAACGGATCTGACCATGCTACTTGGGGAGATGCTAAATTACATTTCGCAAATGCAGAAAGACTATTCACGAAAAATCTAGAAAAAGCAATTGAAGAAGCAAAAGAAATTAATAAAGAGGATTATACCTCTGAAAGTATGGAACTTCTAAATTCTACGCTAACTAAAGCAGAAGAGGTTTTAGCAAATAAAAAATCAACTCAACAAGAAGTAGATGAAGCAATAGCTTCATTAAAAGCTGCTAAAAAAGGATTAGTTGAAATAGACTTAACTCAAGTGATTACTATAAAAGATAAACATTTAAGTGATTCTATCAAGAAAACATTAGGATTAACTGGAGATATTACACTTGGTGATATGTATAAACTGACAACATTAACAAGTGAATCAAGAAGAGCAAGATCTCTTGAAGGTTTAGAACATGCTAAAAACTTAGTAACGCTAAATATTGAAGGAAATGAAATAACAGATTTCTCTCCATTAAAAGGTTTAACTAAATTAGAAGACTTAATAGCTGATCCGCAATATGTTGAAGTAGGAGAAGTAAAAGGATCGGTAATTGAACTAGATAATCTTGTTTCAGGAATAGATGGAAAGAAAGTCAAACCGCATTTAGTTGGGGTTAGAAACACTAAAACCTTTAAAGAAACAGAGATTGATGTCAGTGAGTGGGAGCAAAATCCCGATAAGCTAATGATAGATATTTCAAAAGAGGATAAAGGAATCTACATGATGACATTAGCATATAAAGTAGAAGACAATTTTGTATACTTAATCTATGTTATTGATAATAATTAGGTATAACATTTTCAGTTGAGAAATTTCACTAGAAAATAACGATGATAATTCATCTTGTCTATTGTGACTATTTTGTAATTTAACATTGTGAAAAGGGGCTGTCCTAAAAGTCGAAGAAAATCGACTTTTAAGGGCAGCCTTATTTCTTTATTTAAGCTATATTAAATTACTCTGTTGGAGTCAAATGGATAGACCAAGTGTTCTTTTCATTGGAAATCAGTATCTCATAATAGGGCTGTTACTTCCCGAAAATAGCGAGATAAGCAAATAAAAAAACAGTACCACCGCTATAAAAGTGGTGGTACTGCTATATTTAACGTTATGTGACTAGTTATTTAGAACGTACTTGCTACTTTAGCAGCTTTTTCAAGACCTGCGGCAATAATTTCTTCTGCTTTATCTGGGAATTGGTTGTGACCTTCAATCACT
Organism: Viridibacillus arvi; assembly: GCF_001274945.1. Taxonomy (GTDB): domain Bacteria; phylum Bacillota; class Bacilli; order Bacillales_A; family Planococcaceae; genus Viridibacillus; species Viridibacillus arvi. The sequence continues at coordinate 1,425,950 of NZ_LILB01000001.1, read as the reverse complement.
ACTTTCTCTATATCTCTTACACCGAAAAAGCCCATCATACTTGCTACATATTTAACAGCCATTTCTAGTTCAGCAGCTGCTCCATTAGAATACACGCCGCCACTTGCATTTAATAATGCAATTTTCTTATCACTAAGAAGTCCTACGGGTCCTTCTGGCGTATATTTAAATGTTTTGCCTGCGCGATTTAAGTAATCAATATATGTGTGTAGTACAGCAGGAATTGTTAAGTTCCATAAAGGGAAACCAAATACAACTTTATCAGCTGCAAGGAATTGGTCTAAATATTTATCAGCAACAGCTACTGCTGTTGCTTCCTTTTCAGTTAATTCCAGTCCTCTTCCAGCCTTAAATGTGCCGTTAATCATATCTACTCCTACATATGGCAATTCTTCATTGTATAAATCAAGTTCTACCACTGTCTCATTTGGATGAGATTCTTTATAGCTCGCTAAAAAAGCCTCATATAATTTCACACTAACAGCTTGATTTGCTGGACGATTGTTTGCTTTTACGAATAAAACGGTTGTCATTCTTTTTTCCTCCTGTTGCTTCCTCTTACGTTGCTCATCCGTAGTGGAATGCTACGTGTTTAAAGTTCTTAACGTATGTTTTCCTATTTTATAATATCTTTTTAAAACTATACTCCATTTCTCCAGCCATAGCTTCAGGAGTATCACCAGTTTTTCTAAAATCATGCGTATAAATTTCTTCAAATGGACCAAAATTGACTTGCTTATAAAATTCATAACAAGGGAATCCATCATGTTCTCCTTGAATTTCGATCCTACCATCTTTTTTGACTTGTACAGTCAATAGGTAGTCGACAGGAGGAGCATATATATTCAATGGATTGCTAGCACTTGCACTCATTTGAAATTCAACATCATCAGAACCCCATACAACATTAGTGCACACAATACTTTCTGTACTAGCTTTCCCTGTTCTTTGATTAATAGAATTATCTGGATTTATAACTTTTTCTGTTGTTATACCAGTGTTCGCATAAGAGAAAATTTCCTTCTTATAAAAATCTACAACTACTTCTTGTTCGATTCTGGAACGCATAGTGTTTACTGCATATGGTGTAAATTCACGTGAGTCACCTTCGAACTGGATTACTTTTCCTGTCTGAATATCCTTCTTAGGTTCAGTCCAAGACATTGGAATAAATACACTCGCTCGAATTTTAACAATATTAATCATATAGAACCTCCTTAGAGAATTTGTTTTTTGTGGATTACTAGTTATTTTTTTTGCAAAAATAATGTAGTCAACTTGATTGACTATATAGTGCATAGTACAATGGTATTTAAATAAAGTCAACTAAATTTACTATATTTAAGGAGTTTTCATGTATGAATCATCAATTATTTAATAAATTCGATCTTACAACACTTTTGTCATTATCCTTTAGTGCATCGATTAATGAACTACATGAAAGATTAAGTGAATCAGGATTTGGAGATTTCAGACCAGTACATGGTTTTATGTTTAAATGTATCATTCCTAATGGAGCTACAGGTGTAGAACTATCTGAGTATTTAGGAATTACCAAGCAGGCTGTAAGTAAAATGGTGGATTATCTAGAGAAAAATGGTTATGTTATGCGTCAAAGTCATCCCACTGATAAAAGAGGGAAAATTATTGTTTTGACTGAACGAGGTTGGTTAGTAGTGAAGGCAAAAGAAAAGATACTATCGGAGATTGAGGGACGCTGGAGTGAAAATATAGGTAATGAACGGATGCAAATGCTCAAAGAAGATTTATCAAAATTAATTTCCGAAGAAAATGAAGGTAAACTATCACCGTTCGTAAGACTTATTTGGTGAAGTTTGAGTCTATAAAAGGTATTTTTAAGCCTGTTTAAGTACGTACTAATAGAGTAGCATTCCAGTAATGATATAGCAGCAATGTTTGTATAGAATCGTACTTAACCCTCCTTGGACTGACCTGGAATGCTTCTGACAATGCCAAAAGCATTCAAACTGTTAGTAAAAAATTTGTTGTTATAACCCATTTTTCAACTTCAAATATTCTTCTATCAGACATAAAAATAACCTATTAGACATTCATATCTAATATTAACAAGTTACAAATTATTTTTAATTTGGATAAACTAACGGGGCGCGTTAATTAAAAATTGTAGAGTTGCCTACGGAGTTCTTTTTTCTTTATTGAACTAACGGGGCAGTTTAGTTCAATAAAATGCTATAATAGCCTTAATTTCAAAACGATTTTAAGGAGTTAAACTCTTATGATTATAAAAATTGACTTTAGTGAAGAGTTTATTCAATACATTTCTTGTTCAACAAAAGTAGGTAGGAAGATGAACAGTATTCAGGAGGACTTTCTAAATTGGATTTTTGACGAGGAAAAGAATACAGAATATTGGGCATTAGAAAATGGAGAGAGAATTCATCCAAATTATGATGCTAATGCAATTATTGATTGGTTAAACAATGTAAGATTTAAAAAAGGAATTGCAAAAGCAAAATTAATTACCAGTCCTCAATTTATAGTAAAAAAGAAATTATATTATTAAATTGATTCTTTAATAAAACGATTAAGATTAATGAACTGTATAGGCGACGCTTTTTTTAATGCAATAGTTTAGTACTTAAACCATAATGAATAAAAACAATAAGGGGGAACTAATATGACAAAGAGAAATAAGGAGTTGTCACTAGAACACAGTGAGGAACTACTTAGAACTTTGAAAGCCCGTTTTGAGAAAAACATGAACCGCCATAAAGGTCTTGAATGGGCTAAAGTACAAGCTAAGCTCGAAGCTACTACTGAAAAACTATGGTCGCTCAATGAAATGGAAGTTACTGGCGGTGAACCAGATGTTGTAAGCCATGATAACAAGACGGGCGAATACATTTTTTATGATTGTTCAGCAGAAAGTCCTAAAGGTCGCAGAAGTGTTTGTTACGACCGTGAAGCACTGGAGTCAAGGAAAAACCACAAACCAGAAAATAACGCTATTGATATGGCAACTGCCATGGGCATTGAACTTTTAACGGAAGAGAAATACCGAGAACTGCAGAAACTTGAAAATTTTGATTTGAAAACGTCGAGCTGGGTGCAAACACCTGCTAATATTAGAAAACTCGGCGGGGCAATCTTTTGTGATCATCGCTACGACACTGTCTTTGTGTACCATAATGGAGCAGAATCCTACTATGCTGCAAGGGGCTTCCGTGGCTCGCTAAGAGTCTAAATTTTGCATCAACAGCTATATTTGAATTTGAGAACGGATCATCTGGGGAAAGGTTTTAATTTCATTCTTCAACTATTGTGTACTTTAGTTAAATATTCGATTTATAAATATCAAAACAAAAAACAGAGTAGAATCTACACATTTCGTAGATTAACTCTGTTTTTTTGTCGTAACAGCTGTAGCATTGTAAAAAAGATTAATAGTTAATAATAAAGTTTGATAGAAATCACCTCTTTAGTTATTCTTTGAGGTGATTTTTTTGATATTTATGAAAGTTGCGAATGAATGCATTTAAAATAACGGGGCAGCATTCCTATAATATCTGAAAGGATATATAGAGTTTGTGAGATAAGGCACTTAAAATAACGGGGCGCTTTACTTCAATAAGGAGTAGAGCCTTTTTCTTATTGAACTAACGGAGCAGGACAGTTGAAGAGTGTTATTTAACTTGAGTTCAACAACGAGCCAGATTGTTGAGAATTTCTCTCAAAGAGAGTTAGTTATTTATGTTAAAATATTGCGAGTGAAATCAAGTTCTTAACGATTTTATCAAATATCCAGCCAAATATTTCAGAAACGAAGAAAGGGTAGTACTTTTATGGAAAACGTATCAAATGTAGTTAAATTAGAATCAATAAAATCTTTACAATCTACTATCAGTAAACTCGAAAATGCCTTGTCCCAGATGACTCAGAAAGGCGTAAATACTACCTTAGTCAAGAAACGACTCAAAGCTGTTTCCATCGGCTTAGCAATGCTAGAAAACGTTTGGAATCAAAGACCCCATTCTTACATCCAGGAAGATTTAGCAGAAGCTCAAAATGTTCTTACTGGTTTATTACCAACAATTGAGAATAGTTATGGTAAGTCAAAGGCTGGTAGTTCCCAAAGAACGCTTTTAGAAAGAAGAATTAAAGCGTTGGAACTAGCTATTCAAGCGATTGATAATATACCCAATAAATAACTTCTGAATAAATTGAGTAACTGGTGCAATAGCAGAAGATAAGCTGTTATTTAGACAGCTTATTTTGCTATGGATTAAACATAGCAGTATTCTTGTAATGAATGAACGGAGTTATGTATGCAATATCGACTGAGTTTGTGAAATAATGTACTTAAACTATTGGGTGCACCAGTAGAAGATCTTTAAGCTGTTCAGACAGCTTTTTTTTATTCAACGAAAAGGACAGGGTTTCTTAGGAAGCACATTGATCTTATTGAACTAAAGCAGCATGTTAATTAAATTTTTCCAATTACATACAATGGAACGTGTATTCGTGTTACAATTTTATTGGTAACACTTTTTTAGGGGGATAAAAATGAAATTAAAGAATATCAATATCGAAGAACAAATGAAACATTATAATGTTCCAGGTATAAGTATTACCTTACTTGAGAACGGTCAAATTAGCGGAACAGAAAATTACGGTTTACTAGAGGTAGATTGCGATAGAAAAGTAAATGAAAATTCTATTTTTAGTTCGTGTTCTATTAGCAAGTTCTTAACAGGAATGATTGCTATAAAGCTAATTGAGGAAGGACTACTTGATTTAGATGAGGATATAAATACAAGACTTGTATCGTGGAAAGTACCAGAAAATGAATTCACTAAAAATAGAAGCGTTACTTTGAGAAACTTACTTAGTCATCAATCTGGAATTAAGGATCCTGAAGGTAGTTTTTCTGAACTAAATTCAAAAATAGGGGTTCCTTCGATGGTTGATATATTAGAGGGGAAAACTCCTTATTGTAAAGCTCCAATTAAAGTACAATGTGAACCAGAGAGTGAATTTCACTATTCAGATGCAGGTTTTTGTGTTGTTCAACAACTAATTGAAGATGTTACTGAAAAGCCATTTTATCAAGTGGTGAATGAGTTAATATTTAAGCCCTTAAGAATGAAAAATAGCCATTTAAATACAACAACAATGTTAGAGATGGATAAAAAAGAATTCTCTTGTGGTCATAATAAAAACGGTGAATTAGTAGATGGAAAGTATCCTATATATCCTTACCAAGCAGCTTCTGGATTATGGACAACTTCTTTAGATTTAGCTCGATTAGTTCTTGAGCTACTGGATGCTCTAAAAGGGGAAAGTAAAATTGGCATTTCAGAAAGATTAGCAAAAGAAATGATAACACCTCAAAAAGGTAAGAGTTGGACTGGATTAGGTGTGTTTCTTGAAGGCTCTGAAAGAGAATTAGAAATTACATCACTCGGTTGGGGAGTAGGCTTTCAATGTATGATGGTAGCATTTTCGCACATCGAAAAAGGGGCAGTTATCATGACGAATGCAGAATTAGGTGTTCATCAAATGGAAGGAATTATAGGGGATATATATAAATCACTTATGGCATAGAAAACGTTATTTTTAAGGGGGAGGAAAATGCAAATAGCTTTAGCGAATCCAACTCATATATCTGAAGTTGTGTATTTCTTCAAAGAAAATTTAGATCGTAATAACAGTGCAGTTTATTCTGAAGAGTTTTTATGTCCTCTTGGAATTAAAGCAGCCATAAGAAGAAAGCAAATGATAGTGGCAACAGTAGAAGGTCAAGTAGTAGGAGCATTTAGGTTTTACCGAAAAAAAACACAAGACAAAATTTCTTTGTATCAATTTGCGATAAGCGAGGTTTACCGTGGTCAAGGTTTGTTAAAAAAGATGTTAAATACGATAAATGATTTACCTATAGTTGCACTATGTCCGACTGAGTCCAATTTTAATGAATATTATTATAAATCAGGTTGGAATTTACAAGAACAAAGTGAAGAGTTCAAAATCTGGGTATTAAAAAATTGACCGTATAAAAGTAATGTGATAAGAGGTGAAAAGATGAAAATTGAAATGGAAGTAAAAGCATTTGGAAAAGTTGAAGTTCAAGGTGCAAAAGACGCTTTTAAAGGTGTAGAACTAATGAGCGTACATAAACTTTCTAAAGATACAACACTAGGTGAATTAGAAACTCTATTATCTACACTATTTGAAGAAGTCGAAAATGGATACAAAAACCCAGAGCAATGTGCGGGTAAAATTACAATTCGTGCAAAAAAAGAAAATGGTGAAATTGTTTATTTAGGTTAGATTGAACTGAGTGCGTTTCTGAGAGATGAAGGAACGCTCTTTTACTAACTGATTACCTTAGTAGAAGGTTGTTGAGCTGTTCGGACGGCTCTTTTAACTTTTTATATAACAAATTTACACCTACTACCATTATTGATTTATAATGACAGGAAGGAGCTGTTTTTTTATTGAATGTAAAAAATATAAGTACATCCATTTCTGAAGATATTATTATTACAAATTTGACAGGTTACATAACCCTTGCTGATGTAAACACATGGTTTAATTCATTTGAAGAAACGTGCTATTCATTTATTAGACAAGGAAAAAAGTATAAGTTGTTAGTTAATCGTAAAGGTTATACTCCAGAACATTTTTCTGTACAAAAATTGTGGAAAGACAAATTTTTCTCTAAGAATATATTAGAGAACACTATCGCAGTTGCATTTCTATTAGAAGAAGGAGATATTTTAATTCACCTTGAACAGTCTAATACTAAAGACAACGCAAAGTTCTCAAGTAACTATGACCAATTAATTGACTGGCTTACTAAATATAAATAATGGATTTCTACTCCTAAGTTGCTAAAGGGTAACTTTTTTATCTGACAGTTTGTTCGACTCAACAATATATTATTGAACTAACGAGTGCGTTAATCCAAGCAGGATTACGCACTTTTTTGTTGAACTTAATGTACTAATGATGCAGTTTCGTAGAAGAAAAAGTACTGTAATTTGGCTATTACAGAAAAGAAAGGATATTTCAAAAGTCGATTAGTTAAACAAAGGGCAGTAGTTTTTCGTTAAGGAGTATTTGGAGTTGAAAATAATTAATTCAAAAAAGCATTTGGGACTAATTCACTGATGAATGAATTAAACAAATTTTTCTCTGTCGACAAGTGTAATCGAATATTCAAAGTATAGACATTATGATTAAGTTTAGCGTGAGGTGAAATATGGAAAATAAAGAATTTTATGTTTATCATATCGTTACTAGAAAAAAATGAGTCAAGGACAGATAATCAACTTCAACAAGAACCAAAAGAATACCTTATTTCACTTCTTTTTTGAAAAAGAACAATTGAATTCTAAAGGTGAAGACTTCATTCGAATTTTTCAGGATCATTATACAAATGAAGGCTTGAACTTGAATAAAGAAAATGCTCAAGTAGCTTTAAATTATGTTGATCAAACAACCAGAGCTATTAGAGAAGCTATAGTAGAAATGGTTAGACTACAAGAACATCCTGAATATCCTTCAAGGTTGTCCTGCTTATATGCTGCGAAAAGCTATGAAGACGTCTTGAAATGGAAATCGTTATTTGATTCTTACAATCGGAAGGTTTTGCAGATTGTTAAACTTCGAGTGATTGGGAATTCTTTTGAGGGAGATGGAAACCTTTTACCAAAGGTGGATGGGGTCCCTTTTTCTCGGAAAATTGAACAAGCTATAGAATATTGGAATGGTAATGTGAAAAACGAACTGCCAGAGCTTTTGATTAACGGAATAATTGAAGTAGTAGAAGTTATTGAAGATTTCTCATAAATATCGAGTACTTTAGTGGAAGATTATTGAGCTATTCAGACGGCTCTTTTTTCTTATTCAACTAAAGGGGCAGTTTAGTTACTTAAGAAATTTTAACTGGAGAGTGGGGTTAATTGGTGAATTATCTAAAAATAGTTGCAGTATTTGTTTTAATAATTACGTTTCTAACGCTTACTTCCTGTACACAAACAGGAAAATCGAAAAGCGAACTCTCTGATTCCAATGAAAAACAAGATATTGATAGTATAGTTTTATCATTCGAACACCCTCAAACAAATCAAAAGTATAAAATAGTCAATGCCTATAAACTTTATCAAAACTATATAGATAAAGTTGAAAGTAACCCAAAACATTCACAATTGGAAATTTATAATGAAGAGGTAATTAAACCAGTATATAGTGATTGTTTTGAGAATGGTGAATATCCTTATATGGCTGATCCAGTTATAAATGTAGATCCGAATCGCTTATCAGAAAATCAAAAATTAAGCGAAAAAATTGATAGGGAAGAAACAGAAAAAATTATAAAAGAAGCTCTTTTAAAATCTTCTGATCTTATTACATCCGAAAATGAAACAACAGTATGTGTTTTTCCTTCCACTAATGTAAACGCATCCATGGTAACCGTGGGGGCAGGTAAAATAATAGTCCTATACAATAAATATTTTAATGATACTGTTTTAAGGGCTGGAGTAGCTCACGAATATCATCATAGTGTTTGGACTGAGAAATACTTACGTAAAGATGTACCTTTTTCTGTATTGGATAATCTAATATTTGAAGGAAAGGCGGTTAAGTTTGAAAAATCAGTTTATCCCGAAATTGTTTCTATTCCAGTTGATTTGACTTACAACAAAATTTATTGGTCAAAAATTGCATTAGATCTCCAAAAGAATGACTTGAATCGGTCACTTGAAATTATTCTTGGTGGAAATGGCCTTCCTTTATATTATGGTTACAGTGAGGGGTATAAAATGGTCAAATCATATCTTGATTTGAACCCTAATGTAACACCAGAAGAATGGACTGCCCTAAGTTCTAAAGAACTTTTTGAAAAAGGAAATTACCTCGAAAACTATAAATAACAAATTTATGAATGATTTTAACACATATTTCGAAATTGAATATATGTAATAATATTTGGTCTTTTCGTTTTAAATGCTTGCCCGGCAATTAGTAGCAAAGACTGTAACTGGTAGGCCTTAAACGTTTACGGAGAAAAGCCCTCTATTCGTTTATCAGCTTCAAACAAAGCCCATACTTTTGAAAGTAACAATTCCATTCCCCCTAAAATAGTATTATTAAAGGGATTATTGCCAACATAATAGAATTATAGACATAAGGGATGTTTTTTCTAAAGCAGCAGTTTAGTTGAAGAAGTAACTTAACAATAATTGAAATTCTAAAATCTTAAAGACAGACAGGAGTTAGTTACGATGATAAAAGGTTTCGGAGGAGTTTTTTGGAGAACTAAGAATCTCGATGTTATAAAAAAATGGTACAGTGAAGTGTTGAAGATTGAAATAGAAGATTGGAATGGGACTGTGATTAAACCCCAATTAGGAAATGAGACTATCTTTTCTTTCTTTACCGAGAATGACAGTTATTTTCCAACAGAACAACAAGTGATGTTAAATTTCCAAGTACATGATCTAAACGAGACTATTAAGCATCTTGAAAATATTGGTGTACCTCTTGAGAAGAAAGAAGAGATTAGTGAATTTGGAAAGTTTATTTGGATTAAAGATCCTGAAGGTCGACTGATCGAGCTTTGGGAGAAATAGCGGGTTGTAAACATTTGCTATTAAGTTAACGGGGTACTTTAGTAGAAAATCTTTGAGCTGTTCAGACAGCTCTTTTTTTATTCAACTAAAGGGGCAGTATAGTTTAATAAGGAATTATTGTAACTGAACAAGACAAACTAAATCCTAAATATAATTTATGGTGTGATGAAATTGGATATAAGTATTCCTCTTTTATTAGTTCTATTTTGTATATTGATTTGTGGGTTATGGAACAATAACTACAAATCCGAAAGGTACTCCTACTTCAATTTGGGGGGAAATTACTGAAGGCGGATAAAACTCAATAGAAGACGCGGTTTGCCTACAATTTTGCTTTAATCAAAAAAGGGTTATCCAGAAAGTCATTTTTCACTGACATTCTGTAATAACCCTTTTGTTTTATTTGTTTACAATTTGATTATAAGACGTGATAGTTAATACGTAATAAATCAGGTAGATTACGCCATAGGCAGCGACCGCATATAGGAAATAAAGAATATTTTCAATTAGGTCCATGTCATATGCTACAACTATTGATAGAAGTAGCATACCTGCATTAAGTATGCCAATCAGTAAAGGAAGGATAAATACAAATAGCGTTTGTTTTGCTATTGTTGATCGTACTTCTTTTTTACTTACTCCGATTTTACGTAAAATCTCATAACGGTTTTGATCCGCATGTGCTTCTGAGATTTGTTTGAAATAAATAATACTTCCTGAAGCTGCTAAGAGGACTAATGCTAATGAGCTGACTATAAACATTTTCATGCCTGTGAATGCTTGTATGGATGTATATTTTTCATAATACGTTCAGGTACAAACGGAAGAACCCATACGAAATCTACTGGAATGGGCCTATACTTGGCGAAACAAATGGCCTTGAAATTAGGTCATGATATTTCTGTTCAATCTCAAGAAGGCATGTACACAAGAGTCATTATTCATTTTCCAAAAATGAGAAATTACTATCATTTCAATTGAATTAAAAAACAAACATTGACTGTTGTTTACTTCAATTTGGAAGAAGGTGTTTTATACCTTACTGAAGAATATATGGGAGAGTAAAATTAAATTAGAAATGGAGAAATAACTATGACAAAACAATTTTGGATCAACTTGCCAGTTAAAGATACAAATAAATCAAAAGAGTTTTATAGCAAACTTGGATTTTCGACTAATACACCACTTGGCAACAGCGATCAAGTTCAATTAGTCATCGGAGATAATAATGCTACCGTAATGCTTTTCCCTGTTTCCACTTTCGAAAATTTTACCAAACATGAAATAGTCGATGCAAAACAAGCTACTGAAGTATTATTTTCCATTGATGCAGAGAGCAAAGAAGAAGTAGATGAAATAGCAAGAAGGGCAGTAAAGGCTGGAGGTACAATCTTTGGTGAGCCCTCAGAGAACCAAGGTTGGATGTACGGCTGCGGTTTTGCTGATTTAGATGGTCACCGCTGGAATGTGTTGTATATGGATATGAGCAAGATGCCGAAGGAGTAAGAAATAGAAAGCTAAAGGTGCTTAAGAGTATATCCTGTAAAGGGAAAATGCACATAAATTCCTATCTTAAGGATTATGTGCATTACGCATATCTGGATTTAAGAATTTGCCTTTGCCGCCTCATAATAACCTAATTTATGAAAGTTATAAAGCTGATTAATATACTCCTTAGGATATGCTTCTAATAATTCAAGAATTTCTTTTGCAAATTCTAATGAAGCTGTTCCATTTGCGGTCACAATTTTCCCATCAGAAACTGCTTGCTCTAGTACATAATTTATTTCATTTCGGTAGTTATCTTTTGCATAAGTTTTCAAATCTTTAAGATCATTACTTGTATGCTTTATGTCATTTAACCATCCATTGGCGCCCATAAATACTGTTGCATCACATATTGCCCCTATTGGAATATCCATAGAAAGTGCCTTCTCCATTATTGGAATGACATTATTGTTTAAAGGCTTACGCCAGGAGTTTCCCCCAATCAGTATTAAACCATAAAAGATTTCAGGTATATTTCTAAAGGTGTAATCAGGAAGTACACGTATTCCACCAATTGACTTTATAACACCTTCACTTACACTAACTATTTTAGTGATGTACTTGTCTGTATTATTTAAAAAAGCTGCTACATAAGACATTTCCCAATCAGCAAATTCCTCCAACACTACAAATAAAATTTCTTTTTTCTCAGATTGATTCATTCTAAATCCCTCCTAATTAAATAATGAAAGTTTTATCAATTTGAAACTATCCTCAGTATATAATGTAATAGTGACAAATGATGACACAATTAGTAAAAGGGGAAAATTTTGAGTAAAGCGACTAGATTAAATGAATTAAGGTTGTATATTAATCGAGTTAAAAAGTTTAAGGTAGATGATTTAGCAAAAGAATTTAATGTTTCAAGAAGAACGATTCTTAGAGATTTAGAAGAACTAAGTATTTTAGGGGTTCCATTAATTTCAGAGGTAGGACCTAATGGTGGATATCAAGTTTTGGAAGAAAAAAATCTACTTGCTGTATCTTTTACAAAAGATGAAACGTTCTCTATCTTTTTTGCTCTATTATCTTTAAAACATTTTATAAGCCTCCCTTTTGAATCGGAATATAATTCAATCATAAAAAAATTCTACTTAAACTTAAACGGGAAGATGAAAGATGAAATTGATTTAATCAAAGATAAGATAGATTTCAAAATAGATAATCAGACTAAAGAAAGCCCCCTTCTAAAAGAGCTATTTATGGCAGCAATAGGAAATGAGCCGCTTTGGATTTCTTACTTGGGGGTTAATAGAGAAATTCAACCAATTGGATTGTTTTCTCAATATGGAAGATGGTATTGCCCTTCGTATTGTTATCTTAGGAAGGAATTTAGACTTTTTCGAAGTGATCGAATATCAGAGATCAGACTTAGTGCCAGAAGTGAAAAGATGAATCTAAATGAAACCAACTTAAATGATATTATTAGCATTTTATCAACAAAAAAAGAGTATGAGCTTATTGTCGAATTAACGCCAGAAGGAGTAGGGAAATATAAATCTAATGTTTCACCATATCATCGAATATCAATAGACAGTAAAGGTCATGGAGTTATTAGGGGTTCAATAAGTAAGACAGAAATTGACTTTTTGGCAGATTATTTTATACAAATGGGAAAGAATGCAAAAGTAGTTCAACCTATTGAATTAAGAGATGAAATAAAAAAGAAAATTTTAGTACTGAGTGTTTTATACCAGTGATTTGGTATAGGGAAAAATAATAAATACATTCTTCTCTATATAGTTGAAGATCAGCAGGGATTTTTGAGAAGGAAGTTGAAATTAATATTATGTTCGCTTAATTCAACTAACTTGTAGGCTATTGTGATAATGAATAATTATTGATACTAAGTAATAATAGTGTTATACGTACAAAATTAGCTTTATTATTTCAAATTTCTTGTGTAACCAAATCTTTTTATACATAAACGAAATCTAATTATAGAGGGGACTAAACTATGGGGATTTATAAAGGGGTAGAAATGCTTCATCTTGAATTTAATGGGATTATTATTCATCCAATTCTTTTATGGGATGAAGAAATGGCTGTTTTAATAGATACTGGATTTCCCCGGACAAATTGAAGATATACGCGTGGCAATGGAAAAGGTAGGAGTGTCGTTCGAAAAACTAAAAGTCATAATATTGACGCATCAGGATATAGATCATATAGGTAGTATTCCTGAGATATTACAGGAGTGTGGAAGTAAAATTAAAGTTTATGCTCACGATTTGGATAAGCCTTATATTCAAGGGGAATTATCTCTTTTGAAAGACGGGCACCTAGAAACCCCCCCTAAGGGCAAAGTGGACGAAACCTTGAAAGACGGTCAAGAATTGCCGTATTGTGGTGGAATTCGTATCATCCATACTCCAGGGCATACTCCTGGCCACATCAGCCTATATTTGAAACAAAGTAAAACACTGATTGCCGGAGACTCGATGTACAGTGAAAACGGAATAATTAAGGGAATTCATGTCCCGACTGTTCTGGATATAAAAGAAGCACGACTCTCTTTGAAGAAATACTTAGATCTCGAAATTGAATCAGTGGTTTGTTACCACGGTGGGTTAAGTAAGGTAAATATTCATGACCAGATCCAAAAAGTAGTTTCATGTTAAAATTCTAGAAATTCTTTAGCAATCGAGCATTTTACTTGAAGATGAATGAGCTGATTAGACAGCTCTTATTTTTTATTCAGCTAAGGGCAGTTTAGGTGAATAAGGAAATTGAATAAAACATAGGAGATGATGAATGTGCTAGTAGTAACAACAGAACACATTGAAGGGTATAAAGTTGTCGAAGTAAAAGGTTCAGTATTTGGTCTAATTGTAAGAAGTAGGGGGCTTGGCGGCGATATTATGGCGGGCTTAAAAGGATTAGTAGGAGGAGAAATCAAGCAATATACTGCCATGCTTGAAGATTCTAGAAAAGAAGCTATAGACCGTATGATAATAAATGCCAACCAAATGGGAGCGAATGCTATTATTATGATGCGATATGATTCTGGTGAAATGGGTAAAAACATGAGTGAAATTGTTGCATACGGTACGGCAGTTGTTGTGGAAAAGCTATAATGACGACGTTTTTTGGAATAGGTATATATTTGATATTTCAATTTAGTATTGTTTTCGTTTGTATCTTACTTGGTTACTTTATATATGATAAACGATATAAACGCAATCATGGAAATAAAGTTCCTAAAGGTTTTGAAGTAACGAATGAGGTGAATCTTGACCCTGTAACAGGTGAAAAAATAAGAGTATATTATAATGCAGAAACAGGTGAACGATTTTATAGAAAAGAAAATTAGTTTTTTTGTTTTTTTAGGCTAATTTTCTTTTTTAGTTTAATAAGATACGTTCCATCTGTAATTGGGTGCCAGCTCGTGTTATAATGAGTAGCTTAGGGTAATTACTAATGTTACTTATAATTGAACGGATGCCAAAAATAGCCTCCGCATAGCGATAAAATATGGAGGTGTAAGAGAATGAATAAACAATGGACAATTGGTAAAATTAAAGAATTTGTTGAGAAAAATTCAGATAGTAAGTTATTAACTACAGAATATCATGGTTTTTCTCAAAAGTTACTATTTAAATGTGCATGTGATAGCAACTTTGAAAAAACATTTAAGAAATTTAAAAATAATAACCAACGTAAATGTGACGTGTGCCAACCGCCAAAAGAGGCACGATAACGAATAGCGAATAAACGAAGTGCCAATTTCTTTTAAAGAGAAATTGGCACTATTTTTTTGTAGTGGATTTCAATAGCAAAAGAAAATTTCTCATGAGAGCCTTTCCTTAAAAATACTAATACAATGTTTTAATGCTAACAAAGACGTTAATTAGAAAATGATCAATAATAGAATGTTTTTTGGACTAGCGGAAAATTATTGGCGGTTGTATATGTGACGGTGATACTTTTTGCTTGTGAGAGTGCCCAAATCAGACAAAAACTAGCCTATCAATGTAATTTCCTTAGAATTGAAAAAATTAGTAGTTTGATAACAATTGACAATTAGAGGTGGCTTTAGTAGAAAAGCACAAAAAAGCATTCAGGGAACTGATCTGATCTGAACTGCCCCGTAAAAGTTAGACACCATTCTAACTTTTACGGGGGTTTTTTTATGGCAAAAGTACGAGTTGAA
>NZ_LILB01000001.1:1335721-1409225 GCF_001274945.1 Viridibacillus arvi | reverse complement strand
AGCCCGGTGGAATACCGAACTCAGGTCTTAGAAGCTGCTTAACTAAATATGTCTAACTTTCTTGGGTCAGTTCAATCTGTCCCTTGAATGCTTTTTCACTATTATTATTTAGAGTGAGTTTTCTGTACGAGTTCAATCTGTCCATCTGTTTGCAAGACTTTGAAACTGTGTCGATGGGTACTCGATTTTATTAGATATTAGACACCCATTTTTCTACGGGTATTGCTTGTTTTTTTCGCTTGCTGACTTTTCATTTTTTTTGTTGAAAGGTCGGCATTCTTTTTCCCTTTATTAGGAGAAGACTGGTTCTTTTTGTTTTCAAGCTGCTGCTGCACAGCCTCTTTTAGGCTGATTTTCTTTTTTGGTGCTTCAGATTGTTTATTCTCGGTCATAAGTAATTCCTCCTTTCGGAATGTGATAGTTAGTTCAGTATAATCTATTTTAGCCTATTTGTGAAATATAGCCTTAAACTAACGAGCAGTTTAGTGGAAGAAGGAATAACTAATTTCTATAACGAATGAAATAAAGGTAAGAATTGTTGTTATGACCAAAGGAATATTCTGTGAATAGAAGAGAATTAGGATGTGGGGGAGAATATGGAATCTAAACTGATTATCATACGTGGAAACTCTGGGAGTGGGAAAACAACGACTGCGAAAAGTCTTCAAAGTCATTTGGGACATGGAACGCTCTTGGTTTCTCAGGATGCAGTTCGCCGTGAAATGTTGAAGGTGCACGATAGAGAAGGGAACCTTTCAATTGATTTGATTCGCCAAATAGCGGAATACGGTAAAGATAAATGTGAAATTGTTATTGTGGAAGGAATATTGTATAAAAACCGCTATGGTGAAATGCTGAATAAACTAATCCAGTTCTATAACCAAAAGACATTTACATATTATTTTGATTTACCTTTTGAGGAAACAGTCAAGCGTCACAATTCTAGTTCGAAAAAGATGGAATTCGGTGAAGATTCTTTACGTGCCTGGTGGAATCCACAGGATTATCTTGGCGTGGATGGAGAAATGATATTGACTTATGATAGGTCACAAAACGATGTACTGAAACTGATTTTAAATCAACTGCAAAAATAATTATTTCAAGTGATTTGAAATACTAATTTGCTTATTTAATTATCGAGGCAGGTTAGTTAAAGAAGGTTTTTTATTCCTAGTGAAGAATATATGAATATGAAAGGGTAGATTTAACTAAGTATGTGAATTGGGCACAATTGAATTTGAATTTCCAGCGGCTATGCAAGAAAAGCTAGGTTTCGAACGGCAAGTCACACATATATTTCTCTTGGAGTTTTTGGGTGAAAGAGCTCAGTTACAGCCAAAAACGGAGGAGATTAGTGAAGTTGAGTTTGTAAAGATTGATCAAATGGATGAACGGTTGAAGCTAGTAGAGACGAAGAATTTTTTTCAGAATAATTTGGGTGTGATAAAATCAGGAATTTTTTTGAGGTAGAGAGTGAGTTAAGAATAACAAAACAAACTGTTTATCAAATTTGTTATGTAAGCAGCAGTGGATTAGTTCAATTGAAATAAGGGGGAGATGAAAATAACTATATTAAAAAACAAGTATTTTACAGGTGTTTTATGGATTATAGTTATCGCTTTATTCGGAGTGTCTTTTTTAATACATATCTATAGCTATTTCAATACTAAAGAAATAAATTCTGCTAGTTCTCAATGCTATAAAAATGGTGGAGAAGTTAAATTAAAAATTTATAATAATCTCACAAGTGATTATTATTTTGAGTGTAAGAAAAAATAGATTTAATCATAATTGTCCATTGTATTGGAGGAACTTAAGTTATCGCGTTTTTTTATTTCTTCTTCAACTAAAGGGACAGAATAGTTGAAGAAGCCATTGTTGAAGGAGATTTTTTTTGAACATCAATCACCAAATAATGATTTTACTGCTAGAGCATATTTAATTGTAGGTGGGGCTTCTACAAGAAAAGCAATAAGAATAGTGATTGACTTTGGGAATGAAATAAAAACAATTTATTGGAGTTATGTTGAGAATACCGTAAAAATTAAATGGCTAGTATTAAATGACAGTAAGGTTGTTTAATTACAAATAAAATAGTTACATTTACAATAAAGATGTTTAAAAACGTATGTAATATCATTCCGTTAAAGGAGAATAATGATGCTCCTCGTGATGCCGTTCATGTGATAAACGGGTTGGTAGTACTACTATTAGAGCTTTTTATTCTAAAAAAGGAAAACGCTATCCCAAATACATCGGATAGCGCCTTGATTTCGAATAGTTCTATTAAGGGTTCGTCGACCAAAGTCCAGCATGTTTCAATACAACACGTGGATGAAGTTTTAGTTGTGCAACCATTAAGTCTGCTAAATCTTCTGCTTGCATCACTTTCTCTGGATTGCCGTCTGTTAAGTTTAGTTCAACAGCCATATCTGTTGCCACAGTACTTGGAGTTAACGTTGTAACACGAATATTTTTCTTACGCACTTCAAGCATTAATGACTCACTTAGCCCAATAACTGCAGCTTTTGAAGCCGAGTAAGCACTTGTAATTGGTGCCCCTTTTTGACCAGCTGTTGATGAGATATTAATGATGTCTCCTGTGTTACGCTCTATCATTTCAGGTAATACCGCACGTGTTGTGTAATACACACCTTTTACGTTGACATCGATAATATTTGTCCATTCGTCAGGTGTTAAGTCCATGAATTTACCGAATTTTGAAATGCCTGCATTGTTTACTAAAATATCAATTGCCCCAAGCTCACCACGAATTGATTCAACCGCTAAGGTGATTGAATCTAAATCAGCTACATTTGCCGTTGCGATTGCTACCTTTACATCATACTGTATAAGTTCTTCTGCCACTTGTTGTAAATTTTCAAGTGTACGTCCAACAAGACCTATGTGAACCCCTTCTTTGGCAAAAGCTACTGCTGTTGCACGTCCAATTCCACGTCCTGCTCCGGTAATTAATGCCACTTTTCCTGAGATTGTTTGCATTTTTTTCTCTCCTTTAGATGAGATAGTTCTATTTCCAGCGCTTGTACAAGTGTTGCAATCCTTAAATATTATCGTTTAATATTAAATTATTAAGTCAATGTTATTCTGGATTTCCAACTCATTACTTTGCATGTGTAAAAATTTAAGAATCAACTTAATGCTTCTACTAGGCTTTTTCCAAATTCTTTTGCACCATCTGGTCCATCGCCTGTAATAATATCATCATGCGCTACGACATGTTGTTTAACGTATTCAACATTATGAGCTTTTAATTCGTTCTTTTGGACATCTAGTGGGTAGCATGTTGCTTTACGGCCAGTAAGTAAACCTGTTTTAGCTACAGTTACAGCTCCGGCACAAATTCCTGTTACAAGAACATTTTGTTCATGAGCTTGCTTTAAGTAGCTTAGTAAATCTTGATTTTCCCATAAATAATCATTCGTACCAGACCCTCCGATGACAGCTAGAGCATCATAATCAGTGACTGAAACCTCAGAGTAGATTATTTCTGCATTTGTCTTGCCTTGATAGTCACCAGTAATTTCCCCTTTTTTTGTGCTTGCAATGGTTACTTCAATCCCTGCATGTTCTAATGCTTCTTTAGGTTGGAATAATTCATCTTCATTAAATCGTTCTGGTGGTATAATTAATAATACTTTATTGTTCATAAACGTTTGCCTCCTAAAATAGAAAAAAGTTTGTCTTTAAGACTGACTTCATTCTACCTACCGTTTTCTACATTGTGAAGAATGCACTTTATTGTGCGTAGGTTACCAAACGGTTACTTATATAAGAAAAGGAGTTAAACCCCCATGTCAGATATATTAAGAAAAGAGATTAAAGAGAGAATATTAAATCAAGATTATCATTGTGAAAAAGAACTTACCTTATCGATTATTAGTGGAAAATGGAAAGTTGTTATTTTGTGGCATTTAGGTGTAGAAGGGACACATCGCTTCAGCGAACTTCAAAGACTTTTCCCGAAAATATCCCATAAGATATTAACAAACCAATTACGTGAACTGATAGAAGATGGAATTGTTCATAGAGAAGTGTTTCCAGAAATTCCTCCGAAAGTTGAATACTCAATGACGGAACTCGGGATGACGTTATTACCGATCGTTGAGATGATGTATGAATGGGGAAAAAAGCGCATAGATCAAATAAAACAAGAAAATAATTATCTTGAATAAGAAAAAAACGACTGCTAGAGAATAATCCATTTTGATTTATCTTTTTTCAAATTGGATTATTCTTATTTATTGAAAAATTGAATTTGGTAAATGGACTGATAATCTGGTTTATTACTTAAATTCGAAATAGAAAATTCTTCAATTAACGAGTGAATTAGTCGAAGATCATTGAGCTGTAGAGACGGTTCTTATATAGTTAGGTTTGTTATAGGAGAATTGTAATGGATTTGAAGAGTTTGAATATCAAGGAGATAAATCTCCAAAAAGAAGGAAGTGCTAAAAGGTGAATCTACAAACTGTTATGCAGGAGCTTGAAGCCCTCGGCAAGGAACGAACAAAAAAAATGTACATAACCAATGGTGCGCACGAACCACTGTTTGGCGTGGCTACAGGTGCAATGAAGCCAATCGCCAAAAAAATAAAAATAAATCAATCTTTAGCTGAAGAACTCTATGCAACAGGGAACTATGCAACAGGGAACTATGACGCAATGTACTTTGCAGGCATTATTGCAGATCCAAAAGCAATGACTGAGTCGGATTTTGACCGTTGGATGGATGGGGCATATTTTTATATGCTGTCCGATTATGTGGTAGCAGTAACTTTAGCGGAAGCAGATATTGCACAAGACGTTGCTGATAAATGGATTGCAAGCGGTGAAGAATTAAGAATGTCAGCGGGCTGGAGTTGCTACTGTTGGCTTCTAGGGAATCGTTTAGACGAAGAATTTTCTGAAAGCAAGATTGCCAACATGATTGAAATTGTGAAAAATACGATTCACGTTTCTCCAGAACGAACGAAATCTGCTATGAATAATTTCCTATACACAGTAGGAGTCTCGTATTTGCCGCTCCATGAAAAGGCGGTCGATATTGCAAAGGCAGTAGGTCCAGTAGAAGTCAAAAGGGACAATAAAAAAAGTAGTTTCCTAAACGCTTTCGAAAGTATTCAAAAGGAAGTAGATAGAGGAAAGATTGGTTTCAAACGCAAACATGTAAGATGTTAAACAATAGCCTCTCATTACGGACAATTTTGGTAAATATTAGTTTCGGTGAACCGTCTCATAAATAAGTGCGGTTTTATTATGTGTTGAATAGATTAACAAGGTATGCATACTTCTTTACTTGCATACCTTTTTTCGTTAAGAAGGTATTTCGATATAATGTATTGAATATATTTAATAAATATATTTTTTCTTTTAAGCAAATTTTCTTAAACAAAACTAAAAAAACGATTTCAATCATTATTAATAACTATGATGAAATCGGTGCTTTAGTAATATGCTATATCGAAGGGGGCACAGTATGAAGCAACTTTTTATAAAGCAGAAGGTATTCAGCCTAAGTGGCAAATTTACGGTAAAGGATCAGCAGGAGAAGGATATCTATTATGTGGAGGGAAGTTTTATGCAAATTCCAAAGACTTTCTCCATTATGAATACAACAAGAGATGAAGTCGCACTTATTACTAAAAAGGTATTCAGCTTTTTTACCAAAGTTTTTTGTTGAGGTCAATGGTCGAGAAGTGTTAACGATTAAGAAAGAGTTTTCTTTCTTTAAAGCACGTTATACAATTGATGCCGCAGACATTGAGGTACATGGTAACTGGTGGGATATGGACTTTCAGGTTTTACAGTATGGTGAAGTCATCGGTAAAGTGAGCAAGGAGTGGTTCACTTGGGGCGATAGCTATAAGGTTCAAATATTGAATGAAGAGATGGAGGCCATCATTATTGCACTCGTTGTCGCAATTGATTGTGTGAAGGCGGACCAAGCTGCTTCTTCCTCAGCGTCGAGTTAAAATGAAGATGTACAATGCTGACGAGTTTCTTTAGAAATTCAAAATAACAGTAGAAATAATATCAAAAAAGTGGGGAATCACTAACGAATTCCCTGCTTTTTATTATGGAGTTTTAATGAGAATATTTGTCGGAATAAGTATCTGTAATGAAAGGGAAAATTGGTCTAAATGAATAAATGGGCAGGGAGATAGAGGAGATTGAATTTGGGGTAATTCGAATGGTGTAAGAAAGTAATGAATTCAAATTTTGTAAAGCAGCCTATTAAAATAGCCTTCTGTAATGCAAAATGTAAAAGAGGCAGTTTTCCTGCCTCTTTTAATAAGTTCATTATTAGGTCGTTAATTCTATTAATAATTACTACTGTTTTTCTCAATCATTCCCGGATAATTTTTAGTTTTGCTCTTATTGAATTTGTATTTATCTACAGGAGTAAGTAATGTCAACCCGACAATTACAATGATTCCTGTAAATAAGCCATAAATAATAGGAAGTGTAGACGTAATACCGTAAATCATAAATGTAACAAAGATCACTAGTGTACTAGCAATAATAGAATAGAAAGCCGCTTGGCTTGTTACACGCTTCCAATATAGACCGATAATAAGCGGTACGAAGATTGCACCTGATAAAATGGCATAGGCCATATCTAATGCGACAAGAATGTTTTGAATCCAAATTGAGAAAATAATTGAAAGTACACCTAACCCAAGTATGACAAATCGAGATGTTCGGATGATATCTTTATCATTCATATCTTTATTAAAATATACTTTAATTATATCGTTTGTGATTAGAGTAGACGAGGCAAAGATAGCTCCTGAAGCATTTGACATGAGAGCAGAACAAACACTAGCAAGAACAAGTCCTAACAAGCCTGGCGGTAGAATTTCTAATGCAAGACTAGTAAAGGCAGATTGTGAGTCTCCTAAATTCGGAAGTAATATGAATGCACACATCCCAACTATGCTTAGTGCTACAGCATAAAAAACACTATATAAACCAGCTGATATAGCACTGCTTTTCATGACCTTTTGGTTCTTTGCTGTAAATACACGTTGCCAAATGTCTTGAGAAACAATTAAGCCAAAGAAGTATAATAAAAAGTATTGGAAAATGCGATCCCAACCGATGTTCGTAAGCTCTTGATGACCCGTTGGAACACTATGAAATAGAGCGGATAATCCTCCTACATTCACAATACTATATGGGAACATAATAAAGAACACACCGATTGTCATAACCACAAATTGGATAATATCGGTCAAGGTTATACTCCACATTCCACCTAAAATTGTATAGAAGAGGACTATTCCTCCACCAATAGCCATAGAGGGTATAAGTGGCCATCCGAGCAAAACATGTATTACATTTCCCATACCAATAACTTGCGTCACAACGACCATAAGTGTATAGATAGCGGTAACAATGGCACTTATAAGCTGAGTCCCTTCACCAAAACGTTTTCCGAGTAATTGACTAATAGTAAAAACCTCATACCCACCAATCTTATTGACGACGAAAAGACCTAATGCTGCGATTCCTAATCCCATCATTGATACAAACCAAAAACCTGAAATCCCGTAATTATAGCCCAAAGTAGTTGTACCCATCGTAGCAGCGCCGCCAATAATAACAGCCGCTAAACAACCAACATGGGTGAAGTATCCTAATCGACTTCCGGCTAGAAGAAAGTCCTTTTTCGACTTTACCTTATTAACTCCAACTATTCCAATAATCACTAAAACACCAAAGTAAAGAAGGAGAACAATAGTATCAAGAATATTCATCTATACACCCCCAAAGCCTAATTCTAATTCGTATTCAGTAATTGCTTCGTCAAGCAAGGAAATACCTTTGTCTAAATACTCCTTATCGATATTTAACGGAGGTATCATTCGTATGACTTCTCCTTTATTCCCACTTAAATAGAAGATGACCCCTTTATGCAAACACTTCTCAAGAATGTTCATTAACCCTGACCCATTTGGTTTGCCTGTGATAGGGTGGACAATTTCAATGCCTAGCATCAAGCCGATGCCTCGAACATTTCCAATGACAGGATGTTTTCTTTTTAAATCTATTAATCTATTTAATGCATAGTCTCCTAAAATTCTTGCATTGTCGATTAAGCCTTCTTCCTTCAAAACGTCAATTGTCGCACATGCAGCAGCACACGCAACAGGATTCCCACCAAATGTTGTACTATGGCTACCTATAGTCCATTGTTCCATTAATTCTCGTGAAGCAACTGTTGCACTAAGCGGCAAGCCACTAGCGATTCCTTTTGCAATTGCCATTATATCTGGTGTTACCCCAAACCGATTAGCTGCAAACCAGTCACCTGTTCGGCCAAAACCTGTTTGGATTTCATCAAAGATTAGCAAGATTCCATGCCGATCACAAATTTCTCTAATTTTTTGTAGCCATGCTTTTGGTGGGACAACATAACCACCCTCTCCTAACACAGGTTCTAAAATAACTGCTGCCACTTCATCTGGAGAAACTTGATGATTAAATAGTCGTTCAAAGTCCTTTTCGACATGTTTTGCCCAATATTCATCATGGTCTAATCCTTCTGGTGTTTCTGTTATTTGAGCATAGGGTAATTGATAGGTCATATTGGCCCCTACTGGTAAGTTTTTTCTGTATTTGCTTTTTGAGGTTGTTAGACTTAGGGCTCCCATTGTTCTGCCATGGAATCCACCAATGAAAGAAATGACATATGGTTTCTTTGTAACATGTCTAGCTAATTTTACCGCGCCTTCAATAGCCTCAGCCCCGCTATTCCCAAAGAAGAAGCAGTCTAATGGCTTTGGTAAAACCGCTTTCAATTTTTTAGCTAACAAAAAGAGTGAGTCGAAATTAATAATTCCGATCGGACCATGAATTAAATGGTCCACCTGCTCCTTGATTGCCGCAATTACCTTTGGATGTCTGTGCCCTGTATTTTCCGTAGCGATACCAGAAGTAAAATCCAAGTATTTTTTGCCATCATAACCTATATAGAAAAATCCCTCAGATTTTACCACTGGTAGATTGGGAAAATCTTTTGCCATAGTAGGGGCTAATAAGCCTTCCTCATTTATGGTTTTCCAATTAATCATAATTTCATCCCCATTTCATCCTTCATTGGTGTAATTTTCTTATAATTCAGAAAGTTAGTCAAATGACGATCATAAGGAAATTTAATAGTTAAAATAGGGAAATTTGAGTTTTTATACCGTAACCGTATAGAAAGTTACCTTATATTAAAAGAACTCCCCTGAAACGAGTAAGAGGCGGCTAAATGAACTATAAAAAACTTTTATCGTTAAATGTATAAGAATTGAGGTTTGACCTATCGACAAGGTGGAACCATTAATAAAAATACATAGTACTAGTAATATGATGTTAGTGCTATAGATTAGTTACCGCGAAAGTCATTTAGCTATGGAGATGTTAGCAGATGCAGAAATTATTACATCAGCAGAAATTGTAGAAGTAAATCTAATTTTTGGATAAAAAATAAAACCGCTCAAATCGCAGTAACTCTTATAGGTTCTCTATTTGGAGAGATATTATTAGAGCGTCCACTAATAAAGAACAAAGAATATGATTCTCTCGTAAAATAACATGCCATAATTATAGAATACGATTATGTAAAGAGTCTTAATAGGATGATTAATTAAGAAAGTGAATTTCTAAAATATCTAATAAAATATCCTTGCATCAGTGTTAAATTTTCCAATATAAAATGAACAAATGGAAGTAGAAGAATTGGTAATTTATAATAGAAGTAAGATCCCATGGCAATAAATCTATTATAGATTTATCGCTATGGTTAAATTAAACATTTTTCGAATATGGGGAAGGGGAAGTGATGATTAGATGGAACTTAGAAATTTAAAAACATTTCAAGTGGTTGCAGAAGAATTAAATCTGACGAAGGCCGCCAAAAGATTAAAATATACACAACCTACTATTTCAATTCAAATACAATCATTAGAAAAAGAATTGAATCATACTCTATTAACTAGAGTAGGCAAAAAAACGATGTTAACATCTGCTGGACAAAAACTAAAAGGGCATGTCAATCACTTATTTGACCTTATAGAAGAGATTGAAAGAGACATGGAAGAGTTACATGGACCAACTGGTATTCTTATAATTGCTGCTTCTGAATATTATTGCACTCAACATCTTCCACCTATTGTAAAATCATACACTGAAATATACCCGGAAGTGAAAATAAGTCTTTTGCCGCTAAATACCGTCCATGCTATCCAAAGTGTAAGAGACCATGTGGCTGATATTGCAATTATTGCTAATGAGTGTAATGATAGCGATATCAAAGAGTCCTTTTTAGAGAAAGAACATACTTTTTTGGTCGCATCTTCAGAAGTCAGTAATAGAAAAAGTGTCCATGATATACTACGGGAAGATACCTTTATCTCCTATGACCGTCATTGCAGTTTTAGTAATATCAATGAACAATTTTTCAAAGAAAGAGGAATCAAGCCTCACTCTATGATTATGGTTGGCGGAAGTGACGAGATGATTAAGCGGGCAGTGTTAAATGGAACTGGATATGGCATTTTAGGCGAAAATGCAATTAAGAATGAAATAAAAGATGGTACTATTATCATCCTTCAACAAGCTTCAAAATCGATTGTTACCTCTTCCATTAATTTGAAATTTCGTTCAGAAGAACCGAATATTCAAACGTTCAATGCATATTTACAGAATACCTGGCCAGTCAGCAATTTTTTTAGTAAATCTGATAATATTCAAATTCAAGATAAGGAAATAGAAAAGGAATTGGATCTTTTACTTTAAAATGAACATCAAGAATCGGATCGGAAACTTAATGCCATGTGAACAATAGTACGCTGTTCATAAGGATATTTTTATGGAGAGTTAGAAATGAAAGAATCCTTGAAGGTATCAATAAAGATATGTTAACAGAGAGTGAAAAGCAATGGTTAAATAATTATCATCAAGAGGTATATACGAAGCTAGCTCCTTATTTTAATGAAGAAGAGAGCGGATGGCTAAGGGAAGAAACTAGGGAAATATAAATAGGTATTGCCGAATACAAGTAATATTTTTCGCTTTAAAGTATAAAATCGATGACTGCCTTTTCATGGAGCAGCAATACGAATCTTAGCAGAAGTCAAAAGGTACAATAAAAAACTACACGCTTTTGAAAGCATTCAAAAGGAAGTAGATAGGGGAAAGCTTGGTTTCAAGCGCAAATATGTAAGATGTTAAATAATAACGAGTGTATCTTATATGCAGCTAAAATAATAGCATAGTATGCGTTTTGATGGAAAATTATAAAGAAAAAGGACTGTTGTAAATTAATTTACAACAGTCCTTTATTAGGTAAATTTAGATTTTGGAAAGCATTTCAATTAGAGTCGTGCTTCCTACCGTGTTCACTCATTAATTTCGGATTAGATAATCAAATGCACCTAAAGATGCAGTAGCTCCTGATCCCATTGAAATAATGATTTGTTTATACGGGCTGTTCGTGCAGTCTCCTGCAGCAAATACACCAGGGATATTCGTTGCCCCGTGATTATCTACAATGATCTCACCAAATTTAGTACGTTCAACGGTATCACTTAACCAGTCAGTATTAGGTACAAGACCGATTTGAACAAAGATTCCGGCAAGCTCAATATGCTTAGCTTCTCCTGTATCACGCTCAACATAAGTAACCCCGTTTACTTTGTCAGTTCCAGTAATTTCTTGAGTTTGAACATTTTTTAGAACCGTTACATTCGGCAAACTGTGTAGACGATCTTGCAGTACAGAATCTGCTTTTAGCTCTGGATTAAATTCAAGAACGGTTACGTGCTTCACAATTCCCGCAAGGTCGATGGCTGCCTCAACGCCGGAATTTCCGCCACCAATAACGGCTACGTCTTTGCCAGCAAATAATGGACCATCACAGTGTGGGCAGTAAGCTACGCCTTTATTTTTAAATTCAGCCTCACCAGGTACACCAACATTGCGCCAGCGAGCACCTGTTGAAAGGATAACAGTTTTGCTCTTTAGAACAGCCCCGTTTTCTAGTTCAATTTCAATAAGGTCTTTCTTTTCTAAACGTTTAGCGCGCTGTAAGTTCATGACATCAATGTCATATTCTTTTACATGTTCTTCAAGGTTTGCTGCGAGCTTAGGACCTTCAGTAGACTTTACGCTAATAAAGTTTTCAATGCTCAAAGTGTCCATAATCTGACCGCCAAAGCGTTCAGCGACAATTCCTGTACGAATGCCTTTACGTGCTGCATAGATGGCAGCACTTGCCCCCGCTGGTCCGCCTCCAACAACAAGGACATCGAATGCATCTTTATTAGCAAACTCGGACGCATCTGAAGTACCTCCCATTTTAGCAAGGATTTCTTCTAGTGTCATACGGCCGCTGCCGAATGATTCGCCATTAAGGAAAACTGTAGGTACTGCCATAATGTTTTTGGCTTCTACTTCTTCCTTAAATGCACCACCATCAATCATCGTATGTGAAATGTTAGGGTTTAGAACGCTCATAACGTTTAGAGCTTGTACAACATCAGGACAGTTATGACAACTTAGACTAATGTATGACTCAAAGTGATATTCGCCTTCAATTCTTTTCACTTGATCAATGATTTTCTGATCGACCTTTGGAGCTCTTCCGCTTACCTGAAGTAAAGCCAATACTAATGAAGTAAATTCGTGTCCAAGAGGAATACCCGCAAAAGTTACTCCAGTTTCTTCGCCGATACGATTTACACTAAAGCTCGGTGTTCTCTGTAATTCTGTTTTTTCTACTTTAATTCTAGATGACATAGTGGCTAATTCATCTACTAAAGCCAACATGTCACGAGAAACATCATCGGATGCTGCACTAACTTTAAGTAGCACATCACCCTCCATCATTTGAAGGTATTGGGCTAATTGTTCTTTAATATCTGCATCAAGTATCATTGATTGTACTCCTTAAATTTTACCTACAAGATCAAGGCTTGGCTTAAGTGTAGAAGAACCTTCTTGCCATTTTGCTGGGCAAACTTCACCTGGATTGTTACGCACATATTGAGCTGCCTTAATTTTGTTAACAAGAATACTTGCATCACGGCCGATGCCGCCAGCATTGATTTCAAGTGCTTGTACAACACCGTCTGGATCGATAATGAAAGTACCGCGATCTGCAAGACCTTCTTCTTCGTCCAATACATCGAAGATACGAGTAATTTTTTGTGAAGGGTCACCAATCATTACATATTTGATTTTGCTAATAGCTTCTGAGTGATCATGCCATGCTTTATGAGTAAAGTGTGTATCTGTTGAAACAGAAAAAACTTCAACTCCAAGCTCTTTTAGCTCAGCATATTGGTTTTGTAGGTCCTCAAGCTCGGTAGGGCAAACGAATGTAAAGTCTGCAGGATAAAAGCAAACAACACTCCATTGTCCTTTCATGCTTTGTTCTGTAACATCGATAAATTCACCGCTACCAGCATTGTAAGCAGAGGCTTTAAATGGTAAAATTTCTTTTCCGATTAGAGACATAATAAATC
This sequence comes from Viridibacillus arvi, assembly GCF_001274945.1. Lineage (GTDB taxonomy): Bacteria > Bacillota > Bacilli > Bacillales_A > Planococcaceae > Viridibacillus > Viridibacillus arvi. The sequence goes on along the minus strand of NZ_LILB01000001.1, from coordinate 1,395,684 downwards.
TCCTCCTAATATGTTTTGTTCTTAGTTAGTTTGAGTATAAAGCCATATTTTTATAAGGAAAATAATAATTATTATTGAATATAATCATCACGCCTTAATTAAAATGATTCTAATACAAAACCTATTATTATATAGAATTAATTTTATGTCAATAATTATTCTAGTATTATAAAATAACTGTTAATTATCAGTACTGGTACGGTATTCCTGGATGACAAATAGTAGAAAAAATCCTGAGGTTGTTGAATTTTAAGTAAAACCAAAAAATGGAAGGAAAGATTTGAACAGTTGAGAAGGATCGTTCTTGATTTTGAGCTGACCGAAGAAATTAAGTGGAAGCATCTTTGGTATATGTTTGAGAACAAAAACATTGTATTAATCCATGGCTTTAAAGAATATTGTGCGCTTTTGTTTCACAAAGATACCTTGCTAAAGGATGTTCACGAGAAACTCATCCTACAACTATTTCTCACAACCAAAACAACTTAAAACTCGAGTGTCATAGGTTGAAAAATATACGCAGCAAATTCTCAATGGGAAGGGACTAAATGATTAGTGTGCCATTTTGGGTTGTCGTGAGCTATCTTATAGTTATATAATTTATAACTGATTACACAGAGGTGTTAAAATGAAAATGTTTACGAGATATAAAGTATTTTATTTTGTCTTTAGCCTGATGGCGATAGCTTTTGTTTTAACGGGGTGTGGATCATCAACAGAAAGTGGATCAGAGGATAAGATGGTAAAGGAATCGGACAAAAAAACGGATTATTCATCAGTTGTGAAAGAAAATCCAATTATGACGATTACCCTGACCCAGTAGTACGAAAATAGAGGATGCAACAATATGATTAAATAATGAGCAAAGAGTATGTGAAATATCTTCTTTCACATATTTTTTTCAATATAGGGTATTTCCTTGATAGATGTTATAAAGAAAATATAAAGTAAAAATTTCGGTTTGTAGAAGGAATCAGAAACTATTATAAATGTAAAAAATTCTGTATTCCATCCATATTTTTAGGAGGACTTAATGGGTTTTAAAGATGAAATTAAACGTGAAATGCGTAATGTAATGAAAGATGTAGAAAAAGAAGTACATAAAACATGGAAGATTGATTATCAAGGGCATTGTATTGAAATTATAAACGAGATAAAAGAAGAGCTACTTATCATTGATGGTAAAACAGTCGATATGAATAAACGAAAATATTTATTTTCGCATATTGTTCCGTATTCGAAATTATCAGGGATACTTGAGCTGCAAGATGGAACAAAGCACATGGTTTCCGTTAAACTCGGTGGTTATATACGCTTTAAATGTATTGTTAAAATCGACAATGAAACGATTTTAGATGATTCACTGAAGTTAGACTTTCTCCCATGGGATAATAAAGAGAAAATTGTTCCCTTTATTCAAAAACAAGTTCAGACTCACAACAAAATAGTAGAAGATTATTTACCAGATGACGAATACTTGTATGATGAAAATCATCCGCGATTGGCTGCGGGTTTATACGATAATTTTGTAGATGACACACCTACTCCATTTTATGTGAAAAAGCTACTAAAGCTTTTTGAAGAACAACTAAATCAACCTACTACGAAAACACGAAAAGTAACATACGAAAAAATCATTTTTGACAATATCGCTAGCTATGGCGATGAATTTATTGAGCGATTCCAGCAAGCTCAATTGGACGAATCTCTTGTACAACAAGAGGCATTATGGCTTCTTGACCATGCAGCACATAGAGAGGTTGTGAAATTTTCAATCATCGTACTTGGTTGTACGAATTGTGAAAAATATAAAGAGCTATTATTCACCTTAGGTATGCATGAAGAATTCACACCATATGTCATATTTGCATTGAAAAATGGCACAATGCAAGCAAACAACCAAATTTGGCGACTCGCTCAGTCCGTCCATGGTTGGGGCAAAATTAGGGCTGTTAAACAACTGGAAGCAACGACGCCAGAAATAAAACAATGGCTACTGACAAAGGGCTGTGAAAATCTCATTATGAATGAATATCTAGCCTATCAGTGTGCCATAAATGGAGAGCTTGACATAGCTCTATACGAAGAGACGATTTCAAAAGAGTTATATGATGGAGCAAGTATTATCATCCAAGCGTTACTAAATGAGCGTGCTCCAGAGAGTATCGAAGATTATCCGTATGCAAGCGACGTTCTTTCGCGCTTCGTTTACCATGCGCGTATACACTGTAAAACACTTGAAGATTTTTATCCACTGATGAAAATAAGTGAATTTTTAAATGCTGAAAAAGAAGTTTGGGAAGAACGGTTTAATGACCAATGGAAACAACATGAGTGTACTTCTATTCAACAAGCGATTCAACCATTTATAAATGATCCTAAATGGCCTCAGCTTGCAATGGATGCACTACAACAGGATAATAATTTTAAAGCACTTGAAATCGCTCGCTTCTATCAAGTAGACGTCACTCCGAATTTGTTTGATATGCTAGAGAAATATCCCACAAACAGTGAATTATACTATGCGGTTATGGATACAAATAATCGTCAGCATATTAAAGACCTCTGTGAATTTGCAGCAACGCATTTATCGTTATCGAGTCTATCAAATGATGAACAAGATTGTCTGCAACTTATTGTTCAAGATTTACATGAGCATGAAGGAGTAGGACTAGCATTGATTCAAGCTGCTCTTAAATCAGATAATGGGAGTTTACAATACCATGCATTAAGTGTATTAGAAGAATGGTCCCCATCGATCACGCAACAATCTACTATACAGGATATTGTTAAAAACATCGCAACTACTACAAAAGATAAAGAAAACCGCCAGTTAGCAAAATACTTATTAAAAAGATAAGTAAAGATAAGTATTAAGTTTTATCTTTATCTAGAAAAGGTTAAGATGATCCATTATTCCTACATGATAAGACTCGATTCTAGTATAGAATCGAGTCTTATTTTTTGGTGAATTGATAAAACCTCACTTAGCTCCATTAACGAGAACCGTTTCATGTAAATGAGGTTTTATAAATGGTAAAGTAAAAGATTTTTTTGTAATAATCTATAAAATTAATTTATGTAAATCTTTGTCCCAATGTTCTCTGTAAAACTTAATACATAATATTTTCTGACTAATATGATAGTATGTGAATAGAATGATATCAACATAAAAGAGGGATAATATGACGATAGTGCCTAAGCTGGCTTCGAAGTTACAACGTCGTGATGAAGAACCAAATATTGAACTAGCACAGGAATTAGTTAAAGATCATAATCTTGAAGGTATAAAAGAAGTTATACAAAACTTATCTAATAAGGATAAAGGAATTCAACAAGATTGTATTAAAGTAGCATATGAAATTGGGGAAGTTAAACCAGAGCTTATAAGTGAATTCACTTTAACCTTTATAAATTTATTGCAAAGTAGAAATAACCGTTTAGTTTGGGGTGCAATGACAGCATTATCTACCATTGTAACAATGTCATCTACGATTATGATGGAGCATCTTGAAATGATTTTTTCAACTATGAAAACTGGCTCCGTTATTACTGTTGATAAAGGGGTATTAACTTTAGCAAAGTTAGCATCCACGAGCAAGGAAAACAATGAACGAATTTTTCCGTTCCTGCTTCATCATTTAGAAACTTGCAGATTTAAAGATCTCCCCCAACACGCTGAGAGTACCCTAATAGCTGTTAATAATGATAATAAAGAAGCATTTTTAACTGTGTTAAAACGAAGAGAAAATGAACTTACAGCACCTCAATTAAAAAGAATTAGAAAAATTTATAAAGTATTAGGACTGAATGAATAAAAAAATACATCGGTATTCATTAGATTTACTCAGTGCATATTTTCTGAACATATTACAATACTAAGCATTGGATCACAATATGTATGGAAAGGAATGTGGAACAATGGCTAAGCATTCGGATACAAGTTGGAAAAAGGATCATCCAAGTACTTTGTTAAGCAACTCTGTTCAAAAGGCGGATCGTGCCGTTAAGCAAGCGATGTCACACCCAGAGGAGATAGCGGTTGAGCATGCTTTCAATTCTATATCCCATGCAAAAAATGCACTCTCAAATGCAGAACACCGTCATGAGCATATGGATACAGTGGAACAAAATAAAGATCAGTTAGAGCTGATAAGACAGCAATTGGTCGAAGCCGATGAAAATGTAAAAGAGTAGCATTATAAGACAATAACCCCGTAGGTTAACAATACTTACGAGGGTTATTTTTATGGAGTGAAGGTTAAGAAGAATTTGCTAAGTAGATACATTATTATTTTTCTTCAACATCTCTAAAAGTCGAGGTGATTTGATATGCATATTTTATGCGGGTGTTTTTCCACACATCCAATGTTTTTTGAAATAAATGGTGTACCCTAAGAATATAAGCTTTGTTTATCTAGTGGAAACAATTTCTAACTCATCTATTGGAAATCTCATCAATTCAGTTAAACAAACGGAAGCCTACCAGATTCAATTGCCTGAGGGATATTTCTAAAAGGCATATCTCTTATTTTATTAGTTATAATAATGTGAATTTTATTATGATGTGGGATTAAGAATACAAAAAAACTCATTTAGATTAGTTACAGCGAGCCGTATCATAAAAAATAAGGTTTTTTAATTTGATTGTTTAATTTAAACTCCCACTTCTTTGGGAATGAAACAAAATCATAGTAAGCAGTAATTAAAAAAGAAGTATCAAAGTACAATTAAATGTCCATGATACTTCTTTTTTCAATTTTATATAAAGGGATCACTATAATATCAAATTATGGCATGGGGTATTTTAGTTCTTTTGGAAATATAGTAGGAAGCAAGCCAAGTGTTTGTTGCTTCCCTTTTATGCTGATTTCTTTTGTTTTTGATCTAAATGATAACTAAAAAAAGTTAGGAGACTTGCACTGACTGCAACTATCCCACCGACCCATGTTACATTCATTAAATTCCCTTGATGGTATACAATTCCGCCTAATGCAGAACCAAAAGCGATACCTACGTTACTTGCCACTGGCATAAGTGAAGCAGCTAGTCCTGTTGCTTTTGGCTGATAAATTTCGGCAAGATCTATTAAATAAAGTTGAGTAGATGTTGTTAAAAGGATAGCCATTAACGACATAAATCCAATGTTTACCAATCCTATAATGAAATGATTTGTAGTCCAAAATAAACTTGTCAGAACAACTGCCTGCACGAGAAAAACAAACCGAAGGCGACCGATTGCATTGTTGCTAGCAATTTTGCCGGCAAGGATGTTGCTGAAAATCGAGATAAATCCATACCCAAATAAGACTAAACTAATTGAATGATTCGGTACTTCCATTCCCTTCAAGATAGGAACAAGGTACGTATAGACGGCATAAGTTGCGCCAAATCCGAGAGCAGGAATGAAAAAAGCCATCAAAATTCTTGGATTGGTCAATAAAGAAAACTGATCCCGTATTGAACTGCGAACTTGGCTGAGTTTATTAGGTAAGACGAAAAAGGATGCCAAAAAAGCCAATCCACCTAGGAAAGTAGTTAACAAGAAAGTGGCATTCCAGCCGTACGATTCGGCGATGACAATACCAATTGGCACTCCAACGACATTTGCAAGAGTGAAACCACCGAAAACGAAAGATATAGCAAGTCCGCGTTTTTTAATCGGCATAGTTTCACTTGCAACAAGCATGGCTAGAGAGATTAATACTCCTGTTACAATCGCTGTCATAACTCGAAATGCAAGGAGCATGAAGTAGCTCGTCGAGATTACACATAAAGCATTCAGGACGATGAAAGACCCTATCAAAAACAACATCCATTTACGCTTTGGAAAATGACTTGTTGCAGACATTACTAGTGGTGTGGCGATAGCAAACGTAATTGCAAACGCAGAAACGAGTGTGCCTGCTTTTGCATTTGTTATATGAAGACTCGAGGAAATATCGGTTAAGATTCCGACAATAACAAATTCGCTTGTCCCGAGAACAAATGTTAATAAAGAAAGTGTTAAGATGAGCAACCAATGTCGCTTTGATAATTTTGTGTGGTGCATGGTGCGTAAGTACCTCTTCTCTTGGATGAATTGTAAATTTGTCACATAGTAGATAAGCAACCTAAACATCATACCATAAAATATTTTTGCGAGAAAAACACTTTCTTATTAAATAGATGTTAATGGATTATCAGAATCAACAATGCGGCAGGAGTTAGATTTCTCCTCTAAACAGAGCAAATGAAAAAATCCCAAAGAAAAACAATTTGTTTTTCTTTGGAACCTTTATTTTAAAGGTATATTAGACAACATCATTGGTCCTTTAGTTGAGTGGTTAACCTGGGGCTGATGTTTGTCTAAGCTATTAATGAAGGATCAGCAGATATATCATTTTTTTTGTAATTGTTCTTGGGCCAATCTTACCAATTCTTTAACCATATTGCCGCCAATTGGTCCACCTATTTTTCCTGCCTCTTCAGAAGTGAGTTTTCCGTTATACCCCTTATTCAGTGGGATATTTAACTCATCGGCAATTTCGTATTTTACATTATTAGGATTGTTGCTATCTACAACATAACCCATGTCTTTCATAACTCGAGATTTTAAATTGTCTAATTCTACGCGAGCATCAGGAACTAATATTTTCTTTTTCGCCACTTTACATCACTCCTTTGTAGAATAGTCTTTCCCGTTAGCGAAACATTACTCATATTGAGGTATTTAATATTGATTTAGAACTATAGGAAATGAAAAGTGATTTAGAAATATTTTGACTATTCATTATTCTATCAATATGATTAACTATTTATATAGTCATTATTTTCATTCTGAAAATAATGACTTTAATAGGAAGAAAAAATTATACATATATCTAAGAAGGAGAGTGCGTTATGTCAAGAACTACTTTTGCATTAATTGGTACTGGAGTTGTAGGGGAGCGAATCATTAATCAAATTTTAGCTCATCCTAATTGCGAAATCGTATCTGTATTCGATGAAAATAAAACAAGACTAGAAGAAGTTTCAAAAAAGTATCAACTTCCAGTTGCAGAAACATTAAACGAGCTTTTTCTATCAAATCCAAACTGGGTTTATATTGGGACGCCTCCAGTAAGTCATGCTCCTCTGGCAGAACAAATAGCTAAACATGGTTTGAATATTCTTTCCGAAAAGCCTCTCGCTCACGATGCACAAGATAGCATGAGAATGGTAAAAGCTGCAGCTGAAGCAAATGTCAAAACAGCAATGCATTTCCCGTTAATGTACAGTCCGGCTATACATAGTCTTAAAGAAGCGATAAATACGGCTTCACTTGGCGATATTGTTCGTATTGAATTGCATACATACTTTCCACATTGGCCAAGGAAATGGCAACAAAATCCGTGGATTGCTTCAAGAGAACAAGGAGGCTTCATAAGAGAGATATTTCCACATTATTTTCAACTTACGCATTATCTATTCGGTGATTTTAAGATTACTTCTCACGAGACGACATATCCAGAAAATAGGGATTTGTGTGAAACAGGTGTGTCTGCATTAGCTAAAACAGAAAGTGGTATACCAATTGTTTTGAATAGCCTGTCAGGGATTGGGCAAGAAGAACGTTTAGAATTTAAGGTTTTTGGAACAAAAAAAGTGATAACGCTCCGCAATTGGTCAGAACTATGGATTAGTGAAACAGATCAAAAAGAAGTGTTATTTAATGCAGATACTCAGCCTGAAAGCCTTATGGACGCGTGTCATAATTCGATCATCGGTAAGGATTCCCTTATTGTATCGTTTGTAGAAGGTTTGAAAGTGCAAGAGTGGATTGATCAGTTGTTAAAATAGGGAATTGATTGAAAAGTAATGAAAGTATTTAATAATTTCTATTGATATTTTGTTATTAAACTCTAAGCAAAGCATCACTTCATATGAAGTGATGCTTTTTCTGACTATTTAAAAGTTAAATGAATCGATGAATTGAATCGAAAAATGTGATAAGATAATGCTAAATGCATATTTAATGAAACACTTCACATTTCGGGTTTGTTTTGTACGTTTTATCCTGTTTTATAGAGGTAATATGTCAGAATATCCCCAATGTAGTAGTATAAAGGAGAACTATATAAATGAAGCGACGAGAAGCGCGTGAAAAAGCGATACAAGTACTTTTTCAACTAGAAAATACAGAATTAACAGTTACAGAAGCAATTGAACATATCGTAGGTGAAGAGAGTTCGCCATTCTTCGAACAAATAGTACAAGGTACTGTTTTACACATGGAAGAAATCGATAAGTCATTAGTTGAAAAACTAGAAAATTGGTCATTACCTCGCTTAGCGAAAATTGAACGTACAATTTTACGTTTAGCGGTTTATGAAATTTTATATACACCAGAAACACCGAAGAATGTCGTTTTAAACGAAGCAATTGAGTTAAGTAAAACATATGGTGATGAGAAATCTAGCCGCTTCGTAAATGGCGTATTATCAAAATACGCTAAATAATAAATTCTAAGTTAAATTTGGGAGTGTTATTAATAATGTCAGGTAAGCTAATTAATGGTAAAGAAATTGGAGATTTGATTCGACAATCTATTCAACTAGAAGTGAATGATTTAAAAGAACAAGGTATTACACCAGGACTAGCAGTTATATTAGTAGGAGATAATCCTGCTTCTAAAACATACGTTTCGAACAAACAGAAATCATGCGAACAAATGGGTATTTACTCAGAACTTATCGAGTTATCAGAAGATATTTCAGAAGAAACATTATTAAGCGAAATTGACAAACTAAATGCTGATACTGCAATTGATGGCATTTTAGTACAATTACCACTTCCAAAACACATTGATGAACAAAACGTTATCGCGGCTATTTCTCCTGAGAAGGATGTAGATGGTTTCCATCCAGAAAGCGTAGGGAAAATGATGCTGGGTCAACCAACATATTTACCATGTACGCCTTTTGGTGTGATGAAGTTATTAGAATATGCGAATATTGATGTTGCAGGTAAACACGCTGTCATCATTGGACGTAGCCATATTGTAGGTGTTCCAATGGGACAACTATTATTACAAAAAGACGCAACAGTGACTTATTGTCACTCTAAAACTCCTAATTTAGCTGCCATGACAACACAAGCTGATATTTTAGTAGTAGCAACAGGCCGTGCAAAAATGATCGGTGCTGAGCATGTAAAAGAAGGCGCTGTTGTAATTGATGTAGGTATTAACCGCGACGAAAACAATAAACTTTGCGGCGATGTTGATCTTGATTCAGTTATTGATAAAGTATCAGCAATTACACCTGTACCTAAAGGTGTCGGACCAATGACGATTACAATGTTACTATTTAATACATTGCAATCAGCGAAAAGAAGGTTTACTCAAGACAAATGAGTTCAAAACAGGTAAAATAGTAACGCAGAAGCTGTTTTTCTGATGAAAGACAGCTTTTTTTATGAAATTAAATTTCTGCTAAAACGTTCGGATAAGGAGTCTGAGGCTTTTGACAAGTACACCTTATTTATCTGTCCAAGCACTAACAAAATATATCAAAAAGAAATTTGATGCCGATCCTCATTTACGTGATGTATTTGTAAAAGGAGAACTATCAAATGTTAAAAAACATACAGGTTCTGGCCATATCTATTTCACATTGAAAGATGAAAAAACACAAATTGCAGCAGTAATGTTTGCGAAGAGTGCAAATCGATTGAAATTTGTCCCTGAAAATGGCATGAAGGTTTTTATACGTGGAGATGTTAATGTCTATGAAGGTAGTGGCCGTTATCAGTTATATGCAGTATCAATGGAGCCCGATGGAATAGGCAGTTTACATATCGCCTTTGAACAATTACAAGCAAAACTTTTAAAAGAAGGCTTGTTTGATGAAAGACATAAAAAAGCGATACCAACATTCCCTCGCAAAATTGGTGTTGTAACAGCACCAACTGGAGCAGCCATACGAGACATCTGTACAACGATTACACAACATTACGCTCTAGCAGATGTTGTGATTTTCCCAGCACTCGTGCAAGGAGAACAAGCAGCTCCTAGTATTGTAAAAGCAATACAGCAAGCGAACCTAATGGAAGAAATCGATGTTTTAATTGTAGGCCGTGGTGGAGGTTCAATTGAGGACCTTTGGGCGTTCAATGAAGAAATTGTTGCTAGAGCTATTTTTGAAAGTGACATACCTGTTATTAGTGGTGTCGGACATGAGACAGATACTACGATAGCAGATCATGTTTCGGATTGGCGGGCAGCTACTCCTACAGCCGCAGCGAAAAAAGCTGTACCCAATAGCGAAGATTTAATGAAGCACTTGTTGACGCGTAGATCGCAACTATTTCAACTAACACAATCGCGCATTCGGCATGAAAGAAGTCAATTAGAGCGGTTACAGAAATCCTATCCTATAGCTTATCCAGACCGTCTATTTCGTCCGTTTGTCGAGAAGTTAAGTCGTACAGATGAACAGTTACAAGCTCAAATGACTTATTATATCAAAGACAAACAGGCGGCATTGCAACAATTAGCAAATCGTGTACAAATGAATACACCTCTTCAAGAAGTGAGATATAAACAGCAACATGTAGCAAGATTAAGCACACAGCTTGATAAAAGTGTAGTGCAATCAATCAATAAGCAACAAGATGCGTTTAAATCCATCATTCGTACTCTAGAAGCATTAAATCCTTTAACAATCATGAACCGTGGATATAGCATCGTTTATCAAGACGGAAAAGTAGTAAAATCAGTACAACAATTAGAAGAGAAACAAAATTTGACTATTCATTTTCCAGATGGTCAGGCGAATGCTGAAATTACGTCCATAACAATGAAAGCGAGGGGAGAAGAATAATGGCTGAAAAGAAACAATCTTTTGCAAAATCAATCGAAGAACTAGAAGAAATCGTTCATCAACTAGAACAAGGTGAAGTACCTTTAGAAGATGCAATAGATTTATATAAAAAAGGGATGAAATTATCCCAGTTTTGTCACGATCAATTACAAAATGCAGAGCAGCAACTGATCTCGATTATGGATGACAATGGCAACGAAAAGCCTTTTAGTCCAACAGGGGAAGAGGGACAAAGTAAATGACTGAGCTTCTAAAAGAATTTATGGCAAACAATATTCCAACAGTCGAAAAACGAATGCAAGAACTAGTTGAGAATATTGAAGCGCCAGCAGTTTTAAAAGAATCTATGTTGTATTCATTAAACGCAGGCGGTAAAAGAGTACGACCACTTTTTGTGCTTGCAGTTATGGACCATTTCAATGTTCGCAATGATGATGGATTTACGGTAGCTGCTGTCATTGAAATGATTCATACTTATTCACTGATTCATGACGATCTACCAAGCATGGACAATGATGATTACCGCAGAGGCAAATTAACAAACCATAAAGTGTATGGTGATGCATTTGCCACGCTTGCAGGAGATGCACTTAATACACTAGCATTTGGTATCCTTGCTCGAATGCAACAAATTTCACCGGTATCACGTTTATTATTAGTGGATAAATTAAGTGAAGCAGCCGGAGCTGAAGGTATGGTTGGAGGTCAAATCCTAGATATCGAAGGCGAAACTAAACAATTAACATTGGCAGAATTAGAAAAAGTTCATGTCAACAAAACAGGAGCCCTTCTTCGTTTTAGTATTGAGTCAGGTGCCATAATTGCAAATGCCTCAGAAGCAGAACGTGCAATCTTAGTGGAATATGCGCATCATATCGGACTTGCTTTCCAAATTCAAGACGATATTTTAGACATTGAAGGTACAACAGAACAATTAGGGAAAACAGCTGGTAAAGACGTTGCTAGCGATAAAAGCACATACCCCGCACTCCTTACATTAGTAGGCGCTAAAGAAAAGTTGCAAGATCATTACAACCTTGCTATACAAGCGCTTGAAAAACTGCCTTCGGAAAGCAGTCTACTAAAAGACTTAGCTGATTATATTGTTCATCGAAACAAGTAATGGCCGTTTTAGTTTGTACAATTGATTAACACTGTTATAATAGGTGAAACATTGTGCGATGAATATTTAAATGAAAAGGTGTGTGATGGCGATGGATTTAAACAAAATATCTAGTCCATCCTTTTTGAAAGAATTGAATACGAAACAACTTCAAGATTTAAGTGAAGATGTTCGAAAGTTTTTAATCCAAAAGCTATCTGTAACAGGTGGTCATATTGGACCGAATCTTGGCGTAGTTGAATTAACTATTGCTTTGCATCGAGCTTTTAATAGTCCACAAGATAAGTTTATCTGGGATGTAGGACATCAAGCATATGTCCACAAGATTTTAACTGGCCGTGCCGATCAATTCGATACGCTACGTCAATATAAAGGGTTGTGTGGTTTCCCAAAACGCATTGAAAGTGAACATGATGTATGGGAAACAGGACATAGCTCAACATCTCTTTCAGCAGCAATGGGGATGGCAGCAGCACGAGATATTAAAGGCGATAAAAACTTTGTTGTACCTATTATTGGTGACGGTGCTTTAACAGGCGGTATGGCTTTAGAGGCTCTAAACCATATTGGTCATGAAAAAACAAACATGATCGTTATTTTAAATGATAATGAAATGTCAATTGCTCCAAATGTAGGTGCATTGCATAATGTTTTAGGACGCTTACGTACAGCGAATAATTACAACAAAGCAAAAGATGAGTTAGAACAGCTATTGAAAAAAATCCCTGCAGTTGGTGGTAAATTAGCATCGACAGCAGAACGAGTAAAAGATAGCTTAAAATATTTACTTGTGTCAGGTGTATTCTTCGAGGAACTAGGTTTCACTTACCTTGGCCCAATTGATGGTCATAATTTTGAGACGTTAGAAGAAACATTACAAAACGCGAAAAGAATGCAAGGACCTGTTTTAATCCATGTTATTACGAAAAAAGGGAAAGGTTATTTGCCGGCTGAAAATGATACAGTTGGAACTTGGCATGGTACCGGCCCTTATAAAATGGAAACAGGTGATCTTGTAAAACCAAAAACAACTGCTCCAGGATGGTCTAGCTTAATTGCAGAAACAGTTCGTAAATTGGCTCGCGTCGATGAACGAATCGTAGCAATTACACCTGCAATGCCAGTTGGATCAAAATTAGAAGGCTTTGCTAGTGAATTCCCTAATCGTATGTTTGATGTTGGTATCGCTGAGCAACATGCAGCTACTATGGCAGCAGGTATGGCAGCAGATGGCACGAAACCATTTTTAGCGATTTACTCGACATTCCTTCAACGTGCTTATGACCAAGTATTACATGATATTTGTCGTCAAAACTTGAATGTGTTTATCGGAATTGACCGTGCTGGTTTAGTAGGTGCTGATGGCGAAACCCACCAAGGTGTCTTTGATATTGCCTTTTTACGTCATATGCCGAACATGGTAATTATGATGCCAAAAGACGAAAATGAAGGCCAACACATGGTGAAAACAGCTATTGACTATAATGAGGGCCCAATCGCTCTTCGTTACCCTCGAGGTAATGGCTTAGGAGTACCAATGGACACTGAGCTTAAAGCTCTACCAATCGGTAGTTGGGAAGTACTTCGTGAAGGTAAAGATGCAACAATATTAACATTCGGTACGACTATTCCAATGGCACAAGAAGCCGCTGAAGTATTGGCAGATCAAGGCATACAAGTTGAAATTGTCAATGCACGCTTTATCAAACCAATGGATGACGTAATGTTACATGGTTTAATGCGAAGTAAAAAGCCAATCCTTACGATTGAAGAAGGCGTATTGCAAGGTGGCTTCGGTAGTGCAGTGTTAGAATTTGCAAATGACAATCATTATTCAACAACTCAAATTGATCGTATTGGTATTCCTGATATGTTCATTGAACATGGTAGTGTTGATAAGTTACTTGAAGAAATTAACTTAACTGCTGAAGAAACTGTATTACGTATTCAACAGTTAGTGAATGAAGACAATAAAGAGCAAGCGGGTTTAAAAGCATAATGACAACAAAAATACAAAAAGAGCGTGTTGATATTCTTCTTGTTGAAAGAGGACTTTGTGAAACACGTGAAAAAGCAAAACGTACGATCATGGCAGGGCAAGTGTATTCAAATGAAGTAAGACTAGATAAACCGGGTGAGAAAATACCAGTTGACTCTGAACTTACTATTAAAGGGTCGCAGCTACGCTATGTAAGTCGTGGAGGCTTAAAACTAGAAAAAGCATTAGATATTTTTGATGTTGCTGTACAAGATAAATTAATGTTAGATATCGGTTCATCTACTGGTGGATTTACTGACTGTGCCCTACAAAATGGTGCGAAGCATTGCTACGCACTTGATGTAGGCTACAATCAGCTTGCTTGGAAAATCCGCCAAGACGAACGTGTAACAGTTATGGAACGTACAAACTTCCGTTATGTCACAGCACCTGACTTGGGAGAAGGTTTACCTGAAATCGCAACAATCGATGTATCCTTCATCTCTCTAAAACTGATTTTACCTGTGTTAAAAACGTTGTTAGTACCTGGTGGAGATGTTATTGCACTAGTGAAACCCCAGTTTGAAGCAGGGAAAGACAAAGTTGGAAAAAAAGGTGTCGTTCGTGAACCGAAAATACATTTAGAAGTATTAGAATCTATTGCAACATTCGCTGAATCAGTTGGATTTGTGGTAAAAGATGCTTCCTATTCTCCGATTACAGGCGGAGAAGGGAATATTGAGTTTCTATTCCATCTGTACAACCCACACCAAGGAGAAGAGCTGCAATCATTTACAGACTTCAATACCTTGGTGAGTGAGGCACATCAACAACTTAAATGACGCGGCCCATTCTTTTGGGTCGTGTTTTTTTCTTGTGATTTTATATAATCGATGTTACGGTTATAAAAAGAAGAGCATAATTATTCATAGAGGTGAAAAAAATTGAATAAAAGCCAACGCCATATTCGAATCCGCGACATGATCGCTAATAATGATATTGAAACACAGGATGATTTGGTCGATTTACTAAAAGAAGCAGGATACCATGTAACGCAAGCGACAATCTCTAGAGATATTAAAGAATTACATTTAATCAAAGTACCTCTTCAAGATGGTCGTTATAAATACAGTTTGCCAGCAGATCAACGCTTCAATCCAATTCAAAAGCTACATCGTGCGTTAGCAGATGCGTTTGTAAGCATTGATGGTGCTAGTCACTTCTTAGTGATGAAGACTTTACCAGGAAATGCACATGCAATTGGATCATTACTGGACCATTTAGATTGGACAGAAATATTAGGTACTATTTGTGGGGACGACACGATTATGATTTTATGTCGTGAAGAATCCCAACGCGAATCAGTAAGAAATCGCTTACTTGAAATGTTGTAATCCGAGGTGAGTTGTCTTGTTACGAGAACTATCGATTAAAAATTTTGCAATTATTGAAGACTTAACAGTAGGTTTTGTTGAAGGTTTAACGGTTTTAACAGGTGAAACAGGTGCCGGAAAATCAATTATTATTGATGCGGTACAGCTATTAGCTGGTGGTCGAGGTTCTCAGGAATTCATCCGTCACGGTGCTAAAAAAGCCGAGCTTGAAGGACTCTTTGCCATTTCTTCTGAAAATCACGCTGCTTACCATAAATGTGCAGAAGCTGGTATTGAAATTGAAGAGGGAATGGTTATTTTACGCCGTGATTTAAATGACAATGGAAAAAGTGTTTGTCGTGTTAATGGGAAGCTAGTTCCACTTTCTCTTTTGCGTGAAATAGGCGCAACATTAATCGATGTTCACGGCCAGCATGAGAGCCAAGAGTTAATGGATGATAAGAGACATATCTCCTTGTTGGATCAGTTTGCAGGTGCAGACATTGATCCATTGAAAGAACGTTATAGTACGGAATACTCAGCTTATCGTGAATTGAAAAAGGAACTTGCTGCAATTTCACTTGGTGAACAACAAGTAGCCCAAAAAATTGATCTTTTTTCATTTCAAATTAAAGAAATTGACGCTTGCCAATTTAGAGCAGGAGAAGAAGAAGAACTAGCTGAAGAACGTCGTAGGTTGATGAACTTCAACAAGATCTATGAACGATCCAATACGGCACACGAAGCCATTCTGGGTGAATCTAGAGGACTTGACTGGATTGGGCAAGCTATGACCGATTTAGAAGAAGTTGCTACATTGGATCAAGATTTTAGAGAGCATTCAGATAATGTATCAGCTGCCTTTTATTCTTTACAAGAAGCGGCATTTCAAATCAAAAACATATTAGATGACCTTGAATTCAACCCAGAGCGTTTGAACGAAGTAGAGCAACGTTTAGCTTTAATCCAATCGATGAAGCGTAAATACGGTGCTACACTTGAGGACATACTAACTTATCGTGAAAAAATTGGAGAAGAACTGGAATCTCTAATCAATCGCGATGAAAATATGCAAAAAAACGAACAACAATTAAATGACTTGAAAGTAAAATTACTGCTAACAGCAGAGAAATTAACTGAAGTTAGAAAAAAAGCCGGTCGTAAACTAAGTGATGCCATTATGCAACAACTAAGAGCGTTATATATGGAAAAAGCAGACTTTAGTGTACATTTTGAACCTCTTGCTGCAGATCAATTCGATCATAATGGGTTAGATCGAATTGTATTCTATATTGCAACCAATGTTGGTGAACCACCGAAGCCTTTAACGAAAATTGCATCTGGTGGGGAATTATCCCGTATGATGCTAGCCTTAAAAACCATTTTCTCTTCAACAAATGGTATTACCTCAATTATTTTTGATGAAGTTGATACAGGCGTTAGCGGACGTGTTGCTCAGGCAATAGCTGAAAAGATTTCAGCTATTTCAATGCATTCACAAGTACTATGTATTTCACACTTACCACAAGTTGCAGCGATGGCTGATCATCATTATTATATTAAGAAACAAGAAGAGGCGCATCGAACAGTGACATCACTAACTGAAATATTTGATAATGCTCGAATCGATGAAATTAGCCGAATGATGTCTGGCGCAGAAGTGACGGATTTAACATTCCAACATGCAAAAGAATTGGTAGAAATAGCTAATGGCCGTAAAAAAGCAATGACCATTTAATTAGGAAACTGTCTGTCCCAACCAATTGGGCGGGCAGTTTTTTACGTATGTATTGTTTTTAAAAAAACTTCAATGTAAAACCTTCCACCTTCTCCAATCATCAAATTCAACTCAAATATTTACCGTACATAACATGCTAAAACAAAGCCATAGTAAAAGGACGATGAGGAGGTGAAAAATGAAAAATCAAATGCGTTATGTCATGCAGTTTGTCGCATTATTATTTGCCATTTTGCTACTACCATTTGGTGCTTCTGCCAAAAGCTTAATTCCGATGGGACATTCAATAGGTGTAGAACTTCAGCTTCAAAATGTCTATTTAACAAATGATGTGCTCCTTAAGAACGGCACTTGGTTGAAAGCAGGAGATACTATTCAAGCCATCAATTCTCAACAAATTAATACGCTTGAAGAAGTTAAATCCTTATTTGTCAGTTCTTCAGGTAAATTAATGGATGTGAAGCTAAAGCGTCAGCAAAAAACACAACATATTAAGATCATGAAGGAAGAACTTGAACCGATGTTATCTTTCTTTAGAGATCAGACTGACGGAATTGGTACATTAACCTTTATTGACCCAGATACAAAGGAATATGGAGCGTTAGGTCATCAAATTATCGACTCGGTTGTTTCAGCACCGCCTAAATTTTCGTCCGGATCAATTTTCTATGCATCCATCGAACAAATAAAAAAGAGTGTCCCTGGAGAGCCAGGTTATAAAATTTCATCAATTGAACATAATGCTGGACAGTTAGGAAGTATTGCCGAAAATAATGTGTACGGTATATTTGGAAAATGGTCGAATACTTTAGAACAAGGTTTACCTAAACCTATGGAAATCATGCAACCTTCTGAAATAAAAGTCGGTAAGGCACAGTTGCTAACGACTATTGAAGGGAAAAAAGTAGAGGCATTTGATGTTAAAATTACCAAAGTAGATGACAAAACATTGCAATTTGAAGTGACAGATGCGCAGTTGAAACAGAAAACTGGAGGCATTTTACAAGGTATGAGCGGAAGTCCTATTATACAAAATGGACGATTTGTAGGAGCTGTCACACATATGTATATCGAAAGTCCCGAAAAGGGAGCAGCTATTCCTCTAACAGAAATGTTGAAAAAGCAACCATCTTAAAGGAAGGTGCTTTAATATATCCATTAAACTTACGCTGCACCTAGGAAGCTGGTGCAGCTTTTTTTTAGAAATGTTCAAATTGGAAAGAATATGTGATAAAAAGCATTCTTTTTCTCTGCTACTTTTGTTACAATAAAAGTGACAAATAATCGACAAATTGTTTGGAATGAATGAATACTGTCGAAATACATAGTATCTCTATGTCTACATACTTATTTTTTTAAGAATAAAAGGTATTCTTGCAAAAAAGTCGAATTATCCACTTTGTATCAAAAACGAGTTTACTTTAATTCATCTTGTCGGTTTTGATCGTGTTTAACGGAAGCGCAAGCACAAAGGAGGAAATAATAATGCGAAAAGTAAAAGTTGCAATTGCAGATGATAATCGGGAGCTTGTTCGTACATTAGAGATGTATCTACAAAATAGCCCAGAAATTGAAGTCATCGGAACGGCCCCTAACGGCAAACTTTGTTTGAAAATGTTAGAGGAACAAGTACCAGATGTTCTATTATTAGATATTATCATGCCTCACCTGGATGGTTTAGCGGTTCTGGAAGTTATGCATGAAAACGAAATTTATAATGATGTTCAAGTGATTATGCTAACGGCATTTGGCCAAGAAGATGTAATGAAACAAGCAGTGGACTTAGGTGCATCGTATTTCATGTTAAAACCATTTGAATTTGATCGCCTTGTTTCAAAAGTTTTACAATGCGCGGGTCATAAAACAGAAAAAACAAAACGTGTAAGCGTTCTGCAAGGGTCACAGCCACAACAAATGGATCAACGTCAACTTGATGCAACGATTACAGGTATTATAAAAGAAATCGGTGTGCCAGCTCATATTAAAGGCTACGCATACTTAAGAGAAGCTATTCAAATGGTATATATGGATGTCGAGTTACTTGGCTCGATTACGAAGATTTTATATCCAGATATAGCGAAAAAATTCGATACAACGTCATCACGTGTTGAACGTGCGATTCGTCATGCAATTGAAGTTGCTTGGAACCGAGGAAACTATGAATCTATTTCGAAAATGTTCGGTTATACTGTCCATCACTTAAAGAGCAAACCAACAAATAGCGAATTCATCGCCATGATTGCCGATAAAATTCGTATTGAAACGGTTGCTAGCTGAAAGGGTTAGGACATTGATAAATCAAGGTTTTAAGGTAGTTGTCAATTGTCAGACTGCAAAATTATTCACCGATAAACTACCTAAATGAACCTATAATTAACTGAATATAAGCGTGTAAATACTAGCGCACTTTCATTTATTGAGTTTACAAAAAAATTCGATTAAGTTGGAGGTGTGTTTTTTTGCGTGAAAAAGAGAGGCAGATTACAGAATTCGACTTACAGTTGGATAGCTTCATGTTGCATTGTGATGCTAAACACTTATCGGCAAAGACATTAAAGAGTTATGAACAAACATTAATATTATTTGGAAATTATCTAAAACAGGAGTTGAAAATTGAAGATGCTGCAAAAGTTAAATCATCGCATATAAGACATTACATCAAGTATTTGAGAAGTAGGGGAAAATACACTGTAACGGCTTCAGATAGGTCTTTAGGTATTAACTATCCAAATAGACGAGAAGATTATCAAAAACCGATGAGCGATGTCACAATAGCCAATTACACGAGGAATATAAAAGTATTTTTTAACTTTTTGAAAATGGAACAAGAAATTATTGAAAACCCTATGAATACTGTAGAAAAAATTAAACCGAAGCGAAAGCAAAAACAACTATTATCACCAGTAGAAATTAAATTGATGTTAGGTGCTTATAATCTCACAAAGTTCCATGAATATAGAACGTGGATACAACTACGTTTGATTTTAGACACAGGTTTAAGAGCGACTGAATGCTGTTCTTTATTTCCAGAAGACATTGATTTCCGTACTAAATCAATTTTAGTTAAGAATACAAAAAATGGTCATGAACGCTACGTATTTTTTGGTCATAAAATGTCAGTTGATTTAAAGAGATGGATACGACACAGAGACCGCTATAGTGATAATCCGTATTTATTCCCGACAACAAGAGGAACAAAATTAGATGTAACTAATTTTGAAGCTACTGTAAGAAGAAAAGGGAAACGTATAGATTTACATGTGCATCCTCATCTATTGAGAAACAACTTTGCTAAGTATTATTTAATAGAAGGAAATGGGGATTTTGCAACACTTAGCCGAATTTTAGGTCATTCCAGCGTTGAAACGACGATGAAAGCTTATCTGGATTTTACAGACCAAGAAATAGGAAGGAAGTATCAGAAACATTCACCTTTAAACAATTTAGATATATAACAAAAGAGAGGATTGCCTATCATATGGCTTTCCTTTTTTTGTTCCTTCACTCCTCTCTATCCTCTTCACACTTAAAAATGATTCCTCAATCCAAAAGTTATCCAATTACTTAAAGTATCCATAAAATAAAAATATCTAAAATACAGTTTTATAGTATAAAGCAATAAAAAAAATCTAAAGTTGGCAAGATGCGGTGGAAGGAATGAATTTAGAAGATTACCATAAGGTTAAGATTAGAGAGGGGATATAAAAATGAAAAGAGAAGAAATGCAAGATTTACGTACAGCTGAGATTCTAACAGCAATAGACAATTTGTTAGTTACTTACAACATAACGGAGGTATGCGAGATGCTTGGTATATCTAGACCATCAATATACGTATGGCGTGCGGGGAGCAGTAATATAACGGATAAAAAGTATCGACTTATAAAAGGGAGACTAGCCGACATGGATGTAAGTTATAAAGTGGACAGGATGTCAGTGGTAATGGCTCGGATTGATGTGATGCAACGTGAGTTAGCTAAGTTACAAGAGGTACTTATGAAGGTATAACGGAAGAGAGATAAAGCTGCTTCATTTTGGAGTGTTAACACAAATAAAAATATACAGGTTTAACATAGAAGCAGAGAGATATTTTAAAGATATCCGAAAAGGGCTGGACAGCAGCAAATATATAATAGCAGCAGATAGGATTGTGGATGCAGAGGATGACGGTAATTTAGCGTGTCTGACAGATTTGCGCGACATTTAATTTTAGAGAGGTCTTATATAGACTTCTCTTTTTTTCTTGTGTCTTTGAGACACTTATCTTTTCTAAAACCTCAAAAGTTTTAATATGAATTGAAATAGATGAATCTTTAAAAGAGATTTAATGACGTACAGCTTTAGTCTTTTTTAAATAAAGTGTACGTATCACTTTGTGTAAGTCATCATTTTTAGCAGCACGTTGCTGGATAACCAGTGAAATATCCTCTTTTTCTAAAGGTTGTCCGTTTAACAGATGCTTTCGTTGATTAAAGGAGTCGGCTGTTCTTTCCAAATTTCCAACTTGAGCATATGTGTAAATAATGTGTTCTTTTAAATTTATCGGTTTGTAATTTTCGATTAAGTCAATATAAACTTGAATTTTATTTCTATCACTTTTTGCTTGGTCTAAAGTTCAAAAATTCTTTATCATTTCAATACCTCTATCCATAATAGATTATATTTACCATAAAATAATTTCTCTAAAAAGTAAACATGATATACGAATATTAAGTGAAGGCAATTGTTACTAGTGTAACTTTAGGAGATAATTTGCGTAGTTTTTAAATGATAAATTGCATAAAGATAGAAAAAGGAACTCGAGAATAGAGTCTATACTCCTTTCTCAAGTTCCTTTTTGATGCGATAAACGCTCAAGCTTTATAAAATAAATAGAGATTCTAAATCCGTAATTATTTTTTTCCTTCATTTTGATTGAATAGGAAATACGCTGCTAAAAATACTGCAGGTACGTTAATTACAAGTGCAACATTATTTAAAAAATCAGTTGTCTGTGAAAACACAATAATCAGTGATGTTACTGCGACAAATAATGGGAGTGTCTTATTTATATTTGTGACTAGTTGTTGCTTGTGAAAATGTCTTAGTATGAAATAAATACCTATTAAAATTGGTGAAGTAAGAAATACTCCCCAATATCCCCATGCATCTTCAATATGCCAAGGGACAAAGTCCATACGTGAAGTAAAGATAAATAGATTTAGTATGATAGTTCCTACTAATATACTGTTTAATATAATGACTTTCTTGTTTTTCTCCATTGCAATTTCTCCTCTAAAATTTAATTACTCGTTAGTTAATTCGTGAAAACGATTCATAACATCTTCCTCTTCAAACGTGCTATACCA
The DNA here is from genome assembly GCF_001274945.1 of Viridibacillus arvi. GTDB lineage: Bacteria > Bacillota > Bacilli > Bacillales_A > Planococcaceae > Viridibacillus > Viridibacillus arvi. The sequence continues at coordinate 1,373,281 of NZ_LILB01000001.1, read as the reverse complement.
ACGATACTCACTATCATCTAAACTGCGAAAATGCTGACTAATCACATTTTGTTGTACTTGAAACTTTCCTTTTTTCGCAATCTCATTCCAAAACATTTTTCCACCTAATGTTTTTACTTTTGGAGTATTCATACCATCGTGAGCTAGTGTTTCAATTACTTCAAAAGGTTCTTCTCCTAAAATATGTTTTAAGATTTGACTATCCTTAAATAAAGCGCAAACTACGACTGCATTCGTCCAACCAATGGATGTTCTTTCTTTTTCAATTTGAACCAGTGTCTTTTTAGAAATGCCTAGAACAGTAGCCATTTTTTCTTGAGAATATCCCCTTTCAAGACGAATCAGTCGAACATTCTTAGAAATCAAATCAATTACAGTTTCTTTATTCAAATAACATCACCTTCGTGGGTTAGTGGTTATTTCTACTGATAGTGTAATAATACACTATTAGTTACCTTTTGTAAAGGGAGGCATAATGCGGAATATTTACATTAGTTGATAGTTGTTTATGTCTCAAAAAGTGTGTTTTTAACCTTTCAAATGTCCGCTATTGTTTATTGTGTGATTTGGTTCTTTTGCTACACACCCCCCTTATCATTGATATTGTTGGTTTAAAGGGTACTCAAAACTTACTGTCAAAAGTAAGATAGAAAAAAGAGGTGTTTTTTAATGAAATATGGATATGCAAGGGTAAGTACAGCGGGGCAAGGTAATTCCTTTAGAGATGCAAATAAAGAGTTAGAAATAATAAAAATAGAAAGTAAAAAGTGGATTGAAAAGCTTAATATTCATAATATTTGAATTGGTTATTTCCCTGAAACACATCCATCAGTAATGTGTTTTTTTATTTTCTTCTCATTTCTTTCTCAATAGACGGTCTTATGTCACGAAGAGTACCATTTAATAGTAGAGAGGGGAGGAAAAGAAATAGAAAAGTACATAATATCTTTTAGCGACGGGTACATCATACCTTACGCCACTGAAAACATAGAAGTAGTTAAGTAGTACGTTTATGGTGAGATGGAAAACCACCGTTGTGACGTAGAAATTAAAAGAGAAGATAACATTGTGGTCACTTAATCGGAGTTTAAAAAAGGTCAAGCACTGTACATTAGCAGCGTGTTAATCGATTTTGAGGGAGGCGAGGGTTACTACACAAATTGGATAGTTTGATAAAAATACATATATATAAGAAAAAAGGTGATTGCTACAAGTTAGCGATTGCTTTTTTTAGATTGAACTGCTTCTTTCATACTTGTAAATATATACCCCATACATTACAATTTGGGGTAATAAGTAAATTTATTAACCGATAAATTTACAAACGTAAACCAATAAATGACTTTATACTTTAGTTAATTAAAGTGTTTAAAAACCTTAGCGAATTCATCGCCATGATTGCCGATAAAATTCGTATTGAAACGGTTGCTAGCTGAAAGGGTTAGGACATTAATAAATCCGCGAATTGCTCATATTTTGAGTAGTATGTTTACAGGAAATGTGAGCAATAATCAGGGGAGTATGAGCAATAAATAATATGAAAGCTTTCATTGAATAGAGACACCTCTAAGTTTATTGTGCTCGAACACAATTATCTTGGAGGTGTCTTTTTCGTTTAGGCTTGATAAATGACGCAAAATAAAAGACTTCCCCATAAATGGAGAAGTCTTTTATTTTAATACTTAAACAATACAGCAATCAGTTGAAAACTTTATTTCCTTAGTAATAAATATATTATATTATAATAATATTTAGAGGTGTAATACTTTTTATTTGGTTTTATCAATTTTTTTCAAGGTAAGAATAAATCAACTTTAATCTATCAATAAATTTAATTGATAGTGCTGGTATTCTAAAATGTATATAGCAAATACAAATTCCGCTACGGATGCAAATTTTGCGGGACTTCTTTTGAATAGAAAGTTAATTGTATACATAGCATTATTTTGTAAATAGATATACGAATATTCAAAAAAATGGTACTATAACACTATATGTATCTATTTCTCTGAGTACCTAAATATCTACTGATCAACCTTCGCAACTTTCTTTTGTATATAGTATAAATGTATAGAGGTTCTATTTATTTTATTGATATAATAAATAGAAGAATAAATTCCATTTATCTATTATTTATTACATATAACTAACGAATATCTATAAACTGAAATTTAATTTATCAAAACTTTTTTCAAAGCGATTTTTTAGCGCTTTTCTGTAAAAAAACAATATGAAAACGATAATAAGTATAGATATTTATTATCGATTTGAAGGATGGGGAGAAAATGTGTTAATTTTTGAAAATGATTATATTGTTTTAAAGGAAGAAAACGAAAAGGTATATATAAGAACAGTGAGGGAAGGATTCACACTTAAGGAATTCGACAGTATTTTGAAAAAATATCCGCGTATTAAACTGTCGAGCTTTGCTATTTTAAGAAAAGTGACTGCTACTGTGACAGAGCAATTTGAGGAAATTGGTAATTGGTTGCCGCCTATAGAAATTGTGACTTCTCGTGATCGTATGACTGCAACCATGTATGTCCACGAAGATCCGAAAACTGTGTTTAAAGATGGTACTAAAATGCAGGAACAAATCAAAGAATTTGCAAATAATATAGGAATAGTACATGGTTTTGTAGATTTGACTCTAGATACCGTATTAGAAGGAAAATCGACTGTAGTTGCAATAGGGACACCAGCTAAACCAGGGAAAAACGCAAAAATTACATATATAGAACAGCCAGAGAGAAAACCATTGATCCGTGAAGATGGTAAAGCGGATTATTTTGATATGAATTTTATCTCTGAAATAGAAGCCCATGCATGGTTAGGAGAGAAAATACCAGCAGATTCAGGTGAACCAGGGAAAAATGTACTTGGTGAAAGCATTCCTGCTTTACCAGGTAAAGATGCACCGATAAAATATGATCAGAAAACTGTGTATGAAAAAGTTGATGACGACGGAAAGGTAACTATCTATGCAACTGAGGGTGGAGTTTTGGATGATTCAGATGGATTCTTGTCAGTTCAAAAACATCTACCTGTTCCAAATGATGTAGGTGTCGGAACAGGAAATCTAAATTTCGATGGATCCATTAGTATTAGAGGTACGGTATTAGCGGGTTATTCAGTAGTAGCAACCGGTGATATTTCGATTGATGGTCCTGAAGGTGTTACTAGTCCTAAATTAATCGAATCTCTAAATGGTGACGTTTTTATTCGTGGCGGTATTTTTGGTAATGGTGAGTCGGTCGTACGCGCAGGTGGGAATATCTTCGTTAAACATACAAATGAAAGTACGTTAATTGCAAAAGGTGACATTCAGATTGGCTCATACGCACTTGGATCCAATTTAAAAGCGAGTAGTATACTAGTTAATGAGTACAAAGGAAAAATTATCGGTGGACGTGCAGAAGCAACTAGTACTATTACTACTGCGATTTCCGGAAATCGCTTAGAGCGTAAAACGGAATTAGTTATTACAATGCCGGATCGAAAAGAAAGCATGCAAATCGTGAAAGAAAAAGCTGAAGAGATGAAATCTTTAGAAGCGGATATTTCGAATGTTAAAGCTCGTATTACGCCACTATTGGATTTCGTAGATAAGATGAATGGTGCGCAGCGAAAAGCGTTTGAGGATTCAAAAGTATTGTTACAAGAAAAAGAAAATGAATTAACGAAGATTGATAAAGAGGTGCAAACTATTTTACAATCATTGAAAAGTATGGGAACTGAAAAGATTCAAATTACGAAAGAAGCGTTTCCTGGGACATATATTCAACTTGGTAAAAAGTCGACGACATTAAACACGCAGACTTGTGGTAATTTTAAATTAGAGCAAGGCGAAATCAATGCCTAGACCCCTAGTGTTTGCACATCGAGGCGCCTCTGCTTATGAGATGGAAAATACACTCAATGCATTCAAAAAGGCAGTTGAATTGAATGCGGATGGTATTGAGTTAGATTTGCAAATTACTAGGGATGATGTTCCTGTTGTGACACATGATTTAGATTTACGTCGCGTTACGGGAAAACGTAGGTTAGTAACAAATGTTTCGTTAGCGGAAATAAAAAGATTGCGAGTAGGTAAACCATTTACTCGTAGATATTTGGGTCAAGAAATGCTAACACTAGATGAGCTGATAGCTTGGGTTAAGGAAAATCCTATAGCCTTGAATATTGAGTTAAAGGAATCCTTTATCGACAATCCTTTTGTGTTAGAAATTGTTATAAAAAAATGCGCCCACTTACCAAATGTACATTTTTCGTCTTTTTTCTTGGAAGTTTTGGAACATGCCAAGAAAATAAACAAACGTATTGAGACAGCACTTATAGCCACAAGAAAGTTAAATTGGCATCAACTCAAAAACCTACCATATATCGATGCCATTCATGCTAATAAAACATGGTATTATAAAACTGAATATTTGGATGCTTGTTTAATAGCTAAAAAGAAGTGTCGTTTCTATAACATTACTGGTGATGAAGAATATCTCGAAAATCCACATACAGCTGTAGTCGGTTGGATTACAGATTTTCCTGAAAGAGTTCTAAGGGTACAAAAAAAGAACGCTGACAATTAACGGTCAGCGTTCTTTTGATTTGCAAATTTAGCAGAAACTTTCCCTTTTTTGCGATCTCGATGCAATAAAAAACCTGCAAAAAAGCCAAAACCAATGACAAAAAGTACAATACCAATAATGAATTGTAACCAAAGAAATGGTATTGGATCCACAAGCTTAGCAAATAAAGTGTCGCGCATTAATTTAATTCCACCTGCAGCCATTAAACCAGGTATTAGTAATACGATAAACGCTGCAAAACGTGCCATATACTTTCACTCCTCTAATCTATATTCATTTTTACCTGTTGGAGAAGCGTTGTCAAGGAAAGAAAGTTTAGATATGATGAACCTACATTGAATTATGCAAAAAATTGCACAATATTGTGAAAGGAAGTGAAGTTCCTTGCAAAGCATACTAATTATAGGTGCAGGTGCTGGAGGTACAGCTATATTACAACTATTATCAAAATCTGATCAACTTAGCACAGTAGCAATTGTAGATATACGTGAGGATGCACCCGGGCTAGAGCTAGCTAGAGAAGCTGGCATCGCTACGGAGCAGGATTGGCGAGTTGTTCTAACAGATGAAATTGATATGGTGGTTGATGTCACTGGAGAACCTGCAGTATTTGAAGAACTGTTGCAGGCATTGCCGAAACGTACAGTACTTATCCCAGGGGCAATTGCTTACTTAATTGTTCAATTGTTGAATGAAAAAGATTTTTACATAAATAAAACCCAACATGCGGCATATAAACAGCAAATCATCTTTAATTCAATCGAAGAAGGCATGATTGGCATCGACCCACAAGGTCAAATTATCTTCTTTAATAGAAGTGCTGCACGAATGACCGATGTTACTGTCAAAGAAGCGATAGGTAAACATATTAACGATATTATAATAAATAGTGCTCTGCCACGAGTATTTGAATCGGGTATAGCAGAAATCAATCAAGAACTGAAATTGTCCAATGATAAGAAAATTGTCACGTCTCGATTTCCCATGATTGATGGTAGTGGGAATCGAATTGGTGCATTTGCTGTATTTAAAGATATATCAGAGGTTGTCAATTTAGCAGAAGAAATAACAAATCTAAAAGAAATTCAAATGATGTTAGAGGCGATCATTCAATCAAGCGATGATGCCATTTCTGTAGTAGATGAGAAAGGTAGAGGGATACTTGTCAATCCTGCATATACAAGAATTACTGGCTTAAAACCGGAAGAAATTTTAGGGAAACCTGCTACGATTGATATTTCTGAAGGTGAGAGTATGCATTTAAAAGTTTTACAAACGAAAAAACCTATTCGTGGTGTAAATATGCGACTAGGGCCTAACAAACGAGAAGTCATTGTGAATGTTGCACCTGTTGTTGTAAATGATAGCTTAAAAGGTAGCGTAGGTGTTATACATGATATGACAGAAATGCGGTCTTTAACGAAAGAATTGGATCAAGCGCGCACGATTATACGAAAGCTTGAATCTAAATATACATTTGAAGATATTATTGGCGATTCAGAGGAAATGCGCATTTCATTAGAACAAGCGAAATTAGCTGCAAAAACACCAGTTACAGTATTTTTGCGTGGAGAGTCAGGTACAGGTAAAGAATTGTTTGCGCATGCAATACATTCTGCGAGTGATCGTATTTACAATAAGTTTATCAGGGTAAACTGTGCGGCGATTGCGGAGCATTTACTAGAAAGTGAACTATTTGGTTATGAAGAAGGAGCCTTTACTGGGGCGAAACGTGGAGGAAAGCGTGGGTTATTTGAAGAAGCTGATCAAGGAAGTATTTTTCTTGATGAAATTGGAGAAATGTCTTTAAATACTCAGGCCAAATTATTGCGGATTTTTCAAGAGGGCGAAATAGTCAGAGTTGGTGGAACAAAGCCGATTTCAATTAATGTCCGAATTATAGCAGCTACGAATGTAAATATGGAAAAAGCATTGTCAGAAGGTACTTTCCGAGAGGATTTATATTATCGATTAAATCGAATGCCCATTCATATACCGCCGCTACGTCAACGAAAAGAAGATATACCGCCTTTAGTAGATCGCCTTCTTGTTAAGTTGAATCAGGAATACGGACGTAATATTCATAAAGTAACTTCAAACGCATTAATGCTATTAATAGGACATGTTTGGCCAGGGAATGTGCGAGAGCTTGAAAACGTCTTAAGCAGAGCAATGATTTTCATGCAATCAAACGAAACTATTTTAGATGAGCGACATCTACCAAAAACACTTTTCCATTCCGTACATCAAGAAAGTTACGTTGAAAAGTCCTTTTATGAAGGAACACTTGCGGAGCAGCTCGAACAAACGGAGAAACAAATATTGCAACAAGTATTAATCGATAACCAAAATAACAAAATGCAAGCTGCGAAAAAGTTAGGGATATCAATTCGTAGTTTGTATTATAAGTTAGAAAAATATAATCTTGCATAAATTTGCATGCAAAAAACTGCGTACCATGCAAAATGTTGCATGATTAAAAAAGACGAAATGTTGTCAAATAAAGCATTTCGTCTTTATATATGTTGGCACGCTTTTTGCTAATAATATAGTGACCTAGAAAACTAGGGTAAAAGATTGGTCAACATATAAAAGGGGGCAATACAATGGAAATTTTCAAATACATGGAGAAATATGATTACGAACAATTAGTGTTTTGTCAGGATAAAACTTCAGGACTAAAAGCTATAGTAGCTATACATGACACAACTTTAGGGCCGGCACTTGGTGGCACTCGTATGTGGACTTATGCTTCAGAGGCAGATGCAATTGAAGATGCTTTACGCCTAGCACGTGGCATGACTTATAAAAATGCAGCTGCGGGTCTAAATCTTGGTGGGGGAAAAACAGTAATCATCGGAGATCCTTTAAAAGATAAAAATGAAGAAATGTTCCGTGCGCTAGGAAGATTCGTACAAGGTTTGAATGGTAGATATATTACAGCAGAAGATGTTGGTACAACTGTAGCAGATATGGATTTGATTCATGAAGAAACAAATTATGTAACAGGTATTTCTCCAGCATTTGGTTCATCAGGTAACCCATCGCCAGTAACTGCATATGGTGTATTTGTGGGCATGAAAGCAGCAGCTAAAGAGGCATTTGGTAACGACCACTTGGAAGGTAAGAAAATTGCTGTACAGGGCTTAGGAAACGTAGCGTACACACTGTGTAAATATTTACACGAAGAAGGCGCACAATTAATCGTCACAGATATTAATGAAAACGCTGTAAAGAGAGTGGTAGAGGACTTTGGTGCAACTGCGGTTGATCCAACAGAAATCTATGCTCAGGATGTTGATATTTTTGCACCATGTGCACTAGGTGCTATTATTAATGATGAAACTATTCCACAATTAAAAGCAAAAGTCATTGCAGGTTCCGCTAACAACCAGTTAAAAGATTCTATACACGGAGATATTATTCATAACGAAGGTATCATTTATGCTCCAGATTATGTTATTAATGCAGGTGGCGTAATCAATGTCGCTGATGAATTATATGGCTACAACCGTGACCGTGCGATGAAGCGAGTTGAAGGGATTTACGATAATATAGCGAAAGTAATAGATATAGCAAAACGTGATGGGATTCCAACTTATTTAGCTGCTAACCGTTTAGCAGAGGAACGTATTGAGCGTATGGCAAAATCACGTAGCACATTCTTGCAAAATGGAAAGCACATATTATCTAATCGTTAATAAAAGGGCCGTTCAGAAATAAGGTAGGGGTACTTCATTTCTGAACGGATTTATATTGGGAGAAAAGTCTACGAACTGCAAATAAGTTTGTGATTTTAATAGGCTGACATTGGGGAATGTCAACTACGAAATGTTATATTATAAGAGAGCTTGTCTTACATGTTTTGATGAAAGGAAGTGTTCAAATGGCTAAGGACTATGATGTAGTTATTTTAGGTGGCGGTACAGGTGGCTACGTAGCAGCAATTCGAGCAGCAAAACTTGGATTAAAAACAGCCGTTGTTGAAAAAGGGAAGCTAGGGGGTACATGTTTACATAAAGGTTGTATTCCAAGTAAAGCATTACTTAGAAGTGCGGAAGTCTTCGCGACAACAAAGAATCATGCTTCTTCATTTGGAGTAAATACAGGAGAAGTAACGCTTGATTTTAGTAGAGTGCAGGATAGAAAAGATTCCATTGTGGCACAATTACATCAAGGTGTGCAAGCATTAATGAAGAAAGGCAAGATCGACGTTTATGAAGGAATCGGTCGAATTCTTGGACCTTCTATCTTCTCACCAATGCCTGGTACAATTTCGGTTGAACTGGCAAACGGTGAGGAAAATGAAATGCTTATTCCTCAAAATGTTATTGTGGCTACAGGTTCTAGACCACGTACGTTACCAGGGTTAACAATTGACGGTGAATTCGTTATTACTTCTGATGAAGCGCTTTCGTTAAAAGAGCTTCCAGCATCCATTCTAATTGTTGGTGGTGGTGTCATAGGGATTGAGTGGGCATCAATGTTAAACGATTTTGGTGTTGAAGTAACTGTTATTGAATATGCAGATCACATACTACCAACTGAAGATCAAGATATTTCAAAAGAAATGAAAAAGTTATTAGAAAATAAAGGAATTAAATTTGTAACTTCTGCAAAAGTATTAGCAGAAACGCTGTCAATTGCAAATAATAAAGTATCAATAGAAGCAGAAGTATTGGGCGAAAATCAAAATTATATTGCAGACAAAATACTTGTTTCGGTTGGCAGACAGGCAAATGTAGAAGGTATAGGACTAGAGAATACAGATATTGTTGTAGAAAATGGCTTTATCCAAACAAATAATCACTTTCAAACGAAGGAATCGCATATATATGCGATTGGTGATGTCATTGGTGGTTTACAGCTTGCTCACGTTGCTTCTCATGAAGGTATACATGCTATAGAGCATATTGCAGGAATCACAACTGAAAAAGTAGATGATAATTGGATTTCACGTTGTATTTACTCAAGTCCTGAGGCAGCTAGTGTTGGTTTAACTGAAGAACAGGCGAAGAAAGAGGGAATACCTATTAAAGTTGGTAAGTTTCCTTTTAAAGCAATTGGCAAAGCGCTTGTTTACGGAGAGTCAGACGGCTTTGTGAAAATGATAGCGAATAGTGAGACTAACGATCTTGTGGGAGTGCACATGATTGGGCCACATGTGACAGATATGATTGCTGAAGCGGGCCTTGCAATGGTGTTAGATGCAACGCCTTGGGAAATTGCGCATAGTGTTCACCCACATCCAACATTAAGTGAGGTACTTGGAGAAGCGGCATTAGCAGTTGATGGTAATGCAATTCATATGTAAGAAGGAGCTGGGAGAAATGGTTAAAAAGGTTGAAAATCGTCATGAAGCAATCGGTTTAACAAACGAAGATGTATTAAAAATGTACGAAACAATGTTACTTGCACGTAGAATCGATGAACGTATGTGGCTATTAAACCGTGCGGGTAAAATTCCATTTGTGATTTCTTGTCAAGGGCAAGAAGCTGCGCAAGTAGGTGCGGCCTTTGCACTAGATAATAAGAAAGATTATATTGCGCCGTATTATCGTGATATGGGGGTTGTCCTTCACTTTGGTATGACGACAAAAGAGTTAATGCTATCGGCGTTTGCAAAGGCGGAAGATCCTAACTCAGGTGGACGTCAAATGCCGGGGCACTTCGGCCAAAAGAAAAATCGGATTTTAACAGGATCATCACCTGTTACGACACAAGTCCCTCATGCTGTTGGGGTAGCACTTGCAGGAAAAATGCAAAAGAAAAACTTCATCACATTTGTTACTCTCGGAGAAGGTTCTTCAAACCAAGGAGATTTTCACGAAGGTGCAAACTTTGCAGGAGTACACAAATTACCAGTAATCATAATGGTTGAAAACAATAAATATGCGATTTCAGTACCGGTTGAAAAACAATTAGCGTGTAAAAATGTTTCAGACCGTGCAATTGGATACGGGATGCCAGGTGTTACTGTAGATGGTAAAGATCCAATTGAAGTATATAAAGTGGTTAAAGAAGCAGCTGACCGTGCTCGTAACGGGGAAGGACCTAGCTTAATAGAAACGGTAACTTATCGCTTAACTGCCCACTCTTCTGATGATGATGATCGCCAATATCGTACGGCAGAAGACTTAGCAGAAGGCCGTGCTACAGATCCAATCATTACATTTGCAAAATACTTGCATGAGCAAGGGATTCTAACTGATGCTCTTGAAACAGAAATCAATGAACGCATTATGACAGAAGTAAACGAAGCGACGGATTATGCAGAGCAAGCTCCATATGCTGCTCCAGAAGATGCGCTAAAATTCGTCTATGCTGAAGATGGAGGGAGTATTTAATGGCGGTTTTATCCTATATTGATGCAATTACTCTTGCGATGAAGGAAGAAATGGAACGCGATGAGCGTGTTTTTATATTAGGTGAAGACGTTGGCCGAAAAGGTGGCGTTTTTAAAGCAACTCAAGGATTATACGATCAGTTTGGTGAAGAGCGCGTGTTAGATACACCGCTTGCAGAATCTGCGATTGCGGGTGTCGGGATCGGTGCTGCAATGTACGGTTTAAGACCTATTGCTGAAATGCAATTTGCTGATTTTATTATGCCAGCAGTCAATCAAATTATTTCAGAAGCATCACGTATTCGTTACCGTTCAAACAACGATTGGACTTGTCCGATAGTAATTCGCGCACCATTCGGAGGCGGAATTCACGGTGCTCTTTATCATTCGCAATCTGTAGAGGCTGTATTTGCGAATCAGCCTGGTTTGAAAATAGTTATTCCATCTACACCTTACGATGCGAAAGGCTTGTTAAAAGCAGCTATTCGTGATGAAGATCCGGTGTTGTTTTTTGAACATAAACGAGCTTATCGCCTTATTAAAGGTGCGGTCCCTGAAGAGGATTATACGATCGAAATCGGGAAGGCGGATGTGAAACGTGAAGGGGAAGATATTACTGTAATTACTTATGGTCTTGCTGTACACTTCGCGTTACAAGCAGCTGAACGTATGGCACAAGACGGTATTTCGGCTCATATTCTAGACTTGCGTACGATCTATCCATTAGATAAAGAGGCAATTATTGAAGCGGCATCTAAAACAGGAAAAGTGCTACTTGTCACTGAAGACAACAAAGAAGGTAGTATTATTAGCGAAGTGGCAGCAATCATTGCAGAAAACTGCTTATTCGATTTAGATGCACCAATAAAAAGACTTGCTGGACCAGACATTCCCGCAATGCCATATGCACCGACGATGGAGAAATACTTCATGATTAATCCAGAAAAAGTTGAAAAGGCGATGCGCGAATTAGCGGCGTTCTGACGTAAAGGGGGAGATATTCATGGCAATTCAAACAATTAAGATGCCTCAGCTTGGGGAAAGTGTTACGGAAGGTACAATTGAAAAATGGTTAGTAAAACCTGGTGATACAGTACAGAAATACGATTCTTTGGCGGAAGTGAACACGGATAAAGTCACAGCAGACTTGCCGTCATCTTTCTCTGGCGTCATTAAGGAGTTAATCGTTGGTGAAGGCAATACATTAGCTGTTGGTGAAAGCGTCTGCACAATTGAAACAGAAGAGGTAATTGAGCAACAACTAACTTCACAACAGTCAGAACCAATCTCACAGCCAGCATCAGTATCAGCTCCTCAACAAACGGTAAATGCGCCAGTAGTGAATCGCGGTGCAGGTAAGGCACGCTATTCACCGGCTGTTTTAAAGCTAGCCCAAGAACATAGTATAGATCTTCAATTAGTCGAAGGTACAGGTGCTGAAGGGCGAATAACACGAAAAGACGTTCAAAAACTTGTAGACAGTGGAAACATTCCAACAAGTAGTCTAGCAGCACAACAACCACTGGAGGCAATTACTGAACAAGTAACACAGGATCCTGAACCACAAAAATCACAACCTGTTCCAGCAGTACAAACAGCAACAGGTGATATTGAAATTCCTGTAACTAATATTCGTAAAGCAATCGCGAATAATATGTTACGTAGTAAACACGAAGCTCCACATGCTTGGATGATGGTTGAAGCAGACGTTACGAACTTGGTTAATTACCGAGACTCCATTAAAACTGAATTCAAACAATCTGAAGGTTATAACATTACGTACTTTGCCTTTTTCGTGAAAGCTATTGCGCAAGCTCTAAAGGAATTCCCGATGATGAATTCTATGTGGGCAGGCGATAAAATTATTCAGAAAAAAGATATCCATATCTCTATAGCAGTCGCAACTGAAGATGCACTTTTTGTCCCGGTGATCAAACACGCCGATGAAAAGTCAATAAAAGGCATTGCTAGAGAAATTAATGATCTTGCAGGAAAAGTTCGTGCTGGTAAATTGAAATCTGAAGATATGCAAGGTGGAACATTTACTGTAAATAATACGGGATCATTTGGCTCGGTGCAGTCTATGGGAATTATTAATTACCCACAAGCAGCGATTATTCAAGTTGAGTCGATAGTTAAACGTCCGGTAATTATGAATGGTGGAATGTTTGCTGCAAGAGATATAGTAAATTTATGTTTATCTTTAGATCATAGAGTTTTAGATGGATTGATTTGCGGGAAATTTCTTGCTAGAGTCAAAGAAATTCTCGAAAATACATCAAAAGACAACACTTCTATTTATTAACAGTAGTCTGAAAATCGCAATATTGCGATTTTCAGATTTTTTTATACTTTTGCGATTCGATATACTTGTGTAAAATAGGAATAGAATTACCGAAGGGGGGAAGCTAGTTAGCGTCCACATGAAGAACAATATGAAAGAAATTGAATTCTCACAAGCTAATTACGATCAATGGCAAGAATCTGCTGTTAAGGCTTTAAAAGGTAAACCATTCGAATCTTTAATCACAAAAACAATCGAGGGTATTTCATTTGAGCCAATTTATACACAAGACCAACTAGTTGAGAAATTAGATGGGAAATTAGCAGAACAAGTTTCGACTATTCGTTCATTAAAAACAGGGGAAGAATGTTTAGCAGCACAACAAACATTTGCAGATTCACCGGAAGCTTTACTTCAAGGCGTTAAAGAATCTTTGGCAAAAGGTAACGATATTATTAATATTGATAGTCGAGTGAATTTTGCGTGGGATGAACAAACTTTGAAAGAATTGTCAACACTTTTTACTGAAAATTCATTCAAACTGAATATACAAAACAATCAAGATGCTTTATTACAAGTATTTAACTATATTAAAGAAGACCAAAAAGATGCTGTTAAAGGCTACATATCTAGTGCAGATAAACTCAATTTAAAAGGTTTCCATAATGTCCGTACACGCAATGCTAATGTACTAGAAGCTCACTATGAAGGTGCACATGCAGTACAGGAATTGGCTATCGCATTACTACAAGCTGCCCATTACATGGAAACTGAAGAAGATATCGAATCATTTGCGAAGAAATTCTTTGTTACCTTTGCAGTGGATACTCAGTTCTTCGTTGAAATCGCTAAACTCCGTGCTTTCAGAGTGCTTTGGAAAGCGTTTACATCCGCTTATGGTACGGATAAAGACTTACCAGTAGCAATTGTTACTGAAACTTCTTTACGTAGTTTCTCTAAATTAGATGTGTACGTTAACCTTTTACGTGCAGGCAATGAAGCGTTCTCGGCAATACTTGGTGGCGCAGACGTTTGTACAGTACATCCACATGATGTTTTATCTTTTCCAGATGACAAATCTATTCGTATCGCACGTAACGTGCAATTAGTTGTTAAAGAGGAAACACATGTAGAACATATCATCGATCCATCTGGTGGTTCATATTTCATCGAAACTTTAACAGCCGATTTAGTTAAAGACGCATGGGCATTATTTAATGAGTTACAAGAAGCAGGCGGATACAATGCTGTAAAAACAAATGGACAATTAGATGCTTTATTAAAAGAAACAATGGATCAGCGAATGAAAGAAGTAGAAACTCGTAAAAAATCGCTAATCGGTACGAATATTTACGCAAACCCGGCAGATGAAATTGATGAGCGCAATAATCCGTTATTTGCAGATTACAATCGCTTAGCAAAACCATTTGAAGAGCTTTGCTTAAACTATGCTAAAAACCAACCTAAAGTCGCACTACTAACAATTGGTCAATTAAAACAATTCAAACCACGTGCAGATTTTGTTTCTGGCTTCTTTGCAACAGCAGGTATTGTGCCAGAAAAAAGCCCTGAAATTCTTTCCGTGGATGAAGCGAAAGATTGGTTAACTGCAACAGATGCGAAATTCGTCGTAGTGTGTGGGCAAGATGATGCGATGTACGAATATATACCAGCACTCTTAGAAGTTAAGCCAGCACATATTTCACTTGATGTAGCAGGTAAGTTCAAAGAAGAGCAAGATGAATGGATTGAAGCAGGCTTAAATGGCTTCATCTTCGCAGGTCAAAATATCATTGAAAAATTGACGAGCTTAACAGCAGATGTGAAGGAGGTCCAACGATGAGTAAGCCAAATTTCAAAGAGATAAATATCGATGCCATATTAACTGCTAATCAAGTAGTAAAAGAAGATAAGAATTTCATGACCAATGAAGGCATAGAGATCAAGTCAACTTATACTGAGCAAGATTTGGATAACCTAAAACACTTAAAAGACTGGCCAGGTATTGCGCCAAATACACGTGGACCGTATCCAACGATGTATGTAGGTCGCCCATGGACAGTTCGTCAATATGCAGGTTTCTCTACTGCTGAAGAAAGTAATGCTTTTTATCGTCGTAACTTAGCGATGGGACAAAAAGGTCTGTCTGTGGCATTCGACTTAGCCACTCACCGTGGTTATGACTCAGATCACCCTCGTGTAACAGGTGATGTCGGTAAAGCAGGCGTTGCCATTGACTCTATTGAAGATATGAAAATTCTATTCGATGGTATTCCACTAGATCAAATGTCAGTATCAATGACGATGAATGGTGCTGTATTACCGATTTTAGCTTTTTATATTGTAGCTGCCGAAGAACAAGGTGTAACACCTGATAAACTTGCTGGTACAATACAAAATGATATTTTAAAAGAGTACATGGTGCGTAATACATATATTTACCCACCAGCTGTTTCAATGAAAATTATTGCAGATATTTTCGAATATACTTCAAACTTCATGCCTAAATTTAATTCGATCTCTATTTCTGGTTACCATTTACAAGAAGCAGGTGCAACAGCAGATATCGAGCTTGGCTACACTTTAGTAGATGGTCTTGAATACGTACGTACAGGATTAAAAGCAGGAATCGATATCGATTCATTTGCACCGCGTCTGTCGTTCTTCTGGGCGATCGGTATGAATTACTATATGGAAGTAGCGAAAATGCGTGCTGGACGTCGTATTTGGGCTCAAATGATGAGCACATTCAATCCTAAGAACCCAAAAACATTAGCATTACGTACACACTCACAAACTTCTGGATGGTCTTTAACAGAGCAGGATCCTTTTAATAATGTAACTCGAACTTTAATCGAAGCAAATGCATCTTCAATGGGGCATACGCAATCATTGCACACAAACGCCCTAGACGAAGCTATTGCATTACCAACTGATTTCTCAGCGCGTATTGCACGTAATACGCAACTATTCTTACAAGAAGAAACGTTAATGACGAAAGTAATCGATCCATGGGGTGGCTCATTCTATGTTGAAAAATTAACGGATGAACTGATGAAAAAAGCATGGGAACATATCGAAGAAATCGAAGAATTAGGCGGCATGGCGAAAGCGATTGAAACAGGTCTTCCGAAAATGAAAATTGAAGAAGCTGCTGCAAAACGACAAGCGAAAATTGACTCTAAAGCTGAAACAATTGTCGGAGTTAACAAATTCCGTCTTACAGAGGAAGAGCCAATCGACATTTTGAATATTGATAACACAATCGTGCGTCAAAAACAAATTGACCGTATTAAGGCCATGCGTGACAAACGCGATGATAAAGAAGTACAACGCTTACTTGCTCGCATTACAAATGCAACTGCAACAGGCGGTGAAAACTTATTAGCTTGTGCAGTAGATGCAGCGCGTGCTCGCGCAACTCTAGGTGAAATTTCTGATGCTATTGAGGTTGTTTCTGGTCGTCATAAGGCAATTATTCGCTCAATTAGTGGCGTTTATAGTGCAAACTTTTCAAATGAGGAAGAGATTCGTGAAGTACAAGATATGGCTGAAGGCTTCTTAGAAAACGAAGGACGTCGTCCACGTATCTTAATTGCGAAAATGGGACAAGATGGTCATGACCGCGGAGCGAAAGTAATTGCAACAGCATTTGCTGACCTTGGTTTTGATGTTGATATCAGTCCATTATTCCAAACACCAGCAGAAACTGCAGCAATGGCTGTAGAAAATGATGTTCATGTCGTTGGTGTAAGTTCACTCGCAGCTGGTCATAGAACTCTAGTGCCAGAACTGCGCGAAGAGTTAAAGAAAATTGGGCGAGAAGACATATTAATTGTTGTTGGTGGGGTAATTCCAGCACAAGATTACCAATTCCTATACGACAATGGTGCCTGTGCTATTTTCGGTCCAGGTACAGTAATTCCTGTTAGTGCACAAAAAGTGATTGAAGAAATCTATAGAAAATTAGGCTACGAGGAAGTGGTAGAATAATGGACTACAACAAAGGGATGGACGATGGTGCATTATTTGTAATGGATGGTATCGCCGCATCTCATGATGGAATGGTGCCCTCAGGTCGAAAAAAATTCCGTAAAAAGAATAATGACGATATTAATATCTCAGAGCTCGCGAAGCAAGTTCTGGCTGGTTCTAGACTCCATTTATCAAAAGCCATTACTCTTTTAGAAAGTACGAATAAGTACCATAAAGAGAAGGGCCAAGAATTATTACAAGAACTATTACCCCATACTGGAAATAGTATTCGTATTGGTATTACTGGGGTGCCTGGTGCAGGTAAAAGTACTTTTATCGAAGCGTTTGGCGGAAAATTATGTAATATGGGACATCGAGTGGCTGTACTCGCTATTGATCCAAGTTCTAGCTTAACTGGTGGGAGTATTCTCGGAGATAAAACAAGAATGGAAGAGCTAACGCGCAATCCAAGTGCTTTTATCAGGCCTTCTCCATCTGCAGGTACTCTAGGTGGTGTGCACAAAAAGTCACGAGAAACAATGCTGTTATGTGAGGCAGCAGGTTATGATATTATCTTGATTGAAACAGTTGGTGTTGGACAAAGTGAAACGATCGTCCGTGGCATGGTAGACTTCTTCCTTTTACTCGTTTTAACAGGTGCGGGAGATGAACTGCAAGGCATGAAAAAGGGCATTATGGAGCTTGCTGACACAATTGTTGTTCATAAAGCTGATGGTGACAATGTACGGTCAGCTAAAAAAACAGTAGCTGAATATAAGCAATTTATTCATTTCCTACAACAAGCGACACCAGGCTGGACGACGCAATCTATGGCGGTTTCATCGTATGAAAATAAAGGTTTAGAAAAAGTTTGGGATACGATTTTACAGTTTAAAGAAATCGGTGAGGAAACTAATTATTGGTCCACCAGACGTAATGAACAAACGACTGAATGGTTCCGTTCAATGATTACAGATCATTTAATCGATTCTTTTTACGGAGTGCCAGAACGCAAGCAACAAGTAAAAAGCTTAGAAGAGCAGATTTTACAAGGTCGATTAACCGTCACTCAAGGCGTCGATCAATTATTTAATAAAGAATAAATATCAACAACTTATACCAAAAGGATGGACCATCTGTGTAAATTGATGGTCCTTTTGATTTCTAAATCGTAAAACAACTCAGTACTGTACTTATAACTAAAAATAATTTATCATAAAAATATCATTTTTTGTGGAAGTAGATACAGTCATGAAAAGTGTTATTTTGCAGTGCAAACAAAATCATTACCTGCATCTGCTTTTGAAATTCATCAGGTAAGTATTTTTCGCTTAATTGATGATTCTCAGTTGAATATTGATGGTTCAGTAAAGAATACTTTTTATACATACGAGGGTAAGAGGGTAACAATTATTTTGAAGTTAAAGGGGTTTGTGCAAGTAGTAGCGAAATATATCTATAAAGACGATATGAAGGATTGCACTTTAATTTTGACCAACGAATAATTTGTGTGGAGAGCCGGAATACTATTAAAACTTATATTAGTATCGGAAATCACCTTGTTTTTGAACAAGTGCTTTGAAATGCATGTATTCACCTGTTATAGTTAAAGAGAATTTGAAGGGAGCGTTACAACATGAATATGGATTATGATTTGTTTATGACAGATATGCTACGCCAAGCGCGTGGAGAAATGGTCGCAAGTGGCTATGAAGAGTTGACTACACCTGAGGCAGTAGATGAGGCATTTAAACGTCCTGGTACAACTTTAGTAATGGTAAACTCAGTCTGTGGTTGTGCAGGTGGTATCGCACGCCCAGCAGCAGCGCATGCTGTACATTATGATAAACGACCAACACATTTAGTAACAGTTTTTGCTGGACAAGATAAAGAAGCAACTGCTCAGGCACGTATGCATTTTGGCGAGGATCATTTACCATCATCTCCGTCATTCGTTTTACTAAAAGATGGCCAAGCTGTAGCTGAAATTGGACGTCATGAAATTGAAGGACATGATCCAATGTCAGTTATAACTAGTATTCAAGCTTTATTTGAAGAATACTGCGAAGAAGTATAATAGAAATAGGCTGTCTCTAATGTCATATATGACTAGAGACGGCCTTTTTAACGCTTAAAATGACAAGGAGAATGATTCAGTGAAGAGATTTTCAATAGGCTATCGTACGCTGAAAACGGCAATTGGTGCAACGATCTCAATTGGATTAGCAGAATACTTCGGCTTAGATTTTTTTACCTCTGCAGGCATTTTAACGATTTTAAGTATTCAAACTACAAAAAAGCAGTCACTCCATGAAGTTTATACACGTTTATTAGCAAGCATTATTGGGATGATAATGGCATTTCTATTTTTTGAAGGTGTAGGGTATCACCCAATAGTACTTGGCTGTATGATACTTTTATACTTGCCTATTTTAGTAATGTTGAATATAATACCCGCTTTTGTCTCCAGTGTCGTTATTATTTTACACATTTTCCATACTGGAGATTTTACAATTGCTCTTTTAAAAAATGAGTTATCGCTAATGTTAATTGGATTCGGAACAGGACTAGCGTTGAACATTTATATGCCAGATATAAAACACAGACTTGAACAATATCTCATACGCATTGAGGAGCTTTATACTGCAATTTTTGTGGAAATAGAGAAGTATTTACGTAATGGTGATACGAGTTGGGATGGTAAAGAATTACTTGAAGCTGTTGAAGTGCTAAATCAAGCAAAATCTTTAGCCTTTCAAGATGTTGAAAATCACTTAACAAGACGCGAAAATCTATATTATATGTATTTTGATATACGTGAACAACAATTTGAAATAATAGAACGAGTCTTACCTAAAATCACAGATCTTCCAGTTATCGTAGAGCAAGCCGAGCTTGTAGCGGACTTTCTTGCGGATATGTCACAAAATATTAATTCAGCAGGGAATACCGCTAACAAATATAGAGAAAAGTTAGAAGTAGTGAAAGCAGAGTTTGCAAAATTACCTTTACCAACAACACATGAGAACTTCCTTGCTATGGCTTCTTTATATCAATTTATAGAGGAAATGGACCTCTACCTTGCGATAAAGAAAGATTTCAAGGGAATAAGCCCGTCACGTAAGCATTTTAAAAAGAAATCAAATGCTGAAAACTGACTAGTCCCCCAAAAAGTCCCCCATTTTAAAAGAAAAATGAAAATGTATCCCATTTGAAGTGCATTTTTGAACACTTCAAGTGGTACATTTTTGTTTTCATCAGAAGCATGAGCATATACTTTTAAAACCATTTCAGATGAATCACCTAGACGATTTGCAACAGTTGAAATCCTAATAGCTTCCCAGCCAAATTGAAATTTGATTTGGTAGAAGATACACCAATACCATCTAAGTTTAGATGAGGAATAAAAATTTGTGCATCATCCTTAAAAGGTACTCTAACAGAGAACTTTAGTTCCTTACAGTAGAAGTAGATGGAATATTTTTTAAGAGTAGAAACGACTGTTTCGTCAATTGGAATTGTTCTATAGCTATTTAATGTCTTTGGTGTTCCTACGCCAAATGAGCCTCTTGATTTATTAATATTTATTATCCCATTTTCAAAGTCAACATCTTGCCAGGTCAAAGCAAGTGCTTCGCCTATTCGCATACCTGTAAAGGCAAGAAAATGCGCAATTGTATATTGCGTAACGCTTCTTTGTTTCATTAAATCTAGAAAACGTTACAACTGGTCCACACTAAGGATATTGGCTTCAATATCTTCATATATTTTTTTTTATAGAAACTTTTGAAAACCTATTTCTTGGAATTATTTCATTTTCTACTGCTGCATTGATCATAGTTGAAAATATTTTATGAGCGCTTTTAACGCTTCCAGGCGATAATTTTGAAGAAAGAACATTAATGAAAACTCTTTGGTATGTCATTATGTCTAGTTTCGAAAGATTAAATGATCCTAACAAAGGTTTAATATAAAGTCTTACTGTTCTAGCTCTTGAGTCATACGTATTGGGTTTCCAAAACGGTTTTTTAGACTCGAGAAAAATATCACACCAGGTAGCTATGTCTAAATTACTGTCTGACACTTGTTTAACATGTCCGTTAACAACCTGTGTCTTTACCTTCAATAATTCTCTTAGCGCTTCTTTATCGGTGTTAAAACCTTGCTGACTCTTTTCTTTACGCTTACCAATATCATAATAGCGATAATCGTAGGCGAATTTTTTCTTTCATTCATTATCTTTGTACCAGAATAAATCTTTATCTTTTGCGGTTTTTATTAATTTTGGTTTAGCCATTTTAACTGTTCCTTTCAAACGTTGGCAGGCGTTCGGACGGGTTTGCCTATTAACAACACCCCCTCTAATTAATAACAACATATATTGCTGTATATTGGTATCCGTTAACCAATACATTTCAGCTTCTCTGCGTACTGAATTAACCTTTTTTTTGCAAAATTTTCTTCGACATTAAACATCTCTTGTATCATCCATACACTTAAACGATACTTATGTATTTGATATAATTCGTCCAACATGAAAGTTGGTATCGCTACATGTAGGGCAAAATTCTTAGCCTTATGCTCTTGGTATTCAACGAAAAGGGGATGAAGGTACATTTGGTCGCCACTATGTAGCACTGCTGTTGTGGTGATAATTCATTATTTAAGAATATGTATCGGGTTTGTCAAAAAAAAGAGCCTGGCTGCCACTAGGCCAGTAAAATACTTTGATATGTAATTCTTTAGCGATTTGAAGCATGTTTATATCTGTCGGTTGATAAATATGTAACCTTGAATAGAATGATTTAACAAAGTCTTCTAGATGACTATAGCAATAAACAAAACCTCACTAATTGGAAGAGAGCAACAATTAGTGAGGAGGGAAATTTTTATAAAAAGTTTTAATTAGTAATTTATGTATGTGATATTCTTTATTGAAGGAGGGAGTTGTAATGGATAAAGTTCAAATACTATTTGGAAATGCCCTTTTAGTTTCAATGGTATTTTGGCCTTTAAAATATATATTGGAGTTATAATTACTATTCCTTATTCGAATATAATCACAATATTGTTATCTATATTAATTATTATATCTGTTATTAAAGTCTGTCCACATCCCCAGGATCGGCAAAATTTCCTGGCCTTTGAAATAGTAATACGTTTCCAGCAGTTCTAGGCTCAATCTGCATCTCGGGTACTTGTTCAACACTAAGTTGAGATTCTGAGTTCATTCTCCTTTTTCTTTCCTCAATTTCTAATCTTTTTTCTTCTAATTCCAATTCTTTTTTTGATTGTCCAGAGTCTTAGCTTTAGTGTCTTCTGCTATATTCTCTTTTATTTGTTTTCTATAATAAAACCAAGGTAAGGGACCTTTTAAATCATATTCACCATATTTAATTTGCAACTTTGATACTCCAAAAGCACCAAATGCAGTTACTGCATAAGGAGTCATTGCATTAAGCATTGTGGCCATATGTTCAATAGGAAGGAGTGTAGAGATAAATCCAGGAGATTGTACATTTTGCTTTAAAAAAGTCTTTGTTGTTGAAGCATCTCCTAAATTCTCATTTAGTACATCTTGAAAATTTTCCCATGTAAAAACCGAAATACCTTTAGAAGCTTTTACGGCATAGTGAGAATAAAACATATCATTTTTTATATAAAAAGAAAAAATCAAAGGGTCTATTTTATCCAAGTAACTGATCGACGTAAATTATATGGACAGTTTTCTCGTTGCTCAGCTCCATCTATATTAAACTTCAGTGGATTATCATCATTGTATAATTTTCCTATCTCTGAACAGCCGTAAATCTTCTTCACTAGACTTATGTAAGTCTTTATACCATTTCTGTAACGATGGATTATTCGCAAATGCTTGGAACTCTTCTTCGTCCTTATCTATTGTTGATGAAGTGAAATCTGAACGACCCAGTAGGTAGTCGGTTGTTACTTTATTAAAGGTGATCCAATTGAGTTGCTAGATTACGAGGTTATACGAAGTGCTTTGTACTTATGCGTGCGGTGGAGAGTTAGGAGAATGAAGATGAAGAGAATATATAAAAAAGGGCAATCAAAATAGATCGCCCCATAATTAAGATTAGCTTTCTGGATAGTCTAGATGTAATGGAGGAAGAACAAGCCAGCCTTTTTCTTTATTAAGTCGTAACAGTTTTGCACCAATTTGAGCTTTCCCCAAATGGAATTGTCCATACATCAAAGCTACGTCTTCTCTAGTACATGTTCCCATAGCTTGACTGCATGCAACCAAACCTGCAGCGGTATCCAATGAAAGTGCAGCGCTAATTTCTGGGTCATTAAATTTTGCTCCAGCAGGGATGGCTTCTATTCTTGCATTTGGACGTTCAGGAGGCGCTGGTGGTAGAGCAATGCCATTCACTTTTAATAGCTTTTCTAATTGCTTATTTGCCTCTTTCATCATTTGAATACATTCTTCAATAATCTTGGCTAAATCTTTGTCACCTGTGTGATTAAAAAATGTTTGGTAACCAGCAATTAATCCATTATTTACAGCAAGACTCGTCCATATAGTGAACACTTCACCATAATGTAAAGGTTCTTTTTGGGGGTTTCCACTTAGTATTCCCATAATTACACTCCCTATCTCGTTTTAGAATTTTTTCCAACAGAATTCAGAGTGTGTTGCAAAACAGAAATTTATACAAATATTTATAGGGAGGCTAATCAATGAACATGAAAAGAAACGGTATTTTAGTCGACGATCCTGCAGCTCGCGTGAAAAGAACAAAGGTTAATCATCGTAAACAGCAGTCAATGGTGAAGTATACACAATACGTTGAAATGAAATCGAAATTCAATGACTTTGCAACGGTTGTTACGCCAGTTAAAGATGAATATATCAAGCAATTGATAAACGAAGGTTATTACATCACTGGATCCTTTAAGGGCAGAGATTGGTGTAAGGAATATCATGTACAAATTAGTTAGGGGGAAATGATGAAGTGATTAAATTATTATCGCTTTTTTGGGGGATAGGTGCAGATATAAAAGCCTTGAAAAACTTAGGTTTTTAGAAGTGAAAACGATTGACTATGTTGAATGGAAAGCCAATAGAGTAAAGGCGTATAACGCTATGAATCCATTTAGATATAATTCTCAAGATGTAAGAGGTTGGGATTTGAAGCCAGACATTCTAGTGCATGGTTCACCTTGCCAAGACAATAGTGTAGCAAACTTAAACGATGATAAAGGTCGTTCTAAACTAATACTTGAAACAAACCGTATCATTCGTGAAATGGGAGAATGGCGCCAGTGGATGATTCAGATTTGCCGTTTTAAGACGTTATTGAAGGAAAAGGCGTAGTAACTAAAAAGGAAAAGGCTATCACCTAAGTGATTACACCTGTGAGATAAATTAATCCCAAATATTTACTCTTGGAACACTTGCGGTTCTTAAGTAATCAAGTAATTGGCCAGTATGGATTGATTCATGATAGGCGACTCTTAGCAGCATGTCGCCCAAACTTCTTATGTAACCTGAATCAGAACGATCGATTTTAATGCTTGTTAAATCTTCTTCAGTAAATGATTTAATAGTTTTTAAGAAGTGATTTCTAAATGGTTCTGCAAATTTCAATTCCGCATTTACAGTGGAAAAAGGTTGTTTTTCGAAAGGAGAATCAAATACTTCCAGACTTCCATGATTTTGGATAGCTAGATGGTAATAGTGTTCACTTTCTAGAACATGCCTAATCATCTCAATACAAGTCATTGCTTCGTTATCGGGTTTCCAATGTAGTTTTTCTTGGGGAATAGTTGTCCAAACTTTAATACTTCTTCTTCGTATTTCATTGAAATTTAAAAGAATTAAATCAATTGAGTTCATAATTCATCCTCCATTTATTGGTAAGTCTTAAATATACACGAATGAACTTTCGAATAAAAGAGAACGATTTTAGTTAAAACATTACAAAGTTGTTTTCGGCCACAAGCCAGCAACAGCATATGAACATTACTGTGATGAGCGTTTGATAGAGGAATATAACAGAACAGTGGGGGGCGTTATTTGAACCAAATTACATTTGAAATTGACGGAGACGTTCAAGCGCAACAAAGACCGAAGTTTTCACGAATGGGTAAAGGCGTAAGTGTACGTGATCCAAAGGAATCTAAAGACTATAAAAGTTTTGTTAGATTAGTAGCTTCAGATCATGCTTTGGATGAATTAATAACGGCCCCAATTATTTTGTGCATTGATGTCTATAGAAAAATGATCAAAGAGATTATGAAAAGCAAAAAGAAGTATCAGCAGGTTCAAATTGGAGTTTAAAGACCAACAACTAAACCTGACATAGATAATCTAGTTAAGGGCATTAAGGATGGTCTGAGTAAGGTTATATGGCATGATGACAGCCAAGTGATTGAGTTGGTTGCAAGGAAGTTTTATTCGGATAAACCTAAGGCGGGTAGTTACTATTGAGTGGGAGTGAATAGAGAATGAAGGAATCAGATTTATTTGAACCGGTAAAGGAATTATTGTTGCAATTCCTGAACCAAAGAATACGGCTCCAAACAGATTTGCAAGAACAGTATTAAAAGGTTATGGGATTGGTCTGATATATGTAAAAGGAGAGAAAGCATACATAGATATTTCAAGTACAGAACATGAGATTCAAATATAAAAATGCGGTATACGTTGTAAGTGATGGACAATTAAAACCAGTTGATCCACCTCCAACAGGATTCGGTAAACAGGAGATTAGTTGGCAGAATGGGAAGCCTACTCATAGTGAGATTAAGTATACTCAAAGGTTTTAGTTGATAATAATCACCTCTTTAGTTTCTTAGAGGTGTTTTTTTATTGGATATTTATGTTGAAATCACTATAAAGATTGTGAAGATATGTACTTAAAATAACGGGGCAGGTTAGTTGAATAAAGACAAAAAATCGCTATTGAAGGTCCACAAATTACCTGCATCCTAAAGAATTTGGATTCGGTTCTAATAATATCTCCTAGAAGTAAAGTAACAACTCAAAGCCTAAGTCATACAATATGATAAAGATATTGAGGAGGAACTATCATCAAAAGTAATGATGAATATTCACAGGAATATTCTGATATGGTTAGAATATGTTTAAATCCATATTGTAATAATCCACATTGTCGGTGTGGGGATC
This sequence comes from Viridibacillus arvi, assembly GCF_001274945.1. Classification (GTDB taxonomy): domain Bacteria; phylum Bacillota; class Bacilli; order Bacillales_A; family Planococcaceae; genus Viridibacillus; species Viridibacillus arvi. The sequence goes on along the minus strand of NZ_LILB01000001.1, from coordinate 1,346,933 downwards.
AATGCGTATGTACACCAAATCAACATTGCGGGAATCAAAAAATGAGTTCATTCCAATCGATTTGTGAACAGTTCGCGCAAATCGTTGGTGGGAAAGCAGAAATAAATCAAGATGTTTGTTCTGTATCTTTGAAACGAAGTTTCAATGCTAGCGTGCAAGGTAAACCAAGTAAGACCGTTACACCTGCAGGAATTGAATTTGAATCATTGGACCAGAATGGAAATGCCTTAAACATCTTGGAGATTGCTATTTTACAAGAAGAGATACCATCATTCATGTGGGCGGTTACACAGCAAGGTCTTATTGTAAGTGCTTTGCATAATCACTGGATTTTTGTAGAGCCTATGATACTATATATGCATGTTCAATCTGTTGAACCGCCATTACAATTTGCAATAAAGGTTGAAAGAGCGTTCTCCTACTTAAGCAGTAGACCCATTCCATAATACTTTTACAAATGAAGATAAATCATGAGAGAATTATTCGTCATAAAAGAAATTATTCTCTTCAACAACAAGGTACTTTAGCTGAAGGGAACCTACTTGTTTAATAACCCCAATAAGTTCATTTCATCATTTCGGGTCTTTAGCGACAACTGCTACTTTCAATTCTATAAATTCTCATTAAATAGATTATTCTTTATCAGAAACAAAAAACGGTCTTATCATTTCATTATCTTCGAGCTTCAATACATGACAATGCCATACATACAAACCTGTGTAAGGACCAAAATTCATAATTATTCGAGTTAGTTTGTTAGGATTAGCTCGAACGGTATCCTTTGGCTGCACGAAACCTCCGTCCGTAGAAATTTGATACGGAATTAAGCTTCATCCAAAAAAACTAGTATTGGAACCATTTAAAAGCCTAAATAGGTATGTACTTTACCATTCACTAGGACGGTTTCCCTCAATCCTTACTCAACAAAAGGAATATTATTGTCATCCCCATAAGTAACAATGAATGTTAGTTTATTTAATAGAGGCCTTTGATGTTTGCTTCGGCTTTCCAAATGAAATTCACCTTTTTCATTAGCCTCGTTTGTGCCGCTAATTGTCGTGCTATTATCACTACTGATTCAAATAAGGGTGTGAAGTTGGTCGGTTTTTTAATACGGACTCTCAAATGGTCCAAGAGCTGTGCGACCTTCCTTCACTTCTACTATAAAAAAATAGTAGCACAAACCATGGCCATGGTTTGTACTACTAATGTTTGTATGTTTTTCTTATTCAACTAAAGGGGCAGCTGAGTTCAATAAAGAAAATAAATATAAAAACCCCTAAATGAACAATTTAGGGGTCTTTTGGTTCCAAGCAATTTAAGCAAGATTGATTTCAGCAATCCATTGTGAAATGTTTCACTGAAACTAAAGATATTAGGAAAGTGAATTTTGAACTCAACGTTTAATTTCATGTAAATGTTTTTGTTCAAAAAGAAGCCTAAAGGATCTTAATGATTCTGAAGATAGATAATGAATTAAGGCAATGATTCCTCCTGTAAAGTTTGAAATTAAATCTAAATCTGTATCTAATAAACTGGGTTGATTCTTGATTAACTAATTTTACAGATGAAGATTTAGTAACACTTGTGTCATTAAAACGTATTACTGATGATGAACGACAAGAACTATTAACATTAAAGTAAATGTTCAGTAGGAATAACACTACATTTTGTCGAATATAAAGCTTTGAAAAGGGGAAGAGGTATGTCATCTATATTTAAGAGAATTGATACAGTTTTCTTACAAGTGTATGATTTTGACAAAGCAATAAAATGGTACTGTGATGTGTTGGAATTTAAACTTAGATGGAAAGATGAAACAGGAGGATACGCTTGCCTAGAGATAGGTGAAACACCTTTAACATTGGTTCGCAAAAGCAACAATGATGAGCAAGAAAAAAATAGTCATATTTCTTTTAATTTTTATACTTCAAACATAGATACTGCACGTAAACATTTGATACAGAGTAATGTAACTGTTGAACCAATAAATGACGATGGCAATGTTAAATGGTTTAAGTTTCAAGACTTAGAAGGGAATAATTTAGAGGTGTGTTATTTTCCGGAATAGATTAAAAGAGGGCATCCAATTAAATTGAGTGCTCTTTTATATTTTAGACATAGAGGTGCAGAATGATTGATGATGCACATAGGGAACATAAAAATTGGATCAACACGAAAGCTTGTTAAAAGAACATGAAGGCGTATTAGGAATATAAAGCGTCGTAACGGTCAATCGACTAGCAGTATTTTTATTGTTAATTTTACGTATAAAATAGTTGTTTCCCTCCGATAATTATTACTGGAGGTGGATAGAAATGAGCGATTTAAATGGAATAGAAAAAGCCTTGGGTGAAATGAGCGATAAAAACACTCTAGTGTTTTTTATGAATTCTATGATGAAATTACTAGATGAAAATAACTTGATTACAAATGAAGAGTTTGAAATATTAAACCAAGAGGGTAAAAAGGTGTTGAAAGTCAAAGATGAGTAGCTGAAATTAAACACAACCAATTAGAGGTGTGTTATTTATTAAAGAGATTACCAAAAAGAATAGTTAACTTCAAAGACTGAATTTTATTGTTGGAAGCTAAAGTATATAATTGAGATAATAATGTTAGGTTTGCAGGAAGGGGGAGAAAGATGAGTAAATATAGAATCAGTTATTTCTCTCAAGACTTAGATTTTTTAGGACAAGAATACGTAAATGGTATTGATTTAAAGCATATTTCAACACAAACATTAGAAAATTAAATGATGAATTTTTAGAACTAGAGACAGAATTTAATAATAAAACTAAAAAAAATTATTATTAACTTCCGACATATCGAAGTATTCAGTGACTGTTTTTGAAGGATAACCGATTTATTTTATTATAGGTACGTTTTATTAATATAGCAATTTCTAACACTGCTTCACTACGAACTAGTGTTTTTATTATGCTGTTATTTTTATTGTTAAAAAGCAAAGAAATTTATTAAAGGTAACCTCTTCTTCTTTGGCGAATTATATTGATGAAGGAGGGGGTTATGATGATAGAATATCAAATAGAGCTATCGTATTTAGATAATGGAAAAGCAGTTCATAAAACAGTGAGTTTTAAAACAGAAATAAAACGCAATGAAATTTATAGAACAATTTGTACAAAATTTGCTGACCGACAAGTTACTGTGGAATATTTAAGAGAACATAGTGGAATTCAGGTTTCAAGTTATAATTATAAGGAAACAAAAAGTCCTCTAACTATTGCACAATTCGTACCAACAGCTTATTTTAAAGAGGAAGTTATTACTGACGTATTAGCAATATTGGAAAGTAAAGCGTTAATATAATAATCAGCACATCCAATTGGGTGTGTTTTTATATGCCTTCCACAGCTATTGTGGAGGGTTTTTATTATGCAGAAAAGTAGGTGGATGAATGGAAATTGCAGCAGAAGTAGCTACAAGCAAAGCAGTGTGGGCTATATTATGTATCTCATTGGCCGGTGTAGTAATACGAGAGTTACACAAATTATTTGGGTCGTGGGGCTGTTTTTTTGTATCTAAATATCTATATAATAAGTAAAAAAGTACTAAGTCAATGTAAAGGTGAAAAATATAATAGATAATACTTGTACTATGTATATATTGGAGGGATTTACTTTGTCTAACAACGTTTTAAAAGGTGATTATGAAAAGTATACAGTCATTAACCTTGGTGGAACTATCTATTTAACTAAGATCTTTAAGCGTAACGTTGAGATATCAGCAAAAACAATTGAAAGTTATGAGGATATAGCAGAAGAATCTAAGACAAGCGGTTCAAGTGCTGCACTTAGAGGTACAGTTGGGGCATTGTTATTAGGACCTCTTGGTTTGGCAGCTGCATTTACAGCTCGTTCAAAAGGAGTCTATACAGTACATGTGAAATTTAAAGATGGAAAGCAGTCAATCATTGAGATAGATGATAAATATTTTAAAATGCTAAAGATGGAATTTGTTGAAAAAGTATAGTTTATGAGACGATTCGAGTTGGATAACTACCCGTAAAACAATTTCTCGAATGCTCTCATGCAATGTTTCTTCTATATTAATAAATCAAATATATACCAAAAAGCCCTGTCCTTAATCGGATGGGGCTTTTTTGTTTGTCTGTAAAAAACAAAAAACCTGAACATTTGCTCAAGCCATCATCAAGCTGCTTTACGCATTAATGACATTATGAAGCTTACTATTAAAATTAGAATAATTGAACCAAGTAAAGCTGGGAATATATAGAAATCACTTAAGGCTGGTCCCCATTGACCAAATAAACTTCCACCTATCCAAGCACCAATAATACCTGCAATAATATTACCAATAATTCCGCCTGGTATGTCCCTACCTATAATTAAGCTAGCTAACCATCCTAGAATACCACCTATAATAAGAAACCAAATAAAACTAAACATATATAAACCTCCCTTAATCTTAATGTTATATTTCCCGAAAAACTAATTATTAAACATCTATTGAATAATAAAAAATGTATCAGAATCTAATGTTTGTTGTAGATAGGTGATGATTTTTTAATTTCCAGAGATAAAGGGGAAATATCACATTTGTCGAATACATATCAGTAAAGTGAACATCTAACCGGTGTGGCTTTTTTTGCTTTAACACAAACGAATGACTAGTCGGCCAAAACCCCTAATTGGATAATATTCGTTTGTTTGAGAGTGAAATATATGAAAAATAAATAAATAGTCGTACAAAAAATGGATTGAATTTTATTTTTCCCCATCTTTTTCAATTTTTCATTATAATAAACACAAGAATATTTTGATATTTAGTTAAGAAAAGGGCAGTTATTAGGAGGAAGGTAAGATGCAATTAGAAAATGAAAGAATTTATTTAAGAACTCTTAAGGAATCAGATGCACCAATAGTGCTAGGAAATACAACAGATGAAGAAATACGTTATATGACAGGTACAAAATCTAACTTTACGTTAAACCAGATAAAAGCTCATATAAATAATCTAAATAATGATTCATCACGTTATGATTTTGCCATCTGTTTAAAAGAGAGTGACCAAATGATCGGAGAATTATCTATCTTTGAAATTGATGAAGAAGATAAAAAAGCAGGTTTTAGAATATCAATGAGTTCTATTAAATTAACGGGAAAAGGATATGGGACTGAAGCAATAATAATTGTATTGCGCTTTGTTTTTGAAGAATTGAAATTGAATCGTTTGCAACTAGAGGTATTCAGTCATAATCTGCGAGGAATACGAGTATATGAAAAAGTTGGCTTTGTAAAAGAGGGTGTTTTACGTGAATCCTTATACTATAACGGTACTTACTCTGATGAAATTATCATGAGTATACTCAGAAAAGATTATGGAAATTTGCCATTAAAATAATCTTATTTTAGAAATTGTGTGTCTTTGTGAAAGTGCTGCAGCAAATGGAAGCATACCTAATTTCTATACCTAATTTCTTTTTCACATTAATCACACTTTCTTGTTAGTATTATACCTACTTAATTGGAATATATATAATGAATTTGATTATACTGTTTTATAAAGAGTGAAATATATATATTGTCAAATATGTAATATACTTACTTATTATAATTGCTTATAGTGGTTGTGGAGGTGAGTCTAGATGGAAAATATAAAAATTCACTTATCCAATGGAGAGAAAATTTTTATGAATATATCATTAGAAGAATTTAATGATCTACACCTTGATGCTGAAGGAAATTTCATAAGTGGCTTTATTTCATTGGAATTAAATAATTTGAAGGGTGACCTTATTACACAAATATTTACAAAACATATTGTAGCGATAGAAGAAGTGGAAAACTAAGTTAAGAGTCACATTTTGATGTGGCTTTTTATTTGGAATAAATTAAGCAATTAGCATATTGAGGTGATTGGAAAACAATTACTCATTCGGAGGTGGTGAAATGAAAGATGGCTAGACCTAGAGAATTAAAGAATCTGCTTGATTATCTGTGGAATTTATATATAAAAAAACAGCGTAAACCAGTTTAATCCTGGTATAACGCTGTTTTTTTAGTTTGTATGGTTGTAGATCACAATAGCTAATTTCAGACGCGCAAAGTATATTATAACATTGCTAAGCCGAAAGCTAATGTAGAAATAACCATAATAGCAATCATTGCATATACAACAATTTTTTGAAATTTCTTATTACTCATTTCTCGTTCGCTCCTTCTTTTCCTACAAATATTCTATCAAATTTGAAAAATTACACAAGTGCTAGAGTTTTTATTATAAATTATGTACAATTGTGTTATACAACAAAGAAGGAGTTGGGGAGAAGTGGAGAACGTGGACCACATCGGTATTGCAGTAAGTAATCTTGATGAACAAATTACATATTACACAGATGTGTTGGGCTTACCTTTGTTAAAAATAGAAGAAGTAGTGACCGAGCAAGTTCGTGTAGCATTTATAGATGCGGGGAATACACATATTGAATTGCTTGAACCGATGAGTGAAGAAAGCGCTATCTTTAAGTTTATTGAAAAAAGAGGCGAAGGTATTCACCACGTTGCTCTAGGGGTAAAGGGTATTGAAGGGAAGATGGCAGACCTTCGCGAACAAGGAGTTCGCCTATTATCAGATGAACCACGTCCTGGCGCTGGTGGCTCAAAAATGGCCTTTATTCATCCAAAGTCATCTAATGGAGTGCTTTACGAGTTATACGATAAAAGTGAGTCGGGGGAGTAATCATCTATGGATATGTTCGATAAAATCAATGAGTTATATGATAGAAAACGTGAGATTGAATTAGGTGGCGGTGATGACCGCATCGTAAAACAACATGAAAAAGGTAAATTGACTGCACGTGAACGTATTAACTTACTAGTAGACGAAGGTACTTTTGTTGAGATTAATCCTTTCGTTAAACATCGAACTACAGACTTTGGTATGGATACAAAAGAAGGACCTGGAGATGGTGTCGTGACAGGTTACGGTAAAGTAAACGGTCGTCCAATCTACCTGTTCTCACAAGACTTTACAGTTTTCGGCGGTGCACTTGGGGAAATGCATGCAATGAAAATTGCGAATGTTATGGATTTAGCGGCTAAAAATGGTACACCTTTCGTTGGCTTAAACGATTCTGGTGGTGCTCGTATCCAAGAGGGTGTTGTATCTCTTGATGGATATGGTCATATATTCTACCGAAACTCGATCTATTCTGGTGTGATTCCACAAATCTCAGTTATTATGGGACCTTGTGCAGGAGGAGCAGTATATTCACCAGCAATTACTGACTTCGTATTCATGGTAGATAAGACAAGCCAAATGTTCATCACAGGACCAAAAGTAATCGAAACAGTAACTGGGGAGAAAATTTCTTCTGAAGATTTAGGTGGTTCAAAAGTTCATAACTCAATTAGTGGAGCTGCACACTTCCGCGGGCCATCTGAAGAAGAGGTATTACAACAAGTACGTGATTTACTTGCTTACCTACCTCAAAATAATGAACAAAAACCACCAAGTATTGAACCACAAGACAATGACGATTATTTAGAAAATATTATTGAATTAGTTCCAGTAGAAGCGACTCGTCCATATGATATTCGCAAAGTTATTGAAGAAATCGTTGATCCAAGTTCGTTTATGGAAGTACATAAAGAATTTGCGAAAAATGTCGTGGTCGGACTTGCTCGCATTAAAGGGGACGTTGTAGGGCTAGTATGTAACCAACCAAAAGTAATGGCTGGTGGACTTGATATTGACTCATCAGATAAAGCATCTCGTTTCATCCGTTTCTGTGACTCATTCAATATTCCAATCATTACATTTGAAGACGTTACTGGCTTCTTCCCAGGTATTAAACAAGAGCATGGTGGTATTATCCGTCATGGCGCGAAGATCCTTTATGCATACTCAGAAGCAACTGTACCAAAAATTACAGTTATCCTTCGGAAAGCATATGGTGGTGCATACGTAGCACTTAACTCTAAAGCAATCGGTGCTGATATGGTATACGCTTGGCCGAACGCTGAAATTGCTGTTATGGGACCAAATGGAGCAGCGAACATCATCTTCGCTCGCGAAATTGATAACAGCGATGATCCAGAGGCAACACGTGCTGCGAAAATTGAAGAATACCGCGAAAAATTCGCAAATCCATACGTAGCAGCATCTCATGGCTTAGTAGACGATGTAATCGACCCACGCGAGACACGTATCAAACTTATCCAAGCTCTTGATATGATGAAAACGAAAAAAGAAACAAGACCAGCTAAGAAACATGGGAATATTCCACTATAATGCTGAGAACGCCCGTATAGAGGAAGATAGCCAAAGAACGCCACATCCTGTGGCAACGGCTATCTGACCCACATAGTGTGGGCCCGCGACAGGCACTGGAGGGCTCGAAACAAAAGCATCACTTCAGCTTTTGTCCGAGAGACCGAAGTGACCCAAGCAGCTGGCGTTCGAAGCTGGAAATCCGACTAAATGCTTAGTTAGTCCGTATAACCGCTACAGGCGTTAATACAAGACAAGCATAGAAAAACAGTCAAGACCAACATTTATGAAAAGACCTCCAATCGTTAGGCAATCTAACAGTTGGAGGTGCTTTTTTGGCCAGGTATTCATTTGATAATAAATCAGTTGTGGTTAAACATTATCTTTTTAGGAACAACACCATATACTCTGAATCATAGTATTCATTTTTGATTTTAAGTGCGCGTTCTTCCAGTCCATATGTTTTGAACCCCATTTTAGTATAAAGATTCCTTGCAGTATCATTTGTTGTTATTACTTCTAAATTAATTTTTTCTATGGTTTCAATTGACTTTGCATGATTGATTACCGCAGATATGAGTGCTTTACCAACGCCTAACCCACGAAATTTAGAACTTACATACATAGCGAAAATATTAGCCCTATGATGAAGTTTTGAAGTAGATTCTTGAACCAAAGTTACAACCCCAATTAGTTCTTTATCATTGAAAGCCCCAAATGTGAAAGTTCCTTCGCTCGATAAATTTTTTAACACAGTCTCAACAGGAGAATCTCTTTTAATAGCCTCTTCATAACTTGAAGAAAATGCTTCGGGGTTATTTTTTAATGCTTCTAACCTTAAATCCCAATAACTTTTTGCATCTGATGATTCTAACAATCTAATATCCATAAGTGCTCCTTTCGAGTAGCAAAGTAACAATTTGTAGTAGAAGTTGAAAATTTAAATGATCCAATCAGACTTTAAATTAATTCCCCTCACATCAACAAAAATCCTTCGATTGAATAGTTTTAATATTTATTAAATTACTCTTCACACGCAGCTAAAATATATGTAGGGGCTAATTTGGATGCAAATTTAATCCATTTAATCTATCAAATTATATTGATTATTAGAGAATCGCTAAGTAAATTACAGGAGTTCACTTAAATTCTATGCTAAAATAAGGGAATAAGAAGATAGTAAAATCTAGTTTATAAAGGGGTTCTTTCATAATGACAAGTCGTATCGTAGAAGAATTTTTGGAACTCGTACAAATTGATTCTGAAACATTCCATGAAGAGAAAATTTCACCGGTATTAAAAACTAAATTAGAAGCATTAGGCTTTGAAGTCGAAGAAGATGATGCAGCAAGCCGTAATGGCCATGCATCAGGTAACTTAATCTGTACTTTGCGTGGGACTGTAGATGCACAACCAATTTATTTTACATCGCATATGGACACTGTAGTGCCTGGTAAAGGAATTAAACCAATTATCAAAGAAGACGGCTATATTCATTCTGATGGTACAACAATTTTAGGTGCGGATGATAAAGCGGGTATAGCAGCACTTCTTGAATTACCAAAACGCCTAAAAGAACAAAATATCGCGCATGGTGATATTCAGTATATTATTACTGCTGGCGAAGAAAGTGGTTTAGCAGGGGCGAAAGAGCTAGACCCATCGAAAATCTTTGCTAAATATGGCTTTGCAGTTGATAGTGACTGTAAAGTAGGTGGCATCGTAACTGCAGCACCTTTTCAAGCGAAAGTGGAAGCAATTATCTATGGTAAAACAGCCCACGCTGGAGTTGCACCTGAGAAAGGAATTTCAGCTATTACTGTTGCAGCAAAATCAATTGCAGCGATGAAATTAGGTCGTTTAGATGCTGAAACAACAGCAAACATTGGTCGCTTTGAAGGTGGACAAGCAACGAATATCGTTTGTGATGAAGTGCATATTTTAGCTGAAGCCCGTTCAATTAATGAAGCCAAATTAGAGGCACAAACTGACCATATGAAAGAAGTTTTCGAACAAACTGCTGAAAAAATGGGTGGTAAAGCCGAAGTAACTATTAAGCGCATGTACCCAGGTTTCCGATTTACTGAAGGCGATTTAGTCGTGAAAGTGGCTCAAGAAGCAGTTCGTAAAATTGGTCGTACACCAGAAATTTTGACAAGTGGTGGGGGTAGTGATGCAAACGTAATCGCTGGATTTGGTATCCCTACAGTCAATCTTGCTGTCGGTTATGAAGACATTCATACAACAAAAGAACGTATTCCAGTTGAAGAATTAGAGAAACTTGCGGACTTATTAGTGGAAATTGTAAAATGCGCGGCTGAAGTTAAATAACACATATTACAAGAAGAGGTAGAAGCCAATGTCTAGTAGTAAAGTAGTCGTTTTCCGTTGTGGTCAAGAAGAATACGCTGTTCCCATCGATCACGTCGTATCAATCGAGAAAATGGAACATGTTAATCCCATTCCACACTTACCAAGCTATGTAACAGGTTTAATGAGAATGCGCGGAGAATTAATGCCGATATTAGATTTCGAGCAAATCTTATACAGAGGTCAAGCAGCGGGAGATCAAGTGCGAATAGTTGTTTTACAAACAGGCGATTTCCTATTTGGTCTACTCGTTGTCGAAGCAAAAGAAATTCTCGATATTCCAGCTGAACATTTGCAACAAATAGGTCTGGTGAATTATTCCAAAACAAAATATTTCACATCAGTTGCCAATTTAGAAGAACGAATGATTACAATCGTTTCGCCTTCAGTACTAGTTGACTCGCTTGAAGGAATTAAAGAAATCAAAGCCTATATGCAAAAATTAAAAGAAGACGAAAGAGCAGCAAAAGCTTAGTTCGTCTTGAGATAAGGCATCCTTAGTCGAAGTGAACTGCCCCGTAAAAGTTAGACACCATTCTAACTTTTACGGGGGTTTTTTTATGGCAAAAGTACGAGTTGAACA
>NZ_LILB01000001.1:1256464-1334248 GCF_001274945.1 Viridibacillus arvi | reverse complement strand
TAAGCCCGGTGGAATACCGAACTCAGGTCTTAGAAGCTGCTTAACTAAATATGTCTAACTTTCTTGGGTCAGTTCAAAGACTGAGGATGCTTTTTTATGTTGATTTTAAAGATAGCTAGAAGGTACCACTAAATCTTATAAAGATAGAAATACCAACATTTGTTCGTTATTTTTTGCTATAATATTCATAAGAAAAAAAGCAGGAGAGATGTGTGATGGCGGAGCGGAAACAAAAAGGGAGAATAATTTTTCATATCGATATGAACTGTTTCTATGCCTCTGTTGAGCAAGCACATGATCCGACACTTAAAGGCAAAGCAATCGCCATTGCGGGTAACCCCAAGGAGCGACGAGGCATTCTCGTCACTTGTTCGTATGAAGCGCGTGCAAAAGGGGTTTACACGACGATGGCTGTGTGGGAAGCAAAGCGAAAATGTCCTGAGCTGATTTTGTTGCCACCCAATTTTGAACGCTATCGTATTGCTTCAAAAGCGATATTTGACATACTTCGAACATACACCGAACTCGTAGAGCCTGTATCCATAGATGAAGGTTATATTGATGTTACGGAACTTGTAAAAGGACGAGAAGCGATAGAGCTCGCAGAAACCATCCAAAAACGGATTTTAAATGAATTGGATTTGCCATCATCTATAGGAATTGCGCCTAATAAGTTCTTAGCTAAAACAGCTTCTGATATGAAAAAGCCTATGGGCATTACTGTTTTAAGAAAGCGTGAATTACCTAATATTTTATGGTCGTTACCAGTTATTGAAATGCATGGCGTTGGTGAAAGCACAGCAAAAAAACTAAACGAACTAAAAATCAACACAATCGGTGATTTAGCACAAGCTTCTGAAGCCTTTTTAAAAAGTAACTTAGGTAAAAATGGTGCAAGGTTAAAAGACAGAGCAAATGGTATTGATAACAGGGAAGTCGATCCAAATTCGATTTATGATACGAAAAGCGTAGGTAATTCCACAACCTTGCCAATCGATTTAGTCGAATGGGATGAAGTTCGTAAAACAATCGATGGTCTTTGTGAAAGAGTGGCAAAACGTCTTTCAGCTAAAAATTTAGCAGGCCATACGGTATCCATTCAAATTCGGGATGCTGATTGGCATAACTCAAGTCGTAGTAAAACCTTTTCTAATGCCATTTATAAAAAATCAGATATTCTCGAAATAGCGCTTGATTTAACAAAAAAACATTGGCATGGTGAACCTGTTCGATTACTTGGCGTGACAGTGAGTAATGTGATTGACCGCAAGGAAACAGCAGAGCAGTTATCCATTTTTAACTATGAGCAACACGCCAAAGAGGAACCAATTATCCAAGTAGTCGAGCAGCTCCAAAAGAAATTCGGTAAAGAAATTATTTCTAAAGGAATGAAAGAAAAGAAAAAGCCTAATTATGAATCACAAACGAGCTTTAGCAAAGACTTTTTGGAAGATCATAAGGATTAATGAAAAAATCTTTTGGGGGAGCATTATGGATAAGATAAATCTAGAGTATGGAAGTTTAAAAGTAGTCTGTTCTGATGATTGTGGAAATGCACCTAAAAAGAAATTACTTCAAGAACTGGCTATTGCTTTTGCGAAAAACGATCAAATTTTCATTCTTGAGCATTTGAAGGATGATGTTAGTTGGGATATCGTTGGTAATAAGCAAATTCAAGGCAAAAATCATGTTGCTGAACTGTTGACACAAATGGAAAAAGACAGAGCAACAGAGTTACATATTAATAACATTATTACACATGGGAGCACTGGTTCAATCAATGGCACCATAGTTTTAGAAAATAAGAAGAGCTATACATTCTGTGATATCTATAATTTCACCAGTGCCGGAAGAAATTCAAAAATAAAAGAAATAACTTCCTTTGTAATTGAAGTGAAATAAAATGGTTTAAAATACGTAAAAAATCTTTATTATGTCTTTTAGTAAATTAATCTTATTGTGCATAGTCAAACTAAAGCGCGAAGTATTACAAAACGCCACTGAAATAATTTAATTTCAGTGGCGATTATTTTATACTTTTTTAATTTTAATACGATAAGAAAGACATTTAGATAATGTTACTGTTTCTTTATATGACCAGTTTTCAAAATCCATTGCACCACCAGGGAAAATGCTTATAACTTGGAGGTTAGCCAGATTACATAGTTCAACAATTTCATCAGGTGTATAACAAGATAAAGATTGTACAATTCTGTCATCAGGGTTGTTCATTTCCCATAGTGTATCAGTCATTCGATTATTTTTCTCTTCATAGCCATATTCCCTTAATACTTTAGCAGATGGATCTGTAGCCATTTGCATGCCATTTGTTTTTTTCCAATACTCGGGCTGATATATATCGATAAGTCCGATACCATCATCTTTTAGCCAATTGAAAATTCTTTTTAGCAAAGCAAGTTGATCTTTATCTGTCCCTATTCCAAAACCGTCAATATAAAGTAATGCATCAAATGTTTGATTAAGATCGATATTATAAAAACTACCGCATAATGATGTTATATTTTCATTATTATATTGTTTGGCAAACTTGACCATTTCTGATACAAGCTCAATTGTCGTTACCGATTTATCAAAAGTAGAAAGGGCTCTAGCTAATAGTCCATTGCCTGCTCCTAACTCTAAAACAGACTGAAAGGGCATCCCGATTTGTTCGGCTATTTGGTTTGCAAGTTTAAAATCAGACTCTTTTAATATTTGTGTCTGTGGATAAAGTTCAAATTGTCGTTTATAAAAATGTTTTACCCAGTTAGATTCCATTTTTCATTCCTCCTGTAATGTAATATCATTACAGAAAAATCACCAAGTTTCTAATCCCCATAAAAGAGCACCTCCTTTATACATTAAATTAATAATACCATTAAAGAGTAGGAATAATTAGATAATTAAATATTATAAGTAATAAATAGATACCCCTTGTATCAATGTCCATATGGTGATTGATGCGCATCTTTTTTTGTTATACTAGTTATAAGAGTTATCAATACAAAAGCATAAATAGCAAGGAATCATTATGAGGATTCTTCATATGTTGATCATTGTATATACCGTAAGGAGGACTTCATTTGCATATACAATTTTTGGGTACAGGTGCTGGAATGCCGTCAAAAACACGGAATACAAGTGCACTAGCCGTTAAATTATTAGAAGAACGCGGTACATTTTGGCTGTTTGATTGTGGTGAAGCAACGCAACATCAAATTTTACATACAACACTAAAGCCAAGAAAATTAGAAAAAATATTTATCACTCATTTACACGGAGATCATATATTTGGGCTCCCGGGTTTACTTAGTTCTCGTTCTTTCCAAGGTGGAGAAGAATTACTTACCATTTATGGACCAGCAGGTTTAAAAACTTGGATAGAACAAACATTACAACTTTCTCAAACCCATCTTAATTATCCTATTGAATTTGTTGAGGTTACTGAAGGTGTAGTGTTTGAAGATGATGGATTTTTAGTTACAGCAAAACCTTTACAGCATGTCATACCTTGTTTTGGCTACCGAATTGAACAAAAGCCGCTACGAGGGACATTGCAAATTGAAAAAGCAATAGCTTTGGGTGTTCCTAAGGGTCCACAATTGGGTCAATTGAAAAATGGCTGTGACATTACTTTAGCAGATGGTCGAGTAGTTAAAAGCAGTGATGTGACAGATCCACCTAAAGATGGATTTATCGTTACGATTTTAGGAGACACACGCTCGTGTGAAAATGCTGTTTTATTGAGTGAAAACGCGGATATTGTCGTCCATGAATCAACATTCGATCATGCAACGGAAGCGCTTGCTGCTAATTATGGTCACTCCACAAATATGGATGCAGCAAATATAGCTATTAAAGCAGGAGCAAAAAATTTATTGCTAAATCATTTAAGCGCAAGATTTTTCCCACAAGATATAAAAAAGATGTTACAAGAAGTACATGAAGTGTTTGAAAACGCCTATATCGTAGCAGATTTTGAGGAATATGAGTGGCATCAAGAAAAATTAGCTCCTTTTAGTCAACAATAGAAATAAGAAAAAGCTATCCATTAAATTTTGGATAGCTTTTTTGCAATAAAAATAGAGTAACAACAAAGCTGTCTGAGTCATACACCACAGCTTTATCAAAGACTCAAGTTAACCTTCAGTAATAATTAACATATCATTCTCATCGAACTCCCAGTTTTCCCCGTAAGCAACTTCCCAGTAATAGCCGTTTGGATCTTGGAAATAGCCACTATAACCACCCCAGAATACTGTTTCAGGTTCTTTCACAATTTTTGCACCAGCTTTTTTTGCTAATACAAATATTTCATCAACTTCTTCTTTTGACTTTCCATTATAAGCAAGGGTAAATCCACTAAAGCCATTGCTAATTGCAGGTGGAGTATCTTCATCAATATCTTGCGCTAAGCGATCAATTGGAAATAGAGAAATTTTTGTTCCACCATTATTAAAGAAAATCACATCTGGATCGGCGTCGTTCCCGTATACAAATACTTCAAACCCAAGTCCATCTCGATAAAAATGTAATGACTTTAACATATCTTTAACACCCAAAGTAACTAAATTTAAACGATTCATTCTCCAATCCCCTTTAAATTACTCTATTTTTTAAAACCTTATAGATGTAATTCTATTTAAGTTTCAAATAACCTTCTTTTATTAGAGGACAGACCTTTTTACGTATAGAAAAAAGCATATTTTGAAAAATTTCTTTCAAAATATGCTCATATTGGTTATCACAAAATTCACTTGGAGTCATTACTTAGCAATATTTTTTAAAGCCATATAACTTTCTTCTTCTTTTTCCGTCGTTCTCCATTTTCCGAACAACATAAGACAAAGTGCAATTGCTACAACACTTCCAGCAAAAATGAGCGCAACATTGTAGCTCTTATAAAATGCTGCCAACTTGCCAGCGATTAATGGTCCAATAATTTGCCCAAGTGCATAAAGGGTCGTTAGAGCAGATACAACACTTGCACTCTTTGTTGGGAATAGTTGTCTTGCATAAGACGTGGTCATCGTCACGATTCCAACAAACGTCATACCAAATAAAAATGCCGATGTCATTACACCGAAAATAGTCGGAGAGACGATTGGCAGTAGAATACCAATGACTTGCAAAATATACGCAATCGAAATGATACGAACAGGTGAATATTTTGACATCAACATAATCCAAAGAGGAGCAGATGGAATGGCGCCGATACCTACAACAACCCAGCTATATGATGCATACTCTCTTAAATTAGGAATTTCATGAATAATATCAACTAAAAACGTACCGGTCACAATATAGCCAAGACCTTCTAGCCCATATGCAAGTGCCATCCAAGGCATAAATCCTTTCCATACCTTCTCAGCTACAACAGCCTTCTTATCCTGTTCATGAGCTGTCAACTTACGCCACAAGAACATCGTCGTCAATACGAACAAAACGGATAACACACCAAGCCCAATCCAAGCCCCTTGCCATGAAAATGCCGATTCCAAAATAGGTACGAAAATGCCCGAAAGCGCAATTCCTAAACCAATACCACTAAAAATATAGCCAGACCATTTCGTCAATAAATGACCAGCCAGATAATCCATCAACATACTAGAAGTTAATACAAACATCAATCCGCCTGTAATCCCTGCGATCAAACGTAAAATCAACCAAATCCATAGACCATCAAGCATCCCCATACCAAAAACAGAAAGTACATTGATGACTGCACACCATCCAAGAATCCCCTTCGGATGGCGGGTAATAAAGCCAGCCCAAAGTGCCCCAATAAAATAACCTACATAATTTGCAGAAGCTAGCATCCCCGCAGTTTCTACAGATAATCCAACATCTTGTCTCATAAATGGCAAAATCGGAGTAAGTGCAAAGCGGCTAATCCCCATCGCCACCACTAAAAACAAAATTCCCCCAATAATCATCCCAGCATGTCTTCGATTCACCAAAACACCCCCATATGTAGAAAAAAAGACCAAAAACCTTAATAACAGTATAAATTAGTGAAAGTATTTTGGATATAGAAGAAATTGTAAAACTGTTATAGAGCTGTGGGGAGGATGAGCGAGATCTAGTAGCGCTAAAGGGAGTGAGTAGCGCTAAAGCGGGAGTGAGCAGTGCCAAAGGGGTAGCGAGTAGCGCCAAAAGGAGAGCGAGTAGCGCCAAAGGGAGTCCGAGTAGCGCCAAAAAGAGTGAGTAGCGCCAAAGCGGGAGCGAGTAGCGCCAAAGAGAGCTCGAGTAGCGCCAAAGGGAGCTCGAGTAGCGCCAAAGGGAGCTCGAGTAGCGCTAAAGTGAAAGCGAGTAGCGCTAAAGAGAGCTCGAGTATCTCCAAAAAGAGAGCGAGTAGCGCTAAAGGGAGTCCGAGTATCTCCAAAAAGAGTGAGTAGCGCCAAAGCGGGAGCGAGTAGCGCCAAAGAGAGCTCGAGTAGCGCTAAAAGAGAAAGCGAGTAGCGCTAAAGAGAAAGTGAGTAGCGCCAAAGGGGTAGCGAGTAGCGCCAAAGAGAGCGAGTAGCGCTAAAGGGAGCCCGAGTAGCGCCAAAAAGAGTGAGTAGCGCCAAAGCGGGAGCGAGTAGCGCCAAAGAGAGCTCGAGTAGCGCTAAAGTGAAAGCGAGTAGCGCTAAAGAGAAAGTGAGTAGCGCTAAAGAGAGCTCGAGTAGCGCCAAAGGGGTAGCGAGTAGCGCTAAAGGGAGTGAGCAGTGCCAAAGGGGTAGCGAGTAGCGCCAAAAGGAGAGCGAGTAGCGCTAAAGGGAGCCCGAGTAGCGCCAAAAAGAGTGAGTAGCGCCAAAGCGGGAGCGAGTAGCGCCAAAGAGAGCTCGAGTAGCGCTAAAGAGAAAGTGAGTAGCGCTAAAGGGAGCGAGTAGTGCAAAAGGGAGAGTGAGTAGCGCCAAAGGGGTAGTGAGTAGCGCCAAAGGGGTAGTGAGTAGCGCTAAAGGGAGTGAGTAGCGCCAAAGCGGGAGCGAGTAGCGCCAAAGCGGGAGTGAGTAGCGCCAAAGCGGGAGCGAGTAGCGCCAAAGAGAGCTCGAGTAGCGCTTAAGAGAAAGCGAGTAGCGCCAAAGGGGTAGTGAGTAGCGCTAAAGGGAGCGAGTAGTGCCAACGGGAGAGTGAGTAGCGCCAAAGGGGTAGCGAGTAGCGCCAAAGAGGTAGTGAGTAGCGCCAAAAAGAGCCCGAGTAGCGACAAAGGGAGCCCGAGTAGCGCTAAAGCCAAGCCCTAGTAACACAAAATCACGCAAACACTCCACAATTATCATACTTCCAAGCAAGAAAGCATCAACCGGAACATATGTATAACTATCTAAAGGGGGATGGAAATGAGAATAAACTGGAAAATTCGATTTAAAAACCCGCAATTTTGGTTTCATATGTTTTTGGCAGTTGCTTCATCAATAGGGGGATATCTCGGTATTACAGGGGAGGATGTCAGTACTTGGCCAAAATTATATGATGTCCTACTTCAAGCTATTTCAAATCCTTTTGTTTTATTTACGGTGATCGTTGCTGTTTATAATTCTGTTATTGATCCGACAACGAGTGGCATAAGTGATAGTAAACAAGCTCTCCGATATACAAAAGTAAAATGTGATGAAAAATAATAATCCTGAAAAAAATCGGTACAAGTTGACCACACAAAAAATGATTTAATTAATACATTAAACTGAGGAGGAAATAGAACTTCTAAAATAATAATACCTCTAATAATCGAAGCCTCATTTATAGATGGGAGGGGTACTATGAATATAACAGAATTTGTTGCTGCATTAATTGATGATATGATTTGGCCAATTGTCATACTACTGGCTATACTACTGTTTAGAAAGCAAATAGGTTTTATACTAATGAATCTCACCAAATTTTCTTTCAATAATATAGAGTTGGATTTTGGAAAAAAACTAGAACATTTAGAAAAGAATTTAAATAACTCTGACCTAATTGCGAACAAACTTTTTGAACTTGATAGTATGGATGGTGAAATTCTCAGAATTGCAAAAGAATCACCAGGCGAGTCGATTTCAATGATTTGGGGAATGGTAGAAAACGAACTACAAACTACTGTACAACGACTGTGTATCAACCAGTTAAATGATGAAGTAACATTTTCACATAAAGACATTCGCCTATTAAAAGAAAATAACCTAATAGATGGAGAAATATTTACAACTTTTAATGAACTTCGAAACATGGAAATCCAGCTATCTAAAGGACAATTTATAAAAAAAGAACCAACATATACTGATGCTTTAAAATACTACGACCTTTCAAATAAAATCATAATCATCTTTAACGATGTAAATATTACGGTACTTTTGTCAGAAGAGTAAAAATAGATTAGTAGAATTCCTCCTTGTTAAAATATAAAAGAGCGCTGAAATTCAGCGCTTTTTTATATGCGAGGAAAAGTTAATTCATTCAATTTGAGTAGAGCTGATATATCTTTGATCACCTTTTAGGGTAAAACCAATCTTTACTTTAAATAATTCTCTATAATTCAATTAATACAAAGGATAGTAAATTACTTAATATACTCGCGCTCAACTTTGCAAATCTTTACGCTGTAATTTTGATACCAATCGTTTATCCCTTTTTGTTGGGCAACTTGATGTGCTTGATTCTTTTTCCAATTGCTGATTGCCTCTAAGCTATCCCAATAGGAAATAGTAATCCCGTATCCTGAAGTATCGCGAACACTTTCTACTCCTAGGAAACCAGGCTGTTGGCTAGCTAGTTGATCCATTTTCTCTGCCATAATACCATAGCCGTTATCACCTTCAGTTCGTTGGCTCGAAAAAATAACTGCATAATGCGAACGCTTTGATTCATGAACCATGCTTATCAGTCCCCTCATACATAAAATTCTATTATCTATTGATTATACTATTGAGAATTTAAAAGAGGAATAACTGCAGAAATACCCAATCACTCATTTAATACCTATGACACAGCATCATAAACACCTACATACACTATTCGAAAAGGAGATTTTCGCCTAATGAATAGTAATTGTCCCTTAAGTATTGTGACGAAACAATATTTGAGAGCGTACTATAAGATCTTGGATACGATGATAAAAGATATGACTAGTGTAACGCTTATGAAGAGTATTTCAGATAATTTTATTATGCAGATAATCCCACATCACAGAGCAGCAATCGAAATGCCATAAAAAGTAACCACATTAGGTGTATTAATCAATTGAATAAGGACAACTTCCTAATTATGTATATACGAATATTTTACAATATTGAACGAAGAAAGGAGGGATGGGAAGATGTTCTATTATGATCCATACGGCAATAAAATGGCAATCAATACCTTTTTGAATCCAGTTCAACTTACAAGATATGTAGGTTTTATGGTGGATATCCAGATGAACAACGGACAACTGTATTGTAATGTTCGTTTGGATTCTGTTAGTGAATGGGGAAATGCAATGACAAATCCTAATTTCGGTGGAGTTCAGATTACAAGATTTGTTAACGGCATTCCACAACAACTACCCCTACATTCAAGAGATATACAAACCATTACCCAAGCCGGTCAGCTATGTCAAAACACGCAACCTCCGTTTCCGCCAAATCCTCCGAGACCCCCAAGGCCACCAAGACCGCCATGGTGTAGGTTCGCACCCCCAGGATTCCCAGGTTGTTAGGAAATTGAATAACAAACTAAAAAAACAGGATTTATATGCAAATATAAGCCTGTTTTTTAATGAAATTAAAATATTAAACAGATTGGACAAGTAATTTACTATGCCATTGACTATTGGACTAACATTTCTCTAAGAGTGAAAAATTAGAGTCGATACTTGATGTTACAGGAAGTGGACTTTTTTATATGGTAAAATACAGTAATTACTGTAATGAGGGTAGGGGATAGTGAATGCACAAAGTCCGTAAAAATATCGCAACCATTATACTAATCGTTACAGTAATGATGAATGTCTGGACTATATTTGAGTTTATGAAACGTAAATCATTTAAATTTTTAAAATTTGGTTATACAATTTATAAATCAACCGGCATAAATATAAATTATCCACATATTAATTTAAAGAAAAAACAATTTATTGGGACAGTGCAATATAAGAATAGAATTTACATGACTGGATTGGTCGATGTTCAATCTAATACGTATAAGGTAAAAGGTAGTGTTGAAAATTTTTTACCGTTAACAAAAGACAAAGCGTATGAACAAATGAATGATAGTGAGTATATAGATCACATAAAATACAATGCGCATTTTTTTGTGCAAAACAATATAAGTGATTTTAATAAGTACCATCAGGAAATGATACAATCTTTACCTTCTTATAAGATTTAATTTTTGAATTAAATTATGAAGTAGACAGGAGGGAGAAAATTGACTGAAAAATATTGTCCTTTATGTGGTGAGGAAAACAAATGCATGGCAGGAATAGAAGGTAAAAATACGTGCTGGTGTTATATAGAGAACTTTCCTAAAGGCATTTTTGATTTAGTTCCACAAGAGAGTAAGGGAAAACAATGTATTTGTAAAAACTGTGTAGATACATATAGAGATGAAAATGGTAAGACAAAATAAGATTTCAACTTTGTAAAATATGAAAGTGTAACCTAAATACAGAAGGAGGAATCAATTTGAATAAAGCGACTGTGAAAAGAAATGAAAAACGAATCGTAATATTAATAGTTATGCTGTTTATTAGTGTTTTGATTTATCCCATTGATAAGGGGTATGCTTGCTCATGTTCTCAGCCTGATCCTCCAAAAGAAGCTTTAAAGGGCAGTTCGGCAGTTTTCTCAGGTAAAGTTATCGACACAGTTGATAGGAACAAAAATAATGTAATACAATCTTCTGCAGATCCAATAACTATTCTATTTGACGTAGATAAATCCTGGAAAGGTGTTGACCAAACACAAGTCATTGTTTACACAGAAAGGAGTTCGGCCAGTTGTGGCTATGGATTCTCTTTAAATGAAAAATATTTAGTATATGCATATGAGGAAAATGGAGAATTAAGAGTTAACGCTTGTTCAAGAACTGCGCCTTTATCGGGAGCGAAAGAGGATATTCAAGCTTTAGGAAAAGGTCAGAAGCCTACTGAACAAGTGACACTAGATTTAGAAAACATTAAGGGGCAAGAAAAAACACCTTCTGTAAACGTAACAAATAATAAACAAATATATATTGCATTAATATTGTTAGTACTTTTGGTAGCTGTTGTAATCATGAGAAGACATCGAAAAAAATAACTATGAATTTGATACATAAATAGGTACTTTGAATATAAAAGAAAAGTCGATTCCTTCACTTCATTGGAATTCGACTTTTTTATTTTTTATATGCTATTCAAAATAATTATTTCTAGAAATAAAAGTGACCAAATTATAAATTTATAAGTTTTCTAGATAACTTTTTTAATTATAAAGCATACATGAGTAATGATTATAAATGAGGTCACTTCCTATAATTTCCTTTGTGAGATAAAATGAAATCATTATCGATTAAAAGAAATTATAGAATTGAGGGGGGAATTAGATGAAACGAAACGCTATTAAACGATCTTCAAATAACTATTATGAACAGCTTTTCTCGATTGATGAACAAATCTGTACTTTACTAAAGCAACGCAAGGAACTTTCAATTGACCATCCAGGTTTTCCACCTGATGAAGTGCTCTCAAAATGGGCAACAAAATTTGATTTGTATGAAGAATATTTAAGTTCGTTATTTGGAACAGTTAGAATGCATGAATATTTTAAACCTCAAGTTGAACCTAGTGGGTTTAGAAATCATCTACCAGTTTTGAAATCAGCTGAAGTTGATGGGAAATTTTACACTGTAACGTTTATAAGACAGTTTGAAAATGCCAGTGTTGTCCATCTTAACATCGATTGGAATGAAACAAATGATACACGAATCAATCTTCACTTAAATCATAATCATTTTGCGTTGTCTATTGGACAAGCTTATGATTGTCCAATAGACAGAGCGTCAGGATCGACTGGGAACATCGTGCATACATTCATTGTTTCCCCACCGTTACCTGACGACATTTCGGGGATGACATTAGTGTTTAAAGAATACAGCGATGTCTTTAATGCTAAAGTAACAGGGCTGGAGATTGTCATACATTTGGAGTAGTGCAAATGTATAGAGTAAATAATGTTGTTTAATTCGATTTTAAATTCTTAATTTTCGCTTTCGATAGTTGACATAAGAAAGTGTTGTATCAAATTTGAGCAAGATCAACAATTTTTCGGATAACCGTTTCAACTTCAGTGGAATCTTTAATGACAAATAAATGGTCTGCCTCACCTTCAATCGGTGCGACCACATCATCTTGATTCGTTTCATTGTGCTGTCGAGTAAGCACTTCAGCAAAAGTTGATGCGGTTCTTAGTATGGAAGTATCACGCTTACTTTTCGCAACACGATCTTTAAGAACATGTTCAGGAATATCATGACTCACAAGAATACTCGTAAATCCTTTGCTATGGAATTGTTCGAGTAGTTTCAAGCGTCCTTTTCGATTACGATTTGAGTTAGATAAAATAAGATGGCAATTTGTTTCAGCAACAGCATAATTAACAATGGTTTGTGTCAGAGCGTATTTAATTGTATTCTTTCCTTGTTTCGGTAATAGTGTTTGGTAATTCATTTGAAGGAATTCAGCATGCTTATCTTGATCAATGACAACAGAGTTAAACATCTGATTTTCTAAAGCTTTTGCAAATGTAGTTTTACCGCTATGGGTTTTACCTACAGTCATAATTACTAATCTATTCATAAACATAACTCCAATCTTGAAAATTCAAGGTAATCTGCACTTTTCTTGAATATTGATATATTAATTGTACAGTAAAAAATGTAAAATATATAACAAATATTGGATTTAATGCGGTTATTAAAAATAAAGAAAAAGGTGGAGTAACTAGATGATGAATGAAAGATTTCCTATAGGAGAATTCGTTTGTACGGAACACATTTCAACAGAAGAAATAAAGTCTTGGCTAAATGAAATTCGTACGTTGCCAATGAGATTAATGGAAGTAGTCCATCATTTAAGTGACGAAGAACTAGAGTATACATATAGAGAAGGTAGTTGGACTATTAGACAAATTGTCCACCACATTGCAGATAGTCATATGAATGCTTATATCCGTTTTAAATTAGCATTAACAGAAGAAAATCCAATAATTAAACCTTATGCTGAAGAGAAATGGGCGGGGTTGCCTGATTCAAAATTATCCATCGTCTCTTCTTTGAATATCATTGAATCCTTACATGAGCGTTGGGTTCATTTAATTGAAAATGTAACTGATGAACAACTAAAAAGAGCATTTATACATCCTGATTCTGGTATTGTATCGCTCGAGAAAAACATTGGTATTTATGCATGGCATGGTAATCACCATTTAGCTCATATAAAAAATGCTTTAAAGTAATAAAAAATTATTTAACATAAATGAAGAAGAAACTATTTTGAACAATCTTATTTTCAAAATAGTTTCTTTTTGTTTGCGGTTAAATAATGAGCAGTTGTTTATTTGTTTTTAAACTTTACTCCAAACCTACATGGTGACTGAAAAGTAGGCTATATATGCTATTCAATTCAATTTCCCCAACAATCTTCTCTAGGCATTCACCTATATCTCTTCTTTCGCATACCTTACATCTATAGAAAAACTTCTAGTTAGAGAGGAGATTTTTTTAAGGTGAGCGGAAAAGCGTTACATTATTTTTTTGGAGGAAATACGGCAAGAGGTTTCTTTAGCTTATATGATTCTAATTTTGCGGGATTAGAGAAGGTCTTCATATTAAAAGGTGGTCCAGGGACTGGGAAATCGACTTTGATGAAGAATATTGCGAATGACTGGCAGGAAAAAGGGTATGATGTAGAATTCATCCATTGTGCTTCTGATTCAGATTCTGTTGATGGTGTTATTTTTCCTGCATTAAAAATAGGAATAGTTGATGGGACGGAGCCGCATGTCATAGAACCTAAGGCACCTGGTGCAATTGAGGAGTATGTGAATCTAGGAAATGCGTGGAATTCACAACAACTTAGCACAAAAAAAGATGACATTATTCAATTGATGAATGAAAAAGATGAAGCGTATGCGCAAGCTTATCATACTTATGCAGAAGCTTTAGCAGTTCATGATGAATGGGAAGAAATCTATATTGCCAATATGGATTTTGAAAAGTTAAATGTGTTGACTGAGGAAATAAAGACAACATTTTTTGGAGAAATTCATTTAAATAAGGAAGCAGATGTCCGGCATCGTTTTTTAGGTGCAGCTACTCCAATAGGTGCTGTAGACTATGTGCCAAATCTAACTGACAACATTCGGAAGCGTTACTTTTTGAAAGGTAGACCTGGTTCCGGAAAATCGACCCTTCTGAAGAAATTAGCTTCTACAGCTGAAGAAAGAGGCTTAGATGTAGAAATCTATCATTGTGGGTTCGATCCAAATAGTTTGGATATGGTCATCCTCCGAGAACTTGGTATTGCGATTTTCGACAGTACTGCACCTCATGAATATTTTCCATCTCGTGAAGGCGATGAAATAATTGATTTATATCATGTTGCCGT
The DNA here is from genome assembly GCF_001274945.1 of Viridibacillus arvi. GTDB lineage: Bacteria > Bacillota > Bacilli > Bacillales_A > Planococcaceae > Viridibacillus > Viridibacillus arvi. The sequence continues at coordinate 1,319,664 of NZ_LILB01000001.1, read as the reverse complement.
TTTTCCAAGAACGGATGAAATTTATGAAGAGCAAATTTTGGGGATTTCCAAACGATACCGAAATAAAATGAACGAGGGAACAGCATGTTTAGCAAAAGCAAAAAAATCGCATGATAAGTTAGAAGCGATATATCACGAAGCAGTTGATTTTTCTATTGTTGAAGGGATACAAAAAGAAATCGAAAACACGATTATTGAGCTAGTAGAAGGCTCATCTGTTAATGAGTTTAGCTAACGTATTTTATGAATAGCGCGTATCTTAATTGGGTGATCAGTTAGATTATGTATCTTAATTAAAAGTGTTTGAGTTTTAATGTGAAAAATCTATAAGATTAAGTTACTGGAGAAATCCAGTAACTTTTTTTAATATGCTAAGAGGGAAACCCTTACTTTTAAGATTGAATTGCTAAGCAACAACCCAAAGAATAAAAGTCTCCCTACTAAACACATTTTAACAAATCCAAGTATTTGTAGCAGTGTAAATAGATAACGTTCCATTTCAGATGTATTGGACTTTATTATTTATCAATCGTCTCAGTAAATGATTTTCTCTGAGATTTTAACTTTTTAATTTTTACGTTAATATTTTGTATGGAATCCTCATTGAGCTCCACTTTTCCATTTTTTTGGTGTTTTTTCCACGCTTTGAAGTTATTACGGTATAAGTACTCAGATAAGCGATAAATATCAGTATTTTGATTTAATGCGTCTTTGTATGTGTCTTTTACTTCTTTTTCTACTTCTTTAATTACCCCCTTTTTAATTTCCTCAGACGAAACGTCACCATGAAATTCACTAACAGTGACATTCATTTTTAAATCAATATCAAATTTTACATCACTCTTTCTAACTACGGGTTTTACTTTCACTTTTAATTTATCTACAACTACCGTGAATTCTACTGAGTCATTAGAATCAATCTTGACTGTAACTTCGCCACGTTTCGTATCTTTTGTCATCCATTGTAATCCACGTATTTTATCTGCGGGCATGTACCCTTTAAACTCTTTCGGAGAGAGTAATCCAACTCCAGATAAAGCTGTGGTATTTGTTCCGCCTTTTTCGTTCGCCCACGTTTTGTTTACAGATATAAATGGAATCGCAATTTCATGATTCGGTTCATTTAGTCCAATTATTAGCTCGCGGAAATTGATGGGTTTTATAAATGATTCTTGTTCATATGAATTTTCTGGGTCACCCAACTTAGACAATATAAGAGCTTTATTAATGATTGGTGTGGCTAACAGTATATCCTGAATAGCATCATTAGTACCATACATCCAGATTTGATATCTGGTTTCTCTATAACGAAGGAAATTATCGATAATAGGATTTGCTCTCCCATCTTTTAATGCTTCCTCTGTGAAAATGATAAACGAAAAGAATCCCCAAAAAACTTTTTGATCGATGGAATGATATAACTTGAAAATTGCATCATCAATTGTTTTACCTTTAGCATGACCTACTTCCGATTGTACTGGGTTAGTAACAGGTTGTTCGGTTTTTGCAGTATTGGTAAAATCAATAATTTGAGCATATACTTCGTATTCACCATCTTTAAAATCCACTCCAACACCATGAATATAAAGCATCCTTTCAGGTTCATCTACATCCCAACAACCTGAAAGTAGAGCAGAGAGTATTAGTGCAATAATCAATATTCTCTTATTCATTTTTATCCTCTTTTGTCCGTGTTTTATCAAGAGGGTCTAACATATTTGGACGCTCATTATAGTTTTTTGGAGGAAGTCTAAATATTGTCTTTTTAATTGTTGACCAACTTAAATCTGAGGAAATATTCATGTATGGCACTCCGAATGTACGAATACTTGATAAGTAAAAAAGTGTAAAGTAAAGTGACATAAAAAAACCAAATAACCCAAAAAATGCAGTAACTACTATAAAACATATACGTAAAACACTTACTGCAGTAACAAGGGACTGGTTGATTAGTGTAAATGTTGCAATGGTTGAAATGGCTATAATGACAATCATTGCTGGACTTGTTACACCTGCTCGAATAGCTGCATCACCAATTATTAATCCCCCAACAACACTAATAGTTCCTCCAATGGCAGAGGGAAGGCGTAAGCCCGCTTCTCTAAACAATTCAAACATGAGGAGCATGAGGAGCATTTCAATCGCAGAAGGAAGTGGAAGCCCAGTATTCAATTGTACAATCGTCGCTAGTAATTGCAGTGGTAATTGATCTTGATGAAAAGTAGTTAAAGCGAGCCAAAATGCAGGAAGGAGCAGTCCAATTAAAATGCTAAATACTCGTAGAACTCGCTCAAATGAACTGAAGATGATCGTATTTTCATTATCCTCTCCAGATTTTAAGAGTAAAAATAAATTCACTGGTGTGATGACTGCATAGGCTACACCATCAACCATTATTATAAAACGACCTCTGACAAGGGATTGAATCGCATGATCTGGCCTTCCTGTATAATCTGTCCGTGGAAAGAGCATCCCGCTTTTAATAATGCGCTCCATTAGGAGATCTCCACTAAAAACAATATCTGTATCGACAGAATTTAACTCTTTTTTGATTTCGCTCAATATTTCTTTATTGGCAATATCATCAAAGTAGAGAATGGCTACGGAAGTTTTTGAACGTTCCCCCAATTCTAATTTCTCGACGCATAATGAATTTGTAGGTAATCTCTTTCTTATTAAGGCAATATTAACTGAAATATCTTCAATGAAGTTATCTCTTGGGCCTTTGATAACCATTTCCATTCGAGTTTCTTCAGGATTTCGATTAGGTTTTTTAGCAATATTACTTGAGTATAGAAGAAGCTCGTCCTCAAAAAAAAGAAGTAAGTGTCCAGAGAATACGAGTGAGATTGCATCTTCTTTATCTTCAACTTTTAATAAATCAGGAAGTATTAATTCAATTTTCACGGCTTCATCCAAAGTTTGATCTATGTTGTTAGATAGAAATTCTTGAACTCTTTGGACAATAACTTCATTTAATAGCTGTTGATCTATCATTGCATCACAAGTAATAAAGTGTACTTTATGTTGATTGAATGTATACGATTGAAAATGAACATCCGCAGACTTTTGAAATAACTGCCTCAAGGTATTTAGATCTATTGTCTTTTTAGCTGATGTCATCATCCTTCACTACTTTCTGGAAAATTATTTTATTTGGGCCTTTTTAGCTGATCTTCCTGAAAAGAAAGCTATAATACCAAGGAAAAGAGATAGTATTAAAAAGAAGAGAAAAGTAACAGTCAATAAATAATGCCCCTTAATTTCAAGAAACTTACTGTCACTCATTAGGAATAATGATAAAGAAATAAAGAAGAAAGCAGGAGCTAACGTTAACCAAATACGCTTTTTCTTCCCGTTCAAATTGAAAATATCTACAACAACATATAGTAGTAATCCAACTCTAATAAATGCACCCGTAAGCCATTGATAAATTGAAAGAAAATCAAGATGTTCAATAAAACGACCTATTGAAATGAGTCCCCACTCTTCATAAGCAGGGTAAGTTTGTTTAGCAGCTTCAGTTGGTCCAAATTCAATGATTGCCCCAACGAGTGGCCCTAATGTTAATCCCATTAAAATAAAAAGCATAATCGCGAAATGGTACCACCGAATTTTGCCTTTAATTTGATGTTGAAGAAATAACAACAGGATGAGCTCTATAAATCCGGAAGCTGGATATACCATTCCTTTGAAAACGGGTTGTAAGCCGTGTTCAAAAAAAGGACGCAATAATTGGGGGTCTTTAACTTGGATGTTCGTAAATGCTACAAAAAAGCCAAAAATAACTACTCCTAAAAGTACCATTACATTGATCATCGCAATGGTTTGTAAGTTTGATGTGACAAGTAAGATACAAAGAATTGTATATATTATCAGCATAATTAACATAGGAGTTTTAGGTAAAAAGGTAGTTGTAATCCACTGTAAAGTTTCTCTCATCGTAAAAGCAGCCATAATAATGAGGTAAATGGCAATAATATATAGCACTATAGTAGAGCCAACTTTGCCTATCTTACTTTTTAGCCAATCTTTAATCGGCTCTTGTTTTGATTTTTTATGAATATAAACTAAGAGAAACAGCCAAGGAAAAAGTGCCACTGTGGCTAATATGATTGAAGCCCATCCATCTCTCTCAGCAACTTTTAATAATGACGGAATAATAGTTACATGATTTTTTAAACCGATGACGGTCATCGACAAGAATATGACATGCAATATACTAATTGTACCGATGTTTTTCACATTACACCCTCTAACATCTATTGGTAGCTATTAGTTTTGCCAATAATGGGGAAGTTTATAAGGACTATAGAATAAAAAAATAGAACCACTTGAATTATGTAGATTCAAGTGGTTTTAGCTGTTTGCAAATTTTATTAGGAACTTAAAGGTTCTTCGAGAGAATACAATAATTTTTCTATTTTATTTTCGCTGGCTTGGACCCATCTACTTTTATCTTCGATATGACCATCTTTATCCAAGGGCTTTTGAAATTGACTAATCCCAGCTACGGTAGCTAATGCATTTTCATCACGGTCTAATCCAATATTGACAACATGTTTAATGACATAAGGCGAACCGAATGCTATTAAAGCTTCATAGTGATCTAATTCGCCCTCTAATACTATAAAAGGAAGTCTTAAATATATCGTCTCTCCAGCGTCGCGCCATAAAATGCTATCAAATTGTCCTTGATCATACTCAAAATTCGAGGAAAAGTCACAACCATATTCTTCGAAAATATCTCGAATATATCCAAAATGAGTTTTTCTCCCTTCAATAGGGGATTGTAGTCTTATCATTCATATTCCCTCCAGTTAAAAAAGATTATAACTATTCTTTACAAAATAAAGAATCTCATACAAAAAAGTAACGGGAATCGAAATAGAAGAGAGGTATATCCTAAAAAACATGAGATTAAATTGTAGCTACGTATATTTTATAATCTATTTTCATTTCAATAATCATAAAAAATTTTATTTTTAAATAAATAATCATAGGTATTTCTTTTTGGGACAACATAAAGTAAGAAAAAATCTCAAGAGGTGATGATCATGATTATTGAAAGGTCGTCTAAGTGGGAAGAAGACTTCATAAACAAACTAGAGAGTGATGGTGAATGGGATAGTTGGAAACTCTACAATATGAGTTACGACGTAGTGAAAACAAACCTTATTACTGAATTTTCGGGGCTCCAATCTCCAAAATACTTACCTAACTTAACACCACTAACTCATCAATTAGAAGCAGCTGAAACAGTTATCGAAAGGATGAATGGAAAAGCGATTCTTGCAGACGAAGTTGGTCTTGGTAAAACGATAGAAGCAGGTCTCATACTGAAAGAATATCTTATAAGAGGGCTTGTGAAAAAAGCATTAATATTAGCCCCAGCTTCTCTTATCAATCAATGGGTAGAAGAATTAAATTATAAATTTTATATTCCTGTAATTGCATATAAAAAAAATATTCAGTTAGATCAATACGATATAGTAGTCATGAGTATGGATACGGCAAAAAAGAGTCCTCATCGAGAGGCGATATACGCTCAAGATTATGACATGATTATTATTGATGAGGCACACAAACTAAAAAATCATAAAACGAAAATCTATGAGTTTGTCCAAAGTTTAAAGAAGAAGTTTTGTCTATTATTAACTGCTACGCCTATTCAAAATGATGTATTTGAATTGTTTTATCTCATTTCTTTATTAAAGCCTGGACATCTAGGTAATTACGAAATGTTTCAGTCCTCGTTTTCAGCAAGCAAACATGATTTAGAGCACGATGAGTATTTAAGAGAATTAGTTAACCAGGTGATGGTAAGAAATAGAAGGCAGGATACAGGGATTGAATGGACAAATCGACAAGTGCAGATTATCCCGATTCAATTTACAGACGAGGAAAGAGAAGTTTACAATTTGATTTTGGATTTAAAAGATGTATCCTCCGCGTTTTCGGGCGCTTTTTCAATGATTACTTTGCAAAAGGAAATGTGTAGTAGCAAGGAAGCCACTTACTTAACCTTAAATAATATGCGTCAAAATTGTGGTGACCAAGAAGAGGAAGATCACGTTGAAGGAGTCATTCAAAAACTAATGGCATTGGAAGTAAATTCGAAAGCGGAGAAAACTTATGAGATTATTTCCAAGACAACTGACAAGGTTATTATTTTTACCGAATATCGAGCAAGCCAGGCTTATTTGCAGTGGTATTTGAATTCAAAAGGTATTACAAGTGTTCTTTTTAATGGGAAATTCAAGAAAAGTAAACGTGATTATATGAAGCACTTATTCAAGGAACATGCACAAGTCCTCATTGCAACGGAAGCAGGAGGGGAAGGGATAAACCTGCAATTCTGTCATCATGTCATAAACTATGATTTACCATGGAACCCGATGAAGTTAGAGCAACGAATTGGCCGTGTCCATCGTTTAGGACAAGAACATGACGTTCAAATTTATAATCTAGTGACAGATAACACAATTGAAAAAGATATATTGGACATGCTCTACGTTAAAATTGACGTCTTTGAAAAAGTAGTAGGGGAATTAGATGACATTTTATCTGCATTATAAAAGTCCATGTAAAAGAAAAAGTAACGGTGGTAAATGTTTTTTGCCCGAAAAAGATGCATCAGGAGAATTCAGAGGAGGGTTTACATGTTCCCGCAACAAGTTCATAGTTACTTACGGGATTTTTTTCTAGAGAACGATTGTCATATTGTAAATGAAAGTGACCATTACATTACTGTACAATTATCGATTGATATGGATAAACGGATTATGAACCGTCCTTTCTATTGGAGATATTTAGAAAGCACGAACGGTGTACCATGTCCGGCACAATTAACTTTAATTACAGACCAAACAAAGCTTGATGGCAATATTAAAGGAGAGGTTGTACATTTCGGTTCTCCTCGACTCAATCAATTGTTTCGAGCAACCAAAGAGTTAGGTGCATTTGTACAAATGTTTGAGAATGTGAATCATCTTGAAACAAAAACCATTTTAACTCCATGGCTTGCTGTAAATTATAAAGTGTCATATTACTGCGATCAAACAAAAGAAATGCTGTATTCTTTTGGCTTAAATCTAATGACGGGCCAACTTTTAGATGGCTTCCAAGAATCATTAAGTGAAGTGGATTTAGTAACAGCTATGCCGGAAAATGCATTTGAGCTGCCTTATATTATAAAACCGATTCGCGCTTTAGAACGATTAAATGTAGCAATAGAAAATATCGTTCAACAAGATGACCATACTTGGGCTGAAGAAGCGAACAAAAGATGGCATAAGGCTCAACAAGTATTAGAGTACTTTTATGATGGGGTTGAAGATAAGCCGGAAAGTTACGAAATGGAGAAGCAAGCATTGGAGGAACAATACGACCCTAGAATTAAAATCGAAGTAATAAATGGTGGGTTGTTTTATTTGAAATAATGAGTACTGATGCCATTTTGTATGAAACTAAGGGATGAAATTTGATTATTAAAATGCACCTATAATAAATGAAAGTACATTACTAAGTAACTGTAGTAATGTACTTTTTTGTGTGAAGAGAGAAGGGGATGAAGTTGAAGAAAAGTTAACCCATTTTATTAAGCTCTAAATATCGAATTGAATGTTCAATTCTTTCGTTGCTTCCAATTATACAAAAGTGTAGCGAAAAGGTTTGCTCCCAAAAACAATAAATTTCCTTGTACACTAAAAGTTAAAACTTGTGTTTCGAAACTCATCTTCTCATAATATTCTTCTTTCGTTAAACCCAATTCCTTTATTTTCTTATCGGTTTCTTTTAAATGTGTAATGTAATTATATTGTATTGGGACTAAAATCAGCGATAATAAAATATAAGCAGCAACAATCCATAATGTTATATTTAAACCCATTTTAAAAATCCCCCTTTCATAAATGTTTATTCAAAAAGGTCGGTTTCTCTTCACTTATACATATATATACGCATGCATGCTATTTCTGATGCACTTCATTTCTAACTATTTGCTTTTTAGTTGAACTGTCATATTGTCTAAAATATATCTTTCATTATTAAGTCCGAGGACACTGGTTGCTTTCCAATTTCTCTAGCCCAAACTGATAATTGTCCGATATGATGAATTTCATGTGTAATGATGTGATGAAGAATTTTATTATATGAAAATTGCAATTTATCACCATTCTTCTGTGGGTAAACGAGAATTTTCTCTTCAGCTTCATTAATATACGATTTGATGAAATGCTCTGTAATGGGCTTTGTTAGAGCGTTGAATTCTTTTATCGCATTCAAATTTATTATTTCATTGATATCTTTTTCAATAATTGGTGTTCCTTGCATTTGATTGATCCAGAGTTGTTCACAGTCAATAACATGAAATAAATTTCTGAGAATACTTCCCATGCCACCTGCTCGTTTCTTTAAAAGTTCTTCATTTGGAATGGTCTCACACCATTGGAACCATTCTTCTCTAATTTGCCAATTATATTGAAACAATTCGTACATATAAATGTATCCTCCTTTTTTATTTGATAAGTTCAAGTTTCTGTAACGCAAATTCAATTCCATCTTCATTTGAGTCTTTAGTTATAAAATTTGCGACCATCTTTAATCTCTCATGTCCATTGCCCATGGCGATGCCGTATCCAACAAGTTCGAGCATATCTATATCATTTTCCCCATCACCAAAAGCAATTGCCTCGGATGAATGTATATTGAAGTGTGCCAAAACTTTCTTAACAGCAATAGATTTAGATACATCTTGCTCTAATACATTAAGAATAAAGGGATGCCATCTTTTAAATTTTAAGTGTGGAAATTTATGAACATATTTTTCTATCGATTTTTTATCCGCATACAAACACATTAAATATACTTCTTTGTTAATAATTTCTTCATCTGTATTCGGAAATTCATTTAAAGATAGTGTTTCATTTAAAGCTTTTAGAGTAGTTGGGTTTTGTATACCATTCATTGAAAGTACTTCTGTGAAAAATGATAAACTGTGTTGGTTTTCACAAGCAAATTCATTTACTTCTTTCACAATAGCTCTTGTAACAGGGGTTTTATGTATAATTTGATCTTGATGTTTTACATAAGCACCATTAGCTGTAATGAACGTGTCTATTCCTAAATCTATTAATTCTGCACACATTGATAGCGGTCTACCAGTTGCAGCTACTACTCTAATACTGCTATTTTTTAGCATCTGTATAGCTTTCTTTGTACTTGTTGAAATACTGCCATCTTGATAATTAGTAAGTGTGCCATCAACGTCAAAAAATACAATCTTATAGGTCATAATAATTCTCCTTTATTTATATGGGAATTCTTACTATTTATTGTAACTGGAAAGGGAAAACAAAAACAGCTTGTAATTTTTCATCACAGGCTGTTTTATCAAAGTATAAAATATATATTTCGATCCTTTATTGTGAATCACAAAGTAAATTGACTAATCACTTCAAAAAGTATCGTATAACGTGATCTCTAAAGCTCTGAGCTGCCAAAGACAAATAGTGACGCTTAGACCAACTTAAGCCGATGGTCCGTTGGCAATTTGGCTCATTAATTTGTAGACATTTCAATTTCGGATTTGTAATTCGGTTCATGGATAGAGCGGGGATAAAGGCAATACCAAGGCCTTGTCTAACGAGTGCACCAATCGTTTCAGGATCGTCGCCTTCAAAAGTGATATTGGGTATGAATCCGACCTCCTTACAAAGGGCATCTGTTAAATCCCTAAAACCAAACCCGGTGTTCATACTGATAAATGATTCATCTTTCAATTCAATTAAATGGATGGAATCTTGTTCTGCTAAGGGATGTTCCGAGGGAATAATTAAGAAAATCTCTTCCGTTAGAAGAGGTATCCATTCGAGTTCAGGTCCTTCTATTGGCACTGAAGTAATGCAAAAATCGATATCCCCAATCTCTAGTAGGCGCTTCATTGTTGATGTAGATTCAATACGTTGGCGAATGAGTACATCGGGAAACTCTCTTAAGAATGAACCAAGCAATTCGGGTAACAATTTAGGAATAGAAACGGCTAAAGTGATATTTCCTTTATCAAGTCCAGCTCGGTCTTGAAGTTCACGTCGGCCTTCGTGAATTTCCATAAACACTCTGTCCACACGTTGAAGAAAAGTCTTCCCGTAGCTATTCAATCGCAATTGTCGACCATGGCGGTCAAATAGGGGTACACCTAAATCAGCCTCTAGTCGAGCAATAGTTTTACTAAGCGATGGTTGTGCAATACGTAGTTCCTCAGCCGCTTTTGTCATATGTTCCATGCGAGCAACAGTCTGAAAATAGTACAGTTGTAGAAATTCCATGTATAATATCACCCCTTTAATATTATTTATAGACTCAAGTCTATGTATTATATGTAATTATGTATTATACACTATAAAGAATGCTCTTTATAATATAATCCACGGAACTAATAGTTCCTTAAAAGAGAATGGAGCGAAATTGTGAGTGGATTAAAATTATTTATTAAGGACTGGCTTCATATCGTGAAGCACAAGCAAGCTAGAGTTGCTGTAGCAATTCTTTTGGTAATACCCCTTCTTTATGCGGGAATGTTTCTGTTAGGTTATTGGAATCCTTATGGGAATTTAGATAAACTTTCTGTAGCAGTTGTAAATTTAGACAAAGGTGACAAGATGAATGGAAAGCCACTCCATATAGGAGAAGATGTAGTGGATAATCTGAAGAAAGATCCAACATTAGATTTTCACTTTGTAACTTCCAATAATGCGGAGAAAGGATTAAAGAACGGGCAGTACGCTATACTTGTACAAATTCCGAATGACTTTTCTCAAAAGGTAACTACATTGATGGAAGAAAACCCTAAATCAGCGGAGTTAATATACAAAACAAATCCAGGAAATAATTTTATCTCTGGTCAAATTGGAGCTACAGCAGTAGATAAAATTAAAGATGAGATAAGTAGTGAGATTACAAAGTTTTATACAAAAGCGGTATTTGATAGCCTAGGGCAAATGTCAGATGGTTTTGCTAAGGCTGGAAATGGAGCAAGCGAATTAGGTGAGGGCACTAAAAAGGCTAAGGCGGGTCTGCAAGCTGTCGAAGGTGGAGTAAGTACACTTGCCGAAGGAACTGTTAAATTATCAAACGGGGTTAAGCCTCTTGTTGATGGCGCAGAACAACTTCATCAAAGCATGAATGGTTTGAAAGATGGAGCTGCAAATTTATCCACGGGGATGGACAAGTTATCTGGGGCACAACAAAAACTAGAACAAGGAGAGGACCTAGTATACAAAGGCATCGGTGCTGTAGATGCGGAGTTAGAGAAGACAGCAGGAAGTACTTCTCAAGCTCAAGTTGATGCAACTAAGCTAACTGAACAATTGAGACAATTTGTTCAGAACAATTCTGATCAACAACAGAATCAGGATTTGCAGATGATTCTAACTAAAGCCGAAGCACTTACGGCCCAATTAAAAACGGCCCAGGAAAACCAAAACCTGCAAATGCAGAGCTTGAATAATTTACATGTAGAACAGGGACAACTAATTGAAGGTATGGCCCAGTTCGGTTCAAAACTCTCTTTAGTCAGCACCGGTAGTGATCAACTAAACGCAGGCGCAGTGCAAATAATAGAAGGCATGAACAAATGGCAAAATGGATTTAATCAAGTGAGTAATGGTATACAAGCACTTGTAGCTGGGAGTAGTCAATTGCAGGTTGGAACAAAATCTTTGAGCAAAGGCATGATCAAACTAGTTGATGGTAGTGAAGAATTATCCAGCAGCCTCATAGGCGCTGCAGAAGACTCTGCAAATATCAATAATACAGCCTCTACTATGGATATGTTCGCTCGCCCTGTTCAAGTGGTAGAAAAGCAGATTAACGCTGTTCCGAATTATGGTACGGCGATGGTTCCTTATTTTCTAACGCTCGGATTATTTGTTGGAGGACTTATTGCCGCGAATATTATTCACTATAGTAGAAAAGCAAAAGAGGGAGTATCGGGATGGGATCATTTTGTTGATAAATTATTACTGATTCTATCTATTTCTATTTTACAGACCCTAATTGTGGATGCTGTAATCCTTTATGGATTCAAAGTAGAAGTCTTTAGCATTCCAAAGTTTGTTCTCTTTAGTTTGATAGCTTCGTTCACCTATTCTACTTGTATATTTATGTTAATAGCCTTATTCGGAGCATTAGGGCGATTAGCAGCGATATTTATGTTAGTTATCCAGTTGGCAGCTTCAGGGGGGACGTTCCCGCTACAGATGTCATCACCTTTCATTCAATTCGTCAGTAATTATTTACCAATGACCTATGCTGTGAATGGCTTCAGAAGCGTAATATCAACTCAGAACTGGAGTCAATATTGGAGTAGTATCGGAGTACTATTTGGCTATATCGCGGCATTTTTGATCATAGCACTGATAGTTTTCTTACTAAGCAATAAGCGGAGCAATCTTACGGAAATAGGAAAAACGGTATAAAATAATCGTAATTAAATGAGCTACATCTCAATTGTTAGGAACGTCTAACAATTTGAGGTGTAGTTTTTTTGATTAAATCGGCATTTGTTAAAATCAAATACCTTTTTAGTGTGAACTACTTATTTTTTTAAAAACATTAGTATAATATAATTTATTGGCGGTAATTGGATTTATTTGATGGCAAATTATACGTAATTCACTTCTGTTTATAGTTATATTACTATATTATTGAACTAGATTTGATGTCTACTTATACTATGAAGGAAGTAAGGATTTAGTGTAATTTTGAAGGAGGGAATGTTTAATGATTCAAACAATTGATATTTATGATTGGGTAATAGAAGTTGATGTTGAAATGACTAAAAAATTATATAAAAATGAGAGAGAAGATTGTAGTTGTCTTTATTGCAATAATTATAGAGAGGCTAGTCAACATTTGGATAATTGTGTATTTGACGTATTTAATAAACTGGGGATAGATCCCTCAAAGCCAAGTCATCTATCTGAATTTCCTTATGAGGAACAATTTCGATTATATATAGGGAGTTATCATATTGTAGGTAGATTACTAAAGGGAGAATTATCTACTATGTCTAACTCGAACGCTACAAATACATTTCAAATTAAAGATTTTAATTTTGGTTTTTCTATAGATTTACAGTTTGTTCCAACTGGATTTCCGAATCCCGTACTTCAGCTAGATTTTGAAGCTAAAATTCCTTGGGTACTGGATGAGAATCCGGACGTGGATTGAATTGATTATATAGCTGAGTTATGTAAAAGAGTTTATGTAAAAGTAAAATATAAAATTATAAGGGGTTATCAAATTTGAAGTACATCAGATTTTTTCTATATCTATTTTTCCTAAACTCTATTGTATGTTTATGTTTTTTTTATAGGGATACTTTTAGTGAGTCATTTAGCAATTTCAGTAGTTTAGATATTACAAGGATAATCATTATTATAATAATTTTGTCGTCTTATATGTGGCTCATCTATGATTTTTTCTCCAGGTTCGACGAGATCTCTCAAGGAGTTAAAGTTTTATTAATTTTAGTATCTGGGTTTGTTTCAGTATTCATAGTGGGACTCTTACTTAGTGTCTATTTCTAGTATAAATAGTGAATGGTTCCTTTATTGAGAAGACCGTATTTTGTATTTTGTTGAATTGGGCAGCCCATCGTCTAGTTTAGACAGAGTAAATCAAAATGAGGTGAATTTTTTGTCAATTGAACAAGCAAGTAAAGTAGATATAAAATACATAATTGAAGAATTTGGTAGATTAGATCTTGAAGAAAATGAAAAATCCGAGAGAAGAGTTCAAATATATTGGTCTTTTAGACGTTTATAGTTATTGTCTTTCTGAAGAAGAAGCATCAGAACTTCTTACTTCATTTGAAGGTCATCAATTAAAATATGAAAAGAATTTCAAAGACTTTTTTATAAAAACTTTTCACTGGGCACAAGAGATGCCAGTTTACATTCATATGTCTACTTTCTGGGGAGAAGACTTTAATAAACTTAAGCCTTCTCATTTCAATGGGTATCATCTAAGCAAAGCGGAAAAAAAGAAAGTAGTTCAATTACTCACTTATAAAACTAACACTTTTAAAGTAAGTACCATACAGGAATTATTATTAGTTGTAATGCTTTCAACAAGAGAAATTTGGTTGCCAATTTTCTTTTTTCCTGGAATTGAAACGGCAATCCTAGGGAATTTCGAATTGAGTTTTCCAGTTTATTGTAAACATCAAGATGCTTATATCCAACTTGAAAAAATGGCAGAAGAATCGGGTATAAGATAAATAAGGAGTACTGGCCGAATAACTTATTCATCAAAAAATGCTATACTTCTGAAAATATAGAAATAAGTGAATTACACCATCAATTGTTATGTACTACTATCAATTGCTGGTGTAGTTTTTTTCTAAGACATTAATCAGTTAAAGTAGGAGCCTTACAAAGGAAATGTCTTTCTCAAAGATTTTGCATAGTATGTTACATGTGCACTTGCACTATCTCATTTGAGAAAGGAGTTATGAGTTGGCTAATACTGAGCTCACAGGGCGAATTGTTACTCCTGATGATCCTGATTATGAACAGGCAAGAATAAATAACAACTTAAGCATTCCAAAGTTCCCGAGTAAAATCGTATTCTGTCAAAAGACGAAAGACGTATTAAATGCATTGAGGTGGGTAAGGGAAAATAACGAACCATTCCGGATACGAAGCGGTCGACATAGTTATGAGAATTTTTCATTAATCAATGATGGCTTAATCATTGATGTCAGTGAAATGAATAAAATTAAGATTGACCAGGAAGCAATGACGGCAAAAATAGCTGCCGGTGCTGATTTAGGAAAAGTATATAAAAAACTATGGAAATACGGCCTTACCATACCTGCAGGGACAGAAGGCAGTGTGGGCATCGTTGGCCTGACTCTCGGTGGAGGAATAGGTATGTTATCACGCCCATTCGGACTTACTTGTGATAATCTGATTGAAATCGAAATGGTTAGAGCTGATGGACATAAAGGTGCAGAACTGATTAAAGCAAACAAAAATGAAAATAGTGATCTATTTTGGGCTTGTCGTGGGGGAGGAGGGGGTAACTTTGGTATTGTCACGTTCCTAACATTTAAACTGCATGCTATTTCAAATGTATCTCTCTTCTCTGTTTCATGGAAGTGGGAAGATCTTGAGGTTGCCTTTGATGCATGGCAAAACTGGGCACCTCACACGGATGAAAAATTAACTTCGCAGATTGAATTGAAATCAAAAGAAGCGGGAGAAATCATTTCTCAAGGCATATTTGTTGGTTCTACATCCAAGTTAAGAAAATTGCTAAAGCCTATTACAACTGCCGGCTCACCAACGAATGTATGGGTAAAAGAAGTTCCGTACATTGAAGCGGTAAGATTCTTTGACGTTCCAAGTGGAAATCGACCAGCACTTCGCAAGAGATCAGGATCATTTATCGAGAAACCTTTTCCGCATAAAGCAATCAATCAGATGAAGCATTTATTAGCAAACGCACCAAATAAAAATTCGAGCATTTGGCACCAATCTCTGGGTGGAGCAGTAGGCAAAATCGATTCTTATGATACGGCTTATTTTTATAGGAATGCAATCATTGCTCAAGAGTACCTTACTACTTGGGAAAATCCAGAAGAAGAAAAGCAAAATATTAGGTGGGTAGAAGAAATAAGAAACACATTATCTCCCTTTACAGATGGAGACTATGTTAATTTTCCAGATCTATATATTAAAAATTGGCCAATAACGTACTATGGAAATAATTTTAGACGCCTTCGAGAAGTGAAAACAAAATATGATGCATTCAATGTATTTAATTTTCCTCAGAGTATACCTCCTTATAAGAGGTGGATATAAAGGAGAGTACACATCAATAGATCTTAAATCCAATAAATGGCGTCGAAATAACCAAATGGGTATAATCGACACATTTTTGTATGTACGTAAAAATTAATTTCCAAATGAAGCACTCGTAGGAGTTATGGGTATTCTGCTATTAAATAAATAACATATTGCAACAATAATACAAGCTTCAATCTTTCCAATTTTAAAACCCCAACTCAATGAGAAGGGGTTTTTAATATATATCATTCTATTAATTTTATAAAATAATACATATATTATTATTTTAATAAAAATTGTGCCTTCATTTGTAATTTCCCGCCTTGAAATGTAAAGTTAGCATTTGATATGCCATCTTTACCATAATACATTATCATATAAGTATAATATGGATCTCCTTTTTGACCAACTTCGGAAATTAATTCTCCTTTACCACCAACGATTTTTTTTACACTTTTATAAGACATTCCATTTTTAATTTTATTGAATTCTTTTTTTGTAATTGTTACTTTTGACTTTGCGTATGCTACATCTTGTCCGTTAATTGAAGTAGGTGTAACTACTCCGAATGTTAATACGCTTGCAGTTAAAAGACCAATAATAATTTTCTTCATCTAACCATCCCTTTTAAGTTATATTTTACTCATTATACATAATTATACAATTAATTGATAGGAATTAATTGTATAATTGTGCCGTTTGATAGTTATGAAATTAGGTGAATAATAGGTTTATACAATTTTAAAATTACATCGAATAATACGTTCACGTTAATAGTTTTGATTGGAACTTATAGAAGATTGCGCCAATCCTTATGCATAATTCATTTCAGAGTGCTAACAATAAGGAAGATATGTACATAAGGGAGTGGATCCATCATGTTATCATTTCAACCTAATTGTTGGTCAGAGCATGAAGAGCTTGAGGTTGTTTTGCTTTGTGCCCCATCTAAGCTAGAGGTGCCAAAATTAAAGACTGCTGAGTATGTAGGGTGGAGTTCTTCTGTTAATCATGCAAAAGCACAACAAAATTTCATGGAATTCAAATATACTTTGGAGAATAGAGGAATTAAGGTCATTGATTATTCAGAGGAGCTAACGCCAGATGAACGAAATTTAAGTGATCAGCTGCTTAATCGTTATTTTGTACGGGATCTTGCATGTGTGTTTGGAGACATCATTTTACCAGGGGAAGCAGGGGTTTCAATGAGGCGTCCGGAGTATACTCATGCACATTCGCTAATGGAAAAATGGTTTCCAAAAACCTTTTTATTACATGAAAATGATAATGTGAGAGCACTAGAATGTGGAGATGTTCTAATTCTTAATAGAGATGCTGTATTAATAAATATTGGGATGCGGACAAGTAAAGAAAGTGTGGAGAAGGTTAAGGAGAAGATTTTTCATGCTGGTTTTTCTGAAATAGGAATAATTGATTTACCACGTAGGTCAGATACACTTCATTTGGATATGAATTGTAATGTAGCAAACGAGGATTTACTTATAGCAAAGAGTTTCGTGCGCTATTTACCTATAAATGTTTTGACAGAGAATGTATCTCGATTTGAAATGCCAGAGCAATTTTTAAAACGCCATGGATTTGAAGTACATTGGCTAGATGAATATAACACTATTCCTGATATTAACTTTCTTAACATAGATCCAGAAACATTATTAATAAGTAAACAAGCACATAAGCAGATGATCAAAAATCATCCTAAATTGCAAAAGAAGAATATGATTGAAATTGAAGTAACAGAGTTAGAGAAAGGTGGAGGAGGTATTCGCTGTATGACACTGCCCCTGAGACGAAAATCGTTAAAATAAAACACTTTGCAATAAATGTATAGGAGTGATCCTAATGGGGTCAAAAACAAAGAAAGGCATTATGACGTGGTGGCAGTTATCTCTTCTTGGAGTGGGATGTACAATTGGAACAGGTTTTTTTCTTGGTTCAAGTATAGCCATTGAGAAAAGTGGACCTGCTGTATTAATTCCCTTTATTTTAGCTGCAATCGGAACATATATCGTATACGATGCACTGTCAAAAATGTCTGTAGAGCATCTTGATAAAGGATCTTTCCGTTCATATGCTAAGAAAGCTTTTGGAAGATGGGCTGGCTTTAGCAATGGATGGGTATATTTGCTTTCTGAAATGCTCATTATGGGAAGTCAGCTCATAGCATTAGGGATATTTACGCAGTTTTGGTTACCATCTTTGCCTATTTGGATAGGAACATCCATTTACGCTGTACTAGGTTTACTTGTTATTTTTACAGGCATGAAAGGGTTTGAAAAATTTCAAAATATTTTTGGATTGATGAAAATGGCAGCTATAGTCATGTTTATCATAGTTGCTGTGATCCTATTGAGCAGGGGGATGAATGGTCAACCGGGTGACGTCAATTCATTGCTAGATACTTATAAGAACTTCTTTTCAGAGGGATATAGAGGGATTTGGCTTGCGCTGCTCTATGCTTTTTATGCTTACGGTGGAATTGAAGTAATGGGCCTTTTAGTTATTGATTTAAAAGATCCCAAAGAAGCACCTAAGGCCGGGAAAGTTATGATAATTGTACTGACCATCATCTATGTATTGTCCATTGCTCTTGCGTTGACACTCATTTCTTGGGAAAAATTCAAAGTAGAAGAAAGTCCATTTATTACAGCTCTTGAAAATTTTCAGCTCCCATATGTAATGGACGTCTTCAATGGAATTCTGATAATAGCTGGTTTTTCGACGATGGTTGCCTCATTATACGGAGTACTGACAATATTAACTTCGCTTGCAGAAGATCATGATGCGCCTGCTTCCTTGGCGAAAAAAGGGAAAATGAGAGTGCCGTTACCTGCATTTCTTTTTTTAGCTGTTGGCTTGCTCATAACCATTATCATTGGCTTCTTGCTGCCAGATAAGATTTTTGAATACTTGATAACAGCTGCTGGTTTGATGCTCTTGTATAATTGGTTATTCATTTTAGTGACTTATACGAAGCTGATGAAAGTGTCGCTATGGGAACGAGTGAAAACAATTATAGGAATGCTGTTGATCGTTATAACGATATCAGGTACGTTAGGCGAAAAAACAAGCAGACTCGGATTATATGTGAGTCTGCTCTTTATAGTCATTATTGGAATTTGTGCATTTATAATGGTGAAAAAAGAGGAGAGTAAAAAGAGTGTTTGATAAAAGGTACTGATTTAGGGCGAATTCAAAATTTGCCTTTTAACCTCATAAAAGGACATTTGGATTCGCTATTATCATCATTGCTTAAAAAATATTGCTTCCATTCAAGATTGTCTTCTTGTCCATACCATTTTAGATCAGGATGACTTGAAATGCCATCATATGCAACAAGGCGTTCACGTATCAAATTTCTCATTTTGAGTCCAGAATCAGTAGAGTTGTTAATTTCATCGAACACCCAACGTGGCTGAACTACTAGGAGAAGAGATGGGAAATGGCGACTCTTTCGTAATGTATGAGCAGGTGTGGCACAGAAAATAAAATAAGATTCTCCATCAAAACAAAATTCCCATTTGTGATGTGAGGGATCTATAGGTATATCTGTTGGCCAATCTTTTTCATCCAATGTAGTCAGCTTATTTAATATGGACCAAAATAATTTACGATAATCCTCCCAGTCATAGTCCTCAATCATATCCTCTGGTGTTTCCAAGAAAATAGCTAAAGCGGTATTTTTCCCTACATCACGTGAACATTTTCCATACGTCCTCAAGCAGTTTGCAAGATCATTTATAGAACTTAGTTCCCGTGGATCTCCTACAAAACTAAATCTAAGGTAATTCGAGAAAAATCCATGTCTTGCTGGGAAACACGGATACGTATTGTCTTCATCTGCAATCATGGAAGAGAAGGATGTATAAGCTGATTGTTGCCATAATGGAAGTGTTTTAAAATGTACATCTATCCACCGTTTTTCTAAAAGACCTTTCACTTCAGACGCCTCCTTCTATACTTAATTACTGTATTAAAGGAGGTACAAATGGGTGACTATGAATCTGGAGCTATTTGAAAATCAGCAGTTATGCTTTATAAAAAATAAACTAATACCATTAATGGATAATCCTCTCCAATTGATAGTAACTGTAACAATCGTGAGTTCATAAACTTTTCTAAAATTGCTAACGGGGTTTATGGAATTATCCCTCAAGAAGATGTTTAGAAATATGTCAATACTGTAGAATAATAGTTGTACTAAGCTATACATATCAGATGTTTTGATAATACTGCCCTGTATATTCCTAACCTAAAAATAGTATTAAGTAGCTAAGGGGATTTATTAATTTTAAGATAGTTCAATATTCCGAAATGAATAAAAAGTACGGTTAATCAAGATAGATTCTTTCAAGATATTTTAGTTGACTGTTTACCCAGGGGGGTATAATATGGTGTTTGTAAGAAAGTTGTCAGCGATTTGCGATACTATGAATTTGAACGATGATATAAAGTAAGTAATCGGTTAAAACTCATTGAAGTGAAGTTCAAGTGCTTGCATTTCTTCGAACGTTGGAAGAAGGAAAGAGATACAAGTAGGTCATAGTATAGCATAGGGCAGTACATTCTGATTTCTAGTGAAACTTTGTGTAATGTTTACAGATACAGATAATCTTCTGAACTGAATTAAAAGAGCAGATGAAGACAACTCAAAAAAGTCTTTAAGGAAACGGTAAATGTAGTCGGGAAAAGTCACTAAGGCTTACGACTATTTATTTTTAAAAGAAATAATACCCCTGGTGGTATAAAGGAGTTTGGAATGGAGAAGAAAAGAACAACAATCGTATTATTTAGCGGTGATTATGATAAGGCGATGGCAGCTTACATTATTGCAAATGGAGCAGCCGCATATGATCATGAAGTAACAATTTTCCACACTTTTTGGGGAATTAATGCACTTCGTAAACAAGAAGATATAAAAGCGAAGAAAGGTTTCCTTGAAAAAATGTTTGGCAAAATGATGCCACGTGGTGCAGAACAACTCGGTTTATCAAAAATGCAAATGATGGGTATAGGCCCAAAAATGATTAAGCACGTTATGAACAAACATAATGCCTTAACATTAACGCAATTGATTAATATGGCACAGGAACAAGATATTAAATTAGTATCCTGTACGATGACAATGGATCTACTCGGACTTCAACAAGATGAATTAATAGACGGAGTACATTATGCAGGCGTTGCAGCGTACCTAGCAGATGCTGAAGACGGCAATGTTAATTTGTTCATCTAAAATATTTTTTTATCATAAATAATACCCCTGTGGGTATGGAGGCGTAAGAGATGTTAAAAGCAGATATACAATTAGATACTAAGGGGCTTGCTTGCCCTATGCCAATCGTTAAAACGAAAAAAGCAATGGAAGGCTTAGTAGATGGTGAAGTTCTTGAGGTACAAGCAACGGATAAAGGATCAAAGGCAGATTTAGCTGCATGGGCAGGCAATATTGGACATCAGTATATTGGTACCATTGAAGAGAATGAGATCCTATATCACTATATTCGTAAATGTTCAAAAGATATTAATGTGGAAGAAACATTTGAAAATACCATTTCAATTGAAGAAATCACAGGTCGTTCTGGAGTGATCCTAGACGTTCGTGAAGAAGTTGAATACGCATTCGGTCATATAGAAGGTGCAATATCCATTCCAATGGGCGAGCTTGATGCACGGATAAAAGAATTAGATATGGATAAGGAAATTTATGTGATTTGCCGAACAGGTAAACGTAGTGATATGGCGGCACATAAGTTAGCAAACGCTGGATTTAATAAGGTATACAACGTACTACCAGGGATGACAGCCTGGAAAGGTGAATTAACAAAAAATATATAATATGTATTAAATAGAACTTTTCATCCGTGCAGTAGGAGTATTTTTTACTGCAAAAAAATCGGAAAAATAATACCTATGGGGGTAAAGTGGATATGACAGTAAATACATGTACCGCAGCAGACGTTGCACGTAAAGTTATCGAAAAGAAGGAATTATTCATTTTAGATGTACGAAATGAAGATGCATTTGAAGATTGGAAAATTGAAGGTCAGAAATTTGAGTACTTAAATATACCTTATTTCGAGCTACTTGATGGTGTTGAAGAAATCCTTCCAAAAATTCCAACGGATAAAGATGTATTAATCGTTTGTGCAAAAGAAGGTTCATCAATTATGATTGCTGAAATGCTTTCAGTCGAAGGACTTGACGTTTGTTATCTTGCAGGAGGTATGAAATCTTGGAGTATGTACTTAGAGCCAATAAAAGTAGGCGAACTTCCGAACGGCGGTGAATTATATCAATTTATCCGTCTGGGTAAGGGGTGTCTTTCATACATGGTGATTTCTGAAGGTGAAGCAGCTTTAATTGATGCGGTACGTTTTACGGAAGTATTTACAAACTTTGCTCATGAAAAAGGTGTTGAAATAAAACATGTATTTGATACACATTTACACGCCGATCATATTTCAGGTGGTCGTGCTATAGCAACTGCGACTGGTGCAAAGTATTACTTACCAAAAGCCGATGCTATAGAAGTTGTTTTCGAATACACAGAACTTGCAGATGGTTTAACAGTACAACTTGGTAGCTCAAAAATTGATGTTGGTGTGCTATATTCACCAGGTCATACAATTGGATCAACTTCTTTAGTAATCGATGGTAAATATTTATTTACTGGTGACATTTTATTTATCGATTCAATTGGCCGTCCTGACTTAGCTGGCCTTGCAGAGGACTGGGTAGGTGACTTACGTGAAACGCTTTATAGACGTTACCGCGAATTAGCAGAGGACTTAATCGTTCATCCTTCGCACTTTATGAAAATTGATGAATTAAACGAAGATGGTACAGTCGCAAAACGCTTAGGTGATTTATTTGTAGAAAACTACGGGTTGAATATTAAAGACGAAGAGGAATTTCGTACGCTTGTAACCGAGAATTTACCACCACAGCCAAACGCATACCAAGAAATTCGACGAGTGAACATGGGTGAAATTACACCAGATAATGAAGCGCAAACAGAGATGGAAATTGGTCCAAACCGTTGTGCTGTAAGATGATTTTTTGAACTTGGAAACAGATGGTAGAAATGTTATGTGTACGATTGCAGATTATTCGTTTGCAAGTTTAATAAGGAAAAGCGAGGATTTTTTCCAACATAAAAAATAAAACGAAATAAAAAGGGGAAATAAACTTGAATATCATAAAAACTTTAGACGTAAAAGGGCTAGCCTGTCCGATGCCAATAGTAAAAACGAAAAAAGCAATCGATACAATTGCTTCTGGCGAAGTACTAGAAGTATTGGTAACAGATAAAGGCGCGTTAAATGATTTTACAGCGTGGGCAAAAGCTGGAGGTCACAATATCGTAGAACAGAAAGAAGATGCAGGTGTATTAAGCTTCTTCATAGAAAAAGCATAAAAGAATAAATGGTCGGGTACTCGAGCAATCGATGCTCGCTTTTTTAGTAAGGAAGAAGGAAAAAAAATGAGTTTTTCATTAATAACTGTATTATTTCTCATTGGTTTTGTTGGTTCATTTATTTCCGGAATGCTTGGTATTGGTGGCGCTATTATCAAATTCCCGATGCTGTTATATATTCCGGCATTACTTAGTTTAACAAGTTTTACTTCACACGAAGTTGCTGGTATTAGTGCAGTTGAAATACTTGTGACATCGATTGCAGGTGTATGGGCGTATCGTAAAGGCGGATATTTAAATAAATCATTGATTTTTACAATGGGTATAGCAGTATTAGCAGGTAGCTTACTTGGTAGCTTTGGGTCGAATGGGTTATCGGCAGAAAGTATTAACGTAGTGTACGGAGTGTTTGCATTACTTGCAGCAATATTAATGTTTATTCCTCGTAAACAAATTCCTGATGTGCCAGTGCATCAAGTGCAGTTTAATAAATCTCTTGCAGCTGGCTTAGCGTTTATCGTTGGCATAGGTTCCGGTATTGTCGGAGCAGGAGGTGGTTTCATATTAGTACCTATCATGCTTGTCATTTTAAAAATCCCAACTCGTATAACAATCGCTTCTAGTTTAGCAATTACGTTTATTTCTTCCATCGGTGGATCAATTGGGAAAATTACAACTGGACAAGTAGAATGGGGGCCATTGTTAGTGTTAGTAGCAGCAAGTTTGATTGCAGCGCCAATTGGAGCCAAAGTCGCTAAAGCAATGAATACAAAATTATTACAGATGATGCTAGCATTGATCATTGGTGCAACCGCTATAAAAATCTGGTTGGACATTTTAATGTAGAAGAAGTCATGAATGCAGGATAAGAAAATATATCCTGCATTTTTCTATTGAATGTATGCAAAAGAAGATCACTAAGGTGTAAGAATGGTTATTTTTTACTTTTTAGTTCTTAAATCAACTATTAGAGCAAAGTCTTTTAGCTAATTTGCTGTATCCGAACAGTTTTATAGGAAAGATAGATATTCGTTGTTTGCTGGTACCCTTTTTTTATTTGAATTCAATGTAAAGCAAGCTTGACTTTGAATAAATTGTAAATTAAAATGAATGTAAAGTTAACTTTACTAAGAAGATGGAGATAAAATGAAAAATAACATTAAAGCATTTCGAGTAAAACATCATTACACACAAGATGATCTTGCGGAAAAGTTAGAAGTATCTAGACAGACAATTATTTCATTGGAGAAGGAAAGATACAATCCTTCAATTACTTTAGCTTTTAAAATTTCTCGACTATTCAACTGTTCAATTGAAGATGTTTTTATTTATGAGGAGGAATAAGAATGGAAAGAATGTGGATGGGGATTGGAATTTTCACCTTTGTAGTGGCAATTCTATTATTAACAACTGTAGGAAACCATATGTACTTGAAAAAGAAAAAAATCGTTGATGAGCGATATAATCGTATCCATCATTTAGGTCGTTCTTATGCATGGTTTGCGTCAACAGGGATTATTGTCATTGTTTGGTTTTTAGCACTTTTTGTTTTTGATTCATTACTTGCCTTTTTCTTAATTACAGCGATTTATGTTGGTCACATGGTATCCTACGCCATAGGAGCAGCATTTGCACAAAGTCAAAATTAGTATCTTTTGATTTTTAGTTATATTTAACACTATTTATGGTACAATTTAACATCTTGAGGCACTTTGAATTTAGTTTATCTATTAGAATGTGTGGTGATAATTCTTTTAAAGAGAAGTGAAATAAATTCCTCTACTTAGTATTTACTTAAATCTAAGTCAAATTATCTAAATAATCACTTTATTATTGAGAGTTCAAAGGAAATATGCTTATTCTAAAGTGCATCCAAGTGATTTAATCTACTTGGATTTTTTTAATGTATATTCTCACTCTAGTAAACACCAAATGGCAACTAATTAATCTCTAATAAAAACTGTATTTATAATAGGGGGAAACGTATTGAAACGTCTGTTCATTAATTATGTTCAACCATTATGGAAACCCATTATAATAGGATTAGCTTTATCTTTAGTATCGACACTACTTATGGTTTCACAGCCACTCGTCATGAAGAATCTTATTAATACACTTACTGGTGGACAAACAACTTCTTTCATTAGGAATGTTACTCTACTTATTTCTATTCCTATATTAGCTACTGTAATCTCCTATATTCAAACATATTTCCTATCTGGCATTGGCCAAAAAATCTCACAAAAACTCCGTGAAGATACATTTCAAAGTATGTTAAATCAACCAACAGAGTATTTGGACAAAAATTCAGCTGGAAGCATGTATCAAAATGTACAAGACTCAATAATAGTTGGCGATGGCTATATTGATTACGAGCTGGTTCCAGCCATATTATCTGTTTTTACATTACTCTTAACTTTTGGATCCATGCTGTTGCTTGATGTACCTATTAGCCTAATAATATTAGTATTTTCATTACTAACAGTTTTTTTAACAGCGATGACAGGGAAGAAGGTTAAGGAGGTTGAAAGTAACTATAGAGATGCAAGAATAGGTAGTGCTGATTTTCTTCAGGAAGTGTTGGCGAACGTTAGAACAGTGCGTCTTTTTACTAATAGAGATAGAGAAATTGCAAATTGGAAGAAGTGGTTGGAAATAGATCGTGGTTTCTGGATGAAAAGACGACTAATTTCAGATATAAATGTAAATGGTATATTGATTTTTATTCAATCGCTCTGTTTAAGCATTGTCATTATTTATGGATACATAAGAGTTCAAAATGATTTGCTAAGCCTCGGCAGTATCGTTGCTTTTATAGCGTATGTGCCTATGATTTTTCAATCTGTATCAAGCTTACAAAGAGCACAGCTCGGCACAAAAAAGGTGAAAATTGTACTCAATCAAATTTATACTTTGCTGGATTCGCAGTCAGAGCATCCTAAAAACAAAGGAAAGACTATGGAAGATAATGCTTTAGAAATCAAGTTTAAAAACGTGGATTTCCATTATCCTGACCGTCAAGAAGGATTAATAGATATTAATTTTACCGCAAAGCAAAATTCGACTACCTTGATTGTTGGCCCAAGTGGAGTAGGGAAAAGTACAATAATTGATTTACTCACTTGTTTGTACTATCCAAACAAAGGTGAAGTAAGCATTGCAGGTATACCTACTGTAGATTGGAACAAAGACGAATTACGTAAACAAATTGGAATCGTACCTCAAAGTGTTGTCATTTGGAACCGTACTTTAAGAGAAAATCTCTTGTATGGCATATCAAATGCGGATCAAATATCTCCCGAACGAATTGATGAAGTAATTAAAATCACTCGATTAGAGTCATTTGTGAAAAAATTACCTAATGGATTAGAAGAAGTTCTTGGCCCAAATGCTGTTCAAGCCTCGGGTGGAGAACGGCAGCGGATTGCACTGGCACGTGCATTGTTGAGAAATCCAGCTATTCTTATATTTGACGAGGTAACATCGGCATTAGACCCTATACTAAGCGCGGAAATCACGGAGTTGATTTGGAGTAAGGAACTGGTCTCAACTAAAATCATTGTCAGCCATCGACTATCTTTTGCTTCACGAGTGGATCAAATTCTTGTCGTAGACACTGATGGAACCATTACATGTGGTAAACACAATGACTTAAAAGACAATCAATTGCTTTACAATCAATTAGTAATGGCAGATGAGTTTCAAGATACTCAAGAAAGAGACAGACATGGTTTTAGAAATTAAACATGTCAAGTTGTTTCAAATATATTAAGATAGGTATACTATTTTCGTATTATGAAAGTTAAATAATAGTAATTTCAAGAGCTGTCCGGAACTATAGGGCAGCTTTTTTCTATTTATATACTTCTCAAAAGTTAAATTAGTTTAGTTCTTTTCACTCTAAAAGTTGAATAAACTCATAGCAAGCTCATATTTATTAAGATTCAAGAAAATAGGCACTTAATAAAAAAATACAGACGAAAAATAGTAATTAAAGGACTATATTTTGATGAATGTTTGAAATGCCAATGGTTTTTTTAAATAAACTATTAACGACATTATTTTAGTCATAACAATTTATTGGAGGAGCGGAGCGATTGCTTGTAGATATTCATAATCATATTTTACCCGGACTTGATGACGGGCCAAAGTCAATTGAAGAGGCTGTGTTACTTGCCGAGAATGCAGTATCAAATGGGATAACACATATTATTGCTACCCCTCATCATCATGATGGAAAATATATGAACCCATCTTCTGTAGTTGAAGAGGCTGTAGTCAATTTGAATAAGGAACTAGATGAAAGATTGATTCCATTGGAAATTCTACCAGGTCAAGAAACGCATATATACAATACCTTGATAGCTGATTTAAATAACGACCTAATAACACTAGCTAATAGTGGCAAATATATATTGATAGAATTACCGATAAATCATATCCCTCCCTTTACTTTTGATATTCTGTTTCAAATACAATTAAAAGGTTTTATTCCTATAATAGTCCATCCTGAAAGGAATATGGTATTTAGAAAAGACAAGCAAAAGCTATATGACCTAGTGAATAAAGGTACTCTCGTACAAGTAACAGCATCCAGTTTAATTGGTGTAAATGGTAGAGCCATAAAAAAATACATAAAGTATTTGATTAAACATAATATAGTCCATTTTATCTCTTCAGATGCTCATCATTATCTAAAGCGACCTTTTTTATTGAAAGCTGCATATCAATACATACGAGAAAAATTCTCAGAGGGTCATGTATCTTATTATAGTGAAAATGCAAAACACGTAATAAATGGCACTAGTTTTCAACCTAAACGTCCAATCAGTTTCAAAAAAGTTCGAGATTAATGAATGAATTCTTTCAAAAGAATGGCAAAAAAGGAGGGGATAACTCTTATGGAAGAAACGATTAGCCTACATGACATATTCAAAACAATAAGGAAAAGACTCTTACTCATTATTAGTACATTTATATTAGCAGTTTCTATTGCAGGGGGAGTTAGTTACTTCTTTTTAACACCGGTTTATGAAACGTCTACACAAATTCTTATCAGTCAAAAGGACGTGGAGAATAAACAATTTATACAACAAGATGTCCAGACGAATCTCCAACTTATTAATACGTATAGTGTCATTATAAAAAGTCCTGTTATTTTAACAAAAGTCGTGAATAACTTGAACCTTAACGATAGTTTGGAAGTGCTTAATAAGAATATCAACGTAAGCAGTGAGCAAGATTCACAAGTTATTAACGTGAGTGTTCAGAATACAAATTTGAAAGAAGCTGTTGAAATAGCCAATACAACTGCGGAAGTATTTCAAGAAGAAATTCCGAAACTAATGAACGTTGATAACGTTAAGATACTTTCACCTGCAGTCGAAATCAAAAATAGTAAACCAATCCGTCCTAACCCAATTCTCAATATGGCTATTGCAGCTCTTATTGGATTAATGATTGGAGTAGGAATAGCATTTCTTATTGAATATTTAGATAAAACTATAAAAACAGAGCAAGATATTAGTGAAGTAGTAGAGTTACAGATTCTTGGTCTCATTAGTCCAATTTCACAAAAGAAATCAAAAAAGAAAAAGAAAAATAAAAAGAAAAGAGGGGTAAAAGATGTTTAAGAAGAAGCGGAAGGAGCATCGAAGAAAGCTTATTACAAGTACTGACCCAAGATCAATTGTTTCAGAGCAATTTCGAATGGTCCGAGCGAACATCAAATTCTCGATGAAGGACAAGCAATTTTGTACATTACTTTTTACTTCTGCTTCAAAAGGGGAGGGCAAATCAACAGTAGCAGCTAATACTGCTATTGCATTTGCACAAGAAGGTAAGAAGGTACTTCTCGTAGATGCAGATTTGAGAAAACCCACTATGCATCATACGTTTAATAAGTTGCTCTCGCCGGGATTTACTAACTTGCTAATGATCCAATGGAAAATCGCTGATGTAGTTAAAGAATCCGGTATTAAAGGATTAGATTTAATAACTTGTGGCCCGATACCTTCGAATCCTGCAGAACTCCTTGGATCGACATCTATGGATCTATTTATCAAAGAGGCAAAAGCGTTATATGACATTGTCGTTTTCGATGCCCCTCCAGTACTTTCAGTAGCAGATGCGCAAATTTTATCTGAAAAGTGTGATGGAACAATTTTGGTTATCAATGCAGGGTCAACTGAGAAAAGATTTGCCGTCAAGACTAAGGAAGTACTTCAATCTTCTAAAGCAAACATAATCGGGACGATTTTGAACAACTTTAAACTAGAGAAAGGGCATTATTATTATGAATATTATGGGCAAGATGTGTAAATTGTAGCTGGATTGATATATCTAATCAGTCAATATTGTAAACGTTTGGCGCTAATATAGTAGTTTGCTAATTTTAATCTAAGTGAAATCTAAGTGGCTAGATAAGAATAAGTTTTTTCATATTGTTGAGCGGAAGGGGAACATGATGAACAGAAAAGTCTTACATATTCTAAGCACTGATGGACTAGCTGGTGCAGAAAATGTAGCTATGTGTATCATAAATAATTTATCTGAACTCTCCGAATCAGCCTATTCATCACCAATGGGAAGTATTGAAAAAATACTGATTAGTAGAGACATTACTTATATTCCGATGAAAAAACTGTCGATTAAACAAATTAGAAAAGCAATCAAAATATGGAAGCCTGATATAATTCATGCGCATGATTTTACTGCGACTCTTAAAAGTTTAATTGCAAGCTTTAATATCCCTGTAGTCTCACATATTCATCAATATCCAAAATGGTTGAAAAGTATAAATAAATTTTCAATACTATTTTTCTTAGCATGTATAAAAATAAAAAAAATAATTGTAGTTACACCAGCAATTAAAGAACATACATTTTTATCTAGAATATTCAAAGAAAAAACAATCGTAATTAAAAATATTGTAGATGTTAAACGAATAGCTGAAATGGCTTCAGTTCCAACTGAGAGAAGATATGACGTAGCATTCGTGGGACGATTGGAAGATGTTAAAGATCCACTACGATTTATTAAAATTATCTATCAATTAGTTAAAAAGATGCCAACTATCTCAATAGTAATGATGGGGGAAGGAAGCTTAGAAGGACAATGTGAAAATTTAATTAAAGAATTAGCATTAGAGAAGAACATTGATTTAATAGGATTTATGGATAATCCTTACCCAGTTTTGCAAAACTCAAAAATTCTAGTTATGACATCTAAATCTGAAGGGTTACCGATGGTGGCTATTGAAGCTTTATCAATGGGCAAACCTATAATAGTACCTAATCTGGAAGAAATGCAGAGTATTGTTAATAGTAATTGTGGTGTTATTTGTAAAGACGATCAGGAATTTATCAATGCGATAATTTCACTTTCACTTTCAGAGAATGAATATGCGGAGATGTCTTTAAGGGCTTCTAAAAAAGCAGAAGAAATGTTTAATATGGAAGACTATAAGAATCAATTGCAGCAGGTGTATTGTAGTGTCCATTGAATTTCGAGAAGATCAATTGAGCTATACTTCAAAAAAAACTAGTCAACACTTACGTCAAAGATTAGGTTATCTAGACTTATATATCATAGGATTTTGTATTTTAAGTGACAAGTTATTTAATATAAATTTATTAGTTTATAGTCTAGGTATCTATTTAGCTTTCCGTATATTATTTATTTCACCAGATCACACATTTGCAATTTTAATTTCACTAATCCCTAATTTAGCAGTAATGTTTATTCCCATACCAAGTATGTCTGTACCAATTCTAAATGTATTAATGGGAATTGCTTTATTTAAAGTTTTTATTTTTAATTTTAAGAAGCCTATTCATAAGAATTATCTTTTAATAATTGTTTTTTTTATTGCTTATGAATGGAGCCATATTTTTGATTATGATATAAAATCTATTATCTTATTATTTAGCTGGAGTATCGCTATTTTATATGTTTCTTTATATTTTTTTTATTCCCTGAAATCATATAATCATAAAATCGTGATTATATATTCTATTACAGGTGTGTTTATTTCAATATGCTATGGTATCTTAGATTTTTTTGGGAGTTACGGTACTCTGATGTCAAATAATGCAACTATTAGATTTAAAGGTGGAGCGGGAGATCCAAATTATTTTTCAATGTATGTAATGATTTCATTGTTTCTACTTTTATATCTCGTAAATCGTGAGACAAATAAACTTCTTAAATTCATGTATCCATTGATATTTATTTTTTTTGTTGCTTTTGGTGTACTCAGCTTATCAAGAATGTTTTTATTAGTTATTTCTCTGTTGTTAGCGTTATTACTTATTAAGATTATTTTTAGATTGAAAAAAAATAAAAAAATCATGTTTTTTATTATGGCGGTAATTGGATTCCTTGTTGTGTTTTCTATTTTCTTTATTTCGGAATTTACTTCTATTTTAAATTTACTACTTTCTAGATTTACAGATTTCATCGATGATCCTTCTGCTCTTACTAGTAATAGAAATGTACTTGCTGAACAATATATTCAATTATTAATGTCTGATACAAAAGATATGATTTTCGGGATAGGAATTCAAGATTATCACCTTAGATCAGGTATTCAACTTGAAGCACATAATATTATTGTAGAAATTCTTGTAGTATGGGGATTAGTAGGGTTCCTAGTTTTTATAATGTTAATAGCAACATTATTAAAATATAGCAATGCTTACAGAAAGAATTTGAAAAAAGATTTTATAAGTTGGTTACCTATAATTTGTATAGGGATAAGTTACTTGTCACTAAATGCAATGTCTAATGAAAGTTTTTTCCTTTTACTACTTTTTGCAATAAAAAACCTTATGGAATTCGATTCGTTGGAGACTGATTCGATGAAGACCGAGTATGGATAATCATAAGTATAGAATTGCAACATAAATAAAAAGAAAAGAAGGAAAAATCATAGAAACTATAAAAAAAACAGCTGTTCTTTTGATGGTCATAACAATTCTATCAAAAGTTTCCGGATTTCTACGGGATATTACACTATCCTATTTTTATGGTGCTTCTTCTACGAGTGATGCCTATATTATTTCCATTACGATTACATCTGTATTGTTTAGTCTTATCATTTCAGGGATATCCACGGCATATATTCCAATGTTTAAACAAATCGAACATAGTGAAGGCCAGCAAACTGCCACATATTTTACGAATAATCTCATAAACATTGTTTTGATAGTTACAACTTCAGTTATATTAATTGGTCTTCTTTTTTCAAATGTGCTAGTAAAATTATTTGCTTTAGGATTTGATGGAGAAACTTTAAGAATTGCTGTTCTATTTACACGAATCGGATTAGTAGGTATATATTTCACTAGTGTTACTCAGCTTTTCAGCAGTTATCTACAATTGTATGGAAAATTCAAAGTACCAGCCATGATTGGACTGCCGTTCAATTTTGTTATTATTATTTCAATTATTGTTAGCACTCAAACAAATATTATTGCATTAGCAATTGGAAGTGTTACAGCAGCGTTCATTCAACTGCTATTTTTAATCCCATCACTAAAAAAAACAAACTACCGTTATATTCCGATTGTGCAGTTTAACGACAAGCATATAAAGAAAATGGCAGTTGTCGTTTTTCCAATAATGATTGGAATATCTATTGACCAAATCAACTTGATGGTTGATAAAACTCTTGCTTCTACTTTAGTGGAAGGTGGAGTTTCTGCTTTGACATATGCTAGTAGATTAAATGATTTCGTACAAGGTATTTTTGTTCTTTCATTTGTTACGGTAATGTTTCCTCTCATTTCTAATTTGGCTGTTCAAAAAAATAAGGAAGACTTTAAAAAATCAATTAGTGAAGTGATTTCGGTTGTCATTTTGATTGTAGTTCCTGCTAGTTTCGGAATAATGGTTTTAGCAGAGCCTATCATTAGATTACTCTATGGACATGGCCATTTTGACGAACATGCAATAGATATGACAACTAGTGCACTCTTTTTCTATTCTATAGGGATGATTGGTTATGGTATTCGCGAGATATTAAATAGGACTTTTTATTCCATTCAGGATACGAAAACTCCTATGTATAATGCTTCTTTTGCAGTTATCTTGAATATTCTTTTAAGTTTTATACTATCTTCATATATGGGAATCAGTGGAATTGCACTAGCCACGAGTATTTCTGCACTTTTCTGCTCAACTCTTTTAGTTATAAAGCTTCGAAAAAAAATAGGATCATTTGGTTTGAAAGGGAATTTCATCACCTTATTAAAAGTAACTTTTGCGTCCAGTGTAATGGGTGCTGTTGTATATATTTTATACAAATATGCATTGTCGGATTGGAACATTTTATTGAAAATAAGTTTAGTCATCCTTGTAGGGAGCAGTATCTATTTCCTAACTATTATTCTTTTGAAGGTGAAAGAATCAAAACTATTAGTAAATTTCTTGTTAAAAAAAATCCGTCCAAAACAAACCTAAACCGAATGGAGGATAACTTGGAACTCATTCAAATTACAGCGTATATGGACTTGGGAAGATACGAGAAAGAATGGTCAGCTATTTTAGAAGAAAATAATAATACAAATCCATTTATAGAGTATGAATTTGTTTATAATTGGTGGAGGTTTTTAGGAAAGGATGAAAAAGTAGAAATATATGCAGTAAAAGAAAATGATCGTATGATTGCATTCTTTCCATTTCAATTAGAAAAAACTTGGTATGGGTATATTTTGCACTTTCTAGCTCTCGGAGATGCTAATTATATGGATATTATTGCAAGAAAAAGAGACTTAGACCAAGTCATTATGTTTGTATTTGATGCGTTAATAAAAGAAAAGAAGAGTATAGTTTTTTATTTACATGGATTATTAGAAACTATAGAAACACATAGTAAACTTTCGAATTATTTGAAAGCTAGAAATATGAAGGAGCGATATTCTCGTATTGTCACTCCTTATATTGATTTGAAAAATATAACCTACGAAGATTACATGAAACCTCGGCATAAGTTGCATGGATTAGATCGTAGGGAAAAAAGGTTGAGAGCACTAGGTGATGTTCAACTACAAATTTCACCTGCAACGGAGATCAATCAAGTATTTAAAGTGCATCAAAAGCGATGGGAAAAGAAAAATGATACGAGTGGATTTTCTAGTATTAGAAAGCAATCTTTTTTTAAATATTTGGCTGAACAGAATAAGGGGAAGTTAAGTGTTCGCTTATCTACATTGATGTTACAAAATGAAATGATTGCATTTACGTACGGTTTTGCATGTAGAGGAAGGTATTTGGGATATGTATTAGGGCATGATTCAGATTTTGATGTCTATGGTCCAGGGAGAATTTTAGTTAAAGAAAAGATAAAAAGAAATATAGACGATGGATTTCATAAACTCGATATGAGCATCGGATATGAACCATATAAGCTAGAGTGGAATACAGGTGAAGATTATACGAGAAAAACAGTTTTCTCGACAAATACAATACGAGCAAGAATGTTTCGTAATTTTATTTGGTTAAAGGAAATGGTATTTTCTAAGATTAGAAAACACTATTCCATTGTTATTTTCCGACGAAATAAAATTGGTAAGTTGAAATATTATCTTCGAAATAAAGGGGAATTTAATTTTTGGAAAGATATTTGGAAGAATAGACTGCAACCTATTGTATATGAACGAAAACAATATTTAATAGCTAAGTTGACGGTTAGTGAAATGAAATTGGATAGTCACTTTGAACAAATAACAGCTGAAATGGCTCTTTCAATGAAAGATCAAAGAAAAGAAATACTTCAGAAAATATATAACGGATATAATGGTTATTATGCAACTGAAGTGAATAATGCATTTTGGGTAAATGAAAATGTCATTCGGCTAGATGACATTGAAGTAGTAGAAAACTTAAAGAAAAAGACCATTTATATTAGAGATTGGGAGAATGAAAACTTAGATGAAATCCTTTCTTTTGTTCAGGTAACCTATCGACCGAAGTACATTGTAGTACATGCAAATAAGTTTGATAAAAAAAGTATTCGAACACTTCAATCAAATGATTTTATTATTACTGAAAGGCTTTCTTACTCAAGAATCTTAGGGAAGAAAAAAATAAAAAAAGAAGTAGAAAATTAAAAGAGAAGGTGCCTTTTATTATTCTATTAGAGAGAAAGTTTCTGAATATAAAAATGAATAGTTATTACTTTTTGAAAGAGATTGTTTCAACTGAAAAATTGATAGATATTGAAGGTTTTTCCCATTCTCTAGTTCCTAAAAAACAACTACAGCAGTTTGAAACACTTTATATCGATTTAACTAAAAGTGAAAATGAATTACTTCAGAATTTGCATCGTACTAATAGAAAGCAAATAAAAAAAGCAGCAGACCATCATTTTCATATACAAGTTCTTGAAAAACCATCAATTGCAGATATTCGAGCATTTCAAGAGTTTTATAATCAGTTTGCGACTTTTGCAAATACGTACACTTGTAACTCCTTTCATGTTAATACAATGAATATGTTAAAAGACAAGAATGGACTTGTAATCACGAAAGTTTTGAATGAAGAAAATGAAGTGCTTTGTTATCGAGTGTATATCTCGGACGGTAATATAGCTTGTTGTTTATATTCTGCCTCTCATTTTCGCATGAAAGAGAAAACTGAAGAAAAAAGATTATTAAGCGAAGCGAATAGATTTTTGATTTGGAGAAATATATTATATTTTAAATCAAGAAACCATACAATTTTTGATATGGGTGGACTTACAACGAATCCAAATATTCGTAGTTTCAAAATGGAGTTTGGTGGGGAAATAGTTCATGTATATTCCGGCTATGAAGCCAATACTAAAATAGGGCAATTCATACTGTGGTTACGTATAAAAAAAATGAAGAAAGGATGAAGAACTGGGGGCTCTTATTGTTTCATTAGATTTTGAGTTGAATTGGGGAGTACATGATGTTTTTACAA
Source organism: Viridibacillus arvi (assembly GCF_001274945.1). Lineage (GTDB taxonomy): Bacteria > Bacillota > Bacilli > Bacillales_A > Planococcaceae > Viridibacillus > Viridibacillus arvi. The sequence goes on along the minus strand of NZ_LILB01000001.1, from coordinate 1,283,421 downwards.
TTGACAAGTATGGAGAAAATATTCTAGGTTCTCGCAAAGCTATCCCTAAAATACTTCAGTTATTTCAAAAATATGAAATTCATGCTACGTGGGCCATTGTGGGAATGATTCATTGTAAAGATAAAAAAGAACTACTAACTTGCTTGGAAAGTATAGAAGTTCCATATGAAAATGAAGCTTTATCAGCAAAACATAACCTACCGAATGTCGGTGAAGATGAACAAGTAGATTTATATCATTATGGAAATTCACTTATTAATAAAATTAAAGAAATGCCAAACCAAGAGATTGGCTCACATACTTTCAGTCATTATTATTGTCTTGAAAAAGGGCAAAAAATCGAGCATTTCGAAAAGGATCTACAGGCAGTAGTTAATTTGAATGAAGGAATTTCTTCGTTAGTATTTCCGAGAAATCAAGTTAATTTAGCGTATCTAGAGCTATGTGATGAATATGGTATAACCGCTTATCGAGGAAATGAAGATAGCTGGATATACGGCCCATACATTAAAGAAATGAATACAGCTATAAAACGAATTTTTCGATTAGCAGATCATTATATAAATATTACAGGTCATCATAGCTATAAATTGGAGAAAGTTAGCACTCAGCCGATTATTAATGTACCATCTAGCCGTTTTTTAAGACCATATAGCCCTAAATTGCGATTTTTAGAGAGACTTCGATTACAACGTATTAAAAAGAGCTTAACGGAAGCAGCTAAAAACAATGAGTATTATCATTTATGGTGGCACCCACATAATTTTGGAAAGAACACCGAAAAAAATCTTCAGTTTCTTGAGGAAATATTACAGCATGTTGAATATTTAAAGGGGAAATATAATTTCCAAAGCATGCATATGAGAGATATCGTTAATTTGATTAATTCGAATAAGAAAAATTAAAAGTCCGGAGAGAACAGGCAATTTCTCTTTGGACTTTGTTTTATTTATTCAGCACAATCTGTAGCCCAATGAGCAGCTGTTTGATGATTAACGACTTCAAGCTTTCCTTCAATTGCTTCTTACATATCCGTATCTACAAATTTTTGTCTATCTATTTTATCCCACCCGTTTTTTGTTTTCTAAATAAAGTACGGCACTTCAGTTCAACCAGTTTATGGAACTTGCTGATTGTAATTAACTTTGTTGTTAGTTGATTTATTTACATTAAATTTATTTATTGACATTAATTTCATGTTGTTATATAGTTAGTTACACAAGTAACTAACCGACTAACTAAATTCAACTCACAAGAGGGGGAGATACTTTGAAATTAGATGTAAACAGTGAAGTACCAATTTTTCAACAAGTGGCAGAAATCATTTCTAATGAAATATTGAATAACAATATTTTAGAAGGACAGCAAGTACCTTCCACAAATGAAATTGCGGAATTTTATCAGATAAACCCAGCGACCGCGAGGAAAGGGTTAAATATACTAGTTGAGGATGAGATTTTATATAAGCGAAGGGGAATAGGTATGTTTGTAAAAGAAGGGGCTACTAGGAAAATTTTACAACAACGAAAGAATGAATTTACCCATGTTTTTTTAAAGCCATTATTAGAAGAAGCGAGACGTCTAGGGATTTCGATTGATGAGGTAAAGAAACTTATTGATAAACAGGGGGAATGAAAATGACTGTTGTTCAAATGAAAAATGTCTCAAAGAAAATAAAAAATCACATGATTTTAGATAATTTAAATTTTGATTTTGAAGAAAATCAAATTGTTGGTTTTTTAGGTAAAAATGGCTCTGGCAAAACATCACTGATGAAAATCATCGCTGGTGAGTGGTCGTCGACTTCAGGTCAAGTATATGTAAATGATCAAAAACCGTTTAATAACAAAAAAGTATTAGCGAAGGTTTGTTTTATTCAAGAAGGTAATAACTTCCCTGTTGATATGAAAATTTCTAAGTTACTTAAGTTATGTAGGAATTTTTATCCGAACTGGAATCAGGAAGTGGCTGAATCTCTTTTAGAACTATTCGATTTAGATCGTACGAAGAAGATTAAGGAACTGTCAAAAGGGATGGAATCCGCAGTCGGCGTGATGGTAGGTATTTCAAGTCGATGTGAAATAACTATTTTCGATGAGCCTTACATCGGTATGGATGCGAATGCACGAAAGAAATTTTATCAATATCTTCTTAATGATTATATAGAGGTTCCGCGCACAATTATTTTCTCAACGCACTTAATTGACGAAGTAAGTTCCTTATTTCAAAAAGTATACGTTATTAATAAAGGCAGACTACTTTTAGATATCCAAACGGATGAGCTGAAAGAGAAAGTTTATGCGATTACAGGTCCGACTAAAGAAATCGAGGAAATAAAAAATAAATTCACCATTTTGGAAGAAAAGCATTTTATGGGGAATGGAGAAATTATTGTCTTCGATCAATCGGAAAAAGAACATGTAATGCCAGAAAACTGTAAGAGAAATGCGTTGAATATGCAGGACATTATTGTTCATGTAACTGAGAAAGGGGAACAAATACTATGAATCGGATACTTTCAGCTAAAAGTATATTGGAAGTAAGAAACATAAAAACACAAAGTATCTTCTGGGGATTCTTATTATTATTTCTAACACTTAGTCTTGTTCTTACAGTAACTGTAAATGATTTTACAACACAATTTACAAACAGTGTGGCAATTTACATTTTTATGGCAATCTCTAGCTATGTATTAATAGGTAAAAATTTTAATTATTGTATCCATTTTGGTTTAACACGGGGCGAGTTTATGACAGCAAGTATTTTGAGTCGTGTTCAAAATGTTATTGTGATGGCGCTTATTAACATCATCATTTTAGTCTCTGTAAATCAAATATTAACTTCGTTTAGCATCGAACACTTTAATATCTTTAGTTGGAGTAGCATTTTTACGGATCACTCATTAATTGTTACTAATATGTGGATCGATTTCTGTGTCGGAATTTTAGTTAGTAGCGCAGCAATGCTGAGTGGTGCATTGTATTACAAATGGGGATTAGTAGGGCCAATTAGTGTCATAGTGGTGTTAATTTTAGCAACCTCATTACCTTTTATTCGCAGCAACTTGTTTGATTTCTTCGAAAGAGTATATAGCGAGCAAGCTCTTGCTTCTTTTGGCTGGTTATTGATTGTTTCCATCGTTTTATGGGCATGTACGTATTTATTATTGAATAGAGTAGATTTAAAAAGAGAATAGTCGATTACTAAATGTATAAGAAATGAAAAAACATAAGTAGTAAATGTTGATATAAGGAAATCTAGAAGGTTCGTCTTAGAAACGTATACTCTGGCAATCTATTATCATAAGATGAACGGATTGAGGAAATTTAGCCGAGAAGGGAAATAGCGATATGAATAAAAAAATCGTCTTTAAAATTGTTGGTTTGGAATTACTATTAATGTTCTTCTATACGTTAAATGGCGCCTTTGTAACGATTACAGAACCCACCAGTCCATATTTACAATTTGTTATGCTGGCTCCATTAGCAATCATTCTTTTCCTATATATATCATTCAAAAAGAAATGGCGTCAATACTTCTTTATGAAAGTTCAATTTAATAAAGAAAGTCTACTACTATATGTTCCACTTATTCTCGTATTGTGTATCATTCTATTTAGCACTAACGGTTTAAATTTTGAATCTGTTCCTAACCTAATTGCTATGTTTCTTATGCAGTTATTAATCGTCGCTTTTATCGAAGAAACAGTTTTTAGAGGAATGATGTTGCGAATATTATCAGCAAAGGGTACTTTTACAGCAGTTTGGATTTCAAGTATTCTTTTCGGTGTGACACACTCATTACAGTTATTAGGTGGCCAATCAGTTGAAGATACGATTATTCAAATTTTGTATGCACTTGTTGTAGGATTAGTGTTAGCGTTGCTTGTAATGGATGGGCAGTCGATTATCATTACGATGTTGTTCCACGGCTTTAATAACTTTTTCAACTTTATGGGAAATGTCGAAAGCTCGATCACTTCAGCATATATCATCTTTTTCGTATTATTAGTATATTCAATTTTCCTATGGAAACGAGTAAAGAATAAGGGGAAAACATATTCTTCAGTTCCTTTAGGATCTTTAACCAAATAAATGAAATGCCAAGACTACAATGTGTAGCTCTTGGCATTTTTATTTGAAGCGTTTTATAATAACGATGGTCATCAATATCAAAATAATAATTCCAGCGACGAAAGGGAAAAAGAGCTTGTTCTGTAACGTGTCGAGTACAGTGGACTGTTGTTCATGCCTCATTAATGCCTTCAAAAACTGGTCATCCTTTACTTGAACAGCAATTGCTTGCTCTGTACTTATCCCTTTAATAGAGAAGTACTTAGTTCCTTTTTTATAAGTATTCGAAAAGTTTCCACTAAGTTGTTCCATATCTGAATAACTCGTGACATGTCCAATTTCTTTGTCTATTTCAGTGATAAGTTCATCCGTTACTTCATAAACGTAGCCATCCCAAGTAACGAGTGAATATACCCATTTAGTAGCAGAGGAATGATTAGGTAAGGTCATAAAACAAATGAAAATCAAGAAAGCAATAATCTGTTTGCATTTCAAGAAAATTCCTCATTTAAGGATTTTTCCTAGTTTAACATAATATAATATGAAAATTAGTACAAAATGAAGAAAACTTGGTTATATTTTTAATAAGAATTAAAGAGATAAGGGGGCTTTTAAATGGGAAGATCCAAAGAATTAGTAATGCGGGAAATTCCACAATCCGAAATTGGTCAGTCGATTGAATTATTAAACTATGTGTTTCAAATTTCCTTATCTATTAATAAGGATCGATTATTTGTAAATGCTAAAAGTAAACAGTTCGATGAGGGACTAGCTCTTGGTTGGTTTGATCGAGAGCAACTTGTTGCACAAGTATTAAATTTACCATTTCAAGTGAATATACATGGAACAATTTATGATATGAGTGGCATGACAGCAGTTGGTACTTATCCGGAATATTCAAGCCATGGTTTGATGCATACACTAATGGTTGAGAGTATGAAAAGGATGCGTAAAGAAGGGCGTTATATAGCCTACCTATTCCCTTATTCCATTCCTTATTATCGTAAAAAGGGATTTGAAATTATGAGCGACATTCTAGAATATCAAGTGAAAGATACGCAACTACCTTTTTATAGAAATATTCCTGGGCAAGTTAGACGTATGAAGGATGACTTTTCAGATCTACGTGATGTATACAACAGGTATGCTCGAAATACGCATGGTGCGATGAAAAGAAATGCTATAGCTTGGAATGAGAAATTCCAAGAATCGTATTGGGAAGAGAAATTTGAAGGTAGCGATACGAAATTACAAGCTGCCGTGTATTATGATGATGACGGTTTAGCGCTTGGATATATGTTCTATCGCATTATGGAAGAGGATTTTTATATTGATGAGCTTGTATATTTGAAGGAAGTCGCCCGTAAAGCATTGTGGAACTTTGTACACGCCCATCGTTCGATGATTTATCATGTCTATGGCAAAACTTCTGGCAATGATGCTATAGCTTTCTTAATGGAGGATAGTGAAATCAAGCAAAATGTTTCCCCATACTTCATGGCAAGAATTATTGATGTCCAAAAGTTTCTTGAGCGTTTTCCTTTTGCAAGATCGAACTTCCACATTCGTATAGCTTTAACGGACACCCTCCTAGAATGGAACCATGGAACATTTGAAATTACTGTTCAATCTGGAGAAGTAACGATCGAAAAGGTGAGTAATGAGCTTGAGTCAAATACTGTACAAATGACGATTCAAACGTTTGTCACGATGTTCTTAGGGTATAAACGTCCAACGTATTTGCATAGTATAGAAAGATTAAAAGGTGATGCTGCATCTGTTGACTTACTTGAAGCGATTTTACCAAATGCGGTACCAAGTTTTATCGATTATTTCTAGTAACTTAGAATAGACAATATAAGCTGAATTTTGTATAGTAAATATAACTAAAAACGAAAGGGTGACCCAATTACATGAAGTACTAATCCTATTTTTTCGAAAGCTAAGAATGAATTGTATTTTAAATCAGATGAAATACTCTGTTTTTTCAAAATGCCTTCATTCCAGTGTTTTCAGAATAGGATTGTTATTCATGTGTTGGACAATAAAGAGATGCCTCTTTTTGCTGTGCACCCATGCCTCCTATTCTGATTGTAATAGGGGGCATTTTTTTGCCCCGATACATGAGGGGAGAGATTTTTTATGATGTTATTAGAAGCAAATGAATTGCAGTATTCAATTAAGGATAGAGAAGTTTTAAATATTGAAAAGTTACAAATCAATGACTATGACCGTATTGGTTTAATCGGTAAAAATGGCTCTGGAAAAACGACATTGCTTGAAGTTTTAGCGGGATTGAAAGAACCCGAGAGCGGATATGTGAAAGCTTATAGTCCGTTAGAACTTGTACCACAGTTAAAGGAATCGACATCTGCTAAGAGTGGTGGGGAAGTTACAAAGGCATATATACAAGGCGCACTAGCAAAGGGGACCCGTCTACTAATAACTGATGAACCTACAACGCATTTAGACACGCATCACGTGGAGTGGCTTGAAGGAGAATTACTAAAAAGAGGTGGAGCATTACTAATCGTATCCCATGACCGTGCATTTCTAGATGCAGTTTGTACGAAAATTTGGGAGCTCGAAGACGGCAGATTAAAAGAATATAAAGGGAATTATTCCGACTATACTGAGCAAAAGAAAATTGAGATAAAACAGCAAGAAGCATCCTACGAAAAATATACAACTAGGAAAAAACAGTTAGAGGAAGCCTTAGTTTTAAAAGAAAAGAAAGCAGCGAGAGCAGCAAAAGTACCAAAATCAGTAAGTAAATTGGAAGCATCTAAAACAAAACCCTATTTTGCGAAAAAACAAAAGAAATTACAAAAAACAGCGAAAGCAATTGAAACAAGACTAGAGCAATTAGAAAAAGTGGAGAAAGTAAAAAATCCAGTTGCGATTAAAATGGATTTACCAAACGCTGAAACAGTGAAAGGTAAAATCATAATACGAGTAGAAGATGTTGAAGGTCGTGTAGGAGAGCGATTGCTTTGGAGAAAAAGTAGTTTTCAAATACGCGGCGGAGATAAGGTCGCTATTACCGGTAATAATGGTAGTGGAAAAACGACATTGCTAAAGAAAATCGTTGATCAAGAAAAAGGTATTACCATTTCACCTGCAGTGAAACTCGGTTATTTTAGTCAAAACTTAAACGTTTTAAATGTTGAAAAAACTATTTTAGAAAATGTCAGTGAACTATCGATACAAGATGAGACATTTATTAGAACCGTACTGGCAAGACTCCATTTTTATAGAGATGATGTATATAAAAAAGTTGGGGTACTCAGTGGAGGTGAGCGTGTGAAAGTAGCGCTTGCTAAAATTTTCGTTAGCGATGTAAATGCGTTGATATTAGATGAACCGACGAATTTCCTTGATATAGATGCTGTCGAAGCATTTGAATCGCTCCTAAAAGAATACGAAGGAACAATCATCTTTGTATCTCATGATCGACGTTTTGTAGAAAATATTTCTACTCGACAGTTAAAAATTGAAAAGGGAAAACTTCAATTATTTGAAGGGCCGATAAAAGAAAGAGTGCAAACAAAGAAAACGAAAGCACCTGATAACAAGGAAAACGAATTATTAATATTAAATTTAAAGATATCTGAAGTGTTAGGTCGACTTAGTATAGAGCCTACAAAGGAACTTGAAAATGAATTTCAACGACTCATAGAAGAAAAACGTAAATTATAATAGTAGAACCTCAAAAAGGGTGAAAGGTTTTCTTTTTGAGGTTTTATTATATTCTAATGATGTTCGTCATCTATACTGTGAAAAAGTACAATGGATGTGCGGCTACAAAGAGAAATCGAAAATCTATAAGTTCAACAGAAGATGCTACCAGAAATGAATGAGCGCATTATTAATATTAAAAAAATGTTAAAAGAGGTTGAATAAATAAAAAATGGATATACTAAGATTGAAAGAACTTAAGATGATCCAAAATATTCGCAGAAGTTTTCAAATTAGGCGTCATTAAATAGAAGGGTAAGATCTTCATTTCAAATAAATGAAATATTGTGAAAATATTTATAAAAAATACATTTTTTAAATTATTTTCTAAATATTATCATATTTTGAATTCGAATGAAAAGCCCTATTTGACAAGGTTTTTGAGCTATTTGAAAGAAAAAGTGTAATGTGGAATTCTGTTCTTTTGTTTTTTATTCGTTACAAAGCTTGCATATCTCGTAAGTGCATGGTATTATGAAGTTAGTTATTTTTGTTCGGTGCAAAGGGCAGTATAAGTTTGACTTGTCGTCTGGACCATCACTTTGGACAAGGATAGTAATACAATGTGTGGATATCACACTAGGAGGCAACAATAATGGAACAAGGTACAGTAAAATGGTTTAACGCAGAAAAAGGATTTGGATTTATCGAACGCGAAAACGGAGATGACGTATTCGTACACTTCTCAGCAATCCAAAGTGAAGGATTCAAATCTTTAGACGAAGGTCAAAAAGTTACTTTTGACGTTGAGCAAGGCGCACGTGGCGCTCAAGCTGCTAACGTTCAAAAAGCTTAATTTGAACTAGTAGTAGAAAAACCCGACTCTCTTATGAGAGTCGGGTTTTTTACTGTCTTTTTTATTTTCCATAGTGTGGCGAACAATGGTGCATTTACTAGATAGCACATAAACTGATATTACGATGATTAGAGTATGTCTAATTGCTTCAACTCGTTTAGGTATAATACTTCGGGGAAAAGTGAACCATATGGTTAACTCAATATAGTGATCCATCATATTATTTTAACTTCAAATTGAAAAAATTAATTATGAAGGTGGTGAAAAAATGAAGGAATTTTACGCAGATTTACATATTCATATTGGTCGTACTAAAAGTGGCAGACCTGTAAAAATTACTGGTAGTAAAAGATTAACTTTACGACGTATTTTAGAAGCTGCTAGTGAAAGAAAGGGTATTGATCTAATAGGTATTATAGATTGCCAATCTCCAGAGGTTATTGAAGAAATTGAAGAAATGATACTAGAGGGAGAGATGGTGGAGATTGCTGATGGAGGACTACAATTTGGACAATCTACCTTGATACTTGGTTCTGAAATTGAGATTTACGATGAGCATTGCCACGGGCCAATTCATGTCCTTGCTTATTTTCCAACTATTGAAATTATGAAAACTTTTTCGATGTGGATGAGTGGCTATGTGAAGAATATCAATTTAAGTTCTCAACGAGTTTATTGTGATGGTATAACACTTCAAAAGAAAGTCCATTCACTTGGAGGTTTATTTATACCTGCTCATGTGTTTACTCCTTTTAAAAGCTTATACGGTAAAGGTGTAATATCTAGTTTAAGTGAAGTGTTTGATCCATCTATGATAGACGGCATTGAGCTTGGATTAAGCTCCGATACGTATATGGTGAGAGGTATAAAAGAGTTAGAGCAATTTACCTTCTTGACGAATTCAGATGCCCATTCTGTCGGTAAAATTGCGAGAGAATATCAAAAAATGAGACTTGATCATGCAAGTTTTACTGAATTACAAAAAGCGCTTCAAGAAAAAGACGGACGAGCTGTAGTCGCTAATTATGGTTTAAATCCTTTGCTAGGTAAATACCATCAAACAGTTTGTGGTGGTTGTGCTGCAAAAGTGGATGAGGGTTTATCTGAATGCCCAATATGTCACCAGCATAATATCATTAAAGGTGTAGCCACTAGAATAAAAGAGCTTTCTGAAAGTGAAGATAGCGAGCGACCTAGACCGCCCTATATTCATCAAGTTCCGCTAGATTTCATACCAGGACTCGGCCCGAAATCACTAGACCGCTTACTTCTTGCAGTTGGGACAGAAATGAATATTTTGCATAAAGCAACTTATAAAGAGTTAGCAGCAGTGGTACCAGAAAAATTAGTTCGATATATTGACCAATCCCGCAAAGGGAAGTTGTTAATAGAAGTTGGTGGTGGTGGTAAGTATGGCAAAGTACAAAAAGAAGAGTCTTAAGGATTTTCATTGTGAAAAGCTTTCGACGAATGGATTAACCATTTGCCGAAAGCTTTTTTGTTTATTTTACAGCGTTACTTTGACTGATGAGATGTTGATATTCTTCATCGATTAGCGCAATGTCCAATCGCTCAAACAACGGCTCTACATATTGAATAGATGTTGGTAATTCCACTAATTCATGCCACGAGACATTAGTAATTCCAAGCATGTCACGAATTTTCTTTGTCGAGAACGGAATAAAGGGTTCTAGTAATTGTGATAAGTTCGCAATGATATAAACGCACGTTGCAAGAGTGTTCGCACAACCAACTTCATCATCTTTTACTTGTAACCATGGTTGTTGTTCGTCAAAGTATTTATTGGCCGAGCGGATGTAAGAGAAGATTTCTTCAAGTGGTGCTTTAAAATGTCCTTGTTCAATCGCGATAGCTACTTCATCATAGAGTTTTTGCGTTTGAAGTTTGATTGACGTATTTAGTATGCCTTTAGGAATTTGTTTATCGAATGATTTTTCGATAAATTTTAATGTCCTATTAACGAAATTTCCGTATGCACCTAGGAGTTCACTATTATGACTATAAATAAACTCACGCCAAGAAAAGTCTGTGTCGCGATTTTCTGGTGCATTTATCGTCAAGAAATATCGAATTGTATCTGCATCGTATCTTTCAATAATATAGGGTACCCATACTGCCCAGTTTAAACTAGTGGAGAGTTTCCGTTTCTCTAGTGTTAAGTATTCATTTGAAACAATATGTGTAGGCAGGGCAGGGCTATTTAGACCCATTAAAATAGATGGCCAAATGATTGTATGGAAAGGGATATTATCTTTACCATGAACGTAATAAGAGATGGTATCGCTATTCCAGAAATCTTGAACGTTTTTCTGATGCTGTTGGGCCCATTCTAAAGTAGCGGTGTAATACCCTGATACAGCTTCAATCCAAACATATATTTTCTTACCGTCAAAACCGTCTACTGGTACTTCGATTCCGTTTGGTAAATCTCTCGTAACGGCTCTATCTGGTACGCCTTCTGCTAAGTAACGTTCGGATAAATCGATTGCATTTTGGCGCCATGCTTTTTGTTCCTTTGCATTTTGTACATAGTGTTCTAATGCGTTTTGCATCTTACTTAGTGCAAAGTAAAAATGCTCGGTTTCTTTCACGGTAGGGTGATTGCCACATATTTTACATCGTCGATCAATTAAATCGAGTGGATCTAATATTGTTGAGCAATGATCACATTGATCCCCGCGTGCCTTACTACCGCATATTGGACATATACCTTCGACAAAACGGTCTGGCAAAAACTGCTTATCATGTTCACAATAAGTTTGTTCAATTGTTATTTTATATAAAAAGCCGTTATCTAGTAGTTCCAAGAAGATATTCTTAACAGTTTGATGGTGGTGTTCAGCATCCGTACGTGTATATAAATCGTAAGTAAAACCCAGTTTGTTAAAACAGGCTGTAAATTCTTCGTGATATCGATCTGCAATCTCCTTTACAGTAACACCCTCTTGATTTGCTCTGATAGAAATAGGCGTCCCGTTACAGTCGCTACCGGATACATAAAGAACGTTTTCTTTCTTTAATCGATAATATCTAGCTAAAATATCTCCTGGTAATAAAGCAGCAATATGCCCTAAATGTAATGATCCGTTCGCATACGGCCAAGCTCCGCCAATAACAATACTCATTTTAAAAAATCCCTCCTAAAATAAAAAAACCTCGCCCTAATCAAAATTAATTGATCAGGACGAGGATATATACCCGTGTTACCACCTTCATTTGCAAATAGCTTGCACCATTTGCCTTCATCAGTACGCCAATTAGGGATACTGTTGCTGTTATAACGAGTGCCTTTCTCGTCGTAGCCTACTAAATAAATCGTTCGGTACGAAGCTCAGAGGTCATTTTCAAATAGTTAAGTTCACTTCATTTCCACCAACAGAAGCTCTCTAGATAACTTAATTTATTTTACTTTTCCTCATCAACGCGTGTTTCTATATGTTGAAAAGTAGTATAAAACAATATTGATGGAAAAGCAAGTATATTTCGAATGAAAATCAGCTGTTGAATGAAAGAGCATCAAATAATATGTTATAATTATCTAATTTACGAAATTGGAGGAAGACTATGCAAGCTGTTAAAAAAATTTTACAGTTTTTAAAACCGTATAAATGGTTGGCCATTTTAGGGCCGTTATTGATGGTAGTCGAAGTAACAATGGACTTAATTCAACCGACTATTATGCAACATATTATCGATACAGGTATTGCTAATCAAGATCATATATATGTAGTGAAAATGGGCATTCTAATGATTGTCAGTGCATTAGTCGGGCTTATTGGTGGAGTAGGTTGTTCTATCTTTAGTGCTAAGACAGCTGTCCATTTTGCAACGGATATTAGAAAGGATTTATATGATACAATTACTTATTTTTCAAGTAGTAATAGAGACTCGTTTGGGGCCGGTAAGCTCATTACAATAATGACAAGTGACGTAGAGGCCCTACAACGTGCTTTAATGATGACTTTGAAAATTTTCGTGCGTGGCCCCTTATTATTTCTCGGAAGTATTGTCATAGTGTTTATGACTGCTAGAGAGCTATTCCCACTACTACTAGTAGTAGTGCCTGTCTTGATAATCTGTATCTACTTTTTCACGAAATTATCAGGTGCTATGTTTGGTAAAGTGCAGCAAGCCATAGATGCAGTGAATACGAAATTGCAGGAAAATTTAGCTGGAATCCGTGTGATTAAAGCATTTAATCGAAAACGCCATCAAATTGAACAATTTACGGATGTAAATGAGCAATTAACAAAGCGAACAATTACTGCGGACCAAGTCGTAGCGGTTTTGATGCCTTTGACGATGTTTGTCATTAATATGGGGATCATTGCGGCGCTTTGGTTTGGTGCGATAAAGGTTGATAATGGCACACTACAAGTTGGTGTTATTTTAGCTTTTATCAACTATTTAACGATTATTATGAATGGTCTAATTTCTAGTAGTATGGTGTTAATGCAAATTGCTCGCGCTTTCCCTTCCGCAAATCGAGTACATCAAATACTTGCAACACCAATTGACGTTCAAAATGCGGCCAATCCAATTCAATTAGAAGAAGTCAAAGGAGCAGTTACGTTTGAAAATGTCAGTTTTAGCTATAGTAAAAATGGCGAGCAAGTGCTGAAAAATATTTCATTTACTGCACATTCAGGAGATTTTATAGGCATTATTGGTACTACAGGAAGTGGGAAGTCAACACTTGTGAAAATGATTCCAAGACTTTTTGATGTAGATGAAGGACAAATCCTCATAGATGATATTCCGCTAAAGCAATATGATTTAGAAACGCTCAGAGAAAATATCGGATTTACACCACAAAAAGCAACGCTGTTTTCGGGGTCAATAAAAGAAAATTTACAATATGGAAATCAGAAAAGTTTAGAAAAAGATATGTATAAAGCACTTGATGCTGCGAGTGCAACAGAGTTTGTTGAGAAATTAAAAGAAGATTTAAAGCACAATTTAACTCAAGGTGCAACGAACTTATCAGGTGGCCAAAGACAGCGGCTTGCATTAGCAAGAGCTCTTATCAGAAAACCATCCATCCTTATTTTAGATGATACTACTTCTGCGGTAGATAGTATTTCAGAAAAGAATATACAGCAAGCTATTGCAACAGATTATCAAAAAACGACCACTTTTATCGTGGCTTCTAAAATTTCCTCTATAATGAATGCCAATAAGATTTTAGTAATGGAAGACGGAGCGATCGTTGGTATGGGGACCCATGAAGAATTGCTTAATAATAATACAATCTACCAAGAAATCTACGATACCCAAGTAGAAAAAGGAGGGGTGTTAAGTGAGTAAAGAACAGCCTAATCAACCCCGTAATGGATTAGAACGTGGACCACATTTTCGCGGACCTGTTGTGAAACCGAAAAATCAAAAGCAAACGTTAATGAGAATTTGGGATTATGTGAAACAGCAACGATTGCAACTCATTGGAGCCATTTTTCTCGTTATCTTAACTACTGTTTTAAGTTTAGCAGGGCCTCTTCTAATCGGCGTAATAGTGGATGATTATATTATTCCAAAAGATTTAAGAGGCACGTCTCAAATGTTATTTATTTTGGTAGGTGTGTATGTATTAACGTCGATTTTCACTTGGCTTCAAACGTATGTCATGATCAATGCAGCATTAAAAACAATTCAAAAGTTAAGGTTAGATTTATTTGAAAAATTGCATTCGCTATCACTACGTTTCTTTGATAAAAGGTCACAAGGGGATTTAATGAGTCGCGTAACAAATGACATTGATAATTTAAATGTTGCGTTGAGTCAAAGTGTCGTTCAAATTGTCTCATCAGTATTAACGTTGATTGGTACGAGCGTTGCAATGTTCTTACTAAGCTGGCAGTTAGCAGTAGTCACTTTAACCATTATTCCGCTAATCGTATTTGTATCGAAAAAAATTATTAAAAGGAGTAGTGTTAACTATTCTGAGAGGCAACGGGATCTAGGGACATTAAACGGCTATATCGAGGAGACTATAACTGGCTCTGAAGTAATTACTTTGTTTGGTCAAGAAAAAATGACGACTACACATTTTGCAAAGATCAATGAAAGTTTGAGAACATCGGCTATGAAGGCTGAAATCACTTCTGGCTTTCTTGGACCCATTAATAACTTTATGAACAATCTTGGTTTAGGGTTAGTAATTGGGACAGGTGCACTGATGGCGGTAAGTGGTCATACGTCAATAGGTGTTATAGCTGCATTTGTAACGTATACACGTCAATTTTTCCGTCCAATTAATCAGTTATCCAATCTGTTGAATACATTTCAATCTGCGATTGCAGGTGCAGAACGTGTGTTTGAGATAATGGATGAAAAACCAGAACGTATTGATGGGCAAAATGCAATCGAAAAAGAACAGCTTAAAGGGGAGGTTGTATTCCAAAATGTTACTTTTTCGTACGATACAGGAAAACCAGTATTAAAGAATATTTCCTTTCAAGCAAAAGCAGGTGAGACAATTGCGCTTGTAGGTCCTACAGGGTCAGGGAAGACAACGATTATTAATTTATTGACAAGATTTTATGATATTGATCAAGGAGAAATATTACTAGATAACGAAGATATTCGTTCGTATAAAATTGCCAATGTGCGTGAAAAGGTTGGCGTTGTATTGCAAGATACGTATTTGTTTTCAGGAACAATCATGGATAACATCCGCTATGGGCGCCTTGATGCATCCGACGATGAAGTCATTCAAGCAGCAAAAGTGGCGTATGCTCATTCGTTTATAAAATACTTACCACTTCAATATCAAACGGAAATTAAGTCAGGTGGAACGAATTTGAGTCAAGGTCAGCGCCAACTGCTAGCAATTGCAAGAGCCATTTTAGAAGATGCGGATATTCTTATTCTTGATGAGGCTACTTCTAGTGTAGATACACGTACTGAGGTACAGATTCAAAAAGGGCTGAAGCATTTAATGACTGGTCGAACTAGTTTTGTCATAGCACACCGTTTAAAAACGATAGAAAATGCCGATAAAATACTTGTTATTAGAGACGGAGAAATAATAGAACGTGGCAATCATAAAGAACTCATAGAGCAACAAGGATTTTATTCTGAATTACAAAGGAAATTAGATATTTTACCCACGTCATCTTAAATTGAAAAGAAAAGATGATAGTTATAATTACCTATCATCTTTTTTATTTAATGCAGCATTAATAGAGGTTAGGGTCTTTTTAATAAAATTTTATCTAAATACAATAATTAACTAAAATATATATTAATATAGGTTGTATTTCTTTGTTCAATAGTCTTGGTTATAGCAGTGTGTGGACGATGTTTTGCCCTATTTTTTCATTGGTTTTACTTTCTTTAATTATTTGAATATAGTTTTGCTGTATAATTAGAACTATTAGAAATGGGGTTTGGTTAATATGGATAAGGACCTAAGAAAAATACATCATCTAGAAGATACACCGCTTATTCGTTGGAACAAAAATGAACCTAATGAGTTTTTACAACAATTAGTTACTAAGTTAAAAAGTTTGAATATGATTCTTTCAACAAATACATATGTTAAAGGTACAAATAAAGTGCTGACACGAATTATTGAAGACGCTCAAAATCAGACAATGATTTTACTTATAGGCATGACTGGCGCAGGGAAAACAAGTTTAGTGAATGCACTGCTTAAAAGAACCGTTCTATCAACGGTAATGGCGAAAGCAACTGCGATAAATACCATTATTCGATACGGTCAAACAGAAGAAGTGAAGGCTTATTTCCTTGATGGACAAGTAGCGAGTTTTGACCTTGATAAAGTAGAACTATTCACAACATCGGACACCTTTAGTGCCGAAATCTTACGAGAAAACCTAGATTATATTGAAGTCTATGTTAATAATGAACTGCTAAAAAAAGTTACACTTATCGATACAACACCGCTAGAGCCGAGTGGTGATGAATCAGCGTATGTAAAGGAATCGATATTAAACCGCGCAGATGATTTGTATTGGATTTTCAACTGTAATTCAAAACCAACACAAGGTGAGTTAAAGCTACTCGGAAAATTTCACGAACGGAATGTAAAACCATTAGCAATAATTAACGCTATTGATATTCATGAAACGGCTTATGAGCAATTCATAGCTGACCAAAATAAATTACTTTCGCCTTATTTCCGTAAAATTATGGGGATCTCTGTTAGAGATGCCGAAGTAGCTGTGGCAACCGATGATGAGGTTAAGTGGAACCAAAGTAAGTTTGAATTGTTATTAGAGGAAATTGAGAATTCCCACGCTAACCAAACAGATCGCGTCTACCTCATAATGGAACGCTTTATCAAATGGCTTAAAAGGTTTCAAACT
The DNA here is from genome assembly GCF_001274945.1 of Viridibacillus arvi. Lineage (GTDB taxonomy): Bacteria > Bacillota > Bacilli > Bacillales_A > Planococcaceae > Viridibacillus > Viridibacillus arvi. Next base: position 1,266,463 of record NZ_LILB01000001.1, on the reverse strand, counting down.
GAGATGGAACTAATACCTCAAAGGGAGCCTTATATAACAGCTTATAATCTATTAGTCCAGAATCAAATAGGAAAACAAAAGGCATCTGAAAGAACAGAAATTGAAAATCAAAAGCTTATCTCATATGAAAAGGAATATCGTAAGGCAAGTGTAGTTTTTAAAGATGTCCAAACCTTGTATCAATTGATACAAGTAATTTCGAATAATAAGCATTTTAAAACCTATGACGTCATGGTCTTTGTTGAGTATTCAAACGATTATTTGAAGGCGGTAAGGGAATACCGTACAATGCTTCAATCGTACAAAAATGAGTCTAATAGAAACGATGGAAAACAGCGCCATTCAACAGGGAAAGGTCTGTTAAAAACAATGTTCGTTAACGAGCAACAAAGTGTAAAGCAGAGTAAACCCAACGAATCATCTCAAGTTTTACAAGCAACACTCGAGCAACAATACAAGAAAGTTCTCGCTTTAGAAACGCAATTATTTAACGAATATCCAGCAGTGTTGAAGAATTTAAATGACATCGCGAACGATCAAATTGAAAGAATTATTAATCGAGTTAGTCTGATTGGTACTGAGCGAAAGAAAAAGAAACAACAGTTAATAACCGCAATTAGACAGCTAAATGGCTTTAATAATGTTTTGGAGGCAAAAGACTTTGTCGAAACATTTGTGGAGCAACTCATTGAACAAAAGGATCTCGTAGTGACAAAAAAGGAAAGATTGTCACTGAGTGAAACTTTAGTAAAGATTAAAAGTATTAAATTATCACATGAAACGTTAATTGCAAGTACACATATCGATGAACAAAATGATGAAATCTCAAAAATGCAATCAAGATTATATGAAAAATATCATTTAATGCCACTTCAATTGACAATTGATGATATGAAATCGGAAATTGAAGAACCGCCTATTTATAGCGGTATTAGTGATTAAGCGAGGATACTTACCCCAGTAACTGGGTGTAAGTATCTTTTTTTGTAGAGATAATTCCATTATGTTACAATAAAGGGAATATAAAAGAAGGGCGGATTTCATATGGGTATTCGGAATTTACGTCAATAACACACCTTTCAGATACTAAAAAGGAGTGTTAATTAATGAACAAGAATGAACAATTTTATGACAAACAATACGAATATATGGCTCAAATATTTGATGCAAAGGTAGAAGCATACCATCATGACAAAGTAGAATTAGTTGAGAAAAATGGCTTAATGAAAGAATTAAATATTCTAGAACTGGGGAGTGGCAATGGAGAATTCGCAGTAGCAGCATCGATGCATGAGCACTACGTTTCAACTGTTGAAATCATTCCACATGCCATAAGTAAAATGTTTGAGCTCGCTAAAGAAAATGATGTAACGAGAAGAATTAAGGTTCATCAGGGCAGCTTCTATACCATTTTGCTTGCTGAAAAATTTGATGCTATATGTTATTGGGATGGTTTTGGAGTTGGGTCAGATGCAGATCAACAATTGTTACTTCACAATATTGATAACTGGCTAAAACCTGATGGCACAGTATTTATAGATGTTTATGCACCTGTATATTGGGCCAAAACAGCAGGGCAATTTATGGAGCTTTCTCAGATAGTTTGTCGACAATATGATTTTGATATAGACACTAATAGTATGCTAGATACTTGGTGGTTGACGGAAAATCCGGATGAAAAAAAGCAACAATCGTTGCGCTGTTATGAAGTAGCTGATTTCGAAAAAATGTTAATAGATACTTCTTTAGCTATTGAAGAGATTTTCCAGGTGGAAGAATGGACTATGATAACTGGATTTACCATAAGCAAGTGCCAATGGAAGAAGCAATGATATATACAGTAATTTTACGAAAAAAGTGAGGTTTAGACTATGACGTATGTTATCCGTCCTGCAACAATCGAAGATATAGCAGGTATAGCGAAAGTACATGTAGACAGTTGGCGCACAACGTACAAAGGAATAATAAAGCAAGACTTCTTGGATAAACTAACATATAGCAGTAGAGAAGCATCATGGCAGCGTAATATTGAAAGTGAAGAGAATCTTATTCTTGTAGCAGTGAATGAAGAAGAACAAATTGTAGGATTTATATGTGGTTCTAAAACACAAGAAGGTGAATATCCAACATATGATGCGGATCTTACGGCTATCTACCTATTTGAGCATGAGCAAGGAAAAGGAATTGGCAAAGCTATGTTAAAACAACTATTTGCAGAGTTTAAAAAACTCAATTACAGTTCGTCAATTGTGAAAGTATTAGAAGACAATTCATCTTGTCGCTTTTACGAAGCGATGGGGGCTGAATTTATCGACTCCAATCCAATTCAAATTGGCGGTGAACAATTAGCATTACTTACATATGGTTGGCCGAAAATTTAGTATATGTAAAAACGAAAGCAGCCTATTTTAATAATCGGCTGCTTTCTATCTTTACTTCTTAATTGATTGGAAATTCGATTAATCACCAAAGGCGAATATTAATTCTGTCTCGCAAACTATTTCACCATCTACAGTGGCGGTTCCTTTGCCTTTCCCAATAGCACCTATTACTCGAGTTATTTCAACTTCAAGGCGTAGTTGGTCTCCAGGTATCACTTGGCGTTTAAAGCGGCATTTATCTATTCCAGCTAAAAGTCCTAATCGTCCTTCATTACCTTCTTTTGTAAGCATAACAATAGCGCTAACTTGAGCTAATGCTTCTACAATTAATACACCGGGCATAATGGGGTAGCCTGGGAAATGCCCATTAAAAAACTCTTCATTTACACTCACATTTTTTATGGCAACTGCTTTTTTACCTTCTTCTAATTCGAGCACTCGATCTACTAATAGAAAAGGGTAGCGATGTTTAATGATTTCTTTTATCTTTTGTGTGTCTAACAATATGTTTTCCTCCAAGATCATAAATTGATACCTCTTCATATTAACACCTGGTGCTAATAGTTGGTAATGTTTTTTGCGGATTTTTAAGAAAAAATAATGAAATGGAGTTTTAAAATCGTACTTTCAATTTATTATATTCGAAACATAAGGTGCAAAAGTTCCTAATATCTCGTACTATACATATTTTAAGAGCATAAAAAAAGCGTTCAACAAGTGCTAGTGCACAGGTTGAACGCTTTTGTTTTTAGAAGAATACTTTTTCAGTATTGTATTTCGCACGGAAATGGTTGATAGCAAATGTTTCATAAATTTCACGTTCCATTTGATCTTCAACAACGAATACTTCAATTTTATGAACTTCGTTACGGTGATCTTTAATAGGTGAAACGTTATCTTCAAAGTGTTTTTTTACACGTTGGCGGATTTTACGTGCTTTACCTACGAATAAAAGCTCATTTTCTTTGTTAAAGAACATGAAAAAGCCGCCCTTATCACGAGGGATTTCATGGAAATCAATAAATCCATAAATTGAAGGGATAATAGCGTCCCCTTCTTTAATTTTTTGTTCGCGTTGACGAATTACTACGTCTGGTTTTGGCATTTCAATTTTGATCAAAAAAATTCACGTCCTCATTATTATATAGTAGTTAATGCTACCATAATTGTGTTAGAAAAGCTATCGGATTTACTAGTTCACGAAATACACGTCTATTATAAAAAAAATTGACCATATTTTCAATTTCTCCTTAAGCAAAATAGACGATTATTTCTACAAATCTTATTGCTTTATTTCTAAATTTTTTACGAGTCTAATAATCCAATATAGCATAATCCATGGGAGAACCAACTTTGTAATCCATTCCACTGTATTAGTTAGAAGATAGTGTGAGTTTATACCGAAGAATGGAAGAATTATCAAAAGGACTAAAAATATTATTATAGCTACTATCATATTTTTCATTCAGAAATTCCTTTCTTACTGCCATTATGTTATCGATATTTGTTTATTTTTCTGAGATGACTATCACTTAACATATATCAATCGTTGTCAGCAGTCAGTTCAAGTTGAGCAGTGATGTTGATACCATTTAGCGCTTGTGTGGCAAGCCGGTCCGCCTCAGCATTCGATTTTCTTGGTACGAGCTCGTATTTAGGACGAATACCAAGCTTTTTTAATTTCTCGTCAATTCGATCTGCCCAGTTTGATAAGTCTTTTTCTAATAACGCCCATTCACCGCTCATCTGGTTGATGACAACTTGTGAGTCTCCGATGAAAACGACAGGTAGATGGTGAACATTTAATAGCTCAAGCTCCACAAGACTCAAATAAAGTGCGGCATACTCTGCCTCGTTATTTGATTTCAGCACTTCAGAAGGAGCATTCTTCCTCACCCGATACGATTTTCCACTCTGTTCAAAATAAATAACGCAGCCTAAACCAGCGGTGCTAGTCGTACGATCAAAGCCACCATCGAAATACACTGTGATATTATGAGGTTCAGTTTCAATTTCTTTAATATAGCGTTTCAATTCCTTAATTGTCCAAGTGCTGTCAAACGAGTCAGTAAAAGCTATACTTTTGGCGCGTCCTGTCCGCTCAAGATCCTCTGCTACTAACAGTCCTTTTTCTGCAGTCATCTCCTCGGAGCGAAATATAGTTTCTGTTCCTCTTGGTGTTTTGTAAACCCATTCGATTGAGATGTTCATCGTTTTACCTCCTCTGCCTATAAAATAAGCAAAAACCACTTTGTAGTGTAATTCTTAAATCGCTTTTTCAAACATTACATAATATTTAATAGTTAATTTTTCCTCCACATAACAAAATTATACCTAAAATATCTTCGAGCTTACACTTAAGGACAAAGCAATTGCATTACAAAATTAAGTGCCAGAGCAATTAGTTAATACAAATCATGGACGGAAGTAGAGACTTTCGCAAAGTATAATTTATCGCGTTCGGTGAATATTAAGACAACGGCGTTTTTGTAATAATTATTAAGCTTGGTAGGTGATGTATTGACTCGTAAGAATATATTAATTCTAACTGTTTGCGCTTTAATCATCTCAGTATTTTATGCTGGTTTTAGTATTGCTGCTGACAAGGGACGGAGATATTACGAAGAATCAGGGCAAATGCTTTGGGATATAAATACTGAAGAGAAGATTATCGCTATTACTTTTGACGATGGACCACATCCCAAATATACAGGACAAGTTTTAGATTTACTCGCTAAATATAAAGCTAAAGCTACTTTCTTTGTTGTTGGAGAAATGGCGGAGAAGCACCCTGAGCTGGTTTTACGGGAATATAATGAAGGACATGAATTAGCTAATCACACGTATACACATCCGTATAAGACGTCGCCAAAAGAATTTGAAGAAGAATTAAAAAAGACAAATGAAATAATTCACAGTATTACTGGCTTTGCTCCTGTATTATTTCGTCCTGTTGGAGGACAATATGATGAAAAAATGATCGAGATTGCCACAAAAAACGGATATAAAGTTGTTATATGGTCATGGCATCAAGATACGGAAGATTGGAAAGGAATTTGGTCCCAAAAGATCATAAATAAAGTACTGAAAGGTACGAGACCAGGTGATGTGATACTGTTTCACGACGGAGGAGGAAATCGGACTCAAACGTTAAAGGCACTTGAAAAAATAATACCGGAGCTTCAAAAGCAAGGGTATAAATTTGTTACAATATCTGAGCTTATTGCCAGTGTAAATGGGAAAGTAAGTAAATAGTGAACTTCAACGGCTTATAATTGATATGAAAAAACGCCAAAATGAAAAAAGGAATCTCGTTCTTCCTAAAAAAACTAAAGCGTTTGGTGATGCATGATGGCATTTGCTAAACGCTTTTATACATTAATTTGAAGTTACTTTAGAAATGCGACTAAAGAAGTTTGAAAAATAATTAAGAAAATCAATCAAAATGTGTGTTTTGTATAGTCTTTTTGTATAATATTTACCAATAATGTAGTGGTTTTATATTATTGAATAATCATTTACTTATTATATAATAAGTAATGGTTACGATTATTATTAAAATAATAGGACTATATATTTACTTATTTAGGTTGGTGAGTTGTTTTAGCATGTCTGAAAATCGTTGTTACATACATAAAGTGAAAGCTGCCGAGGTGTTAGTAGACGAGAAAATTGTTGTGTACTGTCCAAAATGTGCTGAAGCTAATATACATAAAATTGTTTTACAAGAAGAGAAAATTTTAAAATCTGAAGAATTAGCAGATATAAGAAAAAGACGCCACGTTGCAATGAAAGAGCTGTGGAAGAGCCTTGCGTTAGCATTTTACTTAGAATGCTTGCCTATTTTCATCACTTTGTTTACACATTCGCCCAAAAGTTTATCCGAATATATCACTGGAGTAAAAGAATTGTATAGTCAGTTCCTATTCCAACCTCTTGTTCAACTCATTGCTATTGGTTTTATTGCTCTTGGCGGGTATTTCTGGATAGCTGCTATTAAAAGCCTAAAAGAGATAAAAAAAGAGGAAGCTACTTTATTGAAACCTTTTGCAAATGAAGCTGAAGTCCATGAGAAATTTCAAACGCCCACTAAGATTAATCAAGTGAATGAATTTGTGAGAAATGTTAAAAAGAAATACGATAGTAATTTCTTTAGTCAACGAAAAATTCATCAAATGAGCCCATATGATTTCAAATTATATATGGCAAAACAATTGCAAAAACTTGATTTTCAAAATGTGCGTTTAGCTAGGGATGATAGTGACTTTAAAGTAGATATATTTGCTGACGGGCCAAATGGCAAAGTGGCGTTCCGATGCATAAATGATATCAATTTAGTAAAAATGGATGAAGTACATAAAATTGCGGTTGAAAAGGTTTATTATGATTGCGAATCATCTATCTTAGTAACCACTTCAGCAATAACAAAGGATGCGTTGGAGTTAGCTGAGACATTGCGAGTGACTATATGGAATGATCAAGTTTTGAAAGAGAAAATCATCTCTATTGAAAATGAACAATGGACCGACCATTTACAAGACTTTTATGATTATTCTGATCAAAATCTGAAAAAATATACAGAATTTGAAATGAGAAGACTAGCTCAGTCTTAAAGTTAAAACAAAAAGTTATCCGGCTGTTATTTAGCTGGGTAACTTTTTTGTGTAAAGAGCTCTTTATATCGAAAACTGTTTCCATTATTATGCATATAAACAACTCGAAGTAATGATTTTAACGACAGTCTAAATCTAAATTACTAAATCTAATTAGTTAATAGATAGCACCTTTTTTTATAAATTGGATATTTCAAGAAAATACATATTTCAAATGATTCAGTATGAATGGCCGAACAAAATGTTAATTATCCACCTAAATAACCATATACCTGTCAAAAATTTATGTATATAATTTTAGTAGATTGATAAATTTGGAGGATAATTATGAAAAAAAATCAATTAAATTTCTTTAAAATGATGTTAGCACTAGTAGTAGTTTTCGCGTTTGCATTTGGCGCTTTAACAACTAAGACGAAAGCCGCAACAACAACTGAGGTTGATACGGTTACTTTAACAAATGACAAATCAAAAACGCTTGATAGAAAATTCAGCATGGGCACGGATATTATAAAAGTAACTGTACCAGCAGACGGCTTACTTACGATGAAATTAAATGATCCTAAACAACGTGAAATAGCTCTTCTACTAGTAAATGAATTTGATACTAGTCAATTAGAAGATATCAAAGATTTTGATCTATCAGCACTAGAAAAATTGGAAAGTACATTTAATGATGTAGAATTATTTGGTTATGCGATAAATTCAGAACTTACTTGGTATGATCCATCAATGCATTCCATTTCTGTAGGTTTGAAGAAAGGTACATATTATCTTTTAGCATATAAATTAGATTTTGGAAAAAATAAAAGCTACAGTACTAAATTATCTTTTAAAGCAGGTAGCAACTATGAAAAAGAATCAAACAATTCAGCTTCAAAAGCAACACCAATCAATTTAAACAAAACATATAATGCATCTTTTAATCTTATTGATGAAGATGATTATTACAAAGTAACTGTTCCACAAGCAGGTTTTTTGAAAGTTTATGCAGATCAAAAACATAGCACGAAGTTTAGAATGAAAGTATTAGATGATAAAAAGAAAACGGTTAAAGGCTTAAAAGTAACAAAAGATAAACGAAAATATACTGGTTCTGTATATTTACCAAAGGGTACTTATTATGTAAAAGTAAGTGCAGATATGATGGATTCATTGTATGACAGCGTTTCATACACGTTAAAAACTTCAGTAAAATCAACAAAGCTTAAAAGTTCAGCTGTAAAAGTGATTAATAAAAAAGGTACTAAAAACGATAAAATACTCGTTTCTAACTTAAAAGCTGGATCAACTGTAAAAGTTTATGCAGATGCTAGCAAGAAAAAACTAGTAGCTTCAGCAGTAAATACTACTGATAAAGCTACAATAAAACTAAAAACATTAAGTAGTAAAGGCGGTAAATTATATATTACCGTTAAAAAACCAAGTATTTCTGAAAGCATCATATTAAAAGTTAATTATTAATAAGTAAAGCCACTAGCGAAGTAAGAAACGCTAGTGGCTTTTTATTTTGTAAAGGCACTCAAAATTAGTAGAGAAATTTATATATGTAAATGACATGTTGTCATATGAAAACCTTATGATAGCAAGGGTTTGATCAAGTATTATGAGATAGAGAAACGTTGGATTTACTGATGTAAACTAAATATTCAACTTGGTGTATGTAGTAGAGAAAAGTCGTAATTTTGATAATAAAGACATCGTACTTTGTTTACGAAAAAATAAAATATATAATAGATAAAGCTATCTACTATCAAATATGAATAGAAGATGGTTTTTAGTTATACATATTACGTTATTTGGCAAATATGTGTGTAAAGGATAGAAACGATTTTCAAAATAGATGAGGTGTTTCACATAGAAAAGCAATTGGCAAAGAGGATGATCGCGTTAATGGCTGTATTAAACGAGGATATACAAAATATTGATTTTAATGTATCTACTCAAATAGCAGCGTATATGCAGGAAGGGCTGTTGGGGGACTTTGCAACGGCTACGACTGGGATCGGCTATTTTTACGATAATATAAAAGAGTATGACAAGGCGGTCCAATGGTATAAATTAGCTACTGAATTAAATGTCGCAGAAGGACAGTTCTGTTTAGCTAATTACTATTATGAAGGGCTTGGCGTTCAGGAAGATATAGAGAAAGCCTTTCAACTTTATGAAAGAGCAGCATTACAAGGTCATGCAGACGCAGCCAATAATCTAGCGGATATGTACTTTAATGGTGAATATGTTAAAGAAAACATGGATGAAGCGTTTAAATGGTTTACAATAGCTTCGAATGCAGGTGTAAAAGAAGCTCAATTTACTCTAGGTATTATGTATGAACAAGGTCTTAGTGTAAAAGAGAATATGGGGCAAGCATTGATGTTATATAAAACTTCAGCAGAAAATGGTTATACAGAAGCTCAATATCGATTAGGGAATATGTATGATCAAGGCATTGGGGTAAAGGAAAATAAGGAGTTAGCTTTTCAATGGTATAAAAAAGCCGCGGAAGAAGGCAATGTAGATGCTGAATATAATGTTGGTTATATGTTTCAAAATGGAATTGGAACAACCGTAGATTATGATTTAGCACTAATATGGTATAAGTGTGCAGCAATGCAAGGAGATGCAAGTGCAAAGGTACGGATTGGAGAAATGTACGAATTTGCTATGGGTGTCCCGATGGATATAAATTGTGCGATTGTTTGGTATGAACGTGCCATCAGTGCGGGAGATGAGTTAGCTAAAAAGCATCTCGAACGTTTAGGGAGTCAATAATAGTCGGTAAACCTGATGAGTAGAAGAGTATTCATCAGGTTTTTTTGTTTTTGGAATAAGGAAAGGGATATTTAGAGGGTGAATAAATTATCAATTTCTCTTCATTAATGATTTATCAAATAAACAGGAAAAGCACATTCAATGGGCTAATGAAAAATCTGAACTGCCCCGTAAAAGTTAGACACCATTCTAACTTTTACGGGGGTTTTTTTATGGCAAAAGTACGAGTTGAA
>NZ_LILB01000001.1:1215383-1255039 GCF_001274945.1 Viridibacillus arvi | reverse complement strand
AGCCCGGTGGAATACCGAACTCAGGTCTTAGAAGCTGCTTAACTAAATATGTCTAACTTTCTTGGGTCAGTTCAATCACCTTGAATGTGCTTTTATATTTGGAAAATATACTATATTTTATATTAAACACGGACAAATCTATATCTATCTTTTATATAACGTTTAAAGTAGATACCTTTTGAGTCTGCTTCCATCAATTCGTTATAAATTCTCTCAGGAACGCCGAAATATTCATAAACACCATCTTTAAACTCAATTCTTAAAATCATTGCACTAGGGTCAAACCCCACATTTACTAATTTTGATGAAGTAACAGAAACCATATTCATAACGATCCCCTCCTAATTTCAGTATATACGAAAGCGCTTTCAAAAGATAGGTAATTGTTTAATATTGTAATATTATATTGACTTTTCCAATTCAAATAAATTACTGTTTAAGTATGGGATACTATACATTTTTTTATTCGAAATTGATGTAAAAATATTTACTATTGGGGGAAGTCAAAGTGATTAGAATGGCTACTGCACTAGATATTGAGCAGCTGGCTCACTTTTTAGCCAGCTGCAATGCAACTTCAATGCGACATATTGGTCACTGTGGTCAAGATGAGCAAGAAATAAAGTCTACATTACGACAAAAATTTTCAGACTTACCTTTTGAAAATTCTATGATCATCGCGGTTGAAAATGAACAGATTGTTGCAGCCATCGGACTTGATTTCGATGAGGATGATCAATCTGCTGAAGTATGGGGACCGTTTGTTCAAAATGAAGTAACAGCAGTACTGTTACCTGAAATGTGGATGATGTTATGTCATCAGCTGCCAACGCCTTTAAAACATCCTCATTTTTTTATCAATGTTGAAAATGAAGTTGCGATAGCTTTTACAAACAACGTTGGTGAAAAAGTGAGAGGGCATCATTATATATTACATAAAGACCGTCAAAATCATAAGTTTGAAAGTACGGAAGAAATACTTCAATTGGATCCCGCTAATGTTGAAGCCTTTCAAAACTTACACGACTTAGCCTTTCCAAATACGTATTATAATGCACAAACGATTTTGTCACGTCTGAATGAGAATCAAGTTGTATTTTGTTATTGTGATAACGAAGGATTAAAGGGGTATGTCTATGTCGAAGCAGATGCCGAGAACGGAGAAGGTACGATTGAGTATATTGCCGTTGATGATCGGTTTCGTAAGCAAGGTATAGGAAGAAAATTGCTATTGCGTGGTTTAGATTTTTTATTTACATATAATTCGATTACAGTAATTTCTTTAACTGTTGAAAAGAATGAGAGAGGTGCAATTCAGTTATACCAATCAGCTGACTTCAACATTGTACATGAACTTGTATTTATGAAGTGAATAACAGGGGGCGTTATTATGTGGGAACAACAATTAATCGAAACATCTCGTGGAACGTTTGAAGTTTTTGTAAAGGGAAGTGGCTCGCCAATTTGTGTGACTCATTTATACAGTGAATATAATTCTAATGGCAATACTTTCGCAAACCATTTTACTAATAATCATACGGTCTATTTAGTGAACTTAAGAGGAGCAGGGAATTCTGTAACTTCCATTACTGAACATGATTTAAGTATGGCAGAATCTGTGCAAGACTTAGAAGCCATTAGGGAAGCACTTCAATATGAAAAATGGGCTTTTGCAGGGCATTCAACAGGTGGAATGTTGGCGCTAGTATATGCTATTTTAGCAGAGCAATCTTTAACGAAAGTCATCGCAGGAGGAGCAGCAGCGTCTAGTGAATATATGCGACATAAAGGTAGCATTTACTGCAAAAACAATGAAAATAATGAACGTATTAGAGATATTATGCAACAATTAAATGATCCACAAAAGCCATTGGAAGAGCGTAGAAAGTTAAATCGCGAGTGGACGGAGATGTCTATCTATTATAAAGACCGCTATGATGAATACTTTAACCGTCCAAATAGCGGAAAAGTAGTTAATCCACGCCTCAATTATTTCTCGTATGTAGAACTAGTAAATTATGATTTAAGATCTCAGCTTTCAAAGGTCAGAGTCCCATCGTATATATACTGTGGAATTCATGATGCGCAATGTCCTTATTATTTTTCAGAGGAAATAGCTAAGCTTATACCAAATGCAAAGCTGTTTACATTTGAGGAAAGCAATCACTTTCCCTTTGTTGAAGAAGAGGAGAATTTTGCTGAATTAGTTAAGGAGACACTATAGATTTTTTTATAAGAAATCTTCTGCTGGAGTTTAGTGTTAACTTTCTCCATCAGCAGCTTTTTATCTTTAAGTAAAAGAACGATTAAATTTATTAAACATGTTGAGGAAGTAAAGTGCTGTACCAAAAGCTTTTTGCTTATAAGCAGTGAGCGCGCCTCGAATAAACCACAATGAAATAAAGTCTTTTAATAAAGAAAGATTAATAGATTCAATTTTAGAATAACATGAGATAAACCGATTGATATAGTGTCTAATCTCATTAGCATTATAGTGTGCTGGTACATTTGATGTGAGGATTGCAGCTAAGTCAAAATAAGGATGCCCGATTCTAGCTTCACCAAAATCGATAATAAATAATTCTTTGTTAAAAAGAGTATTCCAAATACCTAAATCGGCGTGAATCCATTGCTTTTCAATTGAAGTTCTATTTACTAATTCCTTTATTTTCTTCTCCATTTCTAACACTGGAGGGAAACGATAACGATTATCTAGGCTCCATTTTTCTTTAATAGCTTCCCAAGTAACTAAAGTGTTAAAACGATCAGTTCTCACATGATTACTCTCAAAGAAGCGCATAGCGTTTCGCAGTTTAAAGTATACGTTAATCCATTCTTCCATCTGTACTTCACATTTAGTAGAAGCAATGTATGATTGCAAATGGAAAACCTGTTCTTCGAGTTGAATATACGAATTACCTTCATATGTAGGGTGAATTATAGGTACTATTTTTCTAGAACAATTTGCATTCAAATGCTGATGTAATATAAATTCAAAATCCGCGTCTGAAATGCTCTTCAGAGATCGCAAAATAAAACAATCAGAAAGAGTGTTAATTTTATAAGTCAGGGATGTTTGACCCTGATGTATTTGTTCAATGGATTCGATTTTATCTAAAGTGTATTGATATTCAATCTCTTGTAAATGTTCATATAAATGCATATAAGACCTCGAATTATTTTGACATTAATGTTGATTATAATTGATTTTTAGCTAAAACTTCAGAAATTTATGTAAATTACAAATAAAAAAAACCAGGCGTATCAAGAGCGCCTGGCTAACCGGTATTAATCTTCAAATAAATCATCCATTAATTCTTGGATTTCCTTATCTCGTGTATGTCTAGCTGAAGGGTCAATTGTAACTCTTCCTTGGTGAAAGATTAAGACATCACCAGGTTGGGCGCCATTTGGTAATTCAGAGATAGCGATATCTTGCATACCTTCCTCAAACTCTATGACGGCTATTTGACTTTCGAAACGATCAATTATCCCAGTTTTCATCATTGATTGTCCTTTACAGATATTTCTGAACCGGTGGATGTAAATACTATATTGCCCTGTTTATCGGTTCTATATACTTTTGCGCCCACTTTTTTTAGTCGATTTAATGTAATAGCAGTAGGATGACCATAGCCATTTGTAGCACTTACACTAATGGCAGCATAAGTTGGTTTCGCTTTTGCCAAAAATGCTTCAGATGTTGCTTCCTCAGCTCCGTGATGACTTACTTTTAGAACGTCTACTTGTGGTATTAAATTACTTGCTAGCATGTCATCTTCAGCAGGGAATTCAGCATCACCAGTGAATAGAAATTTATTATTACCATTCTGTAAAAGTAAAACAGCACTCCAGTCATTTAAATCACTTTGACTATATGTAGTAACGGGTGCAATGAATTTTAATGATAAATTTTCTTCTGTCGTTGGTATTTCTACCCCTGTTTTAGCTTGTGTAATTTTCAAACCTTGGTTCTTCACAGCAGTTAAGAAATTCTTATAAGCAATTGTTGTATGACTTACTTTTGGTGCGTACACTTTCTTAACTTTAATAGAATCTATGACTTCAGCGAGGCCGCCGACGTGGTCAGCATCCGGGTGAGTAGAGACAACAGCATCTAATGTTTTCACATTGTTCTTCTGTAAGTAAGCAACGACTTCATCACCTGCCCCTTTATTACCAGCATCAATTAAGACATTTTCATTTTTGGACTGTATTAAAATAGAATCGCCTTGGCCAATGTCAATTATATGTACTAAGACATCGGATGCTTTACCAGTAAAAGGCTGGTCTGTTGATTTGTTTGAATCATTTGAGTCCGTAAGCTCAAAAATTAATCCAATAGCAATTAATAAAACTATAAATATACTTGTTTTTTTCATATAAAAACCTCCATTTACCACTTTAACATTGTTAGTACCTGATTTGTAGGGAGGTGAGAATTATTTAATAAAAGACTATTTTAAAAATAATTACTAATAATTTGAAACAAATGTAAATGTCAAACGACTTATTAGTATGTAAAGAAAAAGAGGTGATGTGTTGAGCAAATTTCAAGTCAATATAGAAGAACTATATGATGATTATTACCATGATGTATATCATTTCGCAATGTATTATACGAACAATAAACAAGAAGCAGAAGACATCACACAAGAAACGTTTTTAAAGGTTATGCAAAATATACATAGATTAAAAGATTTTAAAAAAAGAAAGACATGGATTTTATCTATTGCTCGAAATACAGCAGTAGATATTCATAGAAAGTATAAATTGAGGCAATTAATCCCCTCCATGATGAGCTTAAGTTTTAAAACGAGTGAAAATAATACAGAGCAACAGCTACTTTTACAGGAAGAGTGGGAATCCTTGCAAGAAGCATTGCTTACTTTAAAACCACATTACCGTAGCGTGATCATATTAAAAGGGTTGAAGGAGTTATCGATTAAGGAAATAGCAGAAATTTTAAATTGTACAGAATTGAAAGTGAGAGTCGATTACCACAGGGCAATTACTCAGTTGAAGAAACAAGTAGTAAAGGGAGGGGGAGCGATGCATTATGCAAAATGATAATTGGTTGAATAAACTAAAGGAACGACCAGATTTAGCACCTGATCCAAAATTCATCCAATCATTGCGCAATAGAGTAATTGCACATAAAAAAACTTCTAAGAAAAACACATACTTACCTATTTTTGTGATGACCTCAGTAATAAGTATTCTAGCAATTTTAATAATACTAACACTACCAACTGCGGAAGAACGACAAACACTCATTTATCAAACCGCTGGGGAAAGTTGTGCAAACAAAGAAGAGAGTAAAATTGTGGGGAGTTGGGAGGTCATCGGGAAAGAGGAGAGAGCCCTCTACAGAGTATCTGATCAACATAAAAATAAAATCGTAAAACATAGA
The DNA here is from genome assembly GCF_001274945.1 of Viridibacillus arvi. Lineage (GTDB taxonomy): Bacteria > Bacillota > Bacilli > Bacillales_A > Planococcaceae > Viridibacillus > Viridibacillus arvi. The sequence goes on along the minus strand of NZ_LILB01000001.1, from coordinate 1,249,626 downwards.
CCAATGACATTCAGCGAATTAAATGAACTACTTTATGATGAAAAAAATCAATATGGAGTGGAAGATTTCGCAGGCTATAAAATAGGCGATACAATTACAATTCGTGATGTAGTTAGAGATATCACCTATGACGACGACCAGAATTTATCTAAAGTGAAATTTAATACTCATCAAAATGCTTATACTTTGCTGGTATTTAAAGGAGATGTACGAAGTCGAATAGAAGTTAATAATAGAGTCACATTTCAATTCAAAGTTGTACCACTTATAGACTGTTTCAAATATGAAACACTTGAAATAGTAAGAAAGTGGGAAGAGGGTGTGTATCCTACAATCGATGATTATCTAATTAAAAAGAAGTGAGAGGTGTATCTAAAATGCACTATAAAAGGTATGAAACACGTCATATTTTTATGGTACTAGCTATTTGTACTTTATTATTTTCTCCTTTATTTGTATTGTTGGTACCATTAGGGGTTGCAGAAACAATCTATTATCAATATGGTGTTCGTCTCGTGTATGCACCATCTATCAATTATTGGGTGTATGGAGCTGGTTTGTTTTTAATCTTTTTGGGCTTTTCCATATTATTTTTATTAAAAGTAAATAAAACCTCAATAGTGATTGCCTTCGTATGTTTGATTGGTAGCGGTGTTCTTTTTTACGGTGCATCAAAGTCTTTTGTCACGATAACTGATGATTCTATTACTTATCGAGGAGTTTTTGCAAAAGAGGAAAGTAAATATGAATGGAATGAAGTAAGCAAGGTCACTTATTATAGAATGAGCGAAATGGATCCAGAGACTTCATATTATGAATTTCAATTTAAAGACGGAGAGGTACTTACATTAAAAGAGAATGCAAAAGTAGGTGAGGTTAAAGGTTTGATAGAATATAGTGTCATGAATGCGGATGGAGAATTTAAAGTGATTGAAAAAGAAGAAGAGTAATAAACAAAAACCAGCTCCGAGAATAATTTCTCGTTAGCTGGTTTTGTTGTGTATGCTTTATAGATTAAAGAAAATCCCGATTAGAGAGTATATGATAATAGTCGAGAATAAAATAGTCATATGGTATAGAGAAAAAATAAACATTGATTTTGCCCATTTCTCCGGGTTCTCTTTTCGTTTTCCTGAAATACTGATTAGAAGCCACCAAATACTTAAAATTAGCGCAACTAACATAAGACCAATACTTAATGTACCAAGTAAAAGGCTAACTCCTATTAATAATACTAAATAGATATTTGTTTGAATATAAGTACGGCGCATACCTTTCACGACAGGAAGCATTGGTACGTTTGCTGCTTTATAATCGTCATGCTTACGAATGGCGATTGCATAGAAGTGAGGCATTTGCCATAACACAGTTAATACAAATAATCCGATAATAGCAGGATGCGTAATATCTTGAGATATTGCGGCCCAACCAATTAGAGGAGGCATTGCTCCGGAAATACTTCCGATTTCTGTATTATATATAGTTCTGCGTTTGCTCCACATTGTATAAGGAACCACATAAACAAATAAACCTATGAATCCCATAAGTGCAGCCATTGGTGTTGCATAAGCAAGAGCACCTAAGCCAATAATCGTCATCGCAATAGCTAAAAAAAGGACCGTTTTAGCACTGATTGTACCAGTTACAGTTGGTCTGTTTTTTGTTCTTTGCATGACAGCATCGATATCACGGTCATATAAATTATTAAATGCACCTGCTGCACCAATTACTAATACAGAACCAAATAGCGCGCATATAATTTCTAGAGTTTTGTCAAATGGGCTTATTTGATTTTTATATAAAGCTAATGTTAATCCTGCAATCATAGGAATCAAATTTGATTTGATAATTCCAGTCTTAACCGTTTGGGCTAATATTTTTGATAGAGGTTGCTTCGGCATCGTTTCGGACGATGATTCTACACTCTGATCAACTTTTACATCACTTTGCATTGTAAACCTCTTTCCTATTAATCATAAATAATAATACTTTTTAAGCTCTATATTATAGTATCTCTTAAAAACTGCAAAAGTTCCAGTAAATCAGAGCATAATTCTACGTAGATAGTACTTTTTAGACACAAAAAAAGTAATAAATTCTTCACATATGCATTGTTTGAAGATGTATCATTTTTATTGGAAAATTGAAACTATATAATTCGAAATTAATCGTTATATGGAAATAACTAATTTGTGCAAAATAAAGCTTTAAAATTGATTCGTATAAACTAGTAAGAAATTACAGAATGTATTTGGAAAACCCCTTGAATACTATTAAAGTTAGATTTACACCTATTTGGAGGAGATATAGACCATGAAAACTGAAAGGATGCTCTCTATTTTGATTTATTTATTGCAGAAAAAGAAAGTATCTGCTGAAGAATTAGCGGTTAAATTTGAAGTAAGCAAAAGAACGATATATCGTGATATGGATGCATTATCATCAATCGGTATTCCTATTATTTCATATTTAGGAAAGAATGGTGGATTTACCTTAATCGATACATATCAATTAGATAAATTCACCTTCAATGAAGAGGAAAAGAAATTCTTATTGGAAGGATTATCATTGAAAAATGAATTATTTGATAGTCATCAATTAACAATTTTACAAAGAAAAATAGAGCTATTGCAGGAAAATAATGAAGACTATCATCCTCCAATTACGGTGTTATCATCCACACTCCATCGTGAAACGATAGAAGAAGAAACGAAAGTAAAGGTAAAGAATATACTTTCTGTAATTGAAGATGGACATAAAATTTGCATCTCTTATGTGTCACAAAGCGCGAATTTATCAAATCGCATTATTCAGCCAATAAAACTAAATTTTATGAATGGAAGCTGGTATTTAGAGGCTTTTTGTGAAGAAAAAGAGGCCTTGAGATTATTCAAGTTAACTAGAATAAGAAATATGGAAGTCATAAAGGACAAGGCTAGATCAGTTTATAATCATAGCAATGGTTATTTAGCGAATAGCGATACGGATGGGGAGCAGATTACATTATTATTTTCAAAAAGTGAACTTGGGAAATTATATGATTTTTTTACTGAAGAGGAAATTTCGATACTTGAGGATGGACGTATTAAGGTCGCCTTTCATTACGACGTTAACAAAAATATACTGCCATTTATAATGATGTTTGGTAGACATGTAAAAATTCTTTCACCGCAATGGCTGAAAGATAAATATATGAATGAAATAGAATTTATTTATAAAAGCTGACAGACAGTTGTCATATTATGAATGATATTCTTCTTGTATAAACGAGAAGGAGGAATTGTAATGCATACAGCAATTAACGAAAAACAGATTTATGGAAAAAGTGTTAGAACGAATAATCAAAATACAGATGAAATTATTAAATTGTGGGAGGAGTTTCTACGATTAAATTTAACGGGTGAGATCTATGCAGTTTATAGTAATTATGCAAGTGATTTTACAGGTGATTATGATCTACATATCGGTACTGAAGAGCCAAATACAAATGATGTTAGTACCATAATTCCAGAAGATAACTACCTTGCCATTGAAGTAGATCATATGGATCCAAAAGGTGTTTTCAAAGCTTGGGAGAAAATCTGGAAAAGTGATATCGACAGAGCTTATAATACGGATTTTGAGCATTATTGTGAAGACGGTAGTATTAAGATCTATCTATCGGTCAATTCATGACTAGCAAGTTTGATCACTACCAGGAGAGTGAACAGATAAATAAGAAAAACCCACAATTATCAGCTGTTGAATCTAGCCGTCAAAGTTCTTGGACTGACTCTGACGCAATACATGAAAACCTTATTGCAACAAAGAAATTAGTCTATAACTCATGTGGATTTGTGTGTTCTCAACCTCTAATTGAATCACAAAATGCAGCATATGGAGCTTATGTATTAAAGTTAAATGATCTTTCGATTAGATTTCGCGTAGCCAAGATAACACCTACTAAAATCGGACAATTTGTTACTTTGTGGGAGAGGGTTGGGGATGGATCAATTCAACCTTATGACGTATCAGATTCAGTCGACTTCTTTGTTATTAGTGTCAAAAAAGATAATGAATTTGGTCAGTTTGTATTTCCAAAAGCTGTTTTATATGAGCAGGATATAATATCCAATAAAGGGCAAGGGGGTAAACGTGCAATTCGCGTTTATCCACCTTGGGATAAGCCTATAAGCAGGCAAGCTAAAAAAACACAAGATTGGCAACTAAAATATTTTTTAGAAATTCCTCGAAATACAGCAGTAGACTATGTTCGTGCGAAGATTCTTTATAGTTTAAAATATTAGGTATACTTAACATATAGACTTTTGTATCGTATTTTAGGCAACCATTTTGATCGTTCTAGGACAAAGTGTATACAAGCTTTATAACTTAATAATTATTCTAAAATAAAATGTTGACAAAAATGATACTAGCCCGTATAGTATGGGATATTGATTTAAAATTTTCTGAAATAATATTTCAAAACGCAATGATTAGGAGTAGTAAAAGCTCATTATTTGGTCTAGAGAGCTGCGGGGTGGTGCAACGCAGTCCAATAATACTTTGAACTTGCCTAGGAGTGGTAGAGTGGAAAGAATAGACAGACTATTCTTTTTATTTTAACGTTTAACCTTCGTTACCAGGTTTTTAAAGTTGGGTTCATGAATAAGAACCAATAAGAGTGGTACCGCGGTTTGCTTAAGGCATATCGTCTCTTCTTTCATTTGATGATGAAGGAAGAGACGATATGCTTTTTTTGATTAATGGAGGTAAGGATATGGAAAGAGACAAACAAAATTTACAGAGAACAATGACTTCACGACATATAACGATGATGGCATTAGGTGGAGCAATTGGCGCAGGCTTATTTAAAGGGAGTAGCGCAGCCATTGATATGGCAGGACCATCCGTACTACTAGCGTACTTAATTGGTGGTATCATTCTATTATTCGTTATGCAAGGATTAGCTGAAATGGCAGTCCGCAATAGCAATGCAAGGACATTTAGAGATTTAGTTCAATCTATTTTAGGAAAGTACCCAGCATATTTTTTAGACTGGATTTACTGGAAAATGTGGGTATTAAACATCACGGCAGAGTCTGTTGTTGCTGCAATCTTCATTCAATATTGGCTACCAGATTACCCGATTTGGATACTTGCTTTATCAGTATCAGTGTTAGTAACAGTTATCAACTTACTATCAGTTAAAGCTTTTGCTGAAACAGAATACTGGCTAGCGTTAATAAAAATTACCGTAATCATTGTGTTTATCATAGCAGGGTTCATATTATTACTAGTTACTTTCGGTGATCATACGGCTGTTGGATTTTCTAATCTAACGAGTCACGGTGGTTTCTTCCCGAACGGCCCAACAGGTTTAATTACTGCGATGCTTGTAGTTATTTATTCTTATGGCGGAACAGAAATTATTGGTGTCACATTAGCTGAAACGAAAAATCCTGAAAAAGTGGTACCAAAAGCAGTTCGAAGTACATTAGTGCGAATCATTTCTTTCTATTTAGTACCATTCTTAATTATCGTTAGCTTGATTCCTTGGAATGAAGTTAACGGAGTACCAGAAAGTCCGTTTGTGATGGTATTCAAAATGATCGGTATCCCAGGGGCAGATCATATTATGAATGCAGTTGTGTTACTTGCGATTATTTCATCGATGAATTCTGGATTATATGGCTCATCACGCGTGCTATATACTCAAGCAATGGACGGACGTATTCCAAAAGTCTTTTCGAAATTATCGAAAAAGAAAGTACCGGTATACTCAATACTATTATGTACATCTGTCTTATATATTGGTGTGTTAATTTCATTGTTTGCAGGAAGCAAAACTTTTGATTTTCTAATGGGTTCCCTAGGATATACGGTATTATGTATTTGGTTAATCATTGCAATTGCTCATGTGAAATCGCGTAAAAAACAGCCTGAGCAAACAAGTGCTTATGCCGTTAAATGGTTCCCTTATACAACTTGGTTTGCCATCATTGCTTTAAGTGCAATCCTGATTGGTATTATTTTCACAACATCAATTATCGTTACTAGTATTACACTTGCAATCTACATTTTCATTACTATAACTTATGTATTTAAGGGTCGTTTACATCAAAATGAAGCTTAATATTTAATAGGAAAAACGCCTGGAGATAGATTATCCAAGCGTTTTTTCTATTTTTTAATAAAATCAGCGATTAGCTGAGCAGTCTTTCTAGTCTCTTCTTCAAAAAATTCCATCTTACTGAAGTAGCTATGGATTAATCCGGGCATAACAACATGATGACTTGGAACACCTGCTTCTTTTAAACGGTTTACATAGGAAACGCCTTCGTCAAAAAGAACATCATATTCAGCTGCAATAATAATGGCTCTGGGTAAATAGCTTAAATCATCTTGTAGGAGAGGGGAAACAGCACTGTTTCGATAATCTTCTGCATTATTAACATAATGCTCTCCAAACCAGTTCATACCGTCACGATCTAATCCTAGATCATGAGCATAGTTTTCATAAGAAGCAGTGGTCATATCCATATTCGTCACTGGATAGATTAGTGCTTGTGCAGTTATAATTGGACCGTTTTGCTCTTTTGCCATATGTGTAACAACTGTTGCTAGGTTACCACCGGCACTATCTCCTGCAACGACAATATTCGTAGAATCTCCATCTAATTCAGCTGCAAATTCATAGACCCATAAAAGGGCATCAAAAGCGTCATATAAAGGAGTTGGGAATTTATATTCTGGTGCAAGGCGATAGTCCACAGAAACAACGATGGCATTTGCTTCAGTTGCTAATAAGTGACAACCTGCATCCGCCGTTTCTAAATTACCGAAAACCCAACCTCCTCCATGATAGTAAACAATGATAGGAAAAGGACCTTTACCGTTTGGCGTGTATATGCGAACGCTAATTTCACTCCCATCTCGAACAGGAATTTTACGATCTATTATTTGTTTTAGTAAAGGTAAGTCAATCAATGGTTTTGGGCATAGCGCTCTTGCTGCCCTAACCTCTGCTGGTTGTTGAGTATAGTATTTGGGTGATTTTTTGGCGTCAGCGATATATTGTTTAGATGTATTTGTTAAGTTAAACATTAAATTATTCATGAAATCATCCTTTCAAGTTCAAAGTTAGATTAATTCAATTATACACTATTCCTATAAGAAAGGTAGGTATTTGTTTTTAGGTAACAAAAAAGCAGACAGAATGTAACGCTATGTAGCGAAAAGTTCTGTCTGCGATGATTTTATGATAAAGTGGAATCCTTTTTAATAACGGCCGTTACAGCATCATAAATAGTACTAGCGAAATGGTCATTTTGCAAGGAAGTGACACCTTGGATTGTAGTACCCCCAGGTGAACAAACTTGATCGACTAGTTCCCACGGATGTTCGTCAGATTCTAATATCATTTTAGCACTACCAAGTACTGAGCTGGCGGCAATTTCTAATGCCATTTTCTTATCCATTCCCTCTCGCACGGCAGCTCTTGCCAATGAATCGATATATAAATACGTAAAGGCTGGGGAAGCCCCACCAATAGCCGAGAAAATTGTAAATAGATTTTCTGGTAATTCTATAATAGAGCCAATTGTTCCAAACAAAGATTCTACGATTTCTTTGTGCTGTTCATTAACAGTTGAAGAAATGGAGTAGCAAGTTGTAGAAGCACCTACGATGGCATTAATATTGGGCATAACGCGGATAATCGGTGTATCTGCTTGAATGTTTTGTTGTATATAGTCAATAGATTTGCCTGCTGCGACTGATATAATAAGATGATTTTCTTTGATATATTTTTGAACCTCTAATAATACTTCAGGTAATACTTGTGGTTGAACTGCTAATACAATGACATCAGCATTTGTCATAATACCTTTAATAGAATCACTTGAGATAAGCCCATAGTTGTCCGCAAGATGATTTGTTTTAGCAACTGTTCGGTTATAACCATAAATGTCTGTAGCTGAAAATTGTTTACTATTGTACATGCCTTTAATAATGGCAGAGGCCATACTACCAAGGCCAATAAATCCATACTTCATTCTTACACTCTCCTAACATATTCTATCAGTATAGTACAGACTGTTAATGTTGGATAGTGTTTGATATTAACAATGCATATGTAATTTATTTATCGGTATTTGACTAAGTGAACCATTATCAAAAAAACAAAAAACACCGTATTTACATGTAATACGATGTTTTTTGTATAGGCTTATTCAGTAGCAAGCATTTCAAGTTTTGCTAATAATTCTTCTCTTTTTTCTTTCAGCTTTGGAGATTTGCTTACTTCAAGTGCGTTATTGACTGCTTTCAGTGCTTCTTTCAACTGATTTTGTTGTTCGAATAGACTGATTAGCAGTAAATGTAGTCTCGTATATTTAGGGAAAAGTTCAAGTCCCTCATAAGCAGCTGCGAACGCTTCGTCCATGCGACCTAAATCACGTAAAAGCTCAACTTTCAATACTCGTGGTCTGTCATAAGTTGGTGATAATCTGATGGATTCTTCAGTTAACTGAAGTGCCCAATTTTTTTTGTTTGTCTTAGAGCAATGTATTGCTAAAATACGATGATACTCAGTTGATTTTGATCGTAGTGTTCGTTCATAATTAGGAATAGGCTCCTCGGCCATGAATCTTTTTACAATATCCTTTAACACACCTATTTGAGATAGATAAATTGAAATACGGTGTCCTGCATATGGGTAGTAAATATACTTAGCATTTGGATAAGCTTTTCTGATTACTTTTTTCATGTATTTACTATCAATAGAATCCTTTGGGTCGTAAATAATCGTTGGAGTAATTCTAGGATTATAAGGATGCTGTAATTCGTGTTGGAAAACCGTTTCAACTCTCATATTAGTACCATGGTTAGGATGTGCAGAGTTTCTTGGACTAAGTGCTAGAATATTACAATCAATTGTTGAACCAAAGTACAATGCACTATAGCCACCTAGGCTAGTACCATAAGCGAATTTTTTATCATAACCATCAGTCAATTTTGCAACAGTTTCATAATATTCTTCACGTGAGATATCTTGGTGATAGTTTTTCGTTGTTCTTCGTCTTAATGAGATTAAATCCACTCTTTTTTTCTTTAATAAGTTGAAAGCGAAAGGTGTTCTTTCCCATGTTTTATCAATAGAGTCAAACGTTGCGAACACGGTGTTAGTTGGTTCGATGAATTTATAGAACTCAATTCTACTCTCGCCATTATCAAATAGTGTGACTTTTCGATAGCCGTCTTCAAAAAGTTCAGGCAACTCATCAACATACTTTGTCAAACATTCAGCGAATAACGATTTAGCTTTTTCATGCTCGCCTACAATTTGATAGGCAATACTTAAGTCAACGAGCACCGCAGCAGGTACCTTTTCACCTAAAAATTGCACAAGTTCTTCAACTCTTTGAATAGCTATTGGCCAATTCTTTGAGGCAAATGCCAATTCGACGTATTTATATTGAAGTGTCTCATCCTCAGGGTTCGCCTTTACTAGAAGCTCAAGAATTTCACCTGCTTCAGAATAGTGTCTGTTATTAATCAAATATTTATATAGTTTATAAGTAAGTGTAGAATTTGTTTTCCGTGGAATATTTACTAAAATTCTTGGTAAATGCTTTGCCACGTCGCTCCAATTTTTTTGACGAACATAGATTTTCATCAATTCAGTATGAACAGATAGATTCAGTGGATATATTTTTGAACCTTCTTCTAATAATTTTTTTGCTTGAGCAACTTTATTATCACGTTTCAGTTGTTTGGCAAAATCAATATAGTTAGATTTGCTAGGGACAGCTCCGTTTTGCGCTAAAATGTCTTCGGCAATTTGAGTAATAACGTCCTTATTTTCATTTTGTGTAGATATAGACATGATAATCTCCTTTTTAAGTTTCAAAGCTAAAACAGTTTAAGCTTTTTTATATCAATTCTGAGTAAGGAATATGAAACTAGTGCTCAATTCCCATGTCAAATTACATTAACTCTTTCAATTAAATCATGAAAATCATTGCAATAGGGGCAAATCAATGAATTTGTTATATAACTGTTACAAGTGTTACGGAACTTATACATAATTGTAACCTAGATGATACATAATTGATTGTAAAAATAGTATTTTTATGCTTATATTAACCAAAATCGTACTAATATAACAAATAGATATGAAGAATATGGGTTGAGGGTGAATCTATTCTATTATTTTCTTACAAATTGTGTGCAAATTATATTAACAGAGAATGGAGAATAAATAAATGATATTACAAAATGAACAGTTAGTGATTCGGAAGTTAGAAAGAAAAGATGATGTTTATCTCGCGAAATGGCTTTCAGACGCAAATATTTTAACATATTACGAAGGAAAAGATAATCCATTTGATATAGAAAAAGTACATGAAAAATTTTACGATATTAATGAAGAGGAAACTAGATGCATTATAGAATACGATGGGGTCAGTATCGGTTATATTCAGTTTTATCCTATAGAGCATGAGAGCAGGGGCGCTTATGACTACAATAACGACGAAGAAGTAATTTATGGGTTAGATCAATTTATTGGTGAATCCAGTTATTGGGATAAAGGTATTGGTACCAAGCTTATTCTAGCGATGAAGGAATACTTAGTCAACGAGAAAAAGGTTGATATCCTTGTTATGGATCCGCAAGCTTGGAATGAAAGAGCCATTCATTGCTACGAAAAATGTGGTTTTAAGAAAGTACGATATTTACCAAAGCATGAGATGCATGAAGGTGAATTAAGAGATTGCTGGTTAGTGGAGTATAGAGCACATTAGAGATAAAACAAATAAAAAGGACCGGAGTAGATAATATGCTCCCGTCCTTTTTATAATTTAAAATTGAGTTACTTTTCGCCCTTTCCCAAAAGGAATGCACATTGGCGTACCGAAAATAGGGTCTGCTGTAATTTCACAATCGAGATCAAAGACATCTTTGATAAGGGTTTCATTTATGATGTCCACAGGCTTGCCTTTTTTATAAACGGTTTGGTTAGCTACGGTAATAATATGATGAGCATAACGGCAAGCTAAATTAATGTCGTGTAAGACCATGATGATTGTCCGGTTTTCTTGAATATTCAACTCATATAGTAAATCGAGAATTTCGATTTGATGCGTTAAATCTAAATAGGTAGTCGGTTCATCTAATAATATAATATCCGTATCTTGCGCCAATGTCATAGCAATCCAGGCACGTTGGCGTTGCCCGCCTGATAGTTCATCAACAGGTTTGTCTTTCAATTCTGCAACACCCGTAGCCTTTAGTGCATTTAAGACGATCTCTTCATCTTCTTTAGTCCATTGCTTACGCCAGCTTTGGTAAGGATAACGTCCTTGCTTCACAAGTTGTAGTACAGTTAATCCCTCTGGTGCGGTAGGGGATTGTGGTAAAATAGATAGCTTTTTTGCCACTTGCTTAGTTGATAGTTTAAAGACATCTTCTGCTTCTAATAATACAGTGCCATGCGTTGGTTTTAATAATCTTGCAATAGAGCGTAAAAGAGTGGATTTACCACAACCATTTCCACCGATTAACACGGTGATTTCACCCTTTGGAATTGTAATATTTAAATCTTTTATAATAACGGAATCTCCATAACCTAAAGTAAGTGATTTCGTTTCAATCGTTTCTGTCAAAGGTTTTCGACTCCTTTAGTTCTTCGGATTTCTAAATAATAAATAGATAAAATAAGGGGCACCAATTGCTGCTGTAAAAACACCAGCAGGTACTTCTAGTGGACTAAATGCCGTTCTACCAATGACATCCGCTGCCATAACTAGTAATGCACCAATACTTGCAGCAGTTGGGATTAACACACCAAAAGATGAACCAACTAAGCGACGTGCGATATGCGGTGCCATTAAACCGACAAAGCCAATAGCACCAGCAAAAGCAATAGCGCCGGCAACAAGACAAGTACTAAGTAATAATAAAAGAAAACGCATTTTCTGAACAGGTTGTCCTAAATTTGAAGCAGTATCATCACCTAGTTCTTGTACATTTAAATGTCTTGTGATGAAGAAGGAAATCACAAGTAAGAGAATAGTCCAAGGTACGACCATTTTTACTTGCTCCCAACTTGCTCCACTAACGCTACCTGTTATCCAAATATTCGCTTCACTCGCTCTATAGATTGGACCTAGTAACATGAGCATCGTTGTCATTGCTTGCATAAATGCTGAAACCCCAATACCAATAAGGACAAGGCGAATAGGTGTAATACCATCTTTCCAAGCTAAAAAGTATACGACAAAGCCAATTACCGTAGCTCCTATAAAACCTGCAATAGGGAGCCACTGAATACTAACCGTTAATGAGTGATTTTGATCACTAAAGATGGCTAAGAATGCGACAACTGCAGCACCGCCACCAGCAGAAATCCCAATAATATCTGGTGAAGCAAGGGGGTTTTTAATCATCCCTTGTAAAATAGCGCCAGCAACGGCTAATGCCATACCAGCAAAGGCTGCGATTAGAATACGAGGTAATCTAAAATCAACTACTACAAGGCGATCAAAATCATTACCACCACCAAATAGAATTTGGAAAACGTTTAACGGATTAATAAAAGAATCGCCTACTGATGCACTTAGTATAAACATTGCCAATACTAAGCAGAATAATAATGAGATTTTCTTAGTTGCTTTTATATCAAGTAAAAACGAAATTTTTTGTTGTAATAGTCTTATAGTTCTGTACTGCATCACGCTTTTCTGAACCCCTTTCTAGCAATATAAATAAAGAATGGTGTTCCGATAAACGCTGTCATGACACCAACAGGAACTTCCTGAGGCATGATAATATAACGAGCACTAACGTCTGCTAATAATAGTAGAATACCACCTAGTAATGCTGCCATAGGAATTAACCACCTATGGTCATTTCCAACGCATTTGCGAGCTAAATGAGGAATAACTATGCCGATAAAACCGATTGGACCAGCCACAGCTACAGATCCACCTGCAAGCATAATAACGATAAATCCAACCGCTAATTGAATCAAGCCAACTGGTAAACCTAACCCTTTTGCGACATCATCACCTAGTGCTAGAACATTCATCTTTGGTGCAATTAGCAATGCGCCAATCCAACCTATAATAAGATAAGGAAGAACGGCAATTAATAATTCTAATTTACGACCTTCTACGGAACCTGCTAGCCAAAATAGCACTTGATCTAATTCAGCCTCATTAGTAGCTAATAATCCTTGAGTGAAAGAAGAGAAGAGGGCGCTCATTGCTGCCCCAGCTAACGTAATTTTAATAGGAGACATAGCATCTCGACCCGTAGAACTAATCCCATAAACTGCCGCCGTTGCAACTGTTGCACCTACAAATGCAATCCACGCAAATGATTGCAAGCTAGTAGATTGGAAGAAGACCATCGCAAACACAACTGCAAATCCAGCTCCAGCATTGATCCCTAGGATACCTGGAGAAGCGAGGGGGTTTTTTGTTAACGTTTGCATTAAAACGCCAGCAATCGCTAATGACGCTCCGACGCTTGCTGCGATTAATGCACGAGGAAGTCGTACGTTTTGAATGATTAAATGTTCATTGGAGTCATTAAACTGTGTAAATGCTTGATAAGCGGTCTGAAAGGACGTATCTGCATAACCGTAAACGATACTAATGACCATACATATGAGTAATAGAATGATACTGCTTATTAGTGCAAGAATTTTTGAGAGATTATTATTAAATAACATGTGGTATTCAAAACTCTTTTCTAAATTAGAATAAAATTACGTTTGCTAGGTAATTCAAAATATTTATTGACTTATGTTTTATCGTAGAATAATATTAATCTTGCATTAAATGAAAATGATTATCATTATTGCTTTCATATTTTATCATATACATTGGAGGATTTAAAGAGATGAAAAATACTTTACGTAAAATCGTCGCATTATTTGCAGTTATCGCTGTATTTGCATTAGCAGCTTGCGGTAATACGAAAGAAGATGATAAACAAAATGATGCATCAAAAGAAAAAGAAACAACATATTCTGTTGAGCATGCAATGGGTACTACTGAAATTAAAGGTACACCAAAACGTATTGTTGTATTAACGAACGAAGGAACGGAAGCATTACTTGCTCTAGGTATTAAACCAGTAGGCGCAGTACAATCATGGGTAGGAAATCCTTGGTATGATCATATTAAAGACGATATGGGAGATGCAGAAGTTGTCGGTGTTGAACATGAAGTGAATATCGAGAAAATCGCTGCACTTAAACCAGATTTAATCATCGGTAATAAATTAAGACAAGAAAAAGTCTATGATAAATTAACAAAAATTGCACCAACAGTTTTCTCTGAAACATTACGTGGTGATTGGAAAGACAACTTTGCGTTATACGCAAAAGCAGTGAACAAAGAAGCTGAAGGTAAAGAAATATTAAATAAATATGAAGAAAAAGTTGCTACTTTAAAAACAACTTTAGGCGACAAAACAAATCAAGAAGTATCATTTGTACGTTTCATGACTGGTAAAGCACGTATTTACTACACTGATTCATTCTCAGGTGTAATCTTCAATGAATTAGGCTTTAAACGAGTAAAAGAACAAGAAAAATTATTTACAGCAGACAATAAATTAGGTAATTTAGCAATTGAAGTAGGTAAAGAAGCAATTCCTGAAATGGACGGAGACGTACTATTCTACTTCACATATATGCCAACTGGTGATGACTCTGCATTAGCAACTGAAACTGAATGGACAGAAGATCCGCTATGGAAAAAACTATCTGCGGTTAAAGATGGTAACGCTCATAAAGTAGACGATGTAATTTGGAATACAGCAGGTGGCGTATTAGCTGCTAACCTAATGCTAGACCAAATTGAAGAAGTATTCTCTAAATAAAATGACATGCAAAAACGTTTATTAGGCTATCCTAATAAACGTTTTTATTTTCCAGGAAATAATTTATTAGTTAAATCTGTGGTTTTGTAAACGGTACTGAATTACTTGAAACAGTATAATCAAGCAATGGAATACGATATTCTAATGCGGTGAAGGGATGAAAATAAACACATACAATGAGTCATTAGGTTAAAAAAGATCGTTCAAAAATGAACGATCTTCCTGATGGTTTTTATAACTCTTTTAACTGTTTATTTAATAGGGTAGCTTGAGCAACTGCTTGCTGATCTTGCAAAATGTCACCTGGTTTATTTCCTTCACCTATAATATAAGAAGAGAACCGCATATTTAAGAAATCAAAAGTGTATTTAAATTGCTGAATAAGGGGTAGACCTTTTATTTTCGGTTCATCACCACCGACTGCTACTACGATTGCCTCTACAGATTTTATTTTTTCTTTAAATTGTGGGAAACGTTCATCTCGTATAGCGTGACTTAATCGATCAATCATGTTTTTCATAATTCCTGACATCGTATACCAATATATCGGAGTTGAAAAGATAATCAGGTCACTTTCTAAGAAAGCATTTATGATTGTGTCATAATCATCGTCTACAAATTGAAAGCCTCCATCCGTATGACGTAAATCATGAATAGGTTGAATGGATAAGTTTTTTAAATCAATTGTAGTATGAGTTAAATCTTTCGTCACCAAATCGGCCAGTATCTCACTGTTACTATCTTCTCTAGAACTACCAATAATTGTTGTAATCTTCATATATGTCAATCCTCTCTATACTTTCTTCTTTAAAAAGCTTAAACTTAAATTCATTATTAATAAAGATGAATAATTCGATTAAATTAATCGGTAAAACCGATTTAGGAGTGTGAAGTATGGATATTAAGCACTTACATACATTTTTAACTGCTGCTAAAACATTAAATTTTACGCAAACAGCGGAAATTTTGGATTACGCACAATCTTCTATTACAGCTCATATTAAGTCTTTAGAAGGTGAATTAGGGGTTCCTTTATTTGAGCGTTTAGGTAAAAGAATCTATTTAACAGATGCTGGTATGCAATTAAAACAATATGCACAAAAGATGGTAGATCTTGATGAAACCATGAGAGAGGCATTATCTAATCAAGATGAGGTGAAGGTGACTTTAACAATCGGGGCACAAGAAAGTCAATGTACCTATCGTTTACCTAAAATTTTACAATTATTCAGAAGCAGACATCCGAAGGTGAAAATGGTTTTTAAGCCAGTTCATACAATTGATATTGCCAAGGATTTATTGCAATCGGGTGATCTCGATTTGGCTTTTATAACAGATACACGTAAGGACACACCAATGCTTTGTAAAAAGGAATTAATCGAAGAAGATTTAGTATTTGTAGTAGCACCAACACACCATTTAACTCAAAATGAGATTTTATCCATACAGAACGTAGCACAAGAAACGATATTATTAACTGAGGAAGGCTGCTCTTATCGAAATCAATTTGAATATCAATGTCATATAGAAGGCATCTACCCAGAACAAATAATAGAGTTTTCTAGTATTGAAGCAATCAAGAAGTGTGTGATTGCGGGATTAGGTATGACGTTGTTGCCGAAAATGACAGTTGAAAAAGAGTTAGAAAATGGATTACTAAAAGAACTAGAAACAACTATTTCAATGGAACCTGTATTTACTGAGCTTGCGTGGCATAAGGATAAATATATTTTCTCTTATTTAGAAGGTTTCATACAGATTGCGTGTGAACAGTATAAAGTATTTAACGGAAGTTCTAGAATTGATTAGAGAGGTTAATGAGGCTATAAAGAAATTGAAAAGAGACTGGGACATAAATAGTTTCAGTTCACATAAAAAATCGAGAATGCATGATGCAATCTCGATTTTTGCGTTTGATTACTACAATATGTGGTGGAGGATTATCTTAGTACCGCATATTTTCTTAAGTTTACGGCCATTAATTCGAGACCAATATCGTTTTCAACTTTCGATTTTCCACTAACAGAAAATGGATGAAACCTAAATTAGCCTTCAGAAATCCAAAAACTGGTTCTACGTCAATTTTACGTTTACGATAAATTGCACCTGTTTTTTCTTCGAAAGCTTGGCTTTTACATATTCTTTTTGTAGGGATACTTAAATTTTATCAGAAGATGTCTTTTTTTATGCCTGAAATTATGAATAGATTTAATTGAAATAGAAGTGTTCATTAGTTGTTCGGAGCGAAGGCGGCGACTCCTGAGGGAACAGCACGAGCGGAAGCACCCGGACTAAGCGAAGCGAGGGAGAAGGCTGGAGCTGTGCCCGCGGAAAGCGTCTGCCGTAGCGGAGAACAACGGCTACGAAGTAGACTAAAAAACAAAGTCTCGAAGATTTTACTAATCTTTTCGAGGCTCTTCATTTTTGAGGTTAGTTGTTTTGTCCCAGCCTCTATATTATTTTAAAGGGTTTTTATTAATGTATATTAAATAGAAATGGAAATTAGAAGAGAGTTTTCATTTAAAAAAATGCATAAAAAAAGCAGGCGCTCATCTGCCTGCTAGAAAAAAGAAAAAGATTCCCGACAATCCGAGTCGTTATGGAATCTTAGTTTGTAATGAAAGTTCGAAAACAATCATTACGTAGGTTTGGCACCTAAATATATATTATACGCTAAAAAATAAGAAATGCAAGGAAAATATCAAATAAAATAAGAGGTTATCAATATTTGATGGAGAAATGGTTATATAGAATTTTTTTTAGGTTTAAATAAGATACAAATGAGGTATTCATATATGCATATAACTTCGAATTTACATTATTAGTTAAGGATATAAATTTCAAAATATTTTAGTATACTTAAAGTACTTTTATGTTGGGTATTTTATACAGTCAATGTAAGTATATAACATGTTAGTTACATCTAAGCTAAATAATATGGTTTGAGGAAGAAGTAAAAAAGTTTGAATCAATTAGTCCGAGTTAGAGAGCACTACAGAACTATAAGGAGGTACTGAAATGATCGTATTTGAGAATGTATCTAAAAGATATGATGATAATCAACCAGCAGTTAACTATCTTAATTTGGAAATAAAGAAAGGTGAATTTTTTGTCATTATAGGCCCAAGTGGCTGTGGGAAAACGACTTTACTAAAAATGATAAATCGACTAATTCGTTTGACTGAAGGAACTATAAAAATTGAAGGAAAAAGAATAAGTGATTATGACATAAATGAGTTACGTTGGAATATCGGGTATGTTCTCCAGCAAATTGCACTTTTTCCACATATGACGATTGAAGAGAATATTGCTATCGTTCCAGAACTGAAAAAATGGAGTAAGGAACATATTCAGCAACGAGTTCATGAGTTACTAAATATGGTCGGCCTTGAAGCAGATAAGTATAGTCAGCGAAAACCTGCAGAGCTTTCAGGAGGAGAACAACAAAGAGTAGGAGTTGTACGTGCATTAGCAGCAGATCCTGAAATCATTCTTATGGATGAACCATTTAGTGCATTGGATCCGATTAGTCGTACTAAGTTACAAGATGACCTGCTCAATCTACAACGAACAATTAAGAAAACAATTGTCTTTGTTTCGCACGATATGCAAGAGGCGCTAAAACTAGGAGACAGAATATGTGTGATGAAGGATGGAGAAATTGTACAGCTCGGTACACCTCAAGAAATTATGCAAAATCCAGCCAATGATTTTGTTAGAGAATTTATTGGCCTTAATCAAGATTTTAAAGATACTTTCAATATAGAAAGTATTATCCAACCCATATCAAAAGAAAATGTCTATTTGCAAGTATTACACAGAGTTTCAGTAAACGATCCACTACAAATAATTCTTAATAATTTGGTAGATCATGAAGCCATAGCGGTTGATCAGGACAGTGAAATTATAGGTATTATAACGAGAGAATCGATAATAAGATACTTAGCAAAAGATTCTTTAGGAAGAGGTTAACGATATGACAAATTTAGTAGATGTTTTTAACGAACGTAAAGGACAGCTTTTGGCCTCTTTACTTGAACATATTCAAATATCGTTTATTGCACTCTTTTTTGCGGTTGTAATTGCCATACCTTTAGGCATTTACTTAACTAATAAGAAGAAAATAGCAGAAAGTATCATTGGCATAAGTGCTGTTTTGCAAACGATCCCTTCTTTGGCATTACTAGGCTTGTTAATTCCACTGTTTGGTATAGGTAAGATACCAGCAATAATAGCATTAGTTGTTTATGCACTTTTACCAATTTTACGTAATACATACACAGGAATAAATGAGGTAGATGCATCGTTAAAAGAAGCAGCAATGGCAATGGGGATGAACACTAGAAAGAGGTTAGTAAAGGTGGAGCTGCCTCTCGCTATGCCTGTTATTATGGCAGGGATCCGGACAGCCATGGTCTTAATAGTAGGTACAGCTACATTGGCGGCATTAATTGGTGCAGGGGGTCTAGGGGATATTATTCTACTAGGCATCGATCGGAATAATACTGCATTAATCATCTTAGGAGCCGCACCAGCTGCACTATTAGCGTTAGCATTTGACTTTTTACTTAAACAACTTGAATCACTTTCCTTTAAAAAAACAGTAACAGCACTAAGCACTATAAGTGTTATTGCATTATTAATGATTTTTCTTCCTCTAATAAATATCAACGAAAAAGAAGAGATAGTTATTGCAGGTAAACTTGGATCAGAGCCTGAAATTCTTATTAATATGTATAAATTACTTATTGAAGACGAGACCGATTTGAATGTTCAATTGAAGCCAGGCTTAGGCAAGACTTCATTTGTATTTAATGCATTGAAATCTGGTAGTGTTGACATTTATCCCGAATTTACTGGTACAGCCATTTCTGAATTTTTAAAAGAGAAAGCGATAAACAACAACCAAGATGATGTCTATAAACAAGCACAAGAAGGAATGCTGAAGAAATTTGACATGGTAATGCTTAATCCTATGAAGTACAACAATACTTATGCATTGGCTGTTTCGGAAGATGCAGCAAAAACATACGATTTGAAGAATATTTCAGATGTAAAGGCTGTTGAAGAAAAAATAAGGGCAGGGTTTACAATGGAGTTTAATGATAGAGAAGATGGTTATCGAGGTATTCAAAAGTTATATAATCTTTCTCTTTCTAATATTACTAAAATGGAGCCGAAACTGAGATATCAGGCTGTAAAATCTGGAGATATAGATTTACTAGATGCCTATTCAACCGACAGTGATATAAGACAATACAATTTAGTCGTTTTAGAAGACGACAAGAATCTATTCCCTCCTTACCAAGGTGCACCATTATTAAGAAAAGAAACAGTTAAAAAACATCCTGAAATTGAAAAAGCATTAAATAAATTAGCCAATCAAATAACTGAGGATGAAATGCGTCAAATGAATTATCAAGTAAATGTGGAAGGTAGAAAAGCATCCGAAGTAGCACGTGAATTTTTAGAAAAAGCGGGTATGTTGTAAGTAGAGATATTAATTTTCCACAATAAAATGAGAGGTAGCTCTCTTAATTTAGAAAAATAACCGTTTGTATTCAAACTACAAACGGTTATTTTTTATACTGTAGATTAATCCAAAACTAAAAAATGTTACAATCCTTTGAAAAATATAAAACAGTATTTTAAAAAGTAAAGGCTTTTTAATAGTTAGATAATTCCCCAATGTGATAGAATAAATCATACTTTGAAAGAGGTGAGACTATTGGGAAGGCGATATTTAAAATTATCCACGTTGCTAAACTAAAAAAACTATCACTGAAAACGATGGATTACGACGCTCGCTTTCTTTATATTGTCTATATTCTAAGTATACATTTAAAAACATGTAAACTATTAGGTGAAAAACAATACTCTATAATATAAAGAATAAGTGATATAAAAAAGCATAAAGTAGCCTTAATACTTGAAACGGCAATTCAAAATTAGAAATGTAGTTTTACTCAGTATTAACTATTAGTTAGTGTCCATTGTTCAAAATTATCTTAGTCATATATCATCACGGAGGTGAATCCCTTTTTAAAGGGAAATAATTGGACATAACAATCATTACGAATTTAATATTTATTACCATCTTAATCATACTAACGGCTTTCTTTGTAGCATCAGAGTTTGCTGTTATTAAAGTACGAATGTCACGAATTGATCAGCTAATTGAAGAAGGAAATAAAAGAGCGGTCGCTGCTAAAAAAGTTGTTTCAGATTTAGATTATTATTTATCGGCTTGTCAGCTCGGTATAACAGTAACAGCTTTAGGATTGGGTACTCTCGGAGAGCCTACAGTAGAGAAACTTCTGCATCCAGTTTTTGATTACTTAGGGATACCAGCAGCTATGTCAACTGTAGCTTCTTACGCTCTTGCACTAATGATCATGACATTGCTTCATGTTGTATTAGGGGAGCTTGCTCCAAAAACATTAGCGATTCAATATGCTGAACGTTTGACGTTGATGCTAGCACCATCATTAGTTGCTTTTGGTAAAATATTCTTCCCACTCATCTGGTTCATGAATGGAACATCTCGTGCCTTACTTCGCTTATTCGGAGTTAAACCTGCAAGTCATGAACAGGCCCATTCCGAAGAAGAACTGCAGATTATTATGACACAGAGCTTCCAAAGTGGAGAAATCAATCAAACTGAACTAACATACATGCAGAATATTTTTGCATTTGATGAGCGCGTAGCAAAAGATATCATGATACCACGTACTCAGATGGTTGTTTTAGATAGTGTAATGGAAAAAGACGAAATTCTACAAATAATTGATGAACATCACTTTACAAGATACCCTATAACAGAAAATGGGGATAAAGATAAAATTATTGGTGTTGTAAATACAAAAGAAATGGTGACAGAATATGCACTTGGTAAAGTAACAACATTAGAAGAACATATTCATAAAATACCGTTTATTCTTGAAACAGCACGATTACAAGATGTACTATTGAAAATGAAGAAGGATCAAATTCATATAGTAATAGTTATTGATGAGTTTGGCGGAACTTCAGGTATTATTTCAATGGAAGATATTCTAGAGGAAATCGTCGGTGAAATCCGCGATGAATTTGATGATGATGAAATTCCAGATATTATTGAAAATGGTAAAAATGAATATCTAATTAACGGACGTGTCCAGTTAGATGAATTAGAGGATCGATTTAATATCAAATTTGAAAATACGTATAATGTTGATACAATCGGTGGATGGATACAAGTAGAAATGCTGCAAGCAGACGGTAAGCAAGAACCAATTAATCAAGGCAATCAACAATGGAAAATCGTACAAAGCGATAATCATCAAATTCTGCAAGTTTCTCTAAAATTACAGAGTGAAGTTACTTCTTAACGAATTTAATAATTGGTAGTTGTTGATCCAGCTCTTAACAATTAATCATTAAAAAACTGAAAACAATTTAAAAAAGAATCCATTTTGGTCATAAGTTTATGCCGAAATGGATTCTTTTTGTTTGCAGCCGAATATTTGAACAAAGAAAAAAATTTAAAGATAGCCTTTTAATTTAATATGAAGACAAAAAAACCTGATTTTTAAATAATCAAATACTGCAAATGCAATGTTGAAAAAATGGGTGATATTATAGAAATTTCAACAATATTAGTAGTGTAATGTACCCTAATCATTGTCATAATCATGTTTACAAAAAATTAACTATACCTCTAAATTCACATTTTTAGTTAGTTTTTTGCATAAAGTATTTACATGTTCAATTTTTGGGGGAATTCTATGTATTTTATAAAAAAAAGTATTGTAATAGTTGTTGGGAGTATTTTAGTATCATTAGGAATTAATCTATTCTTAGCTCCGTATGAGGTATTAGATGGAGGAATTATTGGAATCGGTTTAATATCATATTATTTATGGGGACTACAGACTGGGTTCATCATAATACTTTTAAGTATTCCTGTATTTATTATTGCATGGATTTACTATAGAGATTATTTCTATAATAGTTTGCATGGTCTCCTTATTTCCTCCTTTTTTATAGATATTTTAGAGCCCTTTGATTATCTTGTACATATTGATCCCCTTTACAGTTCGATAATAGGTGGAGTTTTGATAGGTCTTGGTATTGGTTTAATGTTAAGATTTAAAACAAGTACTGGTGGTACAGATTTAATAGCACAGTTTTTAAGTGATAAAACAGGAGTAAATGTTGGAATTCTAATATTCATCATTGATTCTTTTGTTATTTTAATGGGGGGGCTATTATTATCTAATGATACTTTTTTCCTTTCTATCATCACGATACTTGTTGTGGGGATGACTACAAGTTTTTTTACAAAAAATCTCGCACAAACTTGAGTAGCAGTGGATGACAAAAAATAATTCTGGACAGGCCTGCTTAGAATTGGAATCATTGTATATTTACTCCGTACAATATGAATCTGAGATTTACATAATTGTTTATAAGCTTAGGGTATAACTTTAATAATAAACGAAAATATAAAATCCATTTTGACTGTTATAATAGTCAAAATGGATTTTTTGTTTGTGAAATATTCATATAGTAAATTTTGATTTCTACTGTATTATAGAATGATTCACTTTAAAATGGAAATAGTTGTGTTTTTGCAATTATAAAGAATTTATTAAGTTTCAAAATAAGGGATTTGACTATGATACATTGTTTTCAGGAGGAATCATTATGAAATGGCAGTTATTACTTGTGGAAGATGACATTGAAATTGCACGTGTTGTACGTGATACATTTTTGCGTGAAGGGTATGGTGTTGCTTGGGCAACGACGGGGTTAGAAGGCTGGGAAGATTTTCAGAGAAACACGTATGACCTTGTTTTAGTTGATCTAATGCTACCAGAAATGGATGGACTAACACTATGTCAAAATATTCGTTGGAAAAGCGATGTTCCAATCATCATTATTAGTGCGCGTAAAGAAGATGTGGATAAAGTAGAAGGCCTACACTTGGGAGCAGATGATTATTTAGCGAAACCTTTTAGTTTAGCAGAGTTAAAAGCAAGAGTTGAATCCCAACTTCGCCGGTGGAGACGCTATCAAGGAGTTCCCGAAATTAATGTTAAAACAACATTTGCAAATGGTTTAACAATCGATTTAAATAACGAGAAAATTTACCGCAATAACGAGGAAATCCATTTAACACAAAAAGAGTTCGCGTTACTCACTGTAATGGTACAAAATCCACAACGAGTTTTCACAAAAAGTGAATTGTATCAGCATATATGGCAACAAGTAGATGCAGATGGTTTACAAACAGTTACCGTGCACGTCAAAGGACTGCGTGAAAAGCTAAAAGACCCTGTAAAAAATCCCTATTTTATTCAAACTGTGTGGGGAAAAGGATACCGTTTTATAGGTGAACCACTATGAAGCTGAAAACTTGGTTATTGCTATCTTATTTTATCGTCATGATTCTCCCTTTAGCTGCAGCTTATGCACTTTTTGCATCGGTTAACGCTTATCATGAAGATCGCAACGTTGAAGAGTATTTTGAAAAGTGGACGGAGCTTCAGCAAATATCAACTGTATTAAAAAATCCGAAATTATATAAACAAGGAATCGAAAGACCGCAAGTTAAGGAAATATCGAATCCACAAACTGCTATTATTTTATATCGTAATGATGGACTTCCATTGTATAATTCAGACCCTCTTGTGAACTCAGTGAGCGTAATAGAGTCTAAAGAATCACTGTATAAAAACTTATTTCAATTTGAAAATAACTATCGTAATTACTCGTATAAGGAACCTGTTTTTTCAGGAAATGAATTAGTAGGTTTTTTTGAAGTCAGTTTAGCAAGAGACGAGTGGATTGATGGTGTTAATATTCGAACCTGGTCTGTAATAGCTATTTTAATAGGTATCTTCTGTATTATTTTCATAAGTGTCTCGGTTCTAGTTAATCGTAAGTTAAACAAAAGACTAACGCATTTGATGAAACAAATGACGGCATTCGCTAGTAGTGAAAAGGTTGAAGATATGCAAACCACAAACGATGAAATCGGTGAGCTAACGTCGAGTTTTTACAGTATGCGTAAGCAAATTGAAGAAGCAAGAGAGAGAATTGCTAAAGAGCAGCAGGAAAAAGAATTTATGATTGCGACTATTTCACACGATTTAAAAACACCTTTAACTTCCATTCGAGCGTATGCAGAGTCATTGTCAGCAGAACGAAATTTAGTAGATGAGGAGCGTGAGGAATACAGGGAAATCATCATAAACAAAGCAAATTATATGCAGCAAATGTTAGATGATTTACTTATGTATACCTTATTACAATCGTCTACATATGAGATGGATCTTGTTCAAGTAGAAGGCAGTGAATTTTTTGACATGCTATTATCTGATTATGAACAGTTATGCTATGACAAAAACATTACATTAGAAGTGCAAAGTGAAATCGAAGGCATATTCAACGTTAATCCAAAGCAGCTTATGCGTGTAACGGATAATTTAATGAGTAATGCGATTCAACATACACCAAAAGAAGGGGCTATTTGGCTAGCAGCAGTATCTTCAGAGAACTTACCTAATTGGGTTTTCCCTTATGTTACACAAGAGTTGAAGTTAGATGGACCACTATTAATCGTTCAAAATAGTGGTGAAGGAATTGACAAAGAAGCTCTTAATCATGTATTTGAACCATTATTCCAAGCAGATATAGCGAGAAGTAAAAAGGGTGTAAGTGGTACAGGACTTGGACTTAGTATTACAAAACAAATAATTGAAAAGCATGGTGGCAAAGTGCAAATGATGTCCCATAAAACAATAGGAACTTGTGTCATATGCAAGTTACCAACAATAGAAGGAATAGGTGATGGAAATGAAAACAATTTTAAAAACGATTAGCTTAGTAGGTATCATAACGATTGGATTAGTTGGCTGCTCTACAGAGGACAGTCAATATTCTCCGGAGCAAGTAATTCAAAACACATTAAAGGATTCCAAACCAGTAGGTCCTTACTACGGAGAATATGACATGACAATTTCAAATGAAAAAATGCATGTTAAAGAATGGATTGGCGAAGATAGCAAACGACGTATTGAAATAAGTGATGAAAAAGGTAAACAACAATCCCTTTCTGTAAATGACGGAGAAAACATGACAAGTTATGATCAAGCTCAAAATACAGCTATTGTTATGCCGATAACAGACGATTTAAAAGATGTATCTCAATCTTCTCCAAAGGAACAAGCAGAGCTATTGTTAAAAGCAGTGAAAGGTACTCATGATATTTCACTTAAAGGAGAAGAGAAAGTCTTAGATCGCAAGACATATCATCTAGCTGCTAAGGGAAAAGGAGAAAAAACACTTTTCGGTGATATGGAAATTTGGGTTGATAAAGAAAACTGGATGGTGCTAAAAACCAAGATTTCAACTGTTGGTGGTGATACCCAAATGGAGTACACAAAAATCGACTTCGATGCAAAAATACCTGATAGCACATTTACACTTGATTTACCAAAGGATGCAAAAATACAAAAAATTGATAATACGATGAAAACAGAACAAATAACATCTGAAGAACTTCCTACAGTATTCAAAAAAGCATTTCTCTATTTTCCGGAAAAAAGTAAATTAAAGATGGTTAAAATTGAAGTAATGGATGTAGTTGATCATAAGGAGTTAGCTATTGAATATGAAAAAGATGGAGTTGTTTACTTCACGCTTTCAGTTTTCCCAACACCAAAAGATATGGGCGAAAAAACGGAAACAATTCCAGGAGAGAAACAAGTAAAAGTGCGCGGACAAAAAGGCTCTGTCTTGGAGATGAATAATTTCCGAAGCATTTCTTGGTCAGAAAAAGGATTTAATTACTCAATCATGCCAACGGATCCAAATTTAAAAGTGGAAGAAATCTTGAAAATGGTTAATGGTATGAAATTAGTGAAATAGATAAATCTATTAAACCGTTAGCAGCTTAGGTTGCTAACGGTTTTAAAGGGGAATTTAAGTTGAGTTATGATTTTATTTGGCTAGGTTGCTGTATTTTAGTAGCCGGTTATTTAATAGGGAATGGTTTGAAAAACTTCGGCAATCCAAATGCAAAGAGTTTGTTGGATATACTGAATGAGGAAGAAGAAATTGAATTAGTTGCTGCAAAGGAATTACATGTATTTTTAAATGTACCAAAAGAAGCGACTAACAATTTTATATCTGAACATCCAGAGGTTCCTTTTATTGAAATGAATGGACATATCTTTTTTCAGAAGCAAAGGATAAGTGAGTGGTTGGAGCGGCAATAACTTTATTTGTATTGTAGAGGTTTGATAGATCCTTCATGAGCAAGAAAATAAAATGATTCATAATAATGTAATTTACATATATCAGCTAAGGGACCAAATTTGGTTCCTTTTTAATTGAGAAGATCTAATTGAAATCAGGGAGGTAAAAATTTACATAAACCTGTTATAATTAAATTGAATACTTTGAACATAGTTAGAGTTGGAGTGGTTTTATGAAATACATGTATAAAAGTGAGCGTGCGTTCTAGGGGACGATGCCTTTGTCAGTGATTGAAAAGAACACCTTCTAGTGGAGGATGGCGTTGACTGTCCTACAGTGGTTGATACAATACATAAAGTCAATCGAGGTCCGGATCTTGAGATGAAAAAAGTTCAAGTGAAGCAGGAACTAGAAGTAATCGCTTCGTAAATCGAGACGGTGAATGGGTCCATTTTTTCAAAAGCCTGAAGCTACATTTTGTAGTAAAAACGAACGGAACCCTTTCTCCATAGATGAAAATAACATCTTGGAGGAATGGCACGTGAGCAGAAAAACAGAAAATACAGCATTTCAATGTGAGCAATGTGGCGCGCAAATTGAACCATTAACAAACGGGAGCTTTCGCAATCATTGTCCATACTGCTTATATTCCAAGCATATGGATGAAAAGCCAGGTGACCGTGCAAGCGTATGTAGGGGGTTAATGGCTCCTATCGGTATGGAATACTCGAGTAAGAAAGGGTACCAACTGATTCATGAATGTCTTCAATGTGGCAAGGTCGGTAAAAATAAAGTAGCAATAAATACGACTCAAGAAGATCAGCTTATTTCTTTTATGAAGTCGGTAGTTTAATAAATTTACTATGTTCAAAGTAAGTTTTTTTATCAGTATAAATAATACTGTGCAGATAAAAGGATATTCCAACTAGGATATCCTTTTATTTATTTGTTAAGAAGGGTGATATAAATGACAAATGCAAATGAAATTAAAGTAGCTGTTAAAGGTATTATTTTATTTGAAGGAAAATTATTGATTGTCCAACGAGATCATGATGATGAGATCGGTGGGGGAACTTGGGAATGCGTTGGGGGAGAAGTAGAGTTCGGCGAAGCTTTAGAAGCGGCATTAGTACGAGAAATAAAAGAGGAAGTAGGTATAGATGCCACTGTTTTGAATGTTTTATATGCCACTACTTTTAAAGCCTTTGCAACAAGACAAGTCGTTATTTTGGCTTATTTATGTAGAGCTGTAGATGGAAAAATAGTTTTGTCTAAAGAACATATTGCTTATCATTGGTCAACAAAAGAGGAAGCGAGGTTATTATTAGCACCAGAAATCATTAGTGATTTTGAGAAAAATCATGTTTTTTCCTTGAAAGAATGGCATTGATAAATACTGTTTTGCACATTTTTAGTTTACGAGATAAAAACTATTTTCATAAAAGAAAAAGAGCATGCTTTGAAAAAAATGATCAAAACATGCTCTAATAAATATCCATTGTTTATTTCTAAAATAATGCTATTAGTCATGGATTACTAGTTATCTCATCTAGTGAAACAGTCAATTTATTTCTAAGAAGAAATAACATGAGAGCCCCCACTATACAACTAATGAAGTCTGCTATGAATAATGACCAAATAACTCCATGGAATTCAGCATAATCGTTAGCTAAAAATAGAATTGGGATAAGGATTAATCCCTGTACAAGAGACATGATTAATGCAGGTTTTCCTTGACCTGTTGCTTGGAAAATCCCCGTTACTAAAACAGTTATGCCACTAACAAATAGAGAAAGGAAAGTCACTTTAATGACATAGCTTCCTATTGAAATAATATTTTCATCAATAGTGAATAGTTCAATTAAATGGTTACTTAATAACAGAACAATTACTGCAAAAGTTAATGCCAAAGTAGCAACTAATATCCCAGTAAATTTAATGACAGCCTTCATCCTATCTTTATCAGCTGTAAAACAATAGGCTATAAGCGGAACAACTCCTTCACATAACCCCATTATCACAAACTCAGGGAGTTGCAAAATGCGTGATGAGATCCCATAAGCTGCTACAGAAGTATCTCCATAAATCGCTACAAAATTATTAAAGAATAATGCTGTTGTGCCCATAAACACACTTAACAGAAATACTGGTATCCCAATTTTAAGTACGTTACTAATAATCAGTTTACTCGCTTTAAAATTCTTTAGTGAGAGGGTTAAAAAATCACTCTTTTCCACTATATAATATGCGTAAAAGAGAACAGCGGCGATGTTTCCTAATAGCGTTGCGGTTGCAACACCTGTTACGCCCCAATCAAACAGGAATATAAATATAGGATCAAGAATAATATTGACTACGACACTTAAAAGCATCCCAATCATTGAAACTTTAGCTGCCCCTTCAGCTCTAACTAATTGTTCTAGAGCAAAATTCAAAATAATAAATGGCGATCCAATAAGCATGACCGTTACATAATCCTTCGTATAATCAAATGAAAGACTACTTGCTCCTAGCCCAGTTATGATTTTGTTAACGAAAGGGAAACAAAAGCTTATTATAACAATCCCCAATAATAAACAACCATAAAAAGAAAATGAAGATACATGTTTAATCTGCTTATAATCTTTTTCCCCTAAAAGTCTTGATATATAAGTAGCTCCACCAACCCCAATTAGATTACCAAAAGCCATGAGAATGGCGAAAACTGGTATCGTTAATGTTATCGCTGCAAGCATTTCTGAGTTATTGAGCATGCCAATGAAATATGCATTTAGAATGGAATACACAACAGTTAAAGACATACCTAGCATCATAGGTACGGAGAAATGAGCAACTGCTTTATGAATCGGAGCCTTTTCAAAATAATAGATGTTTTCGTTGTCCATCTATAATCACCTCGTTCAAAATTAGTATTTCGTTTGAATCCTAATTAGTTAGATATCTAACTAATTATTTATAAAAACTGAAATTAATCAGCTTTTATAATCAAGATTATTGATTACTTTATTTAACATGGTTGATAAAGCATCTTTTTCTTTATCATTAAATCCGTTTACTATAGTAGTTTCCATTTCATTAAAAAAATTGTTGAAATCTTCAACTAGATTTTTACCTTTAGGCAGTACATGAATGATTCTTCTACGTTCATCCTTCATATCTACTTTTCTTTCGATAAATCCCTTTTTCTCTAGATTGTGTACGATGCTACTAATGGATGATCCTTTTCGTTGGAAAGCACGTTCCATATCTTTTTGTGAGATACCCTCATCTTCATGAAGGAATAGATAACCGATGAAACGAGCTTGCTCAATTGTTAAATTATAAGTTTCTAGTTTTTTATCTCCAATTGTTTTCAATCTATGGCCAATTGTACGGAATTGATGTTGAAGTGTTTCATCGTTAATAATTAATCACCCCAATTAATTAGAATTCTAACTAATAATATATTAGATGATTTGCAGTGTCAAATACTAATGATGAAGGGGGAATATAGGGAATTCATTGATTAAAAATAAGTAGGGTGTATGGGGAAAAATACAAATAGATTTTATATTTAATTATTCATCTTCGCCTTAATAAATGGAAAAATAATTATGTAATGGTGTAACAATTTTGGATTTACCCAATAAAATTTTACCCAACATAGAACTTTTTCATGTCCTTTACTACCTCTTTAGCATATACATATAGGATGAAATTGGAGGGATCTGTTTGGTAACAATAAGTTTATGTATGATTGTTAAAAATGAAGAAGAAGTAATCGGCAGATGTTTAACTTCGGTGAAAGACATAGTTGATGAGATTAATATTGTAGATACAGGTTCAGAAGATAAAACAAAGGACATCGTAAAAGAATATACTGATCGTATTTTTGATTTTGAATGGATTGAAGATTTTGCAGCTGCCAGAAATTATTCATTCCAGCAAGCGACCTCAGATTATATTTTGTGGCTCGATGCAGATGATATTTTTACAGATGAAAACCGTGAGAAATTGAAAATATTAAAAGAAACTTTAAAACCTTCAATTGATGCTGTTTCAATGACTTACAATTTATCACATGATGCTGAAGGAACAGTTATTTCATCATTAAGAAGATATCGCTTAGTGAAAAAAGACAATGATTTTAAATGGGTAGGATCTGTCCATGAATTTCTAGCAGTTTCAGGTAACTTATTCGACAGTGAAGTAGCTGTATCGCATATGCCACTAAGTCACGATAGAAATCGAAATATCCAAATTTATGAAAAAATGTTAAAGGATGACCAACCATTTTCAGCCCGTGACACGTTTTACTTCGCAAATGAATTAAAAGACCATGCACGTTATGAGGAAGCTATAACTCAATATGATTCTTTTCTTGAATCAAAATTAGGATGGATTGAAGACAATATCCGTGCATGTTTTAACTTAGCGGATTGTTATGGTTTTCTGGAAGATAAAGAAATGGCTTTCAAGTCATCATTGAGATCTCTTCAATATGATGTGCCACGTCCTGAAGCTTGTTGTCGGATAGGCTTTCATTTTATGGAACAAAATAAAAATACAGAAGCTATCCATTGGTATGAAAAAGCGATTTCATACAAAAATGAATTAAAACTTAGTTTTCAAAATAAAAGCTTTTTTACTTGGCTGCCTCATTTACAGCTATGTGTTCTTTATCATCGATTAAATCAATTAAAAAAATCATATGAACATAATGAAATGGCACTTAAATATAATCCGACTAATCAAACCATTATTAATAATAAAAAGTATTTTGAGGACAATGTGAATTTGGAAGAGTAGATATTTTAGAAAGTGAAAAATACAGATAAAAGCCTTTGCTGATTCATTTTTCTGGATTTATTTAAAAGAACGATTGGAGAGTATTCTTCAGCCGTATCTTTTTTTTTGTTGCTAAAAATGTTAATAATTTTACTTGAGGATTTTAATAGATTAAGAAATTTTTAATTCTGATACCTATATTGTATTACAGGAATATTTTAGATATAAGCATAACCTATTTTCATTTTACAGTTTAATAGCATGCTAGAGAAATACATAATTATCAGACTACCATGAATGAGATGATTATCCGATTTTTTTTCTGTCACATTACAATTGTCCAATATCAATCTATTTCACGAGAATAGTATGTATTTGATGGGAGGTGATAATAATGGATTCAAATAAAACGAGGTGTGCTGTTTGTAATAAATATCAATGTTCTTGTAACTCCAAAAAAAGAAGTCCTAAAACAGTTATTAGAGATTTAGATTATATAGATCCATGTGAACCTCTTTATATAATAGATCATTGTCATAATAGAGGTAAAACAGGACCAACAGGAGCAACAGGTCCTACAGGATCAACGGGACCAACCGGAGTGACTGGAGCAACAGGAGCAACCGGACCAACAGGGTCAACCGGAGTAACTGGGGAAACAGGATCAACCGGGACAACGGGACCAAGCGGATCAACTGGACCAACAGGAGCAACCGGAGCAACTGGTGAAACCGGACCATCTGGACCAACAGGAGCGACTGGTGAAACAGGTTCAACGGGAGCAACTGGGTCGACCGGAGCAACTGGTGAAACAGGTCCAACAGGACCAATGGGAACAACTGGTGTAACCGGAGAAACCGGAGAAACCGGAGCAACAGGTCCAACTGGAGAAACTGGTGAAACAGGTTCAACAGGATCAACAGGATCAACTGGTGCAACAGGGTCAACCGGAGAAACCGGAGAAGCTGGAGAAACAGGTCCAACAGGACCAACGGGAGCAACTGGAGTAACAGGAGCAACTGGAGTAACAGGAGCAACAGGATCAACTGGTGCAACAGGGTCAACCGGAGAAACCGGTGCAACAGGTCCAACAGGACCAACGGGAACAACTGGTGTAACCGGAGAAACCGGAGCAACGGGATCGACTGGAGCAACTGGTGCAACAGGGTCAACCGGAGAAACCGGAGCAACTGGAGAAACCGGACCAACAGGAGCAACTGGTGCAACGGGAGCAATTGGTGAAACAGGTTCAACGGGAGCAACTGGGTCGACCGGAGCAACAGGTGAAACAGGTCCAACAGGACCAACGGGATCGACTGGAGCAACGGGATCGACTGGAGAAACAGGAGAAACAGGAGCAACGGGATCGACTGGAGAAACAGGAGCAACGGGATCGACTGGAGAAACAGGAGCAACTGGTGAAACAGGTCCAACAGGACCAACAGGAACAACGGGAGCGACTGGAGCAACGGGACCAACGGGAACAACGGGAGCGACTGGAGCAACGGGACCAACGGGAACAACGGGAGCGACTGGAGCAACGGGATCGACTGGAGAAACAGGACCAACGGGAGCAACAGGAGCGACTGGTGAAACAGGTTCAACGGGAGCAACTGGTGAAACAGGTCCAACAGGACCAAGGGGAACAACGGGAGCGACTGGAGCAACGGGATCGACTGGAGAAACCGGAGCAACGGGATCGACTGGAGAAACCGGAGCAACGGGATCGACTGGAGAAACAGGAGCAACGGGAGCAACTGGAGTAACAGGAGCAACGGGAGCAACTGGAGAAACAGGACCAACGGGAGCGACTGGAGCAACGGGATCGACTGGAGAAACAGGAGCAACGGGAGCAACTGGAATAACAGGAGTAACGGGAGCAACTGGAGAAACAGGACCAACGGGATCGACTGGAGCAACGGGATCGACTGGAGAAACAGGACCAACGGGAGCAACTGGAGAAACAGGTTCAACAGGACCAACGGGAGCAACTGGGTCGACCGGAGCAACAGGTGAAACAGGAGCAACGGGAGCAACAGGAGCAACAGGAGCAACAGGATCAACTGGTGCAACAGGGTCAACCGGAGAAACCGGAGCAACCGGACCAACAGGAGCAACTGGTGAAACAGGTTCAACGGGAGCAACTGGGTCGACCGGAGCAACTGGTGAAACAGGACCAACGGGAACAACTGGTGTAACCGGAGAAACCGGAGCAACTGGAGAAACAGGTCCAACAGGACCAACGGGAGCGACTGGAGCAACAGGACCAACAGGAGCAACAGGAACAACCGGAGAAATCGGAGCAACTGGAGAAACCGGACCAACAGGAGCAACTGGTGCAACGGGAGCAACT
>NZ_LILB01000001.1:1137353-1211202 GCF_001274945.1 Viridibacillus arvi | reverse complement strand
ACAGGACCGACTGGAGCAACGGGATCAACTGGGGCAACGGGAATCACAGGACCGACTGGAGCAACGGGATCAACTGGAGCGACAGGAAATACAGGTCCAACAGGACCAACCGGAGCGACAGGTGCAACAGGAGTCACCGGGCCGACCGGAATAACTGGAGCAACAGGACCAACTGGGGCAACGGGAATCACAGGACCGACTGGAGCAACGGGGTCAACTGGAGCGACAGGAAATACAGGACCAACAGGACCAACAGGAGTTACGGGTCCGACTGGAATAACTGGAGCAACAGGACCGACTGGAGCAACGGGGTCAATTGGAGCGACAGGAAATACAGGTCCAACAGGACCAACCGGAGCGACAGGAGCAACAGGAGTCACCGGGCCAACCGGAGCAACTGGTCCAACAGGAGCAACCGGAGCAAGGGGAGCAACTGGTCCGACTGGTCCAGGAGGCGTAATTCCATTTGCATCAGGAGGAACAGTAACAATAAATTCACTATTAACGGGGATACCTAATACAGGGGCTATTATTGCATTTGGCAATAGTACCACTAGTGTAGGGATTGGTAATGCTACAGTAAATCTTCAAAATATTAGTAATGAAGCATTTGTCGTTCCACAGGCTGGAGCAATTACAAATGTTGCTGCATTCTTTAATATTACGGTTGCTCTTAGTATAGCTGTTTTAGGTACAGCTACTATTACGGCACAAGTATGGAAATCACAAAATGCATCATCTAACGTATTTGCACCTTTAGCATCGACTCTTATAAGCTTTACACCATTAGCTGGTGCCATAGCTGCATTTACTACATTAAATGGAGCTCTTGCAAATTTAAATGAACCAGTAAATGTAGGAGATCGTTTAATTATGGTATTCTCTGTGGCTACTACAGGGTTAAGTGTAATAACTGCTATTACAGGTACAGCAAGTGCAGGTATTACAATTATTTAATTATAGTAGCACAATAATAGGTAACATTTCAGTTAGTTTGGTAACGACTGAAATGTTACCTATTTTCTTCACGAAAAAATAGGTAATCGAGTGAAGCAATTCTTTTCTTAAAAGATGGAAATAATCAGCACGAAAAAAGTTTCTAGTAGGAGTATTTATTTCCATGTTATTGAAAGTGGATTGGAGAATACAAGGAAGTAAAGTCTCTTATGAAAAAAATTATTATAAATCAAGTAGTGAATATACTAAATGCTGCATAGAATATATTAAAGAAAAAATTAATGAGAGACTATGAACTGGTGGGGGATGATAGAAAATGAGATTATCATCGTATGAAGCTGCTAAAGAGTTAATATTAACCGAAGAAGAAATAGCTAGTTTTGTAGGACCTCAGCCGAGCAATTTACTTGAGCAAATTGAGCAAATTTTAGAATTAGAAATAATAGGATCGTATAGAAACTTCTTAGAAACATTTGGTGCAGGAATCTTTGCAGGTGTAAAAATTTTGGGTATTTCTAGTGATGATTTCAAGAGTCCTTCAATGTTAAATGGTATTAATTATACATTAACATTGAGAAAAGAAATTGGCTTGCCTAGCAATCTCTTAGTTATTTATAATCCGGGAAATGGCGAACTATTCTGTTTGGATTTCAATCAAATAAAGGCGGGGGAACCAGAGATTGTTTCTTATATGCCAGCTATAGGAATGGGCCTAGAGTACGATGCGATTGCAGATAACTTTGGCGAGTTTTTATATGAAATAGTATGTGATGATTTGTAAAAAAAAGAAATAATTGATTATTTATTATTCTCTATAAAGAGCAATAAGCGTTCCATAATGCATTATTAGGGATTAATTAAAAATAAAAAAGGAAATTTACGGTCAAAGAGGAACTGTCTGATTATACAGTTCCTCTTTGTCTTGTATTCAGCTCCATGTAAACCAGCGTGCATGACCATCAGGACGCTCAAATATATGTTCTTCACAGAGTTCTTTATAAAAATAATCGCGGTGCAAATCTGCATCAAATAGATTGTTGTAGATATGATATATTTCTCTTTCTTGACTAATAGTCTTCAGATTTTTCACCAGTTGCTCTTTTTGCACTAAAGGTATTTGATTTGCAACATGGGTGTGGAACACGCAAATGATAGAATCTTCATCTACTTGCTTTACAATGTCTTCTATTAATTCCACGGCATTACCGGCTATAAGTTCGATATCTAATTTTTGAATAACATCTGTCGCAGCGTTAAATAATTTGCGACGATCTGTATGTTCCGGCCAAATTAATGAGTTTAACCATTCCACATCGTCTTCATTTTTCACGTTATTTGTGTGTAAATCGATACCAATTCTTTGTCTAATAACCGGAGGTGTTTTAATGGACTCTGGTAATGCTATCCCTTTATTGGTAGATTCTATAAGTACGTTAGAATCGTTTTTTCCGTAAATGCTACCTTCATTATATTGATAAGCATATTGATCTAATCCAAGTTGAAGTCCTGCACTAGTACCGATTTCAATCAATGTTAAAGGCTTTTTGTGCTTAGCATAAATTCCAGTGAAAATAGGATAAAGGTAGGCGCATCGTCTAACTTCATTGGTTTGTACTAGTTTTGTTTGAAATAAAGATATTAATG
Organism: Viridibacillus arvi; assembly: GCF_001274945.1. Lineage (GTDB taxonomy): Bacteria > Bacillota > Bacilli > Bacillales_A > Planococcaceae > Viridibacillus > Viridibacillus arvi. Next base: position 1,208,601 of record NZ_LILB01000001.1, on the reverse strand, counting down.
CCTCCCAATGTTCTAGGCAGAAAGTTTTGAAATGTGGAAAAGCCTCTTCTGGATTTTTTGCATTTGATACAAAGTTTGGATAATAAGAGCGTAACTCTGCTGAACTTGAATTATTTAGTAAATATTGTACACTAGCAAAAAGTAAATTTGGTTTCGGTTGATCTTGTGGGATATGGCTAGACAACTCTAATATAGCGTCATCTTTAGCAACTTCATAAGATAAACATTCATATAAACGGCTAGATCCAACACATTCCTTTTCAGCAAATATAGTAAAATTACGACTGATTTTTTCTGAAACTATCATATTTTCACCGTCCAATCTTAATAGTTAATGGTATATTCTGTTATAATAAATATACATAATATTCACATTTTAGTAAATTAAATCTTGTGAAAGAATTTTATATATATGAAAAGGGTGAAGGTAATGAGACAAGTGTCAGACATTGTCATGTTAAGTGAAAATAATACTTTAATTTCTCGATTAAATGCGTTTAAGTCCAAAAATAATAATGAATTGGGCTCTCAAATGAAACAATTTGGCTCAACTCTTGCTTTTCAAGTACGACGTATATCTGGAACAGCCTTTAATACTGTAAGAAATATAAATGAGGAAGATTATATTTACTTATCTGAAATTGTAGATTGGTATAAACAACAAAACATGGATTTTCAAATTGAAGTCGCACCGCAAAATGCGAGTAAAGAGTTGTTTCAGGAATTACATAAACATGAATTTATTCAAACAGGTTTTCATGCATCTTTCATTGGTAATGTTCAGGAAGTAGCAAATAGTTTATGCCATATAAATTGCGAAATTCAGTTGTTAAAGAAAGAGGACTTTAATGATTTTGCAGATGTCTATGTTAAAGGTTATGGATTACCTGAATTCATCGCGGATGGCGTGAAACAAAATAATGAGATTTTGTACGAGATTGAAGGCTGGCAATTCTTTAAAGCAGTCAAAGATGACAAAATGGTTGGAATTGCAGCGCTATATATACGGGATGATATAGCTACATTAGCTGCAGCAACAACACTGCCAGAATATCGTGGACAAGGAATTCAAAAAGCACTCATTAAAGCAAGAGCACAGTACGCCTTAAAGCAAGGGGCTATATATATGACAAGTGAAGCAAAATTCGAGAGTATCAGTCATGCTAATATGGTGAAAAGTACGATGGATTTAGTGTATACAAAGGCGATTTACAATAAGTACAACTAGTATTGTTACTGGTAGGTGAATGGAATGAAAAAATATTTTTTAATGGTTTTTTCAATATTAGTATTCCTGACAATCGTTTGGCAATTTTGGTATATCTATCAGCCACGGACGGGACCGCTTGGAGAAAAACTAATACCTGAGTTAAGTAGTCCGGTCTTTTGGTCGGGAATCATCTGTAGCTTTTTAGTATCTGCTTACGCATTTTCACATGCTATCGATTTATTTAAACGTGGTAAATAGATAGAGATATATAAGAGAATTCTTAACTACATCTTCCAGGAGGGTTAAATGAAAGCTATACTTTTTGATCTAGATGAGACGATTCTAAATCGAGATGCATCGTTGCTTGCGTTTTTGGACGACCAATATGAAAGGTTCCACTCAGTATGGGGGCATATTGAAAAGGGGCAATTGATCCAGAGAATTGTAGAGCTAGATGCTAGGGGATATGTTTGGAAAGATGAAGTATATACTCGGCTAATTGAAGAATATAAGCTAGATACATCTGTTAAAGAATTATTAAACGATTATACGGAACGGTTCCGGTATTTTGTAATTGGCTTTCCAAAATATAAAGAAGTATTAGTTGAATTAAAAAGACAAGGGTATTTGCTAGGTATGATCACGAATGGGAAAGTAGGATTTCAACGAGCGAATATTAGCGGTCTCGGAATTGAAAATCTATTTGATGTCATTGTAGTGTCTGAAGAAGTGGGAATGAAAAAGCCAGATAAGAACATTTTTGAATATGCATTAGCTAAATTACAGATGCCTCCGAATGATGCGGTTTTTATTGGTGATAACCCAACAAACGATGTGGAAGCAGCACGTGATGTGGGAATGATAGGCATTTGGAAGAGAGATCAATTGATAGAGTCGTATAAATCCGAGCATATTATTGATAAACTAGAAGAAGTTTTCGATTTGCTTAAGCAATTAGAAAAGAATTGATTTAATGCATTTATTTATTGCAAGGAAGTAGGTTCGTAAATGATCATTTATTTTATTATTGGAGCAGAAATTGCTTTTTGGCTGTTAATTATAGCTGGTTTAGTTTTACGCTACATTTTGAAATTAAGGCGTATAAGCATTTGGGTATTTGCTGCAACACCCTTAATCGATCTTGTACTGATAGTACTGACGGCATTAGATTTAAAAAATGGAGCAACCGCGAATACTTTTCACGGTCTATCAGCCATTTATATAGGTGTATCCATTGCCTATGGAAAGCAAATGATCGACTGGGCAGATCAACAATTTAAAAGGTTTATATTAAAAACAGGTGAAAGACCCAAAAAATTATATGGGAAAGAAAAAGGAAAGCGTGAGGCATTAGGATTTGTAAAACATATTATTGCCTATGTCATAGGGGCTTTAATTATATGGGGTATGCTGCTAATACTAGGGAAAGATGAGCAGACAATAGCACTTTATCAAGTTTGGAAATTATGGTCAGTTGTATTAGTAATAGACGGGCTGATTAGCATCTCTTACGTGTTCTTCCCAACAAAGAAAAAATAAACTTTAATTATCGAAGCTATATTAAATGAGAGGAAGTGGATTGTGTGAGCTATGTAAGCGAAATAACAAAACTAGTTGGAAATCATCCATTAATCTTACCAGGGTCTGTTGTACTTATAGTGAATGAAAATAATGAGCTATTATTGCAACACAGATCGGACGGTGTCTGGGAATTGCCCGGTGGTTTAATGGAGCAGGGTGAGAGTTTAGAAGAAACAGCGAAAAGAGAAGTGTTAAAGGAGACAGGTTTTATTATTGATGATTTACAATTGTTAGGTGTGTTTTCTGGTGAAAGTTATGAAAGTAAAGTAGTAAATAGTGATGAAGTATATTCAGTAACCGCAGTTTATATAACGAGAAATATCACAGGTAAAATGAAAAAAGACCAAGAAGAAACTGGGGGTTTAAAATATTTTAATATCAACCAAATACCAGATTCTTTAACTGAAGAGTATAGAGGATATATTATGCCTTTCAAGGAATCGATCTTAGGAGTAAATGAAGTATAAGGGGTGGCTGTAGTGGCTTTTATTCGATATGCAAATGAAAAGGATCTAGCCTATATTACAGAGTTCGATTATTTAATAATAGGGGAGAAAAGAGTGAGCTACCATTGTTAAAAAAACGATTTGTAACTAGAGAAGATTGGACAAGAATCTTAGAGCGTGAATTCAAACAATTATATATTTCTGATACAAGTTTTTCAGGAAATATTGCTTTATTAACCTTAAAGAAAGTAAAAGAACCATTATGGACATACCATTGTAACAAGAAAATATGTATTGTCGACAATGGTTATTCTTGGCTTCAACAGCTTCCTGAGAATGAACATTTTGCAATTACTACAATGTTCAACGAATCGAATGAAATTATTCAATGGTATATAGATATTACAACTCATAATGGTATCGAGAATGGTGTGCCCTATATGGAAGACCTGTTTTTAGATTTAATTGTCTTACCTACCGGGGAAATAATAAAAAAAGATTTAGAAGAAATTGAAGAGGCGTTAGATGAAGGTTGGATTACCAAAGAACAATATAATTTAGCATTCTCAACTTTTAATACAATCTATGAAGAGTTACAGAATGGTACGTTCAAATATTTAAAATTAAGTAATGTACATAGAGAGTGTTTATTGCAAGGAAATCTATAGTAGAAAGCTGTATTATATATTCACCTTTTGAACATTAAGACAATGAGTTGATTTCAATAGCCTATACTTTGTAAAAGTATAGGCTATTTTTTTACAACTATCTACAAAATTACTCTTTTATTAAAATTAACCTAATCATTAAAAGGGGAGGGATATAATGAATTTTTATTTGCCTATATTAATTACAATGGGATTTATTTATCTACAAGCGATGGTAAGTCAAAAAAATCTTTTGTGGGCTAGTTTTTCTATAGCATTACTATATTTGATTTTTGTGTTTAAAGTAGCACCGCACTATGATTGGGGAGTTATTTTAGTATTGTGTTGCTTAAACTTTTGGATATTGTTTATAGTATCTTGGGCAACGCGGCCAAAGTATTAAAACAGAGATGTTGTTCTATGAAGAATAGAAATACCAATTCAAGCAGATATACATGATATCTGGGAGTTTACAAAAAGATAGTGTGATGAGAATTCAATAAATTCTGTACTATGAATAAGAAGGTTCTGTAATAAGCAGGAAGAACCTTGCTACGAAAAGAGTAGCAAGAATCTTACCTTTTATCTTAAAAAACATTTACTATATAATCTCTGTTGGATATATGGACTTCTAGTTAGAAAGTTTACTAAATCGTATATATCCTAAGAGAGTCATCAAGCATCCAATACCAAGTAATACAAACATGCCATTTTGCAAATCAATAGCTGGATTAAAGGCCAACGTTGCCGTTTCTCCATTCAATATTTTATGAATATCCACATATGTGAAAGGGTTATAAGCTGCTGGATACTTCAACCCCAAAAAAGTAATGATACCAACAAGGATTGCCGTTACAATCGGATTCCTTACAAATAGTGATAGAACATAATAAAACGAATACAAAAAAATGACCAAGACAATAGACAGTAATAAAGCTTGCAATAAATAACTGCTTAAGTGAATAAAGTGAAACTGATCTTTTAAAGGATCTAATATATTATACTCACTATTATACGGATTCGGTTCAGAACCTTCGTAAATAAGTACAGGATATTTGAAGCTACCTAAACCTTTAGTAAATAAACTACAAAGTAAGGGAACAAGTAGCATGAAAACAACAAATCCTAATGTATAAATAAAACCACTAAGATATTTTGCGATGAATAGCTTCTTTTTTTGAATGGGAAGTACAAAGTAAAAGTTTAATCCTTTTTTCTTGTTACTAGTATCTGATGAAATATTATTAGCAAAAATAAAACACCCTATAATAATGAAGATAGGTATATAAAGTTGTTGGATCAATTGATATATATAAGATAAGCCGGTTGTAGCGTAACGTTTGGTTTCTTGTTCCCATGTTTCCTTGACTGTCCCTGTAAATTCGTCGTAAATTGTCGGTAAGTATGGGGTATAGATACTATTTTGGATGAAAGGTGTAACATCATTTTTTTCTATTAACAATACTTCTTCTAATGTTGCCCGGCTAGTAAAATTATTAATATTCTGATCCGAACCCTCGTATCCACGGGATTGATCATTGAAATTATCTAGCCAATCGTGCAGATCTGGTATTTGTTCTTTATAAATCTTATGCCAATTTTCATTAATATAATTTTCTTTCCTTGTTATATATTTTGAATTACTTTTTTGAATCCTTTTTATTTCAGCGGTTAAAGACTTTACTTTCTTACGATTTCCGTCTTTCTCAGCTTCTTCTTTCTCAACTTTTGTATCATTTACCCATTTTTGATATGTTTCAATTATGTAATCTAAGCGCGCTATATTCCCTTGATGATTACTTTTGGCTATTGAATAGTTAAAAAAGTATAAACCTATGACTGCGGCAATTGTTAAAAAAAATGCAGCCCAAGTCGTTTTCTTTTTCAAGACTTTTTTACCTTCGAAAAGAAAGAGTCTCCTCATATTAAATTCCTCTCTTTCTATTACTAAGTATTGTTAAAAGGAGTAATAAAATCATGAAACCTATAAGTACAATAGCTCCAAATGGATAGTAGTCAGGAGTATTTAATACCGCTAAATCGATATTTTGGTAGGGAAAAGGATTCCAAATAGAATTAAAACCACTATTTGTCACAAGTAAGCCTCCACAAAAAATTATTAAAATGACTAAACTATTAACAATCGAATTTCTTATGAAAAAGCTAAGGAATAAGATAGTAGCTATTGAAAATCCAATGAAACTTATACTATAAATAATGGCTTGTATTATATACTCTCCAGAATCTAAAAAGTTTTCTTCCTTAGTAAAGAGAGGGTAAGTGAAAATTTCACCGACATTTATTCCAAATAATGTTGGAAGAGCATAAGAAATTAACAAGATTGTTGATAACCAAACCAATCCGACAATCAGTAAGCTGAAAAACTTGATTCCAATTAATTTATTTCTTGCAATAGGCAATGAATAGACCAATTGCATATTATGATCTTCAAACTCTTTAGTAATTAAGGTTGCTAATACAAGTAAGACAATCATTATACCAGCGGTGTTAAACAGTAATGAGATAATTTTTTTCATAAATACTGTTGTTTGAATCGAGTAATCTAAATCTTCTTTTGGTAAGCCACGCTTCAGTAGTTCTTCATTTTGCTTTATTGCTTTTTGCATATCATTATCATTTAATAAAAAACTGCCTTCTAATTCTTTAAAATGTATGGCTGATTGATACACTTCAATTTCAGATTTTAATTCTTTTTTCCATTTCTTATCCTCAATTGCTTTAATAAGCTTTTCTAGTTGGTCGAATAATAGCCCTCCAACTTCAAATCTAGCTTCAATTTCGGCATTTGGACCTTTTTTTAATGCTTCTCTATCGGTTTGGTATTGACCAATAACATTCGATCTATATTTAGTAAACTTTTCGATTTTTTTAGTTTGCAATGCATCCTGCTGAATTACATTACGCATAAATAGGCCGCTTATAAATAGTACAGTTAATAGAAGTAGTATAGGAACACCTTTCGTACGAATCATCTTTTTTAGTTCGAATAATATGAGTTTCATATTCATTTACCTCACACTTCAAAGATTTCTTCATATCGTTTTTCCGAACCGACTATCTCTTTTTGAACATCTAAAATAACAATTTCATCTTCTTTTAATAAGTCTAATAAATGTTGTAATAAATGGCTTCCAAGCTTTACTTTAAATCCGTGTTCAGTTTGTCCAATTTGATAAGCCTCTGCAGTTAGTAGTTTAACTGCCCTTACCAAATCAGAAACAATAAAATGATAATAGATCGTTTCGTGTTGGCTCATATCTTCTTCTATTATTTGTCCTTCTTTTAAGAACAATATTTGCTTTGTCACACGGTCAATCTCGGATAAGTTGTGAGAAGATAGGATGATTGTTGTCCCTTGGTTAGCAAGTTCAAGCAAAATTTTACGCATTAAAATAGCGCTGGAAGGGTCTAATCCATTTAATGGTTCATCAAGAAATAATAACTTTGGTTGATTTATGATGGCCATTGCCAAAAGAAGATGCTGTTTCATTCCTAATGAATAGTTTCCTACTGTTTTCTTTAGATAATTTTCCATTCCAACATATTTAGCTACTTCTTGAATACGTTTTATTAATTTTTTGTACATCACATATGTATTTAAGATGATCGTAGCCATTCAAATAATCAAAGAGCACCGTATTATCTTGTAAGAAAGCGACTTCTTTGAAGACAGAAGTATCAGTATTTGGCTTACCCACCAATGTCACTTTTCCTGAAGTAGCGGGAATTAGATTCGTAACTGTATTTAGAAAAGTAGTTTTTCCCGTACCATTTGGACCTACTAAAGCCCAAATACCGGGTGAATTAATAGTGAGATTTATGTTATCAAGTACTTTTTGTTTTTTATAGCTCATGGAAAGATTGTTAATGGAAAGAATCGTCATTGAAAGGCCTCCTTTTACTAAAAATACTAAGGTATATATTTCCTTTTGTAAATAATAATGTAAAAAAGAAACTTTAATACTATGAAAACAGCTAGTTAATATGAGTGGAGTTTAAAGAGTATAGCTAACTTATTTTAGTCCGGTACCAATCTCAATTGAAAAGTCAGTGATATGATGAAAAGTCCAGAAGTCCATAAACAATAGAAATAACAATTTTCTATTTGTGTTAGTTAACGGAAATTTGTATAATAAAGCCAGATCTTACACTGAAGGGACTGGACTATGCGCAGATATCAATAACTTTAACCCAAAAACTAAAACATAATGGAGGGAAAAGTATTGATTACAGAACTACACACAAAAAGGTTATTATTAAGGAAAATGAAGGTATCGGATTCTCCTAGTTTATTTAGGATTTGGTCTGACCCAGATGTTACTAAATTCATGAATATCAGCAATTTTACTGATGAAAACCAGGCAAAAGATATGATAGAATTATTAGATGAATTGGCTCAAGAGAACAAAGCTATGCGTTACTCGATCATTGAGTTGGAATCGAATGAAATTATCGGGTCATGTGGTTTTAATTCCATAGATTTTGAAAATGCCAAAGTGGAAATCGGTTATGATCTTGCTAAATCATTTTGGGGTAAGGGATATGCTACTGAAGCAATCAGTGTTTTGTTAGATTATGCATTTACGTTTTTAGAGTTAAATAGAATCGAAGCAAAAGTTGAACCTGAAAATATAAATTCCATAAAGCTTTTGCAAAAGTTAAACTTTGCATTCGAAGGAACACTAAGACAAGCTGAAAAATCTAATGGAAAATTTATTGACCTTAATTTATATTCTAAATTGAAGACAGATTGAGTTGATTTCAATAGCCTATACTTTTAAAAGTATAGGTTATTTTTTTATACCTATTTATTACATGCCTTTTTTGTTAACATTAACCTAATTACCAAAAATGGAGGTAAATTAAAGATTTTATTTACCTGTAATTATTACTATGGTATTTTTTTGTCTACAAACAACGGTAAGCCAAAAGGTATTTTGTGAGCTAATTTTTCTGTAGCATATACTATATATGACTTTGGTGCTTAAGATAGCTCTGACGTATGATTGGGCAGTTATATAAGGGGTGTGTTGCATATGCTTATGGTTGATGTTTATAGCAGCTTGGTCAACACGCCAAAGTATTAAAGTAGAGGTGTTATAGAATGAAGAATAAACCAATTTATGTAGAAATACCTATTCAAGCAGATATTGATGATGTCTGGGAGTTTACACAAAAACCTGAACTCCATGAACAATGGGATTTACGCTTTTCTTCCATTACATATTTACCGAAAGTAAAAGAAAAAGATCCGCAATCTTTTCTGTATGAAACGAAAATCGGGCTCGGCTTAAAGGTAGCGGGTTGGGGTAAAAGTAATGGTATACATAACAAGAATGATGGCACTAGAACCTCCTCACTTCATTTTGGGACTGACCAGAAGATTTCGCCAATTAGTGAAGGTAAAGGCTATTGGAAATATGTACCGACAGAAAAGGGACTGACATTTTTAACGCAATATGATTATAAAGTACGTTATGGAATGCTAGGAGGGCTACTAGATCGATTTTTCCGTCCGGTTATGGGCTGGGCAACAGCTCTTAGTTTTGATGTTCTGAAGCGTTGGGTTGAAAAGGGAGAAGTCCCAAGAACACAATATTTACGTTTTTTTGGAAGCTATGTTATTACTCTTTTGTTTATTTTCGTTTGGATGTATCAAGGGCTTATACCGAAACTGGTTGCTAAGCATCCTGAGGAGGTGGCTATGTTATCAAGTTTAACTGCAATAGAAGGAACAGCTGCTATAAAAGCAGTAAGCATAATCGGTATACTTGAGATTTTATTTGCACTTGTCTGGCTACTATATCGCAACAAAATGCGATTATTTGCATTACAAATTATAGTGTTCCCGATGTTAACAATTAGTGCTTTACTGGCAGATCCTGCAATCGCAACACATCCATTCAATCCGGTTACATTTAATATGAGCTTATGGGTTATATCTATTATAGGTTTCTACATGTCAAAAGATTTGCCAACTGCGTCTAGTTGTATTCGTAAAAGAGAGAGGGGTTAGAATGACAATTTACCAAAACCTTTTGGGGGAAGAATTCCACAAACTCCATCCTAAATTACAAGCGCGTTATGCACTACCAATAGATGTACCATTTTTCGCGATCGGTATGATGTCAAAAATAGAAACGGGCGCTAGATGGTTAACTCCATTCTTAAAGTTTGCGAGTAATTGGAAATTTTTATTCCCTGAAAATGGTCAAGACGTGCCATTTACGATTAAAAATACATGTAAATTATTACCGAATGGTGAAGTTGAAGTATATTGGGAACGTACCTTCTATTTTAAAGAGAGGACAAGATGTTTTAATGCATGTATGTCAATTGATACTAAGCGAAAAGTTGTAAAAGATTATTTAGGTGAACCTAGTCTTTTATATTCAGATTTAACATTTGATGTGACAAAAGAAGGGAGATTACTTATTCGATCAGGTTTTCAGAGCGTAGTTATAGGGGAATTTGAAGTGCCTATTCCACGAGTATTAGAAGGTCGTGTCATAGTGGAAGAAGGTTATGATGAAGTACGTGAATTATTTTCGATCCATGTGTTTATTCATAACCCAATTATAGGAAAGGTGATGGCTTACGCAGGTGAATTCAAGGAACAATCTTTTTAGTTCAATAACGATAATAGGTCTCATTCTTTTTATCGCAAGTAGTCTGTTCACAAAGCAACAGCCTTTCTTTCTAATGTTAACAGCAGCACAGTTAATATTTGTGCCTGTAATACTTCAACTAATCATAAAAATAAAAAGGTTACATCGCTTTATCATTTTCACAGGAATGGTTTCTATATTTATTTTACATATTATTTCATCTAGTACCTGGTCAGTAATACTTGCATTAGTTTACGTCGCATTTACTTTATTTGTAGCAGTACTAGGAGCGAAGCGATTCTTGCGACGAGGTTTTGTGAACTGGGCAGAAATTTCAATTGATATTGGCATGATGTATTTATTTGTCGGGGGACTTTGGTTCTTTTCCTATATAGCAGGAGTAAATACAGGGTTTAGTCCACTGATAACTTGGTTGACGGGCATTCATTTTCATTATTCAGCGTTTTTATTGTGTATTTCTCTTGGCCTTTTTGGCAGATTGCATGATTCAAAGTTGTATAGATGGATTGTCCCAATGATTTTGTCAGGACCTATTCTTGTTGCAATAGGTATTACATTCTGGCCAATACTCGAAGTGATTTCGGTTTTAATGTATATTTTCGCTATTTATAGTCTTGTTGTACTGGCATTTCAAACCCACTTTATAACACGTATACAAGCTGTATGTATCCGTCTTTCTTTTAGTGCTCTAGCTGTGACGATTATTTTTCCATTCCTTTATGCATTAGGAAATACCTTTGGTGAATGGATAATTCGTATTGACATTATGCTTGCTTTTCACGGTTTTTTTAACTGCATTATCTTCGGCCTACTCGGTGTAGTTGGATGGGCGATGTCTCCACCAAAAACGAAACAGCTTTCATGGGATTTTCCAATAAGCCAAGTTCGTGGAAAATTGATAGTAACCGATGACTCAAATCATCCAGGCCTTGTGGATGATTTGAGTGCTTTTGTTGATACAAAAGCATTGCCAAAAACAATTATAGAATTTTATGAGCAAACGGATCGATATCAACTAGTTGCTTCTATTAAATGGGCGACTTGGTTTAAACCATTTGCTATGTGCTATAAATCAATTAGCAAACAAATGCAACAATTAAACTTACCGATTTCAAGTAAAGAAACCGAAATGACGGGGGAAATAAAGAAAATTGATACGAGAGTGGATGGTAGAGTTAAACCACGTGCTTGGATTCGGAAAGTGGGGGAGCAAACCGCTTTTGTGGCCATCTATTCTCAGCATAATACTGCAGGCAGAACATATATGAATATTGCATTGCCTTTACCGTATTCCTCCATGATCGGTATTTTACAACTTGAGGAAATAGAAGGGCGACTAATATTAACAAGTGAAGGTAGTGGGGATGAAGGAATTTATTTAGCAGCAGGAAAATTCCTATTCAAGCTGCCATTTTCCGAGCATTTTACAATTATAGAAACGCATAAAGGCCATCTAACAGCACTTCATAAGATGAAGATTTTTGGTATTCCTTTTTTACGAATTGATTATAGAATTATTGAAAGGTAAAGAGTGGGAATGGAACTGAAGATGTAGGTTAAGCGAAGTTTTTTAATTTAATAAAACACTAGGGTAATTTTGTTTTCACCTCACCACCAACATCTAAATAATTTCATAATGAGGTTGCTAATTATGGCCGTTTTTTACTATTAATTGATTAACCATCTTGCTAATTCAATGCTATATGATATTAAAAATTACTTGAAAGAAATTAGCGAAAAAATGTACTTGGGCCTATACCTTTAGAAGAAATCATATCCGAGCATATAATAATAAAAGAAGTTCAAAAAAAATATAGATGAAAACAAAAGAAATGGTATTATAAGTAATAAATAGATAATAAGTCCGGTTGGTAGTTATAACAGTAATATTTGAATACACTTTATGATTAGTTGGGGGAGTATTGATGAAGTTTGCGAATAAAAAACAAGTTCAACGGCTTTATCGAGAACAAATCCGCAATAAAAAAGACCAGGATTATAATTTTCTTGAAACAATCATTTTAATTGTAATTGTAGCCTTCTTCATCTACTTTAACTTTTGATTCGATAGTTCTCGGACGTTCGTTGATAGTTCTTAATGGAAATGATAGATTTGTACACCTGAATAAAGTAGTTTCATGAATTGATTAACAGGAAGTATTACAATAGATAAAAGAATGCAATAAAATTAAAACGTCCACTCAGTTCACTATTGAACTGGAATGGACGTTTTTTATAATGCTTACATACTTAATCCTAAGTTATTCATTTTCGACGCTTTGATGCGTATCAACTACTGATAAAGACAAGTGCTTTTTCTTTATCAACAGAATGAGAAATGCCAACAATAAAACAATTGAAGAAACCATATATACAGCAATTATATTAATACGTTCTCCTATGACACCCATGATCAGAGTGGAGATACCAAAAGTAGCCATAGTTATAGAACTTTGAGCAGCATATACTTTTGCTAGAAGTTTTTCTTTGACCCTACCTTGAATGAGTGTGTGAATGGCGATCATACTTAATTCGTAGAATAATCCATAAATACAACTCACCAAAAGAGCGAGTAATGGGGAACTATTGATCCCAAAAAGAAAAGTCATTAAAAAAACAACAAAGCTACATATCAATATGACAAAATGGATGTGCCGGTCAACTAAATCAGATTTCGTATACCCAATCAAACCACCAAAAAATAAGCCTAAAAAGAAAGCAGCATTAATGTAACCCCACCACTCAGTACCTTCATGCAGTCGTAACTCTATAAATGGGTAAATGATAGAAGATACCCAAACAGGGCCAGCAATGGAGCCTAAAAACAGAGTGATTTGAAGTATACGCAACTTATTATCTACTAATATTAATTTCCATCCTTCTAAAAAGGAATGCAGATTACTTTCTTTTTTAGTTGATTGTGTAGCATGTTTTTTCTCGTCGATTTTAATAAATGACAATAAGAAAGTGGACAATACATACAAGATAAACGTTAAAATCAGCAATCCATTTGAATGTAAAAGCACTGCCAAAATCCCACCAACTGCCCATCCGCCCATATTAATGAACTGATAAACAGACGACATGAGGCTATTCGCTTTTAACAAGTAAGTCTCTTCAATAAGCTCAGGAATAATCGCACTACTAGTGGGATGGGCGAAGCCATCCAAAAAATTAGTACAAAAAATCAGTAAATAAATGATCACAAACGTATCAATTGATAGGAATAGTGATACATACAGTGATAATAAAAGTAATAGACAGGTCTTCAATAATTGAGAATTTAATAAAATTGACCTTAATTTATATCGATCAATTAAAAGTGGAGCGACTAATCCACCCAAAAATCCGCCAGATAAATTAATGACGGGAACTAAAGAAACATAAAACAAAGAATCTGTCACACTAAAAACAGTTGTGATGAGAGCCACAATGTAAAAAGTATCTCCTGCATTGGCTAAAGACTCTCCTGCCAGCAATGCACGGAATGATTTATTTTTCAACACAAACAACCCCTCTTATTTAATTGTTCAAGAGAAAGTTGTTATCTACATTGGGTTCACTCCTTAACTGGTTTTAGAATTTTTTGTTGAAATCGATCATCGAATCCAAATTAGCAGAGGGGTGTTTGCTAATAATGGAAATATTTATAATAAATGATAACATAAAGAAATGGTGATAAGCTGAATTTTTTAGAAAATATTCAATAAAAAATGACTGCCTAAATTTACAGTCATTACATAAACTTGGTGTTTAAAACCATCATCAGCATTCGGATATGTCTATAATTTCATCCATAATACTTCCTTGTTTAACATATTTAATAATTTTATTTGCTTCCATTTCAACTCTTTTTCTGCCATATGGGTTTTCAAACCAGTTATTAGCCTTTGTAGTATTGTCATCTACCGAACACATTGAATATTGTATCCATTCCGGCATGAAGGTTTTAAGGTTTAAAAGTGTTCGTCTCATGTGATATCTAGTAGTAACAACTAATATTCTCTTAATGTTATGTAATTCAAATGCCCGATCTAGTATAAGTAGTGAAGCAAGGACATTTTCTTTCGTATGAAGTGATAGGTCTTCTGTTAAAATAACCTCTTCTGGGATGCCCAATTCGATAGCCCTTTGTTTTAATAATTGTGCCTCATTTAAGTTTGTGTTTTCCCAAATAACTCCACCAGAAAATAATATTTTCTTTGCTCTACCTTCGTTATATAGTTGTATTGCTTTTGGTAAGCGATATGTTACAGCTTTACTACTACCCGGAACAAAAATCACATCTCCCTACTCATTATCATCTTCTAGATTTTTGAACAGAAAATCTGTGAGTTGAGAGTCTGATAGTTTATCAGGTTGCAACTGAGAAATATGTATTTTCATAAATCACCTCGAACGTTTATTAACCAATCCACAGCAATTTTTGCTATTTAGTTTGGCCCTGTACTTGCTAAATTTACTGAACGACAATACACCTACATGAATAACTATTACGCTATACTTTATCTGTGGCTATAAATATAGTATAGCTAATCTGCATATAATTTCACTAGTATTAACAATTTTTGTAACTGATTATAATGTATTTGAAAATTTATAAAAATCTTATAATTAATTTAAATTTTCAACCATGTATGGGAGAATAGATATAACATTATTACCAAAATAAGGGGTGTTGTAAATGCCTAAGCCAATAACATTAAGAATTGCGACGAATAAAGATCTTGCAGCATTACATAAAATCCAAGTAGCCGCTTTTATGCCTCTATTAATAAAATACAATGATTTAGAAACAAACCCGGCGAATGAACCAATCGAAAAGTTAGCAAATAGAATAGCTGAAACGTATTCAGATTATTATGTAATTTGCTATGGTCAAAATATGGCTGGAGGGATTAGGGTTGTTACAAGAGAAAATAATCGAGCAAGAATAAGTCCTATATATATTCATCCGGTTTTTCAAGGTAAAGGAATCGCTCAAGAAGTTTTTAAACAAATAGAACATAAATACAATAAAACACGACAATGGGAACTTGATACGATAAAACAAGAGAAGCGGAATTGCTATTTTTATGAAAAACTAGGTTACAGTAAGACTGGATTAGAAGTAGAAATCAACAGCGAGATGACGTTAATACGTTATTTGAAAAGGACGGAAAAAAGCAAGGATAGTAAAAGAGAAGTTTAAATACAATAACTAATGAAGGAAAGTTATTATATTTATGTGTAATTTTGGACAGCCGCAATTTTTCAGCTTTAAGAGGAGTGTAGAATATTTAACTTCCATTTCTTTAAATACTCACATTATTGCATAATAATTCATTATATATTAATATAAATATAAATAAATGCATAATGAAGGGGGTTATAAGTTGGTTACGCTATTTTTAACGAATATATTACTAGGGCTTTCCATTGCACTACCAGTTGGAACAATTACTATAGAGATGACGAAGCAGGGACTTAAAAACGGCTTTATGCATGGTTGGGTTGTTGGACTAGGTGGAATGACAGTAGATTTAGTACTTATTTTATTATTATATTTTGGATTAGCTTCAGTACTAGCTGTACCTATTATTCAAACTTTCTTGTGGTTGCTCGGTGCATTATTCTTATTGTATGTAGGCTACGATAGTATAAAAAACGCAGGTCATGGTATTTCGCTTTCAGGAGAAAAATCGACGAAATCTCTTAAATCATCGTATTTTAATGGCTTACTTGTAGCGGTTTCACCAGGGAACTTGGTATTTTGGGTTAGTATTTTTGGGCCGATTTTGATTAATTCATTTGATGCATCAAACACGATTAACTTTTTAGTAATAGGAGCGGGCATATTAATCGGGATATTGATACATGATATTGGTTTAATGACAATAATTGCTGGTACGAGGAAGGTATTAAACACTAGGTATATTCAATGGGCTTCTGTTCTTGCAGGGGTAATACTAATTGGCTTTAGTGTCTATTTCTTTATGGAATTTTATAGGAGTGTAGGAACACTAAGAAGTTAATACAAGGCTAGTAGTTATACATAGACCGAACCTTTTTACTAATATGTCTATAAGGTAATTGTAAGAGACTTGACTTCAGTCAAGTCTCTTTAATTATTTTTTAAATTTCTAATAATTGTTCTATATGATCCAACTTACCGATATAAACATAAATTACTAATGGTAATAGGATTATTAGGAGTATGGAAGTTATATAAAATGCGTTTTTGTCTTTTAAGTGTAGTTGATTTACTAAATTAATTAACAATGAAGATCCACTAAAAATGATTACTAACCACATAGTAAGTAATTGTTTGACATCATTTTTTATTAAGAAAATTATTATTTGGTTTTCTTCTGAAATCTCAAAAGTATATTTCTCTTTTTTGGAAAAATTCTTTTTTATAACTGTTACTTCTTCTGAATTCTCCTTTATTGAATAACCCCCAGGATAAATATTAAAAGAGTAAGCTAGAATTCCAGTTATTAAACAGAATAAGGCCATAAAAATAGAAAAAAGCCCAAGTTTCTTCCTAGGTATATTTTCCTCTAACAAAAAAACCCTCCTTTTTCTAAAATGGTATATCCATTATAATACTAAATTTCTAATTAAGGTAAAATTATTGTTTTTAATGCATACAGTTAAAAAAATAATGTAAATAAGATTGATGTTAGATGAGTTTTTCATCTTTTATTCTTTTAAATGAATTAGAAATATTTAGTTTTAATTAAACGGATTTATATAGTAGTGAGTCTAACATTTAGAGGGGAGGGTGAATGATGGATCATGAAATGATAAAAAAGGCAGTTGAAGGGAATGACGAAGCCTTTCTACAAGTAATGCAAGGTCACCGGGATGTTTTGTGTAAAACTGCCTTCCTCCTTTAGAATCTCAGAAGAGACATTCCACTGCAAGCTTACCCTGATTATTTAGACGGTAGTGCTAAAATAGAACTTTTTAAATAATGTGTGTTATGCAGAAGTTAACAAAAAAAGAAGGGATCTCTCTAAATTGGAGAGGTCCCTTCCTTTGTTACATGTAGTATTAGCATACGTCTAAAATAATGTTTTGGTTTTATGAAATATCAAGTAGGCTATATAACGATGGACTTTAAACATCTTTTACCTCCGACTTATTATTCTGATTCTCGTTCTGAGCGTACTTCTAAATTGAACATTGTATCTGCTAGTATTAATACGGCTGTAATCCGTAAAAGTAAAGAGAGGTATTCTTTTTAGATAGAAAAAGGTAATTGCTGTGTAAGGATATAGATTAAAAGGGGCCAAAAACATCCTTTTACTTTGTTTTTACACGACCATTCCAAGAGAAATTTGTCACGATGCGAAGTAATAACTCTAATGGGCCACGTTTGAATTTTTTCAAATACATAGTACTGATGAAGCATTGAATTGCAAAGATAACGACACCAATTAAAATACTATTAAATGTACCGAAGTTACCGAATAAACCAAGTCCGTAGCCGTAGAAAATAGTCGTACAAATAACAGATTGCATAATATAGTTTGTAAGAGATAGCTTTCCAACGCTCTCAAATGCTCGGAATGGTAAAGCTTGTGAATGGCTAGAAAATAGATATGCAAAAGCTGCCATATAGCCTAATGCTAGAATTGGTCCCCCGCTCATTACTCCAATGGAAGCCCAATCACTTTTCTCTGCTAAATGCCCGATGATCTTTAAAATAAGACCGAGTGGAATGAAAATTAACATATATTTAAAGTATGAATTTCGTTCTTCCTTAGGTTTTGCGAAAATGTTTAATTTTGCTGCAGCCATACCAAACAAAAATAATGGAGCTATTACAAATGGAAGTAAAAGTATGATGAAAAATGAAGGAATTGTATCCTCATCAAACATGGCAGTCAAAGGATCTTCACCGTTATTACGGTGATCTTTGATTTCTGAATATGTCCCATTTTTATATATGTCAGTAGTCTTTTCTACGTAGCTTGCAGTTATAGTTTTTTCTTTTTCAGTTTCTTCATATTTTCCGTAGCCTGTTACAGTGATTAATAACAATAATACAATACCCCAAATAATGAGTGTTTTTGGTTTACGATTGATAAAGAAAAATAAAAAGAAGCCAATACCACCGTAAAAAGTGAGGATATCACCTTCCCAAATATATGTACTATGTAGTAAACCTAAAGTTAATAGCATTAAAAAACGTCTAACTAAAAACCAACGAGACTTTCTTCCTTTTTCTCTTATAGATTCAACTAATTTAATAAGTGAATAGCCAAATAAAAAAGTAAAGATGGGCATAAATGTACCTTCTACAAACACTTGAATAAATTTATAAGAACCGAAATTGAAATCGGATAAATTATAAAATGAAATAAGGTCCTTTCCAAACATGCCATATTGAAAAATAAGCAAATTGGCAAGTAAAATACCAAATAAACTAAATCCTCTTAAACTATCTACTAATCGAACACGCTGTCGTTCCAAAAAAAAATTCCTCCTTAAATACTCTCTATTTGTTAGTATAGATAGAGATTCTTATGCTGAACTGAAATAAATCTTAAAATCACCTTAAATTGGAGAGTGCATTGAAAATGGATGCTAAAATATTGGTCGTAGATGATGAACAAGCAATTGCAGACATGGTAGATATTATATTACGAAAAGAAGGTTTTTCATATGTGGATATTTGTGGAAGTGTGGATGAAGCCACTAAACAAATTGAAAAAGTAAAATACGATTTTTTTATTTTAGATATTATGTTGCCAGATGGTACTGGGCTTGAACTTGCTGAGAAAATACGTCCTACTCATAATGCACCAATTTTCTTTTTAACGGCAAAAGTTTCAGATGCTGATATACTACGGGGGTTTATGTCTGGTGCAGATGATTATATTACAAAACCATTTAATCCATTAGAATTAGCAGCTCGTGTGAAAGTACATAGTAAGCGATATAGTGCATTAAGAAAAGTAACAATTCCAGAAGATACATTTGATTATGGACGCTTTCAGCTAAATATTTCAGCTGCCGAGTTAATAATTGACGGGGAAAAAACAATTTTATCTGGTAAGCTCTTTCATTTATTACAATTATTTTGCGAGCATCCTGGACAAGTTCTGTCAAAGGAACAAATTTACGAACAAGTATGGGGTGATGATTATTATGTTGATGATAATACCATCATGGTCCATATTCGAAAGTTGCGTGAAAAAATAGAAGTAGACCCAGGTCGCCCTGCACTTATAACAACAGTAAGAGGAGTTGGCTACAAATTAGTTAAGGGGGAGTAAGAAATGCGTTTATCGAGTAAGATGACTTTAAGATTTATTAGCTACTTTGCGGTATTTTATATTATTTTACTCCTGTCTGTTATGTCTTTAATCTTTTATGCAGTGTATGAAAATGAAAAGGCATCGAGTTATGTAAACTTAATGACGATGGATAAAATGGATGTTGAAATGGATATAGAAGAGAAGAATGGCTCTTTCAAACTAACTCAGAAGTTGATTAATTCAGCAGAAAAAAGTGGAGGAGTTATCCATTTGCTTGATGAGAATGGACAATTACTTGCCAGTTCAGAAAAACAAGCCAGATCCTACACCATGAAGGAATTGGCAAAAATAGAGAAGCATGAAGAAGGACATATTTGGCGGATCAAAAATGATCAATACCTTGTTTTTATACAGAATAATACAGCCGAAAATTTACTAGAGGTTATTTCAGAACAGGGTATTCAACATATATCTAGTACAATAAAGCAACATCTCAGTAAATCGGATGCGATAGTAGAACAATATAGTGCAAATGGCCAACGACAGAAGATTCTATTTGGCAAAGAAACAAAAGAACTTGAACCAATCAAGATTTTGATGGGGAGTGGGAATTTAACAGAGACGAAAGAGCTTGTTGCTTCAGAAATATTAAAGGACGGCTCATTACTTGTCGTCCGTATGAAAAATCCTCACTATAATCCAAGTGAACCTATTTTTATGAATGGTTTAAAAAAGGCATTAATTGTGATTGCGATTTTCCATGTGTATCTGTTAATTCTTATCGTTATTTTCTCAGCTTTTATAGGCAATCGTTTTGGAAGACCTGTTTTACATTTTCTAAAGAGAATTGAAAAATTAGCAGGACAAGACTTTGGCTTTGTAAACGATCATAAGCTAAGGCGTAAAAGAAACGGACGCTTCAAGAGAAAATACCGTATTTTTGATGAAGTAGATCAATCACTAACTCAATTGTCTACTAAATTAGCTGATAATGAATGCAAAATACAGCAGAGTGAAAAGTTACGTGAAGAATGGATAACAGGTCTTTCTCATGATTTGAAAACACCACTTAGCTCTATTTATGGCTATTCTAAAATGTTATCTTCTATGGATCATGAATGGTCACAAGAAGATGTACGGAAATTTGCTGTAACGATGCAGGAAAAAGCTGAATATATGGATGCACTAATTGAAGATTTAACATATACATATCAACTAAGAAACAATGCGATTGTTATTTCTATGGAAGAAGTAAATTTGAATGCATTTATAAATGAGTATGTAAAAAACACTACTTCTGAAAATGTTAAGATGGAGCAGATGAATAGCGAAATACATATATTAGCTGATTCAATTTTACTAAAGCGTATTCTCGATAATATTGTAGGAAATGCGGAAAAACATACTTCAGAAGGTACATCAATTTATTTGCAAATAACTGAGTTAGATAATAAGGTACAATTTCAAATTCGAGATGAAGGACAAGGCATTCCTAAAGATGAATTAGATAATCTGTTCAATCGTTATTATCGAGGAACAAATACGACTTCAGAGGCTTCAGGGACAGGACTTGGACTTGCTATTACAAAGCAACTTGTAGAAGCAATGGACGGAGAAATTAGTGTACAGTCCAATTCATCTGGTACAGTAGTGATCGTTGTTTTTCCTAAGTTAATGGAGTAGGGGATTATAGTGATTAAGTTGAAATTTCAAGAAACCTTCTTCATTTAATTCGAACTCACCGTACAATGACAAATAACATGTATAGTGGCTTCATACAAACTACAAATGATATAAATATGCTTTGTGGCATTATTTATATCATTTTTTCTTTTAATTAAGGTTGTCATATGCGTCATTAGAATGGTTTTATAACTTTAATCCTTCTCCAGTTCGTATCATTTGCACATCCAAATAGATTTACCCTTGACTGGTCGCAATAATTGGTTCATTTTTTGCCTTGAGTAATGTAATATCACTGACAATCACTTGCCGAGTTACATTTGTCATTTCTCCTAGTGCTCTTCCCGTCAATGGTTCGGTGGATGAGAGTAATGTGTCAACAATAAATTGACGGCGTTCCTTGCCGAGCATTTTTTCGCTTGCCTTCATCTTCATTCCTCCTAATGCAGTTAGTTTTCTTTAATGGGTGTCCGTATTTTGTTTGCAATTTCTATGAGCCGATCAGCTAATTCATTAACGCTATCTAAAGTTGTATCTCGTCCAAAAGAGATACGGATAAATTCACTCGCTTGTTGTGAAGGTACTTGTAGAGCCATCATAGCTTTTGATGCATGTTGTTGACCGACTTGGCACGCACTACCAGTTGAAATGGCAAAACCGAGTCGATTCAATTCGAGCATGATTAGTTGGCCCTCAACATTTCTTACTCCAAGCCCAATAATGTTTTGAAATTGTAAATTACTATTAGGTGACTGATAAATAGTAAATAGTTCATGATGCTTTTGTATTTTGTTTAGAAATGCATCTCGAAATGATTTCCCTTGATGGTCCATTTTGATTGCACAGTCAGCAGCAGTGGTAAATGCCGCGATGCCAGGGACATTAACTGTACCACCTCTAAAGCCTGATTCATGTACGAGGCCAGGAAAAACGGGAACAAGTCGATGACGAGGTTGAATATATGCCGCGCCAACACCTTTAGGGCCATACACTTTATGACTTGAAATTGTTAAGCTGTCGACAATAGACGCAATCGATTTTAAATCTATTTTTCCGAATGACTGAACACAATCACTATGTAGTAGAATGGAGCGCTCTTTTAAAATTTCAGCAATCTTATTTAGCGGCTGTATCGTTCCAATCTCTGGATTAACATGTTGGATACTTACTAGAACGGTTTCGCTAGTTAAAGCATTTTCAAACAATTCTAGGTTCACAATACCTTCCTCAGTAAAGGGGATTGTCGTTACGTTGAATCCATCTTTTTTTAAATACTCCAAGGCAGAATCGATAGATGGGTGTTCTCCCATAGTTGTAATGATATGATTCCCTTTATGCCGATTCGCTTTCGCTAGTGAAATGATAGAAAGTAAATTACTTTCTGTACCCCCAGAGGTGAAATAAAGTCCTGCAGTATCAACGTCAAGCATCTTTGCAAGTTCCTCACGACAAAAAGTCAGCGTATTTACTGCTTCAGTTCCCACTTCATGTAAGCTACTCGTATTGCCATAGCATAACTGCGAAAGTTCACTGTATACATGTGCCGCGCTCGGATGTAATGGCGTTGTTGCCGCATAATCAAAATAATGCAAAGTTCTTTCCCTCCAGTTACATAATAATTTCATCTTGCCATAGTTCCTCTTTTATGTAAAGATAGGTGACAAGACACCTATCAAGATACAAAAAGATTTGGAGAGGATACTAGTGAAGATGTATAACTGCATCATTGTCGGTAGCGGAATCGCTGCCATGCAACTAGCCAATCATCTAAACGATCAATTTTGTATACTCGTTATAACAAAATCCACAAAACGAGCCAATAATTCATATCGAGCACAAGGTGGTATCGCATCGGCTGTAGGCAAAGAGGATAAACCAGCATTTCACTATCAAGATACGATTAAAGCTGGATGCGACTTTCATAATGAAAAGGAAGTACTTAATCTAGTTGAAAACGGCCCAAAACTTATAGAACAATTGAAAAAAAGTGGACTTGATTTTGATAAAGATAACGATGGTCAATTAGATTTAGGAATGGAAGGCGCTCATGGACAGAAAAGGATTGTCCACTGTGGCGGTGATGCAACTGGGAAATACATAATGGAACATCTTAATTCAACACTAAGGCACGATATTGATATTTTAGAAAATCGGTTTGTATATGAACTGATTATTCATCCTACTACGAAAAAGTGTATCGGTATTAAAGCGAAGGACAAGAATGGTCAAAATGAATCTTATTTTGGTCATCAAGTGATTTTAGCTATGGGAGGCATTGGCGGATTGTTTTCTATTACATCAAACGATCCTTCAGTAGCTGGTGATGGAATTGCTTTAGCTTATCGAGCAGGTGCAGAAATTGTAGATATGGAATTCATTCAATTTCATCCGACACTTCTCTATTTAAAAGGGAAAACAGCGGGTTTGATTTCTGAAGCAGTCAGGGGAGAGGGGGCCCATCTGATAGATGAATCAGGGAAGTCGATAATGTCCGGTAAACATCCAATGGAAGACTTAGCTCCGAGACATATCGTTGCAAAAGAACTATATCAACAGCGATTGGCTAAAAAAGAAGTTTATTTGGATATATCGATGATCGACCGATTCGAAGAGCAATTTCCAACAATTACGGCAATGTGTCAGACAAATGGAGTGTCACTAAAAGAAAAGAAAATACCGGTTGCGCCGGGATGCCATTTTTTGATGGGAGGAATTGCTGTTAATTCGGTAGGGAAAACGTCTATTGATGGTTTGTATGCAATTGGTGAAACAGCTTCTACAGGTGTCCATGGCGCCAACCGACTTGCAAGTAATTCCTTGTTAGAAGGACTTCATTATGGCCAAAGATTAGCTAATCATTTAAATGAACAGTTGATTCAAGAAGAAGTGGTAATCCCATATAATGACCTGACGAAAGATATGACGGTTAATTTACCACCGTTACCCGACAAAGAAGAACTGCGTGCAAAAATGATGGCATATGCAGGGATAATTCGGACCAGTTCAGAACTTAAAACCCTTCAGGATTGGTTAAGTGAATATGATGAATGGATTTTAAATGACATGTCATTGGATGAGTATAGTACCGAAACTTTACAACGATTGTTTATGCTGCAAGTTGCGAAACTGATAACAACTTCTGCACAGCTAAGGGAAGAAAGTAGAGGAGCTCACAATCGAGAAGATTACCCTACTGAGGATGAACGATGGAGACAAATCCATATTGTCCAATCAAAAAAAGGAATCGAAATGAGGGAACGACAACATGAATACCATCAAGTTGAAATCAATGCTTGAGCAATTTTATATAGAGGATATAGGGGATAGTGATCTATCTAGTGAATTCTTATTCCCTGAAACGATGATTGGAGAATTGGATATCGTTGCAAAAATGGACGGTATTTTTTGCGGGAAAAAGGTGATTGAAGAGGGATTACATGTTGTGGACCAAAGCTCGACAGTAAATTGTTACGTAGAAGACGGTCATTCAATTGAAAAAGGAACTGTCATTGCAACAGCAAAAGGTCCTATACATAGCTTGCTTAAAAGTGAACGAGTCATTTTAAATTTAATTCAGAGAATGAGTGCCATTGCGACTGAAACAAATCGAGTAGTGGAGAAAGTTAGAGGAACAGGAACGAAAATTTGTGATACGAGGAAAACAATGCCGGGCTTACGAATGTTGGATAAATACGCTGTTCGTACAGGCGGTGGTTTTAATCATCGTAATGGATTGTATGATGCAGTTATGTTAAAAGATAATCACATTGCCTTTGCCGGCTCAATTACGAAAGCAGTTGAAACGGTAAAAGCTTCACTTGGACATACGGTCAAAATTGAAGTCGAAATTGAAACGTTCGAGCAATTACAAGAAGCAGTTGGGGCGAAGGTAGACATTATTATGTTCGACAATTGCACACCTGAAATCATTGCAGAATGGAGACAAATTGTACCTGACACAATTATTACAGAAGCATCTGGGATGATTACAAACGATACTATCAGAGCATATGCGGAATCGGGTGTAGATTATATTTCATTAGGTTATTTAACACATTCTGTAAAGGCGCTAGATATTAGCGCAAACATTAAGAACAGCACTAAATAATGGGGGAATCGACGTGTCCATCATGCACTATTTTGAAGAGAAAAAAAGTGGAACATTACCGGAAACATACCGAAATTTAACGAGTGAGGAAATGGAAGCGCGTATAATAGCAATCAAACTACAGCTCGGGGAGAAACTTTTCATCCCAGGACATCATTATCAAAAAGACGAAGTCATTCAGTTTGCAAATGTAACGGGAGACTCCCTGCAACTTGCACAACTTTGTGCAGCCAATAAACAAGCGGAGCATATCGTTTTTTGTGGTGTGCATTTCATGGCAGAAACGGCTGATATATTAACGAACGACCATCAGAAAGTTTACTTACCTGACATGCGTGCAGGCTGTTCGATGGCCGACATGGCGAACATTTTCCAGACGGATCGTGCATGGGACGCACTTACAGAGATGTTCGGTGACACAATCGCACCACTAACATATGTCAACTCAACTGCAGCTATTAAAGCATTTGTTGGGAAAAATGGTGGAGCAACAGTGACATCATCAAATGCTCATTCAATGGTGAAATGGGCATTTACACAAAAAGAACGTATTTTGTTTTTACCAGATCAACATCTCGGTAGAAACACAGCGTACGATATCGGTATTCCACTTGAGCAAATGGCTGTTTGGAATCCGATAAACGATAAGCTAGAGTACGAAGGAGAAATTGAGGACATCAAAGTGATTTTATGGAAAGGGCATTGTTCCGTTCATGAGAAATTCACCGTCCAAAATATTGCTGATCTTCGTGAAAGCGATCCAGAAATACGCATCATCGTTCATCCCGAATGTTCAAGAGAAGTCGTTGAACTTGCGGATGACAACGGTTCTACGAAATATATTATCGACGCGATCGAGAATGCAGCGCCAGGTAGTAAATGGGCAATCGGAACGGAAATGAACTTAGTTAATCGTTTAATCCAAAACCATCCTAACAAACAAATCGTTTCACTTAATCCAAGCATGTGTCCTTGTTTGACTATGAATCGTATTGATCTACCACACTTGCTTTGGAGCTTGGATAGCATTGTTAATAATGAAGATATTAATGTTATTCAGGTTGATGAAGAAACGACGAAAGACGCAATCAAAGCGCTTGAAAGGATGTTGGCAAGAGCGTAAGAAAATATAATTACTAAAAAATACGGTGGCTCATTGAAAATATAATGAGCCACCGTATTTTTGTTTTGTATAGATAGTTCTCATTACACCATCAATTCCTGTATACAATTTAATTGAAGGCGATTATCGTCATTTAGCTATGTATTTCTATGATAAGGACAAGCACTCATACATAAACTACTATATATTGCAAAAGCTCGTACTCATTTTTTGCTAATTAAAATTGAGGTTACTCCATTTAATTGCATTATTAACTTCAATATTTTATTAAAGAAGGAGGTCGTTTTTATTCAAAGTAAGAATGAAAATAAGTTGAAAATTGAGTTCACAACCAATGGAAAGAAAAAAAGAAAGTCCATGAAATTTTACATAAGCGGAACAGTTCTAGCAGGTGTATTGCTATTTGGTTCAGCATCTATTTCACCAACTATAAATAATGTTTTTGCCAAGACACCTTTCTTAAATTTAATATATGAACCTACCCTTTTAAATAAAGATATTGTCAAAATAATAACAGAAAGATTAATTTCTAAAAATTATCCGTTTGAAAATGTTTCGATAGTTGCGCCTAAGAAAAACATTGTTATTAATATAGATAAATCAGAACAAAATCCTTTAAAAGTGGAAAAAGCGATAGAAAAGGAAGTTAATTCACTGTTAAACTCATTTGATCTTACAGATTATAAATTAGAAATTGTTCAAGATCTTCAAAATGTATCTCTAAATACAATGATTTATCAAGAAACCAATTTGATGGCAAAACAATTACAAAATAATATAAAGAACGACACAAGGTTACAAGATTATAAGCTAATATCGGTATCTGTTAATAATAATGATGTTCAGAATATGATTATATTGGTTGCATCAGATAAGGAAACAAGAACTGGTGTAATACAAAAAATAGTACAAAGTATTGTAAAGGAAAATAATTTTGAGCCCTACTTGATTAAAACATATTCAATAGATGCTCAAGAAGAAGAAATAGCCCTGAAATGGCAAGCTATAATAAATAAAATAAACACTGAATTCATTGGAAAAGACGAAATGAAAATAAAAGATATTCGTTATTCTTTATTTGAACCACCATCATCTTTTCTTATAAATACGTCTATAAATCCTACAGATGCGACTGCTATAGAAGAAGCTCAAAAAATTGAGAAGTCTATTAGAATGTTTATAACAACTCACGGAGATGCTAGCTCGATAAATCAAGAACCATACAACATTGTTATTTATGGCAGTGATAATAAGGAAATTAATATAGCCACTCAAAATTAAAATACCAGCCATCTATATTACTTACGATCGCGTAAAAATATGAATGGCTGGCATCGGTTCAACAGAGTTAAATCAAGAACATTGCCACAATGGTTGTGACGACTAATCCAGTAATAACAGGCACTAAATTTCTACGAGCAAGTTCGAATGGACTGACATTACAAATAGCTGCAGCTGGGATAAGTGCCCAAGGAATTAAAGTTCCGCCCCCAACCCAGATTGCTGTAATCTGTCCGAGCGCAGTTAAAGTATCGGTGCCACCTCCAATTGCATTGCCAAACAAGCTTCCGACAGAGCCAGCTAATGAAATGCCTGAGAATCCTGAACCATCTAATCCAGTAATTGCGCCAACGACTGATAAAGTAACCGCAGCAATTTCCTTTGTTAATGGAACTACCGAAGCTAATCCAACACCTAAATCGTTAACAATACCGTGAGAGGCTTTCGGTAAAAAGTCACCGATGATTTGGGTGAAGCCAGAATCCCCCAAATAGAAGAAGGCAGCAATAGGAATAACAGGGCCAAATACTTTAAAACCAAATTGGAAGCCGTGTATTAGATAACTTGTAGTCTTTTCAAGTCCTTGTTTTTTGTGGGCTACAACGGAGAGAATGAGTAAAATGAAGACGGCAGTACCGCCGATTAATGCTGTCGCATCTCCACCTTGCAACTTTAAAATGGACATTGCTACGACATCTGCTAAGAAAGCTATTGGAATGATAATTGCAAAGAACTGTTTTTGTTTAAGAGTGAGCAATTTTTCATCTTTTTCTTGCTCTTCATTTGAAACGTTTGTTCCAGTTAATGCGATTGTACCTCGTTTCATATCACGTTTTAATAGTATAAACGCAGTAATA
Source organism: Viridibacillus arvi (assembly GCF_001274945.1). Classification (GTDB taxonomy): domain Bacteria; phylum Bacillota; class Bacilli; order Bacillales_A; family Planococcaceae; genus Viridibacillus; species Viridibacillus arvi. Next base: position 1,179,764 of record NZ_LILB01000001.1, on the reverse strand, counting down.
GTCGTAACAAGGCCCATTACAATGACGAGTGGAATACTAGCTGAAATAACATCTCCGACTGGTAACCCGGCTGCATCTGCAGTAAGCTTAGGGGCACCTTGAATGACAAAATCACTTGATAAAGCAATACCATGACCAAATAAGTTCATCGCCATCGCTACACCTAGTGTGACTAAAAGAACCTTTTAAATGAATTGTAGTATATAAAAGGTTCTTGATGTATCATCGTAATTTAACTTCTTTAATATCCACGGAAGGAGAATTTCCTCTGCCCCGTCTATAATCACTTGGAACATCCACTACTATTTCCTCAAAAAGTAGATTGATAAAGTTCTTTTTATCGTTTTCATTAGCTCTATCCCAAATTACAGAAATGTTTTTTGCATGTTCGATTATTTGCGATGTATCTTTTACATTTTTTTTAGACGAAAGATTATTCACTTGTTCTATTAATAGGTTTTCTTCTTTAAGTACTTGAGACATCATCTCAGAATAGTCTTTATGGGTCATTATCCCATCACCAAGAGCTAGCATCCAATTTTTCTTTCTTTTTTTGATTATATTAAGTTGTTTTTCAATTTCAGCAATTATTAAATCATTATTTTGTTCTGAGACTGATCCTTCCAGATTAGGTACTATTGAATTAATGAAACTTTCTAGATTATCAGTAGATAATCCTTTAAGAAATTCACTAATAAGTGTTTTTTCGGTGAATATTGGCAAATCACATGTTCCTTTATTTTTTTTCCCGATACAAATGTAGTGTTTTGTACCTCTTTCTTTTTTAAATTGTCCAGACAAAGCGGAACCACATCTAGCACATCGTAAAACACCACTAAATGGGTAAGGTGAGGTTGCTTTTTTCCCTTCTTTTGTATTAGCTATTCTTCGGTTTTGTGCTTCAACATAGGTTTCTTCCCTTATAATCGCTGGTATGTGTTCACTTTTAATAATAATTGTTTCGATTCTATTCGAATTATGTCCCCATCTTACTTTTCCACAATATACGGGGTTTTCAAGCATTCTAGAAATCGTTCGAATATCCTTATCGATATTAAGTTGTTGTAAATATTTTGCGATTGAGCGTAAGCCCTTACCGTCATTATAAAGTCGGAATATTTCTTTTACTAAAAGGGCTTCTTCCTCGTGTATTTCCAATTTTGAATTTATACTCTTATACCCAAAAGGAGCTTTTGCACCATTTCTTTCTCCAACTTCCGCTTTTTTTCCCATATTTAATAATACACGTTCAGAAATTGTTTCGCGTTCCCATTCAGCCATTGCAGCCACAAGAGTCAAGAAGAATCTTCCTAAAGCCGAAGTGGTATCAAATACTTCAGTAACACTCTTTATCATAACTCCATTTTCTTCAAATGTTTTGAGAAGTGTATGAAGACTACTAACTGATCTAACTAGGCGATCGAGTTTATAGAAGACTACTACATCAAATTTCCCCATTTTAGCATCTTCGATTAATTTTTTCATAGCAGGACGATTTAAATCTTTGGCACTATATCCATCATCGATATATGTGTCAACTAAATCCCAGTTTCCTTGGGATTCTATAAATTTTCTTACTTTTTCTTGCTGAGAGGTTAAACTGTATCCTTCTACCGCTTGTTCATCAGTAGAAACTCGTTCATATTCTACCGTTCTTAAATTATTTTCCATAAAAAAATTCACCTCGCACCTTTTTCAGCCCACTACATAAAATATAATGGTACATCTCGAAAAGCGGGGGGTAGAAAAATGGAGATAGTAGTTCCAGCAGAAAAGCTTGCTGCTGCGGTGAATAAATACCTCTTACCAGCAACAATTAGATATTTAGCAAAAGAACAAGAAGAATCCGAAGAAGTTACAATATCTAAGAAAACCGAGTTTACACAAACACAAGAGTGTTAAAATCAGAATGTTTTATAATACGATTATATAATGATTAAAATGCATGCTCTTTTGGATTATTATCAGAGTTTAATATAACAAAATCGTGGCACGGTAATAAAAGTAAAATGTAAGTGAAATGATGTATGAAATCCAATTAAATACAATTAAAACAGACTTGATTTGAAGTGATTAAAGTCTGTTTTTTTATGTATCTTGTTATTAGGGTTTATAAATTAAAAAGCTAAATTATTATTATTGAAAATAGACTTTCAGCAGATTTGTTATTTAGCTTGGGATGATCCTAGAACACATCGAAAGTATGTTGTTATTGAGCAAAATGCACAGCTAAAAGCTTATAAAGAGATGCTCTTTATAACACGTACGTCAACGATTCGAAGCAGGAAATGACTAAAGTGGTAATGCAGAGATCTAGAAAAGTGGGATTACTATATTTATTGCTTTCTATATAAATATATATAGGCTTGGAGGATCACTTGGTATAAAAGTGACCCTAAGCACCAAAATAGAAGAAAGGCTAGAAAGCTTACACAATTAAAACTTATGATTTGGTTGTTAATTATTAATCATTAAGTTTGTGTAACTAATTCTACAGCTTCTACTACCAATGGAGTTCCTGCTGTAATTGTGCCAGTAACACCGTTAAAAGTTAACTCTGTTGCAGAAACAGTATACGAATCGCCTGCCGCCATTTTCTAACCTCCTTTTAAGATAAAAAGTTTAGAAGATTTTATATCACATTTGTTGGAATCCCAATGATTCTATTATGATGGGAGTTCCAGCATAAATTGTTTCATTAAATGGGTTAATGATTAGTGAATCTGGGGTTACATTATACGTACCGCCCACTTGCATCAAAGCGTTGATGTAAAGATTGACATATCCATTGGGATTAAAAAGTTTGAATTCTGTTAATTGATTGTCATTATCATCTGTAAATAAATTTGCAGGAATGGTTGCACCGTTTGTTAAACTAATATCTGCTGTAGCAATAAATAAATATCTATTTATTATTGGAATAATAGTTCCTTCAGGCATAACAACTGGAGGAGGTTGAATAGAACCTATATCAATAGCTTTAATACGGGGCCAAAGAACTTGGTTCTTTTCACAGTAACTGTCACAAATCAATTTTTGTCGGTTCATTTTTTTGTCACCTCCATTCCGTAATATGTTAGTAACACGGTAAGTTATAGGCGTGTGTTACTTATAATTGAGAAAGCTGTTCATTCATTAATATTCTATGAATTAATGTCGGAAGGTGATTGGGAAGTACATAGGAGATAGTGCTGAACATTTTGAGAAAAAAAGATATTAAAAAGCCACTCCCTATATAGGAAGTGACAAATTATATAATTTATAATTTGAGTTGTAAAAATAATAAATTTGCATTTTGTTTATGACACTACTGTATTAACAATGTGAAACAAATTATAACCAATAGGATTAAAGATAAAATTATGGTAAGAAGGCCACTAACAAGAGAATATAGCATTGGTTTTTATGTATATTCCTTTCGGTAGCCCTATATACTTGGCACGGAAAGTATCATCTCGCTCATATTTAAATTGCTTTGGCGAAATTATAACTATATTTTTAGAGAGAAAAGCAGGCGATTTCCCGATTTTGGGAAAATCGCCTACTTTACTTATTACTTTTGTTTTCAAGTAATTATCTTATTTTACAAAGATAATGATACTGTATGGTAGCTTTAATCTAACTTACGATCATAATCTTTTATGCAATATTAATTCCTGCACTTGCATTACCAGTAATAGTAGTAGCTAGTGCAATCCCTGTGGTAGTAACAGAGTACACCATTAATAAACGATCACCTGCAGCTACTGACACTGGTGCAACGTTTGCAGTACCAGATGTAATAGTGCCTACTGCGATTGTTGAAAGAGCTGGTGATAAATCAACAAATGCTGTTGTAGGGCTGAAAACATTACTTCCCGCAACCGCGCGGTAAACTTGTGCTCTGACTGTTGCTGTTCCTCCTACAAGGGTTAAAGCAACTGTTGCAGACAAGGATGCAGATATAGATGTAATACTACCAGCACGTGGAACTGAAAAGGCTTCCGTTCCAGTAGCAGCTGACAAGTCTATATTATTACCAACAAGAGATACCCCTGGAATAGCCGTACCAAATCCTACAAGACTTGAAGTACCGACTAAGCCACCAGCAAGTGTTACTAAAACAACAGGAATTGTACCTGAAGCGAATGGGACGATAGTGCCTGTTAGTGCTGGTGTAGTAATACATGCAGCGTCTACAGCTGTAAAAGGACCAAGTGAAGTACAATTAGTATTATTTGCGCAGCCGCAATTTGAATTATTCATACACATTTTTACACCCCCTTTCTCCATTATTCTATTCAGTTAAGAATAGGGGGAAAGGGCAGTGACCTAAATGGTGCAAAATATTAAACTAACTCCATTTTCGAAAGAAATTGAAAAACAAAGAGTTCTTTTCTTTTTTTTGCCCTTCTTCAGTTGATTCTTCTTTTACCTCAGGTTGCTTGTTTAACTCTTCAATTTGTATATGGGTTTCAAATTTATTCTTTGGCGTAACTTCAAAGATTTCAAATTCGTCACTTTTTAAAGTAGGGGATGTATTTGTGTTGTCTTGCTCATTAACCACTTCAGAATCTTCAGGAAAGGTGGGCTCTTTAACTACTATAGAATTTTCAGAAATGGCAGTTTCATTAATTATTTCAGAAGTTTCAGGAAAGACAGGTTCTTTTGTTATTACAGAGCTCGTTTTATCTATAGTGATGACAGTGTTATTAATTTTTTCGGAGTCTCCGTAATTAACTAAATCTTCCGTTTTAAGTTCATTATCAATGGGATTATGGATTTCAGCATGCGGTAAAGTATTAGATTCATAAACTCTGATTGGAGCTTCCTGTGCATTCATAGCGTTTTTAAAATGAAAGGTGGATTCGGTGGTGGTATTTCTATATAAACCATTATATATTTGGCTTGGATGAGTATTTGTTGATTGAAAGTATTGTTGATTAAAATGGCGTTCTTCGGGAACATTTCTTTGATTTTCATTGCGAGCGGAAGGTATACCATTGTTTGCATCTAATTGCCCATTTGTTGCTTTACCTGCCAGACTTTGTAACATTTTATAAGATGGCTGTTTTGATGTAATCACCGATTGGTTTGTTGTCAGTGTAATTATTGGATCTCTCTGTGCACCGTTAGCAATAAATTTAGATGTGTTTTCAGTTTTAGGTGTAGTGGTTGGAGTTTCAGTATTTTCAATCGTGCCTAATTTGTTTAGAACCCTTAGTATTTCTTGATTCATTTTTTCATTCATTTGATTCAGAGACTCCATTTGTGTCGATAGAAGTTTTATCTGCTCCTCATAGCCTCTGATTTGCGAATTCTGCATATCTTCTATTGTTTCAGTTTGCCCTTCTATAAGTGCCATCTGCGTTTTAATCCCATTAAAATCCTTTTTCATAAATAGATAATCATCATTTGAAGTCCCCATTTTTAATGAAGTTAACGTTTCCTTGTAGGCATCTATTTTTTTCTTCCATATTTCAATGTCTTGAGTGGAGTACAATTTTGAATCTTCCATTGCATTTCACCCCTTTCAGTCTATTAATATTTTATTTAAATATTTACTTTCTGTTACAAATATCCCGGTCCTTTCAAATATTTTAGTTTCTATATAAGAAGAGGAGATGTAAGTAAACACGATACATACTGATACTTAAGCATTTTAATAAAAATCAGAACGAATTATTTGATAGCCCATGCACTTATAGGTATAAAACATATGATACAACGAAAGCTAAAATTTTATGGAGGTGTCGAAAGGATGCAAGAGAATATGCCATCCCAGGCGCAGGACCCAGAATTAATTTGTATAAACGTTGATAAGGTATTTGACTGGATTGTAAAAGAAATGTCGTTTGATATTTCTCCTACTGGACCAATTGATTTTCCAGGAGTATACCAAAATACTGACTTAACGGGTGCAGTAGTTACATGTAAAGTAGTTCCAGCTACAAGTAATCCAATTGTAATTTTGAGCCGTGAGAATCGCCAATTCTCCATTGATGGTTCAACGGTATGTCTTCAAAATCTAACTATTCAAAAGAATTTTATTCTTACGATAGTTGTTACTTTACCGAATGGAACTATGTACACAAGCAATAATATTCCAGTTTCGCGTTGTGAACAAGTTACATTATGTGCGCCGAAAGGGACAGATGTAGAAATTTTATTCACAGATTTAGATTGTTTCGTGTGTACAACAGGTACATTAACAGCTAGAGAGGGCACAATTACGTTTTCTGCACTAACAATTACTGTATCAGTTTGTCAAAGTATTCAATCTACATTCCCAGTTACTGTGGAATTCTTAGCAACATTCTGTGAACCAAGAGCTGAATTACCATTCACATGTCCGGGTGTAGTTCGTCCTCAGCAGTGTCCCGCTATTTTCCCAACTCTTGGCTAGTGGTACTAACACCTAGGAGGAAATCATATCGTAAAGAGAGGGTAATCCTCTCTTTTTTTTTATGAAAGAATTCAAATATAGCCATCTCCTGAAAAATGTGAATTCTTTAGTTGATTTAATACTATTGGTAAGGGGGACTAATTATGACTGCTCGTATTGTTCATGTGGAAGAAAAGATAAATGAACTAAAAAAACAAACGGATTTTTATGTTCATGAAATTAAACAAAGGGTTGGTAAACTCATTATCCCGGATAGTGTCAACGTCATTAGTTATTTCACATCCTCGTTCAATATTTCTAATAATCCGGATGAAGAGAACTTATGCTTGGGCTCTTATCATATTCGCAATATTGGTAATCAGCCTATAACAAATCCGTATCTATGTATAAAACTGCCTGAAGACTCTCCATTCTCTTTCTCTGGAAAGTATGTCTATGAACATTTTGCACCGAAATTAAAAGGAAACAGTAGCTGGGAGCGAATCAATGATCAATCGAGCAAGGTGGAGTTCTGGCTTAGACCTATAGGAAAAACAACGTTAGAGCCAAACGAAACACTATCATTTCCTAATTTTCAGATCAAATGGGGTCATAATTTATCTTATTCAGGAAGTATCATAGGTTTTACATATTGTGATCAGCTAGAAGATGGTGTCGTTGTCTTAAATCCAATTAATCTCAATGGAATTAGTTATACACAGGGGGATGAAAATGAGTGAGTATGAAAATATGAATCAAAAAATAGATAGTGTTATCCATCAACTTATGAAGGAACAGCTTACGAATTTACCTAGCTATAGTAATGAAGAAAATAATAGCTTTGCTTATCTCGAAAAAAGCACATTGAATCTACTTATTAATTATTTAATATCAGGAGAAAAGATAAAAGCTGAAGAAATGGGCGATGAAGAATTAGAAATTAAGCTTATTAAGCAGCTTGACGAGATGTTAGAGAAAAGTAAGGAGCAATTTGAAGAAGTGATTAGTTTACTTGAAAAATTGTCGTGATAGGAGGTGCAAGTGTGGATAATGATATTGTTAAAAGTAATGATCCCGTTCAGCTTCAGAAAATGATCATTTTATTAAGAGCTGAATTAGAAAAATATAAAAATGAAGTCAAAAGGCTCAGAAATAGTGATTATTATTCACTAGTACTGAGAGTAGAGCGAGAAAATGTTCAATTAACAAAACAGAAAAAGGAGCTTTCGATGGAGCTCTTAAAGCAGAAGAGAGACCATGAAAAAAAAATAAAAACTTACTATGATGATATACAAGTAAGAGAAATCCAGCAGAAAAAACAACTTTCTTCGATAGAGGGTTTATTAAAAGTAGTAGAAGAACTGCGTGCAGAAAATAAGCTAATAAAGGAAACGTTAAAATCCACTAAAGCTGAATTTCTTTCTGTGAATTCAGATGCTAATTATATGACTTTAGTGGATGGCCTTGAAAATAAGTTGAATGTTTTTACAAGGGATATAAGCCAACAAATGAAGACTATAATTGTAGCCCTTGAAAGATCTCGTATAGAACAAACTAATTCAGACAATCTTAATGAGCATTTATCCTTAGAAATAGATGGGAAAAACACTGAGATAGAAAAATTATCGAAAGAATTAGCGGATGTAAAAAAACATAGCTTTTCTCTAAGTGGAAAAACAATGATGAATCCAGAGGTCCTTACACACTTAGATTCTCAAGTAAATAAGGTATTGGCTCAATCAATGGATTTTGAAAAGCAGTTGAATCATAAATTTCGCTTGCTTAATGACTTGGATCACAAATTGAACGAGCTTACTATAGAAATAACTACTGATAAAACTGTATAAAAGTATGTTGAAAAAGGCAGTTTCAAAAGTAAGACAAGATACATTTGCAGTTAATGCGAAATAAACATAAGAGATTTCGGCTAATCTGTAACATTAAGGACAAGTAATGGCACAAGGTAATCGATTTCACCTATACTTGTTTAATATATTACACATAAAGGGACTGCAACAAATTTACAGGCTCGATATGCTGGAACAGACTTAGCTAATGAAAAACAGCGTGCTTGCTATCAGCACTACAATCTTATGACGACTTTTGGCGCTGTTTTAGGTCCGAATGAATTTAGTAGAAAGTATGGGGGGATTTGCACTCTGACGCTTAAATTAGTCTGTATAAGTGATTGCTTTCTCATTATAAACAAAAGTACCCTTTAGGATAGAGTTTTTTCAAAAGTGTCTATCTTATAGGGTACAGTTTAAAGATAAGGAAGATCTTTTTCTTTAAATTCTTTGTTTGTTTTACATTAGTCATGGGGCATTCACTCAGTTTGGTTTTGTTTGTTCTCTACCATTATACCGAATCTGGAGAGGTGTCTGTTTTTTATTTGTTTGAAGCCCTTGAGCTCTAAGGACTCTGGATTATGAAATCAACTCGTTTATATAAAAATTTGATCTTTTATTGGCAGATTGTCCCGGTTTTTATACCAGTAGGACCGTTAAACCCTGGAATTGTATCGATTACTGAATTTGTTGCTATATCTATGACAGACACAGTATTGTCAAGTTGATTTGTGACATAAGCAAGTGTTCCATCCGGCAAGATGGTTACTTGGTCAGGAGATAGTCCTACAGGGATTGTAGCAATCACCGTATTCGTTGCTGTATTTATGACGGATACAGTATTACTACCTTTATTTACGATATAAACAAGTGTTCCATCCGGTGTAATTGCTGTTCCAACAGGTCCTGTTCCCACAGGGATGGTAGCAACTACCGTATTTGTTACTGCATCAATTACAGAGACTGTGTTACTATTTTCATTTGTAACGTAAGCAAATTGTCCGTTCGGTGTGAAAACGATTGATCTAGGGCGAGTTCCCACAGTTATTGTATCAACCACCGAACTTGTTGCTGTATTTATGACGGATACATTATTTGAGTTTTCATTTGCTACGTAAGCAAAGGCACCATTCGGAGTAAAAGCTATGCCTTGAGGTTGGAGCCCTACAGGAATAGTAGCGGTTACGGTATTTGTTGCTGTATTTATGACAGATACAGTGTTATCTCCATGATTTGCTACATAAGCAAGTGCTCCATTTGGTGAAATTGCTACACCAAGAGGATTAACTCCTACCGGAATGGTAGCGATTGGAGTGTTTGTTGCAGTATCAAAAACCGTTACATTATTCGATAAGAAAGCTGGAACATAACCAAGTGTTCCATTTGGTGAAATCGCTACTTCTAGTGGACCAGTTCCTACTGGAATAGTAGCGACTATAGTATTTGTCCCTGTATCAATCACGGATACACTATTATCAGGATTAGCTAGCGTACCAGCGTCTGTAACATATACGAGAAAGTTACAAATTGGTGGTTCAGGTATAAATGGTTGGTTACAACGACAAGGACAACAAAAGCCACAACAATGACAACGACAACTTGGATTTGATTTAAACTTGAACTTTTTAAAATTTTCCACATTGCTCACCCTTACTCTCATATATTGATACTATATGCAAACAGAATTATGTTTCTTGTACGTTTACCTACATCAAATATTCAAATACTTCTGAAAAGTGTCGTGGTAATGAATACCTGTTTAAAAAGATTCCTTTGTTAGCGTTCGGTACACCGAGAGCGGGCAACCCAGCTCGTAATGCGGCTGGCAGTAGTACTGCACCAAGTAATGCAACCGCTGGAGATGGCCAGAAGAACCATGAAATAATCATCATTAAAATACCAATAATCCAGAAGGCAAGAGTCGGGTTTTTGAAAAACTTTGTAAAAGGTGCAATCATGACATCATTAATGCCAGACTTTGATAACACAGAGCTCATTGCGACAATAATCGATATGATTAAAATGGTCGACATTAATTCAGTAATGGCATAGATAAAACTATTAAAAACGCCACTTATGGAGGCAGTTAAACTCCCTGTTGCGAAAATTGCTAGCATGAAAATGCCAATAATACAAATGAGGGTAGTATCTCGACGCTTCACCATAAACCCAATAATCAAAACAATGAAAACAACATAAATCCAATGGAGAGCTGTAAATTCTATGCCCATACTTTTCCCCCTCTAATAGGTCTGATTATAGAATATGAAGGGGTATGAATATGTTGCCTACTGCCCAAATCTAAATTTTTTGTATGGGCTAAATGGATGTTTTGTATGTTTTTAAAAAATAAATTTTAGGGATATCTTCAATGTGAAGTCCTAAAAAGTGCAATAATTGACGTTTCTTTAACGAACATCTATAATGAAAATAATAAGATAATTGAATATAACAATCCTCCGTTTAAGGGGAGTAGCTATACAATAAAATCGTCAATACAGGATAAATATCCTCGGTTTTATTGGCAACTTTTAATAGTTGTTTGCGAGACCTTACCGATTTTTTGGTAAGGTCTTTTTTATGTAAAGGCGTTATAACCGACAAATCGGTTATAACGCCTTTTCTTGTTTAAAATAATGAATACTACAGAATGGAGTTGCTATTATTCTTATATTCCACGAGCTTGCCGCAAGTGTGAAAATTGGACCTGACAATCAGCATACGCTACTGGACTATGACCAATCATTATCATTGATTGGTCAGGGGAGAAGTGCCTATGTATTTAGAATTAAACAAACGGAAAAAGCTTTGAAAGTATTTTTTCCGGAATATATGTATATTGCTGAGGAAGAAGCAGAAATCTATAAAGTAATTCAGGAAATCAATTATTATCCAACGCTTTATGATGCAGGATCAAATTATTTAGTTATTGATTATATAGAAGGAACTACGCTTTTTGACTGTCTCACAAATGGTATTCCAATTTCTCAAGAGGTCATCCAAAATATTGATATCGCTTTGCAATTGGCAAAACAAGAGGGATTAAATCCATCTGACGTTCATTTAAGAAACATCTTAATTACATCAGATCAGCAAGTAAAGATTATAGACGTGGCTAGATTTAGACAAACGAAAGACTGCAGCCAATGGCTCGATTTGAAAAAGGCGTTTTACTGTTATTATGAAAAACGCTATTTTCCAAAGAAGATTCCAGAATTCATGTTAAATGGTATTGCTATGATTTATAAAAAGAATATTTTTAAATAATTGATACAAAGAATAAAGGGCTATCCAATAACTGATAGCCCTATCACGTGTCTATTTAACTGACGAAAACCAACTGTTCCATTTATCTTTTGTGGTTTCGTAAACACCATCTTGTTTTGTTTTAAGATAATAAGTTGTTCCTATTTCAGCATCGGTTAAATCTTTGTAGGCAACTATTTTTTTGTATTCTATTCTTTTCCCAATATAAGCTTGCACTGTTGATGGTAAGCCAGTTGTTTGGGATACTTTGAAAGCTGAGCCAAATTCATCAACTTTAAACGCAACAAGTTTCGTTGTTATTTTAACTTTACCATCTATTTTCGTTTTCTCCGTGACGATTTTGTACACTTTGGCTTGACCTTCTGCAGTGTAATAGTCATAAGTCGTTATAGGTGGATTAGGTGATAGCGGAATGATTGATGTCTCTGCATGAACTATGTCAATTTCGCCATTAGGTCCTGAAACGCCTGTTAGAACAATACCACTTGCTAATAGTCCAGTAACGAGTGTTTTGACAACTTTCATTTCAATACCAACTCCTTGTGTGAGTATGACTTTTTAAGTGAATACTTTGAATTCAAAAATATTATACCCAAAAAAGTTTTTAATAACCTAAGTGGCTGGCACTTATTAATCTTTTATAGCTTTCCAAATAGTCCATCTATCTTTTTCGATAATGATCTTATTATCATTTAAAGCCAACTTTTCTTTAATATACAAAACGAGTTCTTCAAGTTGTTTGTCACTCAAGTCATATAGAATGGAGCGACCTGTTCTATTTAATAAGTCAGTTTCTAAATCAGATAGAGCTTTATATGTCTTTCTCGTTTCCCAAAACGAAAAATTCTGTGTATCTTTGAATCCTTCTGCTAGTAATGTTTGAATGACTTTTTCACTTGAATGTCTTCTTTCAGTTTCTTTATTCACTAAGTATGGATATTTAGAGAAAAAATAACCTCTAATGTGAGTAGGACTTCCTTCAAGGATGCAATCTTCAGGTGTTCTATCTTGAATGATGAAAATACCACCTGGTTTTAACAATTGAAAAGCTTCTTTAAAACAACTCTCCAAATCATTAATATGATGGATGATTGCTCTTTCTAAAATAATGTCATATTGTTCTTTTTTTAGTTGAGTATTTAAGGCATTACCTAAATGGAAATTTATGTTGGCATAACTTTTACAGTTCTCTTTGGCAGAAGATAAAATTTCCTTAGAAAAATCTAATCCCGTAACAAAAGAAGCGCCCATTTCTGCAAAAGCTTTTGTGTAAATACCTCCACCACATCCAATATCTAAAACGTTTTTACCTTCAATCTCACAAATTGACTGGATCATATTCACCCAAGTATCATCTGCTTGTCGTTTGGCATAAGTAGAACGGTTATCCTGACTATGAAAATCAATCGTCATAAAATGACCTCCAATTCTTATTAACGTTAAGATAATTATCGATCTAAAGTAGATGTAAGTAAATGTTATTTATATTATAATAATCGATCAATATTTCTTATATGTAAGTTTCAAGCATTAATTAATAAACCCCATAAAAAAACGCCCACTCAATAGGAGTGAGCGAAACTAAAAATAAGGGCTATAAAAGGAAGATTTCTCCTTAACTATATACTTAATTAACAGAAAAGTCTATCATTTAACATCGCTTTTCGAAAAAATATTTCGTAGGGCAAAATAAATGTGAATTGATTATTCAAATAAGAAAGTAGAAGTCTTTAAGCTTTATCAATTTCGTACCAAGGATTTAGGTGAATAAGCACTTCGTCGACATCAGGTTGATTTTCCATTATCGTTTTCTTGATTTTGCGAATAATATCATGACCTTCTTGAATTGTTAATTCACCAGCTACACCCACTCGAAGGTCTATCAATACATAATGACCGTGTTCTCTTGCGCGTAGTCGATCAATGCGTTTTACTTCTGGAATAGTAAGTATTAAAGTCGTAAAGTTATCCAATCTTTCCTTACTAACACTTTTTTCCATGAGTGTGTCTATTGCTTCTATTATCATTCCATATGCAAGTTTGAAAACTAAGATGGTTACAATGATACCGGCAATTGGATCTCCGTAAGTAAGTAGTTGAATATGATAAATCTCTCCAACAAGTGCAAGGCCAATTCCCAATACGGCTGCTAATGAAGCATACACATCTGCCAGATGATCATAGGCAGTTGCAATTAAGCCTTTACTATTCGTTCTTTTGCCAATTCTAATCGTATAGACGTATAAAACTTGCTTCCATACGAGTGAAATAATTGCAGTAATAAAAGCTATTACACTTGCTTTTTCAGGTTCATGAAAGAATGCTGAAAAAGATTCAAAGGCAATATAAATTGCTGCTAGTAATAAAATTATACCGACAATGGCAGAGCTGATCACTTCAGCTTTACCGTGGCCATAAGGATGGTCTTCATCCGCTGGACGTTTTGAAATACGCATTGAAGTTAAAGCAGCACCACTTGCAATAACATCACCAGCGTTATGGTAACCATCTGCAAGAAGAACAGGGCTATTGAAGAGAGTACCTACAACAATTTTAAGGATTGTTAAAATGATGTTACTTATTAAACTAATCCACCCGGCAAGTAATGAACCATTTGAATTTGTGCCTTGATTCATAAGTTTGCACCTCCTATAAAATTCTTTCCCAAGAGCAACAAAAACCCCCGACTGGTTTTAGTCGAGGGTTTTTGTTTTTTGAAATATATAGTATTGTGAATTTGTAGTTTGTATCATAATTATCACTCACTATTTTTAGACATCTTATAATTTTACCATGAAGTTTTTGGTGGAGCAATATGATTTATTTTTTATTTCTCCTTTTGTTCTAGCATATTGCTAGTACAGCAGTTCGTTTTAAAGTCAGAATAATCAGTATGTGATAAAATAAAAAAATGCTTCTTATAATTCGAACGTCAATGGAGGTCTATTATGAACATTGAGCAACTGCAGTATATTATCAAAGTCTCTGAATTGCGTTCTATTTCTATTGCATCGAAAAACCTTCATGTTTCCCAATCAGGCATTAGTATGGCTATCTCGAGTTTGGAGAAGGAACTAGGTGTGAAAATCTTCAATCGTTCGCGTGCAGGAACGATACCTACGGAAGCCGGATTTGAGATCATAAAAAAAGCCTATGAAGCTATGGGGATTTTGAAAGAAATAAAGGACAAAGCTCAAAGTTATACAGATACGATGGAAAATGAATTAAGATTGGCATCTACCCAAAGTATGTTTCTCACTATTTTGCCTAAGTCATTAGCTATCTTTAAAGAAAAGTATCCGCAAGTAAATATTATTATTGAAGAAAAGGCAAACCATGATGTGATTGATGATGTGAAAGATAACAAGATAAACATCGGATTAATGAGCATACCAAGTAGAGTATTATATGAAGATGAATTGGAATTTAACCCTATTATAGAAGGGAAGTTAACTGTTGTTGTTAGTAAGCATTCACCATTGGCTCATCGAAAAAGCATAACCCCTCAAGATTTGCTCGGTCAGAGCTTAGTCGTCTATAACGGTCCGAAAATGCAACTATTTATTCAAAATCTTTTTAAACATTTTGGTCCAATAAATATTTTGTTTTCCACTAATAATATGGAGGTTATTAAAAAAACAGTTTCTGAAGGTTTAGCTATTTCATTTTATTATGAAGTGGGGGTCAATAATGATCCGTATTTCTTAAACGGAGAAGTTATTGCTATTCCGTTGATTAACGTAAAACATGATTCTCTATTTCTAGGTTGGCTTCGATCGAAGAAATATCCATTATCAAACACTGCTATAGAATTTATCAAATGTTTAGAATCAGAAATTGCTAATCCCAGCCATTAGTCCTTTGCTACTATGTATAACCCATATATCAATTTTACTTAAGTTTTTATCGTAAATACTTATTTTACTTCAATGAAATCTATAGCTAAAATTAAAATAGATTTAAAATTACGAATATTCTATGAAATTGTATATTCTAGACAATTAGAATGCCGACAACTCACGATTTGTAATTTAATCTCAATAAAGTTATAGGAAAGAAGTGAAACGAATGGTATTGGTACTTAAAGAAAATCTAAAAGCACTTCGTGAAAAGCTACGTAAATTTATCGACAATGAATTGCTCCCTTATGAAGCAGAGAAACAATTGAATTCAGAAGAGGATATCCCTATGGAAGC
The DNA here is from genome assembly GCF_001274945.1 of Viridibacillus arvi. Classification (GTDB taxonomy): domain Bacteria; phylum Bacillota; class Bacilli; order Bacillales_A; family Planococcaceae; genus Viridibacillus; species Viridibacillus arvi. The sequence goes on along the minus strand of NZ_LILB01000001.1, from coordinate 1,164,090 downwards.
AATTAAATGGGTAAGAACGCGTTCAAGGGAATTGGGGTTTTATGGAATTAATTTACCGAAAGAACTAGGCGGTCAGGACCTTAGTTTAGAAGGACTTTGCATGTTAAAAGAAGAGTTGTGTCGATCGGGAGCAATTTTGTGGGGGCAGGTGATTGGTGAAATAGGTGGGCCCCTACGAATTGGGCAAATGTTAGGAAGTTTTACACCAGAGCAAACTCAAAAATATGTCCTTCCAATCGTTACAGGCGAAATGAGTTGTTGTTTTGCCCTTACTGAACCTAATGCAGGTTCAGACTCATTTGCAATAGAGACGACTGCCGTTAAAGATGGCGATGAATATATATTAAACGGTAAGAAGCATTTTATCAGTGCGGCTCCATATGCGGATTTCGCTATTGTGATCGCTAAGGAATTGCTAGACGATAAGAAAGAGAGAATCACTGCATTTATCGTAGAGAAAAAGACACCTACTAATTCCGGTTTTGAACTAGGTGAAATACAAGTTCCGATGTCTGGTGAACGTATTCACGCCGAGTTGCTATTTACTCAATGTCGCGTTCCAGCAGCTAATATTATTGGAAATCCAGGAGAAGGGTTGCTACTTGGATTGAAAAGAATTAATACGAATCGGGCTTCTCACGCGAGTGGATTTGTAGGGATGGCCCAATGTCTCCTGGAATTATCGATTGAGCGATCTAAATCAAGAGTACAGTTCGGTCGTACCATTGGTGAATTTCAGGCAATCCAACATATGCTAGCTGACATGGCTACAGAGATATACGCAGCTAGATGTATGGTCTATGATGTTATCGAAAAGATTGATGCAGGGAAGGAAGAACGAGCAGGCGCAGCTATGGCAAAATTGTATTCTGCAGAAGTAGTTAACCGTGTAGCAGATAAAGCTGTCCAAATCTTTGGAGGACAGGGGTTAGTACAAGGGCACCCTGTAGAAAAAATGTACAGAAGTGCAAGGATGTATCGAATCTTAACCGGGACTTCAGAAATTCAACGAAATACAATTGCCAAAGAATTATTAAAATAGAAGACTATTAAATGGTTCATAAATAACAATGTGAGGAATGATAAAAGGATGGTGTCTAGTAATTTTAAAGAAGTAAAAGTCATTGATTTATCCTTATTACTTCCTGGACCTTATTGCACCATGCTACTCGGTGATTTAGGAATGGAAATCATTAAGGTTGAGAATGTTGGGCGTGGAGATGACACGAGGGCGTCGAAGCCGATATTTAATATGCTGCATCGCAATAAAAAATCGATTGCGCTTGATTTGAAGCAGAAAGAAGGCAAAGAAATTCTCAAGAAGTTAATAAGAGACGCAGATGTCATTTTGGAAGGGTTCCGACCAGGGGTTATGGAGCGTTTGGGATTTGGATATGAACAGGTGAAAGAAATAAATCCGCAGATCGTCTATTGTTCAATTTCTGGTTTTGGGCAAACCGGGCCATATAAGGATCGTGCCGGTCACGATCTAAATTATTTGGCACTGGCAGGCATGGTTGGCATTCCGTCTCAAATGGATATGCCTACAACTAGACCGGCTACACGTGTATCAGATTTAGGTGGGGGTCTAATGGCGGCATTTTCAATCCTTGTTGGACTTTTGGAAGCTAAACAATCCAAACAAGGACAGTATATAGATGTAGCCATAACGGATTTGATGGCTGCCTGGGTGGGTGTTTTTTTACCAGCATTTTTGCACAATGAGAAAGCGCTTTCTTCGACGGAATCCCCATTAGTTATGCCTGGGAATGATATGTATGAGACTAAAGATGGGAAATGGCTAACTCTTGGTTTAAATGAAGATAAATTTTGGGTCAATTTTATTCAGTGTTTACAACAAGAATTTCCCGTATTAGGTATAAAGCAATGGAGAAATCCATTAGAGAGAATGAGTAGAAAAGTAGAGTTACATCATTTGATAAAAGGTATTATTTTATCGCAGCCAATTAGTCACTGGGAGCAGGTTTTTGAAACTATTGATATCCCTTGGTTTCCTGTCAATGGGGCAGCTGATGTATTAAAAGATCCGCATTTGAAAGCGAGACAGATATTCAACGACTGGGTTAATCCGGATACAGGGGAAATGGAACTACAGGTCAGATTTCCTTCACTTTTTTCAATAACATCGACTAGTTATGAAAGTGGGGCGCCGGTCCTAGGACAGGATACGGAGGAGATATTACGACAACTGGAGTACCATCCTCACGATATCGAAAACTTACTACAATTAAAGGCGATTAGAAAGGCCGAATAGGCTAATGGAGGTATCGAATATTTATGGAATTCAATACATTACAATCCATCCTTTTTAAAGGAATTAAACGATTTAGTGACGAGCCTGCTATCACTTTATTGCCATCAGAAGAGACGTTAACTTACAAAGAGCTGGTGGACAAAACAGAGCAGATTGTAGGCTATTTACTCCAATTAGGTGTAGCAAAGGATACTCATGTTGCTATGCTCATTCCAAATAGCTTAGAGAATGTGCTGTTTAACTTAGCTATACAACAATGCGGTGCTACATTGATTCCGTTAAATGAGAAATTAGGGCTGCGTGAGGTCGGTATAATTTTGGAAGATTCAAAGCCGAAAGTGATAATTGTAGCAACACAGACACACGTTGAGCCAATTCATGACTACTTGAAGAAGTCGGAAAATTCTACAATTCATGTAATTGGCCTTTCAGGGTTTAATGTAAACTATCCGGAGAAGTTTACATTGTTCAATTGGCCAGAGAAGAAAGTGATGCTAGAAATACCAAAGGCTTCACCAAAGGATATTGCACTTTTGACGTATACAGGCGGAACAACAGGGACACCTAAAGGAGTAATGCATTCGCAGGCAGGATTAGGAGCAGCCTTATTTGCTTCTTGTATGGAAGATCCACTTGATGATCGAGATCGTTTGTTGATAAGTTCTCCGCTCGTTCATTCAGTTGGTTCCCTTCTTTGGAGATCTCTTGTCTCGGGAGTACATGCCTATATAATGCGTTCATTTGATGCTGAATATGTGCTTAATGTAATTAAAAAATATGAGATTACGACTACATTCATGGTACCGACCATGTTATACAGAATACTGGATCTGACAAAGAGTATAGAATATGACGTGAGCTCCATGAGAAATATTTACTATGGTGCTTCACCCATTTCACATGAAAGACTAAAAGAAGCTTTCGAAGTGTTTGGTCCAATTATTCGTCAGCAATATGGGATGACAGAATGTAATATCGTCATTACGAGACTGTCAAAGAGTGCCCATTTACAGGCTTATGAAAACAACTCAAATGTATTGAAAAGCTGTGGAAAACCTTGCTTGATGACGGAAGTACGTGTTGTGAACGAGCAAGGAAAAGATGCTTCACAACATGAACTTGGGGAGATTGTTATTAAATCACCATCGATGATGGTTGGTTATTATCAAAGACCTGAAGCCACGCAAGAAGTACTGCGTGATGGTTGGTTTTACTCCGGTGATATTGGCATGTGGGATGAGAATGGGTATCTGTACATCGTAGATCGGAAGAAAGATATGATTATTTCAGGTGGGATGAACGTCTATTCCGCTGAAGTTGAACGTGTTGTGAATCAGCATCCAGCAGTTTCTTTAAGTGCTTGCATCGGAGTACCGCATAATGACTGGGGAGAAACGGTTTGTGCCGTAGTCTTATTAAAAGAAGGTTACGACTGTTCGGCAGAAGAAATTATCAGTTTTTGTAAGGAAATCACATCGAATTATATGATACCTAAAGAAGTTCATTTTCTAGATAAGTTTCCGCTCACACCGATAGGTAAGATTGATAAAAAAGAATTGAAGAAGAGATATGTTCAAGAAGAGAAAACGGAACAAGTAAACTAAAATGAAAGTTTAGCTTGAAGCTTACATGTTAAAGCAATTTGAATTGTAAGCATAATATACTTAAGTTCAATATAGATTACTAGTTTCATATAAATCGAAATACTTTGCCGAATCTATAGTTACAACCTTGAAATTACTGATGATAATTTCAATCTTTAATAAGAGTTTCCTGCATTGCAAGTATTTTTATTCAAAGGGGAAATGGATATGGAAAGTACCGCTAGTAGTAAGCGGACCGAAAAGATAGTTCACTCAAGCAGCAAAATGGCGAGGGAAGTAGACACTGACATTAGGTCGAGTAATAAGAGGGGGAGTATTCTTGCATTTCTTTTATTTATAGGAATGATTTTAAGCTATTATGACCGCTTAGCTATTAATATCGCAATGGTTCCTATAGAGAAAGAATTACTTCTTAATCCATCACAAACGGGGTTGCTGCTGAGTGTTTTTTTTATTAGTATGTCCATTATGCAACCACTTGGAGGATGGCTATCCGATAAATTTGGTGCAAGAACTCTTATCATCATTTCCATGTTGAGTTGGTCAGTATTTACAGTTATGACAGGTTTGGCATGGTCTTTTGTTTCCTTATTAATTATTCGATTCTTATTCGGTTTGGGAGAAGGGCCTTATCATCCAGCAGGATTAGTGGTGATTCGAGAGAACTTTCCTGAAGGGAAAAGGGGGAGGATAAATGCATTTTTCCTTTCAGCGCAACCGTTAGGAGGCGTGGTAGCTAGTTTAGTTGCTACCGTAATGGTGGTGAAATTAGGTTGGCGCTGGACGTTTATGAGCGCTGGAATCTTTGGGATATTATTAGCCTTAGCTTTTTGGTTGGTTCTGCAACCACGAGAAACACCTAAAAGAAATGTAAGCGGTAACAAATTGGTTAAGGTTCCTTTAAGATTAGTAATTAAAGCGGAAAGCATCTGGAAAATAATGTCGTTTAAATTTTTAGCAAGTGTGGTCAACTGGGGACTTATGTCTTGGATGCCGTTGTATCTAGTAAAAGAAAAGGGAATTAATCTCCTAGCAACCGGTGGGTTAATAGCTATTCCTTATATAACCGGTTTTCTGATGTATAATCTGAGTGGCTGGATTCTAGATAAATATATGATTGGACGTGAAAAGTACTTAGCTGCAATGGGTGCTTTAGTAGCTGCTATATTTCTCTATTGTATGTCACAAACCACGTCCATCATTCTTTTAATAACGTTTCTTACCTTAACTACTATTGGAATCTCTTTTATAGGAACAACGCTCTTTACGATTATTATAAAATATGCACCTAAGGAGGTCACTGGTTCAGTTACAGGGCTAGTAACTTTGACTACTCAAGTTGCTGGAGCGGTTTCTCCGATTGTGATTGGCTTGATTATTAGTCTTTTCAATGGTTCTTTTGATGCGGCGTTTTGGTTTTTATCCATTTCGGCATTATGTGGGATGATTATCGGGCTTACTATTAATAATAATAGAGGAGCTGTAAAGTCTTAGTGCAAGTGATTTATGTATGACACAGGGGTATTTATTAAAAACAAAAAAGGTACCTGTTTTTGAGAGCAGTGAACATGTATTGCATATTCAGGTTCATGAAGGAATGCTAAAAAAATTCAAAGGCATTTTAAATTGCTAGTAGCAATAAAATTCTTACCCAAGAACAACAAAAACCCCCGACAGGTTTAGTCGAGGATTTTTGTTGTTGAAATATATAGTTTTCGTGTAATTGTAGTTTGAATCATATTTATTAATCACTGTTATTAGTCATTTTATCTACCAAGAGTATTAGGTGAAGCAATCATAATAGGTTTAATTTACTTCTGTTTTTCTAACGATAATTTTAACCCTGTTTGATAGTATTGAGTCATCATTTCTTCAGGAACCATGCTTCCGCCAGTTCCCCAAATAATATGTGTACCATTACTCATCTTTTCTTTTAAGTTATGCTTCTGTAAATAATCGGTGCCTTCATTACATAATTTAGTTGGTCCAATCATGCCTGCTAATGCAGAAGGTTCTAAATGAATCCCCTCAGTATCGACTAGTTCTTTTAGCAACATATATAACTGTTCATCGCTAACCGTATAATTACCGCTTAAAAAAGGCTCCATAGTTTTACCGACAAACCCAGATGGCTTTCCTACAGCAAGTCCATCTGCATCTGTGACATTATCTATACCAAAATCTTGTACAGAAACTTTATCATGAAGGCCTGTCATTAAACCAAGTAACATACATGGTGAGTGGGTAGGTTCTGCAAAGAAACAGTGAACATGATCTTGATACAATAATTTTAAACCAAAAGCTACGCCTCCAGGACCACCACCTACTCCACATGGAAGATAAACAAATAAAGGATGATTTTCGTCTATTGTTACTTCTAGTTCTTCTAATTGTTTTTTTAATCGACTAGCAGCCACTGCATATCCTAAAAATAGGTCGTGAGAATTTTCGTCATCCACAAAATAACATGTTGGGTCACTATCTGCTTGGATTCGGCCTTCCTCTACTGCTTTACTATAATCAGCTTCATATTCAATAACTTTGACATTTTTACTTCTAAGCAAGTCTTTTTTCCACTGTTTTGCATCAGCTGACATATGAACAGTAACATTAAACCCTAATTTTGCACTGATGATGCCAATACTTAGTCCTAAATTTCCAGTCGAACCTACAGCAATTGAATATTGTGAAAAGAAATTTCGGAATTTATCACTATCTAAAATCGAATAATCATCTTGAAGTGTTAACATTTTATGCTGAAATGCTAAGTTTTCTGCATGTTTGAGAATTTCATAAATACCACCACGAGCTTTAATAGATCCTGAGATGGGAAGCTGATTATCACATTTTAGTAATAATTCACCTAGTATAGCTTGTTGATATCCTTGTTCTAAAGAGCGTTTCATGTCAGGAATTTTGACTAAAGGAGATTCTATAATACCATTTGTTTCTTTTGTTTCAGGGAAAACCTTAGCAATATATGGAGCGAAACGTTTTAATCTTTCCTCTGCATCTCTTACAGCATCATTAGTAAGTGGGGATTTTTTTATTCCCGTTTGAAATTTTTCGATATTTGGATTCATCCAAAATACTTCTTCCAAAGAAATGAGCTTATTTAGTAAAGGATATTGTTCTTTCAATTTTTGTCTCTCTTTGCTTTCAATTTTTTTCATTTGTCTGATCCTCCTAATTTTCTTGTAGCAAGTCAATATATAAATTATAATTAAATAAATTTAAATACAGTTTAACACACAGTTACAATCATGTTAATTTAAATTTACTTAATTTAAATTAAATTTAATGTATTTTAAGGAGTATTGATTATGGAGAATATAGATATTGGTAAAAAAGTAGAGAAATTTAGAAAAGCTCAAGGATTAAGTAGCAGGGAATTGGCAAAATTAGCGGAAATTACACCTTCAATGTTAAGTCAGATTGAACGAGGTTTAGCGAATCCGTCTATTCAAACCCTAAAAGTCTTAGCTAAAGTTCTAAATGTTCCAACTTTTAGTTTTCTACTTGAAGAAATAGTTACGGAGGATTTAATCGTAAGGTCCAACAAACGTAAGCAAATAATCATTGATAATTTAACCTATGAGTTATTGTCACCTGATTTTACAGGTAATTTGGCAACAGCGATTATGAAAGTACCTTCGAATACATCCTCATCAGAGAATCCTTTAGAACATAGGGGAGAGGAAGTGGCATATATTTTAGAAGGGAAAATTAAGTTATATTTGGATGAAGATGAATATGTATTAGAGGCTGGTGATAGTGTAAAGATACCAGCGAATTTGAAACATAAATGGGAAAATATTTTTGTTGAAAATGCAGTTGTATTATTTTCAGTTACACCTCCTGCGTTTTAATGTAGATAAATCTAATCTCTTCTTTTAATGAAATGTTTGTTTCGAGAAAAATGAATATTGTATGAAAAAAACACACATAAAACTATTCCATTTCTGAAAGGTGCTATGTGTGTTTAGTTTATTAAAGTTAAACAATTTTATTGGTTTGTTGAAAAATTTTATGTTATCAAGAGCAATCAAATAATAAAGAAATTGCTATTTTATATATACATTACTTACTAGTTCATTTTTGATGATGTCAGTTGGAATAATAAACTCGACTACACCCATATAACCAGGAGAAACTTCATATTTATCAAATGAAATTACTAATTTGCCTTTGTTATTTATATAGAAATTTTGATTCTTACCTATCTTTTCAAATGGATCAAATACTAACTCTTCACCGGTTCCACTTACCCAATAAGTCAATTCAGGATCTTCTTTCATTTGTGATCTCATTTGCTCTTGAATATTTTCACTAATAACTTCTATATAATTTTCGTTCTTAAATAAGCTAGGTAGTGTTATGAAAATTTCCTTCTCTTTGTCAATCGTATTAAATTTCATTGTCGTTGATGAGGAACCAACAGTATTCACATAATACCTAGCGATTGAAAGAAGTTGTTTGGTGTCTGTTTTAATTTCATAACCACTATTTTCACCTAAATGTCCGCCGCCATTTTTCTTCAGCTCTTTCATATCAGCTAAAAATGCTTGATATAATTGCTCACTCTCTTTTAAATATTTTTCATTTAGACTGTTTTCTAATTCTTTGTTTTCTAAGTTAGTTAGTGCTGGAACTTTGTAGTCGGCTTTGTTAGTACCTTCATCAACTTTAAACTCTCTAAACGTAATTATGTTCACAACTTTATCTAAAATCGGAATATCAGTAAAAGCATACGCAATAGTTGAACTTGTATTGACACTCGTAATAAACAAAGATGCTGCAACTGCAACTCCTATATACATTTTTTTTAGTTTGCTTTTCTTCTTTTGATGTAATGCATCATTAACGACGGTTTGTATATGTTCCGGTATTTCAATTTCTTGATATTCTTTTATCAGTTGTTTCATTCTCTTCATTCTTTTGAACCTCCTGGATTCACTCTTCTAGTTCTATTTTCAATAGCTTCAATGCTTTATATAATCTTGTTTTAATAGTATTAACATTTTCTTCTAATACATTGGCTATTTCTTCAATCTTCATATCTTCAAAAAAGCGAAGCATAATAATGGAGCGATATGAATGGGGTAACGCTTCAATTGCTTTTTTCAAATCTATATTGGTATATTCATCCGTGGTATTAGGTAAATGGAATTCAATGTCTTCTGCTTCCATCATAATTACTTTTTTTCGCTTTCTAATGCTATCAATAGAAGTATTAATTACTATTCGATACATCCAACTTTTCATTACGGACTCATCTTCAAGCATATGAAGCGAACTTAATCCTTTCCGAATAGATTCCTGGACAACATCTAAAGCATCTTGTTGATTTTTCATATAACTATAAGAAAAGCGATATAGGTTTGTATGATTTTCAGTTACAAACCGTATGTAAGCTTTCTCTAATTTTCTTTTTTTGAACATAATATTACTCCCTTGATACGTATCAAATTTGTATACGGTGCTAAGACGTCGGTTTCTTGCAAAAAGTTTTATGTAATTAAAATTTTTTCATAACTATTTTTGTTTTTGTGAAGTAACAATCAATTAAGGGAGATATATCTTGTGTAATTAGAAAAAGGAATAGCTTTTCTTATAGAATCAATTCACCACATTAAAAGTTATATTAACTATGAAACAAGTATAAAAATGGAAGATGAAGAGAGAGGATATAATAATAGAAGGCGGTTATCCTAAAGCAATTGGGAAAATAAATATAAACTACATCTCAAACACCACATTAAAGCTAAGAATGTAATTTTGAAAACAGATTAAGTTTGAACTGAATCCCGGTAGTAGACACTTAAAAAGTGACCCTATTCGGGGTTCAGTTTAATCTTTCATGTAAAACTATTTTTTACTTTTATTCGATTTTTTACTTTTGTTATTTGATTTAGGATTAAATTCAGCAGCAAATTCTTCTTTGTTATTAGGGTCATTATTATTACTGTTGTAGCTACTATTACTGTTGTCGATATTCTTGTTATGATTTCTTTCGTTTTTTGTTTTGTTGTTGTTTTTAGACATGGATTTTCACCTCCTAGAGTGTAAGGTGCACAATATTAGAATGTTTTATTCTTAATGAAAATTTCTTCATTTAAAACATAACAGGGAGATTGAAGATTAATTAAATCCACCTAAATTTTGTCATTTTTATCCAGAAATAAATGTTAGTATCAATAATAAGAGCATAGTTATTATTGCTTCAACTAACGAGGTGACTAATATGAACCAATTATCATTAAGTAAAAGAGTAGACATGGAAATATTACATCAATGTGTTTCAAAGATATTAAATGTACGAGTTAATTGTGTGGAAAACTGGGGATTGGATCCAATTGTTTGTAAATCCCTTAATTTTACGACAGAAGGAATTTACCGTATTCACGGAATTGTAGATATCATGGGAAAAGAAGTACCGTGGTCTCTTGTGGTAAAGATCATAAAGCCTGGACAAGTAGAAATGAATGATCCATGGTATCACAACTATTGGAGACGTGAAGCATTGGTCAACCAGTCAGATATTTTGGATAATCTCCCTCATGTTATTAATACCTCAAAATGCTATAACGTTGAGGAAAAAACAGATGGTTCAGTGTGGATATGGATGGAAGAAATAATAGAAGATAGTATTAAGATTTGGTCTGAAAATGATTATGCATTTGTGGCTCGTCAATTGGGGATTTTCAATGGAGCTTATGTAACAGGTCATACACTTCCAGAACAGACCTGGATTTGTTGCAATTGGCTTGAGTCATGGATTAGTGGATGTAAAAGATATGCTAGTGACCCAACCATTTATTATCCTCAAATTCAGCGTAGACTTGATCTCGAAAATATTTGGAATTCCTATACCTATTTAAATAATAATATTAATAATCATCTCCAAGCTTTGAGTAAACTACCGCGTGTTCTTGCTCATCAAGATCTAAGCAGGCAAAACATGTTCATAAATACATATCAAGATGCAGAGAAAGTGTTGACATTAATTGATTGGCAGTTTTTAAGCATCTCCGGGTTAGGAGAAGATTTAGGTAAATTATATGGTGTTGCGATGAGTCAAGGGAATATTCAAAGTGATCAAGGTGACTACTATCAAAAATTATTATTCAAAAACTATATTGAAGGACTTAAGGATGCTGGATGGAATGGGGACATAACATTACCAAGATACGGATTTTGTGTTTCTGTCGCTTTAAGAAGTGCTTGGGAAGTGCCCAAATTAATCAAGTTAGCGGCAAGTTCAGAAATTGATTTGAATGTAATCGAAAATCTCACTCGAATTGTAAGTATCCAAATGGATTTGGGTGTAGAAGCGGATAGGTTAATGAGGGATGTTAATCTGTGGGAGCAAGAATATATAAAATAATTAACTAAATATAGACGATTAAACTGGTTAGAAATTCTAATCAGTTTTTTTGTGAATGAATATTAAACATTGAACGATATTCATTTGTTACATCTATTTTAACAAAAATTTACATAAAATTTTATCCTGTTTTTGGGAAGTAATATACGGTAGTCTTAAAGAACAAGGGGGAATGGAAATGTCTGGATTACAAAAAGGTGAAGTATATTTAGTGGAACCTGATGATAACTGGGTGCAATCTTTCATAAATGAGAAGGATATTTTGCAAAGAGTTTTAGGGGACATAATATTAGATATTCAGCATATTGGCAGCACAGCTATTCCAGGAATTAAAGCTAAGCCATTAGTAGATATACTTATTGGTCTAAGAAAAATAGAAGATTTTAAAATGTTTGATTTTCAGGAGCTCAAAAAGAACGGTTATTATCATTTAGCGAAAGTAAACATTGAAGGCAAGGAAGTTATTGCAAAGTTTGAAAGTTTGGAGCCTCTAATCAAAACGCATGTTGCTCACGTTGTAGAGTATGAAGGGGATTGGTGGCAAAAGCATATACTATTCCGTGATCGCTTAACAGCGCACCCTGAATTAGCCAAGGAATATGAACAGTTAAAAATAAAGCTATCTAAAGAACATTCAAACAATGAAAATGCTTATGCTAATGCGAAGTTGGAGTTTGTGGATAGAGTCATTACGATGAATGTAGAATAGCTTTTGGAGGTATTATCTAATGGATATTTCTATCCTAAAATCAAGTTTAGTAAAGCTTAATGATTTCATTTACTTTGATGAAAACCATACTTTCGTAAAAATGTAGCAATTATGAAGCATTATTCATGTAAACACTCCTTTTAAAATACTATTCATCTTTTATGTACACTTGAGAATAGAAAATAAACAAATAGAACAAGTCTTTTTTTATATTCAAATGAATTTCACTAGTTTCTGTTTTACATAACAATAGTATTAATTAAAATATAAATGGGAAATAAAATAATTTAATGTAAAATAAGTAAAGTGTTAATTTTTGTATTTTTTACTAGCAACTAGTTTGAGAAATGGTGTTTTGGGGGAGAAAAAAATGAATTTTAGAGCTTTGGCAAAGATTACTTCAGCTTTTATAGTTATCTTCATGATTATTTTTATGATTAAAACAAATTTTGTAGATAAAGATGAATCTGCTGAATCAGGACTTAAAATAAACGATGTTGCACCTGATTTTCAATTGAAAAATTTAGCCGGTGAACAAGTGAAATTATCAGATTATAGAGGACAAAAAGTACTACTCAATTTTTGGGCTTCATGGTGTCCACCTTGTAAAGAAGAAATTCCGTATATGCAAAAGTACTATGAAGAGTATGGAGAAAAATCTGGTACGGTAATACTTGCAGTAAATATGACTAGAGTAGAAAAAGGCGGTAAAGAAAAAATAGCGGAATTTGTTGAGAAATATGAAATAACATTTCCAGTTTTAGTTGATGATAATGATGGGAAAGTTATGAAATTATATGATGTTCGTTCTTTTCCAACAACATATATAATAAATAGTGAGGGGGTAATTACTCAAAAAGTTAGAATGTCTTTAGACGATAAGAAAATCGAAGAAATTATTAATTAGAGTAATTAAATCTGTTAAAGTAAACAGATTTGCAATCAATATTATTAACAATAGATAGTAGATTGTATTTGAATTGGAGGTATTTATTATGCAAATAGAAAACAGCACTTTTCCAATACTAGAAACTGATAGATTAATATTAAGAAAAGTTACAGAAGTTGATGCAAGTAGTGTTTTAAAATATATGTCTGATAATGAAGTAGTAAAGCATATTGGATTAGAACCTTTTAACACAGTTGTGGATGCAATGGATGAGATCACCTGGTATCAAACAATATTTGAACAGGGAACAGGAATTAGATGGGGAATTACTTTGAAAGAAAATAATGAAGTAATTGGCAGCTGTGGTTTTCTTAACATGGTCCCTAAGCATTTTCGTACAGAAATCGGTACTGAATTAAGCAAAGAATACTGGGGACAAGGTATTGCTAGCGAGGCATTTGAAGCTGTAATTAGATACGGGTTTGAAAACTTTAAACTTCAAAGGATTGAAGCATTAATCGAACCTGAAAATACCGCATCACAAAAATTAGCTGAAAAGCAAGGCTTTATAAGAGAAGGATTGCTAAGAAATTATGAATTTACTTGTGGTAAATTTGATGACTTATATATGTATTCACTGCTAAAGCAAGATTTTGATTTAAGTGAGTCACAGAGTTAATTTAAAAACAGAAGAGGCTTATCCGGTTCATTAGAAGTCTCAATTCAATTTGCACAATAGAAATCATTGAAATATTCTAATTATTGTGGTAAGTTAATAAACAAATATGAGGTGAATTATATGTTACAAAGAAAAATTTTAAGTAACACTTTACAATTCCATCATCACATCTAGTCTTGCTATCCGATTTTTAAAATCGCGCATAGGAAGACTATTTATATTGAACTGCATCGATAAAGGGAATCACTTTTATCCGGTGCAGTTTTTTTATTTTCACAAAATTAGGGGGAATATCAAATGAGAAAAATGGATTATCAAAATGTTAAAGGTACACAAGATTATTTACCTGAAGCTGAAGTGATTAGACGGAAAGTTAGAAGAACGCTTGAGGACACATTTATACAATACGGCTGTAAACCACTTGAAACACCAATATTGAATTATACGGAGCTGATGGCTTCAAAGTACGGTGGTGGTGCAGAAATATTAGAAGAAATGTACAGATTAACTGATAGAGGAGAGAGAGATTTAGCACTTCGCTATGACTTAACGATTCCTTTTGCAAAAGTTGTCGCGATGAATCCCGCGATTAGAATGCCTTTTAAGCGCTATGAAATTGGTAAAGTTTTTAGAGATGGGCCAATAAAGACAGGACGATTCCGTGAATTTACACAATGTGATGTAGATATCGTAGGAGTAGAATCTCAAATTGCTGAAGCAGAACTGATGGAAATGGCCATTTCAGCCTTTAACAAGTTAGATTTGAAAATCGCCATACAATATAACAACCGAAAGTTATTATCTGGAATGTTAGAAATGTTTGAAGTTACTACTGAACAAATGAGTCCAGTAATATTAGTGTTAGATAAATTAGAGAAAGAGGGGGTACCAGCGGTAAAGAAGGAACTAAGTGAAATAGGTTTACAATTAACAGTAGTAGATTCCATCGAGCGTTTTTTAACTGATGAGAAGAATAAGACGATCAATTATTTTGTGCCATTTTCTAAAGTTAATAACAATATTAAGCAGGGCGTAAATGAATTAAAAGCATTAGAATCATTTTTAAAGTATTTGAAGATTTCGGAGAAATGTATTTTTAACCCGTTTTTAGCAAGAGGTTTGGAAATCTATACGGGTACAATTTATGAACTATTTTTAGTCGACAAAACAATTAAATCGAGCATTGGTAGTGGTGGGAGATATGATAATGCTATTGGAGGTTTACTCGGTTCGGAGCAGTCTTTTTCAACTGTCGGAATATCTTTTGGATTAGATGTCATTTATACGGCTATTTCATTAAAAGATTCAAATGCATTAGTGGCTTCAATACTCGATTATTACATCATACCAATGAACACATTAAAGGAATCCTTATTAGTTGCAACACAATTAAGACAGAAGGGATACAATGTAGAACTAGATATGAGTAACAAGAAAATTAGCAAAGCGTTAGACCGTGCAAATAGTGAAGGCATTCGAAATGTCATTATTGTAGGTGAGAATGAAGTAGAGCTTAATCAAATAACGGTGAAAAATATGGAGACAGGTGAAACGAGAATAGAGCCATTTCAATTTTTAAGCTAAGAAGACTTTCTACAAATGACTCTGTTTTACTTGATTGTTGGTTATTGTTTTGTAGGGCGAACATTCTATACACCCCTAGAATATAAGGTTGTATAGAATGTAACCAAAAATTAATACTAAAATTAATATGCCTGTACCTTTCCATCCCATACCGCCTGTTAAATCAGTTAAATTCCCACTACTACCTCTATTTAATGCATCGTGAATCGAACCAGAGGGATTATTTTTCAATTCACTTTGTCTTAAGCGTTCTCTTTTTTCTTCGGGTGTTTCTTTTAGACTCATATTCCACTCACATTTCTGCCCATTGCTTAACAGTGGCTATTTGTTTTTAATGCATTAAAGATTATATTCTACAAATATTCCGATAAGCCTTGTTATGCGATCATTTCTTTTATTGTAAAGGTAGCGTTTTTTCTAAAGCAACAGGAGAATTGCTAGTAGCAAAAGACATCTAACTTGACTAAAAAACAGAAAATAGATATGGTAGACAAATGATATCTATGATTAGGAGTGAATTATTAAGGTGAAATATTCAAAAGCAACGAATTACGCTCTTCATACCATGTTATATTTAGTCAATGTTACTCCTGAGAAGCATGTAGGTGTTCAGCAACTTGCAACACATCAAGATGTTTCAACTACGTATTTGTCAAAAATACTGACTAAACTTGCTAAGGCGGGGATGGTTGAATCAGTTTCTGGTGCCAATGGTGGATATAAATTAAAACCTAATTGGGAAGACATATCTTTTTTAGATATTATTCAAGCTATTGAAGGTCCTACATCCTTATTTGACTATTGTTTACATCATGATCCAAATTGCTTGATTCAAAAAGTTATTGTTTCAGCAGAAGAAAAGATGCTAGATGAATTAAGAAATCAAAAAATTGTAGACATAGCTAAACAAATGGCAGGGGCTCAATAAGCCCTGTTTTTTTACACTAATCATAGCTATTAGAGAGTATTAATATCTATAATTAAAAATACAAAAAAGAAAAGGATGAAGAAAATGACTATTTTTGATTGTATTATTATTGGAGCAGGTCCTGCTGGATTAAGTGCCAGTTTAACATTAGGACGAGCTAGAAGGAACATCGCAATATTTGATAACGGTACAAATAGAAACAGAGTAACACAGGAGTCACATGGATTTATCACTCGAGATGGCATTAAGCCACAAGAGTTTAAAGAAATAGGTTTAAATGAATTGAAAAATTATCCATCGGTATCGTATTTCCAAAAAACAATTACTGAAATTATCAAAGATTCTAGTAGTGAAAGATTTATCGTAAAAACAGAAGATGGCCAAGAATTTGTTGCAGAAAAAGTGATTTTAGCAGCAGGTATTCAAGAAGTATTTTCTTTCCAGAATGTACGCGAGTATTATGGGAAAAGTCTCTTTAGTTGTCCATACTGCGATGGATGGGAGCTACGAGATAAACCATTAGTTGTCATGGCAGATAATGAAGCACATATAATGCATTTGGCTAAACTAGTCTATAACTGGTCGAAAGATTTAATAGTCTTAACTAACGGAGTAGAACTATCTAAAGATGGGGCTAGTATATTACAAAAGCACAATATTAAAGTAAATACGGAGCCAATTAAAAAATTAATAGGCGATGACGGTTACCTTCAAAAAATTGAATTTGTATCAGGAGAAATGATATCAAGGTCCGGTGGGTTTGTTGTACCTTCGTTTTATCGACCAAATAAATTTGTAGAGCAATTAGGATGTAGAGTGCATGAAAATGGAGTAGTAGAGACAGATGGTTCTGGCCGCACATCTCAAAAAAATGTGTATATTGCTGGTGAAACCGAAAAATCAGGACCTACTTCTTTAATGTTTGCTGCTGCTGATGGCAGTAAAGCTGCATTCTCTGTAAATATTGATCTTACTACGGAACGTTTTTGATTAAATATACAGTGAAAAATTTGGACTGTTTGTAAAGGGTTTTACAACAATGTAATCGACTACAGGCTGAATAAAAGAAGCAGGGATATAAAAATACTTATATATATTTCTTTTACAAAAGTAACCTCAATCTTTCAAAGAATGAATAAGTTAATCTTATTTATTTCTTTTAATGATTGGGGTTTTATTAATAGTTTGCCATTAACATATATAGTAAAATTAAATTAAGTTTGGAAAATAAATTAGAGGGGTGTATAGATGAGTATTAAGTTTGAGGATTTCTACCGTGAAGAATTGACAATAGACGATATACAAGATGCAATGGCAGAGGGGGAAGTAACTTCAAAAGAGTTAACCATGTACTATCTTGATCGAATAGCAAAATATGATCAAGGTGGGCCTAAGATTAATTCGATGCTTGAAATAAATCCTGAAGCAATCTTCATAGCAGAAGCCTTAGATCACGAAAGAACGATCAAAGGGCCAAGAGGACCTTTGCACGGAATTCCAGTTGTCTTAAAAGACAATATTGAAACGAATGATTATATGCATTCGAGTGCAGGGACACTAGCACTCGAAAATTACTGTAGTTCAACAGATGCTTTTCTAGTACATAAATTACGACAAGCTGGAGCTGTTATTTTAGGCAAGGCTAATATGACAGAACTAGCAAATGCCATGTCGACGACAATGTGGGCTGGCTATAGTGCTAGAGGCGGGCAAGTGTTGAATCCTTACGGTGACCCCAATCTATTTGTAGGTGGTTCAAGCTCAGGATCTGCAGTAGCCGTAGCAGCAAACTTTGCGGTTTTAGCGATCGGAACTGAAACAGATGCATCTATTCTTAGTCCAGCTACCTTGAATTCAGTCGTAGGTATTAAACCTACCGTTGGACTAATCAGTCGAAAAGGAATTATTCCATTTACATATTCGCTGGATACAGCAGGCCCCTTTGCAAGAACTGTAAAAGATGCAGCGATTTTGCTTGAAGCAATGGTAGGTATTGATGAGCAAGATCCATCTACACATAAATTGAAAGAAAGGGATATCGAGAATTATACGAGTTATTTACATATTGATGGTCTAAAAGGAGCTAGGATTGGAGTCTTTACACATGGTTCCGACGGATTTTATAACTCAGATGAATATGATGGAGGGTTATTTGAAAATGCAGTTCAAACATTACATGATCAAGGTGCAACAGTAGTGAAAGATATTGAAATTCCCGCGTTTCATAGAGAACGTAATGGTGCTGTTCTTTTATATGAACTAAAGCACAGCCTCGACAACTATTTATCGAAACTTCCAACACAACAACCTGTACATTCTTTTAGTGAACTAATTCAGTTTAATAAAGATCATGCAGATAGAGCGTTAAAGAATGGGCAAGACAGATTAGAGCAACGTGAACATCTACCAAATACTTTAAGTAATCCAGAATATTTATCGGCGCGCTTAGAGGATATCTATTTTTCTGAACAACAAGGAATTGGCTTTGCATTAAAGAAATACAATTTAGATGCCGTTCTATTTCCATCCTATTTAGGTTCAACTGTATCAGCAAAAGCAGGTTATCCAACGATTGCAGTACCAGCGGGTTATATGGAATCAGGAAGACCATTCGGTATTACTTTTGCTAGCACATCATTTAACGAAGGTACATTGATCAAACTGGCTTATGGCTTTGAACAAGCGACTAAACATAGGAAAGTACCGAATATTTAGTAAGGTCTAATTGGAGAAGTATAGAAATTCATTACTTTATAATAATTATCATTTATATAAAAATAGTTAATAAAAAAGGGGAATTAGAAATGTGGAAAAAATCTCTTCCAGTCACTCAAAAGAATATACTCCTAATTATAGATAAAGCAGAAAGAGGGAAACTATGCAACCGTCAAATAAACCATCTAATAAGAAAAGAGTAAATAATGTCAAACCAAAACAGCGTGCCAATCTTTCATTTCGTATGAATATACTATTCTTCTCTATCTTTGTTTTATTTTCTTCACTTATTTTACGCTTGGGTTATATGCAAATTGTAAAAGGAGAAGATTATGTTGGAATCTTGGCAGAAACTGAAGAAGTAACGGTTAATACTAGTGTTCCTAGAGGTCGTATTTACGATAGGCTTGGTCGGGTTTTAGTTGATAACGAACCAAAGAATGCGATTACTTATACGAAAATGCAAACGACGACAACTAAGGAAATGTTAAAAACAGCCAAAAAACTGACTAGACTAATAAAAATGGATACAAAATCAATAACTGAGCGGGATAAGAAGGATTATTGGATCATACTTCATAATGAAGAGGCGAATGCCAAAGTAAGTAAAAAGGAAAAGCTTGAAATACATACGGATACAGAACTTTCAACTGCAGAACAACAAGCTAAAATAGATATTTTAATACGTAAGCGCATAAAGAATAAAGAGTTAGAATCATTTTCTAAATCAGATTTACAAGTATTGGCGATTTTCAGATTGATGGCTTCGGGCTACTACTTGTCTCCACAAATTATTAAAAGTGATGATGTATCAGATAAAGAATTTGCTGTCGTATCTGAACATTTGACAGACTTACCAGGCGTTAACACAACAACGGATTGGTCACGTGTGAAAAACTCAACATTAAGTATTTTAGGATCCACAACTACACCAGCAGAGGGTATTCCAAAGGATAAGCTGAAATATTATATAGCTCGTGATTATTCACGTAATGACCGTGTTGGGAAAAGTTATATTGAAGCTCAATATGAAGAGCAATTACAGGGCAAGAAAGCCGTTGTAAAAAATGATACAAACGGAAAAGGGCAAGTTGTAGAGACCAAGACAACATCAGAGGGCTCTCCAGGTGATGAATTAATATTAACAATTGATAGTGAATTACATGCTAGTTTGGATAAGATTGTTGAAAAACAATTACTAGCTGCTAAAGCACAAAGCGGATCTTCATTGCTCGATCGTGCCTTTCTCGTCATGATGAATCCAAATACAGGTGAAGTATTATCAATGGTTGGTAAAAAAATAGAGACAGATGAAGAAGGTAAAACCGTAGTAAATGATTATGCCATTGGGACATTTACCTCTGCATATGAAGTAGGATCAGTTGTTAAACCGGCTACAATTTTGACCGGTTATTCATTAGATGCAATTAATATAGGTGAAAAATTAATCGATACACCTATTAAGATAGGAGATACAATCAAGCAATCTATCTTTAATCCGTCAGGTTCAATTGTGCTCGATGATTTAACAGCACTTGAACGCTCGTCTAACGTTTATATGTTTAGAGTGGCGATGAAAATTGCTGGTGTAAATTATGTGCCTGGGGCAGGATTAGCAGTACAACAAAAGGATTTTACAAAGATTCGTAACTCATTTGCTCAATTTGGTTTAGGTGTTCAAACCGGAATTGATTTACCTGGTGAATTTGAAGGGGTGAAAGGAACTGAAACGTTATCTGGTAAACTACTTGATTTAGTAATAGGTCAGTATGATACTTTTACGCCTCTACAGTTAGCGCAATTTGTGTCGACAATTGCAAATGATGGAAAGCGTATAAAACCCCATGTCTTAAAGGAAATACGTGAAGTATCTGAAGATGGAAAAATATTAGGACCTATTGTAAATGATATTCAACCAACTGTATTAAACACAATAGATAATACGCAAGAAGAAATTGATCACGTGAAGAATGGTATGCATCGCGTTTACTTTGGAAGCCAAGGTTCAGCAGCTAGTAGCTTCCGTGATGCGGACTTCGATGCAGCAGGTAAAACAGGTACAGCACAAGTGGTTTATTATAGAGATGGAAAAAAGACAGATACTTTAACATTAACTCATATTGGTTTTGCGCCATATGATAACCCTGAAATTTCCTATGCAGTAGTTGTACCATGGGTGACAACAAACTCATCTATAGACAAGTCCATAAACAATATCATCGCACGTCAAGCTGTAGATAAATACTTTGAGATCCAAAAGAAAAATACGAAAAAGACTGGACAATTAGTAGAGGGGAAAATTAGAAAGCCAATCTCTGATGAAAAGATCGATGAAGAGGAGACTGGGGATATTTGATAGGAACTACTGAAAAAGAATGTGTTGGGAAATTGTAAACATATATGGCTATGTTAAAAGAGGGGGAGATTTCAATGCAATTATTATTCCATTATAACTGGTTAGTAAGAGAAGAATGGTACAGCTGGTGTGAGGATTTAACAGAAGAAGAACTTTTAAAGAATCGTACTGGAGGGGTAGGCAGTATATTACAAACACTCTTTCATATAGTTGATGTGGAGTGGAGTTGGATACGTCTAATACAAGGTAAAGAGGATTTTCAAGAAGATTTTGATGATTATAGGAGTATAAGCAAGGTTCGAGAATTAGACGCTAGATTTCATAAGGAAGTAGAAGAGTTTGTAAACAACTGGGATGAGAACATGGAAAGTAATAAATTTTACGATCTACAATCAGATGGCAGTCATTCAATAGACACTTGGGGTGAAGTGATGCGACATATTATTGCTCATGAAATTCATCACATCGGCCAATTGTCCGTTTGGGCTAGGGAAATTGGGAAGAAGCCTGTATCAGCAAACTTTATTGGCAGGGGACTCGGCACTCATTAAAATTATTAATCCGATACTTATTATGAAAATAAAGGGGTCTTCCACTTATGGATAAAGAAAGCGATAACCTAGAAAAAGTATCACACTATAGTAATAGCCGAACAACCAGTATGGAGACTACACCTGAGTTTACAAATAATAAGGATAAATTAGATTTTAAAACAGATGCGGATGGTTGTTTTAAAGGGGCGTATATCTTAAATCATCAAACTCAAACAGATGATAAACTCGTTTTCTATATATTAGTGGAAAATATAGACTCTCCAGTCAGCTTCATTGTAAATGGGGAAGAGAGTGAATATCACATAATACATGTTCCGAAATTAGGAGAAGTTACATTCGATTTTGAACTTTCTAATTTACCAATAGGTAAGCATATTATTCACTTAATTAATGAGCAATGTTTCGAATATGTTGAGCGAGTGCAAGGGTGTAACCCAAGTATTAAATATATTTACTCTCGAATTCATTTTTCTCTTGAAGTAACAAATGGAAAGATGCCATTAGAGCATAAAAAATATGAAATTATGCATGATCAGAGAGAATCAGATTTCCAAAACAGAATATCTTTAAAACTATTTGAAGATAAGAAACTTTCTATAGTGGCTGAACAAATTAAAGATGGCAGTTATTATCTGGCAATTAACAACGATAAAGATTATGAGATTAAAGGTCAATTGTGTATTATGTCAGATTACCGTTTAGAGAGTGCACAGAAATTAATAGTGCCTCTAAAGACCAAAGTTATAGTTCCTGTAAAGTTTCATAGAGATTCATTAAAAAAGAGTATCCGCTTTATATTTCTTATGATTCCAACAAAAATAGATGCAGAAGCAGGCATTCCTATTAGGAACGTTTTTATGAGTGAGCGCTTATTAGTACAAGATGAAGTGTTGAAAAAATAGAGCCATAGTAATTACTGACTGTTCCATGAACCTATTGCATAAAATGTATCTTAATCCTCTAAAAGAAAGAAGGAGATACAAAATGAAAGGTAATAGATGTTTTATATTTACTATACTCTTATTCTTTGCCCTTCTCAGTTCTTCCACTGTTTATGCACAAAACTTGACTTACCCATTTCTCGTTTGGGATGGAAAAGTATATGAAGTGTCCGAAGTAGTTTTGCTAGATGAAAAAATCGGCAATTTCATAGGAAAAGTCAATGCAAAACCAAATGACGCATCAGGAAATTATTATGGTAATGCATCAAATACGTTTGCAATTGGCACGAAGTATTATGAGATAAGCGAAATTTCAATGTCTGATGCTATTGCAGTAGAAAATGAAAATGGCCAATTCATACAAGCTGATTATGCACAAAAAGCAACAGAGCAACCAATGAGTATGTTGCAAAAAGGTATAGTAAACGCATCAATCATCGCTATACTTATTTTGATCCTTGGTGTTAGATATGGGCTGAAAAGAACTAAAACAAGGGAAATAAATTAGCCTATAAAAAATTCATTTCAGTTTAGATGTGAAAAATAAAGCGCATAGTGGGATTTTTCGGTTTTATCATATATGGCATCTTTACTTACGCCTTTTTTAGAAAATTTTTAAGGAGAGAAAAAAATGAATTTAGGGCATCCGATAGCATCAGGAAACACAGCGAAAATCTATCTTTACGAAAACAAGATCGTTAAAATATTTAATGACTATTTGCCGGATACGGAATCATCATATGAAGCAAATAAGCAAAAATATGCCTATTCGTGTGGGTTGTCTGTTCCTAAAGTATTGGATGTTACAAAAATAGATGGGAAACAAGCAATAATAATGGACTATATTAAGGGAAGAACATTAGGAGAGCTTATATCTGAAAATATGGATCAAGCAGAATATTACATGAATATTTCCATTGATATACAACAAAAAATTCATATGATTACTACGAATTCACTTGAACCAATGTCTGAGAAACTACGACGTCAAATTGAAGCTGCCCACAATTTGGATAAAAGACATAAGGCTGATTTAATACGAAAATTGGATTCGATAACATTTGAGAATAGGTTATGTCATGGGGATTATCATCTATATAACTTAATCATGTCAGATAATAAAGTTACAATTATTGATTGGGTTGATGCCAGTGCAGGAGATATACGTGCCGACATATATCGGACATTTCTTTTGTATTCACAATTTTCATCGGAATTAGCTGATATGTATTTGCGACTTTATTGTGAGAAAAGTGGATTATCAAAAGACAGTATTTTTCAATGGGCTCCAATCATTGCAGGAGCAAGATTATCTGAAAATGTATCATCGGAAAAAACTGAACGTCTTTTGGAGATAATAAATCATTACTGTCCTAGATAGCTATAATTTGAGTAGGGAATTGTGTAAAGCATAGTGATATGTTAGAAAATCAAAACCAGCAAATCCTATATAGAAACAGTTACTTTACATAGAATAATGCCAATAATATCAAAACTAATATTGCACAAAAGAAAATGTACCCTTCGATAAATGTCTCGTCATTAAACACGAAAAAGAAAGAGATGAAGTATTTTTGTTTACAGAAGAGTTATCAAAAGTTGAAAAAGTATTGATAGAAAAATTCGGAAGATTAGACATTGAAAATGTAGAAAAAGCCTATGAAAAATTTAGTACAGGACATCTTGATCAATTTGATCGAGCGTTAACTGTAGGAGAATTTGATGATTTAATGGTTCTGTTTAGCTTGATAAATGATAGCAAAACTCAGGCGTATTATTTTCAACAAGAAGAAAAGTATCTAAAATTTTTTAGGTATTTATTTAAGAAAAATGAGGATGTACCTGTTTACGCATATTGTCCAGAATTAGCAAGTAAACGAAAGGCGATATTTAGATTTCTTAAGCCGAGGTTAAACAAGCAGGAATGGTCACTTTTTAAAAAAGTAAAAAATAACCTTGTCACTCATAATGGTTTATTTGAAATAAAGTCTTTGGAGCACTTGGAAATTTTCGCAAAACTATCGTTAAGAGAACTTCACTTTTCTAACTTCTTTTTTGAAGAATCAGTATTAATCGGAAACTACGAATTAAGTCTCCCATTATACTGTTTTGAAGAATCATATATAAAAGAATGTCAAAGCAAAGCCAATGAGGTTGACCTATTTATTAGAACAGAGAAGGCAGAATGGGCAATTTAGTTTATTGAATCTGGATTTTTTGTTGGGATAAATAGGATTCTTGAAATATGAGTTGGATACAAAAGAATATAACATTGAAAGTAAAGTAAGGGATTCTTATAGCAATTTAATATGAATCCCTTTGCCATATAAACATATAAAAGTTTACACTTTGAAATAAACTCTTATCCTACTTAACTTCTAATACCTTATCTAAATATGCAACGATCTCTTCTTTTCCACCTTTAATAGATAAAGCTCGGACTTCATCTTTTTCCAATTTCTCTTGTGCTTTTTGAGCGACTTCTATTTCTTGGCCTTGTGGAATGACGACAACACCGTCTGCATCTCCAATAATGAAATCACCCGGTTGTACACTAAAACCACCTATTGCGATAGGAACTTGAATTACACCTCCTCCAAATTTATTGCCTGCAGCAACGGTTGTTCCTAGACTAAAAACAGGAAAGTCCAAGTCGCGTACTGCTTGGATATCTCGAATTACGCCATCAACTACTAGACCTTGAATCCCGACCCCTTTCATCATAGAAACGATGAAATCTCCAGCAACAGCACGATTTGTATCCCCTTTAGCATCAACCACCAAAATATCACCTGGCTGTGCAATACGAATAGCTTCTAGTAAAGCACCATTTTCACCAATCGGTAACCGTACTGTAAATGCACGTCCAGCTATATGATACTGATCTTTTAAAGGTTTAATTGCCGCATTTAAATTCGTTGTTCCTGCAAGTGCATCAGAAACCGCTGTTGTTGGTGAAGTCCGTAACAATGTTTCGGTATCAATCATGATAAAGGCCTCCCTATATTAGAATATTGTTATTCATATTATAGGCGAGTAGATAATATGACAATAGATTCTAGACAGAGGGGGAATATTGGCTATGAAAAGGGGATATGGATGGTTGAGTAATAAAATGTTTTTTGAGGAACGTATGTGATCAAATAATTTATGATTGAAGTATTAGTTCGTGAGTTAATTGAACAAGTTAAAATTACTTCAGAATAAGCTGATAATGCTAGGCTATTAAAAAGGAATTATTGTTTAGCATATTGAAGTAAATTATTTACATAATTTTAAGAGGGAGGGATATTGTGAAAGCGAATAATATTCAAAATTGGAAAGCTAGCACCATAGTATTATTGAGTCTATTAATTAGTGCCATATTAATCGGATGCGAAAATAATAATGATTTACAACAAACTCAAAGTACGAAAACAGAAGTTGAAATGGATACAAACAAAGAGCAGGATAATATTTCAGAATACACAAGTGAATTAGAATCGTTACAAATGCAAACAGAATATATGAATATGCAAAATCAATATTTAGTGAGTGTTATTAAACAAATGATGAAGAACTTTTCTAATGAAGAAATGTTAGAATTTTCTAAGAAACAGTTTGTATATGAGCTACAAGTTAATGGAGAATCTATTCCAAGAAACGAACGATTAGCAATCCCACAAGGGGATGTGGAAATTTTATTATTGGAAAAAGGTATGGGGTACGACTTTTTACCACCAAAATGGTTAGAGAAAGGGAGATTGAGTGGGGACTATATTGATCATATATTAAATTTTGATACTACAAATTGGACACCATTGGGAACTGATGGCACAGTTGCTACAGCACAAGGTTATAAAACTACAAATATGAAAGCAGGAGAACGTGTATCCTTAAATATTACTGATGATTTGAAAGAAAAATTAGACCTTGTAACAAATAAAATACAGATTGATGTAAACTAAGTTTTAATTAAGCGTTGATGAAAACCGTTTTTCAGAAAATTAATTAATAAAGAGTTTGAAAGAAAGTATTTAAAGAAGCAGGAAAGTAATGGAGGGACTGACCCCAAATGTATAGACAAATAAAAAAAGCATCTTCGATTGAATTCGGGTTTAGATACCTAAAATTCAA
>NZ_LILB01000001.1:1085936-1136082 GCF_001274945.1 Viridibacillus arvi | reverse complement strand
CAGTCGCCGGTACAATACCGACAACTGGTTGGATAAATGCTTTTTTGATCCCTGTCTTAAATACAGGGGTCAGTCCCGGAACATACCATTACTTTTTTTATGTCCAGAACATTACATTCAAAGTAATGAATTCGTTTATTAGTTATATATAAGTCTAAAATTTCTGATTATTAAAACCTGAATATGATATAATTATTAACGAAAATTTTTACAATAAAAAAATCAAGGAGAGGTGTAAATGAAAAAAATTATCCGTTACTTCGTATTGGTTGTATTGTTATTTACTTTTGTAACTCCAGTTGCTGATGCAGCAAGTAAGATTACGGTTTCTGCAAAGCTTAGTAAAAGTACGCTTAAGTACAACGGTTCTGCAAAAGTTAATTATAGTGTTAAGAAAAATGGGAAGATCGTAAAGAAACCAAAAGTGTCTTTTAGTTCCTCTAATAAGAATATTGTGACTGTTTCTAGTAAAGGTGTAGTGAAATCTAAAAACGCCGGTAAAGCCTATGTGTACGTAAAAGCATATGGTGAAAAAGTTAAATTGCCTGTCACTGTTTCTAGGAAAGTATGGAGCATTGAGGGGAAATATAAAGGAAGAAAAGTAGATACATCTTTTGGCAATAAATATGTTTCGGCGGGCTCATCTCTTTATGATTTAAAAAATGGGCATCTAGTAAAATCTTTTGCTAAGAATAGCAGTAAGAGTAATTCTATTTTCTTTTCGAAAAAAGGATTAGTTCATTATGATGGTAGTATTTTTAATTACTACAATTTCAAATTTACTTCATATAATAAATTCAAATTGTTTAACCCTAACAATGATTACTTCTTCGATGTAAAAAATGGGGTATCGTATGCTAGTCAGAATAAGAGCAAAGGGAAAGTTGTAAATTCGGACTTAGATGTGGTGGAAATAGATGATGTTGAAACAGGAAGAAACGCAGCAGCACTTTCTGTAGATGGTTCAATATTAGCTACATCCTATGATGATACTCGTGTTGTTTTAAATGATACAAAAACAGGGAATGTTATAAAAGAATTTAAAATCGATAATAAAGAAGTAAGAAGTATTACGTTTACAAAAGATAATAATAAATTATTATTAAGTGTTACAAACGTTGAAGAAGAAGATTTTATGGTCTACGTGTATGATACAGATAAAAATGTAGTTCTTAAAAAATTCGGAGGACCTTATGGCGTTATTGGGGAAGTTAAAATCAGTCCTGATGGAAAAAGAATTGCTCTTCTGGACATGAGAGGCGTTAAAATGTATGACAGTTCATATAAATTATTATATGAACTTAAAATGATTGATAAAACTAGTATGAACTTCACTAAGGACAGCAAATATCTTATCGTAGCTGGCGGAGATGTTACAAAGTATTACGTTAAATAGTAATTACTGAATGTATTTTCGCAACTTAATAGATGACTCCAGTGTTTTACTGGGGTCTTTTTTTATTGCACTTCTTTTATTAAGTAAACAGAGCCTAATTTCCTGGTGTATTATGCAAGAAATTAGGCTTCTTTATTATATTTTCAAAGTTTCTTCCTGGTTTTTAATTTCTTTAATGAAATAATCATAAAAAGCATTTTCCATTAGTAGCCCCTTATTATAAAGGTCTATCATACAGTTCTCCACATCTCTAGATTCAACGTCTCCATTTCGAGAGTGTACTGCATTACTAAGTGAGCTTGCTAGTCTTTTCGCAGATTCCGCCATACCAGATTGATCAATAGGTTTAATTGCGTCTTCGGGAATATCGAAAAGCAACATATCCCCATCCTCAAAAGGCTTAATGGAGTACGTATTCTTTCTAACACTGTAGTCCCAAATAATAGCTTTTTGTCCTTCATGTATTACTCTTTGATTTAACTCAAACTTCATTCTTAAACCACCTCCATACATATATAATAACCTTTTAAACCAATATATTACAAATGTGATAACTGATAGTATATGAGTATTATTGTAGAGTTGTCATTGTCTAGAGAATAAACTAATGACTTCATACTAATTGGGTAGGTTTATATGTTCCTTAATTGTATGATTTTTCAAATATTATGATGAGTAAATTCTATATTTAACAAAAATATAATACTATATACTTCTTCTAGTAGTATGAAAGGAGGGGGTATTCAAATACTTGGATAAGCGGCATTAAATATTTGGTAGGTACGAAAGTAGGGAATAAAATTGGAGCAATTAATTGGGCTAGCATTAATTTTATTTTTTGTAGTGAATCTAGTAGCCGGGATTATTATTGTAAATAAAGATAATAAGACAGAAAAAAGGTCTTTTTTCAAAGCTTTTATTTTTTTATCAATTGATTTTATCTTGGACACTTATGGTTTTTATGTTGCGATAGTAATGGGATCACTTTTATTCGGCATCTTGTTAGTGTTTTACTAAGGGTTATATAAAAAAGCAGTCATTACAAACCTTAATAAAACATTTACGAATGATTAATACTGCCATGCTATATTAGGGTGGACTTACAACATCCTAATAGAAGGGAATTTCTTACGATGAGCAAAGTTAAACATGTAAGGATTCAAATGATTGAAGAGCTACTCAAGACAAATAAAAAAGTCTTCGTTAAGGAGCTTTCAGAATATTTACGAGTTTCACCGGAAACCATTCGTCGAGACTTAGATGAACTGGCTCAGATGAAACTCGTCAATCGTTTTCATGGTGGGGCCACTATGTATAAAAAAGTTGAAAAGGAGCCTGTTTTTGAACAAAAGCTTCAATCAAATAGTATTGCGAAAAAGAGAATTGCAAAAGAAGCAGCAACACGTATCGAAAATGGTGATATTATCGCAGTTGACGTTGGATCCACAACGGTCCACCTAGCATCTTATATTAGCGGGAAAGATATAACGATAGTGACGAACTCTATAGTGGCAGCTGATGCATTTAGTCAAGCATTAGAACGTCAACAATTCACAGGAAAGATCATCTTGCTTGGTGGATATACAAATCCAACACAGCGCTCAGTACATGGTGCTTTGACATTAAACCTAATAGATAATTTTCAATTCAATAAATCGTTTATCTCCTGTGGGGGCTTACTCGAACAAGGTATATATGACTTTGATTTAGATGAAACATTAGTATCTTCTAAAATGATTCGTAATGCTCAGCAAGCTATTCTACTTGTGGATGGATCCAAAGTTAACATATCATCTCTTGTGAAATTTGGAGATGTGATAGATATTCATGAAATAATTAGTGATGTAGTATACCCAAGCAAGTGGAATCGTTACAAATACATATGGACAAAGGTGCAAGTTTGAAAACAGTAATGCGTTTTTCGCATTGCTGTTTTTTTGTGCGTTTTTTACATAAAACAAAAAGAAGTGTATTGAAACCAACAATTAATCCTATTTTTCATAAAAATGTATATATAAACACCCCCATTGTGAAGGGGATGTAAATTTATAACTCTATTTATGAAGAAAACAAAGAAATTCAACACAATCATTATTATTTAGCTAATACGG
The DNA here is from genome assembly GCF_001274945.1 of Viridibacillus arvi. GTDB lineage: Bacteria > Bacillota > Bacilli > Bacillales_A > Planococcaceae > Viridibacillus > Viridibacillus arvi. The sequence continues at coordinate 1,132,575 of NZ_LILB01000001.1, read as the reverse complement.
TATTAACATCCAAACAGTAAGCTTAAGAAGAATTCACGAGAGAGGTGACTATAAAGTTGGCGAAAATTGAACTGAAACATCTTTACAAAGATTACGAGGATGGTAAGCATGCCGTAACAGACTTTAACTTAACCATTGATCATGAAGAATTTATCGTATTAGTTGGGCCTTCAGGCTGTGGTAAATCGACAACGCTTCGAATGATAGCTGGATTAGAAGATATTACTTCAGGAGAGATTGTAATAGATGATTGCGTAGAAAACCATTTGCATCCTAAAGATCGTAACATTGCAATGGTATTTCAAAACTATGCTTTATACCCTCATATGAGTGTATATGATAATTTGGCTTTTGGCTTAAAAATGAAAAAGATATCTAAGGGTGAAATTGATGCAAAAGTAAAAGAAGCTGCCAAAATTTTAGACATTTATCCACTGCTAGAACGTAAGCCAAAAGAATTGTCTGGTGGGCAACGTCAGCGTGTTGCACTTGGACGCGCTATTGTTCGCGAAGCAAAAGTATTTTTAATGGATGAGCCATTATCAAACTTAGATGCGAAACTACGGTTCCAAACCCGTGCTGAAATATCAAAATTACATAAACGTTTAAAAGCTACGACGATTTATGTAACGCATGATCAAACAGAAGCCATGACTATGGCAACGCGTATTGTAGTCATGAAAGATGGACTGATTCAACAAGTCGGCACGCCACGTGAAATTTACTTAAAACCAGCGAATGTATTTGTTGGAAAGTTTATCGGCTCACCTGCGATGAACTTTATAGAAGCAGAATACGTAAACGGTGAGCTAATAATAGGCCTGATCCGATATCAGTTACCAAAAAGCATTGTTAATCAGCTACAGCAAAGAGATTATCAAGAACAGAAAATTATTCTTGGTATTCGTCCGGAAAATATCAGTATTGTCACTGAAGTAGAAGAGCAATCAAATAACTTGTCATTTGTCACAGAAGTAGAAATTGCTGAGTTAATGGGTGCTGAAACCCTCGTTTATTTCAATGTGAATGAACAACAGATGATATTAAAAGTTAATGATATGGGCTTTTACAATTCAGGTGAAAAAATCGCCCTTAGCATTAACTTAGAAGATATGCACTTCTTCGATAAAGTAACAGAAATGCGTCTACCACTTCATGTAGAAAATAATGTGCATAAAATTTTGGAAAGGGAAAGTATCAAATTATGAGAAAGCTCTTTCAAATAGCCATGACATTAGATGAAAAAGCAAATCAAGCACATATGACATTTCATGTTGAGGTACCAGAGAATGTTTCTCGCTTGGTAGTCAACTTTAATTACAGTCCAATTGAAGAAAGTGACAGAGTTGCACTTGAACATGCCGTTTTAAGAGAAGGATATAGTGTTTCGATACTAGAAAATGACACCGTTTTGCGAAATTTATTAACATTATCGATTCATGATCCATACAAATTCCGTGGTGGTCGTCATTATTTTAATTCAAATCAGCTTATCGAAATTAGTGATGGTGAAGCATCACTTGGCTTTGAAGCAGGTGATATACCAGTGGGTGTTTGGCAATTTACAATCCATAATCATGCATGCCTATCACCAAATATAAAGTGTGACTTAGAGGTGCAAGCTGTAGTGGAAGAACCATCGTTTTCACGTGAAGTCCCGTTGGCACAATTAAGGGAACCTAAGAAAAAGGTAGTTAAAACACTACAAGTAGAACAAAATGCACCGTGGGTAAAAGCAGAATTGCATACGCATACAGTGCATAGCGATGGAAATCAAACTACAGAACAATTATTAACTGCAGCAGAACAAGAAGGCATTCATTGTCTATCAATCACGGATCATAATACGACTTCTGCATACCAAGATTTACAGTTAAATCAACATAACTTAACAATACTCCAAGGGGTGGAATACACAACATTTTATGGTCACTTTTTAGTGCATCATGCAGAAAATATTCCATTGAACAATTGGACTCACTTATCATCATCGTCACTACAAGCATTTTTGCAACAGCTACAAAATAACGAAGCCTTTATAACAATTGCACATCCTTTTGATATGGGGAACCCTTTTTGTACAGGGTGTCAGTGGAATTATGTATTAGATCATATCAATCACATTGACGCTATTGAAGTCTGGAATGGTCCAAGTCCGACATTATCACTAAGCAATCTTGATGCCTATGCTAAATGGACTCAGCTACTCCAACAAGGCTATGAAATTCAAGCGAGCTGTGGCCGTGATTGGCATAATCCTATGGGTCAAGATGAGCAATGCGCTTACATGTTCGTACAAGCAAATGATGCGAGTGCGGCTAGTATTATAGACAGCTTAAAATACGGAAGGTCATATATATCAATGGGTCCAAGAATTGAGCTAACTGTTAACCAGAGATTCTCAATTGGAGACCACATCCGTATAACCGATAATCGTTTACAAATCTCGCTGATCCTTTCCAATATGGAATCGTCATCCCGTGTATGCATTATTGCAGGAGAACGTTTGCTTTATGAAAAAGAGGTGATGGATTCGGAAATGGTGATTGATTACACATCCGATGATTTTACAGAAAATTATGTACGTATAGAAATTAAAAACAAAGTCGGGGATATAACAGCTTTTACAAATCCTGTGTACTTTCAATTTGTATAAAAAGGAGGCATAATCATTGACTACATTTGTCACCTATAACGGCGAACTCAAGTCCCAAGAGGAGCTTGAACAACATTACAAACCAGTAAAGGTATCCACTTGGGTACGTCTTAAGAAGCATAAAGTTTTTTACACGATGCTATTTCCTTGTCTTGTTTTTTTCTTAATCTTTTCGTATTGGCCAATGCTTGGATTAGTTTTATCGTTCCGAGAGTACGGTTTTAATACGGGGATTTTAGGAGGCGACTTTGTCGGTTTAAAATATTTCGAGCAATTTTTTGACGACCCTAGAAACTGGATTTACATAAAGAACACACTCATTATTAGTTGCTTGAAATTATTTGTCGCTTTACCATTTCCAATCATATTAGCCATCATGTTTAGTGAAATGAAAAATAGCAAACTACGAAGCACTTTACAAAGTATTACCTATTTACCTTATTTCATTTCATGGGTCGTTGTAGTTGGGATTATGTCACGCTTACTTGCACCAGATACAGGCTTATTAAATCAACTAATTCAAAAATTCGGTGGTGATGGTTCAACTTTCTTTATGATGGAGGAATCACATTTCTTCCCGCTCGTATTTATTAGTTACGTTTGGAAGGGAATTGGCTGGGATTCAATTATTTACTTTGCAGCCATTATGGCCATTGTTCCCACATTGTATGAGGCCGCATCAATTGATGGCGCATCACGCTTACGTCAAATCTGGCATGTCACTTTGCCTGGTATAACATCGACAATTATTATTCTATTTATCTTGTCATTGGGTAGTATTTTATCAGCTGGTTTTGATCAAATCTATTTAATGCAAAACCCTGGGAATGCCAATGTATCAGAGACAATTGATACGTATATTGTTCGTACAGGTCTCCAAGGTGGTCAGTTTGGATATGCAACAGCTATTGGATTAATGCAAGGGATAGCAGGATTAGTATTAACGATAGTAGTGAATCGAGTAACCAGTAAAAAATTCGATAGTTCATTATGGTAGGAGGAATAGTAGTGAGGAATTTTAAAAAAACATTTTTGAGCATCTTTATAGTGGCATTCACTTTGATGTTAGTTGCTTGCAACGATAAATCTTCAACAATTAATACGGAAAAACCAGCGAATGCACCTGATACTTGGATTGCAGATCGTACAATTACCGGTTTAGTTTTCCAATCAGCAAATGATGCATCTGTAGAGATGAATCCTGAAATTCAAGCGTATATAAAAGAAAAAACGGGGATTACATTAAAGCTACAAGGTATTACATCTAAAGACTCTCAAGAAGCACTTGCTGCTGGATTAGCTGCGGGAGACTTACCAGATTTCATTTCTTACTATTTAGATAACAGTGGTCGTCCTGAGATGTCGATGCTTCTAAAAGCATCGAAAGAAGGGATGTTTACAGACCTAGCACCCTATTTAAAAGACACTAAAACCTACTCAAAATATTTTGAAAAAGGGTATTTACCAGAAGATACAGCGAAAAACATTATGTTCCGTGATGATTGGGACGCTGCATCTTACTTAGTGCATATGTCAATTAACCGTAACGTAGGAGATATTGGTCGTAAAACGGTTGGTGGCGTTTATATTAAAAAAGCAATTGTTGATGCACTTGGCATCGATCCAAACGAAATTACAACATCAGAAAAACTGTATGATTTAGCCGTGAAAATTAAAAATGGGAAATTTGTTGATGATAATGGTAAACCAGTAACAGTTATTGGACCTACAGTTTGGGGAGGGATGGACAGAGACTCCCTATATAACGATTTAGTATGGACAGGCACAACGGGTGAGAAATTTATGACAGATAAAAGCGGTAAAGTACTACATGAAACTCAAACCAACTATGGTATCGAACGTGTAAAATATGTACAAAAATTAATGCAAGAAGGATTAATGACAAAAGAGTTCTACACAATGGAAGAAACAAGAGCGAAAGAAGGCGTTGTGAACGGTTCATTTGCGATTGTATCCAATATGCATAACTTCATTACAGAAAACAACGATTTAACTTATATTCCACTTGGACCAATCAAACGAGTTGATGGAACAAACGATATGGTCATTTCTTATAAATCTGGTTATGCAGGATGGGCTATTCCAAGTACTACGGAAATGCCTGAACATATTGTGAAGTTTGCAGACTGGTTAGCAAGTGAAGAAGGAAAATTACTATACTTCTACGGTCTTGAAGGTCGTGACTATGAGTTAGATGAGAAAGGTAAACCGGTCGTTAAAAAAGAATTATTAACTTTACTTAAAGAAAATCCAGAAGAAGCTAAAAAGCTAGGTTTCCGTGGTGTAGGTTCATACTGGGGTGAGCATTTAGGTTATACAGATATGGATAACGTAGCTGACTTCGGAGAACTTACATGGGGTGAAAGTGTTGCTAAAGAGGATGATACGGCTGCTCAACAAATCGCAAAAATCTACGACTTTGACAAACACTTAAAAGAAGCGCGTATTATCGATGGATTATCCGTTCAATCATTTCTGTATGAATTTGAAGGAGATAAGGGAGAACTGACTGCAGCAATTGATCGTTACAAAGACGACGTACTACGTGCTTACTATGCAAAAGATTTAACCGAAGCAGAAGCCATTTTAGCTGAATCAAAGAAAAACCTAGAAAGTAAAGGCTTAAGTAATTTTACAAAGTTCATCGAAGATAAAATTGCAGATGGTGTAACAATTAAGTATTAAGATAGCATTCATCTTCTGGACATTAAGTGTTCAGAAGATGTCTTTAAGGAGATGAATACATGAGTAAAAGTATGGAAACCCCATTGCCGTTACGTATATTAAACCTGATATTAATCGGTATTCTTTGTTTAACAATTATTCTACCTTTTATGCACATTTTAGCATTGTCATTTAATAATGGAATGGATGCCCAAAAGGGTGGAATTATGTTTTTACCACGTGATTGGTCACTAGAAAACTATACCGAAGTATTTAAACAAAATAATTTAATAAACGGCTTGATGATTTCTATATTCCGTACAGTTGTCGGGACAACTATTGGTGTTGGGTTGATGGCAATGGCAGCATATGCTTTAACAGTCAAAACGCTACCAGGTCGCAAATATATTACGCTTTTCATCTTCTTTACAATGCTCTTTAGTGGCGGTACTATTCCCTACTATTTAGTATTAACGGACCTAAACTTAACGAACACGATTTGGGTATATATTATTCCGAGCTTATATAGTGTAACGAACATTCTACTATTACGAACATTTTTCAACCAATTACCAATGAGTGTAATAGAAGCTGCCCGCATTGATGGTAGTAGTGAATTTAAGATTTTTCGGACGATTGTCTTACCAATGAGTAAACCAGTCTTAGCAACAATTAGTCTATTTACAGCTGTTGGACATTGGAATGACTGGTATGCAGGGACATTCTATGTCCGTGATGAAATGTTAAAACCGCTTGCCACCTTATTACAAGAAATGTTGACACGTCAAGATGCGTTAGCTGATATCTTACTGAGATCTTCTGGATCGCAAGCATATGAAATGTTAGATCGGGTTTCGATTACAAGTGAATCACTTCAAATGGCAACCATTATCTTTGTGGTATTACCTATCGTCTGCGTCTATCCATTTATCCAAAAGTACTTTGTTAAAGGGATTACAGTAGGCTCTATTAAAGAATAAACGGGGGTTAAAAAAATGGAACTAATTTATAATGAACAAAATAACTTTAAGATTTTACAGTTAACGGATTTACATATTGGCTCAAAACCGCATCATGAAGATGATTTAAAGACATTTCAATTAATCGAAGATGCATTTTCAAAACTAAATCCTGATTTAGCTATCATCACTGGAGACCTGATTTGGAGTGATGGGGTACCACAGTCAGACGTTATTTTTAAGGAATTGCTAGAGCGGTTTAATAAGTATGATGTCCCAGTAGCAATAACATATGGGAATCATGATTCAGAAGATGAATTTAGTCGAGGCGAAATTCGTGCACTGGAAAAATATTTGAAAAATGCTGTTACTAAAAATCATTCTTTTATCGTAGAAGATCGTGAATGCTATGCGATTGAAGTTTATGACCGGAATGATAGTAAGGCATTAAAACATGTGCTATACGTAATGGACTCAGGCGCAGACGCTCCATTACCCGTTGGAAATTATGAATGGATACATCCAGAACAAGTAAACTGGTATCGTAGAACTGCTGCACATTATGCTAAATACAACTTAAAGAATAATGCTATCTTTATGCACATTCCGATTCCCGAATATAAGGAGGCATCAAAATCAATTCTTTCAGGTGAATGTAATGAAACGAATGATACGATTTCAGCACCTTACATCAATACAGGTTTATTCGCAAATGCCTTTATACAAGGGGATGTCAAAGCATTTTTTGCCGGTCATGATCATGATAATAATTTCGTTGGGGAGCATCATGGCATTCGATTAATTTATGGACAAGTGGGTGGCTATCAGTGTTACGGTGACTTAGAGCGGGGGGCGCGTATCATTACTTTGCAAGATGAATCCATAGAAACACATACCCTAACAGCTTCTCAATTTAGTTATGAATTTAGTAAATAACGATACAGTTACACGGCCATTAACGTTTAAGGTATTACTGATTCCAATATTAATAGAGCAATTTTTTGCACTATTATTAAGTAACATCGATGTACTAATGCTGAGCAACTATAGTGATGATGCGGTAGCAGCTGTTGGGATTTCGGCACAGCTCTTAAATTTAGCTTTTATGCTCGTTGGGATTATTACGATCGGTTGCAGTATCCAACTATTCCAAATGAATGAGCATCTTCACAGGGAGACAATTGCACAAGTTATTTCACATATTGTTTACTTTACGCTATTTACCGCGATTGTTATTGCAGGTGTATTTTATGTATTTGCGACTCCGCTTTTACAGTTGATGCAAACACCATCCAGTTTAATGGACATAGCTAATAGTTATACTAGAATTGTTGCAATAAGTTTTATCTTCCAAGCAGTCATTTCAAGTATCGGAGTTGTACTTCGTAGCTTTGCTATAGTTCGTTTTGTCATGTATTTATCGATTACGATTAACGTGTGCAATATTGTTGGGAATTACATCGTTTTGAATACTTCATTTTCAATCTTTGGGACTGGAGTAACCGGTATTGCTACTGTCACATTGCTAGTAAGGATGTTAGGAAGTATTTGTATTTTGTTATTCTTCGTCAAGTACTTCCAACAATATCGTAAAGCACTTTTTCAACCAAACTTATCTCGGAAAATGACAAGGCGTATATTATCACTAGGTTTCCCGTCAGCATTTGAAAATATTTCGTATAACGTATCTCAAACGGTGATTACCGCATTTATCGCGTCGCTAGGGACATTAATTGTTACAACAAAGGTTTATGCATCAACCATCTCACTCGTTGTTTTTGCGGTAGCAGCTTCGATGTCAACTGTGAATCAAATGATTATAGGGAAATTGATAGGACGAGGTGAGAAGGTAGATGCCTCACGCTATACAAATAGTGTTTTAAAATGGTCGTTCGTTACCACTATTGCGATGACATTGCTGCTTGCTTTAAGTAGTAAAAGTATTATTTCAATTTTCACTGATAATAACGCCATTATTACTCTCGTCCAACAACTGTTGTGGTTAAATATTTTACTCGAAACGGCTCGGGCTTTAAATGAAATATTAGTCGGAGCGATAAATGTTGCAGGAGAAGTTAAATACCCAACGTATTTAAATATTGTCACTACTTTTCTATTAGTTATCCCAAGTTGTTTTTTAATTGTTAAATATACAAGCTTTGGTATTTATGGAATATGGTTTATATTTATAGTAGATGAATACTTACGCTTACTATTGCTAGCAGCGTATTGGTTAAAAGGAAAATGGCAGCGAATTACGATCATTCAATCTTAGAAAGTAGGGGGATATTTTTGAAAAAGGATGGACATACACATACGCATTATTGTCCACATGGCAGTATAGAGTCTGTCGAGGAATATATAATGCAAGCTATCAAACAAGGCTTTACTGATTACAGTATTACAGAGCATGCACCCTTGCCAACAGCCTTTTTAAAGTCAGCAGCAGGAGAGCAGTATGCAATTGATACGGCAGGAATGAGAATAGAAGATGTACCTACATATTTAACTGAAATGCATGATTTAAAGAAAAAATATGCTAGTCAAATTAATATTCATGTAGGCTTTGAAATTGACTATGCTCCTGGATTTGAAGATTGGACGTCGGCGTTTTTAAATGAATTCGGTCCACAAACTGACGACAATATACTATCTTTGCATTTTTTACAAGGTCATGGTGGCTGGCGTGCTATCGATTATTGTCCAGAAGATTATAAGGAAGGTATTGTTGAGTATTACGGAGGGTTCCAGGAAGCACAAAATGCATACTTGTCATTACTCTTACAATCTATTAAAGCAGATTTAGGGCCATATAAGCCAAAACGAATTGGTCATATTACCCTTTGCAATAAGTTTGAACGCTATTTTGACGAGCCTACGACATTCAATGAAATCGGTGAAAGCTATTTAAATGAGATTTTACAAGAAATGCAGCAACGTCAGTTATCGCTGGATCTAAATGTTGCCGGATTAGCGAAGCCATATTGTCTTCAGACGTATCCACCACTACCAATTGTTGCGCAGGCAAAGCAACTCGGGATTAATATCGTTTTTGGATCCGACGCACATAAAAGTTATGAAGTCGGGCGTTATTACGACATGGTTGCAAACTACTTAAGTGACTAAGGGGAGAAGTACATGCAAGGTTTTTATGAGAAATTTAATGTATTTGGTGAATGGCTGTATAGGCTTGTACTCTTAAACTTCTTATGGATAGGCTTTTCAATATTAGGTGCTGGCATATTAGGCGTTTTTCCTGCAACTGCTGCAATTTTTAGTTTGCTCCGCAAATGGATGTTACAAGGAAAAGACGTGAAGCTTTTATCTGATTTCTGGCAAGCCTATCGTAATAGCTTTTTGAAAGCGAATGTACTTGGTTACGGTATGGTAGTTTTATGGCTTATTATTTGGGCAGATATACAGCTTACATTACAGTCAACTAGCCTTATTGGACTTGTAATGACATTTATTTTGTTTGGAGTACTTATATATGTCTCGATTTCTTCTTTAATGGGCTTTGCTATTTACGTTCATTATGAATTGACGATAAACCAGTATTTTTTACAAATGCTCAAATACCCCATCACACATGTTAAGGAAAGCTTTATACTTATTGCTGCCTTATTAATTTATTGCACTATGCTATATTACGGATCTAGTATTATTCCATTTATCGGTGTGACTCTTTTAGGTTTTGTAATTGCAAAGGTAATGTTCCCAACATTTAAGGTACAAAAGAGAAAGAATTCTACACTGTATGAACAACAACGAGATGAACTCTTGTACTATTGAAAATGATTGTAGAATTATGAATTTGTATAAAGATTGAGAGGTGGCTTATTAATGAAACAAGCAATAATTTTTGATATGGATGGTACATTATTTCAGACTAATTTAATCTTAGAACCTGCATTGGCAGCAACATTTGATATCTTAAGAGCCAATGGATCATGGAACGAGGAAACGCCAATCAATAAATACCGAGAGATAATGGGAGTACCGTTACCGGTTGTTTGGGAAACGTTATGCCCACAACATTCATCAGAGATGCGTGAAAAAAATAATGAGATTTTTCACGAAAAGACAATTAATCTGATTAAAGACAAACAAGGTGACTTATATCCTCACGCAGAACTTGTACTTGAAACACTTAGCTTAAAATACGATTTATATATAGCGAGTAATGGACAAGCTTCTTATTTACAATCAATTGTTGATACTTATGATCTACATAGATTTTTCAAGAAAGTATACAGTATTCAGACCATACCTTCTGGACATAAATCGGATTTGGTAAAGAAGATTTTACTAGAAAATAAAATTGAGAAGGGGATAGTAGTCGGGGATCGTTTATCAGACATTCTTGCTGCAAAAGACAATGAGTTATTCTCTATTGGTGTCAATTTCGATTTCGCCCAGGCTACAGAACTAGAAAAAGCAGATAAAGTCATAGATGATTTAAAGGAATTAATGACAATAGTATAAAATGTACCCCTTATGGTTGACGATTTAAAGTCTATCATATGGGGTATTTTTATATGGAACCTGGATTAATAAGTGATAAACAATAGCGTTTTTATTAGTTTAAGTTATAGCCATAATGAAAAAATGATTGTAATTTATCTAGCATTTTAATAAAAAATACTATAAAATATAAGTGTAATAATACACATTTTGTATTATTACTACTCTTTTGGGAGTATGTTTATTAATTTAGGTAGGAGAATCTGATGCGATTAAAAAACTTAGTATTAATTAATGTAGTACCTGTATTATCCATTCATTTATTAGTGGTGTTGCTCAAAAATTTAGGGAATGCAAGAGAGTTGTCGACATTACAGTCAGAAATTATATTATTTACGCCGATAGTATTATTGGTAATCAACTATAAAATAGAATCTGAAAGAAGAGGGAGATATTTTTTTAATAACTTTCTTTTCATTATAATAAGCTGTGGTGTTGGACTTGCTATTTACTTTTTGGATCTTGGATTTACATATAGAGATTGGGGTCCATATTATCCTAAAGACTTTATGCTAGAAGGGATAGGTGCACTTTTATATATGAGCAGTATAGTTCAGTGTCTAGTTGGTGGTTTGGTATGTTCAACTATATTATTCATTAAAAATATGAGTGCCAAAAGAAATGAGTTAGTAAAAAGGTAATAAAGAACTTAGGTTAGGTGATTATCCGAACTGATGGTACTGGTGATATTATACGAATGATCAATTAATACATATATGCTGTTATTGTAGTAAAATATGGAGGTATATAACTTGCAAATTATATTATGAGTACATATTAAGAAAGCTATTTAGTATGGCGCTTTAAGTTTTAATTTCAACAATAAGATTAAATATGTACTTGTGTGAGAAGCTATTAATAATTGATTCTAACACAGGCAATATAAGGAGTGATTCTACTATGAAAAACGTACATTTCGTTGCTTCTTGGAGTGGTGGAAAAGATTCGGCGATGGCATATTATCGAGCACTGCAATTAGGAATGATTCCGAAGAAAATATTAACAATGTTTGAGGAAGATGGGGAGATTTCTAAGTCTCATGCAGTTCCTTTAGAAGTTGTACAAGCACAAGTGGATAAATTAGGGGTACCCCTTTTAACTAAACCTGCAAGTTGGAGTTCTTACGAGAAACAATTTATAGATGCGATGGATGCATGTCGGGCTAAAGGGATTACACACGGCGTGTTCGGTGATATTGATCTGGAAGGTCATTTGGAGTGGGTCAAAACAACATGTGCGAAATCGGATATTATAGCAGTCCATCCATTATGGAAAATGTCGCGAAAATCTGTGGTAGAGGAACTGTTAGAAGCTGGTTTTGAGTCGTGGATTATTGTAGTGAATACGACTATGATGCCTGCTTCTTATGTTGGGAAAAGATTAACAAAAGAATTAGTAGAGGAACTAGAAGCAGCAGGCATTGATGCGTGTGGCGAGAATGGGGAATTTCACACGATTGTAGTTGATGGACCTATTTTCTCTGAGCGTGTTCCTATCTCTATTTCTGCTCCTGTAGAAAAAGGGCATTATGTTTTCTCGCCAGTTTCATTAGAAGAAAAATGAAAGAAGGACCGCATGGAAGTAGTGCGGTCTTTTTAGTTTCTTCACATTGTCTATAAAGTAAAATACACTTGTTGAGTTTGTTACTATTTTTTCTTATTTGAAAGTATATAAACGCATACAAGTATAAGCGCAATGATTGAAGTGATTATAGAATATCTAAAAATATTAAAGAAAAACTCTGGATAAGGTGTTACAACAAATGAAGTCATCCCCTCTATATCAGTTATACTTTTTTCTATTTTCATAAAAACTACTAATAAGAAGAAAGAAATAACAAAAGAATATATCCCTGTTTTCACTAAGATTTTCTCCATATAAAAACCCCCTAATATGTAACGTACTTAGTTCAATAGGGGAAGTTGAACAAAATACGTTTAAGTTATTGTTTCTTTCGATTTTACTATACTTTACCATATTTATAAATATATCCTGTTCAATTAGACTGCTCCTCTAATTAAATAAGAAAAAAGAACCGTCTATACAGCGCATAGATCTTATATTGGGGAGATTTGATTTTAATCAAGCTGTATTGGTCTTAAATTCGTTATTAGGCTTGAAAGTAGAATTATTTTATATATTCATAGAAAAAAAGACTGAGCATTTTACAACTCAGTCTAGTAAATTACTATTATTTTCGTATTTTTTCAATCTCATCAGCAACAAACTGTACGTTTGTTCCAACGATTACTTTAATACTTTTTGGACCGACTACATTAATACCAGGAACACCAGTAGCCTTAATTTTCTTTTGATCCACAACATCCATGTTTTTCACTTCTACACGTAGGCGAGTTGCACAGTGGTCAACAGAAGTTACGTTTTTAGCGCCACCTAACGCATCGTAAATTTTAGATGCCATGTCTGAGAATTTATTACCTGATGTAGTGTCTCCAACTTCATCTATTTCTACATCTTCATCATCTTCTCTACCAGGTGTTTTCAAGTTGAATTTCACGATTAAGAATCGGAATAAGAAATAGTAAATGACTGCAAATACTAAACCTAGCCTACGCTAATGTACGGAAGTTTTTCATAGTTTTCGCTCCTTCTGCCTTAAATTATAGAATGAAAGGGACGATTTTACAATTTAGTAACTAGTCGAAGAATATTGATTAGGAATTTATCTACTAATCAATTTATGAAATGGTATTATTTACTATAATACCTTTATAATTTCATGGAATTACGGGAGGAAGACACATTGGAAGTCGCAATTTTAATCAGTATTATCATAATTTCTTTATTAGTTTATGGGCTTTTCATATATATAAAGTGGAAAAGAAAATTTAAATCTCAACAAAACGCTATGATAGCAGAGTTATTGATAGAGACAGGTAAATTTCATAAAGAGACTGCTGAATTGACTAGTCAGTATGTTGACCAAAGTAGAACCATTCAAATTAAAGAAGACTATGAGATGCTTTATTTAAAAGTAGAGAAATTAACAAAAGAGCTAATAGCTAGTAATCCTTCGATAGCTAGTTTTAAAAGCATTTATTCGGATATTTTTAATTGGAAAAAGGAGAAGAATCAAAATTTCTTAACGGCCGAAGCATATGCTATGAACGGTCGAGGACTTAACCACATTGTTTACGAAAACTCAATGAACCGTTTATCCAGTTTTGAAAGAACAATTCTTTTAATTTAATAAGTGAAGTGACGATGGCAAAGAGGTCACACCTGTTCCCATACCGAACACAGAAGTTAAGCTCTTTAGCGCCGATGGTAGTTGGGGGTTTTCCCCTGTGAAAGTAGGACGTCGCTTCGCAAATAGTAAACTACTGAGAAATCAGTGGTTTTTTTGTGTCTTGAATTTACACTTTAAGTGCAATACTGAAAGGGGGCTCATCAGAGCGGTATGGGACTACGGCTCATTTCTAAAAGTTGTCTTTTAAAATCAATTGATTTATTCTTTTTGTTTCCAATACTTAAGATTATAAGAAAAATTATTTAAAATTTCGTAATTATCTTTTTATTTTTAGTTGTTTCTTGTATTAGGAGAATTAATTTGGTATTATTTAGTTGTAATTACAAATAGTTTGTAAATGATTTTTTTGTAAAATATGTTTTTTTTATTTTAAGGAGGTGAGAAAATGAATAACAATGTGAATAAAAAGGATCAGAACAGTATTCATGAAGAAGAGACATTATCTTTTGAAGTATATGAAGTAGATGCTAGTACTTTACTTGAAGATATGGGGGCTTCAATTTCAACAAGAAATTGCAGTTCAATAGTAACAGGAACTCCAGGAACTAACTAAATAAAAAATTAAATTTGCGACCAAAGGTTAACTTTTGGTCGCAAATTTAATTTTTGCACATTTATAAAAAGAGAGGTTATGTTTATGAGGGAAATTTCAGAAGACTTTGTAATTAGAAACTCTACATTAAAAAAAAATATAATAACTGAATTGTATACTTCGGAAGATTTAAATGAATTTATAAAGAAAAATCTTAAAGACGATTCTATCAATGAAAGACTTTACGTCTCAAATCAACAATTGTTAAATACAAAGTCTAAATCAGACAAATTGGATTTAACATTAGCTAAGTATATTCTGAGAATGGGATTTAGAACAACACCTTTTGGATTATTTAGTTCTTATAGCATGAATAACAAAGTAATAAATGAAGATAAAAAAAGTATAACTTTATCAATAGATTGGTTAGAAAAATTAATTGAAATAGTAGAAAAACAAACTTTAAATATAAAAAATTATAGGTTGTTTTTATGTATGACTTATAAAAAAATTGATGATCATATTTATTTTTATGGATTTAAAGACAGGAAAAAAATCGTATTCAAATTTAAATATACTAATATAAATATGGATTTAATATTGAAATTAGAAAACTCTATTGATATAAATTTTGATGAGTTATCTGATATAGAAAAAAAAATTATTTTATTATATTTAGACAACAAAATAATACGAACAGAATTATTTACATTAAGTAATGAAATACTAACACTAAGAACTTTAGCAGATATTGTAGAATTTACAGACCCAAATCTTTCAAGTAACTTAAATAAATTATACGAATTAATAACAAAATATTCTTATACCAAGGTTGGAGAAGGTTTGAGTTTATATAAACAAATAATTGAAATTATGGAATTTATAGTACTGGGTGATACTAGGAAATATTTGAACATATATTATTTAGAAAAAACTCCTAATTATCTTAGCGATATAATGAAAAATATAAATTTTAATGAATTAATGAAGGCCTTAGAATTAAAGGTCTTGTTGGAGATAAATACAAGTCAAAAAGTTATGGATGAAATCATATTGGATTTCACAGAAAAATATGGTTTATATCATGATGTTCAATTAACTGAATATATAAAAGAAATTGAAATAGAGCGGCTACTAACAGAACATATATATATAGAAGAAAATAGAAAAAATAATTTATTGGATCAGTTAATTAGGGTACATCACAATAAAGAAGTTATAAATTTAAATGAAAATGATTTGAAATTTATTTTTGGAAATAACAGTGAAATTAATTTGAATAATTACGGTTTGAACGGATTTGATTTTAGCGTTCATACCATAATTAAGGAAAATAAACCTTTCCAACTTAGTTTCTATAACGGGCTAATAAGTAAAAGTATGAAAAGTAGCTATGCCAAAATAAGTGATTTGAAGAATTTTAACAATAATAAATATAATATGAAAGAATCTACTTTAAGACTACCTGTAGAAATTAGAACTAATGAAAATAAGGATATATCTCATTATTTTATAAACGAAAGTATAGCAATTACAGATGTAGCTATAAAAGAAAATAATATTCCTCTGTCTGATTTGTTTATAGGTATTGATGAAAAGGGAATATATTTAAAATCTAAGTTACTAAATAAAAAAATAGTACCATATTTTCTAGATTTGTATAACATACTCTTTTTTAATGAGAAGCCAATATCCAAATTTTTATATTTATATTCTGATTATGTAAATAAAAATTTCTCTTTAAATACGTATACTGAAAATAACTTCACTCCCAGAATAATGTATAATAACATAATATTGATGGAAAAAACGTGGAGAATTTTTAAATTTGAATATAAATACTTAAACATTAAAATGGATTTTGAAAATTTTAAATATTTTATAGATGAAAAATGTATTCAATTTCACTTACCTGAATATTTATTAATAAATCAATATTCTAATATGCTCCCTTTAAAAAAAGGGACTATATTATTTTATAAAATTTTGTATGAACACTTTAATAATCCTAAAGTAAATTATCTAGAACTGGTGGATGGAAGTGAATATTTATGTAATGGAAAAATAAAGAATCACGAACTTGTTTTTTCTGTGTTACCTACAGATAACTATCAGAAACTTGCAAGCTTTGAAGTAGAAGAAATTAAATTCATTAATAAGAAAGTAGATTTTAATACTTCTTACTATTCAATTCTATATAATTATTTTTCATATGAAGAAATAGTCTTACCAATATTAGATTTGTTATATAAATATAAAGCTCAAGGGGTTTTCTTTATTAATTATAAAAAAAATCATGTACCTGAATTAAGAGTGCGTTTTAAGACAGATGCTTTAATAACTTCATATTTGGAAGAAAAATTAAATGATATGTTAACACAGCAGCAGTTAATTATTTCGTATTCTAAAGAGTTGCATTTCCCAGAATATAGCAGGTATTTTGGTGAAAATGGCTATCCAACCGTAAGACGTTATTTTGAATATGATACTAATAGGTTTTATATAACAAATACAGAATCTAAAACCTTATATGGAGATGAAAAGATTTTTAATTTAGTAAAGATGAGTTTGAGGATTTTTGTGAATTTATGTAATGATTATGAAGAATTTACAGCCTATCTTTCAACATTTTATTCTAAAAATCATAAAAACTATTTGTTTTATAAGAAAAATCGAGATTTGTTTAAAGCAATTTCACATGAAATTTTTAACGAACAATTTAATAGAAACCTGAAAAATGATGAGAAAATTTACTTAGATCCTATAAAAAAATTAATTGACGAAAGTAATAATAAAGATAAAAATTCCTATCTTATAAAAAGTATACATCATATGATGTTTAATAGAAATTTTGGGATAAATAGGTTAGTTGAAGATCAGGTATTTGAAATCTCCTATTATTGTTTTAAAAATTTAAAAAGACAATTCGAGAATAATAGATGAGGGGGGAGAAATAATGAAACAAACATTAACTATTTATTTAAATGTCAACGAAATGGCACATGAATTAAAGCAACAATTATTGGATTTACTAAAGAATGACAATATACACATAAAAAAGGGATGGGAAAATGGCACTCACCTAGTCTTATATGGATTTAGTGCTGACGAATTAAAAAAAGTGAAAGAAAGATTATCTAATATTTTGGAAAAATATCCAACGAAATTATATGATGTTGATAATTATAAAAAAGTATATTCAAAGGTTAATGAAAAATTTTATCAAAATAAATATGATTTATCAAATATATATCAAAATACAATAATAGAAAGAAATCATATACCATTGTCTAATTTAGAAAATATTAATCAGAAGAAATTATATTTACGGATAGATAAAAAGTTAGATAATTTATTTGCTGAATTTTATTTTAAGCCGAAAGTATTATTGGAAATACTAGAATTACTACTTGATTTTACTTTGAAATTTGATGAATTTTGGAAAGAAAATTATAGTTATAGTTTGAAACTTTTTAACCCTTATGTATCTCATCTTTCACATTTTACGGGTTTTGTAAATTCGTTAAATGAAATGGAGAGTGATATTATTTATAATGAATTTGAAGAAAGGCATGATTACAATGGAAATTACATCCCCAAGAGAAATGAATTATTTAACTCATTTTTAGAAATTTTTAGTATGGTTGAAGAGATGATCATTAATAAAGAAATTAACTTCTTTTCGCCCTATAAATTGGAAGTAATATTAGAAGGAATAGACAATGAAAATCTAGCCTTAGGACACGCAAAGATATATAACAATCCACAACTCATAAATGAAATGAACGTTAATACCCCATTGATAGTTAATAAATGGTTCTTAAACATACTTTATGAAAAATTATTACTAATGAATATAAATGTAAAAGATAAATATTATTTAAACTATAGTATTTCAATGACATATTATGGAAATATACTTAGGGGACGATTAGATGGGGTTAGATAATTCATTATATATTTTGGATTTAGAAAATAACTTTATTATAAGTGTTAAAGAAAAAAATTATAAACTAATATTAAATAACATTCAAAAAGCAGAAGTATATAACCTTATAGACATACTAAACAACAAAGATGATACCTTAATTCTTGAAAGTTTATCGAAATTCCAAAATGATATGTATAATTTTTTTGTTAATAAAGAAATATATGTAAAAGAGAATTCAAATTCTGAAGAAATAAAAATACAAAAGATTGTAGGTCCGGAAATTTTTATAAATAAATTTTATGAGAACTATTTATCCCATATGCCTAATTGGAGAAAAATAAACAATTGTTTAGAGAATAGGGGAAACAAAGAATATGAAAGTGCCATTTCGGTATACATAAATAATGAGTATATATTAGTGTCAAACGGAAATTTAAATATAAACAATTTTGTAGATTCAACGAAGGAAAAATTTATAAATGAATATGCTGCTGCTGTAGTTTATAATAGCATAAAAAATAATAATTTAATGAATTATATTAGTAGCTATTTAATTAAAATTGATCTAAAAGATTTTGATAATAAGCAAGAATTATTAGAATTCGAAAATATTAGTTACTTTAATTTTGAGAATAGTTTTCTTGATTTAGAGATTTTCTCTGGGTATTATTTTGAGTTAAATTATCAAGATTATTACCCGTTTATTTCTATAGAAATTAATAATCAACAAAAGATTAGAGAAGCTATTATTTTGGGTTTTGATAAGAATGATGTATTAAATAATACTATTAAATTTATTAATGATAATCAATTAATTAAAGGGGAATTTGAAAATGTACTAAATATTAAAGAATATATTCCTGAAATTTATAAAAATGGAGATGAAATAATGAATTCATTTTTTGGAAAATTAATTCCAGTATATTTCCCTAAAATGAAAAGCTGTATTTTTAATAATTTAAAGGTTCGAATTATAAGCAAAGATGAAGAAGAATATGAATGTTCACTTTCGGAGGTTACTTTTAATTTGAGTAAATATCTTTGAACTTAGAAAAGGGTGAATTACGTGTATAATATAAGTGATGTTTATATAAGATTAGAAGTGAATATAAAAAATCAATTTAATATATTCAAAAATTCCATAATAAAGAAGATTTTTTCAGAAAAAATAGAAATACTAGAGTACAAACTGCCATCTGATTTATTGAAAATAGTATCCTTTATTAATCTGTATAACGAGAACATTCAGGAAGTTCTGCTTGAAGAAGAAAGTATGCTAATCATTTATAAAATTAATAATACTCAAAATAATAGCCCCGCAGGTAATAGGATTATTAAAAACCATAATATCCATAAACTGGAGAACTTAATTGAATGCACTTCTGATAGGCTAATTTACAGATACGATGATAAAAATAATATTTATCAAATATGTAGTAGATTTGATAAAAATTTAAATTCTTTTGGAATAGGAAATAGAAAACGAGATTCTTTGCAATTAGCACTACTCGAATATATTGAAAGAATGGCGACCGCGATAAAACCAAAAGATGTAATAATTAATAATTATGAGAATTTAAAGAAAATATATTCAATAGTAAATCCCGAAAGTCTAGGTGTATATGATCCTGAAATTTCAAAAAAAAAAAATCTATACATGTATTCGAAATCTTTAGAACTAGAGTGGGTTTTTGCGCTTTCTTTAAATAATAACAAAACTACTCTTATCCCTTTACAATGCGCATATCATCATGTGAAAGATGTGGTTAATCGTTATGTATATGAAAATTCTAATGGGTGTGCATTAGGTAATACATTTAATGAGGCTTTATTATATGGCTTGTTAGAATCTATCGAGAGAATAGTTTTTATAAATTATTGGTTTAATGATGGCATTGGTAGTGGAATAGGGGACTATTTTCTTTTGAAATCTTTTGAAACCTATAAAATTTGTCTAGCACAATATAATTTTAGCTTGAAATTTGTAGAGTTAAATAATAATTACGGAGTCAATGTTACATGGTGCATTATCTATGATAATAATTATAATTCTTTTACGGGACTAGGATGCTCATTTAATATATTAAATAGTATGAAATCAGCATTTAAAGAAGCATTTGGGGCGTATAATACTGCTACAAATTTTAAAAATACAGATTTACAAATTAAGAATTTAGACAATATTGATGATCATATAATTTTTTTTCATACCTCTAAGGGTAGAAATATGATGAAAAAGAAATTAGCGGGGATTGTAATTTCAAATAGTTATAATAAAAAAATTTTTACAGGTAATAAGCTAGAAGAACAAATAGCCCACTTACAAAAACAGATTCTTAAAGATTTCAAAGATGTATTAATTGTAAATTTGTCTGATTCCTTACTTTCTAGGATTAATTTTACATGCGTTAAAATAATTGTAGTAGGTTCACCTTTATTAGATTTCACAACTGAATTTATTCGTTATAACGGCACGAAAATAAATGATGCAAATAAAAGGTTGATGAACAATATACATCCTTTAGCCTAATTAGTTAAGATAAAGGATTCTTCGTAAAAAATTGAGCATAAAAAACGGAATGACAATAATTATGGCACAAGAGAAATCAGGAAAGAATTGAGAAAAAGGTCTTACAGTCAGTATTTCAGTCCCCACTAAGTACATTGGCGAAAAAGTCGGAAGTCAAATACATGACTATCAATTATGGATTTATTATAACATGGCATATATTGCACAACATTCAATATAGAACCGAGAATTAAGTATTCGTCCTTAGGATTATAAAGAAATATAAGCTAATAATTATTGATGAGATTAGTTGTTTACTGGTTGATTCGAAGGATACAAAACTCTTCTTTTAGCTCATCTATATGCGTTATGAAAAACGTAGTACCATTTTCAAAGCAAACGTTAACTTCAAATCCTATCATTTGAAAATCACCTAGCTCCTGAAGATGAGTAATATCGTACACTATAAAGTGCGTATTTTTGTATATAGATTTGTTGATATTTGTAATACGTATTGAAAAATATTATTTAGGACTCAAAAATAGCGTGGGATATTGATGTGCCAACATCTATAAAGGGAGAGATGTACATGGCTTTTTTATATGATATAAAAGATTATTTTGTAGAAATGGAAGCATATTTAAATTTAAAATATTATTATTCTCAAGCTCACGAATTCCAGACTTATAAAAGGTTA
Source organism: Viridibacillus arvi (assembly GCF_001274945.1). Classification (GTDB taxonomy): domain Bacteria; phylum Bacillota; class Bacilli; order Bacillales_A; family Planococcaceae; genus Viridibacillus; species Viridibacillus arvi. The sequence goes on along the minus strand of NZ_LILB01000001.1, from coordinate 1,110,811 downwards.
CAAATTAGTAATATTGCAAAAGAGTGGTATTGTAAGGAAGGCATTATTAAAGAGATACTTAAATTAAATAGTTATATAAAAATCAATAAATATAACAAGTATATACTTCATAAAAGCTACCCATCACCAAGAGCTATATATCCTTTAAATGTTCAGATTTATAGCGGAGGTTACTATTTTAATATAGACGATTTGAGCGGAGAAATATTCAAGCAGATAGTTTATCAAAATAATTCCAAAGTTTATTATAATGAAATGGATATCATAATCTCTTTAAAAGATTATAATAAATATCCGGAATATTACGATAAAATCAAGAAATCCTTATTATTGCTAGAAGTCGGTCATTTAATTTACAATATTATTCTTAAAACAAAGGTGATGGGGGTTTTTTATGAATTATCAGAAATTGAAGAAGATAAAGTTATTCTAAGAAAATCAACCAATATCCTTAAAGAAGACCTAAAAAAAAGTGAAGAAATGAAAATACTAGATAAACTATTTCTTAATAGAACAAGTGGACCACAAAGACCTTCTTTGTTTTTAAAATCAAGTTTTATAAATAACTCGTTTTCAAAAGAGGAGTGTGTTTATGTTAAAAACAGTTTATTGGGTATTGAAAATGAGATTATAACAATTAAATTAACAAGAAGTGGGGATTCTTTTTTTTATAATACTGTTAAATTCCATTATACAGAAATTAATAGTTTGAATTATACAGTAAATTTTAAATATGTAAATGAACTGTATATATTCCTTTTCAACAAAAAATTTTTAAATGCCGATCTAAGTAGTCAAATTATAAATATAGGGTCTATTTGTCAAGAAAAAATCCTTATGGGTACAGCAGAAGGATATAATTCTAGACCCTTAAAGTCATTTAATATGATTGAAACAGAGAAATTTGTTAAGGGGTTGGGTTTTATAGAGTATATTCCTCATTATTTTTTGGTGAATTTCCAAAAATAAATTCATTTAGATTGTGGTCCCATCACATACCTATTATGCTAAAAACGGAAAATGCTAGATTTGAATACTTTCTACGGACTAACTAACCAAGGCACGAAAAATAGAAATGCCAAATAAGCCCCAAAAAAGTATTTTTTGGCTAGGCAGCTTGTCCATGCTTCACCCTCGTTTTATACACAATGCCTAAAATATAAAAAACCGTCATCTTTTTAGAACTATAATACTTAAGACTATTCTTTGAGAGCAGCTGATACAAGCGATGCGGAATTTTTATAAGTTTTTATGCCCCAGTTACTAGAATGTCGACACTAAACTGGATAAAATTATAAAGGTTGTTGCTTGAATTCCATGGGCGTTAGATAGCCCAGTGTTTCGTGAATTCGAATGTTGTTGAAACAGTGTACGTAATCGCTTAGTTCAAGGATGAGCTGCTCAAGAGAGGTGAAGTGAGCTTGATTAGCGAATTCTGTTTTAAATACCTTGAATGTAGCTTCAGCTCACGTTCTATCGTAAGGGCACTTTTTTATGCTCAGTGATCGTTGGATGCCAAATATTTCAAATTCTTCAGAAATCAGTTTATTATCAAACTCTTTCCCTCGGCCTGCGATTAAATAGGTCAACAAATAAGCATACATAGTGCAACTTTATATGACATCAGGCGGCTCTTCTTGCTCAAACTGATGCTGCAATTCAACTCGATTTATGTGGCTTAAATTGCGCCACTGTATAGTTTGAAACGAACCTAAGATTTTCATTAAGTGGCGAGTTCGACGACGAGAAACTAATTTTGGTTCAACTAATCTTGCTAATTCTTTCTTATATTTATGGGTACCATAATTATTGCGGAATGCCTTAAATATACGCTCGATTTCCTTTGAAATCGCTGTATATTAAGCCTTTCGTACACTTTATTACGAACCACATTTATTTTCTTCTATGATCAGCGCTGCTTGCTTTAAAATGTCGTTCTCCATTATAAACCGTACTCCGTCCAATCCCAAATTCCTTCGCAATATCCGTGGCACTTTCATATAATTTCACAATACGTCTTTTCGTATCTGGATCTACGGCCGGACGACCACCCCCCTCTGTTAGGATAGATGTCGTACCGAGCTTACGTGGTATAGTAGAGTGTAAGCGTCAAATAGCGCCCACCTGTTTTCCAGGGGACGCTATTGTTATGCTATCTATGTAGTTCGTTTAGGTACGTGGCAGTTGGTCGGAATTGCATCTGACCAAGGCATCAAAGCATCTAACGCTGCTTCATCCGTTAAATCAATTAACGGTAATTGCTCCAAAACATACGTTAAATATTTCAATGGATCCAGCTCATTTTCTTTTGCTGTTTCTACAATACTATAGATAATCGCGCTGGCTGTTTAGTGCAAAATAAAAAGGGAGCATTATGCAACGGGAAATTGCAGCAGCTATGCTTCCTTTTAAGCGCAAAAAAATATCATTGAAGGCACCCTTCAAATCTACTAACAATGATACAAGTTCATCATATCTGGTTATGGCATTATAAGAATGTAAGTTATGGCGGTTAATTTATGTATGAAAAAACCACTTGCCAACAATCCCCAATAAAAGTAAACTCCTCGTTGGACCAACAACGTTTAACAGGAGGGATTGGAGATGTTAGAAGTGGTAGAAATCCATTATATCAGTCATGAAGTAAACCAAAAAGGCGAAACTTATGCGGAAGTGGCACGACAGGTGCAGCACGATCCACCTACGGTAAAGAAATATGCCAACCAACAGGAATTTCCTCAAAAACAGAAGCAAACGAGAAAAGCACCGGTTATGGATCGAGTGAAGCCAATCTTAGATGAATGGATTCGCGAAGATTTAAAAATGAAAAAGAAGTATCAACGAACAGCGCAGCGTATGTTTAATCAGCTAGTACAGGAGCATAACTTTGAAGGAAAGGCGCGTACCGTTCGCGAATACGTTTCAAAAAGGAAAAGAGAGATTACAGCAGAAGCTGAAGGCGCAACATTACCTTTGGAAACGATCCGTGGAACAGCACAAGTTGATTTTGGGAAGGCGCCATTCAAATACTTAAATGAAATCATTGAATTACCTTTCTTGGTGATGTCATTTCCACACGCAAATACCTTTTATTTTCAAGTATTTCCTTCGGAAAATACTGAGTGCTTACTTGAAGGCTTACAACGTATATTTCAGCATATGGGTAGCGTACCGAAAACTATTCGCTATGATAATTTGAAGCCCGCTGTGAAAAAGATTTTCGCAAAAGGTGAACGCGAATTAACGGATATGTTTGAACGGTTTGTGTTGCACCATGGCTTTGAATATGAATTCTGTAATCCAGCACAAGGAAACGAGAAGGGTCACGTTGAGGATATGGTGAAATATGTGCGAAATAACTTTTTATTGCCAAATCCATCATATCAAATTTTTATATGACGAGAAAGGTTATTCCTTACGGAAAATTGCAGGAGAAACGGGACATGATTTTATGATTTCCGAGCTAATGATTGCGGATAAAAAAGCCATGAAGCCATTACCGCAACAATCGTTTGAAGTACAAAGAGTTATTCAGTAAAAAGCAAATGGCTATGGCAAAGTACAAATCGAGACGAATTTATATTCAACGACACCCGCCGCATATGCCTCTGAAAAAGTTTGGGTAAAAATGACACATTGTAGCGTTTCTATACTAAATGAAGATTATGAAGAAATTATTCGTCACCCAAGACTCTATGGAACAGGCTTAGAATCGATGAAATGGACACCTTATTTAAACTTAATTGCGAAAAAGCCAAAATCCTTAAAACAAACGATATTTTATCAGGAATTACCGGATCCTTGGAAAGACTTTATAAAAGAACAAGTGAAGCCGAGACCGGCTATTGAATTATTAGCAGACTTTATGAAGCAAGAAGAAAATTTAGAGCGTGCAACATAAGCGTTAACAACTACCCTTCAGCTCGGTTTAAAGGACTTCGATAGTATACGATTATAAAGGAAAAACTTAAAGTAATAAAAAATCCTGCCTATCAATTTAGATAAGTAGGATGTATTTCTCTTATATTAGATTAAATAAGTGTTTCGCTCGAATTATTCGGATAATAGAGCTCTTTACGAAGACATACATCTTTATGACGTAATTCTTCTCCTTTAAAACGAAGCCAAATTTCATCATCTGCCATGACACCATGTGTTTTACGCACAATGCCCCAGCGATTATATGCTTGCATACCCAGACTTTTAAGAAGCTCATCTGCATTGGCCCGTGTTGGTGGGAACGTACGCCATTTGAGCCATTTTTCAAGCTCCTCTAGTGTAATATGCCCCTCCATATTCGGTGAAAACTGCTTGTTAAAGTCATCAATATAGTTAACAACATAAGGCGTTCCACCATTTGCAGGCTTTAAATCGACTGTTGCAATGATGTCATTCATCCACATGACATCAAACTTCATATAATCAATCATGTGTTTCACTTCCTTCCATGAAGAGATGTTTAAAGATCGGATCAATCAACTGTGATAGGAGTACTTGCTTAGCACGCCCGAAATCAATCGTACTTGATTCGATAGCTTCTAAAAGTGCTTGTTTTTTGAGAAAGGCTGGTCCTGTATAAAGGGCAAGCTGCTTTGAAAAGCTTGAGTTGAATGGTTTTGCTTTCACTTTACGCTTTAAAATCGTGTGAATAACAGCCAAGTGACTTTTCACCATCTGGGAGAATGATTTCACAAGGATGATACATGACATAATCCGTTTCTTGTAACGTAGAGTGAGCCATTACAAGTGAAGCAAGTACTTCTGCTTGCCCTTCGTAGCCCCTTGTATTTTGTTTTCCCCATTTGTCACCAACACGCCATTTCGATTGGTCGCCTTTACTAGATGTACTAATAATTCGTACAGTATCGGCAGGTATATGAATGGTTTCCATGACTCTCACGTCCAATTAGTTTGAGTTATTATTTAGAGAGTTGGAGGTCTTTTCATTACAGAGCGGCTTAGACGAATAGAGAGATGTGTTATCTATCTCTTATTTGTTTCGTAAATTCTCACAGGGAAATAGAGTCAATGAAATTAACATATTTCTTTTAATCCAAGACACTTAAATATAAATTTAAAGAACGTTCAACTTCTTGGCTAACAAGGGTGATAAAGTCAGTGAAATCATTCTGTGCGATTGCTTTATCCAGTGCTTCGTAGTAAGCTAAGCGGTTTTCCACACGGATAATGACAGGTGGATAGCCTTCTTTCATTAATTCAAGGTTTAATAGTAAGCGAGATGTTCGTCCATTACCATCAATAAATGGATGAATACCAACAAAGATCGCATGTAACATCGCCCCACGAGCAACTGGATGTAAGGATATAGCCCCTGTTACATACCACTGCATTAAACGGTCCATTTCTTCTTGAATAAGATAATGAGCAGGTGGTGTGTGTGTCGCCCCCGCGATTAATACCTGCTGATCACGATAAACCCCAGCGTATTGGTCATCAATGCCTTTTAACACAAGACGATGCAAGTTTTTAATTTGCCACTGTGACAACGGGTCTTCTTTTCGGACAATTTCTTCAACGAAACTAATGGCGTCGCGATGGTTAATAACTTCCAAATGTTCACGCATTGTTTTCCCGCCAACTGTAATACCTTCTAGCACAACTTTTGTTTCTTGCATTGTTAATGTATTGCCTTCAATGGCATTTGAGTTATAGGTCCAATCCAATAAAAGCTTTTCTTCCAAGCTTTTTAACGTATATTTAGGTAAAGGTCGTTTAGCATCTAGTAACGCCTTTTTTTGATCAATTTCAGTAAACATACAATCCCTCCAATCCTTGCATACAGATAAGTTACTTTATTATAACGATTTTTAAGGCTTGTGAGGACAATCGAATGAGTGATTGTTCATCTAATTCACATTTCACGAAGCCTGAAGTCAATAAACATAATATAATTACCAACTACTCTTTATGAGTTTCTTCTATTATATAGTGTTATAAACAGGGCTTCTCGCCATTTATCACCATTTGCTTCACTTCTTTAAACTTGGCAACTAGTTCCTCGCCACTAAAACCAGCTATGATTAATTCCTCTAATAAGTTCTCCGCAAAATCCGCATCGATTTTAATCACGGGTTTAATTACTAAATGCCTCTCATGTAATTCAATCGTTACTTCCTCACTGATACCTAGCGTGTCATAGTATTCTTTAGGAATCACTAAATGACGTTGCGCCGAAACTTTGATCGTTTTATTTTTTATATTTTCGTTATTCATCATGTATCAGTCCTTATATTTTATTTATGATTAGATATTTGTTATTAATTATAACCTATTACTATTTATTTATACATTATTTAATATCTAATTAGTATAATTTTTAAATAATATTGAATTATAAATTATTTATAATTTTAGAATGAACCTTTATTCAATAACAAAAAAGATTATGTTTTGGATTGTTATTCAAAACATGATCTTTTTTAATATTTAATTGTTTAAACAAGCATGGAGATACCATTTAATCAAATTAAGACTTTGGATCTAAGTCAATATCTTGGACACAAAAAAGTTAAGTCAGGATGTTGCTCGACATATTTTTTCTACTTCATCTGGTGTTAAGTAGTTGATTGCTCCGTGAATTCTTTTCCGATTATACCAACTTTCAATGTATTGAAAGAGTGACAATTTTGCAGTTTCAAAGTTCAAATACCTGTTTCTATAAACTTCTTCCTTTTTCAATGTAGCGTGAAAGGATTCAATACAAGCGTTGTCATATGGACATCCTTTTCGGCTAAAAGACGCAATCATACCGTGGCTCTTTAATTGCTATTGGAAGGCTTCACTTGTATATTGCGTACCTAAATCTGTATGCACAATTAGCCCTTCAAGGGGTTTTTGACTCTGAATTGCGTTTTCTAAAGCTTGCGTGACTAATTCAACGGTTATTTGACGAGAAAACTTGTATCCTACAATTTTCTTTGAATGAAGATCTAACACTGAAGCCAAATAACACCATCCATCCTTAAGTGTGTGAATATATGTAATATCGGCCACCCACTTTTCATTAATTGATGTTGTTTGAAAGTCTTGATTTAAACGATTTTCACACTCTTCTACTAAAACTTGAGTTGGCGTCGGTCGATACTTTTTTACGATAGTTGAACGGATTCCAGCACTTTTCATTAAACGCTGTACTCTTTTGATACTTACTTGAAAACCTTCTACACAATAAATAGTGAATTTTAGGTGCTCCATAACGACGGTCACTTGCTTGATATATTTCACGAATACGTTCTGTAATATGTTGATTTTCCAGATGATATACCGAAGGTTTTTTATGGGCAGCCTGATAATACGTACTTTTAGGCAACTTTAAAACGCGACACATCAATTGAACAGGATAGTGTGCCTTCTCTTCATTAATATGTTCGATAATTTCTTGATCCGTCACTTTTTCGCGAATATGGTCATAGCCTTTTTAAAATTTCTACCTCTTGTTTTAAGCGTAAGTTTTCTTTCTGTATGGCTGAGATATCAGCAGGTGTAAGTGATTCTTCACCTTCAATTGGTGAATGCAATTTAATCCATTTATAAATAGTTACATCAGTAACACCATATTCGCTGGCAAGTTGATTGACGGGTGTACCAGTGCGATAAAGTTCTACGATTGTTTCTTTGAATTCTTTGTTGTAACGTTTTTGTTTCATTACGGACACGTCCTCTCTTAATTTCTAGGATAAGGACTTAACTTCAATGTGTCCATACATCTATACTAACTCCAGTAATTTAAAATTGTTTTTTTACAACTATACTACCTCTTAAGTTGAATAAGAGAAAAGAGCCGTCTAAGTAGTTGTAATATTAGGTTTGAAAGTTGAGTTATTTTTTAAAAAAATAAAAAAAGACTGAGCATTTTACAACTCAGTCTAGTAAATTACTATTATTTTCGTATTTTTTCAATCTCATCAGCAACAAACTGTACGTTTGTTCCAACGATTACTTGGATACTTTGTAATCCTACTACATTTATACCAGGAACACCAGTAGCCTTAATTTTCTTTTGATCCACAACATCCATATTTTTAACTTCTACACGTAGACGAGTTGCACAGTGGTCAACAGAAGTTACGTTTTTATCGCCACCTAACGCATCGTAAATTTTAGATGCCATGTCTGAGAATTTATTACCTGATGCAGTGTCTCCAGCTTCATCTATTTCTACATCTTCATCGTCTTCTCTACCAGGTGTTTTCAAGTTGAATTTCACTATTAAGAATCGGAATAAGAAATAGTAAATGACTGCAAATACTAAGCCCTGGACGATTAACATTAAAGGTTGGTTAGCAAGTGGCAATCTTGAACTTAAGAAGAAATCGACAAAACCTGCACTAAAACCAAAACCTGCTGTCCAGTGGAATGTTGCAGCGATAAATAAGGATAAACCTGTTAAAGCAGCATGTACAACATAAAGAGCCGGTGCTAAGAACATAAATGCAAATTCAAGTGGTTCAGTTACCCCTGTGAAGAATGCAGCGAAACCTGCAGCTAACATTAATGAAGCAGCTTGTTTTTTTCTTTTTGTTTTAGCAGTATGATACATTGCTAAAGCAGCAGCTGGTAATCCAAACATCATGATAGGGAAGAAACCTGCTTGATACATTCCGGTAACACCTTTTGTGCCAGTTCCTTTCCAGAAGTTACCTATATCATCTATGCCAGCAACGTCAAACCAAAATACTGAGTTTAATGCATGGTGTAATCCAGTTGGGATCAATAGGCGGTTAAAGAATCCGTATAACCCTGCACCAGTAGCACCTAATTCACTAATAGCTTCACCAAAACTAACTAATGCAGAATATACAACTGGCCAGATAAAGAACAATGCTGCGGAAACGACTAGCATAGAAGCAGCTGTCATTATGGGAACTAATCGTTTACCACTAAAGAACGCTAAGAAATCTGGTAATTGTACATGACTAAAGCGGTTGTACATGATAGAAGCAACAATGCCTGAAATAATACCGATAAATTGGTTTTCGATTTTAATAAATGCGGGATTTACATTGGCTACATCAGTACTTAGTAGCATAGAAACTGTTTCAGTAGAAAGTAATGTCGTCACTACTAAGAAAGCAACTAGCCCACTTAATGCAGCAGAGCCATCTTTATTTTTGGACATCCCCAATGCTACACCAACTGCAAATAGATACGACATGTTATCAATAATCGAAGATCCAGCTTTGATTAAGAAAGCTGCTAATACATTTCCGGAACCCCAGCCATCCGGATCAATCCAATAGCCGATACCCATCAAAATTGCCGCAGCAGGTAAAACAGCTACTGGTAACATTAAAGAACGACCAAGCCGTTGTAAATATTTCATCATATAATAACTCACTCCAATACAGAATATTTAGATAACTCTGATTAAAAAAATAAAATAATTTCAATTTTTTATTGCTTTCGTAATCTTTCAATATGGACTGCGATGTAGCCTAACTCATGATCTGGTAGGTCAATACCATGCAACTTCTTTAACTCTTTGGTCACTTCGACAGCACAATTGTACGAATAGGGAAATTTCTTTTTAATCATGACGAGCATTTCTTCATCCATTGTATGCAGCTCATAATGATTCATCCTTGTTAAAGCAAAACGTAAATGTGTGATTAGACGATGATAGGAAATATCACTTTCCTCAAGATGTATGTTTAGTTTTTTTTGTATAATTTGAACCATATCCCGAATAATTGTCGTTTGCTTTAACGTTTGATGTAAATCGCCTCCTTGTAGTTTCATCGTATGGATATGAAGAGCGATGTAAGCAGCTTCATCTTCCGGCATTTCAACTTGGCATCTTTCTTTTATATGTTGTATTGCCCAAAGACCAATCTCAAATTCTCTCCTATATAAGATTTTTATCTCATTTAAGAGCTTGTTATTGAGTTGAATACCATCTTTTAGCCTTTCAATTGCAAATGACACATGGTCAGTAAGAACAATATGAATATGTTCGTTCAACTTACCACCAATGTATTCTTCAGCATACGAAATAATTTCTTCAGAGATTGTAAAATGTTCTTCTGGAATTCGACTTAACAATTGTTGAAGTTTGTCATTTTCCCTCATAACAAATATCTTTTCTATTCTATCTAGATTGACGATATCGTTTCGTTTTTTATTAAAGGCAACTCCGGATCCTATAGCAATCTTCTCACGCTCGTTATCTAGTACAACTACGGCATTATTATTGAGAATCTTCGTTATCTTCATCGAAAGTGATCTCCCCTTACTTACGATAATGTAAAGATGCATTACTTAGCAGAAATGGTCATTAATACGGTTTTATCTTGAATTCCTGTTTTTGAATAATGGCATTGAATGTTTTTGTCAGCGCTATTAGTAATGATGATAGGTGTAACAATGCTTTTTGCGTTTTCTCGAATATATTCCCAATCCACTTCGATAAGAACTTGCCCTGTAGAAACTTTATCACCTGCACTTACAAGTACTTTAAATCCTTTCCCACCTAAAGAGACAGTTTCCAAACCAATGTGAATGAGAATCTCTGAACCATCACTAGTTCGTATACCTATAGCATGCTTTGTATCTGAAATGAGAACTATTTCTCCTTCTACGGGGGCATGAACACTCCCATTAGTAGGAATAATCGCGACACCTTCTCCCATCATTTTTTGGCTGAAGACGGGATCTGGAACTTCACCTAATGGAATAATTTCTCCACTTATAGGTGCCATAACTTCTAAACTACGTTTTTTAAATAAATTTGATAGCATGATAAAACTCCTTTATTGAATAATGTAATAATGCTGCATTAGAAAAGCGTAAAAAAGGCATGGAGGAAACAAAGTAGTTTTTTACAACTTCTTTGTTTACCACCATGCCTGATCGTATCAGTAACATGCGATTCGTTATTATTCTAATATTCAGATAATAGCATTAAATATTTTAATATTCAATAGAAATATGAAAAAAAGTTAAAAATTTGTAACAATTGTAATGAATTATATGAAGGATATTTAATTATAAGTACAAGTTAAGAAAAAATTAATCGATTTTGATCAAGCTACAAGTAAAAGATAAAAAAAGAGCGTGCACCTTGTTTATTAGATGAAGGATTAGCAAATGTAATAAACTTGAATACTCTATAATATAAGAGTATACTTATATAAGTAAATTATTATATAAAAGAGGTGGGATTGTGGATTCTTTAACAATAATGGAAAAACAGTTAAAGGCCGTAAGTGATGCAAACCGTTTAAAGTTGTTAGCCTGTTTAAAGCAAGGCGAGGTCTGTGTATGTGATTTAGTTGATGTCCTGCAGGTCTCGCAGCCAGCTGTTAGTCAACAATTACGTAAATTAAAAGATGCTGGCATCATCTTAGAAAGAAAAAAAGGGACTTGGAAGCATTATCGATTACATGAAGAACAATCTCCATATATCCAAGCAATTATTGATGAATTAGAGCCAATCTCATATAAGCATTGTGGACCAACTTGTTCTTCCCAAGAAGGGGATGATTGAAGGTGGAAAAACCGTTAACAAAACAGCTATCTTTTTTAGATCGGTATTTAACACTGTGGATTTTCATTGCAATGGGGTTGGGTGTTCTTATAAGCGTCATTGCACCAAATTTTAAAGATACATTAGATACTTTATCGGTAGGTACTACGTCAATTCCAATTGCTATCGGTTTAATTGTGATGCTCTATGCACCTCTTGCTAAGGTGAAATATGAAGAGATGTGGCGTGTATTTAAAGATTGGAAAGTTCTATTACTCTCACTCGTACAAAACTGGCTATTAGGTCCATTTTTAATGTTTTTCCTAGCCATCATCTTTCTACATGATTATCCAGAGTATATGGCGGGATTAATTATGATTGGTCTAGCAAGATGTATTGCGATGGTCATTGTTTGGAATGATTTGGCGCGAGGAGACAACGAGTATGTGGCAGGGTTAGTTGCCTTTAACTCTGTATTCCAAATCTTATTCTATTCTGTATTTGCCTATTTCTTTTTAAATATAATGCCGGGCTGGTTTGGATTAGAAAATTTAAATATATCTATTTCAATGTGGGAAATTACAAAGAGTGTGCTGATTTATTTAGGTATCCCATTTGTTGCAGGTATATTAACGCGTGTTATTGGTATTAAAGTAAAGGGGATCGAGTGGTATGAAAATCGATTTATTCCTAAGATTTCACCATTAACATTGATTGCTTTATTGTTCACAATTGTCATGATGTTTTCTTTAAAAGGGGATAAGATTATTGAATTACCAGTGGATGTAATTCGTATAGCGATTCCTCTATTAATCTATTTCTTGATCATGTTTGTCGTGTCGTTCTTTGCTTCAAGAAAAGCAGGAGCAAATTATCCAGTGACAGCAGCACTTTCGTTTACTGCTGCCAGCAATAACTTTGAATTAGCGATAGCAGTAGCTGTTGGTGTGTTTGGTATTCATAGTGGTGCTGCGTTTGCCGCTGTTATTGGTCCACTTGTTGAAGTACCAGTGTTAATAGCTCTAGTAGGAGTAGCCCTTAGATGGAAAAAGAAATATTTTGAAGTTGAATTGTAAGTATTGAATCATAAGGTTTACGCCTAGCGTTGCCTAGGTTTTATTTTAACTCATTATATAAGTGAACGCTTATATATAGATGTAGACGGAGGATATAAAAATGACAGAAATGAAAAACGATCAAATACGCCAAGGTGTGCGTGATAATTATAAAAAAGTAGCGTTGAAAAACATTGATACAAACAGCTGCTGTACTCCAAGCTGTTGCACACCAGATGAAAATCAAAATATCTCTGTAAAAGAGATCTCGCAAAAAATGGGGTACACAACTGAAGAACTTACAAGTATTCCGAACGGTGCCAATATGGGATTAGGATGTGGAAATCCACAAGCAATTGCGGTTTTAAAAGAAGGTGAAACTGTAGTAGATTTAGGTTCTGGCGGTGGATTTGACTGCTTTTTAGCTGCGCCTAAAGTGGGCTCGAATGGAAAAGTCATTGGTGTAGATATGACACCAGAAATGATTTCGAAAGCTCGGAAAAACGCAGAAAAACCGCAATTTAATCATGTGGAATTTCGCCTAGGTGAGATTGAAAATTTACCAGTCGCAGATCAATCTGTCGATGTGATCATGTCAAACTGTGTCATCAATTTATCACCAAATAAATTGCGCGTTTTTGAAGAAGCATACCGTGTTCTAAAAGATGGCGGTCGTTTAGCCATTTCAGATGTAATTTTAACAACTACTTTACCAATTGATATGAAACAAAATATGGAGCTATATTCAGGTTGCATCGCAGGCGCCTCACCAATAGAAGAATTGACGTCTTACTTGCAAGAAGCAGGATTTAAAAATATTCAAATCACTCCAAAAGACGAATCGAAAGAATTTATCAAGGAATGGGCACCAGAACATCGAGTGGAAGAATATATCGTGTCGGCTATTATTCAAGCTGAGAAATAGAATGATATACAGCTTTTGATTTGAAATGAATAAAAGTAGTAATTAGAACAAATTATAGAAATCAAAATAATTGAGTAAAAAATGACTTCGCAAAAGTAGCGGAGTCATTTTTTTATTCCATACACTTCTTTCAATAAGCTTTTCGATAATAATAAATGCTGGAAATAGCGCCAATAAAAAATGAAAGTGAAATAGACATGTTTATATATTGCCTAGAATACAAAGTCCCAGCAGGAACCCAGAACATATATACAGTTACCAAAATAAGCAGTGAAATATACATAGAAGAAGTTATCTTGAAATAGATACGAAAAGAATTCTCACCTTTACTCGCTATTTTTTTTCTTATAATAAAAAATATGATAATGGCAATTAACGAGAGAATCGTAGAGGTACCAACAAATAAATTAAAATGCATTATATCGCTTGCTAACCAGCTGTCCAACCAATCAAAAATTATCATGCTTGATCACCCTTTCTTTAAAGTATCAAAAAATAACATTTAATAAAATCGTTCATAAAACTTAAGTTTAAATTAAAAATACATAAAAGTAAAATAATGGTTTTTATGTTTGGTATTGATGCAAAAGCAATTTCAAAGTAATGTAATATATGAAAGAAAAATTACATAATGGGACGTGATATATTGAAAACTCTAGCTGTATTTTGTGGATCAAGTAATGGAGCTTCGGATATCTATGTAGAAGTGACGAAAAAACTGGGTAAAGAGTTGGCTAAACGTGATATTACCCTTGTATACGGAGGGGCAAGTGTAGGTGTCATGGGTGCAGTTGCAGATGCTGTATTAGAAGCGGGCGGAAAAGTAATTGGAGTAATGCCTAGTTTTCTAGAGAAAAGAGAAATCTCTCATAAGAATCTAACTGAACTAATTGTAGTAGACTCTATGCATGATAGGAAAGAAAAAATGGCAAAACTTGCAGATGGATTTATGGCATTGCCAGGTGGACCAGGAACATTAGAAGAATTCTTAGAGATTTTCACTTGGGCTCAGCTTGGATTACATCAAAAACCTTGTGGGCTCTTAAATATTAATCATTATTATGATCCTCTTATTGCTTTATTTAATCATATGTCTGATGAACAGTTCTTACATGAAAAGTACCGTACTATGGCGCTAGTAGATGTAGAACCAAGTGGACTACTCGACCAATTTAATTCATATGAAGCACCAACTGTAAAATCTTATATTACTGAAAAACAAACTTGATAGTTAAAAAACAGGCTATGGTTTATAGAGGTCATAGCCTGTTTTAATAGTAAGAGGATATCAAAAATGCTTATGGACAATCTTTCTGAACAAGCTAGATGCTCTTCGAATACGACTTTGCTTATTAATTTGCTTAAGGGTAATTACATTAAAGGAAAAGGAGATGAATATATATTGGTTTTTATAAGAGATCTTGAAGAAAATGAGCACGAGTTTTTATTGGATATGTTGTATGAGTCAATCCATATTCCTAACAATAAACTGACTAGAGAAGAGTTGTTAAATGTCCCGCATATTAGAAAATATCATGAAGGTTGGGGAAGACAGGGCGATAGAGCACTAATTGCTATCGATGAAGAAAACCAAAAAGTAGGAGCGGTCTGGTACAGATTATTTGAAGAAAATAATCAAGGCTATGGATATGTCGATCACAACACGCCAGAATTAGGCATTGCTGTTGTAGAGAATGGTAGGGGAAAGGGGATTGGAACTTTACTTATGAACAAAATCATCCAGCTTGCTATGGTAGAGGGGTATAAGTCCATTTCCTTAAGTGTAGATCCAGATAATAGTGACGCAGTACATATATATAATAAACTCGGGTTTCAAAAATTCGGTATATCAGGCACATCTATCACAATGGTATATAGGGGTTCTGAACATTAAATACATCAAAATAATACTGGGAATAAAAAAAGAGCATGTTTTGAATGATTGATCAATACATGCTCTTTTTTTCTTGATAAGAAATCTGTTTATTAAAAATGGGTTAATGATCTATCAATTGTTAAGCACTGATATACCTTCAAATCTAATATCTAAAATTTATTAGTAGATGAGTTGACAGTAGCATAAGGTTTCTCTTCATTTATTATCCCTGAAACACCCTCTTTCTCAAGTAAATCTACAATTTTTTCAATGCTTGCATAATCTTTTACTACAATGAAATTAGGTGAAAATGGATTGTTTTTTATGTTTAAAACAAATTTATAACCATTATTTACTTTTGGGTCAAGACCATAGAGCTCATGCCAACGACTTATTTTTTCTACTTCATAACCTTTTATATTACTGAATGAATAGAACTTGCTATCAAAGATTATGCCATTTGCTAATATGAACAAATTACTACGATGTTTAATGGCGGAAATAATCACAAAAAATAAAGAAACAATACTAAATGAAGAAGTTCCTAGTACATCAGTTGCAAGCACAATCGCTAACAAAATGGCTAATAGTAAAATTGCAACTACTGTTCCCCATTTAACATATTGGTAAGACTTCGTATTTTTACTGAGACACTCCATTTCCCGCCACTCAGTTGGGATGAGGATACTATTAAATTCTTCTTCCTTACTAGGGTAGAGAGCGTCTTTAGAGAGCTGAACAGCTTTTCTCAATTTAATTCGATATCGAATTAAATAGTAAATACCAAAGATAAAAATAATAGTGAATATAGTATTTAACATCTTTTGTAGCTCCTTTCTCGATAAATAAGGATTTAAAACAATTGTTGGTTACTAATTTATTCCTAATGTTTTATATGAAGAATTATACTATAAAATGGATTTTTTGAGTGTATATGTTTATTATTAGGTTTAAAAATTACTTAATTAAGGAAAAAAAGATGAATACCCATAAGCAATGTTTGAACAATTGTTATATTCTTTAATTATAGGAAAAAAGTTTTTCGTGGATATCAAGAATGCATCTTTAGAAAACACAATTTCTAAAGATATTGATTCTGTTATCTATAAAAATACTTCTACATACACTATACTTTACTTAAATATAGCAAGATCGTTTTATTCATCCTAGGCTCACCATTAGCTGCTCCAATACGGATTCCAAGTCCAAAAGTAAGGATTTCAAAAAGCTAAGCCAACCTAAAATTAATTCGATTAATGTCTAAAACAGTGCGACATTTGTATATAAAAACTCATTTTTTTCAAAATAAATGCAAATAACCTATAAAGTAAAGTAGACTTTTATAAGTGTCACTTAACTTTATAGGGTGCAATTTTTTTGGTGCAACTGGATTTATTTAATCAATTAATTTTAATTCTTTTGCCATTAGAGCGGCTTCTGTTCGTGTTGTAACATTCAGTAAGTGATAAATATGTGATAAGTTTCGTTCAACAGTTCGTGGAGTAAGATCAATTTCGAGAGCAATAGCACTATTAGTATAGCCCTGTACGACGAATTGTAAAATTTTCTTCTCACGTTCATTTAAAAGTAGTGGTTGCTTAGAAATTTGAGGTTGATCTAATTTCTGAACGAAATCGACGAAGCTCCAAGGTAAGATAATATCGCCATCCATTGTTGAACGTATTGTCCGAAGTATGCGCTCTTTTGTGACGGTTTTCGAAAGAAGCCCATGTATTTTTTTTTCCACGATAAGTGAGTAGTAATCTTCGATCTGATCGCCTGTATACAAAATAATCTTTGCTTCAGGTTGGAGAGAGCAAATGGTAGCTCCGACGTCAATACCATTTGTACCTGGCATATTAATGTCAATTAAATAAACATCATATGGTGTTTTTTGTACAATTTCTGGAATATTTGCAGGATTTTTTTCTGTATCCGCTCGCATATCATCGATATTATTAAATAGATTTTTACTACCTTCTAATACAATTGGATGGTCGTCGATGATTAAAATATTTATCATGGATAGTTTAGCCTCCTTTATTGACCGTAATATCAAACTGCATACCTTCATTAGGGTAAGAGTCAATAACCATAGTCCCTTTGTATGCGGCAACACGTTCCTTCATGCCAATTATCCCCATCGTCCCAGATAAACACAAATCTTCTAAGTGACAGCCAACCCCGTTATCCATATAAAATAAATGAAAACCTTGTGATAAAGCACGAAGTTCAATTTTTACATATGTTGCCTTAGAATGTGTTATTGCATTGTTTAACATTTCTTGGATTAAACGATAAATGAGTAACGACATCTCATTGTCATCTATTAGTAACGGTTCAATAGAATGCATTAAAGTAAAGTGAGCTCGTTGTTCGGTCTGATTAAATAATTTCGTCAGTGCAGCTTCCAAACCAAGTGTTTGAAGAAGCGGAGGCTTAAGTTGCTCGCAGTATAGACGCAACTGGACATTTATTGTTATTAGTTGCTGATGAATTTGTAAAATTCTTTGTTGTACGAGATTGCGATCACGTTCATAAAGTAAGTTGTCCAATTCGCGAATTAAAAAAATTTGCTCTTGTAAAATAGTATCATGGAGTTCTTGTCCAAGTTGACTTTTTACTTCTTCAAGCTGTAACCAGCAGAGCTTATGTAGCCAAGCAGGATAGTTTTGTCCTTCCTTTGCTTGCTTTAACTCAAACATTAAATCCTCTACAAGCTGTGTGTTTTCAACAAAATTATCAATGTAATGAAGCAGTAATTCTAACCATAGAAGTTCTTCCTTCTTTAAATGGATTTTGGAGTTGGTTCTTAAAATCAAAAAGTATTTTGTTTTTATATTTCGATGTAAGCAAGCGACGTAAAACGTTTGAAATTTCTTTATTGATCCAACTTGTAGTTGATGTAAATCCTTTGGCGTTAATTGGAGTTGGTGCCTATTCTCTTCAGACTGAGCATTAGCAAGAGAAATCTGTTCAGTTTCCATATCATAATGTATGACATAAACCGTATTCATTTCTAATTGCTTCATAAGTTGATCGGAAAGTGTGTTAAATAAATCTTCCATTTTTATTTCTTTTCCGACTTTATCGATAATCGAATACAAAAAATGAATATTATTGCCGTTCGTAGAAAATAATACTTTTCTATACACATAATCAATTTTTTCTTTAACACATAACAGCACAAAAATAGAAATGAAAATAAAAAGTGCTATACCTATATTAGTAAGGATTGAAATCGATAAAAACGAGTCAATACCTATCATTAGCCAAACTGTCATACCACCAGCAAACAGCACATAGTAACGTATACGAGAAACATAATAGTCAACATCAAATAATCGTTCCGTTACTTGCATAAAGGTGAATGTAAAGGGAATGCATAGTAACGATATAGCGCAAGTCGATGGACTTAAAATTGTTTGTTGAAATAATAATTCAGGGAGTACATAAAAAATGACAAAAGGTAAAAATGGTAGAACGATAAACCAAAAAAGTATTTGGAGCTGAATGCTTCGATCACGAGTGTACGAAGTTGCAAGAATGATTAAAATATAAAAAATCAGAGCCACAAATAGCAGCAATATGATGATCGTATTCAAAGTGAAAAATGCTGAATTGAAAATTTCTATCATAGATACTAGGAAAACACACACTGTAATGAGATATAAGATCCAAATGTTTTTATTAAATCTCCATGGTATACGCAAAAAAGCAAAATACTTTTGTAAAAAGTGAATGAGTAGTACAAGGCATAGGATTAAACATGTACTATTAACAATACTACCCACGGGATGTAGTTGGGTGGATGCACCAACACTACAATATGCAAGTGATACCGTTAGCAAAAAATAAATTAAAATATTCAGTGAAGCGACATTGCCACTTTTTTGCTTATATAAATAAATTGCTAATGACAAGATAAGTAAAAAGTAAATTAATGGTAAAATGAAAAAATGTGAAAATGCCTTAGGCAATTCATGATACAAAACAATAATTTCTTTATTGTTTCCTGTAGCGTCCATTACAGTTAGTGTTTTAGCAGATCGAACAATCCCGTCTGGTGCAACGTGCTCCAATTTATAAGGAGAGAAGTCATCGATTGCAATTAATATATCACCCTTACTTATTTCATGGAGTTCTGCCCAATCAGGATATTCGAAATGCTCAATTACCAATCGATCGTCTTGTTTTACAACCTCTATCCCAATAATAGGAGAACTATAGCTGATATAAAGTACATAACTCCCAACAGCGATATAAAGTGTTAACAAGGTGATGAACGAACGGAGAGGGATTAAAGTGGTCGCCAACCTAGGCTGCCTAAGCATACATCATTATCATATGCTTCCACAATCGCTTTTTGTTGTAGTGAAGTTACACCTACTAAAGAAAGCTTATTATCCTTTAAAAGTTGTATGAACGCTGGGTTTTCTTGTAAGTATTGAATGAATTTCATCATTTGACATTACCTCATTTCATTAATTTTTCTACATATAAAAGGTCTACTTCGTGCATTTTAATCTGCTTTAAAAATACTAAAGCTTCTAGCTTTAATAAGTTTTTAATCGCCAGTGCATATTGAATCGCACCACTATCAATTAATGCTTTTTGAAGTAAGGGAACATTTACTGAATGCGTATTACCTGCGTAGTAATCATTTAGATGTACCGCAACTGATGAGGGCTGTGAAAATAAAAAAAGAATTGACAACGAATATTTTTTATAGAGAATATCATTTTTTCCATTCCAATATTTTAAGTCTGTAATATCGTTTTTGATTTGCTGAATCATGCCGATATGTTCAGCATATCGTGCAACCGTTGAATTTATTTGGCCAGTAGCTAAGACAACACCAAGCTGACAACTTAGTGCAGTTAATGAACCAGATTTTTGGCGAATCATATTGAGATATGCTTCTTCAGTCCGTGCTGTATTAAGTAAATCTTGTTGTTGACCATTAATACAATCAAGGCCATATTCTTCTAGCAAACAAGCAACTTCCCATTTGTATCGACTTGAAGTTTTTAATACAATTTGTTTCGCAATAAACAGAAGCGCAATAGCTCCATTTAAACCGATTGAGGTATCCTGAGACCAGATTGTATCGACATCACCATCTTGTAAATCATCAATTATATCAAAGCTTAAAATAAGTAACTCAAGTGCTGCTGCAATCGACACCACATCATCATCTAGTTCACAGCCAAATGCCTCATAATGGAAAAGGCAAAGATGAGCAAACATGAAAGAAGCGTTTGTTTTGACATTGATATATTGAATAAGTTGGTCCTGAAAAGCTAGATGTAAATGTTGATTCGTTGTAATTAGTTCTTTCATTTTAATAATTAAGACCTCATTATGTCGCATTATACAAACCACCTTTTGTTGTAACAAATACATTCAGTATACATTCATTATGAATCATATATCGACTAAATGGAATAGTAAAATGGTAAATAACGTAAAAAATGTGTGTTATATTACTGTTTTATGTAGACTGTAACTCTTTTTATATAGAGTTACCTCTATCTTTATAGAGTGTTTTTAACAAATAATGACAAAATATGTCGGGAAACCGAAATAGTAATGTCGTATTTCTTACCTTGAAATGACGGATAATAGTATATTAATCTGAATATAGAAAATATAGATGAATTAAGAAGTTAGTAATACACTAATCAGACAAATTATGAAATCAAATTGGGACTATTTTATTTTTTTTTATTAATAATTACTATATATTTCATTAAATATAATTTATTGTAAATGGCAGAAATAACACTATATATTAGTTGTTTATACTAAATAGATTTGTGATTTGGTATTTACCTAGTTTCCAATTGCGCCGAATATCATATCATTTTCAATAGAATGGCACACAATTAATCAAATGGTTCAGAAATGAAGTTAAATAAATATTTATAGAGGCAGGTATAAGATGAAATCAATAATTCAGTTTAGTATGAAAAGTGCTTTAGCTCTGTGTTTAGTGGTACTTCTTATTGTTGCAGGGGGAATTTATTCTTTAAAAGAGTTACATATTGAGAAGTATCCAAACGTGGACATTCCATATTTGACAGTTTTTATACCTTATCCAGGTGCTTCACCTGAACAATCAATGAATGATATTGGGGAGCAAATGGAAAGAGAATTTATAAAGCTTGAAGGCGGAAAGAATGTATATACAGGTGGCGTTGCTAATGCAGCATATTCAACGATAGAATTTGATATGTCAATTGATATGAAGCAAGCTGAACAGTTAGTAAGGGCAAGTATTGACAAGATTCAACTCCCAAAATTGGCAGAAGAACCGAAGTTTGAATTATCTAGTCCTGATGATAATCCAATTGTTTTTTCAATGGGGATTTATGCCGAAGAAAATTATGAAGAAGTTCAAAACTTTATGAAAAAACGTATAATTCCACTCATTGAAGTAATCGATGGAGTAAGTGAAATCGAGGTTGGCGGGGTTGCAGATCGGTTAGTGCTTGTTCGACTAATACCTAAACAATTAGAGGAAAGTGGAATTACAA
Organism: Viridibacillus arvi; assembly: GCF_001274945.1. GTDB lineage: Bacteria > Bacillota > Bacilli > Bacillales_A > Planococcaceae > Viridibacillus > Viridibacillus arvi. The sequence continues at coordinate 1,088,931 of NZ_LILB01000001.1, read as the reverse complement.
TTAATGATGTGAAAACAGCCATTTCAGCAAATAATCTTTCGATGCCGACCGGTGATATTTCTGTATCTAACGAAGTATTACCGGTGCGAATAAATAAAGAATTAAAATCAGTTGAAGATGTTAAAAAAATAAAGATTTTCACACAAGGAGCAAATTCAAAAACCACTAAGACTTTACCTGGAACGATTACTTTAGGTGAAATTGCTGAAGTTACATATGAAAGTGAATACACAAATAATATTACACGAATAAACGGAGAACAGGGAGTAAGTTTAGGTATTATGGCCGAAGGTGGAGCTAATGTAGTAGCTATAGTTGACCAAGTTAAGGAAGAAATGAAAAATTTGGATCTTCCTGAAGGATATAAAGTAGAAACACTGCGCGATCAATCTATTGAAATTAAGAAATCAGTCTATTCTATGCTCAAGGAGGCATTTTTAGGTGCATTAATGGCCGTTGTCGTAACCCTGTTATTTTTAAGAAATATTCGTTCGACCATTATTGCTGTTATATCCATTCCAGTATCCATATTTGCATCTTTTCTTCTGATGAAAACGATAGGATATACATTAAATATTATGACACTTGCAGGAATTGCAGTAGCTTGCGGACGGGTAGTGGATGACTCAATTGTAGTAATTGAAAATGTTTTTAGAAGGGTAAGGGCTTCAAAAGAAAGAAATGATAAGCTCATAGAACAAGCTACAAGAGAAGTCGCATCTGCTATCACCACTTCCACAATCACAACTGTAGCGGTTTTCTTGCCATTGGCTTTTGTACCAGGGATTGTAGGGGGATTTTTCAAACCACTTGCATGGACAATAGTTATTTCATTATTGATTTCATTAATTGTTGCAATAACTCTTGTTCCACTATTATCGAGAATTTTTCTTTTAAAAACTACACTGAAGGAACCACAAGAAAATGCACTTCAAATTTGGTATCGTAAAAGATTGACTTGGGTGTTAAAACATCGATTCATAACTTTAACTACAGCATTATTGATTCTAGTTGGTTCTGTTGCCATAATCACACCTAGACTCGGCACAACCTTCCTTCCGCAAGAGAAAGTGAATGATTTTGATGTCGAAATTAAAATGGAAAAAGGAACTGCTCCAAAGAAAACAATTGAAGCAGCTAGTAAAGTGGAGAAAATCTTAATTGATCAAGAGGATATAAATCTGGTAAATACAAATATTGACGGAGCTTCTGAAAGTGCAACAATTTCATTTGTTGTAAAAGATTCTGTAGTAAATATTAATGGGTTTGTAAAAGATTTGAGATCCCAATTTACAACCATTACAGAGCCAGAGAAAATTACAGTATCTGGGGTAGGTGGAATTATTGGTGGTGCAGAAGGTAGGTATACTCTAGTTGTAAATGGGTCTAATTCTGAGGATTTAAAAAAGGCAAGCGAGCAAATCAAAACTAGTTTAAAAGAAGTAGAAGGAATGACAGATGTTACAACATCTTTAGAAGGTGAAGAGCCTGAAATAGTCATTGATTTGGACGAAGTTAAGCTTGCTGAAAAAGGACTAATGCCAGCCGTGGTAGCACAAAGTCTTCGAACACTAATTAGCGGTGATATAGTAACAACAATGAGAATGGAAGGCGAAATATTAGAAGTGAAACTTGGATTGAAGATGGACGAAATAACATCCATCGAAAAACTAGGGAATCAAAAAATTAACAATGTAATGGGTATGCCGGTTTCTCTCAAAGAGATAGGTGAATTGAAAAGAGTCGATAATATTACCGCTGTTTCTCATTTGAATGGAAATGAATATATCATGGTAAATGGTACAATCACAGATGAAAAAGTAGGGGATGTAATAGCGAAAGCAGATGAAATTATCAATGATTTAGAGTTACCAGAAAATATTAGCTACTACAAGGAAGGCGCTTCTGCATCGATGTCAGATGGCTTTAAAGATCTATTCATTGCCATCGTAATCAGTATTTTCTTAGTATATTTAGTCATGGTAATTGCATTTAGAGAAGGAAAGGCTCCATTTGTTATTCTGTTTGCAATACCATTTTCTATCATTGGAGCGCTAATTGGACTTTATATAGTAAATGAACCAATTGGTATGCCTGTAATGATTGGTTTACTCATGTTGAATGGGATTGTAGTAACGAATGCTATCGTTCTAGTAGATAAGGTGAAGCAAAATGAAAGAAGTGGAATGATCAAACAAGAAGCTATAATTGAAGCCGGCGTCATACGTATTCGACCAATTTTGATGACTGCTATTGCAACAATCGGTGCTTTAATTCCAATGGCTATCTCAAATGAATCAGGAATGGTGTCAAAATCACTCTCTGTTGTCGTCATTGGAGGGCTGTCAACATCTACTTTATTAACGCTGTTTATTGTACCAATACTATACAGTTTGTTTAACTTGCAAAAAAAGTAAATAATGAATCCTAATGTAGATAAGTATTTAATAAAAAAAACTCAATATTAGTCAATTATTAAAATAAATAAGATTTAAAATTAATTATATGAAAGAGTGATACATTGTAGTGTTAGTTGGAATCGGAGTAGATATGATTGAACTAGCCAGTTTAGATAAAATGCTTAAAAGAAATGAAATTTGGATCATTGAAAAGGTTCTCTCCAAAAAAGAGAGAGACTATTGTATGGGATTACAAGATAGTGAGCTTAGATTAGTATGGATAGCTAAATGTTTCGTTATTAAAGAGGCAGCATATAAAGCCATTAATCATCTTGTTTATGAAAAATTTAATTTTTTAAATATTGAATTTTTCATCGATGATAATGGAGAGACAAATATTTATACATCAAAAATCAATTTAAAAGAAGAAGGAATTATTTTACATCACTCGATTAGTTATACATCAAAAAATGTCATTGCATTTGTTACTGCAGAGAAATTAAAGGAGGTGAAAACTAGTGAAAATTAAAGCGAAACCAATGCAAATTAAGGATCTTAAAAATGTAGCACGTTACGGCGGTGCATGCGGTAAATGC
>NZ_LILB01000001.1:971780-1085201 GCF_001274945.1 Viridibacillus arvi | reverse complement strand
CGAAAACTAATGAATAGTTTTCGACATGTTAAAAGGAGGTGAAAACAAATGAAAATTAAAGCGAAACCAATGCAAATCAAGAACCTTAAAAATGTAGCACGTTACGGCGGTGCATGCGGTAAATGCTAAAAGTGGATATAAAAGAAATACCCCTTCCCTAGATGGGGTTTCTTTTATAACTTAAAAATAAAAGGGTGACCAATACATTGATATACATTGATTATATTGAAAACTATATTCCTGAAAAAGTAATAGACATATCAGAATTACAGGAGTACTTAAATTTAAAAAATTATCAAATTAAAGTATTTAAAAAAATCCACGGATTAAAAGAAATCAGGAAAGAAGAAGGTTCATTAACAAAATTATTAAGTACGCCAATATTAAATATATTTGAGCGAAACAGTAGTTTTAGACAGGAAATTAAATACATTATTTATTGTCATACTATTCAGAATGTTCACCCGTTTCCATTGGATTTGTTTAAAGAAATAAGTGAAATTTGCAATATACATAATACGATAAATTTTTCAATAAATCAACAAAATTGCGCTTCAAGTCTAGTCGCATTAGAAATTGCAGACAGCTTATTAAATAGTACAGATAAAAACGATAAGGTGCTCTTGTTAATGGGGGAAAAGGTTTTCAATCCAATTATGCAATTAATTAATAATACCACTATTTTAGGAGAGGCATCAACAGCAGTCATCTTATCTAGAAATAGTAATAAAAATATTAAGTTTATTAAAACAAAAACTAAAATATTAGGGAAATATGCTGAAGGAATCGGCATTAGTCAGGAAGAACAAAAACAATTCGAAAAAAATTATGTACCAACCTTGTCAGCATTAATAATAGAAACGGTTAATGATCTTGATTTAGAATTGTCAAAAATATCTCTAATCTTACCGCATAATGTGAATGTATCTTCTTGGAAACAGATATCTAAATCCTTAGAGTTTCCTATCCAAAAAATATATTTAAAAAATGTGGAGAAATATGGACATTGCTTTTGCTCTGATCCATTTTTAAATTTAGATTGCGCAATCAGTGATGGCCTGTTAAAAAAAGGTGATTATTTCTTGATGGTTTCAGTTGGCTTAGGTGCAACGTTTGCTGTGAGCCTATTTCAATTTTAATGGAGGTATGAGATGGAAAATATAGGTTGTAATTTAAGTGCTCATCTAAAAAAAGCATTAGTAGACGACGAAAAAGCAAAATTTATATATATTAATAACTTTGAAGTTGAACAGTATTGGAAACCGCCAGAAACGGTAGGTATTCCTTCGGTTTCCATTGGTAATGCAAGGTTGATGGTCAATAGATTGGAAGAACAAGGTGTATTATTTGCCAGCCCAACAGATATTGTAATTCTAAAACGACCTGTCAGTACTCACTTCTTGCAGTATTTACAAAGTTTACTAGAGTGTCCGGATATTATCTATGTTGAGAACAGTAATCCAAACTTAAATATTACGAAGGACATTCTAAATTGCAAAAAAACAATTCAACATCTAAAAGAACTGAAAAATACGAATAATAACATTTACTTCATGCCTTATGGATGTTCTGAGTACGAAGAACAGCTCTCAGAATTAACAGGTATTCCTCTTGCAGTGCCAAGTAGTCATGTTTTTAGCAAAGTAAACACTAAAGTATATAGTCGTGTTCTGAATCAAAAAGTAAATATCAGGCAGATTCCTGGAGGGGAGTGTGATTCCGTAGATAGTTTGTTAGAGACATATCAAAACTTGAAGCATTATCTAATAAGTGGAGAAAGATTAGTCTTAAAGGAATCTCTGGGTGTGTCAGGAAAAGGATTAATTATTATTGATTCGGAAGAAAAATTTAATAAAGCAATTAAGATGATCGAAAAAGGGCTTAATAAAAAAACCAATGGAAAAGTGAGCTTTGTTTTAGAAAAATGGATTAGGAAAACAGCTGATATTAATTATCAAATACTAATTGAAAGAAACGGCAAAGTTATTTATTACGGTGCAAAGGAATGCATTGTAGAAGATGGAGTTCATCGTGGACATCTTTATCCAACTTACATCACAAGAAAGTTGGATGAAGAACTACGTAAAGCGGGAGAAAAAATAGGTGGACAATTATATCAAGACGGTTATTACGGAATAGTTGGAATCGATGCGATATATGATCAGGAGGATATGCTTTGGCCAAACCTTGAAATCAATGCACGATTTAATATGGCCTCCTACCAAATGAGAATACAAGAAAATTTTTTACAAAATCAAGGGCACGCATTAGCAAAATATTATGAATTAAAGTTGAGTCGTCAAATATCATTTAATGAAATATTTACTTTACTTGAAAACTTTATGATTACTACCAATGGAAAAGAAGGTTTCTTAATTAACAATTTTGCGACTGTTAACTCCGGTTTCAGTAAAGAAGGTAAGTTTTTCAAGGGGAGATTGTACGGAGTTTTAATGGCAAGTAATACGGGTTCACTGTTTGATTTGGATCGTAGAATACAGATTCAATTAAATAAAATTCAAGAATGAGGGGAGGAAACAAGATAAATGGTATATGAAATACAAGGAATACCTATAAGTGATTTAGCAGAAAAATATGGTACACCTCTTTATATATATGACGGGCAAGAAATTTCTAATATATTTTTAGAGTTGAAAAGCAATATTACAAAGCATCTTGAAGTATTTTTTTCTTTAAAATCGAACCCTAATATTTCTGTCTATAACTTGCTAAAATCATTGGGAGCAAAAGCTGAAGTTTCTTCATTGACAGAATTAAAAACGGTCCTAATGGCAAATACAGATCCAGAAAATATTATTTTTTTAGGGCCGGGGAAAAGTGAAGAAGAAATTACAAGTTGTATCGATCATTCTATTTATGCAATCGTATGCGAATCTTTTCAAGAATTAGAATTAATCAATAAAATTGCTTCTATTCGCAAAAAGAGAGCACGTGTGGCAATTAGAGTGAATCCAACATTTTCAATTAAAGGTTCTAGGCTCGCAATGGGAGGAAAGCCTCGGCAATTCGGAATAGATGAAGAAATAGTATTTCAAAATTTAGCCTTGCTGAAGTCATATGAAAATGTGGATATTATTGGAATTCAAGTATACATGGGGACAAGAATTTTAGATGAGAATGTGATCTGCCAAAACACAATTAACATTTTAAAGTTGGCAGTACGGTTTAGTGAACAAACGGGTCTAGCATTACAATTTGTCGATATTGGTGGAGGATTAGGCGTACCTTATTTTAGTAATGAAGAGGATCTTAATATACAAAAATTAGGTGAACAACTATCTCCTATTATTAATGACTTTAAAGACTCTTTTCCGAATACAAAGCTGGCGATGGAAGTAGGCAGATATCTCGTTGCTAAATCTGGCATGTTTGTATCCAAAGTCAATTATATAAAAAAATCTAGAGAAGAAAATTTCATTATAACAGATGGTGGAACAAACTGTCATATGGCTGCAGTCGGAATAGGTAGTTTTGTTAAAAGAAATTTTCCTATGAAGAATTTAACGAATTTAGATGAGGCGGACATTGATACTTATAATGTAACGGGTCCACTATGTACTCCAAATGATGTGGTTGGAAAAAATGTTGAACTCTCAAAGGTCCAAAGAGGGGATCTTATTGGGATTTTACAATCAGGTGCATACGGTCCAAGTGCATCACCTGGTCTGTTTTTAAGTCATGGTTTTCCTGCTGAAGTGTTGATTCATAGTGGGAAACACTATCTGGTTAGAAGACGTGATAATTCAGAGGATATTATAGGCAAACAAATACTAGTTAATGAAAAGATATTTCATTTAGTTTAATACAATAATAGAAAGGAATTGATAAATAATGAGTAAGAATACTTTTGAGGTGGCTATAGCAGCATTAAGAGAAGTGTTGGATATTGATGAGATGGAGGAAATACTACCAGAAACAACATTAGAATCATTAAGTCTTGATTCTACATCGATTTTTGAACTTTTAATGGTTTTGGAAGACAATATTGAGGGATTATCTATAGATCCCGAAGACATTGAACCGGAATATTTTGAATCCGTAGAGACAATTGTTGATTATATTGATAAATCTTTAGTAAATGCATGAATGAATGAGTATGATAAAAATTAATTCGTATGTATGTAAACGGTTCTTGGAAAAGAGGTCATATACTCATAGTATTGGGGAAATTCAATTTCAAACAGATTTAGCAGATATGTATGGACTTAAGGTGGATGAATCTCTATTGAATTCGGGGTTGAATAATTCATTTAGTTTTATGGGAGCTAGCTTAATAGATCATTTATTAAAAACCGGGAATAAAATCGATGATGTAGATTTAGTCGTTTTAGTTTATTGTATCCCTGATATCAATCCGTCCATTTCAACTGTCAATTACTTAATTGAAAAATATAATCTAAATGCAAAAGGTTTTGCTGTTTCAGCAGTAGATACTTATGCTCCTTTTGCAGCAGTAAAAATCATCAAAGAGTTATTTTTTACAAAGAAGTGTAAAAAGGCACTTTTGTTAATGCTCGATCAATCTACATTATCATATTATGCTCCAGGTGTTAAAGATATTGAAGATACAGCAATTGCTTGTCTATTTGAAAAAAATGGAACTGGTCCTTGTCTTGAACTGAATGAGTGGGGTTATGAATCCAATACTAATCTGCATGAATGGATGAAAAAAATGAATCTAAATCAAAGTGATGATCAGTATATTATTTCGTCCAATCTAGAAGAGAAATATACAGAAATGCCATCCGAAATCACCTTTATTGCTTCCTCTAAGCAATTATGCACGTCCTTGTTTGCAAAGTTATTAAAATTAATACAAAAGGGCAAGATTCAGGGAGATTCATCTATTTATTTGTTAGATGGAAGCTTAAAGGAAAATGAACTGTATTATATGAAATTTAGCATACTTGGAGGTTGAATGTGAGTTTTGGAATTGCAAAAATTGGCACATATATCCCGAGCCTAAGGCAAAAGATTGATAAAGTATTAGAGTACTCTGGCTGCAATGAAAGAGAAATAAAATTAATGAAAAGATTACACAATATCCATCAAGTTCCCATTGTTGAAAATGGACAAAGATTGGAAGAGACCCTTCGTTATGCATTACTAGACCTTCATTTAGATATAAAAGTTGATTTAGTCTTGTATGCTCATTCGTTACTGGCGCAAGTTCCACATGATTATGGGTTGTTAAATAAAGTCTTAATGCCATTTGATTTATTAAGCACAAAAAAATTCGGGATTGCTCAAGAGGCATGTGCTTCTTCCTTTTATGCAATGGAGCTCGCAGACTTGTATTTTGCAAAGAAAAAAAGTGTAAATACGATTCTATTAATCTTGGGAGACCAATCCAATATGACTACTAGATTAAGATATATAGAAAATTCTACCGTTATTGGAGATTCGGCAGTGGCAGTTCTGTTACAGAAAAAAAACGAAACAAATAAAGTACTGTCCATCGGTGTTTATAGGGATACTCGTTTTAATCAAGGGTTTTACGAAAATCCCCAAAAAACAGCTTTATTTAACGAAGAATACGTTTCCATTATTATTAAGGCGATACATGAAACATTGACAAAGGCGAATGTAGTTCTCGATGAAATTCAATATATTCTTCCCTACAATGTGAATAAAATGACTTGGCGAAAGTTTTCAAAACTTACCCATTTTCCTTTAGAAAACATCATTTTGGATTTGCTTCCCGAGATTGGCCATACGTATACAACAGATTGCTTTATAAATTTAGATTATTTACAATCTCAAAATAGATTAAAAAAGGGAGATAAGATTTTAATGGTAAGTGTAGGATTAGGTTGTTTTGTGGGATCTGCTGTCATTGAACATTAAGAATTTATAATAAAAGGAGATAAATAATGTCAACACTTTTATCATCAAAAAATGAGAATTTATTGAACTATATAAATCGATTTTTAGAAGAGACCCGTGGTTTGAGCCTTTTTGAAGCTTTTGAATGGATTTTCAAAGCCTTTGAAAATCCAATTATTATATCATCCAATAATTATTTTCTTGCTCCTCACTCTGTTCTAGAGAATCCGAATACGCATATTCTTAGAGGTAATAATCTCTATCAATTGACCGAACTAAAATTTAATAAGGTTAATAATCATTTCATGGAACATGAAATGATTAGCTTATTTAAAATGGATGACATACCTGAGAAGGGGTCCAACCAGATAGAAAATATTCCTTTAACAAAAAATGACTTTGCTATATTCATGCGGACGTGGATTGCATTGGAATGCCTTGCTTATGATAAAAAGCTTTTGAGCAACCGTTATTCAGGAAAATTACCGATTATTCAATACCAAATGGTGAAAGGGCAGTTTTCGGAGGCCATTATTAAAATATATTCAATTATTAACAACTATATCAATGGAAATACCACATTAGAGAATAAGTCTTTCAATGTATTTATTCACAATGAAATAGATGATTGTATGAATACTCTGATTAACCTAACTGGTGGTCATGGTGTCCTGACGGAAACAGTGAGCAGAAAAATTTATTTATCTTTTGTCATCAAAAACCTGTTTGTAGAATCGGAGTGAATATTTTGAATATAGAAAAAATAAATGCTTTTGAAGAAGCTATTAAATCGTACTATCAAGAATTTCGGGATATTGGACTAATCATAGATGAACAGCCTGATCGGCTACATGAATTTACGGATTTGGCCAGTGTTCAATTGTTATCACGAATGATGATTCCCTCTGAATATAATGATCATCCATTTATCATTAATAATACAAAATTTTATGGTTTAACTTGCATTGAGAGAGTCATTGGGACTGAATGGCTTTCCTATGGGGATGCGGGAGTCGTTGTGGGGTGTCCGGGGCCTTCATTATCTGGAATCATTATTCAAGATTTTGCCGATGAGCAGCAAAAGGAACAGTATTACAGCAAATTGCTATCCAAACCTTGTTGGACTTTTTTTGCCTTAACTGAGCCTAATAAGGGGTCGGACGCCATGCATATTGAAACAAATATGAAGAAAGTAAATGCATGCGATGGGCAAAGGTTATTAAACGGTGAGAAATATTTCATTGGGAACGGTACTCGGGCGGAAATCGGAGTTGTCTTTGCGCGTACCACAACCGGTCCAATAGGAATTGAAATGTGCTTGATTGAAAAGGACTCAGATGGTTTTTCTGCCGAAGCACTTGATACGTTAGGTCTCCGCGCTCCGAAACTTAGTAGATTAACCTTCCAAAATGTTCGCATAAATGAAGAACAGATTATTGGAAGGCATTTAAGCCCTTTAAAAAGAGGAATGCATGGAGCCATTACTGTTTTTAATAAAATGCGTCCTACAGTAGCTGCTATGGCACTGGGTGTTTCACAAGCAACTTATGATTACATGATTACCAATAAGAAGAATTTATCCTTAGATCAACAACAGAAACTGGAGCATTTTCAAAATGAACTAATAACTACTAGGAATCTCATTCGTCAAGCTGCATTGGAAGTGGATATTAATCCGCGGAATGGTTATGTCGGATCAATTGCAAAAGTGAGGGCTACTTCATTAGTGAAGCAGATCACTCAATATGCGCTAGATTTATTTGGTGAAGGAGCCTTTTTTGAACATCCATATTTAAACAAATGGTTCAGAGATGCATTTGCGTTTGAAAACATGGAAGGTACTTCAAATATATTAAAATTAAATATTTTTCAAAGCTACATGAATGGAAAGATTTCGTATGTATAACATATGTGATTTAAATGTATCATTATCATCTTTGGCAATTCTACATATGGATCGAAAAAATTATTATTTAGATGGAAAAGAGCCTTCTGATTTTTTTAGGTTAGAACCACATTTGGAAATAGATGCATATTATCATAACATTCCAATAGAAACGGTCGAGTCCTATTCTATCAAAATTGACAATCAGCAAGTGACCTTGTCGGAAATGTTACACAAATGCCATACGGAACTATTATCAGTAGTAAACAACTATCAGTGTTTATTAATTTCAAATTCGTTTTCAGATCGCCAGCCGGAAATACAGCCGCTTCCAAGAATTTTAGAATGGTCCGACAAGAAACCAAAAAATTATTTTGGTGTTTCTCATTTAGGCTCATTAGCTTCTATAGATTGTCTAGAAATTCTGGAACTTTGTTTAAATGAAGAAGAAGAAGGAATTCTTCTATTAGGAGAACAATTATTTATTGAGCAAAACCGGTACAGGACAGGCTATCTTCCCTTATCAGATTTTGCAATGGGCTTGCATTTTTCTAAAGGACACGGATCGATTCAAATTCTTCAAATTGGAAATTATCCCTTAGCTGAATATCAATCAAATATAGAAAATAGTAAAATTCACTTTTCTAATATCATTAAGCAAATCTATGAATTGGTGTCACATCAACATCAACCGAAGTGGGTTATTGTCCAAAATTTATTTGGTCGAATGGAATTCCTGGAATCCGATTTGTTTTTTATCCGGAAGACAAATGTTGATCAGAATTATCAAAGTAGTGATGTCTGGTACACGTTTACCGAATTACTGTTATCAGGAAAATTGAAAAAAGAAGAGAAGATACTTATAATATCGGCAAACCGAGATTTGAGTACTTCATTTGCAGTTCTTCAGTTTAATGGGATGCCTCTAGTTTCCAGTTTTAAGTGGTAAGGAGGAGAAATTTTGCCAAGAAATATAGATTATTTAAATGATCGAATTATTCCGTTGATTTATAAAACCTTTATTCCAATGGTATTGGCTTCTTCAGTTTCGATTGTCACGCAACTGGCCAATACTTTTTTTATGGGGCATGAGCATAAGGAAGCTCTGTATATTGTTGGTTTATATATTCCATTTTCTTTTTTTATGACTGCATTGATTGAAGGTTTTCAAATTTCGAATGCCTCTTCCGTTGCATTTGAAAAAGGAAGGGAAAATACCGAGCAAATACCTAAGTTGATTAATAATTACCTTCTATATGGAATCTTAACCAGTTTAATTATTGCGATTTTCATTAGTTTATTAACACCGATGTTCGCCGATTATTTTAACGTTCGTAATGAATCAATCAATTTATTTAGGAAGTATACTCGGTTAATGGTCTTTCTTACAATATTCTCAGTAGTAAATGCCATACTGTTATCCAGTATAAGGGGATATGGCCTTGTAAAGATTTCTTCAGGAATAAGTACGTTAACCTCAGTATCCAATATCTTATTAGTTTATATTTTTGTAGAATATTACCTTCTTGGCGTTTATAGTATTGTCCTTGCTAATTTTATTGTAAGTAGTATCTCAATAATCATCAGTCTATTTTTCCTATTAAAATATAAAATTGTAAAATTTCAAATTTTACCTTTTTCATTGAAAAAATTTAAATTAGAGGAAATTGCTAAACGTAAAATCTTGAATATTGGTATTCCAGTGGCTATTTCTTATATTTTAATCTTTATTAGTACATTTTTCTTCAATAAAATCCTAATGCCATTTGGAAATGAGGTGGTAGCGGGTTTTGGAGCGGCATATCGATTACAAACAATCGTCCTTCTAATCGCGATATCTTCTGGTAATACATTAGGTCTTCTTATGAATCAGAATTTGGGGGGCAATAATTTAGAACGTTCCTTTGAAATCTATAAGAAAGGAATGATCAATATAGTAGGAATCTACATTATCATTGGCACGGCCATTTTTTTAGGTAAAGACCTAATCGCTTCTTTTTTAATTGCTGACGGGGAAGTGAGCGTACATACAGCAAATTATTTAAAGATTGTTGCTTTATCCTATATTATCATGGGACCCATGATGTCATCATTATTGGTGCTTGAACAAATTGGCAAAGGATTTCAGGCGTTCTTTTTAAATTTTTTATATTTCTTTTTTATAGTTATAATCGGATGGTTTTTAACAAACCATTACCAGGAAGAGAGTTTATTCTACTGGACAATCAGCTTATTGAATGTTTTCGCCATTACCGGTATTTTATATAGTTATTTTGTCATCAGGAATAGTTTTCAATTGAAACAAACACAATTGAATAAAGAAATAAAAAGGGCAGTTGAAATGAATGGATAAAAACCAATCTTTTTATATCGTTGAACCGTATTTTGACGAGTATTTAGCGCCGCGGTTTCTAATTTTACTGTTATTAATAATTTGTTTAGCTAAATGTATAGTCGTTTTAGATGGCAGTATATTTTTTAAGATTTCTATTTTATGAAAGCGAGGAAAAATGATTGAATAATTTTTCAAAACAATACGAGGAATTTATATCGGAAGAAGAAATGCTAAGAAGCTACTATAAGGAGCATGGCCTAACAACGGACCAGTTTTTTCCGTTAATGAATATGGTTATGGAACTATCTCCTCTTAAAATAAATGAATCATACGAGAAAATATGGATGAAGTATTTGGCTCATAACAGAATGATTAATCGAGAAAGGGTAAATCCAAATTTTGAAATCGACAACTACGATGAAATCATCGGTGAAGAATACATGATGGAAACACTTAATGAAGGAGGCGCTTTTCTCTCCTGGCATTTTGGTGATTATCGGCATAATGTTGACCAAATCATTAAAGCTTTAAGATTTAAATTTCAAAATAAGAATCGGAAATTTTATGTTGTCGTAGACCAAGAATCCTTTGAATCAGAAGGGAAACTGGATTCATGGGAAAAAATTAGGGAAGAAGCGGGAGTAAAGCTATTAGTCGCAGAATCAAATCTTATAGCTATCAAATTATTTTATATTTTAAAAGAAAATGACTCCTTCCTTTTGTTTCTGGATGGACAAGCAGGATTTAATGAAGATAATACAGATATACGGACGAACTTTTTGTCTTCAGAAATAAAAGTGAGAAGCGGTATCTTTAGGATTCTTGAAAGGGCAAAGAAAAAAATATGTATTCTGCTTACGACTCTGTCCGAAGATGGAAAAAAGCAAATTATCTTTCATAAGCCTTTTGCAGTAGAACCCAACAAGATAGATGAAGCAGTTAACAAAGCTTTCTCCATTTTCACATCAGAACTGATGAAAAAGCCTGAATTATGGAGATTGTGGTATAGGCACGATGAACAAGTTGTAGAATGGCATCCATCTGTAAATATTCAAGATGGGAAGCCAATTCAAATTGATTGGAAAACAAAAAGTCAAAATAGTAGTCAAATATTAGGTCTGGATACCAATCATGCTCGGTTATATGAGCTTGAAACTGAAGCATTATCATTTGATATTCAGCGAAATTCTGGCATCAATTTTTTTGTTCATACTAATGATAAATACATGAATACAAGTATTAGATTAACGTTTTTATATCCATTAAGAAAAGAAATGGCATGTTCTATTGCTATCTTTTCAGAATTATTAATACCCGTCAATATACAGACGAAGTTAGATCATTTGTATGGGGCAATTTTAAAAAGCAACGTATCGAGAAAAGGGGATTATCATGTCTTAGAATTTGAAATGTCGATCATGCAAAATAATCAACTTGATTCGGATATGATTTCAAAATCTTTAAAACTATTATCAGAAATCATTAATAGTCCACTGGAAAAAGGATTTGAATATGAGCGGATAGAAAAGGAATTTACCAGTCACTATTATCGCATTAAAGAAATGAATGAAAATGTGGAATATGCAGCCCAAGAAATTTGCTTAGCTACTATGACGGAAGGGGAACCATTCAGTATTCCGATTTATGGTGATTTGGACACTCTGGAGGAATTAAACGAAGAAATATTGGTACAACATTATCAAGAATTCATATCATCCTCTAAAAAATACATTCATGTAATTGGTCCAAACATTGATGAAGATAAGATACAAAATGATGCTTGTAGTTATTTTCAACAGGAAGAAGAAAATAACCTTTGTCCACATGGCGACATGCTTTCTCCAGTTCATCAAGAGATTAAGTATATCGAGCAAGATTTACATGCCAATCAAGGAAGATTGTTGATAGGATTTAAAACAGGTATCAACTTCTCATCATTGGAATATATTCCTCTACTTGTCTTCAATACTATATTCGGAAATTTACCCGAATCAAAATTACAAACTGAAATCAGACATAATAGAGGAATGGCCTATTATCTAAGTTCTGAAATAGATGATTTAAAGGGAATATTATTAGTTCATGTTGCTTTACAAGAAGAAAATTATGAAACAGTGACTGAGATTATCTTAAATGAACTAAACAAAATTCAAGATGGGCAAGTGAGCGAGGAAGAAATTCAAACCGGTATAAATGCAGTGAAACATTATGTGAAAACTGGCTTAGAAACTCCAGCTATCTTAATTGATATTAGCTTAACAGGGGATTTATTGGATTTTCAAGATGATGAAGAGAAGGTTTTTTCTGTTCTAGAAAATATTTCCAAACGTGATATCGTAGATATTGCAAAAAAGATAACGTTAGATACGGTATTTAAATCGGTTAAAAAGGTGGCGAAAATATAAATGGAATGTCTTCAAAATGAAAAATTTGGCCACACCGTTTTTTGTGAAACCTTTAGTAATGGGATGGAAGTACATATGATTCCTCTCAAAGGAATGTCGCAAACATTTGCTGTGTTAAATGTGAATTTTGGTGCTAATGATACAGCTTTTATCAGTACTACTACAAAGGAAAAGATGGAATTGCCGTATGGGACAGCTCACTTTATGGAACATTTAATTTTCAATCATAGAAATATGCACGAAATGAAAAAAGTATTTACTGAAAACGGAGCATCTATTTCTGCCAAAACTGGCTATAATAATACGGATTTTTTAGTTTCTAGTTCTGGTAATATAGCAGAACTTATTTCCAAATTACTTACCTCCATTTTAAGTCAAGGATTTACAACACTTGAGATTGAAAATGAAAAAAAAGTGATTAGAGAAGAAATATTAATGTATCAAGATAAACCAAACTGGGTAGTTTACAGAAACCTATTAATGCAAATGTATCCTGATCTGCCAATTTGTACAGATGTGGCCGGTACGATAGAAAGTATTAACAGGATAGACAAAGGATTATTGGTGCAGGCTCATGACATTTATTATAGACCTAACAATATGAAATTGGTGGTTGTAGGTGATGTTAATCCAATTGAACTGTGTGAAAGTATTTATCATACAGTAATCCGTGATGAAAATTATGCTGAAACAAAAAGACATGAATTTGAACAATTTTATCCCAATGCTAAAAATCAATCCTATAAAAATATAGCAATTATGAAAAATTGCTCCCATGATTTATTTTCGATTGGTTTAAGGCATGAAGATCAAGGAGGGAATTATAATGAAAATCATTTAGCAAAACTCGCAATTACTGAGGCCCTTTTTGGGTTGGGATCTACATTAACCATGGATTTGAATAGGGAGAACTTAATCAATAATCAATGGGGCTATTCTAATTACAATGGTCCAAATTATGACTTTACTGTTGTCAGTGGTTCAACGGTGAATATACTCCCGGTAATAGAAAAGCTATATGAAAAACTTCAAGAGGTAAGACGGAGCGGTTTGAACCCATTTGAAATTGAACGAGTAGCAAAAAAAATGATTGGTCAGAAAATGATGCAGATGGAAAATATGAAGGAATTCGCTTTAGCATATTCCGAAGACTTATCCAATGGCTTGAATTACTTTAAAACCTTTGAACATTTATTAAAGATGGACGCCCATCTCATTAATAGCAGGTTAGAATCTATTATTAATTTTGATAACTTCTTAAAAACTGATTTTTCTTCACTACCAATGATTGTGAAAAGATGAGTTTATCGTAGAATTTAGACAGTGAGTTTATAGGTATAGATAAATTACAATCATCCCATTAATTTGATTTTTATATAATGTATTTACCACTACTTATGTATTAATTATGAAATGGTGACTTTTTTTTGAGTCATAGGCAACATTTCAATCCATTTTTTTAGACCTATGATTTTGAAATGGGCAGTATTGTTTCGATGATTGTTGGAGTAGTCTTATCTTTTGATTCAATGAACATTTTAAACAGAATTTCAATACCTTTTTAAGGATATCATTGGATTTAAAGGAGGACAATAAATGAAAAAAAGAATGATTGTGCGAACTTTATTTTTAGTAATTATCTTTAGTGCCATTACTTACACCGTCTATAGTAACTTCATAAAAGAAACATATGAATTGGTGAAAATAGGCGATATTGCACCTGATTTTATTCTTGAGGATTTAAATGGGGAGAAGCATAAATTATCAGACTATAAAGGTAAAGGAGTTGTACTAAATTTTTGGGCAACTTATTGTGATCCATGTAAAGAAGAAATGCCTGATTTAGAAGAAAACTATATTAAATATAAATCTAAGGGAGTGGAAATCCTAGCAATTAATAATGCACAAACAACTTTTGAAGTTAAAAAGTTCACTAAAAATATTAGTTTTCCGATATTGATAGATCACTCAATAGTTGTTTTTAAAAGTTATAATATAGATGCTATACCAACATCGATATTCATCGACTTCGAGGGCACAGTTAAAAAAATATCAGTGGGTGGTTTGACCAATAAAGCAATTCAGGAAAATGTAGAATTGATTATACCTAATAGATAATCATAAGGCTGAATTTTATGAATCAAGATTAACCTAGTTAAAATCACATTTTAAAAAAGTAATAGTGCATCTATTATACTGAAGAACAGATAGCCCATTCCCTCAATAAAATAGAATGGGCTATCAATGGCCAACTTAAAGAATGTTCTGTTAGGTATCTATGGATCAATGACTATTTCATTTTCACGTTCTTTTATTAAACTATCTATTAATACATAGCCGAAAATAAGTCCACCAATTGTTATCAGTAATGTACTTTGTGAAACAATTAATTCATTTGCAAAGTAAAAATATTCACCTATAAATGTGTAAGTCAAGAAAGGAGACACAGCTATAAATAATGCTGGTAAAGCAATGACCACAATCTTTATCCAATCAAAAGTCCATTGTTTCTTTTCTTTAATTTCAAAAATCAATTTGGGTAAACGAAGTAATATGCCAATAATTATAGGGAATGCGAAAGAAAATCGTATTAAAGGAAGAATAATATAATTTGTGGAAGCTTCCTTTTCTAAATGCAATTTATAACTAAGTCCAAAGTAAATCATAATACCGATAATTATTAATGAAATGAAATAGCGTGAAAAGCGTTTCACCCTCAACTCCTCCTTAGAAAGTTCGATATTCTACAAATGTCTAATATGCTCTTTTATAATAATATTTTCCTATTAATTGTATTGAAAAGCAAATAAATCTTTCATTACATTCGGTTAAAATGGATAACCCATTATGGACAGTATATTAACATATGCTCCGAGTTGTTATTCATGACTATGAATATACTTGAAAAAATCAATTTATTAATTAATTGAAATTCCGGTAGCGAATCCTTTATCTCAGAATAGTAAAGGGATTGTAGTTAGAACGATGATCTTGGAAGATAATCTTTAAAAACTTTAACGTGGTTCAAATCTTCTAGAGGAATGGTTATAATAATTGCATAGAGTGGAAAAAAATCAATTAATTAGTAGGAGTAATAAAAGATGGATGACAAATTTAACATTATGATTGTCGAAGATGAACAGAAGATTGCTCAAATGATTGAAGAAAACTTAATCAAATGGGGATATGATGTATTTTCAGTAAAGGATTTTCAAAAAGTAGAAGAATATTTGTCAGTAAAACCTCATTTAGTGTTGTTAGATATTAATTTACCTTATTATGATGGATTTTATTGGTGTGAGAAAATTAGGAAGTATTCTAATGTACCCATTGTATTTGTGTCTTCTCGTAATGAGAAAATGGATATTATGATGGCTATTAATATGGGTGGGGATGATTTTATTCAGAAGCCATTCTCAATGGACATACTTGTGACGAAGATTAATGCGATAGTACGGAGAACATATACATATCTTTCTCCTAGTTTAGAGGTGCTCAAACATAATGAATTGACATTAAATTTGAAGAATTCAACGGTTATGTTCGGTGAGAAGGAAAGTGAGCTTACAAAAAATGAATTTAAAATATTGACTGTTCTATTTGAAAATAAACAAGAAATAATTAGCCGTGATACGCTAATGCGTGCTTTATGGGAAGATGAGAGTTTTATTGATGACAATACTTTAACAGTTAATATAAATCGTTTGCGTCGTAAGCTAACGGAAATGGGAGTTGAAGATTATATCCAAACGAAGAAAGGGCAAGGGTATATACTAATATGAGTGTTTGGCAGCATTTATTATTTAAAAGGCGGTTAATCATAACCTACATTATGATTATGTCGTTTATAACAGTAATGATTTATATCAATCCAATACTCTCTATGCCAATTAATAATTTATTCTACCTTTACCTTATCTCAACTTGTTTCTTTTTCTTGTACATATTTATAGAATATTACTTTATCAAAAAACACTTTAATGCATTGAAGAGTAGCTGTAGAGATGGTTTTATAATTCAAGAAGAGCTACTGACTCCTAAAACATTGGAGCAAAAGTTGTTTCAACAAATATTAAAACAAGTAGATCAACAGCATCAGCAAAAAGTCACAAGTATTTTAAACGATAAAAAAGAAACGATGGATTATATGACATCATGGTTCCATGAAATTAAAACCCCGATCTCGGTTAGCCGGTTAATTATTGAGAATGAGAAGAAAAATCCAGTATTGAATAGTATTGAGGAAGAAGTAGATACGATAGAAGGATACGTTGAGCAGGCACTTTATTTCGTTCGAGCGGATGATTTCAATCAAGATTATTTTATTGTTCCTGTAGATTTAGGCGTAGTAATTCGATCAATTATCAAACAGAATGCCAAGATATTTATTCGAAAAAAGATAAAACTTAAGTTGGAAGTAGAGTCTACAGAGGTACTAACTGACCAAAAATGGCTAGCCTATATTTTGGCACAAATTCTATCTAATGCTTTGAAGTATACTTCGCCTCAGGGGGAAGTTAAAATTTCTACAGAAGAAGATGATATAGAAAGAAGATTAATCATTGAGGACAATGGGATAGGAATAGATCAGGCCGACATCCAGAGAGTTTTTGATAAAGGCTTCACGGGGATGAATGGAAGAAGTCATGGGAATTCAACAGGCATGGGTCTATATCTAGCAAAGAGGTTGGCGAATAAATTAGGACATTCAATCACTATCACTTCCGAAAAGAACCTCTTTACAGTTGTTACTATACATTTTCCAAAACTACATGATTACTATGCAATAACATAATACAAAATGAGAGGCAGCCACCTTATTTGTACCTGCCTCTCATTTTGTTATTTGAAGACCTTCTTCAAATATTAACATAAAGATTCGTTTTTATTACCTGTGTAGTTGATTGGAGTGAAGGTGGCGACTCCTGCGGGAAAGCGAGACAGTCCAAGGCCCTGCAGGAGCGTAGCGACGAAGCGACTTGGCGCTCGCCCGCGGAAAGCGTCCAACGTAGCGGATTAGCATTTAATAGAGACTATAGAAAAAAGACTGTTGAGAAACACGAATTTCTTCGCATTTTGTCTACAGTCTAAGAGATAGAAATGCTATTGGGGCCCTTTTTAAGCATTTACTATTTTATTACAAGAAATAACAGTTAATACATAGTAAGAAATATAAAGAATTGTATAGGATACGATGCAAATGATTACAGGTATGATGAAGTTGATATCCATTAAATTTGAGATAGCAGTTAAAATCATACAACTATGAGTAATACCTACGATTAAAGGTAGGAGAAAGACAACCGAATATTGTTTAGCAATAACGCGCATTATTTCGCTTTTTTGAACACCAAGCTTCTTTAATGTTGTATACCTTACTTTATCGTCAGTTACTTCTGTCAGCATTTTAAAGTAAATCATACTACCCGAAGCTGCAAGGAACACTAATCCCAAAAATCCACTAATAAAGATCAGTAATCCGTAGACAGATTGTGCTTCTTGATAGCTATCTGAAAAACTGATGAATTGTGCTTCACTAGGAAGTACGTTCATGATTTTCTTTGTCAGTGCAGCAGATTTAACTTCGTTTGTTACTTTCAAAGTATGTACAGTAGTAGGCGGATTCTCATCTCTAAATTGACTGTATACTGAGTCATTAACAACGATAATGAACGGTTGAACAGGGTCATTTAACAACGATACCGATTTGTTATCAGCAATCTTTATTTTTAAATCATCTGTTGATGAATGCAAGGAAATTGATTTGTTTATATTTTCCTGTTGGTCTTGTGAACCAATGAAATTGTTGATAATTGTTAGAGCTGCCGTTTTCTTTAGAGGTGCAATTGTATCTAAGTCTAATTTCTCGGCTAGCTGATTGTAAGTTTCATTTGAAATAACAGCAAATGATTCATCAAAGTAGAAATAACCTCCAGGAACTTTTGAGAGCTCTGAAACATCGCCTTTTACCATTGTATACTCCAAGTCATACTCAAAGACCAAGGAATGATTGTCTTCTTTGTTAATCAATTCACGGATTTTTGCATCTATATCAGAAGTTGTACTTTCATATTGATAACTATATGGAACAAAATTCTTCATTGTATCAAGTGTATTGTAATAAATACTATAAGCAAATCCAAAAGCAATCAGTGTGCCAGCATTCAGTATAGATATAATAGTGAACATAAAGGCATTACTCTTTAATCGATTAGTTAACTGTGTAAAAGTTAATAGATTAGACCACTTAAAATAAAATGACTTATTCTTCTGTAATAGCACGAAGAAAAACGCACTTAAAGAATGAAATAACAAAAACGAGCCAATAATCATGGAAATAATTAAGATGATAATAGTACGATTAAAGTGCAGACCCCAATTGCTTGATTCTGGAGACTGTAGTAGTAACCAGTAGCTACCTCCAACCATTGCAATGGCAAGCAGGGCTAACAACAAAGAAGGCTTATTTATTTTCTCGCCTTTTTTAGTTGCATGAAATAGTTCGATTAGTTTAAAACGATAAATAATAAAGTAACCTTGTAATGATGTAAGAAAAATTATTACACTGAATACAAGTAAAGTCTGTATGATTGCTCTTGAATTAAAAGTAAATGTAATAGCAATAGAAAAGCCCATTAATTTTACTAAGATCATACTGAAGAAAACAGAGAATAATTCCCCGATTGCCAGCCCAATTAAAAGAGCAAGTATACCCATTATAAAGTTCTCATAAAATAACATTCTACCAATTTGTTTTTTCTCGACGCCTAGTAATGAATATAGACCAATATCTTTCTTACGTCTTTTAACAAAGAAATTATTCGAATACCAGATGAAGATGGATACAAATAGTAGTAAAAGAATAGAAGAAGCTCCAAAAGCCGATTGAAGTTTATCTGTATCTGTGAGAGCCAGGATAATTTGGTTATTGTATTGTAGTGATAAAAAAGTAAAATAAATCGTAATACTTAGTGTCATAGATGCGAGATAAAGAAAGTATTGATAGAAATTGTACTTAATATTCTTCTTCACAATACTAAACATGTTCATAGGTCCCACCCCCTATAGTAGAAAGCGTATTTAATAATAGGTTAAGGAATTCTTTTCTGTCTTTGTCTCCGCGTACAATTTCTGTGAAAAGGCGTCCATCTTTCATAAATAATACTCGGTTACAATAACTAGCAGCAAAAGCATCATGTGTGACCATTAAGATAGTCGAACCGTAATTTTTGTTCAATACGCCGAATGTATTAAGAAGATCTGTTGATGATTTAGAGTCTAAAGCTCCAGTAGGCTCGTCTGCTAACACTATACTAGGATTTGTAATAATTGCTCTTGCAACAGCTGCTCGTTGTTTTTGTCCCCCAGAAACTTGGTAGGGGTAAGAGTTTAAGATAGTTTCAATTCCGAGTATGTTAGCAATTTCTAAAACTTTAACTTCCATCTTCTGAGCTGGCCAATTAGCTAGAGAAAGTGGTAGTAGAATATTTTCTTGTATCGTTAAGGAATCTAGCAAATTATAGTCTTGAAAGATAAAACCCAAATGCTTTCTTCGGAATTTAGCTAAATCCTTTTCCTTCATTGAGTCTACTGATTCACCCCCAATGACAATACTGCCTGACGTTGGTTTATCAATTGTTGAAAGGATATTCAGCAGTGTAGTTTTACCAGCTCCGGATGGTCCCATAATGCCAACGAATTCCCCTTTGTTAATCGTTACATCTACATGATGTAGAGCTGTATATATGTTGTTTTTTGCTCCAAAAACTTTATGTATCGAATTTCCTTTTAAAATGGCATCCATATTAAAACTCCTTTCAAGAGTTAGTTTGTACTTTAACAATACGTTGAAATTTAAGGTTTCTCCATCGATTTTCCAAACAAGTAGTTCCTGTAACTTACATTTTTGTCACAATAGAAGTGTTTTTATAGATTGACTTTGCTTGGGTACGTATTTATATAATAATTAGAAAGTGGAGTTAAAAATAGGGGTATGTTGAAATTAATGGTGTTACTTGAAGAATTAATACATCTACAATTTTATAGAATAGATTATAAATAATTCAAATTACAAATAAAGGCGGGGGAAATATGAAACTAATAGAAATAGATAAATCAAATTGGCTGAAAGTTATTTATTTAACAACAAATAAAGAAAGTATGCCAACAATATGCGAAGAATTCGTCGCATCAAATGCATTATCAATTGTGCAAGCACTATTCGAAAAAACATGGATTACAAAGGCAATTGAAGTGGAAGACCAATTAATTGGTTTTACTATGTATGGTTTCTCTGAAGAGCAGAACTTTTTTGAATTATGCAGAATAATGATTGATCGAAAGTTTCAAGGAAAAGGCTATGGTCCTAAAGCAATTTTACTTGTAATAGAAGAGATGAAGAAACTAGAAGGATGCAACGAAATCTACTTATCAACTGAACCCAACAATAAGCGTGGGAAGAAAATATATGAGAAATTAGGCTTTAAGAATACGGGGCGCATTGTTGATGGTGAGGAATTGTATTGTTTGAAGCTTTGATTAAATATAAGTAGCTCATAAAGAGAGTCTGGGAGGAGTTCATGAATGAATCAATTTACACTAGTTTGGGAGAACGTTTTGAACACTTTTCATCAAGTAGATGCTTCTGGTGCTGCCTTAATGATTATGAAAGAAGGCCAAGTTGTTGCAGAATCTTACACTGGTTTTCAAAGTAATGCTTTTGGAGCAAGAGCTATACAAAAGGACACATTATTTCATCTAGCTTCAGTTCGAAAAACATTTATCGGTTTTGCTGCAGCTTACTTAATCCAAGAGGGGGTAATTCAATCACTTGAGCAAGAGATTGCACCAATTTTTCCTGAAATGGATAGTGGAATATTAGAAGGAGTTAGCATTCGCCATTTAATCACTCATACGCATGGGTTAAGACTAGTAAATGGAGAACTTGAAAAGGAGTTTCCGGCAGGGACAAGCTGGGCTTATCGTAATATTGGTGTAGATTTATTGTCTGAAATCATTAAGAAATCTTCAGGTAGAACGATTGCTAATATTGTTGAAACTGAAGTGTTAGCTCCATTGGGTCTGACAGAGATCGGTTGGTATGGTGAGCTAGATTCACGGCATGTTGAAGTGATTCGAAAAGAAAATGATCCACATTGGTATACAAGTAACAATGTAGATGGAAGCCAAATGAATATGTTTGCCTCTGTAAGAGATTTAGCTAGATGGGGAGCCCTACATTTAACTAACGTAAAAGTGGACGGTAAACAATTGATACCTCTAGAGATATTTGAATACTGTACAGCTGTTCAAAGCCCAAATACTTTACCTTTGGACTATCCAAGGAATGGTTTCTTTTGGTTTGTCCAAGGAGCCTCATGTGATCGAACAGAAATAGGTGAAGAGGTATCTAATGATGCTTATCAAATTCTTGGCTATACAAATGTTACTTTATTAGTCATTCCAGAGCATAAGATAGTTGCGGTACGTGCTTTTAACAACTTCGGTTCATCAGTTGGATATGATTATTTAAAGGATGTTCGTGGTTTTGGGAATTGTGTGATGGAATGTTTACGATAGTACATGATGATTAAATAGCTACTATCAAGAAAAGCAGTATTTTCTTGAAAATGGCTATTTTAATGTAGAGAATCTCGAATCTATTATTAAGATGTTTCTGATTTGATCTACTCAGCTCTTCATTTGATGCACTCAGAGAGTAATTTAACCTACTGAGAGGAGCATTTAACCTACTGAGAGGAGCATTTAACCTACTGGAGGAAACATTTAACCTATTCGACTCTTCATTTAACTCATTCCGAGAGTAATTTAACCTACTCGAGCAATAATTTAACCGATTCGAACATATAAGAACTTAATCTGATCAATTTTTGTCAGCATTTGACTCCCTCAGGACGTGATTGTATTCTTATTTAGTGATAAAATAACTATTTTTAAAATTAAAGTTCTAATAAGTAAGAGCTAGCCGTCGATTTCGTATATAATGGTAAGATAGAGAAGAATTGATATTCCACAGACCAATTGTCGAAGAAAGCTTGAATCATCTCAATTATAATTTTAAAGGAGTTTGACATAACTTGAGTAAAAAGTTTGAAACAGAATTACCAGAAGACTATGCAGAACTAAAAAAAGAAGCGAATTACACGTCTAGCTGGAGAGATCGTCTTTCAGCAGTAAATGAGTTAAGCACTTGTAAACACCCTAAAGTAATAGATCTTCTTAAAAACCGTATGGAAAATGATACAGTATACAAAGTACAAGAGGCTGCTTACAAAGCACTAATTGCATTTGGTGAAAATGTAGAGCCTCCTAAAGTACAAAAATTTGATATTATCAAAGGTACTGATAAAATCCTAATCCGTGTGAAGAAAAGCTTACCAGCTGATCACACATTTGAAGACTTCGCTGGAAAACTTGAACGTATGCGCCTTGATGTATACGATGCATACGAAGGTCATAAAGGTAAAGAATTCAAAACATGGCTTGAACAAAAATGGACAAGCTTAAATAAATAATTATTTATTTAAAACCAACTAGGTGCTTAGTACTCTGAAAAACTAATGCTCCTAAAATTTCATACAAAAAGGCGACATGGCGTTCAATTCTAGCCATGTCGCCTTTATTTTTATGTTTTCTGCAAATCTCTCCATCAAGTGTTGTTTCTGAAAAACCTCGAAAGCCCTATAAATGCTCCATCAGCCGATATGATTTTCTATAATCGGATGATCCCTTCACTAAAATAAACCTTTGTTAATATTAACATTCCTCAATAGTGTAAAAAATGCATTTCTTTATAATAAGAAATAGCAGATTGTATTTGAACAATGAAAATAAAAAGAGGAGTGGCAAAGTGAGAAAAAATGACTTGAATGTTGTTAAACCTCTTGCTTCATTTGAAACAAATTTATTAACAAGCATGATTGCTATTTCAGATAATGCTATGGAAGATGCAAATACTCCAAGAGATAAAAGTAATTTAATCTTAAAATTTACAGCAATATTTGAAACAGCTTTTAGAAGAAAAGTTAATAAAGACGCTAAAGTATCAGATGAATTAAATACAGGTACTTATTATAAAGTTTGGGCGAAAGTAATTGGCTGGTACAGTTCAAAAAAAAGTGAAAAATGTTATGAAGATGGCAAGCTGCTAACAGGTATAAATAAAATTTCGGGAAAATACTACAAAAAAGGTAAGATTGCTTCTGGTTGGTACGGTTTAGGAGCAAATAAGAGATGGTACCAAGAAGGTTTAGCGTTAACTGGAATAAGAAAAACCACTGGGGAATTATTTGTAGATGGTGTGTTAAATACTGATTTATACGTATTTGAAGATAAACTATACGATGGTATGGAATTAAACACAGGTCTATCTTTATTCGAAGGCAATCTATATGATGGTGAGAAATTGAATAAAGGAATTATACAATTTATAGGTAATTGGTATAACGGATCGAAAATGGCAACTGGCACCATTAATACACCAGCTGGTCAAATAATCACAGTTGAAAATGGTGTGCAAACTTTAACAGGTAATGGAACAAAAACACCTCTTAACAAAAAATTGATAAATCCTGTGATTGAGGTGAAGGGGAGTTCACGGGATGTAAACGGTTATAGAAAGGGAGTTATTAATACTATTACATGGACGGATAGTATATCTGATAGCACCTTAACATACTCAGTCAAACGTAATACGGTAAATAGCTTGACTAATGCAACAATAATTGCCGCAAACATTTCTGCGGGTATTCAAACATATGTTGATAACGTATTTCCAAGAAGCGCTATTCCTATATATTACTACTTTATTGAAGCTACAAACGGTATCCAAAATGTTTCTTCGAATAGTATTGAGGTAAAAACTGTGCCTGATATAAAGCATGCTTCTAGTCAGAATTACCGTACAGATAGCACAAATAGTTTGTTGTACAATGCTGTCACAGATTCATATGAATTGGTTTGAAATCCATCCGTGAAAAGTCTATGTAATTTTGGACTTTTTTTTAGTAGAAGAGGTGAAGATATATGTTTGAAGTTTTGGAAGTGAATCATACTAATTTTTATAGCTTTAAAAAACTCTTGCTACCTGCACATTTTAAACAACTAGAAAAATCCGAAAACAATATTTTGGGTGTAGGGGCAATTTCTCATACTGAACCAGTCGGTCTATTATTGGTGAATTTAGAAACTAGCTCAAGAGTTGCAAGCATCTTTCACTTTGTTGTAAATGCCGAAAATAATGAAGTAGATATTATAGAATTGTTACTGGACAAAGTAGAAGAGCTTTTAGAAGTAGGGGGATTTTATATAACTGATTTGACGTTAACCATTAATCAATCAGTAGAAGAGGTTCAAAAAATACTTTTACAAAGAGCATGGAATACAAGGTCGGCAATTACCCATAAATATGTTGCCAAAACACAAAGAATACAAGACAAAGATTGGGCATCTCTCTTTAATCGGTCAGATAATCTAAAAGTTGTACGTTGGTCTACCACACATGAAGATGATATCAATCAAATTATTTTAAATAATGACCCTTGGTTTCCACCAAAATTCTCTCCTCTAAATAGTTCGAATTTTATAGATCCAGAATATAGTTTTGCCTTATATGACAAAGAAGATTTAGCTGGATGGATTATTTGTGAAAAAGTTGCTAGTAATATGTTACTTTGTAAAAATATCTACGTAAGAAAATCAGCAACTACAAGACTTGGAGGAATGTTACTTATAGCAACATTGATTAGGAAAATAGAAGATTTGAATATGTTTGTCACATTCCTTGTAGAAAAAAACAATATAGATATGGGAAACATAGTGAGTAGGAGATTTAAAGACAATATTATTAGGAAAGATACGCTTCTAAAGTTTGTTAGATGAAGCGGTAATTAAACGCGAAATAGAGGGCGATTCATCATCAAAAAGCTAGCAATCTCAAGTGATTTGCTAGCCTTGAATTAGTTCTATATAGTTTTATCGGCTTTCACTACTGTTTAAGTAGAATAGCCTTTGCTCTAGAATTAACGCCCAATTTACTGTAGATGGTTGTTAAGTAAACTCGTACAGTGCCTTCAGTAAGAAAAAGGCGATCGGCAATTTCACGATTAGTCGCTCCATCTGCGAGTAATGAAAACACTTCTTGTTCCCGTTGTGTAAGGGAATCCAATGGGCTATCTTCACTCTGGATGTCATGTAATAATCTAGTTACATAGGATAGGGGTACTGTATTCCAATTAGGGTCGTTTTTCGTTTTACGCATTTTTAGATAGGCTTTCAACAAAGGAATACTCGCTTTTTCATCTAAAAAAGTTCGGACATATTCATAAGGTGCTCCTTGAAATAATGCTTCGTGTAATGCCAACATTGCACTATCATCATTACCCAGTGCTTTCTCACAAATAGCTTCAAGTACAGTGGCCTCTATAATAGTTGAAATTTGCATCTCCTGTAGAGATTTCGTTTTGACTTGCATTATTGACGATAATGCATCCGATGCCTGTGATTTTACCATTAGTAATCGAGCATTTACTAATAGCCAAAATGGTTGTCTTGATTTCGACATTTTTAGTTCTTGCTCAGCCTGTAATAGATTTCCTTCAAGTAAATAACAATGTGCGATTTTGGTTCGCAATGTTTTAATCCAATGTTTTTCCTTTACTGTTTCCATAGAATTTTTTAAAAAAGCATGTGCTGCTATTAAATTGTTATTCTTTATATATATTTGCGCTTTTAGTAAGTACATAGGTATGAACAAACCAGGATCTCGAAATTTATGACCATATTGAATTGCAATTTTCAACTCACTCGATGCTGCATCGGTAAAGTCTTTTTCATATAATGACTCAGCTGATGTACCATAACTATATGCAGTCATATTATCGTCTTTAAATTCAGTTTCTCGAAATAATTTGATAAAAGGGTAGGATTTTTCGAATGGCCAGAATTTCCCTTTTGAACCAATACTCGTACGTAGAATTTTATGTTCGAATGTATTGTATTGCATAGGGATGTTGTCCCATCTTGAACCTACACGACCTTTCTCCAATTGTCTTTGAACAATTTCTGTAGCTTGTTCAATGTCCCCGCCCATTCCAAATATGGCATAAGCTTTTACTGTCTCATAAATACTGGCTACTCCTAAATTTTCTTCAAGATCCATCCATTTTTCTGTAACCTGTTTTTGCTCTAATGCAGTCATTATTTCAACCGCTTCTTCAAATTTTAGAGTAGAAATGAGGGCGATGACATCCATAACAAGCATTTCATAAGGAATCGGATAATGATTCATACGTAATGTTTTTACCCAACCTATAAAAGTAGAAGTTTGACCTGATGTGAAAATATCAACAAGATGGGTAGTTATCCATGATTCTGCAAGCTCATAGTCCTGCTTACTTATTGCCAATTCAATTGCAGAAATAGTATCACCTTTATCATGTAATAGAGTGGCAGCCTCTGTAATAATAGATGCTACCAATTCTTCTGAATAGCGATTTTTTAGTTCAATTTGCAGAGCTTCCGCAAACAAATGATGATATCGATAGACAGGAGGAGTGGAGTTTAAACGTACAATAAAAAGTCCCTTCTTTTCAAGCTCAGATAGAATTGACAAACTGTCTGAACGGTTTGTCAGTACATTGCAAACAAGGGGATCTAATGATTTTAAGATAGAAGTTCGAATAAGAAAATCTTGTATAGATGGAGAAAGTGCGGCTAGAATATCTTGCAATAAGAAATCGGCTATATATGGATGTGCACCATTCAAAGCATCTATATTGAAATCATTTATCGCGGAAGAATTCAACGAAAGTTCAGTTAATTGAATCCCTGTGACCCAGCCTTCTGTCTTTTTCAAAACATGCTGCAACATTGAAATGTCTGTATACAAGCAATTTTTCTTTTCATAAAATTGTTGTATTTCTTCATATGTAAATCGTAGTTGTTCCATGCCTATTTCTCTCAGCCAAGACTTAGCACGCCATTTAGCGATTGGAAACGGTACATCTGATCGGCTAGTTATATAAATTTGTACATTACTAGGCAAATATTCGATAAATTGAATCATCATTTTATGAATCGTAGCATTTTCAATTAAATGATAATCATCTATCACAATAGATATGTTTTGCTCTACTAAGCTCATTTCATTTAAAAAAGAATCTATTAAAAACTCGAAAGCTGAAGGCTCCTGTGATGCAAAAAGGGAGGCTAGTTCTAAATCTATGTTGTTTTTCGTTATTTCTGTTACTGAATGTATGACATATTTCCAAAAACGAATAGGATCATTATCTGCCACTTCAATAGATAACCACGCAACAGGCTTATCAAACTGGCTAAACCATTGACTTAGAATGGTTGTTTTTCCATACCCAGCAGGTGAACGAACAAATGTTATTTTTTTTGTACGGTCGTTTCGAAGTAAATCATATAATCTTTCTCTTTCAATAGCTGAATCTAAGGCTTGTGGCATCGTTGTTTTAGACCTTAACAAAACCATTTGCATTTCCTCGACTCCTTATAAATGGATGTATTCTATATAATAGATTATGAGATATTTTACTTACTAATCCATTTTTTTCTAAAATGACAAGCTGTTTTAAGCTTATACTGTTTACTTCTAAAACGCTATCGATTTCCACATTTTTTCCATGATAATAGTGAAAATGTAATATTAGGACTATATAAACTCAGTCCAAGAAAAACGGAGGAGGGAATAAAGGACTGCCTTGTAAAAAACTTGTCAGTTTAGTATAAAAAAGGATTTTGGACATGTTTGTTGAAATGTATTAAGAAGTATACCTATTTGTTCTACTAACGAGAAGAGTTTAGACACAGGAGGAAACTATGGATAATGAAACACTTAAAATAGTAGTATTATTACTAATATTTACTGGGATCATTTTAATGTTCGGCTATTTTATGAGAAAAATATTAAAAGTTGAGCGAAAGAAATGGTTTTCATACAATCATGTTAATGACTTACATAAGAAAATAGATTGGTCGATTCGAATTACATTTAGTTTAATATTCATAACGATTTCTTATTATATGATTTATTCAGACGTACATAAAATTGATTGGTATTTTGACATGTGGGTTTATTTTTTTTTATTGTTTATTTTCTTATCAGAATCGGTAAGGTCTGTAATGGAATGGAAATATGCAACGAATCCAAACACATATATTGTAACGGTTGCTGAAATGGTATTAATCATTGTATTAGTTATAATTATTTTAAAGACACGTTTCTTTAATTTACTTAATTAAGCAAAAGAGTCGTTTTCATTAACAACATTTTTAAATTTGGAAGTTGTTTAGATTTAAGTATGTTATTGATTGATAGAATTAAGATTGAACTGGGAGTGTAGGGGTTTGAATAATTCTTGGAACAAATTTATTTATAAAATCGGATCGCCAATTTATGATAAGTTTTTTAATACAGGTAAC
Source organism: Viridibacillus arvi (assembly GCF_001274945.1). Taxonomy (GTDB): domain Bacteria; phylum Bacillota; class Bacilli; order Bacillales_A; family Planococcaceae; genus Viridibacillus; species Viridibacillus arvi. The sequence goes on along the minus strand of NZ_LILB01000001.1, from coordinate 1,056,262 downwards.
TTTTTAAATGCACGAAAACAAATATTTCAATCGATACCATTCGATAGCAAACAAAAAATCTTGTTTGTTGGTGTAGGGACAGGTGCTGATTTAGAGCTAATCAATTACTCTGACTTAGATATAACTGCAATTGATTATTCACCGGATATGCTTGGAAAGGCAAAAACAAAATTCAAGGGTTCTAGGATAAAATTTTTAGAAATGGATGCTCAAAATATGATTTTTGAGGAAGAAACTTTCGACTATGTTGTAGCAAGTTTAATACTTTCAGTTGTACCAGATGCTAATAAATGTTTTCAAGAAATCTCGAGAGTTTTAAAGTACAAAGGAAAAGTAATTATTTTTGATAAATTTGCTCCTAAAAATAAAAAGCTCTCATTACCAAAATTACTATTAAGACCAATTATTAGCGCATTAGGAACTGATATTGGGCGAAGCTTTGAAAAATTAATTCAAAAAAATAATAAACATTTAAAAATGGAAGAAGATACACCAATTATGATGAATGGAATGTATAGGAAGATAATAATTGCTAAAATTAATTAATGTTCTTCAACTAGCGGGAGACTTTAGTTGAAAAAGTAGAGAACTTTATCAATACAAAGTTCTCTCATTTTATTCGCAAAAAAAGCTAGTACAAAATAAAAAGCCCATAAACGTTGGTAGCTAAACATTTATGGGCGATGATTCTGTGAACTCTATCTTGTCGAGATAAATGCAATTGAAAAGCACTTCCCACCTAAACCTCAATAATAACCGGCAAAATCATCGGCTTTCTTTTTGTCTCAGCATTTATATACTGGCCTACTGATTTTTTAATCTTTTTCTTCATTTTATTAATACTACCATCTAATGATTCATTAACTGTTGTTTTAACAATGTCATTTACATTTTTTATAAGCTCTTCGGAATCTTTTGCGTATACAAATCCTCGGGAAATGGTGTTAGGTTCAGAAACGAGTTTGCTTTGTGTTTTAATAATAGTTACAACAATGACGAGCATGCCGTCTTCAGATAGCTGTTTTCGATCTCGCAATACGATGTCCTCTACTTCGCCAATGCCGATGCCATCTACGTAAGTATCTCCAGCAGGGACTTTTCTAGTTTGACGAGCTAATGAGTTTTCAATATCGACAACATCTCCGTTTTTAATGATGAAGGTACTGTCTTTTTCTATGCCAACGGATTCAGCTAACAAGCGATGTAGGTATAACATTCTATATTCACCGTGAATGGGAATAAAATATTTAGGTTTCATTAATGTTAACATAAGTTTTAGGTCCTCTTGATAACCGTGCCCCGATACGTGCATTCCCGTTTTACTAGCTGAACCATAAATAACTTTGGCTCCCATTTGAAAGAAGCTATCTACTATCCGTGATACATCTTTTTCATTCCCCGGAATAGGGGATGCTGCAAAAATAACCGTATCATCAGGTAACACTTTTACTTCCCGGTGATTCGAAGTGGATAAGCGAGAAAGGACCGCAAGTGGCTCTCCTTGACTCCCTGTACATAAAATCACGACATCTTCAGGTGGCAAATATTTTACGTCTCGTGCCTCAATGAGCAAGCCATCTGGTAAATCTAAATAACCGCGTTCTACAGCAACGGAAACGACATTCACCATACTACGACCAAGCAGTGCAAGCTTTCGATTGGTTTTTAAAGTTGCATGGACTATTTGCTGAATACGATTTACATTTGAAGCAAAGGTTGAAATAATAATCTTACGCTTAGCTTTCATAAAGGCTGCTTCAATATGCTCACCTACTAATTGTTCAGAAGGTGTAGAGCCAGGGCGTTCTGCATTTGTACTCTCGGAAATGAGGAGTAGTACCCCCTCTGTACCAATCTCACTCATTTTATGAATATCTGAATATTGATCATTCATTGGTGTTAAATCGAATTTAAAGTCCCCTGTATGAACAACCTTTCCTTCAGGTGTGTCAAAGACAATGCCTAAACAATCAGGAATACTATGGCTTGTTCTAAAAAAGCTTACTGCAATGTCACCAAACTCTAACTTTGAATCTGAGTTGATTTGTACCAATTCTGTAGTCCTAAATAGTTTATGTTCCTTTAATTTTAGTTCAATTAATCCTAGTGTAAAACGAGTTGCATAAATAGGAACATTTAGTTTTTGCAAGAAGAATGGAATTCCCCCAATGTGATCCTCATGCCCATGTGTTACTACTAGAGCCCTGATTTTTTCCTTATTTTCTTGTAAATAATCGATATCAGGGACGATAAGATCAATTCCTAATAAGCTTTCATCAGGAAATTTTGCGCCACAATCGACGATTACAATATCATCTGCGTATTGTATAACATACATATTTTTACCTATTTCATTGATACCACCTAAGGCGAAAATAGATAATGTTTTATTACTTTGAGTCAATATAATGTCCTCCTACTCGACTATTCTTTTCTAAATGCGATGCAATATAGGCTTTTTTGACTTCATTCTTCAGTATTGCTATTGAGTCATTTTTCTATACGAAAGCACTTAATGTAGATGGATTAAGTGATTGAAAAATGGTTTTACCCGTGATCTATCAGGTCATCTAGCAGGACATATAACAAGATGTTTGTGAATATTTGTAGAATGGTAATCTATCATAATAGAAAATAATGAGGGGTAGGTGAGGATTATATACATCTCATTCTTGCCCTAAACATATGAAATATTTTCAATGCACAATCGTTTTCAAATTTTTCTCGAATAGGCTTATAAGGAAAATATAGATTATTGACTCTAATAGATTAATATGCTAAAATCATCCAAATACATTGAAGAGAAGAGTAAATAAGGTTGTTCTTTATCAGAGAGCTCGGATAGGTGAAAGCGAGCAAGAACTAATTATTGAAACAAGTCTCGGAGTAGCACATAGGATTTCTTTTGAATGATGATGTGACGGGAGCTCCCGTTATAGAGATACGGTATAAACAATAGTTTGATTATTGTCGTACTGAAAAAGGCTATTATGGTGACATAATGGCAAACTGGGGTGGCACCACGATTATGAATTCTCAATCTCGTCCCCAAGACAGCTGTCTTGGGGGTGGGATTTTTTTTATGCAATTTTATAAAAAAGGAGAATGAATCGTATGGGAAATCGGAAAAATGGTGCACTTCTGTTAAGTAGTATTGCAATTTCAAATTTGGGTGAGTGGGTATATTTCATTGCTTTAAATCTAATTGTTTTAGAGTTAACGCATTCACCATTTGCTGTGAGTATCTTATATGTTTTGTCACCAATTGCCAATGTAATAATGAGTTTTTGGGCTGGGAGTTGGATTGATCGACTAAATCAAAAGAAAGTGATGATTTTCTTCGATATTTTTCGGGGGGGATGTGTTCTACTTTTAGCATTTAGCTCATCATTATTAGTCATTTATGTTGTTTCATTTCTCATATACATGGCAAATGCGGTATTCACACCAACATCTATGGCTTATATGACTAAGATGGTACCAGAAACAAACCGTCAACGCTTTAACGCGCTGAAAAATTTCGTGCAATCTTGTGGTTTTTTATTGGGGCCATCTATAGCGGGAATTCTATTTATGATTGGCACGCCAGAAATGGCAATTAAAATAAATGCGTTCGCATTATTTAGTTCAGCAACATTACTATTCTTTTTGCCAACAATGGTGAGACAGTGTGAAGTGATTGAAAAAGTATCTTTTCATGTTATAAAAAAGGATTGGGCCAGAATTTATCATTTCGCCAAATCAGTAAAATTTCTAACGGTCATCTATATGTTATTTAGCGGTGTTACATTATTAATGACGGCAATTGATTCATTGGAAGCGGCTTTTGCCACGAATGTTCTAGGATTAAGTAATAGTGAATATGGGTTTCTTGTCAGTATTGCTGGGCTTGGCATTGTACTTGGAGCCATTTTGAATACGATATTCAGTAAAAATCTACGACTAGGGCATTTGATGAGCGGTGGAGCTATCTTTACAGCAGTCGGCTATCTCATTTATGCAACTTCCCATCAATTTACTGCAGCAGCTATCGGTTTTTTTCTATTAACTTTTGCATTTTCATTTGCAAACACAGGATTTCTAACATTCATTCAAGAAGAGATTCCTAGTGAAATAATGGGCAGATTCATCAGCATATTTAGTGTTTTTGAGTCAATTGGTATTATCTTGTTAACGATTATTTTTGGGATTGGCGCACAGTTAATCTCGCTTCAATTCACAGTAATTATTGGTTCTATCCTTCTACTGGGGATTAGTCTTGGGATATTGTATAACGTTTTGAAAACACCGAATAATCAAATGGGAATTTAAAGGAAAGATAATGTCTGACGAAATGATTTTTCACTGTAAAATGTGGTATGATATGGCATATACTTGAAACAGTAATGTATGCAATACAATGTAAGGAGGGCTGCATTTTATGAGAAGAGGTACTATTAATTTTGCATAGTAAAGGCTATTGCAAAATATTATAACAAAATAATAGCCTTTGCTATTCCTAAAAGAACTATTAAAATTTAGGAGTGCAAAAATGAGCTATAAAAAAGCAAATAATCTTCTGCCTGCAGAGTTGCTAGAGTTAATACAGACATATGTCGATGGTGAATATATTTATATCCCAAAAAGAGAAGAAAATAAAAAGTCTTGGGGATCAGGTACTGCTACAAGGAGAGAATTGGATTTAAGGAATTCAAATATTTACAACGATTTCTTATCGGGAATAGATACAACTACTTTAGCGGAAAAATATTATTTATCATCAAAAAGTATCCAAAGAATTATACTAAAAGAAAAGAAAGCAAATAATAAGTCAATGTGGTTATAAACTACATTGGCTTATTTTCTTTTATGAAAAAAGGATGAGGTATTTTCCAGTTATGTAGTTAAGTTATACTTTATTTAGATAGAAATCAGGAGGGAATTTAAATGAAAAATGTAATGATTAACGGCAAAAACTATAAATTAATTTCAAACTACCAGGATGATAATGAACTACGAAACCGTTTTAATTTGCTAACTCAACAAATTTATAATTTCGATTTTGAAAAGTGGTATAACAGTGGCTTTTGGAAAGAGAATTGTATTTTGTATTCACTGTTAGACAACGATAAAATGGTTTCTCATATTACAGTTAGTGTCATTGATTTTATCGTTTTAGGAAAGAAAAAACGATTTGTTCAGTTTGGTACAGTAATGACAGATGAACAATATCGCAACCAAGGGCTAAGCCGAGTACTAATGGAAACGGTTTTAGAGGAGTGGAAAGATAAATGTGATATGTTCTATCTTTTCGCTAATGATAGTGTCCTTGATTTTTACCCTAAGTTTGGGTTTGTACCTGTTGATGAATATCAAGCTTCTACAAAAATCCCTAAAATCGAAAGTCCGTATTCTATCCGAAAAATGGACATCGATAATGTGAGTGACCTAAATTTACTTTATGAAACAGCAAAGAATGCTGAAGCACAATTTGCACTTTCAATGCATGATAATGCTGGGTTAGTCATGTTCTATTGTAACTACTTTGAATTGTTCAGTTTTAAGGAAAATCTTTTCTATATACAAGACTTACATGCAATTGCGGTAGCAGATTACGAAGAAGATACATTGATTCTATATGATATTTTGGCAAAAGAAAAAATAGAAATTAAAGATGTATTAAATGCCATGGCAACAGAACAAACAAAGAGTGCAATACTGAAATTTATGCCAATCGACAGCGAAAATTATGAAGTAACTCTTTTTAAAGAAGAGGATTCAACACTTATGGTAATGGGGGATAAAGAAGAACTATTTAAAAATAATAAGCTGATGTTCCCCATGTTATCTCATACATGAAAAGATGATTTGATCTACTCAGCCCTTGATTTAACTCATTCAGAAGGTGGTTTAACCTACTCGAAGAAGCATTTAACCTACTGGAGTAATGATTTGATCTACTCAGCCCTTGATTTAACTCATTCAGAAGGTGATTTAACCTACTCGAAGAAGCATTTAACCTACTGGAGCAATGATTTGATCTACTCAACCCTTGATTTAACTCATTCAGAGGATGATTTAACCTATTCGAAGAGATAGCACAAATTTTTAACCAATTAAGCGTTTTATGGGGGAATAAAAATGGATTTTGCAAAAATGTTGAAAGAGTTTCCAGTAATAGAAACTCAAAAAATTCGTTTAAGAAAATTAAGATTGGAAGATGCTCCTGCGTTATTAAAATATTATTCAAATGAAAATGTATATCGAAATCTTGATTGGAATGGACCAGAAACATTAGAAAGAAGTTATGAAGTTATCAAACTATGGAACAAAGGCTATGATGCAGGGTGGATTATTCGTTTTGCAATTGCAGACAAAGTCATAGATGAAATTATTGGAACAATATTTTTAAGTGAATTTGAAGGGAAAAGGGCTGAAATTGGCTATGAACTATCAGAGCAATATTGGGGTCGTGGAATAATGTCCGAAGCAGTGCATGAGGTTTTATCAATAGGATTTAACCATTTAAACTTAGTAAGAATCCAGGCATTTGTTAGTAATGAAAATATAGCTTCAAAGGTGTTATTAAAAAAATTCAACTTCAAAGAAGAAGGTTATTTAAGGAAGTTTGAATGTCATAGTGTTACTGGAGAATGTAAAGACATGTGGTTATATAGTTTGTTAAATACAGAGTTTCAAAAATGAGAGATGATTTTTAGTATTGTATAAATCTCATTGTGCCGAAAAGACTTCAAAAACAAGTGAGGAGTAGTGATAATAATGTTAGAAAAAATTACTGATAGAATTTACTATATGAAAAATAGTGATGAAACGGATAGACCAGTGTTAGGCCTTGTGATAGGTGACGATTTTTGTTTAATCGTTGATGCAGGAAATTCACCGAAACATGCAAATGAATTTAAAATAGAAATAGATAAAATGGGCTTGCCACCGGTGAAGTTTTTGGTTTTAACTCATCATCACTGGGATCATACTTTTGGTTTAAACGAATGGGATTCGATTTCCATTGCAAATAGCAAAACAAGCAATTATTTGAATATGTATAGAGGCATTAAGTATGATGATAAATCTTTAGAATTAGCAAAATCTAAGGGGATTTTTAATGACTTCTCAATAAAATGTCTTAAGGCAGAAATTACGGATAGAGAGAATTTTTTACCTGAAAATGTGAATCTATCTTTTGATGGTGAAATGAAAATTGACCTAGGTGGGGTTATCTGTGAGATACATCAAATTGTAAGTCCGCATACAGACGATTCAACAATTTTATATATTCCTGAGGAGAAGACTTTATTTTTAGGTGATTGTATTTATGGAAGAACAATACAGGGGAATAACCATTTCGATGCTAATTTACTATTTCCGATGATACAAATAATTGAAGAGTATGACGCTGAATACTACGTCTGTTCACATGAGTCAGTATGCAGCAGAGAAGAAATAGTATCCTATTGGGAGCAATTAAATCTTAGTTATGCTATTGCTAAAAGATGCTCAAGTTTAGAAGAGGGGGTAGTTGCATACAAAAAGCAGTTTGATATAGAACCTTCAAATGATATGGTCTTTTTCATGAAAAGTTTCGGCCTTAGATAAATGGATGTTTTTATCTCTCATAATATTTCTGTATTTGACTTTGGAGAGTTTTATTGGCAATAATTAACTGTGTATTTCTAATTAATAAAGCATTCAATAACTCATTGAAAAACTGTAATTACTAGAATAGAATATTCCTGATTATTAAAATATAGAGAGGAAGCATATTCTCATTGATTTTACAAAATGAACTTGATCTTATAGAAGCGATTAAAAAAGATACATGGATGATGGAGATTTTAGAAACTGTCGAACAATTAAGTTTGCCAGACTGTTGGGTTTGTGCAGGTTTTGTAAGGAGTAAAGCCTGGGATCTGCTACATGACTATAAAGAAAGAACGCAGTTACCAGATATTGACGTCATTTACTTCAATGCTGAAGAGGTGGATGAACAAATAGAAAAAAGACTCGAGCAGCAATTGTTAAGTATGAAACCTGAGGTGCCTTGGTCGGTAAAAAATCAAGCAAGGATGCATATGAAAAATGGAGTTGCACCTTTCATTTCTTCTGAAGATGGAATGGCCCACTTTACAGAAATTCCAACGGCTATTGGTGTACGTTTAAACAGGGACAAACTTGAGTTGTGCGTACCATATGGAGTAGAGGATTTGTTATCTTGTGTAGTAAAACCAACTCCTGAATTCAAGAAAGACATGCCTATGCATAATATTTATGTGAAAAGAATTGAAACTAAGAACTGGGATAAGATTTGGCCGAAATTGAAGTTGAAATACTGAAACTTTATGAGTATCTAATATTTTATTAACGATTCCCATATCTTACTGGTTCGAGCATTAGTAAAGAGTTTTCCCACTATATATAAATAAAAGTCAGATCAATTTAGCACGGTATAGGAGGTTCTAAAATGAATAAAGAAGCACAAACTTATTGGAACGAGTATTGGGGAGAACAAAATAAGCCAACATCAGTAAGTACTTGGATGTTCGGTGATACGACAGATAGGCTAGCGGAACAAGTAGTTAGCGGAGATAAAACAGCAACATGTTCTGGCCATGTTTTCTATGAGTTAAAGAATATGCCATTACCAATGATTAATGAATACGGGGTTATTTTGAATAGCGAAGAGAATCCTGTTGCAATTGTCAAAACAGTTGAAGTTTCATTAGTACCTATGAATGAGGTAACGGAAGAATTTGCAATAGCAGAAGGTGATGGTACATATGAGGAATGGAAAGATATACATGTAAAATTCTTCAGTTCAGAATTACAAAAATACGGTTTAACATTTACAGAGGATATGCTTCTTGTGTGTGAGAGATTTAAACTTATTGATATAAAAAATAGATTATGATGCTTCGATTTATTAGAATTTTAGATTTCGAATAAGATATTTGGAATGGAAATTATGGTGATTCATTATTACTTTCAAAAGGGAGCACATTTATATGTCCACATTAACGATAGAAAAAGCAACAATGAATGATGCAAAGATTTTAACTGAAATTATGAAGAAAACTTTTGACGGAGAAGTAAAAAAGTGGTTGTCAGAAGAGGAAGCCTATACAGATTATAATATTCAACCTCCAGGATATGCATCTATAGAAGTGAACAAATATATGATTAAAGAGTTGAATTATTATAAGGTTATTTTAGATGAAAACATTGTTGGAGGTATTATTATTACAGTATCGGGGAGATCTTTTGGGAGAATTGACCGTATATTCATAGACCCTATTTATCAAGGTAGAGGATTTGGTTCTAGAGCGATAAGTTTAGTGGAGAAAATGTTTTGTGATGTAAGGAAATGGGGACTTGAAACGTCTAGTCGGCAAATCAATAATCATTACTTTTACAAAAAGATGGGTTATGAAAAAACCTTCGAATCGAAAGATGAATACTATTATACAAAGCAAATAGAAATACCTGTTGATGAAGTAAATATAATTGAAAATAAAGAACTTTCAAGCATACAGTACGACAATTGTGATATGTCTAATGCCGAATATTATCAAGTAAATTTAAAAGGCAGTTCATTTAGTAATAGTAATTTGATGAATAGCAATATTAGCAATTGCAATATTAGCCATTCAAAATTTCATAATATAAATTTTAGAAATTCACTTATTGCGGATTTAAATCTTGCAAACAGCGAAATTCTTTTGGCTTCTTTAGGAGGAGTCATTTTAAAGACACAGATCTTGGAAAAGAAAATAATCCTATATTATTTGAGAGATGTGATTTGAAAGGAAGCAAATTGAGTCATTGCAATCTCAAAGATGTAGAAATACAGAATAGCGAAATCACAGGCATGAAAATAGATAACATCCAAGTAGAAGAACTGCTCGAAGCTTACTATCAAGTGAATAAAGGGTAATTATCAAATGGTATTGATGAATTTAAAACGAACATTTTTTAACTAATTCACATATAATGCAAAATGTGTTTTTTATAGCTGATTAATGTGTTTTGTATTTAATACCCTTTTGTATATACACTCTGGTGTAAAAAAATGAAGTTAGGCAAATAAATACTAAATTTCCAGAAAAATTTCTTTCGCTGTATGATAAACTTAATCTAACTAATGTAGAAAATTAGGCAAAATCACTCTAGAGTATGTGCCATTTCATTAGACATTGTATTGAGTTATTTGAATATATGTCTGAAAGGATTTGATCATGATATTGTCACAAAAGCTATTCGTAGCAACTTTAACTGCCATGTTCACTTTCTTTATTCTTCCGTTATTTTTTGTTGAAGAAAATGCAAATGACTATTTCATTGGATTTGTAGTCAGTTCAGTAACAATTCCATTCATTTTCACATTTGGATTACTTACCTCAATGTTAATTGGAAATTTTTGTCACAAATATCATCTAAAGAAAATCATAAGTTTCCTGCTTCACATTGTAAGTGGAGTAATATGTTTAATGATTTTCGCAGTCTATATTTTCATCACAGGTGGTTCACCCGAAGGATACATTCAAACGGGATTAATGATTGCGTTGTTATGTATAACAGTCTTCTTTTATATTGATATTGTCATGAAGAAAAAATCAAAATGAGCGGATTCACTATAACGTAAATATACTTATATACATAAAATAGTAAAATTTGAAACTTTTTATACTTAGATTCGTACTATACTATTAATAGATAAATTTAACAAAATTACCTTTACGGGAAAATGTTATTGTCTATTTAAAAGTTAAAAGGTGGGGTTTTTTAATGAAAAAATGGTTTTTGCCAATCGTTATGCTTCTAGTAGTGGGCGTACTTGGCGCATGTAATGCAAATGAAAAGGTTGGCGATTCAGATGTCACTGCGAAGGAACTTTATGAGAAGACATTAAAACAGCAAGAAGCTCTAAAAAGCTATTCTGCAAATGGTGATATCAAGCAAAGCATGGTGTTTAAAAACGGTGAAGAAGAAATGTCGATTGATTTACTAAGTGATATGAAAATGGATATCATTGCTGATCCGCTAAGTTCATATTTTACTTCAACAACAAAGATGAAAGATGTTAGTGCGGAAGAAGCAATGGATATTAAAATGGAAGGCTATATGACAGATAAAGGCTTCTATATGAAAGAATCAACATTAAATCAATGGATGAAGATGCCGAAAGAGCAATATGATGTAGTTTTAGGTTCTTATAAAGAGCAATCTGATCCTTCAGAGCAACTGAAAAAGCTTAGTGAATTTGTGGAGGACTTTAAAGTAGATACGGAAGGCGACAAATACGTGTTAACTTTAAAAGCTGAAGGTGAGAAATTTACAAAGTTCATCAAAACTGAAGTAGAAGCTCAACTTGAGCAAATGGCACAAGGTGCTGAAAAACCAGCAATTGATGACATGAAGTTCGATGATGTTGAGTATGTAATCTACATTAACAAAGACAACTACAATATCGAACATATGAAAACAATTATGAATATGACGATGAAAGTAGAAGGCAATGAAGTGAAGATGAAAACAGACACTGACTTAAAACTAAGCAACTTCAATAGTGTTAAACCGATTACCGTACCAAAAGAAGTAACTGAAAAAGCACAAGAGATGTAAAAGAAACCGGTTGTAGCTGAGAAGCTATGACCGGTTTTTTTGTCCAGTGTCTCGATACTTATAACGATCTATACAGTTCTGTTCAATTTGATTTCAAACTCAGGATCTGTGACATACTCCATATATTTAATATTTCCATCGAAATTCAAATAGGTTTCATAACGAGTTCGAAAAGCCGTTTTCGTAAAATACTCCATTACTGTGTCCTTAGCAACCCAGCAGCTTTCTGATGTTTCTTCTGAAATAGCTAACTCCCCACCAACTGGTTTGCACCTAAAATCTAGCATTAATTTTGTAGGAACGTCAGTGATTCCGTCATACCATTTATGAGTGCTTGTATTTGAATAAACACCGATTAAGTTTGATACAGTAATATCAATTCCACTTTCTTCTTTTACTTCTCTAATTAAGGCATCCATTAGATTCTCCCCAATTTCTACTTGTCCACCAGGAAAAACCCATCCACCGTGAATCGTTTTTACTAAAAGAATATTGCCATGTTCATCTTCAACAATTCCACCTACAGCAACAATATGAGTTGGCATTTCCATTTTTTCCACCTCCATATATCATAAATAAAATTCTTATTAAGCCTGTATTTATTGAGTATATATGAATTTTTGATTATATGTAAAATGTTATAAAAAAGTTATAAATTAGATAATATGATAAAATTATATATAAACATTAAGTTATTTTCCTTTTATATTAGTAATTTCATTTTGTGGAAAACAAAATTTTAGAACTTTTATAGAAACTTAAAAAAGAGGTGATTTATTTATGAAAAAAACGGCGGTTTTATTATATCCACAATTTAGCGAGTATGAATTGACGACAGCTTTATCTATTCTAATGCAAGGTGGCAAATCCATTTCTGTAATTGCACTAACAAAGGAAGGTGTAAAAGGGGAGGCAGGTCTAACTTGTGTTGCTGATGAGACAATAGATCAAGTAAACTATCAAGAATTTGATAGTCTGATACTAACTGGATGTATGGATATAGCAAGTGTTGTTGAAAATGAAAAATATATAGAGTTTGTTCAAGAAATTGCTAACCAAGAAAACTTTATTATTGCCAGCATTTCAAGTTCCCCGATGTTACTCGCAAAAGCAGGGTTATTAAAAGGGAAAAAATACACAGTTGGATTACTGGAAGAACATAGAGAGCAATGCGGATTATTTCATGATGCGAACTATGTAGAAGATCTAGTCGTTCAAGATGGCAATGTAATAACAGCTTGGGATTCTGGCTTTATCAAGTGGGGAGCACAATTTGGTAAGGCGGTTAAAGTTGAATTTGAAGAGGCATGGTATAGAGATTAAATTGTTATTTCAATAAAGTATCGTTATTTTCAATTTAAATGCTATGGGGGCTAATTTATGACGACAAAAATACTTTTCGCTTCAAATAAATTAGGAGATATTACGAATGAACAATTACAACAAATGCTCAATCAACACAATTTAGGTGAACTTATTTCTGCTATAAAAACTGATAATGGTGCAATGGGTCAGACAATGTTTGTACATTCCTCTAAAGGTGAGTTTGTTTTGAAAGGTAATCCACTATTTCCCGGGCAATTTGAAGAGGAACAATTTTTTGTGAATAATATATCGAAATGTATTGATGTAACTGTTCCCACACCTTATTTCATAGGTACTACTAATTCGCTTTTTGGTTGGAGTTATGCTATTATGCCACGACTAAAAGGGAAGCATTTGAACGATATAGAAGTAGCTGATAAGTTGATGAGTGAAGATAAAAAACAGATTGCAGAAAGTATGGCGAACACGCTAATGCAATTTCATAGTTGGAGAGTTGATGTATGCGGAGAGTTTGATCCAAATACTAATAGTTTAAAAGAATTCGAAGAGGGTTATACAAGGTGGCTATACGATAGAATTATTTATTGGGTAGAAGATGCCAGAAAGTATTCTGAAATAACACTAGATGATATGAAATGGGTTGAAAATGTTTTACAACAAGCTCTTAATGCTTTTGATCAATTTAATACACCAACATTTGTCATGGGTGATTTTAAGCCCGGTAATTTTTTGATTCACGATGTAGAAGGGGATTGGAAAATAAGTGGAGTATTCGATTTTACTAATGCCTATTTTGGTGACCCTTTAGCTGATTTGATAAAAATTATTACAATGTACATAGATTATGATGAATTAGATGAGGCAAAGCATTTCTTGAAAATATATATTGCTAAAACTGATAAAAAAGAGGGAATTATACAACGTTTAAAAGTACATATGCTTATGCAAAGAACATTAGATTGGGGCTGCGCAAAGGCTATTGGTGCGGTTACTTGGGATATGAATATGTCATTTTCCGTTTGGGCAGAACATTATTTGAAAACGCTGGAGGACATTATTAGAGGGATTGAATGAAGAAAGTCGATAAATTGGGTTTGTAACTACCATTTCAATAACTGAAAAACAAAACAGGTAGGATATATATTTCTAATGTAATAATAGTAAAACAATTTTATTAGGAAGTTAATAATTTGTGAAAATGGAGGGGGGAGTTATGAGGGGCTTTAAAAATCTGTTCATTATTTCTTTGTTAACTATGCTATTATCCGCTTGTAACAACTTTAGTTCAATTAAAGGTTGTCCTGATGCTGTAATTGAATGGATTGATATAGTCATGATTAATGATATAAAATACCAACATCATTTTACTGAGCCATCAGATGAGGTTACTACTATATCAATTGAAAATGGCCAAGAACTAGGTAAAGTAACATATAAGATGGCTGATAGTGCATGTAGTAATCATAAGATGAAAAATGGGGATGCAACATTTTTAGAAGAAGGTACACCTATTTATGGAATCAAAGGATATTCGACTTCACTTGTTGTTGTGGCAAATGACAGGGTATTTGTAGCAGATACAAATATAAAGGTAAAAACCGCGGGCGAACTACAACCGATGGGTGAGTTAGTGAAAAATATTTATTTTGAAAGCACTCAAGATGGAAGTAGAGTACACACATTCTCACAAGCTTCTAAAAAAAGATTTCTAGATGCTTGGCCAGAATTAAAACTAAATGATATACAAACTTTAAATAAAGACGGAAAAATGGATGGAAATCCAATATTTATGGAGATTGAACTTAAGAACGGAGTTACCTTTAGAGAGGTTTATTGGGCTGATTTTAATATTTTCAGTAATGGAGTAATTGGAAACGAGGAATTAAAAGAAGTTATTGATTTTGAATTATCAAATTTAACAAAGTAATATACGATAATAAATTGATATTGCAGATAAATATGTAGTGAAAGTAGATCTACTTCAACAAGAAGTTTAGTTTATGATTTCTCAGTATGGAATGTAGGAATATTAACTTCTGATATAATTTAAAATAAAAAAGGACCACCCAAACTGAAACTTGGGTGGTCCTTCTTTAATATATAACTAAAAAGGAAGTTAATATACTTACGGGTGAGTTTTGATTTGTTTAACTTCCTTAAATCTAAGTATTGATAACACTTAAATCTAAATGTCTTTTTATATAGTTTTTATCAAAACTTAATCCGAAACTTTTTAGCATCAGCAACCTTTTCTTCATTTTCATCAAATACATCACTCGTTGTAATTTCAATCCATTCTAAGTTTGTTTTTGTATCAACGATGAATCCCAAATTGCCTTTCTTAGATGCACTACCTTCAATTTCTTCATTTAAGTTTTCTAAGTAAATGTCCTGATCCCAAGTAATTTTCTGACCTGTATTTGTTTCAATCATAGCAATTGGTGCGAAGTTTACTTTATCGTTTGAATTGTTCTTTATCTCTACAAAGAGCTTCACAAATTCAAATTCCTCATCATGAGTGAGGGCGTGGAAATAGTCGGTAAGACTATAATCAGGGAATAGGTGGATTAGCTTTGTGTCTTTCACTGTTAATTTGATATCTCCAACATTGATTGTTTGTTCTTCTAGGTTGATTTTTTGTAATGTTGCTTCACCTTTTGCATCTTTAATGGATTGTCCGACTGTAAGTAATGTGCGGTCATCAGGTACTTGTGGATTTGCTCCATACCCATCGAGGTAATTGCTTTCTATTTCTTGAGCCAAAGCAGGGGAGCTAGTACTGAAATCTTTGTCGGAGCAGCCAAATAATAAGGATGATAAAAGTAAAAAGCCGAGTGATTTTTTCATTTTCAAACCTCCAATTAATAGAAGAAAGGGCTAACGGTAGGAGTGTCAGCCCTTTCTCAAAATTATTTTATTTATCTTTGATAACTGTTTTGTTTTTCTTTTTATCTTTCTCTAAAATTTTGAAGATAATTTTAGCGTTGTCTGTGTTGTCAATTTGTCCAGCAAATTTGCTTGATGATGGACCATATGCGTAGACAGGAACATCTTCGCCCGTATGACCACCAGTTGTCCAACCAGTGTTTGAACGAGTATCGAAGATTTTCTCAATGGCATTGTCGATATCAATTTCTTTTTTTGCTGTTGCATCTTTTACTGATTGAATTTCTTCAGCTGTCAAATCAAGCTTAATATATTGTTTTAAAGTTTGTTCAACGTCAGCACCATTTGCAATTTTGTTTGCCATGAAATCCGGTGTGCGTTTAGCAGCTTTGATTGGAGCGGCGAACCAGTTGTAATCACCATTTGCACCAATTGTGAAGCCACCAGTTGAGTGGTCAGCTGTTGCAACGACTAATGTATGCTTGTCTTTTTTAGCAAAGTCGATAGCTGCTTTGAATGCTTTTTCGAAATCTTCCATTTCACTCATTGCTCCAACAATGTCGTTATCATGACCAGCCCAATCGATTTGGCTACCTTCCACCATTAAGAAGAACCCTTTTTTGTTTTGCTTTAAACTAGAGATGGCAGAGTTCGTCATATCTGCAAGGGAAGGTGTCTCAGCTTTACGGTCAATCATTTTATCCATGCCGCCAGTTGCGAATAAGCCAAGAACCTGTTTGTTTTTATTCTTTTGTAAATCTTTTTTCGTTGTCACATAGTTAAAGCCATCTTTTTTAAATTCTTTTACAAGATCACGGTCTTCGCGGATAAATAGTGATGAACCGCCACCAAGCAGAACATCGACTTTGTGCTTGCCGTTAATGAGTTCATCGTAATAGTCATCTGCAATGCCGTTCATGTTTTTTCGACTTGGATCATGAGCTCCGAATGCAGCTGGTGTTGCATGAGTAATTTCTGAAGTTGCTACAAGACCGGTTGCTTTGCCCATTTCTTTTGCAGATTCTAAGACCGTCTTCACTTCTGATTCATCATTATCTACTGCAATAGCATTGTTGTATGTTTTAATACCTGCTGACATTGCCGTTGCAGCAGATGCAGAGTCTGTTACGTTTTCTTTTGTGTCTTCTGGATACGTCATTTGTTGCCCAACTAGATATTTATCAAATACTGTAGGACTGACAAATTTTGAGTTCGGGCTGTTTTTTAAGTAGCGATAGGCTGAAGTGTATGAAACACCCATGCCATCTCCGATAAGGAAGATAATATTTTTAATTTCGGGTTCTTTTGGTGCTGCGGATTTTGCTTGCGCCTCAGAAAAAGGTACTCCTAGGCTACTAATCGCCAGAGTAGATACAGCAGCAAACGCAAGTAATTTCTTCTTAAAATTCTTGTTCATTAATATTATTCCTCCTAAACTTTGGTATATCTAAAATATACAGGAACAGTTTTATGGAAGTGTTATCGCCATGTAAGAGATATGTAAATCATTTGTAAGGAATAGATTAACTATCATCGCAAAACTGTTAATAATTTTTCTTTAGTATGTTCAAAATCGGTGTATTTATGAGAATTTCAATTCAAGAGTATTTATTATATAAGTGGAAAAATTCTAGCGTTTTTATTTTAATAATCAACGCATAATAAAGAAATTAAATATAAAATAATTTGGTGATTGTTTTTGAATGAAAATGATTGATTTTGATTTTTTGTTGTACTATAATGAACTCGTAAAGCGAATACATGAACAAGAAGAGGATGTAAGGTTATAATAACAGCGGTAAATTATCGCTTTTAAGAGCAATACCATTGAAGCTAACATTGAAGCTAATTCATGAAGGAGCAAGTTCATTCGTATTCAAAGATTGATAAATGTAATAAGCAAGAAAAATCATTCAAAAACCTTCATTATTAGCAAGTTTGTTTTAATAGATACAAAACCAGTTAGTCCTCGTGGTCATACAATTGTAAACGCATTACTACAACAAGTTATTAAAAAATGGATTACTACTCAAATTGTTTGCTAGTATTTGGAAACGAATATACCAAGTAATCCAGAGCATAATTACTTAATGATTGGAAAATACAAAAGTCGAATTGATGTTAAATAATTTATAAGGAGATTTTAAAATGAAAAAAACTTACAAAATTACAAGCCCAGATGGTTTACATGCAAGACCAACAACATTATTAGTAACTGCGGTGACATCTTTTGAATCTGAAGTATCTTTGACTTACAAAGATAAGACTGTAAATTTAAAATCAATTATGGGTGTTATGGCTCTTGGGATTGCATCAGGTTCTGTAATGGAAGTTTCTGCGGAAGGTCCGGATGCTAAAGAATTACTAGATAAAGTAACTGAAGTAATTATTTCTAATGGGATTGGTGTAGAATGCTAGAAATAAACGGGATTGCTGTTTCAAATGGCATCGCCGTAGCTAAAGCTTATTGCTTAAAAGAGCCTGATTTGTCTTTTGAAAAAGTTAAAGTTACGGATATAGATGCTGAAAAGAGTAGACTAAAAGAGGCTTTTAAAAAAGCTAAATTAGAATTAGAAGAAATTCGTGAAATTGCTCTTAGAAAATTCGGGGAAGAAAAGGCTGCTATTTTTTCAGCGCACCTATTGATACTAGGAGATCCAGAAATACTGGGAGCTATTGAAGCGAAAATCGAAGATGGATGGAATGCAGAATTTGCCTTACAAGAAACGTCCAATATGTATATTGAAATGTTTGAAGTAATGGATAATGAATATATGCAAGAACGTGCTGCGGATATTCGTGATGTTTCAACTCGATTACTATCACACTTATTAGGTATTGAGATTCAGGATTATAGCCGTATATCAACAGACGTAATAATCGTTGCTGAAGATTTAACACCTTCTTTAACGGCTCAATTGGATAAAACATATGTTAAAGGCTTTATTACTGATATTGGTGGTAGAACTTCGCACTCTGCTATTTTAGCAAGAACAATGGAGATTCCTGCTATTGTAGGTACTAAAACGGCTACGAGAGATATCGTGCAAGGGGCTCCAGTAATTATTGATGGCACGAGTGGCAAGGTTATTATGAATGCTACTGAAGAAGTACTCAATGAATATATGGAGAAACAGAAAAAGAGCGAAGAGGAAAGACAATTACTTGAGCAGTACCGTTTTTTAGAGAGCGTAAGTGCTGATGGCCATCATGTTGAAATCGCTGGAAACATCGGAAAACCAGAAGATGTTGAAATGATTATTGAAAATGGTGGAGATGGAATCGGTCTATTCCGTACAGAATTCTTGTATATGGATCGTCAGGAATTACCGAATGAAGAAGAACAATTTACTGCTTATAAAACTGTTCTTGAAAAAATGCAAGGCAAGCCGACAGTTGTTCGTACATTAGATATCGGGGGAGATAAAATCCTCCCTTATTTAAAGCTAGATCATGAGATGAATCCATTTTTAGGTTATCGTGCTATTCGTCTATGTTTGGACAAGCAGGACATTTTCCGTACGCAATTGCGTGCCCTATTAAGAGCCAGCATTTACGGCAATTTGAAGGTAATGTTCCCGATGATTGCAACAGTAGAAGAGTTCAGAGAAGCAAAAGCTTTGTTATTAGAAGAAAAACAAAAGCTAGTAGTGGAAGGAATTCCTGTATCTGAAACGATTGAAGTAGGTATGATGGTTGAAATCCCATCTGCTGCAGTGATTGCTGATTTATTTGCACAAGAGGCAGACTTCTTATCTATAGGAACGAATGATTTAATTCAATATACTTTAGCAGCAGATCGCATGAATGAAAAGGTGTCATATTTATATCAACCTTATCATCCTGCCATTATACGACTTGTGAAAACAGTAATTGAGGCTGCTCATCAAAACGGTAAATGGGTAGGTATGTGTGGTGAAATGGCTGGAGATGAAATAGCCATTCCAATCTTGTTGGCGCTAGAATTAGATGAGTTTTCAATGAGTGGGCCATCTATCTTAAATACACGTGCACAAATTGCCAAATTATCGAAAACGGAAATAGCAGTGCATCTTGAACAAATTTTATCGTTAACGACTGCGAATGAAGTAGAAGCTTACGTGAAAAAGAATTTATTGAAATAGACTAAAATAATGTTAATACCAATCGGACTGTAGATAAACTTGACGAATTTCGAGTTTGCCTACAGTCTTTTTTGCAATCTGAAGGGACTTACAATTGAAGAGAAGATAAATTTTAAGTCTAAGTGAAAATTTTACAGCGGTATTACAGCGTTTTTATTTTGAGCATCAACACATAATAAAGAAAATTGAGAGTGGTATTTTATGATTGTTTTTGAATGAAAATGATTGATTTTGATTTTTTCTTGTATTATAATTAAGACATAAAGCGAATACATGAATAAGAGGGTGTAGGGTTATAATAACAGCGGAACGTCATCATATTATTTTAGATTTATTAAGTCGTAATGGTGTAGTTGACTTGCAGAACCTAGTACAAAGAACGAAATCATCTGACTCAACAATAAGACGAGATTTAGCACTTTTAGAAGAACAAGGACTTTTAAAGAGAATTCACGGAGGAGCAACTCTTCCATATTCAAAGATTGATGAACCTAATATTCAAGAGAAATCATCCAAAAACCTTCACGATAAGCAACTAATTGCAGAAGCTGCGGCAAGTATGATTCGTGATGGGGATTGTATTTATCTAGATGCAGGAACGACTATTTCAGAGATGATTCCGTTTTTAATTAATAAAAAAATAGCAGTCGTAACCAATGGTCTAATGCATGTTGAAGCATTAACTTCAGCAAATATAACGACTTATGTAATAGGCGGAAGAATAAAAGCTAACACTAAAGCGATTGTTGGTTCTGTGGCACAAGAGAATTTAAAGCAGTATAGATTTGATAAGTGTTTCTTAGGCATGAACGGTATAGATATAAAGTTTGGATTTTCAACTCCTGATCCAGAAGAAGCAGTTCTGAAGAAACTTGCAATAGAGTTAGCTGAAGAATCATTTGTTTTAGCAGATAAAAGTAAGTTCAAAGAAACCTTCTTTGCAAAAGTAGCGGAGATTGAAAATGCAAGTATTATAACAACGAATCTGGATAATGAAGCAATGAAAAAATTCGAAGAAAAAACAAACATGAAGGTTGTGACATCATGATTTATACAATTACACTGAATCCATCCATTGATTTTATCGTTGAGGTGGATGATTTTCAAATTGGTCACTTAAATCGAATTGATCGTGAGAGTAAATTTCCAGGTGGAAAAGGAATTAATGTCTCACGTGTTCTAAACACGATTGACGAACCATCTAAAGCATTAGGTTTTTTAGGAGGCTTCACAGGAGGATTCATTCAAAATTCGTTAGAAAGTGAAGGAATTCATACTGATTTTGTAAAAGTAGAAGAAGACTCACGGATAAACATAAAGCTGAAGACAGGGGAAGAAACTGAGATTAATGGTCAAGGACCTACTCTGACAGAAAAAAACATTCAATATTTATTTGAGAAGTTAGAAGCTTTACAAGAAGGAGATATTCTGGTCTTAGCAGGTAGCATACCCCCTTCGCTACCAAAAACATTTTATTCAGATTTAACGAGAAAGTATAGTAAACGTGGAGTGAAAGTAGTTGTTGATGCAGGTGGTAAAGTCCTTGCAGAAGTATTAAAAGATAAGCCCTTTTTAGTTAAGCCGAATCATCATGAGTTAAGTGAATTGTTCGGAGCAACAATTCGCACTGTTGAAGAGGTAATTCCTTACGGTAAAAAGGTAGTAGAAATGGGAGCTGAAAATGTAATTGTTTCTATGGCTGGTGATGGGGCTTTGCTATTTACAAATGGGGAAGTATACAGTGCAACCGTTCCAAAAGGGAAAGTACTTAATTCTGTAGGAGCTGGTGACTCATTAGTAGCAGGGTTTATTGGGACATATTCGAAAGACCAAGACTTTATTAAAGCATTTCAAGTTGCTGTCGCAACAGGAAGTGCAACTGCTTTTAGCCAAGATTTAGCAACGAAAGAGAAAATTGATTCTTTATTGGATCAAGTAACTATCAAGAAAATATAGGTTAGGTGGTTAATTATGAAAATTACGGATTTATTAAAAAAAGATACCGTTATTATCGATTTAGCTGCTACTAGCAAACCTGCAGCTATTGAAGAAATGACTAAGAAATTAGATGAAGCTGGTCGTTTAAACAGCTTGGCTGGATATAGAGAAGCAATTTTAAAGAGAGAATCTCAAAGTACTACAGGTATTGGGGAAGGAATTGCAATTCCTCATGCGAAAACAGATGCGGTAAAAACTCCATCAATATTATTTGCAAAGTCAGTAAATGGTGTAGATTATGAATCATTAGATGGACAACCAGCACACCTGTTATTCATGATAGCAGCAAGTGCGGGTGCTAATAATGAGCATCTTGAAACATTATCTCGTCTTTCTTCCTTATTGATGGATACTAAGTTTCGTGAAAATTTATTAGCAGCACAAACTCCAGAAGATGTTATCAATATTATCAATGCCAAAGAAAAAGAAGAAGACGGCGAAGAAGAAGTAATTGCAGAAGTTAAAGAAGATGAAAAATTAATTCTAGCGGTAACAGCATGTCCTACAGGTATAGCTCATACTTATATGGCAGCAGATGCATTGAAGGCGAAAGCGAAAGAAAGAGGAATTGCGTTTAAGGTTGAAACGAATGGTTCAACAGGTATTAAAGGTGCATTAACGGCGGAAGAAATTGAAAAAGCAACAGCGATCATCGTTGCGGCTGATAAGCAAGTTGAAATGGACCGTTTTGCAGGTAAGCATGTCATTAAAGTTCCTGTTGCAGCAGGTATCCGTAAAACAGATGAGTTACTTGATCGTGCTTTACAGCAAGATGCACCTATTTATAAAGCAACGGCTGAATCTACTGGAACTACTGAAGCAGCAACATCTGAAGGCGGATTTAAAGAATATTTTTATAAACCATTGATGAATGGTATTTCTAATATGTTACCATTTGTTGTTGGTGGTGGTTTGTTAATTGCTTTATCATTTTTAATTGGTGGTATTAACGCGGAAGGGACATTTGCAGAAGCTCTAAATACAATAGGTGGTGGTAATGCCTTTGCATTACTCATTCCTGTACTTGCTGGATTTATTGCTAGGGGTATTGCAGATCGTCCTGGTTTAGCACCAGGTATGGTCGGTGGTTTCCTAGCGGCGTCAGGCGGTGCTGGATTCCTAGGTGGTTTAGTTGCTGGTTTTTTAGCAGGTTATGTAGTAATTGGATTGAAGAAACTCTTCTCACATTTACCTCAATCATTTGAAGGGATTAAGCCAGTTTTATTATATCCATTCTTTGGTATGACAATTGTCGGCTTAATTATGATTTTTGTTGTTAATACACCAGTGAAGTTTGTGATGGACGGATTAACTACTTGGTTAAATGGTTTAACAGGAACAAACATCGTATTATTAGGGATTATTCTTGCAGGTATGATGGCTGTAGACATGGGCGGACCAATTAACAAAGCTGCTTTTACATTTGGTATTGCCATGATTGACGCAGGAAATTATGCACCTCAAGCAGCTGTAATGATCGGTGGTATGGTTCCACCACTAGGTATGGCTCTTGCAACAACATTCTTTAAAAATAAATTTACATTAGCAGAGCGTGATGCAGGTAAAACAAACTATGTTATGGGTCTTTCATTTATTACGGAGGGCGCAATTCCGTTTGCAGCAGCAGATCCATTACGTGTTATTGTAAGTTCTGTTATCGGTGCTGCTATCGCCGGTGGTTTAGCTTTATTCTTTGGTTGTACATTACAAGCTCCACACGGTGGAATCTTCGTATTATGGGCTGTGAAAAATCCATTAATGTACTTTGTATCTTTAGTGGTAGGTACAATTGTAACTGCAGCTATCGTTGGATTCTGGAAAAAACCAATTGAAGAAAAGATGTAAATTATAAGAAGGGGACGCCCTATTAGTTAGCTGAGCTGACTAATAGGGCGTCTTTACTTTGTTTAAACGATCAATTTAAAAAGAATAGAACAACTGTTGTTTCCAAATTAGAGTCATGATGTATAATTAAGGGAGTGGATGGTGTGCTCTTTTTAATAATGGAAAAGTAATTCCAATGACAAATGCTTCTGTATATTAATACTATAAAAAAATTAAGTGAGGTAATGTTATGACTAAAGAGCAATATGGATGGGGTATTAATTACGCAAATCTGTCACTTTTATTAGGCACTGTCGTTATTATTGCCGTAATATTAATGAGTTATTTTTTAATTAGAAGAAAGAGAAAACAGCGATAAGTAGTTCAATGGTGTTCTTAATTTTTTACTAGAATTCTTGATCAATAAAGGGATATTCGGAATTGGAGGTTGATGACAATGGAAGTCTTGATAAATACTGAAAGACTATTAATTAGGAATTTTAAAGAGGAAGATTGGTTAAATTTATATGCATATACATCTAACCCAAACGTAATGGAGTATATGCCATCAGGTGTGTTAAATGAAGATGAAGCAAAGCAGTTAGTGAATAATAATTTGCACGATAAAGCTGAGAAATTTGCAATTATACTAAAAGAAGAAAATCTCCTGATAGGTCATATTGAATTTTTTAAATACTTTGGTGAACATACTTATGAAATAGGTTGGGTATTTAATCCGGACTATTGTAATAATGGTTTTGCTACTGAAGCGGCTAAAGCATTTGTAGACTATGGATTTATAGATTTAAAGTTACATAGAATAATTGCCACTTGTCAGCCCGAGAATATTCCATCCTATCGAGTGATGGAGAAAATAGGTATGAGAAGAGAAGGGTACTTCAAAAAATGTATACCTCATGGAGATACATGGTGGGATGAATATTATTATGCTGTGTTAAGAGAAGAATATTTGAAATAAAAAATAGTAGATAGTTTAAATGTAAATTACTTCTCAATTTTAATGTACTAATGGAGGCAGATTAAAATGGACTGTTTAGGATGTAGTTTAGCTAATAAAAATGATCAAGTTCATGTTGTTTTCGAGGATGATTACGTATGTTGTTTCTTGGACCATGACCCATACAACGAAGGCCACGTTTTAATATTGCCTAAAAAACATATTTATGATGTTGAAGAACTTGATGAAAATACTGCTAATGCCATAATGAAGGCATCTATGCTTTTATCAAAAGCAATAAAAAGACTGTTTAACCCTGATGGTATTACCATTTGCCAAAACGGTGGCATTTTCAATGAATTAACTCATTATCATATGCACGTTGTACCTAGATACAAAGATCAGTCATTCGCCACTTTCTATACAGGTGAGGATAATTATATAGAAGAAGGTATTATTTTAATGGAGACAAAAAGAAAACTAATCGATGCTGTTAATGAAATAATTAACTAAATAAAAGTGAATGCAAAAGGAACTTCCTGTCATGTGGAGTTCCTTTTTTATGGCTCCGTTAAGTTGATTTTTTGATAAAATTTAACGGAAACCTAATTTTTGTGGTTGTCCCTATTCTTATTAAGCAATAAATCTTACAATTTTACCCCGTTATTTTTAGAGTGGATTAAATAGCTGTTATTTGATTCCCACTTATAGTGTCCTACATTAAATTCGTTTAGGTTTATTATACCCTTGAAATATTTTGGGACAGTGCAATTCCAGTTGATATTTTCTATTTTAAGTGGAAAATTGTCATTGTTAGGATTAGGAGTATGAATATAGACTGCATCCAAGCCAGTGTCTTCATCAACTAATTCAATCCACGATTGATATGGTTTTCCGAGTGTGTCGAATTTTTCTAATAAACTGTTATACAAGGCTAAATGTGCTTTTATATGCTCTTTTCTTATCTTCAACTTATTATTTCCAAACCCATAAAAATCAAGATGGGTGTGCCATAAATCAAACCAACCTTCTTTCCCAAAGTCTAAATCATATTGCTCTGCCGTTGTTTCTCTCCATAAGTTACGGAAATAACGCTTTTTTCCACGAAACTTTTTCAAAATGATTGTTCCCCCATTTAAACAAGTAAACGCTGTGTCCATCCCGAATCTAGATCCCGAATGTTTGTTCCTATCTTGATTATATCAAGAATTCTGGCAAGCATCAAATATCAACATTTACCTTTAACACAGCCTTTTTTATAAAAACATTTTACAAAGCGATTATAGAGTAAATGACTCATTTGGCACAAAAAAGCTACTCAGGCATAGACTAGTGTACGGTGTAGAAAGCGTGTATGAATTGCCAATGTTACATACTAAAAATCGGATTAGCAGAATTTTTTCACAATTCTAATATCAACTAAGTAATTAAAGTAATATTGGTCATTTGTGAAAGGAATAGTTCTGCATTAGCCGTTTTTTACACTGTTATATATAAGGTAAAAGAAAGAGGCAAAATACAATTTCAAAGAAGATGTTTGCTCAATTTTTGTGAAGGCGCCGTATTATAATAATAAATTTTCTGGAAAGGGTGAAAAGATGAATTTCGTAAAGCAAATTGTAAGTTCGGCGTTTATAGGATTCGTCTTATTTTATTTAGCGTATGTTATAGATATGGGCAGCTTTAAAATGGAAAGTGAATTTGTCATGATAGCAGTTATTATTAGTATAGTATTTTTCATTTTATTTATATTAGATGGAATTGTGTTTACGGATGAGACTAGTAGAATCATTCCGTATCAAACTATTTTTGGAACCGTTTTATTTTTCCCGATCTATATAAATATGATGGATGATTTAGTGGAACATGAAGCAAATTATGCTGTTCGTTTTATTATCTGTATGAGTGCAGTATTTTTCATCATCATTGTAGCTGTCTCGATGTCAATTCGGCATCATTATAATAAGAAGAAATTTATTGGTTAGTAAAATATAGAAGTCATGAATAGATAAATATCATTAAAAAAGAACTACCACTTCAAAAGTGAAGCAGCAGTTCTTTTTTTGTTTGTTTATAATCTACCATCAATTTTAGATATAAAAAAGTCATAGTTGTTGGGTTTTTCTATATCAATCAGTAATATCTAGAAATTTTATGAATATTAATGGAAAGAGGCAGTAGACAAGTTGGGTAAATCTAAAACTTTATCTAGAAGGAGATGAACAGAATGAAATATATACTAGGCTTAATTTTGATCGTTTTTCCAGGAATCTATGGATACTTAGCTCATCAATCAATGATCCCATTTTACCCTCTAATCGCTCAAATTGTTTTTTTAATATATTGGTTATGGGTTGGTTACATAATCGGGCGATTTAGTAAGAGCTCTATGAAAGGTTTGCTTTTGGGGAATAGTGTATGGCTGATTTCATTAGTATTATTCATCTGGCAATTTGTTCTAACAGATGAAGTAGGCAGACTTGGAAACATCGCTGCCATTCCACAATACTATATTCTTCCGTTTGTTTGGTTAGCGAGCAAATTTGCAGCACTATTAACTATGATAGATGGTTCAACAATTATCATTCTTACTTTTATTTGTATGTTAGTTGTATTTGTTTCCGGATTTAGACTTGGGAAAAAATGAAATGAATAAAATCAAGGGGTTATTCAAAAGTAAAACAACTTGGTTCTTTCTTATCCTTTTATTATTTATATATGTAAACAATAGTTCTTTGTTTGCTAAAAGGGGAGAAGGAGCACCCCTACTTCTCGCGCATAGAGGACTTGGCCAAACGTTTTCAATGGAAGGCATAGAAAATGACACTTGTACAGCAGAGCGTATTAATGAACCAGAATATCCTTTTTTGGAAAATACAATTCCTTCAATTGAAGCGGCAATTAACGCTGGAGCAGATTTGGTGGAGATTGATGTGCAACCTACGAAAGATCATAATTTTGTGATCTTCCATGATTGGACACTAGATTGTCGGACAAATGGACAAGGTGTGACAAGAGATTATACAACTAGTGAATTACAGGCATTAGACATCGGTTACGGTTATACAGCAGATGAAGGAAAAACATTTCCTTTCCGTGGTAAAGCGGTAAATTTAATGCCTACACTTGATGAAGTATTGGGTTATTTTCCAAAAACTCCTTTCCTGATTCACATTAAAAGTGAAGATCAAAATGAAGGAATACAAATGGCGAATTATCTAGAAAAACTACCAGAGAGTCGCCTCGAACAATTAACTGTGTATGGCGGCGATCAACCAATTGCTGCACTAAGAGAGCGTTTATCAAATTTACGTACAATGTCAAAAGCTACATTGAAAAAAAACCTTTTAATATATACGGCTATAGGATGGACAGGTTATTTACCCGCAAGCCTTAAGCACGGTCAATTACATATTCCAGAAAAAGTGGCACCGTGGCTTTGGGGATGGCCAAACCGTTTTCTAAACAGAATGGAT
Organism: Viridibacillus arvi; assembly: GCF_001274945.1. Classification (GTDB taxonomy): domain Bacteria; phylum Bacillota; class Bacilli; order Bacillales_A; family Planococcaceae; genus Viridibacillus; species Viridibacillus arvi. The sequence goes on along the minus strand of NZ_LILB01000001.1, from coordinate 1,028,054 downwards.
AATGCAGATACACGAGTTATTGTAGTTGAAGGCAATGGATCAGGCTTTTCAAGTGGCTTTGATACTTCAGCAGATATCAAACGTCTCCCTGAAGATTATTCAGGAGGTATTTGGACAAATCGGATTGATAAGATTGCACCTTTATATAATAAATAAAGCATAGTAAGCATAAACAAACCTGGTTTCCATAAAACGATGGTATACAGGTTTGTTTTTTAGTTTTTTCCCAATCTAAACTTTAATGTTTACCATCCTGATAGGAAAATTCTACTCTCATCCAAATATAACTATAGTTGATTAATGAATTATTAAATATAGGGGTGATAATATGAAAGAAACTACAGTGTATGCAATTATTTGGATAGTAACAGGTACAGCAGCTTCAGTCGCTGTTTATGTAACATCAAGTGCTGGTCCATTAATATTCCTGTTAATACCTACTTTTGTTATAGGGCTTGATAAGAAAAAGAATTAATACATATTTAAGCTAAAGCTATAAGAGGTGCTAAGGATGTTGCTGGAAAGAAATCGACACTGCAATAGGTATCTTCAAGTAGATTAGAATCACTTTTTTACACCATTCCATTAGCGAATGGTGTTTTTTTGTCAGTGATTTTTTGAATTTAGAAGGAAAAGAATAGAAATTAATAGAATAGAGTTAGAGAGTAGAAAAAATGTGTTAAAAAAGCATAGTTTTTTTATTAATTATAGAAGATAAATATCAATTTGGACTGTATAGGACAGAGGTGAGCGAATTGAAAGTAACGGAAGAGATGAAGCTAAGGATACAAGCAGTATTAATTCATGATCCATTATTTACGGTCGTACGTGATACACCTATGGAAGAGGTATTATACAGCGATTCTTATTTAGCTAAAATAATTGAAAAGAAGTTCTATTCAATTGCGGAAGTCGCTGAGTGGTTTGGCATTTCGGATGCAAAGCTACGATACTATATCAAACCATTTAAGGAATATATTTTTCTCGACCAAGAAGTGACCCCCTCAACGCAAGCTGTAATACGTTTATCTTTCTTAGCTATATTAAAGCTGAGAATGATTATGTTGTTAAAAGATGAGTACCGAGTCAAAGGTTTAAAAGAACTTTTAGGCATTGATGATGTAGGACGTGTAAATCCACGACCTCATTTTTCAGAAGAAACAGCAGTCTCAATTCCAGATCATTTAGGTGAAAAAGTAGATATTCATAGTAATGTATTAAATCAAATACTTCAAACTGGCTTATTTGAATTCAAAAAAAAGAAGGATGATTCAGAAACTCAAATAGTAGTGAATGAAGATTTCTTCAAGCAAAGATTGGTTGATCTTCCAAATGATTCGAATGAACAGATAGAAGAGATAAAAGCACAAACAGAGAAGTTAATAAAAGACAATGAGATTTTAAAAGATCAAATTCAAGACATTACGGCTCATAAAGTGAAGGATATTGCCGTGAAATTAAGAGAACGCCATATTGAGAACGTGGTTGTTTCAGAATTACGAGCTGAAGCATTAAGTCAGTTTGAAAGTCAAAATAAGATTGGGCTATTCAAAAAACTGTTCTATTCTTCGGAAATCGAAAAGGAGAAAGAACATTTCATCTCTAATTATCTGAAAAAACATTTGTATGACAGATTAGAATTGGAGCTAGCTGATTATTATCAGGCCAATCAGCTGCTAAAATAATAGAAAGAGTTGGTGGGAAATGGAGTTAAAACACGAATTACAAATGTTATTAGATAAACCAATGAATATTGAAATGTTTAAGATTGATGAAATCATGAGAGAAATGCTTCTGAATATTGGAAACATAGACTCTGAATTAAGAGATGAGTTAATATATTCAACTTTTGCAATGCTTATTAGTAATGGTTTGCTGACTTCAGATCAAATGATAAATATTTTGAAAGACTGTTTAAGCGAGGATTATTTATTTTATCAAATCGGAGAGAAAAATACGGATTCAGTTTTCAAACGATCTTTCTCAGCATTAGTAATTACTGAACTCTTAAAAAAAGATCAGGATACATGCTTATTACCTAAAAGTATTGTAGTAAAAGCGATTGATAGTAGTATTAGTTATTTACTAGAAGAAAATGACACAAGGGGATACGTAGACGGAAAAGGATGGGCACACAGTATCGCCCATGGTGCAGATATGCTTGTTGTAGCAATAGAACATCCTTATTTTCAATTTGAAAATGTAAACAAGTACTTAAACCTAATAAAAGTTTGTTTATTTAAAGAAACAAACTATGTATGCAACGAAGATGAACGATTAATGTTTGCCATTGAAGCGCTACTCAATAATAAAATGATAGATAGCAATAAATTAGAAGAGTGGATTATTGAATTGAATAATGAACTTATTGAGTTTTATCAAAAAGAAGGCAGATCAATCAAGTTCTACAAGTGTAAAAATAACATCTTAAACTTTTTAAAAGTTATCTATTTTAGAATTGATTATACTAAAGAAAACCAAAAATTAAGAGAAATAATTAATGAAACTATAAGAAATTGGCACAAAAACATGTATCAAACTGCATAGCAAAAAATAAAGTTTTGACTCTGTATTCCACAGGATTCAACCCTTTTGTTTGTGACTGAATGTTTTCAATGGAGGGGGGAGTTTGAGAACAGATATTGATAATTAGATTCTAATAATTGTTTCGTAAATATGCGAAGTGTTTTCTAGAATGGCAATAAAGTGATATAAAGCTGGTAGTCTATTCATTAAGTACCGAGGGGAAGGTTTAAATAGGATGATAACACTAAGTGTTAAAGATTTTGATATAGCGATAAAAGTAATAGAAAGTAACTTGAAAACTGTTCCGACTTTTGTCTATTCAATATTAAATAATTATATTAATGGAATTGTTTATGTAGACTCAAAAAATGTTGAGACATTGCTCATTGGAACAGAATCCGGTATTTATTTCATTGCTGGAGAAGAAGATAATCATCAGTTTAATGATTTTCTTTTTGAATTGTATTGTAATAGAAAAAGTAAGGGACTACGATTTACTTTATTTTCTGCATCTGAAAACTGGGATTCTGTAATTAACGTACTATTTAAAGACAAGTTAAAGCAGAGAGGCTGGTATACTTTTACGTATGACAATAAGAAACAGTTTCAAGATGAAAGTCCTCTTGCCAGTGAATATTCTATAAAAAGAATAGATGAAGAGTTAATTAATAGTAGCTCTGAATATAATGGGAATTACTATAAAAAGTATTGGGGTTCTGTGTCAAACTTTATTGAAAAGGGTTTCGGTTATTGTATTATACATAAAGGGAGAGTGGTTAGTGAATGTACTTCGATTTTTTCCTCACTTCAATTCTCAGAAATGGATATTGAAACACACGAAGATTATAGGGGACAAGGATTAGCCGCTATTAATGCAAAAGCATTTATAAATCACTGTTTAGAAAATAATATAATGCCTCGCTGGGATTGTGACATATTAAATAATGCATCTATTAAATTAGCTGGAAAATTAGGATTTAGACAACCTAATAAATATTCAATATTTATAAAAAATAGCTAAATGTTTATCAGAAAGCACTAATTAAAGAGAAAAAATAAATGAAACTATAAAAATTGGAACAAACAAAAATAAAGAGGGGGGATTAGCTTCTTTTTTTTGAACAAAAGTGGCAGTACTCATTATTCCCACAAAAAAGGGCAGTTAATAACTTGTTTATCTTATAATAAGAAAGGGCGATTAATTTCAACAAGGATGTAGAACTTAATTATTTCAATATTCTAAAATTGAGGTTGAAACATGGAATTAGAAAAGATAATTAAAAATTGCATTGAATCTGCCATAGAATATGGTGTTTCAGCATATGAAGTTGTAGTGAATTCTAGAAAAACAAATAAGTTATATGATAAACAGTATAAGAATTTCAAATTCCTTAAAAAGCATCCTAACGGTGTAGAAGCTTTATTTCATTTGTTAGAACATCCTAACTTGTATGTAAGATATACCTCAGCAATACATCTGCTTTCAGTTAATGAAAAAGAAGCGAAAGAGGTTATATTGGCTGTTGCCAGTTTATCAGAGTCTTTGAATTTCGATTCATACTATCTTTTGGAAGAGTGGGATAATGGAAATTTAAAGGAATATTACAGTTGATTTATCAATACAGCTCTACTAGGAGGAGAATGATGGATAAGATTTTACAAGATATTATTAATTGGGTCAGAATGACTGATAAGCATATTATTATTGGCATTTCAGGACATGGTGCTGCTGGAAAAACAACATTCGCCAATAGGTTTGTAAAGGTACTAGATCAAGGTGAATTGAATTATATTAATACAGATCCTTATATTGTTAGTTCGAACATACGAAAGCATGCAATTATCGACTATACATATCAAAACGAGAGTCATCGTTTTAAAATGACTGCTTGCCATCCATCAGCGCATCATTTGCCTTCATTAGAAAGAGATGTTCAGATGATTAGAGATGGTTTAGATTTATTTACGATAGATACAGATTATATGAAAAGCGAGTTAATTTCTTCGAAAAATAGAGTTACGATCGTAGAAGGAATGAGTGTAGCGTTTATTAATCCGGATTTATTTGATTTAAAAATTTACTTCTATACAGATAGTGTAACGGAATTAATGAGGAGGTCGAGCCGTGATATTGCTGAAAGGGAGACTGATATCAATTATTTAAGGCAGTCTCATGATGAACGTCGAATTCAGTACGAAGTGTTTATGCATCCGTATAGTCAGCACTTTGATATTATTATCAAAACTTCTGATGAAACATTATGTATAGAGAAAAATACCTTTGAATTTAAATTGAAATGAAGTGAATCCATTTTGAATAGGCATTTTTCAAAATGGATTCCTCTTTGTTTACAACAATAATTAAATAAGGTATTAAAAATTAGCACTCAATCTATCACCAATTTCATTTGCTGACGATAAGCTATAGGGCTAATAGTGAATTTCGATTTAAATACTTTTGAAAAGTAATTTGAATCGTTAAATCCTGTCGTTGAGGCGATCTCACTAATTGGTAAGCTTGTTTCTTTAAGAAGTTGTATAGCATGTGTAAGACGCTTTTCATTTAAGTATTGTTTAAAAGTAACTCCTTTAGTTGTTGAAAATAACATGCTTAAGTAGCTTGAGCTAATGCCTAAGAAGTCGGCAAGTGTTTTAAGGTTCAAAGTGCTATCAGAGTAATAAATGTCAATATAATCTAGTGCTCCATTTACATAATCAAACTGGCCATGTTCCTTTTGGTGTACCGCTTGATTCATTACATCTTGGCAAAAAAGAACGAACTCTTGGATTATAGTGTAAAGCACTGGATGATTCAAAATCATATCAAATAATAAGTCGTATTTTTTTTCGACTTCAATCATTTTTTCCATTTGGTATTTCAGCATAAAACGTCTTACTTGAGCTAATATGCTTGTAAGATGAATGCGAATGGCATCGGGTTGATAGTAAATCTCCAAATTTGAAATGTTATATAAAAATATTTTAATAGTTTGGACATCATTTTGCTCTAAGCCATTAATCCAAAGGCGCTGTTGCTCAATTGTTAAAAAGTGATCGAATTTTTTGTAGACCGGCATTTGGCTAACATAAAAAAATTGAGAAAAGCCACTTTGAAAACGCAAACTCAATGCTTGTTTTAATGCATTATACATAGTTTTTATGGATCTATTAGGTAAATCATAGATGGCGATATTTAAATAAGCGTTATGGGATTTAGTCCATTCTCGCATAATTGATTTTCCCTTTTTAATTAATTCTTCTAAATTTTTGTCTCTTGAGAAGCACATAATTCTTTTTGATAATGGATAAAAGGTAAATTGCTGTGAGAATGGTAGTGATTGTAGCCAATGAAAGAGTAACTCATTTTGCTCTGAAAACTCAGTTTCTATCATAAAGCAAAAAACATTGTCTTCTATTGGAGTAGGTGAATCATCTATAAATAATGCAGGATATATTGAGTTCTCTTGTACGTAAGAAAGTGTATCTTTAAAAGGATTCAATACTTGACGACATGCATGTGTTAAATACTGTTTCAATAAATTCAAATCGATTGGTTTTACGAGCAAAGTTAAAGCTCGTAAAGAAAGAGCTTCTTGGGCATTCTTAAATAAGGGTTCTGCAGTTATTGTGATTAAATGATGAGGTTGAATTGATAAAGCCCTCTTTAATCCTTTTGTCTTATCTTGCATTAAGATTTCAAGTTCCAGCAAAATAATTTCTGGATTCTCCATTTCAAGACAATTTATAGCATCTTCAACGGTTCCTGCCTCGTAAACAGTAGTAATATCCAACTGATAGTGTTTAATAAACCATTGAATGCCTGTTCTTTCGGTTTGATCTCTATCAATTATTAAAAGTTTCATCCTTCCCACCACCACTCCATTATTTTTGATTAATATGTTATTGATAAAAAATCTAAAATAAGTCCCTATCTAATCTTATATAATTCTATACAATCTAAAATAATTCCTCTTTTTGTTTTAACACCAATTTATAGCTGCCTGGATAATACCTAAATCGCCAACAGTTTATTGAAATGGTTTAGTTGATGTAAAGACAATTATTTAAACAACTGCAAATGAATTCGTGGGATAAACTGTAATAGCATATGATGTTTTGGAACAATGATTTCTGGAAACGGTGAAATGGAAATTAGTGAGATATAAAAAGACTATAAAATTTCTGTAGACCTAAGCCACCATATGGTTGAACGTTCAGAAGAAGTCATTGAACGAATTTGGGGATATTATGAGGTGATAATTGGAATTTCATAAATCATTGTCGATAAGTTTTAGAAATACTGATCATACAATATGTGTAGAAGTAAACCATCCACTAAAAAATCATTGTAAAAGTAGGATACCTAAATAAACGAACTAATTACTAAGATTCGTTTATTTGTTGAGGTACATTTTACAACTTAATTTTGATATAGGTAAGGTGAATTATTAAGAGGTTTAAAATTTAAATTAGTGGAGGTTACGAATGAGTGAATCCAAAACACAGGTGTTTGTCAGTGATTTTACTGGGGCGACGGATGCCATCAAAATTCAAGCTGCGTTAGATTTTGCGTTTGCAAATAAGCAAAAAGTCGTCATTGCAGAAGAACGTAAATACCAACTAAACGCAACAATTAAGATTCGTGAAGGGGTAGAGTTACGCGGAGAACGTGCAACTCATTACTCATTAGATGCAAATTTGAGAGGTTTTGAGTTGGAACAAGGAGCTTCTTTTTGTGGTGGTACGATCAGTATAGGAATTAATAATTACGCGAAGGAAGTTGTCTATTTAGACGGAAAATATAGGTATGATAGTACTAGTGCCAAAACAGTTATACGTGATTTAGTCATGTGGAACTGGACGTCAACGACGAGCGGGATAGGTTTATCTTTATTTTCGGGTGGAGACACGCATCAAATTCAATTTCTAAACATTGAACGACTGGTGATATGGAATTTTGACATCGGAATTAAATTAAAAGCAACTGAACCAACTAAGGGCCAAACGTGGATCAATGCAAACCGATTCGACAAAATTACATTGTCAGAGTGTAATGAAATGATTGTGATTGAATCAAATACTTCTGTTCCATTTGAATGTTCGGGGAATATATTTTCAAACCTGCAGATTCAACCAGGCACTTCAACTAAACAAATTCTAAAAATATCAGGTATGGGTAATTCGTTCACCGGCGTTCTATGGGATACACAGTTGATTCAACATACAGGACCTATTGCAGAATTTACCTCCACGAGTTCCATGAACAACATAAATATGATGTTCTTTCCTGAAGAACGTTACGTCAACAATGGTGAGAACTCAAACAGAGTCGGTGTTGGTGGATTGACCTCAGAAGGTGAATTGGTGGGGCGTGACTGGAATACGGTCCAGAAGATGGGAACGTATCGAATCATTGAGCCATCAGGATTAACAGCAGCTCTTCATCAGCCTGTAGGAGCTTATGAATATGGAATTATGACCGTTTTCACAACAGGAGATAACGTAGCGCAATTTTATGTTCCACATCAAGGAACCGAGAATTTCTATATTAGATCAAAGTTCGGTTTAACCGATTGGACTCCATGGAAATTGAGTGGTAATGGTGGTGTTCCTGCAAGCATCGAAGTATTATCAGCAGACCCTGTGAACCCTAAGGTTGGTAAAATGTGGATTAGGAGCGATCTGTAGATGGGCACACCTATTGCCTATCAACGCATCCATACAGTTAAAGGGACATTTGAAATTCCTTTGTACTCAATGAGAGATGCTTCTATCCTGGATAAATCTCTACAGGTGATGACGCATAAAGGTCTAGCTTGCTATGAACTAGTCGAAGCGAAAGGGGGAGGGGATGGAAATTCTCCTTTCCTTAGAATTCAAACTCACAAGGGTATGAAAGCTATTAAGGGTGTTGTAAACATCATCAAGCCGATTAATACAGCCAAAGCAAGGGCGAATGACAAGGCTTCAGTTATTATTGAAAATACGACAGACTATTTCCATGTTTCAACTCCTTGGGCTGGGACGGGGCTTGTCATACCGATTGGAGCACTAGTTCCAAATCATTTTTATGATTTTACAATGTCTTTAGAAATAACGTATTCCTTAACCAAAGCAGATTTTGTACGGGTGAGTGTCTGGAACGCCACACAAAAAAAATACCTGGTCAATGGTACAGCGATTATGTTTAGCACTCCGAGAGCTGGAGTTAAACAAGATTTGAAAAGTATCAGGCTAAACACAGGGTCAATCTTGCCGACAGATCAAATTGAGTTAGAGATATTTTCGGCAAATGGCGACAAAAACACGGATGATTCTTTAAACTTTAAAGTCTATAAATCAGGAATGACGATTAAATTAGTGTGAAAACACAGAGGGGGACATACGCGCCCCTTTCTATATGCATATAACTATCAAAGTCTTCGTTTTGCCGAAAAACAAGAAGTTAAGCACCTTAATAGATAGTAGATAGGGAAATATATATGGTGTAAAGCGGATTAGTACATTGTTAAAAGTACAAAATATAAAACAAACCTAATTTCCAATAAAAGTTGGTAGTTAGGTTTGTTTTTATTCATAGTTGCTATAACTTATTTCTTAATCTTAATATTGATCGAGTACATATATTTTTCACGTCATACTTTAAAATACTTCTTCAGATTTAACCAGTCCTAATTTTTTTATGTGATATTGTAATGATTGTCTAGAAATATTTAATTGCTTTGCTGCAACTGTAATATTCCATTTATTGCGGACAAGTATGTTTTCTATATAGTTAGCTTGATTAGATTCTAGGATGGACTTAAGTGGCCTTGCCATTTCTTCGACACGATCTGTAATGGAGAGTTTTTTTCTTAGATAATAAGGTAAAAAGGATTCGAAAACAGTTTCATTAGACTTAGCTTGAATTACTAAATTCTCAATTAAGTGCTGTAGCTCTCTTGTGTTTCCTGGCCAGTCATATGAGAGTAAAGTTTTATAAAGTGTAGGTGAAAGAATAATATTTTGCTTTAAATACTTTTTTTGATAAGTAGATAGGAAGTGATTGATGAAAAATAATATATCTTCAGCTCTTTCTCTTAAAGGGGGAATATAAATACTTGCATGTGCGATTCGATAGAACAAATCCAATCGCATTCGACCCTCAGAAGCCAGCAGTTCTGGATCTTCATTAGATGCACTTATAACACTACAAGTAATAGGAATAAGCTTATTACTACCTACTCTTCTTACAGCTCTTTCTTGTAAAACGCGCATAAGTTTAGGTTGAAGAGTTATTGGCAATGAATTTATTTCATCTAAAAATAAAGTGCCGTCCTTTGCATATTCAAATAATCCTTCTTGGTCAATCGCCCCCGTAAAAGCTCCTTTAACTGAACCAAATAGAGTACTCTCTAGCAAGTTTTCAGGAATTGCCGCACAGTTTACAGCTACGAATGGGTTGTTCGCACGGGGACTGAAATTGTGCATACTTTGAGCAAATAACTCTTTTCCTGTTCCTGTTTCACCAACTATTAAAGCATCAGTATCGTAAAGTGAAATGTTTTGTGCCTCTTCAATTGCCTTTTTTAAGACATGACTATCACCCTTAATATTTTCAAAAGTATATAAAGTTCCATTTGTATTTCCTATCACTTGAAGATCCTTTGTAACGAGGCTACGTTTTAATTCTATTGTTTCAAGTAGTTTGTTTTTTAAACTTGTTTCAGTATGGCTTATAGAAAATACAGCAATTGTTTGTCCATCTTTTTGTATTGGAAATGAACTATAGCCAACGTATTGTGGGCCATTATCTGTTTTAGAATGAGCTTTGTATTTTGCGTAAATGGGCTTACCCGTTTTGAAGATATGCGCATGTTCGGATTGTCTTCTATTGTACTTATAAACATCCCAAAGTTTATTGTTTAAAACTTCATTTTTTTTCATTTGTTCCATTTCTTCCTGGGCTTTATTGTAGTAGATGATGCTCCCATCACGGTCACTAACTATTACTCCTTCATTAAGTTTTTCTAAGACTTCTTCTAAACAAATGATGCGATTAGTTTGATTATTTGAAAGGTCACCTATATCTTCGATTGTTAGAAATATTAAATTATCTTCAAATAGGTAAGATTCTAACTTTATTTTATAATGATACCCATTAATTGGAATGATTGTATTATTCTGCAACTCATTTTTATTTACCTGAAGTACTTCACATATAGAAATGTTTTTTCTCAATTGTAATGAAAGATTAGGATGTGTTTTCCACCATAGAATTTCAAACTGTTCGTTCATCACAATGACATTTGTACAAAGGTTATCCACTAGTCTTTTTAATTCTTCGATCAATGAAAAAATTCCCCCTTTGAAACTATTATGCTTGTATATGCAAAATTTATCTGCTACATAGGATTGTAACATAAAACAATGATATTTCTGAAAAATAAGAATTTTATAGATTTATAGTTTTTTAGTGCAAAATTTATCTGCGATTTTTAAAGAGGAATGTAATAAAAGATTATAAATTAACACTTATGAAAATAATTAAATTCATTGAAAAACCTATAGCTCACTATTTATCCATTAGTGATTTAGTTTTATAAAAAAGAGTTGGCACACCTTTTGCTTATATTATTTGTATAACCTAAAAGGGGGAACATATTTATGAAAACACCAGAAATTTTATATTCAGTAAAAGCGCAAAGAGGGAATGTACTCCGATGTAAAGGGTGGAGACAAGAAGTAATTTTAAGAATGCTAGAAAATAATATGGAAAATGCAGAAAAACCTGAGGAGTTAGTAATCTATGGAGGGATTGGGAAAGCAGCTCGAAATTGGGAATCCTACCATGCAATTGTTGATTCCCTTAAAAACTTAGAAGATGATGAAACTTTAGTTGTTCAATCAGGTATGCCAGTTGCTATTTTCAAAACTCATAAATATGCTCCAACTGTTGTAATGGCAACTACAAATATCATGAAAGCAGATTGGCCAACATTTTATGATTTACAAGATAAAAACTTGACGATGTATGCTAATTACACTGCTGCACCATGGGAATATATCGGAACACAAGGAGTTATTCAAGGGACATTTGAAACTCTTTCAGCAATTGCTCGTTTACACTACAACGATACTTTAGTAGGGAAAATTTTACTGACTGCTGGAGCAGGGGGCATGGGTGGAAATCAAACACGTGCTATGACGATGCACGGGGGTGTTGCAATTTTATGTGATTCAAATATTGAAATAATTAATCGCCGTATTGAAAAAGGATTTATAGATGTAGTTGTTGAATCGTTTGACAAAGCCGTTTCACTGGCAAAGGAGAAAGCGGAAAAGGGAGAAGCAATAGGTATTGCAGTAGTTGGGAACGCTGCAGATATTTTTGAAGAAGCTCTAGAGAAGAATTTCTTGCCGGATATTACTACTTCTATGACTCCTGCACACGATCCATTTGCATATTTACCGGCAAACTATACAGTTGAAGAGGCTGAGGCATTACGTGAATCAGACCGCGATAAATACTTAGTAGAAGCTCGTAAAACAATGGTTCGTGAACTCAATGCGCTTATTAAGTTCTTAGACTTAGGAGTAAATTCATTCGAATATGGCACAAGCATTCGTAAAGAATGTATTGATGCGGGAATGGATGAAAAAGAAGCAAAACGTTTACCAGGATTTGTTGCTGAATACATCCGTCCATTATTCTGTGAAGGACGTGGACCATTCAGATGGATTTGTATGTCAGGTGAGACAGAAGATTTACGTAAAATTGATGATATGATTTTAGAGAAATTTAGTGATGATTTATTAGTCACACGTTGGATCAAGTTGGCAAAAGAGCATATCCCAATTGAAGCATTACCAGCTCGTATTTGTTATATGGGATTTGGCCAACGCAAAAAATTTGCATTAGAAGTAAATGACATGATCCGTAGAGGGGAATTGAGCGGGCCAGTTGCATTTTCTCGAGACAATTTAGATTCTGGATCAATTGTAAATCCAACATTTGAGTCTGAAAATATGAAAGATGGTGGAGATTTAATTTCTGATTGGCCAGTACTAAATGGCTTATTGAACGCAGTTGGTATGTGTGACTTAATCGCACTTCAGGCTAATTATTCTATGGGTGAAGCTGTTCATACTGGTGTAACAATGATTGCTGATGGTACTGAAGAAGCGGATATGCGACTTGAAGTTGCCATGACAGTTGATTCGGGTATTGGAGTAATACGCCATGCACAAGCAGGTTATGAAACTGCTAAAGAAGTAGCAAATGGGAAAGGTAAATTGACAAATGAAAGTATTCAAGTTCCATTATGGTGGGAACCAACAGCTACATTTGGACCGAAAGATATAAAAAAAACTAGTGTGCTGAAGTAATAGATTTTGGGGGTCTAATCAGAATTGTTAGACCCTTTTTTTAAATGAATTGAGGTGGAAAAATGCAAAAAATAGGGCAAATAGGAAATGATCAAGTTGAAAACAGAAAGTATTCAACGACAACTATTTTAAAGTTTTTCTTATGCAGTGTACTCGGCATATTTATGTTTTTCTTACCGCTCACGATTAATGGAAAAAACTCTATCCCACTAGATCACTTAGTTGGATGGATTCGAACTACTTTTAGTTCTCTTATTGTTTACTACATTTTAGTAATAGTAATTCTGGGAGCTCTTTATCCATTTTATAAAAAAACATGGAATTCTTCATTGATTGAAGCAGGTATTTCTTTTTTAAAAGTATTTGGTGCGATTGCAGCAGTTCTAGTTGTTTTTAATATTGGACCAGATTGGTTGATGGCTGAGGATATGGGACCATATTGGTATAATGCGCTACTTACTCCAATAGGTGTACTTGTACCAATTGGTGCAATTTTTTTAGCACTACTTGTTGGATATGGTCTATTAGAATTCATTGGGATTCTAATGCAGCCTATTATGCGACCATTTTGGAAAACCCCTGGACGATCGGCTGTAGATGCTGTTGCTTCATTCGTCGGTAGTTATTCCATAGGGTTATTAATAACAAACCGTATCTTTAAAGAAGGGAAATATACGGCTAAGGAAGCAGCTATTATTGCTACAGGATTTTCAACGGTATCCGCAACTTTTATGATTGTTGTAGCTAATACTCTGGATTTGATGTCTATATGGAATTTGTATTTTTGGACGACATTTTTTGTAACATTTCTTGTGACCGCAATCACAGTGCGTATTTGGCCGATAAGAAACATGAGTAATGACTATTATGAAAATAAGCCAGGTGACCCTGAACAAATTGTTACAAAAAATCGACTGAAACATGCTTGGAATGAAGGGTTAACTACCGCAGAGAATGCAAAAAGTATTTGGAAAAACATTATAGAGAACGTTAAGGATGGCATAGTCATGGCAATGGGAATATTGCCAACTATTATGTCTATTGGGTTAATAGGCTTGCTTCTAGTGAATAATACACCAATTTTTGATTACCTAGCATATATCTTTTATCCACTAACCTATTTATTACAAATAGCAGAACCAATGTTAGCGGCAAAAGCTGCAGTAATTAATTTAATCGATATGTTTTTACCATCATTAGTGATATTAGAAGCACCATTAGAAACTCGATTTATTATAGCGGTATTATCTATTTCGGCTATTTTGTTCTTTTCAGCGCTAATACCATGTATTTTATCAACGGAGATTCCTATTAACATTGGTCAAATGATTGTTATTTGGTTCATTCGAACAGTGTTGACGTTAATTATTGTGACGCCAATTGTATATTTGCTTTTGTAGAAAGGAGGAATTGAATTGACTAAGATTAGACCACAGTTAATTATTGAAAATCCTGCACAAGTAGTAAGCTGTGTAGGTGACAAAATGTCGGATATTTGTCCGCTAACTAATGTTGCAATTGTCATACAAGATGGTGTAATTATTGAGGTTTGCTCTCAAAATGAAGTAAGTAATCGCTATATTCGAGATAATCGCAATGTTATTGATGCCACCGGAAAAGTTGTAGCACCAGGCTTTGTCGATTCACATACGCATTTGGTTTTTTATGGTAACCGTGTAGAAGAATACGCAGCTAAACTTTATGGTAATGCAGAAGAAAATTTAAAGAAATTGGAAATGAAAACCGGTCCTAATCGAACAATTGAACTGACTCGTGATCAAGCTGCAACTGAATTGTTAAGCCAATCCAAAAAAAGAATGTATTCAATGCTCAAGCATGGTACAACAACAGTTGAAAGTAAAAGTGGATACGGTTTAACGGTTGAAAGTGAGATGAAAATTCTTGGAGTGGGACGTAAATTGCAAGAAGAGACACCAATAGATGTAATAAATACATTTTTAGGAGCGCATGGTTTCCCGGAAGGTATGACAAAAGACCAATACTTAAAAGTTATTTTAGAGGATATGATTCCAGAGGTTGGAAAAAAGAACCTAGCTGAATTTTGTGATGTATGGTGTGATGATGGCTATTTTACCGCAGAAGAGTCTAGACAAATTTTAGAAGCTGGATTAGCAGCCGGAATGTTTCCTAAGATTCATGCTGATGCGTACTCCTATATTGGAGGTTCAGATTTAGCAGCGGATATGAAAATGATATCAATTGATCATTTAAACTATACTCCAGATCATGTTATGAAAAGGCTAGCAGATAGTAAAGTCGTTGGTGTCGTTATGCCTGCACTTGATTTTGCAGTTGCTCACCAAAAGCCTTTTAATGCTAGAAGAATGTTGGATTCTGGCATGACCATAGCTCTTGCAACGGATATGTGTCCTGCTTGTTATACAACTTCAATGCAATTTGTTATGCAATTGGCATGCAGGCTTTATCAATTCTCTGTAGAAGAAGCGATTAAAGCTGCAACTTGGGGCGGAGCAAAGGCATTAAATTTAGAAGATCGAGGGACAATAGCTGTTGGCCAACTTGCAGACCTTCAAATATGGGATGTACCAAATTATAAGCATGTTGCCTATGAACTTGGTTCGAATTTAGTAGATACAGTGATTAAACGTGGGGAAGTAGTTTATGAGGAAAGAGCAAAAATTTTAGAGAATGTTGAATTTTAGAGGAGGAATAAAAATGAAAGTACAATTGCATTCGAAAGCTGCTTCAAAAGTAAATGAACAACGTTTACTAGAATTGTTTTTAGATCTTGCGAAAATTGATGGTCCTAGTACAAAAGAGCAGCTTGTCGCAGATTATTTAGCAAAGGAACTCCCTAAACTTGGGTTTACTATTGAATTTGATGAAGCTCATAAAAACTTTAACGGTGAAGTTGGGAACTTAGTAGCTTGGAAAGAAGGAACGGATTCAACTATTCCACCATTGTTCTTTTCGACGCATATGGATACTGTTTTACCAACGAAAAACCTGAAACCAGTTATAAAAGATGGTGTTATATATTCTGATGGCACAACTATTTTAGGAGCAGATGATCGCGCAGCGCTCGCTTCTTATATCGAGGCTATCCGAGCTGTTATTGAGAGTGAGATTCCTCATGGCCCTATTGAATTACTGTTAACAGTAAATGAACAACCAGGTTTAGTAGGTGCCCGTTTTATGGACTATAGCAAGATTAAAAGTAAAGTAGGTTATATATTTGACAGCAGTGGAGATGTTGGTCAAACCATTTTAAAAGGACCTTTTAGTAGTCGCATTTATTTAAAGGTAAAAGGAAATGCGGCGCATATTGCTCTAAATGCTGAAGAAGGAAATAGTGCTTTTGTAATCGCAGCGGCTGGTCTACTAACAATGAAGTTAGGTAAAGTAGATGAAGAGACATTGGCGAATATTGGTATGATAGAAGGCGGAGAATTAACATCTATTATTCCGGGTACTGTCACACTAGCTGGAGAAGTAAGAAGTTTTTCAAAAGAAAAATTAAATATGCAACTTCGACACATGGAGCAGGTGATGAAAGAAGCAGCAAAAGAACTGGGGGGAGTAGTAGAAATCACTCTAGAAAAGAAATACAGTGGTTTTGATATTCCTGAAGAACATATTCTCGTTCAAAATGTTACAGATGCATCTCGACAAATAAACGTTCAGCCGTATTTAACGAATACATTAGGTGGAGCAGATACTAATGTACTTAATGAGAATGGGTTAACATGTATTACTTTAGGTAACGGGTTCCAGAATATTCATTCATATAGAGAATGTATTAGTATAGAAAATCTAATTAATACAGGAAGATTAACAGCTTCGTTAATAGAGCAATGGTATGAGAATAATAAATAATTTGCAGTGTTATTTGAGAATAAGTAAGCGTTTTCTTAAATAGGGTTGGAGGGGAAATATGTTAGATAATCCGGTGTTGATATCTGTTATCATTCTAACCGTACTAAGCTTATTAAGGGTGCATGTAATCTTTGCGTTATTAATTGCTGCGATAGTAGCGGGGTTAGTGGCTGGGCTACCGCTTAGTGAAACAATGACCATTTTTATAGATGGAATGGGAGCGCAATCTGGGACAGCATTAAGTTATATCTTATTAGGGATATTTGCAGCAATGATTGCTCATTCTGGTATACCAGGTGTCTTAATTAATAGATTATTAGCTATAAAGAAACCTAGTAAGTACATTTTTATTTTTGGGTTAGCTCTAACTGCCTGTTTGTCCGGAACATTAATACCTGTTCATATTGCTTTTATTCCCATATTAGTACCGCCGCTTTTATACTTCTTTAATAAGTTGAAAATTGATCGTCGAGCACTAGCTTCAGCTCTTACTTTTGGTTTGAAAATGCCTTATATGTGTATCCCAGTAGCCTACGGTTTGATATTCCAGGGGATTATTGCAACGGAAATGACAAAAAACGGTATGGCCATAAATCAGACTAGTGTTCCAGTAGCAATGATCATACCTGCTATTGGCATGTGGGTTGGTTTGTTTATAGCAATATTCATTACTTATCGAAAACCACGAAATTATGCACAAACAAATGAAGATATTGAATTTTTAAAAGAAGCAAAGGATGAACAACCTAGACGGAATTTTGAGCTTAGAGATGGAATAACAATTTTTGCTGTAATTGTTGCATTAGCAATTCAATTAACATTTAGTTCATTAGTGTTGGGGGCATTATCTGGAATTATTGTAATGTTTGTAGGTCGAATTGTGACAATAAAAGAAGGAGAAGATGTAGTGCAGGGTGGGGTTAAATTAATGGGGGTTATAGCCTTTATCATGCTTATAGCTTCTGGATATGCCACTATTTTAAAAGAAACTAATGCTATTAGCGAACTAGTTAATGCAGTAAATGGTGTGACAGGGGATAGTAAATTAATTACAGCAATTCTATTGTTATTTATTGGTTTACTTGTAACAATGGGAATAGGTACATCATTTGGAACTGTACCGATCCTTGCAGTTGTATTTGTTCCTTTATGTATCTCAATAGGCTTTAGTCCATTAGCTACCGCTGCTATTATTGGGACGGCAGGTGCATTAGGAGATGCGGGGTCCCCAGCATCAGATAGTACACTTGGTCCAACATCAGGTTTAAATGCAGATGGGCAACATGATCATATATGGGATACATGCGTACCTACGTTTATTCATTACAACATTCCGTTATTTATATTCGGAATTATTGCAGCAATGGTTTTATAAAAAAACTGAATATTCAATTTATAAGGTGGTTTTGAAATGGGAGAAGCAACAATTAAATTAAAAACGATTGAACTGGATGGTAATTCGCTGACTAGGCAAGATATTCAGCGAATTGTGGATGGTGAAGCTACTGTTTCTATTTCAGATAATAGTTGGAAAAGAGTCCGTGAAAGTCGTAAGCGTATTGAAAAGAAATTAGCTGAAGGTGCGATAATTTATGGTGTTAATACAGGGTTTGGAAAGTTAAGTGATGTGAAAATAGAGGATGAGGATATTGTATTATTACAATTGAACTTACTACGTGCTGATGCGGTAGGAGTAGGTCAGCCACTATCTAAAGAGATTGTTCGTGCAATGATGATATTACGTACAAATGCTCTAGCTAAGGGGTTCTCCGGAATTTGTGAAGATACATTGCAACTATTAGTGGAATTAATTAATAATAAAATCCATCCTGTAGTGCCGTCTCAAGGGTCTGTAGGAGCGAGTGGAGACCTAGCTCCCTTAGCTCATATTGCTCTCGTATTAATAGGTGAAGGTAAGGCTGAATACGAAGGTGAAATTATTACTGGTGGGGAAGCTTTAGCAAAAGTAGGTTTGCAACCTGTGA
The DNA here is from genome assembly GCF_001274945.1 of Viridibacillus arvi. Taxonomy (GTDB): domain Bacteria; phylum Bacillota; class Bacilli; order Bacillales_A; family Planococcaceae; genus Viridibacillus; species Viridibacillus arvi. The sequence continues at coordinate 1,009,317 of NZ_LILB01000001.1, read as the reverse complement.
GATTAAAAGCAAAAGAAGGCTTGGCATTAATAAATGGAACACAGGCAATGACGGGAATTGGTGTGATAACTTTAAATGAAGCAGAGCGAATCGGTTATGCAGCAGATATGGCAGCATGTTTAACAATGGAAGCTCTTCAAGGAATTATCTCAGCATTTGATCCAGAATTACTAGCAGTTAGACCACATAAAGAACTTGAATTTGTAGCTAGTCGAATGCGCGGCTGGTTAGAAGGGAGTAAACGAGTTACTAAACAAGGTGAGGTTCGAATGCAAGATGCCTATTCTATACGTTGCATTCCACAAGTACACGGCGCATCTTGGCAGACATTTAGTTATGTAGAAGAACGTCTATTAACAGAGATGAATGCAACTACCGATAACCCTATCGTGTTGGAAAATGGAGAAGTCATTTCTGGCGGACATTTCCATGGTCAACCAATTGCTCTAGCAATGGATTTTTTGAAAGTTAGTGTATCTGAATGGGCAAATATTTCAGAGCGACGTACAGAACGATTAGTTAATCCCGCATTAAGTGGGTTATCGCCATTCTTGGCTACTGATCCAGGATTAGAATGTGGTCTAATGGTATTGCAATATGTTGCTGCTTCAATAGTTTCTGAAAACAAAGTACTAGCCCATCCAGCGAGTGTAGATTCTATTCCAACCTCTGGTAACCAAGAAGATCACGTGAGTATGGGAACAACAGCTGCAAGACAAGTACATCAAATTGTGCATAATGCAGCAAGGGTAATTGCAATAGAGCTAATTGCAGCTTCACAAGCAATTTATTTAGAGAAAATAGAGGATCAATTAGCTCCAGGAACAAGAGCTTACTTAGAGAAAGTTAGAGAAATTTGTCCACCACTTACTGCAGACAAAGCAATTAGTGAAGAGACAGAAGCACTGGCGAAATTTTTACTTCAAAGTAATGATTTATTTTAATTAATGAGTGATAGGATGAGATATTCTCATCCTATTCTTTTAAAAAAAAATAAAAAGAAATGGGTGGAATAATGAGTAAGATACAAGAACAAAGTGCAGAAATTCAACAAGTAATGAATGATGTTATTTCATGGAGACAGCATTTACATGAAAACCCGGAGTTATCTTTTAACGAATATGAAACATCAGCTTTTATATATAAAACTTTATCAACTTTTCCAAATCTTGAACTTTCTAAACCTACTAAAACAAGTATCGTCGCGCGCCTAGTAGGAAATGAACCTGGAAAAGTGCTCGCATTTAGAGCTGATATAGATGCACTACCTATTCAAGAGGAAGTGGATCTTCCATTTGCTTCAAAAGTTCCTGATGTTATGCATGCTTGTGGACATGATGCACATACGGCCATTCTACTCGGAGCAGCAAAAATACTATCAAAGCAACAGCATAAAATTAAAGGTGAGATTCGTTTCATTTTTCAGCATGCTGAGGAAGTATTCCCTGGTGGTGCGAGTGAAATGGTAGCAGCAAATGTAATGGATGGTGTTGATGAAATTTTAGGCTTACACGTTTTTAGCATGATACCAACTGGGAAAATTGGATTTTGCCCAGGTTATTTTACAGCAAATTCTGATACATTTGAAATTGATGTTATCGGTAAAGGAGGTCATTCCTCACAGCCTGAAGACTCCATTAATCCTATATTAATAGGTTCACAAATTGTGAGTAGTTTGCATCAAATTATCCCTCAAAAGATTGCTGCAAAAGAACAAGCAGTTTTAGCAGTAACGGAATTTAATGGAGGAGCAGCTAAGAATATTATTCCAGAAAGAATTGTAATCGGAGGCGGGATTCGAACTTACTCTCAAAGTGTCCGAGAGGAAATAGCAAGACAGATTGAAGTGAATGTCAAAAATATCGTAGCGTCTCATGAAGCAGATTATAATTTGGAATTTACGTATGGATATGACTCTGTTTATAACGATGAGCAAATTATTGCTACTATTGAAGAAGTGGTTAAGAAAGAAATGGGAGCAAATTATTTACTTCATGTGTCGCCAATTATGGGGGGAGAGGATTTCTCTGCTTTCTTATCAAAAGCACCAGGTGTATTTCTTGGAATTGGAGCAGGTTTTGAAGATGAAACTTTGAATTACCCACACCATCATCCAAAGTTTCAAATAAATGAAGATGCCTTAGAGATTGGTGTTAATGTTTTTGTTCATACGGCTAAGAAATTTAATATGTAATTTTTAATATCCTAATTATAAAAAGGAGGACATTAATGTTATCTGATCCAGTAATCGCTAGTATGTTTATATTGGGATTAATAGCTTTAGGTGAAGTAATATCAATTATCACAAAGGCAAGAGTACCAATGCTTTTTGTAGCTATGGTTGGTTATTTAGTCTTGCTTTGGACAGGGATTTTTCCAAAAGATTTAATTATTAATTCTTCTTTTTTATCTGTAGGTGCTGTTTTGGGTACCGCACCAATATTAGTGCATATGGGTACATTAATACCGCTGAAAATGATTAAATCACAGTGGCAAGCAGTAATTATAGCTATCATTGGAATGATCATTGCGACTACATTAATTCTTGGTATAGTCACATTTCTATTTGACTATGAAACAGCGGTTGCAGGAGTTGGACCATTAAATGGAGGCATAATGGCAGTATTGATAACTTCTGAAGGGTTAAAAGAATTGGGATTTGTTAGTCTTTTAACTATTCCAGCTTTAATATTGGCATTTCAATCATTAATAGGCATGCCAATTGCCTCGTTATTACTACGAAAACATGCTTTGAAAATACGCGGGAAAATTGAAGATGGAACTTTTATCTCGACTAATACTGAAAAATTTGATGAAGAAAATGAAATGAAATTAATCATTCCTAAAAAGTACCTTTCTAATTTAGTGTTATTATTTATGTTGTTTGTAGGTGGAGCATTAGCCGTTGCCCTAGCTAAAATGACAGGAATACCTTACAGCTTATGGGCATTATCAATAGGTATTCTAGGAAGACTTGTTAAGGTTTTCCCAGATCGAATCATGGAGCGTTCAAACAGTTTTACAGTTGGTATGGCAGGGATAATTGTAATGGTTATTGCTATGAGCAATGATATTACGTTTAGTATGTTTGTAGATTACTTGCCAGCAGTAGCAGCTATTTTAATAATTGGTGTGATAGGTATAATTGTAGGTGGATTTATTGGAGCGAAAATTTTCAAATGGGATCCTAATAAAGCCATTCCAGTCGCCTTAACTTCTACATTTGGTTTTCCAGGTGATTATATTATCTGCGAAGAAGTAGGACGGAGTATCGGAAGAAATGAGGAAGAACAAGAACAAATATTCAATGAGGTATTAACTCCAATGTTAGTCGGAGGATTCACAACAGTTACAATCGGTTCTGTTGTTATATCTTCTATACTAATCAACACCTTATAAATTCTGAACATTCAAATAAAGGTATAATTCTAAAGAGTATACTAATGTCATATATCTGACATTTTGGAGTACTCTTTTTTTCTTGTTTTATATCTAATAAATAGCAAGTTATATAAATAATAAGCTTTTTGCGCTCTTTAATTTTAATAACTAAAAAACAGTTGAATTCATATAACTAACGGGATATTTACATAATGTTTTTTTATTAATCATCTAATGATCGTATTTGCTATTTAATATATAGTGTGATTTTTTATGCATTACACGATATTAATGATAAATATAAAATAATTCCCTATTTAATCTAATATAATTCCATGTAATCCAAAATAATTCCTCTTTTTTAAAACTTTTTTCCATATATATTTAATGGTCAGAATTTTAAAATTATAAAAAGGGGAGGTAGTTGAAATGGAGGACATACGAGAAAATGAGTTGACTGTAAAGAGTTCAAAAACAGATTTTATGTCAGTTTTTTAATTTGTAATCTGCAGTTTGATCGGTATTTTTAGCTTCTTTGTTACTTTTACATACAACGAAAAATCTTCTATTTTACTAGATCATATTGTTAGCTGGATATCGACAAATGCAGCAACTTTTGTAACTGTCTATATCATAATAATGCTAGTTTGTGGTGCTGCATATCCATTTATCACAAAAACATGGAATAAGGATATCGTCAATATTGTGATGTCAGTTTTTAAGGTAATTGGTTTAGGCATTGGTTTATTACTTATATCTGGGATAGGGCCAGATTGGCTGTTTGACCCAAGTGTAGGGCCTTTTTTAATGGAGAAGTTGATAAAACCTGTAGGAGTACTTATTCCGATTGGAGCTATCTTCTTAGCATTGTTAGTCAGTTATGGATTGCTTGAATTTATTGGGGTATTCATGCAACCGATTATGCGTCCGATTTTCAGAACACCTGGTCGTTCTGCAGTTGATGCAGTGGCATCATTTGTTGGTAGTTATTCTGTTGGTTTATTACTAACCAATCGTGTATTCAAACAAGGGAAATATACGATTCGTGAAGCGGCCATTATTGCAACCGGTTTCTCAACTGTTTCGGTAACATTCATGGTTGTTGTAGCGAATACGCTAGATTTAATGGCCTATTTGACTTCGTTTTTCTGGGTATCACTCATTATTACTTTTATGGTCACGGCAATTACAGCTAGAATATGGCCACTTGGAAAGTTAAAAGATGAGTATATTGTAGAGCAAGGCGATCCAGAAGTGATTGTAACTGAAAAAAGACTATTAACTGCGTGGACTGAAGCAATGCAAGCAGTGAAGCATAATCCACCATTTTTAAAGAACCTTTTACAGCATTTAAAAGAAGGTCTGTTGATGACAATGAGTGTTTTACCTTCCATTCTTTCAATTGGATTACTAGGTCTTATATTAGCAATGTATACACCCATTTTTGATTGGGTTGCTTATATTTTTGTACCATTCACATGGATTTTGCAATTACCAGAGCCTATGTTGACTGCAAAAGCTTTAGCGGTTTCAATAGCAGAGATTTTCTTACCCGCATTATTAGTCGTGAAAGCAACGGTAATTACCAAATTTATAGTAGCCGTTGTGTCTATTTCCGCTATTTTGTTTTTCTCAGCAGTAATTCCTGTAATCATTTCAACTGATATTCCTTTAACGATACGTCAACTAATTATAATTTGGTTCCAACGTGTTGTTTTAACACTAATTTTAGTAACACCAATCGCATTTTTACTATTTTAAAAGGAGCGTGTCATGATGGAAAACGTTATGCAAAATATTAAAGCACCAACAGGTAGTGAATTAACTTGTAAAGGTTGGACGCAAGAGGCGGCTATGCGTATGTTGATGAATAATTTGGATCCAGAGGTTGCTGAAAATCCAGATGAACTTGTTGTTTATGGGGGAATCGGGAAAGCTGCTCGTAATTGGGAAAGCTACGCACAAATTATTGAGTCATTGAAAAAGCTAGAAAATGATGAAACTTTACTTGTGCAATCAGGGAAACCTGTCGCAGTATTCCGCACATATGAGCATTCACCACGTGTATTAATCGCAAATTCAAACCTCGTTCCAGCGTGGGCAAATTGGGATCACTTTTATGAATTAGAAGATAAAGATTTAATGATGTATGGACAAATGACGGCTGGAAGTTGGATCTATATTGGTGCACAAGGTATTTTACAAGGCACATATTTAAGCTTTGTGGAAGCGGGTAAAAAAGTATTTGGCTCAGCAGATTTAAAGGGAAAATTGATCTTAACTGGTGGCATGGGTGGTATGAGTGGAGCTCAACCGCTAGCTGGTAAAATGGCTGGAGCTGTTATATTAGTTGTCGAAGTCGATAAGAAACGTATCGAACGTAAAATCAAGGAAGGGTATTGTGACTATCTAGCAGAAGATTTAGATGAAGCACTGAAATTGGCTAAACAGCTACAAGACAAAAATGAACCTGCTTCCATCGGCCTTGTCGGTAACTGTGCAGATGTCTATCGTGAAATTTTTGAACGTGGGATTGTTCCTGATTTTGTAACGGATCAAACAAGTGCTCATGACCCATTAAATGGCTATATTCCGAACAAGATGACACTTGAAGAAGCACTTCAGTTGCGAAAAAGTGATCCGAAAATGTATGAACAAAAAGCAAAACAAGCGATGGCTGATCATGTGCAAGCCATGCTCGATTTCCAAACTGCGGGAGCAGAAGTATTTGACTACGGAAATAATATACGTAAATACGCTCAAGAAATGGGTGTCGAAAATGCCTTTGATTTCCCAGGCTTTGTTCCAGCATACATTCGACCACTATTCTGCGTGGGAAAAGGACCATTCCGATGGGCAGCACTTTCAGGTGATCCTGAAGATATTTACAAAACAGATGCCCTTGCAAAAGAAATGTTTGCAGATGATGAAGGTCTTGTGAACTGGATTGATATGGCACAGAAAATGGTCAAATGGCAAGGTTTACCTGCTCGCATTTGTTGGTTAGGATATGGAGACCGTCATCGTTTTGCTTTGAAAGTAAACGAAATGGTTGCATCGGGTGAGTTAAAGGCACCAATCGTATTCGGTCGTGATCATTTAGATTCAGGTTCAGTTGCATCCCCTAACCGTGAAACAGAGGGTATGAAAGACGGTTCAGATGCAGTATCAGATTGGCCAATCTTAAACGCTTTAGTTAATACTGCAGGTGGAGCAAGTTGGGTAAGTGTCCACCACGGTGGCGGAGTAGGAATGGGTTATTCACAACATGCTGGGCAAGTGCTTGTAGCAGACGGAACAGAAATGGCTTCAGAAAAGATTAATCGTGTATTAATATCAGACCCTGGAATGGGCATTGTTCGTCATGCGGATGCGGGTTATGACATCGCTATCAAAACTGCACAAGAGAAGAATGTGCAAATGCCAATGTTAAAAACAGAAGGGTGATCACAGATGATTTTACTCATTGAAAATGCAAATCAATTAATTACTTTACAAGGAACTATGAAAAAAGCTCGGACAAAAGAAGAAATGAGCAATCTACAAATTATCGATAATGGTAGTGTATTAATAAGTGGAGATCTTATTATAGCAACGGGTACAAAAGCATCTTTAAGAGCACATTATCCAGATTTAGTATCGCAAGCGAATATAATTGATGCCTCTGGTAAAGTGGTTATGCCCGGTTTAGTGGATGCACATACACATCTAGTCTTTGGTGGTACTCGAGAAAATGAATTCCAAATGCGTCTAAACGGTGCAACCTATATGGACATTATGAATGCAGGTGGAGGAATACATGCTACGACGAAAAAGACACGAGAAGCATCATTTGAACATCTTTATGAAAAAACATATGAACATCTCAATGATTTTTTGAAACATGGCATTACAACTGTTGAGTCAAAAAGTGGCTATGGCTTAGATTGGTCTACAGAGGAAAAGCAACTTCAAGTAGCGAAAAAACTTCAAGAAAATCATGAAGTAGATGTTGTGAGTACCTTTATGGGTGCACATGCAGTTCCAGCTGAATATAAAAACAATCCGGATGCATTTGTAGACATCATAATAAATGAAATGATTCCGAAAGTAGCGGAAGGAAATCTTGCTGAGTTTAATGATGTCTTTTGTGAAAAAGGTGTATTTACGCCGGAGCAGTCACGCAAAATTTTATTAGCCGGGAAAGAACATGGTTTGATCCCTAAAATCCACGCCGATGAAATCGAACCATATGAAGGGGCTGAGCTTGCTGCTGAAGTGGGAGCTATTTCAGCAGAGCATTTATTAGTAGCATCTGATAAAGGTATTCGTGATATGGCTGAAGCAGGTACGGTTGCGGTATTATTGCCTGGGACTGCATTCTTCTTAAAAGCAGATTCTGCTAGGGGACGATTAATGATTGATGAAGGAGTTCCAGTAGCGATTTCAACTGATTTTAATCCAGGCTCTTCGCCAACAATCTCTCTGCCATTTATCATGAATTTAGCATGTATGAATATGGGCATGACAATGGAAGAAGTATTAACAGCCACAACTATCAATGCAGCTTATGCGATTAATAGAGGGCATGAAATTGGCTCACTAGAAGAGGGCAAAAAAGCAGATGTACTCATCCTAGATGTTGCAAATTATCAGCAACTGCAGTACTTCTATGGTATGAATCATACACATACGGTCATTAAAAATGGTCGAGTTGTTGTTGAAAATGGCGTGTTATGTAGTGAATTACAAAACGTTACTGATTGAGAATGAGCTTAAAATTATTATGGAAGAGCCTCTGATTGTAATAATCAGAGGTTTTTTCTATGGTTAAATAAAGAAGTATACATATTGTTGAAAATAATGAATCGGAAATGAGTCGACCGACGTCTATAGTGTGGTTGCTTGAAAGGAGGGTGCGGATTGGCTAAAGAATTGGAAGAAATCATTGAAGAGTATGGTGATTACTTATTACGTGTTGCTTACTTATACGTAAAGGATTTAACAACTGCCGAAGATATCGTGCAAGAAGTTTTTATAACATTTTATAAAAAGCAAAGTCAATTTAAAGGTGAAGCTTCTTTAAAAACATATTTAGTGAAAATAACAGTCAACCGCTGTCATGATTATTTACGAAGTTGGAAACGAAAACGGCTAACTTTAATGGATAAAATGACGGGGAAGGGTGATAGAAGAACACCAGAATATCTCGTTTTAGAGGCAGCTGACCGTATGAGAGTGACTGAGGCGCTATTGCAGCTACCGATATTGTACCGCGAAGTTATCATTTTATATTATTATCAAGAACTAAATACAGTGAAGATAGCAGGAATTTTAGACTGCCCAGAGGCAACGGTTCGTACGAGATTGCAGAGGGCACGTAAATTATTACATAAGCAATTAATAGGTTATGAATGGGGGGGGTGGCAACATGAATCGTTTGAAGGATGATCTAGATCGTGAGCTTAAGGAACATATTTACTTAAAGAATGATGTGAAAAAAAGAATACTCGAACAAGCGAAAAATCCAAATAAAAAGTCGCGCTCTAATTGGCAGTATCCTGTCGTACTCGTCGCATGTGCATCTGTCCTAATTCTTTTTGCGATACTACTATTCCAAGATGTCGGTGGATATGAAAAAGTTGTTACAGGTGCTGAAGCAGATTCAGGCTTACAGCTAGATTGGCTAATCGAATTACTGCCTTTTGTCATTCTGGGGGTTATTATTTTTAGTATGGTTAAATTCTTTCAACCATATGAGTTACCAGTTTGTGAGTACTGTCATGAAGAGTGGAGTTGGCGAGTTTCGATTAAAAAGATGTTCACCCTCAATCGAGCAATGAGTTGTCCAAGTTGTGGGAAGGAGCAATATCAGACAAGGAAATCAAGAATTCGTATGAGTCAATTAGTCTTGTTATCCAACTTAGTCTTATTGATCAATGCATTTTTTGACTTCTACTGGTGGGAAATTGTTTTAATGTATGTTGCTATTATCGTTACTGGTTTTATATTAATGCCATATAATTTGAAGCTTCAAAATGATGAGGATTTAAATCTATGGTGACTGTATTTGAATAGGAGAAACAGCTAAGAAAATGCTCTCGTCTCTTAGCTGTTGAAGTATTAGTTCATAATAAGAGTAAGTAAAAGGCACTCGATATACCGAGTGCCTTTTCATTTATATTAGACTTATTTTGCACCGCTTAATTCTACTAATATTTTAGCTTGTGATTTATCGTTTGTTAAAGCTTCAAAGCCTTTTTCTACGATGTCATCCAATTGGATACGGTCCGTGATAATGCCTTGTGGTTTTAATTGACCAGTACCCATTAAGTCTACTGTTTGTTGGAATGATGTTGGTGTGTAAGCAATACTTGACGTGATTTTCACACCTGTATTTGTTAAATGGATTGGATTCCATTCAATAGGGCGAGCAAAGATAGATACGATTACCATTGTACCACGAGCTTTTGTTGCATCAATTGCTTGTTTAAATGTAGGAGCAACACCAGCTACTTCAAATGATACATCAACACCATCTGGAACGATAGCTTGAATAGCTTCAACACCATTTACTTCACCAGAGTTAATAACATGAGTAGCGCCAAGTTCTTTCGCTTTTGCTAGGCGAGTTTCAGATAAATCTAGCACGATAATTTTACTAGCACCCGCTGCTTTTGCTGCGATAGCAGTTAATAATCCGATTGGGCCAGCACCGAAAATAGCTACTGTATCACCGAAACGTAAATTACCTTCTTTAACAGCTTGTACTGCTACAGCAGTAGGTTCAACAAGAGCACCATCTTCAAGTGTCATTGTTTCTGGAAGTAAGTAAACATTGTTTTCAGGAGCATTTGCGAATGTTGTAAATCCACCATCGCCATGTAAACCGATGAAGCTAAAGCCATCGTAAGCATCTACATCTTCAGGTTTGTTACCATGAGTTATTGTTGGGTTAATCGCTACACGATCACCAACTTTAAATTTAGTTACATTAGCGCCAACTTTTTCAATAACGCCAGCAAATTCATGTCCCATAATTAGAGGAGCAATTTCACCAGTTAAACCGTCTTTTTCTTTAGTTGGAACAAATACAGGACCCTCTTGATATTCATGCAAATCACTACCACAAATACCAGCCCATGCTACACGTACTGTTACCTCATTATCTTTAAGAGCTTTTAATTCTCTTTCCTCAATGCGAATATCTTTTTCTCCATACCATACTGCAGCTTTCATATCTATTAACCTCCAGTAAAATTGATGTCTTTGAGTTACACCCCCATTCTAGCACTCTAAAAAAATGCTACAACTAATAACCCTTGGAAAAAGCTAGAATGGACTAAAGTTAGAACAATTTGTACATAAAGAAGTCTAACGATAACAGATTAAAATGATAGATTTTATAAATCATCTTCTATGAAAAATAATTTCTGAAAATAATTATTTTAACCAAAATAAAGGTGTTTTGGAATAATTGTCTAATTTAGATTAGTTCGGATAAAAATTGTATTGGTAATTGTTGTAATCTAGAAAGTGGGGTATGCAAATGACGGATAATAAGACAAGAAATCTTTATTTTTTTATTTCACTTATGTTTGAAAAAAAGCGTTTAATCGTGACAGGAATTTTGTTAATGATTATCGCAACTTTTATTGATTTATTATCGCCATTAGTTATGAAGCAAATAATTGATTCAGCAATCCCAGAAAAGAATTTCAAAGCATTGTTTATTTTTATCGCAATTTTAACTATTTTACCTATTCTTTCAACGATTTTTAGAACTGTACGAATGATACTAAATGTTAAAATCGGAGGGAATGTCACCGAAAAGTTAAGAACGATGGCGTTTGAAAAAGCCTTTACACTGTCATCAATTAACTTAAATCAGTTGAAGATTGGAGATATAGTAGATCGTGTAACGCGCACTTCGGGTATGATAGGTGAAGTTTATATAGCAAATGAATTACTGAATGGTATTACCAGCCTATTTATGTTTTTAGGAATGACTATATTTATGTTTACAATAAGTTGGAAACTAACATTAATCGCATTTTTAGTTGTTCCGCTTGTATTCTTCATCACATTTAAGTTAGGAAGAATATCAGAAACTAAAACAAAGAGTTATATGGAATATACAAATAATGAAATGACTTTTTTTACGGAACTAATCAGTGGCATAAAAAATGTCCAAATCTTCTCCCAACAACAAAGTGAAATGAAAAACGTAAAGAATTTGTTGAAAAAACATAATGAAATGCATTTAAATACGAGTATATATCGAAGATCATATGCAGATATATTCAATCAATTGGTAAAGTCATTGGCATTAGGCATAGTATTTGCTGTGGGTGCTTGGGATATTAGTAATAATCAGCTATCTATCGGATCGCTTGTTGCTTTCACAGTATATGTACCTCAGCTATACACTTTAGTAAATGACATACAAACTGCTTATATAGGTACTACTAATGTTCGACCTATCATAAAGCAATTAAATACATTTTTAGATATCCATGAACCAATTATTCAAATCCCACATGCAATTCCTCTGAAAAATGTCAAGGGTGAAGTAGAGTTTCAAAATGTGTCGTTTACATATGAAAACAATCGCGCTGGTTTACAAAATGTCTCTTTTAAAGTACAGCCTGGAGAAACTATAGGAATTGTTGGAGGTTCAGGGGGCGGTAAAACAACAATATTAGAATTATTAATGCGTTTTTATGACCCAACTGAAGGGGCAGTAAGTATTGATGGGGTTAATATTTCAAAATATAATCTTATTGATTTTAGAAATGCTATAGGATTAGTAACACAGGATCCATTTCTTTGGAATAGGACAATAAAAGAAAATCTGATTTATGGAGTGCCTAATGCGACTGAAGAACAATTATCACACGCAATTAAAGTAGCACAATTAGAAGAATTTATTGTTAATTTACCAGAAGGATTTGAAACAGTAGTTGGAGAGCGTGGTGTTCGTATTTCAGGAGGAGAAAAACAACGATTAGCTATTGCCAGAGCTATATTAAAAGATCCACCCATCATTCTGTTAGATGAACCGACATCAGCTTTAGATGCAAATACTGAATTTTTATTACAATCTCAAATGGAAGAAGTATTTAAAGGTAAAACCATCGTTCTAGTAGCACACAGACTAGCTACAATACGAAATGCATCTAAAATTTTAGTTTTAGATAATGGGGAAATAGTTGAGTTTGGTACGCCTAAAGAACTGTTAAATAATCAAGGAGCTTATTATGACTTATTATCAAAACAAGTTTCCACAAATTAATTTGATACCTACTATTAATGGTGGTAAGCAAAATATTCATTAAACTAAGTACCAGACATAAAATAATAATAAAATATTCCTTTTAATAAAAAGGAGAAATGGGGTTCAATGTGAAACCAGTTATCGGTATTTCTTCAAGCCTAAACGAACAATTACTTACACTTCCAACTGACAATATTCATGCTATTTCAAAATTTGGTGGTTTACCTATTGTCCTTCCTAATTATGAGGAAACTGAAGCCGATTTAATTGTAGAGATGATTGATGGTTTACTGTTAACGGGTGGAGGAGATATTGATCCAATACTTTTTGGAGAAGAACCGCATCAAAAGCTTGGATCTATAACGCCTGAGCGAGACGCATTTGAAGTTGCTATCGTCAAGGAAATGTTACTCCAGAATAAACCGGTTTTAGGGATTTGTAGAGGTGCGCAAATTCTAAATATAGCTGTAGGTGGTGACATGTTTCAGGACATTTATACACAAACAGAAGAGAATCTTTTACAACATCAACAACAAGCACCACGTTGGCATGCGTCACATTTTGTACACGTAGAGGACAATACGCTGCTAAAGTCAATTGCTCAAAAGGAAAAGTTTAAAGTAAATAGTTTCCATCATCAAGCAAATCGAAGGATACCTGGTGAATTTGTAGTATCAGCGGTAGCTAGTGATGGAGTTATTGAAGCTTTTGAAAGCAAAAATCATCACTTTGTCATGGGTGTACAATGGCATCCAGAGTGTATGTTGTTAAATAATGATGAAACCTCAGCAGAAATAATGAAGGCATTTATCAGTGCCTGTATAAAATAATTTGTACAAAGCGACTGTATTTAAACAGTCGTTTTTTGTTTGGGAAATATCTCATTTGGGTGAGCTGAATGCTGAGATCACTGTGTTGATAATTTTATTCGGATAAATACGCTAAAGTAAATTATTTTAGATTCATGAATCCATTTTTAATGGGGAAAACTATCGTAAGTCCAAAAAAGGAGGTATCTTAGCTTGAGTCAACGGCTTCGATTCATGCTTTTCTTAAGCGCATTTTTCTTTGTTATTTCAACCAATGTTTCAGCTGCTGAAGAACCAACGAGAGAGCAGATTCTAGAACAACGCATGGAATTCTATATAAAATATTCAAATGACACATTGCCATGGTATTACTTGGCAGCTGTTGACCAATTTGAAAGGAATATTGAACAAGTACGTAATGATATACCTAAAAGAGAAGGTGTACTTGCCATTCAGTTTGCTGATGACTTTTGGACAGGGATATTGAATCCCAAAAAGGATGATACAAACTTAAAATCCATTGGTTTCTTTAATGGGAATGGTGCTGATGGAAACAATGATGGTGTTGCAGATCGTCAAAATGATGATGACGTCATGTACGCACTTGCTGAATACTTAAGTGCACATGGAACTGATGAAAAAGGTTTTAAACATGCTTTAAAGGAATACTATAAGGTCGATGATACAGTAAAGCAAATCATTACAAATGCGAAAATTTATGAGAAATTTAAAACATTGAATTTAGATAAGCGAGCTTTTCCACTTTCCATTAAACATGATTACAGTTATCACAGTACTTGGGGAGCCTCAAGAGGTTGGGGCGGACGTAGGATGCATGAAGGTACAGATTTGTTTGCCTCATATGGTGTTCCAGTGAAATCTGCTACATATGGTCTCGTTGAGGTCATGGGCTGGAATGAATTTGGCGGTTGGCGAATAGGCATACGCGACAATAATAACACATATCACTATTATGCCCATTTATCCAGTTATGAAAAAGGGATAAAACTGGGAGATATTGTTGAGCCAGGAACAGTAGTTGGTTATGTGGGTAGTTCTGGATACGGCAAGAAAGGAACTTCAGGTAAATTCCCTCCGCATTTACATTATGGTATGTATAAATACAACGGAAGAAATGAATGGGCATTTGATCCGTTTCCTTCACTAAGACTTTGGGAACAAGCAGAAAAAGGTACAAAAAAAATATAGAAAAAAGTACTGAATTATGGAATATGTAACTCCATAATGCGGTACTTTTTTATTTTTAAACGAAAAATATTTAAATTTATCAAAAGTAAATGAAAATAATAATATATACATAATTTTGGAAATGCATTATTATTGAATGATCTAAATAAAATGGGATATTTATAAATGGGATATTTATAAAATAAATTTAAATAGGGGTGATTTTCATGAATCAAGATTGTTTTATTTGTAGTAAACATAAAGGAGAGATTCTTACTGCTGGAACTAATATTTATGAAGATGAATATATCTACGTAGGGCATATTGATAAAGGATCTAGCCCAACGTATCTTGGTCATATTATGATTGACTTAAAGAGACATACACCTGAAATAGGGGATATGACTGCTGATGAAGCAAAAGCATTTGGTTTAATAATGACTAGAGTTAGTAAAGCTTTAATGGAAGTTGAAGGAGCAGAACATATCTATTCGATGGTTTCTGGCAACTCAGTATCACATCTACATATGCATATCGTTCCACGTTACCCGAATACACCTATAAAATACTGGAGTCCAATGGAGTTAAACGAATGGGCAGAGGCTCCAAAAGGTATAGGTAATGAAATAACTGAAGTTTGTTTGCGTATTAAAGAATACTTAGAGGTGACGCCTTATGATTAACTATGATAATTCAGAAATAACCTGGGTAGGTAGCCAAAAAAACTATGTTGACGAGCCTAATATTGAAAAGATTAACGATATTGTAGTTGGAAGATTCGGTGGGAATTCATCTGCAGGTCAGTATAAAAACGAAGATGGTTGCTTAATTTGGGTAAGTGATGAGATGGATTGGGAATTCGTTATGATTTTGGATGCCCATAATTCAGCGGAGAGTGCAGAGCTAATAATAAAACAGTTCGAGCAAGAAAAGTTACGAATTCAAAAAGTCTTGAATTTATCTGTTAGTATCGCTTTGAAGAAGATGGATGCACTTATTTTAGAAATATTTCAGCAACCTAAATTCTTATCAAATTGTCGCAAAGTACAAGGGGAAACAGCCTGTCTCATCGTTATTCGAAAAGACAAATTTCTATGGTGGTTCTCGGTTGGTGATTGCATTGTACATTTGTTTAATGAAGAACTTCTTGAAATGGGAGAATGTCAGTTAAATCAGCGTAGTTTTTATGAATGGATAGGGCAAGTGAATACGTTTGAATTAGATGTACCATGTTTCAGCACAGGTAAAAAAGAATTGAGACAAGGCGTCAATCATCTATTTCTTACAACTGATGGATTAACTGAATGCCCAGGCGTAGATTTTCAAGATCCACTAATGATTAACAAGCAATTTAAAGATATATCAATTGAAGCAGGTGTATGGCAGTTATTAAAAGAAATAAAACAACACCAAGTTAGGGATAGTACAACTATTGTTACTTGGAAAATTAAAGTTCACAAGCAGGCTAGTTTACCAAGCAATTTGAAAAGTTAGATCCAGTTGTAAATTGAGAAATGAAATCTATCATACAAAAATACTTTAAATGTCGTTTAACTTTAAGGAATGATGAATGAAATTGTATAAATCACCATTATGCAAAAAGGATATTTTCATCAATATCCAGAAGTAATAGTTAACGCAATTAAAGGAGGAAGAATCATGAGCCAAGTCTGTGTAATCAGCATTTATGTACCAAGTATTAAGGAAGCAATTCGCTTTTATACTACTGTTTTAGGATTTGAGGTAAACAAACAATATGGGCCTAACATTGTAACACTCGTTCACGGAGAATTACCGATAGTCTTAGAGGAATCAGAAGAGTCTACATACAGTCCTGATAGCAATAATACAGGAGTTGTATTAGCTTTAAAAACAGAGGACATTCATCAAACAGTTAAAACTTTAAAAGAACATAATGTAGATTTCATCGTAGATGAGCCTAGTGATTGCCCTCCAGGGAAATTTATTAGCTTCCGAGATCCTTTTGGGAATGTCTTAGAGTATTTACAATTTGATTAAAAGTAGTTTGTAACATCCATTTCATCATAAAAGATTCCTCTACATTTTGAACAAAGAATGATTAAAAAGTAGAGGGATTATTTATTAATACATCAACTTTTTATAAAAAAGATAGATAAATACTTAAAACCTTTAGGATAACTGCTTTTTATGTTTAAGATTTTTAAATTTTTTATCATAGGTAGCTCTATTAATTAAATGACTTCTCCATTGCTCTTCTTTTTCAATCTCACCATTTTCTAAGAGACTTTGAAGAACAATTTTATAGTTGGGACTATAAGGATACTCTTCATCCATACATAATTCCAAAGCTTGTTCAAAGTAAGCATTTGCCCTATTTAACTCTTTTAAATTTCTATATAGTAACCCTAAATAAATATATCCGCTACCAATTTCTAACTTAGAAAAAGGTTGTTCTACTGCCTTTTCCATTATTTCAATTGCTTTTTTCCTAAAACGAAAAACCTCATATCTAAAAGCTTTCTTTACATATGAATCATATTTTTTCAATGTCATCGCCCTCAAACTTTAAAATTTATCAAAATTACATCAACTCTTTTTTAATTGTCCACAGAATTTAATTTTCATTTCTATATTCTATAATATCCCCGGGTTGGCAGTCTAAAGCTTTACAAATACCTTCTAAAGTTGAGAATCTAATTGCTTTTGCCTTGCCATTCTTAAGAACCGAAAGATTTGCCATCGTTATACCGACTCTCTCCGAAAGTTCAGTTACACTCATTTTCCTTTTTGCTAATAACACATCTATATTGATTATGATCGCCATTTAATCACCTCAAATTGTCAAATCATTCTCTGATTTTATCTCTATTGCACTTTTAAGAAGTTCCTGAAGGACTGCCGTAAAGAGTGAAATAACAATTGTAGCAAAAATAATTACAAATCCTATAAGTGCGATTCCTGGGTGTAAAGCATTTTGTGAAAAGAGGGAAATTAAACCAATTATATATAGGGTAATTATTGTGAATGCACAAGTTTTAATATTTCCTAAAGAAGTAACAGCTAGATGTGAAAAAGCATTTTCACTTTCAATGTAGTTTAAAAGTTTTAATGCTTGATACAAAGCAAGAAAAAAAGGTATAGCTGTGATGTACAAACCTAAAAGAATAGGCAATCTAAGATATGAAAATTCTGGATTCATCTCTGCTGCATCTCTTGCCAAGTTAGGTAACAAAAATACGCTTAGCACAAGGATTGTTAATCCAATCATAAAAATTGTCATCTTTAAACCAAGTTTTGTTCTTTTTTTCATAAAGCACCTCGCTTCTTATTGTTATTTATATAATATGTGAAAATTTATCGATTATCAATATAATTTTACTAAACAACGATAAATACATTCATTATTCAGAATAACAAGAAAATACAAATGTAGCATTCAGGAAGATAAAATAATTATAATATTGATTGAATATTACTACTATTAACAGAGTGTGACTATATGCATATTTATAATATTAATAATTAGTTAATTTAGCGTAAAGGATATAAAAATCTATGATTCTAATAACATCTTTCATTGCCAACTATTACAATTCATGATATATTTTTTTGAGGATAATTGGAAACTGGAAAATTGGTATTGCACTAGTCATGAGCCTAAAGTGGGGTT
Source organism: Viridibacillus arvi (assembly GCF_001274945.1). Taxonomy (GTDB): domain Bacteria; phylum Bacillota; class Bacilli; order Bacillales_A; family Planococcaceae; genus Viridibacillus; species Viridibacillus arvi. The sequence continues at coordinate 991,031 of NZ_LILB01000001.1, read as the reverse complement.
GTTATGGCAACCAAGTTGTTAAAAAAATGCTAGATTAGTCTCTATTCTAGTTTTTTATTTTGTCTATTTCGTTAAGGGATAGTTTTATTAGTTATTATAGAAATATAAAAATAAAAAGGAGGGAATTACTTATTATGCGTTATTTTAAAAATTTTTCTTTAAAGAACAAGTTGTTATTAACAGTTTCTATTATTGTTTTAACTCTTTTTACTGTTATAACGATACAAAGTATTACGCAATTACATACTGAGTTAGAAAAAAATCTAGAACAAGAATTAAAAAGTGTAGGTTTGTTGACATCAAAAAACCTGGCTCCTAATAATGTGGAAAACTTACTTACAGTTAAGGGGAATGATGATCCACAGTTTAAAGAAATTCAAAGCAACTTGGATGATATAAAAGATAAACAAGGTGTTATGTATTGGAGCTACATATGGAAGATGGAGCCTGAAGGTGTTACTACTATCGGCTATACAGAAAATTTAGAAGAAGTGTACAATGCTGGCGAATTGTTTACTGATATTGCGCCAATTCATTTGAAAACTGCAAAGCTTGCAATTAAAAATGATCAACCAGAGGTAACGGAAATTTTCGAAGATCCATACGGTACATGGAGAACTGTTTTTAGTCCATTGAAAGACGGAAATGGAAAGACGATTGCAGTAATAGGTATAGATTATTCTGCAGATTATATTCAAACGATTATTACTAAAAGTGTAACAAAACAAATAATCACAGCTATCATCGGACTTGTCATTTTACTATTTGTACTTTATTTCACTATCGATCGCCTACTTAAACCATTAAACAAAGCAGTTACTGTTGCAGATCAAGTGGCAAATGGTGATTTAAAAGATGTAGAGCTTGAGACTACTAATGACGAAGTAGGAAAACTGTCTCAGTCAATAAAAACAATGGTTACGAACTTACAGCATGTCATATTGAATATTAAAAATACATCAAATCAAGTTGCTTCATCTGCCACACAATTAACTGCCAATGCGTCAGAATCGTATAAGAACTCTACTAATGTATCTAACGAGATGGACCGAATGGCACGAAATGCAGAAACGGCGTTGATAATGACTGAAGAAACAGCCACAGCGATGGAAGAATCAGCTGAAGGAATACAACGAATTGCAGAATCAGCATATACCGTTTCTGAATCATCTAACCTTACTTCAAATGCAGCTAAGCAAGGGAATGAAGTCATTCAACAAGTAATTGGTCAGATGAATTTAATTAATGAATCCGTAAATCAAATGGATGAAACTATTAAAGGTTTGAATAGTAACTCTACTAAAATCAGCGGCATCGTAAACTTCATCACTGACATAGCTGATCAAACAAACTTATTGGCATTAAACGCTGCCATTGAAGCTGCTAGAGCAGGTGAGCACGGTAAAGGATTTGCGGTAGTTGCCGATGAGGTTAAGAAATTAGCAGAACAATCGTCTCACTTCGCAGGAGAAATTTATAAGATTATTAATGAGATACAAGTGGATTCGAATGCATCTGTAACGGTTATGGAAAAAGGAAAAGAAAATGTGAAAGTTGGATTGGATTATACGACACAAGCAGGAGCGATATTTAAAGAAATACTCAATTCTGCAAAACATGTAGCAGAACAAATTCAGGAAATATCTGCTGCGTCACAACAAATATCTGCTTCTTCGGAAGAAGTGGCAGCGACAGTCAATAATTTGAAAGCATCATCACAACAATCGGCTGAATTTTCTTTAAGTGTTTCCAAGTTAACTGATGAGCAATTATTAGCTATGCAGGAAGTACGAGAAGCATCTGCCTCATTAGGACAAACAGCTGAGGAATTGCAAGCACTTATTACTAAATTTGAATTAGAGGATGACAAATAAATGATGGACTTAAAACTTTCAGGTAAAAATGTTCTAGTTACAGGTTCAAGCATGGGTATAGGGCGAGCAATCGCACTAGCCTTTGCTGAACAAGGTGCTAATGTATTGATTAACTATGTCGGAGACGATCAAAAGGCAGAGACAGTTCGTTTGCTAGCAGCGGAACACGGTGTAAAAGCATTAAAATACAATGCGGATGTATCAGATTCTAGCCAAGTAAGAGATATGTTTCAATACATGGATACTCAACTAGGTGAAATTGATATTCTTGTTAACAATGCGGGGATTGCGCAAAATGCACCCATTACAGAGATGACAGATGAGCAATGGGACAAGATGATAAAAGTACACCTTTACGGTACTTTCTACAATTGCCGTGAAGCAGCCACAAGAATGAAGGCAAAAGCTAAAGGTAAAATTATCAACATTTCTTCTGATTTAGCAAGCTTAGGTTGTGAAGAATTTACACATTATTCAGCTGCAAAAGGCGGTATTAGTGCTTTCACAAAATCTTTAGCAAGAGAATTAGCACCAAATATTACTGTCAATGCTGTAGCTCCAGGTGGAACACTTACAGACATTCTACTAGCCTTCGGTGACAATTATATCGAAGATGAGTCAGCAAAATATCCGTTAAAGAGATTAGCACAACCAGAAGAAATCGCCAAAAGTGTCTTATTTTTAGCTTCAGAAAATGCGGATTTTTATACGGGGCAAATACTAGGACCTAATGGCGGAGGCGTCATGAACGGATAATGAACTAGTTGAGGAGTATTGGGATTGATGAATATTGTCGTATTTTGTTTATATTTAGTGTTTATTTATTATATTGGTTTTAAAGGCTACAAACGTGTTAAAACAGCAGAAGATTTAATTGTAGCAAGCTGGAGCATGCCCTTATCAGTTGTAACAGGTAGTTTAATAGCTGCATTATTGGCAGCACCATTCTTCTTTGCAGCGGTTGGTTCAGGCTATACAAGTGGTGGCTTTGAAGGATCAGCAACTATGGGTGGTCTAGGTACATGTATGATTTTAGGAGCTCTAATCTGGACTAAACCTCTTAGAAGATTAAGAGGATGGACATTAGCAGATTACTACGGATTAAGATATGGTAGTAAAAAATTAGGTGCGTACACTGGTATAGTAATGGCCATAGCATTTGGTGTTTTCAATGCGGGCGCTCTAACTGTAGGGGGTACTTATATTATTCAAACCCTTTTACAAATCGATTTCTTACCAGCAGCATTATTGTTTGTTTCTTTAACAGCTCTATATTCTGTTATTGGTGGTTTATGGGCTGTAGCCTATACAGAAATCGTACAGGGCGCATTAGCGATTGCTGGGATTATAGGAATAACTGTATTTATCATATTCTACTACCCTGACATTACATTTAACCCTGAATGGTGGAATGTAAATGAATTGTTTAATAGAGGCGGAGTAGAATTCTGGACTCTTTATTTAGTATTAGCACTTGGTGATATTCCAGCGGTAGACTTAGGGCAACGAGTTGCAGCGGCAAAAAGTCCACGTGTAGCTCAACTAAGTATGATTATTGCAGGTTCTGTTATTATTGCTATCAGTTGGATTCCTGGTATGTTAGGAGAAGCGTTTAAAACAATTTATCCAAACAGCTCAAATCCTGAAACACTGATGTTAGCATTTGCTCAAGGCTATTTCCCACCACTGTTATCAGCGATTTTCTTAACTGCAATGGCAGCAATGGGGATGTCAACAGTAGCAGCATGTTACGTAGCAACATCAGGTATTATTACGAAAAACGTATATTTAGATTTCATTAATAAAAATCCTGATCCAAAAAAATTATTAATTTTCTCAAGAATTATGATTCTAGTAAGTGCTGTATTAGGTTTAATATTAGCTATTAGTGCACAAAAAGTAATTGATTTAGCATATCTAGCTTGGGATATTGTGTTTGTAACGATATTCTGGCCAATTGTTTTAGGACCATTCTGGAAGCGTGTGAGTACGCCTGCCGTATGGGCGAGTATATCTATTGGCCTTGTATATTATATTGTTACGTCACTTACTCATGTACCTGGGCCGAAAATTGAATCGGATGGTTTTATTGGTTTATTGAATGAGCTTTGGTTCATGCCAGGTTTCTCTGGAGTAGTGATTTCTGGGATTACAATTGTCGTTATCAGTCTCATAATCCCCCCTACACAACATGTTCTTGATATGCATAAAATCGAGAAAGATAAATCACTTGATGAAGTAGGAAGTAAAGAAGAATTAAAAAGCTTTAATTCAACAAATAACTAACGGTCAGAGATGGTAGCAGGGCATGCGTATGAGCATGTCCTGTTTTTTAATTAATTCTTGTTTGTATACTGATCGAGTACATCGACTATTTTTCTAGTAAAAAGTAAAAAAAGACCTTTGTTAGCATCTAAATTGCAATGCTAAACAAAGATCTCATTCATTTATTTTTAACATTTCACCCAGCTAAGTCCAGTCGTACCTTCACCAGCATGTACGCCAACACATGCACTAAGTGGTAAGACTAACACTTTAAGCTCAGGAAATTCTTGTAATAGTTCATCTCTCCAGCTTTGAGCATCCTTGTCATTGTTACAATTGATAACGGCGACTTCATTGATATCTGCGTTCTTCATATCATTTCTAAGTAAATCTGTCACGTATTTTTTCGCTCTTTTATCTGCTCTTACTTTTTCTTTCATAACCACTTTCCCGTTATCAAATGAAATAACCACTTTTATATTTAATAAATTACTTAAGAATGCTTTAGTACCTGATACACGTCCACTTTTATGCAGTTGATCTAAGCTAGATGGAATGAAAGATAGCTCAGCATTTTCTGTCATTTTTTCAATATGAGCAATAACTTCCTCTATGTCGTGCCCCTTATCAACCAGTGTAATTCCATCTTTAATCATTTTACCCATTGGATATGAGCCGATCTTCGAATCAATTGAGTAAACTTTAAAATTCGCCAATTGTGAAGCAGTTTGTGAGCTTTGGTATGTTCCTGATAGATCACTTGAAGTATGCACGGCCACCGCACAGTCATAGCCTTCAGCCTTTAATTTTTTGTAAAGCTCGACCATTTCACCAATAGCTGGCTGTGATGTTTTTGGATGTACTTTAGCAGTGCGAAGTTTGTCATAAAATTCATCATGTGTCATATCAACTGTTTCTCTGAAAGCGCCTTCAGAGAAAACTATGTTTAAAGGCAAAACATGAACTTTATACTTTTCTATAAATGTCTCGTTTAGCAGTGCAGCTGTATCAGTAACCCAAGCAATCTTCTTAGTCATTTTAATATTTTCCCCTTTAGATGTAATGTAATGGCGTGTACGTTCGCAAGAAAAGGTGGAACAAACCATCTATAAACGTTAATGTACAACAGGTAAGGAACAAGTTGAAAGTGATATATGTCATATTGAGTCGAAATTTCGGTTATTGTGACATAATTTGAACATAAATTACTTTACGGAAAAATAATTTACTAGTGAAAATTATATTCATATAAGGAGAGAGTGTGTCTAATAGAGTGTAGTTTTGTGAAATGAATTGGATATTTATGTTAATATTATTGTGAAGAGTGAGAAGAAATGTATATATAATAACGGGTTATTTTAGTTTAACAACAAGGTGTTTTTGGAAAGTTAGTCGAAGAATTTGTTATATGTGTAATTAGGTTTTAGAAAAGGGGGAAATTTATATGACTTTAGATATTTTCGAAAAAAATTTAGAAAAGTACACCGATCCTGTAAAATATGATGAATTGTATAATCACTATCAGGAAGATTTAGCAATTATTCTAGAGTGTGCCCAAGACAGTAATCAACCAATTATTGAATTGGCTTGTGGAACAGGTCGTTTGACGATTCCAATGGCAAGAAAAGGATTTAGAATGTATGGAATAGATATTCATACTGGTATGTTAAATCATGCTAAACGTAAGTCTGAAACAGAAAATTTAAATATTCAGTTTATGCAGCAGGATTGCACAAAATTAAATTTACCTATCAATTCACCACTGATTTATATGACAGGAAATTCTTTTCAGCACTTTTTAACAAATGAGAGTCAAGATGATTTGTTTACTTCGGTTAAAAAACACTTACAATCAAAAGGATCTTTTATCTTCGACACACGGAATCCAATTTTGAAAGAACTAGCCAATGTTGAAGAAACGGTTGAACGAAAAACAATTAACAATAAACAAATTGTTAATGAAAAACATCTTGAAGTATATGACCATAATACACAAATTTTGCATTGTACAACTACAAGTGAAATTATTGAAAATGGTACTTTGATTATTACAAATAAAGACTCTATATTGTTACGCTATACATTTCCTTTGGAATTAGAGAGACTTCTTAAATCTAATGGTTTTGAATTAGTCGAGCTTTATGGGTCGTGGAAAAAAACAAGATTTAATAAAGATAGTGTTTCTATGGTAGTTCACTGCCGTCTCAAAGATTAAGGTAACATGCTTTAATACATTTTCTTATTCAACAAACGGTGCATAAAGTAGTTGTAGGAGGTGATGAATCGAATGAATAGACTTTTTTTAATATTATTAACATCTATGATTCTTGTAGGTTGTACTTAGAGTGCCGAAGAAGAAGCGAGTTCAATGTATTTGGATGGGAAAATCATTGTTGATAATAAAGAATATAATTTAATACATGGATATTATACATATACGGATGAAACAGGCAAAAAAATTAGATCCTTTCTCCCCAATGAAATCAGCAAATAGTTTCGGCACATTAATAGTTGAAAAGAATAGTGAAATAAAAATTGAACTGGATAAAAAAGCTACTTTTATAACTGTGATTCAATTGAATGAAGACGGTAAAGTTGAAGAAGTCCCATTAAACGGAAACGTATTAACAGTCCCTGCTGAAGAAGGATACTATGTATATGAAGTTGTAGGAAAATGGAAAAATGGTGAAACTACTTTGGTATTTGATATTGATGTTAATTAGAAATTTGTGAAGTATTGAACTTAAACTAACTGGTGCTTTACTGCAACAAGGGTAGAACACCTTTTTTTATTCAAGTAACGGGGGTTAGTTCAATAAATGCATATATTTTGAACTAACCCCACTTATAGAAGTGGGAGATTCCTGCGAACTGAAGACCAACGTTTAGATTTCTTAGCAGGCTATACTCGTAGTCCCTTCGATGATTAAAGAATAGGCATCTACCTAACACTTTTCGATCTAAAATCGCATATTGTAGACTGTGCATGATATTAACCTATTCTTTAATGTTTAATGAGTTACCTGAGAAAACTATTTGGAAAGTAGGAGGAGAACATGTACGAACAATATCTAAAGCACTTTTGGTATTATGAATACCCATTTAGTTTTATGGAACCAACACTTCAAATATATGCACCATCCGGAGTATCCCCAACGTATGCAGCACCAGTGAATGCCTCGATGTATGCACCATCCGGAGTATCCCCAACATATGCAGCACCAGTGAATTCCCAGATGTATGCACTATCCAGAGTATCTCCAGTGTATACAGCAACAGTAAATGCTCCGATATATGCACCATCAGACAAAAAGGGAATTGATACACAACAGGCTCATTCAACAACAAGTCAAAAGGGAGTTTTTGACACGAATTTTTTTTTCAAAGATACATCATTTAATTTCGAAACGTTGCGTGCAGTTGGATTTGCGGTTGACAACGGTGCTGATCTTAACGAAGTGCTCTTGACCGTTGCTGCAATCCCTGAGGGTGATGAAGAAGCATGGATGAAGGAGTGGAAAGCTACCGCAGACCGTATTTATGAACGAGGCAAATATTCTTTCGAGCATGGTGACAAGATCAGTGCACGGGAGGCGTTCTTGCGCGCTTCGGCCTACTATCGCAGCGCTGAATTTTACCGTCGCAAGGATCCTATATACGATTCGCACGTTCCCGAGCTGTTCGGTCTTTCTCGCGAAGCGTTTGTGAAGGCGGGCAAACTGCTGGATGGCCCCTTTGAGGAAATCTCTATCCCTTACGGCAAAGATAAGCTCCCCGGATACCTGCTCCTAGTGGACGACAGCGGGAAACCCCGGCCGACTCTCATTTACACCAATGGATTTGACTCGACGACAGAGGAAGGCTACTATGTCATTGGCGCAGCTGCGTTGCGGCGCGGTTTCAACGTGATCTTGTATGACGGTCCTGGTACGGGTCGCATGATCCGAGAGAAGAAAGTGCCCTTCCGTCCGGACTGGGAAGCAGTGCTCGGTCCTGTTATGGATTACGCTGAGACACTTCCTGAGGTCGACAAGTCCAAAATTGTGCTGTTTGGGTATAGCATGGGCGGATATCTGTGCGCTCGGACAGCAGCCTTTGATCATCGTCCGGCAGCGATCGTGCTCGACGATGGTATGACGAGCTTTTTCGCAACGTATCCTCCACTTCCGAAATTCCTCGTTGATTGGATCAAAGCCGGATTCGATGAGCAGGCGATCCCCGTACTCGAATGGATGAAGAAAGACGACACCTACACTCGCTGGGCTCTACAGAATGGTGTGTGGGTGTTTGGCACTTCGAATGAACCGGAATACATCCGTAAGAGCGAGCAGTTTGCCCTCACCACCGAAGACATGCACAATATCAAGTCACCCGCACTAATTCTTGAGGGAGAGAACGACCTTGTGTTCAAGGGGCAGGCAAGCGAGCTTGCGTCCGAGCTAAAAGCTCCGTATAAGCATGTCGTGATGAAGAACGCTGATGGTGCAGGCGAGCACTGCCATATGGGCGCAATGCGTCTGCTTCATCAGACCATCTTCGACTGGCTCCACACGACCATGGGGATTGATTCAAATGCTTCCCATTGAATTTGACAGTAGCGTTATTTCTATCTCTTAGAAAATTAGTATTAAAGTGACAACTCTATTGAAATATAAACATATTGATATTTTACTAACGAGGCAACGGGTATGTAGTTGAAGATAATAAGCTAATTCGCTTCTCAAAGGAGCTATTGGTGAATAAAACTTAGATTTTTATTGTTACATTTTAGTGTAATTAAGTATCTTACATCAAAAATTAAACAAGTATAACCCCGTCCTAAATTTTGAACGGGGTTATGCTTGTTTGAGATTTTGGAATTAAATAATTTTATTATCATCTTACCGCTAATCGCTCCGCACGCGGAATAGCCTGTTCAATAAAAGGGTACTTTAAAAGAGAGAATCTTAAAAACGAATAAGGAGTGAGAGAGCGATGGATAACAAGATGACTGTGGGCAGTTCTAGCACGCAAACCGGAACGCCTCAAAAAACGGTTGGCCAGTATTTGTTCGATTGCCTGAAGCTTGAGGGTATTACCGAAATTTTCGGCGTCGCAGGGGACTATAATTTTACACTGCTTGATACTTTGGAGAGGTATAACGGCATCCGGTTTATAAGTGGACGAAATGAACTAAACTCGGGTTATGCCGCAGATGGCTACGCAAGAATTAAAGGCATTTCGGCTCTTATTACGACCTTCGGGGTCGGGGAGCTCAGCGCCTGCAATGCGATAGCGGGAGCCAACAGCGAGAATGTGCCTATAATTCACATTGTGGGTGCGCCCCCTGATAAGGATCAAAAGGAGCACAAGCTGATGCATCACACCCTAATGGATGGAAATTTTGATGTCTTCCGCAAAGTGTATGAGCATATTGCGGTTTATACCGCGGTAATCACACCGGAAAACGCCAAGATTGAAATTCCGGCTGCGATTCGCATTTCAAAGGAAAAGAAAAAGCCGGTATACCTGGTTGTTGCCGATGATTTAGTGACCAAGCAGATCACGTCCCGTGAAGAGCCGATACCACCGCTTCCAATGTCCAACTTAAAAACTCTTCAGGCAGCGGCAGATCATGTTCGTCAGCTGCTGGAGCGTGCCCACCGGCCGGTCATTTTGGTGGACGTTAAAACGATGCATTTCGGCCTTCAGACAGCAGTTCGGCAGCTAGCCGACGTCATGAACGTGCCTGTTGTAACGATGATGTTCGGGAAGGGAGCATTCGACGAAACCCATCAAAATTATATAGGAATGTATCTAGGCTCTTTCGGAAGTTCCGAAGTCCAAAGCATAGTAGAAAATGCAGACTGTATCATTGCGGTCGGCATGGTATGGGCTGACACCAACACCGCAAATTTTACCGCTAAGCTGAACCCTCTGGTGACTGTCAATATTCAACCGGATATGGTCAAGGTCGCTGAGGCGGAATATCCGAATGTTCTGGCATCCGACATGCTTCAAGCAGTGCAGAAAGCGGGTTACAAAGGCAAAGGGGTGGTGGGGAAATTGTCATTTCCTTACGATCATGTCACAGCTAGTCACGACGAACCTCTAATGGCGGCAGGCTATTATCCTCGATTTCAGCGCATGCTGAAAGAGAGCGATATTGTGATCGCCGAGACCGGGACGTTCTACAATGGAATGGCGGAGGTGAGACTGCCAAGCAATGTAACATATATTGGACAAGGTGGCTGGGAGTCCATTGGTTATGCCACACCATCGGCCTTCGGTGCCAGTATCGCCGCGCCGGAACGCCGGGTGCTACTGTTTACGGGTGACGGCTCCCTTCAGCTTACAGTCCAAGAAATCAGTTCCATGCTTTATTACGGCTGCAAGCCCATAATCTTTGTCTTGAACAACGATGGTTATACGATAGAGAAATATTTGAATATCCAAACAGATAATCAAAAGTACAACCAAATCCCTCGATGGTCTTACACCAAGCTAGCTGAAGCCTTTGGTGGCAACGCGTTTACCGTTACGGTTCGGACCTATGGAGAACTTGATCAGGCTATAACCCAAGCTGAAAAGGAACGTGCCGAAAGACTCTGTATCATTGAAATGATCGCCGGGAATCCGATGGACGCCCCCGAATATATGCAACGGATGCGTAGTTATATGGAGAAACAGGAGATACAGCGTAGCCAGAAATAGTCATCGAATAACAGGAGTGTTCCTGAAAAAATCGATCTGATCTTCAACAATTGGGGCTCTTCTTGAATAAAAAGACGCCATTTTGTAATGGGACAACATTCATTTAAATTGTGAAGAGTGGGACTTAAAAACCTACATCGGAAAGAGACTTTATTAATTTAAATTCTTCGAGTTGTGCCGCCAATTGATCAATTTCACACTCTAACGTAGAAAGTTGTTGGCGGTACGTTTGAAGTAAATCAATATACATATTCAGACTGATGAGAAGACTTTGGGAAAGTGTTGGATGAAATGGGTTGCATTATGCAGCAACGATTAATAACTCAGCTCTTTCATACGCTCACTTATACGAACGTAATCTACAATGCTCATCTTTTGTCGTAGCACACTTTGAAATTATAAATTTCCGAAGACGAAAGTAGATTGTTTTAATAAAAATGACATTAAGTTAAACAGCGAATTATCATATTTTAGTATGATTCTAATGGATCATGCTTTTTATTTTGTAAATTTTTTAGAAAAATTTCATTTTAAGTGTTAACTTTTTTCGTTGTTAATGGTCTTATAACTGAAAAGGAGGGGAGTAATGAGTGGGCATGATGAACTGTACATAGTTTTGCAAGAAAAAACAGCAACCATTTTTAAGTATTTAATTAAAAATGGCGCAAATCCTCGAGATGCTGAAGATATTATCCAAGAATCCATCTATAAATTTATTTTAAATATTGAATCAGTTGATCCAAACAAAGCGTATAGTTGGCTATTTCGAGTATCAATTAATCATTATTATGATTTGTGTCGCAAACAAAAAAGGGAAGTGAATATATCTTTTGACCACTTTGAGCTTGTAGACGATTCACTTTTACCAGAAGACTATGTTCAACAAATTGAGATGAAAAAAGAAATTGAAGAAATACTGAATCAACTCACTCCCTTACATAAGCAATTAATCTTATTGAAATATGTACTTGGATTAAGTTACGAAGAGATTTCTGAGATGTTGGATTTAAATTTAGGAACATTGAAAACCTATTTATTCCGTGCAAGAAAATCTTTTAAAGACATATATCGAAAGGAGAACGAAAAATATGACAGAAAATATAAAAGAACAGGAATTAAATGATTTTTTTGATGGAAAGTCAACAAGTACTATTTCAAAGGTTGTAAAAAAAGCAAAGAGAAAAACGATTCTTAGAAATATGGGTATCTCTTTATTTGTCATAGTTTTCTTGTTAATTACTTTAAGTTTGTCTTGGCTTTTTATTATAAGGGGAAGTCAAGAAAAGGCGATGCGTGATATCGAATTATTTAGCAGAATTACTAATCCCAATATTGAGTTATTAGAGAGTCAAAACGAATCAAATGGTGTATTTGAAGGGATTTTAACGTTTAATCGATACAAAGAGATTGAAGGGATTCCAGTAGATTGGAGTAATCATGTTGTTAGGTATAGTCTGTTTGGAGGGATGAGTCGTTTCAAACGTACTGAAATACAGATTAAAGATAAAGAAGATGGACTTGATAGGAATTATGACCGTGAGACAAAGCAAAGAATGATGAATTTTTATCATCCAGATGTATCCTACAGCCAAATTCGTAATGATCTAAATACCTTGAATAATTTTAAAGATGATACTTTTATCGAATTGGGGGTTTCATTTAACCAAAAATATACACCGGATGAAGTTCGTGAACTAATTCCAGAGAATATAACACTTAAATGGTACTGGGTAGATACTTATTCACGTGAAGATATTAAATCATTAAACACACACATAACCAAGTATAAACCTACGTTCCCAGAATTAGCTACTGAAATTTACGGGTTTAGTGAAGACCCTACCGATTCCTCTATGAGTGAGAAGCGTTTTATTGATGATGTACAATCGGGCTTAAATTATGAAGATGGAAAATACTTTGGGGAATTTAATCGTATATATAACAATTTAAAAGGTGAATCTGCAAACCTAGCTGCTGAAAATATTGAGATAATAGGTGCTGTGGTAACAGGAACACCGAAAGAATTAGCTGAATTAAATGATATGGATATGATACGGGCAACTGTACTAGGCGTAACGGTAAAACCATATTGAAAATAGATTGTTATAACCATAGTATGTGAAGAATTGTACTTAAATTAATGGGGCTTTAGTAGAAGATCTTTGAGCTGTTTAGAGTACTTAGAGGATAGTTGGGATATAAAACATATTGCGGAATAGTTAAAAACAGACATATAACAATTGTTTTGTTGTATGTCTGTTTTTTCTCCGTATTCGATTATATTACCAGGCTGACAATTTAATGTCTGGCAGATTTTTTCTAATGTGGCTAAGCGAATACCACGTGCTTTACCTGTTTTTAGTATTGATAAGTTAACTTGGGTAATTCCAATTTTTTCTGCTAACGCTTTGAAGAAATTATTCTTTCTAGCATTGCTCGATCTAGATTAATTTTTTTCATTAGGAGTTTCCATCTTAATCACGTTGTTAAAATCATCTTGTAAAGATATGCCGTATTTAAAAACCACATAAAGCATATAAACGATGGATAACAAAAGAATGTTTCCTATTAAACTTGGCCAAGAATATGGAAAAATAACACTGACATTGTATGCATGTACTTGCGCAAATAACAGCTTACTAATGAAGTTCAAAACGGTAAAGCTAGTGATCGAGATTAAGATTAGTTTTAGGTATGTAAGATTTCGAGAAACAAAGAAGTGTTGTTTGTGAATATTACCAATTATTTTATGTAGTGCGTACATAATTACAAACAAACAAGCAATGATTGCTAGCGCGACTAAGCAAGAAAGTACTAAAAACCATACTGATAGGTTTGTGTTTGAGTTTAAATCTGTATACTGTAGCAATTGTTTTTTGACTCCGTTTGGTACTAACAATAAAGCTCCAGACGCAAATAATAGCATTAATCCAGCAAACGCACATAAAACTTGAGCAATTAGCGACATAATTGATAAAAATTTTAGAACGGTCTTGGTAAAAAAATTCATTAGAAACCGCCTCCTTTTATTACATATTATTCTAAAGAAGTAAAATATTATAGTCAAACATTAATATTTTTAATAATTTTTTCAAGGAGATTCCTGCGTTTAGCTTTAAAATTTAGTTAGATTAAAACAATTTAAAAGTTTGGTGGTGTTCAAAATGAAAGATGGGCGACTGGAAAGAAATCTTCCATAACTATAGAAATTGATAATAGTCGTAAGAATAGAAGTGTTGATTCAACATAGCTTCATTTTTTTATTCGACTAACAGGCAGAGTAGTTCAATGAGAAAATATAATTTTGAATGATTATCAACAGTTCAATAAATTGAGAGGGGACTTAAGTTTGATTGATTATTTTGAACGTAAAATTAGATTAAGGGACTTTGAAGTGTGGGATGTTAAAATTGGGGGCCAACATTATGCTTTAGCCATTTTAGATGAATTTCGATCTGCCACATTGGATGATTTTGAAAATCCAGATTTAATTTATGAAGAAGATGACCAGCGTGCAAACTATGTCTCTGCTACATATTTCTCTGATAAACCTGTTAAAGATGAACATAGAGAAATACTAGGGGAATTTGCACGGATGCTTACAGATCACTTAGCATTGGCACATTGTGAAGTAATTATAAAGATTTATCAAGAGAACCCTGAAAAAGCGATTGAACTAATGATGATAACGAAATACGGCTTCAAAGAATCAGATATACCTTTAGATAAGTTATTGCATTTTAATCAAGAGTAGAGACCTTAAGCTCTTGGGGGCTTTACCAAAAGATTACTGAGCTGCATAGACGGCTCTTTTTTTATTGTGGAAATACTAATGTAAAGCTTATAATTTAATTGGGTGATTAAAAGTGACTATTCAACACAAAAAGATAATCGATTTCTATGATAGTCGTAGATTGTTCAATAAATATCAACGTAAAAATACACCTAGCGTAATTTTTATTGCAGGGTTAGGCGATAGCCATGAAACATGGAAAAAGGTCCAAGACCGAATATCGGATGAAATGTCAACCTTGTCCTATGATAGGGCGGGTATTGGCAGGAGTCAAGACTTAGCAGTACCGCGGACTTGCTGTGATCTTGTCGAGGAGCTCTCCGAATTGTTGCAAGCGCTTGACGTGGAGAAGCCTTATATATTGGTAGGACATTCCTTTGGTGGATTGGTCGCCAGATTGTTTACCAGTCTCTATCCACTGGATATCTGTGGTTTGGTTTTGGTTGACGCTGCACCGGAATATAAAGAACTTGCCTATGAAAAGGCTCTACCAGAAAATCTACTTGCAGGAAATAGGGAATATTTCGAGAATCCTATGTTGAATAGTGAGAAGATTGATAAAATACAGAGTTATAAGCAAATTGTTGATCATTCAAGACAAAGTGACATCCCTCTCTCAATTATTACAAGAGGTTTACCCGATAATGGTGAAGAGGGATGGCCCTCTCAAGAAATATTAGAAATTGAACAAAGCCTACAAGCAGAATTCCAATGTCTGTCAACGTCAAGTAAGTTCAGGATTGCTAGTCGAAGTGGACATTATATACATCATGATGAGCCTGATATTGTGATAGAAGAGATTTTATTAATGTTAAAGGGGATGGAAAAGTGAGCGATATAAGCTTGAAATTGTAGCTTTGTTTGAACCATAATTTTCGTCATATTTTCGTGTTGCCTTGTCAGATGCCGAAGGTTTAAATGCTTAATCCCACGCTTTTTTTTGAGGATCTAAATCCTCTTTGTAATACAGTTCTAATACGAACGGATGCTTTAGTTCAATGAGGCTCATGAAAATAATCGAACTCTTTTATATATATCCTATTAATAGTTAGAAAGATTTACGCCGTTTTAATCAAGCTTTTTTCTAAAGCTAAATAAAGAGAGTGAGGGAGTGTTATCTATTCCTCGCTCTCTTTATTTGATTTAAGGTAAAAATTTATATGTTGAATGAATATCTGAAATAATATGTGCAGTAAATGAGGAAAGCAACTATTAAAAGGGTCACTTGGTAGCAAGTGACCCTCGTCGAGAGAAAAGGGATGTGTAAGGCTAAATTTCCTTAACCTTAACATTACAATTATTATTATGGGTTAGCTACAAGAAAGAGGCTGTAGTTTAATACATGAAGCTAGCGCCAACAATAATTAGAAGAATGAATAGGACAACGATTAAAGCAAATGATGAATTGTTTCGTCTGCCATAGTCGTTACCATAGTTTTGATATCCCATAATAAATCCCCTCCTTTCTAAACCTATAATATGTATTGTTATAGAAAGGAGAGGTGACATTCATCTAATCAATCATTAAATTATTCATTTTGAACAACGTTAAAGAGCCTTACTAAATAAAATGTAGCTAGGTTTTTATATTTTCAAATCAAAATTAAATCCCTATATTATCACCTTACAAGTTAATGTGGAAAATTTATCTACGGTAAAATTCAAGACTTTCAGATAGCAGGCATTGTTTGTCTTTATCGAATTTTATCTGTGTAGGTAATAAAGGATTAAACACATTACGACATACATCGTAAAAACTAAATCCGTCTAATTGACCCTTCAAATCTTTTGTAGTAATGAATTAATCAAAGCATTTATTTTATTGAAAAAAGTAAGGGGACAGGCTTAACTGTTATTCAACTAAAAGGCAGTTTAGTTCAATAAAGTGTTTGTTTTTTGGGGGGCTCTGTTTACTTAAATCTTTGATATATAATAAGTAGCATAAAGTTAAAAAGTTGGTCGATAAAATAAGTAAGGTAGGATTTAATGATTGCATTTTCTTTAGGATTTTTATTTAAAATAATTGGGTCATTAGGGGCATTAACTGTAATTCAGATTTTCTCTAAAAAACGCGACCATAAAGATTTCAAAAAAGTAATAATTACAGCTTGGTTGGTGTTTTTGATCAGTTCATTTTTGATTGTTGTGAGTTCTCTTGACTTAATTGCACTTATGAGTGGAAATATAAAAGAATCTGTAGGGGTATGCCAAGTATATGTGCCAGAGCCTACAGCAAAAGGTTCTGAAGGATTAGAGATAGTAATAGACAGTTTAAGGCTTTCGGGAGGTGTAAATGATTTTCCTTACGTTAAAGAAGGTACTTACGAGTGCAATGTAAAATATTTACCATATTCTAAAATAGTTATTGAATTTGTAAAGGAATAATTGATTTACTCTAATTGGAAATCAGCGTATTCGAAGTTTATTATTTTGAATATGGAATCAACAATACAGTTAAACAGAACTTATTTAATAAAAAGACATCTAACTAAACTTGCTAACCCCGTACTAAATTTAGAACGGGGTTATACTTGTTTAAGCTATTAAAATCAAATAACTTTATTGTCTTTTTACAATTCTCTCGGAATTGTAAGCGAGAAATTAAGCTTTTACTTCAAAAGGTCAGTAAGTAGTCGGTGTATTCTATAATAAATTATAGTCTAACCTTAACCTCAGTACCGTCATTAGCTTTGACATCTACTAGCACGATCCCTTTATAATTTTTCAGTTCCTTGACGATAGGCTTTAGCATTTTTTTGTCTATTTGTGGAAAGGTAAAGTCCAGTTTTTTTCTTTCGAAGTGCTCTTTTGTCCATTTGTTAATATTTTTTTGTAAAAAATTTGAAGACAAAATTGAAATAACAATGTTTAAAATAGCATATGGAATTGGGATGGTAAACCGAACACCTTTTGCTTTCACTTTTACGTGCATCATAAGCAAATCACTAATCAATGAAGACCGAAACGGTATCCCCGTTTGCCGATTTAATATCAACAATTTGGCCATCTAATTCGTTTTCGATTGCTTCAATAATAAGGTTTATGTCTATATCTTTAATGTATTTTTCCGATTGAGGTATACTCGCTGCAATGCTGTGTCCAGCCATTAATACTACCTTGACAAGTTTTATAGGTAAATTGACCGTGACATTATCATTTTCGGTTGATACAACACGAACTTTTAATGTTTTATCTAAATATTTAGTAGGTTTTTCAAAAAGCTTATTACCTGTTTCTTCTTTATCTTTTAATACTTGAATCAGTTCTGATCCCTTATCTACATCAATCTTACCTTCTTGAACCATTGTTAACACTCTTGTAATTTCCTCTTTCATGATAAATTCCTCCTATTCCTCTTTTAAGAGTTTAATGGCTTCTTCTGGTGTAATTTCGCCATTTTCCAACATGGTGACAACTTTTTTTTCATCTACATCATTTTTCTTCTTCTGCACATATCCAAGGGAAGAAATGATGTCTGTTAGCTTGCCTCGAACCGTCGGATAAGAAATCCCAAGTTCCTTTTCAACTTCTTTGATATTCCCTCTGCATATTAAAAATACTTCCACAAAATGAAGCTGATCCTTTGATAAGGATGCTATTTTAGATAATTCAAACTCATTTTCAATCGTAGTGTGACAATGAGAGCAATGCAATTTTGTAATTTTCAATGTTTCACTGCAGACCGGACAATTTGTGATTACTTTATAAGCCATAATGCAATCCCTTCCTTTTAGATAATTCGATTATATAACAAGAAATTAAAAAAATAAATAATGAAATTAAATTTATTGATGTGTAAAATCAATAATGTTAATTGTTCGATTAATATTATTGATTAATCGTTTTCGTTATTCATTCAAATACTATATTTACTATATGAACTTGTAGGCATTCCCCTTGGTTAAATTTAGACTTTGAGATGCTGGAAGAAGGTTACTTTTAGATTGGTGTCGAAGTACTTCATTAAACAAGGAAGGCAATTTTTTGGATTAAGAAATAATGTTATACATATGAAGTAGGTAATATAAAAGGGGGGATCATGTGTATCCAAGGGCAAATACTTTAGGGATAATAATAAACAATAATAAAATTCTTTTAGAAGAACAAGAGGGGAAACATTCAAAAGGAACAGGTACATATTATCGACCAATTGGTGGGACAATTGAACTTGGTGAGAAGTCTAGTGAAACTATTATAAGAGAATACAGTGAAGAAATAGCAGTGGGCATAGAGATTAAACGCTATATTGCCTGTCTAGAAAACATCTTTAGAATAGACGAAAATATAGGTCACGAAATAACTCAGGTGTACTTGGTGGAATTTATAGATCAAACGCTATACCAAAAAGAAAGTTTTAAAGTTGTAGAAGGGAGTAAAACTACATTCACGAAATGGATTTCTTTAGAGGAAATTAGTGATGGGAAGAAAATACTTTATCCCAATGGTCTAATAGAATTATTGCAGAAAAATATTTAACTTTCTTCTTGAACTAACTGGCGCTTTAGCAGAAGATCTTTGAGCTGTTCAGACAGCTCTTTCTTACCTCCAGGTCAAGTACTTTTGAAAGAATTTTATTGGAATAGATGATTTTGATTTAGGTGGTAGGGGTACCCCTACCACCTAAAT
>NZ_LILB01000001.1:944991-970159 GCF_001274945.1 Viridibacillus arvi | reverse complement strand
TTCCTTCACTTCTACTATAAAAAAATAGTAGCACAAACCATGGCCATGGTTTGTACTACTAATGTTAGTATGTTTTTTATTCAACTAACGGGGCAGGAGTTGAAGAGTGGTGCCAATTGCTAAACAACTGGAAAGAAAGAAAAGTTCAACTACTCAATCCGTTGTTTGGTGGATAGTTGCAACTACAGCTTGGGGGGAGCAAGTATCATTCTTATTGTGAGTTGGATTTAGAAAAATTAAGTTGATTTTTGGAAATGGTAAAGCTTTAAAAACAAAGCACTCTTATTTTATTAATGTCAACAATAAAGACCTTTTTCATATAATAATTATGGGGTGAAAAAATGCCAAGAGTTAAATACAGAGATGCAGACGTTGCATTAATGGCAAGAATGATGAGGGCGGAAGCCGAGGGTGAAGGAAACCAAGGGATGTTATATGTTGGGAATGTCATTGTTAATCGTGCTGTAGCTGATTGCTTAGACTTTAAAGATGTAAGAACAATTGAAGATGTCATTTATCAGGTGCAAGGAGGAAATTATTCTTTTGAAGCTGTTCAAAAAGGGAATTTATTTTATCAAAGAGCGAGATCTTCTGAAAAAAGATTAGCAAAGCAAAATTTAGATTTTTGGAGACAACATCCAGCGCATTTTGCACTTTGGTATTTTAATCCATATGCTGAATGTCCTCCAACATGGTACGGTCAACCTTTTACTGGTCAATTTAAAAATCATTGTTTTTATGAACCAGCAGCTGGAACATGTGAAAGTGTTTATACCGGATAGATCAAAAAAGTATTTATCCAATCAGTTGTCGGTATTGTACCGGCGACTGGTTGTTTCGTTTCATTTCATTTGTATTCGTATATAGTTATGGGGCATTATCAGCGGGCGTACCTTTACGGGACATGCTCATGGTAATGCTTCTTCCTTTTGCAGCTTGCTGATATCGAAAAGTAATTTATCCAAGGAAGAAAGATTTGAAGAAAATCAATATCCTTATTTTTATCACATTTACGAAAGAGATGGGTAATTGTAAAAGAGTTCGATTCAAATTAATTGCGGATATAAAGAGTCTGTAATATACTTGTTTGAAATTTAAAGTTTATGTATTAGCCTCCAAATATTATAGAAGAACTGAATTGGTGAATCCTAATTTATTGGAGTTTAGGCATATAAACATTATTTGAATTTAACATTAGCGTCAAACAAGATAGCATCCCAATAAAAATAAAACAAAGAGGAGATAGAGATATGACGGAATTCTGGGAATCAAGTTTTATAGAAAAACAAACGATGTGGGGGTTTGAACCTACAGACTCCGCAATTGTGACAAAGGACTTTTTCCTTGAAAAGAATGTTAAGGACATACTGGTACCAGGTATTGGATATGGTAGAAATGCAAAGGTTTTTATTGATAATGAAATAAATGTAACAGGTATTGAGATTTCAAAAACAGCGATTGATTTGGCGAGGCAAAACGGGCTTGATATTAGTATTTTTCAGGGTTCAGTAACTGACATGCCTTTTGATAAAACACTCTATGACGGTATATTTAGCCATGCACTTATTCACTTATTGAATAAACCTGAGAGAGATAAGTTTATTAGAGATTGCTATAATCAGTTAAAACCAAATGGTTATATGATTTTTACAACTGTTTCAAAAAAAGCCCCAATGTTTGGAAAGGGGAAACAATTGGATAAAGACTATTTTGAGATAATGGAAGGCGTTAAAATGTATTTTTATGATTCTGACTCCATAAAACAAGAATTCGAGAAATATGGATTGGTAGAGTTTTCAGAGATTGACGAGCCAAATAAGAACATGAAAAATAAACCGCCAGTAAAATTTATAACTGTAAAATGTAAGAAAGAACTATAAGGTTAATCAATTTAAAAGTGATTCTTATAAGGATGTATTTTTAAAATCTAAAAAGCCGAAAAATATGTAAGCGGTGAATAAAAACTTACATACTTTCGGCTGATTAATATTATTCTTAATTAATTAATTGCCTAATGTGTTTATTTTAAAATTTAGATTAAATCAAGCTTGGATGTAACTTTCACGCAAGACGTTTCGCAATAATGGGGTCGGTTCACCTACGCTGTAAAGTTGCAAATGATGCATAGCTCTAGTACAGGCGGTGTAAAATGCTCTGCGAAGGCTATCATCGCCATATACTTGCTCTGATGCATCATAAATAATGACAGCGTCGAATTCAATGCCTTTAGCCAAATACGACGGTATGACAACAACTCCTTGTTCATATTCAATCGAGCCGCTTTTCACGAGCTTAATATCATCGATGTGAGACAAGGCTTCGAATGCACTCTTACTTTCCTTAGATGATTTACATATTATAGCGATACTGTTATATTGTTGACTTCGTAAAGTTGCAACTTTGGATGCGATGCAGTGGTGCAGTTCAGTGTGATTAAGCAAATGTGTAAGTACGGGTAGCTCACCGTCGCGTTCGAATGGAATAATCCCTTCGCCGTTAGGTACTAGTCTGCGTGTAAATTCGATAATCGGTTTTGTGGATCGGTAGCTGCGTGTCATGTTAATTACTTCCGTTTCATCCGGTCCGTATAAGCTCATTAGTGTACGAAAATCATCCATTTCACTTGCATGGGCGAATATTGCCTGATTAAAGTCACCTAGTACAGTCATTTTTGCCGAAGGAAATAAACGCTTTAGAAACTCGAATTGAAACGGTGAATAATCCTGAGCCTCGTCAATAAGTATGTGCTTTATCGAACCGTTCGTCTGAAAGCCTTGAATCATCTCTTTCATAAATAAGAATGGAGTAGCATCTTCATAAGATAGTTTGCTTTCATCCAGCATTTCCAGCGTTGCTTGACAAATCTCCCCCCACTCCGCGGGTGTTTCTCCATCTATCCACTGTTTGATCTGCAGTGGTTCAGCAAAAAGCTGCTTATATATTCCTTTAATGTCGATGAAACCAAATGTTCCGACTCGTTTACGTAACGGTTTCAATTTCTGTTGAACAATCAATCGTGCAAGTACTTCAGGTTCAACCTCATAATCAGCAATCGATTCTCCTGTAAAGCCGCGTTTTTTTGCCAAGTAGGTATGGGCCTTGTGGTATTCCTCGTCGTTAAGTAGCTCGATTTTTTCCTGTACCCACGGCTTAGTCAGTTCAGCCTTTTGAGTTTCGTTGATTTTCTTAACTAGCCAATCCTTTAACTTTTCAAGTCTATTATGGAAGCGGAGTGAATTGTCATTACTATAAAACCTTTTTGCTATTTGCTCTGCAGTAACAATCGGTTCTCCTCTGAAGATCATGTCCTTGAATTTCATTCCAGAGAACTCTAACGATTTCATATATAATTCGATCGCATTGAAAAAAAGAGGTGATGCTTTGAATCGAATGCTCGCAACCCTTGACTTGTAGGAAGGGGAGTTCGTAGCAGTTAAAACATATTCCAATTGCTCGTAGGGATTTTCAACTTGAAACTCTTTACTCAGCCGCTGGTCTAAGTATTCCTGAAATGTGACCTGATGCATATTCTCTTCTCCAAGTTCTGGAAGGACATTGGATACATAACTGTTAAACATCGAATTTGGTGAAAATAGAATTATTTGATCAGCATTCATACTTTCGCGATTTTTGTAGAGTAAAAAAGCAATCCGCTGCAGGGCGGCCGATGTCTTACCACTTCCAGCTGCACCGTGTACAATAAGCAGTTTTCCACGATCATGACGGATGATTCGATTTTGCTCCTGTTGAATAGTAGCTACTATATTGTGCATATGTTTATCTGTGCCTTTGCCCAGTACCTGCTGTAAAATCTCGTCTCCAATGGTGATACTCGTATCGAACATGGATTGAAGAACACCGTCACGGATAAGATATTGCCCCTTTTTCTCCAAAATGCCTTTGATTTCACCCTCAAGTGTTGCATACTTAGCCGGTCCAGTCTGGTACTCATAGTAGATACTTGAGATAGGTGCCCTCCAGTCATAGATAAGAAATTCTTCGCCACTTGCATCTGTAAGTGTGGAAATTCCAATATAGATTTGTTCCTGAGCAGATTCTCCTTCTTCAATGAAATCGATTCTGCCGAAGTAGGGAACCGCCTTCATACGTCGAAGCGTAGACAATTGCTTAGATACATGTCGATCGGTGCTTTGACTTACAGTTAGAGCTTGAGCCTCTTGTCTCAAGCCGATGATGGTCTCAAGATAATCGTCAAAAGTATCAAGATTCACTTTGACTTCATCAAAGAAGTGTTTACGTATATTAACCAGTTCGTTTTGACGTCGAGAAGTTTCTTCCTCTAATTTGCTGATGCGCTCCGTTATTGTCTCTATTACACTATCCACACGTTTTTGCTCCTGCAGAAATTCTGAACCCATAGCAACCACTCCTTAAAAAAATTGGATTTGACAAACGAAAAAATATATTGTATAATTTAAAATAGGGATATACTACTCTTCTTTATTTCAAAGAGTATATCTATATAAATTTACCACAGGTTCACATTTTTATCAATGTGTTGGACCTAATTTTTATGCTTGTAGATTTTTAATGCTTTTTTGCGATAATATATACTAAGTGAATGTAAAACACACCCGCTAGATAAGAGGGTGTGTTTTTTTGACCAATTTTACTACCAAATATACATACCATAAATAATATCTGTTTTGAGGTAGGTTACTTAAAAAAGCGTTAGTAATAATTATCGTAGCATTCTCAAAAGTAGAAGGGGATAAGAGTAAGTATGATCAGTTTTTTGTTAGAATTTATTGCTGGATTATTTGGCAGTATTGGATATAGTGAAACTTTAAATACGAAAAAAATTGACCAAAATATTGATCGGTTAAAACAACATGATTGGTTTAAGAATATATACGAAGATGAAAGATATCACCGTTTGTTTTTTGTAAGTAAAAAAGTTAGACGCCATTTACAAAGTACAATTCGTGTTAGAAAAATAATTCGTAGTAAAAAAGCACAAAAGAATCTGTTGGTCTTTCTTAATAAACAAATAAAAGCGTAATTTTATTATTTCAATTAAAGGGGGCTTTCTTTGAAGAAGAGCTACAAAAAAATTAACCTTTTTGATCAACCTACATATTAAATTACCAGAAAAGAAAGCATTGTGATCAATAGTGCTTTCTTTTTATTTACAGTAAAACTGATTTTTTGAGTTATTTTTATTCAAAAAGTATTCCAAACCAACATTCAGACTATTGAATGAACTTTGCTAGATTGTATTGCTAGTTGACTTTAGAATCTTTATATTAAACGTATCAATCAACTAATGAATAGAAGTAGTCGTAGCTCTTAATGATTTCAATCGTATATAAGAGAGGGGCAGGGATATGGAACCAATTAAGAAAAAGATACAGTTTAACATTTTAAGTAGTGATTCAACGAATGGCGATGGTGGTTTTGGCGTAGGGACACTCGATTTAAATAATATTACACCGGTCATTATTGATGTAGAGCGTGAAGACGTTTTTATAGATATGGAAGCATTACATGGACGAAGTCGGATTGAGAAAAAAGTGCGTTTTGCACCAAATCGTGAGCATGCGGGACAAGATTATTTTACTTATTGGATTGTCTGGATTGCTATGCAAACTTCAAGTAGTGGAGCATATTATGCAGGTTGTACAGCTAGTGAAGTATTAGTTTCGAAAGAAGAAAGACGTATCAAATTAGGTTATAAATCCCTTCCAGAGCAAGTCAATATGTTGGATAAGGCGATGAAGGGGAATGTGATTCTGGATCATCTAGATTCGAAGTCTAAACAATTACTCTATCACTTTTTGAAAAGCTTCAATGAAGATTACTGGGTGCAAAGTCCGCAAATATTGAAAGAACAGCTCATATAGACAAGGGGGAACTCAAAATGGCTTTTGTTATAACAGAGGCGTGTCAGGATGAAAAAGCAGCATCTTGTTTAGATGTATGTCCGGTAGATTGTATAAAACCTGTAGGGAACCAATATCTGATAGACCCTAGACTATGTATTGATTGTGGTGCATGTGAAACGGTATGCCCAATTGAAGCTATCTATCATGAAGATGATTTACTAGAAGCAGATCAACCAGCGAGAATAATGGCTATTAATCACTTTAGAGCATAGTATATTAAAGTTAATAAAATTGGGAGTTAAATTAGTCGAATGAGCATTGTTACTACATTTAAAGTAAGTTTATCATTACCAAAAAAGAAGGCAGTTTATCAAATAAACCGTATCAAGACGAAAGATTACTTATTGTATATTCTACTTATGCACTTTGTAATAGCGCTACCAAATGGCATACAGATGGCAAGTGAGTTTATAGCAAAAGGCGACATTGATAAAACTTTTCTATTAGTCTTCACTTTATACCCTCTATTAGTCATCTTGACAGGTATTACAAGTATTTCAGTACTTGCAACTACAGGATTACTAATAAGAACCGTTTCAAAGAGGAAGCTCGTATATCAGCTTCTTTGGAAAATGGCCATGTATGCATGTACATACCCCGTCTTACTATATACGACGATTAATCTCTTTTATAAAACTAATTCGATGATTCATTTAATATTGGTCATGTTGTTTTTATATATTTTCACCAAAATGATTTTAGCTTATCCGAAAAAGAAGAGATGACTATATAGTAAAACATGAAATTAATAGTAAATGAGTTAGTCAAGAGGCGTTCTGCTCTTGGCTTCTTTTTTGCATTTACATCAACTTATTAAAGTTAAATTGAATTTTAAAAAGCGTATTCGATATGAAGATCGAATACGCTTTTTACGGGAGGATATTTAAAATCGCTCCCTAAATTAACTTATTTAGCATTTTCCCATTCATCTCTTAATATACCCATACGAATAGAATCATAATACTGACCATTGTAATAACGTGCTTTGCGAATTCTCGCTTCCATTTGCATACCTAACTTTTCACCCACACGAATCATTCGTTCATTTCCTGACCATGTACTAAAACCAACACGAACTAATGGTAAAGAATTAAATAAGTGGTTAATCCATAAATTCAGAGTACGTGTACCGAGTCCTTTTCCCCAGGTATTTGCTTCATGGAAAACAATTCCTAATTCTAGCCAGTGTGAAGGCTCGTGTTCCCAGTAATATGAAGTAATCCCTCGGATAATACCATTTACTTCAATAACCCAAAAGTTTTCTTTCCCTATCCATTTTTCCGCGGAAGGCAAGAATTCTTCATAAGTCATGGAATTATGAGGGTAATATGGGGCATCCCATTTTTTCCATTCAGGTTGTTCGTCCTTATAAATAAGCTCCCATAATCGAAAGAGATCATTTTCCATAATTGGTCGAATCGTTAGCTCGTTATCTGTATACATAATTCTCCTCTTTTCAATAAATAGTTAAAGTTTTTTGATTGAAAAGAGAAAATACACTCTACTTTCCAATCACCTGTTGTTCTTTTTTCATCTTCATCATTCCTTTCATAACTAATAATTTATTATAATATCTATATAAAGTATTATTATACAATTATATCCAAAATACTATTATGCTACCATACTCCTTCTTGGAATAATAGCGTTTGTTTCGTTCGTTGGATACAAGCAATTTTCCACCGCTAGTGTACGAATACTACGTTCAACTGTATGGTTAAAGCGACAGAAAGCTGCTATTTTTATAAATTTGAGATGACAGAATTATCTAACAAATGTAAAATGGTAATAATTCCATAAAATAGAAAGGGTGTTTAGGGATGAATGTACCACTAGTTTTATCACAGTTCCTGGATCGTGCAGTAACACTATACGGTGATAAGGAAGCTGTGCAATGCGAAGGGAGAGTATTTACATACCGCCAGTTGGAAGGGCGTGTAAATCAACTTTCAAGAGGATTACAATCAATTGGTGTTGCTAAGGGAGACCGAGTAGCATATCTCGCTTCTAACACGGTAGAAATGCTTGAAGGCTTTTATGGCATATACCAATTAGGTGCGATAATGGTACCTCTAAATATCCGATTAAAACCAGAAGACTATTTATTTATCTTAAATCATAGCGAATCCAAGGTACTATTGGTAGATCAAGATTTATATGAATTAATCTTGCCAATCAAAGACTTGTTACAAACAGTAGAACATATCATTGTGCATTATAAGGAAGAAGCAACGAAGGAAATTGGTTATGATGTGTGGCTAGCGACATTTTCTCCTGAATCATTTAAACGTGCTGAATTGGATGAAAATGATGTCTGCAGTTTACTTTATACAAGTGGTACAACAGGTGATCCAAAAGGGGTTATGCTGACGCATCGCAACAATTATTTACATGCACTAAGTTCGATGCATCATTTGCGGGTAACAGATGAGGATATCTACTTGCACGTATTACCGATGTTCCATGTAAATGGCTGGGGTGCCCCATTTTATTATACAGCGAATGGTGCAACACATATTTGCTTGAAGAAGGCAACACCAGAGGCAATTTTCCGTGAAATTGAAGCGAAAAAAGTAACAGTTGTCCATATGGCACCAACCGTACTTAATTCGCTATTACAATATTATGATGAACATAAACCTGTTGTTGACCAAAAGGTACGTATTGTCC
The DNA here is from genome assembly GCF_001274945.1 of Viridibacillus arvi. GTDB lineage: Bacteria > Bacillota > Bacilli > Bacillales_A > Planococcaceae > Viridibacillus > Viridibacillus arvi. The sequence goes on along the minus strand of NZ_LILB01000001.1, from coordinate 961,583 downwards.
TTGCAGGATCTGCACCACCCCATGCCTTTATCAAAAAAGTGGAACAAGAACTAGGATGGGAATTTATCCAGGTTTACGGTATGACTGAGTCTTCACCATTAAGTCTCATTTCTAGAATTCTCCCACAGTTAAGTGACTTATCAGATGATGAAAAATCTCGTTTGAAAGTAAAAGCAGGATATCAGATGATTGGTGCCGAAGTAAAAGTAGTGGACGAGTTCGGGGAAGAAGTGCCTCATGATGGTACAGCAACAGGAGAAATAGTCGTTCGCAGTAATGGCGTAATGAAAGGCTATTGGAAAAATGAGAAAGCAACATTAGAAGCAATTAAAAATGGATGGCTCCACACGGGTGATGTGGGAACCATTGATGAAAGGGGCTATATTGAAATTACAGACCGCAAAAAGGACATTATTATAAGTGGTGGTGAGAATATCTCTTCTATAGAAGTAGAAGGCGTTCTTTATGATCATCCCGCTATTTTAGAAGCAGCAGTTATTGCTATTCCTCATGAGAAATGGGGAGAAACACCACATGCTTATGTTGTCTTACGGGAAAATGCAGAAGTAACAGAACAGGAAATCATCGACTTCTCCCGTTCAAAATTAGCTCATTTTAAAGCGATTAAAAGTGTAACATTCACAGATGAATTACCAAAAACAGCATCTGGTAAAATCCAAAAAGTTCATTTACGAAATGAGCATATTGAGAGTATGAAAGTTTAAGCTCTCCAAACAGCCACCTAGAATAGGCTGTACTTTCAATGAAAAGGACAAAATGGGCGCTATTTAAAGCAAATATATTCTATATAAAATTGCATATAATGAAAAAAGTAAAGAGGTGGTCTAGTTGATCTTTATATTAGCCAGCAGCGTGCTAGCCTTTATACTCATACTTTCTGAATACTTGAAAAGCTCCAAGATCTTCAACGTATTTTATATTATTTCATTAGTAAGCGTCATCTACACATTTGTAAGTTTCATTGATATCGGAGGATTAGAAGCTTTAAGCTATAGCATTGCCTCTTTAATATTTGGCATAATTGGCGTAGGTGGTATGGTAATAACACTATATAAACAAAACCAATTGAATATGTAAAAATAGGCCTCCACAGAGTTATTCTGTGGAGTTTTTTGATTGAGAGGAGGCATATGGGGCTTTGTTAGGACGTGAATATTCTGCTAAATAACAAAGGGTCGAGTTAGCGCAACAAACGATGGAGTTAGCGCAACAAACAGACGACTTAGCGCAACAAACAATGGAGATAGCGCAACAAACAACAGACATAGCGCAACAATCATCCCAATCTATCTATATTGCAACAATAATCTATAAAAGTTATTGAAATTCAAATGAAAAATAGAAAAATTTAGTTTTTCCGAGCATTTAAACTTAAATATGAAAGGGTTTACAGTTTGATTGTAGAATGTATAGAGGTAAAGTATTTTTGTGTTATTGCAATGATGCAATATAAAACAGCTTGTGACTCATCCGTTGAAATTTAGGACTATTGTGAGAGAATTTGGATCTTGATGGAGGAGGTACATATGCAAATAAATGATATTCAATCCCATTTTAAGAAGAATGTATCAGATAATAGTTATATGGCAGAATTAACAAAACAGTATGCGAGCAAAGTTGATAACTTTTTTGTTTTGTATATACCTGCATCAAACGAGCAATCAATTGATTATGAATCTTTATTTAATCAGCATCAAATGCATGGGGAAATATTTAAAATACAAGCTGCAGGTAATGCACTACTTGCAAAGACCTTCATTATAAAAGAAGCAGTATATCAAAAAAATGAAGAGGTATTTTTGAACCTAAGGCTAAAAGCTAGAGATGAAATGATTGCAGAAATCGCCAAAAACATAATGTTTTATTTATTAGCAGAGAGCAATCAAACACATATAAAAAGTCATCCTATTTTATCAGATCCTAGTGTAATAGAAGAAAAGCTTCTCCAATTACAAAATTCACTGAAAGTAAATTCATTTTTAGCAGAGTCATCTACTTGGGAGGATTTTTATAGCTGGTTTAGGCATCAATTATTTGAGAGGATGCTAGAAGAAGTTGAACTGTTTAGTCAGGCAGAGGAATTATCTAAATTAGATGATAGAGAACTAAATGAAATGTTTTATAGCTATTTGACTACTAATTTTTCTGAAAATACTGAATTTGTTGAGAAGACTGCACAAATAGTGAATGTCTATGTACAGCAATGGGTTCAAAGCATCATAGATGAGATAAAGTTAGGGAAACTAGCAATTCCAGAAATAGAAAGTAGTATTCATCAACATAAAGGCTCACTAGAAACAAAGGGTTTATTAATCTCCAAACTTCGAGATTTTGCTTATAATTTTATGATTCATAATCATCTATTTGTAATGAATTCTGCACCATATCAAGCAGTAAGAGAGGCTATATTTAAAAAAGGTTTTAGTCAAATCGAGCAGTCACCTTGGCCAACGAAGAGAATTAATAAAGGTAATACAGAAGGTTTTATTCAAATTAGCCCTAAGATAGAAACTGACAATCATCTCGTTAATCCGAACGTAACAACTATTCAAAAAGCTTGGCAAGTTGCTGAATCATTGACAGATGTTGATGTGGATGTCTTTGATGCGCTTTGTGGAATCTTTTTATCAAGAGTAAAGCATAATGAGGAAATAATTGAAATTGAATTGAATGATTTATTAGCATTGAGAGGTTTGAAGCCCAAGCTAGGTGGAGAAGGACGCCGTGGCGGATTTGAAGCGAAACAAAAGGAGCAAATTCTAAAATCGCTAACAAATATTCAAAGTATATGGCTTAGCATTGATAAAGCGACTATTTATGAAAAAGGTAAGCCTGTACAAATAAAATTGCAAGGACGTACATTTATTTTTAAAGATGAACATGGCCAAGAATACTCGATTTCAGAAAAGAATTGCGCTAAAAATATTACTTTTACAATTGATCAAGTGTTTGCGAAATATTTAAATGGTTCTAGTAGGCAAGTGGCTTTGCTCTCTATGAAGGCTCTGCAATATCACCCTTATAAACAATTATGGGAGAAAAGGTTATCCAGATACTTTAGCTGGCGTTGGAGAACGCAAGCAAGGAAAGGTTCATTTCTACAACCAAATAAAATTCATACATTGCTAGAATCAATAGGAGAAAAAGTGAACGTTAAAACGCCTTCCCGAACAAGAGAGCGTTTCGAAAAGGCATTGGATACGTTACTTGATGATGGTGTAATTGCTTCATGGCATTATGAAAAATGGGATGAAGCAATTGCTGATTATAAAGGATGGTCGCGAATGTGGTTAAATGCATCTGTTCTAATTGAGCCCCCTGAAATTATTAAGGACCATTACCGTTCAATTGAAATAAAACAAAAAGGCCGAAATAAGGAACAGCAACTTCCTGTTATTCCGAATGCTCAAAATCCCCAACAATTACTAGGGGAAAGATTAAAAAATTGTCGCAAAAGTTTACAACTCACATTGTTCCAAGTAGCAGAGGCACTAGAAATATCACCTTCTTACGTCAGCAATATTGAAAGAACCGTCATAACCCCTTCAGCAAAAATACGTAAAAAAATTATCAAATGGCTAGATATATATGAAACTTAACTTGAATCAAAACCTCTGCAGAACTGCAGAGGTTTTTTGTTGTTCTTAATAATTTAACCTACTGAGGATGGGATTTAACCTACTGAGGAGAGGATTTAACCTACTGAGGAGAGGATTTAACCTACTGAGGAGAGGATTTAACCTACTGAGGATGGGATTTAACCTACTAAGGATGGGATTTAACCTACTGAGGATGGGATTTAACCTACTGAGGATGGGATTTAACCTACTGAGGATGGGATTTAACCTACTGAGGAGAGGATTTAACCTACTGAGGAGGAGTTTAATAACCTACCAGAGAAATCATTCACCTACTTCAATGCGTGTATGTTGCATCATTGTCGGGGTTGGCTTGCAGTGATGTCGGGGTTATCGAGAATAGATGATTTTTTCATCGAATGACAACCTATTGTCAATCCTCACTTTTAAGGGGATATAGATTTTTTTCACACCCTAATAATTATATAAGTTTAGTGAATTATAATTTCAAGAATTATAAACGGCTAGCGGTACACTGATTGAACAGATATGTATCTGTTCAACTATTCAGCAGATGGGGGGATATAGATGACAGAAGTTAAGAAGAATTATGAGGATCTTGAAGCTTTGTTTAAACCACGGTCAATTGCAGTTCTTGGTGTTTCTGAGAACCAGTACAAAATCGGTTATTTACAAGTTAAGGCGTTGTTAGATGGTGAATTTACTGGTGATATTTATCCGATACATCCTTCTGCTAGCGAAATCGCTGGATTAACATGTTACCCAACTTTACAAGATGTTCCTTGTGACATCGACTTAGTAATTTTTTGTGTATCTGCAAATCGAGTAGAGGCAGGTATTGAGGCATGTGTAGAAAAGAAAGTTAAGGCAGCAATTATTTTTGCAGCGGGCTTCTCTGAAACGAGTAAAGAGGGAATAGAACTGCAAACTAGGTTAACTGAGATTGCTAGAGAAAATGGTATTCGAATTGTTGGACCTAACTGCGTTGGGTTAGTGAACGTTTCGAACGGTTTAATCGGTACTTTTTCTCCAGCTATTTTAACAGTTCCAACAGATGGTCAAAAGGGCGTAGGTTATGTCTCTCAAAGTGGCGCATTTGGAGTATTAACTTATATGGCAGCCGCGCAAAATGGAGTCAGTTTCAATTACTTCGTGAGCACAGGGAATGAAATGGAATCGGAATTCTCCGATTTCGCGGAATATATGATTCACGATCCCAACACAAACATTATAAGCGGTTATTTAGAAGGTGCCAAAAATCCAGAAAAACTTAAAAGCTTAGCAAAAGAAGCATTGGATCGAAACAAGCCTATCATTATTATGAAAACAGGACGTAGCACAGCAGGTAGTAGAGCGGCTGCTTCTCATACAGGATCTCTAGCAGGATCAGATAAAATCTATGATGCATTTTTCAAACAGGCGGGTATTGTGCGAGCAGACGATTATGAAGATATCATCTCTTTTTCTAAGCTTTTTTAAAAAGAGAAGCTACCTAAAGGGAAAAATACAGTAATTATTACAAGCTCGGGAGGCAGAGGGATAAATGAAGCTGATCGATGTGAAGCTTATGGATTAAATATTATACCTCTTAGTAGTAAGACAACATCTGAGATTAAACGCAATCTACCTAGTTTTGCAAGCGTTTCCAATCCGATTGATCTCACAGCTGCAGCATCTGTTACGAATCCAGAGTTATTTTTAGCACCATTAAAAGCCCTTGTTGAAGATCCGGAAGTGGATAATATTGTTTTCACAGAGTTCTCACATAGTTGGACAGCAGAATCGCCACTCTTACAAGAGTTCATTAAAATCTGTAATAGTTCTGATAAGTATGTCTGCATCACAACCTTTACATTAGACGGAATGAGCTATCCACCAGCAACGGAGGAACTTGTGAAAAATGGTATACCCGTTGTACCAAGTCATCTGAATCCAATTAGAGGGCTATCGAAATTAGTAGAGTATGGTCAGTACTACCGAGAGAATCAAAAAAATAATGACACTACTAATGTAGAGAGTGATAAAAAATATGATGTTGAGAGTTTATTAACATCTGGTGCCACTTTAAGTGAAGCGCAAGCGAGTGAAGTGTTAAAACGTTATCAAATTCCAACGACGACTCGTATGATTGCAAAAACAGCGGAAGAAGCTGTAGAGTACGCAAATAATATCGGTTATCCAGTTGTCTTAAAAGTGGATTCACCAGATATTCCACATAAAACAGAAGCGGATGCCATTCGATTAAATTTAACGAACGATGTAGAAGTAAAGCAAGCATTCCATCAAATTATTGCTAATGCTAGTCACTATAAACAGAACGCAAGTATCAATGGTGTTTCAGTTCAGGAAATGTTAGCTGATGGAGTTGAAATAATTATAGGTGCCCACAATGACGCAGTATTTGGGCCAGTTGTCATGGTTGGACTAGGTGGTATTTTCGTAGAAATATATAAAGATATTTCATTTAGAGTTGCTCCTATCTTAAGAAAAGATGCACTAGAAATGATTGATGAATTAAAAGGAAAAGACATATTAAAAGGTGCAAGAGGTAAAGCAGCGCTTGATGTGGATGCGATTGTTGATGTGCTATTGAAGGTATCAGCCTTAGTAACAGATTACAAGGGTTCAATTGAAGAGTTAGATATAAATCCGTTGATCGTATATGAAAACGGAGTAAAAGCGGCTGATGCCATGCTTGTTGTAAAAAATAAAACAGATTTGATAGCGACAATTAGGGGGTAGAAAATGTATGGAATTGGCGCATTTAAAAGGTTTAACAGGAGCAGAATTCACTTTTGAAGTGGAAAAAAGACATATTCGACAATTTGCTGAGGCAATTGGAGACCCGAATCCTTTATATGTGGACGAAGCGTATGCGACTACAACGATATATGGAGGCATTATTGCACCGCTAACTTTTCCAATCGCTATTGGTCAGGATAGTGGGGAAAATCTTGATTTAGGACTAGATCACAAAAGAATGCTACATGGCGAACAGGAATTCATCTATCACCGTCCGATTCGACCAGGAGATAAATTACATTGTCAAATGAAGGTGTCTGATGTGTATGAAAGGCAAGGAAAAAAAGGACCAATGGAATTTTTAGTGCTAGATACAGAAATAAAGGATCCCTCTGGTGAATTAGTTGTCATCAGTCGTACGAACATTATTTATCGACCTTTAGCGGGCGTAGCAGCTAATAACTAGTATTAAGAAAATATTGGGGGGCTAAAGACGACTTTAAGCCCCCAAGTAAGGAGGCAGATGAATATGGTGAGTTACGTAGATTTACACGAAGGACAACAGCTTGAATCTCTTACGAAACCAGCTGTCACAAAAGTTCAATTGGTTAAGTATGCAGGTGCTTCAGGGGATTTTAATCCGTTACATACGGATGACGCATTTGCGCAGAAAGTGGGAATGCCTGGTGTAATTGCACATGGCATGTTGGTAATGGGCTTTCTTAGCGAATATGTAATGAAACTAGCTGGTACTACAGCAGTTCCAACTAATTTTAAAATGAGGTTTGGCGCTATTACAGTTCCTGGAGATCAAATAACGTGTAAGGCACTAGTTAATCGTATGTATGTAGAAGACGGGAAGCAATTTGTCGTACTTGATCTCACTGCAGAGAAAGAAGCCTCACATGTAGTCGGTTCAGGTCAAGTTGTATTGAAATTTTAATCTTTTAATGGAGTGAAACGGAAAGGGGAGATAGTAAAAATGGCAAGTATAAAAGATCGCTATGCAATTGTAGGTGTGGGAGAAAGTGAACGTTCCAAAAATTCTGGTACAACGCCATTACATATGGCATTAGATGCAGCACGAGCCGCATTAAATGATGCTGGCCTTGAGGCAAAAGATATCGATGGCTTTATGAGTTATTCAGAGAATGACTCATGTACAGCTCATCAAGTAGCAAACTATCTTGGTGTTCGCCCAAAATATGTCAAGGATATTATGGGTGGTGGTAGTAGTACGGAGATGTTAATCGCGGATGCAATTGGTTTGATTGAAACAGGTCAAGTTAATACCGTATTAATATATCGCTCTATGAATGGCCGATCAGGCGTACGAATGGGGGGCGGTGGTTGGGGTGTCGATCTTCTTCAGACAGCAATTGAAGGTGGCAGCTTCATTATACCTTATGGTGCAGGAAGCCCTTCGCAATGGTTTGGATTATTTGCGACAAGGCATATGCATGAAACAGGTTTAACAAAAGAACATCTTGGGCACGTATGTGTCAGCGCATACGAGCATGCGCAACGAAACCCTAAAGCATTCTTTTATGGCAAACCTGTATCTATGGAAGAGTATTTACAAACAGCTCCACTAAGCTATCCGTTTAATAAGCATGATTTCTGTTTGGAATCTGACGAAGCGAATGCAATCATTGTCACTTCTGCAGAGAGAGCAAAAGATTGCAAATCAAAGCCTGTTTACATTATGGGAATGGCTGCAAGACAATGTGTTTCACATGCACACTATTGGAAAAACTTAGATGAAGTAGCTGCAGATTATGTTGCACCTGAGGTTTATAAAATGGCAGGAGTAAAGCCAGAAGATATTCAAGTTGCGTCAATTTATGACTGTTATAGCTGGGTAGTTTTGCGTCAATTAGAAGCCTACGGATTAGCACCTCGCGGAGAAGTAGGAGATTTTGTAGCAGCTGGAAACTTACGAATGAATGGTAAATTACCTACAAATACAGCTGGAGGAATGCTATCGGAAGGTTATACGCATGGCATGAATAACGTCCTCGAAATCGTACGACAAGTCCGTCATGAATATGAAGGAACCGAGCGTCAAGTAGAAGACTGTGAAATCGGCATTTGTACTGGTTGGGCAGGTCCGGATATTGCTGGTGCAATGATTCTAAGAAAATAGGAGGAATGACAATGGGAGAGACAACAAAAGTCGGATATGAAAAGCCGATTCCATTAAAAACTCAAGACAATCATCCATATTGGGACGGAGCAGATAAACACGAGTTAGTTTTACAAAAATGTAAAAGTTGCAATGAATATGCACAGCCACCTGGTCCTAGCTGCACTAAATGCGGCAGTACTGACCTGTGTTGGGAGAGTCAAGGTAGCACGGTTTTAGGTAAGGTCTATTCATATGTCGTTTCATACCGTCCATTTTTGCCAGGCTTCCAAAATGATTGTCCACTCATCATAGCTGTAGTGGAATTAGAACATTTACCACAAGTGAAAATAATCGGCAATGTCTTGAACTGTTCACCAGATGACATTCAAGTAGGATTACCTGTCAAAATGATATGGGAAGACATTACAGAAGATAGAGCAATGCCACAGTGGGTTCAAGCCTAAATCTAATTGTTAAAAGAAGGAGGGATAGAGACTATGGATTTTTCATTTACTAAAAAGGAAGAAGAGTTTCGACAAGAGCTAAGAACATGGTTGGAGGAGAACTTACCAGAAGGTTGGATAGAAGGTACAAGTAAATTACCTACCGATGAAGGTGAGTATGCGAAGTTTTTAAGAAACTGGCAAAGAAAGTTATATGAAGGGGGCTGGGCTGCAATTGCCTGGCCAGAAAAATACGGTGGTCGAAAAGCGTCACTAATGGAAGAAATTATTTATCACCAAGAGATGGTTCGAGTGAAAGCACCACCACTTGTTAACTATGTAGGTATTCACATGGTCGGTCCAACACTAATGCAAATTGGAACAGAGGAACAACAAGAAAAGTTCATTCAAAAGATTCTCACTGGTGAAGAGGTTTGGTGCCAAGGGTATTCAGAGCCAAATGCAGGTTCTGATGTAGCGGCTATTCAAACAACGGCAGTCAAGGACGGAGACCGCTGGATTATAAATGGGCAGAAAGTATGGACTAGTTTTGGTCATATAGCTGACCGTTGTTTCTTAGTAGCGCGCACTAACCGTTTTGAAAAGAAACATCACGGAATTACTGTATTCCTTTTAGATATGAATCAACCAGGTGTAGAAACAAGGCCGATCATCCAAATGGATGGACAGCATGACTTTAATGAAGTTTATTTGAACGATGCAGTCGCGTATGATGCAGAAATTATCGGTAAAGTGGATGAAGGATGGCATGTAATCATTGCACTCTTAATGCATGAAAGAACAGGTATTGGTGCACAAGTTTTCACATTGGAGCAGCAATTTAATGAGCTAGCTGCATTAGCAAAAGATTTAAAAGAAGATGGTGAACCATTAATTTCGAAACCACTTATTCGAAAATCGATGGTTGATTTATATACACGTTCCCGTGGTTCTTTATTAAATTACTATTGAAATTTAACAAAAACTATAAAAACAGGAAGACCTGGTGCAGAAGGCTCAATGGATAAATTGATGGTTAGTGAGCTAACAAAAGAGCTACTTTCCCAGTCGATATCCATTCAAGGACATCAAGGGATTTTATGGAAGGAAGACGCAGTAACCGGTAATTCTTATTGGCAGGATAATTACCTATACTCCTTTGGTCAAACGATTGGCGGCGGTACGAGTGAAATTCAAAAAAATACAATTGCGGAACGCATTCTAGGTTTGCCAAAGGATATGGGCCGTTAATATAAAAAAGGTGGGTGAGTCAAATGGACTTTTCTTTAAGCCAAGAGCAAGAAATGTTTCGCGAGTATGTAAGAAAGTATTTAGATGATGTGGAGCAAACGAAAATTGCTCGAGAATATAGTAAAGGAAACACGGAATTACTACAGTCAATCATAGTAGGCATGGCTGAATTAGGATGTCCGAGTATTAATATTCCAGAAGAATATGACGGAATGGGTTTAGGTGCTCTTGATCTAGTACCTGTTTTAGAAGAAATAGGACGTGTAATCTTACCTGGATTATTTGTAGAAACGAATGCTCTAGCAGTACCGTTAATAGAGAAGTTTGGAACAGATGCGCAAAAAGCAAAGTACTTACCTTCTATTGCAAGTGGAGAGACGCTATTTTCTATAGCTTGGCTAGAGCCAGGGGGTAGCTATAATCCATCAGGCATTAATATGACAGCTACTAATGATAATGAAGACTTTATCCTAAACGGTGTCAAAACATTAGTACCAGATGCTGAAATAGCTGATTATTTCATAGCGTTAGTACGCACCGATGAAGGAATTTCACTCGTTATCGTGGATAAAGCGTCAGCGAACTTAACGCTCAAACCACAAAAGAATATTGATGAAACAAGACGAGTTGCAGAATTAACATTTGATAACGTCCGAATTGCAAAAGATCAATTGTTAGGACCAATCAATCAAGGTTGGGAAACACTGCAAGAAGGATTACTATCATTTAATGCAGCTTTATCAGTTGTAATCGTAGGTAGTATGGAGAAAATTGTTGAGATGGCTACGGAGTATGCTAATATCCGCGAGCAATTTGGTCAGCCAATTGGTAGATTCCAAGCGATTAAACATAGAATTGTAGATATGAAGATGGACCTTGAGACAGCTCGATCTTTAGCACATTATGCTAATTGGGCATTAGAAAGTGATGCAGCTGATCGTGTTCAAGCTATTTCTTGTGCTCGACTTTTTGCAACGGAAGCATTTAATAATATTGCTGCTCATAATATACAAATCCATGGTGGAATAGGTTTCACTGAGGAAATCGATTGTCATTTATTTGTTAAGCGTGCACGATACTACGAAAATTATTTAGGGAATACGGAACAGCATTATCAGCAAGCAGCAGTTGCACTTGGTTGGTAAACGGGAGTATTTTTGAATAAATATCTTTTAAAAGGTGGAGACTGACTATGAAAATAGCAAATGAAATTCGAGAATATCAAAATATCATTAATGGTAATTTGCTTTCTTCATCAGGTGGCCATTTAGATAGTATTGATCCATCAACAGGAAAGGTTTGGGCAACAATTCCTTGTGGTACAAAAGAAGATGCCGAACTAGCTGTAGAGACTGCAAATGAAGCTTTTGTGGATTGGTCCACATTAGTTCCTACAGATCGTGCTACTTACTTGCGCAAGGTAGGTGATTACATTGTTCAGCATGGTGAAGAATTAGCTGCTTTAGAAACTCAAGATAATGGCTGGGTGTTTCGGGAAACGCAATATGGGCTAATACCTAGCTTAGCGAGCTTTTGGTATGATGCAGCAGGAGCTACGGCAATAGCTAGTAAAGGAGAAACAGTCCAATTAGGTCCTACATGTACAGGGTATACATTACGCGAACCATTTGGTGTGGTCGTTGGAATCATTCCTTGGAATGCGCCATTATTTACATTCACCGTAAAGGCTGCTTATGCACTTGCTGCCGGTAATACAGTCATTATCAAACCTTCTGAATTGGCATCTGTCGCATCTTTACGATATGGGGAACTCATCAATGAAATTCTCCCACCAGGCGTTCTGAATGTTGTCTCAGGTTTAGGAAATGAAGTAGGGGAGACATTAGTTCGTCATCCAAAAGTTAAAAAAGTCAGTCTAACAGGCTCTGGTGGAACAGCCAAGGCCATTGCCAACTCCACAGCTGAAAATCCGAAACCAATGATTTTGGAATTGGGAGGGAAGTCACCGAACATTGTATTTGAGGATGCAGACCTAGATAAAGCTGCATACGGTGTATCACTTAATGGCATTTTCAGTGGCAACGCTGGTCAATTCTGTGTAGGTGGATCAAGAATCTTAATTCAAAGATCTATCTTTGATAAAATGATCACCAAAATGAAAAATCTTTTAAATGAACAAATACAGTTAGGTCATACAATGAACCCTACAAGCACTATGGGACCCATCGCGAATGCTGCTCAGTATGAGAAAGTTTGCGCTTATATCGCGATAGGAAAAGAAGAAGGTGGCGAAATTATCTTCGGAGGCCGACACGGAGGCGGAACACTATTACCTGAACATCCCGAGTTAGTTGACGGTTACTGGGTAGAACCTACACTCATACAAGTAGACAATAATTCACTGCGCATTTGCCAAGAGGAAATCTTCGGCCCAGTAGCAACTGTTATTCCATTTGATACAGAAGAGGAAGCCATTGCCATAGCAAATGACACGACTTACGGTTTAGGAGCAGGCATTTGGACTTCTAACCTGAATCGAACACAAAGACTAATCCGACAAATAGAATCAGGAAATGTTTGGATCAATACTTACCGAAGAGTAGGTCCAGAACTACCATTTGGCGGTGTAAAAGAAAGCGGCTTTGGCACCGATTCTATTTTAGAATACACACGTGAGAAAACTTGTTATATTGAAAGTGAATAATATAAGTTAAATTCGCCACCTTTGTAGGGATTTTTTTCTACGGAGGTGGTTTTTTGTTGATACTAGCCAAATTATTAATCCACTATAACATGGATTAGTGTTCTAAGAAGACGTGAATATTCTGCTAAATAACAAAGGGTCGAGTTAGCGCAACAAACGATGGAGTTAGTGCAACAATCAGCGGAGTTAGTGCAACAAACAACAGCAATAACACAACAAACAACAGAGATTGTGCAACAATCAAACTCCCCATCTTAAATAAATCCCCACCAACCTGTCCCCCTATCACCCAAAACCCTCTATATAACTAATAAAGGGAGAGGGGACTAAACTAATGACAACCACATTACTTAACACAGCAGAAACATATTTGAAACTTCAATCATTTAAATCAATTAGCAAATTAAACGAAGCAATTAATAATCATCGGCAGAATTTCAGTAATCAGCTTACTAAATCAGAACTAGCCACTTTGGATTTACTTGCGCGTTTTGCCTGTAAATATATTGGTGTTTGTTATTTAGCGAAATCGAAAATTGCTGATATGTTGGAGGTGAATATTCGGACCGTGCGTCGTGCTTGTAATACATTAGAATCTCTGGGCATTATTAAGCAATATGCATTAAAGCGACATAATGGAGATCGTAGGCAATCCTCAAATGCTATTGTCATTCAAGCTCCAAAAGCAGATGTCCTACCGCAATGTCCGCCCAAAGAAGCCCCTATAAAAACTAGCAATACTAAAAATACATATGATACAGAAATACGAGAAATAGCTGAAAAAGCGAATGAAAGAATCGCATTAAAAGATGGCTTAATAACAAAACTACCTTCTGCTATTCAAGTAATTGCCCCTTTTTTCCAAATGGAAGAGCTTTACCGCATAACGGGTACTATTTACAAAGCAAAAGCAGCAGTCGACAGAAATATTTTGTTAGAAGCGAATGAAATTTTATATCGAAATGCTTTACTATCAATTATTCATGCATATAAACGGGGAAGAATTCTGCATTTACATGGAGCAATTTATACAGCAATCAAGCGTCAGACAAGGAGTATTCAAACTCAAGCATTAGCAAATGAGGTTTGGCATAACGAGGTGGTTAGTCAAATGTAATTTTAACAAAAAAACAGACTCCTAATATTGATAGGAATCTGTTTTGAGGAGACGTTAAGTTTTAGGCTTTATATTTTTGTATACGTTTACAACAAAGAGGACAACAGATAAAGCAACTGCTGAGCCACCACCTGATACGCAAAACTCCATAACACCGCGTGGTACATCGACATAAATAAAAATCATGCCCAATAATAAGAACGGTAAACCGATATTAAATAACCAAAATTGAGCCTTAGCTAAAGTCGTCTCGCCTGCATCTTTATAAACAGAATAAATAAGTCCAATGATGGCAGCAGAAACCCAACCGACAAGGTTAATATGAGCGTGTGTTGCAGCCCACTTCAACTGAATAGTGTAATGCATAAACAGACCATAACCAATTCCCAACGCGAAGTACAGGACAGCAATCTTAATCCATTTAGCACCCAATTGATCCATCTCCTTTTTAGTATTAATACATGTATATTCGCAAAATTCGATATCATTACTGATAATTCGATGAATGGAAATTAAATTTTGTATAGCATTGTATTTCAAAAAGTGAGGAAGTAAAGGCGCAAGTATAGTAATATATCTTATTTGGAGGACGATTCTCAGTAGTCAAATTATTGCATCTTCAAATTATTTTTATCATGCGTCATATTGAAGAAATGCACTCTAAATGTTATTGTTTTTATATTCTGAAAAATACTTGATGAAGTTTTCACTGTTTAAAATATTTTAGTAGAGGGTGTATGACAATGTCAGTAGTAGCAATTAATATGATGAATGCATTTACAATCGAAAAATTACGTGATAATGCCATTTCAAATGAACAAATTCTTGAGGGATTAGAAAAACAACAAATGGAAAACTGGAAAGAAAATGATCCAACGCTTAACTTAGATGATTTAGTTACTTTATATCAAGATGATAAAGATACTCTTGAAAGTGCATTAACTCAAGGTTACTCTGTGAAATTTTTAACATTCAATGGACTGAAAAGCTTATTGAAATTCCGTTTTCATAAAATAGAAGGAGAAGACTATCAACTTTGTGATTCAGGAATAATGGATTTAAATCTTTCAAAAGAAGACCAACATATTCTTGAGCAAATGCTTTCTATTAACTGGCATATTCAAACAAATACAAATGATTCATCGATCAATGTATTGCTAAAATAAAGGTTATAGATTGGTAGTGAATTCTCCAAAGCTGCAAAGTACATAAGGAGCTGAACTTGAAATTGAATATCAAAAAAATCTTAATTGCTAGCTCGGTGCTTGGCTTACTGTTTACTCTTGGTATCGCTGGGTTATCACAGACAGCATCTGCTCAAGCCTCACCAGCTAAAAAGTCACTAAATAAAACATTAAAAGCAACAACAGCTGTGAATATGAGAAAAGGGATCGGCACAAAATACAAAAAAATCATGACAGTTGAAAAAGGGGTATTTGTGAAAGCGAGTAAGTACTCTAAAGGTTGGTACAAAGTAAGTGCTAACGGTAAAATAGGTTGGGTCTCTGGTAAATACCTAACATCAGCACCGGCAAATTATAAGGATGCAGGTCTCGTTGAATTATCCGAGAAAGATGGCTTTGTCATAGATTTAAAATATGCGACGAAGAAAAACTTCATGGGATATGCATTATACCCAAAAGACAGTAAAGCATTGGTGGCAAAATCGACGGCAGCAAAACTAAAAACAGCCAATCAACTGGCCAATAAAAAAGGGTGTAAGATTAAAATCTGGGACGTTTATAGACCTTTATCTGTGCAATGGGAAATGTACAACAAAATTCAAAACCACAACTATGTCGCAAATCCTGCGTTAGATTCCAATCATAGTAAAGGAGTCAGTGTGGACGTGACATTAGTGGATTCAAAAGGTAAAGAACTAAAAATGCCAACCAAATTTGACTCATTTTCAGCTAAAGCAGGGCGTTACTATAAAGGGAACTCTAAAACAGCGCAAAAAAACATGGACTATTTAACGAAGATTATGACTCAATCGGGCTTCAAAACAATCAATTCAGAATGGTGGCATTACAACGATTTAAGTAATGAGCATCCAACTTTAGATGTACCTACGAAGTGATTCTATTGATATAACAAATTTCAGTAGAATTTGACGCAATAAAGAAAAAAGAGTATTAAAAAGCACTACGCAATTTTTGAACTGCCCCGTAAAAGTTAGACACCATTCTAACTTTTACGGGGGTTTTTTTATGGCAAAAGTACGAGTTGAACAACGTATTCAAGCGGTTCAACGATACTTAAATGGATATGAAACTATGAGTGAAATTGCCAAAGAAATCGGCGTCACAACTCGGGTTGTCAGTGACTGGGTTCGCCGTTATCGAGAAAATGGTATAGAGACTTTCTTAAAGTCCTATACAAAATATTCTGCTGAATATAAAATGAATGTACTANGCACTATTTAACATTTCATCTCCTGGCATGATTCGAAATTGGAAAATGAAGTTTGAGGTCGGTGGTTATGATGCCCTTGTTTCTAAGAAAAAGGGGCGTCCATCCATGAAAAATGAAACAAAAAGAACAACAAGACCAACACCAACCGAAGGATCTGTCGAGGCATTGGAGGCACGTATCAAACAATTAGAAATGGAAAATGCGTACTTAA
>NZ_LILB01000001.1:932644-944003 GCF_001274945.1 Viridibacillus arvi | reverse complement strand
TAAGCCCGGTGGAATACCGAACTCAGGTCTTAGAAGCTGCTTAACTAAATATGTCTAACTTTCTTGGGTCAGTTCATTTTAATTGCATAGTGCTTATTTTTTAAAACAAACTATTCAAGTACAAACTCAACTTCTTTGTTTTCATATACAACTTCTCCGTTAATAATCGTGCTTCCCCTAAAAGTAATTAAATTTAGTAAATAAGCATTTAATATTTTATCGTTGAGCTCAGTTGCATTGAAATTTTCGAAAATGCCACCATCTAAAAGCAACTCACCCATGACCATAAAACGCATTCGCATTGGATTTGCTTTTTCTTTTTCAAAGAACGTTGATTACTTTTTAATACCCTATTGTAGAAGAGATTTGTAATATATTGAGTAGAGTTGTATTTAAACTAAAGTGGGCTTTAGTAAAAAGATCGTTGAGCTGTTTAGACAGCTCTTTTTTTTACAGCTAAAGGAGCGGGTTAGCATAATAAAGAAGGAAATAAGTTATAAAAGGAGAATATAAATAAGTTATAAAAGGAGAATATTTAGTAGTGTTTTTGAAAGGGGCTAGAGATATGAGTGAGATATCTTTTTTTGAGTTAGAAAAGAAACTTAAAAGTATTAGAATTGAAGCTTTTGTCATTCATAAAGGGAATACACGGATCTTCGAATACTTGAAGAATAAAAAGGTCGTAGAAAAGCCTTCAAAGGTTTATTCAATTACAAAGAGCATTGTTTCTATATTAATTGGAATTATGGTAGTTAAAGGATTAATAAAAAATATTCACGAACCCATTCAAAACTATTTTCCAGAAATATTGGAGTCTAATCATCCGCAAAAGAAAGAAATTACAATATTTCATTTGCTGACCATGACTTCGGGGCTAAAAGTAGGGAAATTCCAAGGATCAAAAAATTGGGTTAAATTCATACTAGGACAACCAATTATACATAAACCAGGTTCAACCTTTCAATATAATTCAGGAGACTCTCATTTACTAAGTGCGATAATACAAAAAATTTCTGGAATTCCCACCGCTTCATTTGCTGAAAAATATTTATTCTGTCCATTAGGGATAAAAAAATACAATTGGGTAAAGGACCCACAAGGAATTCACGGGGGTGGTTTTAGTATTTCGTTAAATTTAGAGGATATGGTGAAGATTGGATTGTTATTTTTAAACGAAGGGCGATTTAATTCAAATCAGGTGATTTCATCCACCTGGATCATTCAGGCAAAAAGACCATATAAACAAGTTGAAACCACAAAAGAAGGAACATATGGATATGGTTATCAGCTGTGGACTTATGAAGATACTAATACTAACACCCCGATGGATTATTACTATGCTAGTGGCCTGTTTGGACAATATATATTTATTGTTCCGAAGTTAAATATTATGGCTGTGGCAAAAAGCCATCTACAAAATGACCAGCAATCTGCACCGAGACTCTTTTTCGAAGAGCTATTAGGTAGTTGGCTGGATGAGACATTTGAGCAAGTGAAATTGTAGCTTATTAAACACAGTCCATTATATCGGTTTTCCAGCTTGTATATTCAAAAATTATTAGGAGTGGCTAAGAATGTGTATCGAAAATAAGAAATTATACCCTAATTGCCCAATTATATCTAGGAAAGTAGTAGTTGGTGGACTTACGAAACTGCAACTTATTCAAAAATTGCAACAACACTCTATTTTGATGAATGAATATGGGGAGAGGCTGATAGCAGATGATAAATTCACGACTTCTGATACAAAGTACAGCCTGCAGACCGTCGAATTAACCGTTAGCGATCTTGGCTTTCCTAATGGAGCTAATACTACTCAGATTTTTAAAAGAGCGAGCGATCTTGGTTTGGAATTGTGTCCGCTTGAGCTAGCAGCTCACCTTAGACTGGGGTATTTGGATCAGCCTGAAGGTTATTCGGGGAATTCTTTACAGCATCAAGCTCCATCTGGCTCTATCACAATAGCATCCGAGATACTAACTGAAGACGATGATTTTCCGAAGGGCTTTTATCTTAGACGAATAAATGGAGCGTTGTGGCTTCGTGGATACCGTGCTGATCATCTGCACATTTGGAATCATGATGATCATTTTATCTTTTGCCAAACTTGACGAAGTGATAAATTATTAGAGTGAAAAATGGCACCTTATAAGACAAACTAAGGGGCTCAAAAAAACAATGGAGAGAACCGATTCAGAATGCAGAGAACGAAATAGCAAAAAGAACAGAGTATTTCCAAATGATAGATCCATATGAAAAGTTGAGTGATTTTTCACCAAAACCATTGCTAATTATTAATGATGATCAAGAAACAGATTCACTATTTACTTATTCATAAGAACTCTATGAATAGTTGTTACCATTGTACGCTGGACAGCCAGAAAATCTTCGACTCAACATGCCTTTTGTCGATCACCAATTTAATTATTATATGAAACTTGAAGCTTGCAATTGGTTTGAAAAGCATTTTGGTATTCATTAATAGGATACTATTTTTGACAATCCTTATTGTGCTAACGGGGGCAAAGTATTGGCTGTCTTACATGGCAGCCTTTTCTTATTGAGTAGTAAAGCTAAATACTGCCGTGAATTTTTATTATGTGAGGTAAAAACAATATTACCTAAAATGAAAAATAGCTTATTGATATATCAATAAGCTCGGTATTTTACGTGATATTTCCATTGAGAATAAATAGATCTCTATGGCAGTACTTTTAACGGTCTCATCATTTCATTATATGGCAGCTCTCTTAAATGTTCATATCCCACCACTTTTGTTCTTCTTGCTTCATCTGTTTTTCCGTTTGCTGAGGATAGGCGGTTCGGAATTTATGATGGTCAGCTGGGATGATTTCTACCATTTTTGCAATCATATCTTCCGGATCAAGCTGGTTCTTTAACCCCTTTTCCGCCTTTTTTATATCCTCTTTCTTCGTGAAGTTTTTCTCTTCATCGTACCATGTCCATAGCTCTTCTGCAGATCGATCATTAAAACCTGTCTTGAAGGAACCAGGATTAATGGTGGCAACTTTTACTCCAAATCCTTCAAGTTCCAAGTGTAGGACATGGGCAATTGCTTCAATCGCGTGCTTTGTAGCTTCATATGGACCGCCATTTGGAGATGCTATAATTCCAGATTGTGAACTCATAAAGACGATTTTCCCACTTCCCTTTTCAACCATCTTCCGTGCAGCTATCTGCACTGTTTCCAACGTTGCGAAAACATTTACCTCAAAAAGTGCCCGAAACCGTTCCATCGGCACTTCCCCGAGCGGCCCTCGTTCATTAATGGCAGCATTTGCAACAAATACGTCAAAATCATATTTCTCAATCTTTTCCAGATCCAAAGGGTTCGTAATATCGACTTTAATCACCTCTATATCCAGTTCCAGGTCATTTGCTTCCAGCAGGAGGTCCGTTTTTTGAGAAGTCAGCTCTGTAGTCGCAATTACACGATGGCCTTTTTTGGCAAGACCAATTGCTGCACCTCTGCCAAGTCCGGTGCCTGCACCAGTAATGAAAATTGTTTTGCCCATGTTAAATTCCTCCATTCAAAATAGCATGCCAATATATTGTTCCCAATAACAGTAAGGACAAACCGAATATAGCGAAAATATTTATTGGAGAAAATGGCGCGATTCTTGAAAAAAGTTCGCTTTTTTTAAGAACTAACGGGGCAGTTTAGACCAAGATGGAATTCCATTTTATAAAGAATTTAATACTAGTTTCGGTGAATCATATCATAAGTAACTTCAAACTTGCATGATACAAACCAGATTTTATAACGATAAAATTAAAAGAAGTAATAATTTCAAAAATCACTTTGAGGTTATTACTTTTTTAATTTTCTGATATTATAATAGTAATAGGGAATTTTTTTCAAATAGACAAAATGATACTAAATAGAGAGGATACTAATGAATCTTAAAAGTCTAAATGTAGGGAATTTTCTTAACTTTGAAAGGGTAAGTATTGATTTAACAAATCAAAATGGTGTATTTGGTATGAACGATGTAGGTAAAACAAATTTGCTGTTTGCTATCAGATTCTTATTGGATAGAGTTATCAGTAAAAATGGCTTTAGGGAATCAGATTATTTTAAAAATGTAATAGACAGAGTGATAAGAATAACATGAGGTGTAGATTTATCTAATCGCTTAAAAAATGAAGATTCTCAGCATATATTAGCCAAAGTTGGAGGAGCAAGGTCAAGTAATGAATTAGAGACTTAAGTAAATGCTCTATTCTTGTACATGCACACAAAGTAAAAGGGAGAGAAGTCATTTGTCTAATTTAACGGTAAAAGGAAAAGATTTATATTTGAATGGAGAGCCATTTCAACTTATTTCTGGAGCAATACATTACTTTCGAATCGTTCCAGAATACTGGGAGGATCGGTTGCTAAAGCTGAAAGCATGTGGCTTTAATTGTGTAGAGACATATGTGGCATGGAATCTGCATGAGCCGAATGAAGGGGAATTTAACTTTTCAGGACTTGCAGATATTGAAAAATTTATTCAGATTGCTGAAAAAGTGGGCTTATATGTCATCGTCCGCCCAAGTCCTTATATTTGTGCGGAGTGGGAGTTTGGTGGTTTGCCAGCTTGGCTACTTGCTGATCGAAATATGCGCGTTCGTTCATACTATGAGCCATTTTTAGAAAAAGTGGATCGTTATTATGATGTATTGTTAGAAAAAATGCGTCCGCTGTTATCGACAAATGGCGGCCCGATAATTGCCATGCAAGTAGAAAATGAGTATGGAAGTTTTGGTAATGACAAGGCATATTTAAAGCATTTGCGAGACGGTATGATTTCGCGTGGCATTGATGTGCTATTGTTCACATCAGATGGTCCATCAGATTTAATGCTAAAGGGTGGAACAGTCGAAAATGTTTTGGCAACCGTAAACTTTGGTTCGAGGCCAGAAGAGGCTTTTGGAAAATTACAGGAACATTTCCCGGATACACCTAATATTGTTATGGAATATTGGAACGGATGGTTTGACCATTGGGGTGAGGAGCATCATACACGGGATCCTCATGAGACAGCTAAAACCTTTTTTGAAATGATTGAACAAGGAAATTCAGTTAATTTTTACATGTTCCATGGTGGAACGAACTTTGGTTTCTATAACGGTGCTAATTATGACGGCAAGCATTTACCTACGGTTACCAGCTATGACTACGACTGTCCAATCAGTGAGGCAGGAGATATTACTCCTAAATTTTATGCTGTCAGAGAGGCGCTTGCTAAACTTCGAGACATTGGTGAACTTGTATTGCCGGCACCGATTCCGAAAATCAGTTATGGTTCCATAAAAATGGAAGAATCTATTAGTCTATTCGATGCGCTAGAAAATATTTCTCAGCCTATTCGACGTGCAAATCCAGAAACAATGGAAGAATTGGGTCAGAATTACGGATTTACATTGTATCAGACTTTTATTAATGGACCACATGAAAAAGCTCCATTAACTATAAAGGACGTGAAAGATAGAGCACTTGTATTCGTCAATAGACAATATATCGGTTTAATTGATCAGTGGGACAACAATTCGCTTGATATTGAGATTCCTAAAGAAGGAGCCACTTTGGAAATTCTCGTTGAAAATATGGGGAGAGTGAATTATGGACCTGAGTTATATGATAAGAAGGGGATTACCCGTGGTGTTCGATTTCATTACCAGTTCCTATTCGATTGGACAATTTATACATTGCCTCTCGATAATATTGAACAACTTGTTTTTAAGAAAGACGCAGTTAAGCATAAAGGTCTCCCTACCTTCTACCGTGGAAAGTTTGATGTTGAGGAGATTGGGGATACATTTGTTGAGTTGCCTGGGTGGAAAAAAGGGGTTGTATTCATTAATGGATTTAACCTTGGGAGATATTGGGAGGTTGGTCCGCAGGAGACCTTATACTTACCTGGGCCACTGTTGAAAAAAGGTGAAAATGAACTCATTGTCTTTGAACTCCATGAACATGAAAATGATAGCATTTCACTCATTAATGAACATAAATTAGGCTAAACAAGAAACACTATGAAATCGATTATTCAAGCCGATTTCATAGTGTTATATTTTTGTGAAGACGCCTATTGTCAATCTTTTACCCTACCGTAATGACTAAAAAACGTTGTAGACAAAGGAGAAATTACAGAGATTACTGCAGAAGTAAGATTAGAAGATTTCAGAAGGACGCAGGAATGTTGGACCTTATGATACAAGTGTATATAGTAAATTAACTATAAAACAGAGGGGGAATGTAATTGCCGCACTTGATTATTATAGACGTGCGAGAAATGAATTAATGAATAAAGGTATATATAGTGAAAATGATATAAGTAAAAGAAAAGAAGATATGCTAAAAAGAACCGAAGAATACTACGAGGCATACTCAAAATCATCTGAAGAGGTAAAAAATACGTACGATAAGAAAAGCGGTAAGATTGATGTATATAACCACGCAGCTAGTGAAATGTTGTTCAACATAAAACTGGCTAATGATACTTACGACCATTGGGGAAAAGCATTTAGTACAACACAGATTAATACTATGTCTTCTCTATTGAAGTATGTAGGAATGGATATGGAAAAATAAAGAGTAGATAAAAACAAACTTAAAAACCACAAAGAATAAAAATTTCTCTGTGGTTTTTATGATTATTTTACTTGTTTATATTTATCAAGAGGTTTATTAATTTAAGGCATTTTACAAGTTAATAGAGTAGGAAAAATGAAGAAATAATAATGGTATTATTTAAGTGTTCTCTAGAATACTATTGATTATTACTACTGTCTGTATGCACAATGATTTTCTTCTTCATTTTTTTCACTTCCGATTTACTATAAAAATAAAATAACAGCCAAACTAGTGCAAAAATTAATACATTAAATAGCAACAATAGGATCGTTAGTTTTATCGAAAATGTTGGAATCCATTTTAAAGAAAAGGCAACAACTATAAAGGTACCTATAGATATAAAAAAATGACAAGCACTTTGTTGTAAGAATGTTAAACGTTCTATTCTATAGATATATGAAGGGAGTATACAAGCAATTCCAACAATAATCGATCCTAATACTTGTTGGGGAAAACTAGCCATAACAGCATTTAAAAACAAATCCCCTTTAATCCAATATCCTATAAGGTTAACAGTAACAAAAACTGTACATCCCATACTTATTCCGAATCCTAAACTTTTGAAAATGTTCATGTAACTATACCCCCAAACGCTCTTTAAATATTTTTTTATAATTACGAGAAATCACTTCTTTTATTCCTAAAATAAGCTCAATTTCCATTGTTCCATTAAAGGAAGCTTCAATATTCCTGATTTTTCTAGGATTAATTATTGCAGATTTAGAAATCCGGATAAAATCATCACCTAGCTGCTGTTCTAACTCATATAAAGGTTTACTCATAATAACACGATTACCATCGTCGCTATATAGTACTAATTCTTTTCCTTCCGTTCTAATAACAATTACAGAATTAGGTTCGATAATATGTACTTTATTGTTTGCAGTCCCTGTTAAAATTTGTTCATTTTCTTGTTGTAAGAGTGAGATTGCAGCCTGAATAGCTGGTGTTAATTTGGACACGCAGATTGTTATATAGGGTTCATCGATTTGTGTATCAATTTTTATTTCTATCTTCATCTCTATCACCTCTCCCTAAAAATATAGCATAAATTACGATTCGAATAATGAAGGTTATATTTAATAAAAAGCATTTCACCTAACAATAAAGACATGTTACTCGTAAAGTATTGTTACTAAACTTTTATGTCGTTATATTTGGCTTTAACAAAAGTAATTTAAAAATATAACTCAAGGAGGCAGCTAGTATGAACGAGATAACAACGCTAAAAGACCGAATTAAGACGGGATGGATATTAGTAAGCATATCAAGCATGCTTACAATAAGTGTTATTTATTGGTATATAAATAATCCTAAGAGGTTTATTGAGAATGGATGGGGATATTCACCGGAAATGTTACTTAATTTACCAATGTGGTTTTTCACTTTATTAATTGTTATAGGTTATATTTCCTATACAATGATTGCAATACCTTATGTAAAAAGAAATTTATTAACATTTTCTTGGCTTAAATTAATTGGTATATGGGCTGCTATTGTAAGTGGAATAGTAGAAGAAGTTGTATTTAGACATTTGCTCATGGATTATGTATTATCTATTGGATTATCAAATCTTTCACAAGTGTTAATCTCAGGCATTGCGTTTGGAATTGCTCATGGTGCATGGGTATTATTGCGAGGAGAGATAAAAATTGCACTTCCAGCAATTCTTTCAACTACGATCTTAGGTTGTTTTCTTGCTATGCTCTATATTTATACTGGAAGGAGCACCTTTGCACCAATTATAGCTCATATTTTAATCAATATGGTAATAGAGCCATGGTTAATGTTATCTGCCATTTCAGGGAAATGGAAAATAAATAAAAGTTTAAAGTAATAATTGAGGGGGGATGTTGAATAATTTCGCCTCTCGAAATTTAATAACTTTATGGGAAAAAGGCTAGTTAATATACCACCGTTAGCAAATTGATGGTTTTTCAGAACCTATGAGAGATTAAGGTTAATCGTCTTTCAGCTATGAGGCTCAGTTTTATAATCTAAGTTCTTCAACTAACGGGTACATTAGTAAAAGGGCAGCGTCATATAGACGTTGTCCTTTATTATTAAAAGTACTTTTGATAAAACTCTTTTCTAAGTCTCCCACTTAATTGAGCATAAGTCCGAGTGGTTTCGCTTTTCTCATGCCCAATTAGACTTTGAATGACTTCAATAGGTGCACCATTGTTTAATAAATGAGTAGCGTAATTATGTCTGAGTTGATGTGGATGTATCTCTTTATTAATTCCTGCACGATTTGAGATTCGCTTGATGATATATCTCATTTGGGCGACGCTCATTTTATGAGGATGTCTTTCAGTCACGAAGATGGCTGGATCAGTGTCATTTCGATTGTCAATATAGCGTTTAAGCCATATTTCACTCCTTATATTAAAATAAACTTCCCTCTCCTTATCACCTTTTCCTCTTACTATCGCAGATCGATTGGACCAATTAATGTCGTTCTTTTCCAACGAAACAATTTCCCCAATTCGGCAACCTGTAGAGAACATAAACTCAAACATCGCTTTCTCCATTTCGGTATGACAAGCTTCACGAAGAAGTTCAATTTCCTTTTCAGATAAATACTTAGGTATCCGTTTTCCCACTTTAGGCTCTNAGGTGACCTTCTTCATGAGACCACCGAAACAAAGACTTCATAAAGCGAATTCTATGTGAAAGGCTAGATGGTTTTAAATGCTTCCCTGTAACCGAAAGATATTCTTTCAGTAGATTTGTTTCTATATTTGTTATTTCTATATCCTTAAAATATTTAATTAGTAATGAGGCTTGGAGTCGATAAGCTTTCAATGTCTGTGGGGAAAAACCTTCAATTCGTTTGTCTGATTCAAATGCTTCCCCTGCTTTTGACAGTAACATTGTTTCTACCTCCTAAAAAGTAATTAATAAAGGGATTATTGCCAACTCTATTGAAATATAGACATATTGATATTTTACTAACGGGGCAGTTTAGTTGAGTAAGAGAAATAGATAAAAGGCTCTTTTCGAAAGGATTGTTGCAATCTCAATAAAATAATTTTTTTTACATTTTTATGGTATTTTATTTACAGGAGCTTATTCAACTAAAGAGCAGATTTGTTTAAGAAGAAAGGATATTAACTTAAGCAAGGAGTGGATAGAAATTAGTAAAGGCAATGATTCTGTTTTATATCGAGAAGTTCAACGGCCAAGACAATTACTATACATAATAGTGATAATTGCGGTTTCAGGAATTTTTTGGTGGGGGTTTATCCAACAGGTTATTTACGGAATTCAATTCGGAGATAAACCGATGTCGGATATTGGGTTGGTAATAGTTTGGGTTTTGTTCGGTTTGATGATGCCCTTGTTAGCACTCCAAGTTAAGATGATAACTGAAGTACGTGGAGATGGGGTGTATATAAAATTTGTCCCCTTCCATTTTGAATACCAAGACTTTCGTTATCAAAGTATTCGGGATTATAAAAGTGTTTCTTTTAGTTCGCTAAAACGATTTGGAGGTTGGGGGATTCGTATTAATCTAAATGGAGAACGCCTTTATAATATTGCAGGAAGCGAGGGTGTCGAATTAAGGTTAGCTTCAGGAGACATTGTTATAATAGGCTCAAAAAATCCTGATGAGCTCAAAAAGGCATTAGATTTATCTTTCATAGATAATACTAAATAATCTTCATGATATTTACCAACTATCAAATTTTCAATTTTTCTTCTTAAACATATCATCATTATTGGTTTATTTACACAAAAGTCTCTAAACAGCTAAGTAGAGGTAAATATTAATTCAGTTTCTTCAACTAAAGGGGCAGTTTAGTACAAGAAGAGTTAAAAAAATATTAGCAAGGACATTTGGAAACCAATATTCTATAATGGGATTTAAATACAAAAGAGGTGTTTTTATGTTTAAAGATGGTGGGATTTTGAATAAGAAAGTAAAAATCATTTTATTCATATTTCTTTTGCTTATATGTGCAGTTTTCTTTGCTGCTTATTTAAAGATAGAAATCACTAAAACTGAATATGAAAAGAGAGTGACTAGTTATTTAGTGGATGAGAAGGGATATGAAAAGAAATACATAAAATCTGTTGATGGAATATATGGAGTAAAAATGCCGCCATTTTATGTAATAGTAGTTTTTGAAGATGAACCTTATGTTAAATATATCTATTATGCACATAACGGGGTAAATCAAATGGAATATGTTCTCACAGAAGAGGCGAAAAAGAGTAATATTGATAAATCTGATTTGA
Source organism: Viridibacillus arvi (assembly GCF_001274945.1). Lineage (GTDB taxonomy): Bacteria > Bacillota > Bacilli > Bacillales_A > Planococcaceae > Viridibacillus > Viridibacillus arvi. Next base: position 933,115 of record NZ_LILB01000001.1, on the reverse strand, counting down.
AAAATTATGATCCTTTTAATGAAATCGAAAAATATATGATCGATTAATTCCATATACTATTATTCAACTAACGGGGAGCTTTACTTCAATAAGGAGTAGAGCCTTTTTCTTATTGAACTAACGGGGCAGTTTAGTTCAATAAGCCATATAGATTTTTACTTATTATAAATGGAAAATTTATATAAAATTGGAACATCTATTTGTTTCAAACGTATTAAAGTAAAGCAGCAGGTTAAATGAATAAAGAAGATTGAAAGGAAAGTAATTCATAAAAAAAGGAGGTATAGAAGGTGGACTTATTACTCTGGATAACTACTGGTTTCATGCTAATCGGATTAGTTGTTCTCGTTTCTATGAAAAAAGGTATGGAAAGTAAGGTCGCTTTTATAAAAGCAAATATGGAAGACGAGGAAAATTTATCAAAAGCTAAATCTGTAATTTGGTGGATATGGGGTACCACTGCTTGGGGAG
>NZ_LILB01000001.1:719211-932077 GCF_001274945.1 Viridibacillus arvi | reverse complement strand
GGGTGCTTTACTTGAAGATCATTGAGTTGCATATGCAGCTCTTTTTTTCTTTATTGAACTAACGGGGCAGGTTAGTTCAATAAGAACCGTTAAAAAACGTGCAAACTTTTTTTATGAAGACGGAATGCCAAATTACAAACTAAGAAGCCATTTTGCAATTTTTTTAAATGGCTTCTTTTTGTTTGTTACTAAATAAGGAATGGTTCAATACTTTTACTCAAACTTTATTCAAAACCTACAAGTATATCTCTTTTCCATCCAATTATATTGGTAGATACTAGATAATCAACAGAGGAGGTTGGTTTAATATATTTTTTATTGACCGAATGGTACAAAAAGTGTATTCTTTTAATAGTAACTTCGAAATGAAAGGAAGATATCATTGAGCAAACGTGGCAGACCGCGAGATTTCGATTACTCCTCAATCGTAGATGTTGCGATGAAAACATTTTGGATAAATGGATATGAGGGATGTTCTACGCAAAATTTATGCAGTGATACCGGTCTTGGTAAAGGTAGTTTATATAATACTTTTGGAAGTAAACATGAGCTTTATAAAAAAGTGTTAGAACGCTACCATGAAAATGGGATTAGAGACCAAAAGGAAATATTAGAAAACCCAATCTCAGTTAAAGAACGGCTTAGTAACTTTTTTGCTTGGGCATTGGAGGAAGATTTTAAACATACCGATCATAAAGGGTGTTTACTTATTAACGCCGGTTTGGAACGGGCTAATCACGATCCAATGGTTGAAGAAATTGTATCAAAGCATGTTGAACTTCTTTTACAAGCTTTGGAAAGAGTAATGGAGGAAGGTTTACGAACCGGTGAAATCAAAAGAAGACAATCAGCTGTTGATTTAGCAAGCCTTTTTTTAAGCAGTTACTATGGACTTCGTGTACTTATTACATCCGTTCAAAATCGAACATTGGCTGAACAAATTATAAATGGAACAATGGAATCTATTTTTGGCGCTTAAAGCGCTCTTTTTTTAGATAATTTTTGTACCGATTGTTACAATAATAAATAGGGAGTGTCAATTTTGCCATCTATAATATATTTACTAGCTTTAACAATTTTTTCTATGACCACATCTGAATTTATGGTGGCGGGTATGATGAACGAACTGGCTAATGAATTTAGTGTTTCGATCTCATCCATTGGGTATTTAATTACCGCTTATGCAGGAGCTATGGTGGTAGGAGGCCCTGTTCTAACTGCTACACTCCTTCAAATTCGTCGAAAACAAGCACTAATGGTTTTAATTGTTGTCTTTTTGATTGGCCAATCGCTAGGCGCAGTTGCTTGGAGCTATAATTTCATGATGTTAGCGCGTGTTATAACCGGCATTGCTTCATCTGCAGCTTTTGGAGTTGCCATTTCTATTTCAGCAACTTTAGTTCATCCTAACACAAGAGGAAAAGCAGCTTCGATTGTCCTTGCGGGCTTAATGATCGCTACGGTATTAGGGTTACCAGTTACAACAATTATTTCTCAAAATTTCGGTTGGCGGATTAGTTTTTGGTTCGTTGCAATTCTTGTATTAATATCAGGAATAATGATTCAAGTGTTGTTACCATCATCCTCAAAAATAGATCTGGTGAATCTGAAGGATGAATTTTCTAGTTTTAAAAATCGTCATCTCTGGGCAGCGTATTTAACGAGTATGTTGATCATTGGCGGTACGTTTGCAGCGTTTAGTTATTTTACTCCTATTTTTACAAATGTTACGGGATTCTCGAGTACAAGTATTCCGTATTTACTTGCCATTTACGGCAGTGCCACAGTAATCGGAAACATTTTGATTGGTAGATTTGCTGATCGTTTTACAATGAGAATACTAGTAACTGGATTAATATTATTAATCACGGGGTTAATTCTATTTGCATTGGGTGCCGCAAATAAATACATTGCTGTCATTTCCATTGTTCTTATTGGAATGACTGGTGTAGCATTGAATCCGGCCATGGTCACACGAGTAATGAATAAAGCGGGAAGTGGGACTATGGTAAACACTGTCCATACTTCTTTTATTACGCTAGGTATTGTCATCGGTTCGTCGTTTGGTGGCATAGTGATCAACAAAGGTTATGGGTTTGCATCTCCTTTGTGGGTGGGGGCTTGTTTAGCCACCTTAGGTTTACTTTCATTAATACCATATTTGCGTAAGAGAAATACTGATTGTTAACATAGGAACTAATAGATACCATTCTTCCGGTTAGATTGAAAAACTTAAATAACTGTTCTAGTTTATGGCTATTTTCTAAAAGATAGTTGCTATTCAACTAACGGGTGCTTTAGTAGAAGAAGGAAAAAAAGTTATGCAAGGCGAAAAAGATTACTTATAAAGTTCTAAACTAACGGAGGTTGAAGTTCAAAATGGACCCAAGGAAAGTATTTTTAATTGAACTACACGAAATAATTAAAGATTACTCAGAGATACGAAATCAACTTGTAGACCCATCCGAAGATAACATTATATGGGATGAGTTTAAGTTGAGTAAAGAAGAAGTAAATGCTTTAAAAAAATATAATTTTGATGATGTAGCTTTATCAGCTATTGAAAAAACAGTCAGAGACACTATTCTGGGAGCATTCCACGATGCTTTCGCCTTATTGGACGCTGTTGCAGACCCTAATATTGTTGAGGTTGATAAGACTTGGCTGGGATTAGCACTAAGTGAGCGTGAGCTGAATGAGGAAGAAGAGAACGAGGAATTTCTGCACGATGAGATTTACGGTGCTTATTGGGATTGGTTGGAACAGAGAAATAAAGATAAATAATCGCTTTAGCTCACAATTGTTTGTGAAATTTTTTTATTAAACTAACGGGTGCTTTACTTGAAGATCATTGAGTTGCATATGCAGCTCTTTTTTTCTTTATTGAACTAACGGGGCAGTTTAGTTGAACAAATACTGTGAATTTAAATTAAAGTTCAATAATTTATAAAAAAGCCTGATCATTTATAACAAAGTTTGATTTTAGATCTATTTTGTAAAGTATTTCTTTGTTCAACAATCGGGCCATTTAATTGTATAAAAAAAGGGATTTTTGCTTGATGATTTTCTTTTAACAGCCAAACTTTTTTAAGAAATAACGCTACTTTATATTAAAAAAAGCAGGAAAATTTTGAATATTCAATTGACTTTTTGCTGCGATACGAAATATAATTTGGTTGGTCGACCAAACAATAAGGAGAGATAAAATGAGTGCTAAGGATAAACGTCAAAGATTAATTGATGCAGCATATAAAGTTTTTAGCAGGAAGGGATTCAATAGTGCCTCTATAAAGGACATTGCTCACGAAGCTGGCATTACTCCTGGACTTGTTCATTATTATTTTAAGAATAAGGAAGAGTTGTTATTCTCCGTCCAGAGTGATATTCAAAAACGATACCATATTCAATATGATGGCAAAAAAGAGTCGGAAATAAATCCATTGGATGTTTTGTTTGAAATTAAATCAAGAGTTGAAAAAGATCCTGATTGGTATCGTTGGAGATATGAGCTTTATTCTTTAGGATTAAAGAATGATCCATATAAACAAGAAGTAGCAAACATTTTACTAAACGGGAGAGAGAGTCTTTCTAATCCCTTAAAGAACCTAATCGTTGAAGCTAAAGAAACTGATGCCCTTGCCGGTATTTTATTGGCTTGCTTCGATGGACTAGCCCTCCAAAAAATGTTCGATGACGAATTTGACCTTGATCAAACGTATAAATTGTTAATTGACTTATTAGAGATATATTTAAAAAAAGAAACAATTAGAGTTTAATAGAACGTTGATTGTTAATTGACTTATTAGAGATATATTTAAAAAAAGAAACAATTAGAGTTTAATAGAATGTTGATTGTTAATATGAGGAGAAAAACAATGAAAAAAGCAATCATTTTTTTAGGGAGCTTACTACTCCTACTATCCCCTTTTTCTGCTTCAGCTAAAACGGAAGATACTAAACAAAAAATAACAAATTTTATGAAAGAGTCCTTAGATATGTATAATATTCCCGGCACATCATTGGCGATATTAGAAAACGGGGAAACGATTTATCACAATCAATGGGGTGTTTTAAGTGATGGGTCAAATGTAACAGCAGACACACCGTTTCTTATCGGTTCTTTAAGCAAACCAATTACATCTCTTTGTATTATGATGTTAGTGGAAGATGACAAAATAAAGCTGGATGAACCGATACAGTCCTATATCCCATCGTTTACCTATCAAACAGACAGTTCAAAACGAATTACAGTTTTGCATCTATTAGAACAAACAAGTGGTATTAGTGAGATTGAAGGTCTTAAAGTGACGGACAAGGATAGGCCAAAAGAGGGGGCAATCACTCAAGCTATAAAAGAACTTAGTGGTGTAGCGTTATCTCATGAGCCTGGAGAGGTTTATGAATATAACTCTGCTAACTATTTACTCTTAGGGGCAATTGTTGAAAATGTTTCGAATCAAACCTTTTCAGATTTTTTGAATACGAATATTTTCACCCCCCTTGGTATGGAAAATTCCGCTGCTGATTATGAAAGTGCGGTAGAAAAAGGATACATCCCAGGTTTTGAGTCATGGTTTGGTAAGCCAGTTGTAAGTGATGGATTTTATGATCATGCGGGAGCACCTTACGGCTATATTGCTTCAAGTTCAAATGATTTAGCGAAATTTTTAAAATTTATGTTAGAGGGCGGAGACTTATTATCAGAACAAAACCTTGAGTTATTAAAAACTCCTCCAGTAGAAGGTAAAACATACGGTTACGGTTGGCATTTTTCTAAAACAGAACATTACCCTTTCCACGGTGGGGCCACCTCTGATTTTAGAGCGCAAATGTTTTTTATACCTGAAGAAAATATTGCAGCAGTACTTTTAACCAATAAATATAATTTTATAGAAGATGCTCAAGTTTCTCATATAATGAATGGAATTCGATCTATCCTGAGCGGGAAAGGTCCAGATGAATTGCCTGTACAAAGCTATAGTATCCAATGGAGTTTACTAGGGATTACATTACTCTTAGCTATTTTAACGATAATCTATTTCATCAGTCTTAGAAGAAAGAAGGTTCTAAATAAAAAAATAGCGTTTACTGTTGGAATCATTTCACTCCTCCTAGCTGTGGGACTGATCCCACTATTTGTTTATGTTATAGGTACCCCATGGAAAAGTATTAGTTTCTTCGCACCGGACATAGCATTATTAATCTATTGTTTGGTAGCAATATTTGCTCTTAATGGAATTATGACTTTAATAATAACAATTCTTAAAAAGAAAATTACATAAGCATATCCATGGGCAAAATACTACAAATAAAAAAACATTCAATTATAGGGCGCTTTAATTAGCAAGGATTACAAAAATTATCAAACTTTTTTATAAAAGGATGCTACAATTATGGGATTTAATTCAATTTAAGGAAGGGAATCAGATGTTCCAACAATAGTTTGTGAAATAACGCACTTAAACTAACGGGTGCTTTAGTAGAAGATCGTTGAGCTGTTTAGACAGCTCTTTGTCTTATTCAACTAACGGGGCAGGTTAGTTGAAGAAGGATTTGAAAGAAGAATAATCTTTAAAAAGAATAGACCTTTATATGAAGGTTGATTTAAACTAAATTAGTTTTCATTAATGGAGTTATTTTAAAAATACAAAAATGTAGAGGAGCATTAAACTATGCAACATCTAAAAAGTGTTTTAGAACTGATTAAACTGGGAGAAAAACTAAAAATGGAATTACGACATAGCTGGTTGTCAGATGGTCGTCGAGAAAGTGTTGCAGAACATACATGGCGTGTTGCCTTAATGGCAATGGCAATAGAATCGTCCCTTCCATTAAAAGTAGATAGTGAAAAACTTCTCAAAATGATTATTATCCATGACTTAGTAGAAGCATATGCAACTGATATTCCTGCTTTTGAAACAATGAATAATTCAGAGGCCAAAGAAATTAAAGTAAAGAATGAAATTGCTGCAATTGAAAGAATCCGTGATTTGTTAGGAGGAGAGAGTGGTCAGTTGTTTTATGATTATTGGTTTGAATTCGAGCAAAAAAACACTTACGAAGCTAAAGTTGCGAATGCCTTAGATAAATTGGAAGCGCAAATTCAACATAATGAAGCGGATATAGATACATGGTTACCGATTGAATATGAAATGACTTACATGTTGGGAAAACATACTGACTTTGACCCAGTATTGACCGAGCTAAAAGATTTAATAGAAGCGGATGGTATCCAAAAACTTAAAGAATCTGGTTTGGACACCGATGATATAAGGACAAAAGCTTATCCCTCATAGGCTTTTAAGCTATTCAACTAGCGGGTGCTTTAGTTTAAGATCGTCGAGCTGCTTAGGCGGCTCTTTTTTCTTCTTCAACTAAAGAGGCAGATTAGTTGAATAAGAAGGGTTGTTTGTAGAGAAATATTGTTAGTCAATAATAGAACCGTATTTTTGAAATAAGGAGAAATAAAAAATGAGATTATGGCATGTAGATTTATTAGAGTATCTACCAAAAGGACAAGCGTAAGCCGTCATGCGTACCATAACGCTGCGCTTTTTTATATTTCGGGCATACTGAGATTTAGCTCACGCATTTCATTCATGTGGAAACTATTTTTCTGCTGAGATGTCTAACACCAGTATTGATAAGAGATAATTATGTAACGAAGCATGTCAGTGGCAACGTCAGAAATTTTTAATGCATCAGGATCTGTGCTTTTTAGGAAAGTGGGGCAATAAGAGAATGAAGTTTATAGGAGCAGGTACTTTTATTCTATATAGCATCGTTACAGGGGGATTTATTGGGCTTCTCGTATGGAGCTTTCTCGCTATTATTTCTGTAACGACTCGCTTTTTATGGGTTGATTTGCCGAATGTAATTGATATTGGATATTGGACACTAATCGTGAGTGTAGTTGGCGGTATTTTGATAGGTCTATCTCAAAAGTACCTTGGTAATTACCCACGATTAACAGATGAAGTATTAGCAGAATTCAAGCAAACAAAAAGAATTGATTACAGTTCAGTGTTTAAGGGCGCCATAACTGCAATTTGTGTACTTTCTTTTGGAGCCAGTCTTGGTCCCGAGGCGGCTTTAGTCGGGATTGTAGGAGGCCTTTCTACGTGGGCAGGAGATGTTTTGAAATCATTAGTTAAGAAAAATTCTGTATTAAATGAACATGGAGATATCATCATCGAATATAGTATTGAGACAACAATGGGTATGGTTTTTAGGGCGCCGCAATTTGGAGTTAGTACATTGTTTGAAGATAAAAAAGAATCAAAGCAAATTAAGCTGATAAAGATAGTTGTATATTCATTAACTACTGCTGCAGGTTTTTCTGTATTTATACTATTATCCAAAATAGATAACAAACAATTTTCCATAGCAGATTTTGGTACACCAGTATTAGAAAGATATGAAATATTAGCAATAATTCCGCTGATCCTTTTAGGAGTATTGCTTGCAAAATTATATAATTTTTTTAGTCATAGCGCCCAAAAAATACTCAAACCACTTGAAAATTATAAAGTCATTAGGGCTGTTATTGGCGGGATAGTACTAGGATTAGTCGGTACAATTCTTCCTATTACTTTATTTTCGGGGGAGCATGAGTTAACCGAAATAGCTACTAAGTGGACCGGTATGTCAGCTTATTTATTATTGGCAATAGGTATTTTAAAGCTATTTTTAACTGAATTTTGTTTAGCCTCAGGTTGGCGAGGAGGACATATATTTCCTATTATTTTCGCAGGGGTAAGCATAGGCTATGGAATTGCGTCGTTATTCTCGATAGATCCAGTAACAACCATTGCCATAGTCACCACATCTCTCACCAGTGCAGTACTCAGGAAGCCGCTGGCAGTTTTTTTGCTTTTAATCATGATCTTTCAAGTGAAGCTGGTTATACCTATGTTAATTGCAGCATATTTACCAGTGTATTTATTAAAGCTGAAACGGGGATAACTTAGCTGAATACATCCACATCTTAGTTTATTCTATTGTCAGCACTCGATACATGTCGAGTGTGGCTTGGTTGGAGTTAGAGAAATAAAGTAAGCCCCCAATCAAACAACGCATATCCAAATGTAGCACCTCCTTGGTACGATCAACGTATCAATTTTAGGAGGTGCTTTTTGATGCCACAAGAAAAATCACCTAATAGTAAGGGGTATTAGAGTTTCCTTTAAAAAGGAAGCTCTTTAAAATTTTCAACTAAAGCGGTGGCAGTTCTAAATAATCATACAATTGTGTAGGGTTGTACTCAAGCTATAGGAGGCTTTACTTCAATAAGAAGTAGAGCCTTTTTCTTATTGAACTAACTGAGCAGTTTACTTCAATTAGGAGTTATACCCTATTTCGCAGAAGTAAAAGTTAATAGTATATAAAGGAAGTGAAATCAAAATTGTTTAATTTAAATAAAAAGATTTACTGGTCACTAACAATACCTTTCGTAATTTCATTATTTATTTTACTTTATGTAATACCTGCTAACCAAAGAGCTTTCATAGTAAGCTTTACCTATACCATTTTGGATAATATACTCTATTCTTAATAAAATTTATCCTGAAAAAAATAAGTAATTCAAAACTAACGGGTGCTTCTTGAAGATCATTGAGTTCCATATGCAGCTCTTTTTTCTTTATTGAACTAACGAGGCAGTTTAGTTGAACAAGAGAAAAAGGAAGAGAATGAAAAAGTTGAATATTATATATTAGATATTTTAGGATAAATGGGAATGTCTGTAATGTTCATTAGCAAAAAATATTTTGGCTTATAAAAACAAAAGATAGAGTTAAGACTTACTAATATAAAATGAAAAGAGGAAATGATTATGAAAAAAGCAGATGGTAAACAGTTTCATATTGGAGTACGTGACGGAGAAGTAGGCAAATATGTAATTGTGCCAGGAGATCCAAAGCGTTGTGAAGTTATAGCCAAATATTTAGAGAATGCTGAAAAAGTAGCGGATTTAAGAGAATATACAACATATACAGGCTACTTAAATGGGGTGAAAGTAAGCGTAGCATCAACTGGAATTGGTGGTCCAAGTGCTGCTATTGCCATACAAGAATTGGTAGATGCTGGAGCAGATACATTTATTCGCGTGGGAACTTGTGGAGGAATGGATCTGGATGTTCAAGGTGGAGATTTAATCGTGGCAACTGGTGCGGTAAGAATGGAAGAACAAGTAAAGAATATGCACCTATCGAATTTCCAGCAGTGGCGAATTATGAGATTGTGAGTGCTTTAATAGGAGCGGCGAAAGATGAAGGCAGAAATCCACATGTTGGTGTAGTTCAATGTAAAGATTCTTTCTATGGACAACATTCACCAGAAACGAAACCAGTTAGCTATGAATTAGTTGGCAAATGGCAAGCGTGGCTAGACTTAGGGTGCTTAGGTTCTGAAATGGAATCAGCAGCACTATTTACAGTTGCAAGTTACTTAAAAGTTAGATGTGGTACGATTCTTCTAGCGGTGGCAAATCAAGAAAGGGAAAAAGCAGGATTATCTAATGTCGGAAATTATGATATTGAGCCTGCTATTCAAATTGCTGTAAATGCAATAAAGAATTTAATCAATGCAGATAACAATAGCAACTAACGGGTACTTTGGAAGAAGATCGTTGAGCTGTTCAGACAGCTCTTTTTTTATTCAACTAACGGGGTAGGCTAGTTGAATAAGCCGTTTGTGTTTATTATATTATGCTAATTACCCCGACCATTCATATACTTATGCCTAACCTGTTACATTAGCAATACAACGCTCCACATACTCCAGTACTTCTTCCGAAATCGGGTATAGGCCCGTTTCCTCAGAGGGCAGTTTTCTGACTTCCCAGAACTTATCCATCAACTTCGTATCTCCTTGAAAAGTATCGTTTGATATTTCTATTAACTCGCAAGCAATTTGATGACCTTCGTTTGATTCAGGTTTAATATCGTGTTTTATACACCATTCAATTCGTCGTAGCAAAGAAATATACTGATGTGTGGTCCTATCATTGTTGCCGAGATTTGGAATGGTCTCTTGCAAGAGTAACTTTTCATCAACTTCAAAATAGTCAATCCATTTTTTAGAGCTATTTTGTGAAATTTGAATAAGTTGAGAGACACGTTCCCAAGACAAAGATTCTTCCAAGTCGACCATATTGATTAAAGATTTTGTATTAGTAATGCTTGTTTGAAGTTTGGAAAGTTCATCTTGTAGATAATTGTGATGCGAAATTAGAATTTGTTTATAGGATAGTTTATTTAATAAATCGCGTATATTTTCGAGTGGAAGAGAAAGTGATTTTAGAATGATGATTTTTTCTAATTTAAACAAATCCTCTTCTGAATAATATCGTCGACCATTATCTTCTTTAAAACTTGGTGTGAGGAGATCAATCTGATCGTAATAACGAAGTGTGCGAACGGAGACATTTCGCTGCTTTGATACCTGTCCAGTGGTCCATCGTTTCATATTATTCCCTCCTGAAAAAAAAGATTGCAGGTGACGTAACGTCATCTAATACACTTGGATTATACCATATATAGGAAGAGGGGTAATGGATGAAAATAAATCAAATGAACTGGAAAGAACAAGACTGTTGGAGTTTGAAAGAATTCATATTATTAATGTTACTTGAATTTGTGTTTGTAATAGGATGTATTAAATTCGTTGTTAAACCAATTTATTCTCACTGGTTTGATAATGATCTATATTCTGGAACATTAATGGGGTTAACAATAGCGATTATTCTAATTTTAGGTATCTATTTTATTGCTCTTCATCCCAAAAAACTTTCCTGGAGTGAACTAGGGATAAAATCATTCGCTGTGAAGGATTGGAAAATAATCATTATATTTTCTGTTATCTTAATGGTTGGTGCCCTGATAATTGTAGTGCTTACTAGTCTTATAGGGAATTCGTGGGAGAACAGCAAAACCGAGGCAATACAGCAAAACGTAACTTTCATTACGGTTCTAATTGCCTTTATCTCTGCGGCAGTTATCTCACCAATATACGAAGAAATTTTTTACCGCGGTTTTTTATATCGCTGGTTACGTACACGCATAGGTTTTGTTGGAGCTATTTTACTTAGCTCGATAATATTTACAATTGTTCATATTCCAACTTATAATGTAATGCCAGTAAATTTTTTTAGTGGTATCATTTTTGCTTTAGCATATGAACGAACAAATTCGATCTGGCCATCAGTGATTATTCACGGTTTAACTAATGGAATTATGGTGTTGCTGACAAGTTTGGGATAAAGATAATGTTATGAGTAGCCGAAACATACAATGCAACCTACCAGATACAAGACCTGAAGAGGACTGTTAATAAGTAGTCTTTTTTATTATGCAGCTGTCGGGGGAGCATTCCTGTAATGAATAAGATTAATTAAGTAAAATCAACAAAGTTTGTGAAGGAAAATACTTGAATAGGGTGCTTCAGTAGAAGAATATTTGAGCTGTTTAGACGGCTCATTTTTTTATTCAACTAACGGGGCAGATTAGTTGAAGTATATGTTATGATAAGAAAAAGATTTTAGGAGGAATAAAATGGTAACATGCTATTTGAAGTACGTTATTGACCCTTATAAAGTAAATGAATTTGAAGAATACGGTAAGATGTGGATTCCACTTGTAAATAAATTAGGTGGTACACATCATGGCTATTTTCTTCCACATGAGGGTGCTAATAATATTGCTTATGCCTTATTCACTTTCCCGAGTTTAACAGAATATGAAGAATACCGAATGAAAATGGCATTGGATGAAGAATGTCAAGCAGCAATTAAATTTGCAGAAGACAATAAATGTATTTTAAGTTATGAAAGAAGTTTTATGCGTCCTATATTTAAGTGAATATATGTTAAAGATGAAAAAATTTTAATCATACCTTGTTAAGCTAACAGGGGGTTGATTAGAAAGATCTCAATATTAGTGATGTTAAAGAGTAAGCCCTTCCTGTTATTAAGCAGGAAGGGTTTTAAAATGAATAAAAAATACATCCATCTGTTCAATTCAACAACTAAAAGTGGAGTTACGGATATATATTCTTCCAAGCCTTGCTCTTTTATCACTCGCTCAGCTTCACTCTCTATTTTTCCTAACTTTACTCTGTGACACATTCATTTTGTTCTGGATATAAAAGGGTATGAAAACCAGTAGGGAAGGAGTATGATGAAACTATTAAAACTTTCATAATTGGGCATACTAAATTAAAAACAGAGGTATAGTCGATGGGGAATTGGCAGGGAAGGTATTAAACCTTACATAGTTGCTGACAATACCGCTTCCGATACAAAGAAGCTCCACGCAACATTAAAAAGTTGTATTGTAGGCATCATGACTTCAGTAATGGAGGTGCTGATTTGCATATAAAAGATACTCCGTCTTCTATTGTGTAGATTTAGATTAAAGTAAATCCTATATTAAAATATATAAAAGACTACTGTTCGATTTATATGTTCCACGATATAATGGTGAGAGTTTGTTTCTAGTAAATATTTTATAAGCAGTGAGGTAGTATATGAAAAAAAGAACCACAGACATTATTTTTATCATTATTGGTGCATTTATTTTTGCGTTAGGTGTTAATTTATTTGTTATTCCGAACGAGCTTGGTGAAGGAGGAGTAACTGGTATCACGATTATTACCTATTATTTATTTGAGTGGTCACCAGGTTTAGTCAATTTAATACTGAATGCATTTTTGTTAATAATCGGTTATAAATTTTTGAATAAAATAACAACGATTTATACGATTATTGCTGTAGTTTCTAACTCGCTTTTTCTTCATCTGACAGAAAGCTGGAATATTGCTTCTGATGAATTGATGGTAAATGCCATTTTTGGAGGAATATTTGTAGGGTGCGGGATTGGCCTAATCATTCGGGTTGGCGGAACAACAGCAGGTACTACCATCTTAGCAAGGATAACACAAAAGTATTTAGGATGGAGCATTAGCTATGGTCTATTGTTTTTTGATTTAATAGTTGCTTTTTCATCTTATTTTATCATTGGTGCGGAAAAGCTGATGTTGACCATTATTATGCTTTATGTAGGAACGAAAGTAATGGAATTTGTAATCGAAGGCTTGAATTCGAAGAAGGCCATTACGATTATTTCTGATAAACCGAATGAAATTGCCAAACAGGTGACTACATCAATGGACAGAGGGGTAACCGTATACTCAGGTCATGGTTATTACACAAAAACCCCAAAGGAAATTCTTTATATTGTTATTAGTAAGCAAGAAGTAGTAAAGTTGAAACGGATTGTTCAATCTACTGATCCGAGTGCTTTCATCGCTATACACGATGTTCGTGATGTGTTCGGAGAAGGATTTATTGATATTTCTAAAGCTTAGTAAGAAGTTTTTATAAAAGAGTTATAATCTGTAGAGTTGGTATTAGATAGATAGCTACTTGTTTGAATTACCAATCTGAGAAGAGGAAGCCCCTTATTAATGGCTTCTTATTTTGACAATTTTCTTGTAAAAAAGTTGGCTCCTGGATGGAGATTACCTGAAGGTTTAACTAAAGAGTTATATTACACCGTATATTAAAAATTTGGTTAATAATTGTTTAACAACAAAGGCAGAAAATGATTATTTATTTTATAAATATCAATCTTAATACTACAATATAAGAATCCATTTTGATAAATCTTTTATTTCAAAATGGATTCTTTTTATTTATCGTAAAATAATGGCTTGTTGGTTAGTATTAATCAATCTTTATTCAAATTCCTAGCGTGAACATCAAAACCCCTCTGTTCCTAAATAAGAGATAAAATGTAAATGTTGAAACGTATTCCGATTAATGGTATTTTTAAAACTATAAGGGGGAAATGTATATGATGTTTTTACCTTTATTATTTGGCATTATTGCTGGTGTAGTTCTGACGATTATAGCATTGTTGTTGAAGAAAAAAGGGTACTCTAAAACAACAATTAATATTTACACGTTGGCATCATTAGCTTTAGGAGTAGTAATTATTGCATATGGATTTACAGTAGTAAGAGGATTTGAAGGTTTCGCTTATTTATTGTTAGGAATTCCAATTGTTCTAATTTCTATTATTACTATTTGCATGACCTTTCTCTGTAATACAAAAAAACATCAAGTAGTTTAATTATGATTTATATTTTAGTGCTGTCCCAAAGTTTGCGAAAACTGACTTTTGGGGACAGCACCTTTTTTGTTTAATTTATTATTTCAGCTTATCCATAGCAATCTTTTTCATCATCTGAATCATCGTTTTCGTTGATCCTGTATCCTCTAATGATAGATTATCTTGATCATCATGCTCGATTTCTTTTAAGATGTTGATCTCTTTGTTTAGTCGTTCCATTTTATGGTCTAGTTCAGCTGCAGTAAAAGCGGCTTCTCTTAACTCATTTGTTAGTCGTTCTGGAACTTGTTTATTGTATTTATAATAGATTTTGTGTTCTAAACTTGCCCAGAAATCCATTGCGATCGTACGGATTTGCATTTCTACGTACACATGCTCTTCACGATCTGACATAAAGACAGGGATTTTCAAAATAACATGAAGACTTTGATACCCGTTTGGCTTTGGGTGTTTAATATAATCCTTTACTTCGATGACTTCGACGTCAGATTGAGCCTGAATCATTTCATTAATGATGTAAATATCAGAAACAAAAGAGCATGTTATTCGAATACCCGCAATATCCCTCATGTTTTCACGGATATCATCCAATGTTGCAGGGATATTCTTTTTATGCATCTTTTTCATAATACTTTCTGGTGTTTTTATACGTGTATTGACATGTTCAATTGGATTATATTCATGTATTAACCTGAATTCTTCTCTTAAAATACGAACCTTAGTCCCGATTTCATCTAATGCAAATTTATAGGCAAGCATAAAACGAGTTAACTCTACTCGAAGTTCTTTCATGTTTTGTTGTTCTATTAAATATGTCATTGAAAAATCTACACCTTTCAGAATTTAATATAAATGATTCAATCTATTTCCGTATATATCATACACCAGCATCAATTGAATATCTAAGAAAAACCGTTTTAAAGGTAAATATTGTAATATGAATTAGGGGATACATATAATGTTTAGAAATAGTGGACGAAATATTTAAATGGGTTCTTATGGGGGGATTAAATCAGAAACCAATGTACGATAAAATCGTTTGTTTATTTAAGGGGGTGTGATTTTGAAAAAAATTTCACTGATAGGTATAACATTATTTCTACTGAGTGCGTTAGTAGCATGTAGTAATTCAAAAGTAAGTAATAACGAACAAAATGAGATTTCAAATAGTGATGAAAAATTGCAAGGAGATAATTTAGTAACTTCTGAAGAAGAGAAACCACCTGATTTAACAATTTCAGTAGGTGAAGAAAGTATTATTACATACCGAGGGGGTTATAGTTGGAGTTATTTAGACCCTAAAACAGGACAACCAATGGGTATAGAAGCAGACTCTTGGCCACCATCAGAAATACTTAATGTTGAAAATGCTATCGATGTAGATCTAAATAAGCCTATAAAATTAAATTTTGAAAAAGAACCAATTGAGTACCAAATACGAGTTTGGGACAACGAAAATAACGTGATTGCCACTTATAAAGATTTTGACGATGTAAAAGAAAAAGGGAAAATGATATATGAAATCTTGGCAACTTGGAAAGCAGGCAGAGTTTCGTATGTAGTTGCATTAAATGTTCAATAGCATGCAATGTGAAGGGTACATAAAAATTCTAGTACTTTTTGTTGTTCAAATTAATCAATATTGAAATATTAACATAGCCAAAATAAAAATGAGACATGTCTTGTCATGTTCTTCAAGCAGAGTTCCGACTGCATAAGCAACGACATATTTGCTCATCTTATCTGGTTCAAGTTACCCCATTCGATGCTATAATATAGTCAACTGTATTACACGAAATGAGGAACATATATGTATAAAACAATTGGGATACTTGCCCATGTTGATGCTGGCAAAACGACATTTTCCGAGCAGCTACTTTTTCATACAAATAGTATCCGCCAGAGGGGGCGGGTAGATCACAAGGATGCCTTTTTAGACAATCATGCTATCGAGCGAGAGCGGGGTATAACTGTTTTTGCTGAGCAAGGCATTATTACATACAACGATCATACTTATACAATTATTGATACACCTGGGCATATCGATTTTTCACCTGAAATGGAGCGCGCTATTCAAGTGATGGATTATGCCATTGTGATTATCAGTGCAATTGATGGTGTAGAAGGCCATACAGAAACGGTGTGGCAATTATTACGTAAACACAATATCCCTACTTTTTTCTTTTTAAATAAAATAGATAGAGAAGGTGTCAATACGGAAGCAGTATTGAATGAAATCCGATCGAATCTAACAGAAAATGTTTGTGATATAACAACTACTTTCCAAGATGGACAAATGCAAGAGGAGCTTATTGAATTTATAGCAGAGCGGGATGAAGAGCTTCTGGAACAATATATGGAGTCAGGTTATGACAAAGTGAAATGGCTTGAAGCATACAAAAAACTGATTGCATCTGGAGAAATCTTCCCTTCAGCAAGTGGTTCTGCATTAAAGGATATCGGTGTATTGGAATTCTTTTTAAAATTAGATCAATTAACTGTGACTTCTTATAGTAAAGACAGTGCTTTTGCTGCTCGGGTTTATAAAATACGTCATGATGATAATGATCAACGAGTGACGTTTATGAAATGCATAAGTGGTTCTATGCAAGTAAGGGATGAAGTGAAATACGGAGAAGCCTCAGAAAAGATCACTCAAATCCGTTTGTACAATGGCAATAAATTCACAACAGTCAATGAAGTTCAAGCTGGTGAACTTTTCGCGGTCACAGGCTTAAGTGGTCTAGAAATAGGAGAAGGTCTTGGCGTTCTAAGAGAAAAAGCAGTTTTTGAACTCATTCCTACATTAAAATCGAAAGTCATTTTTGACTCAAATATTCATGTAAAGGAAATGTTTCGGTGCTTTAAGATTTTGGATGCAGAAGATCCATCTCTCCATGTCTTTTGGGACGAGCATTTTCAAGAAATTCATGTTCATGTAATGGGCGTTATTCAGCTTGAAGTGCTAGAACAGATTGTAAGAGAGCGTTTTTCATATAAAGTTTCATTTGGTGAACCGAAGATTTTGTATAAAGAAACGATTAAGGCAACAGTTACCGGGTACGGACATTTCGAGCCACTGCGACATTATGCAGAGGTGCATCTTCAAATTGAACCAGCTGAAAGAGGTTCAGGTGTTACATTCGTGAATAAATGTCATGCAGATCATTTATCAGTAGGCAATCAAAATTTAATCCATCAACATGTACTTGAACGAAACCATCACGGCTTACTAACAGGTTCTGCAGTTACAGACGTGTTAATAACCCTACTAACAGGGCGTGGAAGTAACGAGCATACATCTGGTGGTGATTTCAGAGAAGCCACGCATAGGGCATTACGACAAGGTCTGGAACAAGCTGAGAATATTCTACTTGAACCGTATTATGATTTTAAGATTAAAGTAGATATGGATCATATAGGACGTGTAATGTCTGATGTTCAACAAGCTCACGGACGTTTTAATCCACCTGAAAACATAGGGGACAAGGTTGTCATAAAAGGACGCGTTCCGGTTGCCACTTTTATGAACTACAGCACAAGCTTTGCTGCTTTCACAAACGGTAAAGGTGCACTTACACTTAACTTTGCAGGCTATGATCAATGTCATAATACTGAACAAGTGATTGAAGAAATTGGTTATGATAAGAATGCAGATCCAGAGTATACATCTACTTCAATTTTCTGTGCCAAAGGGAAGGGCTATTCTGTCCCTTGGGAAGAAGCGAAGGCTGCGATGCATTGTTTGTAGAGTATTAAGTTGTATTCTTTTTGGATTTCGATATATGAAGAAATATAAAAGCAGTGGGATTCTAATAGGAATCTCACTGCTTTTTATTTATTATAAGGTAAAAAATGTTAAAATATTTATATGTGTTAAAAATCGGGAACCGAAAATTTTTAAATGAAGAGATAATGTGGGGGCTGGAAATGAACTTACTAAATCAATTGATAGAACAAGCTAAAAATCCAAAAGGAATTATAGGCTCAATAATGTTGAGAATTATGAATTCTGCACACACTAGCATGAACCGATGGGCGTTAGAAAAGATAAAAGTAAAAGAATCAGCAGTAATATTGGACATAGGATGTGGAGGGGGTAAAACAATACAATTATTGTCTAAGCTAAATACATCCGGAAAAATAGTTGGTATAGATTATTCTGAACAAGCAGTAAATGATTCAATTAGAGCAAATAAACAAGATGTGGAAAAGGGTAAAGTAAATATCCTACAAGCAAGTGTTACTGACATGCCATTTCAAAATAATACATTTGATATTATAACGGCTTTTCAAACACATTACTTCTGGCCAGATTTAGAAAATGGAGTTAAAGAGGCATTTAGAGTTTTAAATAAAGATGGGCACTTCCTAATTATTGCAGAACAATACAAAATAAATTATCATATGAAAACTTTTAAAACGAAAGAAGAATTGGAGCAATTGTTCATTAAAACGGGGTTCAATTCAATAAGATTTTATGAGCAAAATAATGCTAAATGGCTTTGTGTTGAGGGACATAAGACTAAATAAATTAGCTTTTGTATGAAATTGAAGGAATAATAAGTAATTAATGGCTAAGTGAATACTCCAAACCATTATAGAAAAATCCCCCCTATCAATGTTACAATAAATGAGAGGTAATATAAAATATGGAAATTATATCGTATTTAGAAAAGTACGAAGAAAGTTGGCTGAGATGTAGAGTCCTTTCTTTTTTACATTCTGCTATGTATGAAGACGTAGTCACTAAGAAACCGCAATTTGAAAATCAAACAGCTATTGAATTAATCGCTATTGAAGATGATGAGGTAATAGGAATACTAGATATTTTAATTGATGATGAATCAAATAAAGCTACATTTTTGCGCAAAGAAAAAGGTGCTTTCATAGAGTTAATAGCAGTTCATCCAGATCACCAAAATAAAGGAATAGCCCAAAAGCTATATGATGAAGGTCTAGCTAGATTACATAAATATAAACCACAATTTATTGAGCTTTTTACAAGAAATGATGAAGCTGCAAACAAGTTTTATAAAAAACAAGGATATGAAATAGAGTGTGAATACTATGTTGCATTTGGTATTCAGAAAGGTTTAAGAAAACCTATAAAGTCAGATTTTAGTGAAGGCTTACTTTCCGTAACAGGGGTGGGTGAAGACAAAACAAACTATGATTATGTAATCGTTGATGGTAAATATGAAGTATATAACAAAGCAGGTCTAGAATTGATCGATTATGATCGCTATTACCCTGTTTATGGCTATGTCAAAGAGTTAAAAGAAAGCAATCACTTTGTAGAAAACGTAGGACAAGCCGTTATAACGGCTTAATGAAATGGCCAGAGGTAAACATTGATTAAGACTAATAAAAGTATTCTATATAAAATAAAGAATCCATTTTGTAATATCAAAATGGATTCTTTTCTATTATTAAACAGTACATTTAATAACGCTAAGGTAGGGTGAGCAATGAGATATAGTATAGAATAAGATGATTAATATTATCTTTAGTATTATTTTAGTATAATTAGAAAATAAAGTTTTTTAAGTGTAAAATCAATTGATTGATCAAAATTGTTAACAATAGAATAGGAGGAGTTAAATGGAGTTGGTATTTATTCGTCACGGCCAAGGTGAACATACATTGGATGTACCTAAAAGTCTGCAAATAGAAGACCCAGCATTAACTTCTATAGGAAAAGAACAAGCATTGTTACTAAGAAATCAATTTCCGCTAACAGATGAAGATGTAATAATTATTAGTCCGATAAGAAGAACGCTTGAAACAGCATTCATTTGGAGTGAAAATAAAAATTGCCGTAAGATTGTAAGCCCATTAGTAGCACCAAGAATTTTCCCCATTCACTCAAGTATGTATACATTGCCTTGTGATAAGATAATTGATTTAGAAATTATTGAACATGATTACCCAACTTTTGAAATGGATAGTAAGCCATCAATTGAACTCTGGTCGGATGGTATCAATACACTTACAGAACAGCAATTCACCTACCTTGCTGAAAAGTTTATCGGTGATTGTAAAAAGTTACATAAAGAAAAAATTTATATAGTGTCACACGACGGTACGATTACTTCTTATCGACAAATGCTTTCTGGGCAAAGGCTAACTCGAAATGATTTCCCAAAAGAAACTGGATGGTTTTCAGTGAAGTGTTGAATCACAATCCGATAAAAGTAAAATATGTATTTTCTATAAACTTGCTACATCACATCATGGAAAAAGGAGTGCTCGATGATAATAAGGAATCTAAATACTAGTCCGCTAAACGAAAAAACTGGCAGAATTTTATTGAAGGAGAGGATCAGCTATGAGTATATATGGTAAAGCGTATGCTGAATTTCTAAAAAAAGATATTATGTTGATTATTGCCATTGTGTTATTATTCTTTAGCTTTGGTTGGTGGATGGGTGTTCCTGTGGGTTGTATCGATTTTTCTTTGGGATTTAAATATACCACCCTTAATTTCAATTATACTAGTCTTATTACTTATTAGTGTGCTATTCACGGGATTCTTTATTCCAATGAATATAACAGTTGCAAAGACAGTGGGGAAGATGAAAGACCGAAGTACTTTGAGAATATTTTCGAGATTACAATTGAAATTTATTCTAAGCAGTTTTGTTATTTTCTCTTTAATCTTTTATTGTAATCTATTTGGTATAATAACTAATTAATAAAATCAGATCTGAGGTGTTGAAGACAAATGAAACCGAAGTAAAAGAGTGGTAAATTGTATTTTTTGCAACTCAAAATAAAAATAGGGGTGAAGTCATGCAAATTTGGCCAAAAGGTGTATCTAAGCCAGCAGTAAGAGCACTTAATAGCGTAGGAATCACGACATTGGAGCAATTAACAACAATTGATGAAAAGACATTAAAGGCGCTTCATGGTATGGGACCTAAATCTATAGAAGTATTAAAAGGAGCGCTTCATGAAAAGAGGCTCCAATTTAAAGATTAATGATAGCTAATGCTAATAAGAAAGAATACTGACATGGCGCTAGGAGGCCTATGTCGGTATTTTGGTAAGATGATACAATATGTATAATTGAACCATCAGGAACGATTTAAAATCGCACCTAGATGGTTACTGACTGTCGCTTCTAGAGGATATAATCAATGAGGTAACGGTTTAGTCAATAATCTTAATATGATAATCGTAAAGCTCGGCAGGAAATTCGACGGATAGAAAAGAAATTAATTTGGATTTTAAATCATGTGGAATGTTGAAATGGATGTTACTAATATGCATTTTGCGACCTAAATGAAACAAACTTTCATAGAGTGACTCAGCAGAGTGCACAGAATATTGATCGGCATTTTGGTTACTGATCCGTTTCACCACGTATTCTGAATTTTCTTTGTGAATGCGTAAAGTAATCATAAACCTTCACTTCCTTTATCTTTTTTATTTACACCTAAAAGTGGGTGTCTCTCCATTATATACAAAAAAACCTAAGATGGAATAGCGATAAGGTTTGTTAACGGAATATTATAATGATTTTGATAACTCGTTTTTGAATAAAAAGACATTAATAATTATAATTATTTGTTATTTAGTGGAACTAAAATCATTATAATACTAGTATTATGCGATTTAACAATTCTTTAGAATCAATTATAATTTTTGATGATTCCTATTGAAATACAATTAAGTATTTACATATTATTATAGACTGTAATGATTAATGGTTTTGTTTTGTGTCGCACTACTGTATTTGCCCACTCTCCAATCCATAGTAGCTAAATCGATTCCAGAGGAGACAAGGGGAACGCATTTATCTATACTAGGCTTGATGAGTGTAATTGGTGGAATGATTGCTAGTTTATTTATTTGGGGTATGCAATTTATTCCGGAGAATGGAATTACGCTGGTTTTTATTGTTTTGGGGATTTTGATTTTGTTCATTTATTTTGGTGTTTATAAGTTAACGCAATTTGATAGATAGTTTAGAGAAGTATGCTATGATTATAATAGACTGAATATATTGAATTTAAAGAGCTGTCAAAATAGAGGTGAAAAATGAGAAAGGTTGAAGTTGTAGATTATGATCAAGAGTGGGTTGCATTATTCAACAAAGAACAAAAGATGATAAGGGATATTTTACGCGATGAGATTCATGATATCTTTCATATTGGTAGTACTTCCGTTGAAAATCTTCCTGCGAAACCTGTAATTGATATAATGCCAGTAGTTTATCATATTGAACTGGTTGATCAATTTAATGAGAGATTACAAGAAATCGGTTATGTAGCTAAAGGGGAGAATGGACTCCCTGGACGACGTTATTTTACAAAAGGTGGTGACAATCACACACACCATATCCACTTTTATGAATTAGGACATGAGGGCATTACTAGACATCTTGCCTTCCGAGATTATTTAAGAAGCCATCCTGCTGAAGCGACAAAATATGGTCGAATAAAACAAGCGAATTCATCACAATATTCATTTAATATGGAGGCATATATACAAGGGAAATCGACTTTTGCTAGTGAAATTGAACAAAAAGCGTTACATTGGTATGAAAACTTGAAATGAGGTGATGTGATGAAAATGGAGGATGTCTACAGCAAGCTACCAATTTTAGAAACAGATAGATTAATTTTAAGGAAAATCTCACTTGATGACCTTTACGATATGCATACATATTGTTCGAATGAGGAAGTTGCACGGTATTGTACTTGGAATAAGCATGAAAGTTTAGCAGATACAGAAGAGTTTGTGCGATTTATATTAAACAAATACGAATTAGATCAATATGCTCTTTGGGGGATTGAAAATAAAGAGACAGGTACATTAATTGGGACAATAGATTTCGTACATTGGCAGCCAAAACAACAAATAGCTGAAATCGGTTATGCAATTTCACAGGCTTATTGGGGGAGAGGCATTGTTACTGAAGCAGCAAAAGCAGTAATTACATTTGGTTTTGAGGTAATGGATTTAGTCCGAATTCAAGCGAAATGTTTGATTGAGAATGTAGGTTCAGCTCGGGTTATGGAGAAAGTCGGTATGTCTTATGAAGGATTAATTCGAAAAGGGCTATTAATTAAAGGAACCCATCATGATTTAAAATCGTATTCTATTTTGAGAGAAGAGTATAAACAGGTGATTTGAAACCTCCTCTTCAATTCTATAAAGAAAAGTTAAAGTTAATTGTAAAAAAACACTTCCAAGTTGTAAGGGTTTATATAACCAAGTCAACTTAGAAGTGCTCAATAAGGTTTATTTATTCTCTCTATTTGTTTCAGAGTGTTTGAAACGGAGTGAGTTATTGTTTTTCAAATTCGTTAGTAAGATTGATGATATAGTGAAGTAAACAATTCATCAAGAAAAAATTAATTTAAAGGGAAGAATTCACTTATGTGTTAAGGGAGATACAAAGTGATTATTTCCAATGGCCTGCCTGTACTAATTTCTTTTTGCCGATAAATGCCATAATGATTAACACTACATTAATAACTAGCATGAAGGCAATTGCGTATAGTACATAAGTGTAGCTTCCAGTTAATTGGAACACATATCCGTAACCAGGTAATGCAACGATACCAGCAACAGCTAAACCGATAACTGCAGAAGCGTAAATTTGACCGTATTCTTTGTTACCGAAGATAGCTGTAGTTAATAGCGGTCCTAATGTACCAAGTGAAGCAACAACAAATCCATAAATACCAATAGCTAATGAGAACATTGTAGAATTGTCAGGAACAGTTAGTAGAATTGCGATTGGAACTAAACCTAATAACATCGCGAAGATAGCTGTGTTTTTTGCCCCAATTTTATCACTTAAAATACCGAATGCTAATGCACCGATCAGAACACCTACTTGCCAGAAGCCCATTGCACCACCAGCAAATTTAACATCATAGCCTAAGCCCATTGCAAAAGGAGCTACGTGTTGACCAAAACTACTGATAGCAGTAATAAAGAAGAAGAATAATAATAATGAATAAAATGCACCTGATTTTTTAGCGATTGCAGCTGAAATACCTGTGTTTGTATTAGATTCAACTTTAACTGAAGAAGCATCCTCTGTGTTATTAATTTCAACTTCTAAACCTAATGGTTGTAAACCTTTTTGTTTAGGAGACATTCTAATTGTTAATAATACGATTGGTACAACGATAGCAATTACAATTCCACCAAGGATGAAGTAAGTCATTCTCCAACCTTCACTTGCGATTAAGTTACCAGCCATAGGTTGTAAGATAGCTCCGAAAATACCACCTGATGCAACCATGATACCGATTGCTAAACCGTTATGTTTTTTAAACCAGTTGTTGATTAATACTGGGCCTGCAATTTGAGTTACAAAAATTGAACCGATTGACATTGGGATACAGAATAAGTACCAACCCCAAACAGAGTTCATTAAACCAAACATTGCGAACGAACCAGCTTGTAAAATAACTGCTGTTACTAAAACTGTTCTAATATCATACTTAGCAATGATCTTACCAGCAAATGGTAGGAAAATCATTGTTACAATTGAAGAAATACTAAAGTAAAGTGTTAGACTACCCATTCCAATACCTAAATCTTGAGTTACTGGAGTTAAAAATAATCCTCCTGCAGTCATGATTCCGCCTTTAGCCAAACCGACCATAATAGATAAACCTAATAATAACCACCATGCGTAGTGGATTTTTTTCTTATTTGTGCTCACGTATTGTACCTCTTTTTCTCGTTTTTTTAACCTATATACTTTCCTTATCAGACTGCTTATTCAGTAAAATACTTGAGCTTGTCTAATTTTACTTTCTATTCCCCAAAATCTCTTTAATGAGATTTATAGAAAGCATTAAAAAATAAAATACCCTTTAAATATTTTCATGACTTAATTGTCTTCGTAAAAAAATTTATAAGGACTCAAAATGATTATGTAGTTTTGAGTACTTCTTAATCAATTAATTTTTACTTTGATTTGAAACTCTATTACCCATGAACTTAAATACTTAGTTCTACCTCCTGCACCGTTTTAAACATGGTAACTTTTTGATCCCAAGTTACTTTACGTCTCAATAGTATACGATTAAAATATTTGTGTCAATAATATGAATTTCTCAGTTTCGAAGGAAAATAGACTTGTATTTTTTAGGAGTTTGTATGAGACCATCATTCAATTAATAGAGTTTGTTTTTATTTTATTATTGGTTGATATTATGACTAGGTTATATATTGAGTGACTAAATAAATAGGTATGTCAAAAATAGTGGAATGTTAGTTTTCTAAAGTATAAGGTGGAGAGGTTTAATCTGCTTTAAGTTTATCATCAGATCTACTTAGATTATTGACGTTCAAATACTTGTTATTTATATAGGAAAGAACGAAACAGATAAGAGCTTGTAAATTAGAAAAAGAAAACAAAAGTCTACGAAATTGAATTGAATATTACTAAACAAAAAAGGAAAATAGTTTGAAATACTCATCTAAAATGAAGGAATATTAAAGTGGAGAAATTCAAGGGAATCAAGTTTGCTTTTTTGCAATTTTGTAATAAAGTATTATGACTAAGTACTAATTGAAAAATCTTTGACAATCAGTTGAATTTTTTATTAAAATTTTGATTTATACCAGAAATTGGTTCTAAATTTTTGTTTAAAAATAAATTAATAGTTATATTTTTTTCTCAAACATTGACTTATTTACAAATTAAATATACCATAGTTACAATTTAATAAAAAAATTCTTTGATAAAGAGAGTAGTTTATGGGGAAATGTCAAGCGAGTTAGGGATGGTTGGAGCCTAATACATGGAACATGAATGAAGCGCACTTTGGAGAAACTTTTTGAAATAGCAGTAGAAAAGATCGGGGAGTCACCTCGTTAACAATGGAAAGTGGTCACATATTGTGGCAACTAGAGTGGTACCACGGGAATCTATGCTCTCGTCTCTTATTTTGAGACGGGGGCTTTTTTTATTGCATTTTCGTACCATTACGGCAGTGTATCAACTGAACTTAGCTTTGAATGCACAATTTATTTTATTATTTGAGGGGGAAAATAGAATGATAGACAAACAATTGATAGTCAATTCAATATTTGAAGCAGTAGAAGGTCAATTAGCAAAGAGTGATATTGAACAAACAATTGAAAAGCCGAAGTATGCACATTTAGGTGATTATGCTTTTCCTTGCTTTACATTAGCGAAAATTTTCCGTAAATCACCAAATATAATTGCCAAAGAAATAAGTGGAAAAGTCAACAATGACTTTATAGAAAAGGTTGAAGCAGTTGGTGGGTATGTGAATATTTTTCTTAAGCAATCGGAAATCTCGAAAGGGGTATTATCTAGCATTGTTTCTTCTCAATCTGTATATGGACAGCAAAAAAATGGAGAAGGTCAAACGATTACGATTGATTTTTCATCCCCTAATATTGCAAAGCCTTTTTCAATGGGGCATTTACGGTCAACAGTTATCGGTAATGCAGTAGCTAATATTGCAGAGAAAAATGGCTATGACGTAGTACGCATAAATCATTTAGGAGATTGGGGTACTCAATTCGGCAAGCTGATTGTCGCTTACCATCTATGGGGAAATAAAGAGCTGATTGAACAATCTCCAGTGCGTGAATTATTGAAGATTTATGTTAAATTTCATGAAGTGGCAGAGCAAGATGACTCATTGAATGATCAAGCTCGTGCAGCATTTAAAAAGTTAGAGCAAGGTGATGAAGAAGCATTGCAATTATGGCAATGGTTTAGAAAAGCATCGCTAAAGGAATTTGAACAGGTCTATGCATTACTAGGTATACGTTTCGATTCGTATGCGGGCGAAGCATTTTATAATGACAAAATGGACAGAGTTGTAGAGTTATTGGCTGAACAAGGGCTACTTGAGGAATCGGACGGGGCTATGGTCGTAAATTTAGAAAATATGCCGCCATGTTTGATAAAGAAAACGGATGGAACAACACTATATGCGACTCGAGATTTAGCGGCAGCCCTATATAGAAATGAAACTTATAATTCAACAAAATCATTTTACGTCGTAGGAAATGAACAATCTCTACATTTTAAACAGCTATTTAAAGTATTGGAGAAAATGGAGTATGGCTGGGCAAAAGAGTTACAGCATATTCCGTTTGGCATGATGCTAAAAGACGGCAAGAAAATGTCTACTCGTAAAGGGAAAGTTGTATTACTTGAAGAAGTATTAAATGATGCTATCCAATTAGCAGGTAAGAATATTGAGGAAAAAAATCCAAACCTAAAGCAAAAAGAAGAGATAGCGAAAGTGGTAGGAACAGGAGCAGTAATCTTCCACGATTTAAAAAATCATCGTATGAATGATATTGAATTTTCACTTGAAGAAATGTTGAATTTTGAAGGGGAGACAGGTCCTTATGTGCAATATACGCATGCACGGATTTGTTCACTTCTACGAAAAGGTCAGTACAATACTGAAATCAGTCAATTTGAGGGATTATCTGATGAGGCTTGGCCTGTTGTCATATCGCTAAAAGGATTCCCAGAAGTGGTGGCAAAAGCGTTTGAACTGGCAGACCCTTCGCAAATTGCCAAGTATTTAATTGAACTTTCTAGAGCGTTTAATAAGTACTATGCCCACACAAGAATACTAGAAGATGATGTTACAAGACATGTAAAACTAACATTATGCGCTAGTGTTGCTATTGTGCTAGAAGAAGGGTTGCGCTTATTAGGAATTCAGGCACCAGAAGAGATGTAGTTAATATTCGGAGGAGTGGAACGAATGAATTACCAATATATATTATTTGATTTAGATGGAACATTAACGGATCCAAAAGTCGGAATTACTAAAAGTGTCGCATACGCTTTAGATAAGATGAATATTGAAGTAGTTGATTACCCAAAATTAGATTTATTCATTGGACCACCTTTGCAAGAATCTTTTCAAGCTTATTACGGTTTAAATGAACAAGAAGCTAATGAAGCAATCGGATATTATCGTGAAAGATTTAAACAGCATGGCTTATATGAAAATGAGGTCTATCCTGGAATCGAAATACTTCTTGAAACTCTGAAGAAAAAAGGAAAAACATTAGCTGTTGCCACATCTAAACCAACTGTCTTTGCTGAGAAAATATTGCAGCATTTTAAACTGGCTCAATATTTTGATGTAATAGTAGGAAGTAATTTAGATGGTACTAGAATTGCAAAGGCTGAAGTAATTCATGAAGTGCTTTTACAACTATCATCTCCAGATAAAAGTGAAGTCATAATGATTGGTGACCGTAAGCATGATCTAATCGGGGCGAAGAAGGAAGGCATAGCTAATTTAGGAGTCCTTTATGGGTACGGTAGTAATGACGAATTAGCATTAGAGGAACCAACTTATATTGTAAGTAATATAGAAGAATTGGACTCTATATTAACTAATTAACAGGTAAAAACGCTTGGATAGTCTTCCAAGCGTTTTCATGTGTTTTATAAGACAAATTCTATTATAAAATGTGCAAGTAAATTCCCTAGAGTACTAATTATTCATATCCACCTGTAGCTTCTGGAAGCTTTTGATATTCAACTTTGTTTTGAACTATATTTCGTATGTAATTTCGTAAATCAATCAGTTTATTTTCAGCATTTGCTTTTTCGCAATATGCTCCAGAAATGTAAGGTGTTATTTTCTCACCATTAATAGTGATTTTCCATTCATCTTCACTATAGGGTTTTGTCATACACTCAGTTCTAGGGGTTAACTCTTTCAACCTTATTATATTGATGTTTTTCATTTTCTCATAAATTTTCTCCTTTTCTTCTATTGAAAGAGGGAGATTTATTGTTGCTGTTCCATCATCTACTAAATCCTTCGTAACCTTATCTTCATAAGTATCGATTTCATTCTTTTTTCCAACACCGAATTTGACTGAAAAATCAAAGTCACTAGGCATTTTTTCAGGCATCACATCTTTTGTATTATTATTTAATCCACAACCAAATAAGAAAAATGTGAAAATAAATAGCAGAAACTTTCCTTGCTTCACGTAATCCCTCCTCATCAATCATTAATTTTGCTTGTCATTAAGTTGAATTCTGAGTATTAATATTTTGTTTAGTCTTTTAATTAAAATTCTACAGATATTCAAAAATCCCTTTCAATTGATGGATTTCTATCTTATATGGCTAGTTTTTAAATCCTATGAGATATAGTTCGTCTCGATTTTCTTTCCCAATATTGCATAGATAGTTTCTATTGTTTATTCTTATACTCATTACAGTGGTTGATTTGTTTAAACTAGTTGTTGGATCATCGGAGGTCTTAGATAGATGAATAAAAATTATCAATTAAAGCTAATTAAAGAAGATTTTATTAATTGTCAGAAAGTACTATTGGCAATTGGTGATGAAACTCGTCAATCTATCTTGTTAGTTCTAATGGGAACCGATTGTAAAAATGGATTACGTGTAGGTGAAATCACTCAACAAACACATCTTTCTCGTCCTGCCGTTTCACATCATCTACGGGTATTGAGAGAAGCAGGTATTATTATTATGCGTAAAGAGGGCACAAAAAACTTTTATTATATTGATGTTAGTACAAAAATAAGTTTATTAAAGAATCTTATAAATGATATTGAAAAGTTGATCATTGAAACTAAGTAATAGATTAGATTTTACGTGGAGGTATATGCAATGAAAGCAATGGTTATAGATAGATACGGGAAAGTACCAATACATTTAACAGATATGCCTCTACCTGAAATTGGCGATTACGAGGTGCTCACGGAAATCCAGGCCGCTAGCATTAACCCAATAGACTTTAAAATCCGTGATGGAAAAGTGAAATTATTGACTAAATATAAAATGCCACTTATTTTAGGGAATGACTTTTCGGGTGTAGTAGTTAAGGTTGGGGCAAAAGTGACTCGTTTTACAGTTGGAGACGAAATATATGGACGCCCACGAAAAAGTAAAATTGGAACTTTTGCAGAATTTTTAGCAATTCATGAAAACGACATAGCTTTAAAGCCTAAAAATTTGAGCTTTGAGGAAGCTGCATCGATTCCACTTGTGGGCCTTACCTCATACCAAGCATTGCATGACATAATACAATTACAAAAGGGACAAAAAATACTGATTCAAGCTGGGGCAGGTGGTGTAGGTACATTTGCAATTCAACTGGCCAAATTAATGGGGGCTACTGTTGCAACGACCACTAGTGATGCGGGTATGAATTTAGTGAAATCTTTGGGTGCAGATGAGATTATTAATTACAAGACTGAAAAGTTTGAAGATAGACTAAACAATTATGATGCCGTTTTTGATACACTTGGGGGAAAGGTACTAGAAAAATCATTCAATGTTATAAAAGACGGAGGGAAAATTGTTTCTGTTTCGGGTTTACCAAATGCTCGTTTTGCTAGAGAATATGGTTTAGGATTCTTTAAAACGATGTTGTTTTCAGCAGCAAGTTACAAACTTACTACACTTGAAAAAAAACATAATGCTCAATATACGTTTTTATATATGAAACCAAATGGCGATCAATTAAGTACTATTGCAAACATTATTGAATCTGGAGGAATCACTCCTGTAATTGATAAAGTTTTTAGTTTTGAAGATACTCAAAAGGCAATGGAATATTCGGAACTAGGAAGAGCTAAAGGGAAAATAATTGTTAAA
Organism: Viridibacillus arvi; assembly: GCF_001274945.1. Classification (GTDB taxonomy): domain Bacteria; phylum Bacillota; class Bacilli; order Bacillales_A; family Planococcaceae; genus Viridibacillus; species Viridibacillus arvi. Next base: position 901,312 of record NZ_LILB01000001.1, on the reverse strand, counting down.
ATTAAATAGTTTATAATTAAGCAAAACATAAATATTAACCTTGCTGAGTGTATATTTTGTGAATTTATGTACTTAAGCTAATGGGGGATTGTGCCCGCTAAGAATTAAACAACTTTATTAACTTTTTACGAAGGAATTTTGTATAAATCAATACGATATTATATAACAAATAAAAGCCTTATTACATGTCAAATGTAGTAAGGCTTTTGCTTTTTATAGCATAATTAAACAATAGAGTTTAGGGTTACTGTTTTATATCACCGTTAATAAGAGGTATCTTTCTTGAAATAATTGAGTATCAAAGTGATTACTCCAATAAGTATCATCATAACTATTGCCAAGGCCATAACAGAAAGACCAATTATTCCGTATCCCATCTTGCCCCAATTATCAATAGGAAGAAAACCAGTTACTACAATAAGGACTATTCCAATTTCGAATAATATAAACGCATAAATGTACTTACCCATTCGTTTTATGAAAAATACGCCAATTAAACTTATAGCAAATATAATGATGGCGTAAAATTGAGCGATTGACATTTATGATGAGACCTCCTAAATTGATTATAATGGAAAAATTATCCTAAATTAAAATTATCATATATTAAATAAGAAAGTCAAAGTTGTAAAGATAACATTGTGGGAGGTTCTCGAGTAGCGCTAAAGGAAGACTGAGCAGCGCTAAAAGGAGCTCGGGAAGCACCAAAGAATCCGCGAGTAACGCTAAAGGAAGCTCGAGAAGCGCCAAAGTCGGTGAGTAGCGCTAAAAAGAGCACGAGCAGCGCCAAAGAGTCCCCGAGTAGCGCTAAAAGAAGGCCGAGCAGCGCCAAAGAGCCCGCGAGCAGCGCTAAAAAGAGCTCGAGAAGCGCTAAAACCTGCGAGTAGCGCTAAAGCCCGCGAGTAGCGCTAAAAAGAGCTCCAGTAGTGCCAAAGAATCCGCGAGCAGCGCTAAAAAAGAGCTCGCGAGTAGCGCCAAAACCTGCGAGTAGCGCCAAAGAGCCCACGAGCAGCGCTAAAAGAAGCCCGAGCAGCGCCAAAACCTCGAGTAGCGCTAAATGATCCACCACCAATACTTAAACTAATTGAGATATAATAGATATGAACTAAAATATTGTTTAAATTTGTATATATCATAACTGTACTACATTCAAAAGGAGGATTTTATGCAGAGCACACAATTACAAACTGTAATGGATCATTTTAAATTAAATATCAAATCCATAGAAAATGTCCCGGAGTCTTTTAGTTCAGAGGTGTATAAGCTTGGTTTGACGAACAATGAGAATGTGTATATTAAAATCCCATTCACAAAAGATAAACTGTTCCGTGAGTATACGATTCTAAAAAAGATAGAGTCGGATTTGCCTGTTCCTCGTGTGTTAGATTATTGGGTAGGTGATGAAGCGGATAGTGGAGCTTTGCTACTTTCAGAGATAAAGGGTGTACCTTGTACAAGCAACGTTGATACTCAGCTTGCTTACCAAATCGGCCTAAATCATGCACAGCTTCATGAAGCGAGTTTCCAAAGTTATGGGTATGAAGAACAAAATGGATTTCAATATCTTGAGAAAAATGACTGGAGATTATATATAAAAAATCTATTTAATCAATACTTAGTTCAATGTGGGGAACTCTTACCTACAGAGCTCATTGAAAAAAGTGAAAATAAATTCAACGAGATGTTCAAAGCTTTACCCCAACCAGATGGTCCTTGCCTAGTGCATCTAGATTTTCGTCCAGGCAATATATTAATCAACGACTCCGGAGTAGCCGGCATCATTGATTTCGAAAGTTCAAGAGCAGGTTCTACGGAAATAGATTTCACTAAGATAAATAGAGATATTTGGAGTAACCACCCTGGAACTCGAGATGCATATATGCAGGGGTATGAGAGTATCCGTCCAATCATTGATTTAGACAAAATACTTCCGTTCTATTCCTTATTAGATGCGATTGGATCAATTGCTTGGTGTAGTAGGAGAGGGATAGTGAAACATAATGATTTTTATGATGAAAGTGTCAATATATTAAAGAATTCGATGGTGTAATTATTTCAAAACCACTAAAATAATTTCTATATTTTCAGTCAATTGGATGAGTTGAAATTCGAACTTATGATTGAATTTGAAATTGGAATTTTCCATTATAGTAAAAGTACTAAATAGACGGGGAGTTTTTGGGACTTAACTCTCTAGATAAAAGGGGTACACTATCATGGGAAATTTATATAATGATTCTCGTTTTCGATTGATTATTTTTGCTAATATTGCTTCTTCAATTGGTTCAGGTATTACGATGATCGCTATACCATGGATGCTAGTATCTAGTGATAATGGAAATACAGTGTTTGGTTACATATCTATATGCATGACAATTATTAACTTTCTAATTACGCCATTTATAGGGAACCTAGTCGACAAGATGAATCGGAAGAAAATCCTTTTAATTAGTGAATTTGTATGCTTTCTATTTTTAATGCTTTTCACATTAATAGGATTTATCGGTTTACCTTATGAGGTATGGCAGTACACGATTATTTATATGATAGGAAGTTTATATTACACCATCTATTTTCCTACTATGTTTGCTTTAAATCAAGAAATTTTTAATAAAGATCAATACAAAGCATTGAATGGTACGATGGAAGTTCAGAGTCAGCTTTCAAGTATGATAGCGGGAGCATTAGCGAGCATTTTATTAGTGAAATGGGATTTGCACTATATTTTGTTACTTGATGTCCTTTCATATGCTGCAGCTATCTACTTTTATATGAAACTTCCCTATATGGGGAAACCAATAGATAAAAAAGGGGAAACGAATAAAACAAGAGTTAGTGAAGGATTAAGATATATGATGATTCGTCCTACTATGTTCGTGTTTTTAGTATTCTCGATAATGCCCTTTATTGGTGTGATGATCACGAACTATTTGTTTCCGGTTTATTTAAGGGATGTATTAAAGGCTTCAGCAAGTGCTTATGGGATTGAAAGTATGATTTATGCATTCGGCGCAATTATTGCTGGGATGTTTGTACCCATTCTCGCGAGAAAAATAGGAAATGAAAAGACAATAATTGTTAGTGTTATTACTTATACCATTGCTATTTCATTGATTGTTCTAGTAAATCTACCCGTGTATTTATCGCTTATGTTTTTTATTGCAGTAGGAAATAGTGGAGCACGAGTTGCTAGAAACACTTTCTTGATGGACCAAATTCCTAATGAAATCATAGGAAGAGTGGATAGTTTATTCCGTTCAATTGGGTTATTGTTTAGGATCGTCTTACTTGCTCTCTTTACTCAGTTAGTATCTTCAGATTTAATCATATACTGCTTTATTATCCTTAGTGGGCTATTGATTGTAGCTTCTGGATTCGTGGTTCTTTCTTGGAAAAAGGGCTTTCAATTAAAGGGTGATCGAAAGATAGAGTTGAGCAAGGGGGAAACAACTTAATAAGTTCGTCTCTCAACATAAAACAACCTGTCACCGACTTCACATCGACGACAGGTTGTTTAATTTTATAATAATCGAATATAACAATCAGATACTATTTATTCTACGAAATCAGCATTAGTAATGAAGTTTTTCTCATTATTTAACTGGAGTATATTACGTAATTTTTTGCTGACTTTCTTTAGACTTTTCTCTTCAGGTATATAGTAGAAGCTTCCGTCGACTCTTCTATCAGTACCTTTAATTGCTATCGTTTTTATTGATAAATCGCTTGATTTTGAATATTTTTTTTGCAGTGCATAAATTTCTTTTAACGATAAATTTGTCTCTACATTTTTGCCAAGAATATCTGTTAATTGACCAATCTTAAAAATTGTTCCTGCTGATATTGCTTGGTCAATCGTTGCTTTTAAGAACTGTCTTTGTCTTTCTTCGCGGGAATATATAGCATTTTCAGCTCTTTTTCGCATCCTTACAAAAGCAAGTGACTCTTCACCAGTTAAGTGAGATTTTCCCTCATTAAAATCTATCTTTGATCCATCATAAATATTTTCTTCCCAAAAACCTGTTTTTATATCTATAGAAACTCCGCCAAGAGCATCCACTATGTCACGAAATCCTTCGAAGTTAATTGCAATAAAGTTATCTATTGGAATGTTAAGGAACTTTTCAACAGTTTCTATTTGAAGTTTAACTGCTCCGTATCCTGTAATATCTCCATATGTATAAGCTGAATTCATTTTATGAATACCTGAGAATTCCCCTGCATTTTCAATATTGACCCTTGTATCCCTAGGAACGGTAACCATATTAATAACATTTGTACTAGGATCTAACGTAATAACCATTTGAGTATCTGCTCGACCATCCTTTTTTTTACTAGAATAATCTTCAATTCCTAATAACAATATTGAAATTGGATTTTCATTAAATGTCACTTCGTCTTCTCTCAGATCTGATTTATCTCCGGTTCTCTCTAAATTAACTGTTGAACTATCATAGGCATTTTTCATTTTTATAAAAACAAAACCACCATAACTAATTATGGCTAAGAATAAATATATACTGACTATTTTGACTATTTTTAATAGTTTCTTTTTAGATTTCTCTCTTTTTTGTGTATTTCTTTTCATTCTCATTGTAAGTTCCTCTCTAAATTTAATCTAAAAATTAATAGTTCTTTAAACTAACATCAATATAGATAAAATTATTATGGACCTATTATTAAGTATAACTTTAGAGTATTTTACTTTTATTGTATTTAAAGTATATCACATTTATAAATGGTGAAACATCACATTGTAGCCTACGACTAACTTCTTAATGAAAAATAAGAAGGTGAAAAATAAATGATAAGCTGAATTACCGATGGAGAGCTTGAGAACCCAGTAATAGTATTAAAATTGCCTTTTATTCATTAATAATCTCGCTCAGTCATACAGTGGTCAAGTTAGCACTATTTATAAGTTGGAAAAATAAATATTTAAAAATCCTTACATATATCTATCTAATTAACTAAAAATTAGGTTAAAATAAACTATCTATAATTAAATAGGTTTACGTAAAAATAAAAAATTTATAGGATAATTGAATGATGAAGATCAAATAAGTGTATGGGGTGATTTCATTTGGAGTATAAACCACCAAAACAGACTATCGCTGTCTCAGCTTTAGTAAAGAATGAAAAAGATGAGGTTTTATTACTTAGGACACATTGGCGTTCGGATACGTGGGAAATGCCAGGTGGAAATGTTGAAGTTGGGGAGCCATTAGATAAGGCAGTTTATAGAGAATTTTTAGAAGAGACTGGCATTGAAATACGTCCTATTGGCATAACAGGTGTCTATTTTAATGCAACAAAGCACGTTTTATCTGTTGTTTTTAAAGCAGAGTACGTTAGCGGCGAAATAAAAATTCAACCAGAAGAAATTAAAGAAGCCCAATATATTCAATTAAACGAATCTAATATAGATCAATATATAACTCGCCCACAACAAAAATCTCGTACCCTCGATGCAATGAGGGCGGAATCTTTTGTACCGTATGAAACATGGGCAGTTAATCCTGAATATAACTTATTATCAAGATTATTTAACGAATAATAGACTAATAGCGTTAATTATCTCGAATTTCAACTGATAGCGAGGACTGATTAAATGGTAAGCAGGATAATTTCAAATTGGCAACCCTATTGCATAGAAGAAAACTGCATTGGTATCGGGTCAACAAGAAAAGTATACCGAGTTGATGAGTTTGTCATTAAAGTACATTTACATCCGATAGGATACAAACAATCACTAAATGAGATTGAAATATATGAATATATGAAAGCTCGAAACGTTTCAGATTTATTAGCAGAAATGGTTTATGTCAATGAGGATATTTGTATCCAACGTTATTACGAAAATTTAGAGTTAAAAAACAATCAGACATATGAGTTAAATGTCGTTGAAGATTGTAGAATTCCCCCAAAATTGAAAGCGTTATTAAGAGAGCTCGATCAGAGGTTTGATAGTTTTGATTTAAAAGATAGTAGTAATTTTGGCTTGGACGCTGAAGGACATCTAGTATTAATAGATTTTGGTATGACAAAAAGCTTGTACGAAACGGAATGGGTACCATTAGCTGAAGCGGGAAAGTTACCGCAAATCTATTTTGAGAAGTGCCGAGTGTGCGGTATTGAAAAGGAACTGCGTATGTATGGGCAAAAAGATAAAGATAGACGTTGTTATGATTGTGGAAAGCAGTAGTTACACTAAACATTATATTGAAATGAGCGGATTCGTTTGAATTTCAACATGAAAAAGTATACCGGAAATCAGTTAAACAAAGTGAAAGATTCGATGAAATATAGCTATGAGGAGCCCTTTGTTTTACATATTGTAGAACAACAAAAATATGAGTTTGTTTATATGGCATATGAAGAAGAGAATCTTGTGGGGTTAATTGTTACTTGGAAAAGTAAATTGCATCCGAATTGCCTGTATTTTCGAGTATATGGTAACCCGTCCTCTTCTCAAAATGTGGAACTACAATTGATACAATATGTTAAGCAAAATGAGATGTTGGAGCTTCCTTTGCAAACATCTTTATGGGAAACGACAAAGAAGCAAATGGAGCTATATGAACAATTAGATTTGAATATTATTCGGAAAACATATATGCCTAAATTAGATTTAGACCAACACTTTCAAGTATTGGATTAGAGCTATTACGACTTGAAATCTTTAAAAGACATAATGGATAATCAACAACTGATGGAGCAATTAACAGCACTTGTTAAGCGGAATTATGAAGAAACGCATCTTGCAAACCCAGTGGCAGATTTGTCTTTAAAAGAATGGCAACAACTATATGATGATGCCATTTTAGAAGGCAGTTTTCTCCTTTGTAATCCAATAAATCAAAACATTATTGCGTATTCATTTTTACACGAAGCTGAGTATGAAACGGAATTGGAAATTGGGTGGAGTGGCGTAGATCAACTTGAGCATCTACCACTACTTCAAGTACTAACCTACAATCAAATCACATATGCAAAGAGAAATGGTTATGCAGCACTTATAGGTGAATTCGATACGACGAGCCCATATGCATTAGAAATTCTAGAGCTATTTCCTAATGAATCTTGTCCAGTTTGGATTACGTTTCAAGGGTGAGAGCGCCAGGTTACGTTTATACAATACATAGAATACGGTCTAATCTCAGCATAAAATGACAGGATTTAGTTAATCGTGATTGTTATTATTCAATTAAGGAGTGAGCGATATGGGTTGGGTTGAATCATTACAGAAGGCAATCGACTATATGGAAGAACATTTAACGGAGAATATATCTATTGAAGATATCGCTAGGCAAGCAAACGTTTCGGAATTTCATTTTCAACGAACATTTGCGATATTAACCGATACGTCTATAGGAGAATATCTTCGAGGAAGGAGATTAACTCTTGCTGCACATGAATTAGCCAATTCTAACTGCAAAATTATTGATGTCGCCTACAAATATGGCTACGACACTCCCGAGGCTTTTTCAAAAGCATTTCGTAGACAGCACGGTGTAACGCCGAGTGATGTACGAAAGAACATTGGAAAGCTGAAATCTTATAATCGCCTGGTCATCCAGGTTAGTCTGAAGGGAGCAACACCGATGGAATATAAAATTGTTGAACGAGACAGCTTTCAAGTTGTAGGAATCAATCGTGAATTTGCATTAAAAAATGATGAAAATCTTAAAGGCATCCCTGTATTTTGGGATGAAATCAATGCAAAAGGAACTGATGAGGCACTATTTAAGTTGAATAACGGCGAAATAACAGGTGTCTTAGGTGTATGTGTAGATAAAAGAGAGACCCAATCAGCTGAAAAAATCGACTATTGGATAGGGACAGAATATGAGGGTGGTACACCTGAAGGATTTTCAAAGTTAGAAATTCCTGCATCAAAATGGGGTGTATTCGAAGTTCGTGGACCTATGCCTGATGCAATGTCAAAAGCATGGAAACAAATATTCTCAGAATGGTTCCCGTCAAATAATTATAAACATGCAGGCACACCAGAATTAGAAGTATATACTGACGATGATCCTTTCAGTCCAGATTTGTATTCTGAGATTTGGATTCCATTAAAGTAACTAAGCTAGTTTCATTAATAAATTTTAACAGCAGAAATCAAGTGATTTCTGCTGTTTTTACAATACAGGAGGGTACTAGTATGTTTTCATACAAAATAGATAATCAAATCGATATTGTATTGTTACAGCAACATAATAAAGAAGAGTTGTACCAGCTAGTTGATACTAATAGAGAACACTTACGTAAATGGTTGCTTTGGGTAGATAGAAGAACATCAGCTGAAGATTTTGAGAAAATCATACCAATGTGGATAAACAATTATGCCAATAATAATGGTTTTGATGCAGGGATTCGATATAATGGGAAACTGGTTGGAATGATTGGACTGCATTATATAGATTGGAATAACAAATCTACTAGTCTAGGGTATTTCCTATCTGAGGAAGCTCAAGGAAAGGGAATCATAACTAAGTGTGTAAGTGCAATTGTTGACTATTTATTTAATGAAATGGATTTACATAGAATTGAAATTCAGTGTGCAGCTAATAATCATAAAAGCATCACAATTCCAAAGAGATTAGGGTTTTTTCAAGAAGGGATTAAACGTGACGGGCAATGGTTATATGACCATTATGAAGATCTTATAATTTTTAGTTTGTTAAGAAGTGATTGGGAAGAACTTTAATTAATTTGAAAACATATTAGTGTTAAAATAAATTCTTAATGGAAGTGAATAATATGAATACATATCTACAAAATACATTCCATCAAATACAATTTACGATTAATAGTATTAAAGCATTAATTGAATTGATTGATGAATCTGATTTTCAAATTGTTCCAATTGAAGGAAAGCGGACTGTAGTGGATTTAGTGAGCCATTTAGCCATTATATGCAAGGCAGATCTTCAAATAATTGGGCAAGCTTCAATGGAAGAAATGAATGCATTTTATGAACTTAATACAGTCAATAGTAAAAAGGAAATACTTGAACAATTGAATGAGGGGTATGAAGAATTAGTTTGTTATTATGAAAGTCTACCTGATGCTTTTAGTACAGCAACATCGTATTGGGGAACAACTTATAGTCAGTTTGAATGGCTATTAGAGATTTTAGCACATCTAAATCACCACCGAGCGCAATTGCATTTGTACATAACATTATTAGGGAAAGAGCCAGTTGTGATGTTATTTGAATAATAGTTACAGTTGGATTCTAATGACTAGAATATGGTTGATATTTCTAAAATGTGAAATTGTGGAATAGATTATTTTTTAGTTCTTAAAACCTATATTTAGAGACATAATAGAATAAAAAGTTATGTTTTAACGGCCCTTTTCTGTTAGAATAAGTTAGGATTTATAACAAAGAGGGAGTATAGTAAATATGATCAAAAGAAATCAGAAGAAGATAGTTATCATTGAATATATTCAAATCATGGTGGGAGCAGCGCTTGTTGGTCTTGCATTCAATATGTTTCTATTGCCCGCTAAACTTGCGGCTGGAGGAGTTTCAGGGATAAGCACCATTCTATACGAGCTGTTTCAATTTAATCCCGCTTATGTACAATGGATGATCAATATTCCTTTGTTTATCTTAGGCATTCTAGTGGTGGGGAAAGATTTTAGTTGGAAAACACTTGTCGGTACTACGTTTGTCCCATTTGTTATTTGGTTAACAGCTGGTATCCATTTACCTATTGATAATCCTTTGTTAAGTGCTATTTATGGAGGAATTATGTTAGGTGTTGGTCTTGGAATTGTATATCGAGGAAATGGATCAACGGGTGGTACAGCTTTAATAGCGCAAATATTGAAGAAATTCACGGGGATTTCAAGTGGCTTTGCACAGCTACTTGTTGATGGATTAGTGGTCATTACTTCAGCACTAGTATTTGACTTTGAATTAGCGCTTTACGCCATGATAGCCATCTATGTAACAAGTAAAGTAATCGATTTTGTGCAGCTACAAACATCACCAACGAAATTAGTATTGATTATTACCGATAAAGAAGAAGAAATCCAAACCATTATTAAGCATGAAATCAATAGAGGCTTGACGAAAATTAAGACACTCGGTGGTTATTCTAACCAAGAAAAAACAATGATTTTATGCGTAGTAGAACAATCAGAAGCAGTTTATTTCAAGAAGCTTTTATTAGATAGAGAACCCAATTCATTTGTCATTTTCCTAAATGCATCTGAAATACTTGGAAGAGGATTTTCAAAAGCAAGATTTGATGAAGATGATGTAAAATAATTTTGGGCGAGTCATAAAATAGATTAAATTTTCACCTCTTATTGTCGTTGCTTTTTACGTCAAAGGAGGTGATTTTTTTAACTTTATGAAACGCTCATAAACAGCTAAATTGATAAAATGAGTTCACCTCTTTTTTCTTATTTCATGGTAATATGTAAAAATAATCAATATTTTAAATTTAGCTCTTAAGAAAAATTTAGAGTTTGTTTTTATTGTTTTTTTCTATATCAAATATAATAAATGTAGAGCATATTCGGTTAGAGAATATCACCTATATGCAGTAATGGGGGAAGAAAATGAAGATAATAGAGCTACCAATTGAATTTGAATTTAATGGACAAAAAAATCACATTTATCCTAGTTTAATTATATTAAATGATGAACTAACTTTGGTCGATACAGGGTATACAAATTTCTTACCTTTAATTGAAAATGAAATATTAAAAAATGGATATGAAGTGAAAAATTTAAAGAATATAATTATTACTCACTATGATGATGACCATATAGGTTCCCTTTATGAATTCAAAGAAAAGTATCCTTGGATTAACATAATAGCTAGTGAAAATGAATCAAAATACATAAGTGGTGAAATGAAGTCAGAGAGATTGATTCAAGCTGAAGAAATGCTAAAGAACATGCCGAATAACGAAGTCGAATTTGGTAAATGGTTTATACAACAATTAAAGAATTTGAAGTATGTTTCAATTGATGAAAAGGTACATGATGGTGATAGGTTATTAGATGACAAATGTAGGATAATAGCTACACCGGGGCATACTTCGGGGCATATTTCATTGTATTTCCCCAGTTTGAATAGCGTAATTACTGGTGATGCAGCTGTTAATGAAAAACAGGAATTGATCATTGCAAATCCAAACTTTTGTCTAGATGTCGATAATGCACAGCAGTCGTTAAGAAAGATTAAAAATCTTAATGCTGAAACTTACTATTGTTATCATGGTGGGAAATTTTCTTTATAATTTGTGCAAACGTAAATGTTCGGCTTTCAACAATTAATTACATAACTTCAAACCTTTCTAAAACATTTCGTGGTTGTGAGGATATTGATTTTGTTATATAAAATTAAACGGCTTTATTATCTCTACACTGTAAATGATCCTTTTATTTATCGGGATAAATCACAGATTTTGAACTTAGAAAATGACTGTGAACTGTAGTTTGCAAAATAGACGCAGAGAAGTAATTAAGTTGAATAATATTAAAAGTCTGAAAAAAAGTCTTGACCTTAAGGTTTTCTCATACTATAATTTCGTTTAATATTCTAAATAGCAAATGAGCGATGACAAGAACATATTAAGCCGGGTCTCCCTGTTGACAGAGAATCAGTGGTTGGTGGAAACTGATACATAGACTTTGGTGAATTTCATTCTTAGAGCTTTTTTTATACTACAACTTAGAGATAGTAGTATAAAAACGGATTAAACCGTTATTTTACCAAGTAAGTGGGAAACTAGATATGTTTCCAATTAGGGTGGTACCGCGTGAACACAGCCACGTCCCTATCTATTAAAGATAGAGACGTGGCTTTTTTGTCTTTTTCTTCGTTTTGTATGAGGATAAGACGTAATATATATAGATTGGATTGGTTAGCATTAAAACATCAGAGCAATGGTCATCTAAGATTGGTTTTATTTTATCCGCAGCAGGCTCAGCTATAGGGGTAGGCGCAATATGGAAGCTACCCTATGTGACTGGTATCAGTGGAGGGGGAGCATTCTTCCTACTGTTTATCCTATTTTCTTTATTCATAGGTTTTCCGCTGTTGTTAGCAGAGTTTGTCATTGGTAGAAGTACGCAAAAGGAAGCAGTTAGTGCATATCGTACTTTAGCTCCAAATACTAATTGGCATTGGATTGGCAAGTTAGGGGTCTTCACTTGTTTCCTACTATTGTCTTTTTATAGTGTAATTGGTGGCTGGATTGTTATATATTTTGCAAAAGGTTTGTTTGGTGGAATTATTAGTGAAGGCGCAGATTATGCATCTGTCTTTAACGATACGATTGGAAATCCAATGTTAGTTATTGGAGCTCAATTTGTATTCTTAGCTTTCACTGTTTTAGTTGTAGCAAAAGGGATTCAAAATGGAATTGAAAAAGTAAGTAAAATTTTGATGCCCGCTTTATTTATCCTGTTTTTTGTTCTTATCATTCGTTCACTTACACTTGATAACGCTATGGAAGGTGTAAAATTCTTCTTAGCACCTGATTTTGCAAGTATCACATCTCAAAGTATTCTTTATGCAATGGGACAAGCTTTCTTCTCCCTAAGTGTCGGTGTATCAGTTATGGTTACTTATAGTTCGTATCTTTCAAAAAAAGAAAGCTTAATTCAACCGGCAATTTCAATCGTTTCAATGAATTTATTCATCGCTTTATTAGCAGGTTTAGCAATCTTCCCAGCTGTATTTTCACTAGGTCTAGAACCTGCTGAAGGACCTGGTTTGCTGTTTGTTGTATTACCTGCTGTGTTTGATCAAATCATTTTCGGAGAAGCTTTCTTATTAGGGTTTTTAGCCTTATTTTTATTTGCCACATTAACTTCGGCATTTTCTATGTTAGAAATTATTGTAGCTTCTCTAGTTAAAGGGAAAGAAGAGAAGAGAACAAAATACGCATATATTATAGGGGTTTTAATCTTCGCAGTTGGAGTACCATCAGCATTATCATATAGTGTTTTTGATAATATTATAATCTTCTCGAAGAATATATTTGATTCCGCTGATTATTTAGTTAGTAATATTTTAATGCCACTTGGCGTGTTTTTAATCTCTATTTTCGTACCACTTAAGATTAAGAAAAGTAAATTGCGAGAAGAAGTATTGCAGCATTCTAGTTTAGGGGCCACTGCATTTAACATTTGGTTCTTTATCATGAGATATATTATTCCATTAGTAATTTTCATAGTATTCCTGGATATTACGGGAATACTAGACAAAATTATCGCTATCTTTTAATAAAAAGCTGTTTTAAAAAAAGCAACAAAAGTGCTGAAGCTAGCAGAGATTCTGCTTAACTTCAGCACTTTTGTTGTTTGAGCTTAATCTCTAGTTACAACTAAGGAATCCATTTTGATTAATAATATCAAAATGGATTCTTTTAATTTGCCTTAAAAAGTAGCTTAAAGAGATATATTAAAGAAAACATATTAAATAATAGTATGAGAAATTCTATTTCAAAAAAATATTGAATATTTAGAAAACTTAAATTATAATTTACCTAACTAAATTAGTTAGGTGATGTGAACATGACGAAAAACAAAATTAAAGAAGTTGCTTGTAAACAATTAGCTGAAAAAGGGTATGAACGAGCCACACTTGCAAGTATTGCTACGGAAGTAGGTATAAAAACACCGTCCATTTATGCGTTTTATAAGGGCAAAGAAGATCTGTTTATGGCTGTATATAATGATTTGTTGGATGATCAATTTCAATTCATTAAACTGTCGATGGCAAATTTGGAGAATGCGACTGTAAAGCAATTGCTTTATCAAATGATAAAGGATGTAAGTGACTATCATTTGAGTAAACCTGAAAAAACAGCGGCATATATGAGGCTTGCTTTTTTCCTACCTCATGAATTAAACGATGACATAAAAAGAACCTTTAACGAAAAGGAGGAATTCTATTATGAAATTCTATTGGGAATTTTCACTAGAGGAATAGAGCAAGGTGTAATCAAAAGGCAACCTGTAGATGACTTAATTGCCTCGTTCCTTTGTTTAATGGATGGTATCTTTTTGGAATTGTACTATTACGAAGAAGAAAAATTCAAAAAGCGCTTTGAGCAGACGTGGAACATTTATTGGAATGGTATTTGTAAAGAATAACTGAGTGAAAAAACAAGGGGGGTACATGAATGGACGAAGGTGAAAAGGTATTAGATTACGAACGAGAAGCTGTACCGGTACATTTGCGTAAATCGTGGTTTTCCATGTTCTCTGTATTAGTTGCTATAGGTGTAGATTTAGCTTCTGTTTTATTAGGTGCTGAATTAGCAAACGGAATGGCATTAAATCAAGCTATCTTATCGGTGTGTGTAGGATCATTTCTTCTAGCTATTTTATGTTCTATTTGTGCAATCGTAGGTGCTTCAACCAATTTGTCCACTTCTATGATTACAAAGTATGTATTTGGGAAGTATGGAGCACTGGCATTTTCCCTTGTTATTGGTATCTCTTTATTAGGTTGGTTTGGTGTTCAAGTAGGTTTTTTTGCAGAAAACGCCCACACTATTTTATTAGAATCGTTTGATCTATCTATCAATGTGAAGGTACTATCTTTTATTGGTGGTATTTTGATGATGACAACTGCTGTTTATGGATTCCGTGCGATTGAAAAATTAAGTGTGTGGTCCGTGCCACTTTTATTGGGCATCATGTTAATAACCTTATTTTTAACTTTAAAAGACTACTCATTCCCTGTTGAAATTCAAAATACAGGAGCTTTTAAATTTGGTAGCGCAGTTTCCCTTGTTATCAGTATTTTTATTGTAGGTGTAACTATTTCACCGGATATTTCCAGATGGGCTAAGAGCAAAAAGGATGCTATTATCTCCACATTTTTCGGAATTTTCTTAGGTAATAGTTTTATGATCATCATAGCCATTCTGTTGACAAGCTATATCGGAACTGATGATATGATGCGAATTTTTATAATATTGGGAATGGCCATACCAGGGATTTTAGTATTAACACTGGCACAATGGACAACAAATACTACTAATCTATATTCCTCGTCTCTTGGATTTTCAATAGTGTTTCCGAAAATATCAAAAAAGTTGTTAACCATTATTCTAGGATTAATAGCAACAAGCCTGGCAGTTCTCGGTATTTTTGAACAATTTATCTCGTTCCTAAATATTTTAGCCGTAGTTCTTGCGCCAATTGGTGGAATTTATGTTTCTGAATTTTATACTGTGAAAACTGAATTTAAACGATACGAGAATCAGCAGGAGGCTCAGCCAATAGTTGCTCGTTCAATTATTGCTTGGATTATAGGAATGGTCGTTACTTATTTGACAACGGCACAACCTACGGGACTAGCGTTATTTTCTCTAACAACTGTTCCTCCTTTAGACGGCTTTTTAATAGGGTTTGTTGTACAAACGATACTAGGGAAATTATCCAATCAAAAAGATTCAATTCCTCAACTTAACATCGATAAGCAAATATGAAAAGAGGGACTTTACAAAATGAGATACATTGATGAAGAAGCTATAGAAAAAATTGCATTAGGAGCTGCTGTTCTAGGTACTGGTGGAGGTGGAGATCCCTATATTGGAAAGCTGATTGCAAAAGAAGCGATACGTAAATATGGGCCAGTTGCACTGATCTCATTAGATGAGTTAAAAGATAGTCAGATAGTGGTTCCTATATCTGGGATGGGTGCCCCCTCTGTAACGATTGAGAAAATTCCGTCAGAAATTGAATTCACTGCACCACTTGATAAGTTTGAAGAGGTGATAGGAAAAAAGGTTGACGTAGTGATGCCTATTGAGATAGGGGGTATTAACTCCCTGTTCCCTATTATTGCAGCTGCTAAAAAGGGTTTACCGTTATTAGATGCAGATGCTATGGGACGTGCCTTCCCTGAAGCCCAAATGGTCACTTTTCATCTAGATGGTTTAGAATCTTCACCTGTTACTATGTCTGATGAAAAAGGAAATGTAGTCGTATTATATCCCCGAGATGGAGTTTGGCACGAAAGACTAGCACGTGTTATTACGATAGAAATGGGAGGAAGTACTTCTATCTGTGATTATGGTTTATTAGGAAAGGAAGTAAAGCGCAGTGCTATTCCTGGAACCCTTACATTAGCTGAAACAATTGGCGGGTATCTACTTGAAAACAAAGGTAAGGAACGACAAGGTATTAATAAAATGTTAGAGGAATTAAAAGGCTATCAATTGTTTGAAGCAAAAGTTACAGACATAGAACGTAGATTAGTTGGAGGCTTTACAAGAGGAAAGGCAATATTTGAAGGCATACGAAATGAACAAGGAAGATCTTTTAGCATCGATTTTCAAAATGAGCATCTAGTGGCCAAAGAAGGCGAGCATTTATTATGTTCAACACCAGATTTAATTGCAGTATTAGATGCAGAGACTGGTTTTCCTATAACAACAGAGCGGATGAAATATGGAGCCCGAGTAGTGGTTGTAGCCTTTCCATGTCATAGTAAATGGAGAACTAAAAAGGGTATTGAAACAGTAGGACCATATTATTTTGGATATGATTTTGAGTATCGGCCAGTTGAAGAGTTACAAAAGGAGAGAGTATAATGTATCGCTTAGGATTGGATGTTGGTGGAACTAATACGGATGCAGCATTAATAGATGAAGATTTAAAAGTTTTTCATACGGTGAAAGTACCAACTACTAAAGACGTGGAAAGTGGAATCATCGACGCAATTGCAAAAGTGGTGAGAGAAAGTAAAGTGGATAGTAACAATATTAAATATGCCATGCTTGGTACTACCCATTGTACAAATGCCATCGTCGAGCGTAAACGTTTAGATAAAGTTGGTGTTATAAGAATTGGCAGGCCAGCTACAACAGCCATTCCTCCGTTTACTAATTGGCCAAAAGACATAAGAGAAAAAATTGAAGTAGCATCTATCATTGTTTCAGGTGGATATGAATTTGATGGACGTTTAATAGCTGAGTTGGATAAAGAAGAAGTGTCTAAGTTTTGTAGAGAAATCAGTGGTAAAGCAGAAAGTATTGCTATTTCAGGTGTATATGCCCCAGTAAATAAAGAACAAGAGGAAATAGTGGCAGCTTGGGTAAGAGAAGAGCTTGGAGATATTCCTATTTCTCTATCCCATGCGATAGGCAGTATTGGCTTACTTGAACGTGAAAATGCGACGATATTAAATGCAGCATTGATGACTACAGGTCAGACTGTTATTAATGGGTTCTCTAAAGCATTAAGTAGTCTAAATATCGAAGCTGAAATGTTTTTTAGCCAAAACGATGGTACTTTAATGAATGCAGCGTATGCAGAACGCTATCCGATTCTTACGATGGGATGTGGACCTACAAACTCCATTCGAGGTTCAGCTCACCTAACAGGGTTAGATGATGCTATAGTATTGGATGTTGGGGGAACAACGAGTGACATTGGTGTACTATCAAAAGGGTTTCCTAGAGAATCTTCATTAGCAGTTATCATTGGTGGAGTAAATACGAATTTCAGAATGCCAGATATTTTATCTATTGGATTAGGTGGAGGCACTCGAATTCTTGATAATAACGAAAAAATCACTGTTGGACCAGAAAGTGTAGGTTACGAAATTACGAAAAAGGCAATAATTTTTGGTGGAGATGTACTAACCACTTCAGATATAGTGACGCGTTTAGGGTATGCCTTTGAAGATAGAGCAGAACAAGTAGAACATCTATCCACTGAATTCTGTGAAAAAGTAAATGAGCAGATGACAGAGATGTTAGAAGATGCTATTGATCAAATGAAGACGAGCTCAAAAGATGTACCACTTATTTTATCAGGTGGAGGAAGTATCATAGTTTCAAAATCATTGAAAGGGGTTTCAGAAGTCATTATGCCAGAGCACTATGGTGCTGCAAATGCTATAGGAGCTGCACTTGGTCAAGTGAGTGGGGATGTAGAAAGAATTTATAGTTTAGACAAAATGAACCGAGAAGAAGCAATAACAGATGCAAAGAATCTAGCAACTTATGAAGCATTAAAAGCAGGTGCAGATGAAAAAACAATATCAATCATTTCGATTGAAGACATCCCTCTCGCATACTTACCAGGCAACGCATTGTTAATTCGTGTGAAGGCGGTAGGAGACTTACAATATTCTAATGAATCAGTGATTATATAGTATGTAAGACTATTTGATTTACATATCTATATTGGGAATAGTTCTTCCATATAATGAACAAATAGTTAGGATAAACACATGCATTAAATAAACCAGAGTCATTTATCTAGTCTTAACTTAGATGAATGGCTTTTTTGTACTTCAAAAAAATTGTTTCAACTGCAATCTTATATCCATGGAATAGCATTATTAATACGGATGTAAATCTAACTAAGTTGCCTTTGTTTTTATATATGAATACAAACTTCTAAAAAAGACAAAATACATAAGTAATAACAGTACTATAAATCCATATAAATAATTGGTGAAATTATCAAACATAAAATCCTTTTGAGTAATTACGAAATAATTTATCATTATTAATAAAATGAAATTAAAAATAACCGAAATAATTTCTTTTTTATCCCTAAAAAAGAATGAAAATATCAAATATAATACCGACACAAGAGCAAGAATCTGCATAAAACCAAGAGCAAAATTCGCGAATTCCATATTAATTCACCCCTAAATTTATCGTATTAATCTATTAGTATTTTAGATGTATCTACTTAAACTAATATACTCATTTACACTTAATCTTGCTAAATTATTTTGAATAAAATGAGCTAAATTCTATAATGCGAAAAGGAGTAAGTGGGTCTCGTTATTGTAACATATTGGAAATATGGAGCGGTTAATGATTGTTCACATCTTAATACTCAAATCAGCTTATCAAGATGATAAAATCTATTCCAGAAAATACTTGAGACAATAAATAAAAAAGTTGAATAACTTCATTCAAATTTCACTTTTTTTTTATAGAATAGTATTGTTCTATAAAAATGGGATTATTTCTAGGAGGAAAGAAATGAATAAGGGTTTATATAATCGATTTTGGCGATGGCATTTTTATGCTGCGTTATTTATTACACCACTGCTACTTACTTTAACACTTAGTGGAATTGGTTTTTTGTTCTATACGAATGTCGAAAATAATGTATATGATGATTACTTCTTTGGTGATAGTACATATTCTGAACAGTTAACGATTGATGAGGGAATAGCTAAAGCTAAAGAACAAAATGCAGGATATTCAGTATCTAAAATCATTGTCCTTGACGATCCATATAATACACGTTTAACGATGGGCAATAAAGAAGGCGATGAAAAATATGTTTTCTTAGATGAACATAATCAAATCGTAGGGACCCAAAATGCGAAATATACATTTGCAAATATCATGCGAAATGTTCATAGTTCATTATTTGTTGGAGGAACAGTTGTCAATTATCTAGTTGAATTAGCTGCTTGTTGGGCTATATTCCTTCTAATTACAGGTGTATACATGACTTTTAAAGGGAAGGTTTTGAAGAAAAAACAAAATGCTTCTACTCGTCAAAAAAATAAGAAATGGCATGCACTTATAGGGACAATTATTACTATTCCGATGCTTGTCATTATCCTTACCGGATTACCTTGGTCGGCTTTTATGGGGAATTTTATTTATATAGCCTCACAAGAGCATCCCTCTATTGGTAATCCAGAATTACAAGTAAACCCACCTACTTCAGATATGAGTGAAATTCCGTGGGCTACTCGAAAAAATGCAGCACCGGCATCTTCTAATGATGATCCGCATGCACTTCACAAAGGTATGAATATGTCGGGAATGGATATGTCCGGAAATGAAAATATGCTAAGTGTCCAACAACTGATGAAAAAAGTTGAGAATGCTGAAATTTCTAAACCATATTCAATTGTCTACCCTTCAACTGAAGATGGAGTTTATACAGTTGCTAAAAGTAGTAACACAGGCGTAACTGGATTAGATGTAAGTCCTTACGATGAAATGACATCATACTTTGATCATTATAATGGGAAGTTGATCGCAAAAGTCGGCTATGATGACTATGGTATCTTAGCTAAGTGGTTTACTTGGGGAATTCCTTTACATGAAGGGCATTTATTTGGATGGCCAAATAAAATTATTAATTTAATTGTATGTCTTGCCTTTGTTTTCGTCATTTTTTGGGGTATTAAAACTTGGCTATCTCGCAAAAAGAAAGGTGAGTTTTCTGCACCGCCTAACACTTCAAAAGGTGTTTCTGTTGGATTTATAATCATCATGATTTTGCTGGGTATTGTTATGCCACTATTCGGTATCTCACTACTTCTAGTAATACTATTAGAAATGTTCATGATGGTAAAACAGAAGATATGAAATACGTGTATCAATTTCTGAACATTGAAGTGAAGAAAAAATTGATGTACATTTACTAACTATTTCTTATTTATGGATAACACAGTAATTGAAAGAATTATTAATATAGAAATAGAAAACCTTCAAAGTTAATAACTTGAAGGTTTTTTTCTATTTTACGAAGCTTTTTAATTGATCTACCAGTGTTCAATTTGTAGTTAATAAAAAATTACATAAAATCAGAAAATGTACATTATAAATTCCTACTTATAATATTTCTTGTTATTGGTGATAACTAACAAAATGAATATAACTTAATTCTAAGTAAAATAATAATGCGGAAAGTAGTGAGTGGGATGGAATATGCCAAAGAGTCAATAAATTTTAATACACTGAGACAGTCATTTTTGAAGTCTGAAGATGTTTTTTTTCTTTGGTTTACACTCAATTTAAAAAGACAAATTCCTAACTTCATTGATGATACATCACGTCCAAAAGAAGTCAAAAATGAATAAGAGAATATTGATATTAGTTATTGTGCTCACGACTCTCCTAACAGGTTGTTGGGATGTAAAAGCACCCGAAAGAATGTTATATTTTCATGGTATGGGGTTGGATTATAAGGACGGGAAATATGAGGTATATGCTCAAATTATTGATTTTACTACTACTGCAAAAAATGAACAACCCATTACTAATGTTCCGCAGGCTGAAGTAGGGCATGCTTCAGGTAAAACCATTAATGAAGCGGTTTTTAATTTATATCATTCAATGGATGAAATGGTTCTGTGGGGCTTTTTTTCTTATGTTATTTTATCTGAAGAAGTATTGAAAAATGGAAGAGCTAATCAGGTTATCGATGCTTTTATCCGATATAGAGAAACGAGATATCAAATATGGGTTTACGGTACTAAGGATCCTGTAAAAGATATACTTTTGACTACGCCAAATCTCAATAGATCTATAACTTTGTCAAAGTTAGGGAATCCGGAAAATTCATATGAACAAGAATCCTTTATTAAACCAATTAATTTTCGAACTTTGATTATTGGATTAAATGAACCTAGTTATGAAATAGGTATTCCTTTCGTTACAATATCAAAGTGGAAAACAGAAAAAGAAACCAAAAACGAGGTTGAATTATCGGGAGTTGGTGTACTTTCCCCTAAAAGCTTTAAAGGCTTTATCCCAGCAGAAAAGGCAAGTGGTTTACAATGGATGACAAATGATACAAAGAGAGGAGAAGTAACGTCCAAAGTAGGTCCAAACGAAGATGAACACTTTACAGTGGTAGTAGACAAAGTAAAAGTGAAAGTGAAACCAATTGTTAATAAAGATAAAGTGAAGTTTGATGTTCATATAAAATTGGATTTTAATATTAGTGAGTTTAAGGACAAAGTAACAATTGATGAAATTCGAAAGGAAGTAATAAAGGAAGTTGAAAAAGAAGTGAAAGATACCTATGAAGAAGGATTGGAAAATGATATAGACATTTATCGATTATCAGAGCACTTATATCGTAAAAACATAAAGGCGTGGAAAAAGTTTCAGAAGAACGGGAAAGTTGAGTTAAATGAAGACTCGATAAAGTTAAAAGTTGAAATTAATAAAATAAAATCTCAGAGAAAATCATTTAAAGAAACAATCGATAAATAACATATTTGTACTAAAGGCCATTTTTCAGATGAGTTTGTCCATGAGTTCTAATGTGGCAAGAGCCACCCCTCATTTCATCCAATATCGTACATTATGTGTATGTTAGCGTATCGCGAAAGGAAGAATCCCGTAAAACCGCACAAAAAAACGTATGAAAATATACATTTTCATACGTTTTTACATAAAAAATTCAACTTATTATGATTGAGGAGATAATCACATAGTTTCGTTTACATTAAACTGTTTGTACAATTTAACAATCAAGTCCAGTACCAAAAGTTGGTATGATTCTAGTTGCAGCTACACGATGTTGTTGAACTTGTAACACTTTCACAATAACATCCATAACGATTTTTTCACGTAATGTTCCAAACTGACCTTCTGGTGCAACAGTAACTGGAGAGAAGTCAAGTTCAAAGAAATTAGCACCAATTAATTCCCCATATGGTTGTTCGTTGTATGTCACAGAATTTGCGAAGAAGTTTTTGTCCAATCGAGGTACTTCACCATTAGTGTCGTTTAAGAAATACGCTTTTTTACTATCGGAAAGACCAATAACAGGTGGACTTAAGAATTCACCTGCTGTAATTTCAGCGAATCCAGAAAACGGTACTTCAACAATTCGATCTTGTAATACACCTTGACACGCATTAGTAGAATACTCAATATTTTTCCGAATAAACCCTGATACAAATAATTTAGCTCTCGTTACTTCAAAGAAGTTTGAGTCATCAATTTGAACAAATGTTACAGGAACGAGCTTCACTTGATTTAAAAAGGCATTCTTTGTTACACGTTTAATCTCTGTTGCTGGTGGAACAAGTGGAATATCTGATTCTACGACAATTTGCAGCGACCTTTCTACAAGCACAACTGGGACTTTCATAATTGGCGTACTGGGTGTCTCATTATTTACTACTGCATTATCAGCCACCGGAATTTGTTGCGTCGATGGTACTGTGCATGCTGGTTGCAGTGGCTGTGCCTGTTGCTGTTGACTGTTATTACTGTTATTACAATTTTTCATTTCCTCACCTCTATTATTTTTTGAGCTTTTTCAAACTCTAATAATAAAATATGTGGAATAAATAATCTCCAATAGGCTAATAGAATAGTCATTTGATTCATTTACAGCAGGATTTATTTACAAAACATGAATAAAGAAACAAATTATTATCTAACCAGCTGACAAAAATGAGATATTTCTGTAGTTTATTCATCATATAAGGTAGCTTTAATTTTCTGTATTTGTGAAAGATGAACGGTTAAGTTAAGTGCCATTCTTTGGTGAAGTCGATTATTCTTTTGCTTTTGTTGCGACGCATTTTCATTGTGATTTGTATTAGCTGAATACCTGAAGTTTTGGAAAACTTTTCCTTCTAATTTTATTTTTCCTTTGGATACCGTGTATGTCCCATTATCTAATGATTTGCCAGATTGATTAGGAATAAATTTAAAATTTCTTAATTCAACATTTTTAGAGATTTCTTTAAAACCAAGAACTTCCTGTTCAAAGAAAACTTGATTGCTCATATTTATTTCAATTTCATACTCTCCTACTACTACAGGGACTCTCACTTCTATATGATTATGTGTACATTCTGGCTTACCCTTCTTTTTTTGTGAATGCATATGGATTGGATTAGCAATCGTTTCATATATGCTATTCTCTTCATATTGCATTTCATTTTCAGAAGTAAAACTAATAATTTCATCAATTGTTGAACGGACTAACCTATATTGAATTGGATCAGGATAAGATAACTCTGTATGAATAAACTGTGAATTGCTCACTGATTGTTGTGTCTGATTATCGTCTTCGAGGAATAGTGCAGATTGTTGAATAATATTACCCGAAATAGGTAGACTAAGAAAATCATCAATTTCAACAAATATAGTAAATGGAATAATATTCTCTTTTGAATAGATATTTCCCAAATTAGAAGGTGGAATTACATTACATTCTTCTTTATCTTCTATTCTCGTTTTTTTTATTCCCTGTTCTTCGATATCTTTCACAGATTCTGTAAGAGATTTGGTATGTACTGTGTCATTATTTTGAAGTCGATATAATTCCTGGTCGATTAGATTCTTATTATTATTCTGTTGCTGAGATTGAATCCGCTTTAATTCGAAAAATAATGGAGTATTCATTCCATCCACTCCCATAAAAATAGATTTGCTTTTATCTATTTATTTATGCTTCTTGGCTTTTTTGGTTCCAGGTGACGAAGATCGTCTTCAATTTAGCAATTGATTTTGGTGAATGGAACAACAAAAAGCCTGATTCCTCAATTTAAGTTCTGAAAAATCAAGCTTTTCATCTTAGTGAAGAGTCTCTTTTTTACGAATATTATTTTCTAAACAATCTTGCTAACAAAGAAGGTTTTTTTGTTGATTTTGTTCTTCTAACGATTCTATTTTTGCAGTGAGCTTTTTAATTTCATTCATAAGTTCGTTCATTTGTTCATTACCTTCGTTATCCGATTCAATAGCCTTTAAAGTAGCATCTTGCTTTCTAACCCTACTAATCGCTCATTTAGCTCCTTATTTTCAGCTCGCATCGCTACCATCTCATTCATGTAGCGCTGATATTCGGTATTATGTTTGTAAATTCTTAAGTCACCAATTTAAAATGATCGTTAGTCCACAACAACCATTTTCAGTCAAATTAATTCGAATACTGTCTGGTGTATATTTAGAATCGAATTTAATGGTGATTCCTGTTGATGCAATTAATTTGTCGACTTCTGTTTTATTTGAAAGTTGAGCAGCGTCTATTAGATCATGTGCAAATTGCTCTGAAACTGAAATCTTATCTACAAGCAGATGAGCTTGTTGCATAAGGTTCTGTATCTCTTTTGCTGAAGTCTTAAACTTATGTGTATTTACAGGTGGAAATGTGCTGGAGTTTGTTGGGTTCGTTGGCATTGCTAATTGCCTAGAGATTTGAGTAGGTGAAGAATGATTTGCCATGACCCATTGTGGATAGTGATTTGCATAAAGAACATATGGATAAGGACTGTAATACAATTGGATTCCTCCTAACTAAAAGTGTATATCTTATCTTATGAATTAAATTGACGTAAGGTGTAAGAGGTGTAATTTCATCCGAATCAGAATTCAAATTTTCTTAGGCAATTCAGTTCAATAATTTTTTCTAATGGAGTTGTTTGGAATCTATCAAAGGCTGGCTTTCTTTTTTATTGCAGTATAAAGTGTACAAAGAAAAACAAACTAATACAGTAATAATTAAATGAATGAGGAGGTCAAAAAATGGCAGAACAACATTTTCCAAAGTCTAATAACAAATCGAATAGTGCGGCAAGCGTACAAAGCATGATTGAAAATACGGAAAAAAATATTCGTGAAGCAGAAATCAGTATGGAATTTGCTAGTGGAGAAGAACTTGAAAATCTCCAAGAAAAAAATCAACGTCGTAACAAAGAATTATATGTAAAGAAAAAGGAAATGCAAGACAAAGTTGAAGCAGAAGAAAGAAAAAATCAGTTTTAAATAGGAGAATGGAGGCTGAGATAATAGTATTTTATATACATTCATCTCAGCTTTTCTTTTACTCAGATTGTTGTAATAATTATACTTGATAGGCTAGATTTACTTGAAAAACGTGGGGAGAATCCCCATACAAATTCTTTCTTTAACCAAATGAGGTAACGAAATCATAATCAAATCATTTGAGGCTAGTGAAACTTTTTGTAAATGGAAAGTTTCACTAGCCATTTTATATATATACTTTTTGAATGCAATTGAATAATTGTTGAAAGAAGGCCAATCACTATCGTTATATTGGAATATCGGAGTTGTTAACTATTTTTTTATACCTTTACAATATTTGTATATACTAATTCGATTTTATTAGATAGAATTATCTGAATAGATACTTTTTTATTTAGGTTAATAAAATACGTTTTAAAAGTAATTCCAAATAAATTTATTAGTTTGTTTAAATCTAAAACGTTCTCAGATGATTCGAGAATGAAGAAAACGGGTAAAGGTAGAAGAAGAGTAAATATGATTGAGATACATTTTGTTCAATACAAAGTTTGATGGCAAATAAATACTTACATAAGTTATTGGTGTAAATGAAACAAGCTTTTCATATATGGAAAATTATAAATGAGGTGGTAATATTGCTTGATATAGATTTAGGTGTAATCAGAAAAATGAAAGTTAGTTTTTATCCTTTTGAAAGTACAAAGAAAATTGGTGAAGTAAGTGAAATCGATGAGAAATACTATTTGATTATAGGTATTGAGTGTTTTGAGATTACGCAAGAAAAAATGATTGAGATAGTTTATATAGTGCAAGATCTTACTAAAAATCAATTTATACCACATGATACTGAGTTTGAAAAATCTAGGGCTAGAGATGAAATAGAGGTAAGTATTCAGTGTAAGTTTGATGATTCGCGTATATGCGATTTTAAGTTAGGGAATATACTACCTGTAACTATTAAACAAAATAGATACTTTTATAGATTGGTAGAATATACGTGTGTAGATGTTATAGAATCGAATATTAGATTAAGTGCTATAATGCGTCCTATTGTTCCAGTGAATTATAAAGATGCTAAAGAGATATTTAGAAAAGAACGTATGAGGAAAATGAAATTTGAAGTTTATTAAAAGATGAGTAAAATACATAAAATGCATTAGTCTTATAAACTATTCTTTGAGTTTAATATATATAGGAGAAGGATTAGAGGTGGCTATATGAAAAAGGTTGGTTTAGC
Organism: Viridibacillus arvi; assembly: GCF_001274945.1. Lineage (GTDB taxonomy): Bacteria > Bacillota > Bacilli > Bacillales_A > Planococcaceae > Viridibacillus > Viridibacillus arvi. The sequence goes on along the minus strand of NZ_LILB01000001.1, from coordinate 874,566 downwards.
TAATAGTACTGATGATTTGATTGAACTAGTACAGTGACCAGAGTATTTTTGGAATTACATATGAGGCATTATGTTAAATTGTTTCTGTTGAGAAACTGAAACCATAATAAGTAGTATTATGAAATATTTTATATCAAATAAAAAGAATCCGTTTTGAAAAGGTTTGTTCAAAATGGATTCTTTTTTGAAAACATCAAAAGTTGATTTTAGTTAGTGGAACTTCATAGTTACCTAGCCTAAAGTTCTGTAGTTTCTTCACGAAAACGGATTTGTTTCTTCTCTTTTTGTACTTTTAATATTTGAGGTATGAAAATTCCTGATAAAATACAAATGATTCCAATCCATTGTAAAGGCGATACGACTTCATGAACAAGTGTAATAGAAGCGATAACTGCTGTTGGGAGTTCGACAGCTCCTAAAATTGTACCAAGGCCTGTCCCTACTTTTGGTACACCAATGGAAAAACATATAACTGGTATAACAACACCAAAGAAACCTAGGATTAAAGCATATTTCCATAATCCAGCCTGCAGTGTACCATCAGTCAAGTATGTCGGGGGAAATATTAAGCAAACAAAGAGTGTTGCACTCGTTGTCATAAGAAAGCTTTTCGAATAGATTGGTACTTCAGTAGAAACACGTCCACTTGCAAATATATATAAGGAAAAAGTTATAGCTGCTAGTAAACCAAAGATGATTCCTTTTATAGATAATTGCTGTCCTAATCCATCAAATACACCACCAGCAAACACCGTTCCTACAAATAAAATGAGAATGGACAATACCTTCTCACGACTTGGAAAAGTTTTATTGGCAATTGCTTCAATTAGAACACCCATCCAAGTGAATTGAAATAACAACACAATAGCAATGGATGCAGGTAATTCTTTTACAGAAAGTCCGTAAAAAATACTTGTTAAACTCATTGTTGTCCCAACTGCTAACAACGATAATATATTTTTTGAGGATACTTTATGACGAGAAAAGGTAATAACAAGTAATAATAGTCCAAACCAGCCAAATATATATTGTCCACCTAAAAGTTCAGGAAATGAAAATCCATTTAAAAATCCAATTTTAAGAATGGAAGATAGGACTCCATAGCTACAGGCTCCTAATAAAACTACTAAAGAAAACTTCAATTTATTCAAAAAATCCCTCCAAAAAATAAAAAATCCCGTCGTCTATAAATAGACGACGGGCGAATGAAACAGAGTTAAAACTCTACAAAATTCCGCCACTCACGAATTCTTGTGAGTTTGCGTATCAAATTAAGAAAATTGTAAACAAAACTATTCTGGGTGTCAACAACTATTTTGCATGAGAAAATAGGGAGAAGTTAATTGGCACTAGTTTATGTTACATTCTACTAAATAAGAAGAGTTGAAATTTTTTATTTTATCCTTGATAGGCTTTTAGGAGAGTATTTTTTAATAGTTTGGTTTATTATCATCTGTCTTGAATCACTTTATAATGATGAATGGTTACGTTGTACAGTGTACTCTTATTCAAATAGGGTCTACTCGATATGATTTCAACAGCTATTATCATGCAATTTCCTTATCGGTTTTAGAAAAAACTCAAATTACGATACTCTCCTAAGATATTCTTGGAGGGTATTTTATATTTTACTCAAAACAACAAGATGGGGGAGGGCTATCACTGAAGACAGACCGATTACGGTGAGCCCTATCATATTGGTTGTTGGGGTCGTGGTTAAACAATTGCCTTTTCTACAAAATTGTTATTTTCACAGTTTGGAATCAGTATCCTTATTTCAGTTCCTCCATCGTTACCTATTGCGGGTTTTTTAGGCGAATAGATTGTGGGAACCTCTCAAAAGTATTGGGCATAAGCTGATAATATATGTCGATTTGAAAGGATGTTATGTACATGTTTCCTTATCTTCAAAAAAATCATCAATACCCTTGTCTAGATTATAGGTTTATGCCCCGCGGATATTATTGCCCCCCTTGTTATGAAGGATGGTGGCCCTGCAATGAATCGGATGAAAGATACTTTTTACCTGCACAGCAACGGCTTACTTTCGTGCTTGTGCATGGTTCTTGGGCTGACGCTCACTTCTGGGACGGCGTAGCGGCTGTGCTGCGCAGTCGAGGGCATGCCGTATATACGCCGGAATACGCAGGTCACGGTAAAGATCCGAACAAAAATGTCACACATGCGATGATTACGAAGTCCGTCGTTGATTTTATAACGAAACTGAACCTACGCAACTTTGTTCTAGTCGGGCACAGCTTCGGGGGAACTGTCATACAAAAGGTTGCAGAACAGGTGCCGGACCGCATAAAGCGCCTTGTCTTCTGGGACGCGTTCGTACTGAAAGACGGCGAATCGGTTGTCGACGAGTTCCCGGCTCAAATGAGGCAAAGTTTCGAGCAGCTCCGAGCTAGCTCGATGGACGATACGATTATGCTTCCATTTCCACTGTTTCGAGATTTTTTCGTCAATACGGCCACTTTGGACGAAGCCAAACAGATGTATTTAAGCGTCACTCCTGAACCGGCTAAGCCGCTTTTCGAGAAGTTGGATCTTAAAGCATTCTATGCGTTGTCTATGCCTAAAAGCTATCTCTATTTCTACCAAGACAACGCATTACCACAAGGAGAGGGCTTCGGCTGGCATCCGCATATGTCCATACGGCTTGGCCAGTCTCGTTTAATCGTCGGAGACGGTGACCACTTTACTGATTCGCGAACAAGACCGGTTATGCTGGCGCAGAAGATTTACGAGGCGGGCAGGGACTGACCTGTGGTAAAATCATTTATTGTATGACCAAAGCAAGAACGAGTAGAAATTTTCCGACATTTGGGACTTGTATAATAAAGGTATGAATATTTCAATATTCGTTAGTGTAGAAAAGAGCAGTTTAATTATTTTTTAGGAGACAAAAATGTTTAAGACTATTAGTTGGCGTATGTATATTAAAGCAAAATCGAAAGAAAAGGCTCAAAAGGTCATCAATCGAGTAAAACAAGAAATTGGGGATATTGAAGTGGTATCACTACAACCTTATTGGAAAGATAAAACGTTGTTTGAGTTAAATTGCGAGACCTCTCTTATGATCGAAGAACCAGCAAAATCAGTGTTTGAGGTTCTACAATTGTCTAATCAAATAGGCAACGATATAAATGTCATTGGACCAACTATATATGAAATTAATCGTGTAGTATTTGAAGGTGTTTGTTCATCTCCTAATGTAGTAGGAATTCATTGGTTCCATTTTCGAATAGCTAATTTTTAACGATTTGCTTTCCAAATTAGAAACACAGAAACCATCTATTAAGTAACTGATAGATGGTTTCTGTGTTTCTATATACATAATTAAACTGTTTTATTATCGCTACATTTATGTAAAGTGACGATAGAGTTGTTAAAAAAAGTAATTTGTTTATAATGTTAAAGTTTGATATACTTTAAAAATTATCTTTGTCCAAATATTATTAAATAAAGAAGGTGAATCAATTGACTAAAAACCTTAGACAATTGAAAAACGTTTCAGTGATCCTAACGCTTCTAACTTAGAGAATAATTTAGAAGCGAGGAATAGTTATATGAACAATCAAAGAATTTTTAGTAAACCATTTATTTTCTTATTTATTAGCAACTTTTTAGTTTTTATAGGGTTTGATATGTTGCTCCCTATTTTGCCAGCCTATTTGTTAAGTATAAATGCATCTACCATTCAAGTAGGTCTAGTGACAACATTATTTACGATAGGTGCAGTTCTAATCAGACCTTTTGTAGGGTACTATTTAATCGATAACCAACGAAAAAGTCTAGCCATTGGTGCAAGTGCAGCTTTAATGATTATTACAATGCTGTATCCATTTCTTAATTTTGTATGGCTTTTTCTATTGTTGCGCATTTTCCATGGTGCAGCGTGGGGAGTATCAACCACAGCCAATAGTACAATGGTAGTCGATTTAATCCCTAAGTCACGGTTAGGAGAAGGAATGGGGTATTTTTCTATCTCTACAACGGTCGGGGCTATCATTTCACCGAGTATTGGTATCCTTATATATGAGTCGTTTTCCTTCGATGTTTTAATTTGGTCCTCCGTAATACTTAGTTTATTGGCAGTAATAGCGCTTCAATTTGTAAAAGCACCTCGTACAACTGTAAAGCGTGAGAAGCAACCATTTCGATTTTTGGATATGATTTTTGAGAGAGAAGTGTGGTTTCCAGCGTTACTGACAGTTATTACAACACTTGGTTTTGGAGCGGTTATTACATTCTTAGTTCTTTTTGGGAAGCAAAAGGGGATAGATCATATTTTTCTATTCTTCCTTATCAATGCAACTGTAGCAACTTTAATACGTCCATTTACTGGGAAATGGTATGACAAAAAAGGACCGTGGTCTATCATCATTGTGTCAGCTATGTTAGGGTTTTTATCACTTGTTATGCTGTCTTATGCATCAAATGATATTGGTCTAATAATAGCAGCGATTTTATTTGGAGCAGGTTATGGAACGGTTATGCCATGTTTACAAACATGGACGGTTCAAAAGGTAAGTGAAGAAAAAAGCGGCACAGCAAACGCAACCTTCTTTTCTAGTTTTGACGTTGGTGTTGGAGTTAGCGCATTTGTATTAGGTATTTTAGCTGAATGGATTAGTTTAGAAATGATATTCCGGATTGTTAGTCTAAGTTTTATTGTTGTAGCTGTTTTAGTCTATAAAGATTATTTAAATGAGAAAAAGTTAAAAAATATATAAATCGAACTAAAACAAATGCAACTCTTAGTTGTAATAAACAAAAGCCATCCATCTAGTCTTAACTTAGATGAATGGCTTTTTTCGTACTTTTTGATAATAAGAAATGCTATAACTATTTTGATTCATTCGTTTGCTTTTCAAAATCACATAGATCAATCCATTTCTGAATAGATAAAATGACGTCATTAAATGCCAAACCGTTTGGTGTTAACTCATATTCTACTTTTTTAATGGAAGAGTCAATTAGCTTTTTATTGATTAAGCCAGCATCTACTAATTCATTTAAGCGTTCTGTTAGTAAGCGGTCAGAAATTCCAGGAATTAAAGTGTGAATTTCATGATAACGTTTAGGACCTGATAACAGAGAATAAATAATCATTCCCATCCAGCGCTTTCCGATAAATTCGATTGCTTGATGGTAGCTACTACATTTATGTGTACAATTCGGTTGAGTCATAATACAACCTCCCGCATGTGAATGCATTTTCCTCTATTGTAACATATAAAACTTTTTTATTGACGTATAAACTTACTAATGGTAAGATTTATTTATCAACTTACATTAAGTAAGTTTAGGAGGAAATATAATGACAACTACAACAGAAAAAAACTTATATACAATCATGGAAGACAGAAAATCAGTTCGTAAATACGATCCTACTTTTAAAATGACTCAAGCACAACTTGAAGAGATCATCAAAGAAGCAACTAGTGCACCATCTTCAAGTAACCTACAACCATGGAGATTCCTTGTTATTCAAGATGAAGAGACGAAAAAAGAACTTCGCGCAATTGGTAACAACCAAGAACAAATTGAAACATCTTCAGCAGTTATTGCCGTTTTAGGTGATGCTGAAATGTACAAAAACGTAGAAAAAATCTACACACAAAATGTAGAAGAAGGCCATATGGGTGAAGAACAAAAGAACATCACAGTCAACAATACAATGCGTATGTACCCAGCAGCACCATTAGAAGTAAGACAAGGTATCGCATCTTTTGATGCAGGTCTAATTTCAATGCAATTGATGCTGATCGCAAAAGAAAAAGGTTTCGATACAGTAACAATGGGCGGATTTGATAAAGTGAAATTTGCAGAGCGATTTGAATTACCTGAAAATGAATTCCCAATCGTATTAATCGCTATCGGTAAAGCAGCAGCACCAGCATTCGGTTCATCTCGTTTACCATTAGAAGATATTGCTCGTTTTATCTAAATAACATTGCAAGTTAAAGATTCAGCAGAAACTAATTTGTTTCTGCTGTTTTTTTGTGGATTTTTATAAAAATTGGACAAAAGAGGAAAATGTCTTTATTAATAGAATTATATAGAGTACAAATGGAAGGGAGTTTGGATAATGAACAATAAATTATTGCGGGTTGGAACTACTTATATTCCAGTAGCTAATGTAGACATTTCTGCAAAGTGGTATGTAAATAATTTAGGTGCTGTACTGAGCTATCAAGATGAAGAGAAGGTGATTCTTAATCTAGCAGATCAAAGCTTTTTCTTAGTGAAGGCTGCAGAAAATCAAAATTCGAATTTCACCGATAGTAACGGTAATGAACGTTTTTCGATGACATTTGAGGTGGATGGGCTCGATGCATTAGAGGAATTACATAATTTCTTTAAGGGAAGAGAAATGCATGTTGGGAATATTGAAAATAGAGGTCATGTTGGAAGAAACTTCGTTTTCGCTGATTTAGATGGAAATAAATTTGATGTGTGGAGTGAATTGAGTCCAAATTTTAAAGAAGTCCAAAATTTGATTAGTAAATAGGAAAAGCGCTTATTCATCAAGCGTAGTTAGTGAAAATCTGACATAAATAGAGGTAGGGGACACAATGCTACAATATTATTCAACCGTAAGTGGAAAAGGTAATAAGGTTGCTATTTTTCTCCCTGGTACCGGATGGTCTGGAAGTATGGGGATGCCTATAGCGGATGCATTACAAAAGGAGTTAACTACACATATGATTGATCTACCTGGTATAGGGAAGAGCTCTGGGATTGAAGGTGTAGTGACAGAAAGGAATATGGCTGACTGGCTTCATGGTTACATCGAAAAGAATCAATTGGATAAAGTTTCTATCATCGGCCACTCATTAGGTGGGATTATTGGTTTAGCATATGCATTCTATTATCCAAAGAAAGTAGATAAACTGATTCTTTTAGATATCGGATATGATAGGGTTAATCGTTTCCCTGTTAAAATGTTCGGTAAAACTGGCTACTTCTTACCTATCATAAGTATTTGCCATAAATTATTTGGACAAGGTTTACTAGGGAAAGAATTAGACGATGAGCAAGTATCAAAGCCAAAAACAGAGGAAGAAATTAAGAAAGTTATTGAAAAGTTTAAATTTGAAGATAGTCCTTTTATTAGAGATGCCATTGAAAACCAACGATCAAGTAATTTATCTGGTATTAGTTTGTTGTTAGCGGCTTATAGGAGCAATCCACCTAAAATCTTAAACACAATTCAAATGCCTTGTTTGCTTCTTTACGGAAATCGAGAAAATAGTCCAGCAGCTGCGCAACGAAAAGTAAAGAAGGAAGTGGAAGGAATAAAATCAAATCAAGTAAAAATTCAGATGTTAAAGGGTGATCATTATGCCCATGTACAGGATAAAAAAGCGATAGAGTATATTAGTACGTTTTTGGCTTAATAGAGACATTGTAAGGAAATCTTTAAAAGCCAAAAACTTAGTGGTAAAATAAATAGAATTAGAAAAAATCAGACCTTTTATCTTCAAATTTGAAGATAAAAGGTCTGATTTTTTTGAGTTGGTTTGGTATTGTACAAGTGAATACGGTAATGGCTGTTTTCTAAAAGAATGTTGCTGTTAAAACCTAAAGGCAGAGTTAATCTGCAAAATCTGTAGAAACAGCTCTGTTTTTTGTTTTGAAAATCCGTAAATAAGGAAAATTGTTACTTTTAAACAAATGAAGTGTATATATTTTTTAAGCATGTTACATTCGAAATGTACCAAAGATAATCTAAATGAAGAAAGGAAGATAGTAACTATGAATTTTAAAGTTGAAACACTCCCTAACTATCGATTAGCTTATGTGAGACGTGTTGGTCCGTATGGTTCTGCAAATATTGAAGTAATGGAGAAGTTAAAAAAGTGGGCAAGAGAGAAAAATCTTTCGTCAATTATTCTTGCAATTCAACAAGATAACCCTGAGACAACACTTCCTGATGACTGTAGATTTGATGCTTGTATTGTGATTTCAGAGGATTATCGAATCGAGGATTCAATTTGCGAAGGTAAACTTGCTGGTGGAAAGTACCTTGCTTACGAAGTAAAACATACAGCCGAAGACATTCGAGAAGCATATGCTAACATTTTTATTGATTTACAAATGAATGGATATCAAATTGATAACAAACCCATTTTGGAAAGATACACCGAGGAGATGGTAAACAACCATTATTGCGAAATATGTGTACCGATAAAAGCTTAATAAGTTTGATTAGCTTACTTTACTTGATTTTTACTCCAGTAAGACACTGCAAATTTATTGGCTATGTTTAAGGCTATTATTGAAATTCCTTAAAACAATAAGCATATTCGAGTTGTACATTGAATACGCTTATTGTTTCTAGTGGCGATTGATTAATAAACGCCCCCTAAGGATAATTTCCAAGTCCGATAAAACTTCGTAGTATAAAACAAGTCATTACAAGTTTAAACAATAAATTTCGTAAACCAAGCTACATAATGAGCTCCTGGAATGAAAAAGATTTGTGCTAACAATGTCCCGAATAATCGGGAAGTCATCATCATGATTGACATACCTTTAAGATTTGAATAACTGCCTCTTTGATTTATGACATCATCGGCAAGAATTGATATTTTTGGGTCAATAAAGATGATAAGCAATATAGTCGCAACCCCGTTTATAAGACCTGAGGCCATAATTGCTGTTGCTTTTCTTTCTGGAGCGATCAAACCGGCGTACAGAGCAGATAATACGCCAATTGTGTAGATTGCAGTAATCACCATATTGATGATAAATAATTTTACTGGGATATCTTTTAATTTTATATCCTTTACATAAGAAAGTTTCGGTAAGTGGATATGCTTTAGTCCGCGCTTTATGTATGCAAATGTGAATCCTTTTTTAATTAGCGACGGAATGGAGCCTCTTTCTTCGGCTAAATGAATAATTGCTCTAGAAAAAATGGCGATAAAAGTTGGGAGCAATAGAATCCCGATGATAGTCCCTATTGTTGAAGAGGCAATAATGATCCTAAATTGACTTTCGACAAATTCTAGTGTGTTTTCTTTTGGTGCTTTATCAATTAGACTTCCAGTAAAAGGTTGCTGCATCATATTAGCAAGCCTCGAAACCATGACCATCAAGTTAAATAAGGATAAAGCAGAAGCAAGTAGTTTAACTCTTGCACCCGATAATCGAACAGCGTATGCAAGTGTTTCGATACAATGGATAATCAGGATAAACAGTGCAATGAATATTAATTTCTCAGTAAATAGTTCTGAAATAAAATCACCTTCTCTTAGATGATATATTAGCATAACCAAACGATAAAAACTGATTTTAGACATAGGCAATGAATAGATATTTTTATTGCTACTATATTTTGTTATTATTACAAGTAACAGACTAACAAGTTTGGAACGGAAAATACTTCTTTCTTTATTGCTACACTCAAGACTTAACTATAGAGGTAATTAATAGAGTGAAATACTAATAATAAAAGTGAGGTGTAACAGTGCATGTATTGATAATTCGTTATATTGCATTACTCTTTACGATTGGCTTATTTTTAATACATATCATCTTGAATGGTGGGTCCGTCACAAATGCATTCATTATAGCTACAGCTACCTTGTGCTTATATTTTACAATTCCACTTAGTAAAATACCTATCATTAATTATCTCACCATGGTGTTGTTAATTCCGATAGGAGTGGCACTTTCAATTGATGTTGTTTATATATTGCCTCTGCATGCTTTTTTTATAATGGAGGGCGCATTTCAACTAAAACATCGTGAACACGCAATATACATAAGTTCACTTGTTTTCGTTTGTACAGCAATTACTTTATTAAAATTCATTCCTTTTTTAAGTTTAGTGTTATTTATTTCGATTTGTATAAGTTCTTACTTTGTAAGTCGATTTTTTTGGGGTGTGAAAGAAAAAGGTGATCTTTATACAGGATTGCTTGGGGAATATCGAACGTTAAAGCGCTCTTTTGTAGAGCAAGAACAATTAGCTCGAGCAGAAGAACGCACTAAAATGGCGAGAGATATCCATGATTCAGTGGGACATAAGTTAACAGCTTTGTTAATGCAATTAGAGGTTCTATCCATTGAGAATAATTTGAAAGGCATCAATGACATAAAAGAATTGGCTAGAGATAGTTTAGATGAAACGAGAAATGCAGTGCGACAGCTGAAAACGACTGAAGTAAGCGGTATTCAATCTGTTATTCATTTAATACGAAAGCTTGAAATGGAAAGTCACTTACAAATTCGCTTTACGTTTGAAAAAGGTGTGTTATCTTTACCGATTTCTAATAAACAAAGTATTGTTCTCTATCGCGTACTCCAGGAAAGCTTGACGAATGCGATGAAATATAGTGATTCAAAAGAAGTAGAAGTAATTTTAAGACAAAATTCATTACAACAGGTTCATTTTATAGTGAAAAATAAAGTGTTGAAACTAAAGGCTTTTGAATTCGGTTTCGGACTCACGAATATGATGGGTAGAGTAGAAGAAATCGGAGGAGAACTTCGTGTCAATCGGACCGAAGATCATTTTATCGTTGAAGGCACATTTCCAATAAAAGAGAGGGAATAGAGAATGGTACATATTTTGATTGTTGAAGATCAGGCTATTGTACGTAATGGGCTGAAGATGATTGTAGAGCAAGAGCCAGATTTTGAAATCGTTGCGGAGGCAAGTAATGGAGTTGAAGCACTGGCTGCACTTGAAAATCATCATATTGATCTCGTATTAATGGATGTCAGAATGCCAAAAATGAATGGGATAGAAGCAACTAAAAGGATCCGTAATCGATTCCCACAAATTAAGGTTTTAGTGTTGACGACTTTTGATGACGAAGAGTATGCGTTCGAAACACTAAAAGACGGGGCAAATGGATTTTTGTTGAAATCTGCAGAACCACAAAAATTAATTAGTGCTATCCAGAGTGTCCTTGAAGGAGGGCTCGTATTACATGAGGAAGTTGCAGCAAAGTTAATGCCTAAGTTATTAAAAAAATCGACGTCATCACAACCAGTTCATACATTAACCGAACGAGAGCTTGATGTAGTGAGGCTTGTAGGTGAGGGCAAGACTAATAAAGAAATATCAGAAGAATTGTTTTTATCAATTGGTACGGTTAAAAATTATATGACACATATTCTACAGGAACTTGATTTAAGGGATCGTACACAGTTAGCCATTTATGCTATCAAAAATGATCTCGTATGATTAATGAAAGAAGCGGCGATAATATCGTCGCTTTTTTATATGACTGAGGTCATATCGATTTATGACGTTAGCTAGTCGGCAAGCAGTATGATTTTATTTATAGTGTAATTAAGGAGAGAGGGGATGGAATTTATGATAGAAGTAGTGGATTTAACAAAAACATATAAAAAAGTAAATGTGGTAGATCACGTGAATTTATATATTGAGCCAGGTGAAATTGTAGGGTTGCTTGGTCCAAACGGTGCGGGAAAATCGACGGCGATTGCTATGATATCAACGCTTATCAAACCATCAAAGGGGGATGTATTACTAAACCAAAAAAGCGTTATAAATGATCAAGGTTCTTTGCGAGAGGTGTTGGGGGTCGTACCACAAGAAATAGCTTTATATAGTGATTTGACGGCTAGAGAAAATCTGCATTTCTTTGGCAGTATTCATAAAATGCCAAAAGATAAATTGAAAGAGAGAATTGAAATTGTATTACAAGAAATTGGCCTACAAGATGAAAACAAAAAACTGGTCAAACATTACTCAGGTGGTATGAAACGTCGTTTAAATATTGGTGTGGCATTATTACATGAGCCTGAATATTTAATCATGGATGAACCAACTGTAGGGATTGATCCGCAATCACGAAATCACATTTTAGAAACAGTGAAAAAACTAAATGAACGATCTAATACAGCAATTATTTACACAAGTCATTACATGGAAGAAGTCGAATTTTTGTGTAACCGTATTTACATTATTGATAAGGGAAGGGTTATTGCATCTGGTACAAAGGATGAGATTAAATCTATATTGTCTTCTGAGAAAACCATCCGTCTTAAACTTGAGAAACCTTCTAAAAAACTCGTTGAGGATTTAACTTTGAATCCGATGTTATCGAATATATTAGCAAAAGATGCGGAGATTAGCTTAACAGTAGCAAAAGATACAAATTTTCTACCTATGATCTTAAAATTATGTGATCAACATCATGTGGCATTAAATAGCTTTCAAATAGAGGAGCCGAGTCTTGAAGATGTATTTTTACACTTAACAGGTAGAGCATTACGAAATTAGGAGGAGAGCCAATGTTTTTTGCGCTTATCGTAAAACAATTAAAAATATTGAGTAGAAACCCTTTAGAGTTGCTAGTTCTTCTGTTAATGCCTGTTGTATTAATTACAATTTTAAGTGTAGCTCTCGGACCAATAATGGATGGGAATAGTGAAATGTTAGATTTGGATATAGCTGTTATTCAACAAGATGATGAAGATGCGCAGCTCGAATCCTTTCTAAAAAAGGCAAATGAAAGCATGCCAATTGATGAAAAGCTGGAGGGAAACATAAAACAAATGCTTCCAGTAACTTTGTTGCTCGATCAATTAACGGGAAATGAAGAAATGAAGAAATTTGTAACAGTAAAAAAACTAAATGCGAATGAACTTAAAAAGGCAAGAAAAAGTGGTAACTATGACGTAATTATCGATGTTCCAAAAAATTTCACTGATGAGTATTTATCGTCCGTTTTTTTATCAGGAAGTAAACCTTCTTTAAATGTCTATTTAGATGAAGACCAGCCTGTTACTTCATCAATTACTAAAAGCATGCTAGATTATTTCCAACAACAATATTCTTTACTAACACAGTTGAGTAGTTCCAGTAACTTAGATGCTGCAGTAACGATTCCTAAAATTGTAGTGGCATCGGATATTGAGACATTAGACAACCAAAAGAGTATCTCATCAAAAATATATTATACGTTTAGTATGAGTGTCATGTTCATCTTATATATGGCTAGTACTATAGCAAGTTTGGCTTTTTTAGAAAAAGATATGAATATTTTCGATCGGATTCTATTAGCACGAATTCATCCAATAACGTATTTAGGTAGCATCATTGTATCAACTATTCTATTAGCAATGATTCAGATGACTATTTTGTTTACAGTTTCACATTTTATGTTTGATATTCAATTTGAACAGTTCGGATTATATGTACTAATTACATTTCTTCTGGCTGTTGTTGTAGGAGCTTTAGCAGCATTATTGTCAGCGATAAATTATAGAAACAATTCATCGGGAGCTTCAAATATATTTTCAGCTGCAATCATATCTATTCTTGCCTTAGTAGGAGGGAGTTTCATTCCAGTAAGTGAGCTATCGTCATTTTTATCATCACTTGGAAAATGGACACCGAATGGAGCAGCACTTGAAGCTTATTTGAAACTGCAGCAAAATGCGACGTTTCTTGATATTCATGATCTAGTCTTCAATTTAAGTATGTTAGGCATAGGTCTCCTAGTTATAGCGTTTGTACTCTTTCCTAGAAGAGGTGGCATATCATGATGAATATTTTAAAAACGAAATTTTTATTATTTAGAAGAAAACCAGCTGCGTATATTATTACAACTATTATCATTTGTGTATTTACTTATTTAATGGGTCAAGGCCAAGTAACAAAGGAACCTATTGCTTTATTTTCTACACTAAATAACGAACAGCAGTCGGTAATTATGAAAGAGTTAAAAAAATTATCGCAATATGATTTCACAGTGTACGAAGAGGATGAAGCGATTAAACAAGTCAAAGATGGCAAAGTTGATGTTGCTATATCTTTAAAAGATGATGGGTATAAATTAATCGTAGCACCAGATTTTATGAATGCTCCAATGTTGGGGAATGAGTTGAATACGATTTATAGTCAGGTATTATTAAAGAATGCGATAATTCAATCATCACCTGATGAACAAAAAGAGCAAATAACAAGTAAAATAGTGAAAATTCAAGATGACCCAAGTTTTAATATTGGCTATAAAAATTTAGGAAATGAAAATGGGTTAAAGTTTGATCAGAAGCTGCGTAGCTTATTTGGTTTTACATTATTCATGGTAATTTATACGATTGCGAGTGGCGTCAATCATATCGTTATGGAACGTAGGGATAGGATTTGGGAAAGGATAACGGTGTCAGCTATACCAAAATGGAAAGCCTATCTAGCTAATTTAACTTATAGTTTCTTGCTAGGATACTTGCAAATTGCTCTCGTACTTTCTATATTCTATTTCGCTGTGGGCGTCGATTTCTATGGTGGCTACTGGAAGAGCTTAATTGTTGTCATACCATATGTACTTTGTATTGTGTCACTTTCTATATTCATAGCTGCAATTGCAAATACACCTGGTAAATTTAATGCCTTTATGACAGTGTTAGCAGTTCCATTAGCCATGCTTGGTGGAGCATACTGGCCACTTGAAATCGTAACATCAAAAATAATGTTAGCCTTATCAAAAATATCGCCTATAAAGTACGGAATGGATTTATTAAATGGTGTCACAGTTAATAGTAGTTCCATAACAGATTTACTATTTCCATTTAGTATATTAATGTTCATGACGGTTATCTTTATGGGGATAGGGATAAATGTATTAGAGAAGAAAGAACAAATTTAATCTCATGGAAAGGTGCTTACATTTAATATGTGAGCACCCTTTTTATACTTTAATAATCACAATCTAGTGAAGCACTTTATGCGTTATAATGAAATATTTGGTATTTTAATTACAGAATAATGTTTTATAAAACTGAGATCGTCCTAGTGGATGATTAAATATTATGAGCGAACATTTAAATTCTAATCGAATTATAAAATAAACTTAGAGGAGGAAAACGTGGAGACTCAATGGTTAAAATCATTTATTAAAGCTGCAAAATATGAAAATTTACGTCTCGCTTCTGAAGAACTATTTATTTCACAGCCAGCTGTGACTAAGCATATTCAAAGTTTAGAGAAAAGCTTAAATATTCAGCTGTTTGTTAGGCAAAATAAATCCATTCGTTTAAATCAAAATGGTGAAATGTTTTTACCTATTGCCCAGGAAATTATTGACACTTTTGAGGTGGGGATTCATCGGTTTCAGCAATATATAGAAGGTTTTGAGAGGGAGTTGACGATAGCAGTTGCACCTCAAATAGCCAATTCTATGCTGCCATCTATTATAAAACAATTTTCAAAACATATGCCACATGTGAGTGTGCGTGTAGAAATCGTTAAATCAAATGAGGTTGCGAATAGTATTCAATCAGGCCAATCTAATGTCGGTTTGTCAAAGATAAAACCTGTAAATCCATCTTTAAGCGTTAAATGTTTAAATGATGAGCCTATTGTTTGTGTTGGTCCAAAACATTTGGAAAGTATGGATATGGTAGAAATAATACGACAGGAAAAAGTATTGACTCATGAATATGCCCCTTATTGGGATGAAGTTAACCGTCAGTTGCAACAACATTTTTCTCATACTACTAATATGAAGGTGAATCAAACAGAGGCTATCAAACAAATGATACTAGAAGGAATAGGTGTAGCATTTTTACCGAAAAGTGTAGTACTCAAGGAGTTAGAAGAAGACAGACTAGCATTATTAGCGACAAATATACTTAAAACTTGTACGTCTAAAACGTATTTTATCTCAAAGCATAGCTCAGTGGAGACGGAATATCTTTTTGAATTATGCAAATCTATTTATGGGACTTAAAAATCGAGGGACAGATAAAGCTAGTATATCTGGCTTTATTTATCCCTGTTTTGTATATCGAAAATAGGCTCTTATTTAATATCGATTAACTCTTTAAGAATCTCAGCAAATGCATCTGTCGTTCTATACTCTTCTTGTAGTGTATTTTCCACTCCGATTTCCAAAAAGCGACTCTTTTTATTTTGTAGCTAATACACGAAGACGGTAATAATCCGCAATCCACTTTCCATCTTGATACAGAGTTGTTTTTAAATGTTCTTCAGTTCGTTTAATAACTTTTTCTTTTTCAATACTCGTTAAATGCTCGAGTAAACTGTCACTAAACATAGTCAACCAGTTTAAAATACCATCTTCCCCAGATAATTCAGTAGGAAGATTATATAATTCTACATAGTGCACATTAAAACCATATTCATCAAGTAAAGCAACATACTCGGCCACACTTGGAAAATACCACGGGAACTTTTCTCCTTTGTATTCATAACCTAGTTCACGAAATGATTGTTGAATTGCTTCTACAATGGATTGAATATTACCTTTTCCACCCAATTCAGCGACAAAACGACCACCATCTTTTAACGCTTCATAAATACTTGCAACGGCCTTTTCTTGAGATTTCATCCAATGTAACGCAGCGTTAGAAAAAACGGCATCAAACTGGTTTGAATAACCAAGGTTTTGCGCATCTTTGACGTGGAATGGAATATGCTCAAATTTTTGGCTTGCTTGTTCAATCATTGATGCTGACTGATCAATCCCAATGACTTTTGCACCTGATTCAGCAATTTGTGCAGCTAAATCACCTGTACCACAACCTACATCTAAAATCTGCTCACCTGCTTTTGGATTAAGAAAGGAAATTAATCCTTCACCATATTTTGAAACAAATTGATGCTTCGTATCATATAAAGTTGCATTCCAAGTACTATTCATTCTGCTCACTCCTTTTCTTAAGAAAACTATACTGCTTACTGGAATGATATAGAAATAATTAAAAAGTCGATTATTAATAACGATTTGGAATTAAAAGGTTAATAAGGAATCGTTTTATTTCAAACAGTTATCTCAAGTCAGGTTTACTGAATAAATACTAAGAATAATTCAAAAGAAAATGAACAAATTATAGTGGATGGAGGTGATTATTAATGGCGAATAACAACCAAGAAAAAAATAAAGCGAAAAAGAAAAATGACTTAGGTCGTGAAGAATTTGGTTATGGGTTTGATTTGAGTCCAGATGACTTTGATTCGGTTGGACAAAATGATGAAGCACATAAACAACATAATCATGAAGATAAACAAAAACCGAATAATAAAAATAATGCTAGAAGAATAAACGAATAAGTAACTTGAATAAAGGAGTGCTACATATGAAACGATATTAAATTGTTTTATTATGTAGTGCTTTTTTATTAGGCATGTATAATTTTTTGTATGAGAGAAGATAGATTAATTGTTGGTAAATTTTAGTAAATATTCGATATCATTGTGTCATATACATAAAATATTAAAACGATCTATATAATAGTTTAAGGTTATTTTCAATAGTATGTGTACATGTACTGAAAACAATGTGATGAGATTTTTGACGCATAAATTTAATAATAAAAAGGAGGATATAATGAGGATAGGATACCGTTCTATTTCCGTAATAGTTAACTTATTTCTCGGCTATTTATCTTTTTTTATAGGTGTATTATGGTTCATGACAATAATGTACGCTTCGCATTCTTTCGGGTTGAGTGTAGACTCTACTTTTGATGATGGTTTACTAGGTTTCTTTTTGATTCTTTCTATCATTTCTACGGCTATTTACATTCCGGCTTGTATTAATTTAAACAGTATAATTAGGCCGAAATTAGAAATGAAAAAATGGAGTTTTATCACTTTTATATCTATCGTTTTTATCCTTGGTTTTTGTATTATTACCCTAACTATACAGTGAATTGGTGCCAGTGAATAAAAAAATTACAATTTTCCGTGTCATGTAACAGGCCAATAAAGCCCAATACATCAAGCTTTTAAGAGTAAATTCATTTTAGTATGTTCTCGATCAATACTATAGAAATTAAAAAAACCTCTAGTTTTTAAATAAGTAAAGTGCTATGGTATTTACATACAATATAATAATCCTTTGGGGTCGGGTGAAATTCCCAATCGACGGTGATAAAGTAAAACTTTTAAGCCCGTGAGCCTTTTTTAGGCAGGATTTGGTGCGAATCCAAAGCCGACAGTATAGTCTGGATGGGAGAAGGATGTAGAGAATATCAAGGTCTTATTAAATTTATGTAGATTTAATAGGTTTATTTAGCATTGATAATTTATGTCTCCTATCAAACTCCGTAGTGTTCTATGGGGTTTTTTTGATGCCCTAAAACTTTATTGTATTATTGTCAATTTCATATGTAATATCCTTCGGGGTCGGGTGAAATTCCCAATCGACGGTGATGAAGAGTAAAGCTTCTAAGCCCGTGAGCTTGATAAGAGCAGGATTTGGTGTGAATCCAAAGCCGACAGTATAGTCTGGATGGGAGAAGGATGTAGAGAATATCGAAGTCTTATTAAAAAATTTGTTTTTTAATAGGTTTATTTGCTTATGATATTTTACATAACTCCTATCAAACTCCGTAGAAATCTATGGAGTTTTTTTGATGGAAAAAACTAAATAAGTAAGTCCTTCGGGGTCGGGTGAAATTCCCAATCGACGGTGATGAAGTAAAGCTTCTAAGCCCGTGAGCTTGATAAGAGCAGGATTTGGTGCGAATCCAAAGCCGACAGTATAGTCTGGATGGGAGAAGGACAACTAGATCACACGCAATTCCTTTTGAAAAATAGTGTTTCATTAGGTTTATTTAGCGATGCGGTTATCTAAAACTCTCCCAAACTCCCTAATTAAATTAGAGAGTTTTTTTATTTTTCAAAAAGGGAGGTTTATCACTATGCATGACGAGTATTTTATGGATTTTGCTTTGAAATTAGCAGCAGTGGGAGCGGGGCAAACTTCGCCCAATCCGGTAGTAGGAGCGGTCATTGCAAAAGATGGTGATGTAGTCGGTTTTGGAGCGCATCTTAGAGCAGGTTCACCGCATGCCGAGGTTCATGCAATTAACATGGCTGGAGAAAATGCAGGTGGCAGCACGATGTATGTCACATTAGAGCCTTGTAATCATTTCGGTAATACACCGCCTTGTACGATGGCTATTTTGAATGCAGGTATAAAAAAAGTAGTGGTAGCAACACTTGATCCAAATCCCATAGTAGCGGGAACTGGTGTAGCAAAGCTAAAGAATTCTGGCATTGAAGTGGAAGTGGGGCTTTGTGAAGCAGAGGCTATGAATTTAAATAAAGCCTATTTGTATTTTATGAAACAGAAGTTGCCCTTTGTTTCGTTAAAGCAAGCTATTACATTAGATGGCAAGATTGCTACCGTTCATGGACGAAATGAAAATATCACAGGTAAAGAAGTGCAGGAGGATGTTCATCGCAAAAGAGCGCGAACAGATGCGATTTTAGTTGGTGTTGGGACGGTGTTAAAAGATGACCCATTACTTACAAATCGTTTTGCAGAAAGTAAAAAACAACCGATTCGCATTATTTTGGATACGTATTTAAGAACCCCTATAAATGCTAAGGTTGTCACCGATCAAGCAACGCAAACATGGATAGTTGTTGGGCGTGAAGTTACTTCTGATCAAATCACAAGTTTTGCACAAGCCAATGTACAAATAATCCAACTTAAAACAAAAACAATCGCAATCCAGGACGTTCTTCAAGAGCTGGCAAGGCGAAATATCGTCACCCTCTATGTGGAAGGGGGGCAGCGTATAAATACAAGCTTTATCAATTCAGGTCTAGTCAATGAAATGATTACTTACATCGCACCAAAAATAGTAGGTGACCATGATGGAATTGGGATGTTGGAAGATTTAGACGTAAAAAATATGGCTGAAGCTGTCCCACTAAAACTGCAGAAAGTGGATCGAATTGGTGATGTGATTAAAGTGATTTCGAGAGTAGGGGGTAGCGTATGTTCACAGGAATTATTGAGGCAAAAGGAAAAATAACAGAGCTGAAAAAAGATGCCGAGAGTATGAAGCTTACAATTGAAGCTCATGACATCATGTCGGATATGCAACTTGGCGATAGTGTAGCAGTTAACGGGGTATGTCTAACCGTATCGCATTTTACCCAGCACAAACTCAGTTTAGATGTTATGCCAGAAACAGTGAAGGCGACAACAATGCACGCCTTAAAAGTAGGTCAGTTGGTGAATTTAGAAAGAGCAATGGCTGCAAATGGGCGATTTGGTGGTCACTTCGTTTCTGGCCATGTTGATGGGACAGGAACCATTGTTAGAAAAACAAAGCAAGCAAATGCAGTCTACATTGACATCGCTATCTCTAGAGAACTGAGTCATTTGTGTATATCAAGGGGTTCCGTAGCCATTGATGGAACAAGCTTGACGATTTTTGATAAACAGCCTGAAAAACTGACTGTATCGCTTATTCCACATACGTACCAAGAAACGATTTTCGCACTGAAGGAAACGGGACAACAAGTGAATATCGAAACAGATATGCTAGGCAAATATATTATTCATCAATTACAGAATAACGATAGTACTTCAGCAATTACAATGGATTTTTTACAACAAAACGGATTTTAAAACGGGCGGTGTATAGCAATGTTTCACTCAATTGAAGAAGCATTAAAGGATTTAAAAGAAGGCAAAATGATTATCGTCGTTGATGATGAAAATCGTGAAAATGAAGGGGATTTAGTAGCACTTGCAGAATATGCAACGCCAGAAAATATTAACTTTATGGCAACACATGCAAGAGGTCTAATTTGTACACCAATCACAGAAAAAATCGCAACAGAGCTCAACTTACATCCAATGGTGTCCAATAATACGGATCACCATCAAACGGCATTTACAGTAAGTATTGATCATTGTAATGCAAAAACAGGCATTAGTGCATTTGAGCGTTCGCAAACGATTCAACATTTATTGAATCCCAATGCATTAGCCGATGATTTTAAAAGACCGGGTCATGTTTTTCCGTTAGTTGCTAAAAGAAATGGCGTATTAGAGAGACCTGGTCATACAGAAGCGGCAGTTGATTTGGCGAAAGCATGCGGAGCCATTCCAGCAGGCATTATCTGCGAAATAATGGGCGATAGCGGGAAAATGTCAACTGGACAAGAGCTAATAGATTTCGCTAAAAAACATCAATTAAAAATCATTACAATTGAAAGTTTAATTCAATATCGTTACAACCATGAAGAGATAATCACTAGAGCAGCTAGTGTACAACTTCCGACTAGCTATGGCCATTTCAATTTGATTGGCTATGAAAACGACATCGACAAGTTCGAACATGTAGCCCTTATAAAAGGGGATGTAAGTATTGTAGAAGCTCCGATTGTGCGCGTTCACTCATCTTGTCTAACAGGTGATATTTTTCATTCAGAAAGATGTGATTGCGGCCCTCAATTGGAACAGGCCTTAAAAGTCATCGAGACTGAAGGGGCAGGTGTTGTATTGTATATGCAGCAAGAAGGTAGAGGTATAGGTTTGATTAATAAGCTACGTACTTATGAGTTACAAGAGCAGGGCTTTGATACAGTTGAAGCCAATTTAAAGTTGGGTTTTCCTTCAGATGCACGTGATTATGCATTAGCAGCTCAAATACTAAAAAATTTAGGCATATCGAAAATCCGCTTATTAACGAACAACCCGGATAAAGTTCAAAGTTTAGAAGGATACGGCATAGAAGTTGTTGAAAGATTGCCAATAGAAATTGAAGCTGTAGCAAGCAATTTATTTTATTTAGAAACTAAAAAAGAAAAGATGAATCATCTTATTTCGTAAAGGGGATCTTAAAATGGGAAAAGTATTTGAAGCACAATTAATTGGAACAGATTTAAAAATTGGTATTGTAGTAGGTCGGTTTAATGAGTTTATCACAAGTAAATTACTAGGTGGCGCAATGGACGGCTTAGTACGACATGGCGTTTCAGAAGACAATATTGATGTTGCATGGGTACCTGGTGCATTTGAAGTGCCCTTTATAGCAAAACAAATGGTAGAGAAAGGTGACTACGACGCTGTAATAGGTTTGGGGACGGTTATACGTGGCTCCACATCCCATTATGATTATGTGTGCAATGAAGCGGCAAAAGGAATTGCCAATGTTTCGTTAAATACAAATGTACCCGTTATTTTCGGTATAGTCACAACAGAAAATATTGAACAAGCAATCGAACGCTCAGGTACGAAATCAGGCAATAAAGGCTATGATTCTGCAATTGCGGCAATTGAGATGGCTAATTTAAAGCGTCTATTTTAAAAATAAAGCACTTCTACGATATTGTAGAAGTGCCTTTTACATATCAGCCATTATACAAGCCGCTTGCATCCATTAACATGAGAATCAAGGGTATGATACCTAGTGTGAAGCAGGTAATCGTTAATATTTTTGCTTGTCTAGCTTCTCGTTTATTTCCTTCATGAAGGTGTTCTATAAATGA
This sequence comes from Viridibacillus arvi, assembly GCF_001274945.1. Taxonomy (GTDB): domain Bacteria; phylum Bacillota; class Bacilli; order Bacillales_A; family Planococcaceae; genus Viridibacillus; species Viridibacillus arvi. The sequence goes on along the minus strand of NZ_LILB01000001.1, from coordinate 852,299 downwards.
AATTTTAAAATAATAGCTCAGTATTAATAATAGAATAGGACTATACATAATTATTGTACTCAAAAAATCACCTCTATTTCCAAATTTATCATAAATATAATTATATCAAAATATAATTATATTGAAATCCTTAGTGTACAGTTACAATAGAAAAGCACCTCCAATTGTAGACTTAAGTCTAACAATTGAGGTGCAGATTTAATTCAATGAATTAATTAAAAAATTTTTTCTCCATTTTTAATTTTATCTAGTAACTTTTTTACTTTCTCTCTTGTTTCTGGATTAGTTGGATCTAAATTACATCCTTCTGGAATATTCGCATGATCTCCATTATAATCGATTTCTTTATCTAATTTAAATAAGTCTAATTCAGTAATGCTTTCATCTTCTAACTCACCAAATGCAGCAACAATTCGTAAATCATCATTTCCTTCATCAATAAATGTTAATTTAGAATTATAAGTACCTAACTCTTCTTGATCTGCTAAGTGGTGACAAACTATTTCTAAAATATCATCTTCATTTAATTTAAAATAATGATGCTTTTTATCGTTTTTTTTATTTTTCAATTTAATATAGCCCACCTTAAATAATTTAAAAAGCTACCAAATATCAACATTTTCCCTAATACTTAATTGCTTCTCTTAGTGTACTATTCATTTTAACAAATGTATGTAGATAAGTATAAGGAATACTGTAAACTAAGAGAAAAGTACCTCAATATTAACTTCAGGAATCGAATCAAATCGGTTCTTTTTTTATGAAAACATTTGTTGGAAAAATGAAATGGGGTAGCAATGTGACGTTAACTAGCTATCAAAGAACTTTCTAAGGTGAAGATTTCAAAAGTAGTTTCTAAAATAATAAATCGAATGTAGTCAAGGTGAAATTGGGGAATAAAGGATTCACGACGGTTTTTCATGTAGAACCTAAAGAATCCGTATTTTGGACTATACGAAGTGAGATTTTAAATGATGCTTTATCAGAAGGTTATTTTGTGGGGTTTTACGATGGAAAAGGGAATGCTATAAATTAAATTAAACGTTTCAAAAGTCATTAGGCTTTTGAAACGTTCTCCATATGAACCACCTAAAGTAGAATCATAGGCTAAGAGAGAAAATAAACAACTTATCTATTTGTTTTCAAGCTTAACTTATTGCAGATATGAATGATTAGATTGTATGGTGATTCAAGTAAACGGCTTTGTGATATAACAAGGTAAGTTACACCTAATCCGATGGTTGCACCAGCCATTACATCTAGAGGGTAATGTACGCCAATAAAAATTCTTGAAAGTGCCATGACAAAGGCCAAAATTATAAGTACACTTCCCACTTTTTTTCGTTTCCAAAAGAGGGCGAATGCCAAGGCAAATGAACCTGCAGCATGATTACTTGGAAATGAAGGGTCTAGGTTTGTTTTTTCATATAACAATGTTACTGCATGGTCGACAAATGGACGTGGTCGAAAATATGCCATTTCAATAATCTTATCAATACCGAGTGTTAGAATAACAATCGTTAACGCATATAATACGATCTTTCGATTTTCATGCTGATTATTGGATTTTGAAAACCATAGCCATATTAAGACCATTCCAAACAGAATGGGACCATATGTCGAAAACAAAAGAACAAGTTGATCGAGAATCGAGTTCTGTCCTGCAAACTGGTTAATTAGTTTGAAAAGTTGATAGTCTATATTCATGTTGATACCTAAGATGAAACTTCTTCAGATTTAGTAATTTTTTTTTCATTGACCTCTGATGATAAAAACTCTTCTAATGCTTGCTTGTTCTTTTCGAGGTTAATATCTAGGACTGCACCTACGTCTACATTTTTGTTTTCAAAAGAATTTGCAATAGGAATTCGTAAAGTATCCATACCTTTAGATTTCCCAACTAATAAACCTTTTCCAATTGTAAGAATCGTTTTATTGTCAACATTTGTATCAATATATGGATCAGCAACACCAAGTATTTTTGGCAAATTTACTAAGCTTTGAATACTGATAGCTTCTTCTTTAACTTTAGACAAAACTTCTTGCTGGCGTTCCACCCGCCCAAAGTCACTTAGGCGATCGTGGCGGAATCGTACATATCCTAATAACTGATCACCATGTAAAGTCTGTTTACCCGGATTTAATGTCATTCCAATTCCATACTCCATTTTATATGGAATATCAACCTTAATCCCATCTGGAGCTATAAGATCAATAATTTTAGGGAATCCCTCAAAATCAACGACAGCGTAGTAATTTACATCAATATCAAAATTCTTCTTAATTGTTTTTCTTACAAGTTCAGGGCCTCCAAAAGCAAAAGCAGCATTTATCTTCTGCTTTCCGTAATCTGGGATGTCAACATACGTATCTCTCATAATAGAAACAGTTTTTACTTTATTCGTCTTCTGATTATAGTGTGCAATCAATAATGCATCCGATCTAGCACCTTTTTCGCCTCTTGAGTCACTTCCTATTAGTAGTACGTTAATCTCACCAAATTGCAGATCCGCACCTTCGAATGGATCAAACGTCGTTGTGTCATCCTTATAGAGGCCATCGTTTGCCAAAGACAATCCACTATTGTACTGATATACCCAATAGATGATTCCTGCTACAATCACTAGTGCGAATGCTAAGAACAAATTTCTTAGCCATTTACGGTTCTTATTGCTATTTTTCATAAATAAATCCACCTATCATTTAATTGTAATTATTTTTTTAGTAATGCACTTGTGGTAAGTTGTACAGCTATTGCATCGTCTAAATAGCCAATCGGAAATAGATAATCAGGAATAGCATCTACAGGAATAATAAAATATAATAATGTACTTCCAATTAAGGTAAGTTCAAATAGTGTACCCTTCCCTAATGTGAATTTCTCATATAACTCTTTCAATTTGCTTATAAATGGGCCAACACTACCTACCTTCTGAATTTTTTTATCAAAATCTTCAAGAATCGTGTTTTTACCCTCTTCTGTTTGTGCATATAGTCCATAGTTTTCTAATTTTTCTTCAACATCTGCCATCGAAAATTGCTTATCGTAAACATTGGAAGTCTCAAGAAAAGCTTGAATTGCGTCAACAGACGTATGAATATCTGAATTGGACTTTTCCTGTTTCTGTTCAATAGGGTATCCTGCAGCTTCAAAAAGATTGATTAAAGGAACTTCAAGGCATTCAGCAAATTTTTCTAAATGTTGTGGGGTTGCTTTTCGTTTACCGTTTATAATCCGAGAAATAGTAGCTGTATCGATTCCGGTGAGTTCACTAAACTTCCGCATTGACATTGAGCGTTCTTTTAATAAATCTCTTAGCAATAAACCTAGAGTAGTGCTGTTTTTCTGTTCAGCCATTTTCGATTCTCCTTCCTTAAGTTACTATACGTAAATTAATGCATTTGTATAATGTGGAAATATACATTCTCAAAAAGAGTATATTAATGTTGACAAATTGTCAACAAATTGAGTTAAAAGAATACTGTACAAGCAACTACTATAATAATTACTCCACTGATGATTGTTCCAAATTGACCAAGAGTAAAAGATCCAATTCGAACATCGGCAACTTTACTTCCTAATTTGACTCCTGCCCAAACAGTAACAAAACTACCTATAGCAGCAGTAATTGAAATTGCAAGAGGTGAAAGCCCGAGCAAACCGGCTCCTAGTCCATTCGTAAGTGCATTCGCAGATAATGCAACGCCTAGGAGTACAGATTCCCACCAACCAATTTCACCAGACTTATCAAGATTAGCTTTTTCGGGATTCCTTAAAACATCTTGGAAACGTTTAGACTGCACTTCATTCGTACTACCCACTGGTGAGAATTCCTTTTTACGAGGTTTTGCCAAAAGTATGATCCGAATACCGATAACAAATAATACGAAAGCTCCAAAGATTACTGGAAGCATACCTGGAAGAATGGTTGATAGCCAAACACCAAATGTAATCCCTCCCATACTCATTAGAAAACAAATGAACGCGATTAAAAGGTTTTTGTCAAATCTGATTGTAATCTTACGAATACCGTAAGAAATTCCTACACCTAAATTATCAATACTAGATGAAAACGCAAAAGCTAAAATGATTAACCAAGCCACTATGCAACACCCCTTGTTTTTTACATCATATTATTTGTGTTGATAAAAAGTGCTTGTTTAAGTGAGTTTTGTTGACAAAAAAACAACAACTATTGTTATAATCCAATAAAATGAGTTGACATGAATGGTGCCAGAACTCGACATTCCATAAGTATTTTAGTTAGAAATTAACCGACAATAAAAGATCTATATTTCAAGATAATAAATTAAAGGCTTAACAGTACAATTTAGGCTATACTAGGGTATGAGAGGAATCCAATTCAATTCCTTTCAAGTAAAGGAGCTGACTTAACTTGTTAAAACAACAAATTGAAAATTATATTGAAAATCATATAAGTGAAAACAAAATTGAATTGTTTGATATTGAAAAGGAATTCGCAGAAAAACATCAATTACTTCCTAATGGTGTAGCTGTTGCTGAAAAAGCATTTCACATAGATGCTCTTGAACGCTGTAATAAAGAGACGGAAGAATTGATCTCTACGGAAACTCCTGCTTTCTTGCAGAAACCAATTTCATATTTGAAAGAACAAGCAAATGAATTTGTTTATGTAGAATCTAGTAATTTTGAGTTAATCCGCATGGATGCTGTAGCGCTAGAATTCGATGATGTTTTCGAAACGTACACAGCCTTATTTGGTTTAAAATTACAAAAGAAATTCGGCGAAGCGATAAAAACTTATTTGAATACACATTTGCAAGGAGATAATGCGAAATACAGTGTCATGTTTTCCGCTGAAGATGGTTTATGGGATATAAATGTGCCATTAGACTATCTAGAAGGTTTTAGTGAAGCGAAATCATTTGAAGAAATCTATAATATGATTTATCGCTTCTTCTTCAAATTAGTTGAAGAGATTGAGGAAGCACAGTGAAGGATGGGAAATGATTGAGTAACAGAGAATTTATTTACACATATTCAGGACATCGAGATGAGTATGATTTGTGTCGTATGGAGATGCGATCATTTTTTGGATTCGACGTCCTTTCAAATGTGTTGAAAAGTACGATAGAAATAGATCCAAGTAGAAGTCCATTTATGAAAGAGCGCCTTGAAGTAATATATGAAGGTGATAGCTTCGAACAAATAGCCGACTTAGTTGAACAACTTGATTTAGATCATGCAACATTTAAAGTTGTTTGTTTGAATGACTCCGAGCTTGGTTCTATGAAAAAGGTAGGCCACTCAAAACGACGAGAAATCGAACGTAATATTGGTTTACGTATTAAAGGTGAACCTGATTTAGAGCAACCTGAAACTGTATTTGGTGTCGTTATGATAGATAACAAATGGTATTTTGGTAAATTAGAAGTCAGTGAACCTATTTGGCTTCACCACCAGCAAAAACCGCATATGTACTCAACAGCGCTAAATACACGTGTTGCAAGAGCCGTTGCAAATATTGCAGTTCCGCATCCTAACGGGGTTCGTGCAATCGATCCATGTTGCGGTATTGGGACAGTTTTAGTTGAAGCATTATCGATGGGAATCGATATCGTAGGACGAGATATTAATCGACGTGTAGTGCTAGGCTCAAGAAAAAATATTGCCCATTTCGGTTTAGAAGGCAATGTAACTACTGGACCAATTTCAGAGATTGAAGACAATTATGATGTTGCAATCATTGATATGCCGTACAATTTATTCACACATATTACTGTTGAAGAACAGCTTGATATCGTGAAGCAGGCTCGCCGATTCACCAAAAAAGTTGTAATAGTAACGATTGATACAATGGACCATATGGTTGAAGAAGCTGGTTTTGAAATTATCGATCGCTGTGAAGCAAGAAAAGGTACTTTTGCTAGACAAGTATTAGTTTGTAAATGATATATGCCCCTATACAATGAAGATCATTTTGTTCTTCTAGTATAAGGGGCTTTTTATTTAATAATAAAACCTGTAACTTCTTCGCCTCATAAACTCAGATTTATCAAAATAATTAAAGTAGTGAAAATTTAACTCTGTTCATACATATATTGGTGGTGTTATATTTGTTAAAATTGTAAATTTAATTATTTGAAAGTGAAGTGCTTAAAATTGAGATTCTTCCAACATTTTCATCCATTAGTATGGATCATTTTAGGCGGTACAGTATTTACACGTATCGCAAGTTTTATGGCTATGCCCTTTTTGGCGCTTTATCTACATAAAGATTTAGGAGTAGGGCCTTTACTTATAGGTATAACGATAGGAATTGCCCCATTATTATCTACTATAGGGGGCTTTATCGGTGGTTATTTGACTGATCGATTTGGTAGAAAACGAATTCTGTTAATCACTGTTTTTGTATGGAGTACGGTGTTTATAGGATTTGCTACGACAAATATAGTTGCTATGTTCATAGTCTTAAATGCTATCAATGGTTTATGTCGTTCATTTTTTGAACCGGCTACACAAGCATTAATGATTGATTTTACGCCACAAGAAAAAAGAAAACGTCTCTTTTCATTACGATATACAGCAATTAATATAGCTGCTGTTATAGGTCCTGTTGTAGGAGTATATATAGCCAGCCTATCAAGTCCAAGCGTTCCTTTTTTGTTTACAGGCGCTATGTACTGCGTATATGGAATCTTTTTGATGATTGTATTGAATCGATATGAAATGAAACAGCAAAAACTAGGAACACAAATTCAAATACATCATATGTTTCGCATTATTTTATCGAATCGAAAAATGCAGCTGTTTGTTGCGGGAGCGATATTGATTAACTTTGGATATTCTCAGTTCGATTCTACATTACCTCAATTGGTCGAATTGACTGTTGAGGATGGAGTAAAACTATACTCATTTTTAATCGCACTTAATGCAGCGGTAGTTCTTATTCTACAATTACCTATTAGTATCTATTCAGAGCGATATTCAACGAAATCCACACTATTAGTGGGCATTGGATTCTTTGTAGCAGGATTAGCTTTATTTGGCGTGGCAAATAGTAGTCTCATATTTGTTATAGGGATGGTACTGTTTACGATTGGTGAGATCTTTGTTTTCCCAACAATGAATGTCTTAATTGATGAAATTGCCCCCGAAACACAAAAAGCAAGTTTTTTAGGGGCTGCCCAATTCAAGAACTTAGGAAGTTTCATCGGTCCAGTAATAGGTGGATGGCTGCTAGTGCATTTTCAAGATCAACTCTTTTTCTTGGTAGCTTTGATAGTACTATCTAGTGCAGCATTTTATAAGACGGCGATGAATTTGAAACATTAAAGTTAACTTGAATATGTAAAATACCCCGGTTAAAGGACAGTATAATAAGGTCCTCTAACTGGGTTTTCTTTTGCCGTTTTAATAATGAAATTAGTTTGCCAAATACAACGCTTTTCGCTTGATTGTTCTTCAATAAAAATGTAAATTTAATTGTGCTATTATAGAACTGTTCGTAATGGAACTGTTTGAAATGAAAGGAGTGGGGGATTTTGAGTCTTGAAAAAGACGCTAGTATAAGGTCTGAAAAGTTATTACATTCATTTTGGCATGTGAACCATTGTATTAGGAGAATAGTGCAAAGAACGGCATTAGAAAATGAGCTTACGATTCCTCAATATGCTTTATTAATAACGCTCGCACCATTTGAAGAGATGACTCAAAAACAGTTAGGGAAGGCAACGTTTTTTCCGAAAAGTACATTAAGTCAAGCTGTTGAGGGACTTGTACAGGCTGAATTGATTCAGAGAAATCCTGTAGAAGATAATAGACGTGAAATGCTGTTGACCCTTAGTGATAAAGGTCAATTGCTTTATAACAAGATACAAAGCCAAGAGAGTAGTGTACTCAAAGCTTTTGAGTTAGCGACTGATTCACTTAGTGAAAAACAATACGATGATCTTCTAACATCACAGCGCCAAATAATCACTTTATTAGAAGAGGCTATAGAAAGAGGAGAATGATTTAAGTGCTTAAACTACTAAAAAACCTCACAGTTTATAAGTGGATTGTTCTAGCGGTGGTTGGACTTGTATTCGTTCAATCCATGGCTGATTTGTATTTACCTACTCTAATGTCAGATATTATTGATAAGGGAGTAGTAGTAGGTGATAAGAATTATATTATAAAAATTGGTGGATTAATGCTTTTAGTAGCTGCATTCGGAGTGTGTGCATCGATTGTTGCAAGCTATTACTCATCAAAAGCGGCAATGGGTTTTGGTCGTGATGTCCGCCGTAAAGTGTTTAATCATGTTGAAGGATTTTCACTGCAAGATTTTGATGAAGTTGGAACAGCATCACTGATTACACGAACAACAAATGACATAACTCAAGTACAGCAAGTAGTAATCATGTTACTAAGAATGGTTGTAAGTGCACCGATTATGTTTGTTGGTGGATTAATAATGGCTTTATCAAAAGATGCAAAATTATCGCTTATTATCGTAGCAACAATCCCTGTACTAATGGGAGCAGTTATTCTAATTATGACAAAAGGAATACCGCTTTTTAAATTAGTGCAAACACGTTTAGATCGTTTGAATTTAGTATTACGCGAAAATTTAACAGGGATACGCGTTATCCGTGCTTTTAATCGTGAAAAACAAGAAAAAGTTCGTTTACAAAAAGCAAATAAAGATTTAATGGATGTTTCTATAAAAGTCAATAAAGTAATGGCATTTTTAATGCCGGTTATGATGCTTGTTATGAATTTAACAGTTGTTGGTATCATTTGGTTTGGTGGAATTCGTATCGATAACGGTGGTATGCAGATAGGGGACTTGATGGCATTTATTCAATACGTCATGCAAATCATGTTCGCCCTTGTTATGGCATCAATGATGTTTGTTATGATTCCGAGAGCTGCAGTGTCCGCAAAACGTATTAATGAAGTATTAGATAAGAAACCGACAATACTTAATGAAGGGGCTAAAGCAGTAGACCAAGAACGAGGAACACTTGAATTTGATAAAGTGTCTTTTACTTATCCAGGAGCAGAAGAACCTGTGTTATCTAATATTAGTTTCCGTGCTAAGTCAGGTGAAATTACTGCAATCATTGGGGGAACCGGTGCTGGGAAATCAACACTCGTGAATCTGATTCCACGTTTTTATGATGTTACTAGCGGAACGATTCGAGTAAATGGTGTAGACCTAAAAGAGACATCAATCGATGAGGTACGTTCTAAGATTGGTTATGTACCGCAAAAAGCACTACTCTTTACAGGTACGATTGCTGAAAATATTCGCTTTGGTAAAGAAGATGCCACGCAAGAAGAGATTGAACATGCGGCGCGCATAGCCCAAGCAGAAGATTTTATAAGTAAAATGGAAAATGGTTATGAATCTGAGATTTCTCAAGGCGGTTCAAATGTATCGGGTGGTCAAAAACAACGACTTTCAATAGCAAGAGCCTTAGTAAGAAAACCGGATATTTATATATTCGATGATAGCTTTTCCGCGCTTGATTACAAAACAGATGCAAGTCTACGTGCAGCATTAAAAGAAGAAACTAAGAATGCAACCATGTTACTCGTTGCTCAGCGAGTTAGTACAGTAGTAGATGCTGATCGAATCATTGTTTTAGATAAAGGCGAAATAGCTGGTATAGGTACACATAAAGAATTACTTGAAGAAAATGAAGTATATCGTGAAATCGTGAAATCACAGCTCTCAGAGGAGGAAATCGCATGAGTAAGCATAGAAAAACGCAACCTCAAGGCGGTCCAATGGGGAATGGCGGTAATATGATGATGGCAGGGCAAAAAGCCAAGAATTTTAAAGGCACATTCCGACGTTTACTTAGCTTTTTAAAACCACATCGTAATCGATTAATTATCGTATTTTTAGCAGCAATTATGAGTACTGTTTTCATGGTTGTAGGGCCGAAGATAATGGGGAATGCAATCACTGAATTATTTGAAGGGGCATATAGCAAATTCAAAGGAGTACCAGGAGCAGAAATCGACTTCCATGCTATTGGACAATTGTTACTGTTACTTGCGGGACTTTATGTTGTTAGTAGTTTGTTTTCGTATATTCAACAGTATATTATGTCTAGCGTCGCTCAGAAAACAGTTTATGATTTAAGAACAGAGATCAATGAAAAGCTAGAGAAACTTCCATTGAAATACTTTGATGGACGTGCTAATGGAGAAACTTTAAGTAGGGTAACAAATGATATTGATACGATTGGTAGTACGCTACAGCAAAGTGTGACCCAGTTTATCACTTCGATCGTAACAATAATTGGGATTATCATCATGATGTTAACAATCAGCCCGTTGCTGACATTAATATCAATTGTAAGTCTACCACTTTCGATTTTCGTCATTAAACCAATTTTGAAAAGATCACAAAAACATTTTGCAGATCAACAAAAAACTCTTGGCCAGTTAAATGGTCATATTGAAGAAATGTATACAGGTCATCAAGTCGTTAAAGTATTTGGTCATGAGAAAAAAGCGGTCGCTGAGTTCGATGAAGTAAATGAAAAATTATATCAAGCAGGTCGTAAAGCACAATTTATCTCGGGAATGATTATGCCTTTAATGTCATTCATCGGAAATTTAAGTTACGTTATCATTAGTGTTGTAGGCGGTATTTTAGTAACGCAACGTGCGATTTCAATTGGTGATATACAAGCATTTATTACGTACACTCGCCAATTTACACAGCCAATTGCACAAACAGCGAACATTGCAAACATTATCCAATCAACAATTGCCGCAGCTGAACGTGTTTTTGAACTATTAGATGAAGAAGAAGAAATAAAAGAAGTGACATCTTCTAGTTTAACGAAAGCAAAAGGAGCCGTTACTTTCGAGCATGTTAGTTTTGGATATGGCAAGGATCTATTAATAGAGGACATGAATATTGAAGTACAGCCAGGTCAAACAGTGGCCATTGTAGGTCCAACTGGAGCTGGTAAAACGACACTGATCAATCTGTTAATGAGATTTTATGAGTTAAATGACGGGAAAATCAAAATTGATGGTATTGATACGCGCAACATATCACGAGAAAACCTCCGCAAAACATTTGGTATGGTGCTTCAGGACACTTGGCTCTTTAATGGGACAATTAAAGAGAACTTAGCTTTTGGGAAAGAAAATGCAACAGAAGAAGAAATATTCTCGGCTGCCAAAACAGCTCGAGCAGATCACTTCATTCGTACACTTCCAGATGGGTATAACACAGTTTTAAATGAAGAAGCATCAAACATTTCACAAGGACAAAAACAGCTCTTAACTATTGCTCGAGCTGTACTTGCGGATCCTCCGATCATGATTTTGGATGAAGCAACATCAAGTGTTGATACGCGTACAGAATTACTGATCCAACAGGCGATGAATCGTTTAATGGAAGGGCGAACTAGCTTTGTTATTGCACATCGTCTTTCCACTATTAGAGACGCTGACTTGATCTTAGTGATGGATCAAGGTAAAGTCATCGAACAAGGAACACATCAAGATCTGTTAGAAGAAGGCGGTTTCTATGCTGACCTTTATAACAGTCAATTTTCAAATAAAGAAGCGATGTAAAAATGTAAAAGCCTTGATTCTAATTTTGAATCAAGGCTTTTTAATATTCGCGGGACATAATAGTCAGTAATATTAGAATTGTATAAAATTAAGAATAACAATATAATGAAAAGAATAGATTAATATATTTGCAGAAATTTAAGTCCGAATAACAATATGAAAAGCGGAGGTAAGCAATGAACATTTCTTATAAATTACTGTCGTCAGTAAGCTTTCAAGAAGCACACGAATTATTTAATAGAGGGTTTGAAGGATATATATTACCGATGAATTTATCTTTTGAAACATTCATTAGTAAGTTTGGAAATGAAAGTTTATCTCCATCGCTCTCAGTCGTTGCGTATGATGGGATTGAGCCTGTCGGATTTGTATTGCAAGGGATTAGAGAAGTGGATGGTCGAAAGGTTTCTTGGAATGGTGGAACCGGTATTATTCCTGAATATCGTGGGAAGAAGTTGGGCTTCCCTTTGATGCAAGAGGCAGTGAAAGTCTTATTGGATAACAATGTTTCTATAGCTACATTAGAAGCACTTTCTGAAAATAAGCCAGCCATATCATTATATGAGAAGTGTGGATATAATGTAGTTGACGATTTACTCTTTTTATCAGCAGAAGGGGTTTTAGATAATCAATTACCAAGTTTAGATGGCTATGAAATTCAAAGGATTCCTGCTGTACATGCAATAGGTTCAGGATTATTTCCGGCTATTGTACCTTGGCAAACAGATCCTAGTAACACACCTAAAATAGGTGGAGAAGTTGTGATGATTACAAAGGATGAAGATGTACAGGCTGCATGTCTTATTCGGAAAAAATATGTGTTCGGAAATGAAACGGAAGGTATTACATTATTTCAAGTATCTGAAAATGGTGATGATGATGTACTAAATGCATTACTTGCGTATGCTTTGGAATACGATAAGCCAATAAATCGTACTACTTATAACTTCTTAAAAGGAGATGGGCGAGTGATTTCCTTATTAACGAAAAAGGGATTTGAAGAGACGCCTGTTTCACAAGTATTTATGACAAAAACTTTCTAACTTTACCAGTTCAACAATAATCAATAAAGCGATTGAACGTGTTGCTTTTATTTTGCACAATAATTACATTATCTAATAGTTAAAGATGAAAATTCGATAAATAAGTAGCACTATAAACGAAGGTGCTTTTAATTTTTGGGTTCTATTTAACTATAATGCTACTTTTTATTAATTAAGAGGCGTTTTCGATATTTGGAGTCGAAAACGTTTCTCATTCATGCATGGGTGAATAATTACATTAAAAACCCGATTTATACTCGATTACTAGGTACTCAATAATTAAAATTATGGTTAAAAACATAATAGCTAGAACAGAACTAGCTTTTGTCTGAAAGATTTCTTTTTCGGTAACATCTTCTCCCTCTTTAAAGTTCTTGCGTTTTTGTTTTTCAATAGTATATTTAAATCCCCAAAATAGTGTTGCTCGTCCATTCAATAATGCTTCCTTAGGTTTAAAGAATTGCCAAATAAATATTACATATATTGGACTAAATATTAAGATTCCCATTAATATTTGCAACCCCTCCTAAACTATGGTGTTTTTTTCTTTCATTATATATTGGTATTCTACAAATATTCCTAAAAAACCTTTTGTGCTATCATTTATATTACTGGAATAACTGTGTTCGTTTATTGGATCTAAGCAAATTTTTACCACAAATCTAAGAATCCCTCGTTTATCAGTATGCAAAACAAGTGTATCTAAGAAATGTAAAAAATATAATTAAATTGAGCCAACTATTAGAACTTGATGTATCACAATTCAAGCCCTTCAATCAACAGATTGAAGGGCTTGTTAGTTATGTTAAACAGATTAATTCATTTCACTTGCTTTTTCTTTTCGCTGTCTTGTTGCCTTTCGGAAGTGAAGTGTCTCGTAAATAACAGGAATCACCACAAGCGTCAGCAATGTAGCCATCGTTAAGCCACCAATTACGACGATTGCAAGACTACTGGATACTAAGCTAGTTGATTCTGCTTTTTTAAATAATAATGGAATCATAGCACAGACTGTCGCCATAGCTGTCATTAAGATTGGACGCATTCTTGTTGCTGCTGCTTCTACAAGTGCGTCACGTATAATCATTGTTTTTTCATTTTGTTTGACGCGATCTAGCAAGACAATCGCATTCGTAACTACAATGCCAATTAACATTAAGGCACCAAGTAATGCCGTAACATCTACTGTAATTCCACTAATCAATAGGCCGAGAATCGCGCCAATTGCTGCTAATGGAAGTGAGCATAATATTGCAATTGGTGCACGGAATGTCTTAAAGGTTACTACCATTATTAAGAATACGATTCCGATTGATACAAGCATAGTGATAAATAAATCAGAGAAATCGTCTGCTTGTTGTGCACTTGCACCGCCAATATATACGTTTACTCCAGATGGAATCTTCATTCCTTTTACATCTTTTTTACCAAAGATAGTTTTAGTAATCTCTTCATTGACCTTTGATAGCTGCTCAGGATCCACACTAGCGGTAATACGTACATATGAATTGCCATCTTTATGGATTATGTTTGTTGGCTTCTCTTCTTGTTTTAGCTTAGCTACTTTGGATAAAGGCTCCATTCCCGTAGGTGTAGCGACTAAAATGTTGTTTAGTTCATCTTTCGTTTTTGGGTTTAGTAGAGGCTCTAACATAATTGTAATTGGTTGTGAACCAATCGTTGCCGATCCTATAGGCGTTCGATTTAAAAAGACACCTAATTGCTGAGAAATTTGCGTTGCACTTCCTTCTGCAGCATTCACTTTAAATGAATAAACCATCTTTTTTGCATCCTGATTGGTTGTTACTTTTTCAATTCCTTTTATTCCTTCAATTTTTTCTTTTACATTAGTTGCAGTTTTTTCAATTTGAGTTAAATCATCACCCATAACATCAATCGTAACTGGTGAAGAAGATCCTGACATAAAGGAAGCTGTATCTACTGTTAATTCTGCACCGACATACTCTTTCTTTTGTTTTTCTAGCCTATCAAGCACTTTTTCTGTATCTTTACTATCCTTTAACATAATCATGAATGTTGCGAGCGTTGGAGAATTAACTCCTCCTAATCTTGCAGCGTCTTCTGTATTACCAAGCTGTGTATATTCATATTCCACTTCATCTTGAGAGTGAATGTAATCTTCAAGGCGAAGTGTATTTTCTTTTACTTTTTCAAGTGGTGTATCATTTGGATACTCTAAAGTTGCTTGAATGAAATCAGCTGTCGATTTATCAATCTCTCCTTTAGGCATTGCAAAATAAGTCCCAATTGAACCAGCAAATAATAATAAAGAGAGTAGATATACAACCCATTTATGATTTAGTGTCCATGTTAATAAGCGAGAAAAACGTACTGCAGGTTTATGCACAGCAAGTTTGCTGTTTTTTAACAAGGAAGAACTCATCAATGGTACAACGGTCACTGCAACAATTAAAGAAGCGAGTAAAGAATACGTGATTGTTAAGGCAAATGGCATTAAAAAGTCTTGTAAACTGCCGCTAACTAATCCAATAGGTAAAAATACGGCAACAGTTGTTAGTGTAGAAGCTAAGATGGCTGTTCCTACTTCTTTTGTCGCTTCAATGACAAGACTAACTGAGAATTTTTCCTTTTGCATTTTCCTGAAAATATTCTCAATAACGACGATACTATCATCTACAAGCCTACCAACAGCCACGGCTACTCCACCCAATGTCAAAATGTTTAATGACACGCCTGACATCCATAGCAAAAACAGGGTAAAAGCTAGAGAAAGGGGTATGGAGACAATCGTAATAAATGTTGAACGTAGGTTTCTTAAAAATAGAACAATTACTATGGTCGCGAATAGTGCGCCTAATAATACTTCTTTCATCATCGTATTTACGGAACCTTCGATCATATCTGCTGTCGACATAATAACATCACTCTGGACGTTAGAATATTGTTTGTTCATTTTCTTAGATACTTCTGCAATTTCTTTCCCCGTACTTACTGCGTTTGCATTACTTCCTTTAGTCATAATAAGAATCAATGCATCCTTACCATTTACACGAGTAAGCGTAGTATTTGGCTTTTTAATGCTTACTTTTGCAACATCCGTCAGTTTAACACCTGGAGCAATGGGTAGTTGTTTAATGTCTTTCAACGAATTCAATTTTCCAATGATTTTGATGTTACTAGCTTTGTCGTCAATCGTTTTTTCTCCGACTGAAGCAGAAAGGTTTTGATCTTGAAGTACTGCCATAATATTCTCAAGTGATAATTGTTTTTCTGCTAATAGCGTATTATTTATTTTTATAGAAACATATGAACTTTCTGTACCAAACGCTTGCACATTTGCGACACCTTTTATATCTTTATACATTGGAATGATTTTTTTCTTAGCAAATTCGCTATTTCTTTTTGTTAATCCATCCTTAAATGTAATAGATACATCTGCAATCGGAATCATGGATGTATTAAGCTGAATGATTGAAGGTTTCTGAACATTCTTAGGTAATGTCACCGCAGCAAGAGCTTCTTGCACTTCTTGCTTGGCATCTTTCATATTCGTTTTTGATTCAAATAATATATCGATTTGTGTAAATCCATCACCTGTTGTGGAGAAATAATCTTTCTTTCCTTTGACAGAACTCACTGCGGTTTCAATTGGTGTTGTGACCTGTTCCTCCATCGAATTAGAATCGATTCCTTGCCCCAGTGCAATAATCGTTATTTGCGGTTGATCAGCTGGTGGTAAAAACTCCATTGGTAATTTGAAATAGCTAACACATCCTAAAAGTAATACAAGAATTGTAACTAATGCTATGGCCGCCTTATTTTTAAAGGACCATTTAGTAAACACAGACATTTAATAAAATCTCCTTTCTCATGCTCATCCATTTTATGCATTGCTCAATCTCAACATTAAGATTTCTCTCTTTTTTTGTGGTTTTCCTCCTGTATGTAATTGTAAGTCTTTGGAATTTTAAGGATAATAGACCAGGGGTGGTGGTTTCTCTAAGTCTTGAGACCGATTTTTAATCATTTGAGGGACCGATTGCAGATTCAATGATTCGTAATTTGAATGTATATTTAACCATTACAATATAAAATTCTAATACGCTATATCACGTACTATTTTGCTTCTTTATTTTTCTCTATTCTATTGTGCGATGTTTTATACTAGTTTTCTTGAAAAATAGCATGAAAAAAGAGCACTTAGACGAATCGTGACGGAGAATCACCCGTCAACTCGATTTAAAATCTGTCTGAGAGCTCATTTGATTTTCATTGGGTAACTTTAAAATTTTTCTGATAATGGGGTTAACTAGTTAACTCATATAAATAATCTGTATTAATCTCCGATAACAATCCTTTCCACCTATCAATGAATATAAGGTTTAGACGAGATTCTCTTACTATTGGTAGAAATGATAAAAAGTCATTGTAATCGCTTACAATGACTTTTAAAGTGGATAACATCGCAAGTTGATGGTATTGGGATAGTTCATTTACATTATTTGTTCTATCTACTTGACGGGGTGCAATCCACTACTTGTTTAGTCAGCCTCTTTTTTAAATCTATAATTAACTTTAATCTACATAATTGATAAATTTCTCTTTTTTCGTACAAGTGTGGAGATGTTTACTCCGAGTTTATCGGCACATTCCTGCATAGTAGAAGTTTGTGAAAGCATTTGTGTAATATACCATTTTTCAAATGTCTTCACAGCATCTTTAAGGGGAACAGTGATATCAGATGTATTATAGTCTATATTTTGTATAGCTATTTTTGGGAAGTTTAAAATGTAAGTTGGTAACTGATTAAGGGTAATCTTACCGTCTTCACTCATATGATACATTCGTTCTACGATATTGCTTAATTCTCGAATGTTACCTGGCCAGTCATATTCTAAGCACTTTTCCAGTACAGGGGCATCCATATGCATTTCAATTCCATATTTCTTTTCTAATTTTTTTGAAAAATAGAACAGAAGGGTGGAAATATCCTCTTGTCTTTCTCTTAATGGTGGTATGGTAAAATTTAATACATTTAGCCTGTAATAGAGATCTTGACGAAATTTTTTTTGTTCAATCAAAGATTCAAGGTTGCAATTTGTTGCTGCAATCACTCGCATGTCCACTTCACGATATTTTGTTCCTCCTACTTTTCTTATTTTGAAGTCTTGTAAAACGTTTAAAAGTTTAACCTGTAATGGATAAGGAAGGTCGCCAATTTCATCTAAAAAAATTGTTCCTTTATGGGCCATTTCAAACAAACCTACTTTTGATTGATTAGCCCCTGTAAATGAACCTTTTTCGTAACCAAATAATTCTGATTCTAGAAGGTTCTCGGGAATTGCTCCACAGTTTATTTTAATAAATTCACCCTTTCTTTGACTTTGCTTATGAATGTATTGAGCCATAACATCTTTCCCCACTCCAGACTCTCCAAGTATCAGAATGGGAGAATCATTTTTGGCAAAACGCGATGCAAGGAAGACAAGTTGGTGCATAACCTTGCTCTTATATATAAGCTGATTCTGTGATTCGAGTTGTTCTTGTGCTTGTTTTAGTGCGATTTGATAGGAAGTATTAATTTGTTGTGTTTCCCCTAATTCCTCTTGAAGTCGATTGATTTCTGTCACGTCTCTTACATTTGTAACTACAAATTGGACTTCTTGATTATCATCTAATATAGGTGTTGCCGAAAGGATAGCTTTTTTTCCGTTGTAATAATGAACCATAGCGCTGTAAATACTTTTTGTTTCAATCGCTACAGTACTAGCGGAATTAGGTAAACCACCTTGCTTTAGAAGATTGAAGACGTTCCCAAAATTGTTCATATAATCCACAGACATTCCGCAAATTTCTAATAAAGCTTGATTGTATAAAAGAGGATAACCATTTTGGTCACATACAAATAATCCATCATAAGAAGTGCTAAAGATGCTAGTGAATAATGAAATAAGTTGATTGCTCTCTTTATCTGGGAAATGGGGGGTTGTGTACATCTATTCACATCCTTATTATTGATCGAATAAAATTCTGTTTATTTTTAAAATTCTTAATATTCATAATTGATTATACATAAGCAAAAATGCATATGCAATATATAAAAACATCTAATAGAAGTTTATTAAATCAAAAGGGAAACAATTGGCATGATATTTGCTTAGTAATTATTTAGAAATCTTTTTTAAAAGAAATAAAGGAGAAGAGAGGGAATTAAGTTATTTCGATTTCTGTAAACGGATCTAACATAGAAGAATTACCTGTTTGAAAGATGAAAATGAACGTGAGTGGATGCGTTCAAATACAACGTCTAGAGGTGAACCTAGTGAAAAGTATTCGAGAGGTATTTGAAAGAGCGGTGAAAAATAATCCTGAACAACCATTTCTATGGTGGGAAGGAAAGGATACATCATATATCGAGATGTATAGAGAGGTAGCTAAGGTAGCTAATGGTTTTCAAGATTTGGGTATTCAAAAAGGAGACAGAGTTGCTTTGATGTTACCAAATATCCCTGAATTTCTCTATATCTGGCTTGGATTAAACAGTATAGGAGCTTCCATCGTCCCTATTAATACTTTTTTTAAAGGGGAAGAAACTGCATACGTAATTAATCATAGTGATTCTAAACTAGTGGTTACATGTAAGGAATATTACTCGTTGATTAAAGCTATTTTGCCGAGGTGTCCGAAGATTCAAGAGCTTGTGGTCGTTCGGAAGGAAGGAGAATCGAAAATAGGAATTGATTTTCAAAATCTGGTCCGAAAACAATCTGACAAACTGCCTCCGGTCGATTTAGATGAAAATGATGAAGCTGCTATCCTTTATACTTCAGGAACAACTGGTCATCCAAAAGGTTGTGTGCAATTACATTCCTACTATTTAGTCGCTGGTTTTCGCTATTCACAAAATATGATGCTAACAGAACAAGATTGTGTAATTACTCCTCTACCATTGTTCCATATGAATCCACAGATCTTGTCTACCATGGGTACGCTGTGGGTTGGAGCGAGACTGGCTCTAGTGGACCGTTTCCACCCAAAAAGTTGGTGGGATAGTGTACGCCGATCTGGGGCTACCAAGTTTCACTACCTTGGTGTAATGCCGGCAATGTTGATGGGACAGAAAGTAACAGAACACGATGCCGACCATTCTCATTGGATTGGTATGGGTGGAGGTGTTCCTTCCAAATTGCATAGTGAATTTGAAAAACGTTTTAATGTAACCTTGCTTGAGGGGTTCGGGATGACAGAATGTGGTTTGGTTATCTGTACCAATGTAGATTTGGACCGGAAAATAGGCTCCGGCTGTATCGGTACAGTATTTCCAGAATATGAGGCAATGGTGGTTGACGATTATGATCAAGAAGTAAAAACAGGAGAAATTGGGGAACTCGTCTTACGCAATAGTGATTCTTTAAATCGCCGTCGTGGCTTTATGAAGGAATATTACAAAAATCCAGAAGCAACCGAAGAAGTATGGAAAACGGGGTGGTTCCACACTGGTGATTATGTAAGAACGGATGATGAGGGATATGTTTTTTTTATAGACCGAAAAAAAGACATTATTCGTAGGTCTGGTGAGAATATTTCAGCTTCAGAAGTAGAAGATTCAATCAGAACACACCCTAATGTACTTGATGTTGCTGTGGTTGCAGTGCCTGATAACATTCGTGAGCAAGAAGTTAAAGCCTATGTAATCAGACATGAAACTGTTGCTATAGAAGTGGAGGATCTCATTGCTTGGTGTGAAGAAAGATTAGCTTACTTTAAAATACCTAGATATTGGGAATTTATAAGTGAATTACCTGTTACTAATACTGGGAAAATTCAAAAACAAAAACTTCGTGAGGGAGCGATAGACCTTCGCACGAACAGTTATGATCGCGTAGAAAAAGTTTTCCATTCTAAGATTCAGATATAAATATACAACAATTTGTAATAGTAGGAGGGTAATGATTGAAGAGAATAACAGATGTTGCATCCATTGCGGGAATAGGAGAGACCGATTATGTTCGCGGTACAAACAAAAGTGCGCGTGCACTTATTTTAGAGGCCGCTGTAGCAGCCTGCCATGATGCTGGGATCGAAACAGAATCGGTTGATGGTGTTGTCATCCCGTATTCGGATGTGACTAATGAAGATTTTGTTTCAGCACTTGGTATTCGGGATTTAAAGTTTCATGCCCATGTAAACATAGGAGGAGCAAGTGCAACAGCCGGTGTGTTAATGGCTGCTGGGGCAATTGCAGCTGGTTTGGCTGACCGTATTATTGTTTCCACTGGATGGACCGGATACAGCGGATTAAGATTCGGGGCAGGGAATCCTGAACTTATAAGGTCACAAAAATTACCGGGCGCTGATTTTCGTACGAACCTAGAATTTCCATACGGAATGATTGTTCCGATGCAATGGTATAGTTTGCATGCCAATAGATGGTTTCATGAAACCAAAGCGGATCCCTCTGGAATGGAAACGGTTGCTTTAACAACCAGGAGACATGCTCAATTGAACCCAAAGGCGTATATGAGAGGCCGCCCTATGACACAGGAAGACTATCAGTCATCCCCATTCGTTGTCAAACCTTTTCGGTTATATGATATTTGTATAGAAACTGATGCAGCAGCTGCTGTACTCGTGATGCGCTCGGATGAGGCACGGGATTACGGTCGTCACAGTCCTATCTATATTGCAGGGGGAGCTGAAGGTCACGCTAACCATCCAGATGATTTGATTAGTCGACCGGATATTTTGAATATGGGGATTACGAAAGCCGCACCCCGAGCATTAGAATCAGCAGGGATCACATTAAAAGAGATTGACTTTGCAGAGATTTATGATTGTTTTACATTTATTGTTCTCCGTCAATTAGAGGAAATCGGATTTTGTAAAAGGGGCGAAAGTCCGGAGTTTGTGAAAAATGGACGGATTTCTTTAGGTGGGGAACTACCTATTAATACCCATGGAGGACTTCTTTCGCAAGCCCATGTTCTTGGAATGAATCATGTGGTGGAGGCAGTCCGCCAATTGCGTGGAGATGCGGGTACTGCACAAGTAAACAATGCTCACATTGGTCTAGTAACAGGTTACGGTGATTTTGGAGATGGATCGATTATCATCCTGCACAACTAAACTAAAATAGGGGGAATCATTAATGTCCGAAATAAGTGTTAGACCATTACCAAATCTTAATCAACTTTATGCTCCTTATTACCGCGGATTAAAGGAACATAAGATTCTAGTTCAACAATGTACTGCATGTGGACATATTCAGTGGCCGCCCCGTGACCTCTGCTTCAGTTGCCATGCTAATCAACTTACATGGACCGAAGTGCCCCAGGTGGGAAAGGTCTATACTTATTCAGTTTATTATAGAGCTTTTCATCCCTGGTTTAAACAGCATCTTCCAATGGCGGCTGTTGTAGTCGATTTAGGAGAAGGAGTGCGAATCCTTGGTAACTATTTAGGGAATGTGGAAAAAATAGTTTGTGAAATGGAAGTAAAAGCGGTTTTTGAAGATATCAACAACGAGATTACTTTACTTCATTGGGAAACTACTTGATATTAAGCGGATTAAATACTAAAGGAGGTTAGTAGATTAATATGAAAGAAATTATTCCTACCCATTCCAAGCATCAACGCCGTGGTAGCTACCGTTGGCAAGTGATTATGCCAATGCTCCTGATTATGTATATGTTTGCTTTTGTGGATCGAACTAACATTTCTTTTGCAATGACAGGCATGCAAGAGACCTTCACAATTACTACGACTGTGAGCGGATTCATTTCAGGTGTTTTCTTTTTTGGATATATGTTACTGCAGATGCCTGCAGGTCATTTAGCAAGTAGGAGCAGTGCGAGGCGAAACGTACTAATTCTTGGAATCTTTACGGGAATTTTTGCCACCTTGCAAGGGGTAGTCAATAATGTTCCTAGCTTAATTGTGGTTCGTTTTCTCTTGGGAGTGGCTGAGGGGGGCATGCTACCGACTATGTATGTGTTAATTTCTAATTGGTTTCCTGAAAGGGAACGAGGGCGTGCGACAAGTACTTTTGCACTTTATCAAACACTTGCTCCTTTATTGATGTCACCCATTTCTGGACTGATTGTTGCTTCTGCTTGGTTCGGATTCCCAGGTTGGAGATGGATGTTTATTTCAGAAGGTCTAGCCCCTTTGGTTTTTTCAGTTATTTTTTATTTGGTAGTTCCTGACCATCCAACAAAAGCTAAGTCAAAAAAATTGGGTGACGAAGAGCGCCGTTATCTTCTAGAGGAATTGGATATAGAGGAAAATAAACCTAAAATTATACAAGAGAATAGTTATTGGAAAGCCGCGCTAAATCCTAATTTTATCTTTCTTACGTTATCTTGGGGGGCTATGGTCATTGGTAATTATGGAGTCAGTATGTGGTTGCCTGTAATTATAAAGGGGATTTCTGAATATGGGTATGCGAAGATTGGTATTATTTCAGCGTTACCATGGCTAGCCGCTACCTTTGGTATGATCCTTACAGGAATTATTAATGATAAATGGGGGAATAAACGGTCTTTATTATTCATTTTGGAAGTCATAGCGGGAGTTGGTCTTCTAAGTACTGCTTTGATAGGTACTAGTAATTTTTGGCTGTCTATTATATTTATTAGTATTACATTGATGGCATCTGCTTCTGCAACAGCTGTTTATCTAACTGCGCTATCTGAATTATTTCCAGCCAATATGCTAGGCGGATTGACAGGTATTTTCTCTGCGATAGGGAATTTGGGTGGATTTTTTGGACCATTTATTGTCGGTGCTCTAATGTCAGGGGGAAATAAAATTGCAGGATTGTTGTTTTTATCCGGTATTTATATTATATCGGCCATTTTGATTATATTTGTGAAACTAAGTAAAAAGTCCACTGACGTTGCAAGTAACCTAAAGCATGCCAGTAATTAATATAAATCCAAATATCTCCTTTTGTAATTTATTTAATGGATCAAACACAATAAATTGGGTATTAACCTTAACACATGGGTTCTTGTCACTTGAGTTCGTCTTCTATGAATCAACGGAAATGAAAGTTCTGTTTCATTAATTTTGGATTATCACCGTGCCATTGAAAATCCATTCTCAGGAAAAACAAAGGATATTGTTGTTTTTTACAAGGAGTGGTTCATTCGTTAAGCAGAGGTGTCACTCAATTTCTGTTTAAGTTTAAAAACTATCATATTCATAGGAGAGATGGTAATGAAGGGGATTTTACAAGATAGATTAAATCATTTGTACGATATTTATCCTGTCTGGGAAAGAATGACCATTAGCCAACGGTTGGAGCGTACTGTATCAGAGTATCCAGATCGAACTTATATTTTTACTCTGCAGAACTCTTATACGTACCGGGAAACTGAAATGTGGGCTAATCACCTAGCACAAGGATTATTTAAATTAGGTATAAAAAGAAGGGAGCATATTGCCAGCCTCTTGCCTAATTGTCCAGAATTCATTTTTAGTAAATTTGCAGTATCGAAGGTAGGTTGCGTCAATGTTCCTCTAAACTACAAGACAAGAATGGAAGAATTAGAATACTTGCTAAAACAGTCCGATTCAAAATATTTGATAACGATGGATCATTTTGCTGGGATCAATTACATCGATATGTTAAATGAGATTGACCCTGATATTTTATCAAGAGGAAAAAGTGCAAAGTTACCTATGCTTCGTCATGTTATCATTCTCTCTAAAGAGAATATGCAATATGAAAATACGATCGACTTTTACAACCTTATTGAGCAGGGGAAAACAGCAAGTGAAAAACTCAAAGAAGCGGTTCGAAATATTCCTCAATACTCTGATGAAGTTTCCGATATTTTGTACACCTCGGGCTCTACTGGTAGACCAAAGGGAGCGATGCTTACACACGATGCACTTCTTCGTTCAGCGTTTGCTACCTGTTTGAGTCGTGCTTATGAGGACGGAAGACGAATTTATTTTCCATTACCTTTATACCATGTATTTTCTTACGTCGAAGGTGTTTTGGCCGCTTTGTTTGTAGGGGGTACGATCATCCCACAGGCTGTTTTTAACCCCCAAGAGGCTCTTACATTAATAGAACAGAGCAAAGCTAATGATATGTTAATTGTACCCACGGTTGCGCTCGCATTACTAAACTATCCAACACTTAAAGAGTTTGATCTGAGTTCCTTAAGATCCATCATGTGTGCGAGTGCACCTGCACCTGTTTGGTTATGGGAACGGCTTCAAAAAGAACTTGTAGTAAATGAGTTGTGTACCGCTTATGGTATGACGGAGGTATGTGCAGCAACTATGCATACTGCACCTGGTGATTCAAATGAAGTCATTGCTACGTCAATTGGAAGGATCATGCCGGGAGGGTGTAGTGGATTACCCGAATATGGCTGGCAAAATACACAATATAAGGTGGTCGATCCTTTTACGGGAGAGGAGTTACCGCCAGGTTCTGAAGGAGAGTTTGCATGCAGGGGAAACATCATTACAACAGGTTATTATCAGAAACCAATAGAGACATCTGAAGTGATTGATAAGGATGGCTGGTTGAGAACAGGCGATTTGGGAAGAATTCGTGAAGATGGATATTTTGAACTTACCGGTCGAAGTAAAGAATTATACATTATTGGTGGTGAAAACGTAGCGCCAAAAGAAATAGAACTTATTCTTTCCCGTCATCCAAAGATAAATCAAGCCCATGTTGTTGGAGTTCCAGATGTGAAGATGGGAGAGGTAGGGATGGCATATATCACCTTAAATAACAGAGAAAGTGCATCAGTTGAAGAGATAATAGAATACTGTAAAGATAAACTCGCAAAATTTAAAATCCCAAAATACATTAAGTTTATTTCAGCTGATGAATATCCTGTAACCACAACAGGGAAAATTCAAAAGTTCCAATTAACTCAACAGGCTATTGAGGAATTAAATCTGCAGGATGTTCTTGAAAAAATGACAAGTAATAAAAGAAAATAATGACTTCAGAAAAGGGGATTCAGATGGGAATGGAACTTGAGGAGCTACAAAAATTAATTAGGCAATGGATCAACAAAGAAGTCCTAACTAAAGAGCAGACCAAAGAAAAAATGGTTCAACTATTACAGAAATCCGGAAAGCTAGGTTTTATGTCATTTATGTATGTTGATGAGCTGGAAGGAGATAGCTGCGGTGTAAATACTCAACTTTGGTATTTACAAGAATTGGCTCGTTCTGGAAATAGCTCATTGGCATTTGCAACTTTCATTCAGTCTATTTCTTTTGCATTTCCAATTTATACTTGGGGATCAGAAGAGCAAAAGAAAAAGTTTTTAGAGCCTGTCATTCTTGAAGGCAAACTCGCATCCACTTCCTTTCCCGAAATTGAGCAGCCGCAATTGAAAGCAGTGAAGACAGAAGGTGGATGGAAACTATCCGGAAAAAGCAGTTATATTACGCCATCGATAGAATCTGATTTCTACATGTTTACAGCGTTAAATTCTAATCATGAGAAGGTTTATTTTGTCATTGATAAAGAAAAGCTGCAGGATGCAAAGGTCATACCCATGAAAACCATGGGCTTCGACCAAGTTGAGTTTTATGAAATGGAAATGGAAATGATTCTTCCTCAAGAACATGTTTTAGTTCCTTCAGCGACAACCGATTCATCCAAATTAAACTTAAGCTTCAAGGAAGTTCTTGATCTTGCTCTGTCATTGATTGGATTGGGAATTGGTCAAGAAGCTTATGATCTTGCTAAGGTTTATGCGAATGAAAGAAAACAGTTTAACCGGAAAATAGCAACGTTTCAGACCATATCTCACCGTCTTGTTGAAATGACTGTAGAGCTTGAGGCTTGCGAATCATTCATTTATTCAAGATTAAATCAAGAAATGGACCTCACCGTGTCTTACCCTGCTTCTACGGGGGCCATTAGACAAGATGTTTTGGAAACCGCTCACGAAGTGACGGACAAAGCATTTCAACTATTTGGCGGAAATGGTTACTCTATGGAATACCCTATACAGAGGCTGTGGCGCGATAGTCAGCAGCTCGTACTGATGACTTGTTATGAGAACGAAGAGTTTGATCCCGTGGAACAGAACATAATAATGAACAAAGATGCAGCCATTTTTCATCAGAAATTAAAAGAGTTTATTGATCGAGAGATCTCGCCGAATATTACGCAGTGGGAGGAAGAGGGTGAGGTCCCACGTGATTTATTTGAAAAATTTGGACAGCAAGGTTATCTCGGTATAAAATTCAGCAAACAATATGGGGGCACAGAATTAGGTTATAAATGGGATGGAAGATTTATTAAGGAATTAGCCAAATGTGGTTCCGCTGGGGTTACTGTGGGGATAACAGCTCATACTTCTATTGCCATTACAGCGATTGCAAAGTTAGGTAACTCCGTGCAAAAGGAGAAATATTTGCAACCAGGCATTCAAGGAGAGAAAATAGCTGCACTTGGCATTACCGAGCCTAATGCGGGATCGGATGTAGCCTCCATAATGACAACTGCAAAACGAGAAGGTGACTACTATCGTATAAACGGATCCAAAATATTTATTACAAATGGTGTCAATGCAGATTATATTGTATTGGCAGCTAAAACGGACCCGGATAAAGGCCATAAGGGTATCAGTTTCTTTATTGTAGATACAAATCTTAAAGGTGTCTCTTCCAGCAAGCTTGATAAATTGGGATGGAGAGCGTCAGATACAGCGATTATTTATTTGGAAGAAGTAAAAGTCCCTTATGAAAACCTTTTAGGTGTTGAAAATCAAGGGTTCTATGAAATTATGAAAAATTTCCAATGGGAACGGGTCATGGTCTCCTATTTTTCTATAGGTATTGCAGAAAGGACATTAGAAGAATTTTTACGAAGCGGTAAAAATACGACCGATAAAGAAAAAGAAGTTTCCAAGATTAAAGTTGACATTGAAAAGGCTTATGTGCTTGCGGACAAGGCCGTTAAGTTATTTGACGAGGAAATAGATCCAACGATAGAGTCCACGATCGCTAAAATTTATGCAGCAGAAATGGTAACTCGCATTACATCAAAAATACTTAGATTAATGGGGATTGATGGTTGCAGAACCGATTTCATTTTAGAGAGACAGTGGCGTGATGCGAGGTTAATGACAATAGGTGGTGGTACTTCTGAAATTATGAAGGAAATTTTGGCCAAACGTTTAGGGATTATTTAAACAACTATGATCATGAGTTGATAATAGTGAAGTAATTAGAGTTATAGTTTACTAATATTTTTTATATTTTAAATTAAATTCCTAAGTTTATAACATTACAACATGCATATTAGAGAATATCATACGGATTTTTAGCAAGATTGCCTCAGCCAGTGAGAGTTCAGGTGAGGAAAAGCTATCTTGTTGGCCTTTGTGTCAAAAGCATAGGTGGATTTAATCCTTAATTAGCGTGAGAATGTATCATAATAAATTTACTTGATTTAAAACCAAAAATGGAAAACGGAGTGAGCAGAATGGAAAATTGCCAATTCGTTTATTGGCATAAAGAGGGGAAAGTAGCCATCATTACGATTGACAACCCTCCTTTAAATGTGTTGAGTATTGCTGTAGCAGACCAATTAAAAGAAACAGTTGAGCAAATTGAATGTGATCCGGGCATATGTGCGGTAATTGTTACTGGTGCAGGTGAACGAGCTTTTATGGCGGGAGGAGATATCAAATCATTTCTGCCGCTACTTGGAGTTGGAGTGGATAAAGTACGTGAATTTGCACTTCGTATTCAAGAGCCACTAAATTTGCTGGACTCCCTTGATAGACCGGTGATTGCTGCTATAAACGGATTTGCGCTTGGGGGCGGTTGTGAGCTAGCATTAGCCTCCGATATTCGAATAGCGGAAGAACAAATTCAAATTGGTTTACCTGAAATTACATTAGGCATTTTACCAGGCGCTGGCGGAACCCAACGCTTGTCTAGATTGATAGGAAGTTCAAAAGCAAAGGAATTGATGTTTACAGGCGAACGGTTATCTGCTGAGGAAGCGAAACAAATTGGATTGGTTAATCATGTAGTACCGAAAGGAAAAGCTCTAGTTGTTGCGTTAGAAATTGCTACAAGAATCTCACAGCATTCAATTACTGCATTATCTCGAATAAAAAGATGTGTTGATGAAGGTATGCATTTGCCGCTGCGGGAGGGGTTGCGATTGGAAGTGGAGTGTTTGGGAGAAGTATTTCAAACGGATAATGCCAGAGAAAGTATTCAGGCTTTTATCGAAAAAAGACCTGCACGCTTTTAAAGTCAGTTTCAAATCCTAACGTATCGGAATTGATTGGAAAGACATTTATAGAACAAAATACTCTGTAACATTACAAAAAGCCCCGAAAACACAATTTTCATCTTGTATTTGGGGCTACTTGGTTTTACGGTTTTGTGACCAAAATGTCACTTTAAGCGAAATTTACGCTTATTTTAAATGCTATTTTGATATGCTTATGATCCTTATCAAGTCATTTGTGAAAAATTAACAACAAGGTATTACCTGTTGTGATTCCAGTTCACATTACAGAAACAAATTTAGCTAAATGCCTCCATAATCTCTCACGAAGTGTGATTGTTGATTTTTCCCGCTATTTATATCTAAATTAAAATAATTGAGAGGTGAGTACAATATGTCCCTTGTTCCTTTTTCAAACCCAGTATCAAAAAATGATATTGTTCTACTTGGAAAAAAATATCATGAAAAATGGGAAAACTTCTTCTACAATCCATTACAAATCGAGAAGCAGCCTACGGAATTAACTGAAGTAAGAGATGTAATTTTACAATCCTGGAATCGGAGTAAGCAATATAAGGATCTAAATCCGATGATTCAAGGGTCAGTAAAAAATATTTCGGATGAAGAGCTCAAAGAAATAAGGGGAAAAAATGAAGTTTTTCATCTAGCACAGCCAGTACTTAAACAAGCAGGGCAAGAACTTTCTAATGATAAACATGTACTCATGTTTTGTGACAGTGATGGCATAATTATAGATCATTATGGTGCTCTGCCTTTAGCTCGACATATAGGAAACTCAGTGAATGCAAATAATGGGGCTCAGTGGTCAGAGCGTTGGGCCGGAACTAATGCAATTGGTACCTCAATCATTTTGAAACAGCCTGTTCAAATTTTTTCTTCCGAACATTTTTCTCATAGTTGCCATGAATGGGTGTGCTCATCAGCCCCTATTTTGGATCCGCTTACAAGTGAATTGTTAGGAATAATAAACCTCTCTACAACCAGTGATAGTTACAATACTCTTAGCATGATGAAAGCCATCGGAATCGTGAATAAAATAGAAAGGAACCTATTTCACAATTACTACCAAGCACGTGAAATGCTGCAAAACATTTACATTGAAGCGATGAGAAAATGGAAAAATCAGATCGTTATCTTATGTAACTCAAAAGGGGAAATTTTAAGGATAAACAGTGATCTTCAGGGCGATGATATAACATCGTTAATGTCATGTACAGTAGAAAATAATGAATTAACCACGAAAAAGGAATGGGAGGATGAAGTAACTCTACATGGCAGTCAATATCGGGCAATATACAAAAAAATTCTTTGGTACGATAGATTCATAGGTTTAATTTCTATTTTAGAGAAAAAGAATAGAATAAGTCATTCAACTGCTAACCATAAACACTATGCAAAGTACTCTTTTCAAAGCTTAGTTGGCAAATCAGAAGCATTTAAGAGCACTATTCAATTAGCTCGAGTTGCGGCCTCAAGTGATTCTAATGTTTTGATTACCGGAGACAGCGGCACGGGGAAAGAGTTAATGGCCAGCGCCATACATCAGGCAAGCAACAGATCTGATTATCCTTTTATTGCTTTAAATTGTGCTGCTATACCAAAGGATTTGCTTCCTAGTGAACTTTTTGGATATGTGGCTGGGGCCTTTACAGGTGCTAATCCGAAAGGAAGCATAGGGAAGTTTGAATTGGCGAATAAGGGAACACTTTTCCTGGATGAATTAGGTGATATGCCTCTGGATTCACAAGTACAACTGCTTCGGGTGATTCAGGAGCAAGAAATTATCCGAATAGGGGACAAAACACGTATCCCTATAGATGTTCGCGTCATCGCAGCGACCAATAAAAATCTTCCTGAAGAAATAGTAACGGGAAAATTTCGTAATGATCTTTATTACCGGCTTAATGTCTTTCACATTGAATTACCAGAATTACGACATCGTTCAGAAGATGTTCCATTACTAGCTGAAAATTTTGTGAAAAAGTTTACCATTAAGAAACACCACGGTCCATACCAAATAACTAAAGAAGTTGTGGGAATATTAAGAAATTACTTTTGGCCGGGAAATATTCGTGAGTTGGAGAATGCGATGGAATATGCGGTCAATTTTTCAGTCAACGGTATCATTACCCCTGAAAGTCTACCAAAACATATCCATAACCAACTGACTTTACCTATTAATACGGTGAAAATAAATCCCGTCAATCAGGCTGAATTAGACTGGATTATATCAGTGTTAAAACGTTCTCAGATGAACGTCACGGATGCAGCGAAAAAATTAAACATGAGCCGTAGCACCCTTTATCGAAAATTAAAAAAAATGGGTTATGATATCAAAAGTCTCAAGCAACAGAAATAGCAATTCTTTATAGTCTTTTTATAACAAAAAAAGGGGGGGTCATCTAAAGCCTCCTTTTTGCTGCTCAATTGTGCCAAACATTCCTTTGAAGGGAGCATGCCTTTTATAAAGGAAAGCTATGTTACCTCTTTTTTATCTTGAGACCCAAACAAAAACATCCTGTTCTAGCTTTTTCAACCATGAATACTGTTTCCATATCTGAATTTAAACCATGATTAATAACAATTTTGGCTAATCATACAGCCAATGGACCTTTCGTTAAAATCTTTTCCGCTTTCCCCCTTACAGTTGGCCATTATTCCTCCATCGGAACAGCTTTTGGTAATCCCCCTACGTCTTCCGCCTTTTGCGGTTAACATTTCAATAGTAAAAATTATATCGACAGCTCTTCCGTAGCACCTTCAGCTCCGCATAAACTGCCACTTATAGGAATACCGACTAAGTAGAACCATTTCTCCTCCCAAGCCATACAAACAACAGCATTAACCTGAAATTTTAACTACTTCTATAATGTAGCAAAAATGAGAAAAGTTGTAGCAAAATTGAGAATAGTTGAATATATAGGAGTTCATTTACCCTATTTTTAAAATTTATTGTGTCAAATTTACTACACTAAAAAAAAACACATAAAAAAATGCGGAAAATACCTCGAAATTTAGGTTGGCACGGTAATTGCTTATTATTAAGTGATTCATCAAAAATTAAGGAGGGAAACAATTATGAAATCAATGGAACAGAAAAACAAAATTGTATCAAAGGAAGCAGATTATCTGCGGGCACTGTACCAGGATTGGAGCGACCGTATGGAGGCTAATCCGAACATGACGGTGGTAGACTTGCGCAGTCTCTTTGACGAATGGGAAAAACCTACGTTAGAGCCTGAAGATGTGACGTATAAGACCGACATTGTCGGCGGCGTTGATGTGATCTGGGCTTATCCGATCGGGTGCGACAAATCGAAAGTATTAATCTACACTCACGGTGGCGGTTTTGCAGTAGGATCTTCTACAAGCCACCGCAAACTAGCTGGCCATATGGCCAAGGCACTCGGCGTTTCCTCTGTGGTCTTGGATTACCACCGTAGCCCGGAGAATCCTTTCCCAGCACAATTGGAGGATGCTGCTGCTGTTTACAAAGCCTTGCTCGCGTCCGGCATTAAGGCAAAGAATATCGGCACCATCGGCGACTCTGCTGGAGGAAACCTTGCCGTGTCATCGGTATTGAAGTTCCGTGACTTGGGTCTTGAACTTCCAGGTTTCGTCATTGCTTTCTCTCCATGGCTCGATATGGAGCTAACCGGAGGCACGCTGGAAAGTAACGCTGCTACCGATGCGCTAATCTCTGTCCCATTGCTTGAAGGGATGATTGCAATGTTCATCGGGGATGACAATACGAAGGTTCGTGATCCATTAGCCAATCCACTTCTCGCTGATTTCAACGACTATCCGCCGCTTTACATCGCCGCGGGTGGAGCTGAAATGCTGCTTGACGACGCGCGCCGCCTACATGCCCGTGCCACGGAGGCTGGTATACAAGCTACACTGTCAGTTGTAGATGGAATGCAGCATGTTTTCCCATTCCTAGCCGGACGCGCTCCTGAAGCGGATGAGGAAATCCGCAGGGTTGCGGCTTGGTTTCAGGCACTACAAAAATAAGGAATAACCTTTCAAAATATCATGATGATTATGATTAAATAAAAACCAAATTGAAAATCAGTAATAGGGGGAAACCATTATGAATCAACGTAATGATCGTAAGACAAAAGGGGTAGACTTCGATGCTGTTATTGTTGGGGCCGGGTTCGGCGGCCTTTACGCTGTTCATAAACTCCGCAATGAACTAGGCCTAAACGTACGCGCCTATGATAATGGCGATGATGTTGGAGGCACTTGGTACTGGAACCGCTATCCGGGAGCACTTTCTGATACCGAAAGCTTTGTCTACCGTTATTCTTTTGACAAGGATTTGCTTCAAGAATGGACTTGGAAGGAAAATTATATGACACAGCCTGAAATCCTATCCTATTTGGATCACGTTGCTGACCGTTTCGACTTGCGGCGCAGCTATCAGTTCAACACAAAGGTTACAGCAACCCATTTCAATGAAGAGACTAACTATTGGGAGGTCATCACTGACAAGGGAGAAACTGTCACTGCGAAGTTTGTTGTTACCGGTCTTGGTCTTCTTTCAGCAACGAATGTACCGAATTTTAAGGGCAGAGAGACCTTCAAGGGTGAACAATATCACACTGCTAGGTGGCCAAAATCAGGCGTTGATCTGAAGGGTAAACGAGTAGGCGTTATTGGTACAGGTTCAACCGGAGTTCAAGTAATTATTGCCACTGCACCTGAGGCCAAGCATCTGACGGTTTTCCAGCGTACGCCGCAATACAGTGTACCAGTTGGAAAACGACCTCAATCTGAAGAGGAAATTGCTGAGATAAAGGCAAACAATGATGAAATTTGGAAACAAGTCAAGTCTTCGGCCGTCGCTTTCGGCTTTGAAGAGAGCACAGTGTCTGCAGTTTCGGTTTCGAAAGAGGAACAAGAGCGCGTGTTTGAGGATGCATGGAATAAAGGAGGCGGCTTCCGCTTCATGTTCGGTACCTTCAGCGACATTGCCGCAAATCCTGAGGCAAACGAGGCTGCCTGCAATTTTATTCGTAAGAAAATCCAAGAGATCGTTAAGGATCCTGAAATGGCACGCAAGTTAACACCAACCGGTTTATATGCCAAACGTCCGCTTTGTGACAATGGCTACTACAATACATTTAACAGAGACAATGTCTCACTCGTCGATGTCAAGGAGAACCCGATCGTGGAAATTACACCAAAAGGAGTGCGCACCACGGATGGTGAGTATGATTTGGACGTACTGATCTACGCAACCGGATTCGATGCGGTGGATGGCAACTATACCAAGATCGACATTCGTGGACGCGGTGGTGTCACGATGCGCGATAAGTGGGCGGATGGACCGACTGGTTATCTCGGCATGACGAATACCGATTTCCCAAATCTGTTCATGATTCTCGGTCCAAACGGTCCTTTCACAAACCTGCCGCCAAGTATTGAAACTCAAGTTGAATGGATTTCGGATACCTTGCAGTGCATGATTGAAAAAGGCTTTAGCACGATCGAACCAACGTTGGAAGCCGAGAATGATTGGGTTGCAACCTGCCGTTCGATCGCAGATATGACCTTGTTTCCAAAGGCTGATTCGTGGATTTTCGGTGCGAACATCCCTGGTAAGAAGAATGCGGTCTATTTCTACTTGGGAGGCTTGGGCAACTACAGAAAGAACTTGGAAGACGCGGGTTATAAAGGCTTTATTTTCGACCGCGCTAGGGCTAACGTGGAATAAATTAGAACTACTAACGGAGCCGGGGACAGTCCAGCCCGGCTCTAAAACACTGCACCATATATTACACAGCTGATTGCTGTAAATGAACTGTTATATCATCCAATGAATTTCTGTTATGAACTAATTATACCCAAATCTGCATGGTAGTTATGATTTGATTAAGCCTAAAAGGTGCCGCAATCATGAGAATAAAAATGAATCCCGCTGATTCCCAATCCCTGCTTAACTATCAAACAATAAACGAATGGAATAGGAGAATAATTATGTATTTAAGTCAGCAAACCTTTAATTCTGTTTTACCTACAAATGTGATTTTTGGAGTAAACAGTGTCAGGGAAAGCTTAACAGTAAAAATAAAAGAATTCAATAAATCAAAAGTTTTTATAGCCACTGATCCAGGGCTTGTTAAAGCTGGAATTCCAGATGAAATACAATCTCTTTTAAAAGAAAACGGGATTAATGGAATCATATTTTCAGAGGTCGAGCCAAATCCTCATGCCGTAACTGTAATGAAGGGGGCGGATTTATATAAGGCCGAATCATGTGACATGATTCTCGCAGTTGGTGGAGGAAGTGTGATGGACTTCTCAAAAGCCGTTGGAGTAATGGTTAGTCATTCCGGCCACATCCTTGATTATCGCCGTGGTGAAAAACCAGTTGTCAACGAAATTCCAACGTTGTTTGCTATTCCTACAACAGTTGGTACTGGATCTGAAGTAACGAATGTTTCCGTAGTCACTGATCATGAGGCGGGTAGGAAATATGTTGTTGCTTCGCCAATATTGGTTCCTATGATTGCATTTGTTGACCCATCGTTAACCACTTCACTTCCACGCCATGTAGTTGCAACTACAGGCATTGATGCATTGGTTCATGCGCTAGAGGCTTTTACTTCTGTACGTTCAACTCCAATAACTGATGGCCTAGCCCTACAAGCAATTAAAATGCTCAAAGATCATTTGCCACCAAGTTATGCACACCCTGATAACCTTGAAGCAAGATCACAAGTACATTTAGCAAGTACAATAGCCGGTTTGGCTTTTGGTCTTGGTGGTGTTGGGCTTGTTCACTCTTGTTCACATCCGATGTCGGCTATTTACCATGTTCCACATGGTCTGGCGAATGCAATTTTGTTACCTTATGTTATTAAATATAACCTAATCTCAAACTATAAGAAGTATGCAGACATTGCTAGAATATTTGATCCTTCTTTAACGTTTGAAAATGATAAAGTAGCAGCGGAACGACTAGTAGACTTACTAAATGATTTTAATCAATCATTGAATATACCAAAAGATTTTAGTTATTTAGGAATTGAATTTACAAAGGAAATGGTCGATCGTTTATCTCATGATGCAATGGAGGATAAAGGGACCATTCCAAATAATCCGAGAAAAGTTGTCAGAGAAGATATTATTGAAATTTATAACCAGGTTTTACCATTATATCAAGAAGGGGAATCAGCAGAATAATGTACATTAATGGAAAATGGTTAGAAACTGAACGAATACTTGAAGTAAAAAACCCAGCTAATGGTCAAATGGTTGATCGGGTTTTTTTAGTAGGAATAGAAGAAACGAAACAAGCTATAGAATCGGCAAAAATTGCGTTCCCATTATGGTCTGCATTGACTGGTGAACAGCGGAGTGAATATTTACAAAAAATAGTAAATCTATTAGAAGAAAAAAAAGAACACCTTGCCCAGACAATTACGAAAGAGATGGGTAAATCGATTCATAATGCCCGCTATGAAGTAGGGAATACAATTGCTTTCTTTAAATGGTATGCGGAAGAGGCACGCCGTGTCTATGGGGATATCATCCCTGCATCTGCACCAAATAAAAGAATTTCTGTTATAAAGCAGCCAATTGGGGTTGTTGGGGCAATTACGCCATGGAATTTTCCGTTATCAATGGCTGCAAGAAAATTAGGGCCTGCATTAGCTGTTGGTTGTACGGTTGTATTGCGGCCATCCCGTGAGGCACCTTTATCATCTTTAGAGCTTTTCAAAGTGTTTGATGAAGCCGGTCTTCCAAAAGGTGTTGTAAACCTTGTCATTGGGGATTCTTCTGATATTGTTGGAGAACTAATGGCTAGTGATACTGTTCGAAAAATTTCATTTACAGGATCAACAGAAGTCGGAAAGAAGCTCATTCGTCAATCGGCTGACACAGTAAAACGTGTATCCATGGAGCTTGGTGGACACGCTCCATTTATCGTATTTGAAGATGCAGACATTGATCTTGCCATCGAAGGTACCATTGCCAGTAAGTTTGCATCAACTGGTCAACAATGCGTTTGTGCGAATCGTATTTACATACATGATTCGATTTATGAAACATTTGCACAGCGTTTTGCAAATAAAGTTGCATCCATGGTGGTCGGCGATGGATTAAATGAAGATACTCAAATAGGTCCAATGGTTAACCAAGAGGCAGTTGATAAAGCACACGATCATGTTACGGATGCAACAGGTAAAGGAGCTAGAATTCTTTGCGGTGGTAAAGTGCCAACTGAAAATGATTATGAAAATGGGCATTTTTATTTACCAACGGTACTAGCAGATGTTAGCGGAGAGATGAAAATTACTTTTGAAGAAACTTTTGGTCCAATAGCACCATTAATACGTTTTAGTACTGAAGAAGAGGTTGTAGAAAAAGCAAATCATACTGAGTATGGTTTAGCCTCTTATTTCTATACGAATGACCTTTCAAGAGCACACCGGGTTTCAGAAAAGCTTGACTATGGAATGGTAGGAGTAAATGATCCCGCCCCATTTGCTGTTCAAGCGCCATTTGGGGGAGTCAAACAAAGCGGGTTAGGAAGAGAAGGCGGCCGATATGGTTTAGAAGACTATCTTGAAACAAAATTAGTTTCTGTAGCAATACGTAGTGAAAATCGGTAAAAAAGATCTTTTCAAGGTTTAATAGAATCAGATACTTAGTAATGTTTCCTATACAGCTTAACATGGAGCGGATGAAGACTTGATTTGTTACGAAGGTACCATAACTAACAAGCCACTTCTACCTGTTACTCCTTGTTAAGCCCAAATTACGTGCTTCTAGATCAAGACTTTGGAGACACTATAGTAGAAATTGCAGTTGAATGAAAAGAATTAGTCTTAGCGCTTTTGATTTATTCAATTTCTGCTAGTGGTACTGTGAAGCATGTCATGAACCATTAACAAGCTAATGGCGTGCCTAATATTAAACTTAGAAAACAAAGGCAAGGAGGATAAAACATGAAAAACGTTGTTATCATTGACTCAGTAAGAACAGCAATTGGGAAAATGGGAGGCAGTTTTAAGGCTGTGGAGGCAGACCACCTTGCAGCGAAGGTGATTCAGGAAATCCTGTTACGGACAGGATTGGAAAAAAATGAAGTGGATGAAGTGATTCTGGGACAGGCCAAACAAAGTACAGATTCTCCCAATCTTGCTCGTTTGGCACTTTTACGTGCAGGACTTCCAGTTGAGGTGCCAGGTTATACAGTTCACAGACAATGCGGCTCAGGACTTCAGGCCATCAATAATGCAGCATTACAAATTATGTCCGGATTATCTGAGGTAATAATAGCTGGAGGTGCCGAATCAATGAGTACAGCTCCTTACTATATTCGAAACGCGCGCTATGGATTCGGTTCAGGGAATGGGGAGATTATCGACCCTAATACGGAAAGCCAACCGCGCTCTCAACCAATTGAAATATATGGAAATCTCACCATGGGATATACAGCAGAAAATTTGGCTGAACAGTATAAGATTTCTAGAGAGGAACAGGATGAATTTGCACTTTGCAGTCAGGAACTTGCTCAGCGAGCGATACAGGATGGACGTTTTAGAAAAGAAATCGTTCCTTTTGAAATCAAACAACGAAAAGAAGTGAAGATTTTTGAGGTAGATGAGCACCCTCGTTTAACCAATTTAGATAAGCTGGGTAATTTGATACCTGTATTTAAAGAAAATGGTACGGTAACTGCGGGAAATAGTAGTGGAAGAAACGATGGGGCGTCAGCCGTTTTAATGATGTCCGAGGACGCCGCAAAGAAAAATGGCTTTAAACCAAAAGCACAAATAATTGCTCAGGCTGTTTCAGGGGTTTCTCCGGAAATCATGGGAATTGGCCCAGTGCAGGCTACGAAGAAAGCCTTAGCTATGGCAGGACTCTCTTTAGACGAAATTGGTTTAATCGAATTGAATGAGGCCTTCGCAGCTCAATCTCTAGCGGTTATCAAGGAACTTAATATGGATTTGGATAAAGTAAATGTAAATGGCGGAGCCATTGCTTTGGGGCATCCACTTGGGGCGACAGGAGCCATTTTGATGACGAAACTATTGCACGAAATGGAACGAAGGGAAGAAAAATATGGTTTGGTTACCCTATGTATTGGTGGAGGGCAAGGAATCACCACAATAGTAGAAAATATGCAAGTATAGTAGATAAATAGATGGAGAATAGTACGTGCATGACTGCGATTATGGATTATTGTCTTTATATCATCATTGGACTAGGATTAGCCTCACGTGGTGTGGCCTACGCACTGTATGGAATTTTTCCGGTACTATTCATCCGAGAAAAAATGTATGAAACATTTGTAGAACAAATTCTGCAAGTATCTCATGAAAGAAAAACAATGAATAATTAGAATTTTGATTTTTTTGCAAATGTTGTTCCGTATATGATTTATATACGGAACTAATTGAAACATAAACAAAGACCAAGGAGGGTTTTGGATGGCAGGTCCATTAGAAGGTATAAAAGTATTAGAACTTTCGAGAACTCTTGCAGGTCCCTTTTGCAGCATGCAATTAGCTGATATGGGAGCGGAAATTATTAAGGTTGAACAGCCGGGCATTGGCGATGAAACCCGAAGTTATATTCCCCCTGAAATAAATGGAGAATCTACTTATTTTATGAGCCTAAATAAAAATAAAAAAGGCATTACTTTGAATCTCAAAACGGAAGAAGGACAACGTATTGTGAAACAGCTGGTAAAGAATTCGGATGTATTAATTGAAAATTTTCGAAACGGAACAATGGAGAAGTTTGGATTAGGGTATGACGTGCTCAAAGAAATCAACCCTCGGCTGGTCTATTGTGCGGTCAGCGGATTTGGCCGGACAGGTCCGATGAAAGATGAACCTGCTTATGATTTGCTCATGCAAGGATTCGGAGGATTGATGAGTGTTACCGGTGAGGAAGGAAGGACCCCAGTTAAGGTTGGCTTTTCAATCGTCGATTTGGCAACAGGCCTTTATGCATCACTTGGGGTTGTCCTTGCTCTGCTGGCTAGAGAAAAGACGGGAAAAGGCCAATTTGTGGAATCTTCTTTGTTGGATACCATCGTGTCGTTGTCTAATTATTTGGGGCAAGGTGTATTAGCAACAGGAAAAGTTCCTAGACGTTTAGGGTCTGCACATCCGACCCTTGTTCCCTACCAGGCGTTTGAAGCTAAAGACGGTTATGTCATCATTGCAGTACCAAATGATTGGCTCTGGAGAAAAATGTGTGATGCACTTGATCTTCATGATTTGAAGGATCATCCAAAATTTGCAGTAAACGTGAACCGCGTGGCAAACAGAGAAGAACTCGTAGGGATTCTTACGGAATATACGAAGAGTAAAGATTCTTCGGAAATTATTGAAAGGTTAAAGCACGCAGGTGTTCCAAGTGGACCGATCAATGACTTAGCTCAACTCTTGTCACATCCTCAGGTTCAATATCGGGAAATGATTCAAGAAGTGGAGCATCCAACGATTGGTATGTTGAAAATGCTGGGTATCCCGCTTAAGTTATCGGATACACCAGGATCTGTTCGAAAGGCACCTCCTATATTAGGTGAAAATACAAACGAAGTGTTAGCCAACCTCGGCTATAGTAGCGAAGATATTTCAAATTTTAAGGAAAAGGGGATTATTTAAGCATGATTAATCATATTGCTGTGATCGGCGGCGGTACGATGGGACGGGGAATAGCCTATACTGCTGCATTATCAGGGTTTGAAGTAACTTTACAAGATATATCTGAAGAAGCAACTGAAAAGGCAAGAGACACTATCGAAAACCTGTTAAATAAAAACGTGGCTAAAGGATACGTCGAAGTCGTACAGGCAGAAGAGGCAAAGAAAAATTTAAGTTATACCACTCAGTTGCAAGAAGCCGTTTGTAAAACTGACTTGGTCATCGAAGCGGCGTTGGAAATTATGGAGCTGAAAATCAATATCTTCAAGCAATTAGATGAGTTTGTACCAGCTCACGCTATCTTGGCTACAAACACATCAACGATGAGTCCATCTGAAATTGCGGCATCCACCAAAAGACCTGATCAATGTCTAGCAATGCACTTCTTTAACCCGGTACATCGTATGAAATTAATCGAGATCATTCGAGGATTGGATACATCTGATTCTACGGTAGAAATAGTAAAACAAGTGGCAGAAAAGATGGGGAAAGAAACAATCGAAGTCAATGAGTTTCCAGGTTTTGTAACAAGCCGAATGAATTGTCTAATTGGAAATGAAGCTATGAACATGTTAATGGAAGGAGTAGCATCTGTCGAAGACATCGATAAAGCCCTCAAGCTCGGTTTAAATCATCCGATGGGGCCGCTTGAATTGGCGGATCTTGTAGGATTGGATAGCCGTTTGCGAAATATGGAATATTTGTATCACCATTTAGGAGAAAAATACCGTCCATCGCCGATTCTTGTGAAATATGTGAAAGCAGGACGTTTAGGAAGAAAATCAGGTCGCGGATTTTACAATCACAATAATAAATAGGAAGGAATGTGGATTTAATGGATTTTAAATTACCTGAAGATATCGAATTTTTAAAACAAAGTATTAGAGATTTTGTTGATAACGAAGTTGATCCTCTTGCTATGGAGATTGAAGAGAAGGATGAAATCCCTGAGAAGATCATGAACATGTCTATGGAAATGGGATTATTTGGATTAAGTATCCCGGAAGAATACGGCGGAGTGGGAATCGGAATGGTTGGTAAGTGTGCGATTTACGAGGAATTAGGCAGAACTCATAATGGGTATACCACTGTCATAGGAGCCCATACAGGGATCGGTTCTGTTGGAATCGTAGAGATGGGAAATAGTGAGCAAAAGAAGAAATATTTGCCACCCATGGCAAGAGGGGAAATGATCGGTGCTTTTGCTTTGACTGAACCTAGTGCAGGTTCACATGCAACGAACCTGAAAACTACCGCGGTAAGAAAAGGAGATAAATATATCTTAAATGGG
This sequence comes from Viridibacillus arvi, assembly GCF_001274945.1. Taxonomy (GTDB): domain Bacteria; phylum Bacillota; class Bacilli; order Bacillales_A; family Planococcaceae; genus Viridibacillus; species Viridibacillus arvi. Next base: position 810,460 of record NZ_LILB01000001.1, on the reverse strand, counting down.
AGTAAACATTACATTACCAATGCACCCATTGCGGATATTTTTACGGTTATGGCAGTAACAGATCCTTCTAAAGGGGCAAAAGGAATTACCTCCTTTATCGTAGAGAAAGACTTTCCCGGGTTCACAGTTGGGAAAAAAGAAAAGAAAATGGGTCTGCACGGATCCCATTCCGCAGAAATTTTCTTTGAAGATTGTGAAGTACCTGTAGAAAATGTGCTCGGTCAAGAGGGCCAAGGGTATGTCAACGCTTTGAAAATTCTTGCCAATGGCCGGGCGGGGCTTGCAGCAAGAAATCTGGGTTCTTGCGATAAACTTTTAGAGATGTCTATACAGCATGCAAATACGAGAATTCAGTTTGGTAAACCGATTTTTGAACAACAAATTATTCAACATTATTTGGCTGATATGGCTCTTGATATAGAAGCATTGAGGAGTATGACTTACCGAGTTGCGTGGATGGTAGACCAAGAGATGAAGGTCATTAAGGAAGCAGCCATGGTAAAACTGCTCGGTTCTGAGGTTTATAATCGTGTAGCAGATAAAGCTGTCCAGATTCACGGAGGAATTGGTTATATTGCTGAATACCCTGTTGAACGATTCTATCGGGATGCAAGAATAACGAAGATTTATGAAGGAACATCCGAAATTCAGAAAAATATTATTGCAGCGCAGTTAAAACACGAATATCTTTAAATTTAAAAATTTGAAGAATAGGGATATGTCAGAATATGAATATTTTTCTATAAGTCTTGCTGATATTTGTAAGGGTGTAAATATCAATAAAAGTACTTGCCATCGTATACTTAAAGTTCTTGAAAACCATAACTTAAAAAACAATACAGCCTTGGCTCTTACCCTGTAGTGCTTGGTGCAAGGGCGACTTAATTCATTGACTATCTTGAACTTTTCAAACCTCACCTAATGGATCTATGTGAAGAAACGCAACAAACGGTTGTATTGTTAGAACCGGTCGCCAATGACAGCTGGTTGTTGTTGTAAATGTGGTTTCTTATGAGATGGAGCGCCCATTATTTGATTATCAGACTCCATAGGATCGAAAATTGTATCATCATTATTTAATGTACTTGATTCACTTTGAATAATTTGATTGTTTTCTTCCATAAAATTACCTCCCTATAAAGGTCGAAAAAACAACACTTTAATTATATAGGATATTAATACCTATTAATATTTATTATCCCTAAAGAAGATAAGTATTAATTTAAAGCATAGTTCTGTAGCGAATGATTTCGGAGAGAGCATTTAAAAGGAAAATTAGTTGGAGATTAAGTATGAGTTTTATTGCGAATTGCAATTGTTATTTCAAATTACTGTTTGAGTGTTTTACAATAAAAAACTTACAGAAGAGAATAAGGATTTTCCTCTGTAAGTATAAAAAATTTGTTTTAATAAGAATTTTCGTTAGTTTTTTCTTCCATTATTACTTGCTTCACTAAGTGTTAGTGATTTAGTTTCAGGTGCCCAAGCGATGGAGACGATTGCTCCAATAACAAGCACTGCTGTAAGACAAAGCATCGTATATTGAATGCCAATGCCTGCAATTCCCAAAGGAAGTAAGAATGTTCCGATTGCTGAACCAAGTCTACTCATTGAAGTTGCAAGTCCAACACCTGAAGAGCGGATTTCTGTTGGGAAGCTCTCTGCAGGAAATACACCAACTAAGTTACTGACAGCAGACATGATTAAGGTGAATACGGCAAAAGATATAATCATTAATACTGTAGCACTGCTAGGTAAAAGACTTAGAAGGCCAAGAGTCACTATTAGTACTATAAAAGAGCTGATCAAAAATCCTCGACGAGAATACTTTACTGTAAAGAAGATACCTAAAACAGCACCTACAATTAGAAGTCCATTTAATAGGAAATCTGTCCCGTATCCTTCATTCATTCCGATTGCTTCAAGAATGTTAGGCAAGAAAGTGTAAATTGCAAAATAGGGGATAACGAGACAAACGAAGAAAATACAATTAAAAGCAGTTCGTTTTCTCATACTTTTACTAAATAAAGTTTTAAAGCTGCCATTTGTTTGCACAGGTGATTCATCGTCTAGTACTATATTCGGCCCAACATGTTTCTTGACGATTTCTCTTGCTTCATCTACTCGACCTTTACTAATCAACCATCTAGGAGATTCAGGTGTACCTATACGTAATATTAAAATAATTACAGCTGGTATTGCTGATGATGCTAACATCCATTTCCATGCATCCGGAGATGTATTAATGGCAAAAATACCGATCAAGTTTGCCGCTACATAACCAAATGTCCATATTACGCTGAACGAACCTAATAATACACCACGATGTTTACGAGGAGAAAATTCAGCTAGCATAGTATGTCCTACGCTATAATCACCGCCAAGTCCAATCCCGATCAATATTCTACATAAAACTAGTTCTGTAGGAGTATCTGCGAAAAATTGTAAAACTGAGGCTATGGTGATAATGGTAAAACTAAAGACGAATATTTTTTGCCTTCCAATATAGTCAGATATCCAGCCTAAAATCAAACTGCCTAGAAAAAGACCAATTAGTGCAGAGCTTCCTATTAAACCAACCCAAAATGGCGATAATCCCATTTGAGGTGTCATTAATGTAAGGGCAAATCCGATAATTCCTAGTATATATCCATCTGTAAAATGTGCCCCAAACGTAAGTCCAGCTATTTTAATATGGAATCTGTTTAATGGAGCATCATCTAATTTAATGGTATTGGCACTGTTATTAAGTTTTACATTTTCATTTAATTTAAGTGTACTGTCACTGCCATTACGAGTTACATTTTTATTTACCATGGAATCTCCTCCTGATCGATACTATTAACCATGGAGGGTTAATAGTAGAGTGAAAAGTGCTGTATGAAGCGCATTATAGAGGAAAGCGTTTTCATTTAAAACAATAGTTGTTCGTAATATGAACATTGTGTCCATTATGTGAATGTTCTTTAATTATAAGTGGGTGTTTGTTTATCTGTCAAACTTTTTTAAAGAGTTTGACAGATACTTGATTCAATAGATTGGAGTATTACGTAAAAAAAGAACGTTGTTGGCATTTCTCGAAAAATGCTAACAACGTTCTTTTGTATATGACTATTTTTGGATAAGGCAGCTCAATCTAACTGGGCTTCAATTTGTTTTGCAGCTTCTAACATTCGGTCGCTAAGGAGTAAAAGATCGTCCTTAGTAAGTCGGAAACTTGGTCCGCCTAACGTTATAAAAGCTACTAAATTCTTTTTCCGGTCAAAGATAGGAGCAGAAATTGCATTTTCATTTTCATCAAGTTCTCCGATAGAAGTTCCAATTTTTTGAGTATAAGTCTTCTCAAGTTCTTTTCGAAGTTCTTCAGGATCTGTAATTGTGTATTTAGAAAAAGGTTCAAGAGTTTGCTCTAATATTATATCCAACTCCTTTTTAGGCAGCAAACTTAATAAAATTTTCCCGTTAGATGTGCAATGTAATGGTGAAATAGTATGAGAATAGTCTACTAATCTAACACTATGGTCGGTATCTATTTGGTCAATAGTAAGAATCCCATCTTGCTTAGGAACACTTAGTAAAACAGTTTCTCCAACTTCATCTTTTAATTCTTCTAGTATTTTGCGGGCTCTACGTACAAGAGAATCATATGGATTATTTTGTGAAGTTAATTGAAATAGGGAATATCCAAGTTGATAACCTTTTGAAATAGGTTCCTTCTCTACAAAGCCTTGATTTTCAAGGGTACCAATCAAACGCCAGACCGTTGTACGGTTCAGCTCAACTTGTTTAGCTAAATCACCTACAGAAATAGGAGAAGGACTCTCCCCTATAAACTTTAATATTAATAATGCACGTTCGACAGCCTGTACAGAAGAACTCTCTTTGTTACTCGTTTGTTTTAAATTATTATTTTCCATATTTTTATTATAGCTTAAGAGAATAAAAGAATGTCAATCATTTCACTTAATAAAAATATAAAAAGCAAGTTAATAATTTTTTATCGAAAAATAAGAAAATTAAAAAATTCCCATTGACTGTTAAAATTACTGGTCATATAATAGCAATAAGTTCTCTATGTGAACTAGTTGTTCGTAATGTGAACAAAAACAATGGGATTCAAATAGAATAGAGGCTATATGAATTTCATTGCATAGCAGTAAAAGTAGTAATGTAGGAGGGATTTCAATCAGTCAGATAAATGAGCTTGAAATGCGGACAGAGAGAGATTACTTCGGCAAAGTTGATATTCCAAAAAATGCTTTATACGGTATTCAAACTATGAGAACCGTTCAAAATCTTTCTTTCTCAGGTCAATTATTAAAAAATTACCCTGAATATATTGAGTCGTTAGCAATGGTGAAAAAAGCAGCTGCATTAGCAAATTTAGAGTCTGGTGATTTATCGCCATCTATGAGTAATGCAATAGTGGATGCTTGTAATCAATTGATTCAAGGGAATTATCACGATCACTTTATTGTAGATATTCTACATGGAGGTGGCGGTATTGGTACAAATATGAATGTGAATGAAGTGTTAACTAATTTAGCCAATGAATACTTGGGTGGTACTATAGGCGAATATAAGCCAGTTCATCCAATCGATCATGTAAACGCTTCCCAATCTACTTCGGATGTATGTCATACATCAATTAGACTGGCAATTGTACGATGTTTTGAACAATTGGATCATGAATTAACCGAAATGTACTACGTCTTAGAAAGAAAATCACATCAATTTATGAATGTCACAACGATTTCTAGGACTTGTTTACAGGATGCGATGCGAATACAGCTAGGAGAAGTTTTTAGTGGTTATGCATCGGTTGTCAAAAGACGACACCACTCTTTAAAAGACTCAGTTAACTCATTACTCACAGTGAATCTTGGAGCGACAGTTATTGGAAATGGTGTTGGAGCTTCTGAGAGATATAAAGAAGTAGTCATAGAGAAATTGCAAGATGTAACGAATATGAAAGTAACAAAACGAAACAATTTATACGATGCAGCACAAAATATAGATGATTTGGCTCAAACGTCCAAGCAATTAAGTTTATTGGCAACGACTCTCATCAAAGTTGCTAAGGATTTAAGATTACTTTCTTCTGGGCCAGAAGCAGGATTTTCAGAAATCAGTTTGCCATCTGTTCAGGCTGGTTCATCCTTTTTCCCCGGAAAAGTGAATCCAGTTATCCCTGAAACGATGATTCAAAGTTGTTTTCAAGTGCTTGGATGTGATCGAGTTGTTCAAGCGGCATTAGAACATGGGGAACTTGACTTAAATATTTTTGAAGGAATGGCCGGCGCTAATATACTGAATGGTATTAATATGCTAAAGAACTCTACAAATTCTTTTACAGAGCGATGTCTAAAAGATATAGCATCTAATAATGAAAGATGTATAGAACTTTCAAATACATTTATTCCAGTTATAACAGAATTGAAAGAGCAATTAGGGTATTCAGCCGTTTCAAAACTAATGAAAGAACATGATCGCGAATATATAAAAAATTTATTGAAATGATGGAGGTATGAATCATGACACTAGAAATTAAACATTTTGAAGGAATCGAACAACCAAAATTAGAGTGGGCTCATGAATGGCTTAAAACTACTAAAAAGCTTTATATTAACGGCGAATGGGTAGAAAGCTCAGGTAACAACGTAGTTGAATCAATTAATCCGGCAAATGGAGAAAGATTAGGCGATTTTCAATGTGCAGAAAAGCAAGACGTTGATAAAGCAATTGAAGCTGCAAGAGCATCTCTAGAAAAAGGTTCATGGAAAGAAATGAGTCGTAAAGACAGAGGAAAAGCATTACATAAAATTAGTGTACTTATTCGTGAGCATCAAGCTGAACTTGCGACATTAGAAGCACTTGATAACGGGAAATTGTATTCAGAAGCGTATAACGATGACGTACAAGAAGCAGCTGATTTATTTGAATATTATGCTGGATGGACTGACAAGTATTATGGAGAGAATAATCCAGTAGAAGGGAATTTCCTAAGTGTCACAACGAGAGATCCAATTGGAGTATGTGGACAAATTGTACCATTTAACTTCCCAATTCAAATGGCTGTGTTAAAACTATCACCTGCTTTGTCGATGGGAAACACAGTGATTTTAAAACCTGCTGATAAAACATCGTTTTCTGTTATTCGATTGTTTGAAATTATTGACGAAGCAGGAGTTTTACCAAAAGGTGTTATTAACTTAATTCTTGGTAAAGGTAGAGAAGTAGGCTCGTATATAAGTAAGCATATGGATATTGATAAACTATCATTTACTGGTAGTACCAATGTCGGAAAGCAATTAATACGTGACTCAGCAGATAGCAATTTAAAACCAGTAACATTAGAACTTGGAGGTAAATCACCGAACATTATCTTTAGTGATACGGCTGATTTAGACGCTGCAATTGAACGTTCTTTCTACGGATTATTTACGCATAAGGGCGAAAAGTGTTCTGCACCAACTCGCTTATTCGCACAACGTGAAATTTATAATGAAGTTGTAGAGAAAATTGCTAAATACGCTAAAAACTACAAATGTGGTGATCCATTCGATCCAGCAAGTGATCAAGGTGCACAGGTATCTAAAGAGCATATGGAGTCCATTATAAATTACATTGAGAGTGGTAAAGAGCAAGGTGCAAGAATCGTTGCCGGTGGAGAACGAGATTTGACAGGAACAAATGCAAAAGGGTATTTTGTTCAACCGACTATTTTCGCTGATGTTGATAACAAGATGAAAATTGCGCAGGAAGAAATTTTTGGTCCTGTTTTATGTATCATTCCGTTCGAAACTGAAGAGGAAGTAATCGAAAAAGCCAATGATACAATTTATGGTCTTGGAGCAGGTTTGTGGACAGGAGATACTTCACGTGCTCATCGTGTAGCAAATCAACTTGATGCAGGTATGGTATTTGTAAATAGATATGGTTGTTATGATTTTGCTAGTCCATTTGGTGGAGTGAAGCAAAGTGGATGGGGTAAAGAGTATGCTATCCATTCATTACAAGCATTTACAAAAACAAGAGCAATTTGGTTCGCATATTAAAAATTAAACAAGAAGAGGGAATAATACAATGAAAATTAAAGCAGCTATCATGACTGAAGTCGGCAAACCATTATCAATTGAACAAGTAGAGCTTAGTGAACCAAAATCGAATGAAGTTCTTGTGAAAATCAAAGCTACAGGCGTTTGCCATAGTGATTTAAATGCTTTAAATGATGATACAACACCAACACCAACTATTCTTGGCCATGAAGGTTCAGGAATCGTTGAAGCAGTTGGTTCGAGTGTAACAAGTGTTAAAGTAGGTGATAAAGTAGCACTTAGTTGGGTTCCTTATTGCGGGACTTGTGAGTTTTGCGTAACTGGTGCAGTACATTTATGTGAGTCGGCATTTGGTCCAATGTTTGATGGAACATTACTGGATGGTACTTCAAGACTAAGCCAAGATGGAAAACAAGTATACCATAACTCTTTATTATCTACTTTTGCAGAATATGCAGTTGTTCCTGAAATGTCATGTATAAAACTACCTGATGAAATGCCTTTAGCACAAGCGTCTTTAATTGGATGTGGAGTAGCAACTGGTTATGGTGCAGCAGTTAACGCAGCTGGTGTAACAGCAGGTTCTACAGTGGCCATTTTTGGAATTGGTGGAGTAGGTGTAAATGCAATTCAAGGAGCGTATATAGCAGGAGCGTCTAAAATTATTGCTTGTGATGTTAAACCAGCTAATCTGGAAATTGCCAAACAATTTGGCGCAACACATACAATTAATTCAGCTGAAGTCAATGTAGAAGAGGCTTTAAAAGAACTGACAAATGGTTTGGGTGTTCATTTCGCAATTGATTGTTCAGGTCATACTATAGCTACTGAAAGTGCTTGGAAAGGTACAAGAAAAGGCGGTACGGTCGTTGTAGTTGGCGCATTTAATCCTGAAAAAACTTTGAATCTACCAGCTGGTGGATTTCATAGAGTAGGGAAAGTATTAAAAGGAAGTTTTTATGGAGATACACAACCATTCCGTGATTTCCCTATGATTGCACAAATGTATTTAGATGGTAAATTCAAATTAGATGAATTAGTGCTAGATCGTATCGAATTAGATAACATCAATCAAGCTTTTGACTCTTTCCATGATTGCAGTTGTGTCAATGTTGGTAGAGCAGTTATTGAGTTTAACGACTAAATTTCAAATTGATTGACTTAATAGTAAAGGGTGTTTAAATTGTAGTTTTTATTCAATTTAGATACCCTTCTTTTTATATTAACATTGACTAAAAGGAGTGATTCAAGATGCGTATTGAGGAAGATTTAATTGGTAAAATGGCAATTGATCAAGATGTCTATTATGGTATACAAACAGTTCGAGCTTGCCAAAACTTCTCGATTTCTGGACGTACGATAGAATTATATCCTCATTTAATTAAGGCTATGGCGTATATTAAAAAAGCCGCAGCGATGTCTAATTATAGTGTAGGAGCTCTTGATGAAAAGAAGAAGGATGCCATTTGCCAAGCAACTGACGATGTATTAAATGGGCAGATGAAAGATCAATTCCCAGTTGACATATATCAAGCTGGTGGTGGAGTTTCTATTAATATGAATATAAACGAAGTAATTGCCAATCGAGCAAATGAATTACTTACTGGTCATAAAGGATACGATTGTATACATCCAAATGAACACGTTAACATGTCGCAATCAACAAATGATGTGCTTCCAAGTGCAATGAAAATGGCTTGTTATTTCTATATAGAAGACTTACTAATTAGTTTGAACAATATTGAACGTACATTGGCAAATAAAACAGATGAATTTTCGAATGTTGTAAAAATAGCAAGAACATGTCTTCAAGATGCAGTACCAATTACTCTAGGTCAACAATTTAGCGGCTACCATTCTTTTATCAGAAGACAAATTGAAGATATTAAAAAACTTCAAAAGGAATGTCTCTCTATAGTAATAGGAGCAACAGCAGTGGGTACTGGTATTGGTGCAGCTGCAGGATATATAGATAAGATGTACGAGTATTTACCAGTCGTTTCTAGTCTATCCATTTACAAAGAAGAGAACTTTTTTGATGGACTTCAAAATGCAGATATTTACATAAAATTTTCGGCTTATTTAAAAGGTTTATCTAGTGGGTTATCGAAATTATCCAATGATTTAAGATTACTTTCATCGGGTCCAAGGGCAGGATTTGCAGAAATTATTTTACCAGCAGTACAACCTGGCTCGTCAATTATGCCAGGAAAGATCAATCCATGTATGCCTGAAATGGTGATGCAAGTTTGTTTTGATGTATATGGTAATGACCAAGCAATTACCTTTGCCGTAGACAGGGGAGAATTAGATTTAAACATATGGGAACCAATTATTTTAAAAAATCTTTTTGAATCTTTTTCACTGTTAACGAATGCGATCACTTTATTTACAGAAAAATGTCTAGATGGAATAAAAGCAAATAAAACAATTTGCATGAATAATGCAGAAAAATCATTATCTTTATCTGTCATTATTTCTTCTCTATTCGGTTATAAAGTAGCAAATGAAGTAGTAGTAAAAGCTTTTGAAAAGAGTTTAACTATAAAAGAAGTAGCTATTGATATGGGGCTACTAAATGAAGAAGATGCATCGAAGTTTTTAAATCCCGAAAACTTAACAGATTTTATGAAAATGCAAGATTTACTAAATTCAAAGGGTAATCATTTTTAAAGCGATTAAAGCTTAGTAATTCATATTTAAAGAAGTTAGATAAAATCCCCTACCTTTATTGTTTTAATAGGGAGCGGTGATTTTTTCTTTATGGAATTTATATTAATAATTCTTAAAGAGATTGTGAATTAATGTTCCATTGTTAATTTGGTTTATTTTTTGATTTAAAGAGAAAGATTTAATCAATAAGCAGGAGTTATTTTTTGTGAATTGCGAATGGAAAATAAAATAAAATTTGGAACTTATATTTACAATGGTCGTTATAATTTTAAGGTGGAATTTCAAATAAATACGGATTTGAGGGTGATCTCGGTTTGCTAAGGTTTTTCATTCAGTTTGTTACAGTTTTTTTATTATTCATCTTTTCTACTTTTTTTGCGTGGTATGAAGGTAGTACAAACCTTGATAACCCATGGGAATGGGGGTATTCAACACCATTTTCTCAATTGCTAAATGGAGAAGTACATAGTGCTAGCGATGTATCACAACTTGACTACTTTATATATGCAGCTAAATTTCAACCCACTTTTACAGTTTTTATGGTAATAAGCAGTTAATATTTGCTAATTCTTATTGGGTATTATTCCTTCAAGAAAAAGTATAAATGGTTTGCTTATTATCTATTCTTTTTAGGTGGGGGATTATCTTTACTTAGTTATATTATTTATCATTCCACTACATTAGGTGGAGAAATTCTTTACTGTATTTGTTTAGTGAGTAGTGTTCTGTGCATAGCAGCTGCCACGATATCTTACTTTCAGATTTTTAATCGTAACTCGAATGATATTACAAACCTACATTAATCTATTTATTTTTTTACAACATAGTAATTGTTATTTTCCTATAAAAAACACCCCAATCGTTAGTTTATGTCTAACAACTGGGGTGAAGTTCTTTTTCATTATTACATTTCTTCTAAAACACCTTTAATTAGATCAACGAATTGAGTTCTAACTCTACTCGCTACTTCAATTACTTCATCATGATTTAATGGCTGATCTAAAATTCCACAAGCCATATTTGTTAAGCAAGAAATGCCAAGTACTTTCATATTTCCATGAATGGCTACAATAGCTTCTGGAACGGTTGACATACCTACAGCATCTGCTCCTAATGTACGAATCATGCGAATTTCAGCTGGAGTTTCGTAAGCTGGTCCACTCCACCAAGCATAAACACCTTCTTGTAAACTAATGTTTTGTTCTGTAGCTACTTTAGAAGCAATATTACGTAAATTACGATTATATACTTCAGAAACATCAGGGAAACGAGTACCCAATTCATCATTATTTGGACCAATTAATGGATTTGTACTAACCAAATTTATATGATCAGTAATTAACATTAGATCTTCAGGATTAAAGCTTGTATTAACAGCACCACATGCATTAGTAATAATTAGCTCCTCAACACCTAACGCTTTCATTACACGTACTGGAAAAGTTACCTCATCTAAAGTAAAGCCCTCATAATAATGGAAACGTCCTTTCATAGCTACTACTGTTTTTCCTTTTAATTCTCCAATTACTAATTCGTTTGCATGTCCAATTGCTCCAGACTTTGCAAAGTTAGGAATTTCACTATAAGGAATTTTGAAAGGGTTTTCAATTTCATCTGCAAGAGTTCCTAAACCAGACCCTAAAATCAGTCCAATCGTAGGGCGATAATCTGTCTTATTCATAATGAAATCTCTAGTTTCTAAAATATCTTGTAATTTGTGCATCAGTAATTCCTCCTAAAATAAAAAACCTAAACGATACTTAGTATCAAATTGCTATTAGACAAAATGTTTAAGTATATATGTTTTATGTAAAAATAATAATTTATTCTTACACTGCATCAATAGAATTCTAAATGATTTTATAGCTATTGTAAATAGAGTGAAATTTGGAATGTAAAAACTACACTGGACAACTTTTAAAAAGAGGCTGTTATTTAAATTCAGTCGGAGTCAGATTTCCAACCGTTTGAACTTAGTGTAGCCGATACCGATAAAATGTCATTTCACATAAAACCATATGAGATCAAAACATTTCTAATTGATTTGAAGAATGAATAACAGAAGTTGAATGGAATTTTTTTAGAGAATGTAGAAAGCCTAACTTTCTTCAAAACTGAGGGAGAGAATCTTGAAAAACCTGTAGTAAATACATACAAAAAAATACTACCAAAAGGCCAGGTGTAAACTATGGCCACTGGTAGTATTTTGAATTTTCAGTTATTAATACGTATATAGAATAGAACGGCTAGGATTTCAAAATCAAAACTACATATTTTTTTAATCTAAATAAATACAATTAATTTTTACTACTACTTTATAATCTCCTACTTTTCTATTATAGATTGTATAACATTTGAACTGTTTTTCTTAGAGCTTTTGATTTTCCTATATTGTGATGGAGATAATTTCGTAACTCGTTTAAAAGATTGAGAAAAAAATGACTGTGATGAAAAGCCTGTAATTGTTGATATGTCAGATATCGAATAGTTTGTTGTTTCTAACAATATTTTACTTTCTCTGATACGAGTTTGGATTAAATATTCAATAGGAGAGATACCAACTGATTTTTTGAATGAATGTGCCAAATAGTATTTATTGATATGAATAATTTCTGCTAACGTATCTAGGTTTATGGCTTCACGGAAATGTTGCTTTATATAATTTTTAATGAAAACCAAATTTTTACTCATGATTTGAGTTGAGGTTTCTTCTAAAGTGAATGCTTTTTTTCTCATAATTTTCAGCAATAAAATCTCTAAAATATTATGTGCTATTAGTTCGTAACCTTCGTGTTGTTTCTCTACTTCTTCTATCAATTGATGAAGATAAAAGAGATAGGATTCTTGTTCTTGTTTGTAATTGCAAAAAGTGACCTGTAAGTTTGAATCATCTGGAGATGTGAATGCGAGTCCTTGGATTCCGAGTGCAATGTATTCAAGTGGGAGATCAGTTGTCGATTTTTCGGTATGCTCTACGTGTGGATTGACGACAATCAAATCATGTTCTGTTACATGTACTTCCTTATTCGAAAAGATAAAAGTTCCTTTACCTTTAAGTATGTACAAAATTTCTGTGAAGTGATGGGTATGAGTAATGCTGTGCCAATCTTTATCATATTTCGATTTTGTTACATAAAGAAGCTTTACTTGGAAATGATCTCTATGCGATTGTGGTACTTCATAAATATCATTTGACATATAAACACCTCCTAGTATAAACACCTATCCATAGTATAGTTTTTTTAGTAAAACTTGGCAATGAAAAGCAAGATATCTAAAAAACTGAACAAGATGTATATTGTGAAAGCGTTTTTAATTTTCGTATACTTTATATATGGTGGAAAATGGGGAAGGGGAGAAAAAAATGAAAAAGAAAGCTTTGCTAGCAGGTACGATAGCATTATTATCGATTGTTTTAATGGCTTGTCAAGACAAAGATAATGCGGAGGTCAGTTCAAATGGCGGCGAAACAACTAAAGTGAAACAAACGCTTCATGTGGCAGCGCTAGAATCGGCTTATGGCAAAGATATGTGGTCTAAAATTATCGACGAGTATCAAACTGAAAATCCTGATGTAAAAGTGGAATTGACTGCAGATAAAAATTTGGAAGATGTTATTAGCCCGAATATGAAAGCTGGAAATTATCCAGATGTGATTTTGTTGGCTACAGGTAGAAAGTTAGCTCTTACAGAAAACTTAATTAAAGATAAAGCGTTAGAAGACATTACAGATGTACTTGATAAAAACGTTTATGGGGAAGATGTAACTATTAAAGATAAGTTAATTCCAGGCTTTACAGATACACTTGCTACAAATCCTTTTAATGACGGTAAAACGTATTTAGCGCCGATGTTCTACAGTCCTACTGGATTATTCTATAATGCAAATTTATTAAAAGAAAAAGGCTGGGAAGTACCTACTACTTGGGATGAAATGTGGGCATTAGGTGATAAAGCGAAAGCAGACGGAATCTCTTTGTTTACATATCCAACTACTGGATACTTTGATGCATTCGTCTATTCGTTACTTTTAGAGGTAGGTGGTCCTGACTTCTATAATAAAGCGATGAGTTATGAAGATGGTATTTGGGAAACTCCAGAAGCAACAAAAATGTTCGAAATAATCGGAAAATTAGGAAAATATACAGAACCTACGACTGTTGCGAATGCAAATGATAAAGATTTTAAAAAGAATCAACAATTAATTTTAGATAACAAAGCGCTTTTTATGCCAAATGGTACTTGGATTGTTGGGGAAATGGCTGATGCACCAAGAGCTGATGGATTTGAATGGGGCATGACTGCGTTACCTGCAATTGAAACAGGAGGCGATCGATATGCGTTTACATTCTTTGAGCAAATATGGGTACCTTCTGCTGCTAAAAATAAAGATGCAGCAAAAGACTTTTTAACATTTGTTTATTCTGATAAAGCTTCATCTATTTTTGCGGAAGCTGGAGCGGTTCAACCAATTAAAGGGAATTCTGAAAAACTAACTGGCGACAATAAGCTTTTCTATAGTATCTATGATAACGGAGCAAAAGCAGGAATGGGTGGTTTTGCAGCAACAGATGCGGTTGAAGGTGTTAGTATAGCTGATACATTATTCAGAAGTATCGACAGTATTGTTTCAGGTGACAAAACGGTAAAAGAATGGCAAAAAAATGTTGAAAAAGTAAGCGATCAATTACGACCAGCATTAAAATAAACGAACACTATTTTACTAAGATATAACGGTGAATGATTTTCCTCACCGTTATATTTAATTTGTAGAGGTGAAGATATTGAAAAAGACAACAGAAAAAAGGATATTCATTTTTGTTTGTACGACGCCGGCCCTACTCTTGTTAACACTATTTATGATTGTGCCTACGATTGAAGTATTTCGGATGTCTTTGTATAAATGGGGAGGATTTTCAAATAATCAAGTATTTGTTGGTTTAAATAACTTTAAAATATTATGGAATGATATGAACTTCATTCGCTCTCTCCAAAACAGCATATTATTGATTGTAGTAGTAACACTTATCACGATAGTACTTGCCATACTTTTTTCAACATTATTAACAAGAGAAAATGTAAAAGGTGGAAATTTCTTTAGGGTTATTTTCTATATTCCTAATATATTATCAATCGTGGTTATTGCTGGGATATTTTCGGCGATTTATGATCCAACATCAGGTTTATTGAATAATTTTCTTTCTGTATTTAACATTGAAAGTTTACAAAAAATGTGGCTTGGAGACCAAAAAATTGCGATATACAGTATTAGTGGAGCACTCGTATGGCAAGCTGTCGGCTATTATATGGTTATGTATATGTCTAGTATGGCCAATATTCCAGAAAGTTTTTACGAAGCTTCATCTTTAGAAGGAGCAGGACGTATTACACAATTTTTTAGTATCACTTTGCCGTTGATTTGGAACAACATTCGTACAACATTAACGTTTTTTATTGTCAGCACCATAAACTTAAGTTTTCTACTTGTACAAGCAATGACTGGCGGAGGGCCAGATGGTTCGACAGAGGTATTTTTAAGTTACATGTATAAGCAGGCTTACACAAATTCCTCTTATGGTTATGGTATGGCTATTGGAGTAGTAATCTTCTTATTCTCATTCGCATTATCAGCTATTATTAACCAAATCACCAAAAGGGAAGTGCTTGAGTACTAAGGAGGACCTAGAAAGATGAAAAAACAAAAGAAAATGAGCGTAGAGAAACTTTATCGATTGTTTATTTATGTAGCGTTACTTACGTTAGCTATTACGATTATCATTCCTGTTGCTTGGGTTTTCATAGCCTCGATAAAAGAAAAATCAGAATTTTACACGAGCCCTTGGGACATGCCGAAAGGTTTCTATTTTCAAAACTTCATAGACGCTTTCGAAAAAGCAAATATGGGCACGTATATGTTAAATTCTATCATGGTTACGGCCTTAGCAATTCTAATTTTATTAGTTGTTGCCTTACCGGCGGCTTATGTATTGGCTAGATATACATTTAAAGGTAGTAAAATTTTAAATACTCTATTTAAAGCGGGATTATTTATTAATGTGAACTATATTGTAGTGCCAATATTTTTAATGTTACTGGATGCGGATATGGTCATACGTGGAAGATTTGGTGATGGTTTTTTATTAGATAATTTGTTTGTTTTAGCTTTAGTGTACGCTTCAACGGCATTGCCTTTTACTATATATTTATTGTCTAGTTACTTCCAAACGTTACCATCGACATATGAAGAAGCTGCTTGGGTCGATGGTGCCGGATACTTTAAAACGATGTACAAAATTATGATTCCCATGGCAAGACCTAGTATTGTAGCTGTTATCTTATTCAATTTCCTTTCATTTTGGAATGAATATATAATTGCACTTACATTGATACCTGGTCCGAATAAAACGTTGCCTGTAGGGCTTATGAACTTAATGGCTGCTCAAAAATCAGCTACAAATTATGGACAAATGTATGCCGGAATGGTTCTCGTTATGTTACCAACATTAATTTTGTACATTTTGGTTCAAAAGAAATTGACCCAAGGAATGGCTCTTGGCGGATCGAAGGAATAGAGGATGAATATGAAAAAGAATAATGAGTGCGTTACACTTCCGGATAAAGGAGTTTTTCTATTATGAAACGTAATTTCCTAATTACCTTACGAATTGTCATATTCATCACTTGTTTGGCTTTGATAATTGTAGGCCAAAAAACAACTGGCAAATTCGAATTGGGCATAATGCTAGTAGGATTAGCTGGTCTATTGGGACTCCTTTACAGCTACAATCGAAAATTCATATAAAAATCGATTAAAGCCAGAGGAGTATTCGTTAAATAATTTATAAAAACCCCCCATTCGTTAGTTTTGTCTAACAATGGGGGGAGTTCACTTTAATTCTTAGCTTTCTATTACATTTCTTTTAAAATACCCTTAACTAATCCAACAAATTGTTCTCTAACTTTAGCAGCCACTTCAATTACTTCATCATGAGTTAATGGCTGATCTAAAATTCCGCATGCCATATTTGTCATGCAGGAAATGCCAAGTACTTTCATGTTTCCATGAATAGCTACAATTGCTTCTGGAACTGTTGACATACCAGCAGCATCTGCACCTAATGTACGCATCATACGGATTTCAGCAGGAGTTTCGTAAGCTGGGCCACTCGACCAAGCATAAACACCTTCTTGTAAACTAAAGTTTTGTTCTTTAGCAACTTTAGAAGCAATATTACGTAGTTCTAGATTATAAACCTGAGAAGTGTCAGGGAAACGAGTTCCCAATTCATCATTATTTGGTCCAATTAATGGATTTGTACCTACCAAATTAATATGATCAGTAATTAACATTAAATCTCCAGGGCTAAAGCTTGTATTTATAGCTCCTGCAGCATTAGTAACGATTAAATTCTCTACACCTAACGCTTTCATTACACGTACTGGGAAAGTTACTTCAGCTAATGAAAAGCCCTCATAATAATGGAAACGACCTTTCATAGCTACAACTGTCTTTCCTTGTAATTCACCAATTATTAGTTCGTTTGCATGGCCAATTGCTTCAGATTTTGCAAAGTGAGGAATTTCACTATAAGGAATTTTGACGGATTTTTCAATTTCATCAGCAAGAGTTCCTAAACCTGAGCCCAAAATCAGTCCAATCGTAGGACGATAATCTGTTTTACTCATAATGAAATCTCTAGTTTCTAAAATATCTTGTAATTTATGCATTCAATAAATCCTCCTTAAATGAAAAAATCGTTTCTTAATATTAAGTTGTTAATAGACCAAATGTTAATGAATGCTTTCCTTAAAAGAATGTGGCTCTTCATAACATTTAATCAATAGAATATTAATTGATTTTTTAGCTAGTGTAAATAGAGTGAAAAAGGTTTACACAATATGGACAAATTTTATGAGGAATGCTCTTTAAATACAGTCGACGTAAGGTATCCAAGTGTTTCAACTTAGTGTGGCCAATCGCTTATTACTTATTCAACTAAAGTGTGGTTTTGGAGATTTAATAACAAGATACACTTGATATAATAAACAAATAATCACGAGGAAATCGCTCAAAGAATAAAAAGCTGCATTTTAAATAAAGTATCTATAGTAATACAGAACTTAGTATTATACCAATTATAATTGCAGAGATTGTTGAAACTAAACCAGGGACCATAAAGCTATGGTTTAGAATATATTTTCCGATTCGAGTTGTTCCGGTACGATCAAAGTTAATGGCTGCCACAACTGTCGGATAGTTTGGAATGAAGAAGTAACCATTAACTGCTGGGAACATGGCAATTAATAATGCTGGATTAATACCAAGCGTTACACCAAGAGGCATTAGTGTTCGAACGGTTGCTGCTTGGCTGTATAGTAAAATAGAAAGTACAAATAATGCAATAGCAAATAACCATGGAGCTGCTGTGACTAGGCCAGAAATCGAACTGTTAATAAGTTCAGCATTACCATTGAAGAAAGTATCACCCATCCACGCGATACCAAAAATAGCTACAACTGCTGATGCTCCGGCTTTAAACACACTACCTGAAACAATTTCGTCAACATTTGCTTTACAACCAATAATAATTAAAGCAGCAATTGTCAGCATAACGATTTCAATGGTAACAGGCATAGACAAAGGTGTAAATACGCCGTCAATATCCCAACCTGGACGTAATTTTTCAAATGAACCTAGAGCAACGATTAAAACAGCTGCAAGTAAGAATAATACAACGGAAAGTTTTGAAGCATTAGTTGGATGGAATGCTTTTTTATCTTGTTTAATTGAAGCTAAGCCTTCTTCTAAGCGTTTCAAATAAATTGGATCTTCTGGCAGCTCTTTACCTTTTCTACTAACAACAAAAGCAGCTATCATACAACCTATAAAGGTAGAAGGTATAGTAATCATTAAAATATCTAGTAAAGTAATTTGGAAATCAGCTAATAAAGCTAATAATGCTACAGTCGCTGCTGAAATAGGACTAGCAGTAATTGCTTGCTGTGATGCTATTACTGCGATTGACATTGGCCTTTCAGGACGTACACCTGATTCTCGGGATACTTCGGCAATAACCGGTAAAACCGAGTATGCTACGTGTCCAGTTCCTGCACAAAAAGTAAAAACGTAAGTAACGATAGGAGCGATAAATGTAATCCATTTAGGATTTTTTCTTAATGCTTTCTCCGCAATATGAACGAGATATTCCATACCTCCAGCGGCTTGAAGAGCTCCTGCAGCAGTGATTACGGATAAAATCATCAGCATAACATCAATAGGTGCGGAAGTAGGTTCTAGCCCGAAAAGAAATACAAAGATTGCTAATCCAACACCACCCATTACTCCGAGACCAAGTCCACCTATCCTAGCACCAATAAAGATACAGATTAACAAAATCAAAAATTGCACCCAGAACATATTAGTTTCCTCCAATTACAAATGGTCATTTTATTACGATAAGTTTTTGATATGTAAACCTTGTTTACATCCTTTGTCGAATGATTCACAAATAGACATTTTATCAATAATAGCCATGAATAGAACATTTAGTTTCATGAATGATATTGTAGGATTCTTTCGTAAATCATTTTTCATACTACGTAATAAACGACAAAAAACGATAAAAAAAGACATGATTTATTATTAAAGACAAAAAATTGTCAAAAATAAAAAGTGTTTTATCAGAATAATTAAATACATATAATGATGATGATGATTTTACGCTTCCATTGTGAACGTGATAGAGATAAGGATGAATTGGGATTCAAAACGGATGCGTATAAGCCTTGGCACACCGTTTTTTTAGTTTGGTTAAAAATACGTAAACCTATTCCTCAAGTAAAGGGACAGTTTATTTGAAGAAGTACTGTTATAATTTGGATATGGTTGTTAGGTGGAAGAATATTCAAGGTGATGAGAGGGATTTTAATGAATAAAAAATGGGCCTATTAAGTTTATTAGGGTTATTGTTATTTTTGTTCGGTATTTACATTTCACAATTCACATTTTTGGCATGGTGATTGGTATTGGTGGAGGTTGTGTGGGGGTTAGTGCAATCAAATTATTTAAATAGGTATTGAAAAAAATGGTGCTTGAGTCAATGATTACGGGCAGGTCTCTTTTTTCTGAATTTAAAAGGAATTTTCTATAATGAAGTTTGACTTATTAAAGAGAAGGGGGAGTTCATATGAAATTAACAAAGACTTTATTGTTTTCATTGGCAATGCTTTTATTTGTTATTACAGGGTGTTCTAATGGAAAAGTAGACCTAGGAGAAAAGATAGAAGTTGATAAGCGTATTGGAAATGAAAATGAATATGAAGAATTTAAAGAGATTACTGATAGTAAGCAAGTTCAAAAGGTAAAAGATATATTAGACGAAATTGATTGGGAAAACGCCAAAGTAGATATGGAGCGTCCTGCTGATTACAATTTTTTGTTTCAATTTAAAAGTGATAAAATGTCAGCAAAAGCAGTGTTATATGAAATTTGGATAAGTCCAAATAAAGATAAAGTAGAGGTTGTGAGAGGTGATAATCAGTATGTTCAACTAAACGAGGAAGATTCTACTAATTTATTTGAAATATTAACAGGAGAAAAGCTTTCTGATTTGTAATTGAATAATACGAATGTTTAAAAAGATTTTGAATGGAATTTTGAACTTTATTCCTTGTTCAACAAACGGAGTGCATAAGTAAAAAGGGCAGCGTCAAATGGTTAAAAATGTAGGCAGAGGCATTTATTTGTGCGGTTCCATAAAAGCGGTGCTTTAGGAGAAGGTCGTAGAACTGTTCAGATCGAACTGTTCAACGCTCCTTTCCAGGAAACAAACGGAATTAGTTTTTTTATCATAAATTACTTTGGACATAGGACAGGCGTTGAGCAATTTCATTTGCGATTTTCATGCCATGGAAGCGTCCATCTTCAATGTAAACGCGATTAGTAACGCCGCCCGTTACAACACCAGAAAGAAAAACATTCTCAACATTTGATTCATATGTCTCTGGGTTAAAGGAAGGAACTAGTGAAGAGATGTCGGTTTGAATTCCAATGCTTTGAAGCAGTGAAATATTCGGTTGATATCCGATGAGGGAAAATACATAGTCATTTTGGAGTGTAGCTATTCCTTCAGGAGATTTTATGCAAATGTTTGATTCATCAATAGAAGCAATACTGGAATTGGGATGAAAATTAATTCTTCCTTTTTTCAGAAGGTTACGCATATCTAATAACAAGGATGGTTTGATACCCTCTAAGACAGTTTCTCCTCGATGCACAAGTGTAACATGAGCTCCATTACGATAAAGATCAATAGCAGCTTCAATTGCTGAATTTTTACCGCCAACAACTGTAACGTGTTGGTCATAATAGAGATGACCTTCTTTATAATAATGCGAAACTTTTGCTAAATTATCTCCGTCTACCCCTAGTTGTCTAGGTGTATCGAATATTCCCGTTGCAATAACAATCGTCTTCGATTCGTAAGGAATAGTGTTACCATTACGGTCTTCTGCAAGGACAGTAAAGGATTCTGCATTCTTTGAAATAGAATTAACCTTTTGGTAGCATTTGATATTAATTTTTTGTCTTTCAGTTACAAGACGATAATATTTTAATAGTTCCGTTCGATTTGGGCGTACATCTTGAGATAGGAATGGAATGTTGCCAATTTCTAAGCGATCTGATGTACTATAAAAAGTCATGTGTAATGGACAGTTGACGATAGAATTGACAATCGCCTCTTTTTCAATAATCACATATCTAAGTCCTTTTTCTTGAAGGGCAAGACCCGTGGATAAGCCACATGGACCACCACCAATAATAACAACATCATACATACAACAAATTTCCTCCTTAAATTTTACATAAACAATCGATAAAAATGCTGATTTACTTTCAGGTGTTTTGCTCAGAGTAATGCAGTAAGAATATATAATTTTACTCATAGAATGCTCAAATGAATAAGAATAAATACTAAAAAAAATATAAACTATATGATGAAATATGATTTGTTTAACGAGGATTTACGTAATCTGAATGATATTACAAACTAATCTTATTAACTAACAGGTGCTTTCCTTCAATAAGGAGTAGAGTCTTTTTCTATTTTAATAAAGAATCAGGCTAATACAAGAAGGATATTTATGGAGAAATAGAGAATACATGATTTAAATCACAAATTAGGAGAGGGGTTTTTGGGGGATTTATAAAGGTAGGTTTATTGCAAGCACTGAAAAGATTTTAGTTTTATTTAAGTGAATCCTTCTGTTGAAGAAGATTGGAATCGTTAATAAAAGGCTCTACTTCAACTAACGAGTCAAAGTAACTATAGAATTTATCAAAGGGTGTGGGGAATTATGGGTTCAAGAATAATGCACTTGGTCATCGCTAATAGAATTGCAGAGTGTCTGTCGATAGAAGATAGAACACCATTTTTACTTGGAGGCGTTGCGCCAGATGCTGTTTCAACTAAAGAATTATCACATTTCTTTAAAGGTGAAGTACAAGATTATTCACGAAGCGTCGATTATAAAGGATTTTTACATAAATACCATGAGCATGTAGAAAGTCATTATATTTTGGGATATTATACACATTTAATTGCTGATGATATATGGCTGAAAGGTTTTTATCTTCCTTGGTTGAAAAACAGAATGGAAGCTAATAAAGAAATACTTAATTTATACCATAATGATTTCCGATTACTAAATGGAAAATTATTAGAGTATTATGGTTTTACAGACGAATTGAGAAAAATGCTCAGTGATCTTCCTCCAATATTTGATTTGCAGGAGGTTAAGTCCAAGGATGTTGAAGAATTCATTCCTTATGTATTGGGTGATATGCAGTACGATAAGGAAGTGATAAATGAAAAACTTAATGTATTTACGTTTGATCAGATAGTGGGTTATTTAGAGACATCAGTTGATAAGGGGTTATTGAATATAAAACCTTTACTTACTTAATCTATTGTTAAATTTGAATATTCGACTCAAATGGGCGTTTCTACAATATGTGGAAACGTTTTTTTTACTAAATGTTTAAGTTAGTCGTAAAATGGACACGACTTTAATGTGCTAATTTCAACTTGGAGGTGATATTAAATGGCTTTTCAATCTAAAAATATTTTCATCAATATACCTGTGAAAGATCTGAATAAATCCTTCAAGTTTTTTCAAGAGTTAGGTTTTGATTTCAACCCACAATTCAGTGATGAGAGCACAGCCTCTATGATCATTAGTGACAATATCTTCGCATTGCTAATGGTTGAAGAACGTTTCAAAGGGTTTACCAAGAAGGAAATTACGGATACTACTACTTCTGCAGAAGCGATTTTCTGTTTATCTGCTGAAAATCGAGATCAAGTGGATGAGTTGGTAAATAAGGCACTCGCATCTGGTGCTAAGCCTTATAGTGAGCCGCAAGATCACGGATTTATGTATATATGGGGTTTTCAGGACTTAGACGGTCATATTTGGGAAATAGCTTATATGGATGAAAGTGCAGTAAATCAGGGATAAACTTTTCTTTTTAAAGTTATCTTATAAAAGTTTAATTGTCGTAAAGATGATGCCTTATCAGGTATCATCTTTTTTTACCTTAATAAGGGGATAATAGGACATCATACTATTTATAAAATAGTAGGGTAATTACGAATAAGAACAAGTGTTATTCACCACAATGACATTCACAAAGGCGTTAATCCAAGAAGGGTTAACGCTTTTTATGTTGAAATGTATAGTACTAAAGGAACAAATTAGTCGAAAAAGTGCTTCTTATTAATCGAGAGAAGATAGGGGAATTATTATGCAGAATGAATTTGATAACGCTGAAAATCCAACTTTGACCCGCATATAGAAAAGGTGAACTTTTTCGGTTAAGATTATACGAAAAAATACTATGATAATTGGCATTCAGTAACGGAGAAAGGTTTTATAGGTGGTGCTTTATCGTTATCCTATACACCATCAAGATTACATAGTAATTATGATCAATTTATTAAAGAACTTCAAAATTTATTTATTAAATATCAACAAGATGGAAAAGTCACTTTTCATTACAAAACTGAGGTATGTATTTGTAAATTTTTGAAGAAGTAAATACACAATAATATACTTTCTTATTTAATTAACGGTGAGTGTTGGTTGAAAATTGTTGAGCAGTACATGCGCTCTTTTTTCTTATGCAACTAAAGGGCAGGAAAGTTCAGAAAAGATATAATAAAAGTAAATTAATGAGGTGCAAAGATGCTTTTAAACGATTTTATGAATGAGAATTTCCCGAACTTAGAACTTAGCCCCCCCTTGTTTTATAGTTGGAAAATAGGTATCCGTTTTGAATTGGGGGTGGACTATAATAGTGATTGTGCTTTTGATAATAGTCCATATCTCCAAGGAGTCTATAAAAGGGCTGTCACTTTATTTAAGTCCTTGCATTCTCATAGCGATGATATTTTAATCATAGTTGATGTAAACGATTATGGAGATAGTTTTAAACATAAACCAAAAAATTTTTCACCGTATATTAAAGAAAAATCAGTTTTATATGGGTTGAATCAAAAAACAATCCCTTATATTTTTCCTGAAGATGATGAAGAAGGAACATATAAAACACATAGATTTACTTTACAATGTAAAACGTCTGACTTCAGATACATACCTATGTTAAAAGCAATTTGCAATCATGATATAGGAGTAAGACCAAGTGTTTTTAATAGAGTCTATTTTATAAACATCAATAGGAAAACTATTTTTCATATTTATGATGACAGGGGTTGTGATTTATTAGCGACCTCGCCCGAAACAATAAGAGATGTTTATGATAAATACAACGATTGGATATTAGATTACGACAGAAATGAAATAGATGAGGTATTCAAATAAAGAAAGTCTCCTTATTTAGTTAGCAGGTGAATTAGTTCAACTATATTACTTAACAAAGCCAAATAAAAAAAGCTTCAGTTAGTCAAATATAACTGAAGCTTTTTGTGATTTAAGTAGAATGATTAGCTAGGATCGTTTTAAATTTTCATATTTATGCCAGAAAAGTGCTTACTCGTCGACTTTACATTTTTCTTCACTTTCATTGGCAAATAAAATCCGATAAACTTTCTTAGGTCGACCTCGCAGCTTTTCCTGCTTTTTGTAGAGGATAGTTGCTGCTCCTTTTTCTTCTAGTCGATTCAGAATCCGGTTTGCACTTCTTGCTGTGACGCCAAGTTGATATGCAAGTTCTTCTGCTGTAAATTCGTTTTTCCCTGTTTTCGAAATCACAGCAAATATCTTTTGGAGTTGGAGAGTGGAAATATCCATTTCTTCACTGATTCGCTGAATATACTCATTACTTCCATTTCGATATTCCAGACAGTTTTCTTCTCCTAATGGACCAATTACTTGATCTTCCTCAGTAACGATATAAGTTCCTGGAGTTTGGCTCGATATAGATAAATTGTTTGCTGACTGTGCATTAGTGCGTGCTTTATACATCGTATTCCCTAAGCCCCAGCCAATGTTAACTGTGAAAGGCAGGGTTTTGCCTAAGTAGGACATTAATAGGCATTGGGATAGATTATTCGTAAATAACATCAAATCCTTGTAAGAGCTTATGATTTCCAAGAGGCCATTTGATTTTTGGATGAAGAAAGGCACTTTTTGTTCCGTACTGAATTCAAGAAGTGACTTATGCAAAAGCATTTGTTGAAGCTCCCACTCGTTGATGTTTTGCTTTGAAATATCAGCATTTACAATAGCTACGTGACCGATAGCAATTCGACTCTCTGCTAGATGAATTACTGCTAGTTCGCTAACAAATTGCTTGAACTGTTGGACAACTGAATCAGGAGATGGAAATAAGAAAAGATGGGGGATACCGTGCAGAGTTAGGTCATCTACAATATTACTCATCCTGGTTAAAGACAAATCGATTTTGCCATCTTCCCACAATTTGATATGTTCGTTTAAAACCTCTTCATAAATTTGATCAGTCACTTCAGTTAGAGAGACAGTAATAGGCATATCCCTCTCATCTAGCGTATCTTTTACGCCTAAGTAGTTATTATGATCAGATATAAAGTCTATATATACCCTTGAGAAATCAAGGTTTCGATGATTTAAACTAATTTGAAATAGCTTTTTGAACAGCTCTTCTTCAGTAATCTGCAACATACAAGATGGCACAGGAAAGCTATTCCATTTGGCAGTTAAGTACAAGTATGCCAGCTCAGTTAGTACAAATCCATCTACTGAATGCTGATTATTCTCGTATAATTCCTGTGCTTCATGAAGCCGTTGATATGGAAGCATTACGATCTCGCAACATTCAAGAAGTCTACCAGGCACAGTCTCCATTTCTTTCAGAGAGTGTTGAGCAATCAGGACACCTAGTCGTATCATACATGATCCCTCCTTTGATTCAATTATATCATTTCACAAGAATTGTAACGTAATAGAAATTTTTTAAAGGTATTGAAATTTCTAAATTCTTAATCTATATTTATTTTAAGACATTGTCTTTAATGTGTCTATAAGTAATTGCGATTCATTTTATGGGAGTTAAAAGGGGGAACACTAATTAAATAATGTGACAGGTTGTTTGTTTACAATTCATATTAAAAATCGTAATTGCTTTTCACAAAGGGGGAAAATAGATGGACGTAGCAACAAACCGAAAACAGAAAACCTTGATCATGGTACTTCTCTGTATGGGGTGGATTGTAAATACATTTGATAGGATAGCCATCAACATAGCTGTCATTCCTATCTCTAAAGAATTTGGATTAACGGAAACACAGGTTGGTCTAGTGATAAGTAGTTTTTTCCTAAGTTACGCCATTATGCAGCCTATAGGAGGGAGTTTAGCTGACAGATTTGGTTCGCGTAGAGTAATCATGTTTTCATTAGTTGCTTGGTCGTTATTAACTATTCTAACTGGTGTCGCCTGGTCGTTTCTTTCGCTCATTGCCTTCCGTTTCTTATTCGGTATTGGAGAGGGAAGTTATCCTTCAGCTAGTCAAGTATCACTCGCGGAAACTTTTCCAAAACAAGAACGTGCACGCGCAAAATCACTTTTACTAGCCTCCACAAAAATCGGGGGAGTAATAGGTACATTTGTCATTGCAAGTATGATTAGTTTCAGTGGCTGGAAATTTATGTTCGTCATCCTTGGGTTTCTCGGTTTAATACTCGCAGTTATTTACTGGAAGTATTTCAATCCAACAGGCAAATTAGACGTTACCAAAAAGACAACAAATAAAAAAATATCGCTCAAAGAAGCTTTTAAAATTCCTTTGTTATGGCAACTTACTGTCATTTACTTTGGAATATCCATTGTGAGTTGGGGTGCAGCTGCATGGATGCCGTCTTATATGGTTAAGGTTCGTAATCTCGATATGATATCAATGGGTGCGCTGTCTTCTATTCCATCCATTTTGGGTCTTATTTCAATGTTATTTAGCGGTTGGATATTAGACAAGTATATGGTAGGACGCGAAAAATATTTAATTGTTTTTGGTTCTTTGATTGGAATCATCTCAATGTATTTCTTTATCCATGCTCCTTCCATTGCTTTTGTTGTGATATATGGGTCATTCATTAATATGGGTGTTGCCTTAGCGTTGACAACAACTCTTACGATGCCGTTGAAATACATTCATTCTTCTTCCATAGGAACTGCTACTGGAATGGTGTATTTAGGTGGGCAATTAGCAGGGGTAATTGCTCCAACTCTAATGGGGTTCATGATTCAAAAATTTAATGGTTCCTATGATGCTGGTTTTTGGTTCTTAATCGGTGCGCTTGTTGTTTCATTTTTAGTAGGTATGACTGTGAAAAATCAAACAATTATTTCTAATGAGCAGACTGCAGAAGTAAGTACTAATGTAGAGTAGTTCAGTTCTTAACCAATAAAAAAGAGGTGTTTTTTATGTTTAATCGTCAACGTATTTCAGAACTTATTGAGAATAAAAGAGAAAAGTTAATAGATGTAAGTGACCGTATTTGGGATTATGCTGAAACCCGTTTTGAAGAATTCCAATCTGCAGAACTGCTTTGTAAAACGCTAGAAGAAGAAGGTTTTGAGGTAGAACGCGGAGTCGGAGGTATGGCAACTGCTTTTATCGGAAGTTATGGAAGTGGTGGACCTATTGTAGCTATTCTTGGTGAATATGATGCGCTGCCCGGTCTAAGTCAGGAACGTGGTAATGATACTCAACAACCAATCGAGCAAGGCGGAAATGGACACGGATGCGGACATAATCTACTTGGTACTGGCTCTTTAGCGGCTGCAATTGCAGTACGTCATTTTATGGAAGAAAATCAGATCAAAGGAACGGTCCGTTATTACGGCTGTCCGGCCGAAGAGGGTGGATCAGGAAAAACAATCATGGTTCGCGAGGGTTTGTTCAATGATGTAGACACGAGCATCTGCTGGCACCCGTACCCATTTAATGCAGTAGCATCGGTTAGTAATCTAGCTAATTATCAAGTGTACTTCCGGTTCAAAGGAAAAGCTGCTCACGCATCAGGTGCACCGCATCTAGGACGTAGTGCACTAGATGCTGTAGAACTGATGAATGTGGGAACTAACTTCCTTCGTGAACATATTATCTCAGATGCTCGTATCCATTATGCTATTACGAATTCAGGTGGTATTGCAGCCAATGTGGTGCAGGCAGAAGCAGAAGTACTCTATTTGGTTCGCGCTCCTGAAACACAACAAGTAGAAGAAATTTATCAGCGCGTTTGCAAGGTAGCTCAAGGTGCCGCTATGATGACAGAAACTGAAGTTGAAATCATTTTTGATAAAGGATGCTCTAACTTAATACCGAACAATACACTGGAAGCAATTATGTATAATAACTTCCGTGTGATGGGTGTTCCTACATTTAATGAAACAGAAAAGGAATTTGCTCGCCAAATCCGTAAAACGATGGCTACAGGGGAAAGACAAGGTGTTTTGCAACAATTAAATAATTTATCGATTAAGGGTAGCGAGGAAATCTTGCAAAAATTAAAGGAAGAAGAATTATCTTCCCTACTTATGCCTTATATTAATAAAACATTCAAAATGTCTGGTTCGACTGACGTTGGAGATGTTAGCTGGGTTGTTCCTACAGTACAGTGTGCGACGAATTGTTTTGCAATGGGTACACAGCTACATTCTTGGCAGGCTGTAGCACAAGGAGGAACTTCGATTGGCCACAAAGGGATGCTTCATGCAGGTAAGGTGATGGGGGCTACGGCAATTGACTTACTGCTTAATCCTGAAAACATTGATCTAGCAAAAGCTGAATTGAAGAAACGTTTAGGAGACCAAAGTTATATCTGTCCTATGCCGTCAGAAATCCAACCAATAGCAAGCCGATAATTTCTATTAGTATTTGACTGATTTTTGTTCTAATAACTAGAGAGATATTCGTAAACGTGAACGTGAACTTGGTATTATTGAGTTCACGTTTCTTAAATATGAGGTTTTCACATAGTGCTGTAAGGAGAGAGCCAAAAATGTCATCACTATTTACTTTTTTGCAATTTATTTAATCATTTAAAAAGGGAGAGATTCGTATGCGTTCAATTGGTATATAGCTATATTTACATAAAAGAACAGCGAAAAATCCAGTATATCATCCTACGGAGCTAATTATTGATGAACTAAACGCTAGAAATCACTCTGTCTCATATATTCGATTTGAAGATGAAGGGCATTTCTTTGTGAAGCTAAAAAATAATATTACGGTCTACACAGACGTGGCAGATTTTCTGAATATCAAAATTTTTATAAGTAAAGTAATTTGAGTGTCCACATTTGATTAATTTATTAATCCAAAAAAAATAAGAGAACCGTTCAAACATTTTGAACGGTTATTTTATAAATTTGAATATTCGAAAGCCGTTTATAGAAAGTATTTCTGTTCTATTAAAAATCAAGAAGAGAAAAAGATTTACCTAAAAGTGTAATATCATGACGGTTATAGTAATACAAACTGAGATAGAGGATGGCCGTTAATCCTGCTAAATTGACATTATCTTCAGTTAAAAGAGTGATGATTACATTATCTAACTCATCCGAATTCCTAGTGTCCACAAGCTTCACTGTAGCTATTTCTTCATCATTTTTAAATAAACGTACTTCTGCAGAATAGTGTTGAAGAAATACATATGTATCTGAACTATCTTGCCATGTATATTTACTTTCGATTAGTTGCTCACGAACTCTTTTCAGAACTATTTTCTGAAGCGGTGTTGTTAACATGTAGTCTAATTTAAATCGGTATTTTAAAGCGTTTATTCTATAGATGTTTTTTTCATTTAGATCCACTGCTTCAAAGCAATAATTAAGAGTAAAACTAAATAAATTATTTACAATACGAGTCAATATTCTTGGTTTTCGCTTTTTTATATAACAATGAACGTTACCATTTTCATCTATTAGTGGTAATCTATCTTGCATCGACATTTGTTTAGGGATTTCATATGAATATGTGTACAATATTATTCCTCCTGGATAGGTTTAACTATATTTGTTATTGTACAATAAATTCTTAAGAGTGTTTAAATTCTTTTTTTGGAAATGATGAACGGGGATTTTTAAGATTTAAATCGTCAGACGTACTATTAAATTGTATAAAAGTGTCATTTAATTGATTGTAAAAAGGAATTAAGGGATAATTATGGACATATCTAGAAAAAAGGAGGATGTAATGAAAAAATTATTAATCCTACTCTTTAGTATAGTGTTAGTAGGATGCATTCAAAAAAATGAATCTACAAATAAGATAACCCCAGAATTTATAACTGATGATAATACACCTTTAAAACTTGCGACGGTATCACCAAAAGAAGAACAATTTAAAGTGGAATGGAACCTGGATACGATGGATAGAGGAAAACACGAATATGAGACATCAGAGAATAGCGATTTGGTGATAGAACCGAATTACTCTTCGTTACAAAGGGGCGATGTCATTTATTTTAATATGCCTGAATCAGAATTAACTAAAAACCCTCAATTGCCTCGCAGTTATTTAGGTCGAGTTGTTGGTTTATCAGGGGAAACAATCGAAATACAAAATGGTCAAGTTTGTATTGATAATAAAGTCCTGGATACTTTTTATGGCAAAGCGTTAATCCGTGGAATGGACGAAAAAGCTTATTTCCAAAATGTAGATGCTTCTAATATTGAAAATGAACAAACTACTCGTGACTATTTCAATATAAATATGGAACCTGTTTTAGTAGAGAAAAATACAGTATATGTTCTTGTTGACCAATGGTGGCGAGGAATTGACAGTAAAGACTTTGGATTACTACCTCAGAAAGAAATACTAGGTAAAGTAATCGGTTATTCGAAATAATTTAAAGCACAGACTAACCTTTTATTATATCAATTGGAGATGATCTTGTTGAATACTCAATCAAATACGAATGCAGTTGTAATTTATAACTTTAATATTTCATCAGATAAAGTTTTTGAAGCTTGGATTGACCCTGAAAAAGTGAAGAAATGGATGTTTCCAAAGGGGGATATTCAACGTGTAGAAATTGATGGAAGCGTGGGAGGCTCTTTCTCATTTGTTGATCTAAGAGAAGGCAAGGAGATTGACCACCGTGGAGAGTATATAGAAATTAATCGACCGAAACGGCTAGTATTTACTTGGGGTATTCCAAAAGAATCACCGGATGCAGCGCGTGTTATAATTGACATAGTATCAACCAAGACAGGATGTGAACTCACTTTAACTCACGAATTACATCCTGAATGGTCAGACTTTGCACCACAAACGGAGCAAGCATGGCGAAATATGCTAGAAGCTATGGATGAAGTGTTAACTTAACGAATAAGATAACTTTGAATGAGAAATAAAAAAAGAACAAGTGACCATTATAAAAGACCCCAGCCATTTGTTCGTTTACGAATTAATGACGGGGTCTTCGATATGAGGGATATATTCTATTACAAAATTAAGAAACAGCCTTCAACCCAGCCACCCCAATAACGATCGCAATAATACTAATAACACGTGCTACGTTTTTGGATTCTCCAAATAGAATCATATTAATCAAAACAGCGCCGACTGTACCGATACCGATCCATACAGCGTAAGCAATACTTAATTGTAAATAATTAAACGAAGTGTAGAGGAGGGCAAATGATAAGCCGAAACCTCCAGCGTAAAGAATCAAATTTCGAATTGTTTTATTCTGACTGTATAGCTTTAAACCGATAACGCCTACAATTTCCGACATTGCAGCTAAAAATACAAATATCCAACCCATCGTTAATGCACTCCTTTCAAATCATTTTCATCATTCGTATGATTATCAGCTAATTTTAATCCAATAACGCCCGCAAGAAGAATCACCATGAAAATTCCTTTTGCTAAGCTAAATTCTCCTTCAAATATAAATACATCCATTAATGTCGTACCAATTGTACCGATTCCTGCGAAAATAGCATAGACAGTGCCGGTTGGTAAGTTCTCACAAGCCTTAGATAAGAAGTGGAAATCTACCGCAATAATTACTAATATAATAGCCCAGTGCCACCAAGTACTTGCAGTATTAAAGCCGAAGACCCAAATTAATTCAAATAAACAAGTTAAAGCAACATACAACCAATCTTTAGTCATATTTATCATTCCTTTCGTAATCAATATCAGTTACATTTTTAATTGTCAGTACATAATGACTGACTATCAGTCATTTTTCGAGCGCAAAAGCTTCATAATTTAAATACGAAGCCCTAATGCATGATGTAAAAAATTAAGTAGTTCTTGTTTCTGAATTGCTGCATTTTCTTCATCAAAATCATCATATAAATAAATTTGTTCAGCTGCAGATTCAATTAGACCAATTATCAACTTAGAGGATCGTTCAGTATTAAGTGAGTCGCGTATATCTCCGGCATTTTGAGCTTGTTTTAAGAAGTTGTTCATCCATTCATAAAAAGGTGCATAAATAGTCTCCCATTCTTTTAAATGCTCAGTTTGAGTGATTCCAGCATAAACAAGGGCAAAGACGTCACGATACTCTTTTGTTAAATAGAAAACAGCATCGACAATTTGCTCTAATTTGTCTTCAATCGACGCATTATCTTGGAAGCGGTGGTTCACTTCTGACATGATTTTCTCTACCATTATAGTTGCAATTGCCGGCATCACGGATAGTTTGGATGGAAAGTATAAATAAAAAGTACCTTGAGCTATTCCTGCAGATTTTACAATATCGGATACTTTTGTTTTTTCAACACCTTTTTCACGGAAAACATCGATAGCAGCAAGAATAATCTTTTCTTCTTTTGACAATTTGTATTCCTCATTTCATGACTGACTGTCATTCATTTTATAGAATAGTTGTTAATTTGTCAAAAAAATCGATTTAGAATAAGAGAAATGGGAGAGTGTTTTCACCGCTTAAAACCGTTTGATTACATTGTTTTTATGTGATTCTTATAAATATTTGTTTTGAAATTAAATCGAGAGAGGGTGTTCAAGAGGATAAAATATAAAGTTCTTTAGTTATATATGTTTACACAAACTATTTTTTAGATTTCCAATTAATGTACAATGTAGATTATAAAGGAGTTGTAATGCGTGAAAAAACTAACAAGGTACCTTTATTTTATCATCTATATGTTAAGTACAGTCTTAACAATCGGGGCCTTTATTTTTGCCAACTTAACAGCAATTTCTCCTACTAATAATGGTGGAGGAAATGGTAATATCGGTTTATTTCCATTCTTTTTTTTATTTCCATTTATTATTGTCTTCATCGCTATGTCTATCAGTTATATGCATGAATTTATGTATAGCAACTTGCAGAAGGGGATTATTCGAATGACTGTAGCAGGTAGCTTATTGGGAATAATCTTGATTGTAAGTACCACTCTAATAAGAGCAATTCAATTAAAATCCCTTCTTGCCGAAGTAAACCCAATATATCATGAAGAATCGAAAATTCCTTTACTAAGCATCTATTCTAACGCAGTCTTCTTTAACTTTTTTACCTTTACATTATTAATACTTCTTTGTTTGTTTATAAGTGGAATGATGGCATATAAAGATAAAAAGAAAAGTAGTCTATCAGAATAATTATTCGGAAGTATTCCATTAAGATACTTAATCATTACTGAACTTTGTATTAAAACAAATACATAATATATCTTAATCAGATTTTAGTTTGGAAAGTTCTTAAAGGAGGGGACCATCTATATGCGGAAAAACATAAAAATATGGATTAGTTTTGGAATAGCCTTGTTGCTAGGACTTCCTTTTAAATGGATTTTTTACAAAGGGGATGATGTAGGTATAAGTATTTTTACAATTTTCGATTATGGAATTAACAACTTATTTTTTGCTTTATCAACATTAGCCTTAAATACACTTCTTCTATTTGGACTTATAAGTTTAATAGAAAAGGTATGGAATTCTATTTCGATTAAATCAAATTCATAATTGAAGTAAACCGTTGAAAGTTATGCAGGCTATCAACGGTCTTTTAATAATTATCATCTTTAAACCATGAGATACTTTGAAAACAACTTAGAGTGAGACTGTTCTTAACGAAGTATGGTGTTTGATAAAAAATTCAATTATTTCTTCACTTTTGAAATAGTCATTCCATCACCAATTGGAATAAGAATAGATTCTAATTGAGGATGATTGGCCACTGTTTCATTAAATTTCTTCATTAATTCGGAATAGTGTTTAGGTTTAACCTCTTGGTCTGCTACACTACCTCGAGCAAGTACATTGTCAGCAACGATTATAGCTCCTGATTCCGCAAGTTTAATACAATATTCTAAGTAATTTTCATAGTTTTCTTTGTCAGCATCGATAAAGAAAAAGTCAAATCGCTTATTATCCTCAAATAGTTTTTCAAGGCTCTGCAATGCTGGACCAGTTAGATACGACACTTGATCTCCAAATCCTGCTTTAGATAGATTGATGTTTGCTAACTCAGCGTATTTTTCTTCTAATTCAAGAGAAGTTAATTTTCCTTCTTTCCCGAATCCACTTGTAAGACAAATGCCACTATAACCTCCTAGTGCACCTATCTCAAGAACGTTTTTAGCTCCTGAAATGGAAATTAGCATAGTTAAAAGTTTCCCTGAAGAAGGAGATACCGATATGGAGGGCATGCCATTTTCTTCTATGGACGAAATGACTTCCTCCAAATGAGTATTATGATTTTGAAACACTGAATCGATATAATTATTTATTTGTTTCATTAGGTTCAATTCCTCCCTCATCAATAGTTACTGACTCTTTACTATCCAACTCCAAATTTTCTGTGTGTTCATCATTGTTTGGGATATCCATTGCTTCATTCTCTTGTATTTCAAACAATTGAATAAATTCGTTGATTACCATATCAATGGCTTTTAATTCACCGACTAAAATTGGATGAATAGATTGAAACTCAGGTTTATCTAATTGCTGCTTAATAGTGAAACGCTTAAGATTCATTCTCTCTAAAAAAGCAATTGCTCTACCTCGACGAAATGTTTTTGGTCCACGTTCTCCAGATCCACCTCTTCCTTTATGACGCTCACCTCGATGATGACCCTCTTTCTTTAAATCCTTAAATTTTCCATCTCTCATTAAAACCCCTCCTTCTTTGTATACAAATGTATACAAAAGGTTATAATGTTGATTGTATACGTTTGTATACATTTCGTCAAATTCTAATTCAAATGAAAAGATTTCAATCAGTATACTGTTTTTTATTTGTTTTTAATTGATGAAGTTATAGGGGGATTACTGATGAAAAATATAATTACACTTTTTAAGGGAAAATATGTTAAAGTTGTATTTGGATTTTATTAACATAAAAAGTTCAATGATGAAATAACGTAGGGGGTAGCAATATGGATTTTTCAAATTTACAAATAGAGACTGAAAGATTGATTATACGTCCTTATAAAAAAGAGGATTATCTCAATTGGTATACACAGTTTGATAATCGATTGCCTTCGCAATACAAATATGATGATGGTAAACCTTTAAATATGTCTACTTCTACTGAGGATTGGTTTATCAACTGGATAAATGGATTTGATCAATCAGCAAAGAAGGATGAAATGTATATCCTCGGGATTTTCCGTAAAGAAGATGGCGTGAATGTCGGGAAAGTGGAGCTAATAACGATACTGAGGATGGATTATCAATGGGCGATGATGGGTTATTCTATTCATAATCAGTTTTGGAAAAATGGGTACGGAATAGAGAGTGTCAAGGCTGCAACTGATTTGTTTTTCTCGACTTTAGATTTCCATAGAATTGAATTACATATTAATGTAGATAATAATCCTTCCATAAAACTGGCGGAAAGGGCAGGATATCTCTTTGAATGCGAGAGAAAAGAGTTTTCTTATGAGGATGACAAATGGACGGATTTTTTAATCTATTATAAAAATCGTAGTAATTGAAGTATCATTGCATAGTGCTAAAAAAAATAAAAAACAACGGCAGATTTACTAGCCGTTGTTTTTTCGTTTAATTCGTCTTTCTTTGCTGGACTAGAAATATTGCTAAACCAATTAAGATAACGATAATACCTACTGCTTGCTCAATGGATATGACTTCTCCCAAAATGAAGTAAGCAAGAATACAAGTGCCAATCGTTTCTCCTAAAATACTCATGGAGATAACAGAAGTGCTAATCCATTTGATTAGCCAATTGAAAATCGTCTGCCCTAAAATAGTTGCCACAAATGCTAGACCTAATAAAGCCCACCATGTAGTTGATGAGTAGTTAGTAAATGATTCATTTAGGCAAAGTGCATAGATGGCCAAAAAGATTGAGCTACTCCCATAACCTATAACTGAATACGGAATAAGAGATAACTCCTTCCGAACAGATTGTCCAATAAAGAAATAGCCAGTAATAATACCTGCTGCGATAAAGGCTAAGATATCTCCGTATAGTGCGTCGCCGCTTATTTGTAAGTCCTGCCAACCAATAATCAAACTACCTAAAATCGCTACAAAGCAACCAATGATAGCGCCTTTAGAAAAGCGTTCTTTAAATAGAAAATAACCCCCAACCATAGAAAATAGAGGTTGTAACGTTACGATTACCGTTGAACTAGCAACAGATGTGTATTCTAAAGATTCAAACCATAATACGTAATGAAAGGCTAAAAATAGGCCGGAAAGTATCCCTAACCCCCATTGCTTTTTAGTTAAACCAACAAGTTCTTGTCGGTAACTCTTATTCCCGATTAAAAAAGGTAACAATATGAGCATCGCAAAAAATAAGCGATAAAATGCAGTAATGGCTGGTGGAGCATCTGCTATTTTTACAAAAATTGCAGATGTTGATAACGCAAATACAGCAAAGAAGAGCGCTAGGTATGAAAAAAGTGAAGATCGCATGTTGTGTACTCCTGTCTAGTTGTCTACAGTATTGAACAAAGTCTAATATATTGTACATCATATTAGAGTGAATATTATACTTATAAAGTAACTTTTTTTGGTATTTAATAATATAAGTTCAAAATGAAGGGGAAGCATAGTGATTCCATCGTTGAGCGTTCTTAAATTACTCGCAAATACTTTATATAAAACAGCTTCAGTTTTGAATTAAAGTAAAATTAATCAAAAATAGGTGACCCATGATATTTATTCAGTGGGTCACCTTCTTTTAGTTGATCTTTACATGTTTATCATTATAAACAAAAACCTCTAGTCTTTTGAGTTCATCTTTATAAAATGAATTTGTTAATGACTTCTTGATTTCTAATTCTATTTCTTTTCCTCGATTGATATTGAATAAAGTGGTTCTTTGTATAGATGTGTTTATTTCTACAAATAGCTTCTTATTTTTATCTCTTATACGTATACTTTCAATTTCAATATATTCCTTAGCTCTAAGGTCTTCTTGAAATGTCGTAGTTAGTGTATCATTTCTTTCTAATGCCAATTTATGTGGATCTGGTGAGTCTAAGATCAGCTTATAAACATCGATTGAATAATTTTTAAACAATGTTTGTTGTGATGATTCATGAATGATTTTCTTAATACTTTTTTCAGTTTTGTTAATATACAGCTGGCTAGCATTTACTCCAATAGATATTTTATTTTCTTTGGAATTAAAACTGAGGGTTGTTATTTTGAAATTTTGTTCCTTTAGTTTGGGGCTTAATTTTTGTAATAAAATGCTGAAGTTATCATTTAAAATTTTTTCCGGATTTGGCTCAGGTTCCATTGCAAATGCGATCTTAGTATTTGGATCTTCATGGTGTAACCAAGCTCCACCAAATAGTAAACATAAGATAATGCCAACTGAGGTTATATTTTTTTTCAAAATTATTATCTCCCTCCACAAATATTAAATGTCTCTTATTCGTTACTAGTGCCAAAAGTTTTTAAATCCAAAATAGTATGTTCTATTGAGAATAAATAATGAAAACAAAATTACTCGGAATAAAAAAAGAAATATATAATTACAGGGAAAAGTCTTTTTGTCTATTGTGAAAAATCAAATTTAGGTGTTAGGACATAATATATCTTCTTTTACATAAAAGTGAGATGAATCAATTTAACTACTATAATTAAATTGATGGGAATTTTAACCTGTTTTATTATCAAACGTGCTAAAAAATGGTTCCTTTATGTTAAGATTTGTGAATGTGGATATTTATAGAAAATAAATATCTGTTTTAAAAATGAAGGAAGTAGGGAATTTAATGAAAAAAAGTGGAAAGAAACTAAAAAAAGGTATGGTCATGACAATGATCGTAGCCGGTACCCTTATATTAAGTTCGATGGGAGTCGGAGCAGAAACTAAAGCTGCAACAAATAAAACACAGCAAATAACTAAATCTGCAGCTGTTACACAAGTAGCTGCGACGGTTTCGAAAAAAGGAGTACTAACCTACCCTAAGAAATTCAGCATGAAAAAGGTAACAAGTGAATTAAAACCAGAAGCTGCAAAACTTATAAAAATCTACGGTAATTCTCTTAATACGGGGAAAACTACATCTTTCAATTCGTATGTTAACAAACATGTAGTTGAGCACGGAAAAAACGACTTTTTCCTTGGTCACAAATATACTAATGACAATTATAGTAGAAAAATAAAAGGCATGCGAAAAGTCAATTCCAAGAAAATATTATCTACTTATTCTAAGGCTCTAAACAAAGTCTCAACTTCCAAGGTAGAAGTTTATGATACTTATAAAGGAAAGGGATTTGCTACATTTACTTATCAATATCGACCAAAAGAATTTGATGCTTTTGGGTCTATCGCAATAAAATTTAGTTTTACTCAATTAAAAAATGGTAAATATGTGTTGGAATATCTTTATTATCTTTAATAAGACACGGGAATAATCTAAGACGGTAATCTATTAAAGTGTGGGGAGACCGGATGTGCATAGTTGTATTTGAAAAAGTGTATTAATAAAAGCATTTATAATGTCAATTTTTCAAGAAAATAGATCTGTTGGTTTTGGTTTTAGTAGAACATAAACTTCTATTGAAAAAATGTACACTACGTAATTTTAGTAGTGTACATTACTCTTTTGAAGAAAAATAATAAAAAATGGAGCAACATAGTGATAATGTTTTAATTAGATTTACTGAAAAAAGTCGGTGCAGAGTCTACATTTTTTAACCATCGATATTCTTGACCACTTCGCCAATCTTTAACCCATACATCTCCTTGATTTTTCTTCTCATTCATTCGATACCAAGTGATATTTGTTCCAACAACTTGTGGTGAAATATCTAATTCATTTTTCTTAGGGAAGGTAATTTGCTTTTGTTCTCCTGAAATTAAATTAATAACGTTTAGTGTTGTATACATAGTGGGAGGCGTTATTCACATTTTTTTCTACTCCAATAAATTTATAAATGAATGAAAATCCTCAATATGCAAAATAAAAGCAGAACTAAAAGATAATCTTTAGTTCTGCTTTTTATAGTTTATGGAACTCAGGGGAGTCCTTGAAGACAAGTGCGCAAAATCTAAATAAATAACCCCATCACTAATGTACTATAGTAAACCCCATTAATTAAATTGTCTTTTTTTAGGAGTCCTTCTTTTTCAAAGCCGAGCTTTTCGTATAATTCAATGGCGAAAACATTATCTTCTCTCGTTACAAGTCTAATTTTTTTAGTCACCCCATTTGAAGGTGCCCAATTAATCAGTTCTTCCATCAATATTCTACCTAACCCTTGTCCAATCAACTTTTCGCTCACAACAATTCCTAATGTTCCTACATGTTTCGTTCTATCTTTTTGGCTAGAATTAATAGATGCTATGCCTATAATTTCATCCTTTAAAGTTGCTATTAAAATTATAGAGTTTTGTTCCATTGATGTAGAATCTATAAACTTTTTATACTCCTCTAAATCTCTATTAAATTCATTTTTTCCGAATGATAGAAAATCAGTTTCTCCACCTACTACATTGTAGAAATTAATCATTTGCTGAGCATCATTTTTATTAGCTTCTTTTATCGTAACTTCATTTCCATTTTTCAAACGAACGTTCATGATAACTATCAACTTCTTTCTATTTAGGGTGAAATGAAAAGGTTGGTTGTGTTTTATTTAATTTTCTTTGAGACTACTAGTTGGAATTACCGATAATGGATTCTTCTTAGTTAATAACAGACTAGCAAATCTTCTACAATCGTTCAACTTTAGGTTTTCGTTTCATCATCTAGATATATTAAGGTGAACCTTATCATATGTAAATGAGTGTCTTTTAATTAATTTATGCGGGATTAAAATAATTATTCTCACATATACTCTCCACTTATACTTTCTCCGTACATATTCTTATTATTAAAATGATCGCATCCTTAAAACATAAAAATATTTGTTCTTCATCTTCAGTTCATATTCAGTTCATGAACATGATGTATTATCCGTTTATGAAAATTTAGAGAAAGAAATCTGCAGGAGAACTTCTTGGTGTGGGATGGAGTAACATGCAAAATCATCCCTAATTAGGAAGGTACTCTACTACTTAAGTTCTTCGGAAAAATGTAAAATGAAAATTATGGTAATGCGAAGAAGGAGGAATTACAATGAGTATTCAAAATAGAAAGGAAGCAACGGCCAATAGTGAATGGGCTATTGAAGCACGAGGACTAGTCAAAAATTTTGGTGACAATCGTGCAGTTGATGGTGTAAATCTGAACGTCCGTGCCGGTACTATCTACGGTGTACTTGGACCAAATGGGGCAGGGAAGACTACCACTATCAGAATGTTGGCGACTCTTTTGAAGGCTGACGAAGGATCGACACGCATTTTCGGGTACGATGTAGCGAAAGATCCACATATCGTACGTCAATTGATAGGGGTAACTGGCCAGTATGCTTCAGTAGATGAGTCACTCAGCGCTACGGAGAATCTAATTATATTCTCAAGATTACTAGGGCTGAGTCGTGCGGAGTCTCGAAATAAGGCAGCGGAATTGTTGGAGGAATTTGGTTTAACTGAAGCCGCGAAACGTCCTTTGAAAAACTTCTCTGGAGGTATGCGTCGTAGACTGGATTTAGCGGCAAGTCTAATTGCTCAACCACCACTGATTTTCTTGGATGAACCGACTACAGGGTTAGATCCCCGAACACGAAATCAGATGTGGGATACTATTCGTCGATTAGTAAAAACAGGTTCAACCGTGCTGTTAACAACGCAGTATTTGCAAGAAGCAGATGAATTAGCAGATCGTATTGCTGTTATTGATCATGGTCGAGTTGTAGCAGAGGGGACAGTTAATGAACTAAAAGCTTCAGTTGGAACCTCATCACTACATTTGAGTATTCAAAATCCTCAGGACATACAGGACGCTCGTCAAACCATTGAACAAGTGCTTAAAGTTCAGACATCAATTTCTTCGGAAATCGGGAAGATAACTGCCCCAATGGCGGATGCTGACAAAGTCACAGATCTACTGATTGCTCTCCGTCAAAAAGGAATCAGACTAGATGAGATGAGTGTACAGAAACCAACACTAGACGAAGTCTTTTTGACCATTACTGGTCGCGGTGCTGAGGATGATGCTTCTAAGTCGTCCAATGAATCCGATAAAGTGGAGGAGGAAAGAGTATGAGCAGTTCTACTATAAATCAGGTTGC
The DNA here is from genome assembly GCF_001274945.1 of Viridibacillus arvi. Taxonomy (GTDB): domain Bacteria; phylum Bacillota; class Bacilli; order Bacillales_A; family Planococcaceae; genus Viridibacillus; species Viridibacillus arvi. Next base: position 768,636 of record NZ_LILB01000001.1, on the reverse strand, counting down.
TGGACGGCAACTACGAAAAAAAACGAGCTTTAAACAATCAGTAAGTAATTCGTTAACAATGGCTTATCGTGGTGTATTGAAGATTCGACGTACTCCAGAGCAGTTGTTTGACGTTACGCTCCAACCGATCATTTTTACTCTGATGTTCACTTACATTTTCGGAGGAGCTATCTCGGGGAACGTGCAAAACTACTTGCCTGTCATTATTCCCGGTATTCTAGTGCAGACCGTAATTACGACTTCAATTGTCACGGGTGTGCAACTACGGGAGGATATGGATAAGGGCGTTTTTGATAGATTCAAGTCACTGCCTATCGCGCGAATTGCACCATTGGCAGGAGCATTGTTGGCTGACACAATCCGCTATACAATTGCAACTGTACTCACTTTTACTATGGGTTATATCATGGGGTATCGACCAGAGGGAGGGCTAAGTCACGTTGTTTTAGCCGCACTTTTAGTCATTGTATGTGCATGGGCAATTAGCTGGATCTTTGCCTTCTTCGGTGTTATTGCACGTACTGCATCAAGTGTACAGGGTATCTCAATGATCGTGCTGTTTCCTCTAACGTTTCTTTCAAATGCTTTTGTGCCCGCTGATACATTGCCTAACTGGCTACAATGGTTTGTGAAAATTAACCCGATCTCGCATCTAGTTACCGCTGTTCGAGATCTTGCAAACTCTGGTACAGTAGGTTGGGACCTATTTGCTTCCCTAATAGGAGCAGCTGTCATTGTGGCAATCTTTGCACCAATTACGGTTCGTGCATATATGCGTCGGACATAAGATATGAATACATGATGGATTGGTTAAGTGGTATTCGTAGCGGGATTATAGATTAGCGCTACTCAGAAGAGAATTAGGGCTACTGGGGATGTGATTAGCGCTACTCAGAAGAGAATTAGGGCTACTGGGGATGATTAGCGCTAATCAGAAGAGAATTAGCGCTACTGGGAATGTGATTAGCACTACTCAGAAGAGAATTAGGGCTACTGGGGATGATTAGCGCTACTCAGAAGAGAATTAGAGCTACTGGAGATGTGATTAGCGCTACTCAGAAGAGAATTAGCGTTACTGGAGATGTGATTAGCGCTACTCAGAAGAGAATTAGGGCTACTGGGGATGATTAGCGCTACTCAGAAGAGAATTAGCGCTACTGGGGATGTGATTAGCGCTACTCAGAAGAGAATTAGGGCTACTGGGGATGATTAGCGCTACTGGGGATGTGATTAGCGCTACTCAGAAGAGAATTAGCGTTACTTAGGAAAGAATTAACGCTAGTAGGCATTTTTTACTCGGTCTCATAATCTATATCAAAAAGTTCAATATTGAATAGAATAAAAGTGTGTTTTGAGTTATTTTATCAAAACACACTTTTTATTTGTTTATTAACCTTCTGAAGATGCTAAATAACGTTTTACTTCGTTCTCAAATTTCACAATAAGTATGTCATCGTGATCTTTTACAGAATAAATTTCAGCACCTATTGGTAGTTTATTCGCCGCACCATTTTTGAAATCTTCCGGTTTAGATGCTTTAAACTCAATTTCTCCGATATGCTCTTTCTCTTCTAACTTCAATTCATCTACCCAATCAATTCCTGTTTGATAAATAGAATCTCCCCATTGAAATATATCAGCATTTGAATCTAACTTTAGTATTTCTGCTGCATCAGGTTTTTCGGTTGTATGTACTTTAATATCTTGATTCGAACAACCAACTAACCATAAAAGGGAAATAGCAATTAAAAGTAAAAATCGATTTGAATTCATAGCATTTGCTCCTTTGTAAAATTTTCGTGAAAAGTTAATAAATAGGTTGTAAATAATTAGACGTAATAGACGATCATAAGGGTTCTTCAATAATCGATTTAATGACATTTTTTAATTGTAAAATACTCTTCTGCGTACTTTCATTCTTTTTATAGATATATACAGTGTTAATCTCATTGTTTAGCTGTAGATTGTAGCGGTGAATGTTTGTATAGTTATATAAGTCAATTAGCTTCGTATTTAACACAGCTATTGATTGATCAATATGCAGGAAATCTTGAATACTGCTGACTGATTTAATTTCTTTTATATTATATGGAATTTGATTTTTCGATAGATATTCCACCATAGCCCGCGTGTACATACAACCTTTACTTAATACAAGCAGTGTAACAGGTATACGCTCATCAAAATTAACAATATGAGAATCATTTGAAATGACATCGAATGTTTCAGTAGCAATAATGTCATAGGCTAAATCAGGGTAATGTTTAATCGGATTACTAGTGAGTGCACAGTCCATTTCAGAGTTGTGTATTTTTTCATTTATAGAATTACTAGATTCTACTGTGAAATCTACATCCAGTGGAATGTTATTTGTATTTAAAGCATTAACGATAGAGGCTCCATAAATCTTAATTGTTGTATGTGATGCGCCAAAGTTCACTTTTGTTTTCACTTGATTAGTACCAACGGAGTTTAAAAATCCTTCGTATTCTTGTGTAATGAGTTGCAGGTAGTTTTTATACTGGATGCCTACGTTGGTGATTTTTAGACCTTGGGGTGTACGTTTAAAAACAGGCTGTCCGATTTCTGACTCCATCTTTTTTACTTTAGAAGTAAGCGCAGACTGTGTATAGTTGGTCATTTCGGCGGATTTACTTAAATTTTGACGTTCTAATATTTCTATTTTTAATGCAATTTCTTCGATGTTCATATTATTTGTCACACACCCTATTAAAATTTTTGATAGCGCCTATCATTTATCTTCATTTTACGCGTCGTAGTATACAGCGTAAACTCTAGTTAACTCATTATACCGAACAAATACATTGGTGTAATAAAAAGATTTTGGAGGTACCTATTATGAATAGTTATACTAAATGGTTAATCGTACTAGTTGCGACACTATCCCAAACGGCAGCAACTTTTGTGACCTATGGTATGGGACCAATCGCAGCATTTTATCAAATTGAATGGGATTTATCAGCGCTACAAACAGGATTTATCGTTTCAGCTGTGAATATAGGACCTATTTTTTCGATGATTATTTTTGGTTATTGGATGGATAAGAAAGGGGAAAAACAAATCATTGGATGGGGTTCTATCTTATTAGGGCTATCAGCATTAACACTCGTTTTCGTTAATAATTATATTATTTTGTTGCTGTTATTAGTACTAGTTGGAATTTGGTACGGAAGTGCTCAAACTGGTGGAAGCACGGCTATCGTAAAATGGTTTCCAGACAAACATAGAGGATTAGCTCTAGGAATTAGACAAACTGGTATACCAATCGGAGGAGCTTTAGCATCTGTCCTACTAACGTATACTTATTATCATTACGAATTGTCTGCAGTACATATTGTACAAGGGATCATGGCGATTGCTGGAGGATTACTTTTCTTATTAGCGTACCATGAGCCAAAAGAAAGTGTGGCTACTGCATCTAAATCGGTTTCGTTTAAAGAAAAAATGAATGCAATCAAAAACAATAAAGGGCTGTATCCAATATATATTGTGGGCATTGTAATGATGTCATTACAGATGATTATTATCGCTCATTTCATGAGTTATTTACATAAAGAAGGTAATTATTCTTTAACTCAGGCAGGGGAATATTTGAGTCTTATTTTAATAGGGGGGATGATCGGTCGAGTAGCCATTGCATGGGTAAGTGATCAATTCTTTGAGAAAAATAGAGAAAAACTGTTATTCATTGTGATGATTGTTACAGTAGTTCTTACTCTAATATTGCCATTAGTTATACATGCAGAGTTAGTGATGTTACTGTTTTGTTTTCTTTTAGGCTTTGTAGCAATAGGTTGGTATTCGTTATTCATTGCTTGTGTCACAGAGCAATCAGATCCCCGTTATATCGGCTTAACAGTTAGTTCAGCTTTAACATTAAATCAATTGTTTATAGTCATTGCACCATCTCTATTCGGTTTAATTGTAAATATATTGAACAGCTATCAACTAGCGCTCTATATAGTAGGAATCATTGTGGCACTAGGAGCGATAAATTTATATAGAACAAAGGTGAGAGTCGATAAAATTCAGAGTGAGACACTTTCAATGTAAGTTCTATATATGCAGAGTATGAGTTTGAAAAATGTAGAGCATTCACGAAAATATTTCTTTTTGTGAATGCTCTTTTTAATTTTTTCCAGTAGGATATCATTGAACGGTTTAGCTTGTGAATTTTGATAAATTTTTTTCTACATATATATATAAGTTGGTTTTAATTTTATCTATGACAAAATTGTGAAAGGGTTTTCATTTTCATTAAAAAAATTTAAAAATAGAATTGAAAAAAGAAATAAACCTGTGTTATTTTATTTGTGTACCAGTTAGACAACTTATTGTACAAGTTAAATGGATTATATATGAGTTGTCTATTAAATTCCTTGAAATGAAAACGCATTAATAATTCCAAGGAAATAGAGCACCTTAATTTAGAACCTATTTTAAAACTGATTTAAAAGGAGACTTAATCAATGAGTACAAATCACAAAGAAACACCACACATTAAACCTAATGGAGTAGAAATTGCTGAAACAATCCTATTACCAGGGGATCCATTACGAGCTAAATTTATTGCAGATAATTTTTTAGAAGATGTAGTACAGTTCAATGAAGTGCGTGGCATGCTTGGATATACAGGTACTTTTAAAGGAAAAAAAATCTCTGTAATGGGTACAGGTATGGGAACTGCTAGTATTGGTATCTATTCATGGGAGTTAATAAATATTTTCGGCGTTAAAAACTTAATTCGTATTGGGTCAGCGGGTTCAATTCAAGATGACCTAAACTTATATGATATTGTGTTTGCAATGGGATCTGCGACAGATTCTAATTACGCACACCAATTTAACCTACCAGGTCATTATTCAATTACTGCATCATATGAATTACTTGAGAAAGCTAAGAAGGTAGCTGATGAAAAAGGATATCCTGTCCGCATTGGTAATGTTCTTGCTAGTGATGTCTTCTACAATGCTGATCCAACAGCAATGGAAAGATGGAGTAAAATGGGCATTTTATGCGCAGAAATGGAGTCTGCTGCACTTTACATGAATGCTGCGCAAGCAGGTGTAAATGCTCTTTGTATCTTAACAATAAGTGACCATATCTTTAAACATGAAAAAACAACTCAATTAGAAAGACAAACAGCATTTACTAAAATGATGGAAATCGCATTGGAACTTGCTGAATAATTAAAAGATATATAAAGTCTGTGGGAAAGGAAGTTGTCTAATTTCCCTCACCCCCACAGACTATTTCATTTCAAAAAAATTATTAAATATTTCTAGAAGGAGAGCGCTAAAATGGAAGCAATAAATAAAAATGCACCAGAAACTCAAAATTTTAATGCAAAAAAAGCCGTACCGGTTATACTGTTTTTCTTCCTTTTTGCATTGATTATTGATAACTCGTTTAAACTCGTATCTATAGACATCGCAAAAGACCTTGGAATTTCAGCAACTACAGTTAGTTGGCAAGCAACATTAGCTGGTCTAGTAATTGGTATTGGGGCAGTAGTTTACGCTTCGTTAGCAGACTCAATTAATATTCGTACGCTTTTAAGTGCCGGTATTATTTTCATCGTTGTGGGCTCGGTAGTTGGCTATCTTTTTAAAGACAATTTTGCAATGATTCTTTTTGGACGAATTATTCAAACAGCTGGTTTAGCATCTGCTGAAACATTGTATGTTATTTACGTTACAAAACACTTACCTAAAGAGGAACAAAAAAAGTTCTTAGGATTAAGTACAGCTAGTTATGCCATGTCCATGTTAGTTGGTTCTTTAACAGGTGGATTTATTTCTACTTACTTACATTGGACAACTTTATTCTTAATTGCTTTATTATCAATCGTTATCCTTCCATTCATCTTGAAGTTGTTACCGAAGGAAGAGTCTAGAAAGGTTAATGTTGACGTAATTGGCTTATTCTTAATCGCAGCAATTGCTACAACAGTTATGTTATATATCTCAGACTTTAACTGGCTATACCTAATTGGTTTTGCGGTTGCGTTGGTTCTATTCTTAACTTATATCAATAAAAGCTCAAAAGCTTTAATTGATGCGACTTTCTTCAAAAACCAATATTTCATTCGTACGCTACCAATTGTATTTATTATTTACTCAGTACAATTAGGTTATATTTTCGTCTTCCCATTCATTTTAGAGGAAATATATGGTTTAAAGCTCGATATGATTTCACTGTTATTAATTCCAGGTTATGTGGCGTCAGTTATTGTTGGTTCCCTTTCTGGTAAGATTGGTAAGGTATTAAGCAGTAAACAAGCAACGATGATGGCATTATGTGGTATCGCAGTTGCGCTATTAATTCCAGGATTATTTACTGAAATCACTGTTGTTATCTATGTACTTTCTATGATTGTATTCTCAGGTTCATTCGCGCTAATGTATGCACCTTTACTTGATACTTGTCTTAGCACGATTCCTAAAGAAAAATCCGGAACAGCAATTGGATTCTACAACTTAACAATCAATGTATCTGGTTCAATCGGTATTGCTTACACTGCAGCAATGCTTGATAAAACACAAATTTCAACTATCCTAATTACCCTTTCAATTATTGTAGTTGCTGCTTTTGCTTTGTACTGGGTGTTATTAAATAAATTAGCGAAATAAAATGAATATAAATCTTTCATGTGAATGTGTCACAGTAAAAACCGTGACACATTCTTTTCTATATATATGAGAAGTCAGGATATTTAGTAGGCTCAAAATAAATGTTATAATACATATTAGAGGGAATAATTAGATGAAGGTCCAGAATTTGAAAATAGTATAGGTGTGTGAGAAGATGGAATTCAAAATCGCAAACATGCAAGAAAGAAAAAAACCGTTGTATATTACTGTGTATGATGAATTGTATAAGCTAATTATAAATGGTACGTTTTTGCCAGAAAGCAAATTGCCAGCCGAGCCCGAATTAGCAAAAATGTTTAAAGTCAGTAGAATGACATTAAGGCAGGCCCTTTCTCTTTTACAAGATGATGGATTGGTGAAAAGGATACATGGTAAAGGGAATTACATTACAAAGATTTCAGAGAATAACCCTAAAATTGGATTAGAGAAAATAGGGAACCCTATATATAAATCTCATACGAAACAAATTGATGATGTTGAAATGAGTTTTAGAATTGATTTGGATAGTGAATATACGCAACAAGTATTATGTAGGAAATCTGCAGCAGTTGTTGCAGTTGAGCGTTGGTATAAGAGTGAAGGGGAAGTTGTAGCCTATTCCTTTACGTTTATGGCAATTGAAGCGGTAGCTGAATTGAATTTAGATTTACAAGATAATGATCAATTATTGGAAATGCTTGAAACCCGTATCTATGAACTTGCAAATAGATCAACGACTGACATAAAGCGTTCCAGTTCTGTTAATGCGGCATCTCAGAAACATAAAGTAGTTGGTGGAGAAGACTGTGATTTATTGTTAGAGAGTGTTTTTATTCATGAGGAATATCCATTAGTTTATAATAAATACTATATACCTAAAGAATTTAGTCATTTAAGAATTAATGCTGTAAAGTAGAATCTATGTTTGTTCCTACGTCAAGTTAGCCATAGTAAACATGTAGTAAAATGGATAAAAAAATGAGATGAGGCTGAGACATAAATAGTTTCAGTTCACGTAAAAAATCGAGATTGCATGATGCAATAACTAACTGGCAACGGGATTGCAGAAAGCACTGACGAATCAGTTCTTTCATATCGGGATGAATACGAAAACGATTGATCGTCCGATAACTTGGCTAATATGCTTGTGCGAGCCACATCATGCGGATACTATCTCTGTCAGGTCTTCGATTTTACGACCACAAAAAGTAGATTGTGTGTAACCACATAAAATCAGTTTAAGCATCATACGTGGATGGTAAGATGGACAACCTGTGTGATGGATGATAGGAGCGAAAGCTTCATTTGGAATACTTTCGACTAAATGGCCTCTTGTAATTTCACTTCTAAATCTAGCGGTAAAATGAGTTGATTCATGTTATAATCTTTAAACATATGGACACTTCTTTCTGTGTTAATTTTTGTAGAGGTACTTAAATTTCATCAGAAGATGTCCTTTTTTTATGCCTGAAATTATGAATAGATTTAATTGAAATAGAAGTGTTTCATTAGTTGTTCGGAGCGAAGGCGGCGACTCCTGCGGGAACAGCACGAGCGGAAGCACCCGGACTGAGCGAAGCGAGGGAGAAGGCTGGAGCTGTGCCCGCGGAAAGCGTCCGCCGTAGCGGAGAACAACTGCTACGAAGTAGACTAAAAAACAAAGCCACGAAAATTTTCGTGGCTATTCATTTTTGAGGTTAGTTGTTTTGTCCCATCCTCTATTTTTTACTCAGGATCATCCATAAATGGCTTGTTTACATAATAGTACATGGAGGCCATAAACAATGTTCCTCCGATAAGATTTCCGATTGTGACAGGAATAATATTATGAACAATTCCAGCTATAGTAACTGCATCTGGATGTTGAGTTGCAATTGAAATTGAAAAGGTAACTAAATTGGCAATGCTATGTTCATATCCAGAAATAAAAAAACAAAAAACAAATAATATCATCATGGCTATTTTTGGTCCATCACCTTTAACTGAATAAGGAAGGAAAAAGGCAAGACAAACAAGCCAGTTACAAAGAACGCCACGGAAGAACAATTCAAAAGTTGGCACTAATGTTTTTCCTTTTGCAACACTAACTAAAAAACTATTTACTGAAGGATCATGGAAAAGCCCCGTTGCATATATCAAGAGCGCAAATAGAATGGCGCCGATGATATTTCCTACGTAACTATATACCCAGAGCTTGCCGACATCCTTCCAGGCCATCTGCTTGCGTAAGGCAGCATATGTATAGTAAAAGGTATCACCAGTGAACAAGTCGCCACCACCATAGTAAATCATGATAATCGCCACGCCAAAAGTTATTGCTGCAGCCGGATAGGCAAATGGAGAATGTTCTAGATAAAAGAAATTACCTGTTTTAAACGCTACAATTACACCAAAGCCAATGAATAAACTTGCAAGGATTGCTCTTAAGAGGTAGATGATAGCACTATGACGGTGAATAAGTAATCGTTTTAATGCCAATGCTTCTATCTTTGATAATGGTTCTTTTTCCAATTAAAATCACCACACTATTTAGAATAGATTGGATTTAGCCAATCTCTTTACTGTACCTTGCGTTGTAGTCGATGTGCAGTACTATTATTAACAATTAAGGTTGGATTTTATGCAAGAAGGTATATGTAGAGGAGAATTAAATAGCTTTTATGTTTAGGGGTAAAGCATTATCAACGTATATTTTTTGAAAATATCCATAGAACCTCAAAATACCCTGTTCAAAAAGTGAACAGGGTATTTTTGTTAACATTTTATTTATTTTTTAATGGCGCAAATATGGTGAAAACAAGAGCTATAATAGCTAAAATTGTCATGAAATAATAAGCATCACTTGAGCCTACTATGGAAGCAGCTGTTCGAATCATCTCAGAACTTGCTCCTGAATTCTTCTGCACAATTGACTGAACATGGTCTGCAGACTGAGCCGTATAAATCGTAATTACTACCGCAGTTCCGATTGCTCCGGCTAATTGGCGAACGGTATTATTGACCGCTGAGCCATGTGTGCCAAGTTCTTTTGGTAAGGCATTAAGCCCTGCAGTATTCAAAGGCATTGTAATAAAACTTAAACCGATGCGAAGGAAGATCGTTCGTATCATCAAATACAAATAGGTTGTTGATTCTGTTAAATCCGTTACAGCCCACATAGAAGGGATAATAAAAATTAAACCAACAATAAACAAAGGCTTTGCACCAAATCGGTCATATAATTTACCTGTAACAGGTGACATAAAAGCATTCACAAGGGCTCCAGGTAATAACAAAAGACCAGCATCAAATGCTGTGAAACCTCGGCCATTTTGTAAATAAATTGGCAGTAAAATCATATCCGCATACATTATTATCGTAATCAACACGTTTATCAGAGAAGTAGATGTAAATACTTTAAATTTAAAGACAGATAAATTTAACAGGGGATCTTCTGAATGGAATTGTCGAATACAGAAAATAGCTGTAATAATCAACCCTAATACTAATGAAAGAATAACAACTACATCACTCCAACCTTTACTACCAGCATTACTAAAACCATATAAAATCAAACCAAATCCTATGGTTGATAAGATAACACTGAACACATCAAGCTTAGCCTTAGATGTTTCCGATACATTCATTAAATATTTCAAAGCAAGTAAAATAACGATTACTACAAGCACAGATAGTCCTATAAATAACCAGCGCCAAGAGTAATATTCAATGACAAAACCTGATAACGTTGGTGCAATGGCAGGGGCGAAAATTATTGCTAATCCTAGTAGTCCCATGACACTGCCACGTTTTTCAACTGGGAAAATAACTAGCACGACACCCATCATTAGAGGCATTATAATCCCAGCACCTGCAGCCTGAATCATACGTCCGGCTAAAAGTACGCCAAAGCTTGGTGCCAAAGCACAAATGATGGAACCAATTAATAAAAGTAGCATTGCGCTCAAAAATAATTGACGAGTTGTAAATCGTTTCATTAAATAAGCAGTTGTTGGTATTAAAACCCCATTAACGAGCATAAAGCCAGTTGCAAGCCATTGTATCGTTGTGGCCGAAACATCAAAAATGTCCATTAAACTACTTAAGGCAATATTTAATAAAGTCTGATTCAATGTAGATAAAAAACAGCCAAGAATTAAAACTGTTAATAATATTCCTTTGTTGATTTCTTTATTCGTTTGTAGCATTTATGAAATCCTCTCTCCATTGCTTAATAGACACATAGTCGATAAAATAAATGATAACAGTATTAAAATAAGTTGCCTATTTACAATATTTATGAATTCGTCGACTAAACAACAAAATTATAATTTCTGTTGATTAAATAAATATTAATCGATAAAGAGGGATGAAATGTCTATACATAAAAAACAAGATCCACGTGCATTACGCACTAAAAAAATGTTAAAAAATGCGGTATTTTCGTTACTTTCCGAAAATCAGGATGTTGCCCAACTGTCTGTACAAAAAATTACAAGCCGTGCAGAGCTCAATCGTGCCACATTTTATTTACATTATGAGGATATTAACGATCTGTTAAGTCAAATTGTACAAGAAATCTTCGACGAACTGTCGTCGAAAACGGAACCATTACTCCAAATGAAGAATTTGGATAAGCAGGAACATTTATTAGGGTTTTTGGATTATGTATATGAATATCGCAAAATTTTCGCAGTATTTATAGAACACGCCGAATTCAAAAACAGCTTATTTGAATTTTTGAAAAATGTAATACATATGCGACGTAGTGAAAGAAATATTGCCACTACAGAGAATACTGTAGCTTTGGAGATCATGGCCGCATCTCTTTTAGGGATTATTAATTGGTGGATAAAGGATGGAATTCACTATAGTTCAGAATACATTGCTAAACAAATTACCTCAATGTACAAAAAGAAACCGTTATAAGTTAAATACAACAATGAACAGTATATACAAAAAGGCGCCAAGTAAATGGGCGCCTTTTCAGCATGCAGATTGTTGTACTCAATAATTAATGTTCATTAATACCTTTGTATATTCTTTTTTTATAGACATAAAAGTACATACTAAGTGGCCACCACATTACTACAAAGATGGGGTAAAAAGCCCATATTGTTCCAGGTGAAGAGATAACATTTACAGTTATAAAGAAGATACTAATCAATAAGCTTGCGTAAATAGAAAATGCAACGAAAGTTCTTTTCTTAGCATGGTATAAAGCTAATGGCCACCACATTATTAAGAAAGCAGGGTAGATAGCCCATGGATATTGTGGTGAGAGTGTAATGTTTAGTATTGAATAATAGATGATTGTAGTTGCACAGAATATAAGTGAGATTTTTATAGATTTAGTTTTTTCTCCTAAAAACATAAGAATAGGCCAACATAAAATTGGATAAACAGCGTACAAAAACCATAAATGATCTGGTGAATATAAATAATTTTCTATCATAAGGAAAGAAACCAACATTATACTACAGAAAATCGAATGTTGTTTGTACATTTTCTTTGATATGAAGTAAAGTGTAATAGGCCATAGTATAAGAAGTAAACTAGGATATATAAACCAGATATCATGTGGCGATGTTATATAATTGGTAATTCCTAAAAATAGAATTGTCATCATACTACCAGCTGCGGCAAAGCTAATGTAATTTTTCATTTTCTATTTACCTCATTTCTTACGTGACCATACGAAGTACATTGATAGAGGCCACCATAAAATAGCAAAGATTGGATAAATCGCCCAAATTATATTTGGGGTATAGTACACGTTGATAAAAACAAAGAAGGCGATAATTAAACCACTTCCCCAGAAGGAAAACTCTAAATTTAATCTAGCCATGTTTTTTTTAACTGGCTGCTTCACACCTAATTCTTTTTTTAATTCTTCAATATCTCCAAATTCAACTATTGCTTTATTAATTGCATCTTCTTCTGCTTTTCCATGTTCCATTAAATAAAATACTTTTTCTTCGAGATTTTCGATAATTTCTTGCTTAACCATCTCTGTTTCTTTATTGCTAGGAATGTCTTTAAATAACTCATCAATATGATTTTTCAATTTCTTCATTCTAACCCCTCCATAAACAAGTTGATAATTTCCTTCACTTCCATCCATTCGCTTACAAGCTCTTTTAGATATGCTTTTCCTAATGGAGTAATGCAGTAATACTTTCTTTTTCCACCATGAGAGACATCCCCATAATATGCTTCAATCAGTTCTTTTTTTTCTAATCGTTGAAACACGGCGTATAAAGTTGCTTCTTTAATTTGAAAACGATTATTTGTACGTAAACTAATTTCCTGAGATATTTCGTAACCATATCGATCTTTCTCTAAAATCAGACGTAAAATAATTGAATCCAAGTGTCCACGAATGATATCGCTTCTAACCATAATTCACCTACTTAGATATTATTGTTCTACCTGATAGAGTAATATTAGCAAAAAAGTACTCTGTCTGTCAAAGTAATTTCAAAAAACAATTTTTGTAAATGAATTCTCTACAAGAAGTGCTATATGTACAGGTTTTTAAACTGTGTTTTATACAAAAAAACTGAAACAAAACCATGTAGGTAATGTTTCAGTATCTCTAAAAGTAGTTATCCAGATTGTATAATGTATAAGCAATTTCTTTAATCCCATCTTCAATTTTTTCATCGTCAATCGTTGATACATTGATTTTTAAAATACGTTCACGATAAAAGCCGGCTAAATAGTTATGTTCAATTGGGTTAAACAAAATTTGTTTGTGGCTTAAATGATGAATTATTCGATTTAAATCTACATTTTTTGGAAAGATGATATGGCTATGCATGCTTATTTCTGAAGAAGCTGGATACATAGGTAAATGTGTTTTTATCGAGTGTTGAAGAATTTTCCCGCGTTTATGATAATTTCCATGAACTTTTGCACGGTACCGTTCAAACATGCCGCTTTTTAAATAAAGCTCAAGTGCAGCTTGTGAAATCATAGAGCTGTCAATATCGGTCGTGATTTTATGTTGTTGAAAAATGTTAATTAATGCATTCGGTAAAATGGCAAATCCAATGCGTAGTCCAGGGAACATGATTTTAGAAAAGCTTTTTAAATAGATGACCTTATTATAGGTATCCATTGCGAACATTGGATCACGTTTTGATTTGTATTCAAAGTCAGCTAAAAAGTCATCTTCAACAATATAGACATCATACTGATTGGCCAGATGAAGAATCGCTTCTTTCTCCTTTTTACTATAAGAAGTACCTAACGGATTATGGAAACGCGGCATTGTGTAGAAAAACTTAATGTCATTCTTACGGAAGATCTGTTCCAGTTCTATTAAATCAATGCCATTTGTTGAACGTTTAATCCCGATAACAGGCAGATTGTATGTTTTCAGGAAATCCAAAAATAAATGATAGCTTGGTTGTTCTACTAGTATAGTTTTACGGTTGTTCGGGAAGGGCATAAGGCTAAGCAAGGATAGTGCTTGTTGTACACCTGAAGTAATAAAGATATTGTTAATATCCGTGAATACTTGGTACGATTCTAATAATTTCTTTGCCTCTGAGATTAATGAAGGTAATCCTTTAGGTGTACCATATTTAAATAAATCTGTTTGATATGTATCAATAGCTTTGTTCATGCAATGCTGAAAATCTTGATATGGAAATGCATGCCATGTTGGTGATGAAGTCGCGAAATCCATTGTATTAGTTGATGTTGGTTTTTGTGCAATTTGATGATCTACGACGTAATAGCCGCTTTTCGGAATAGCATATATTAAATGTTGGTCTTCAAGTTTTTGTAATGCTGTAAGAATAGTGCTTTTACTGCAAGAAAATTGTTGTGCTAATTGTCTAATTGACGGTAATTTCTCACCAGATTGCAGGTCAGCATTATGTATCCTTCCGCAAAGGTCATGATAAATTGATTCATATTTGAGCATGTTGTACCTCCTTGCATATTTATCATCCTAAAAAAGCGACCGAATTAAGTCGCTTTAAACTATGAAAACATATCATTCTACTATTATTCTATTTGATAAGAATTGAAAAAGCACTATATGCCAATAAAACTGCCATAGCTATATTAAATTGTTGCCTGTATTGTAATAAGTGCTTTTGAAAAATCGAACCAAATAAACTCCAGCTAAATGTACTCATTACACCAACTATTCCTAAAAATAAGGAGAAAAGAAAGTAGCTGAAATATGAATTGTAGTAAGGAAGAATGAAAGTTGATACTACTGTAATACCAAAAAGAATACCTTTTGGGTTAACAAATTGTAACAAGATACCTATGAAGAAACCGTTACTATTACTTTCAATATTTCCATCGTCAAGATCTTTACTAGTAAGAATTTTATAAGCCAAATATAACATATAAGTTACGCCTAAAATCGTCAAAGGAAGTTCAATTATTGGTAGAGCACTTATAAGGATATTATTTAAAAAACTACACAATAAAGTGATGAAAAAAAATCCAACACCTACTCCTAGACAAAACCTAATTGTCTTTTTATAGCCATGTTTATTCGCAAACGCCATTGACATGATATTATTGGGACCTGGAGTGAAACTGGAAATAAAAACAAATAATAAAAATGAAAATATAGGCATTTAGAGACCTCCCTTTTATTTGTATGTTATAATGTCCAAAACAAACAATATAACGACGTACTTTTTATTATACATAACGGTCGTTATATTGTATATGAAATAGGAGTGAGTTTATGGAAGAAATACAACTTATTCTTGCAAAGAATTTAAAAGCGATCAGAGAGAAGGAAAAATTAAGTTTGGAAAAGGTCTCTCAACTAAGTGGAGTAAGTAAAACGATGATAGGGCAAATAGAGAGAGGAGAGTCAAGTCCAACTTTAACAACTATTTGGAAAATAGCTAATGGATTAAAGATATCCTTTACTTCACTAATAAATAGTCCTCAACCAGATACTAAAGTAGTTTTAAAAAGTGAAATTCAAGTATTATCTGAAGACAATGGACGTTATAGAGTCTATCCCTCTTTTCATTTCCAAGAGGATAGACGTTTCGAAGTTTATTCGGTTGAAATTGAAAGTGAAGGGGCATTAAGCTCAGATTCTCATAGAGAGGGAACTGAGGAATTTATTACTGTTTTTGATGGAGAAGTAACGATTAGTGTAAGTGATAGTAGTTATATTTTAAAAAGTGGTGATTCGATCAGATTTAAGGCGGATAGACCGCACACATATTGTAATTCGGGAGACACTTTAACACGATTAAGTATGACGATGTATTATCCAACCTAACTAAGTTTTTCGACAGAGCTTTAGTTAAAGTAGACGTAACAATTTATAAGTTATTTTTCTAACATATTAATTTTGATAAATACTATTTTTGATATTTCATTAATAAATAAAAAGGACCAATTTATATGGTCCTTTTTTAATTGAATAAGTGTTACAGTTCTCTATTTTTTTCTAACCACTCATCACTATTCCAATCAGGAGACATCCCGCCTACAGGTGGCATTGAGAAATTTCCATCATTTGATTGAACAAATCCTAGTAAAACGTTACCTTCGATAAGGTTTCTCCAAGCATTTAATTGGATTATATCTAAAATATCATAGGCAATTTCAGGATACCTTTTCGTGAAAACATCAAAATTTTTAAAGGTTAGAATAAAGCCTTTTTCTTTAGGGACTATGTCTGATAAACAGTCATTAAAAGCATTTAAATTTTTACCATAGTAATCAGGAAAATTAAGCGTATTAGCTAACACTTCGTGAAAATTTTTCTCATTCAAAAGGGTGCAATCAAAACTATATATTTCAAAACCTTCACGATCTAATTATTTTAAATTTCGCTCCAAAATCTTTGTATCCCAAAACAAAATAATACTGCCATTTTGTATAAGTTCACGCCATTTCTCCAGTTTACCCACTATTTTGCACCTACCAATTTCAATTTTTCTTCTAGAACTAACCGGTCTATGTTCCCGAAATTATTGTAAAATACTTTTTTAGTTAATTCAATCTGTATCGGTACAGATGTGTTTTTTTGTAGTCGTCTAAATATGTGTTTTTTTATACGATAGTTGTACCGGCCGGACTAATCGAAAAGAGGTAATAACATATGAAAGAAATGAAAAAAGCATATATCGCAGCAATCGGATATGCCCTAATAATTGGACTTTCCTTTATGTTTGTCAAAATTGCACTCACAGTTGCAAGTCCATTGGATACACTGGCACATCGATTTACAGTTGCATGGATTGTAGCAACGGTTTTTCTGATATTTAGTAAAAACAAACTACAAATTGGATGGAAAGATTTGCAGAGAATTCTTCCTTTAGCATTACTTTATCCTATTTTATTCTTTGCTTTCCAAGTGTTTGGTCTAGCTCGTACTTCGTCTTCAGAAGCAGGCATTATTCAAGCAACGATTCCGATTTTTACGTTACTGTTAGCTAGTTTAATTTTGAAAGAAAAAACTTCATTTAAACAGCTTATATGCGTTAGCTTATCAGTACTTGGGGTCATCTTTATTTTCATGATGAACGGGGCAGGGGCAGCTAAGGTTAGCTTCATTGGAAGTGGATTTATCTTATTATCAGCCATTACATCTGCACTTTATAATGTTTTTGCAAGAAAGTTAACTCAACAGTATTCATTGTTTACTTTAACGTATATAATGACACTTTTTGGATTTATCGGTTTTAACGGTGTAGCGATTAGTATGAATGTTTTCAATGGTACTACGAAACAATTCTTCCAACCTTTTTTGCACATAGATTTTGTTTTAGCCATTGTCTATTTAGGTATTCTTTCTTCACTTATTACTTCGTTTTTATCTAATTATGCCTTATCGAAAATGGCTGCATCTAAAATGAGTGTTTTCAGTAATGTTGCGACACTCATTACGATTTTAGCAGGAGTTCTATTTCTACAAGAGAAATTTCACTATTATCATTTAGTAGGAGCACTAGTGATCATAATCGGGGTCATAGGGACGAATTATTTTGGGAGAGCGGTGAAGAAGAATTGAGTTTTATAAAGTTATAGTAGCTGACACATAAAAAAACAAAGTGGAGAAATTGTAGTTTCTTTTTGAGCAGCGACATTATGGCGCTGCTCATTTATATTTCCATAACGATATACATATGATGTAAATTGTTAAAGCATATTCTAATAGAAGTATTTATTATTATTTCAATTATCTTTTTAATATCATAAAAAATATGATGGAACCAGCTTTTTGGGCTTTGATTTAAATTAAGCATGAAAAAGGGGAATCTTATTGAAACGGAAAATGATAAACACTATCGTTTTATCTTGCTTATCAATCATGTTATTCGGATGTGCAAGTAAAGAAGAGCGTATTGATGTGACATTTGAATTATCAAATGATATTAAAGTAAATGTAACTCAAGTAGCAAAAGATTATCTTATCAAAAATAATTGTGGAACTTCAGAAACAATCCAAGTTGGTACAGCCAGTATTACAGACTATTTAGTCGGTGCATCGGATGAAGTTTCTGATCCAAAAGATATTGGGCAAGTTGTATATAAAGTAACTTTCAAAGACAAATCACATGTCGATACTTACTTGCCAGAAGTTTTGGTTAATCAAGATAACAATCGTGTAGTTGGGTTTATAGTAGGGAATTGAGCTATGTATTTTAAAAACTATATTTATATTTTTGCATAAAATACGAATTCATTTAACAAACTGGGAGATAACTTTACTGAATTACCGTTTTCCATGTATATTTAAGAGAGAAATTATAGGAAAAGGGGCAATGATAGTGGTTTCTTCAAAAGATGTTGCCAAACATGCAGGAGTTTCACAAACGACTGTGTCACGAGTACTAAATACACCTGATCTAGTAAAGCAGAAAACAAAAGATAAAGTATTAAAAGCAATTGAAAAATTAAGCTATGTACCAGATGCTAATGCGCGCTCACTAGTACAGAAAAAAACTGGTGTCATCACGCTCTTATCAGGGCCATTACATAATCCGTTCTTTGTAGATACTACAACTGCAATTGTTAACTATGCAAACGAAAATGGATATAGAGTTAATGTTCACTTTGTGAATGATAAAAAGCTATCGGAAGCATATTCATCAGCAATTGAAAACAAAGTAGATGGCATGATTTTGTCATGCATTTTATTAGATGACCCGATTTTTGAAAGATTAAAAAGGATGTCTATACCATTTATTACGTATAACCGTAAACATAAAAACGAAGAACTTTTTGTAGAAATTGACAATGAGGAGGCAGGTTTTTTAGCTGCTGAGCATTTAATTCAACTTGGCCATAAAGATATTGCATGGGTAGGAGGTCCTTTAACGGTAAGTACGTTTAAAAATCGTTTTGAAGGATACAAAAAAGCTTTGAAAAAACATCGAATTATTGAGAATCCCTTATATATTTTCCATACAGATTCATCTAAAAACGATATTCAAAAAGCGTTTGAAGATTTACAAAATTGCATAAATAAACCAACCGCTATATGTAGTGGTGCAGACTCGGTAGCATTTAATTTAATGAATAATGCATTAAGCTCTGGATTAAAAATACCGGAAGATATTAGTATAATTGGTATTGATAATGTAGATTTAAGTAACCACGGAGCTATGCAATTGACAACGGTTGGAAGTATTACAGAAAATAACTTAGGACGTCTGGCCATTGAAAAGCTTATTGAGATGATCGAACTAGAAAAAAGTACTTGCATACAAATAACTGAATCTGTTAAAGTCTTTTTAAGAAATACGACAGCTAAAAGAAAAGATTGAATCTTTTCTATATTATGAAATGAATACGTAACCATTCAAGTTTGGTTTTATTTTTGATATAAAATGGTTACGTATTCATTAGAGCTATTTGTATTTCGATTTTGGTTGGTTTTTTTATTTTGTTCTACGTGTAAGGGGTTACATAAACAAAACAAAGGGGAGAAATGATTCATGTTATGGAAAAAACGTGGGTATGGGGAAGAATCACCATATATACCAGCTGGACCATTCAAAATTAGAGTTCCATTCATTCACTACAAATTTGAATGGCCAGATTATGTGCAAGGATTATTGATGTGTGCAGTAGATCTTTCAGCAATACCTTTAATGACAGAAGTATTGGGGATGCCATTTGAAGTTGCGTTAGCTATTGTAATGCTAAACGGAGTATTTTATTTACTACATCATCTTTTAGGGGATCCAGTAGTACCAGGATGGATTACACCAGCTATTCCGTTACTTGTGCTATATGTACAAGGATTTCCTGAGGGACCTGATCGAATACATGCACTCATAGCCTTCCAGATGACACTCGGGATAATGTCACTCTTACTCGGTGCAACTGGACTAGCAACAAAAGTTGTTCGAATCATTCCTCCGGCAATGAAATCGGGCATTATTTTAGGCGCGGGATTTGCAGCTATTATTTCAGTATTCCAAGTAGGTGGTAAATTTGATTCATTCCCTTGGACAATCACGATCGCTGTTGGTATCGGATTCTACTTATTATTTTCAAAACAATTTTCTGTTTTGCAAAACAAGAATAGTATATTAAGTTTCATTGGTAAATTAGGGGTACTGCCTGTTATCTTGTTGGCAGTCTTTATTGCCCCAATTTTTGGGGAAGCACCTTGGCCAGCAATTGAATGGGGATTTTCAAAACCAGATTTCATGACACTTTGGAATGAATATACAGTGTTTGGAATAGGTTTGCCACCATTGAAAACATTCTTATTAGCTATCCCGACTGTAATTGCAGCTTATATCGTATTATTCGGTGATGTTTTACAAGCAAAAGCATTAATAGATGAAGGACAAGTAGCTAGACCAGATGAAAAGATTGATTTAAATCCAAACCGTTCTCATTTGATTTTTGGTATTCGTAACTCAGCTATGAGTATACTCGGACCAGATGTTTCAATGTGTGGACCTCTTTGGGCAGCAATGCAAGTTGTTACCGTAGAACGGTTCAAAAAGGGCCGTAAAGCGATGGACTCGTTCTTCGGAGGTATTGGTTCATTCCGTTGGGGTACAAATACAGGCTTATTACTTTTACCAATTGTAAGTCTTGTTCAACCGATACTTGGTGTTGCCTTAGCTTTAACGATGTTAATTCAAGGCTTTGTAAGTGTTAAAGTAGGTGTCCTTGAAGCGCGAAGCCAACGTGATCTAGGTGTTGCAGGTGTTATTGGTGCAGTGCTTTGTATTAAAGGAGCAGCTTGGGGCTTTGCAGTAGGAATTCTTTTATGCTTATTAATTTACGGTAAAGATTTCTTCAAAGGTGAAGTGGATAATACTTTTGTTAAAGATAGTGAAGAAAATAAAGAAATCGTTTAAAAAGGAGATTTTGCTTTATGGAAAAAAGTTATTATGTGAACGGTGAATGGAAAAAATCAGTACAATACGCAGATTTAACATCACCACATACAAAAGAGATTATTGCAAAAGTTCCTCAGGCTACTAGATTAGAAGTAGAAGAGGCAATCAATATTGCCTACGAAGCAACAGCAGAAATGGCTAAACTAACTGCTTATGAAAGAGCAGAAATACTTGAAGATATTACGAGACTATTTATTGAAAATAGAGAAGAAGCAGCTGAAATTATTTCTATAGAAGCAGCAAAACCGTTGAAATTTGCATTTGGCGAAATTGATCGCACGATTGAAACTTATAAATTTGCTGCTGAAGAAGCAAAACGTCTTACTGGAGAGATGATTCCGATGGATGCTGCCAAAAATGGTGCGAATCGTTTAGGATACACAATTGAGCAACCAATTGGAGTAGTGGGTGCTATTACACCATTTAACTTTCCACAAAATTTAGTTGCGCATAAGGTAGGACCGGCTATTGCAGCGGGTAATACAATTGTTTTGAAACCGGCATCACAAACACCACTTTCAGCATTGTTTTTAGCGAAATTAATCGATCAAACAGCTTTACCAAAAGGTGCATTTAATGTTGTAACAGGTGGGGGTAAAACAGTTGGTGACGCATTAGTAGAAAGTGATAAAGTTAGCATGATTACCTTTACGGGTAGTCCGGCTGTAGGGATTGGTATTCGCAATAAAGCAGGATTAAAGAAAGTAGCATTAGAATTAGGTTCAAACGCAGGCCTTATTATCGATAAGAATGTCAATCTTGATGAAATCGTTTCAAAGTGCGTAAGTGGTGCATTTTCAAATCAAGGTCAAGTATGTATCTCACTACAACGTATCTATGTAATTGATGAGCTTGCAGAAGAATTCCTTTCTAAATTTGTTGAGAAAACAAAAGAGTTAGTTATTGGTAACCCGTTAGATTTAACAACAGATGTATCAGCAATGATTCATGAAAAGGAACAACAACGTGCAACTAATTGGGTAAATGAAGCAGTGGAAGCAGGGGCTTCTGTTTTAATCGGAGGTAAAGTTGAAAATGAAGTGTTCTTGCCAACCATTTTAGAAAACGTTGCAGAAGACGCAAAGCTTTCATGCCAAGAAGTTTTTGCACCTGTAGTTATTGTAAATAGAATTTCTTCCGTTGAAGAAGGCATTCAAGCAATTAACAACTCAAACTACGGCTTACAAGCGGGTATTTTCACGAGCGATATTAAGACAGCATTTAAAGCTTCGAAAGAATTAGAAGTTGGTGGCGTTATGATCAACGATATTCCTACTTACCGTATTGACCAAATGCCTTATGGTGGTGTCAAAGAAAGTGGTACTGGAAAAGAAGGATTGAAATACGCCATTCATGAAATGACTGAAACAAAACTTGTTGTCTGGAATCAATAAAAGGGGAGCGGTTGAAATGTCTGAAAAAATTACTTTTGCGCCAATTAGCTATACTGGTTGGGGCTCATTAGAACATTTAGAAGAAGAAGTTAAACGGTTTAATGCAAAAAAAATTCTATTAGTAACAGATCCATTCTTAGAAGAACTAGGATTAACAAATAATATAGTTGTACCACTTGAAAAAGCAGGCATGGAAGTTGATATTTACACTGAAGTTGTACCTGAACCACCTTTAGCAATTGGTGAAAAAGTTGTTGCATATACGAGAGAGCATCAATTCGATTTAGTTATCGGTCTTGGTGGAGGTAGTGCATTAGATTTAACGAAAATTGCAGGTGTGTTAGCTACACATGCAGGTAAAGTTGAAGATTATTTAAACTTAACGGGAACAAAAGAAATTCAATCGAAAGGGATTCCGACAATTCTAGTGCCAACAACATCAGGTACTGGCTCTGAAATCACGAACATTTCAGTGCTGTC
Organism: Viridibacillus arvi; assembly: GCF_001274945.1. Lineage (GTDB taxonomy): Bacteria > Bacillota > Bacilli > Bacillales_A > Planococcaceae > Viridibacillus > Viridibacillus arvi. The sequence goes on along the minus strand of NZ_LILB01000001.1, from coordinate 745,755 downwards.
ATTAGAAACAACAAAAGATGTCATTGCACATGATTATTTACTTGCTGATGTTGCCATTGTAGACCCTGCATTGACAATTTCTTTACCACCAAAAATAACTGCAGCAACAGGTGTCGATGCACTTACACATGCAGTTGAAGCATACATTTCTAAATTTGCTAGTCCAGTTTCAGATGCCTTAGCTCTACAAGCGATTCGTTTAATAAGCAATTCTATTCGTATTGCTGTAAAAAATGGTACAAATAAACAAGCACGTTCAGATATGAGTTATGGTAGCTATTTAGCAGGACTTGCTTTCTTCAATGCAGGAGTAGCTGGAGTACATGCATTAGCTTATCCAATCGGAGGTCAATTCCATATCGCGCATGGTGACTCAAATGCCGTACTTCTTCCATATGTAATGGGCTATATTCGTCAAAGCTGTGAGAAACGTATGAAAGATATATATGAAGCAATGGGCTTTAGCGCAACAAATCTTTCACAAACAGAAGCATCATATAAATGTGTGATTGAGTTAAAACGTCTTGTTGAGGACGTTAACATTCCATCTACTTTAAAAGGTTTCAATATTACAGAAGATGCTTTAGAAGGACTTACAAATGATGCGATTGAACAAAAACGTATTCTAGCTAGAAGTCCATTACCATTGTTAAAAGAAGACATCTATGCGATTTATAAATCAGCATTTGATGGGGTTATTGTAGAGAAATAAAAATAGTTTCGGGTAAATAATTATGAGATATTTAGTGGAATTGTAGAGGAATGCTGTTTCTATTGGAAAATGAGTGAGTCAGTATGGATTTTACAAAAAATAATTCAGTTTCATGTATAAAAAAGGGTAAATAAGCACAGTATAATAAAGTAATTGTCTAATCCATCATTCAACAACCAGTTAGTACTTTAACGCGTCCGTGTGTCAAATGCTTTTTGATTTAAGTACTATTGAGCCGTAACATGTGATGTATTTTACTCCTGATAAAAGGGCAACGGGCTAACAAGCTATCGTTGCCTTTTTATTTTGAATGCAAACATTGAGTTCTTTGGGGAAAAGTACTACTCAAAAACGTTTCAAAAGTCATTCTGCTTTTGAAACGTTTTTTATTCTCTAATAGCCAAACAAATGCGTTCTGATGATAAATGCAAGTTGAAAAAAATTTCTCTGCACCTGTTCATCATAAAAGAATGGGCACTATTTAGTTGAAAAAAGTCTTCATTCTTTTCATGAACGCTTTTGCTGATTCAGTTAAATATTTATCGTTACGATAAAACATTTCTAAGTTTCTGGTAGGTGAATGCTTGATTGAAATTGCACGGATGCCAAGCGATTGAAAGCTTTCAATCAATTGACTAGGTTGAATCGTAGCTCCAATTCCTGCTTTTACAAGTTGAAATAAGGAAGTGACAGAACCTGTTTCCATTAGAGTATCGATAGAAATATCTTGATTTTCGCACCATGTATCAATCAAATCACGTCCTGAGAAGCCTTTGGGATACATAACGAGAGGGAGATTTTCCAGTTCTTCCGGTATAATAATATTTTTTTTTGCTAATTCATGTTCTTTATGAACATAAAGACTATATGTTTCACTATGAAAAGGGATTCGATTTAAGCGACTGTCAGGTTGAATTGCCAAACCAACGCCAATGTCAACTTCATTTTCTAGCACTTTATTTAAAATATCAATTGAAGGAATTACTTGAACTTTAATATTCGGGAATTCCTTATGAAAGTCAATTAGTACGGATGTCATTCGATAATCAAGATCGGATGGTAGTACCGCTACACGTAAGTGACCGGTTTTCAAATTTGACAGGTCTTCTATGGATTTCTTTGCGTTTTCAAGTTGTTGAACAACTTGTAAAGCGTATTGCTCAAGGAGTTGACCAGCTTCAGTTTTAACAATCTTTTTTCCAAGACGATCGAACAAAGGAACTCCTAATTCATCTTCCAATACCTTTATTTGCTGACTTAGTGTGGGTTGTGAAATACCCAGTTTGTATGCAGCTTCAGTAAAATGAAGTTCGTTACTTAACATAAGAAAATAGTGTAGTTGTCTGATCTCCATATTGCACTCCCCTTTAATAATAGTCCGTATCTATTGTTTGTATAGAAATAATAGTATTGAACTATTATATGCGCAAATATAAAATGAAAGCAATGATAGGGGAAAGGAGATGTTGGATATGCGTTTTGTGTATCTTATTTTAATAACATTTTTTGTTTCAATAAATTTAAGACCATCGATCACTTCTGTTGGTCCTTTACTAGATATTATCCAAAGGGATTTGGGAATGAGTGGGGTGACTGCTAGTTTAATTACTGCGTTACCTGTTTTCTTTATGGGATTATTCGCAGTCTTAGCTATTAAGTTGAATAAACGATTAGGGATGGAAAGGTCGTTAGTTATAGCAATGCTTTTAATATTCATTGCTACATTCCTACGCATGTTCGTGCATAATAGTTTCTTGTTGTTTGTGACAGCCTTGATCTCTGGTATTGGAATAGGTATCGCCGGGCCATTAATTACAGGCTTTATAAAAAAATACATCCCTGAAAATCCTGGTTTAATGGGGATTTATTCTGTTTCCATGGTGATTGGAGCGGCAGTTGCGTCTAGTTTTTCAGTGCCTCTATATCAAAGGTTTAATGAATCTTGGCAATACTCGTTAAGTTTCTGGAGTTTAGTTGCGGTTCCAGCGGTTTTACTACTTCTCCCGCTTCTAAAGAATACGGATAAAAGTAAAAGTCCGCTAGCAATTTCATCTTTATTTGTAAGGAATAAACGGGTTACAGTATTCATGCTATTTTTTGGGTGCATGGCGGCTATCTTTTATTCGATAACAGCTTGGTTAGCTCCAATTGCACAATCAGTAGGTTTCAGCTATTCTCAATCAGGGATGATTTTAACGTTATTTACAGTCATTCAAATTCCAGTGAGTTTCTTAATTCCTATGTTTGTGAGTAAAACAGGGAATAGAAGAATGTGGTTGCTATTTTGCAGTATTTCCGAGTTACTAGGGATTGTACTTTTACTGCTTCATTTCTCTCCGTGGGTAGCGACTGTTTTCCTTGGCATTGGGGCGGGTGGCTTATTTCCTTTGGCGTTACTTTTACCTATTCAAGAATCCAAAAATATTGAAGAAACAATCTCTTGGTCTGCTATGATGCAATTTGGTGGCTATTTACTAGGGGCACTCGGTCCTGCATTTATTGGGTTAACGGTAGATGTTTTTGACAATTTTGCACCAGCGTTATTAGTCCTTGTAATTATTATAGGAATGATGCTTCTGACTATTATAAAAATAGGGGAAAAAGTAGATTTTACGCATTAAATTTCATTGAAGAATTCTGATGAAAGCTTAACTTAATAGAATTATAAGGACATAAATAGAGGTGTTAGTATGTGACTTTGCTTAACTCCTTACTAAATAAGAGATGTTGACCATATTTACCTTAGACTTTTCAAATAAAATGGTCGATCATATGCAGTTCCCATTACTACTCAAAAATTTTAAAAGTAACTTGAATAGGAGGGGAGAAATTGAAAAAACAATATTTTGTTCAATATTCACATGATAGTATAATAAATGATTTTTCTCTTCCAAATGAAATGTTTAAATCAATCGTTGTTGGAATCGTGTATATTTTCTTTGGACAAGGACTTTCTGAAGGGAATTTAGTTCCAACAAGTAACTGGGATAAACCTATTGAATTTAAAACCCTGGATTTTGAAAAGGTCGATACATTTATTGATGTACACGAAGTTGGACTTACGATATTTAGTGATAATGACAAATACAACTCACCTAGAAAAGTTACAGACTATATATCGAAAGCTTACTTGCTTGATATAGAGAACAGTGATATTTGATACACAGAGTTAGCAAAATTAAATATCGGGTGGATTTATATTCGCATATCAAAAACATTATTTAACAGAGCCTAAATAAAAGTAAATAATGACCTAGATTACTCTTATCGGGAGATATCTTAGGCGTAACGAAAGCGATAGTGGATAAAGAGTTTAATTAATAAGCATCATGAAATCCTAATTCCATAGTTATTGGAATTAGGATTTTTCACATTGAATTTTCTTAACATTGTAAATTCGTTAATATCCTGAAGCTACTCCTCCTATGTGAAGGGAGTTATCTTCACCAACAAACGGGGTAGATTGATTCATTTTCTTCACTTGAACAGCTCGCTCTTGAACTAGATGATTACTTTCTGCAACCATTCTCAAAAGTCTCCAACTATCGTTTCAAATGGCAGTCGCTCACACCCAATGTAATTTTATGATAAAAAATGACACTTTCGAGTGACATTTACTTATATAGCGATTATGATTGACTATAGGCATAAAGGATTATAGGTAGAAAGAAGTGGGAAGCTAGAAGAATTACCTATTGATTTGAAGCCTTGAACATATATGTCATGCACCTAGATATGAAAGGGATTTTGAAATGAAAAGAGTCTTTAATCCAGACAGCTTAAACAAAAAGTTGCTCGCAATCTTTTTATCGTTAACGATTATTCCACTAATAATTACGGTTTTCGTGATTTATTATGCAGTGGAACTAGGATTTACAAAACTGATTGAGAATCAGCAGGAAGAGTTGGAGCATACAATTCAAACGCAATTCAACAAGGCTTCCGAAGCCCTACTTGAGATTACATCGATTTACGCTACAGATGAAGAACTTGTCTTAGCTTTTCAATCAGAAAAACGTGATGAACTACTACAAGAGGTGGAGAAAATCTATCCTCGTCTCCAGGCGGAACATGGACTTAATGTATTTGAATTTGGAAATACTTCGGGCATTGTGTCGTTACGTGGGCATAATCCAGAAAAGCATGGAGATGACAAGAGCGGACTTTCAGCGATTCAATCTGCGTTAGATGGCAAATCGATTTCCGGTTTTGAGTTTGGTGCTAGTGGCCTTTCCGTTCGTGCGTTTGCACCAGTAATCTACAACAATAAAGTGATTGGGACCCTACAAACAGGTGTTGACGATACTTTTCTAAAGGAATTGAACGAGATGTTGCAAGGCGTGACAATCGATTTATATGATAGAAGCGGAGCAATTGTTGTCTCTTCCGAAGAGGAAAACGTTGGGAAGTCCATTAATAATGCTTCAATTTTATCTTCTGTTGAGAATGGAGAAACAATCTCCGAAAATAATGATGTACATATGAATTCCTATATCCCGATGTATGATCCGACGCAAAGTGAGATTATTGGCGCCATCGGCATAAACCAAGACATATCTGTTATTAAGAAAACGAAGCAACAAATTCTGTTGATCGCACTATTTATTACAGTCGGGACGTTGTTGGTTGTGCTGTTTATATCTATTAAGTTCAGTAAAACAATTTCGAATCCAATTAAACATATTGCTGACTTGATGAGGGAACTCTCTAAAGGTGATTTAACAGTTGCAATAAGAAAAAGTAACCGCAATGATGAAATTGGTCAATTAACGGAAGCAATGCAAGTTATGAAAAATACTCTTCATGATACAATTCAACAAGTTGCTGACGCTTCTTCCAGCGTTTCAGCACAAAGTGAAGAATTAACCCATTCAGCATTAGAAGTAAAAATAGGATCGGAACTAATTGCCAGGACGATGCAAGAAATTACATCCGGAACGGAAAAACAAGCAGACAATACTAGTAATCTCGCTGATACGATGGGAGTTTTTGCTACAAAAGCACAGGAAATGAGTGAAAAAGGAGGGCACATTCAAACATCCTCTATAGAAGTGCTTGGACTGACAAATAATGGACAACAATTGATGGCATCTTCAGAGAACCAAATGATGAAAATCGAAGAAATTGTTCATGAAGCCGTTAGAAAGATGGATCACCTCGACAATCAGGTACAAGAGATTTCCAAGTTAGTTTCTGTTATTCAAGAAGTGGCAACGCAAACGAACCTTTTAGCCTTAAATGCAGCGATTGAAGCTGCAAGAGCTGGAGAACGTGGAAAAGGGTTTGCTGTTGTTGCAGATGAAGTAAGAAAGCTCGCGGAACAAGTATCTGTTTCAGTAACGGATATCACAGGTATTGTTATCAATATTCAAACAGAGTCATCCGATGTAACCAAATCGCTTCAAAGCAGCTACATAGAAGTCGAACAAGGAACACGCCATATTAAAACTACAAGTAACACTTTAGATGAAATTAACGATGCTGTGACAGAAATGGTGGGAAATATTAAAATAATTGCTGAGAATTTATCAGATATTGCAATAAATAGCCAAGAGTTGAATAGTTCGATTGTGGAAATTGCAGCAATTTCCGAAGAGTCAGCTTCTGGCGTCGAAGAAACTGCTGCAACAAGCGAACAATCAAGTAGCTCGATGGACGAAGTTGCAGTGAGATCAGAGAAACTCGCCGACTTAGCAAATGAGCTAGATGAGTTAGTTCGTCAGTTTAAACTTTAAAATAAGTACTTATTAATCTAAAAAGAAGTCCATATTTGTTTCATTAGGAAACAGAAACGAGACACTGTTCAGAGAAAAGAAGTCAGCCAGGTCAAATCTTGGTTGACTTCTTTTTTCGCACTGTGAAAGGCACAAGGAACCAATTCTATTGGGAATATCTTACATTAATGACACCGAATTATATTAATAAAAAGCTTGACCATTTTTGGCTGGAACCTGGTTATTGGGATAAATGAATGAGACCCATTTACTTCCACTCAGGGTAATTTAAATGGCACAAGAAACATATAAAATTATAGAAGGAGGAGGGTCATAAAATGCAGTTAATGAACAATAATAATCGTGCGCGTATGGTGTACATGATGACCAATAATGAAGTAATGAATCAAGTCATTGCCTTTTACATGGACATGAATGGAATGCTCACCTTTGCGGGTTCCTTCTCAACTAATGGTAGAGGTACCGGTACAAAGGAAGTTTCCAATGCAATAGTAAGAAATGGCATTGACCCCTTAACGTCACAGGGCGCTCTTACTTTGTCCCGTGATGGGCGTTTCCTACTTGCAGTTAACGCAGGCAGTCATAGTATCAGTAGTTTCATCATAACTGATAGTGGAATACCTGTTCTCGCTGATGTGAAGCCATCAGGAGGTGCTCAGCCCAATAGTGTAAATGTATTTGGTAATCTTCTCTATGTCTCCAATGTAGGTAATGCCGAAAACAATTTTGCATCAAATATCACTGGTTTTCACATAGATGATAACGGACGCCTTACTGTTATTTCAGGATCCACCCATTCTCTAAGTACTGTCAATGCTCAGCCGGCGCAGATTCTATTTAGTCCAGATGGCAGTAAAATTGTTGTGTCCGAGTTTACATCAAATCATCTCAGTGTATTCAATGTAAATAAAAATGGTACGGTTACAGGACCGATTGTTAATAATTCTTACGGCCAAGGACCATTGGGCGCTTATTTTCTATCCTCTGGAATGCTCTTAGTTACAGAAGCAGTTTCAAATGCGTTGTCTTCTTATTCATTGAGCAAGGATGGCATCCTTCAAGTAATCAGCGGCTCTGTACGAAACGGATATAAGACTGCTTGTTGGGTTGTATCAACGAGGGATGAAGGTTTTGCATACATTACCAACACCTTGAGCGGAACCATCTCCACCTATCGAATCGATATCAATGGAGCATTATCGGTGGTAGGACATAATACTAGTACACCACCAGGTATAGCGCTAGGTCTACCTATGGATGTGGGAATCAGTAAAGATGGACGACATTTTTACACACTTAACGGAAACCAGGGTACAGTGTCAGTATTTAATATCCAAGATGATGGTAGTCTAGTAGGAATACAGGTTGCTGCCTGGACTAACTATCCTTACTTTGGCTCGCAAGGTTTAGCTGTTCTTTGATTTTCGGGATTCATTTAGGATAAGGTGCTGGTGATTTACAGCACCCCAACATTTGACGAAAGAATCTTTATTTCAGACTATAAGGTTTAAAGTATTTTTACTTGATAACAATATACGGTCTCATCATTTCATAATCCTCGTGCTCCAATACATGACAGTGCCATACGTACAATCCTATATAAGGACCAAATTTCATAATTATTCGAGTTACTTGGTAAGGATTAGCTCGAACGGTATCTTTCCACCCTCGTTCTTGTGCTTCTGGTGGGATTGACGGACCTGTATACTGGATGATTCCTTCCTTGTTAAACTTTTCGACATCAAAATCTCTTCGGTCTATTATTTGAAAATGAATTAAGTGAAGATGCATCGGGTGTGAATCCGGAGAAGCGTTAATAAGATACCATATTTCTGTTGCTCCCAATTTAGGATTTTCAGTTATCGGGTCATCCCAATGTTTATTTTCCAATAACATTAATGGACGACCGAATTTATCTGTATTCATATTAAAATATAGATATCGTTTCTTTGAGGCTGCCTGTTCGTTTATTTTTGGTAGCGAAACTAGATTAGCAGGAATCGCACTTGTATCAATACAGGAGAGCGGGAGCGTCACTTTGAACTGCATCACTATACTTGTATTTTCGTCTACCGGAACCCCGCTTGGAAAAGGGGTAGGGGCATCATTTATCATAATTACATTCTTACCCTCCAGATTGGTAAAATCAATGATTACATCTGCACGTTCTGCAGGAGACAACATAATTTCTCTGACACCAATTGGATATTCCATCAAACCGCCATCTGTTCCGATTTGATATATAAGTTGACCCGAATCCAGTTTGATATTATAGAAACGACTGTTAGACCCGTTTAGCAGCCTAAATCGATATTTACGTGGTTCAACGTTTAGGTATGGCCATACTTTGCCATTCACCAAGATGGTATCCCCTATAAATGTAGGAACTATTGAAGTCTCCAATTCTGGGACTGGTTTTCTTGGTTGCGTCGGGTAATAAAGAGATCCATCCTTATTAAAAGTTTTGTCTTGTATGATAAGAGGAATCTCATACTTGCCATTTGGTAGATTCAATAATCGTTCTCGATGATTTCTGATAAGATAGAACCCTGCCAATCCAGCATACACATTGAGCCTCGTAATGCCTAGTGTATGATCATGATACCAGAGAGTACAAGCTCGCATATTATTATCATATTGATATACTTTTTTTCTAAAATATGGGCCTACTTGCTCGAACCCTTTTGTAAACCAAGCCTCTGGATATCCATCGCTATCTGATTCAACACTAGCACCGTGTACATGTACAACTGTTCTTACATCAGGTACATCCGTATGAGCACCATGCACCGTATGATCTATAGGCAAAAGATGTGTAGGGGGGAGATTGTTCGACCATTTAATATATACTCTTTCTCCACTTTCTACCTCAAATGTTGGTCCAGGGTAGCTGCCTTCATATCCCCAAACGGTTGTATCAGGTAACTCACTATGGATAGATTGCTTAAATTGCGTCATCTTCACCTTATAATATGTGTATAAATGATCTTTCCTACGAGGTTTTAAAACAGGAGGAATGGGAAGTTCATCTATGAATTTCGAGAGGAATATGTTTATTGGATTTGTTTTGTTTTCTCCGCAATGTTTATCAGGAGAACAATTACATTGATCACCACAAGGACAATTCGGATTATTGCAGTAAGGGTTCGGGCAAGGTTTGGTGAATGGATGTTGGTTTTGCGAAAATTCGTCATGAACGTTCATACAGCTACCTCCATTTCTTAAATTTAAGTTTATTTACTTTATGCAGAGGTCGCTTTATTTAGTGATTTATAGCTTGGGATGTTTTTTTAGTTTTCTTAAAGTCTCTTAAAGAAAATATTAGCAAATCAATAATGATGAGTGGGATATTGTAAAAAATAAAAAATAACCCTGAATTTATTTGGTGGATTTAAAACAACTCGCAGATTACAAGCTGAAAATGCAAAGCCTAACTTAATAGAAATATATTAAACTTAAACGTTTCAAAAGTCAGCCCGCTTTTGAAACGTTTTTCTCGTTCTCCAATAGCCAACCGAACAAATTTTCGGTATGATACGAGTAAGGATATAAATAGAGGTGTTAGTATGGGACTTACGGTGATTTTAGCTGAAAAACCATCGCAGGCGAAAGCCTATGCAGATGCTTTTCAAGTAGCAAAGAAAACAAAACATTACATAGAAATAGCCCCGAATCAGACGTTTCCAGATGGAGCGACGATTACATGGGGGATAGGGCATCTAGTTGAGTTAAAACAACCGGCAGATTACAAGCCAGAATGGAAGCGCTGGTCGCTGGCACAATTGCCGATGATCCCGGATAACTATGAATTCCGAGTGGCAAAGGGCAAGTGGGATCAGTTTCAAGAAGTGAAGCGACTGTTTAAAGAAGCACATGTACTTATTAACGCATGTGACGTGGACAGAGAAGGCTCTAATATTTTTTATTCCATCTATCGTCAAACGGGTGTCCGTCAGAAACCAGTTCAGCGACTTTGGATTAATTCACTAGAGGTAGATGAAATACGCAAGGGGTTCGCCAATTTGCGAAATAATGACAAGGATCTACTGCTGTATCATGAAGCGCAGGCACGTCAAATCAGTGATTGGCTTGTTGGGATGAATGCAAGTCGCTTATATACGATGCTACTAAAGGCAAAGGGTCTAAATGAAACGATGTCGATTGGTCGTGTTCAATCGCCAACAGTCTATATGATTTATCAAAGACAACAAGAAATTGAACATTTTAAACCGACCAATTTCTATGAACTAACAGCTGAATTTTTAGCTGAAAAAGGGCCATATAAAGGGAAAGCGGCTATTAAGAAGGATAAGCGGGAAGAAGTCGAGCAAATACTTCATCAAGCTAGTATTACTGAAGGTGAAATCCTGCCAGGTGTGATTAGAGATGTCAAAAAAGCACGGAAGCATGTTAAACCTCCGAAGTTACATGCACTTTCTACATTACAAGCTAAAGCAAATAAAATATGGAAATACAGTCCGGCAAAAGTGTTGGATGTTGTGCAAGGTTTGTATGAGAAAAAGCTAGTCTCTTATCCAAGATCAGATTGTCAGTATATTACCGAAGCCGAATTTAGTTATCTGGCTGACAGATTAGCGGATTATCAGAAAATCGTTGATAAACCATTTGAAATTGCAACCGCACGTCCTCAAAAACGTTATGTAGATAATGCACAAGTGGAAGAGCACTATGCCATCATACCAACAAAAACAATTCCAACGGCAGGAAAAGTACAAGGCTTATCACCAATGGAGCGAAATATTTACTTTGAGATCGTGAAGAGTGCACTTGCGATGTTCCACAGAGATCATGTATATAAAGAAACGACAATCATGACGAATGTAAAAGCAATCGATTTTAAAACAGTTGGCAAAGTGGAGCTAGATCCAGGATTTAAAACACTATGGAGTGGTAGCGAACCGACAAAGAAAAAGGATGAAGAACCATTATTACCTCCAGTAAATGAGAATGAGGTAGTAGAATCAAAAGTTGCTATTCATGAGGGGACAACCCAGCCTCCGAAGCCATATTCGGAAGGACAGCTTGTGCAAATGATGAAAACTTGTGGAAAACTAGTGGATGATGAGAGCGCTAGCGATATTTTGAAGGAAGTGGAAGGGCTCGGTACTGAAGCAACACGTTCTGGCATCATTGAAACGATAAAACGTCATGGTTATATAGAGGTAACCAAAAATATCGTGTCAATAACAGATAAAGGACGAGTATTATGCCAGACAATTGAAGGATCGCTATTATCAAGTCCTACAATGACCGCAAAATGGGAGACGTATTTGCGGAAAATCGGTAATGGTACAGGTTCAAAAGAAGCTTTCATCCAAAACGTTTGTAAGTTTTTAAATCATTTAATAGAAGTAACTCCAAAAATGGTAGAGAAAACGGATATTCAAGCAGCCGCTGAGAATAGTGCTTCCAATGAACCACTTGGACTTTGCCCGATTTGTAAAAAAGGACAGTTGTTATCTCGTAAAAGTTTTTACGGCTGTTCGAATTATAAAGCAGGCTGTAAATTTACTGTATCTAAAACAGTAGCAGGTAAAAAACTATCACCGAAGCAGGTGTCAGATCTTTGTCAATACGGTGTGACAAAGGAAATGAAAGGCTTTAAATCGAAGAAAGGTTCGATATTTAGTGCAAAGTTGAAGCTAGTAGAAGGAAAAATTGTGTTTGAGTTTTAGTCCTAAAATGTAACTTGTAGTAGTTCCAATATTGTTGGAAATAATATGAGGCCAGACAAAACTAATTTCTCTAGATATTTAGTGATTTCTAATGTCTCCAAATGAACTTAATCTAGAATCTCTTTTTAAATAATATTTTGAGTGTAAGTAGTATGGAATTGAAATGATATAGGAGTGTAATAAAATGAAGCGAGTATCAATTTTGGTAGCTGACGATGAGGCAGAAATTGCTGATTTAATTGGGATACATTTAGAAAAAGAAGGTTACCATGTCGTTAAAGTAGCTGATGGGGAAGAAGTTATTCGTGTTATCGAATCTCAACCAATTGATTTGGTGATTTTAGATATTATGATGCCCAAAATGGACGGTTATGAAGTTACCCGTCAAATTCGAGGGCAATATCATATGCCTATTATTTTCTTGAGTGCGAAAACGTCTGATTTCGATAAGGTGACAGGGCTAGTAATAGGAGCAGATGATTATATGACGAAACCTTTCACTCCGATTGAATTAGTAGCACGTGTAAATGCTCAATTGCGACGATTTTTCCTGTTGAATCAACCGCAAAAGGATGAAAATAATTACGTTTTGGAAATTGGTGGAGTGGTTATTTATCCGGAGCAAAGAAAAGTTATTGTTAACGATGAACATATTGAATTAACTCCAAAAGAGTTTGATATTTTATATTTATTAGCGAGCCATCCGAAGAAAGTATATAGTGTGGAAAATATTTTTCAACAAGTGTGGGACGAGGAGTATTATGAAGGCGGAAATACAGTTATGGTACATATTCGTACCTTACGGAAAAAACTTGGAGAAGATAAGAGGAAAGATAAATTAATCAAAACTGTTTGGGGAGTTGGTTATACATTCAATGGCTAAAATGGTAAGAAGCTTCCGCTCAAAAATGATTGCACTATTCGTTTTAAGCATGATATTAGCTGGTGGCATTACGTATTTAATCTACAAATGGCTTCAGCTCTATTATAAAACTAATGCTCGCTATGGGGATTCTTTAGCTCAATTGCGGTCAACGATTAGAAATATTGGAGATGTTAATTTCTTTTTAATTATATTTATCCCTCTATCTATTTTGTTTTTCTTTTTTCTTACTAGACCATATTCGAAGTACTTTAATGAAATTTCTAATGGAATTCATTATCTTGCTAACGGTGATTTTACAAATCGAGTTCATGTTGCTTCAAATGATGAGTTTAGTGATATTGCACACGAAATTAATTTAGCAAGTGAAAAGTTAAAAGAAGCTGTTGAAAGAGGAGATTTTGCAGAAAACAGTAAAGATCAGTTAGTTTTAAATTTGGCTCATGATTTAAGAACTCCATTAACATCTGTTTTAGGATATTTAGATTTAATTCTTAAAGATGAAAATTTAACAAAAGAGCAAATTAAACATTTTTCGACGATAGCATTTACGAAATCTCAACGATTAGAAGGTCTAATCGATGAGCTATTTGAAATAACAAGAATGCAATATGGCATGCTAAAGCTTGAGAAAAGGTCGATTGATATAAGTGAATTACTTATTCAGTTAGATGAAGAATTATATCCTTTATTAGAGAAGAAGGATTTAGTAGCTAGAATGAATATAGCTCCTCATTTAAAGATTAATGGAGACGGTAAATTGTTGGCAAGAGTATTTGAAAATCTATTAACCAATGCAATTCGTTACGGCTATGATGGACAGTTTGTTGATTTAAATGGGCATATTGATAATGAAGAAGTTGTCGTACAAATTATTAATTATGGAGATAGTATTCCAGAGGAAGAGTTGCCGTATCTTTTCGATATGTTTTATACGGGTGATAAAGCAAGAACCCATAATCAAGAAAGTACAGGGCTTGGCTTATTCATTGCGAAAAATATTGTAGAACAACATAACGGAACGATTTCTGTGGAAAGTAATTTAACCCGAACAATATTTGAAGTAAGATTACCGGTAGACGACGGTGCTGAATCTCATTTAAAAATTTAATAAAAATTTTAAGTTTACCCCACTTTTTATTTAAATAGTTTTTCTTATCCTATAGTTAAGTAAGGTTAAGGAGGAAACTAGAAATGAAAAAGTGGGTATTTTTTTCACTTATATTGTGCACAGTATTTGTTAGTATTTATTTGGCACCATTATATCAAAATGGCGTAGAAGTTAAGAATGTGGAAAAGGATGATAAAGTAACTTCTACGAATATCGAAAAGAAAGAAATTACAAAAGAGCAAATTTATAAAGGGGATCTATTATTAGTTAATAAAGATTACCCAGTTCAGAAAGGTAGCATAAAATCTGATATTATAAATTTATTTCAAAATAAAGAGCTAATAAGTGGCTATGGAATACTTGATAGAAATCTTCGCCTATCAAAGGAAATTGTATATAAATTTTTGAAGGTAGTAGATGCAGCGGAAAAAGATGGCGTTAGTCATTTTTTGATTAGTAGTAGCTATCGAGATTTTGATGAGCAAAGTGAGCTATATCAAAAAATGGGCTCTAATTATGCATTGCCAGCAGGATATAGCGAACATAATTTAGGTTTATCACTTGATATAGGGTCTACTCAAATGAAAATGGAGAAAGCTCCAGAAGGAAAATGGATTGCACAAGAGGTATGGAAGTACGGCTTTGTTCTACGCTATCCGAAAAACAAAACGAACATTACAGGAATTCAATATGAACCTTGGCATATACGTTATGTCGGTTTACCTCATAGTGCCATTATGCATAAAAAGAAACTGACTTTAGAAGAATACTTAGATTTCTTGAAAGAGAATAAGGAGATTTCCATAAATGCTGAGGGAAAAAATTATACGGTTACTTATTATGAAATTTCAAAGAGTAGGACAATTGATGTCCCTGTGAATCAACATTATGAAATATCAGGAAATAATGTGGACGGAGTAATAGTGACGGTTCATGAAGAGTAGCCTACTTTATAAATGAAGCCTATCACATTGTTTGAACTGTCATTATGGCTGTTCAAACAATGTTACTGAAGTAAAGTAGGATAGGAGAAGCTCCAATTAGAAGCATCTATTTTGAACTAGAGAAAAATTCTTTATTAATCATTTCATGAAAATACTGATCCATTTGTTTTGCAGGAACCTTGCGTCCATTTTGAATCCACCATGCACTTAGTGAAGAGAGTGCTCCTGAATAAAATTCCACAATGATTTCAATTGGTACCGAGAAATTCTCCCCGCGGTTATTTAACTCTAGAAAATCGTACTTCAGTGTTTCTTTATTACGATAATTCATGTAGTTATTGAATATTTCATCATTTTTATTTGATTGTATGATGTTATCAAATAACTCTAAGTTTGGAACCATCTCAAATGATTGGAAAGGTTTTAAAACACGTTCTTCTAAGCCGACCTTCACATATTTTTCGTTAAATTGTTCGATTCCAAAATATAACAAATCGTATTTATCCTCAAAATGTTTATAAAAAGTAGTTCGGTGAACCATTGCCTTATCGCAAATTTGATTGACTGTAATTGAATTAAACTCTTGTCCAGGTTGTGAAAGTAATTCTTCGAGTGCCTCCCACAGTAGTTTATATGTTCTTCTAACCCTAAGATCGACCTTTTTGTCATTAAAATTCATCTACATTCTCCTTGTTTTGTAGTTTATATAGATACTTAACTAAATTTGATTCTTTCAACATTAAAATTATATGTGTATATTATTTAGTAGACATTTGTAGCTTTATCCTACAAGTGTAGCAAATTTTCAGGGAAGAGGAAATAAAAGTGAACACGACGAACCAAGTATCACCAAATAATTCATTCGATTTATCGAATATAAAAAAAGGACCGATTATCATTGCTTTGATTATTGGTGCTTTTGTTTCTATTTTAAATGAAACACTATTAAGTAATGCTTTGCCAGAATTGATGCGTGAATTTAGTGTAACACCTACTACTATTCAGTGGTTAACTACCGCATATATGTTAGTCGTGGGGGTCCTAGTACCTGTTACCGCTTTGTTACAACAATGGTTTACAACTAGGCAATTGTTTTTATCTGCGATGATCTTATTTTTAGTAGGGACAATTATTGCGGCCTTCTCACCTGTATTTAGCATTTTACTTGTAGGGCGTATTATACAAGCATTCGGAACGGGATTAATCCTACCGATTATGATGAATACCATTTTAATCATCTTCCCACCGGAAGAACGTGGTGGTGCAATGGGTTTGATCGGCCTAGTTATTATGTTTGCACCAGCTATTGGGCCGACTCTTTCAGGGGTGATTATTGATACTCTTGATTGGCGCTGGTTATTCTACATCGTAATACCACTTGCTCTAATATCAATCATTGTTGGAGCGAAGTATTTAAAGAATGTTTCGGAAATAACTAAACCAGCTGTAGATATCTTATCTATAATTTTATCAACAATCGGGTTTGGCGGATTTGTCTATAGCTTTAGTAAGTCGGGCGAGCTAGGATGGGACAATCCAGAAGTTTATGGCACTTTAATAATCGGAGTTGCTTCATTAATCTGGTTCATTATAAGACAATTAAAGATCAAGGACCCAATACTTGATTTACGTACATTTAAGTATCCAATGTTTTCAATTACAGTCGTATTAATTGTTATCGTCATGATGGCGATGTTCTCAACAATGACATTACTACCAATGTTTTTACAAGGTGTACTTTTAGTATCAGCTTTTAAATCTGGTTTAATCATGTTACCAGGTAGTGTGTTAAATGGTATTATGGCCCCAATTACTGGGAAGCTTTTTGACAAATATGGTCCTCGAACCATTATCATTCCAGGGATTGTGTTAGTAGCTGTTGCAATGTGGATGTTTATAGGAATTGATGTTACAACGACAACTGGCTACATTATTACGATCCATTGTATGCTATTAGTTGGTATCTCGCTTGTCATGATGCCAACACAAACACATGGCTTAAATCAATTACCTAAAGAGTTGTATCCTCATGGGACAGCAATCTTTAGTACGTTACAGCAAGTAGCAGGAGCCATTGGAACGGCACTATTCATTAGTAAAATGTCATCTGGACAAAAGGATTATTTAACACAATCAGAAAATCCAAATGACACAACGGAAATTCTATCTGCTTTAACAGCAGGATTTGATTCTGCATTTACTTTAGGATTTATCATTGTTTTACTTGCTATAGTTGTTTCGCTTTTCATAAAACGTGCGAAATAGGCGATAACGAGCTGTGTTAAAAAGATAAATACGATAGAAAAATTATCATTATTGAATTTACAAATGGGCAATCCAATAGTCAAAAAATTGACTTATTGGATTGCCCATTTTTATTTTTGCACATCTTCATTTTCTTTAGTTAATAATGTTTCTACAACATCAAAAAAGTCACTACTAGTAGTTTTATAATGTCTTCTACCCCAGCTTTCAGTATCACTGAGGATAACCATCTCTTTTTCATCAACAAACAAAAATATAGTAATTCTGTCTAAGTCTGTATAGATAGATATTATATAGTCACAATTAAACATATCGTAATCATCTTTTGTTAGACGTAGCTTTACATTCTTAAGTGATTTTAAAATTACGTAATTATCATTGTTTAAAGTATAGCTTTTTCCGAATTTTAATTTGTTCATTTTTGTTACATCTGTAGAGCGAACCTCACTATCCTCTAAGTGTGTCAGAACATCTGTTATTGGTTTTTCCTTATACTTATTGTATTGAAAAATACCATATGATCCAGCCACTAATACAATAAAGATAATGATGGTGAGGAGTGCTTTTTTCATAAAATATAACCATCCCCATTTCTAAAAAGTCTTAACATAAGGTTAATGGGAATTAAATACCATTACAAGGTGTTATTTGAATAATTAGAATATTAATTCAAACACTTTTACTATTAAAGAAGCCGTGAAATAAAGTCGCAACGTTATACCCCTCAGGTTATGTTTATCTAAGAGGTTTTTTTTTGTCCAAAAGTAGATGGATATCGTAAGCTGAAAATTGGATAGAAAAATTAAATGTGACATCAGAACATCAAATAGGCACGGTTTAGAACACTGTAACTTATTTGCTTAAGTTTACACCATTGCTATCGCATTGCCATATGCTATAGACATATAAGAAAGAGGTGGAATTTTGGCTAAACTTACTCTTGAAACAGCTAAACGATTATTGAGTGTTGCCGAACAAAAATCCTATCAAATGGGGCTCTCAAGTAATATTGCCATTGTAGATGATGGCGCTCATTTGATTGCTTTTCTTCGAATGGATAATGCGAGAATCGCAGGTATTGAAATCTCTAAAGACAAGGCTTGGACTAGTGTAAGTATGCAGATGCCGACTGCGAATTTATCGCAAGCAGCTCTTCCAGGTAGTCCTTCATTTGGTATAAATACAACAAATAACGGTCATATCGTCATTCTTGGAGGAGGAATTCCTTTAGTTAGTGAAGGGGAAATTGTTGGCGGTATCGGGATCAGTGGAGGCAGTAGCGCACAAGATATCGAAATTGCCAATGCAGTAGTTCAAGCTTTCGAATGGTTAAATAAGAATTAAAAAGGGAGAAGCTTTGAAGCAAAACATGGTGATGTTGGTAAAAAATAAGCAGTAATCATTGAAGATTTGAAAAGAGATACTATTACTCTTGGATATAGGAATAGAGCATGTTGTTCTTGCACAAATTCTAATCGGTCGACTTGGAAAACTAAAAAAATAGCCAGCATGTTTGTTTTTTTACATTTAACAAAGCATTATTCACAGCAGTTCAAGTATTCACAATAAATGCTGGCCAAATTTCTTATAAAAGTAAAAATTGTTTTTATGTTAATAAGAAGTATAAAAAATGATCAATCTATATTTTAAAGATACATGTATATTCTGATAATTAACACTGGGGACAACATCTTGTCTAAAGGTTGAGCTATAATAATACTAAACATTTCAAATATTGCTAAAGAGAAGGTGAAACTATGTATAGTAATCTAGAAGAACTAACAAGTCATGAAGTATTTTATTATTTTGCAGAGATATCCAAAATTCCAAGAGGTTCAGGTAATGAGAAGGCGATTAGTGATTATTTAGTTCGCTTTGCAGAAGAGCGCAATCTTGAAGTTGTACAGGATTCGGCATTAAATGTCATCATAAAAAAAGATGCTACAACTGGATATGAAAATGTCCCGACGGTCATTATTCAAGGGCATATGGATATGGTTTGCGAGAAAAATCAAGATACAATTCATGATTTTGAAAAGGATCCACTTCAATTAAGAATAGAAGGGGACATGCTGTATGCAACGGATACTACTTTAGGGGCGGACAACGGAATCGCAGTTGCATATGCGTTAGCGTTATTAGATGCAGAGGATATCCCGCACCCAACTCTAGAAGTGGTCATTACAACTGAAGAAGAGACAACGATGAATGGTGCCCTTGCTGTAGATGCTGCCCATTTCAAAGGGGAAATACTGATTAATATTGACTCAGAAGAAGACGGTAAATTACTTGTCAGCAGTGCAGGGGGCGTACATGTTACGCAAGTACTGCCGATTAAATGGGAGAATACTACGGAACATGAGGTAGCTCATAGCATTCGTATTAAAGGTTTAAAAGGTGGACACTCTGGTATCTCTATCAATAAAGAGAGAGGCAATTCTAATAAAATATTAGGAAGAGTATTACATGAACTATCAACTGAATTTCAATATTCTATACAACAGATTAATGGTGGTTTAAAACCTAACGCTATACCAAGAGAAGCAGAAGCAACTGTCTTTATTCAACAGGAAGATGTTGAGCAGATAAAAAAGAAAATTGATAAATACAATGATATTTTGAAAAACGAACTACAGTTTTCAGATCCGAAGGTATCAATTGTCTTTGAAAAAACAGACATCAGCTCTTCAAATGTATTCGCCAAAGAAACGAAGCATAAAGCTATTACTTCTTTACTGTTAATTCCACATGGTGTTCAAGGAATGAGTATGGCAATAGAGGGGTTAGTGGAAAGTTCCACAAATTTAGGGGTTGTGACGACAACTGATACATCTATTACATTCGAAAGTGAAATCAGAAGTTCCGTTAAGAGTGTAAAATCCTATATGGTCACTCAAGTAAGAACAATTGCAGAAATGCTTGAATGTGAAGTACTCATTGACTCTGATTACCCTGAATGGCCTTATAACCCTGATTCAAAAGCGAAGAAATTATTTGAAGAAACATATAAAGAAAAATACGGAAAAGAGATGGAAGTTATTGCTGTACATGCTGGGATTGAGTGTGGTGTATTTATCGAGAAGATTCCAGGTTTAGATGCTATTTCAATTGGTCCAGATATATTTCTAGTGCATACGCCAGATGAGCATATAAGTATACCTTCAACTATCAATAACTGGGAGTATTTCATCTATACTTTAAAGAGAATGAAAGATCTTCTGTAATAAAAAATAATTAAAGTAGAAGGCGTAAAAGCTTCCAAATCAAATTCAGTGATCCATTGGTTTTTCATCATAGACAGGAGTGGAGAAATGGATTGGCAAACGTTGAATACAGATGAAGACATTAGGACCTTCATGAATAAATTTGGCTATTTTTATGATAGTTGTTTGAAAGAAGCTCACGTTCTAACAAAAAGTTTTGTTGGAGAAGATTACGGAATGGCAATTGATCCTACTACTTCAGCACATCTATTTTTCAAAGACAAGCTGGGCCAATTTCTGCAATTGAAATAATATTTGAAGAAATTATACATTTTTGCATAAGCCCTCTTCCAGCGGATTATACTGCAGAAATTCTTGACGCTACGTTTATACAACAAAATGGTATTTTCTATTGGGCTAATTGTGAAGGTTTTAATCCTACGAATGTTAGTTTAGAGGAAGGTATAACTTGGATTTCTGCAAAATATGTAAAGTGGAGAGATAGAAGTAATTTGATGGGTGGACAACTGATTTATGGAGAAAAGAATTAACAAAAGATCTAATCAAGATTCATTTTTGTCATCTTTGGGTGTTAATATTCTCGGTGATAGACTAATAGTATAGTAAGTATGGGAGGGATATAAGATGGAACAGTACTTAGAACAAAACAAAAGCATAAGAGATGAATTATTGAATAGTGTAAGCAATCTATCGGACGAGCAATTAAATAAGGAAGTTGAAGAAGGTCGTTGGACGATTATGCAAGTACTTCATCATCTGCATATAATTGAAGCTGGAGTAGCAAAAGCAATTCAATATACTTTGAAAAAAGGTGAAAAACAGTCTGTTAAAGCCAAGCCAATTGAGTTAACAGTTGACCGTTCTACAAAGATAAAAGCACCTTCATTTGCAGATCCAGATCCAAGATTTATCACACTGGAAGAGATGAAAGATAAACTGAAGGAATCACGTCATGCTCTTCATCAGGTTGTCTCAAGTAGCAACAAGGATCAACTGAAAGAGAAAGCCTATCCGCAGCCAATATTCGGATTAATGAGTCTAGATCAGTGGGTTCCATTTATCGGATACCACGAAAAAAGACATATTGAACAAATAGAGGAATTAAAAGAAAAACTATAAATCAAGTTAATTTTCGAACTTACTACAACAATAAGAAAAATCGCGGGCCTATTCACATAAGTGGATAGGTCTGTTTTGTAGAATATAAGTAAATGGAGTATTTAACATTCAAATAAGGAGGGATGAAGTGAACAAAAATAGAATCCTATTATTAAGTATATTTGCATTGATATTACTTTAAGCATAATATTTAACAAGTAAACTGACCACTGAAACAGTAACGAGGGTAGTTAAAATAGGCGTCGGAAATTGTGATAATAGTGTACAAATCGATAATGAAAAAAGTATACGAATGTATTAAAAACTATAACAGCTTCAGGATGGTCATTCCCAGGATGTGGTGGAGTAGGAAATTTGATTGTGGATGACAGCGTATTAAGTAATATGGCAACTATAAAAAAGTAGTGGTTATGGTGACGGAAAGGCATCGCCAGGTAAATCTAAAGATGATATTGTGGATCAAACAGAAAATGAGCTTTTTAAAATGCATATAGAGATAAATGAGAAAAAGGGAGACACTATTTCCCCAATGGTAAGTGTAGAGTTAATGAGAGAGAAAAAGATTGAAGATAATATTCTTGAAATGTTATTTGCTGTTGAAATTGTAAATTAAACGGTTTTGGTAGCGGGAATGGTCACTAATGTTCTAGTTAAGTAAATGAAAGGGGAGGTTTTAATAAATTGATGGAATTATTATCTTTCATAGTTTTGTTAGTCTTAATTGTGTTCCAACGTCTGAAGCAGCCAGCAATGAAGTTCATTTTATTGATGTTGGCAAGTAGATTCCATCTTATTTCAAACTGGTAATGAGAATGTATTAATTGACGGAGGAAATAATGGCCAGGGAAATGAAGTAGTAGCATATTTAAAGAAGCAGAAAGTAAAAATATTAAATGCTGTTGTTTTAACTCATCCGGACGCTGATCATGTATACGGATTAGCTGAAGTTATTGATACATTGAAAGTTAAAAGTGTTTACGCAACCAAGGTAATCCTTTTATCCTTTATGACTTATTATGCAGATAATTTATTTTTAGAAGGAATGATTAAATGAAAAAAATTATTATTATCCTTTTGGCCGCAGCTGCTGTCACGATTGTTTTAGTAATAAATAATACTAAAGCAGAACAAGATAATTCAATATATGTAGCTGTAAATGGAAATGATCAAAATAATGGGACAAAATTAAAGCCCTTTCGAACACTAAAAAAAGCTGCTTCAGAATCTGTAGCCGGAACTACCGTCTACATACGAAAAGGAACCTATAATGAAAGACTTGTCATTAAACATAGTGGAACAAAATCAAAACCAATTATTTTTAGAGCTTACAAAAACGATAAAGTTGTTCTTAGTGGAAAGGATGTAAAAGATGTCGAAGGGAATACATCCTTAGTTACAATAAATAATAAAAGTTATCTTACGATTAGCGGATTAACTATACAGGATCTATCGACTAATTTAACAGATGAAACGGTAATGGGGATATATGTAACAGGACCTAGCAGTCATATTACATTAGAGAATAACCATGTGCGGCGAATTGAAACACATGCAGATGACGGAAATGGACATGGGATTGCTATATACGGAACAGACCCAATGAAAGAGATAAATATTTTTAATAATATAGTAGAGGATTTAAAACTCGGTTCAAGTGAATCTCTTGTACTTAATGGAAATATTGACGGCTTTAAGGTGGAAAATAATCTAGTTCGCCGAAGTGATAATATCGGTATTGATCTGATTGGTTATGAGGGTACTTCTAATAATAAAAAAGCTGACTATGTCCGAAATGGGGTAGTAAAAAATAATAAAGTTTATGAAATATCCTCGTACGGAAACCCGGCTTATGGGGAAGATTATTCTGCTGGTGGAATATACGTAGATGGGGGGAGGAATATAACTATTGAAATGAATACCATATATAAATGCGATATCGGAATTGAAGCAACGTCTGAGCATGCAAAAAAATATGCTAGTCATATTAATATTAAAAACAATACTATTTATAACAACTATTACACTGGGATATCGATTGGTGGGTACGATAAAAATCGTGGAGGTACGATAAATTCAACAATCTCGAAAAATATTATTTATCGGAATGACACGAAGGGACTAGATGGGGGACAGCTTTTATTACAAAATGATACAAAAAACAATGTGATCGAAAAAAACATTTTAACAGCTGGACCATCTCGCTTATTTATTGCTAATTATTTCACAACCAATCAAGCAAATAAACTGCAAAATAATGTATTCCATAAGGAAAAAGGAAAAACTGGTATTTGGGTATGGAAAGAGGAAGAATATACTTCTTTTCCGGAATTTAAAATTACTTCAAGTAGTGATGAGAGATCCAGTTATTTAAATCCAAAATATGAAAATGAAAACAAATATGATTTTAGACTGAAAAAGGATTCACCAGCAAAGAATATTATTTTAGAGTAAAAAACAATTATCTCAGAACATGGTACTGAAAAAAGAAGAGCCACTTTATTATTACCTCTACGGGTTCTAAAATAACGGTAAAGGCGACTAAGAGGTAGATGAAATTAAAAAATTCTTAGACTCCACATTAAAGTTTAACTAGCAGTACATATGTAGTGAAAGAAAAATAGTAAAGAAAAAGCGATCCTCTCAACTAATTCGAGTGGATCGCTTTTTTTATTAAGAAGTTTTTGCATTTACAGTTTTCTTTATGAAGTAACTCATGGTTTAAACTATCTACGCAAAGGTAAAAATCCTATCCAGAAGTTTAAAAGTCTAGTTCATATGTGTAAGCAGATTTATTCTGCATTACACGATAGGCTACTAAATTTTTAATAAATCGCCTTGAGCATTATAAAAGGAGCTAATAAAAGGGCGTTACATATCTTATATGACCAATATGTAACGATCTTTCCTTTTAATTAAACTAAAGCCCCCGTTAGCTTAATAACTATTTTTTATTTTTCAAATTCCTCGATAACAATGTTGGGGCAGTTTATTTCGGATAGCAATTCATCTATGTCAGTTATTTCAAAAGGATAAACTACACCTTTCACATTTTTCTGTTGAGCTATTTTTGCTAAAGAAGCAGTTGCCATTGCTGTTGTATGATAATCAGAAAAGGTGGATAGGGCTAATATTTTTACCTTTTCTTTGTTATCGATTACTCCCTTTACCTCAACAGTAAGAAAAGCATTTTCATTTTTATGAGGCTTATGTTTTACTACCTTAGAAAGAAAATCCTTGTACTTATGAACATTTTTTATGAAGCCAACCTGTCTTAAAAAAGATAATAGCTTATTGAAACTATTAACATTCCAAGAAGTCCAATAATTTATATAGTTAATATCCAACGTTTCTTTTAAGATAGCTTTTTCTGAATGGTCTATATATCTTACCTCTTTTTCTTTAAGGTAATGAAGGAAATCCATTTTTCTTTTATTAGTAAATCCAGATATAACTTTGTTTTCAAACTTTACTGGTTGAGCAATTATATTTAACATATCCAAAATTCCAGATATTCCAGCTTTAGCATTTGTATTTTGTAATAATCCAACATTTATCTCTGTCACTTCTGAAAAATTTGAAATAGCCTTTTTTACCATTAATCCTGATAATCCAGGGAAAAATCCAGACATTACAACTGAACCTATATCATTATTTTCTGCATCTTCATTTTGCTCGTTAACTTTCTCTACAAAGTCATAATATGGTGTAACATCTAGACATAATATTTTATTTTCTATACATGCTTTTTGAATATATGGATTTTTCTGTTTCAATACTACAACTACAATATCAATATTTTTTATTGCCTGCTTTACATTTTCTTCTTTATTTGCATCTAAATATTGGAATTGAACATCGGTTTTAAAAGAATTCGCTAATTTTTCTCCTCGTTCAGCTTTATAGTCGGTTACTATTAACCTTATTTGATTATCAAATATTCTTAATAATTCGCTACAAACTAATTGACCAAGAACTCCTGATGCCCCAACAACCATAATCTTTTTCATGATTTTAATGCCTTCTCCCTGTATTCATTACCAAACTTTAATCTAATTTATTTTATTTTATATCTTATTCAACTCTACTGCTTCGTTAGCACAAGAAGCGATTGCTCTAATTGAACAATTGCCCCCGTTACTTTAAGTTGTAAGTAACTCTAAATCAACTTGATGAACTATTATTTTGTTTATCTGCATATTCGGTTTTTTCCTTCATACTACGATGTATCATATTAAATAAAATTGAAGCCAAAACCCCTATCGCTAAAAATAAATACCTTTTTCTACCCACTTGGGATTTGGTTCGACAATGTCTATTGTCTCATTAGCCCAAACGGGACAGGTACTTTCGTCATGAATATCTTTCATTTTATTCTCCCCCAGGATTTTAATTTTTTCAGTTTCAGAAAAATTTTTGTACCTGCATTCTTTTACAAACCTACCTCATTAGTTTAATTAGTTCAACAGAAAAGAGCTTGGATTAAACTGTCCCGTTAGTTCAATAAAAAAAGAGCTGTCTGAACAGATCAAAGTTCTTCTACTAAATCGCCTGTCAGTTGAATATTAAACTTCAAAATATTTAGTTTTTCTTTAAATTAATATTATTTATTATTAAGATAAAGAAAAGATTATTACAAGTAAAAATCTAGTCGTGGCAATCCTATAATCTTGAGTAATAAGTTCAGTGAACAACTCATTTAGTTGTTGAGATATTACATAAGGAATAAATAGTAATCGTCTCTTTCATTCCTATAATTTTTCGGGATTTTTCATTTATTCAAAGACTCTAAATGGTATCTTATAGTTTCACACCCTACCACAAGACCGTAAAAATACATATTGAGTGGACCTTTTGG
>NZ_LILB01000001.1:703577-718967 GCF_001274945.1 Viridibacillus arvi | reverse complement strand
CGTGAACTCAGCTCTTTATTATCCATCAGCCGAAACACCGTTCTAACGGCTTATGCGGATTTGGAGCAAGAAGGCCTGATCTATGCGGTAAAAGGAAAAGGAAACTTTGTAAGTCATGTAGAGACCTTCAAATTCCTATCTATCGAGTTGAATTGGACTGAAAAAATCAATGAGCAAACCTTTTTGGCAGAAAAATTGGACCTCATGAAGCATGGAGTGCGCTGGAATAAGGAAATGATCTCATTTACTAGTATCGCACCCGATGAAAAGCTATTTGATGTAGAAAATTTTAAAAAGGCCTTTTTAAATCGGATGTCCATTGAAGGAGACATTGTTCTTAACTATGGCTATGCAAAGGGCTATAAACTAGGCATTAACGCCAAGTTGCTGTAAAATGTCGTATCTATCAAAATGAGCTCTTTTCTCTATGATTTTGCCATCAGCAATTCGTAAAAGCATCATAAGAGAAATGTGAATAGTTTTTCCAGATGCTAGGATACTGAAAAAGTCACCACCTGTATGAGTACATTCAAAAACGAAATAAACTGCTACTTGATCTCCTTCCGCAACCATAGCTTTAAGAGACATTTTCAAGTCGGGGGTAGCATCTAATGAGCTATTAAATCAATTTTTAGATGATTTAAATAAGCATGTAAACTATAAAATATCGATTGTTATTAAGAAATAGTACAACAATAAAAATGGGATGTTTCCAAATAAATAAACATAAGTAGAGTCTATTTCTTATTGAACTAACGGGTGCTTTAGTTAAATAAAAGAGTTATAAAAATCATCTTATCTAAGGTGGTTTTTTATTTTTTAAACGTATGAAAATGATAGAAACGAACATTTGAAGTGAAAGATCGACTTCTTAAAGGAGTCGATCTTTTTTGTTAATTATAGGAGAGATTTCTTATTTGCTGTACAAAGCTAAACGAGGGATTTGAACCAATAAGGATTAACGCTTTATTTTATTGAACTTATTGAACTAACGGGGCAGGTTAGTTCAAAAAGATGTTTGTTTTATTATTTAACAATAGAGATAGACGTACGAGGGAAAATAAGTAATACAATTTAACATTAGTTTCGGTGACCCGTACCACAAATAGGGGAGGTTTTTGACTCATATTCCCCACACTAATAGCTTGTGCCTTTTCTTTTACAAGTTGTTCCGTTGCAAATGCGTGAAACCAACGTTCACTATTGTATAAGGAAGTTCATATTCTCGTATGACTTCCACTTGAAATATATTCGGTCCTTTTCTGATGAAAAATTTAAAAAGGGTAATTGTAAAATAAATTTAATAGACTGATAACACACAGCGAAAACTCCTAACGTGATTTGTCTCGACAACAAATACGATGTATGAGTTTTCGCTTTTCTTCTAGTCGGAAATAGTTAATATTTAATAATTCATCATTTTAAGTCCTATTTCAGTAAAATTTTTCTATTATTTCACAGTTACTTTCATCTTACTTCACATCTGTATTGTATTATTGAAAATTGAAAGGAGATTGTAAACATTGAAAAAACTATTCGTATTAGGAGTTATATTGTTAAGTATCATATCTGTAGATTTTATAGACAATACGCACAAAATGAATGCTGAGGCAGCTAAGTCTAGTTTAGAAAAAGATGTACCTAATAATACAAATTGCGCATTTTGTAACATGGTTGTGTACCAAAAAAATTATAAAATGGGTGTTTTTTCAGCAAAGGCAATTAAAAAGAAAGGTAAGGTTGTTTATTACGATGACATTGGTTGTCTTTTATACGATGAAGTAAAAAATAAAACAACCAATAAAAAGTATGTTCGTGATTACAAAACATTGAAGTGGGTTCAAGCTGAAAAGGCGACTTATGTTAAAACATCGCTAGCTTCACCAATGGACGATGGTTATATATATTTTGCTAAAGCAGCTGATGCGAAGAATTATATTGCTAAACATTCAGGTACAAAAATTGTCCAGTTTCAAACTGTTCAAAAAGAGAGTGTTCAGAAATATCAATAAGTGTATTTAAAAATACAATAAATTCAGAAAGGAAAATATAGAAAATGAAAAAATATTTAGGGTTTGGATTGCTTATATGTGTAATTTTAGTAGCATTTTTAAATGATAATCAAAATTCAAGTGTATTTGCAGCAACTACAGATGTGCAAGCTATTAAAAATGGAGAAGTAGTTTATTATAAGGATGTATTTTCATTGTTATATGATGAATTAAATGAAGGGGTTACACTCACAAAAATAGTCCAGGATTATAGTACAAAAAAATGGGTTGCGTTAGATTCAGTAACGATTGTTAAAACTAATGCTTCAAAAAATATTTATTTCTCAAAAGCATCAGCTGCAGATAAATATATTAAAGCTTATAAAACGAAAAACAACGTAACATTAAAAAAGGTAAAATTAAATACAATTAAAACTAATGCCAAGGCAAAATATAATAAAGAAGCACCAAGTATTGTATTAAAAGCGAGTACAACAAAGCCAACGAATACAGCTGTCACAGTGAATGTAGCTGTTACAGATAATAAGAAAGTGACCTTTAAAAAATGGGCAATTGGTACAAAGCCAGCAAATAAATTTTCAACTGCAGACACAACATTGACAGATAACTCATTTACAGTAAGTGAAAATGGAACATATACAGTTTATGCTTTAGACGATAATGGTAATAAAAGAACAAAATCAATAAAAATCTCTAATATCGATAAAACAAACCCAACTATTTCATTAAGTCCAAGTACAACAGATGCTACAAATGAAAATGTAATAGTAACTACTTCGATTAATGAAAATGTGAGGGTAGTATCAAAAAAATGGGCAAGTGATAACCAAACAGCTACGTATTTCACAAAGAATGGTACAAAATTTACGGGCAACACATTCGAAATTGCAACAAATGGAACATACACAGTATACGCCAAAGACGGCGCAGGAAATACGGACATTCAAACAATCACAATATCAAATATCGATAAAACAGCACCAGCAATAACACTTTCAATACCTGAAAGTGATGCAACAGCAGTAAGTAAAAAAATACAAGTTTCAACTACTGATGATAGTGGGATTCAAGATCAAAAATGGGCATATGGAAATAAAGGTGTAGAATACTTCGTTGATAAAGGTTCAAGAATAGCACCATTACAAAATACGAATCAAAAAGATAAAATTATCACACTAAAAAATGGTGTTTATACAGTGTATGCTGAGGACAAATTGGGGAATAAAGCAGTAAAAACAATTACTATCAATGGAATTTCTGAATTTGCAGAAGTAACACAAACGGGTGTACATTGTGAAGTATGTCGTATGGATCTTCATAACACTGACCCAAATAAAGTGCATTCTGCAAAAGCGATTGACCAAGAAGGAAATACACATTATTTTTGTAGAATTGGATGTATGTATCATCAAGAACAGGCAAATGGTATAGCATTTACTAATAAATATGTTCGTGATTATAGTGCAACAGCACCACGCTTAAATAACTGGATTGCAGTTGAAAATGCAGTAACTGTAAAATTTAATAATGGAGAAACAGCCAAAGGAATCATGGGTTGGAAACTTTTCCACTTCACAGATTTATCAAGTGCAGCAAACTATCTAGGTGTGAGCAAAGAAAATGTAGTAGCTGAAAAATTAGAAAATATCATTGAATATGCGAAAACGAATAATAAGGGGATGAATTATCAATACGAGATTGATAAAGCAGCACAGTAATTTTAAATAAAAAAATTTAACTATTTACCATTTCGGACTAATAGAAAAGCGAAAACTCATGTATCGTAATTGTTGTTGAGACAAATCACGTTAGGAGTTTTCGCTTTGTGTCATTAGTTGAAACAATCTGTTTTATCATGAATGCCTTTTTAGGGTTTATTCCTTATTAATTTACAAAATTGGAGGTATTACATTCGTGATTAAGAATTTGATTTCCATCATTATTATCATGTGTTTAATAATGATAGTTACAATGAATGTTCTCGGTAACGAGAAAGAGCCGATAGATGAGAATGAAACAGTGAAAACAGCTGAAACAGCATCTACTAATGAAAAAGAGGATACGACAAATCAAGTAGAGTATGTAGCACCAGATTTTGAGTTGAAAACGTTAGAAGGTGAAACAGTACGTTTATCGAATTATGTAGGTAAAAAGGTGATTTTAAATTTTTGGGCAACATGGTGTCCACCTTGTAAAGAAGAAGTGCCACATATGCAAAAGGTTTATGAAGAGTATAAAAATCAAGGTGTTGAAATTTTAGCGGTTAACGTAACAAATAAGGATAAGGGAGAAGAAGCGGTTGCTCAATTTGTGAAAGAACATGGACTAACTTTTAAAGTTTTGTTAGATGAGGAAGGGTTTGTAGGTAGTACATATCAAGTACTTACGCTGCCAACAACTTATGTGATTGATACAAAAGGCAACATGGTTGACATCATTAAAGGTCCAATGAATGAGGCATTGATGAAAGAATTAATTAACAAGGCTGAATAATGAAAATTAAACAGTACAAAAGAACTTATTGAGTATACATTTTATTTGACGAGGATAATGTGTTTTTGTATCCTTTTGACTAAAAAACACCATTATGTATTGAAAAAAAGATAAATCAGGTTTAACATCATAACTTGGAGTTGACATGATGAAATTTTAAATATTTACTATTTCAGCTGCTTTGTCTAACAATAAATTTAATTTATCTGCCATTCTCTGAGATGCATCTAAGAAGAAATTTAGCCAATTATACCAATCAGGTTTTTCTCCCCTAACTCCATTTGAAAAGTGATAATTTTTCGCTCGTTGCTTTTCTATCTCCTCACTAACCAAGAATATGGGGCTTGAAATTAGATCAGATTGTACTGTGTATTAAGCAATAAGTATACGTCCTAAACGCCCATTACCATCTAAAAATGGATGTATAGATTCAAATTGAGCGTGTAAAATAGCAACTTTTATTAAAGGATGGCTATTAAAAAATCGTATCGGAAAGGATGGGCAAATGTGATAGGGAACTACAAAGAAATATATATGTATTGCTAGTACGTATTGGGCCATTCCCTTAAGATCATCTTATCTAAGGGGGCTTTTTATGTTTAATAGGAAAAGAATATCTGAAATTACTCTGAAAGGAAAATATAGGTATATTTTACCTGGAAATGTGTAGAATTTCTCTTTAACCCTCATTACTATGGAAGAGGCTAAGTACTGCTTTGACTGATTTTAAGAGTATAAGATTTGTTTCTCTTGCTACGTCTAAAGCATCTAAATACTCATCGATGCTGTTCACTGACATATCCTTTACATACTTCAAATAAGTACTTATACAAAATACGTAAAGTGTAGCTTTGAAAAAAAGATTGATTATTTATAATAAAGTATGATTAAAAACATCTCACCTCTATAGATTTCTTAGAGGTGAGATGTTTTTTTATTGGATATTTATGTTAATATCACTATAAAGATTGTGAAGAAATATACTTAAACTAACTGGGCAGGTTAGTTCAATTTCGCACATAAGGGATGTGGTTTAATGAAAGTAATTAAGAGGGTCATATTTAGTGTCATAACAATGTTGGTAGGCGTAGGTATTGTCAATTATTTTATTGAAGGCGGTTTTTTGAAATATCTTTTGATTGGGATAATTGTGGCATCAATTTATCTTTATAATGACAAGAAAAATAAAGAATTAAAGAATGTTCAAGCTTAGGCAGCTTTTAATTCTTATTGAACTAACGGGGCAGTTTAGTGAAAGAAGATATTTTTATTAAGAATGGGGATGTAGAAATAATATTTCGCTATTTCGTTACTTTTATTATTGGATTTTGTTTAAGTTTTATTTTATCAACAGATTTATTTGACGAAAGCAGTATAATTCTAAATACGTTATATAGAGTTTGCTTTGGACTGTTTTTTCTATTCGTAATTTGGCTTGTTCAACCTAATAGAAATAATGTGGGCGATAAGAATAAAAATGATTAATGAAATTCAATCTTGGCTTATTCCGCTAACAGGTGCTTTAGTAGAAGATCTTCAGTGGATTGATGATGATGAACAATGGTCATAAGTATTAAAGAATACTATTTATTTTCTTATTGTACTTACTAACGGGGCAGTTTAGTTCAATAAGTATCTTGGGTTTTAGGTGAATTAAAGTAAGGGAGAGGATATATTATGTGGTTACAAAACTGTGAGAAATGTAAATTTCAATTTAACTGGAGTAAAATATTTAAATCTATTTGGGCAGCATACAGACCTATTCAATGCAGTCAATGTGGTACGAAACATAGAATAACTTTTACTTCTAGGACTCTAATATCTTTATTAACAATTCCACCAATGATGATATTTGGTTCCTCCTTATTAAATAAATGGTCTTTATCTATTTCTTATACCGTTTTAATAATGATTATATATGGTGTGCTTTTATCGGTGGTTTTTCCATATTTAGTGAAATACAGTTCTGATGATTGAAGATATTTGAGGCGAAAAATTGATATATAACTTCAATATCTTGGATGTTAAAAAAATAATGATGCCCCAGGTTCTGATGAAGGTATTTTTGATTTTATTGCTAATGGTGTCTTGAATTGTATCCCTGAAGCGGAGAATTATTGGGAGAAGATTAAAATCAAAGGCTTGAAATAGTGGTTGTTCCTCATTATTAACCTCGTTGCTCTTGAACTTTTTTTGTCGCATTTTTATCTTCATATCCATTAACTAACAACACTTCATAAGAAGTATATATAGTCACGCATTTCATTTGCCATCTCTTGATTTTCCTATGGTCGAATTGAAAGCGATGTCTAGATTTACTAAATGAATATGGTTTATTATTGTTCAGTACCTTGCAATAATTTTATTCTTTTGATTATAGGCATAGTTGGAGTTACATCAACACTCTATTTTTCGAAAGGATCTTTGTTTAAACTAACCGAATGGGAAGAGAAAAAGTCTGTAAGTCGACAGGGAATATTGCAATTAAAAATAAATTCAGCTTCTGCGGATGTTCGAGTAAAAAAGTCAACTGATGATGATGTTCATGTCGTATTGAAGGGGAGAGACAGCACAAGAAAAAAAGGTGAATATAAGCTAAAAGTAGATAATAATAATGGTAATCTAGAAATTAGTGTTAAGCAAAAAACTAGTTGGGGAATTAGATTTTATAGTAGTGTAAAACTGAGTGTAGAACTACCTGAAAAAGTATACGATTCCATTCATGTGAAAACATCCTAAGGTGATTTAATGATAAATGAATATCATGCCATTAAGGCTTCTTTCCAAGCTAGTTCAGGTGATATTCAGGTAGAGGATGGTAATGTGAGTGAGGATCTTTCAATTGAAGCAACAAGCGGGAAAATAAAAGCAAACAATAATAAAGCAAATGATATTTTACTTAAAACAAGTAGCGGTAATATTATTAACGAGAATGCTAATGCTGTAAAAAAATTATTCATTCAGGCAACGAGTGGGGGAATTGAAGTTGTAAATAATCAGAGCATCTACTTATTGGGGAAATTGGCTCTGCTAAGATTAAGCTAAAAGTAAGAACCTCTTCAGGTGATTTTATATTAAGATGATTTTTGAACAGAAATAGTTTTATAGCATTGCTGTTTTAAGTTTTTTATAGGTACAACAGAGCCCTCTTGTCGCTTTTTATAAAATCATTTACATACGAAAATGGATGCTGTTTTTCTTTGTTAAACAGTCATTTGAAATAATTTATGAAAATCCTTTCGAGCAATTTTCTATGCATCACTTCAAGGGTTTTAATAAAATATTTTTTCCAAGTCAATAAACAACAAATAGTTTTATAGTAGCTGATTGATATAAGGTGGGCGTTGATGCAAGAAGGATTAACGCTCCTTTTTAATGAACATAATTTATATTTAACTTATTTATATTTCATAAAAACACCTAAAATTTAAAAGAGATTGTGAATATATGAACTTAAACTAAAGGGTGCATTAACAAAAAGTTATTGAGCTGCATAGACAGCTCTTTTCTTACCTCCAGTCAAGTACTTTTGAAAGAATTTTATTGAAATACATGATTTTGATTTAGGTGGTAGGGGTACCCTACCACCTAAATCAAAATTGCGCATACCAAAAAGACCCTAACGAAAAGACCTTCCCCATTTCAATCCAGATATAGATCGAGTGGAACCACCAGCAGTTGTTACGGAATTCAGAAAGACTATGAGTGAAGCAAATGCGCTTATCATTTGTACACCTGAGTATGCAAAAAGTGTCCCAGGAGTATTAAAAAATGAGCTAGAGTGGCTAGTCTCATCTGCTGAACTTTATAAAAAACCAGTGGCTGTAATAACGGCTTCTCCTTCAATTGAAGGTGGAGATAAAGCACATGAATCATTACTGCTTACGCTAGGTATGCTCGATACGGTTGTTGTTGAAGATGGTTCGATGCTAGTGCCATCTGTTAGCACTAAATTTAATGCTAATGCTACAGTAAAAGACGAAAATACGAAGCAAGAACTGATTGCTCTAATTGATAGCATAGTGGGAGAGCTAGATACATAGTTGAATTGCGTTATAATTTATAGTGAAAATTTACGGATTTTTTAATCAAAAGTATGTAGCTTTAGAAAGTAGAGAAGCAACTCTATTGACAAAATAAGTTATTCGTGAGATACTTTTATTTATGCTGATTAGCTAGTTTATAAATGTTGGCATTCTACTAAATGTTTTTGTAGATACTTATTCACACTGGAGTGACTTTGGGGTCACAAGGACGCAAAAGAAGGTAGGGTTTGCGTTGCTTAGGTTAGAAAGCTAACCAGTGGAATTTTACCGCGGTACAGAAAGCTACAGGCTTTTGAGTAAATATTCCCCGGATGATCGGGTTGAAATTTGAGTTTTATTAAAATTAGCTAATTATAAATTAAGGGGTGCTCTCATGCTGAGGGTGCCCCTTGTCCAATTCTAGAAATGATTTTTTACATATAAAACAGATGATTAATGCAAATTGATCTGATTAAGAAATGACTATCTCCTCAAAAAGATAGTCGTTTTTTTTTTTTTTTTTTTTTTTTTTNAATACATTTGGCTAATATATAAATTATATGTAATAAAGTGGTAAAATAATGAAGGAATCCAAAATGCATCAAAATGAGGTATACAAATGGGAGGGTGCCAATGGAATTAATTGATAAATATATTCATGAAGTAACTCGAAGATTGTCTCAAAAAGATCGAGCAGCTATTGCTCTTGAATTGAAGGCGACTATTGAAGAAATGTTGCCATCTGATTTTACGGAAGAAGATGTCAAAGAGGCGCTTGTAAAATTGGGTGATCCAGCAGTTCTTGCAAAAACCTATCAGGAAAAACCCAGGTATTTAATTGGTCCTTTATATTATCAATCCTATATATCTCTTTTAAAAATGATAGTTCCGATTGCAATGACTATTGCTCTTATTTCATTTGTCATAGATTTCGCTTTTAGTTATGAGGGGGATGAAGCCTTAATAATGGTTGTCCTCACTCTTGTTGGTAATGGTATTGGTATGATGGTAGAAGTTGCGATTCAAGTATTCTTTTGGTTAACGCTAATCTTTGCGTTGCTCGAAAGATTTGCCAAAGAGCCAAAAGAGGAAATATTAACTGGTCTTAAAAAGTGGACACTTGATGATTTAAACAAAGTGCAGCTAAATACTAAGCATAAATCTATTTCAAAGTATGCGTTTTTTGGTAGTTTAGTATGGACCGCCATTTGGGTTTCAATTTACTTTAATGCGGATCGTTTAATTGGAGTGTATAGGAATAGAGAAGATGATCTCATTTTTAAGTACCCAACATTTAATCAACAAATTTTAAATGATTTTTGGATTCTGATTGTGGTTATTGCTGTTTTTGGTATTGCATTAGCTCTCTATAAACGAATCCAAGGACAATGGACAAAAAAAGTCGCGATCTTCCAAACGTTTTATGAACTCATTTCAACTGCAGTATTTATCATAATCATTACGCGACCAAATATTATTGAACCAGAGTTTACAAAGTACTTATTGACTTATATCGATATGCAGGAGGACAGATTTGTTTTACTGCTTGTTTTAGCTACCATTGTGATTGCTGTTATTACATCAGCATTTTCCATAAAAGATGCTGTGAGCAGGTCTAGGATGTAACGATAGATGTTTAATCAATGTTTAGAAATATAATCACCATTTATCCTATAACAGATAAATGGTGATTATATTTGTTTAAAAGACTAATAGATTCTATTTTCTAAAATTATTAGGATTAATAGAGTTGTTTAATTTTCGAATCACGAATAATTAATGATTGCCCATTCTTATAACTTTAGATCTAGTATCTATCTATAATTATGTTAAAGTGGTCGTATTATATGTTCTTCTAAAACGTTGACAAATAATAGGTTGTGTGTTAAATTCATGCTATTTTACTAATAAGGGGGAAGTTAGCAATGTCAGTTAATAAGATAGAAGAATATTGGCATATATATGCTATAGAAAATGAATTAAACATGAGTATCCCAGATGCATGGATGTTTGGAGATGGTTCCAAAGAAATGGGAGATGATTTAGGAAGTTTAGTTGTTAAAGGACTCAAAACAGGAACATGTGCTGCACATTGTGTCTACGATATTGAAGGAGAAGAAATTCAAAAAGTTGGTCAGTACGATATTGTATTGGATGGAGACAATAATCCATTAGCCATAATAAAATATACAAATATTGATTTATTAAAAATGAATGAAGTAACAAGTGATTTCGCAAGATCAGAGGGTGAAGGTGATTTAAGCTATGATTATTGGTATAGTGAGCATGTTAAATTTTTCACTTGGGAATTAAGCCAGTATGGACTTACTTTTACTCCAGACATATTATTAGTTTGTCAAACGTTTAAGGTAATGGATGTTTATAAAGATAGAGTATAAATTTAAGAAAAATTATGTACATATTTTAATATTGTATTAATTGAAATCAAAAGATGCTTTTACTATTATCAAAAATATGATATGAACATCCAGATTAATTTCATCTTTTCAAACAGCATTTTTTTATTTAAGTACTGTATTACTCGTTAACAACTAACTAATAAGAAACGACTATCACTGTACGATCTGATAGTCGTTTTTACATGAATTATTCTAAAGTGTAAAAGAGTATGAAGTATTACAAATACAAGTGGAATTAAGTATTATTTCTTTATTTACGAAATGATTATTGACAGTTAAAAGAATCTGATGCATGCTTATAATTAAATATTTAGCGAAAAGAAGACTAGTATGTGTGATCTTACTGTATAAGAGAGCGATGTTCACCGGCTGCAAGGCATCGTAACAGCAAACACGCGGAACCTACTTCTTAGCTCCTATGCAAACATAGGCGCAGTCTCAAGCGTTATGAGGTTGAGTGGGGTGCATTTAGTGCATTCAACTAAGGTGGTACCACGAGAAGTAACCCTTTTCGTCCTTGATATATTCGAGGGCGAAAAGGGTTTTTTTATGTTGTATTGGAGGCAATAAAGATGGATAAAAAACGAATTGTTGTGAAAATAGGTAGTAGCTCTTTGACAAATGCGAAGGGTGAGATAGATCAAATAAAGTTTCAAGATCATATAAATGCAATTGCTACACTACGTCAGGCAGGTCATGAAGTGGTATTAGTATCATCCGGGGCTGTGGCATGTGGTTTCCGTAAACTAGGCTACTCTTCAAGACCTGTAACTTTAAAAGGAAAACAAGCAGCTGCAGCAGTTGGTCAAAGCCTATTAGTCCAATCGTATACAGAACAATTAAGCAAACATGGTATTGTGACAGCACAGATTTTATTAACTAGAACGGATTTCTCAAGCAAGCATCGCTATAAAAATGCTTATTCTACATTGTCAGAATTATTGGATCGTTCCGTATTACCAATTATCAATGAAAACGATACGGTGTCAGTAAAAGAACTTACTTTCGGTGACAATGACATGCTATCTGCGCTAGTAAGCGGATTGGTACATGCTGATCAGTTAATTATTTTAACAGACATCAATGGTTTGTATGATGCTAATCCATTTAAAAATCCTGATGCAAAACGCATTGATTTTTTAACTGAAGTAACGGAAGAAATGTTGTCATTTACAAGTGGCACAGGTTCAAAAGTAGGTACCGGTGGCATGGAATCAAAATTAATGGCAGCTAAAACGGCATATGAACTTGGCGTAAAGGTATTTATCGGTAATGGTAAAGGTGATCGAAAATTATTGCATGTATTGGAAGGTACAGGGGACGGGACGTATATAGAGAAAGACGAACTACCTGTATTAAATAACAATAAGCAATGGATTTCATTATTCTCAGCTGTTTCTGGTAAAGTCTTTGTGGACGAAGGTGCGGAGCAAGCGCTTGTTTCGAAAGGTAGCAGTTTACTTCCTGCAGGTGTCTATAAAATGGAAGGTGATTTCCAAAAAGGCGATGTTGTTGAAGTGTACGGTAAAAATGGCGTACTTGGCAGAGGAGAAATACTCTATTCTGCAAATGAACTAAAACAAGCGATGGGGAAACGAACAAACGAACTAATCGTATCTAATATTGAAGTCATTCACCGTGATAAGTGGGTAAAAGCATAACTAAGTGGAGGTAACACAATGAGCGAAGTAAAAACAAAAGGTAAGTTAGCGAAAATAGCAAGTTATCATATGAACAGTAAAACAACGCAAGAGAAAAATGAAGCATTACAAAAAATTGCAGAACGACTACTGATAGACAAAGAAACGATAATTGAAGAAAACAATAAGGATATTGAAGCCGGTAGAGAAAAAGGTCTTTCAGAATCTGTTTTAGACCGCATATTCTTAAATGAAAAACGCATTCAAGATATGTCAGATGCCATTCTATTATTAGTAAAGTTAAATGATCCAGTTGGTGAAGTATTAGAGGATATTCAGAAAGAAAATGGTTTGCATATTGAGAAAAAACGAGTGCCACTTGGTGTGATCGGTATGATTTATGAAGCAAGACCAAATGTGACTGTAGATGCTGCAACGCTATCATTGAAAACAGGAAATGCTGTACTTTTACGTGGTAGTTCATCTGCGAAATATTCGAATATCGCACTAGTTGCATCTATACATAAGGCACTAGAACAGACAACATTACCAGTAGATGCAGTGCAATTAATCGAAGATACAAATCGTGAAACGGCAAAGGAATTATTCCATCTAAAAGAATATCTAGATGTACTGATTCCACGCGGTGGAAAAGCATTAATCGATACGGTTGTAAGTGAAGCGACAGTTACTGTTTTAGAAACGGGAGCAGGAAATTGTCATATCTATATAGATGAATCTGCAAAACTTGAGTTGGCAACAAGTATTGTCATTAACGGAAAAACACATCGTCCATCTGTATGTAATGCAACAGAAAGTGTATTAATCCATGAAAAATGGTTTTCAAAGCATGGTGTTGCGTTATTAGAAGCGTTAGCAGAGCACGATGTTGAGATTATTGGAGATGCCACTGTTTGTAATGCATATTCAGGTGCAAAGTTTGCTACTGAAGAGGACTGGGCAACAGAATATTTGGCATTAACAGTTAGTGTGAAAGTCGTGTCAGAAGTTGTTGAAGCAATCGAACATATTAATATATATGGGACAAATCATTCAGAAGCTATCTTAACAGAAGATGCGTCTGTAGCAGCGCTATTTTTAAATGGCGTAGATGCAGCAGCCGTTTATCATAATGCCTCTACGCGTTTCACAGACGGCTTTGAATTCGGTTATGGAGCGGAAATCGGCATTAGTACTCAAAAGCTTCATGCAAGAGGACCAATGGGGTTACAAGCAATGACTTCGAGTAAGTATTTTGTATATGGGGATGGGCAAGTAAGGTCCTAATAACTGATTACAAAAAGAGTTGTATATTAGTTGGAAAAGTAGAAATCAACTTGATGCGGAAATTCAATTTGATTTAAATGTATATAGTTAAAAAAGAAAAAGCTGTTAGTGTAAAAACTAACAGCTTTTTTGATTATGATTCACTAAAAATGATAGAGCAAATTGATTTGCCAACGCAAATTTCCCAACTAATAATACCTTTTTACATAAAGGAAAATTTACAATGAATATTGAAATTGGTATTGGAAATGTTTTACACATTAAAATGATAATTTTGATATGATTAGTAAAAAGAAAAAAGAGGGGAAAGGGAGGAATTTATGCGTAAACGAAAAGCTTATGTAATAACCATAGTTCTTGTCTTTATAGTTGGGATGGCTTTATATATATATGGACAAGAAAAGTCTTTTGATAGTGTTAAACCTGATAAAACAACTTTAACTGAAAAGGTAAAGAAAACAAGTTTATCTGTGAAGGATTTATTTTGGAGAATTGATTTTAGTGATAAAGATTCATATATAACAGTTGAAAAAGTACCATCGTTGGCAAAGGTTAAAATTTTGGAAGAAACACAAAAAGAACTTCTAAAGGCTTTTGAAAACGCGAAATTTAAAGAATTGAAAATGGTGGATTCAAATATAAACCCAGATTACAATTACATCATAAAGATTTTTGTAAGTGGGTACTATGGTATGTTTGTGGATACATCTAATAAAATCATATACGTGGACGATAATGAACAAAATTATTTAGTGGTAGATGATAACGGTTTTTTTGATATTTTAGAAAATGCTGTAAAGATAAAAAGAGTATCTTTATTAACTCAGTAAGTGCGTTACTGCCCTGAAAATGCTATAGTTTACTTATGAAACGTTTAGATTTAAAGGAGCAAATGATGCAAAGATATACTTATTTACACCCTAATTCAATTGAAACAACACCGAAAATTACAGTTGCTGATGAGTCAGGTCAAGCTGTATTCACATTTCAACGTCACTACTCAAATAGTTTAAAGCGCATACTAGATAAAGTAATGGATTATCGCTACTTTTTAAGATATGACGTTTTTGATATGCAGGACGAACCACTTTTCACTTGTAAAAAGGTCACTCGTAAAGGAAAAGTTTTTTATGAAGCAAAAGATTTAAAACAACAAAAGAAATATATGCTTGCCTACGACGGTTGGAAAGAATTGATTCCAGACCTTGTGATTACAGATGGACAAATGAAAATGATGATACATAAGGAAATGGAAGATTGGTCCCGCTTTGCACTTGATGGTCTAGATATTGCTCGTTGGAGGGCAACAGAAGGTGATGAGTTCTTGATAGAGCTAGAGATTGATGAGGATTCGCCAATTCAAAATCCAGCGTTTTTCATCGCAATCAGTCAATGTGTTCTTTTTGTTGGTGCATAAATAAAAACGTAGTAGATATGGGACTGACCCCTGTATTTAAGACAGGGATCAAAAAAGCATTTATCCAACCAGTTGTCGGTATTGTACCGGCGACTG
>NZ_LILB01000001.1:650609-702315 GCF_001274945.1 Viridibacillus arvi | reverse complement strand
TTGAATTTTAGGTATCTAAACCCGAATTCAATCGAAGATGCTTTTTTTATTTGTCTATACATTTGGGGTCAGTCCCTATAATGTCTACTACGTTTTTTTATTTGCCCATTAAATGGATTATTATCTCGCTAAGAGTAAAATAAATCATCATGCCAAATAAAATAAAGGCAATCCCTGCGATTTGCCAACAAGTGATCATAACTTTGAAGAAACTTGGTTTTGCATATTGTTTTAAAGTAAAAGGTAACAAGATAGCGCCAATTCCTGTGAGTGCGTATAAACCGGATATGAAAAGACCTTCAACTAAGGGGTATTTGGTAAAGGAACTAGTTATTAGTTCGCCATTTAAAGTTGAGAGTAATTGAAGACGGATACTTGCAATGGCAATAGATATAAGTGCTAAACCCAATGCAAATGTAAAATAAGAAAGTGGTTTTAGCAATATTGGTGCCTCTTTCATTAATATTCGAGAAATAGTCATTGAATCAATATAATCAAAGTTATTTTTCGTGAAAACATTCGCTTTTCTCCATAGAAGAATTGCTACCGCTAATAATAGAACACCAAAAGCTAATGAAAACTCACCGAAGATAATATTGTTAATATGAAAATCTAATTTATATAATGGCCTTTTTAAAGACATATTTGCTCCAGTTATTGTTAAAATAAAACCTGGAATGGCAAATCCAATTGACCAGCCTTCCAATTGACCAATTTTTGATCTCTTCAAATGCTTCATAAATCGAACTATTAACAGTAATCCAACACCAATTGTAATGGACATAAGGGCACTATTGAACTGTATCGTTCCGAAATCCATAGTAATGTTTATCACTCCCAACAGAGAAAGAATGGACTTAGTGTCAACATTAGTGAGAAAAACATGCATACTTATCAAGATAAATGAAAAGTGTAAGAGGAACAGTAGAAATGGTGAACCTAGATATTTTGAAAGGAGTGAGAGAATTGAAAAAGAAGGTGTTACCAATAACTTCAATAATATTATTGATGATAGCAGTATATTTTTACATTGGATCAAGGCGTTATGTGTTTATAGATAATTTAGAAAGTTTTACAGCAATACCTATTGTTTTATTAATGGGATTGGGTATCTATTACATATTGCAACGTCAAGAGAATCAATATGCACACATTAGTTTTCGCTTTTCTATTTCCTGTATCATTATCGTCCTTTTATTAATTTTCAGCTTTGAATTGTATAAGCCATCATTTACACTTGCTGATGCAGAAGTGAAGGTCGCTGACAAATATGGTGTAAAAGTAATAACAGAAAAGAGTGGTAAAATCATTTACAACACTGATGTCTTTGCATTCCACACAGATTGCTATTTGATTGTTGGTCGAGAGGGCAAAAAAGAAAATCGCTTTTTGTTTTATCCATACACTGGTGAAATGACTAAAATAGAAAACGAATAGGAGTGATACTTTGGACAAAATACATATCGTATATGGAGACTCAGCTGCTGGCAGTTTAAAATATGCACTACGTTTAATGAAAAAAACAAATGAAGAAAAGGTTATTGTCGTTAGAGATATTTTTTCCATAGGACCGTTAAATGATATACATGCTCGTAAAGGGTGGATGCAAGAACATATTTTTAGAGATGTGGATGAGTCTTACTTTCCTTTACAAAGCGATCAATTACAAAGCTTACAAGATGATGTATCTGTTTGTATTTGGATATCTGATGGTGCACATGAACAAGTAGGGTTACGGTTTGTAATGAATGAATTAAAAAATGCACAAAATCCAATTCAAATAGTGAATGTTAGTACACAATTTAAACCAATAGAACCAAGGTTTGTACCTAGGACTACAGGTGAAGTGATTTCAGAACAATTAATTAAAATGATGCCATATTGCGAGCCAGTCACTAAATTAGAAAAAACACGTTATGTAAATGAGTGGCAGCAACTTTCAAAGACAAAGAATGTTCTGCGTTATCTAGAAGAGGACATGATTATTTCTACAGAAGCTAATTATTATGATGATTTCATCATTGAATGTGCTGAATTTTTACATAGAGAAATATTGGATAGAAAAGAAGAAGAGCCCGAGGAGTTTATGAAGGCAGCTAGGTTCGTTGGGGAAGCATATGGCAAAATTGAAAATCATATCGGTGATGCATATATTGAGTATCGTTTAAGAGAGTTAATAACAAACGGTATGTTTGAAGTAAAAGGAGATACAAGTGCAATGCATTTATATAGTGTAAAATTAAAGGCTGCCTTCATGTAAAATGAGGCAGTTTTTTTATATTGATATGCTTAGAGAAGAAAAGGAAGTAAATAGACAAATAAGGAGTAGAAAGTAAAAATTGTGGCATAACTATATACAACAGGAAAATCTTAGAGGTTCAGACAAAATATAATTGAATTATTGGATAGAGGATTAAAAAAATTAGAAAAAGGAGACACTTAAAAATAAGAATATGTTATGAATTATTCTTACTGCTTTAAAATGAAAAAAACACATTAGTATTAGGAATATTTAAAATTAAAGATAACTTTAGGAGGCAATTCATGCGCAAATTTACTAAGCAAAAAACTCTTTCATTCCTCTCAGTATTAATGGCAGGTTCTATATTAATAACAGGGTGTAGTAGTGATAAGACAGCCAAAAAGGTTGAAACTATTGGGGTTGTTGCTGAGGCTGATGCAAAAGTTTCAAAAGACTTTAAGAAAAGCGTAGAAGAAGTATTAAAAGTCGAATTGCCAACATCTAAAGAAGAAATACACAGTGTTGTAAAAAGCATTGTTAATGATGATTCTTATTTAAAGAATGCAGATAATCGAGAAAAATTTCTAAAATTAGCCAATCAGCAAATAACTTATTTGAAAACTGTCGACATATCGCCTAAGACTGAAGCTG
The DNA here is from genome assembly GCF_001274945.1 of Viridibacillus arvi. Lineage (GTDB taxonomy): Bacteria > Bacillota > Bacilli > Bacillales_A > Planococcaceae > Viridibacillus > Viridibacillus arvi. The sequence goes on along the minus strand of NZ_LILB01000001.1, from coordinate 699,422 downwards.
AAAAAGAAATTCATCATGCCTTCAATAACTATATAGGTTATCAAAAAGGTATATACAAAAGCTTGATATCATATGCAGATGAGCAAGATAAATTTTATATGACTACTTATGCTACGAATAAAAGCATGTCTGAGAAGTATTTGAAAAATTTAGAAGAAACTTTAGATAAATATAATGTATCAATAAAAAAGTAAATAAGGATGATATTTTCGAAAAGACGGTTAACTCATTTTTGAGTATTAATCGTTTTTTTTTGATTTTGTTAAGGGTTTCTTGTATTTTGAAATTTTTTCTAGTAGTTTATTCGTTTATTCGTTAATATGGAAATAAATATGAAAATTCTATTCAATCAGAGGTGATGATCATGGGAGATTTAAAGAAATTAAGTCCAATTGCAGCAGCACATCAATTTATTAATAAGTATTTTCCAAATTGTCAAGGAGCGGTGTTGGCCGGAAGTGTTGTCAGAGGAGAGGGAACAGATACATCTGACCTTGACATAGTCGTATTTGATAGCAGTCTAAATTCAAGTTATAGAGAGTCGTTGATAGAGTTTGATTGGCCAATCGAAGTTTTTGTACATAATTTAACGTCTTACAAATATTTTTTCGAACTCGACTACAGAGATGCTAAGCCTTCTATGCAAAGGATGTTATGGGAAGGGATAATATTAAAAGATGAAGAGATTATTCAACCAATAAAGCGAGAAGCCAAAGAGATATTAGATAAGGGACCTGAAAGATGGTCAGAAGAAATCATTACAACAAAGCGTTATTTTATAACAGATGTATTAGATGATTTTATAGGTTGTAAAAATCGTGCAGAAGAGATTTTTATAGCTAACGCATTAGCTGAGCTTATTCATGAATTTGTGTTAAGAACTAATGATCAGTGGATAGGATCCTCTAAATGGATAATTCGGGCATTAAAGAACTATGATGAGAAGTTTACTGAGGTATTTGTTGATGCATTTGATACGTATTATAAAACGGCTGAGAAAAGTAAAGTTATACATTTAAGTGAAATGGTAATAGAACCTTTTGGAGGTCGTCTATTTGAAGGCTTTTCGATGGGAAAAGCTAAGTAAAATCATTAATTAAAGAATGAAATAAAGCCATAGAAAGAGACCGCTTTAAAGTGATCTCTTTCTATGGCGCATTTATCATAAATAATCATTTTTCATAAGATTAAGTTTTACTGATTCGATACTTAAATTGTTTGAGTTGAAAAAGAATAAAGCAACCGATACAAAACCCTAAAATAGCTATAAAAGAAGCAACAGCGACCATGATCGTAAATGTATATGCAAGTACTGACCAATTAGCCAAATAGCCAATTAAGCCAAGAAATAAGCAAGAAATAGCTATACATGAATTAAACTTTTGTTGGCCAACATCTTCAGGTATATAAGCAGAAGGTTCTTTTTTCAAAAAGCGACGAGCAAATTTCATAATGGGATTATAATTAAAAATCAAACCAAGTAAATTTGCCAATAAAGGAATGGCTAGTATCCAAGGCTGACCTGTAATCCAAGTTAAAATAACGCTTAAAAGTATAGTCCATTGATTTACACGAACTAATGGTCTTGGAATAAAAGGAACGGTACTCAAACAAAAAACCAACCTTTCTTATTGGAATAATATTATTTTATACGAAATTGTTTAATTTGTGAAGACAAAACTACAATTAAAAGGAAAAAGCTGCACCAAAAGGGTAGCAGCTTCACACAATTAATATTGATATTTCTTTGTGTCTGTAATGATTTTAAAGTGAATACCTTTTATTTCTTTCGTAATTTCCTCTTTTACATCATCCAGATTGACAAGTTTATTCGACCCTACATAAGTTGAAAGCTCATCCATTAAGCGATCAAATGAATTTGAAAATAGGCTGCGCATTGCATCGAAGTCTAAGTTTCGGAAGCTCCCATCAATCTCATAAGCTTCAATTGAATTCATTTGCTTTGAAGCACCCGCAAAGCGATCATCATACACCGTGTATGTTTCATCAGAAAAGGCTACGATATATAATTCTTCTCCCGTAATCGTATGTAATTCAATATTGTTCTTATGTTTTTTGACATCTGTAATGCTGTGAATACCTTCTGTGTGTTTAATGTTAAATAAGCTCATATAAAAACCCCCTACAGATTAAACCCATATAGAATATAGTCGAATGACACTCCCTATATGGTTACTTTTATCATATCACAATTACCTGATATTTGAATTTGTGCATTATAAATTACTCAATATAATATCACTATTTTGTGAACGTTATAAATAATTATTTTACATTATTACCAAATTTTAATAAATTTTATATTTACAAGGAATATAAAGGATGTATAATAATATATGTAAATATAAAATAGAATTATAGACACCTCGATAGTCTATATAAAAACCCCAGCATTTACCCATATCTTTTTTTAAGCTTTATCAATCACTTTATCTATGTTATTTTAACAAGTTTATAAAAGCTGTATTAAAGGAAGGGAATGGATTTATGAAATATTTTACAAAGCAGTGGTTTGAAGAAAATCAATTATCTAATTATTTATTTTTCCTTGTTACCATGGGCGATTGGGAAGAGGAAAAAGCTTATTATAGAGAGTATGGCATAGATTTAGAACAAGAACGCAAAATGGAATTACAACGTGATCGAGATAAGTTGTTAAAATTTTTACCTAAAGAGTTCCACCCATATGTTTTAGATGGCTCTATTATCGAAGGGTCTCCTAGTGATAAGTTGCGGAGCTTGGCAAGAAACTGGCTGGAGCATTTCGATACTTTGACAAATGAAAAGTTTGAAAGCTGTGCAGCAGATTTTATTGCAGCTAAAAGTAAACTTTCTAAAACCGTAAGTGATCTATTTGATAGCTCATTTCATGACGCAATAATTCAAACAATAGAAAGAAATGCTGACCAAACATGTACAATTAAGTTGAATTTAGAAAATACGTATCATGAAATGGATATGTTAACGATTACTTTCATTGGTGTTAGTGAATTTACTAGTACTGCACCTGTCAGAAATGGCTCATGGTGGCTGTACGAAGAGATATCAATAGTTGAAGGCGGTTTTAGATTAAGTGTTTTGTTTGATAGCCCATTAGCTGAATTTTCTATCGTTGCCAAAGATGTTGTGATTGAATCTAAATAGTAAATAAGAAAAGACGTACGGCATTGAACTATATCGATGCTGTACGTCTTTTTTGATGATAATATTGGTTCAAACAGTAAATCATACTTACAAACACCTCTTATGGCTCTTTAGAGGAGTTTTATATGAGTACATAAGGTATATTCACCTGTAGATTTGGATACCCAACAGATTCAAATGAAGTACGTTTGATAGAATGAATTTCATAACTTGAGATATTGAAAAGTTCACTAATATACGAAAATAATGCGATCTCATTCGACTGACTTTGATATACTAGAAGAAAACTAGGAGATAGCTGTCATGTCCTTTTTAAAAACCAAACATATTTTTATATTAAGTGGATTAACTATACTATTTGTAATGGATTATTTCTCACAATTGGAGATATTTTCAGTGATTCCGAAAAAACCTATCGTAATCTTTATATTAATATTACTTGTCATCAGTTTTTTACCAATTAAACAATCGAATAGTAATGCATTAGATGAATTTAAGTGGCATGCTTTTTTAGTAGGTTATATCATTTTAACAATAATAGTGATGCAACTTCTTGGTGGTGAATCATCAAGTGGTATTAGCTTCAACAATGGGTTTGTTTGGCTCGTATTACTTATCACTGTTTGGGAATTACGCTCAAAATGGCGTAAAGTGAAGCAGGGAACAGCTGTGAAAGAAAACTAATATTATTGCTTAACATAATGAAAAACCACCGTTCATATAATGAGCGGTGGTTTTGTCGTGTTATTAAGCATTTTGCCATTTCTTTACGGATGCAGCGGTACCATAAACGAAGTGTTTATCAGCAACTTCATAAAATGAAGCGCTTTCATCTAAGTCTTCATGTACATAAGAAATTCGTGTACGTTTTGATTCTGATAATGGATCTGGTAATGGAATAGCAGAGAGCAAGGATTTCGTATAAGGATGGACAGGCGAATGATAGATATCATCTGCTAATCCAATTTCAACGATTTTCCCGCGATACATAACTGCTATACGGTCACTAATATATTTCACCATAGAAAGATCATGAGCAATGAATAAATAAGTTAAATTAAATTCTTTTTGTAATTGTTTTAATAAGTTTACAACTTGTGCTTGAATTGATACATCAAGTGCAGAAATCGGTTCATCTGCAATGATAAAGCTTGGATTTAAACTCAACGCACGAGCTATACCAATCCGTTGTCGTTGTCCTCCAGAAAATTCATGAGCATAGCGGTTTGCATGTTCTCTATTTAAACCAACAGCTTCCAGTAAGGATTCTACTTTTTCGCGGCGTTCTTTTTTGTTTTTATAAAGACCGTGAATATCAAATCCTTCACTAATAATTTCACCAGCTTTCATTCTAGGATTCAGTGAAGCGTATGGATCTTGGAAAATCATTTGCATTTGGCGGTTAAATTGCTTCATCTCATTTGCTGATTTACTACTATGAACATCTTTACCATTAAAGATAATTTGTCCATCCGTTATATCATATAGGCGAATAATAGAGCGGCCAGTTGTAGATTTACCACAGCCAGATTCTCCTACTAGACCAAGAGTTTCACCTTCATAAATGTCGAAGCTAATGCCATCAACAGCTTTTACGGGTTCTTTCGAAGAACCGAAATATTGAGTTAAGTTTTTAATTTCTAATAGTTTTTTCGCCATTTAGCACATTCTCCTTTCCTAAATATCCTTCAATTCGTTTTGCTACAGCTTCAGGAATTGGAATTTTAGGTGCATCAGGATGTAATAGCCATGTTTTAGCGAAATGCGTTTCGCTTACTTGGAACATAGGTGGTTCTTTTTCATAATCAATTGCCAAAGCAAATTCATTGCGAGCTGCAAATGCATCTCCTTTAGGCGGATTAGTTAAATCAGGAGGTGAACCTGGGATAGTTCGTAATAATTCATCAGAATTACTATCAATGTCTGGCATAGAACCGAGTAATCCCCATGTGTATGGGTGCTTAGGATTATAGAAAATTTCATTTACAGTTCCATATTCAACAATTTGTCCAGCATACATAACTGCCACTCGATGAGCAACATTGGCAACAACACCTAAATCATGTGTGATGAAGATAATCGATGTATTACTCGTCTTTTGAATTTCTTTCATAAGTTCTAAAATTTGTGCTTGAATTGTTACGTCAAGAGCAGTTGTCGGTTCGTCAGCAATTAATAGTTTAGGCTCAGCAGCTAGAGCAATAGCAATCACAACACGTTGTCGCATACCTCCAGAAAATTCGTGCGGAAACTGTTTATAGCGTTTTTCAGGCATTGGAATTCCTACTTGATCTAATAATTTAATTGCGCGTTTTTTTGCATCAGACTTTGATATATTCTTATGTTTTAAAATTACTTCAGTAATTTGCCTACCGACACGCATAGTTGGATTCAATGATGTCATTGGATCCTGGAAAATCATCGAGATATCATTGCCTCGTACTTTAGACATTTCTTTATCTGATAGGGGGATTAAGTCACGACCATTAAAGATGATTTCACCAGATTCATAAATACCAGGAGGTTCTGGAATCAGTTTCATCAAGGCATTACTTGTAACACTTTTACCTGAGCCAGATTCGCCTACAATGGCAAGTGTTTCTCCGGCATTTAATTCAAAATTTACACCGCGGACAGCTTGTACGACACCCGCAAACGTTTTAAAATTGATTCTTAAATCTTTTACTTGTAAAATTGGTTCACTCATTCTGTTCAACCTCCTTATTTACGTAATTTTGGATCTAGTGCATCTCTTAAGCCATCGCCAACTGCATTGAATGCAAAAATAGTTAAAGAAATCATTAGCGCAGGGAAGATTAGTCTCCAAGGCGCATTTGTAATAGCGTTGTTTCCTTCAGAAGCCATTGTACCCCAGCTTGCTAATGGTGCGGATACACCAAGGCCAAGATAACTTAGGAAAGCTTCTGTGAAAATAGCAGTAGGAATGGTTAATGTCATTGTGACTAAAATAGCGCCTAATGCATTTGGAATTAAATGTTTAATAATTAAATGTTTCGTATTAGCTCCAAGCGTACGGGAAGCTAAGACATATTCTTGGTTTTTGATAGATAGTACTTCACCACGAACTATACGAGCCATATTAATCCACCCAGTGACAGAAAGTGCTATAATCATAGGTATCAAGCCATTTCCAAAAGCTCCATTTCCTAAAACTACTGATAAAACGATTACAACAAGTAAATAGGGGACTGCAGTTAAAACATCTGCAATACGCATCATAATATTATCTACACGTTCCCCAGCTAGACCTGAAATACTGCCCCATACTACCCCGATAACTAAATCAATAATAGCAGCAGTAATCCCAATAAACAGAGAAATTCTTGCACCTTCCCAAACACGAACAAATACATCTCGTCCTAAATCATCTGTACCAAACCAATTGGCTGCTGATGGAGCCTTATTATATAATCCAAGTTGTTCACTATAAGTATACTGTGAGAATATAGGTGCAAAAATAGCCATTAATAAAATAGTCACAAGTGCTATTAAACCGAATATAGCTAATTTATTGTGAGCAAATCGAATGATAACCTCTTTCCAAAAAGACACAGATTTCTTTGCTAGCTTTTCTGTTTCTTCATGTCTTCCTCCGACAATTTCAAACATCTCTTTTTCGATTTTTTCTAATTGTTGTTGTGACATTATTTTTTCGCCCCTCTCAGCTTAATACGTGGATCGATAATACCGTATAAAATATCTACGATAAATACCGCAAGTAAAAGGATGATAGAGTAGAACACGGTAGTACCCATAATAACTGTGTAATCACGATTCGAAATACTTGTAACGAAGTGCTTACCAAGTCCTGGTATTGCAAAAATTTGTTCTACAATAAAACTTCCCGTCACAACACCCGCTGTTAAAGGTCCTATATATGTAACGACTGGCAACAGGGCATTACGTAATGTATGTCGGAATACGATTGTCCATTTGCCAATTCCTTTTGCCCGTGCCATTTTGACATAATCACTATTATTTTGCTCAAGCATACTGGATCGTGTAAGTTTGGCGATAAAACCCATATGTGTCATGGCAATAGCGAATGCAGGTAAAACACTATAGATAAAGCCTTTCCAACCACTTATTGGGAACCATCCTAGTTTTAAAGCTACGAAATACTGCAATAAACCAGCCAATACAAAAGAGGGGATTGATATTCCTACAACAGCAATTGTAGTAGCTAAATAATCGGGAAAACGATTGTGATAAAGAGCTGAAATGACACCTAAAAGTATGCCTAGTCCCACAGCAAGTAGCATGGCTTCAATACCCAGAGTTAAAGAAATAGGGAATCCCTCAGAAATCATATCATTTGTAGAACGCATTTTATATTTCATCGATTCACCAAAGTCGAACGAAGCTGAATCGATAAGATAATCTTTATATTGGATATACCAAGGATTGTCTAACCCATATTTTGCATTTAACTGTTTCTCAATTTGAGGTGGAAAACTACGCTCACTTGCAAATGGACTTCCTGGGGCAAATCTCATTAAGAAGAAAGTGGCAGAAATAATGACAAAAAGCGCAAGCAAAATGTACATCAGTCTTTTTAAAATGTATTTAATCACATGAAACTCCTCCTTTTTTCCTTAGAGTTTAGTTTAAAAAAAGCTGTCTCATAAGCCGAATAAACGACTATGAGGCAGCTCTTTGCTGTTGATAGAATATCTAACAGTTTATCAAGCGTGTACTGCGTGCGTACTATTCAGTGATATCTGCTCTTTTAAGCTGGATATTACCGATTGGATCAGGTTCCATACCTGTTACAGAATCCTTTTTAACAAAAAGGCTAGTGTAGTAGTAGATAGGTGCAACTGGTAGTTCACCCATTGCAATTCCTTCAGCTTCTTTTAAAATTTCAAGACGCTTCGCAGGGTCTTTTTCAGCTACTGATTTCTTCATCAACTCTTTGTACTTAGGATTTTCCCAACCAGTATCATTATTGCCGTTATCAGCAGTAGAGTACATTTCCAGGAATGTGTAAGGGTCTCTATAGTCAGCAATCCAACCCATACGACCTGTTTCATAATCAAGTTTATTTAACTTTTCTAAATATACTTGCCACTCAGAGTTATCAATTTTCACCTTGATTCCTAGGTTTTTACTCCAACCTTCTTGGATAAACTGTGCAATTGCATTATGTGCTTCACTTGTATTAATTGAAATGCCGATTTCAATGTCAGATGCTTTTTTAATGCCAAGCTCTTTCATACCAGCTTTAAGTGCAGCTTTTGCACCTTCAATATCATTGTCTTTAATATAACCGCGGTCTTCTTCAAAACCAGCTATAGCAGGAGGAACCATGCCTAACGCTGGTGTTTGTTCACCTTTTACTACATTTGTAATTAACTCTTGACGATTAATAGCTAATGTCAAAGCTTTACGAATATTAGCATTCTTCGTGAATTTACCTTTAGTGTTTAATTTGTACCAATATACACCAGCCATTGGTTGAATATTTAATTGGTTGCTCTTTTTAAACTCATCAATTGAATCCAGTGCCACAGTTTGGAACGGAGAACCTAGATAATCAATTTCACCAGCTTTAAACTTACTAACAGCTGTAGGTTCTTTCTCTACCATGCCAATATTTACTTCGTCTAATTTAACATTTGCAACATCCCAATAATCAGCATTTTTTTCTAATTTTAGAGAGGCATCATGTTGCCATTCAGCTAATTTGAATGGACCATTTGTTACGTAGTTTTCACCAGCATCTGCGTACCATTCTTTGTTTGCCTCAGCAACCTTTTTGTTAATAGGCATATATGTTTGGAATGCTGTTAACTCAAGGAAGTAAGAAGTAGGATTTGCTAAAGTAACTTCCAATGTTTTATCATCTACAACTTTAATAGCAATGTCATCAGCAGAACCTTTACCAGTATTAAATTCTTCAGCACCTTTAATAGGGTAAAGTTGAGATGCATATTCAGATATATTTGCTGGATCTAAAGCCCACTTCCAAGCGTATTCAAAATCACCTGCAACAACAGCATCACCATTTGTCCATTTAGCATCACGTAATTTAAACGTGTAAGTCAATTGGTCATCACTAATTTGAATATCTTCAGCCAATGCTTTTTCATATTTTGCATCTTTATCAAGTCTAGTTAAACCTTCAAAAAGACTTAATAAAATATTCCCAGAAGTTGTATCAGTAGCCAACTGCGGATTCATTGCAGGTGGTTCAGAAGCAATTACTAAATTTAAAGCTTTTTTCTTTTCTTGGACTTCTTTTCCAGTGCCTTTATCACCTTCATTTTCTTTAGCTGTTTCTCCCCCAAAATTACATGCAGCTAAGATCAATGAAATGATTGCTAAAAGAGTAAACAGTACGTACTTTTTCTTTTTAGCCATTTAAATCCCCCTTATCTAAAATAATAAGCCCTTGTGAAAAGCTTAATTTCAATATAACAAAAAAAGAATTCCATAGAAACAAATAAAATCCATTTATATATTTTATTAGGGTAATAACTTTTTAATAGTAACATTGGTAGATTTAGTGCGTTGAATTATCAAAGTGGGTTTGTGGTATTTTTATGATAATAAAAATAGTAATTTAATATATTTGAAAGAAAAATACTAACATGGATATTTATTATGTTATCAATATAATAAAAAATATAATTTCAGAATATTAAAAATAGTTCGAAATAACTACACAGTTAAATACTGAACATTCTCTCAATTTCGCTCTATTTCTACATTAATATACTTTTTTCGTAAACTACTTACTCCTTAAATTATATGTTTCAAAGTGTTTTTTTATGAATTAATGTATAATTTCAGATTTAACGCCATCTTTTATGTTGTTCTTATTAAAAATAGAGTTCCATTTTGGTTAATACAAAACTTTTAGTCTAATTATTACTGATCTGTATACGAAAATGATGGATTAGTAAGTGCGATTCTAAATTTAACTACTGTATAAGTTTCTATATTGGAGATGATATAATTGTCCAAGTTACTTACCCCTATAGTGTTTTTAAAATCAGGTAGAGGTCAATTTATTGATTTTCTTGTATCGAGCAGTTATATTGAACGATGGGTTTACACCAAAGAGAATCAAAATGTAAGAATGTGTAATGAAGGAACTACGAAAAAGGGTCCATTGCGTATTTTAAACGCAATGGACCGTTACTTTTAAACGTGAAATTAAATGTGGAAGTGGTGGAAATATGAATAATCATAAAGTAATGATCGTTGACTTTGCACATAATGGACCTCAAACGTGCTTTGTAAAATTCTCTGGTTACGATGATGAATTGAAAAGTGAATTTACTGGGATGGTGCGTTTTGTAGGGGAATTACCCTATGGAGATGTCATTCATCCTACAAAAAGTGAGCTTTCAAATAGCTGTAGAGAGTTTGTGAAAAATTATTTAGTACAACGATATAATGAAGGACAATTTGATGAATAGAAAATGAAGCGTAATAAAAGAGCTATTATATATGAAGAGATTTATATAAACTTACTATGTATAGCTTTTATAATAAGATAACAGATTATTACTAAGGAAATTATATAGAAACAATTACCAATGAAAAATTTAACTTATTTATAATTCAAAAGATTCAGTTATAGGCCTTCTAGTTAGAAAAAAATTAAGTAAGATAACCAATTGTTGGTCCAATTGAATCAGTAAATATGACTGACCATAATGCTATAGTTATGTTGGTGATATATTTAGAATTGGACAATTTAAGTTGAGTTCATGTATATTCATATGTTCACTTAATTTTGGGATGCGAGGGGTTAGGCAAATGTCTATTCAAAAGAAAATTAGTTTAGGCTTTATTACGATGATTGTCATGCTGTTAGTAATTTTAGTATTTAACTATAATCGTTTATCAGCGGTTGAAGATGCTTTCGATGAAGTAACGAAAGATCGTTTTGAAAAAATCCAGTTAGCGAATGATATTCAATTCAATCTTGCTGCGCAAGGTTTGTATTTACGTTCTTATTTAATAGAAGGTAATGATACAGAAAAAAGGAATTTACAAATTTATCAGCAAAAGCTTAATCAATCATTAACTGATTTAAATAGTAAAGAAATGTCGGAAAAAATGCATTCTTATATGTCTGACATTAAATCAAATAAAGACAAATTTGATAATTCTGCAGATTTGGTCATTTCAGAATATGAAAAAGGCAATAAAGACGTTGCTTATAAAGAATTGAAAGAAGTTGGTTCGGTAGCAAATGGAAAGATTCTAGAATCTGCTATTGAAATTATGGACTTTCAGAAAAAAGAATTAGATGAGGCAAATGTAGGTGTTCATAAAGTAGCAGAACAAGCTATGCGTCTAGCAAGTATCATCTCTTTACTTAGCATAATTCTAGCAATTTTCTTCATCATATTCATTAAGAAAACAGTTGCTAATCCCTTAATGGCAATTGTAAAAGGTTCTAATTTAATTGCTACTGGAGATTTAACACATTCGGATTTTGAAGTTAAGACTAAAGATGAAGTCGGTCAATTAGCAGTATCCTTCAATCAAATGAAGCGCTATCTAAAAGAATTGATTACTAGTATATCGGATAATACAAGTCAATTAAGTGCAGCAATTGAAGAGCTATCTGCAAGTACAACTGAAGTTTCACAATCTGCTGAAGGTGTGTCGAATAGCGTTGAGAAAACTTCTAAAGGATCTGTCGATTCCGTTGAAATAGCGAAGGATAGCGCCATTGCTATGCAAGAAACAGCAATCGGTGTTGGGCGAATTGCTGAAGCCTCGCAACTATTATTTGATCATGCTGTCGATACTACAAAAATAGCTAGTGATGGAACAAAAATTTTAGAAGTTGCCAAACAGCAAATGCATGTCATTTCAAATTCGACAAACGAAACAAATGAGCTAATACAAAAACTGACGACACAAACGCTTGAGATTCAAAAAATGACAAAAGTGATTACAGATATTACAGATCAAACGAATTTACTAGCATTGAATGCTGCAATCGAAGCGGCACGTGCAGGAGAGCATGGTAAAGGATTTGCTGTAGTAGCAGAAGAAGTACGTAAACTAGCTGAAGGATCAAAAGGGTCGGCATCACAAATTGTTCATTTAACGCAAACAATCCAAAATGATACAAAAACTGTTGCAGCTTCAGTAGAAGAAGGACTCAAGAATGTCAGCCAAGGTGTTTACGTAATTGACAATGCGAGTGAGTCATTTGGTCATATTGTGAATTCTGTATCTCAAATGACAACTCAATTGGAAGACATTACAGCAACTTCCGAACAATTATCTGCAGGTACTGAAGAAGTAACAGCCTCTGTAGAAGAGATTGCGTCAAATGCAGAAATTGCTGCAACTCAATCTACCAATATTGCAAGTGCAATTGAAGAACAAAATGCAACATTGCAGGAAATAAATAGTGTAGTACAAGAATTAAGCCAACAAGCAGTAGCATTACAGACATTAACACAACGATTTAAAGTCTAAAAAAATGCAGCATTATCAAACACCTATCTCTTTTCTAAGAGTTTAAGAGATAGGTGTTTTTTTATTGTCAAAATTATTTAAAAAACCTACTATGATTTAATGCCTGTTTACTATAGTATATATAATTATCTAATAATTAGTATTTTTATGAAGTTAATTAAGACCTTTATCATGCATAAAGCTCTAAACAATAAAATTGAATAACATGACATGACAGGAGAGGTTTTTTTGAACAAACTAAAGCATATTAAAATAGGTATGAAATTCAATGTGTTACAAGTTTTTGTTATTTTGTTTTTATGCATTCTGATCACTGTAGTAGCAAAATGGGAGATTGAGAAGTCCCTAATGGAAACGTTTGAAGACCGAGCAATTGAGGCATCTACTTTAGGAGAGACTATAGTAAATGACCGATTTACAGGCGATTGGACTATTAAAGGTGGAGAACTATATAAAGGAGAGCATAATTTTACGAATGATACGACTTTAGTCGATGAAATAGGAAAAACATTGAGTGGTGCGGTTACGATATTCAATGGAGATACACGTATTGCCACAAATGTACAAGTAGACGGACAACGTTCTATAGGTACAAAGGCATCTGACACTGTTGTTGATCAGGTTCTCAAGAAAGGTAGTACCTATGTAGGGGTTGCTGATGTAGTTGGTGAAAAATATGTAACAGTTTATCAACCGATTAAAGACACCTCTGGTAAAGTGATTGGTATGTGGTTTATAGGTGAACCTATTACTAAGATTAATGAAATCACTCAGAGTTTAGTGCTGAAAATAGTATTGGCATTGTTAGTTGGAGGTACAATTGCGATTCTTGGTAGTATTTTATTAACACGAGCTCTTGTGAGACCTATAAAACAAATTAATCGCCAGTTAAAAGAAATCGCAGAAGGTGAAGGCGATCTTACACAAGAACTGATTGTAAAGACGGAAGATGAAACAGGTGAATTAGCACATTCCTTTAATCAAATGCTTGGAAGTTTGCGTAAAATGATGAAGCAAGTAGCCGATTCTTCAGTACATGTTGCAGCAGCTTCTGAGGAATTAACAGCCAATGCTGAACAAACAACTGAAGCAACGAGTCAAATTGCACAATCGATTCATAATATTGCAGAGGGTGCTGAAATGCAAGAAAACGGGTCCCAAAATAGTTTCAAGTCAATTGAGACTGTTCGTTCTAATCTACAAAAAGTTGTGGACCAATCTACTACAGTTACACTAGTAGCGAAAGAAACAAGTCTAGAAGCATTAAATGGTAATGATACTTTAAGGAAAGTAATTCATCAAATGAATGTCATAAATAACGCTACTTCAAATGCTAGTCAATCTATCGACGAATTGGGCAAGCAATCAAATGAAATAGGTAATATTGTAGCTGTTATTACAGCAATCTCTGAACAAACAAATTTATTAGCTTTGAATGCTGCAATTGAAGCGGCTCGAGCGGGTGAGCATGGGAAGGGCTTTGCTGTAGTTGCAGATGAGGTAAGAAAATTAGCCGAACAGTCCAAAGTATCGGCATCTCAAATTACTGAGTTAATTTTACAAACACAAAAAGGAACTGAAAAGGCTGTAAAAGCAATTGAACTTGGTACTAAGGAAACAGCTTCTGGTATGCTAGTTGTCGAGGAAACAAAACAAGGCTTTGAGAAAATCCTGCAATCGGTGGATCAAGTAACAGAGAGAATTGAAGAAGTAAATTTAATTGCGAAGAATATGTATAACGCAGTTAATGATGTATATTCATCAGTAGAAGATAATTTGAACATAGCAAAAAACTCATCAAGTACAACGCAATTAGTTGCCTCTGCATCAGAGGAACAACTTGCTACAATGGAAGAAATCACATCATCAGCTGAAACGATGTCTAAAATGGCAGAAGAACTACAACTTTTAGTGAGTCAATTTAAGTATTAGTTTTCTTTACCCTCTACTTTTAGTAGAGGGTTTTATTGTAATATGGAGGGAGGGGGAAGTAAATTGACAAATGGAATTTTCATTAGCATTAAACCGCCATATTGCAAACTGATAAAATCAAGAGAAAAAGTCAATGAGTTTCGATCAAAGATCCCGAAGCAACCAATTAAATATTTCTGGGTTTATGAGTCTGCACCTAGTTCATCATTGAAATATTGTGCCATAGTCGGTACACCGGTTCATTTTCCGGATAAAGTAGAAGAGGTTGGTAACGGTGATCTATCATTTAATGAGGGTAATTCAAAATATACATATGCCTATCCCATTTTAAAATTATATGAGTTAACAGAGGCTATTCCACTAAATATATTAAAAGAAATGTACCAATTTTCACCACCTCAAGGCTTTGCGTATTGTGCAAGATATCCAGAATTAGATCCTTATTTGAAGAATCATGCACAATGGCGAGAGGTTTTTTAAAATGAAATTAAAAAGCTAGCATACGCTAGCTTTTACTCATTTTCAACTTCCCTAGTTTTTGCCTTTAATCTGAATGCCTTTATTAAAAAAAAGACAAAAGTGATACATGCAATCATAAGTATTAAGAATACAATAGCAAGGGGATAAGATTTATTGGCGTATTTACCCAAAGCTTGATTGCCGAATAGTATTATTAATACGACGACAATGGTAATACAAAATGGATTTAACATATATGGAACAATTTTAGACATGATATAATGGAGCTCCTTTAACTAATCAATCATATGACTCAATATTATCATACTGAAGGTTGTTCTAATATTGAAACCTATATAATTCAATTCATTATTACTAGCAAAAATGGAATAGAGGGAAAAGAAATGAGTATTCAATTAATAGCTTTAGATATGGATGGAACTACTTTAACGCCATCATTACAGTTAACAGAAAGAACGATTGAAGCAATTAAAAACACAGTTGAACGCAATGTAAAAGTTGCTATTTGTACAGGAAGAACGCTTGATGAATTACAGGATGTCTTTATGGATTTACCTTTTGTTAAATATGCAATCACCGGGAATGGCTCAGCAGTATGGAATTTGGCTAAGCAACAAAAAATATACGAAGATATATTAACGTTTGAACAAACGCTGGAAATTATGCAATTGCTTAAGCCAATAGATTTACGTATAGAAGCATTTGCGGATGGTAAAGCCTATATAAGTCAACATTGTTATGATCGACCTATAGAATACGGCGCAGGGGACTTTGCGGATTTTATAATCAAAACGCGTACTCCTGTGCCGAATATTCATGATTATTTAATTGAACGAAATCTACCAATCGACAAATTTAATCTATTTTTTAAAAATGTTGAGGAACGTGCTGCAATGTGGGATCAACTAGAGGAGCTTGGATACAACATTACAACATCGTTTCTGCAAAATGTTGAAGTGAATTCAAGTACTGCAAATAAGGGCAATGCATTAAGGGAATTAAGTAATTCATTGAATGTGACATTTGATAACGTAATGGCTATTGGAGATGCCATGAATGATTTGACGATGTTAAAATTTGCTGGTTTGCCAATTGCAATGGGCAATGCAGTTCCTGCTGTTAAAGAAATAGCTCAACATATTACAGATACAAACAGCAATGAAGGTGTTGCTAAAGCGATAGAGAAATTTATATTGAAATAACGATAAGCACTCAATGTAATAAATTGAGTGCTTATTTGTTTATCTAGAATCAGAAATTATATTTTAGTATAATAATAAAAAAAGTGTATTTTAAGGAGAATAATATGAAACTAACGTTATACATATTGATGGGGATTATCACCAGTTTAATCGCCTTTTTAGCGCTCGGAAATATAGCTATAATAATCGGTTTTGGTATTATAATTGGTGTTTTGATTAGAGGTTTAATTGTTCTTAATGAAGTGAACAATAGACTGAAGAGACATGATTTTAAGTTAGATAAAGAAAAAACAGCAAAAGAGAAATATATCGAGGAAAGAGATTGGGATGTTCAGTAATTTTTATCACAACATCCTCGTATTAATTGCTAATATGCTAAAATAAATGGTTTAAAGAAATGTAAATAGAGCCAATATAAATCAAGTATTAGAAATGAATTTATTTCATTGGAGGTGTAGTATGGAGATATTTTCACTTAGTGGGCCAAGTGGAACGGGGAAAAGCTCTATTGCGCTTGAGTTTGCGCATACACATCAAATCGAAGCTATTATCGATGATGGACTACTTATCGTGAACGGTGAAAAGGTAGCAGGGATATCTGCGAAATTTGAGAAGTCTCCTTTTAAAGCTGTGAAACGTGCGATATTCATGGATGAAGAGCATTTAAAAGACGTTCAAGAAGCGATAGATCAACATCAACCGCAGAAATTACTGCTTATTGGTACTTCCGATAAAATGACAGTGCAAATTGCTATGAGACTTGAACGTGGGAGTATAGCTCATTTTTATTATATAAGTAATTTACGTTCCTCAGGTGAGATGAAGCTTGCGCAGTTTATACGTAAAACAGAAGGTAAGCATATTATGCCAATTCCATTGAAGCAGGTAGAACAAAATTTCTTTAAACGCTTTATTCAAAAGGGTGTCGAGATTTTCACACCAAAGCGTGAAAAAATAGGGGAAACCACGATAGTTCAACCAGATTTTCATGATGAAACAATCACTATTCAAAAAAGAGCGTTTACTGATATAGTGAAAATCACTTGCGAGCTCAATTCTTATATTGAAAAGTCCAGCAAAATTCACTATCAGCAATTACCTTTGCCATCTGTAGATATTACAGTAGCTTTGAAAGGTCCAATAGATTACTCTATACCAGATGCTATGATGGCTTTGCAAAAAGATATCGTAAAACAATTCGATACTCATTTTGACTTGGAACTAGCAGAAATACGAATAACGGTTAATCAGATACAAATGATTTGAGGTTAAAAAATGAATTATAAAATATTTGAAATTTTAAGTAGATTTATTTTGGTTGTTATATTTTCGATGATTTCTATTTCAGCACTAAGTATATGGTTAAAGACTATTTTTATCATTGTATTATTGCTGATTAGTTTCAAAATAGGTAATGTTTTGGAAAAAAACAAGAACAAAGACTACATAATGACTATACATTTTTAAATGGGTTGGAAACGGGTGAACTCGTTAGAATTCAATTGAAGAATGGTAGTCAAATAGGTCCTGCAGTATTTTTGATGAATCATTATAAATTGGGGAGTGTATCAGTTACACTTGCACCTTATTATAATGATCCAGATCGCTTTCATGAATTAGGTAAAACGAAAGAAGTTAAACTTCGGAAAATAGATTCAATTGAATTTATAGATTGGGAACTAGCTGAGTGAAAGCTACTGAAATTAAAAGAGATGATTATGAATGCAGTGTTACCAAATAGAATTAAGGTGAGTATGTTGATTATGAATATTATTAAATACATTTTGTTGAATGCTATTTGGATGCCCACTTTCATATTTTTTATGTTAATGAAACAGGAATATGGACTTTCTTTACGGTCAATCCTCATAGGCTGTTTTTGCTTAATTGTCTTTATGATTGCAATGATACAAGGAGCCAAGATCAAACCTTTGATATTGTTGTGTTTCATTTTACCCTTAGTAGTTGTATGTATAGAGCAACTCATGATAGCATTAGGAATACAGAAGGAAACAATCTTCTTTAGCAAAGTTTTTATTTAGCGTTTTAGATGCCTTTCTAGAAAAAATTATTACGTTCATTAATAAGGTAATCGTAAAAATCTAATTAACTAAATACATAGGTGAGGATTAATAAGAATGGTTTACAAATTATTTAGTATTATAGGCACTTTACTAGTCGCAAGTTTAGTATTTGCAGTAATTGATGCCTCAATAAGCATATGGTTGAAAATAATTTCCATTATCTTGATAGCTTTATGCTATATATGGCTTTATATTAAAGTGGAAATGATGCGGTCCAATCGTAAACAAGACTAGTAATTAATATTGCTATTACGGATGTTATCCAAAGAAAAAATTATATATGGAATAAACTAAGAAACACATTTTAAGATGATTATGTCTTAAAATGTGTTTTTTTATCGATAAGACGGAGAGCATTTTAAGGATTAAATAATGTTGGCTAAGTTGATATACTCGAAGACTTAGTATAGAAAAAAGACAAATTGAGATTTACTTAGTTAAGGAGAAAATCAAGTTTGTATTTATATTGTAACCTTGTTTTTCACTTGAATTTAGATGGCTTGTTGTATCTTTATAAAGAGTAAAAGGTAGAAGAAATTCCGATTGTTTCACCTGGAAATTTAGCAATTATAAAATTGTTGAAAAATAAATATAGAAAAAATTGTAATTCTTAATTGATTTAAATATCAGAATAACTATGTAAATTTAAAATTTTATTGTAAACAGTATTATTGTATTTATTTAAACACAGAAAATATAACTCACTTTTTTTATTGGTAATTTAACCTTATTACAAGTGCTCTTTTTAGCTAAATAGTTAATAAATAAAATAGATTCAGCAGTGTTTATTTGAACCGAAAAATCGATTTTATATATAAAATTATTCTTTATTTACTTATTGAGTTATATAAATTGAATAAAAGTTCAAGTATGTATCTTTACCTAGAGGTTTACTAGGTTTTATGGAGATGAATTACTATTTTTTCACTACGAAATTGATTTACATAAAAATAGTGAATTGATTATGTACTTGTAAAGGCTGATTAAATTGATTGGCACTCTTTAATGTTTTGTGAAATTTAGAGATTCAGAGAAATCCCTTAAAACTTTTTTGGGCTATTTAAAGAAGATTCTTTTTTCACTAAAAAATCTAAAAAAAATAAATTGACATGATTATTAAAATCTATTAACATTAGCACCATCATAAATAAAGTCATCTTATTAATAGCCGTTGAGACGAGGGGTCGAAGATACGGTGGCAAACCAATTTGGTTCAGAGTGAATCAGATCATGGGTGCCCAACCTGAGCGCAAAGTTTAACTTTGTGAACGATAAGAGGATAAGCAGCTGATATTAATCGAAGCTTTCCTTTGGTTGGAGGAGAGCTTTTTTTATGCCTAAAAAATGAATTTATTTTACAGGAGTGGTTAATGTTGGTTGAAAAAATTGTATTTACTTCCGAATCTGTTTCAGAAGGGCATCCAGATAAAATTGCAGATCAGATATCTGACGCAGTATTGGATGCAGCGCTTGAGCAAGATCCATTTTCTAGAGTGGCGTGTGAAGTGTTTGACACTACAAACACAGTAATTGTAGGCGGTGAAATTACGACTACAGCCAAATTAGATATTGAGAAAATCGCGCGAGATACATTGATCGAAATTGGTTACATTGATGAACGTCTAGGAATCAACGGGCATACTTGTGATGTACAAGTATTAATTCACAGTCAATCACCTGATATTGCAATGGGTATCGATTCTTCAAGTGATACTCAAGCAATTGGAGCTGGAGACCAAGGAATTATGTTCGGATATGCAACGGATGAAACGAAAAACTTGATGCCATTACCAATCGAAATGGCACATACCCTAGTAAAAAAAGCATCTCAACTAAGAAAAAGTGGAGCTTTTAAATGGGCACGCCCAGATATGAAATCTCAAGTAACAATCGATTATACAAATCCAAGTACACCAATAATTGATACGGTGTTGATGTCAATTCAACATGATGAAGATTTTGATAAAGAATTATTTGAAGATTTTGTAATTGAGAATGTAATTAAAAAGACTGCTAGAGAGTTCGGCTTAAATCAAACATTTCGTATATTAATTAACCCAACAGGGCGCTTCGTTGTTGGTGGACCACATGGTGACGCGGGACTTACGGGACGTAAAATTATTGTAGACACATATGGAGGAGCTGCACGACATGGTGGCGGCGCATTTTCTGGGAAAGATTCTACGAAAGTCGATCGTTCTGCGGCTTATGCTGCAAGATATGTAGCAAAAAATATTGTTGCTGCTGAGCTAGCGAAAAAATGTGAAATTCAATTGTCGTATGCAATTGGTGTAAGCGAACCAATTAGTATTGCTGTTGAAACGTTTGGAACTGAAAAAGTGTCACAAGAGGAGTTACTTCGTGCAATTCGAAAAACTTTCGATTTAACACCAGCAGGCATTATTAACATGTTGGATTTACGTAAACCGCAATATAAACAGGTTGCAGCTTATGGACATTTCGGTAGAAGTGACCTAGATATACCTTGGGAAAGAACTGATAAAGTGAACGAACTGAAACAACTTGTATCCAGCTTTGAATTTGCTGGAGTTGGTCAATGATGAACGACATGCAAGTGCTTGCTACCGAAAGAAAAACATTTGAAGAGCAGGACAAAATGCCGTTATTTGAGGCATTAATCCAGTATGCTCAGCAAGATGTTACACCATTTGATGTACCAGGTCATAAAATGGGTGCACAAATTAATCCTTTGAAAATAGCACTTGGGGAAATGACTATGCGCATGGATGTTAATTCCATGAAAGAACTGGATTTATTAAGTCATCCTCAAAGTGTTATTAAAGAAGCGCAGCAATTGGCTGCAGAAGCTTTCGGGGCGGATCATTCTTATTTTTTAGTAAACGGTACCACAATAGGAATACTGGCGATGATTATGGCAACATGTAAGCCTGGTGATACTTTGTTGGTACCGCGAAATGGTCATAGATCGGTGATGGATGGACTTATCATAAGTGGGGCAAAACCTGTATTTATACAGCCTGAAGTCGACCATCATTTTGGGATTACACATGGCATTTCTGTTGAGAATGTGAAAAACGCACTGCATGAACATCCAGAAGCAAAGGCTCTGTTGATGACCTATCCAACATACTTTGGTTCTATGAGTGATTTGCAAGAAATCTGCCGTATCGCCCATGAGCGTGATGTTACGGTTATAGTCGATGGCGCACATGGGGCCCATTTAAGGTTCATGTCTGATGACATCATAGACCCAATTGCTGCTGGGGCAGATGCCGTTACAATAAGTATGCATAAGACGGGTGGATCATTGACACAAAGCTCTTTGCTACTTCTTAAAAATGACAAAATTGCACCAGAGCACATACAAAAAGTATTGAACATGCTGCAAACAACGAGTGCAAACTACTTACTAATGAGTTCGTTAGATGTGGCTAGAAGAGAACTGTCTTTATATGGTGAAGAGCGATTTGCTGATTTGAAGCCAATTATAGATGAAGCAGTGAGAGAAATTGAAACTGGCTCACGTTATGAAGTGTTAACAACACAATATGTACAAACACATTTTAATCAATCGTACGACTGGACAAAATTAGTAATACGGGTCAATGATCTTGGATTAACTGGATTTGAGATGTATTCAATTTTAAAAGAAAAGTACGGGATTCAAATGGAGTTAGCGGAAGGTTATGTAGTGATGGCGGTCATTACAAGTGCAGATACTAAGTATTCAATTGACAAATTAGTTTTTGCTTTAAAGGACATTGAAAAGAGAATAGGAAAGAATACGACGATTCGATCAACTTATGTAACAGCCAATAAAGCGAATGAACTGGTCTTAAGTCCACGTGAAGCATTTTATGCAGAACATGAATCAATCGCCATTGAAGATGCAGTAGGTCGGATAAGTGCAGACTCGTTGATGATCTATCCTCCAGGTATTCCCCTTGTTATTCCAGGAGAACTGATATCTCAAGATGTTCTCCAGCAATACGATTATTATTGTCAGACTTTAGGGAACGTTCTGATAGAAGCAAAAGAAGCAAATCATATAACTGTAATCAAGGAGGAAGCGTAAATGGGTATAGAATTATCAACTTTAGGAAGACATGTTTTAATTGAGTTTTACGGTTGTCCAAGTGAGGTAATTGAAAATAATGCATTGATAGAAAGATTTATGAACGAGGCGGCGGACTACTCAGGAGCAACTATTGTTGAATCTGTTTTCCATCACTTTAATCCGTATGGAGTTTCAGGAGCGGTTATTATTGAAGAGTCACATTTGACAATTCATACATGGCCGGAATATGGATTTGCTTCTGTAGATGTATATACTTGTGGCGATTCAGTAAATCCATGGAAAGCAGCTGACTACTTATCTGAAAAACTGCATGCTACAAAGACGGAATCTTTTGAAATTCCGCGTGGTATGGCAGATAAAATCCGCCAATTCGCAGAACAAGAAATTGATCAAATTAAAGTGAAAATAGAATTAGAAGGTGTGAAATAATGGCTTGGTATACTGAACAATGGAGCAATGAATGTAAATTTTCAATTGCTTACGACAAAGAACTATATAGTGAAAAAACTCCATTTCAACAAATTGATTTTTACAAAGGCGAAGAATTCGGTACATTCTTTACTTTGGATGGCTTAATGATGGTTAATGAGAAAGACGAATTCGTATACCATGACATGATTGTACATCCAGCATTTGCAACAAATCCTTCAATTAAAAAAGTACTAATTATTGGTGGGGGAGATGGCGGAACAGCGCGTGAAGTGTTACGTTACCCAACAGTTGAAGAAGTAGTAATGGTGGAAATTGATGAGCGTGTTTTCCGCTTATGTCAAGAATTCTTACCAGTAACTGCAAACGGTGTTGAAGAAGATAGCCGTATGAAATTGCTTTTTGATGACGGTTTGGCATATGTGAAAAATGCACCTGATCAATCCTTTGACTTAATTCTTGTTGACTCTACTGATCCAATTTCAGTTGGTGAAGGATTATTTACGACAGAATTTTATAAAGAATGCTATCGCGTTTTAAATGAAGATGGTATTTTAATAAACCAACATGAATCACCTTACTTTGCGGAATATGCTGCTAATATGAAAAAAGCACATAGAAAGATTAAGGACATATTCCCAATAACTCATGTTTATCAATACCATATGCCAACATATCCTTCAGGTCATTGGCTATTTGGTTTTGCATCTAAAACCTTTGATCCACTGAAAGACTTAAATGTTGAAGCTTGGGAAAAGTTTGGATTGAAAACTAAATACTATAATACGAATTTACATGCTGGAGCATTTGGTTTACCGAGCTACGTAAAGGAGGCTCTACAGCGTGGGGAATAAAGCTTTAAACATGAACACTTTTATAGGTTGTGAGAAAACTTATAATGAAGCAGAAACGGTATTGTTTGGTGTCCCTTTTGATGGCACAACAAGTTTTCGACCAGGTACACGTTTTGCTATGCAAGCGATTAGAAATGACTCGTTTGGATTAGAAAGCTATTCACCTTATTTAGATAAAGATCTTGAGGATGCTGCAATTTTTGATGGTGGCGATTTGGATTTGCCATTTGGCAATACTTCTAAAGTGTTAGATCAAATTTTTGACTACTGCCAAGAAGTTTTGAAAGATGGCAAGAAGTTTTTAATGGTAGGGGGAGAGCATCTCGTTAGTTTGCCTACTATTAAAGCAGCATACGAAAAATATCCAGATTTGCACTTAATCCATATCGATGCTCACACTGATTTACGTGAGGATTATTTAGGTGAAAAATTGTCTCATGCTTCTGTAATTAGACGTTGTCATGAATTCCTTGGAGACGGTAGAATTTTTCAATTTGGTATTCGTTCTGGTCTAAAAGAAGAGTTTGAATGGGCAAAAGAGCATACTTATATGGAACGTTTTTCTCTAGACACACTAAAAGAGAAAATAGCTGAACTACAAGATGTTCCGGTCTATATTACAATTGACTTAGACGTCCTTGACCCAGGTGTTTTCCCTGGAACAGGCACTCCAGAACCAGGCGGAATTACGTATCGTGAATTATTAGAAGCAATCAATCAATTTCAATCACTTAAGCAAATTGTGGCAGCGGATGTGGTAGAACTATCACCACCATACGATCCATCTGGAGCTTCTACCGCTATGGCGTGCAAAACAATTAGAGAACTATTATTGACGCTGGATAAATAGAATGCTCGTATTGTTAATGAGAAATGTATTTTAATGTTTTGATTCACAGCTTTGTGAGTTGAATTTTGAAAATACTATTTAAATAGAAAGAATCCATTTTGATGTAGTTCAAAATGGATTTTTTTTGTTGACCAAAGAAAAATATTGAGAGAAGAAATAAATCAAATATTACAATTTAAGATAAAGAATAGCAAGAGAGTGTAAAGAGTTTTTTATGAATTTTTTGGATGTCACATAATAATTCTGTGTTTTAGTAATAATTAGAAAACTATGATATTCTAATCTATAAGATTTATTATCTTGATTTTTTGGGAATAATTTTTCTAGTGGTAGAGAGATGTTCAGCTTTAAGAGAAAATGTATATTTTAAGAGGTGAATATAATGGAATGGATTTTACAGTCTGATCGACTTGGATTTAGGAAGATAACTAAAGAGGATTTTAATAATTTATGCGTTTTTCTACAAGATATAGAAGTAATGTACGCATGGGACCACGCATTTTCAGATGAAGAAGTGAGCGAGTGGATAGATAAAAATTTAAATCGATATGAACAAGATAGCTTTAGTTATTTTGCGGCAATTGAAAAAGAAACTGGGAAGTTCATAGGTGTAATCGGACCTATGATAGATTCTATTGAGGGTGTTTCTTATATTGAGATTGCCTATATTCTTGATAAAGCATTTTGGGGCAAGGGATATGCTATTGAAGGTGCGGAGGCTTGTATGAAATATGCCTTTAATGAATTAAAGGCCGAAAAAGTTATTGCTCAAATTAGGCCAGATAATTTAGCTTCATGTAAAGTTGCTGAAAAAATTGGTATGAAAATTGAGGGAGAATTTATGAAACATTATCTTGGTAGAGACATTCTTCACTTAATTTATAGTCGATCAAAAACATGATTTTTAGAACTACCTTTAATTCAACTGTTCTTTTGAGGTATCGTTTAACTCCTATATTCTAAAAGATTGATAAAAATCACCTCTTTAGTTTTTTAAGAGGTGATTTTTAATTGAAAATTTACGTTAAAATTATTTAAATTAAATGTACCTACTTAGAACGCTTTTCGTTGGTATATAACGGTCGTAGTCCCCCAAGAAATAAAATAGAGTAACATAATAACAAGTGTCCCTCCTATATATAAAACCGGGACGGATAAACCATTAATAAAATCAGTTATTGCTGTTAAATGTTCAGCTAAAAACAATACAATAGCCGGTCCTATAGCTGCTAAAAGGAGAAAGCTAATCATTACAACTGTTGAAATATAGCCTGGTTTAAATATATGAAATAATGGAAAGGTAAACGCGGCAAATAATAAGAATAAGCTGCTGCCAATCGCAATATCAATTATCGTAAATGGTTTATTGAAAGCAAATAATGCTAGACTTGTAACACCAATTGCTAAAACCATATAAACAATAGCACCAAGATAGCGTGATGCGATAATTTCAGTACGTGTATAAGGTAAGGAATTTAATAATATGTTTGTCTCTACTTTTTCATCGTAAGCATAAGTGTTAAAGGGAATAAAAATACTGGCAATGAGAAAAGTCAAAGCTGGATGTGAGTCCATAATAATAAAGAATAAGATAAAAGGAATAAATAATAATAATTGCCTTTTCTGTAGTATGACATCACGCCTGATTAAATTAAACATGATGTATACCACCTTTCAAGTAATACATAATATCTTCCAGAGAGGGGCGTTCAATGATAACTGTGTTTCCGAAAGTATTTTTCACTTCTTTAATATTATCAGTTAATGCTTCAAACCCCGTTGATGAACGATGAATATGAACAAAGTCCTTTTCAGTGTCTCTATCCAGGAGATCCATTCCGCCTTTAACGAGTGCATAGTTTTCAGCTAAGTCGTGAATGGACTGATTAAATACTAATTCCCCATTTTGCATAAAAGCTATATAATCTGCGATACGATCTAAATCTGTTGTAATATGCGTAGAGAAGAAGATGGTACGATTACCTTCAATCATTAATTCCTGTAAAAGATCCAATAGCTCTCGTCTAAAAATGGGGTCTAAGCCTGCTGTTGGTTCGTCCATGATAATCAGCTCTGCATGATGTGAAAGTGCTATCGCTAATGAAGCTTTCATTTGCATCCCTTTTGAGAAAGTTTTTATCGCTTTATTAAGCGGTAATTTGAATTGTTCAACATATTGATAAAATAAAGTATCATCCCATTGTTTGTAAGCTGGTGCAACTATACGTTTTATATCTTTTAAGTTCAGCCCTTCAAAAAATATATTGCCATCGTATACAAAGCCAATTCTTTCTTTTATCGTCTTCTCATGCTTCTTGTAGTCCAACCCGAAAAGCTTAACTTCTCCGGCGTCTGGCTTTAATAGATTCATCATCATCTTTATC
Source organism: Viridibacillus arvi (assembly GCF_001274945.1). Taxonomy (GTDB): domain Bacteria; phylum Bacillota; class Bacilli; order Bacillales_A; family Planococcaceae; genus Viridibacillus; species Viridibacillus arvi. The sequence continues at coordinate 672,505 of NZ_LILB01000001.1, read as the reverse complement.
GTTGTCGACTTACCGGCACCATTTTCTCCAATGAATCCCGTTACAAAACCTTGCTTCACTTGTAAATTAATATTTTTAACGGAAAATTCTTCGAAATTCTTCGTAACATTTTTTAATTCAACCACATTTCCCATTCTTTTCACTCCTCATATAAAATCTTCAATAATTGCTTCAACTCATCAAGTGACAGGCCAATTTCTCTGCTATTAGTTATGACCGCACTCAGTTGCTCTTCAATGACCTTTAGCTTCTTCTCTCTTATAACCTCTAAATTTTGCTCTGCGACAAAAGAACCTTTCCCGACAATGGAATAAATAAAGCCTGCCTTCTCCAATTCCTCATAGGCACGTTTTGTCGTTATAACACTGATTTGTAAATCCTTTGCGAGGTTACGCATGGAGGGGATTGCTGAACCTTCCTGTAGTTCACCTGCTAAAATAGACGACTTAATTTGATTCGTAATTTGTTCATAAATAGGCTCCTTCGAACTGTTGGAAATAATAATTTGCATGCTAATACCTCTTCTTTATTTTTTTGAAAACATACTTGAAATAATGTCATGTACTGCTTGAATTAGTATAGCAATAACGTGAATTGTCATGAACAAATTAAAAAATGGAAAGGAGTAAGGGGCAATCCATTTAGTAAAGAGCTTCAAGTCCAAAATCCATCTTGCTATCCTGGCAAATAAGTTACCACTATCGTTTATGTTTGGCTCCAGGAAAGTACCATCAACGGCGATAAAGATCAATTGAACAATTAAAAATATAGCAATGGTGATCATCCAGCGTTTTGCCAGATAAATTTTATGAGTTTTTTCTACACCTATCATATGAACACTCACATCCCTGTATAATGTATATATACTATATTCACATTATATACACGCAGGAATCGTCTTGCAACCATTTTATTCGAAAAGAAAGAAAATTAAAATAAACTTTAAAAACATAGTCCACCTGAATTTTATAAAAGAAGCCTCTATATTGAAAAAGATTAATCTAAAAGGAGCTACTTCTTTTGTTTTAGTGTTTACTTTTTTTAATTCAGTTAAAGAGCAGTTTAGTTTAATGAGATTTAATCGTTTTTTGTTGTGTAGCATTTATTTTTTAAATATATGGATGGCTTAGTGCTTTAATCTAAGGGAGCTCTTTTTCTTATTGAACTAACGATGAAGTTTAGTGGAAGAAGAAAATAATAAAGGAAAAATAATAAAACAAATAGAAATAGTTTAATAGTGAAAAGGGGTGACTACTTTGGAAGATTTACAAATGGTTGAGCTAGATACCGAAATTCTCGAAGGAATGGGGAGTTATTGTCTTAGAAGTAAAAAGAAATCACTTGGATACATAAACAAAAATAAGTGGCTAAACGAAAGTTTCGAGAAAGGTTTAAAGTATATTCAATTATTAGAAAATAAAAAACAAGTAGGTTTTATTGAATATACTGACGCTGAGTTTTCCTCTAGGGTTGTCCACGCTAATAATTATTTGGTAATCCATTGCCTATGGGTAAGTGAAACTGGAAAAGGATACGGAACTAAACTGATTAATAAATGTCTTCAAGATGCAGAAAACCAGACTAAACTTGGTGTAGTAGTAGTTACAAATCCTGAAACTTCTTGGACACCAAGTAAGGATATCTTTTTAAAGAATCAGTTTAAATTGGTCGATACGGCACCTTTTAATTTTGAACTACTTGTTTATCAGTTTGAAAATAGCACCTTACTCCCTTATTTTCCTACTAATTGGGATGAAAGAATTAATAAATTCGAAAACCTTACTATACTACGCTCTTTTCAATGTCCTTACGTAGAAGTCGCAACTGAAAATATAATTGTGGGTGCAAATGAATTGGGGTTAGATGCTAAAATAATTGATTTAAAAAGTAGAGAAGAACTAATGGAGTTATCCCCAACACCTTATGGAATATTTTCGGTCGTTTTCAAGGGGAAACTTATCTCATTTCACAGATTAACCGTTCATTCGGTAATGAAACGGTTGAAAGAGCTTATGTAAATATGAGACGTGAAGGGTTGTACCTAAACTATTTAAAATTACATAATAAATAAAAAGCCATCGTTTTGATCAATTATTGTTCAAAACGATGGCTTTTTGTATTTAGATAAATATGCGTTACAACTCGCTTTTTTTCAACCTATGATCTAAGGTAACCGTTATTTTTCTATGAGAAATGACCCGATAAGAGGGTGTTATTGCAGTTTACGTGCAAAAACAGGTGGACGTTTCTCTACAAATGCTCGAACTCCCTCTGGGAAATCAGTTGCATCAACAAATGGTGTTGATCCCTGCCATAAAACAGGTGCTGAATCGACGCATTCCTGTACAGATTGCTTAACAGCAAGTAATGAAGCAGGAGACATCGAACCAACTAATTTACCCATACGAATTGCGTATCGGTCTAAGTCCTTTTCAGTAATTAAGTAGTTTAACATACCGACGCGAAATGCTTCATCAGCTTTTAACATACGTCCTGTAAATACTAAATCTTTTGTCATACTGGGTCCGATTAAGTTGACAAGACGTTGGGCAAATTTGTTGTTTAATGTAATCCCTAATTTGCCAACAGGTATGCCAAGTTTAGCCTTATCTGAACCGATACGAATATCGCAGGCAAGTGCTAATTCGAGTCCGGCACCCATTGCTGGTCCATTGATTACAGCGATTGTTGGAATAGGAAGGCGTTCGATTGTTGAGATTGTTTTTTCCATATGAATAAATGCTTCCTCTGCTTTTTCAAGAGAAATCGAATTAAATTCTTTTATATCAGAGCCTGCAGTGAATTGTTCACCATGACCACGAATAATAAGTACTTTATTTTTGGGATTTTCTAATGTTTGTAGTGCGATTTTACGCAGTTGATCCCACATATTCGCTGTTAAAGCGTTTTTTGCTTGTGGGCGGTGAATGGTAATAATCGCAATACCAGCTGTTTCTTGATATACGATTTTTGCATCCTCTGCTTCAAGTCTTGTTGTTATAACCTTCATTATTATCCCCCTAAATCAATGCTTTCTCCTATTATAGTACAGATTATGTCTGTTGTAGTCAAAGAGTCTGCAATTGAATGGAAATACTAATAATTTGCGAAAAAAATATGGATTATAGCAGAATTTTTGTTGTATTGGAGATTATATTGATAGATTACTTAATAAAAAAACCATCCTATTTGGAGGGCATCAAATAGGACGGTTGATGATTATTTTTTTGGTATTGATAAAAAGGCGATGATAGCAAATAGTGTGCTAGATAATATGATGATGCCCATTGGCCAAGCGTTCATTTCGCCTGCAATTCCTACTAATGGAGAAACCATGGCACCTCCGATAAATGGCAATAATCCAAGGAGTGCTGAGGCACTGCCGGCATTATTACCTTGCTTTTGCATACTCAGTGAGAAGGCGGTTGTTGAAACAATACCTACTGTCGATACGATGATAAATAATGCTATAAGTATGAAAACAAGAGGTAATTTAAATGTAATGACAGATACTAATAGTAGACTTCCTACAAAAGCGATTAATATTCCAGATAAAAGTAATTTAATCTCTGCTACTTTTTCTGATAATTTTCCGGTCATTTGAGAAGCAATGATAATACCGATACCGTTAAGTCCAAAAAACATTGAAAAAACTTGCGGAGATAGTCCATAAATTTTTTGCAAAACAAATGGAGAACCTGCTATGTAAGCGAACATGGCTGTCATAATGAAAGCTTGAGTTAGTGCTAAACAAATGAATGAGCGATCTTTCACTAAGCCACCAAACGTTTTGACTGTCGCAAAAACACCACCTGTAGCTCTTCGTTCCACTGGCAATGTTTCAGGTAAGATAAAGATAACGCTTATAAGCATTAAAATCCCGATAATAGCTAATACGATAAAGACGATTGGCCACGGAGCAAATTTTAATAGCATCCCTCCAAAAATTGGAGCCAAAATTGGTGCAGCACCATTAACTAAAGCAAGTAATGCTACAAATTTCGTTAAATCTTTCCCGTCATACATATCTCTTGCAGAAGCTCTAGCGATAACAATACCTGCAGCTCCTGAGAAACCTTGTACGAAGCGAAGACCGATTAGCATCCAAATACTACTACTGAAAGCACAAAGTAATGAAGCAACAGAATACATAATTAATGTAAAAAGTAATGGTTTTCTACGTCCCTTTATATCACTTAAAGGTCCGAAAATCAGTTGACCAAAGGCAAGACCTAATAAGCAAGCGGTTAAGCTTAATTGTGCAAATGATGTAGTTGTCCCTAAATCGGTTGCTACTGTAGGTAAAGAGGGTAAATACATGTCCATTGAGAGTGGACCAAATGCTGTTAATGAACCTAAAATGAGAACAATCCACGTTTTAGAAATCGTGCGCTCATTTAATGTTGTTTTTTCCATATTACATCTCCTTCTAAAATATATCGCAAATACTAGTCTACATGAGAAGTATGAATAGTGTCTAACATGTTTTAACAAAGAATAAACTGTCTTAAAAATTAAGTATTTTCATGATAGAATAGAGAGTGATTATTTATGTCTCTTCAATTGTTAGAATTGTTGAGCTGAGCAGAGTATAGGAGGATTATCTTTGGATTCAAAAAGAGGACAGTGGTCGACAAAAATTGGTTTTATATTATCGTCGGCTGGAGCGGCAATTGGGCTAGGAGCCATTTGGAAGATGCCATATGTAACAGGACAAAGTGGAGGGGGAGCCTTCTTTTTATTATTTGTCATCTTTACATTACTTATTGGTTTACCAATGTTAATTTCAGAATTCATCATTGGTCGCGGAACGGGTGCAGAAGCGATCTCAGCATATAAAAAACTAGCACCAAAAAGTGTATGGGTATGGATTGGTCGACTTGGAGTAGCAGGATGCTTCTTATTACTATCTTTTTATAGTGTAGTAGGGGGCTGGATATTAATATATAGTGGCAAGGCTGTTGTCGGAAATGTTATTCAAAGTGGAACAGCGCCAGATCAATTGTTTGGCATGATAACAGGAACACCTTGGATCACATTAGTCGGACTAGCGCTTTTCACACTGATCAATGTGCTCATCATTTCACTAGGTGTACAAAATGGTATTGAAAAAGCAAATAAATATATGATGCCTTTATTATTTGTCTTCTTCTTCATACTTGTTATTCGAGCATTATCACTCGAAGGAGCAATGGAAGGGGTAAAATTCTTCTTAGCGCCAGATTTTTCTAAGATTACAGGTAAGGCCGTGTTATATGCGCTCGGACAGTCGTTCTTCGCTTTAGCGGTTGGTTTTTCTTGTATGGTAACGTATAGTTCGTATTTGAAAAAAGATGAGAGTTTGCCAAATTCAGCAGGGTCTGTCGTACTAATGAATATTTTTGTATCATTACTTGCAGGACTTGCGATTTTCCCGGTCGTTTTTGCATTTGGTTTTGAACCAGCAGAAGGACCTGGCTTATTGTTTATGGTGTTGCCTTCAGTATTTAGTCAAATGCCATTTGGTGAACTATTCTTAGCGATATTTTTATTACTGTTTTTATTCGCGACACTTACTTCATCATTTAGTTTATATGAAATTATCGTAGCAGCTTTAGTAGAGAAGTGGCCGAATGCTAGAAGAAATATTGCATTTGCTTTAGGGGTTGTCGTATTTATAGCAGCTATTCCAGCCGCATTATCATCTAGCAGCTTGAGTGATTTTGCGATATTCGACAAGAGTATTTTCAATGCGACAGATTATCTAGTTAGTAATATTATGCTGCCATTAGGTAACTTACTAATCGCTATTTTCATCATTCATAAAGTAAAGAAATCATTTGTGAAAGAAGAGTTTATGCAAGGTGGTAAGTTATCTCCTGTGTATTATAATACGTGGAAATTTTTAATGACATGGTTAGTACCAATCGTTATTACCATCGTTTTTGTCTATTCTATAATTCAATATTAACTGTATTAGAAAACCTAAGCCAAGGAAATTTGGCTTAGGTTTTTTTATGAATAATTTTGTGTTAACCTAAAATAAAAAATAGGTTTACAAAAAGAAGTAAAAGTTTTAATATCATAATTGTGTACGATAATCACCATCAAATAGTATTCTCTTGATGTCGTTCACGACTCATCAAAGCGCTTTGAAATTATTCACATAGTCGACGATGTGAGAATTGTACATAAATCTACTATAACGGAGATGAAATGATTGAATACAAAAGATATGGTGATGGCCGCTCTATTTGCTGCTGTAATTGCAGTTCTAGGACTTATTCCACCGATACCTATTTCATTTATACCTGTACCGATTACAGCACAAACTTTAGGTATTATGCTTGCAGGAAGCTTTTTAGGGCGTAAAGTAGGCACTTTAAGTGTCTTAGTTTTTCTAGTATTAGTTGCGTTAGGTACTCCACTTTTATCAGGTGGAAGAGGGGGTCTTTCAGTTTTTATGGGACCATCAGTTGGTTATTTGATTAGTTGGCCAATCGCAGCTTTCGCTATCGGATATTTAACAGAAAAATTTTGGGACAATATGAAATTGTGGAAGTTGATAATAGTAAACTTTGTTGGAGGTGTTCTACTAATTAATATCATTGGAGCACCGGTAATGGCTATTATGACTGACACGTCTATTTGGGCAAGTATTACAGGAGCGATTGTATTCTTACCTGGAGATTCGATTAAAGCAGTAGTTGCTGCAATGATTGCAGTTCAGTTAAAAGCTGTGAGTCCTATAAAGAAAAAAACTCCTATATTAACACAAAATATGCAGTATTCCAATTAAAAACAAGTAAGAGGAGACAAGAACTTCTCCTCTTATTTTCCGAAATATTTAGTTTATATAGCGAGGTAATTCTATGAATATTGTTGATCAAATAAGAGATTATGCACAAACAACTCCTGATAAAATAGCTATTCAATATAACGAGATTGTCATTACATATAAAGACTTTATCAATTGTATCCATCAAGTTGGCAATGGTCTATTAAGTATAAGTACCGAAAAAAATAATAAAGTAGCAATTTTCATGAACAATAAAGTGGAATTTCTTGAAGTTTTCCTAGGCGCGATTTCTGCAGGTTACATACCTATTCCTATGGATCCAAAATGGAGTGATAAGGAGATTAGCTATGTACTAAGTGTTTGTGAACCAACAGTACTTTTTATTGATGAGGAATTTAAGGGAAAGGTAATGAATGTACATTATCCTGTCATTGTTGTAGGGGGAAATTATATTGAGTGGAGACAGCGATATAGTACAAGAATTCCTACCATATTACATCAACCAACGACACTATTCATAGGATTTACATCTGGTACAACAGGTGATCCAAAAGGTTTCGTCCGTTCTCACCATTCGTGGATTGAAAGTTGTTATGCAACAAAAGATGCATTTTTAATGAAACAACAAGACCACGTTATTGCACCGGGACCTCTCGTACATTCTATGTCACTTTTCGCCGCTTTTAATACGCTATTCATAGGGGCTACCTTCCAATTAATTGATAAATTTTCTCCGGTAAAGGTAGTGCAAGTAATGCAAAGAGTTGAAAATACAGTGCTCTATTTAGTGCCAACGATGATAGAAGGACTACTTTCTTATTTAAGAAAACATACAGTCAACTTTTTTGAACCTAAATCTATTATTTCCTCTGGAGCAAAATGGACTGAGGAGTCTAAATTAGAAGTCTTGAAATTATTTAGCAATAGTGATGTTTTCGAGTTTTACGGATCTTCTGAAGCAAGTTATATTGCGTATTTACCAGCTGCTGAACAAATCATTAAACCAAAATCAGTAGGTAAGCCTTTTCCAAATGTAAAGATTTCAATTCGTCATGATGATGGAACCGAAGTAGAAACTGGTGAGATAGGTCAATTATTTGTTTCAAGTGATATGATTTTTGATTGCTATTTTAAAAATGAAATAGAGACGGACAAAGTATTGCAAGGAAGTTGGTTAGCACTTGGAGATTATGCTTTAAAGGATAGAGAAGGTTATTTATACATTGTAGGTAGAGCAAAAAATATGATGATAACAGGTGGGCTAAATGTATTTCCAGAGGAAATTGAGGATGTATTATGCTCGTTAGATGAAGTATCTGAAGTTATGGTATATGGTCACCCTGATACGTATTGGGGTGAAAAAATCGTTGCCATCATTCAATGGAAATCGAATAAAGAGCTGTCACATTTACAAATTAAAGAATATTGCAGGAAGCATTTAGCAACTTATAAAATACCGCAAATTATAAAGTCAGTAAAGGATTTTCAATATACGGGTAGCGGGAAAATTGCTAGGGATAAAATGCAAAAACAGATAGTGGAGGTTTGATAATATGGCAGAAGCGTTTATCGTACTAGCTAAACGAAGTCCAATCGGCAAACTTGGCGGTGTCTTAAAGGACATTGAACCGGAGGATTTGTTAGCACAAGTAATTCAAAATATGGTGAGTGAGTACAATATACCAGTTAAAGAAATTGATGATGTCATTATAGGGAATACAATTGGACCAGGTGGTAATATAGCGCGCCTTGCCTTACTAACAGCAAATCTACCTATTGAAGTCCCTGGAGTCACTGTGGATCGTCAATGTGGGTCTGGATTAGAAGCAATTAATATAGCAGCTCGTCTCATTCAAAGTGGTGCGGGTCATATGTACTTAGCTGGAGGAGTAGAGAGTGTAAGTAGAGCGCCTTGGCGTATGAAGAAACCTTTATCTCTGTATAGTAATAGTGCTCCAGAAATATATATGCGTTCAAAATTTTCGCCAGATACTATCGGTGATCCTGAAATGGGTATAGCAGCTGAAAATGTAGCTGAGAAATACAACATTTCACGTGAAGAAATGGATAGTTATGCACTTGATAGCCATCAAAAGGCGCTTGCAACAGATTTTTCGACAGAGATTGTACCGATAATATATAAATCCAAAAATGAAATCGTTACTGTATTAGAAGATGAATGCCCACGGAGAACAACAAATATTGAAAAGCTTGCAACACTGAAACCGATTTTCAAAGAAGATGGTATTGTAACTGCAGGCAATGCATGTCCAGTAAACGATGGAGCAGCTGTTGTATTACTGATGTCAGGAGATAAATGTAGGGAACTTGGTTTGCAGCCAGTTATGAAATTCGTTGATGCCGTTGCAGCTGGAGTAGATCCGAATTATTTAGGGATAGGTCCAGTTCCCGCTGTTGAGAAATTATTAGTCAGAAATCAATTACATATAAATTCAATTGAACAAATTGAATTTAATGAAGCTTTTGCATCGCAAGTACTGGCCTCGTTAAAATGTTTGAACATATCAACAACAAAAGTAAATGCGGGAGGAGGAGCTATTGCATTAGGTCATCCTTATGGTGCATCGGGAGCTATATTAGTTACACGTTTGTTCGCTCAAATGCAGAAAAAACCTATAAAAAAAGCAATTGCTACTTTGGGGATTGGTGGAGGACAAGGACTCGCAACATTATTTGAAGGGGTGAACTAGCCATGTCTTTTAAAGCTGGAATGACTTCAGATTTTTTTTATGTAACTGTTAAGCATCAGGATATTCAAAACTTTGCGAGAAGTATACAAAATAAAAACCCATTACATTTTGATGTGCATAAAGCAAAAAATGCTGGATTTCCTGATCTTCTAGCTCCTCCAACATATCCTATATTATTTTGGCAATTAGCGAAATTAGATTGGCTTGATCAATTGGATGTGCCGTTAATACATGGAGAACAAAAGTTTAACTATTTAAAACCCATTGTTGCAGGAGATACATATATATGCAAAATCTATTTAAAAGAAGTGAAGAAAAAGCAAGGTTCTACAGGGGTTCTTTGGATTTTGAAACATGTACTTGAAGGTTATCAAAATGATGAGTTATCTTTCACATCAGAAACAACTTTGATTTTACGAGAATTTCAAGGAAATGAGGTGGAATAATTGGTTGCTTTCACAAGAGGAGATTATGTTTGTGAAAATGAGAGCGTTATTATTTCAGCAAATGATGTAAAGAAGTATGCTGAAACTTCAAATGATTTTAATGCGATTCATTTAGATTTTCAAAGTGCAGTAGAAGCAGGCTTTGAAAGGGAAATTGTACATGGGATGCTTGTAATGGGAATAGCAGAAAGTAGATTGTCTGTTGTTTTTCCAACTAGCTTTGTTGTCTCTTATGAAACGAAATTTCTTCACCCTGTATTGGTTGGTGAACTTTTAACTATTTCATATGTAGTAATAGATGAAGACCTAGATTTTATTACAATTAAAATAGAGGTAACTATAGAAAATGGGAAAATAGCAATTATAGGTGTTATCCAATTTACAAATGTTGGAGGGTGAAGAATTGCTATTAGAACAAGTAGTATTAATAACGGGTTCTACAAGAGGAATTGGTAGAAGTATGGCAATTCAGATGGCTAAAGAAGGTGCTTTAATTGCCGTGAATGGTACTAATGCAAATGATGTTAAAGCCGTAGTAGATGATATTAAAACAAGAGGCGGACAAGCAATTGGAATTTGTGAGAGTGTTGCTTCAATTGTTGGTGCTGAACGAATTGTAAATAAAACTATTGAGAATTTTGGCAAACTAGATATTCTCATTAATAATGCAGGTATAACGAGAGATCAATTGCTTGTGAAAATGTCAGACCAATCTTGGAAAGAAGTTCTAGACGTCCATTTGACAGGCACTTTTGCGTGTACAAGGGCAGCGGTTCAACATTTAAAAAGTCGGGGGGAAGGGGGATGTATTATTAATTTGACATCAACTGCGGGCTTAATAGGAACAGTTGGTCAAGTAAATTATAGTGCAGCAAAAGCTGGTATTTTAGGAATCACATTTACATTAGCAGAAGAATTAAAACGTTATGACATTCGAGTTAATGCAATAGCACCAGCCGCTTTAACAGATATGACAAAACCGGTCATTGAACGTATTCAAAGAAGGTGCAAGGAAGAGAATAAAGAGTTTCCGGATTATTGGAAAATAGGCTCACCTGAAGATGTAGCAAATTTAGCCACTTTATTAGCTAGTAATAGCAGTACTGTAACTGGTAAAGTTTTTTCGGTCAATGGTTCAAAAATCGGTATTTGGGAAAAGCCCTTACATACAGAACTTTCAATAGAAGAATTTAAAAAAATAGTTAGTTATTAGAGATTAATAAAAAGAGGGTGCATGATTTGCTAAGTTTTGATAATGTGTCATTTGCATATGGACAGCATTTAGTATTGAAAAATATTTCATTACAAATTAATAAGGGTGAATTTCTAGCGATCGTAGGTCCAAATGGCTCTGGAAAATCGAATCTATCAAAATTGGCGAATGGGCTTATCCAACCTCATCTCGGTAAAGTTTTGGTTGATGGGGTAATAACGCAAATGCCAAAAAGTTTAAGAGAGATTAGAAGACTTGTAGGTTTGATTTTTCAAAATCCTGAAGATCAATTTATAACAACGACAGTTTTTGATGAAGTTATTTTTGGTTTAGAGAATATTGGGGTAGATCCAGACAAAATGAAATCAATTGCTGAAGATGCATTAAAGAAGGTTGAAATGCTTTCGTATAAAGGATTAGAACCTCATAAGCTTTCAGGTGGTCAAAAACAACGTGTGGCAATAGCAGCAATATTAGCTATGAAGCCAAAATATATTGTATTTGATGAATCAACAGCTATGCTAGATCCAGAAGGTAGGCAGAATATTATTACACTTATGCAACAACTACATACAGAAGGGATTACTATCATTCACATTACTCATCACATGGAAGAAGTACTAGTGGCAACAAGGGTACTTGTTTTAAAAGATGGTCTTATTGTGGCGGATGGTACACCTGCATCTATTTTTAATAATAATATTGAAAGTAATGAATTGGAAGTCCCGCTTGCTTTGAAATTAAAACAACGCTTACGTTCAACGGGCATTAAAGTACCAGAACAGGTAATGACTTTGGAAGGGGTTGTTGATTATTTATGGACATCAAGTTAGAAAGAGCCTCTTATATTTATCCGAACTCTTCAATTAATAGTTACGAAAGCTTGCGAAATATTAATATATCAATTGAAGCTGGTAAGTGGATATCCGTTATAGGTCATACTGGTTCGGGGAAATCTACATTAATGAAGTTATTAAAAGGCTTAATAGCTCCAACTACTGGTCATTTATTGATTAATGGAAGAGTAAATGAGCTTTCAAAAAAAGGTAAAGCTCAAATTATTTCCGATATCGGATTGGTATTTCAGTATCCTGAACATCAATTATTTGAAACAACTGTCTTAAAAGACTTAGTATTTGGCCCAAAAAATCAAGGTATCGAAATGAAAGAAGTCAATCAGAGAGCGAAGGAGATGATAAAACTAGTAGGCTTATCCGAAGAGTACTTTCAAAAGGCCCCTTTACAATTAAGTGGGGGAGAAAAACGACGTGTGGCGATAGCTACTGTACTTATGATGAATCCTGAGGTTCTTATTTTAGATGAACCCACTGCTGGACTAGATCCACTTGGAAGTAAACTTATTTTACAATTAATACATGATTGGTATAAAGCTGGGGGCGGACACCGTACAGTTATATTCGTGACACACGAGATGAATGAAGTTGCTGAGTATTCAGATGAAGTACTCGTGATGAACAATGGAGAAATCGCTTTCCTAGATAGTCCGCTCTCACTTTTTCTGAACCATGATTATGAATTAAAGGAATTCGGATTAGATACACCAGATACCGTGAAACTACTGCAACTAATTGAGCAACGTTTCGGTGATTATATTAAAGTAGAGTCTTTACAGGAAGAAGTTGTTCTTAGGGAAGTAATAGCTTATTTTAAGAAACAAGGGGCTGAAGTTTAGTGATTGAAAATGTATTGATTGGACAGTTTATTGATGCATCTTCTATTTTCCATCGTCTAGATCCACGCTCGAAACTAATAAGTTTATTTTGTATCATTATTGCATTTTTATTAATAGATAATATATCAGGATATATACTAGCTAGTCTTTTAGTAGTTGGTTGTATTACTTTATCGCAAATTCCATTACGCTTTTTTCTAAAGGGTTTAAAGCCAATTCTAATTATTCTAGCATTTACGGTTTTCTATCATATTTTGTTCACTAAAGGTGAGAACTTACTGTTTCAGTATAGTATTTTATCTATATATAAAGAGAGCATTATTGAGGGATTTAGCATAGTGTTGCGGATTTTTTTACTCGTATTAATCACATCTTTGCTAACCTTAACAACAAAGCCACTTGACTTAGCTCATGGGTTTGAAATACTTTGCAAACCATTGAAACGATTGCGTTTTCCAGTCGAGCAATTTTCATTAATGCTAGCTATAACATTACGTTTTATACCAACAATAGTAATGGAGTTGGATAAAATCATAGAAGCGCAAAAAGCGAGAGGTGTTAATTTTGAAGATAAATCATTTGTGAAAAAGGTACTTAGTTACATACCTATCATAATCCCTCTTTTGTTTACTTCAATTCAAAGAGCGGAAAATTTGGCAAATGCTATCGACGCTAGAGCTTATGGTGATGGAAGTGGACGTACACGTTATAAGGTATTACATTTTGAGAACCGAGATTATCAAGTGATTGGTATAAGTCTTTTAGTAGTAGGTGTTTTTTTCTTGCTAAGAATGGTAGGGGGTTAGAAAGTGAAAGTTTATGGATTATTAGTTGATGATAAAACGCGTTGTATACATTATCATACGGACAAGGATATTGTAGCATTGAAATTTAAATGTTGTAATAAATATTATCCTTGTTTTGAATGTCATGCTGCATGTGAACTTCATGAACCAGAAGTTTGGTCAAAAAATGAATCAGATGAGTTAGCCGTGCTATGTGGTATTTGTAAGAAAGAACATACGATTACAGAGTATATTGGGACAAATCATTGTTTACAATGTGGATCTAGATTTAACGAGCGGTGTGAAGATCATTATCATTTATATTTTGATGTTTAGAAGTAATAACGAAAGAGTATTTGAGTTGAAAAACAAAAAGAGCGTCCTTTAGTCGGAATTCGGCATAAGAGAGCGCTCTTTTTGATTCTGTTAGGTCCATATTTGTAGTAATAATCAGTACTATGTATTCTCTGAAATTCAGTATATATGAATTATCAACCAAATCTGTATCATCTCTCAGAAGATCTACAATTTGAAAGTTATTTAAATCATTAGATTAAATAGGAACATTCGTTCTTTTAATTGTGTTTGTGATACAATAAATTTGCAGTATATTCTGTGTGCTATTTTTCAATCACGACCACATCAATTGAATGTTAAAATAGATAATATGATTTAAAAGGAGGAATTTTCATGAAAATATTTCATACAGCTGATTGGCATTTAGGGAAGCTTGTACAAGGGGTATATATGACTGAGGATCAAGCTTATATTTTACAACAATTTTTGGCAGATATAGACCAAGAGAAGCCAGATGTCATCATTGTTGCAGGTGATTTATACGACAGAGCTGTACCTCCGACAGAAGCCGTTCGATTATTAGATGATATTTTCGCAGAGATTGTGTTAAAAAGACATATTCCACTCATCAGCATTGCGGGAAATCATGACAGTCCAGGTCGTTTACATTTCGGTAGTCAGTTAATGAAGGAAAGCGGTTTACATATAGTAGGGAATCTTGATGACAAGCTATCACCAGTCGTTCTAAATGATGAGTTTGGAGAAGTACATTTTCACCTAATTCCATATGCTGACCCTTCTCAAGTTAGATATGTGTTTGATGATGATTCCATTAAAACACACCAATCTGCGATGAAACGTATAACGGATGAGTTGAAAAAGAAGATGGATCCAGAAAAAAGACATGTTTTTGTTGGACATGCATTTGTAACTTCCCACGGTCAAGAAGAGGAGAATACAAGTGAATCTGAGAGACCATTAGCGATCGGTGGTACAGAATGTATAGATGCAGCGCTTTTTGAGCCATTTCATTACACAGCTCTTGGACATTTACACCAAGCTCATTTCGTATTAAATGAAACAATTCGCTATGCTGGTTCACCTTTAAAATATTCGATTTCTGAAGAGAATCATAAAAAGGGCTATTTAATCGTGGATTTAGCAGAAGATGGACAAGTAACAATTGAGAAGAAATTATTGCAACCTCGCAGAGATATGCGAACAGTTGAGGATACAATTGATAATTTACTTAAATCAGAAGTAAGTGAAGATTATATTTACGTTAAATTACTTGATGATACACCAATTATTTCACCCATGGAGAAAATTCGTACAGTCTTTCCGAATGCCATGCATGTGGAACGTAAAATGATTCATCAAAAAATAGACGGTACTGAGCAACTAACGACATCTCGTCAAAAGATGGACGATTTGACGCTTTTTGAAGCGTTTTACAAGGAAATAGTTGGGGAAGAAGTAGAAGATGCAACAAAACAGCTATTCCAAGAAGTGTTACAAGAAGGATTAGCGAAAGAACGTGAAGTAGGGAGTAATGTGAAATGAAGCCAATTCAACTGAAAATGACCGCTTTTGGTCCGTATAAAAAGACAGAAACAATTGATTTTCGTGAATTAGGCGACCATCGTTTATTTGTTATTTCTGGTGCAACGGGAGCTGGGAAAACAACTATTTTCGATGGTATTAGTTTTGCGTTGTATGGTAGTGCGAGTGGTGAAGATCGTGCAGATATTAAAGAAATTCGAAGCGATTTTGCTGACGATGATACCCACACATCTGCTGAACTCATTTTTGAAATTCATAATCGTCAATATCGTGTACTTCGCCAGTTAGCTCATAGAAAAAATGGCAATAAAACTGCAACGGGTGAAACATTTGAACTTGTTGAGATTCTACCTACAGGAGAAAAACCAGTCGTTGAATCACAAAAAGTTGGAGAAATTAATAAAAAAATTGAAGATATTATCGGATTATCAAAGGATCAATTTAAACAAATTGTCATGTTGCCTCAAGGGGAGTTTCGTAAATTACTAACTTCTGAAACAGAAAACAAAGAAGCGATATTACGTAAAATCTTCAAGACTGAATCTTATCGACATATTGCAGATCAGCTTAAAGTGAAAAAAGAAGAAGCTGACAAGCAACTACAGCAGGCTATAGCAGTCCGTAACTTACACACAAGTAAAATTGCAAGCACGCTTCCGAAGAGAGAATCTGCTCTTTTTGATTTACTCGAAACAAACCAGTTTAATATGTATCAACTAGTAGATGCATTAAAAATTGAAGTAGACTTCTATGAGAAGCAAATTACGGAAGATGAAGCTAATTATAAAGCGGTCGGCAAACAACTTGAAGACAAGCAACGTCAACAATTTGAAGCAGTCACTTTAAATCAGAAAATAGAGGCATTTAAAGAGAAGGAACAAAAACTTCTTTCTTTAAGACAGCAAGAGCCTCTGTTCCTAGAAAAAGAACGTGAGCTAGCTGCTGCTGAAAAGGCTATTCACATTATTCCAATAGAGCAATATTACCGTGTAGCGAAGCAGAAGGTTTTACAAAAAGAAGCTACATTTGAAGAAGCCAAAATATCAGAACAAAAAATGAAACTTCAATTAGAAGAAGTAACTGCTCAATTTGTAGTCCAACAACAAAAAGAAACTGAGCGTAATGACAGTTTAAAAAGGGTCATGCATTTACAATCTTTAGAACCTATATTTAAAGATTTAGAAAAGCAAAATCAAATAAAAAATCAATTACAGCAAGAGGTTCAACAATTGCAAGCAGTATTTACTGCACAAAGTCAACAACATAAAGAGCGAATGCTCGCACTTCAAGCATTAGAAGAACAATCAGCAACTTTAGAGGAGACAATACAACCTCTAGATGACAAAATTGATCAATTAGCTCAATTAAAAGACCGAGCAGCAGCTTTTCACCATTGGTCTACACAACAAAAAAAGGTACAAGATTTAAAAGGTCAAGTCATTACAAAAGAAAAAGTATATATAGAAGCGCAGCAAAAAGCGAAGGTTGAACAAGATAAATGGGTTGCCAGCCAAGCGAGTATTCTTGCATCACAGTTAGTAGACGGTGCACCGTGTCCGGTATGTGGCAGCACGGAGCATGTTGCAAAGCATGAAGAAACAGTGGAAGTCGTTGATGAGCAACAATTAGAGCAAATTCGCAAATATGCATCAAATATAGAACAACAATACTTTGTGACTAATGGACAACTGAAGGCTGAAATGCAAGCATTTAATGCACTAGAGCAAAACCTTAAAGAACTTAGCGTTACAGTGGAAGAAGGACCAACATTAACTAATCAATATCAAGACTTATTTGCAAGTGTTCAGCAATTGAAGAAAGAAAAAGAGCTTTGGAACCAACTAAAAGAGAAAACGAAATCTCAAAAACAAGCTGTAGATGAATTTCAGCTACAACTTCAACAACTGGAAAAGACTTATCAAACTCAACTTCAGGCACTGAATAATGCAACGGCAATTTATGATGAAAAACACAAATCCATTCCTCAAGACATTACGTCGTTACATCATTTATATCAGTTAACGAACGAAGCTATACAACAAAGAACTCAATTAGAGGAAAGTTGGACACTTGTTCAAAAGCGTATGCAACAAGCTAATGAACGAAATACAACAGCACAAGCGAATTTACAGCATGCGATAACGGACTTAGCGGAATCCAGTAAATTGCTTGAACAAGCGCAAGAAGACTTTAAACAAGCTGTTGAGAACGCAGGCTTTGAAAAAGGAAAAGATTACTTAGCAGCGAGAAGAGACGAGTCACAGTGTCAAAAACTAAAAGAAGAATGTCAGCAATATAAAAACACAATACATGCATTATCGACACAAATTGATGAAGAAAAAGAACAAGTTGCAGGTAAAGAATTAGTGGATCTTACTTTAGTAACTGAGGCAGTAAATCAGTTGAAACAAAACTATGAAATGGCTTTCGAACAATGGAATAACTCAAAAAAATATCGTCAGAATGCAAACCAACTGATTATTGATTTATCGGAAGTAAGCAAAAATATAGCTGATCTTGAAGCCTCTTGTGGCCGAATTATTGGTCTTTATGATTTACTACGAGGTCAAAATCATATGAAAATCTCATTTGAGCGTTATGTTCAAATCGAGTATTTGGAGCAAATTATTCATGCCGCAAATGAACGTCTTAAACCACTAACGAACGGGCAATTCAATTTGATTCGTAGTGATCGTCAAGAAGCAAGAGGGAAACAAAGTGGATTAGGTTTAGATGTCTATGACGCTTACACGGGGCAAACTCGTGATGTCAAAACGTTATCCGGCGGAGAAAAGTTCAATGCCTCATTATGTTTAGCACTTGGTATGTCAGACGTGATTCAAAGCTTCCAAGGAAATATCAGAATCGATACGATGTTTATAGATGAAGGTTTCGGTACGTTAGATGAGGAATCATTGACTAAAGCAATCGATACACTGATTGATCTTCAGAAGTCTGGTCGTATGATCGGTGTTATCTCCCATGTTGCAGAACTAAAAGCAGCAATGCCAGCTATTTTAGAAGTCACAAAATCACGAGAAGGACATAGCCATACAACATTTCATGTAAAGTAAGAGATTGGAATAGAACGAAAATGTAGAAGCTATATTAAAAAAAACCTACATGATGATTAGAGTAGTTTCACTCAATCATCATGTAGGTTTATTTATTTTCAAGTTAGACCTTATTTCCAACCACGTTTATATGAATCGTTTATAGCTTCAATATCTACGCCCAATTCTTTTGCAGCTTGGTAAGCCCAATATGGATTACGTAGTAATTCTCTAGCCATGAAGACTAGATCTGCTCTGTTGTTTTGCAGAATTTCTTCAGCCTGTACTGGAGAAGTAATGAGACCAACTGCTCCTGTTGGAATCGGTGTTTCATGCTTGATCGTCTCAGCAAATGGTACTTGATAGCCTGGGAATACTGGAATTCTTGCATGCACGACTGCGCCAGAACTAACATCCACTAAATCGACACCTTGCTCTTTCATCCATTTTGTCATCGTAATATAATCGACAGGTTCCATTCCACCTTCTGCATAATCTTTCGCAGAGATTCGGACAAATAGAGGACCGTCAAATACTTCTTTCACTGCATCAATTACTTCACGTAAAAAACGATAGCGGTTTTCTACTGAGCCACCGTATTCATCTGTACGTTTATTTGACAGTGGGGATAAAAATTCATTGATTAAATAACCATGTGCACCATGCAGTTCAATTACATCAAAGCCGGCTTCTTTTGATCGGATTGCGGCTTTTTTGAACGCATCTACCGTGTTTTTTATATCATTGGTTGTCATTTCAATCGGTGTTTTGTAATTTTCACTAAATGCAATAGCAGAAGGTGCGTAAATATCGCTTTCAAGTTCAGCTTTACGCCCTGCATGTGCTAATTGGATACCTGTTTTGGAACCTGCACCATGCATTAATCGATTCAGTTCAGTAAGACCAGCAGTATGCTCGTCACTCCAAATGCCAAGGTCTTGAGGTGAGATACGACCTTCTGGCTGAACAGCGGTTGCTTCTACAATGATCAAGCCTACTTGCCCAACCGCTCTTGTTGCATAGTGAATTTTATGGAAGTCTTGAACAAGACCGTCCTTATTATGACATTCATACATACACATAGGAGACATTACAATGCGATTTTTTAGCGTTAAATTACCTATTTTATAATTTTCAAATAATTTTGCCATGAATGAAATCACTCCAATTCTCTTGTTGCCTATATTATAGCAAAATAGTAGGGATTGGTTTATTAAAAAGACTTAAGTACACCTGGATTTTTTATTTGTAATATTATTATTTTCTTAGTAAGAGGGAAAGAATGATGAAATTCCACTTCAACTTTCTTGATTTTCAAAATCTGAACTTTATATAAGATAAAGAAAGTGTTATTAACAAAACTACAATCACACTTACAGGTGTTGCTCTTAGCAAAATTAGGTATGTAAGTAAATCACGATAAAGATTGTGAAAAAATGTACTTAAACTAACGGAGCAGGTTAGTTGAATAAGGCATATGGGTTATAATCGTGATAAGGAGGTGTCTAAATGAGGTTGGTTCTCCAAGCATTTAGTGGTTCAATTGCAATTCACATAGTCTATTTTGTCGGTATGATGTTAGTCAGTTATATAAAAACAAGAAACTATAAACCCGATTTTACAAGTGCGTGGGATAATGTAGAGACACTTCAAAGTGAAGTGGTTTTTAGTAAGGCTAATTCTCCTTTTCTTTACTTATTCACTTTAGTAGGGGGAGCTGTAATTTGCGGAATTATAATATTTACATATAAAACATTATTTAACTAAAGATGCTTTACTTCAATAAAAAGTAGAGCCTTTTTCTTATTGAACTAACGGGGCAGTTTAGTTCAATAAGGGTATGCAGGAAATTCAATTAACAAGGGAGAATATTATTCGTGGAGAAAATAGGAAATGGAGAATTAGACGATGATTATGCAGGATGTATTGAAGCAGATTATTAAAGAAGATATTACTTCTTTATTTAAGGCTAAAGGTTTTATAAAGAAAGGAAATAATTTCGCAAAGATATTCTCGGATTTTGCTTGGACTGTAAATATCCAATCTTCTAAGTGGAATACGAAAGAAAATGTTGAGTTTACTTTTAATACTGGAATTTTTACTGATAAATTGTTTGGACCATTTTATAAAGAGGAACCACCAAAATTTCCAACAGAAGTTAATTCTGTTCTTAGACTTCGCATTTCTGAGTTAAAAAATGAACCAGATACTTGGTATAAAATTGGTCTCTCAAGCGATTTAGATGAAGTTAAAAGAGAAGTCCAATGTGACTTACAAAATGTGATTTTTCCACACTTTGATAAATTCCAAACAATTGAAGATGTAATCCAAGGGATGAAAAGAAAAGAAGAACAGGGCTGGGAAGAATGCCCTCACTTCCTAACAATTCTATATAAAACATATGGTTATAATAATGAAGCCCAAAATAGAATAAATAAAGAATATACTGAATCCGAGTTGGATTCGCAAAAAGAATTTACCAAAGAACTCGCTGAATATTTAGGGTTAATGATAAAATGATTTCACTAAATGGAAAGTCTTGTTAAGCAACGGGTGCTTTACTTCAATTTTAGGAGTAGAGCCTTTTTCTTCTTCAACTTAAGGGCAGGTTAGTTGAAGAGTGTTGTTTATCTTGTGTTCAACAATCGGGCCAGATTGCGGAAAACATAAAGCTTTTAGGATAGCACTTTAATCATATGCAGGATATTCAGTTAGCTTATCAAATTCCTTGTCAGAGATGGGCCGATGAGAATAAGACAAAACACTATAATTGGCATCCTTATCCCCTGGTATACGAATGGTCATACGAATTAATTTGTATGGTGGATTATGCGCTCCTTCGAATCCGATGACTCTTAATGAGACATCATATGGATCGTTTCCAGATATTTTTTCTATTCTCCCGTATTCGAATAACTGATTATCACCGTGCTTACTCATTATATCAAGGATAGTTTCACCAAGGCTCCTAAGAAACGCTCTTTCCATTAAACTTGGGAATTGATTCTGGGGTATAATTTCGGTCTTTCCTTTTGCTTCCGTAGTTGTTCCACCAAAACTAAGTAAAAGAAAAGTAAAAACAATTATGGGTAGTATAATTTTATTCATCAGCAAATCACCTTTTTGAAAGATATGATTCCCTTTATGATGAAGTTTATCCTTATATTAAGGGCATATATTTCAACAATAGGGCGCGATTGTTTCACTTTTCTTCTTCAACTAACGGGGTGCTTTAGCAAAAAATCGTTGAGTTGTTCAGACAGCTCTTTTCTTACCTCCAGTCAAGTACTTTTGAAAGAATTTTATTGGAATAGATGATTTTGATTTAGGTGGTAGGGGTACCCCTACCACCTAAAT
>NZ_LILB01000001.1:627328-649057 GCF_001274945.1 Viridibacillus arvi | reverse complement strand
TTCCTTCACTTCTACTATAAAAAAATAGTAGCACAAACCATGGCCATGGTTTGTACTACTAATGTTAGTATGTTTTTCATATTCAACTAAAGAGGCAGGTTAGTTGAAGAAAGGATTTACATTATTGAAAACTGACATAGCTGTGAAAACTGATTCGAAAAATAACTATAGTTTACTAAAAGAAGGATAGCTAAAGAAAGGATTTTTTATTTATGATAAAGAATGAAGAGAATTTGAAGATTAAAAAAGTCATAGAGTGCGAAATTGATAATGAACTGTCTGAAAATATTCAAGAGTTATTGATTGAGAGTTTTCAGGGTATATATCCAAATAATAGGATTTATTTTAAACAAATGCCTCATTTTAGATTCTTAGCTTTTAATGAGGAGAAACATCTTCTTGCACAGGTTGGGTTAGATTATCGAGTTATGAATCTTAATGGAGAACCTATAAAAGTATTAGGGATAATAGACTTATGTGTTTCAAGAGAATTCCGCTCAAAAGGAATAGCATCACTTTTACTATCAGAAATTGATAAATACTGTGTAAAGAAGGATATTGAATTTTTGCTTTTATTTGCCGACAATAAGACATTATATTTAAAGAACGGCTTCAAAACAGTTAAAAACAAATGTAAATGGTTGAAAATTGATGATAGAAATCAAACTATTCTGGGCATAGGCTATGAAGAAATACGTGAATTAATGATTAAGAAAATTGGTATGAAGGAATGGACTGAAGGAGACTTAGATTTTCTAGGTTATCTCTATTAAATAAGAGGGCGTCTCCAATTGAAATCAGACAAGGGCCAAATAGTATTAAATGAAAAACAATGACTTTCCTTTAATCTGCCTTAGAAGCGCGCAGCAAACAGCATAGTAACAACTTCAATGATAACCAAAATCGTCGTAATAACAAAAATAACTAAGTAATTTAATATAAGATTAAACCCCTTTTTTGATGAAATCTCCAGGATAAATATGTTGAATTTTCCTTAATTCGATAAAGAAGTGGAAGAAAAATTTGGCCGTATTGATGTTCTTTGTTATCTTGAAAGTAGACTCGATATTATTGCTAATGCATGATGAATATTTTCTTTAAAAAAGCCTATATTATAAGAGAGGTTCCTCCAATCGGATAAATGTTCCGCCAAGTCCTGACGCCCCTTTATATAGAGATAGAGCAACAATAAAATACTGCTAATTCTATTGTGCCTACTTTACCAATACCTGGTATTCCTCAGTTTCCTTATGTTTTGACTACCTATGATTTTCAGAGTGAATGGAGTTGTTATATATGAACAAACCTAATTGCGACGTTTCCCCAATGAAACAGCAATTGTCTAAAGGGATACAACAAATAACTATTGAACTACAACAAAGCTTAGATAATCTAGGTAATTTAGGTAACGAAAACAATTGTTTACTAGGTAAACTGGAGGAAATAAAAAATAAATTTATTCAAATGGAGTCAGTCGCTGCTTCCTTTTATTTAAACTGTTATTTATCAGCTTTTACAGATAAATATGTAGACCTAGCCGTCTGTGTTAAACGACTTTCTGATCTCCGGCATGGTGCATTAATCGTGGTTCAACGGCGCGATCCTCTTGATTCTTTCATTCTGAAAGGAACAGCCATTGGGGCTACATTAACCCCAGCATTGTTAGAGGCCATCTTTTATCCTGGAACCCCTCTTCATGATGGAGCCGTGTTGATTTGTGGTAATCAAATCGTTTCAGCAGCAAATGTCCTTCCCTTAACAAAAGCGGTTATAAGTGAGAAAAAGCTCGGCACCCGTCACCGTGCTGCACTAGGTTTAACGGAGCAAAGTGATGCCCTTGTCCTGGTCGTGTCTGAAGAGACGGGCAGAGTTTCCTTTGCGCTTGATGGAAAACTTCATCCCATTGCTACTGCCTAATCCTCACCTTAATCGACATAGAAAAACATCCTCAATATTATAGGGAGATTGGGACTGACCCCAAAAGTATAGAAAAATAAAAAAGCATCTTCGAACGAATTCGGGTATAGTGAATTGAAAATAAAAGCTATTGAGATGCGATTAGCTGGTATACCTGTTAATCAGGGCAATTAATTTATTCAATAAAAAACTTAACTCATTATTTACTTTGAAAACTGGACAGACGTTTGGCAATTTCATTTGCGGAGATTTTATGCGAGTGTTTGATACCTCAATAGAAGCAATACTAGAATTGAGATAGAAATCAATTCCTCCTTTTTTTAGAAGATTACGCATATCTAATAACAAAGATGTTTTACTCCCTTCTAAGACAGTTTCTCCACGATGCACATGTGTTACATGTACTCCGTTATGATAAAGATCAATAGCAGCTTCAATAGCTGAATTTTTTCCCCTTATAACTATAACCTGTTGATCATAATAGAGGTGACCTTCTTTATAGTAATACGATACTTTCGCTTAATCATCTCCCTCTATCCCTAGTTGTCTAGACGTATCGAAAATTCCTGTTGCAAACAATCATCTTCGCTTCGTAAGGAATGTTGCCAATTCTTAAAAAGTCATTTGTAATGGACATTTGACTAATCGCCTCTTTTTCAATAAATACATAAGAAAGTCCTTTTACTTGAAGGGCAAGACCCGTTGATAATCCACAAGGACCACCGCCGTTGGCGATCATTACTTTCCAGATTTTACTCAAGTCTTTCTGTCTTTTGGTAAGATGGAACTTGCCACCCTTGAAATGACTCCGTTGCCACAGAAAATTAAACAGAAATATGCTGAACAGCTTGTTGTTCTCTACCGTCAGGTAAAGGGGATGAGAGTTCCGCAGTTAACTCTATTGGACTAATCGCCACTCTCTTACATCAGTATCGCATATCGTTTATTAGAGAGCGAAATTGAATCTTTAAATAATTAATTAGCCGAAATGGCTAAAACAACGATGGAATATGATCTACTTGCATCAGTTCCAGGTTAGGAGACGTGACGATTGTTGATTTACTTTCAGAAGTAGGGTGCTTTCACTTTATGAAAATCCACGCCAACTTATCAAACTAGCGGGATTAACCTTACGTGAAAACTCAACTGGTCTCAATACAAAAAATATTGAATTTATTTTAAATCCACTACTTGAATACTCTAACGTTTGTTTGGATAACATATTTTTAGGAACACTAAACTGAAGCATATTACTTTCAAATCTTTTTACTAAAAAATTTTGTAAATATCTAAGCGACAGATGCAATGTGTGTAAACAACAACTACAGTATTAAGAGGTAGGAAATTATGACTAAAGATTTCTACACTACACTTAAAGAAAGACGTACTTATTATGGAATTAATAAAGAGGTAAAAATATCGGATGAAAGAATTAAAGAAATTGTAGAATTTGCTGTGAAATATACTCCGTCAGCATTCAACTCTCAAACTGCACGTATTGTTGTATTATCAGGTGCGGCACATAATAAATTATGGGATATCACAAGTGAAACGTTAAGAAAAGTAGTTGGAGATAGTGATTTTTCAGGAACTCAACAAAAAATGGATTCCTTTAAAGCAGGTTATGGCACAGTTTTATTCTTAGAAGATGAAGCTGTAGTTAAATCGCTTCAAGAGCAATTTGCTGCATATGCTGAGAACTTTCCAATTTGGTCAAATCAAGCATCAGGTATGCACCAATTAGTTGTGTGGGCAGGATTGGAAGGAGTGGGATTAGGAGCTTCTTTACAACATTATAATCCACTAATTGATGATGAAGTGAAATGTGAATGGAATATTCCTGATAATTGGAAGCTTATTGCGCAAATGCCCTTTGGCAATCCGACGGTAACACCAGGTGAAAAAGAATTCCGACCACTTGAAGAGCGAATGAAAGTTTTCAAGTAATGTATGTATACGATATATACAAAGCCAGTACCTTAACGGAACTGGTTTTTTTATGGAGGAAAAACTCTTTAGATACAGTAGTGCATTTAAATACGGATGCATTCGCTTTCTGGAGTATGGTTGCTATAAAAACTATCAGGAAATAAAGAGAAATGTCAGTGCAGAACGGGTACCTTCGGTTGCTATCAAATTAATACTTCAAAGTATCATTCAAAATATAAAAATAACGTATTTTTCATATTAGTAAGGGAATGTTAATTATAAAACAGTAGGACCTGATGGATCATCTGAGATAAGAAATTACTTCTGTTGTGAGTGCGATGACCTCTGCACAAAGTCCGCATGGCGGACAAGAAGCTACTATTTTATCTTTATATACATCTATGTACCATTGGGGGGCCATTGTTGCTGCTCCTGATTATACGGATACTGTCTTATTTGGAGCAGGTGGAAACCCATATGGACGAGTGTAACAGTTAATCAGGATAAAAAAATGGTTGAAGATGTACAAGCGGCTGTAAAACATCAAGCTAAACGTACAGTTACTATTGCAGAATAGGTGAAAAAGGCCAATCAATAACGGTATTAGAGAAAAAATTCACTTTAGATAGGGGAGTAAAAGATGGATATCCTCCTAGCGATTTTACCAGCTCTTTTTTGGGGAAGTATTGTGCTCTTTAATGTCAAGCTTGGTGGTGGTCCCTATAGTCAAGTGCTTGGAACAACAATTGGTGCACTTCTCTTCTCCATAGGAGTTTATTTTGTTGTTAAACCTGTGTTGACACCTGTAGTTTTGGGAGTCGGAATTGTATCAGGCCTTTTTTGGGCATTAGGGCAAGCAAATCAACTGAAAAGTATTGATTTAATGGGAGTTTCTAAAACAATGCCCATTTCAACAGGTCTACAGCTGGTCTCAACAACATTATTTGGGGTCATTGTCTTTCATGAATGGTCGACTACAATATCCGTTATCTTAGGTATCCTTGCACTTATTAGTATTTTGATTGGTATCGTTCTCACGTCGCTGCCAAATCCAGAAGAGAAAAAAGAAGAACAAGGAAAAAATTTAAGAAAAGGAATTTTAATTTTACTCGTTTCTACTTTAGGTTATTTGGTTTATGTGGTGGTCATCCGCTTATTTGATGTAAATGGATGGTCTGCTCTATTACCACAAGCAATCGGAATGGTCATAGGTGGAATTTTATTAACATTTAAACATAAACCATTTAATAAATATGCGATACGTAATATTATTCCCGGTTTAGTTTGGGCTGCAGGGAATATGTTTTTATTTATCTCTCAGCCACGTGTAGGAGTAGCCACAAGTTTTTCTCTTTCCCAAATGGGGATCGTAATTTCAACTTTAGGTGGTATTTATATCATAGGTGAGAAAAAAACAAAACGGCAACTTATAGCAATTTTCATTGGGATTATTTTTATAGTCGCTGCTGGAATTATGTTAGGAATGGCGAAAGTATAAAAAGGAGGACTTAAGATGTATCCAGATTTAGAAGGAAAAGTTGTTGTTATTACAGGTGCTTCAACAGGATTAGGAAAAGCAATGGCATTACGCTTTGGCGAGGAGAAAGCAAAAGTTATCGTTAATTTTCGTTCAAATGAAAAAGATGCAATTGCTGTTGTTGAAGGAGTGAAAAAAGCAGGTGGGGAAGCCATAGCTGTAAAAGGAGATGTGTCAGTTGAAGGGGATGTCATCAATCTCGTTCAAACTGCTGTAGATAAGTTTGGAACCCTCGATGTGATGATTAATAACGCTGGTATAGAAAATCCAGTAACCTCACATGAAATGCCGCTTAAAGATTGGAATAAAATAATCAATACGAATTTAACAGGTGCATTTTTAGGAAGTAGAGAAGCGATTAAATACTTCGTCGAACATGATATTAAAGGTACAGTGATCAATATGTCCAGTGTTCATGAGAAAATTCCTTGGCCTTTGTTCGTGCATTATGCAGCTAGTAAAGGTGGCATTAAACTGATGACACAAACATTAGCTTTAGAATATGCCCCAAAAGGAATTCGTGTCAATAATATCGGTCCAGGCGCGATCAATACACCTATTAATGCTGAGAAATTTGCCGATCCTAAAAAACGTGCAGATGTTGAAAGTATGGTTCCAATGGGTTATATCGGAAAACCAGAGGAGATTGCTGCTGCAGCAGCATGGCTTGCTTCATCCCAAGCTAGTTATGTAACAGGGATCACTCTATTTGCTGATGGTGGAATGACTTTATATCCATCTTTCCAAGCTGGTCGTGGGTAAGTAATGGTAATAGAGATGGGGTTATTCCCCATGTTCAGAGCAGTTAAATTCTTTTAATATCTTCATTGATACATTTGTGATTTAATTAATAAATAGCATAAATAAAAACTGCATTGGAACCTAACAGGCATTTAAACCCTTTCCAATGCCTTTCTTTATTTTTAATGTATTATTTACGAAGTATTTGTTGCTACGTATGCATCGGGAACTTTCAGTAAACAAGTTGCAAATGCGGCGTTAATGCGTATGGCTTAAATTTAGGATAAGATCTTAGAGCTGTTTATACAGCTCTTTTTTTATTCAATTAGGATAGGAAAGTTTAATTTGAAGTGATTAATATTAGATATTAAAGAAGAATAGAATGGAAAAGCATGAAGAAGTAAAGGGGATGAGAATGGTTGTTAAATTATGTACAGCAAGCAGTATTTGAACATAACTTTTGGCTAGAAATATTAAAAGATCATGGTCAATTTATTCATGATTCTCTGTATCCATCGGAGACTGAGAATATTAAAGTAGCAAATTCATTCATTCATCAATTTTCCCAGCTTTTAACTGTTTCCAATTCACTAAATGCCTCCAATGAAACAGTTACCTTCTCTCTTACAGTCGATGAGGTGGTTGAACAGTTCAAGCAATTTAAATTTCAAATTTTAAGACACCAATTGTCAGGCAATATTGGTATTCATTTAACGCCAACTTTTGTAAATCATATGATTAATGAATTAGAGGAGTATCAAAATGTTCTCGGTTATCTAAAAAAAGGTCAAATCCCTCCTATTTTTCATGAACTACATCATCATTTAATCTGGCTTTTAGATGCATCAGGACATGCAGGGATCATTAATGATGATTTAGATGGAGTAGAAAAACGATTGAAACAAAAGAGCAATACTTTTAATCAACATTTTGAACAATTTTATTTAAAGGCAGTAGAACTAACAGGTTATTTGCGTTCTAACATACACTCATTTCCAGCATTAACGCGTTTTAATAAAGAAGTATCAATAGAAATGACATTATTTAAAACCTTTTTACGAGAGTTAGAGGAAATGGAGCTAAGTGCTGAAATATTAGGGACATTTACAGCTTCAATGGCTGATCATATGTCGAGAGAGGAACAATATTATTTAACAAAACGACAAGTTATTATTTGAACACCTTGTTGATTTAATGGAGTAGAATTAGTATATTAAAGCTAATTGAAGGGAACAATATGCAAAATGAAAACATGTGTTATTAAATTATCATTTGTTATTATTTTGTTTATTTAAAAACATATTAAAGAGAATTGGTTAATAAGTGGGAGGGGAAAACGTGGTTGGTACAACAGGAAACCGAAGAACATTGTATAGTAAAAAGGTGATTATAGAGGCTTTTTTACTGCTACTACAAGAAAAAAACTTAAATAAAATTACTGTTACGGATATTTGCAAAGAAGCAGATATTAATCGTGGAACTTTTTATTCTTATTACAATGATCCATTCGATTTAATGAGAAGTATTGAAGAAGAAATGATAGAGAAAATGATGAGTGCAATTAATATTACAGAAGAACAAAATATACTTAATGAACTTTTAAAATTGATACTTATAAATAAGGAGCTCTGTAAAATCATTTTTAATGAAAAAAATAGCTCTCATGTACTAAATACTATTTTGAATTCTGTTCATGATATAACAATTGCAGAAATAAAAAAACACTTACCAAATGCTGATGAGACTCATTTAGAATATTTTTTCACATATTCGACAGGAGGAATCATTGAAGCAATTCGAAAATGGATAAATGATGATATGAAAATTCCAACTGAAGAAGTAGTAAAAATCTTAGAAAGTATGAACGTCACTCAATAAACCGTAATTTATATTATGAATAATTGTCATTAATAGGAACAGAGATTCACTTAAACTAGCGGGGGCTTTACTTCAATAAGTAATTTGGTTAATCATGGTAAAGTAATATTAGGTATGGGAGAGATGATAATGGACCAATTAAAAGGGAAGGTTGCGATTGTTACGGGTGTAAGCCGTCTGAAAGGGATTGGAGCTGCTATTTGTAAGGAGTTAGCTGATTCGGGTTATCATATATTTTTACTTATTGGACGGAATATGATAAAAAAATGCCTTGGAGCATTGAATTAGATGAACCCATTAAATTAAAAGAAGAATTAATAAAAAAGGTATTAAGGTATCATTTATGGAGTTGGATTTAACTCAACATGATGCACCTGAACAACTTATAAATAAAGTTTCTGAACAACTTGGTTGTCCTGATATCTTGATTAATAACGCAGCATACTCAACTAACAACGATTTTTCTAATTTAACTGCCGAAGAATTAGATAAACATTACATGGTAAATGTGCGTGCAACGACACTATTAAGTAGTAGATTTGCTCAAAGGTTTGATAAGAAATCAGGTGGAAGAATAGTCAATATTACTTCAGGTCAGTTTCAAGGACCAATACCTGGCGAATTAGCATATGCAACAACAAAAGGAGCAGTTGATGCTTTAACTATTACGTTGTCGGCTGAACTAGCCCCTTTAGGAATAACGGTTAATGCATTAAATCCAGGTCCAACTGATACAGGTTGGATGACAGAAGAAATAAAAAATGAATTAAAACCGATGTTTCCTTTCGGTAGAATAGGAAAACCGAGAGATGTTGCAAAAACTATTAAATTTCTAGTGAGCGATGAAGCAGATTGGATTACAGGTCAGATTATTCATTCAAAAGTGGATTTAAAAGGTGAATTTAACCAAAAAGGCTTTGGTTTTAGAACCTTTTTGTTGTATTAAATTCCAAGGAAGTTATCAATTTGTGAAACATTGTACTTAAACTAACGAGTGCTTTACTTCAATAAGAAGTAGAGCATTTTTCTTATTGAACTTTGTGTCTTTAGAAACAAAATGCTCGTTAGCAGAAGGGACATTTAATCTTTTACTAAATTCAGTTTTCCAATTTTATAATAAAGTCAGGTTCTTTTTTTATTAAATTAACTAAAATCATAGAAAAGTATAAAGGAGAGATACTTAAGGTCAGGTAAGTTCAATGAGAATCAAATTAAACATCTCCTTTTTCGATAAGAATCATTACGAGACTCTATTTATATGGAAAATAATTATGTTTTTTGAAACAAATTCAAATCATTTACGTATAAACAGGTAATACATAATGAAAGGTTTGATAATTTAATGTTAATTGAAATGAAAGAGGCTTTCCTTTTCTTATTGGACATCTATAAAGGAAAATTACCTCAACCTGATTTGTATTTACTTGGATTAATTATGGTCATTATGCCTCTTGCTGAATCTATACAAGAAAGAAGAAAGAAATCAAGTAAAAGTAAAAAATGGGGTATTATATATTTGAAATGGATTCCTATCGCATTTTTAGTTAGTTCTATCTATTTATCTGGGTTTTATTTTATTACAAATATGTTTAATAATTTCTTTTCTACGCCTGAAGTTTTTCATCAGCAACAAAGTTTACGCTCAATTGCGATAATGTCTTTGACTATGGCGAGCATTGCTTCTTTAATTGTTTCTATTTGGAATTTAAACACCTTGTTTGTAGCTAAAAAAGTCTTATTTACCTTTATTATTAATTCATTGTTTATAGTTATCGGTATGTACCTAATAAATATAACTTGGTATGAAATTATTAAATTACCATTATGGTGTTATGGATTAATTGGAGTGATAAATACAATATTTATGTCCTTTTTATTGTGGGAGGAAAAAGAAGACTTGGTGCAAATGCAAAGTAATGAAATACAATAATTCGCATATGATTTCGGTAATAGAAGAGTATGAACAAACATCGGAGCAACTAAGAAACTGGCTAACGGGGCAGGTTAGTTCAAAAAGAAGGATTATTTGACAGTAAGTCGAAGTAACTAAATTAAGGAATGGAACGGAGGAAAGAGTTATGGAAATCATTAATTATCAAGACAAATATGAAGAAGGTTGGTTACGTTTATATTCTTTATAAATAAAAGTACCCTGTAAGAGAGATTTTTTTAGTGTCTATCTTACAGGGTATATTTTACTTGATTTTCCACCTCAGTCTTTTTAGGCTATTCATTTATTTAAGTATTTAAAAGTTCATGTAAAACAAGTTAATTAATTGTTATCTCTTGCGTATTCGAAACTTTTCTTATCTATTTTATAATCATCTTCTTTTATAAGACCAGCTTTATATGTAGCCTCTAAAAACTCTAACTCTCCATTCCAAAATTTATCACTTAACTGAGAAAGTTTGTTACGTTGCTCTTCTGTTAATTCTTCAGGATTTTTCGGTTCTTTATTTGGATTTTTTGTGTTATCAACAAGAATCCCATATTCAAGTTCTAATTTCTCTGATTGTTTAGAAATTTCATCTACTTGTTCTCTTAGTTTCATCAGTGACTCCACTTCTGAGCTTGAAATATCTGGATTAATTGTTTTAAAATGCGCTATCTCATATTGATAGTTTTCAGTTTTCGAGCTTGAGATATCTGGATTAATTGTTTTAGATTGAGCTAGCTCACCTTGATAATTATCAATTTTTGTACATGCAAATGCAGTTGATAATCCTCCTATTGATATAAGGATAGCTAATGATGTGATGATTTTTTTTTTCATAATTATTTGGTTCCCTTCGCTGTTAATTATTTGCTATTTCTTTAAATCTTAATTCGATTTCATCTAATTCGAATGAACAACATATTCTATGATTCTCTTTATCCAGGATTCTATGATGTTGAGAAATAATATTTTGTTGTATTTTATCCCCGCCGAATGTCGTCTGAATTACTTCACTGTGTTCAAAAATTGTTGCAATACAAACTGCACCTGCCCATGTGAGGGAGCTTCTACCTTTTTCAATTTCGATCAGTGTTTTCTTTGATAAACCAACAATTCCAGATATTTTTTCTTGTGTAAAATTATTTTCGATGACAGTACATCATTTCCTCTCTTATCGTGTAATATTACACTTTTATTGAGTTTTAGTCAATGAAAGTGTATAAAATAATTTTTTTCACAAAAAACTACTTGAACAAGAACAGAACGTAAGTTCCGTAATTGTTTCTAAAGGAATTCGTTAGGAGAGTTTGTATTACCAATTTAAGGATAATTTGGACGAGGTGAAATCAGGGGTTGTTTTGAGGTAGAGAGTGGGTTAAGCATACCAAAACCAACTTATTTCGAATTTGTTGGGCATGAATTTACTTAATAAAACACTCAACTTATTATTCAACTAACGGGTGCTTTACTTGAAGATCATTGAGTTGCATATGCAGCTCTTTTTTTATTGAAATAACGGAGCAGATTAGTTGAAGAGTACTCTAAAATCATAAAATAGTTGACTGAAATTAATCAGGATTATAATATAGGGATAACCAAAACGGACAAATTGTCCGATTATTGTTAGGAGGCAGAAAATTGAATGAAATACCAGAAAAAAAACCTAGAAAAGAGATTACAAAAAGAAAAATTTTAAACGCTGCTAAGGAGCTATTTATTCAAAAAGGTGTCGAAAGCGTAAACATGCATCAAATTGCTCTAACTGCAAAAGTCGGTCAAGCTAGTTTATATAGACAATATAATAAACTCAGTGATATTTGTGCAGATATAGTACGTGAAGAATGCCAGGTATTGATTGATGATACTCAATATTATCTAAGCAATACCAATGAGAATCTTTCATCATTAGATAAACTATATCAAGTCATTATAAAGTTTGTATCTTATCTAGAGTTTAGAGTTGATTGGATATGTGAAGTTACAAGGGCATCTACAAACTATCGTCCCATTCAATCCCCTCTATATCAATGGATGCGGAAAATATGTACTGAATTATTGTTAGAAGCTGTTGAAAAGGGTGAAATTACTGATGTTGATGTTCCATTTACAGTTGAAGCAATCTTAGGAACATTAAATAACGTGGATGAACAACTACTTCATCAAGGCTATACCATAAAGAGAATATTAGAAGGTATAGAGAATATCTATTTTAAGGGGTTGCGAAAAAGCACAAATTAAAATGATGACAAAGATATATTTTAACTAGTTGGAGGGGAAATATGAAAAAATCTGTTGGAATTCTTCTTTTGATTTCAGTCATCGCAATATCTTTTGCGGCAATCTTTGTTAAATGGTCGTACGCACCGTCTACAATATTAAGTATGTATCGAATGTATTTAGCCTGTGTATTATTATTACCTATGGCATATATAAATAGAAAACAATTATTAAAGCTATCCAAAAAGGATTGGTTACTTTTATTTATTGCTGGTGTTTTTTTAGCATTACATTTTGCTTTATGGTTTGGCTCCTTGAAACTTACAACTGTAGCTAGCTCAACAATTATTCTTTGTTTACAGCCAATTATAGCTTTATTAGGAGGATTTTTAATCTACAAAGAGAGAACCAATTTTTCAACTATCCTAGCTATCGGAATATCTATCATAGGTGTAGTTATGGTAGGGTGGGGTGATTTCGGACATAGTAATAAATCAGTCATTATAGGAGACATATTATCTTTCTTAAGTGTTATAGCAATTGTGGGTTATTTATTAATTGGACAAAATAACGTAAAACGTATTTCTCATTGGGTATATAGTTTCTTCGTTTTCTTATTTGCAGCAATCTCATTAAATATCTATAATGTCATCTTTGGTTTTCCTATTATCGGATATGATTCAAAAGAGTGGGGTATTTTTATATTATTAGCAATTTTCCCTACTATTGCGCACGTTATTTATAATTTTTTATTGAACTATGTAAACACAACAACTATATCTATGAGTATCTTAGGTGAGCCAATTGGAGCAACCATTTTAGCAGTAATTCTTTTAGGTGAACCTATTGTCACCTTACAAATTATTGGTGGTTTCTTTGTCCTGATAGGTGTTTTTTTGTTTTTAATTCAGCAAAATAAAATTAATTCCAAAAAAATATGAGAGTTTGTGAAAGGATGTACTTAAACTATAGGGTGCTTTACTTGAAGATCATTGAGTTGCATATGCAGCTCTTTTTTTCTTTCTTGAACTAACGGGTGTGCAGAAATAATAAAGTTGTTTAATTTACAATAAAGTCATTTAAAAAATAATATAATTGTTTAAAAATTCTTATTCCACGTACGGAGCAGGTTAGTGGAAGCAATAATAATTAGGTTGACTGGGAAAATTGTAGATGATATTAAAAAAGACACCGAAGTGTCTTATGTTTTTCAAATTAGCATACCGATAAATTGAAATTTAATTACTTAACATTATGTTTATCTTGGGAGCGAGGCATTTTATCGGTGAGTGTATACAAACCATGTAATGCTTGCTGTTAATAATGCTGACGAAATCAAAGCTGTAAGAACACTATATGTTTGCCAAATAAGTATCGTTGACCAATCGAAAGCACAGCACAGTATACCCAGGGCAATTGTAGCGATCAGGAAAATAACTGTTACGATAATTCTCTTTTTTGTCATTGGCTGCCGCTCATTCGTTTTCCTTCTGCGTAATCCTAAGAGAAATAGCAGAACGGCCAATAGGCAAAGAATAATAGTGATAGACGATAAAATGATATCCAAAAGCTGTGTGCCGCTTATTTCATATGACTGAGTTAGATTGCCGTCTAATATATCTTTAACTTTTAGTACCAGGTTTATATTGGTATTTGCGCCGTTGCTCAGCAAGCAGACGGCTGTTCGTTCATTTGGCAGTATGGCTACTTCGGTTCTGAAATTTGGATTGCCCCCAGTGTGTTCTATAATCGTTTGGTCGGCGTTTACCGACCAGCCTGCCGCATAATACATATCGTTGACAGCCGAAACAGACATATCACCCCTATGTGATTTTTCGATAACCGTGTGAAATATTTCGGGTATATCCTGCACGATACCCATCTGTATGCCCATCCAACGCGCCATATCTTTTGTATTAGAAATGATGTAGCCTGCTGGTTTATTCCCAGCATAATCCGGAGCTTTAAATGGAGTTGTCATAAAAAAGGAAGAACGGTAGCCCTGTGCCAACTGTCCAGTGGCTTGAGCATCTTCTTTATAAACATACGTCTGGTGAAGACCTAACGGCTGAAATACCTGTTCCCTCATAAAGTCTTCATAGCTTTGTCGCGACACAATCTCAATAACCAAACCCAATACGTCATAATTAACGGTTCCATAGTTATACTGTTCACCGGGAGGGAACGCCAATTCAGCATCTACGAGCATTTCCACAGTCTTTTGCAACATATCCGGTGTATTGCCTTGTGGAATATTTTGAGTATGCCTAATATTTGTTAGACCACTGGTATGGTGAAGAAAGTTATTTAGTGTAAGGCTTTGCATATCAACAGGTTTCCCTTGATACTTTAAAGTAAACCAAGGTAAATATTTTTGGACAGGGTCAGTCATTGAGAGCAGCCCTTGCTCTTCCAACAGCATAATACCCATACCGGTAAAAGCTTTACTGACCGAGGCTAACTCATAGAGTGTATTTTCACTTGCAGACAACCCCTTTTCAAGATCTGCATACCCAGAAGAAAAGTAGAACACTTCATCATTAGCAAGTATTGAGATTGACATTCCAGGCACACCTGATGTACGAGAGGCATCATCTAGCAACGCTTGTATTGCCACAGATTTCGAATCTGACAACGCATAACTTTGTGTTGCGAATCCTGAGAATAATATAAATATCGTTAATACAAAAACAATAATCTTTTTCATAAACTCTCCTTTTTGAAAAATTATAAGAGAATAATATAAATAACCTACTTTTACAACTACTAAACTAAATTTAAATTTATCTTTCTATTCACCTATATAATATCAAGTAATTGTGAAGAGTTACACTTAAACTAACAAATGCGTTAGTTCAATAAGAAGTAAACAACTTTAAAGAGCCTTGCTACGTAGAATGTAGTAAGGCTCTTAGTTTTTATTAATCAAAATTCAATAACTTTATTATCATTATACATTTAAGCCGTTAGTATGAAATGACTTACATGTTGGGAAAACATACTGACTTTGACCCAGTATTGACCGAGCTAAAAGATTTAATAGAAGCGGATGGTATCCAAAAACTTAAAGAATCTGGTTTGGACACCGATGCTATAAAGTCAAAAGCTTATCCCTCATAGGCTTTTAAGCTATTCAACTAAAGCAGCAGTTTAGTTGAATAAGGCGAGATGGTAAATTATGATAAGAATAGAAATAAAATAGGGGGATTTCTAATGCATATAGACAATAAAACAATATTAGAATTAGTGGAATTTGATAAATATGATGTCTTAGGTTTAGTAGAACTTAAGCTTAATCCCACGCTTTTTCTGAGGCTCCAAATCCTCTTTGTAATACAGTTCACCTAAGTGATAGGCATCAATGGCATTTAGTGCAAGAAGGTGTTACTATATGAAATGGAGAATTTAAAAGGAAATAATATCAAAATTGATGAGAGGTTTTGGTTATGTATTTTAAATTGTTTAAAATACATCTTGCTATTATAATTGCTTTTTTGTTCCTTTTGTTAACGGGCTGCGAAATTCCCAAAAAATTTGTAGAAGAGAATGTTGAAAATCATTTGGAAAACTACGGAATAAAGAACTACAACATACTAAGTGCTAAAAATGATGGTGAGCGTGGTGAAAGTAAGTATGGTTATGTAGAAATCTATAAACCTTATCATATAAATCTCACATTAGCCTTTAATCAAGAAACAAATCAATTTATTCCTGACGAAAGTGACGATGTT
Organism: Viridibacillus arvi; assembly: GCF_001274945.1. Classification (GTDB taxonomy): domain Bacteria; phylum Bacillota; class Bacilli; order Bacillales_A; family Planococcaceae; genus Viridibacillus; species Viridibacillus arvi. The sequence continues at coordinate 633,171 of NZ_LILB01000001.1, read as the reverse complement.
TATTTACAACTATTTAAAGAAGCATATATTCAACAACATCCTGAAATTATCAAGGAGTCCAATCAGATTATCGAAAAATATCATTTAATGGATAAACCTTCAAAAAATTATTATCTTGATTTTAATATTGAAAAAGATCAAAAAAAAAGGCTAATTGATGACCTTAGAAAGAAAGAAAAAATAGACACCAATTCATTATTACCATCACTAACAAGCGATGAAAATGAATCGTTGTATCCTTTGAACAATGAGTCAGTTATTAATTTTCATTATAAGTTTAATATTTACGAAAATAAAAATACAATCCCGAAAGCCAGTGATATTTTAAACGATTTTAAAGAAAGTAAAGTGTTGTGTGAAGGGAAGTATTTTTTAAATGTACAGGTGGTATCTTACGAACAAAATTCAGTGACTTATTTAGATGAAGATTATCCTGAAAACAATATTCTTTTTGTAGTCGGAAAGGATGGAGAATTTAAAGATATAAGGACATTAAAACGTACCGGATGGCTTAAGTATACCGTAGTTCCATTCCCCTAGTAATTGATGTAATAAAGTAGGTAAGAAGATTTTTATAGCTACAACACCTCTATTTAGTATCACAGTATTTTAAATTTCAGTTGTAGTACAAAAGCCAGCTTTGCCCCTGTCCACACCGTACGTGCGACTTTCACCGCATACGGCGTTCCAACTAATCCAATTCAATCAACCATCAACACTTCTGATATCAAAATACCTTCTATGTCTCAATTCTTCCGTTTCAATAAAATAGTAAAGATTAAACAAGGTCAAATCGATGAGTCCCTTCAATTATGGGATGAATTCTATTCAGAATTAGCTGAAACGATTGATACCGCTATCATTGCATGTACAGATTTAAATGTTGTTACAGATAAAAAATTCAATGATTTTTCCATTGTTGATTCATCAACTTGTCTCGCTCAAGCCGTTGTACATAAATATTTATCATTAAAGGACAGAGATTAGTCCTTCCTATTAGACGAAAGTTTTTTCATTACTTTTTCACTAACTTGCGCAAGAGTTAAGATCAAGCTGCCAAAGTCAAAGGCAGCTTTTCTTATTGAGCTAAAGTTATCATGAGTTTTCATTTTATCTAATTCTTATCTTCCCAATTATGTAGAATCGAACACAATAAAATATAATGAATTAGAAGGTTGTTCAAAATGAAAATTTGGAACCATTTAGTATGACGGGAAGGAATTATAATTATAGTACCGGGGGAGTTTTAAAATGGATATTCAACATCTTAAATATTTTGTAGAAGTAGCCAAACAAAAGAATTTTACAAAGGCATCTGAGAGCCTACATGTATCTCAGCCTTCCATTAGTAAGATGATAAAAAGCCTGGAAGTGGAGCTTCAAGTGACTTTGCTAGATCGTTCGGAGAGAAAAGTGGAGCTGACAGATGCGGGCAAGATTGTTTATGATCAAGCATTGAAAATTTTGCAGATGATGGAGGATATCCATTCTTCTGTAAACGAAGTCGTTCATGTAAAAAAGGGAACCATTAAAATGGGATTAATGCCGACTTTGGGTGTAATGTTATTTCCGAAAGTGCTGGCTGATTTTAAAAAGGGTTATCCGCAAATTGAAATGCAAATGGTCGAATTTAGCGGGAAACAATTAGAACGAAAAGTAGTACAAGGGGAAGTGGATGTGGGTATTACCGTATCACCAGTTGACTCTGAAGTGTTTGGATTCATCCCCTTATTCAAAGAAGTACTAGTTGTCATTGTTGACAGGAATCATTGGCTGTCGAAAAGAAAATCAGTACTTTTATCCGAATTAAAGGAGGAAGCCTTTATTCTTTTTACCGAAGAATATGTTCTGCATGATGTGGTAATGAAGGCTTGTTTGCAATCGGGATTTGAACCTAATTTAGTCTACAAAAGTTCCTTATGGGATATCGTTGGAGAGATGGTAGCGGCACAATTTGGGATATCTGTTGTTCCTAAGTCGGTAGCAAACCGATTTAAGGATCAGGTTACTATTGTTTCTATTACTTCACCTCAGGTTGATTGGGAATTGGCAATGATTTATAAAAAGAATAAGTATCTTTCCTATGCAGTTCGGGAGTTCATTACTTATCTTCAGGAAGGAAAAACCTAACACTATAACTTCATGGAATAGTTTTGATGTCTTTTATATATTTTACGAATCATGGATCTCCAAGTAGAATGATCTATATTACATATTGTTCTATTTCGGAGGTGTTGCTCTTGAAAAAGGGCTTAACAATTTTATTGCAAATTGGGATTATTATTGCATTTACCTGGATCGGTGACTATATTGTCTCTCTTCTTCATGTACCTATTCCAGGAAGTATTATCGGGATGATTTTATTATTCTTCGGTCTTCATTTAGGCTTGATTAAATTAAATTGGGTGCAAGCGGGGGCTACGCTTATTATTTCCGAGATGATGTTATTTTTCATACCCGCAGTCGTTGGATTTATGGAATATTCATGGATATTTGGCATCAAAGGTCTAGGTGTTTTATTCATTGTTGTTAGTGGTACAGCACTTATGATGATAGCAACAGGTGTCATCTCCGATAGGATTTTAGAAAGAAAAGACGGTGAAGCAAGGAAATGGTTACCAAGATTTTTTATATAGTTATTACTGTCCTTTTTTATTTTTTGGCGAAAAAGATTAATCGGAAAAAACCAGGATTGTTATTTTCACCAATCATTCTCACTCCTATTATGCTCATTGTTCTCCTTTTGATAATGGATATACCATACAAAGAATATGCAAATGGCACTTTTCCACTAAATAAATTGTTAGACGTTGTAACCGTTGCATTAGCCATTCCATTGTATCGAAACTGGTCGTTTCTGGCTAAAAATTGGCGCGTGATTGTATGTAGTCTTGCAGCCGGTTCCTTGATTGCTGTTGTTTCTGGCATTTTATGTACTTACCTGCTTGCAATGGGAAAGGATTATATGCTCAGTATTATTCCTCGCATTGTCACCATTCCAATTGCTGTCAGTTTGTCTGAATCCATTGGAGGGACTCCTGCCATAACTGTTCTTTTTAGTATGTTGACATGCTTTGTAGGTGTCTTCATAGGACCAGCTATAATTAAGCACTTTTCCATTAAGCATCCATTGTCTATCGGCATGATGTATGGTTTGGGTGCACAGGCACTTGGGACTGCAAAAGCGTTTAAAATCGGGGAAAAAGTGGGAACAACCTCCAGTGTATCCTACATTCTGACTGCCATCTTTACAGTCATCTGGGCATTAATCCTAACACCTTTTATCCATACTTTGAACGTATAGAAAAATTGGTGCAACCCCTTACATTAAAGGGCTCTTTAGTTGAACAAGCTAAATTTAAAAAAGTCGATTCCTTGAAGTGGAAATCGGCCTTTTTTATGGGTGAAAACTTCCTTAGCGTTGTAAATTCGCATTTTCTTGATGCTATCCCCTAATGTATGAGTAACTGTTAGGTGTCAACGAACTTATCTCAATCAAACATATCCTTTTCCATCCGTGCAGTCAATAAACACTCTAAGGGTTGTTCATAAATGCGACTTTTAATTAATTTATCCACTCTTACTTGCTCATCAAAGGTTAAAGGCACGATAGTTGGAGGATTTTGCCCGTAGTTAACTTTAACGAAAGGGGGTTCCTCATTTGATATAATTTGATTTTTAGTTACCAGTTACTCGACAACCCAAATCTTTACTTGAGCCTTATTCCACTAACGGGTGCTTTAGTGAAAGTTCGTTGAGCTGCTTATGCGGCTTTTTTTTATTCAACTAACCCGACAGATTAGTTGAAGAGCGTTGTTTAACTTTTGTTCAACAATCGGGCCATTTAATGGAATAACAATTTATTAAATACAACTATTGAGTTAGGGTAGTAGCTGTAGAATAAAAGCGTTACTCCACTAGAATTACGCTTTTTAAATTACATTATGATATTTCATTCTTTAATAGCTGCCTAATTATCAAACTTGATCTTCTAAATACTCATCGGGTGATTTACTACTGTTTTGTTTCCAATCAATTAAAGAGTATACCATCCAACTTAACATGGTACTTCTATTGCCGAAGGGTAAATGCATAAGGAATTAATTTATTGATGGAGCAGTTGGTTTGTAGAGAGAAGGTTAATTAGGTATTAGAAGGGGCAATTAATATAAGGAAATCTATAACAAATGTTAAAGTCTTCTATTTGTATGGTTAGTTGCACTTATTGAAACAATTATCGTTGAAGTAAAATTAAAGTTTTTTTACAAGAAAGATATAAGAAAATGAAAAAAAGATTATAAATTATTTTTTAGTAGATGGATTTTATTATGGAAATTAGTGGATATCTGAAATAAAACTGCTTAAAGCCGATAATTTTTAACATAATAAAAGTAATATTAAAAATTAAAGGTGTGATGAGATTGAAAAGAGCAGTTTTTTTAGATCGAGATGGAGTAATAAATGAAGTACTAACTGATCGAGTGAAATTTGTAAACGAACCGAATCAATTTTATTTTTTACCTGGTGTAGAAGAAGCAATTAAAAGTTTAAATGAGTATTTTGATTATGTGTTTGTCGTAACAAATCAAGGTGGAATTGGATTAGGTTATATGAAGGAAAAGCAGTTACATAAAATTCATGACTATATGGTGGCTGAACTTGAGAAAAAGGGAGCAACGATTCATGAGGTTGTCTATTGTCCGCATAAACCAAAGGCTGGGTGTGAATGTAGAAAACCAAATAGCAAAATGATTTTAGATTTAGGAGAAAAACACAAAATTGATCTTGAAAAATCATATATGGTTGGAGATACTGATACGGATATTCAGGCAGGTGAAAAAGCAGGTACAAGAACCGTTTTTATTGGTGAGAGTGATCCATTAGCCAATGCAGTGTGTCCAAATTTAAAAGAGGCAGTACAATGGATTATTCGTGATATTAAAAATCATAAGAAATAACACACAGTGGAAAATTATCCATTATGGGTGTTTTTAAAAATTCCATACTTCTTCAATTAACGGGTGCTTTACTTGAAGATTAATGAGTTGCATATGCAGCTCTTTTTTTCTTTCTTGAACTAACGTGGCAGGTTAGTTGAATAGTGTTGTTTAATTTGTGTTCAACAAACGGGCCATTATATCGATTTAGGAGTAGCATGAAAAATCCTTTTTTATGCAGCTAACAAGTTTTTTTAGAGTCCAGCTATACATTTTATAAAGAGGTAAATAATATACATATGTTCTTATGAATGATAACTGTACAGGAGGTAAAAAGATGAATCATTTACGAGTTATTATTTACATGTGTATATTAGGAATTTTGATATATCCCCAATTATCATTTGCTGAAACAGATGAGGAAGTACCATTTTTAATTAACAATGGGAAATGTCCTAACTCGCAAAATTTGGAGCCTGTGAGTTCAGATAAAGGTCTTATAAATGCATTGAACACGATTATTTCTGAAGTTTATAAAAATCAAAATTACAAAGGTTGGAAAGTAGAAACCATAGCACATCTTCCAAAGTCACCACATCTAGAAGATTATTATGCAATGGCTAAAAATTATTGCGGAGAAGAAATAGCTAATAATTCTTGGTTTGTAGAAGTACTATTTCCACAATATTTACCAGCTTATGATGCATCACATAGACAAATTTTTGTTACTAAAAACAAACAGGGGCAATGGTTTGTTTGGTTTAGATTTCATTAATGCCTTTTCAGCAAACGAGAGCGATTGTTGAATAAGCTTCACTTTTCTTCTTCTACTAAACCAGCTAATAGAATGTCAAGTAAATCATTTTAAATCGAAAAACACTTCATGTTATACTAAAAATGTTCAAC
>NZ_LILB01000001.1:608847-625718 GCF_001274945.1 Viridibacillus arvi | reverse complement strand
GCTACTATCAATCTATAAATTGAATAAAAAATAGTCAACCAGATTTCTCTCTGGCTGACCTTATAATACGAACGGGTACTTTACTTCAATAAGGAGTAAAGCCTTTTTCTTATTGAACAAACGGGGCAGTTTAGTGGAAGAAGGTTTTCAGTGCAGCCGTATAGACGGCTTTTTTTAAGCTATTAATGAGCTAGATTAAGTAAGATAGTATAATCTTTAATTCATACAATATCCATGAATGTGATAACATACAAATAGGACTTGATAGGAAAATATGGATATAAGAGAGGTCTATATGAGTATATACAAAACACAATATGGAAGAGAAATGTCATTAAAGCTTTATGATGCTCAATTAAAAAAATTGGATTATTCATGTAAGGATGTTTACGTTCATACTAGTTTTGGAAGAACACATATCATTGAAACTGGCAATCTATCTGGTGAACCGTTGTTAGTTTTTCATGGTGGGAATAGTACGACTGCCTATAATTTACTAATGTACAGATTCCTGCTTAAAGATTTTCATATTTATGCGGTTGATATAATTGGTCATCCTGGAAAAAGTGATGAAGTTATTCTCTCTTCTAACAATTATGATTATGGAAAGTGGGCAAGTGACGTTATTTCAGGGCTTGGATTTGATAAAATAGCTTGTTTTGGGGTTTCTTATGGTGGCGGAGTTTTGGCAAAACTGATGTGTATCGCACCGGAAAAAGTAGAAAAATCCGTATTAATTGTGCCATCAGGTATTAATAATGCCTTTCCAATCAGTACTGTAAAAATGATGATACCTCTACTAAAATATAAACTAACAAAGAAAGAAAAATATATAAAAGAAACAGCTTTATTTATGGCTATTAAAGAAGAAATTCTTGATAAAGATACTTTGGATATGGTAAAAGATAGTTTTGATCATGTAAAAACAAAAGTAGGGATGCCATCTAATGTTAGTGAACAATTAATGCAACAGTGTAACGCACCGTCACTTATTATGGCAGGTGAAAAAGATTGTTTATTTCCGGCGAGAAAAGTATTACCAAGAGCAAAAAAAATCATACCAAATGGTACGGTTCATATGCTAAAAGGATGTGGACACATGCATATGATGCCAGAGCGTGAAAAGAAAATGATCGTTGATTTCTTAAGTGTTTAGTAACTTTAAAGTTCTTTAAAATAATAAAGTTATTGAACTAACGGGGCAGTTTAGTTTAAGTTTCGATTTGAAATAAAGTTTAACTGTTTTGAATAAAGATTTACTGTTTATTAAAAGTTGCAACGTTTTACCCCTTTAGATTGGATTGTCTAAAGGGGTGTTTTTATGTCTAAGAACAGAACATTCAACGTAATCGACAAACTAATTTCTTTATTGAGAGTTTTATCCAAGGGATATTATGACAATATTGTAATTTAAGTATTGACAATGAGTAGTTCGTGGCACACAATTAAAATGACAGTACTGTCATTTTATTGTGTGAGGAGGTAACATATGCCTAAGGTAAGTGATGAATATGTAATTAGAAAGAAAAATGCCATTTTAAAAGCAGCTTTATCGGTGTGTACAGTTAAGCCACTCTATGAAATTACGATGAGAGATATCATTAAAGCGTCCGGAGTAAGTCAAGGAGGGATTTATCGCTATTATTCAGATTTAGATGAAATACTTGTTGCGATCATTAATCAAGCTAATGCAAATGCCGACTATAAGCAAGCTGTAGATGCGATCATTGAAAATAGCGATGCTCCTAAAGAGACGATAGAAAAGCTGTTTACTTTTCTCGGTGAGTACATTAAAGAAAACTTATCAACGGTTGGCAAAATTCAATTTGAGCTCACAATCTTATTTGCGAACAATCCAGAGAGACAAATGAAAATTTTACCCAACATTACTGAAAACGAAAGCGGACAATACTTGGTCGGGCGAATATTTAATACAATTCATGAGGGAATTTCATTAGGGAACTTTCAGCCTGAAGTATCACTAGAGGATTTATTTACTTTTATTATGACTTCCATTGATGGAATTGTAAGAGATGTTGTTTTACAAAAATGTTACGGTATGTTCCAAAATGAACAAGCACTTTTTGACGAGATTCGACTAATGGATACTCTATGCAAGTCTGTACAATCATTGTTGGGGTGTAAATAAAAGGAGGGAGCGTAATTGGGGAAAGAGGTAGGAAGGTTTCTATTCTATACATTTTCTTTGTCGTGGATAATTTGGGGCGGTTTAGCAATTTTAACACAATTCAATCTGCTTAAGTTCGGAACTGCATTATCAATAATATTGTTTATTCTTGGTGGTGTTGCACCTGGTATTAGTGAGGTTTGGTTAAAAAAGAAGTATAGTTCTAAAGAAGAGTTTAAATCGTTTATTAGTAATATAAAAAATCCTAGACATCCATTAGCATGGTATCTATTTACTGTTGGACTTGCGTTTGCAGCTTGTTTTTTGCCAACTCTTTGGGGTGGAGCATCTATGGAGAACCCCCTATATCTGGCATTAATTAATTTCCCAATCATGATTATTGGAGGTGGATTTGAAGAAATCGGCTGGCGTGGGTATTTACAACCTACTTTGCAAAAAAGATGGTCGCCATTCACAAGTACGCTCATTGTGGGAGGGGTTTGGGCAATATGGCATTTGCCATTATGGTTTGTGGTTGGTACAAATCAAATGAGCATGAATTTTCTATGGTTTACTCTAATTGCTTTGGCATTATCTTTTTTAATGACAGTCATTTATTTATCCACTAAAAGTATTTTTCTATGTATTATTTTTCATGCCTTAATTAATTCATTCTGGGAAGTGTATATTCCAGATACAAATGTTTCGTCTGCGTTATTTACGCTTTCATTTGCCCTGGTTATTTTTACTGCATTTGAAATCTATCGAAAGAAGAATAACACTAAAGCTCATCAATTTCTTCATGGATAACAAGTTTGAAATAATTCAAAATTAACTGTAAATATTATACATACGTTGATGATAATCCTATATTTAAAAAAATTGCTCGATTGTCTTATTCAACTAACGGGTGCTTTACTTGAAGAACATTGAGTTGCAAATGCAGCTCTTTTTTTCGTTATTGAACTAACGGGGCAGGATAGTTGAACAAGGAATTATTGTATTGAACCGGAAAAACTAAGCCTAAAACTTTATTCGACCTCTTTATCGTAATTTTTTTATTGCATTTGCAACAAAGTTAGGTTAAATTTAACGTACATTCTTTTTGTTGCATTTGCAATAAAATATAAAGGAGTTAATTATGAAGGAAATTCTTCGTGAGATTGGAATGATTGCAAGGGCATTAGATTCTATAAGTAATATAGAATTTAAAGAATATGACCTTACAAAAGGACAGTATTTGTACCTTGTTCGAATATGTGAAAATCCAGGGATCATACAAGAGAAGTTAGCAGAGATGATAAAAGTAGATCGAACAACAGCCTCTCGTGCTATAAAAAAACTCGAGATTAATGGATTTATTGAAAAGAAAGAAGATGAACATAATAAAAAAATAAAAAGACTTTTTCCAACAGACAAAGGGAAAATAGTTTTTCCAATTATAAAGAGAGAAAATGATTATTCGAATAGAATCGCATTAACGGGATTTTCCGAAAGAGAAGCAGAAATCATTTTTCATCTTCTTAAAAAGATTCGAAAAAATATAGAAATTGACTGGGAATTTGTGAAAAAAGGAAACAAGAGAAATTATTGAATTTATATAAAGGAGCTGTATATTAAAATGACTGTAAAAATAATAAAGTGCAATCGTGAGGATTTACAATTACTCCGAGAAATAAGTATTGAAACATTCAATGATACATTTAGAAATCAGAATTCCCCTGAAAATATGAAAGCCTATTTGGAAAGAGCATTCAACTCTAAACAACTAGAAAAGGAATTAACCAATATCTCTTCGGGATTCTATTTCATCTACTTCAATGATGAAATTGCTGGATATTTAAAGGTAAATATAAATGATGCCCAATCAGAAAAAATGGGTGATGAGTCACTCGAAATTGAGAGAATATATATAAGAAATAAATTTCAAAGAAAAGGTTTTGGAAAATATCTAATAAATACAGCGGTGGAAATAGCCGAAGAACAAAACAAAGAAAATATCTGGCTAGGAGTTTGGGAGAAGAATGAGAACGCAATTTGCTTTTATAAAAAAATAGGTTTTGTCCAAACTGGAGCTCACTCTTTTTATATGGGTAATGAAGAACAATTTGATGTAATAATGACAAAAACACTCATATAACTTTATAAAGGAGGTTTATTATGTATATTCCTAAATACTATAAGGTCACTGATGTTGGTGAAATTCGGAATTTTATTCAAACGAACTCTTTTGGTACGCTTGTGTCAACAAAACAAGGAACACCAATTGCCACTCATTTACCATTAGTATTAAATAAAAAAGGCGATGATTACTATGTTACCGGACATATGGCATATGGGAATTCTCAGTGGAGAACATTTGAAACCTGTGGAGATGTGCTTGTTATGTTTCAGGGACCGAATGCCTATATTTCTTCTTCCTGGTATGAGCGCGAAAATGTTCCGACATGGAATTATCAAGCTATCCATATCTATGGAAAAGCAAGTATTTTAGAAAAAGATGAATTAATAGAAGAATTAACAGTAATGTTAGAAAAATATGAAAAACATCGAGAGAATCCAATCGTATGGGACAAACTTTCTCCAGAACTTTTAGAAAAGGAACTTAAAGGAATTGTTGGATTTAACATTAAGGTGGAAGAAATTCAGGCTGCATATAAATTAAGTCAGAACCGTAATGAAATGGATTATGCAAACATCGTTGATAAATTACAAAATGAAGAAACTCCGAATTCGAAACAAATGGCAGAATTGATGGGAAAGAGATTAAATAAATAATTATAACTCAACTTTTATTCAACCTCAGATACAAGAATTAAAGAACGGAACTGAGCTGTGATAATGGTTGTTTTCCTTCAGATGGTGAAATATTGCATTTAAACTACCGGAAGCTTTACTTGAAGATCATTGAGTTGCATATGGAGCTCTTTTTTCTTATTGGGTGAGCGTCTGGAAAATGTGGATACAACGTTAAGGAAATAACAATACTAAAAGCCCAATTTTTCAGCATAAATTGAGAGATTGGGCTTTTAAAAAGATTCTATGCGCAGCCACGAATTAAACAAAGATGATGAACCGTAGAAGAAAAGGTGATATTGTAATTATCCAGATAAAATAAGTAAATATCTATTTAAAAATAAGGCATGTTGGAATTCTTTTTCTTTGATGTAATTTCAGCATTAAATATATTACACATTGTTCTAATACCAAGTTGTAATTGTTGCTCACTCATATATGAAAAGCTTAATCGTAAATGGTATTTCTCTTGCTCTACAGGATAACAAGCTGATCCTGGTAAGAATGTTACATGATTTCTCCGAGCTTCTATTAGGAGTTGATTTGTATCTATCCATACCGGGAGACTAATCCATATGTTTAGTCCTCCGTTTGGTATCATCCATGAAATCTCTTCTGGTGCGTATTTTAATAGTAAATCGATTGCCATATCTCGTCTTAATTTTAAGGCTGTTCTTAATTTTTTCAAATGATCGATCATTTTATTTGAAGTGATAAATGGTAATAATGACTTTTGTGTTAATAACGGGCTCCCTAAATCAGCATTCGACTTAGCTGCCAATAGACGATTGAATACAGACCCTGATGCAGAAAGTATTCCAATTCTACAACTTGGAGCTAATGTTTTACTCAATCCTTTTAAATAAATCACATGACCATAGTAATCCATACTTTTAATAGGGGCTGGTGGTTTTTTATCAAAATAAATCTCACTCCATGGGTCATCTTCTACAATAATACTTTGAATACTTTTAGCTATATTTAATAATTTCCTACGCCTCTTTTGAGTCATAACCGCACCTGTTGGATTCTGAAATGTAGGTATAGTATAAATAATTTTTGGTTTGTATTTATCACACAAATTTTGAAGTATATCTACTTTCATTCCATCCCCATCAACTGGAACTGTAATTATTGTAGCACCTCTCCCTCGAAAAATATCAATTGCTCCTGGATAAGTAGGACTTTCCATTACTACAACATCACCTGGTCCAACAAATGTACGTGCTACAAGATCTAATCCTTGTTGTGAACCATTTGTAATCAAAAGGTTATCAGGTGTAGTAGGAATTTCGAATTGTTTTAAATATTGAGACATTGCTTCCCTCAACTTTAAATCTCCTTGAACTTCACTGTATTGAGATAAAATTCTTGGGTTCTCCAATAGCATTTTATGAATTTCTTGCTCTAAATATCGATTAGGAAGAAGCCCTGGGTCAATCATAGAAGAGGAAAGTTGAATTTCATCTGAAACGTAATGAAAACGAGAAAACTGAGCTCTCGGGAGATAGTCTTGTATAGATAACTGCCAATTAAATGGTGGTTCTTCTTTTTTTGTTTCCTTTGTAGCTGTTTCTTCAATATTAATAAATGTCCCTTTTCCTTGTATAGAGGTAGTAAAATTATTTTTCTCTAGTTCTTTGTATGCCTTAACTACGGTAACTAAACTTACCCCCAACTCTTTTGATAATTCACGGACAGAAGGTAATTGACTTCCTTCTTGTAATAGACCTGAACGTATGTGATCAACAATTGATTGGAAAATTTGATTAGAGAGTGAAGTCTCTGATTTTCGTTGAATTTCAATATGCATGTTTACCCTCCATTAAGTGTTATACAAGTGTATTGAGTGTTATACATAGTTTCGTTATAAAATAAAGGAGATTTTAATGAACACATTATAACACTGGGGGTGTTTAGTGATTATAAAAAATGAGGTAAGTATTGTGTAATGGAAATTTGATCTACTTGAGTAAAAGTAAAGAATAGATAATTTACGGGAGGTTTTTCAAAATGAAATATTATGTAGTAGATGCTTTCGCAGAAAATTTATTTGAGGGAAATCCAGCAGGTGTTTGTGTAATGGAAGGTTGGTTATCTGTTGATATGATGCAAAAAATTGCTAGCGAGAATAACCTTTCTGAAACAGCATTTGCTGTCAAAGAAGGAGATAGTGACAATTATCACTTAAGATGGTTTACCCCAGGGGGAGAAATTGATCTTTGTGGACATGCTACCCTAGCAACTGCATACGTAATCACTAATTTTTATGAAAAAGAACTAGAAAAAATTAGATTTCAAACGTTGAGCGGTGAACTAGTTGTTTTGAAAAAAAGTAATCTTTATGAATTGGATTTTCCGAGCATCAATGTCGAGGAATATATGTTAACAGAACAAATGGTGGAAGCACTCGGTGTAAGGCCTATTGAAACATATCTAGGGAGAGATTTAGTGTTTGTACTCGAAAATGAAGAAGCTGTGCTTAATTTATCTCCTGATTTTGCTAAATTAGCACAATTCCCAGAAGGTCTTGCAGTTTTTGTGACTGCAAAGGGAAAAGCAGTTGATTTTGTATCCAGAGCCTTTTGGCCAAAGTTACAGGTAAACGAAGATCCAGTTTGTGGATCAGCACATTGTAGTTTAACTCCTTTCTGGGCAAAACGACTAGGGAAAAACGAAATGATTGCTAGACAACTTTCTAAACGTGGTGGGACACTATTCTGTATATACAACGAGGACAGAGTGAAAATTAGTGGTTCTGCTATTTTATATTCAATAGCAGATCTCCAATTAAACCAAAAAGTAATTAAAGTACCGCTTTAAAGGATGCGCTTTAATTATTCGAACGGAGTGCTTTACTTGAAGATTATTAAGTTGTTTAGATAGCTCTTTTTCAGATATTAAACTAACTAGCTAATAGTTTGTGAAGAATCACACTTAAACTAACGGGTGCATTAGTAAGAATGGCAACGTCATATATACGTTGCCATTTATTAATTAAAAGTACCTTTGATAAAACTCTTTTCTATGTCTACCGCTTAATTGAGCTTAAATTCGGGTGGTTTCGCTTTTCTCATGTCCCATCAGACTTTGAATAACTTCAATAGGTGCATTATCGATAGATCGTCTAGAAATCATTTATGCTTCGGATTTCAATATGGCGCTTATATCTCCAAAAGATAAGGATAGTTTAATAAAGTTAGTGAAAAAAGTGAACCCTAAAATCAATTTAGAGAGATAGTAATAGTTAAAACTAAGTATTTCTTTAAAGAGGACATAGTAATTGAAGAAAATAAAAAACTAGGACGTTTCAATTATGAGTATAATGGGATTATTAATCATTGAAGCATTTTTAGCGGGAAGTTCAATTTTAAATAACTTGCAATGATGTTCATTGGTTGGACAGTAGGATATTTAATTTCCTATTATTTTGATAAAAAGAATTATAAGTAGGCTTATTGAACGAACAATTTAATCGTTCGATTGAACGGTATTGGCTATCGATCAATCGAACAAATTTTTAACATCACATCAAATGGCTACTTCTCTAATTCCTCTTTTAATAGCTTAATAAAATTCTGTGAGGTTTTCGATAAGAAATGATCCTTTAACCAAATAAGTCCAGAAGAGCTGTTTAATGCTTCGTTACTGATTTTGACAGCATGAATATTGTAGCCCTTTTGCTGTCTAATGACGGTTTCTGGTACAACAGAAGCGTAGAATCCGCTTTCGACTAGCTCTAGTAAAAGAGCAATGTCTGAACACTCAGAAAGACGAGGGGTTGCAAGACCATAATTTGAGAATTGCTCCATGATTATATAGTGTAAACCAAGGCCTTCAGTGCTTGGAATGATGAGCGGGTAGTGATGTATGTCCTCGTAAGTTACAGTAGAAGAAGGTAAGATTTCTTTAGAAGAACAAATGAAATAGAATGGTTCCGTTTTAAGATGTAGGATTGAAAAGTCATTCAATTCGAGAGGAAAACGAATGATGGCTAGCTCAAGTATTCGGTCACGGACTAATTGGCATAGCTGCGCAGAATCATTTTGTTGGATTTTAAACGTAATATTTGGATGCTGCTGATGATAACGTTGAATAGTAGTAGATAAATATTCATTTGATAAAGTATTTACGCCCAGAGTTAAAGTTCCGTGTTCCCCGTTTGCTGTTTCCCTAATCTCTCGTTCAGATTCTTCCATATACTTCGTAATTTTCAATGCATGTTTATAAAGCGTTTGCCCTGCATCTGTTAACTCCAGCGTTCTTCCTCGTCTTTCAAACATCTGCACATTCAAATGGTTTTCCATGTTTTTTAGTTGCTGACTCAAAGGAGGTTGCGATAGGTGTAGCTTTGTAGCAGCTGCAGAAATTGTTTTTTCCTCAACGATGGCAATAAAATAACGTAATTGGCGAATATCCACTTTTCCAGCCTCTCTTCTATATATGAAAAAGATATGTAAAACTAACAAAATGAATATTATTAGTATACTAAACTTCATGATACGATAAAGACGAAATATTTGTAAAATAAATCGCTAGAGGCAAAAGTGTTGCTTCATATAGAGAGGGGAAATTTAAATGGATTCAAAACAATGGTTAATGAATGTATTGCTTGAAACGGGATTTCACTATGAAAACGGACATGTTGTAGCAACGAAAACAGAATTGGTACATCTTCTGATTGAGGAAGGCAAGATTACGAAAATGACCCCTCAAAGTACGAAAATAGAGGCTGATGTTCCAAAGCAGGATGCAAATGGCTTGCTGGCACTCCCTTCTTTTGTGGAAAAACATTGTCATCTAGATAAGACTCTGCTTGGAGATAAGTGGACTGCTAATATTCCAGCCCCTTCGATATTTGACCGATTTGAAATTGAAAAGGAACGTTTACCACAATTAGAAGTGCCGATGGAAGAACGCGCCTCCATTTTAATTAATACGATGTTGAAGTCGGGTGTTACACATATTCGAACACATGTGGATTTATATCCTGAGGTTGGGTTGAATTATTTAGAGACGATCAAAAAGGCATTAGCTCGTTATGAAGGTAAATTAACGCATGAAATTGTTGCCTTTCCTCAACATGGATTGCTTCGAACAAATGCTTCAGAAATTGTGAAGGAGGCATTGACTAAAGGCGCGACACTAGTAGGAGGAGTAGATCCAGCCTCGGTAGATGGAGATATGGAAAAGTCCGTGAAAGAATTATTTAATCTAGCGAATCTAACGAATTCAGGCATTGACCTTCATTTACATGACCGCGGTGAAGTGGGTCTTACAACAATAAAAGAAGTAGCAAGACTGACAGTGGAATATCAATTGCAGGGAAGAGTGGCGATAAGTCATGCTTTTGCACTTGCAGATATGGTAGGGGAAGAAGCTAAGGAAATTATGCTCATGCTTGCAGAAGCCAAAGTTGCAATCATTTCAAGTGTACCTCTTGGAGATAGAGTTCCTCCGTTACCTACACTGGATGAACATCAAGTCGAAGTAGCAATTGGTTGTGACAACATATATGATTCTTGGTCTCCTTTTGGAAACGGGGACATTCTTGAACGACTTGGTCGATTTGCCCAAAGGTTTAATTATGTAACTGAACAAAAGCTTGCTACTTCACTTAAGTTCATCACAAATGGTGTGACACCACTTAATGAGCAAGGTGAACAAGTGTGGCCGGCTATTGGTATGGATGCAAATATGGTATTGGTTTCAGCAAGTTGTTCCGCAGAGGCTGTAGCAAGAAGATCAGAGAGACATGCAACTATTTTCAAAGGGAATATTGTTGCAGGTTGCCTTTCAACGAAGGGAGAGGAAACACGATGAGAAATTACTGGTTGTTAAATGTTCGTTTGGAAAATGGATATATTTATAATGAAAATACGGTTGTTGGAACGGAAACGAAGATTCAACATATTCGAATTGAAGCGGGAAAAATTGCTGAAATAACCAATGTACTGCCAGAAGGTGACTATGACTCTTACGATGCAAAGGGTATGTTAATGCTCCCTTCTTTTAAAGAAATGCATATTCACATTGATAAAACTTACTTCGGTGGGGCATGGCGCGCTGTGCGTCCTGTTACAAGTATTTTTGAACGAATTAAGGAAGAAGAAAAGCTACTGCCTGAGCTATTGCCAACTGCAAAAGGAAGAGCAGTCCATATGCTAGAAACAGTGCTAAACTACGGATCAACACATGTACGAGCACATACAAATATTGATCCATCTATTGGTTTGAAAAATTTAGAAGTAACCGTTGAAGCATTTGAAACATATCAAAATAAGCTTTCACATGAAATTGTTGCTTTCCCTCAGCATGGATTATTACGTTCAAATATGGTAGAAGAAGTAAGACAGGCGCTAAGAAGTGGGGCAACCCATGTAGGTGGTGTAGATCCTAGCTCGGTTGATGGCGATATTGAGCGCTCGTTAAATACAATTATGGATCTTGCTGTTGAAGCAAATGCAGGTATTGATATTCATCTGCATGACGGTAAAGAAGCTGGTTTAAAAACGCTACAAAAACTTGCTGACTTAACAGAGGAAGCAGGCTGGAAAGATAGAGTAACAGTGAGCCATTGTTTTGCACTTGCAGACATGTCTCCAACTGATTTTAAGGAAATCTCATGTCGCTTTGCCAAACTTGGCATTTCAGTTGCCTCTACCGTTCCTTTTGGCAAGATAATTATGCCACTACCAGAACTGAATGAGAGTGGAGTTCCTGTCTATTTAGGCACTGACAGCATTAACGATCATTGGTCTCCATTTGGTAATGGTGATAATTTAGAGAAAGCAGGATTATTTGCAGAGCTGTATGGAAATAGTACTGAACAAAAGCTATCTCAGACATTGGGCTTTATTACGGGGGGGAAGACACCGCTCAATCAAAAAGGAGAACAGGTTTGGCCTAAGATTGGTGACGAAGCGAATATTGTCTTTGTTGAAGCAAGCTGCTCTGCTGAAGCTGTAGCAAGACGATCACATCGAAAAGCCGTGATATATCAAGGTAAGCTAGTTGCGGGCAATGATAAGGATTAATCAAAAATAGAAAAAACCCGAATCAAGACTATTTGAAAATAGTTTTAATTCGGGTTTTTGAATATGGATTAGAGTTTCGATGTTAGCTGCAAAAGCAAAATCAATTGGAGTTAATATGGAACTGGTCCAAATAGGATGGTAAAGTGCAGCTATTAAAATCCCAACAACGGCTGCATTAACCCCCATTAATGCTCCTTTTATGAAGGATTACGACGTAAAGAATCCCAAAAAGGCAATGTACCTAAGATAAGCAGGAATGCAGGTAAGAAAATTGCTATGGTCGCTATTAACCCTCCTTGCCAACCATTCATAACCGTACCAAGATAAGCTGCAAAAGTAAATAATGGACCAGGTACAGCTTGTGTAGCCCCATAACCTGCTAAGAATGCCTCTTTGCTTACCCATCCAGTATTGGATTGTTATGTACGAAACTGAGATTAGTGAAGAAAGAGAGTTGGCAGACTATTCAATCGAATATATTGGAAAAGTACCTGCACCTAAAATATTTGGATATAACATAAAAAGTTCATGGTTTGAATTTGGAGTGAATGAAGAGACTTTCAATGAAGAAAATAATGTACAATCAAGTAAAAGTGAATGTACTGGTCCTCCCTCTAACGATGCCAGTTGTGAAGTAAGTATTAAGGAAAATGAAAAGATGGAAGCAGTGTTGGAGTGGAACGGTAAATCAGAAGTTATTGAAATGTACAGAAATTGATAGTGAAGATTAGGGGATAAGGATTCTTCTCTTATTGAACTAACGAGGCAGGTTAATACAATGTGCTGTTTCCAAGAAAATCGTTGCCTTTTTACTACTTTTGTAATAATTACCTGCTAAGATCGTAATATAAAAAGGGGTTATTTGAAATTTCAGTAATATGGGGGCGAAAAAATGTTTAATAAAGACTCAGAGAAGAATAAAGGCTCAAAGAAGAGATTTGAAGAAATCTTTACAGAAAATGGCGTGGCTAATGGAAACAGAATAATAGTAGATAGAGAAACAGGAATTCACTATTTATTTAGTTGGAGCGGATATGCAGGGGGAATTACCCCGCTATTGGATAAGGATGGAAAACCAGTGATAAAACCAAATAATGAATAACACACTTTATCTTGTTCAACTATAGGGTGCTATACTTGAAGTTCATTGAGTTGCATATGCAGCTCTTTTTCTCTTTATTGAACTAACGGGGCAGTTTAGTTTAACAAGAACAACTGATAAAATAGTAATAAATTAATTTGAAAAGGTGCTGTTCTCCTTGGAACAAGTAAAATTGTATAAACTTTCACGGCGTTTTATATCAACTCTAATGGGAATGGGAATAATTTTTGTACTTTTATGCTTTGTTGATATAAGAGAAATCACCTCGCATATATTTACATTTGCTTTCGGGCTATTTTTCTCATTTGTTTTTATAGGTTATTCTATTTATCTTTGGAAAAAAAGAAATGAAGATAAAGGATATTTTTGGGATGATGAAGGAGTTGTAATTGACTTAGAAGGGAATAAGGTTTATTGGGATGAAATTGAAGAGATAAAACTGGTTAAGAGTAGAGTTGGAAAATCCACAGTGATTTACCCGCATTATACTAATCACGAAAAGATTAGAATCCGAAGGAAGAAAAAGATGCCAACACCTGCACATTCAATCGAATGGTTTCTAATCGAAAAGCCAAAGGAATTTCACAAAAACTTGATGAAATTCTGGGGAGCAAAAAGTAAATTGCAAAAATTGAGATAAACTCTTTATTCAGTAACGGGGCAGGTTAGTTGAAGAAGTACAAAATAAAAAGACCAATAAGTGGTCTTTTTTAAAGGGAGATATCTAAAGTTTTTAGTAACGTATCAATTTCTGTTTTAATGGTGAAAAAATGACGCTTACTTTCATTATAAAATATGTGGGGGGCGATATTAAGTGAAAAGAATAAATGGATTTTTCCTTTTGTCATTGTTGTACATCAAACAAAAGAAGGCTGCTTTGAAAGTTTGTATGATGATGAAGGCGATATGACAATGAAGAAAATTTGTGCCAAAACAAAATTATCGAAATCAAACTTGTATCGAGCACTTGATAAAAGAAAAAATAGGGGATACTTATGAAAATAGAGCGCTTATTAAAAATTATATTTATTCTATTGAACAAACAAAAAGTAACAGCAGAGGAAGTTGCCAAACATTTGGCTGTCTCAACCCGAACAGTTTATCGAGATATGGATACTCTATCACTTGCTGGATTTCCAATCTATGCCGAACAAGGAAATCTCGGAGGATATCGCCTAATCGAAGGTTATTATTTTCCTCATAGTTACTTTACAGAAGAGGATTTACGTCTAATCAAGGAAACACTAACGAGTACGATGACTTTACATACTGACAAGGCATTACATAATATCCTTGCAAAAATAACCTTACTTAATGAGTCCAAACCAGAAAATTTAATTGATTTTTCTTTCTTAAATAACAAGGACGGAGTTAAGGTAACCGATATTAGACAAGCGATTAAAGATAAAAAGTGTATTACTTTTTCTTATGCAAAAAAAGAACAGCTTGAAACTAAAAAAGTAAAACCAATTCAAGTATTCTTCTATCATTTGAGTTGGTACCTGTTCGGTTGGCCAGAAAATGAGACGAAACCAAAATTTTATCGTTTATCCCGAATACATGAACTGAAAGTTGGTAATACGATCTTTACCGAATCCTTTGCATACTTAGATGGTTATCAGGAATTTTCTAATTGGATGAAATCATTAGAATCAGAAATAGTTAAAATCGATATAGTTTTACGATTTCCTTTATTCAGTTCTCAAGAGGTGTTTGATTCGTTTCCCGAAACAAGCATTGATAAAAGTGGCGTTGACCACTTATTAGTTAGAATTTCTTATCCTGATGAAGAGTGGGTTGTAAAGTTAATTCTTAGTTTTGGATCCCAGGTTGAAGTCCTTTCGCCCGAGGGTTTTAAAAATAAAATAATGGCACATATAGAAAAAATGACTCGCATTTATTTTACCTAACTTGACAATTAGTTGTCAGGTTAGTGATGGTATATTTTGATTAAGGGTTGGTACTAACTCAACAAATTTTAACGAAAGAAGATGAATTAACTATGGTGCTGAAAAGCGACTTAAATCTTTTAAATTGGACAGAAACGGAACCCGTCCATTCCATTGCTCAAGCAACAGCTGAATATTCAATCGAAGGTGAATTTAATGGAATCTTGCATTCAAACTATACGATTTTTTATTCGGAATATAATAAAGAAGATATCCATAAATCAACATCAACTTTTATTGGATACAGCTTTTTTGAAAGTTCAGATAATAAACTGGTTGATAGTATGCTCTTTGAAGAAAAAGGAATCTTTGCTGAAGGTGTCACTTCTGGAGAGTTGAAAAGTAAGTTGGCCAATGGAAATTATTTTTTAGAACAAGGTAAAATGATCATCACAATAGAAAAAAAGAATAGTTAAAACTGAACCCGTACAACTTTGAATATTATTAAAATGTTATTCGGGTTTCTATTGGATTCTCTGTACAGATGATATACCGACCCTATAATGAATGAATAGCTGAAAGTATGATAATTAAAGTTATACAGTAAGTACCTTATTCAACTAACGGGTGCTTTAGTAGAAGATAGTTGAGCTGTTTAGACAGCTCTTTTTCTTATTCAACTAACGGGGCAGATTAGTTGAAGAGCGTTGTTTAACTTTTGTTCAACAACCGAGCCATTTAATGGAGTAAGAAACTTAAGAAAACCTATATTAAAAAATGAGAAGAAATTAAAAGGCTGTCGAGGACTTATCGACAGCCTAAGCTTTAGAAAAATGAATGACTTCAATCGCGAATGCCACAACATTTGCCACTCGATCAGGTGTAATACCATATTGTTCGTACAATGCAGTCATACCTGCTGAAACATTCTTATCAGTAATCGTATCCAACAATTCCATGTTGATCGGAGCTGGATAAATAGTGGCTGTACGGATGTTAGTACCTTCTTGGGCAGATTTCATACGCAAAACTTCCATTAAATTACGAACAGCGCACTTGGTTTGGTTGCACCATAAAGGTGGTTTTTAAAAACGAAGATAAATCAAAGTTATTCCATTAAAAGGCGCTTTATTTTAATAAAGCAACAGTAGAAGAATGAAAAGAAAAAAAGGACTCGATTCCTCTAAGCCTTATTTATCCAATTCCTTATATAAAACATATTTTAAAGCAGAAATTTCATCTTCAGACAGTTTACCTTCAATTTCGGATAATACTTCATCCTTACTAATTGAACCGTTTTGCGCTTGTCCCTGAATATCAAGTAAACGATTAACGCCCACTTTTTTTATTAACACACGTGTCGCTTCTTCCTTAGTTTGGAAGGGAAGAGTATCCGGATTTATAGTTGCTGCCTCGCTTACAATTTCTTGAACCTTCGAATCGTTCTCGATATAGGATTTTACTTCTTCTAGATTTTCGTCATCTAAAGTAGATTCCACTTTTTCGATTATTTTTTCGGAAGCGATATTTGTCCCAAAATGCCACACAGCATAGCCAGCTGCTCCGAGTAAAACAAGAATTATTGCGGTAATTGTTAAAAACTTTTTCATCAACTCACTCCTGACACTTTGAATATAGCACAACTTCTCAAAAACCACGAAGAAAAGATGTTTTCTATAATTGGTTTAATTACAATTATTTGCGAACCCAGAGCAGATAAGTTTTCACCCTAATATATAGATAGCATAATTATTATCTATTGTAGGTATGTCTATATTTCCATCTGGGTACTTGTTAAACAATCAGGCGCGAGTGTTTAATAAGCGTCTCTGTTCTTATTCAACTAAACCAGCTAATAGAATGTCAAGTAAATCATTTTAAATCGAAAAACACTTCATGTTATACTAAAAATGTTCAAC
>NZ_LILB01000001.1:598419-607234 GCF_001274945.1 Viridibacillus arvi | reverse complement strand
TCTCTGGCTGACCTTATAATACGAACGGGGTGCTTTACTTGAAGATCATTGAGTTGCATATGCAGCTCTTTTTTCTTATTGAACTAACGGGTGCTTTACTTGAAGATCATTGAGTTGCGTAAGCAGCTCTTTTTTCTTTATTGAACTAACTGGGCAGGTTAGTTCAATAAAGAAAATATCTGTTTTTATAGTTTTAGAAGGGTAATTTGTTTAGACTGAAGATTATGTACAGATATTATTGCAGGTCATAAATTCATATTAGGATAGGTGAAAAAAATGATTTCGATTGATAGAAAACTAAGATTACGAGATTTAGAAGTTTTTCGTTTCTTTAAAGATAATAAAATGCTGGCATAAGTCATTATTGAAGATACTAGAGGCCCCTATTATACCAACCTTCAATGTACTGAAGGAGTGACAATTTTGCTGTTTCTGTTCAAATACTTGTTCTTGTTTCTATAAATTTCTTCTTTCTTCATGTAGCGTGAAAGGATTCAATACAGGCGTTGTCATATTAGCAGCCATACAGAAAGAAAATTTACGCTTAAAACAAGAGGTAGAAATTTTAAAAAAGCTATGACCTTATTCGCGAAAAAGTGACAGATCAAGAAATTATCGATAAGGGCTCATTGTGAATACAGATTTGGGTACTCAATATACAAGTGAAGGCTTTTTGTTTCATTACGGACACGTCCTCTTTTAGTTTTTAGGTTAAGGACTTAACTTCAATGTGTCCATAAATCTATACTAAATCCAAGGTGAGATAATTTTTTATTGGATATTTATGTTAATGTTACTATAAGAATTAAAAATTGAGTTGAATTTAGATGATGTGGAAGATGGAGATCTTGTTTATGTGGATGATGAAAGAGATGAAGTAGAAGAAAAGGTATGTCGTGTGATTGCTATGTGGAATTCGTAATTGGAGACAAAAAGGATAATTTATAAAAAGGAGGGAATTTTGTGAATTTTGATGTAAAATTTATTAAAAGTAGGGAATTTTTAGCTTTAATTGTATGTTTTATTATCATGTTTTTACTATTAACTTTTATTATTCAAGGATTTACTTTATTTATGAAGATTTTTATATCTCTTTTCAACACCTTGCTATTTTTCATAATAAATAGATATATTTTCAATAATAGCTATAAAAGTTAAAATATGGTGTCATTAAAGTGAGGAGGGATTTATATTGTGTAAAATATTTGAAAAGTCATTTTTAAAAATCTTTATGGTGGTAAGTATGATAGTTTTCTCTTTGGTAAGTGTATTTATACCAAAAGTTAATGCTGCTGAAGAAGAAAATGTAGTTTCGGCTATGGATGAACAAGTTCTTGCTGATGCTTTAAGATTAATTTTTGAAGATGGTTTAAAGAAAGATAACGAAGGTAAGTCTTTAGGTTATGATCGAGAAGCTTTTGAAAATACCTTAGCAGATAGTGATTTAAAAACAGAAATAATCGAAAGTATGGAGTCAGGAGATTTATTTGCTAATAATAATATTACTAATAAAAGTATAGATAATGTTTTCCCTATTCAAATTGTACCTTATGTTGCAGCATGTGAATGGCATTCGATGGTTGACAAGCCATCATATACAAAGGCATTAAATAATTGTTTTAGTGAAAAAATGAAAGAAAATTATGGTCCAGTTGCACTTGGTTCTACAATAATGAATTTAATTGCTGATAAAGAGTTTACATTAGCAGCAAAACAAATTCTGAAATTGGGCATACGTGCAAACGTTGCTGGAATTGCATTCACATTAGGTGTTATTTGGTTCCAGTGTAACGGACAGATGGAGGAAGAATTTCCAGGTAAAAGTAATAAGGAAAGTGTTAATAAAAAAACTTGAATATGTTGCTATACTAAAGTATCTTATTTGATGAATAATGTATTGTATTAGCGGTACATAATTTCCTAGAACCGATTAGAGTTCATTGGATTTAAAGGCGGTCCTTTAGGGGCTGCCTTTTTTTGAGTATTAAGGAGTGGACATGTGCGAATAATCTTCAATCTCTTGTGTTCTCCCCTCCCCCGCACGAAGGACAAATTCAGCTCTTAAATATTATTTTGGGTATTAACTAGTTTGAAAATCATCTCATCTCTATAGAATTCCTTAGTGGGGGCGATTTTTTATATATACTATCTAATAGAAAGGATATTTTCTCATAGAGATAAAACGCTATATTTCCTGTTTAGAACACATCTTTAGAATAGAAGGAAATATAGGGCACTAAATAACTCAGATTTACTTGGTGGAATTTATAGACCAAACTCTATACCAAAAAGAAAGTTTTAAAGTTGTAGAAGGGAGTAAAACTACATTCACGAAATGAATTTCCTTAGAAGAGATTATTGATGGGAAGAAAATAGTTTATCCCAATGGCCTAGTAGAATTATTACAGAAATATATTTAACTTTCTTATTGAACTAACGGGAGCTTTAGTTCAATAAGCAGGTTAGAAAAAACATCTTATCTAAGATGTTTTTTTATTTTTAAACATATGAAAATAGATAGAAACGAACATTTGAAGTAAAAGATCGATTCCTTAAAGGATTCGATCTTTTTTGTTTATGTAGGAGTGGGTTACTGTACAAAGCTAAACGAGTGCTTTGGTCTAAGTAAGATTAACGCTTTATTTTATTGGGGTACCACCCCATTAGGTATTCCGAAGGGATATTCGTAATGTAAAAGTTGATTTGTATAAGGATATCCCTGGAAATATAAGGTGTTAAAACTTCTAGTCATTGACACATATATATGACTAATGTAATATATATGTGTCAAAAGAAAAATGTATTGGAGGCTTCTAATATGCTTACCAAAGTAAAGAGAATTCGACTTGAAAAGGGTATGACACAGGGGGAATTAGCAAAATTAACAAATGTAAGTAGACAGACAATCGGTCTATTAGAAAAAGGCGAATACAACCCATCTTTGAAATTATGTATTGAGATTTGCAAAAGTTTAGGTGTTACATTAAATGATTTATTTTGGGAGGAAGATTAATGTCTAAGTTATTAAAATTATATCTTTTTGGTAGAGGTACTTCTGTTGATGAACGAGAACAAAACACAGCCTTCGAAATAATGGCAAACGCTGGGGTGATAGCTCTTTTCATCTGTTTTGGAGCTATGTTATATGATTTGATTTTAAACAAAGAAATTACATCACTTGGCATTCTAGCCTTAATTATTTTATTAACAACATCATTTTATATCGTTATGATGATGCGGATCAAAAAAATATATATACGTTATACATCAAATAATAAAATGTTAGGTCGTAATTCGATATTTTCAGGATTTATTTTCTTTGTTTTATTTACTTTATTAACATATTTACCTTCTGGAGAAGCAATTACCATGAGAGATCTTACTGTAAATAGTATGGGCGGAGTATTTTTCGGCTTATGTATATATGGATATAGTAAGTATAACAGTAAAAAAGTTGAAGAAGATGAACTATAATGATTAATCCGATTGCATTTTTTCTTTAATAATCAGTACCTGCTATATAATCATTAGGTTAAACTTCTATAATGCTTTCAGAATGAGAACGTGATGTTTTTTATGGTAACCAAGTGTATTTTTATCGTTGTGTGGGACAACAAAACCTTAGGTTGATAGGCATGGGGTGCCACACACATTTTAACGAAAATATACGCTAAGTAAATTTCGACATAAAAAGAGCCTAATTTTCTACTCTAAGAAAATTAGGCTCTTTTTTTTATGAAGTTTTAATTGGAATTTTTTGTATAGTCTGAAAGCGTTTATTGCACCTCAAGGAATACAATCGCTTGGAATAATATTAAGAACTGGAGGAAATATTGGACATCATTGTCAATCACTATATAGATTGTGAAGAAATGTACTTAAACTAACGGGTGCTTTACTTGAAGAACATTGAGTTGCAAATGCAGCTCTTTTTTCTTTATTGAACTAACGGGGCAGGTTAGTCCAAGAAGGAATTCCATTTTATAACGAATTTAAAATTAGTTTCGGTAAATCGTATCATAAGTAACTGCTAACTTGCATGATACAAGCCAGATTTTATAACGAAAAATTAAAAGAAGTAATAACTCATTAATAAAGGAATTTAGGCTCAAGGGTACTTCTTGAGTATAAGAGGTCCAGACAGTATAAGAGGTTCAAACTTATTGGTTTTTGATTAATGTCCAAGAGAGTCTTATATCAGGTATTATTAACTTTAAGTGTAAGGAGTATTTTCAATAGGAGGACACTATGCAGTATTTAAAGAAAATGAATGGAAATGAGTTTAACGAATATCTTTTAGATAAAGAAAAGCGATTTGCAGAAACTTTAGCTGAACATACGTTTGAAGTTACAGAACCTTCTGCAGTACGAGCAAAGAAACAGTTGCAAGAGTATTTGCCAAATGGATTTCATACAGAACTACATGAATTTTATAATATTGTGAATGAAAATGAGCGATATGGTTACGTTTGGTTAAAAATAGATGAAACCAAAAAAAGTGCATTTTTATATGAGATTTATATATTTGATGAATGCCGTTCAAAAGGCATAGGTACAAAAGTTATGGAAGAAATTGAAGAATATTTATCATTGAAAGAAATATTGTATTTTAAATTACACGTCTTTGGAACAAACTGTAAGGCAATTAAGTTATACAACACATTAGGTTTCCAAATAGCAGGTATAAATATGTATAAAACTCTTTAATACTCTAGAATAGTTTTGAGGAGACATCTGTAGTGATTTTTTTATAATTTGAGGCTGTTTTCTAAAAGTTTGTTGTTATTCAACTAAAGGGCAGGTTTGTTGAACAAGAGAAAAAGGAAGAGAGTGAAAAAATTAATTATTAAACATTATATATTTTTTGAATATAAGCTAATATCTGAAACATCCTTTCTATCTAAACGTATATATTAGAAAGGATGTTGAAATACGAATTATAAACATGTGAAAAAAAGAGGTGTCTTATTTTATGTACAAACAGCTATTTCAAGAAAAAAATACATATCTAAAACTGCAAACGGCTAGTTATACCACAGGTTTTAGGCTGGAATTACACTTCTGAAGTTGATTTAATAAGAAAAGCAAACAGATTTACGGCTAAGCTTTTCTTAATTAGCCTCTGCCCTATGAATAGTCCGAACGAAGAAAAGTATGTGCAAAGACGCTAAGAGACATGGGAGGATACGTCATCATAAGCATCGCAGAGCTCCAATTGTGCATCACATAATGGATTAGGAAGTTGATTTTAACCAATTAACTTTAGCGTAGCATACTTACCAAATGATCAATAATTGAATAAAAAATTTTTTACCACTCAAAAAACGAGTCAAATCATTGATATATCAACATTTATAGAGGGAGGAATAGTTATGACTAAAAAGCAAAAGATTACAATTGTTGGTGCAGGGATTGTTGGTGCGTCTATAGCTTATAATCTATCAAAGGAAAATCAGGATGTCACTTTAGTTGAGAGTCACTCAAAAGCAGGATATGGGGTAACAGAAAAATCTTTTGCTTGGATTAATCCCTCAGGGCGTGTTCCAAATAACTTTCAACATTTGTATGACGAGTCACTTGCAGAATATCATGTATTGGAAAAAGAGATACCAGAATTGAAGGTAGATTGGAACGGTGCACTTACATGGGGAAATCTCACAAGCATCAATAAATCTCATGTAAAAAAAATAACTCGTCAGCAAATATCGGAGTTAGAACCTCATTTGAAAAAATATCCTGAGGAAGCTCTTTATGCTTATAAAGAAGGCGCGGTAGACCCTAATGTCCTAACGAATCTTTTGGTAAAGATAGCGGAAGAAAACGGGGCAAATATATTATTCGATACAAAAGTGACACAAATAAAAAAAGAGGGCACCAAAGTTGTTGGCATAAATACTTCAAAAGGATATATAGAATCAGATGTAATTGTATTAGCAACTGGTACAGCGTTACCTGAGCTGTGTAAACCTCTTGGTTTTGATATTCCTATTGAGTCTTCACCTTCAATTATTATTCGTATAAAATCTCCAAAAAAGCTCATTCACACCTTAATTTCTAATTCAAGATTTGAGGCAAGACAACTATCCGATTATACAATTATTGCTGCTGAAGATTATTTGGATGAGTATGGAGAAAACGGACCAGAGGAGATTGGAAAAAGAGCATTTGAAACCCTTCGCTACGATTTGGAAGAAGGGGAACATTTAAAGTTAGAAAGTATCAAAGTAGGAATGAGGCCTATGCCTAAAGACGGTTACCCCATTGTCGGTTTTCATGATCAGGTAAAGGGACTTTATTTAGCAGTTATGCATTCTGCAATCACGTTATCTCCTGTTATTAGTCGATTGGTTGCGAAGGAAATTGTGGATAATGTGCAGTTGGAAGAATTGGAAAGCTGTAGAATATCTAGGTTTTATCCACTAAATGATTAATCACTAATAGAAAAAGAAATCTTATTGATATTTTCCAAACTTTAGCAGAAGGTAAAGTTGTTTTAGACATGGACATTTGTAAAAGTCAAATGACTAAATGGTTGGCCGCTTTACCTAGTTATTTCAAGCAATGCCTCGACATTTCGGGGTGCTAAAGTTGAGGAAATACTAAAAGTTCTTATTGAACTAACGGGGTGCTTTAGTTGAAGATCTATGAGCTGTTCTGACAGCTCTTTTTTCTTATTCAACTAAAGGGGCAGGTTAGTTGAATAAGGAATTTGTTACATCGCGTGTTGAAAAATCATCTCCCGTATCAACTCCTTAAATTCATTCCGCTAACTCTACTGTTTACGCATTATATGGAATTTTTTTAAACGAAGTTCGACTTATGTGCTTTTTAAAAGAGATTGATTATTTATAAAAAAGTTTGATAATTAATAGAAAAGATTGATAAAATTTTTAATTCTAATAAAACACATTAGTTGTTTCATATTTTTATAATAATTATACTTAGATGTATAGTTATTATAAGGGGTGATAGGATGAGTAAGAACTTTATTATATTTGGAGCAAGCCATGGGCTAGGCGATGCATTTGTAAAAGGCTTACCCACTAAGGGAGATACAGTATGGGTGGTATCACGGACACGACCAAGTAGTTTAGATGTAAATGATGGCGTAAATCGTAAATGGGTCGCAATTGATTTATCTAGTCAACAACAAATACCTTCTTTAAAAGAAACTTTAAAAGACATTCCTATTGATGTATTAATTTATAATGTAGGAGTATGGGAAAAGCGTGGTTTTGAAGATGACTATACTTTTGATAAGGATGAAGTTAGGGATATCTCGAACATAATTAATATTAATTTAACTTCCACTATTACTTATATTCAGGCGCTTTTACCTAATTTAAGACAGGCGGACAATGGGAAAATTATATTAATTGGTTCAACAGCAGGTTTAGATCATACAAATAGTGCACAAGTTTCATTTGTCACATCTAAATTTGGCTTACGTGGTATTACAAATGCTTTACGAGAGCATGTGAGAAAAGATATGATCTCTGTAACGTGTATTAATCCAGGAGAGCTTGCTGCTGAAGTACCATATGAAGAAGGTGCAGAAAAGGCAATTATGTTGTATCGAGGTACACGTATTCCTGTACAAGACATTGTAGCCATTGTTCATTGCGTTATTAATTTATCGTCTGTTTCATGTGTAAAGGAAATTAATATTCCTGCCATAACAGACTTAAATGCATGATTGTATAACATATGACTAGAGTTTTTCGTGTATTTTAACAATTAATCATTTGGTACTACATACAGTTCCCATTTTGATCAAACTTTTTTCAAAATGGGAGCTATTTAATTTCCCTAGAATCAATGTTTGCAGCTCCCTTTTAATCAATCTTTATTCTAAAGTTACAACATATTAAATAGGGATGATTGGAAAAACGCCAAAGTAAATATGGAACGTCCTGCTGATTACAGGTTTGCATTTAAATCTAAAGATCCTAAAATAGCGGATTAAGCAATATTATATGAAATTTGGATAAGTCCAAATAAAGATACAGTGGAAGTTGTGGCAGGAAGTAAATATGTTCAACTAAACTAGGGAGATTCTACTGATTTATTTGAAATATTAACAGGTGAAAAGCTTTCCGATTTATGATTGGATAGTACGGATATTTAAAAAGAGTTTGAATTGAATTTTGAACTTTAATCCTTATTGAACTAACGGGGCAGGATTGTTGAAGAAGAAAAGGGGGAGTTTCTGATAGAGTTAAAAGTAAATAAAAATTATATTTGGGTATATTTCATAATATTTTATGCCTTATGGTGTATCCGAGAATTATTTTTTGAAATTGCTGAATAGGATTATGGAGACCTGTCATTGTTCACAAAATATAATTTAACTATACTAAAACTATAGTGTTTAAAATGTGCTTAATCCCTTGATGCAAAAGGGATTAGG
Organism: Viridibacillus arvi; assembly: GCF_001274945.1. Taxonomy (GTDB): domain Bacteria; phylum Bacillota; class Bacilli; order Bacillales_A; family Planococcaceae; genus Viridibacillus; species Viridibacillus arvi. The sequence continues at coordinate 598,824 of NZ_LILB01000001.1, read as the reverse complement.
CGCTTTTTTTTTGTAACATATTGGAACGGAAAGTGTTATTAACAAAACTACAATCACACTTACAGGTGTTGCTCTTGTCAAAATTAGATATGTAAGTAAATCACGATAAAGATTGTGAAAAAATGTACTTAAACTAACGGGGCAGCATTCCTGTTTGAAAGATATTCAGGGTCTTGAAAGAAAAAGAGTCCTCTAGTATGATGCTGAGTGTCAACGACCATTGACCCATCATATACAAGGAGGACTCCTAAATGAATTTTAAAATGAATTACAAAATTAATCAAGTGACTGATAATACACTCGTCGTTGGTATAGACATCGCGAAGCTCGTTCATTACGCATGCTTTGTCGATGAACGAGGACGCGTGATGGAAAAAGCTTTTGCTGTACATCAATCAAAAGAAG
>NZ_LILB01000001.1:593122-596821 GCF_001274945.1 Viridibacillus arvi | reverse complement strand
AATATTTTTTATTACATCACGAAGTGATGAAAACCGTTGATACTTCAATGTTTATAGAGGGAGGTTAGTTCAATAAGGTGTTTGTTTTATCATTTAACAATAGAGATACATGGACGAAGAAAAAGAAGTAATACAGTTTAATATTAATTATATAGAATAGTGTTACAGTTAATATAAAAGAGAAATCGAATTAATAGGGCCCCCAAAAAAAGTCGGTTTGGAAGGAAGGAAGATTTTGCGAAATAAATTACCATGGTATTTAAAAAAAGGATCGTTATATTTTTTCTGTGTAATAACTCCTCCAATCGGTTATATAATTCTCGTTAGTAATTTAAAGAAATTTGAGTATGAGGAAAGAATCAATTACCTTACGATTGCAACGATTATGATGTCTATATGGGTATTAAAATTTTTGCCTGATAAATTAAGCTTTTATGTATGGAGCTTTATATTAGCGGTTTTAATAGGAAACTCTGTATTAAAAATAATAAAAAGGAAAGGTAAATAGCTGTAGCTTTGTAAAAAAGATTGATTATTTATTATATAGATTGATAACTTGTAAAGTTCGATTAAAATCACTATAAAGATTGTGTAGAAATTTACTTAAACTAACGGGGCAGGTTAGTTCAATAAGAAGGATTGCTTCTTACTTTATAGAATACATATAATATGTACTATTTTAGGAGGTAAATAGATGATATTTGAAATAACCAATCAAGTTCGTGTAACTGATTTTAAAGAAGGACATAAGTGGTATGAAGCATTACTAAGCAAAAAAGCTGATTTCATACCACACGACGGATTTGCTGAATGGGAAATAATTCCCGGTTGCTGGTTGCAAGTTGCTGAAGGAACACCATCAGAAGAAAGTGGACCTTTACGTTTAGGGGTAACTGATATAATAGCTGAAAGAGATAGACTAGTGAAAGAGTTGGAAATTGAAGAATTTGAGATTTACTCCCGTGAAGAAGTTTCTGCAAAATGGGGAACTTTCACTGACCCTTGGGGAAATCGAATTGGACTATTTGAATATTTGGATAAGAAAGAAGAAAATGACCGTATAAAAACAATTTTAGGAGTTTAAATATTTTACTTGTTGCACTAACGAGGGGCTTTACTTGAAGATCATTGAGTTGCAAATGCAGCTCTTTTTTCTTATTGAACTAACGAAGCAGTTTAGTTGAATAAGAGGTTTTTTTGCGAATGAGTTGAATAAGTTAATATATGTTAAATATTGAACGAAAAGGGGTGCTTTACTTCAAGTCTGGGGGTGGCACTTTTTTCTTAAACTAACGCAGGACAGTTTAAGAATATTTATAGGGGGCATTTTATGATTAAGTCTTTAAAAGGGCAATTTATCTTATCTATATTTGTTGCTATTGGCTTTGTTTATGTTAATTTTTCTAGTATTGAGTTTATTGCTGACAAGAGGGAACCAACCGGTCGGGTAATATTTTTCTTCATCATGATTTTATCGGTGTTTAATGCGGGATTATTGACGGAAAAATACATTCAAACAAGAAAGAAGAAATAACTTTTATCCAACCAACGGGTGCTTTACTTGAAAATCATTGAGTTGCATATGCAGCTCTTTTTTTCTTTATTGAACTAACGGGGCAGGATAGTTGAATATGAACATGCCCGTATGTATGTTAATTATCTTTTCGTTTATATTATCGGTTTTTGCTATAATAAGCCCTCAGGGAATGTTGCAAAAGTTTTATCCTTTGTACCATTCTCATCTTCTGGGAATTGCTTTTTCTATGTTACCGGCTCATATATATCGTCTAGTGTGCTAAATGTCAGTAATCGAGTTAGCTTTACTAAAGCTATTAAATTATGTAAAATTAAAAAATAAACTACCAAATATCTCAAATTTAGACATTTTTGTAATATATTTTTTAAGGAGGCACTAATAATGTATGAATACAAATTTATTCAGATTGAATTAAAGCAAAAAATTTTGAAGGCGGAAGCAACGGAAGATTATCGTGAAATTATAAGAGAACATGCGGAAAAAGGGTGGAGATTGGTTCAAATTTTCGCTCCTGGTACTGCAGCGGTTGGTGCCGCAGCGAATTTTGAATTAATCTTTGAAAAAAATGTTAATGAAAGTTAATAAGTGACCTTTGTAAAAAGAAATAAAATAAACTGACTTCCATTTCTATATTTTAGAAGGGTTAGTCAGTTTTTTTATTTATAATTGTTACCATCAAATAATTTTGTTTTTTCTATTATGCTCTTTCGGAGATATACACTTTATCAATCCCAAAGGGCTTATTAATTATATTTATAGTTATAAATTTAATTGGAGTTAAAATATAGATATGAATTCCAAAAGAAAACTGACAATTTAGCGTAGTGATTTCTCGTTATGTGTGAATAGTCAAGGCAATTACTTGAGTTATAGTTGAAATTTCTTATTCAACTAACGGGGGGCTTTAGTTCGATAAGGAGTAAAGCCTTTTTACTAACGGGGCAGTTTAGCAGAAGAAGATTAATCCTACAAAACGGTGCACAGAATATCGGATGAATACAATCAATTTCTGTTATTCTATTGATGAAAGGAGGTCGTATAATGGATTCGCTTAAAAACATGAACGATGCAATGAAGTATATCGAGGAAAACCTAACTAATGAAATAGACTTCAAGATGGTGGCTAGGCTGGCTCATTGTTCTGAATATCATTTCAAAAGAATGTTTTCTTTCCTTGCGGGGATTCCATTGTCAGAATACATTCGCCGAAGACGACTCAGTTTAGCAGCATTTGAGCTAAATAACAGTAACATAAAAATTATAGATATTGCGATTAAATATGGATACAATTCACCGGACTCTTTTACTAGAGCTTTTCAACATTTACATGGTATAACACCATCTGAAGCAAGAAACAACGGACAGCAATTAAAGGCCTATCCACTAATGACCTTTCAATTATCAATTAGAGGAGGAAGAGAAATGAATTATAGAATCGAGCAAAAAGAAGCGTTTAACATAGTCGGTATCATGAAAAGAGTTCCTATTATCTTTGAAGGAGAAAATCCGGAAATTACAGAAATGTGGAAGTCTTTGACCACTGAAAAAATAGAGCAATTAAAAAAACTCTCTAATGTTGAACCTGTAGGGATGATTCAAGCATCTACAAATTTTTCTGAAGGACGCATGGAAGAAAAAGGAGAACTTAATCAGTATATAGGAGTGGCAACAACTCAAGAATGCCCTGATAACTTATCTAACCTTGGAGTCCCTGCATTAACTTGGGCAATATTCGAGTCAACAGGACCTTTTCCAAGTACATTACAGGAAACCTGGGGTAGAGTTTATTCAGAGTGGTTTCCATCTTCCAACTACCAGGTAACAGAAGGACCCGAAATCTTGTCGATTAAAAGTAAGGACTTAACTTCACCATCAGTTAAAAGCGAAATTTGGATCCCAGTTTTAAAAAAATAAATAAAATCTTAGAGCAATGGGCTGTTTCGACAGCTCTTTTTTATTCTCAACAGATAGAATGATTGTGAATATTTACACTTAAACTAACGGAGCAGGTTAGTTGAGAAAGAAATTCCATATTTATGACAAAATAAAGAGTTCAAAATGCTATGATTAAACAGTAACCTGTACAGAGACTTATTGGATGGAGAGAAAAACGGTGAAAAAATTAAGAATTATCTTATCAGTTATTGTTATTGCATTAGCAG
>NZ_LILB01000001.1:588336-590918 GCF_001274945.1 Viridibacillus arvi | reverse complement strand
TGACTGTCTGTATTGGCCATATTTGTATAAAGAGAAGTCGTTTTAATATCATTATGACCAAGTTGGTCACGAAGAAGAATATTAACTTGATATTTTCAATTGAAGATAATGTGCCTAAACTCATGTATATCAAGGATTTAGACGCTTTTTGTTTTTTTGTAATGACACTGAACGTGTTATTAACGAAACTACAATCACATTTACAGGGGTTGCTCTTGTCAAAATTAGATATGTAAGTAAATCACGATAAAGATTGTGAAAAAATGCACTTAAACTAACGGGGCAGGTTAGTTGAAGAAGAGGTTTTTTTGCGAATGTGTTGAATAAGTTAATATATGTAAAATATCGAACGAAAAGGGTTGCTTTACTTCAAGTCAGGGGGTGGCACTTTTTTCTTAAACTAACGCAGGACAGTTTAAGAATATTTATAGGGGGCATTTTATGATTAAGTCTTTAAAAGGGCAATTTATCTTATCTATATTTGTTGCTATTGGCTTTGTTTATGTTAATTTTTCTAGTATTGAGTTTATTGCTGACAAGAGGGAACCAACCGGTCGGGTAATATTTTTCTTCATCATGATTTTATCGGTGTTTAATGCGGGATTATTGACGGAAAAATACATCATTAGCAAAACAACTTGTTTCTTTTCTTGTAGAACTTCATTCTATTTCAAGTGAAAAAGCAAGTCGAGATTTGAAACTAAAGGTTCGTAACCCTCGTGAAGAGATGTATAACTTGTATAATAAGATTCAAAATAAATTATTTCCTTTTATTAGAAAAGACGCTCAAAAGGAAATCTCACAATCTTTTGAAACGTTCTTAAAAGGGAATGCATTCTCAAATTTAGATATAACACTTATACACGGAGATTTCGGAGCATCTAACATTTTATGGAATCCAGAAACAAGTATGATTTCGGGGATAATAGATTTTGGGTTCGGGATTAGGAGATCCAGCGTATGACTTTGCTGGAATACTCTCTAGCTATGGTGAGGATTTTTTTGAAATGTGTATTAACCTATATCCTAACGGTAATGAAATATCTGAACGAGTTAAATTTTATAAAAGCACATTTGCTTTACAAGAAGCATTGCACGGGATTGAGAATGGAGATAGACAGGCTTTTGAAGATGGAATTAAAGAATATAGATAGATTGCTTGTAAACGGAGGCTTAATTCAACAAGAAAAAGGTGGAAATCATTATCTTGATATTAAACAATCGGGCGCGATTGTTTAATAAGCGTCACTGTTCTTCTTCAACTAACGGAGCAGTTTAGTTTAACAAGGAGTGATATAATTTTCATAAAATTATTGCGAGCGAGCGAGGGAGTAGAGTATGAGTGATTGTTGTGCTTCAAAAGAACGAATTACTGAAAATAATGATATTGAGTTTTGTCCATCTTGTAATATCAAAGGGAAAAAGTTGAAAATTATAACGTTAAAATCAATGCTTAAACCATCAATTTTAGATTCTTTGAATCCGAGTTTGAATCATTACTTTTGTTCAACGAATGATTGTGATGTTGTCTATTTTGATGCAGAGAAAAAACTGTATCTTAAGTCAGAAGTAAAGGTATCTGTGCATCAAAAAGATGATTCTCCTACTGTACCAGTTTGCTATTGCTTTAGTTGGACAAAAGAAAAAATTAAGAAATATGAAGAACAAGAACTTTTCCCTAAACCATTAGAACACATTCGAAAAAATGTAAAAGCAGACAGATGTGGGTGTGAGGTAAATAATCCTCAAGGTAGTTGTTGTATGGGGAATGTTACGAAATATATAAAAAGTCTTTAAATAAAGCAATATTTTTTTACTAAAGGGGGTTATAGTAGAAGATCATTGAGCTGTTCAGACAGCTCTTTTTTCATTCAACCGTGGCAGGTTAATTGAAGAAAGAGTTATAAAAAGAGGGAAATAACCATATTAAAGAGAATGATTAACAATAAATAAAGGCATTAAATTTTGATAAACTTTAAGAAGGAGTGTGGCAGGTATGTTTCACCCAAAAGATGTTTTGTCTGATCAGTTGTTAGCTAATGCAAACGATCCAAGTTGGTACGTACCATTTTCAGAATCTGTTAAAGATTTGACAGATGAAGAAGCTTTTTGGAAGGTGAGTGAAGAAAGTAATAGTATTGCCGAAATTGTACAGCATTTGCTTTATTGGAATGTAACGTGGCAAACAAGGTATAAAGAAGCTAGTGTTTATGCAGTTCCGACAGTAGGAAGTAATGACAGTACATTTACCATTTCAAAAAATAAATCATTCTATGAACTTCAAAAACAACTTTTAGATGTTCTTTTACATTGGCAAGAAATATTAACGGAAGAACAATTAGAAAGCGATGTTCAAGGAGACTTTGAAGCTAATTGGTGGCAAGTATTGGGTAATGTAACGACACATAATGCATATCATATTGGTCAAATTGTTTATATTCGGAAGATACAAGAGAGCTGGAATTAGAGTAAAAAAAGAAAAAGTGATATATTTTATAGTTATTGAACTAACGGGTGCATTAGTAAAAAGGGCAACGTCATATATACGTTGCCATTTATTAATTAAAAGTACCTTTGATAAA
>NZ_LILB01000001.1:578636-584539 GCF_001274945.1 Viridibacillus arvi | reverse complement strand
GCATTTAACTATATTCCGATTGTCGTTGAGGTCTTATTGAAGTTAGATGATGACTTTTTGATATGGCAAACCCTTTATTTTTTAATTAAACTGTATGGTATTGCTGATACCACTGAAATACATCCTTTCCTTGATGAGAATTGGTCTATTCTAACAAATCATATTAAGAAGTTTAAAGACCCCTATGCTACTCCATTTGCGGAGTTCAAAAGGCATTTAAGGATTAAATAATAACTTTATTCTTATTGTGCTAACGGGGCAGGTTAGTTCAATAGCGTTGTTTAACTTGTGTTCAACAATCGGGCCAGATTGTGGAATAGATACCTTTGAGTAAATTCAGTCTTTACCTTAATTTAAAGGTATTGTATGATAATGTACTTATTTTATATATAATTAGTTTTTAATCGGATTACGGCTTCCAGAATAGATGGAGGCCGATTTTTTTGTATATATTTCAAATAAATTTGAATCGTTTTGGTGCTCCAATTTCTCTAATAAGTATAGAGGAAAGGAGGTTTGTTAATTGGAGATAAAGTCAAAGTTAGTAAAGCGTGCTAAAAAAGGCGATTCCGAGGCATTTCAAATGCTAATACATGAAGAAAAAGAAAAAATGTACAGAATGGCTTATATGTATATGCGAAATGAAGATGATGCGCTTGAAGTGTTTCAAGAAAGCCTATATAAAGCTTTAAATTCAATTAATACATTGAAAAATAACGATTATTTTTCAACGTGGTTAATGAGAATTTTAATTAACACAGCTATTGCAACTTTAAAGAAGAAACAAAAGCTTGTTTCAATTAATAATGAAATCTTTGATCAGGTTGAGAATACAGAGCATCTTCGAACTGAGGAACATCTTGACCTTCTTCAAGCAATGGAAGAAATTGAGGAAAAGTATAAAACGGTCTTGCTACTGCGTTTTTATCAAGATTATACAGTTAAGCAAATTGCAGCGTTTCTTGATTGCCCCGAAGGTACTGTGAAGACAAATATTCGTCGTGGATTAGATCTATTAAGAACAAAATTAAAGGGGGTTTATTGCGATGACAGACAAAATTCCATCGTTTAAAGAAGAAATTGATAACATTCACGTTCCATTTGATAAATTGGACGCAATTATTTCAAAAACGATTCATGAGAACCATCAAAGGGGAAAAAAGTCTTTGAGAATGAAGATGGTATATAGCTTAAGTTCAGTTGCAGTAGCATCTATTCTGTTTGTTAGTTCCGCAACTGTCTCTCCTGCTATGGCTAATATCGTTTCGAAAATACCAATAATAGGTGCTGTGTTTAGTGAGTCTGGAGATCCTGGTCTAGAGAAAGTTCATGAACAAGGATTAACAAATTTAATAGGGGATACGAAAAATACTGGAGGAACATCAATTACACTTGATGAAGTTTTCTATGATGGGACACGTTTTACAATTGGATTTTCAATCATATCAGAGAACATTATTGAAAAATCCTATTTATCATCAGGGCCTGAAATTAAAATAAATGGACAAGCTTTTTCAAATGCCAGTACTTATAGTGAAACCAAAATATCACCTACACACAGAACAGGAATAATTAACATAGATTCTCTAGATGATTTGCCTGAATCGTTTACTCTAGGTGTAAACTTTACAAGTGTTGACGGTAAGCAGTGGGATTATTCTACTCCTGTTAGCATGAAAACAGAAGTAGAATATCTAACTATTAATCATAGTCAAACTGTAGAAGACATTAATTTAACAGTTTCTGATTTAGAAATAAGCGCAGCCGGCTTACGTTTTAACTTTAATGCAGACACAGAAAAAATAAATTATTTAACTAATGGGTACCTAGATTTCAAAGTGATTGATGATAAAGGAAATGAACTTATATCACATTCGGGTGGTAGTCAAATTCAAAATGTCGATGGAAAGGAAGAATTAACAGGTAGTCTACTAATAGACCCAATCACAGATAATGCAAAAACATTGACAGTTATACCATATATTAATTTCCACCAAGGAGGAACTAGTGTGGAAGTTGACCTTAAAGGCAATGAAACAAAAACAAATATTCAACCTTTTAATGAAACGGACATTGAATTTAAAAGCTTTACAGTAACTCTACCTTAGAAGGTAAATATTTTTTGATTATTACTAACGAGATGCGTTGATCCTAGCAAGGGTCAGCGCTTATTTCCATTTTAGTTATAGGAGAAGCCCTTGAAGTTTGAGGGTTTACTGAAGTGAATAGCTATATGTTTGGTGAGCTAATAGATATCTTCAACAATTGGGCGCGATTGTTGAATAAACTTCACTTTTTTCTTCAACTAACGGGTGCTTTACTTGAAGATCATTGAGTTGCATATGCAACTCTTTTTTCTTTATTGAACTAACGGGGCAGTTTAGTGCAACAAGGAGTACCTTCAAAATTATGGGGATTTACAACGCTAAGTTAAGAAATATGACCAAACGACGCTTTGGTAATGTTAAACTTTAATTACACGAGGGGGCGAAAAAATGGATTATACTAAAATCTATAATGAGGAACTGATTGCCTTAGTAAAAGAGAAAATAAAGTCAGTCGGTGAAATTAAAGCGGTGAAGTTTTTGAGAGAGCAAACAGGTATGTCCTTAATACAGGCAAAAAAATTTGTAGATTTTTGTAAAGAATAGACATAAAAATTAGAGTCAATAAATTAACCTGTGTTTTATTGCAACAATATTTATAAAGCATTCAAAATAAATATAATAAACGTTCCCAAATGAAAGTTTGGAGACGAACTCAAAGGCTACTAATGTTGTTAAATCAACGTTCGCGGCTTTTCTTATGAACATTGTTTATGCGTTGTTTTATGCACTTTTGTTTAAAGTCAGTCATAGCAAAGGTTTTGAAGTATTTGAAGTAATGTTGCACCATAGTCTTTGGTGAATAAAATAGTGTATAAAAATTGAATTCTTATCGTTGTAAATACGCATAAATCTGACGAGTCCCCTTATTGTGCTAACGGGTGCTTTAGTGAAAGATCGTTAAGTTGCTAAGGCTGCTCTTTTTTCTTATTGTGCTAACGCAACTGGTTAGTTGAACAAGGATTTGCAATAAAGAGTAGAGAATAACTCAATAATAAAAAGACCTTTATGGGTATGTGAAGATGTAATAAAAATTTTTTTATGAACGGAACTTGAGGTGAAGATGTGTATATTTTAGATCAAACGAACGAATGGGATGTCAATTTACCTGAGTTCGATGTGCGAAATGACGCAGTTAAAAATCAACGGGAAATGCTTTTTGATTATTTTATTATGAAGGCCTCTTCTGTGGATATATTGGTATACCAAGGTTTAAATGAAGAGAAGATGATAAAGCAAATGAAGAAATTTATTAAAAATAAGCGAGTAAAAATAGATCATCATGGTAAATGCTACAAGTTCTTTTTAGATGACGCAGCAAGAAGTTGGATTTTAGCAAATAGTATAAGTGAATGTACAAGTGTTATATATGATCAAAATGACATAGCGATTGCGGATTTTTATAGACATGTGTCGTTTTATGAAAAAGTGCCTTTGCCATGTAGTGTGTTGCCGGTGAAAGAGCTACCAATTCAACTTGAAATTTATATTCGTGAAAAAGATAGAGAGTGTGATGTAGATTTACAAGACCAGGCTAAATCGTATTATATTAGTACGGACTATGATTGTATCGAGAAACTTGCTTTTGAAACAATTGAAAACCTTTATTTTTATCCATTGTCAATCTATATTGAAACGCACGATGGAGAGCAGCATCAAATGCAAAAGGATTGGGCGAAGTATGCTGTAGAATATATAGACTCCGGGCAGCGTGTGTTTACCCTTTCTTCAAAAGGAATGTATCATGCGGAAGTCCCAGGCTTCTTTTTAACAGTAAAAAACACAGATGAATTAAAAGTTGTGTTCGAAGAGCTATTTTACTTAGCCTATCAAAACAATACATTCATCGTGTCTCAAAATAAGCTGGATATCCGAACTGGCCGTAATCGAATTTTCAAATCAGGTGATGAAATGGTTTTAACATTCGATCATGATGCACAAGGGATTATCCTATACACTTCACTAAATTTCGAAAAAGTAAAGAACTATTTTACAAGTTATATGATTACACACATACAACAAGAGAGTTAGGAAACTAACTCTCTTCTTAAATCCGGGCAAGAAAGCTGGAGGAATCACAAGGGTTATGGAATGAGATGCAAAAGAGTTTCTTGAAATATCCTCAAATGGTGATAATAGTACCCATTATATACAGAATGACGAACCAGATGTAGTAGTTAGTACAATAAAAAGGCTGATTGACAACATTTGAATACATTGTGAAAAATTGCACTTAAACTAACGGGGAGCTTTAGTAGAAGATCATTGAACTGTCCATACAGCTCTTTCCTTCTTCAACTAACGGGGCAGTTTAGTTGAATAAGGAATTGGATTAGGATTTATCGAATATCAAGGAAAAAAGGTGATATAGAACAAATGTCGAAACATATATAACGGAGTTATGAGGTGTTTGTCATGTTCAATGATTGTAAATGTTAGTTGATGTAAAATTTATTATGGGCTGTATTAATATTAAACTTTAAGAGGTGTTTTTCTTGAAAGACCCGAGAATACAAAAAATCGCAGAATTAATAGTAAATCATTCAATAAAGGTGCAACCAAACGAGCATATATTGATACAAACTAATACAGAAATTGAACTTAGTGTTGTAAGAGAAATTATCAAAGAAATTCATAAAGCTGACGGTTTTGCACATATCGATTTAAGAGATGCAACAGTAACAAGACAATTAGTTCTAGGTGGAACAAAAGAGCAGTTTGAAATCCTAGCCGAAATTGAAGTAGAACGCTTGGCGAAAATGGACGGATATATTAACTTGAGAAGTCCGATAAATACTTCTGAACTCTCCGATATTCCCAGTGAAAAAATGGAGCTATATGCAAAGACATACGGTAAGTTTCAGTCTGAAGCAATCTATAAGAAAAAGTGGATGACAACCCGTTTTCCTAATGCGTCTATGGCACAGGAAGCTCGTATGAGTACGGAAGCTTTCGAAGATTTCTACTTTGATATTTGCACGGTGGACTACAAGAAACTATCTGCAGCAATGGAGCCTTTAAAAGAATATATGGAAAAAACAAAGTTAGTAGAAATTAAAGGACCGCAAATTGATTTATCCTTCTCCATTGAAAATATGGGGGTGATTAAAGGCGATGGTATCGATAATATTCCTGATGGTGAGTTGTATACAGCACCAATTAGAGATTCTGTGAATGGAACCATCACTTTTAATACACCTGCGACCTTCAATGGATTTACATTTGAAAATATTTCACTGACTTTTGCCAATGGAAAAGTGGTCAAGGCAACAGCAAATCATTCGGAGAAACTTAGTGAAATACTTAATACAGATGAAGGAGCAAGTTACGTTGGTGAATTTGCGTTAGCCTTTAATCCGAAAGTGACAGTTCCAATGAACAATACGTTATTCGATGAAAAAATTGATGGGAGTTTCCATATTGCTTTAGGCAACTGTTTTGACGAAGCAGATAATGGGAATAAATCCGCTATTCATTGGGATTTAATATCTATACAGCGACCTGATTATGGCGGGGGAGAAATCTATTTTGATGGTCAGTTAGTTCGGAAAGACGGCCGGTTTGTTATTCCTGAATTAGAAGTGTTAAATCCAGAAAGAGTATTAGCTCAATAAAAAATACAGTATTGCACGGAAGTGTAAAATAAATTGTCCTTGTTGAACTAACGGGGTGCTTTACTTGAAGAACATTGAGTTGCATATGCAGCTCTTTTTTTTCTTTCTTGAACTAACGGGGCAGCATTCCTGTTTGAAAGATATTCAGGGTCTTGAAAGAAAAAGAGTCCTCTAGTATGATGCT
>NZ_LILB01000001.1:570639-576876 GCF_001274945.1 Viridibacillus arvi | reverse complement strand
AAAAGAGATGGAAAAATATTTTTTATTACATCACGAAGTGATGAAAACCGTTGATACTTCAATGTTTATAGAGGGAGTTTAGTTGAATAAGCGAAAAAGGAAGAGAGTTACAAAATATTGTAGAGCCTTTTTCTTATTGAGCAAACGGGGGAGGTTTGTTCAATAGCCGTATGGAAATGATATAATATGGATTTGAAATATTTCTATAAAGGATGGTTATTGTTGAGCTTAGAAATTGGATTTATACCTAAAGGATGGATTTCAAATATACCCAATGCAAGTGGCTTTTTCCCTTTCGCAGTTGACGGCAAAAAAGAGTATATAGTTGATTTCACATTTATTGATGAACCATTGGATTTTGTTTCCAATTGGATGAATGAATTAAGTCAATTCCCAATATATATACTTGTTGAGGTATATGATTTTGATCAAGAGGAATTAGAACAAGATTGCAAAACACATAAGATTGAATTTGAAAAAACTAAAAACAAAAATTATTTTTATAAAATAATAATCGAAAATCAAAAGCAATTTAGCATTATGTTCCCATATGTATATGGGAATGGAGGTATGAATAATTTGGCTTTATGGTCGTTAAAAAGGGACGTTTTTAGTTTTGGCGAAAGGGAAGTTAAAACCTTTTTTGGTATTAAAAAAAATCACACCACAATAGTTACTCTCCTTGAAAGTGATTGTGTATTTTGGGTTGGTTTTGATGGGGATACTATTGTTGCAATAACAAATGATAGGCAATTTTCAACAATTGAAAATATCTCAGATAAATTACCGCATAAAACCAATTTTATTATCACTGAATATGCAGATTAGAAATCTCTTATTAAGATAGCGGAATACTTTGTTCGATAAAAAGGGACGCTTTTTTACTAACAGGGGGCTTTACTTCAATTAAGAGTAAAGCCTTTTTCTTATTGAACTAACGGGGCAGTTTAGATCTAAGAAAAATCAGTGAAAGAGCAAAAAAATTAAATATCTAATAATAATAGTTCTATGAGAATTTCAAATAATTACTTGTCAGAAGGATTGATAAAATAATGTTATTCTCCAATAGATAATTTAAAATGACATGAGCTGTTATTGAATCACAGGTAGAATTGCAGATTTAGAATCAAACTGTATATATTACGATACATCTTCCACATTTAGTAATACTCACAAATCGCCACATCTCCGATGTATACCCCATTTGATCTTTTCACTCATTTTTGAAACAGAAATCCCTCTTGCTCCGTCTAACATTTAATAATAAAAGGAGTTGCCCTATGACCCGACTCGAAAAATTTATATATGATCATGGTGATGAGTTGTTGAGACTTGCTTATACATATGTGAAAAATAAGCAAGCTGCGGAAGACATTGTCCAAGATGTGCTACTAAAAGCATTTGAAAAGCAATCGTTGTTCCGTGAAGAGGCCACGTATCGTACATATTTGTATCGAATGACGATCAATCGCAGTTACGACTATTTGCGAAGTTGGCATTATAAAAATACGACTATGGGCGAAAAAATTCAGCATTTATTTGGCCGATCGACAGAGCAAGATATCGTGACGAAATCAGAAAATCGTCTACTCGCACAAGCCGTTCTTTCATTACCGCTGAAATACCGTGAAGTCATTGTACTTACGTATTACTTAGACTATTCGTCAGAGGAAATTGGTATGCTACTAAATTGTTCATCGGCTACGGTGCGTACAAGGCTTGCGCGTGGTCGTAAAAAACTTAAATTGGTGCTTAAGGAGGACGGCTTTGATGGAACGATTGAAAACGGGTATTGATGAGGTGATTGGCGAAGAGTTCTGGATGACGAAGGACCTTGCACGGAAAATGACTAAACCGAGAAAAAAGTTGACGCGTACTCCAATATTTGCAATGGTAGGCATAGTTTCAATCGCTGCATTGCTTCTTACGATTACATTATGGTCAGCTCAATCAGGGATTTTAAGTGCTGCCACAACAAATGCACTTGGGGACCATGGAGAACTTTTTAACACGTATTTCGAGGCAATTGATGCACTGGATTCAGAAACGCTAAACCTAGTAGCATCCCCGGCATATGGTGGGACTGTGGATGAGCTATCTAAAAAGTATGAAAATATTGATTTTTCGAAAGCAGAATTTCTACGGGAGCTTGACGGCATCATTTGGATGAAATTTATGGTGATGAATAAAGAAGGAGAAAAATGGAACGAAGTTGTTACGTATTACCAAATTGTTGATGGCAAAATATATGAATCAGTTTATAATCAACCCTTTTATATATACGAGCGTTTTGATATTGAAGTAGCGCAGGCGCAAGCCATTTTTGGTTTCGGTGGATATAGTCATAATAACAATCAGTTTGTGGCAATAGATGATGGAGAATTGCTTGTGAGTGGCTCTCGTTCACGTAATAAAGTAGAGTCAGCCATCGAGTTATACTTAAAAGAGATTGGCAAGGAAAATGTGTTTAAACATTTCCAACAACCTCGACTTATCTACAAAAATAATGGAAAAGTTTTATGGTTATCGGCAGATGGATTTGACATCGTCTTTACGAGAAAAGGCGAGCGTATTTTAGTGGATAACCAAGGCGCAGAATATTATCAGCAAGGAAGATACTAACAAAACATGTCGCTCAGTCTGCGTGTTCTTAATAATTTTCAAGCACACGAAGACTGTTAACACCTATTAAATTGTAATATTGTGAAGTGTTTCACTTAAACTAACGGGTGCTTTACTTGAAGATCATTGAGTTGCATATGCAGCTCTTTTTTTCTTTATTGAACTAACGGGGCAGGTTAGTTGAATAAGCTATAATGAAAGGAAACAATTTACTTTAGTTAAAAAGAGCAGTTAAATATTAAAAAGTCTTATTTAGAGATGAGGGATAAAATGATAAGAAATAAAGTTGCACTTATAAGTTCAATTGTTATTTTAGGTATATGTATGTATTTATATTTCCCGTTTCCTTATAATGTAATGGTAGAAGCACGTTCTACATTCATGTCGTTTCCAATCCACAATCAAGATGGATATATTGTTCTTGGTATCATTGGTTCCGTTTTATTTATAATCGCTATGATTTTACTTGTCATTGGTATTAAGAAATATCAATTTCGTACATTAGTAATAGTTGTAATAATATATACAATTTTACCGAAGCTTCTCATTACGATATACCAAGAAACTCTAGCAAGTGGCATTATGGCAATTTCATATGATGGGAATGGCAAGTGCGATTTTGAGAATGTGGAAGAAGACTTATTAAATGGTGAATGTAACCTTGTATTACATAATCGAAGCAATGAAGCTGTGTCATTCGACTTAGAATTTTTAGATTCCTATTTCATGAAAGATGAAGTGCGTATGGAGTCACTTATGAATTTAGCTGGTCCATATAGTATTACGATAGAAGCAAATCGTGAAAAGTCTATTAACTTGAAGGAATTACTCGATTTATCAGATGTTCCAAAACATATTGAAGGAGGTACATCGTTTAATATTCATATTAAATTAATTGAAGGGGAGACTGCTCGCACTTTATAGTAGACGTTTTTCTTTACTAAATAGAGACCTAATAAAGGCAAGGAAGGCTTTCAGTGACTGTTTTAGAAGAATGTTCGGATGCATTAGAAATGTATAAATGTTACTTACCAGAGAGTTTGTAGTTGTTTCACTAACAGGGGCTTTACTTCAATAAGGAGTAGAGCCTTTTTCTTCTGCAACTAAAGGGGCAGTTTAGTTGAATAGGAAATTATATTTTTGGGATGATTATGAGAATATCGAAAATAACAGTAATAGGTTAGAATGGAATAATATCCTTAAGTCACGAAGCTTCGTATGAATTCGCTTATAAAATGGGAGGTGATTTCTTGATACCGATAATTCTGTCAATAATAACAATAGGAGTTCTTTGTTTTTCATGCTTCATTGTTGTTCGAAAAAGAAAACAAACTGGTATAACGGGGATAAAAAGTGCATTATCATCTATTTGCTTATTTCTAATTGCTATAACCAGCCTTTTGGCTTATTGGTTAAATTTTACGGGAATATTAAGTTGGGCTATTATTATGATTTTGTTGATTTTAGGTGCTTATTTTACAAAGTATAGTGTTATTCCTGTAAAAATTTAGGTCATCATTTATTGTGCTAGCCCTTTTTTTGCACTCTAAGTCCATATTGTGTAGTAAGTTAATTGTTCTTATTGTACTAACGGTGCAGTTTAATTGAAGAAGGAAAATAATTGTTTTACATAGAAGTAAATAAAATGTCTTAAAAAATAGTGGGGTGTATAAACGGTGGTTATTATTAGAAATCTAAAAAAAGTGAATTTGATTTTTGATATAAAAGTAGCAAAGGGGATATTAAATGGTAAGTAAAATAGAATTATACGAAAAAGAGTCTCAGGAATTCAAACCTTTTAAACACTTTATTTCACGCATTCAAGTAATGCGGAAAGAATCCAGCTATGGGGCTGAAGTTGCCTCAAAATGGGCTAATATTTTAAACCAAACTCTTGAAGATGAAACTTACCCAGTGATACATCCAATTGGTCAGGAGACGTTCTCGTTATATGCAGAGATCACGACTGGGGTATTTGAGTATACCTTAGACATAGACGGGGCTACTACATTTATAAAAGAAAAAAACATTAAACCCATAAAGACTTCTCCATCGAATATAATTGAAGCTGTTGACCAAGGTAACATAAATAAAGACCCAAACCGAATAAAACCCAATCATAAAAATCCTGTAATGGTACTTCAGAGTCGATATTTAACCAACAACAAACCTTATTGTATCAATGGAAACCATCGTATATTTGAAGCATATAGAAATAATGATGAACAAATAGAAGTTTATGTTTTTAAAGATTTGGAGTTTGTTCCTTTCTTTTATGACGTTCTAAGTAAAGCAACATATTTTTTAGAAATTGATTACCATAATGTAGTTAATGATAAAAGATATTTATTGCATAACGAAAATGGTGCATATGCAAATGAATTTAAGTAAATAGTTATTCAACTAACGGGGCAGTTTAGTTCAAGAGAGGTTTTAACTTGTATTCAACAATCGGGCCATCTAGTTGAAGAGGAAAAGTGAGGGAGAACTTGTATGATCTATGTAAATGTTAGAGCAATAATTGAAAGAAATGGACCAAATGGAACTGAAATCGTTATACAAAAAAGGGTTAAATCTAATGAGAATAAAACACCTTATGAGCTACCTGGAGGAAGGTTAGAGGAATTCGAGTCATTTATGGAAGGACTTAAAAGAGAAGTGCACGAAGAAACAGGACTTCATATAACAAAGATTTTTGGGGAAGAAACTAGAATTGAAACTAATGATGTGGACTCAAATGTTGAAGCTATAAAGCCTTTTGCTGTTTATCAAACGACAAATGGTCCAGTAGATTCATTAGGCGCTTATTTTCGATGTCAAGCCTCTGGTAATTTAGTTAAAGAAGGCGACGGTACTATGGATATAAAGTGGATTCCAGTAGATGAGCTACACCATTCACTAGAGAAGGATCTAATAGATTTTAGCTGGGTCGATAAGTCTGGAATAATGTATTATTTAAAATGGTATTACGCAGAAAAACAACAAATTGATTAGTATGATGCCTATTTTATTCTGGAAAAGCATTCATTAAATTTCCGATAATAACTTTACGGGACCTTTGTATAATATTGGAGTGGTTATATTGAAAAAATTGTTTTTGAAATGGATTGTGAAAGAAAGTACTTAAAGTAACGGGTGCTTTACTTCAATAAGGAGTAGAGCCTTTTTCTTATTGAACTAATGAGGCAGATTAGTTGTACAAGAGATATGAAAATTCCATTATTTATTTCGCATTTGACACATAAAGCGAAATGATGATTGAGAACATTTATTTAAACCGAAAAAACAACCAATATTTGGTTGTTTTTTTGGTGTTTAAACAAGGAAATTCCATATGTATTTAATTCCATCCCATAAAGCTAAGGCTAAGATTACTGCTAGAATCCCTTTAAAAATATCTCTCATATTGGCACCTCCATAGAAATTGTTATTATATTTACGAAATAGAGTTATAAAAGTTTCATATCGATAATTTCATTTGAACACATTAGTTTCTTCGGAGTTCAACCAAAATGTGTAATAAAAGAAAAGGTTCTTCTTCAACTAAACCAGCTAATAGAATGTCAAGTTATACATTTTTAATCGAAAAATACTTCATGTTATACTAAAAATGTT
>NZ_LILB01000001.1:453976-568738 GCF_001274945.1 Viridibacillus arvi | reverse complement strand
TGACTGTCTGTATTGGCCATATTTGTATAAAGAGAAGTCGTTTTAATATCATTATGACCAAGTTGGTCACGAAGAAGGATATTAACTTGATATTTTTAATTGAAGATAATGCGCCTAAACTCATTTATATCAAGGGTTTAGATGCTTTTTGTTTATTTGTAATGACACTGAACGTGTTATTAACGAAACTACAATCACATTTACAGGGGTTGCTCTTGGCGAAATTAGATATGTAAGTAAATCACGATAAAGATTGTGAAAAAATGTAATTAAACTAACGGGGCAGGATAATTTAAGAAGCTAATATGAAAAAAAGGAGTGAAATTTTTTGAACATAGAAAATAAGAGGAAAATATTTAAATACAATGAAGATGATATTTTAGAAATTCTATCTGAGTATCTTTCAGAAGAAAATGGATTTGATACTTTTTATTCACGGTCAATTATTTTAGGTACACCAGGAAAGGATTTAAGATTAGTTGCAGTCATTGGTGACTTAGATGACATTAATATTGCTAAGTTAAATTTAGAGGAAATTAATAAGGAATCGAACTATAACAGAACGCATTAATATTTAGATGATAGTTTATTGAGCTACATGGGGTGTTATTTTTATCTTGGCTCTTTTCGTAATAATTACTGCTTTTAAATATGATAATTTACAATATCATCCACTTATAATAAGATATTTGTAAACAGGATTACAAATATTAGGTTTTAATTAGAAGAGGATGGTTGAAATAAGATGATACCAACATTCGAAACAAAAAGATTAGTCATACGACCTTATGTTAAAACTGATGCCGATAAAGTAGAACTGTTAGCAGGGAACCCAAAAGTCGCTGAAACAACAGTCGCTATACCACATCCATATCCAAAAGGGTTAGCCGCCTCTTGGATAAGCAAGCATGAGAAAAAGGCTATTGAGATAGGGAGCTATACCTTTGCCGTAGTATTAAAATCGACTAGCGAACTTTTAGGAACACTAACCTTTCGCGTGGACATCGATGATAATAAAGCTGAATTAGGTTATTGGTTTGGAGTGCCATATTGGGGAAATGGTTATTGTACTGAAGCAGCTCGAAGAATTATAGAGTTTGGTTTCAACGAGTTGAAATTGAATAAAATAAGGGCTTCAGTAATGACTAAAAACCCTGCTTCAATGAAAATTCTTACGAAATTAGATTTTGAAAAAGAAGGGGTTTTTAAACAAGATATTATGAAATCTGGAAATTATGAAGATATGGTTTATTACGGTTTGTTACGACAGAATTATCAATACAACAGGTAAGCTTTAATTGAATATGAATAAGGCCGTTTCTTAAAGAAACGGCTGTTTTTTTATACCTCAGGTAAAAATTTCACAGTGATACTATTTGAATTTTGGAAGATACTTAGTAGCTTCTGATTTATCTACTCCTTTTCAGCAGTTTTCTTACTTTGCTGAAGAAAGAGAGGTAAGCGGCAGCGGAGCCTGCCATTTAATATCTTATTTAACTAATGGGGTAGGTTAGTTGAATAGAGTGGGTATTTTTGTATTAAATTGAAAACAAAGTAAATTATTGTTAACGTTAAAATGAAGTATCATCAATAATTCAAATAGTCAAAGAACAGGACTGCTTTTAAGGTTTTAATGAGGAGGAATAACTTATGAAATACATTAAAGGCTTATATGTATCACTTGCACTAATGATGTTAGTTATTTTAGTTAACACAACAGTATTTGAAGATGAATATTCAGGGATTGCTATGTTCATTTGTTTAGGAATATTTTTATTGGGAACAACCTTTTTTATAAATGCCAAACAATTAAAAAATTAGGATGCGCAAAGCAAGTTGCTAAACTAACCAAGGCGTTGATCTAAGAAGGATCGTTCTTTTTTGGTGGAGTTATTGAACTAACAGGGCAGGATTGTTGAATAAGGAACATATGTTTTGTGATAAAGTATATGTAATATTTTGAGAGATGAGGGAAATGAATTGATAAAATATTTAATAGGTTATTCAGCAGGATATTTTGCTTGTATGTTAATAATTTACTTTATCTTTGATTACTTTTCTTGGTCATACGCTGTGGGTTCTTTAACTGGTATAGTAATTTTCGCACTTATTATAAAGATGCTTCGTAGAAAAGATAACTGAATCTATTCTAATCGAATTCTTAATGAACTAACGGGGGGATTGTTCAATAAGAGCAGTCGCATCTTGTGCTAACGAAGCAGATTATTGAAAAATAATAAAATAAGGATTTTGGTGGAGGTGTAGCAATGAAACGTTGGTGGTATTGGTTGTTTAGTGCGATACTTTTCGGATTCATCCTTATAACCCGAGGCTTATTTTCCTCTTATAAATTGGAGGGTGAACATCCAGGTTCATTAAATGAATCATTATTAAGCATTTGGTGGGGATGTATTGCAATTTTGGTGGTGTTATTATTCATTAAACGGATTAGCGAAAAAGGACTATAAAGGATTGTTAAGATTATTGATTTGTGAAATGGTACTTAAACTAACAGGTGCTTTACTTCAATAAGGAGTAAAGCCTTTTTCTTATTGAACTAACGGGGTAGTTTAGTTGAATATGCAGGGATTTTGGGATCCACGACGACGTAGCTAGAAATAAGTAGAGTTATGTAACGGAACAGTTCGTGTGTTTGGAATAGGTTTATGATTTTTGTAATAAATTAAATAATAGAACACTTTTATTTATAGGAGGATAAAATGGGAGAAACAAATAGTAAATCTATTGTATCGCTCGTGTTAGGTATATTATCCATATTTTTACCTTTACATTTTATTGGATTACTCCTAGGTATTATCGGGATTATTTTGTCATCTAAAAGTATGAAGGAGATTGACCTTACAAACGAAAAAGGAAAAGGTTTGGCTATTTCAGGTAAGGTTTGTAGTATCATAGGAATCTGTGTTCAAATTCTTTTAATTTTACTTATAGTTTTATCAATTGCATCAGTTTCACTATTAATGAATTCAGGGAATAATTAAGAAACTAAAATGTTTTCTCTTCAAGTTAATGAGGCTTGACTTCAATATGGAGTTGAGCCTTTTTCTTATAGAACTAACGGGGCAAGTTAGTTTAATAAGGAACCTGAGAGGTTTTATGGTTTCCCCATTTTACAGCGTGGATAAATCACACTCTTGTGAATTGTCTTAACATGGATTTAACGTAAATAGTTATATACTGGGAACATCAAATAGAAAGGAGGAATTTAATATGAAAAAAATATTAACAATTGCTACATTAACGCTAGGGGTATCTGCTGTTGCAGTATCTGCATATGCTGCGAGCAATGACGACATGTGGGGAGGTGCTAAATCCAGTGAACCTGTTAGCTTTGAAGTAATGGCTAAAGAAAAAGGGATTACGAAAGATGAACTAATTGTTCAGCTTGAAAAAGAAGCAAAGCTAACAGAAGGTACTGAACCAACTTCGAGTATCGAATCTAGTGAACCTGTCAACTTAGAAGAAATGGCTAAAGAAAAAGGGATCACGTTAGATGAACTGATTGCTAAGCTTGAAAAAGAAGGAACGCTGACAAAAGCCGCTGAATTAACAGAGGCAAGCAATAAGTAATATATATGGTAACTGAGGCAGTAATGAAAAGGGTTTATCCTTTATCGTTATTGCCTTTTTCAGTTCTTATGTCAGCCTACATTGTATCACTTAACCAAAAGAACCAACTATGATAAGCAAATTTCCAAATTAAAAAAATTGAAATTAGAATAAAGATAATGTTTGATTATTTGTTTCCTAACAGTAAATCCTTATGGAACTAACGGGGCAGTTTAGTTGAATAAAGGTTAGTAAGATATATGATAATAAAAAGGAGAGAAATTATGAAATTTTATATTGCATCAAGCTTAAAAAATATAGATCAGGTTAGATATGTTAGTAAAAGGTTAAAAAACAAAGGATTTATCCATACATATGACTGGACTGTAAATGAGAACGTAACAACATTGGAAGAACTAAAGGTAATAGGTCAAAAGGAGAAAAATGCTGTAATAGAAGCGGATTTTGTTGTTGTTTTATTACCAGCAGGAAAAGGAAGCCATATTGAATTAGGTATTGCTATGGGAAATGACAAAAAAATTTATCTTTACTCACCGAACAAAGAAGTAGATAACATTGAAACAACCAGTACATTTTATCATTTACCTGAAATCGAAAAGTGCTTTGGAACAATAGATGAGTTAGTAGATATTATAGATTTAAAACTAAAAAGTTTTTTAAGCTAAAGGGTGCTTTACTTGAAGATCATTGAGTAACATATGCAGCTTTTTTTTTTTGAATTCACGGGGCAGTTTAGTTGAAGAAGGAGAAATAAAAAATTGAAATTTTTTATCTTGACCTTGAAGTATAGTTCAACTTTTATCGTAACGCGTTGCAGTATACTCCGAATACCGTTCTATCGGTATGGATTATATACAGAAGATTACCTTGTAAAACATAAATTTATAAAAAGATGCCTAATCATTAAGTTACTCTTTAAAGGAAATTGGAGAAATCATGAAAATGCTAAGTAATAATTTAAATGGTATTGTAAATATAATAATAAAATTGAAAGGAAAACTTAAAGCCTCCGTTCAATTCAAGACCTTCTATCTAACTTGTTACAAACTTCTGATAAAGAGACACACGGCTATAATAAATCATTCCGTGTTATGAAACAGGATGAACATTAGAAATGTTTAAAGGAGAGAAAAAAATGAGTGTTGAAATTTTTAACGGAGAACGTTCTGAAGAAAGTGTTCAATTTGAAAAATGGTTAATTTCCCAAAGTAATAAAAAAAGTTTTTCTAGTATTGAAAATACCAAACGGTTCGTTAAGCAAAGGGGAACTGAAAATATTCAGCGCTATGTTATTGGGGATGATATTAAATTTTCAAGTGATGTGAAGGAGGTGGCATTCGAAGGAATACAGGTTTTCTCTTTAAATGACCAAAAGTCTTTGAAACAAAAAGTTATTTTCTATATACATGGTGGTGCTTGGACGAATCAACCTTTAAATTTACACTGGTTGTTCATGGATAAAATAGCACAATCTTTAAATGCGAAAATTATTGCTCCCATTTATCCTAAAGTACCTCATTTTAACTATAAAGATACCTACCCAAAAATCCTCAACTTATATAAAGAAATTCTTGGAACCATTGAAAATTCTAATCAATTGACCATCATGGGAGATTCAGCAGGGGGAAATATAACACTTGGTCTGGCCCACCTTTTGAAGATGAACCATTTGCCTCAACCGAAAGATATTATTTTATTATCTGCATGTGTTGATATGGGTTTTGAAAATCCGCTTATACCTGAATATGAAGAAAAGGACCCGATGTTAGCTAGTGAAGGAATGGAGGTAATTACAAAGATATGGGCAGCTGATAAAAATTTAAATGACCCATTGATTAGTCCAATTTACGGTGACTTTAAAGGACTTGGGAAAATTACCCATTTTATTGGAACACACGAAAGTTTATATCCAGATGCAATAAAATTTGATGAAAAACTAATAGAACAAGGAATTGAAATCAATACCTTTGTTTATCCTAAAATGAATCATGTATTTGTTGTTATGCCTATCCCTGAAGCCAAAGATGCTCAACAGAAAATTATTAATATAATTAGTAACTAAGTGCTGTTATATATTTTAATAGGGAAGGTTAGCAGGATTGTGAAGAATTGTACTTAAACTAAAGGGTGCTTTACTTGAAAATCATTGAGTTGCATATGCAGCTCTTTTTTATTTATTGACCTAGCGGGGCAGGTTAGTGGAAGAAGGAATAATTCTCAGTAATGTAGAACCTATTAAATATAAATATTAAAATAACTATTCAAAGGATGAATTTTATGAAAATTAAATATCCGGCATCACTAAAGCCAGACAGTTTAATAGGTGTAACTGCGCCCTGGCGTCGAAGAGTCATTACATATTCTTGTGGATGAAGCAAAGCTACAAGTAGAGAAAAAAGGTTTTAAAGTATTAATCGGCGAAACTGTACTAACACAACATAAAGGGAGAAGTGCCTCTAAAGAAAAAAGAGCAGAGGAACTAATAGCTTTTTTTCAAGATGATAGTATTAGCGTCATAATGCCTCCTTGGGGAGGTAGCTTTGCAATGGAAATCCTTCCAATTATAGATTGGAATAAACTAAAAGAATCGAACCCGAAATGGATATTAGGCTATTCAGATATTAGTACATTAAATTTTGTATACACTACAATAACAGGTCATGCATCTGCTCATGGAGTAAATTTCACTGAACTATCAGCTCCTGATTGGGATGGACTATCTAGTAAATGGATAGATGTACTTAGTTGTAATGAAAATGAAGAAATTACACAATATTCATCTGAAAAATATCAATCTAGTTGGGATAAAATGTACTCAAATCCGGTCAATGGATTTTACCTCGATTCACAAACAAAATGGAAAACAATAAACAATGAAGATGAAGTGACATTTTCGGGTAGATTGATTGGAGGATGTGTAAGTACTTTACAAGTCTTGGTGGGGACTCCGTTCGATAATGTTAATAATTTTGTTAATCAATACTGTCATGATGAAGGTGTCATTTGGTATCTTGAAACTGTCGGAATGGATGCAGCAAAAATATATAGGGCTTTATGGCAAATGGAACAAAATAATTGGTTTACAAATATTAAAGGCGTGCTTTTCGGACGGACGAGTGAATATAAAGATATAGGTGACTTCACACTAAACGATGCCTTGAAGGATGTTTTTGAAAGCTTTAATATCCCTGTTATTCTAGATGCTGATGTGGGGCATACACCTCCACAAAATATTTTGGTGAATGGTGCATTTACGACAGTAAAATATAGTAATGGTAAGGGTTCTATCATAATGAAATATATTTAGATACAGAGAGGGAAATGGATGGTTTATTGCTTATTGAACTAACAGGGCAGGTTAGTTCAATAAGGAATCTACCAATTAAATGGAATTAAAGATTTTTGTAGAATGAATATTAATAAGTTGGAGGAGGGATAACTTTGCAAATTTCTATTTATCCAATAGCAATAGTAAATAATAATCGTAAAGCTATTGAAGATGATAATTGGGGTTCAATTATATCAACCATTGAACTTGCAGAAAATATAAATGAATCTTCTTTGAAAGGTATTAATGAATTCTCACACTTAGAAATCGTTTTTTACTTTGATAAGGTTGCTGATGATAATATTCAATTTGAAGCAAGATATCCAAGGAACAATAAAGAATATCCTAAAGTTGGTATTTTTGCACAAAGGGGTAAAAATAGACCTAATAAGTTAGGGGTTACTATTGTAGAACTTTTGGAAATAAATAATAAAAAATTGATTGTTAAGGGATTAGATGCAATAGACGGAACTCCTATTATTGATATTAAACCAGTAATGAAAGAGTTTCTACCAAAAGGAGAAGTAAAGCAACCTAATTGGTCAACATCTTTAATGGATAGATATTGGAACTCCTAACTAATGGGGGCAAGAGCTGAAGATCAGGGCTGTCATTTAGACGGCTTTTTCTTATGCTGCTATCGGCGCAGTTTAGTTGAACAAGAGAAATGAAAATTCCATTCTTTTTATGTCTCATTTGAAGAAAAATGTGAAATAGAAAAACCTTACTCTGTTAAGCAAGGATAAATAACAATTACTTTTCAAGTTCATCTAAGCGTTTCTTTAATTTCTTTATTCTATATTCACTGCCAACAGCAGATCCAAATGTGGCTACAGTAAAACCAAAAGCAACATAAACAAGATAACCTTCCATTACTACACCACTTAATATTTGTTAATTTAACTTTTTTAACTTTATAGCAAGTATCTTGACTAAACAAGATGCTTATTACACAGTACGAACAAAATGTGCAGTAGAAGAAAAGGTGCTTATTCAACTAACGGGGTGCTTTAGCAGAACAGGGCTTCGTTTTACCCCTTTAGATATGATTGTCTAAAGGGGTGTTTATTATGTTGAAAAAGAAAAGAGCATCTGTTGAAATTGGAATATTTTTCGATTATAGAAACTGTAGCTATTGAAAATGGAACAAATAAAAACTAAATAACAATAATATAATCTCTTTTCTAGATATGACTCTATCAAGAATCAAAGAACTTAATACCACTTAGTACAAAAGCATCGGAACTTGGGCTATAACCAACTAACTTTCTTGTTCCTTCAATATCAATTCGTTTAAACCTGTTGTTAGATACACCATGTAAAATTGAAAATGGAGGTAAGTTCTTTGCCGTCATCGACTTTAAGAGAAGGTCCATAAAATCTTCTGGGCTTAAGTATGCACTCATATCTCTAGCTGTTAGTGGTTTACCATTTGGATTATAATCATCATATGCACCTATACGAATAGCAATACTTTGTAACCCTTCTTCATAAGCAAAATAAGAAGCAACAGCCTCTGCAAAACACTTACTTACCCCGTACATATTTTTTGGTCTCGTGGGTGAATAAGCATGTGGTTGAAAATCCAAAGGATAGCCTTCAATTGTTTGAGCACTCGAAGCAACTATCACTTTGGATACATTATTATCACTAGCAGATCTAAAAATATTATAGGTTCCCTTTATATGATTTTCTAATAAGGAGCCATAAAAATCAGCATTTGGTGAAGGATTACCTGCCAAATGTATAACTATATCTATACCTTTCGTAAATTCTTGACAAGCAGCTAAATCAGAAACATCTAAATATATGATTTCATGATTTGTATCTTTAAAAGTTTCTAAAGCAGATAAGTTAATATCTGCTAGCCGTAACTGGTAATTCCCTTGCGTATCTAGGAACCTTGTAACATCTTGGCCAATCTTACCTGCAGCACCTGTAACTAAAATTTTTTGCATTTCACTTCATCCTTCCATGAAAAATACATCCCTTGTCAAGGGTCATATAATAGAGCATGCACTTATTATAAGTTGGTTATGGCATTAAATAAAACGAAGAAATATAATGGAAACATGAATAAAATTCATAAGGAGGACCATAGTGACTTTAATAAAATATGAAATATTTAACAAAGTGGCAGAACTCAATAGTTTTACAAAAGCTGCAGAAGTGTTAGGTTTCACCCAATCTGCTGTAAGTCATGCAATTAGCAGTTTGGAAAAAGAGTTTTCCTTTCCTTTATTTATTCGCAATCACTCTACTTTAACATTGACCAAAAATGCAGAGGAGCTTTTAATTACCGTTCGGAAAATTTTATACTATAACAACATGCTGAAGCAGGAAGTAGCCGCTATCAATGGGTTCCAAAAAGGAATAGTAAGAGTGGGTGTTTTTTCGAGTATTTCTAAAAACTGGATTCCTGGTATTCTTAAAAAAATGGAGGAAAAGTTTCCAAATATTGAAATCGAATTACTGGAAGGAAACTATACTGAGGTTGAGAATTGGTTACAAAACGGGAGATTAGATTGTGGATTTATTAATAATGATACTTACTTTGAATCATTTGAAAAATCCTTTGAATTCGTACAATTGAAGAGGGATCGACTTTTATGTGTTGTATCTAACCAATCCCCATTATGTAAGGAAAACCAAGTATCAATGCAACAAATAGAAAATGTACCTTTTATTATGCCAACATATCAGTGTTATGATGATATTCAAAAAATATTTAGGGAGAATAAAGTTAGCCCCAATATTCGATTCGAAAATATGAATGAATACTCGGTGATCTCCATGGTGGAGAATAATCTAGGAATTAGTATATTGCCAGAAATGATTATACCGAAATCAAAAATTTCTTTTACAGCCATTCCACTTGAAAGTGATAGCTATCGAACTATTGGGTTAGCTATAAGAAAACCAACCTCACTCGCGACTCAGAAATTTTCTGAGATTACTAAAAGATGGGTATCATTTGAATCAATTTAATTTTTCCAAAATCTGAGCTATTTAAATTGATTTGGTTCTTCTTGAACTAACGGAGGATTAGTTTAAGATCATTGAGTTACTTAGGCAGTACTTTTTTCTTGTTCAACTAAAAGGGCAGCATTCCTATAATGAATAAAATTAATTATGTAATATCAACAAAGTTTGTGAATAAATGTACTTAAACTAACACTAACGGGTGCTTTAGTAGAAGATCGTAGAGCTGTTTAGGCAGCTCTTTTTTTATTCAACTAAAGGGCGGGTTAGTTGAGAAGTATTATTTAACTTGTGTGTAAAATCTGGCCATATTGCTGAAAAACATATTGTCAACAAAAGGAGAGTGTCATGGTGAAGAATATT
The DNA here is from genome assembly GCF_001274945.1 of Viridibacillus arvi. Taxonomy (GTDB): domain Bacteria; phylum Bacillota; class Bacilli; order Bacillales_A; family Planococcaceae; genus Viridibacillus; species Viridibacillus arvi. The sequence goes on along the minus strand of NZ_LILB01000001.1, from coordinate 558,474 downwards.
GCAGTTATTACAGATATACATGGAAACTATTCTGCTCTTAAAGCTGTACTTTCTGATATTGAAAGGGAAGGCAAAGTAGAACATATCTATTGCTTAGGAGATTTGATCGCTATTGGACATGAAACAAATCAAGTCCTTGAAGAACTCAGTTCGAGAAAAGATGTATCATACGTTTTAGGGAATCATGACGAGGCCATACTCAATATTCTAAATGGTGAGGAACCGGGGAGCCAAGGTGAAGAAAGAGACCATCATTATTGGATAGCAGAAAATATGAATAGAGAATTCATTACTTTTTTAAGTGAAATGCCAAAAAGACTTGAGGGCATGATCAATGGAAAAAAGATTTTGTTTTTGCATTACCATTTGAATGAATGTAATCGGTTCCTAAGTATTGATACTAATCCGTCTGTAACAAAACTTGATGACTTATATAAAAATGAAGACGCTGACATAATCTGTTTTGGACACCATCATGTTTTACATTATTTCAAGGGGAACAATAGAATTTATCTTAATCCAGGGGCATTAGGTTGTAATTCTCGACCGATAGCCACTTATGCAACCATCAGTATTAAAAATGATGGTTGTGTTAATTGTAATGTTAAAGAAGTTAGTTATAATAATAGGGAATTTTTGGTTAATTATTTTCGATATGATGTGCCTGCTAAAAATACTTTATTGCGTATTTTTCATGGCAATCAAGATAAAAATATTATTAATGAATAAATTGTATAACTTATTCTAGAATCGTGCGCAATAGTTTAATAAGCGTCGCTGATCTTATTAAACTAACGGGGCAGTTTAGTTGAAGAAGTGGAAGGTTATTTTAAACAGGTATACCAAAGTTGAATTTTAAATTTCATCACTATATTGAATGAATATCTGAAAGGTAAGGTATTGTTCAGGAAGGGTGAATAAATCTGAAAAGAAAAGAGGAGAGGAGTAATTCCTGCGCTAAAGGTTTATCACTCCTAACTAATGGAGAATCTATTCTTTTGAAGTTTTGAAATGAAGAAAATCATACCGAGTATTTTATCTCTAGACAATGGGACTTAACAATTTAAGTACAATAGAAGCATTTACGTTTATTTGTGTGCCTCCTGCCAAAGTCTGCAGAGTAACTGCTGCAGCAGAAGAATGATTTCTAAGTGTAAGACTACTGCCGGATGCTAAAGAAATTATTGCCTGACCAGTGTTTTGTTGAGTGCCAGCCCCTGAACCATAGGTTGTTCCCGTAACCGGTGCACCATTTAAAAATAGTGTGAATTGGTTAGGCTCAACACCTGATACGACGAAATTAATCTCGTAGATTCCCGGTGTGGTAACAATAATTTGAGAGGTTCCTGGAACATGGGTAATTCCAAGTGTAACTATGCCTGTTGAATCAAAAATAATATCAGCATCTATAGCTACAACCTCAGCACCTAGATTATATATATATCCGTATTCACATAAACCACTACATGTTGTTGTTATTGGTATAGGAGACACGCCAGTAATTCCACAGAGTTCAACAGCTCTGAAAGGGCCTATTTGTCTTCCACATAAGCAGGATTGTTTATTACAGTTACTACAGTTATCCATTTTTCCACCTCCATATGTAATATATTATTCATTCAAAAAATAAAGTGAAGGGCAATTGGCTAACAATCTTATTATTTATTAAATCGTTCATTTTTGATGATATATTTTTAAAGATAATTGGTTACATGATTAAACATTTAAATAAATGTAAAGTTACTGCACACTTTGAGGAAATTAATAAATAAGGTAATCCACTACTTATTACGAATAACCAAGAATTTGTGAAGAATTATACTTTAACTAACAGGGGCTTTACTTGAATATCCACCGTGGACAGATAAGAACAATTAAGCGATTGTTGTTAAATAATAACTGTTATCTTATTCAACTATCGGGGAGCTTTACTTCAATAAGGAGTAGAGCCTTTTTTTATTGAACTAAAGGGGTAGGTTAGTCAAACAAAGGGGTTATTTTTTGTAAGCTACGTTGTGACGCATAAAATATACATTAAAACGATGTAGGGTTTATAATTAATAATTTTCAATCAACCGGTGCAAGAGTTGCTGAACAAACATGATACGGCAGCTCATTTTCTTATTGTAGTAAGTCTTATTGACCTATCAGGGCAGAAATTACAAAAGAGGTATTTGTAATTTTATGTATAATTAGTATATATATAGGGCTATTTAATTTTTATAGCCTAAACTTAAGGAAGAGGTGACATATTGAAAATGATAGAATTTCAAAATAGCATGCTAATGAGAGGGATTACTTCTTAACTAAGGTTTAATCCTCTCAAAGGTAATGGGAGGAAAAATATAAGATGATGAATTTAGGAAACATGGTAAGAGGAGTAGCTTCAGATGCAGTCGCTCAGAGTCTCGTTCAATTCTGGGAATATGACGAGGGAACTTTGGAGTTGTGGCGCACAAGTTCAAAATTATTGAACAAGAAATTGGAGGGATATAATGAATCATAATGAAGTTGCTGAAATATACGAAGCTTATTTAAGTCCACTAGTATCAGAGTTGTATGAGTTGGAAGGCTATGAAACAAATTTAATTAATGCTCATGCCGGAGGGCGGAATGTCGTTTATAACTGTGAGAAAGAGGGCGCTAGTGCAAAAATACTCAGAATCGCCTTTTTAAATGACAGGAGCCGAGACGATCTGTTGGGCGAAGTTGAATATATCCAATATTTATTCGAGCATGGCGGTAGTGTCTCGAATGTGATCAGCTCTCGGAAGGGGAATCTACTGGAAGAGATCACTCATAATAATCACACTTTTTTTGTCTGCCTGTTCGAAAAGGCTAGGGGAAAAATGCTTGTAGAAAATCATTATCAGTATCGCGAAGGAGTTCCTATTACGGAATACTATTATAACTGCGGTAAAGTTCTCGGGAAGCTGCACCAATTGTCGAAAGGCTATGCTGCTGTTCATCGCCGGTATAGTTTCTTTGATAAATACAATGTCGAGTATATTGATAATCTGATACCGGGTACGTTACCACTGGTTAAGGAGAAGATGGTAGAGCTTCTTAAAACTTTAGAAGGATTGGACAGGAACCGTGAGTCTTTCGGTATGGTCCATTTTGATTACAATGATGGGAATTATTCAATAGATTTTGATACCGGGCAAATTACCGTATATGATTTCGATAATTCATGTTACTGTTGGTATATGTTTGATTTGGCAGGTCTTTGGACACACGGAGTTGGCTGGATACAATTTGAACCAGACGCCGGTAAACGGAAAAAGTTCATGGATAATTATTTTGAAACAGTTCTCGAGGGATATAAATCCGAGACCAGAATCGAAAATTCAATATTGGATAAGTTGCCCTTATTTATCCAAGTAACCGTCATGGAAGGTATTGTAGATGCATTCGAGGTAATGCGGAATAATGGTGAAGAACCGGAGTGTGATGAGGAGTTGTCGTATCTCATAAAATGCTTGGAGGACGATATTCCGTATAAGGGATTTTTCCATGAAGTTTTCTCGTGCGAAGAACCTTTCGAGTGTGAGGAACGAAATATTTAATCCACCAGCTTCCGAAGATGACGACGGAGTATCGTCATCTTCAAGTTTCTATTCTTGTTTGGCTGCTTCCACATATAAAATTATTAACGACTTTCGGGAAGTGGTAAATTAATCAAAGGAGGCAAAAAAAGTATGAAAATCATAGTTACCAGTTTATTCGTAGAAGATCAAGACAAGGCACTGGAGTTTTATTCAGAAACGCTCGGATTTGTAAAAAAACACGATGTTCCCGCCGGAGAATTTAGGTGGATAACGCTTGTTTCTTCTGATGATCAGGACGGTACCGAGCTTATACTAGAACCGAATGACAATCAGATCGCCAAAGAGTATCAAAAGGGTTTAATTACCCAAGGCATTCCAGCAACAATGTTTGGCGTTGCAGATGTTCGAAAAGAGTACACACGGTTAAAGGGAAAAGGCGTGAAGTTTACTATGGAGCCGACAGAAATGGGCAAAGTCACAATAGCTGTCTTCGACGATACATGCGGCAACCTTATTCAGATAATACAGCAGTAAACTAATACTAAACTACTTTATTGGCCATTTCTAAGTTCGGTTAAGTGTTTTTCATTAAAAATTAAACAAATTTATGTATAATCCTGTCCTATTTTTAGGATGGGGTTATACACTTATAAGGTCTAAAATTTAATGTAAATAAAAAGATTTACTGCCACTCATCATACCTTTCGTAATTTTAATGTTTGTTTTACTTTATGCATTACTTGCCGACCACAGGGCTTTCATAGTAGCTTTACCTATACCGTTTTGGATAATTTACTTTATTCTTAATAAAATTTATCCTGAAAAAATAAGTAATTCAAAAATAATGGGGGGCTTTACTTGAAGATCATTGAGTTGCATATGCAGCTCTTTTTTTCTTATTGAATTAACGAGGCAGTTTAGTTACATAAGAGATGATATATTAAGATAAATAACTTCATAGGAGTTTATAACAATGGATGAAAAAGAACTGTTAAAATTAATCGAAAAAATGGCAGACAGAAGTTCTTATACTAGTAGTGAAGATTCACCTTCTTGGAATGCTTACAGAAAAGCAAGAGAAATAACAGGTACTAGTGTGATTCCTTCTCTTAATAATTTATTAGAAAAAAGTAAGGATAGAGAAATCAGGGATGGTATTTATTTTATACTTGGTAAAATTGGCGAAAATACCGGAGATGAACGGGTAGTTGAAATTCTTTTAAAATGGCTTGAAAAAGAAACGGACAAATATACACTTTCAAGTGTCCTTGAAAGAATTTCAGAACAAAAAATTGTAAAAGAATGTTCAACCATATTGAAATTTATTAAAGATGAGCGTTGGCTTGTCAGGCAGGATGCTATCCGAGCATTAAAGGTATGTAAGAGTTCTATTGCAGAGGAAGCACTCATTAAAATTATATCTGAGACAACAGATGAGTACGACTTAATCTATGCAAATTCTGTATTATTTGAGATTGGTACATATAAAGCTATTCCTCACCTTTTAAATTTGCTGGATCATCCTAAAGGAGATGTTAAATGTTCGGCTTTATCGGCATTAAATGAAATAGGGGATGCTTCCTTACTCCCGACTTTTTTAGAGGCTTTACAAGACCGTTCTGGTGCAGTTAAAGGATATGCCATGTTAGGTATCAATAGACATGGAAATGAAACTGCCATTAAACCTGTTATCGAGCGTATTAAGAATATGTTAAAAAGAAAAAGAAATGTCGTAAGTGATGACATAATTTTAGCACTAGGATTTCTTATTCGATTTGAAGAAGGTAATGAGGAAATTCATAAGTTATTTGATTGGATAAAAACTAAAAAATGGGACTTCCTTTTTGAGTCAGAAAAGAAATGGATAACTGCAAATATTACCAAATTTCAGCTGGAACCTTATTCAACTAACGGGGCAGGTTAGTTGAATAAATATTATAATATGGATTATATTGGGAGTTACATTCGATAAAGGGAGGTGTATTTGTTTGTTTACATTTATTATTATAGCTTATTGTATATTTGTGGCAATTAATCTTATACACAAAAATAGAGAATCAATAAGACAATTAACGGCTAAACAATTAATTCTCGCTTCTTTTGCCTATCTTTCTATGGTGTTTTTGGGGTTTATTTGTATTTATTATGGAGGTAATTGGTTTGCTGTACAATTTTCGAGTCGTTTTCTACAATTAGTTGTTTTCATTTTGATAATCATCATCACAATATCTTTATGCCAATGGCCATTAAAAAAAATATTAAATAGAGTTACATCAGGTATTTTTCCTAAGAATTGAAAGAAATTATCTAACAAACGGGGCAGTTTGGTACAAGATAATAATTGATTATTGGGAGGTGCTTTTAATGTTAGAGATTGAGAAAGTGAAGAAAAGGATTCAACAATTAAGTGAATCAGAAGCTAAAACTCTTTTACTAATTATATATGCTAGATTGGATACTGCTATAAATGGAAGTGGCGGATATGAATTTATCCAACAAACAGCAAGAGATTTATATGATTTTTATTTCGAAATTCCAGAGAGTAAAGAATTGAAAAAATAATAAATCTTTATTGTGCTAAAGGGAGCTTTAGTACAAGATCTTTGAGCTGTTCAGACAGCTCTTTTTCTTATTCAACTAAAGGAGCAGGTTAGTTGAACAAGAAGGTTTTTTTGAATGGTGTTGAATAAGTTATAGTATGTAAACTTTTGAACAAAAGAAAAGGCGTTATATTGGGTGCTTTACTTTCAGGTGGGACTGGCACTTTTATAATGAACTAACGAAAAGGTTTGTTGAACAAGAAGCGGGAGGGATAAGATGAAAGAATGGTTTGGTTCTGCAGCAATTTGTATTAATGAGAACAAAGAAGTTTTGATGGTAAAAGGTAGTAACTCTGAATCTTGGGCTATTCCTTCGGGTGGTATTGAACAAGGAGAAACACCAGAAGAATGTTGTATTAGAGAAGTTAAAGAAGAAACTGGATATGATATTGTCATTGAGGATAGCCTGTTTATTAAAGAAACTGAAATTAAAGGTTATAAAGTAAAAACTTATTACTTCAAAGTGAAAAAAACTGGAGAAAGTGCAGGGATTAACGACCCCGATAACATTATTGTAGATGCTGGTTGGAAGTCACTTAGAGATATACAAAATATACAACACGCATATCTCGAGGACTTGGAAATTTTAGAGAAATTTTTGAAATAGAGATTATTATTTTGTATGTAATATTTTTACTAACGGGGGCTTTACTTGAAGATCATTGAGTTGCATATGCAGCTCTTTTTTCTTTATTGAACTAACGGGGCAGGTTAGTTCAATAAGGGGAATTTATGTTAGGGTACGTATAATAATATAAAACTCCCTGTATGTATTAAAAGTACAATAAAGAATTTAAACAAACAGTAGTCAAGCTTTATCGCTCGGGTACACCAGCCACGTTGCGCAACACAAAAAAATCAACTTGAGTGTGTCTGAAATCTTGACGTAGATCTAATGATTTATATGGAAGTTGTTATTATTTTTATTTAGGGAAATCTCTTTTTTACTTGAATTTTTAATTTTACCGCTTTATAATCTACCTAACGATAGGTAAAAAATGGGGGGGTACTTTTATGTCCAATAATACAAAAGAAGATATTTTAAATGCTACTTATATTTTAATTGCAGAGCAGGGAATTCAAAAAGCAAGTTTTGCACAGATTGCAAAATCGGTGGGTATCTCAAAGCCATCAATTTACTATTATTTCGAGTCAAAAGATGATCTAATCAAACAATTATTTGATTACTTCTGTACAGAAATTCATTTCAACAATTACTTTCGTGTAGAGGATTTTACAGCTGAAAACTTTGAAGATAAATTAGTCAACATTGGTGTTCAAATGATTCAGGACCAAAAACAAGATCCTTACTACGATAATGTAATGAAAGAGTTTTTGTCCCTCGCTGCACGAGATAAATATTATCATGATCATTTACTAGAAATTCAGTCATTCTATTTAAAGGGATTTGAGGAATTGCTCAAAAAGGCCTCAACTCTTTCAATAATTACAGGGGACGCTGTTGAAGAGAAAGCTCATATTTTAGCTTTAGTTCTAGATAATATCGGGAATCTAATAATGGAGAATGAAACAATCAATTACAAAGGTATTTGGATAACAGCGGTTAAGCTAGTTTTTTCGAAGGGTGATTTAAGTGAGTAAAGTTGCAGAACGAATAATTGGTATTGATGTTGCTAGGTCACTTGCAATGTTTGGAATGCTACTTATAAATTATTCAGTTATTACTGGGGTAGAAGGGAAAGGGCCATCTTGGCTAATTAAGTTGACTTCCCTAATTGAAGGTCGTGCTTCTGCTCTATTTGTTTTATTAGCTGGTATTGGGATAGCTTTGATGACAAAACGAACAAGAGAAAGTAGCAATAAAGAACAACTTCAAAAAGCACGCATATTCATTTGGAAGCGTGCGTTATTACTCTTTGTTCTTGGTATGGGGCTATATGTAATTGGGTGGACCGGTGACATTTTACATTATTATGGATTTTACCTTTTCTTTCTAACTTTCTTTATCGGTTTCAAAAAACGAACAAATATAATTATTGCAGGCGTTCTTATTTTGGTTGCTCAAGCCATCCAGCTAACCTATGACATGTTTACAGGATGGCAACCAAATGCTCTGTTTATGGAATACGTAGATTTTTGGTCGATAAGTGGCTTTACCCGTAACCTCTTTATCAACGGATATCACCCAATCTTCCCATGGTTTGCTTTTATTCTTATTGGGTTTGTCATTGGTTGCTATTCTTTGAAAGATGGGCGTATTCAAAGAAATCTTCTTGCCATTGGTTTTACATCGCTAGTCATTGCGGAGAGCGCTTCTGTTGTATTAATAAAACAATTAACACCTGTACTCACGAGTGAAGTTGCACAGTTTCTATTTAAAACGGGACCAATTTTACCGAGTGTGTTGTATATGCTTTCTGCAATAGGTTCTTCATTTATTATTTTAGTAATAATTCTAAAGGTTACTGAAAAAGCGCAAAGTTTTTGGTTATGGAAGGTTATCATACCATCTGGACAAATGACTTTAACACACTACATTGGACATATAGTAATTGGGTTATCAATTATATATATTCTAGGTCGAATCGAAAATCAACAACTCCCGTTTATTTATATTTTTAGTGCTGGTTTCTATATTGGTTCTGTGATATTTAGTGTTTTATGGAAATTAAAATTTGATCGAGGACCGATTGAATGGCTGGTACGAAAGCTTTCCTAAGAGGACTTTTCAAAATGGAGTTTTAGTCGTGCGGTTCAAATATCGGATAATGGTGACTTGATAGGACTCACAGAAGAAAGGAAGATTTTGCAAAAAACAACTGATGGGTGGAGCGAGATAACCATGCCGAAAAGTAATGATGAACCTTGGGATATGAAAGTGATTAAGAATAGGCTATTCATTACCACGCAAAGTGGAATTTGGACCCGAGATCTTCAAGGGGGAATTTGGAGAAACATTAAAGTTGAGGAAGAGGTAGTTAAATTTATTAAAAAAGGAGAGGAATTATTCGGATATACACATAGAGGTAAAGCTATTTACTCCATCAACACGAAAGATAAAAAAAAACCTGAAAAAGTGTTTGATGCGGTTGATTTCATCGTTCAGGATGTGGATATCACGGGAGATACTTTATGGATTGCAACTATACCAAATTATTCGTGGGAAGAAATGACGATTCCGCAGAAACGATAAAAATTTGAAGTGTATATCCATGAAAAAAGTATTGTGAAACATCTCACTTAAACTAACGGGTGCTTTACTTCAATAAGGAGTAGAGCTTTTTTCATATTGAACTAAAGGGGCAGTTTAGTTCAATAAAATTACGTAAAAAGAGTTATTACGCCCACTATAAACAACAGAATCTTTTAAAAATGATTCTAAACAGGAAAATTAATCGAGGCCGATGTATTCAAGTTATCCTAATTATTATAAGCTTCAACGACTTTACTGAAAAAGTTTAACTGGCTTATCCAAAGTTAATTTAGGATTAACAAAATGTTTGATATCTTTACAGTTCCTGTATCAATTAGTATAATAAATCCTGTAAAGTCGATTTCAATGAGCATATCAATTATTTTATAAGAGGTGCATTTGATGAGTGCGGTAGTTTGTTTCTAAATAAGTAAACTTTATAGGAAATAAGGAAGTTTTAACAACAGGGGATTTAAGTTAGTTTTACACCCCTTGTTTCGTTTTGGACTTATTTCCACTTATGAAGATACCTACCATACTTTACAAACAAGCGCATCACTTCATGATTAGAACTATCATTATTGATGGTTTTATTTATGTATTTTACTTTTGCATTGTAACGTAAGCTGCGGTATCCACCGCGGCTTTTTTATATTTATAACCAACTCATTGGAATTTTGCCGTTAGGTTTCTTCATTGCTCATCTATTAATCACATTGAGGAGAATGAAAACATGAATGAAGGTACTTTTGAAAAATTACAGTACAATGAACTAAAAGAGATCATAAAATCTTATTGCGTTAGCGGACTAGGCAAACAACTATTTGATAAATTAATTCCCAGTTCTAACTTAAAAGTAGTCAAACATCGATTAACCGAAACATCTGAAGCACGTGCCATTCTTGATGCAGGAGGAAACGTGCCTTTCATAGGTGTTTCCAACACTGGACATAGTATTGATAAATTAGAAAAAGGCATAATTTTAGACCCATCAGAGCTTTTAAGTATTTCCGATTTTTTAAGAGGCTGCCGAAAAATAAAAATTTTCATGACCAGTAAAGAACTTTTTGCTCCGACATTAGCGTCCTATGCTTATTCCATGACAGAATTCATGGAGGTAGAAGAGGAAATTAATTTTTCTATCAAAAATAATCAGGTCGACTCGTCCGCAAGCAAGGAACTCAAACGTGTTCGTTACCATATCCAAACAACTGAACAAAAAATAAAGGAGAGATTAAATAGATTCTTGAACAGTAGCGCTAATAGAAATTATATCCAGGAATTTTTAATTAGTGTCAAAGATGATCACTATACAATACCAATAAAAGCATCATACAAAAATCAAGTACAGGGAACCATAATTGAGATATCTTCTAGAGGTTCGACAGTCTTTATGGAACCTAGTGTGGTAGGAAAATTAAGTGTTGAATTAGCAACATTAAAATCAGAAGAGGCAATGTTAGAATATCAAATACTAGCTACTTTAACTGGGCTAGTGGCAGAAAATCTTCACCCTATTAATATTAATATTGAGCTTGTATCCCAGTACGATTTTATTTTTGCTAAAGCTAAATATAGCAGACATGTGGATGGGATTGAGCCAAATATAAATGATCATGGGAATATGAAATTAATAAATTGCAAGCATCCATTATTATCGGGTCATGTTATACCACTTCAATTTGAGATTGGAAGCAGTTTTCGTAGCTTAATAATAACCGGACCTAATGCAGGTGGAAAAACAATTGTGCTTAAGACAATTGGTCTTGTTACTTTGGCTACTATGTCCGGGTTTCATATCACAGCTTCGAAAGAAACCGAAATTGCAGTATTTGAGCGCATTTTTGTAGATATTGGCGACAATCAGAGTTTAGAAAATGCACTTAGCACGTTCTCTTCTCACATGAAGAACTTATCAGAGATTCTTCGATCAGTAAACAATAATACTTTGTTACTATTTGATGAGATTGGCAGTGGGACAGAACCAAATGAAGGAGCAGCGTTAGCAATCTCCCTCTTAGAAGAGTTTTATCTTAAAGGATGTATTACTGTTGCAACAACGCATTATGGAGAAATAAAACGTTTTTCCGAAATGCATAGTGACTTTATGAACGCTGCCATGCAATTTAATCATGAAACATTAGAACCATTATTTAAACTTCTCATAGGGCAGTCTGGAGACAGTAATGCATTATGGATCTCTAGAAAAATGAATATACCAGAAAATGTTCTAAAAAGAGCAGAAGATTATATGAAAAATAAAGAGTATCGAATGGAACGATTAAATGAAAGCAAAATCCCGAGACCAAAAGCAGTTGTTGAAAAAGCAAAAAATAATATCGACTATCAAAAAGGAGACCGTGTAAAACTGTTTGACCACGACGACTTTGGAATAGTGTACAAAGAAAAAGACAAATATTATAACATTACTGTGTATTATCAAAATCAATTTATTGAGGTAAACGAAAAACGATTGGCTCTAGAGTTAAAAGCTGTAGAGTTATATCCAGAAGGCTATGACTTAGACACTTTATTCATTGATTATAAAACCAAAAAACTAAATCATGATATTGAACGAGGTTCGAAAAAAGCACTTCGTAAAATCTATAAAGAAATTCGGGAAAATAAGTAAATAGAAAAAATCCTTGCTTTTTGAACGAAAAGCAGGGATGTTTCCTATTTTGGAAACTTAGAAATTGTTGTTGCGTATTTAAGTAACGTTTAGTAACCTAATAAAATTTATCCTATGTTGTAATGAAGGAATTTTGTTATGGCTATAATAAACAAAATATTACAATAGCCTTGTTAAACTAACGGGGTGCTTTACTTGAAGATCATTGAGTTGCATATGCAGCTCTTTTTTCTTTATTAAACTAACGGGGCAGGGTTTATTACTATTTTAAAATCACCTTAAAATAATTAATAAAGACCCTATTAACGCAAAATATTAAGTTTAGTAACATATCATAGTTAAAATAAATAATTCATTTCAAAGGAAGTGATTTTTTGAATACAAAAAGAACAGTCTTTTTGATAAGTGGTCCCCCTGGGGCTGGAAAGAGTACATTGGCTGATAAGATATGTAAAAGTATGGACGGGTTATGTGTACATATAGAGGGGGATCTGTTATACAATTTGGTAAAGAAAGGATGGGTACATCCTTGTGATGATCTCGATAATTTTTTTCTGAATGTCTTATGGGACAATATAGTTGCTCTGGTTGAAAACTTTACAAACAATAATATGAATGTAGTTACTGATTATGTTTTTTCTATAGAGCAGATATTTTCTGTTATAGATAGAATAAAGAATTTAGATATTAACATTAAGATAATAGTAATTAAAAGTGATATAAATATCCTAATTAATAGGGATAAAGAAAGAAGTGGAGTTGCGTACGTAGGAGAAGATAGAATTAGACAAATTGTTAAAGATTTTAATTCGAATAAATTTCCAGAAAGATTGATACTTGAAAATAATGATGCTGATTTAGGGGACCTTGTAAATATCGTTTTGAACGAAGGTAGGTTTACCGTGAATTAATTTGTAATATTAGCTTAAGGCATATCTTAATGAATCAAAAATCAAAACAAAAACTTTCTTAATCAATTAACGGGTGCTTTAGAGAAATTGTTGAGCAGGTCAGACAGCTCTTTTTTTATTGAACTAAAGAGACAGGTTAGTTGAAGAAGGATATACATTTAAAATGTTGAAATGGTATTATTTGGTTAGTTATGAATTTTTCTTAAATTAAGGTATTAATAGAGTGAATTTAATGAAAATACTAAGCAAATTACCCAAAAGTTATAGATTTAAAATATAGATTGATCATTTGTAATAAAGTCCGATAATTTGTAATAAAGTCCGATAATTTGTAAAAAGGTTTGATACAATCGCATTGACAAGATGGATTATGACAATTCAACAAACTGGCCATTTTACGGGACAAGGATTAGAAATCACAGGGGAAAAAGAGCTAGCATTGGTGAATATTTTGTGTACCATATTTCGGGAATTATAGAAATGATATTTGGAATGTTTTAGGCCATGTGTGGAAGTGGCTTGTCTTAGGAGAGGAGATAAAAAAATGATTGAATTACGAAAGATAACCGGGGATAACATAGATGAAGTAATTGCACTTGAAGTTGAAGAAAACCAGGAAGACTTTTTAGAAACTACTAACCTCAGAAGCTTTGCAGACGCTCATATGTTGAACGCAGACGGTATACCAGCGACTCCCCTTGCCATTTATGCCGATGAAGTTGCGGTTGGATTTTTGATGTATATTTATGATACGTTGGATCATGAAACATTTGAAAATGAAGTTTTTTACGGGAAGAAGAGCTATTTTATTTGGCATATTATGATTGGAATGAGTTACCAAGGTAAAGGATATGGCAAACTTGCTTTTGAAAAAATGATGATGGATATTGAAACTATGCCAGATGGAGAAGCAGAATATTTAACCCTCTTTTATCGAACAAGTAATGTCATAGCTAAAACATTATACGCTTCATTTGGTTTCGTAGATACAGGAATCATTCAGGATAATTCGATGTTGGCGATTAAAAATCTAGATTGGAAAATAACAGAATCTTTAGTAGAATAGGATCTCTCGGAAAGAAATGTAAGCTATCAATGTCTTGACCCATAATAAACACAAATATCCAGAAGAAAAAACCGATTTTGTTAACGCTGTCTTAGGAAAAATATAATATTTATACCGTAATCGGGCGCGATTTTTTTAGAATTACTAGGTAGAAAATGATCAAACTTTATTATAAAAATCGTATAGTATTTCACAAAGAATTAACCCGTTTTGATCAATCATTTTTCAAAACGAGTTCTTATCATTTAACTTAAAATATGGATTTTGGGGATATTTTAGATCAACTTAATTCCAAACCAAAAAAAGTAACCCACTTTTACATTTGGAATTAATTAAAAATAGCTGGATTCCAATGAAAGAACCTAAAATTTTAACAAGTGCTATTTTGTTATCTACCCCTTTAATGATTGTAGCAGCAATCATCTCTATTGGGATAATAAATATTTTTTCCAGTATTTCCTTGAGCGATTTTGGACTAACACCGGATGAAATATCAATAACAATTAACTTGAGTAGTATTTTTGGGTTAAATTTACTTTTGATACTTCACGAATTACTTCATTTGATTTTCATTCCGAATTTCACTAAATCAGAAAAAACATATATAGGATTTACGCTGTTCGGGGGTTTTGTGATAACAGAAGAAGAGATTTTAAAATCAAGATATATCTTCATTACAATTGGTCCTTTTATTATTATTTCAATAATTTTGCCACTTATATTAAGTGCATTTGGGCTATTAACAACGACATTAAAGTTCTTGATAATACTAAACTCAATGGCATTGTCAGTTGATATACTTAATCTTCTCCTTATAATTAAACAAGTCCCGAAAAATGCAATTTTAAAAAGTAATGGACCAAATACATATTGGAAAAATGTACAAATGAACTAAAAGTATAAAGAGAACGAAAATCATCTTATTTATTTAACTGGTGTAATAGTTTGGAATCAGAGTTGCATAGGCAGCTCTTTTTTCTTATTGAACTAACAATGCAGGTTAGTTGAACAAGGAAATTTAATTGAAGGTGTCGAAATACAAATATAGGTGTGAATAAAATAATGTATAAAATAGGGTTATATGGAGACTGTTTCAGGGCAATTAAAGAAGGGAAAAAGATGGTTGAGGTACGTTTAAACGATGAGAATCGGAGGGGTGTAAATGAAAATGAAATTTTTACTTGTCTCCACTATTGTTGTTATCATCATTGCAATTTTCGGGGTTCGTGAATTCGTTGATTTCACACATGTAAGCGACGGCGATAAATCAATAAACGATAACGTTACTGAAGTCGTTGTGGAAGCAAGCGAACCCGAATTTTATGACGCAGAATTGGGAGAATGGGCTTCGAAAATGAACGCAATGCTTTCCGAACCGATGGACGACCCAAAATTGAAGGAAGCGAACAGCGATGAAGGTTTCGAATATTACTTGAAGGCACAAGAAGTCATTAGGGAATTTCCGAAACAATTGATTAAAGAAAGCAATGAAATCGAAAAGGAACATTCGAATTTGTTCCTTCTATCAAGTTACATCTCACATATTCAATTCGTTCGCTCGGCACATATAGGCCCTAATGGTAAAGCGAAGGAATCAACAGAACTTGCTGACCAATGGAAACCGACCGATGAATACATGCGTCAAGCATTCGAATATATGAAGCAAATTGTGAATGATATTGACGTTGCGGTCAACCATAACGGAGAAGGCGAAATATATGGTGTTTCGTATCTATTGAACGGCGAAAAAGTTGCCGAAGTTGAAAAATTTATCAATGGGATGTAATAGCTAAGACGACGAAAACTTTTCGTCGTCTTTTTTTAAAGATAAGAAAGTATACAAAAGGTTGTTTTTGAAAGATTGTTGTTATTCAACTCCCATGAAAGAACTTAATTCTCTTTCATTTTCTGTGATGAAGTACTGATTGTTGCGCTTCATGGATGGCTAACGGGTGGCTATACTTCAATAAGGAGTAGAGCCTTTTCCTTATTGAACTAACGGGGCAGATTGCTTTAAGAGGAATAATGGTTGAGCTGTTGAGATTGGAATGGAATCGTATTAGCTCTATCTATATTTTTTGTTTATCATTATAGAAAATAAGAGGTGTACTTATGAAAAAATATATTTTTATTATTTTTGTTTTTTTATTAGTATTTATCGGGATTTTCTGGTATTCAGAATATAAAAAAGTAGAAGATTTTAAAAATGAAGTTGTAGAATATTTAAATAAGAAAGGATTTACTCCTGAAGAATACTCTACACCTAAATATGTTAAATATGAAGTTATGAAAGGACTTAAAGTAGATACCATAGAAATCATTTTCTACGAGGAAAGAAATTACACTTATTCATATATGAGAACAGCAGATGGAATTGAGTTTGCTCACGTAATAAATGAGGATACTGGTGAAAGAGATTATGATAAAGGAGAGCCTATTAAATAAGGCTTCATAAAGGGATAAATCTTATTCAACTAACGAGGAGCTTTAGTTGAAGATCATTGAGCTGCTTATTCAGCTCTTTTTTTATTCAATTATTACGGAGCAGGCTTTTGTAAGAAGAAAGTAGAATAAGTTAAAGTGAAAATTATAATCTATGGGGGTTATATATTGTGACTGAAGATTTTTATTGTGATGAAGTATTAAGCGGAAAAATGCAAGTAAATAAAGTGATGGAGATAGAAAATGTATTAGCCTATTA
Organism: Viridibacillus arvi; assembly: GCF_001274945.1. Taxonomy (GTDB): domain Bacteria; phylum Bacillota; class Bacilli; order Bacillales_A; family Planococcaceae; genus Viridibacillus; species Viridibacillus arvi. The sequence goes on along the minus strand of NZ_LILB01000001.1, from coordinate 541,859 downwards.
TCATACAAAACCTTTTTATCCAGTACATATTGTTGCTATACCTAAAAAGCACATCCCTTCGTTAATAACATTAGAAGAAAGTGATAGTGAATTATTACTCGAGATACTGAGAGTAATAAAAAAAGTTGCTACTATGGTGACAGATGAAAACGAAGCTGAGTTATTACAAACTTAGGTGAATATCAGGATTCAAAACATCTCCATTGACATATAGTCTCTGGAAAACCATTGAGATAGTATTTTAATTAACCGGGCAGGTTAGTTAAATAAGAATGATTGTATAAAATAACAGCCTTCACAAGTAAGTTGATAAGGCAAAGGTTCACTCCTTTTTAGATTTTTCACGTTCATTTCTTTGTTTTTGCTTTAACCAATAATTGGGTGATTCATAACGAATTAAAGAATAATCAAGTTCATCTCCATTAGTTGCTAACTGAACTAACAAAAATTTCTCCTTATTACTTGGGTGTATATCTGCAATTTTAATGTTTATAACTTCTACTCCTGTTCGTTTAGGTGTTCCAACAACAACAACTTGATTTCCTTTTGTATAAACATCTGTGATATTTGTTTGAAACATAACTATATACAGGTCAAGGTCTGTTTCATTTATATCAGTAGGAAAAGAAATACCTACATTCTGTGTAAAATTTAATTCTTCTGAAATCTCAATGGCATAAAAAGGGAATATGCGGTGAAGAGAATAGTGTATTCGAGAAGGAATATAGCTCCATCTTCCAGTCGTGCTATGCCAGTCTTCTTCATATATTGGTCTAATATAGTTCGGTTCGCTTTTTATTATTTTGAAAGGGATTTTTGTTCCTTCTTTTAACACTTCTGAAATAGGGATGACATCGGTAGGGAAATGCACCTCTGTTCCTTTTTCAAAAGGGAAAGGTGAATCAAGAATGGTGGTAGGTTCAGGTGGTTCGAGGCTATCTAAACGTTGTTTCAATTCCTGAATCCGTTTGTATTCACTTTTATCACTATTCGATTGCGAGATGGATGACTCTATCAATTTTGTATTTAAGGACTGGCTGTAAACAAACAAGCTTAAAATAATTGAAAAACAAATAATATAAACAATCCTTGTTTTTAACATATTCTAATCACCTCAGCCTATTATCTGCTTTTACGAGGAAGCTATGCGCAAGATTTCTTATTAAACTAACAGGGTCTTTAGTTGAACAAGACTGTGGATCTTATCAATAACTAATGGATTTAAATCGCCAGCGCTAAAATGTGGTCAAAAGAACATCTATGTATTTCTTAGATTATGGAAATTAGAAATATATTATAATGAGATATTATTTGGGAAACAAATTATAACCGTTGAAGAGAGTTAAATTATCTTCAACTAACGAGGCAGAATAGTTTAAAAAAAATTACGTAATTTTTGGAGGATACACATGGAGAAATATGAGATAAAACAAATAAATAATCTGTTGAATTTTGATATTGATGGTTTAGTAAAGCAAAGCAAAGCAGATGGTTTTCGTTTTGTAGAAAGATTAGTAAATGACTATAAAAATGGCAGTAACACCTTTAACCATATTGGAGAAGGTTTATTTGGCGTGTTTAATGAAGAAGGTGTCCTTGTTGCTATTGGTGGATTAAATAAAGATTCATTTTCAAATGAACAGTCTATTGGTAGGCTGAGAAGGTTTTATGTAAGCAAAGCATATAGGAGAAACGGTATAGGAAGCCTTTTGGTAAAAAGGATAATTGAAGAAGCAAAAAAATATTATAAAATTATTGTGCTTCATACAGATACGGAACAAGCTGATAAATTTTATTCTTCTATAGGTTTTTCAAAGAAAACTCTTTATCCAAATTCAAGTCACTTTATGGAGTTTAAAAGCTAAAGTGTTACTAAACTATCTTAGGCTTAGATGATATTATAGCGATGGGATTGAGTTCTATGCTTGTTCTTGTGTTGAAGTTCAGATTGCGGGGAAGAGTTGCTTAGGCAGCTCTTTTTTCTTATTGCACTAACGGGGCAGGATAGTTCAATAAGAAAAGCCAGCGATTAGTAAGTGCTGGCTTAATTTTGATTTATTTAATTGTAGTAGTTATCGATAAAAATGGGCTTATAACTCAGGAGATGTATTTAAGGGAAATAAACTACTAATAGTCCTCACAAGGTATGCTCAGAATGAAAATATTTATCGTAGTTCTGTATACTATGTTTTTAAGGTCTTTCTGCGGTTTGAAAAATCTTGTAACTCCTCCGACATATCCAGAACCTGACTTTTTTTTGTTAAGATATATAGTTTTATAAGGTTTCGCACTCTTAATTTTTTTATAGGATAATTTTCTTTAGGGTTCTTTAATTGATTTAAAGCATGGTAATCCATTTTATTGCGTTATTCGTACAGAGAATTCACAACAATTTGCAAGTGTCCTCAGTCAATTAAAGAATATGCTAGGTTAAATTATTGAGAGTGTGCATATTATGGAGGAATGAATTAAAAATAAATTTTGAGGTAAATAAAAAAAGGATTATCTTCTGGAAAAAAAGATTATTAATCAAAATATTCTTTTGCAAGAATATTTTGATTAATAGTTTTAAATGTGTTTCAGTTTACCGCAAACCGCCCCTAACAATACCCCACATCCTTCTTCGATGTGCTCTGTTTAGAGGATCAACTCCACAATTCATAAGCCATTGTGCTGCATTATCTCTCTGAGCTTTTGTTATAGGTACTCCACAGCAGTCAGATAGACGATCAACAAGACCGTATGCACCTGCGGGACATCTTAACTGACGATAGTTGCATGATCTAAGATGTCCACATACACGACGGAAACAATGGGGGTTTTTAATTCTTTGTCGGAAAACACCCATTAAATTAGGGTCAATATTGGCCATTGACAAAAACCTCCTTTCAAATAAAAGTAAATTCCAGAAATAAAGATTGGAACAATATAGTATATGAGATGAAAAAGGAAGGGGGTAGATAGATTAACTATATTTTTCAAAAAAAATCCAATAATGAACTAATTGTATTTTTTTAAGTAATGGCTCAATGTAACCAAAGGCCATACGTATTGATAGCTGTGATAGTGTATATAAAAGTGTCCTGGTAAACCTGCACCTGTAGGATATGTGATCCGACTAGTTTCTGTATTTTGCCATTCTAAAATTCTTTTAACTCCTTCTATGATTTCTTTTGTAGGAAACTCAGAGCTAGAAATTAATGCATCAACCGCCCAACAAGTTTGTACTAGTGTAGAATAGGGTAAAGGAATATATTCTCTATGAAAATCACTCTGGCATGATTCACCCCAGCCTCCGTCAGATTGTCTTATATTTAACAACCAATCTTTTGCTTTCTGGATTGTTTGATGATCAGATGAAACTCCTACTGCTTTTAAGCCTGTGACAGCTGCCCATGTACCATAAATGTAAGATATCCCCCAACGTCCGTACCATGAACCATCTTTACTTTGATTCTTTATTAGCCATTTTACACTGTTCATTACACGAGGATGCTGCTTAGTCAAATTTAAATGATTCCCTAGAAATTCCAATGTCCTGCCGGTGATGTCAGCAGCAGAAGGATCTATAGCAGTGTCTTCAAAATTCTGTATGGGGAAAAACCATTTAATGTATGCGGGACTATTTTTTTTAAATGCTCCCCAGCCTCCGTCATTGTTTTGCATGGTTAATAACCAATTAACTCCCGAATTCCAGGCCATACGAAATTCAGAATGACTACATGTGAAATTAGATAGTGCCCTTAATACCGCTTGTGTATCATCAACATCAGGATTAATGGAGTTGCTTTCTGAAAAACCCCATCCTTTATTAGAGTGTTTGTGTTGTAATTCCATTAAGAAGTTCGAAGCTAATTGGATAGATGGATCCTTAATGGTAAGACCCGATTCTTGTAAGGAATAAGAAATTAGGGCAGTGTCCCAAACAGTCGAAGGAGAGTTTTGAATATGAAAAACATCTCCTTTTTCGTATAAAAAAGATCTAATTCCTCTAATAGCATTTTTAATAATAGGAGAAGATTTTTTATAACCTAGAGAAAGTAGTGCATAAATCATAAAAAATGTAGAACTTGAGTAACTATATAATGTCCCATCCTTTTCAATGCAATTATATATATGTTGTTCAGCTTTTAGCCTCGTAGATTCTTTATAAGTAGGTAATTTCTTTTTAAATAAATTAAACCATCTTTTTTCCTTTATAAGTGCTTTAGATTTCTTTTTAGATAAAAATAAATGCTGTAAATCAGGCGTCCATTTATTAGTAATTACAAATTTATCGTGTCCTAATATTAAGATAGGAAGAAAGTGTGCTTGTACGTATGAGCTAAAATTATAAAAATTAAATGTTAGAAACTTTGGCATATTCAAGATACTAAGTGGGATAGGAAATAGTCTTGGCCAAGGGTATAAGTTGGTAATAGCTAGTAAACACTTCGTAGAAATATGACTTTTTTCAAGTCCTCCATTGTTCACAATAAATTGTTCACTTAATTTCATCGACGGATCATCTTTATTCAAATGTCCAGAAAATAAAAGAGCTGTATATGCTTCAATTGTTGCAGATAAATTGCCTTTTTCATCATCATAAAGCTTCCAAGCACCGTTATTTTGTTGTTGTTGAAGTAGACGTGCAACAAGTTTCTTTATAAGATTCTCATCATCATAATCTAATACTCTTAACATGATAATCATATTTGCATCGGTCATTGGTCCACTTTCAAAACAAAATCTCCACGAACCATCATTATATTGGTCTTGCTTCAGATTTTTAATAATTTGTTGTATTTTTTGGTTAATCTCATTTTTTAGATTCATTTAAGTTTTACAACCTCTCCACTTGTATTTGTTAAATTGAAATGCAATTAAGGTATCTTATGATGAGAGTTATAAAGATTAATAGACAAGTGCGGAGAATTGGTGAGCGGGAGAGTTAAAATTACATAAATTACCCAAAATTCTATTTTTAATGGAATTAGCCCGTATAAACTAATAATCTATCTTATCCATAACGGGAGTTGATTTGATGGTCACTGTATTGTTAGGAGCATTATTAGAAAAAGCCGATGTCCCATTTATAAGAGAACATCGGCTTTTCACTATCTAAATAAACCCATAAAAGATCCTAATTGTCTCATCATATTATATCCATTCTTTATGGTACCGGCGTGACCCATAATTGTGTTGATGTGGTTCGGCAGGTTTCCTAAAATACCTGGAGATGAATTGTTAGGGGACATGAAAGATGGGTTCCTTCTATTGTCGTAATTTTGGCCAAACTGTTGTCCTTGGTAAGGGGGTCCAAATTGTTGTCCTTGATAAGGAGAGCCAAACTGTTGTCCTTGGTAGGGGGCTCTAAATTGTTGTCTTTGATAAGGAGAGCCAAACTGTTGTCCTTGATAAGGAGGGCCAAATACTTGTCTATTTCTTGGAGGAAAGGATCTTCCTGGAACTGGTGAAAAAAGCGGCATATACTCACCTCCTAACAGAGTAACCTATCTATAATATATGGCAGTATGCTGTTTGGAATTAGACTTTAATGAAATAATTAATAATAAGTTTTAACTAAGCTTAAATAACTCTGCTGATAATGATAGTTATGAGATGATATTCGTTTAGAAGTTCTTCAACTCATGAGGGCTTTAGTAAGGATCTGAGCTGTTCAGGTAGCACTTTTTTTTTAACAAACGGGTCAGGTAGTGTTGTTTAACTTGTGTTCAACAATCGAATTAGACCATTTTAAGGAGGAATAAAATTGTTTAAATGTGTGATTTTTGACTTGGATGGAACCATTTTAGATACAGAAAAAGCTATATTAAAATCTCTACAAAAAGTCCTGAGGGAAGAAGGCAAAGATTATCAATTAGAGGATTTAAGATTCGCTTTGGGAATACCGGGAAAAGAAACACTACGAAGACTGAATGTGATTGACGTAGAACGTGTACATCCAAAGTGGGCACAGATTGTATTAGAATTTTCCCAAGAAGTACAAATGTTTAAAGATATAAAAGAAATTATTAAAGCTTTATCAGAAAGTCCCATCAGAACTGGTATTGTAACATCTAAAACAAGGCAAGAATTAATTGATGAATTTGAACCATTTGGATTGAGTTCCTTTTTTGAACACACTATTTGTGCAGATGATACCGAAAATCACAAACCACATCCTGAACCTCTATTAGTTTGTTTAGAGGGGTTGAATGCAACTAAAAATGAAGCAATATACATTGGAGATTCCATATATGATATGCAATGTGCGAATAGTGCTGGGGTGAAGTTTGCCCTTGCTTTATGGGGTTCTAAAACAACTAAAGGTTTTGAATCGGCAGATTATGTGTTAAATGCGCCTATAGATATTTTGAATATAATATAGCTGAAAAAAGTGGTGTGTAAAATTGAAGATAAATAGCTTCAACAAACAGGCGCGATTGTTTAAAAAGCGTTCCTGTTCTTATTAAACTAACGGGGTGCTTTACTTGAAGATCATTGAGTTGCATATGTAGCTCTTTTTTTCTTTCTTGAACTAACGGTGCAGGTTAGTTCAAGAAGGAAAGGATGTAGCTAATTTAAAAATATAAATCTAACAAAATAGGTTTATTTTGGTGACAAAGAGAATTGAAATAAGATAAACTTATCTGTATAAATGAACTTAAATCCATTTACAAACATAGTGATAATTTTTTTTATTTTTTACTGCCAAAAGGAGGAATAGAGTGTGAATAACTTTAATTTCAGTGTTCCATGGATTACTTTGTAAAGTAAAACCGGGAATTATTAGATAATCATTTGTCTTTTACTATCTAAATAACTGCTAAGTTTACTTTACTTACTTATTTTAAAGAATTAAATCAAATAAATTAGCGGTATTGTTAATTAAGGGGAGATAAAATGATTAAGTTAGAAAAATTTAATAATCAAGAATTTGAAAAGTATTTAGACTTTATGATTCCGAATTATGCTAAAGAAATTTCGAGTAATTACACTCTTTCTCTAGATAAAGCAATAGAAGAATCTGAAATGATGATGAAGGGTATATTTTCTAATGGGTTATCTACAGAGGGTCAATTTTTATACAATATCTGGGACACTGACGTGAAAACAAAAATAGGAATTCTCTGGTATAGTGTAAATACGGAAATTGATCGGGCATACCTATATCATATTTATATTGAAGAAGCGTTTAGAAGAAAAGGCTACGGAACTAGAGTTTTAGAGGAACTGCAAATTAGAGTAAAAGAACTTGGTATGAACTCTCTTGCTTTAAGTGTATTCGGCAGCAACGATGCTGCAGTGAATCTTTATAAAAAGTTGGGTTATACGACCTCCTCGATTTCAATGCATAAGATAATTTAATCTTGTTAAATTCAATTAAAACATATTCTTAAAAATGGGTATGAAAACATTAATTATATCAGGGGCTTTCAAAGAAAAATGATTAAATATTTTGGATTTTTATGAGTAAAAGTTGTTATTATTAATTTTAAGAAGTTCATATTAAGTTAATCGGGGCTTTACTTCAATAAGGAGTAAAGCCTTTTTCTTATTGAACTAACGGGGCATCGCGACTTCTTTTTCTGAAGTTAACTTAAATTTAAAATACATTTCCTTGTTACTTCTTGTTACTTCTTGTTATCTCCCCTGTATAATACTTCCATATTTTATCGTTTTCGCTGTTTGTTGCGTGTTAAAAATGATTGTATATAAATTAATTGATAAGATATTTGATAAATTCATCAATTTTATCAAAAACAACATAAGTGGAAGCAGTGATAAAAACTAGTATGAAAAACAAGCATCTTAGGAATTTGCCATAATACATTTACCAAGCTGTATATGGAGTGGTATTATTTTCTAGATTAGGTTTATATTTTAGTGTAAACGGAGGAGTAGTTATCAAAAAGGTGATGTATTATGATTAGGAAAAAAAATCCAAATATACTTAAAAAGTTAATTTACGGACTTCTATTGGCTCTAGTTATCATATTTGCTTATCAATATCAAAAGCCAATTTTAGAAACAGGTCTTGTGTTAGCAAAAGTCGAAGAACACATTAAAAATCAAGAAATTGGAGGAAAAAATTTTTTAGATATTAAAATAAAAGATCTCTCACCAAAAGATATAGATATGTTCTTAACTAAAAAAGAGGGGTTTTTTAATCGTTTAACAAATCAACAACAATGGCATATTACTGTTGATTATAAAGGGAGCAGCCCAACAATTGTTTTAGATGCTTATAACGGGAAATTCATACGTACATATGGCCAATTAGATTAAAGGCTTAACCTGTGCCCATATTCAACTCAATGATGGTTAGTTTTAAAAAAGTATATATATGGTGGTGTTTATATAAAAAGTTAGGGAGGGAATTATGAGTAATTCCATTAATTATAAAATGTGGACTGTTTGTATGATTCAAAGTGAAGAAAAGGTTTTACTTCTGGATAGACAACACGACAATTTCAAAGGATTTATTCCACCAGGTGGTAAAGTTGAGTTTCCTGAAAGTATTGTAGAGAGTGCTATCAGAGAGGTAAAAGAAGAAACTGGGTTAGAAGTTAGAAACCTTATTTATAAAGGACTTTATGAATATGTTAATCCAGTCGCTAAAGATAGATATATGATATTTAATTACATAACAAAGGAATTTGAGGGTGAACTCTTGGAAGATGCTCCAGAGGGGAAAGCAGTTTGGGTAGATATAGAGAAAGCATTTAAACTGCCTATGCAGACATCAATACGGAGAAGATTTCCTTTATTTTTTAAAGATGGGACATTTGAAATTCAAGTTGAATGGAATCACGAAGAAAATAAAGAAGGGAAAGTTACTATACGAAATACATAAAACTTCTTTTTCATCTAACGAAGACTTTAGTAGAAAATCTAAGAGCTGTCTGAACAGCTCTTTTTTTCATATTCAACTAACAGGTGCTTTACTACACTAAGGTGTAGGACCATTAATGTGTTCCCAGCCTAATGGAGAAATATATTTCAATAATTTTTCATTAGGGTGGGAATTAAATAACTATAAAACTAATCTTTTTTTACTGTATATCTAACCTGTTTAAAGGTTACTGTGTCTCCATCTTCAGTATCATCTATAGTTTGAAAAAGTTGAACTTTTGGCTTGTAGTCCGTCCTATGAGCATCTTTGATACCATTAATGTCAAGTTTGTAAGATTCATTATTTTTTATTTTTTGTTCAAATACTTTTTTATTGGCAACAAAAATAAAGGTCACTTTATTTTCATCAATTCCCTCAGTCATAAATTCTAATTGATTATCTTTTGTTGTAATCGTTGATGTTAATAATTCAATACTTCCGTTTCCAGTTGATTGTTTAGTAGCAATTTCAATAGCGGCTCTATCACTGGAATCTAAAGAATCTTCTATTATATCTGAACATCCGGATAATGTGATTCCAGCAAATAGAATAAAATTTAATCCAATTATCTTTTTCATAAGAGCATCCTCCCAAAAAAATTAATTTTCGTCAGCAAGGGAATGAATTGTCATACCCAACTCGTTTACGTAGAAAATAGAAAATCATATGTAAACTTATAACAATTATACCATAATGAGATGGGTTTATTTTGGCGTTTTGACGGGACCCCTATATAGATAATTCTTATGATCAAATTATAGAAAAATGTACTTAAAACAAGGATGGAGAATTATATCATAAGTAAAATTCTTAAGTAAAATTTACATTTCTTATTCAACTAACGGGGCAGGTTAGTTGAATAAGCTTGAGACGAAATTACTTCTGTATAATCTCCTTAGTGAGACGGTAGGTAGCTATCCAAAATACAAGAGCCAAAGTACTGACAGAGACAGCAAATAAACACACCCCATTCCAACCATAATTTGCGTATATGTTGGTTGAAATTATGGAACCCGCGGCACTGCCAACGGAATAAAAAACCATGTATGCAGCAGTAAGCCGACTTCTTGCATCAGGACGGACTGTAAAAATCAAACTCTGATTGGTGACATGAACTGCTTGTATAGCAAGGTCAAGAAGGATAATGCCAATAACTAATACGAGAATGGAATAGTTAATAAAGTAAATAAAGAACCATGATGTTATTAGTAACACTAATGCTACAACCGTTGTAAGTTGCCCTAATCCTCGGTCAGATAATCGCCCAGCCCGTGCTGCAGCTAATGCTCCAGAAACTCCAGCCAGACCAAATGCTCCAATAGCAGTATGTGAAAATGAGTAAGGTGGAGAACTTAACGGTAACACCAATGAAGTCCAAAAAGTACTAAAAACAGTAAAAATCAAAAGTGCCAATATCCCTCGAATAAGCAGAATCCTTTCTTGTACAAATAACATTAGAACAGAATGTAACAACTTTGGGTAGGATAGAGATGGACGCTTGTAAACCGTTCTCGGAAGTTCTTTGTGTAATAAGCCAATCAAAATCAGAATTAAAACGGCTGAAGAAAGGTAGACAGAACGCCAGCCTCCAAGATCAGCCATTATGCCAGCAAACGTCCTTGCCAGTAAGATTCCAATGACAATTCCACTTATAACGAAACCAACTACTCGTCCACGCTCAGCAGGAACAGCCAACGTTGATGCGTATGCGACGAGAGTTTGTGTAACAGTGGCAAGCAAACCTACCACTGCAATACCAATGAAAAACACTATACTGGTAGGAGCTATACCAACAACAACTAAAGCAACAACTAACATTAACATTTGACCAATAATCACATGTCGTTGATTCAATAAATCACCCAGAGGGACCAATAACAGCAGTCCTAATGCATAACAAATCTGAGTAATTGTAATTACGATTCCAATAGTCGAGGGGGTAATAATGAATTCAGTAGCTATTGAATCGAGTAATGGATGGGCGAAATAGATATTAGCAACAGCCATACCACAAGCTATTGCTAATAATAGTTCTGTATATCGAGACATTGTTGAACTGGATACTAATTGTAACTCATCCGTTTCTGTAGCAAACTCTTCAGTAAATTTTATATTTTTATCGTTACTTTCCAATTTAGTACATCTCCTTTTCATTAATCTTACCGATAAGTATAATATACCAATCGGTATAAAATGATGCTTTTTAAGCATAATCATAACTTATTTAGGTGTCAAGATAGTTTTGAACATTATCTACTGTTCATCAAAGAATTTGGTCAATGACACTTGAGGTTATGTGCATATACTAAATTATTTCAATTGGAGAGTTTAAATGAAAAAACAACCCAATATTGACAAAAAGGATATAAATAAATAAAATTAAAATATACCGATTGGTATAATTAAAGGAGGCTTTAATATGATTGGAAAAGGAAAACTTGATAGGGGCCTAGCAATTGATGAATTGAATCAAACAATAGATATAAATGAGTTGAGAGATGAAACTTCTTTAAAAAGATCGCCTTCAACAATACAGACTAACGAACAGATTTTAAAAAGTTTTTTTGAAGTTGTAAGATCGGGTAACAAACCTGAACTAGCTGAAACCTTCATGACGAAAGAGGTAAAAGCTCATCAAATGAATTCAGAAAGTATGGTGACAATAATAAGATCACCCAAGAATTATGCAGATCATATAAAAGAAATGTTGGAAGTATGGGGTAATTTTAAAATTGAAATTCAAGAACTTCTTTCTCACAATCAGAAGGTTTATGTTAGATGGAAACAGATTGGAATGCATATTGCAGAATATGAGGGCTACCCACCTACAAATAAAGAAGTTATTGAAATAGGTAGTGCCATATACCGACTAGAAAATCAAAAAATAGTGGAATATTGGATTCAAGTGGATAGACTTGGGGTCATTGAACAAATAAAACGAAACCAAAAATAATATTGGTATCAGTAGAGAAATACAGTTTTTTGTGAAGGAGAATTTATCATGGTTCGACAACGTGGATTTGATAAGGAAAAAGCATTGGATATTGCTATGGAACTTTTTTGGGAGAAGGGATACGCTGCCACATCGATTAGCGATTTAACAGCCATTATGGGAATACAGCGGCCCAGTTTATACGCAACGTTTGGAGATAAAGAGAAATTGTTTGAAGCTGCTTTGCGTAAATATACAAATTTGCATGCCTCCCTCATTAGAACAAAACTACAAAACACTATATCTGTGAAAGAAGCATTTCGTAATCTATTTGAAGAATTGATTGAAAAGGAGTACAAGAACAAAGTAAGTAAGGGCTGTTTTTGTATTAATACAATTGTAGAGCTTGCCCCACACGATGAAAAATTTGAAATCCTTACAAGGGAACATGAAATGTATCTTTCTGTCATATTTCAAGAAACACTTTTAAAAGGTATTAAATCAGGTGAGTTAGAAAGCAATCTAGATGTTAAAGCCTTAGCTCAGACATTAGTTGTTGCATTAATTGGAATTACTGTTTTATTGAAATCCCATCCGGAGAGGTCATTCGTAGATAAATCTGTAACTTTAATATTATCGTTAATAAAATAAATGGAGTAAAGTTCGGATTAATGGAGCTATGTCTTTAATAAGCATTTTTCCAAAAAAGATTAAAAAAAAGAAAATTGGAACCAAAAAACCTAAATAATAAATTCCACAATCGGGCCAGTTTGTGGAGCAACACAGGTAAAATATGATCAAACTTTTTTATGAAGACCAAACTTAAATCTGCTGAAAAAGAATCCATTTTGATTGATCTCTTTTCTAAGTGAATTCTTTTTATTTATTGAAAATGCTGGCTTCTAAATCTCTTGTTAAGCTAACGAGGTGCTTTACTTCAATAAGGAGTAGAGCCTTTTTCTTATTGAACTAACGGGGCATTTTAGTTTAAGAGTGTTGTTTAACTTGTATTCAACAATCGGGCCATGATGTGGAATAATAAAATTTGTCATTATCTTAATGTGTAGTAGACTTAGTAACTACAGCTTTTTCCTCCTATTTACTAGGAATGAATTTTTTTGATTTTTTAAACAAAGAGGAGAGTCAATATGGAAGTAGTATATTTTGCAGGTGGATGTTTATGGGGAGTACAAGCTTTTATTAAAACTTTACCTGGAGTTAAGTTTACAGAAGCAGGAAGAGCTAATGGAACAAGTCATACACTTGAGGGTAATTATGATGGGTACGCCGAATGTGTAAAAACAGGATTTGATCCGACAGTTGTAACAATAAGGGATTTAATGGGGTATTTATTTGAAATTATTGATCCATACAGTTTGAATAAACAAGGACAGGATGTTGGCGAGAAATACAGAACAGGAGTATATAGTGAAAAGCCTGAACACTTAAAAGAGGCGAGGGCGTTTATTGGTGAGAGAAATGATTATGACCATATAGTTGTTGAAGTATTACCTCTTACAAACTATATGAGAAGTGCAGAAGAACATCAAGATAGGTTAGCTAGATGTCCAAATGATTATTGTCATATTCCAGAAGAAATATTAAGTAGGTATAAGTAAGGGAGAATATTAAAAGATGGTTTATGGGATCTAAAGTTTTCAGAAATGCTTTACCATATAAAAAGGGGAACAGAACTATTTAATCATTTTCAACAATCAGGGAAGCTTAGTACAAATAAAGGAGTTCATTTGAGCTCCTTTTTGTTTTGCGAAAATCAGTGAATATAAGCAACAACTAATTAATTTGAGAAAATGATTGTTGGAGCTAGCTTTTAGTGAACTTTAAAAGGGTTTAAACACAGTATTAAAAGGTTAATTTATCAGTAGAATTATGCCCTTAAAAATGAAACTCTCCATCAGACTATCTCAATAGTCTTGACAACTACAGACTATCGCAGTAGTATTAGTGTGTGACAGACTATTGCAATAGTCTGATTAAAAAAAGGAGCATGCGTGTATGCAAGTTAAATTGTTTGATTCGGAATTACAAGTCATGAATATTTTATGGGAAGAGGGCGATTTGACAGCTAAACAGCTCACACAAATTTTAAACGAACGAATAGGTTGGAATAAAAATACCACCTATACAGTTATAAAAAAATGTATAAAAAAAGGGGCCATTGAAAGAATTGAACCTAACTTTATCTGTCATCCAATCATAAGAAGAGAACAGATACAAGAACAAGAAACGACGGAATTGATTGATAAAGTATTTAATGGTTCTAAATCTTTACTATTCGCATCCTTACTAGACAAGAATAAAATGTCTGCGAGTGAGATCGATAAATTAAAGCAAATTGTTAAAGATCTTGAGTGAGGGATTATGATATGAGTATTCTCAACATGAGTGTAGACGCATCTCTCATCCTCATTATTGTGCTATTGATGAGGATGTTAGTAAGAAATAAAGTGCCAAAGCAAACATTTTTAATTCTTTGGGGAATCGTTGCATTTAAACTACTCATCCCCTACTCTTTTTATTCAAAGTTGAGCATACAACCTATGCTGAAAAACTTATTTGTTACACCCACTCACTCAAATGGTTCAGAAAATTTGCTCAATACAATCGAAATCGCACAAACATCAAGCACGTTCTATCATCAGCTTTTGCTTGTGATGACAAGCGATTTCGTTCAATACCTTTGGATATGTGGGGGGATAGGGGTTTTGCTATTCTTTATATTGGCCTATGTTAGATTTTATAAAGAATTTAAAACAGCCATCCCAGTGAAGAATAATGAGTATCTCGATCAATGGCTAAAAGATCATAAGTTAACAAGAACGATTCAAATTGCAGTATCAGATAGAATTTCAACCCCGTTAACATATGGAATCTTTAAACCAGTCATCTTATTGCCGAAATCAACAAATTGGGAAGACGCTGCAAGTATTCAGTTTATTCTCACGCATGAATTAATCCATATTAAACGCTTTGACGTTTTGTGGAAAGTAATTTTAACAATTATGGTAGCTTTGCATTGGTTTAATCCATTAGTTTGGCTTATGTATTTTTTAGTGAACAGAGACATTGAATTGTCTTGCGACGAGAGAGTTATTAGACAATTTGGAGATAAGGCAAAGTCAGCATATGCATTATCTCTCATCAATATGGCAGATGAAACCTATACGGTTACGTCGTTTTGTAATCATTTTAGTAAAAACGGGATTGAAGAAAGGATAGTGTCCATTATGACCTTAAAGAAAAAGTCGGTTTTAGGAACAGCATTCGCATGTACATTAGTCATTGGAGGAATGACCGTTTTTGCGGCAACTGGTCAAGAGTCACCAACGTTGAAAGAAGACAAAAAACGAAATGCAGTTATTGTTACTGATACATCAAATAGCACGACGGAACCACGTGTAATCACAACAAATAAAGGCAAAGAACGAAATGCAGCTATTGTTACTGATGCATCAAATAGTACGACGGAACCACGTGTAATCGTAACAAATGAAGAATAAATAAATTACTCCAAAGACTAGTTCTGAATTACGGGACTAGTTTTTTCATTTACTCCATCATTTTTTCATAATAAAACTCAAATGCCTTCCACTTTGTTGGTTTTACCAATAGCGCGGCCACCAAGACAAACGAAAAGAACCCCCTTTACCCTCTATATAGTGAAGTAATCTGGGAAGTGGACAAGTTTTAAAAATAAAAAATAGCCTCATGAAACATGAGGCTCCGATTCAAAAGAAGTATAAAGTTAACGTTTCTTCAGAAGTCGAAAACTAACAGTACTGGCCAAGCTGAAGGATTAATCACATCTATATTTAAATTTAGGTTCTGTCTGAATGTAAAAGGCATTTCTTACTTGCGCACACCAATTGGCAAAGGCGGATCTCCATTCGGGCGTTTCAAAGAATTGTTCAACAGTTTGTGTTTCAGAATGCCACACGATAAATAGATTGAGTGGGGCAATTCCTCCTGCCCAAATTCCGTTATTTGCATCGGTATCCTCTTCCCTGACTAATAATAAGGGTAGTCCAAATTGAAATGCCATTGAGGGTTCTACTTGTGAATAAACGGAACCTTCCCAGACCGGAGTGGGTGGCGGGAGGGGTCCGGTATTGACATCGACTGTTTCAACTTTAAACCGACGAAGGTTGACTGCTAACATTCCATAACTTGATGAAACTAACCGACGAATATCCGTTAAAATTGATTCGGGATAACTTTCGCTTAGAGGCAATGTACGCGGAAAAAGCAAAGCGTTCTCAATCTCCAAAATTAGACGGTTTAGAAACCGTTGTTGGTAGTCATTTAAATGCGTTGTCGTACTTAAAAATATGGGAATACGATAAGCGCGGTCAATGCATTGCTGATGTGCTGGATCTATATTTTCTTTATCTCTGCGTGAAACGTTATATCCATCACGACTCATTTTCTCACCTACTTTTTTTCTTAGTATATGAAAAAGGAACAAGGAGGATTGGACATAATTGTTCAACTAACGGCTGCTTTAGTAGAAGATTTTTAAGCTGTTCAGATAGTTCTTTTTTTATTCAACTAACTTTTATCCAAATTCAAATAGAAGTATCGAATTAGAAGTTGGTAAAGAGATTTATCACGAAAATGGTTTGGCTTGTATAAGTTTATTAGTGAAAGACGACTATGAGACTTGCTTCCAAAACTAATAACTCTTATTGCACTAACGGGTTCATTACTACAATAAGGAGTAGGACCATTAATGTGTTCTCATCCTAATGGAGAAATATGTTTCAATAATTTTTCATTAGGATGGGAATTACAAATGAAATTGCTGGTTCAACAAGATATGGTCATATCCAATTTGACAATAAGCGTTTAGAAATTGGGTGGACTTGGTATGGCAAACATTTTAGAGGAACCGGATTAAATATGGCTTGTAAATATGAACTATTGAAATATGCGTTTGAAGTTATGTAATTTAGAAGAGTACAGTTTAGTGCAGATATAGAAAACACTCGTTCACATTCACAAAATGTAATTAAAAAGTTAGGTGCTACTCAAGAAGGTATATTTAGAGCAAATTATTGATTCATCAGGGGTAAGTAGAGATGATGCTTACTTTAGTATTATTTAGACAGAATGGAACGAAATTAAAAAAAGCGTATTTAAAGAATTTATTTAATTGTTTAGCCTATAGGTGAAATTTTCAAGATGAAGCTTGCCTTTTTCTTATTCCAAAACAAAGATCATGAAATATTGTACTTAAAGTAACCGGGTAAGTAAGTTGAAGAAGAAAATGTCTGTTTTTAGAAGGGTAATTTGTTTAGACTAAAGAATATATATATTACTGCAGGTCATAAATTCATATTTTGATAGGTGATTTCTACCGATAGAAAACTAAGATTACGAGATTTAGAAGTTTTTCGTTTCTTTAAAGATAATAAAATGCTGGCTAATGTCATTATTGAAGATACTAGAGGACCCTTTACAGAGGGAGATAAATCGGTCCATTTACTGTATATGAAAAGGTTGTCGGAAGCAGGAAACATGCATTTAGAAGTTATTAGGACATATATTGTAAATCTAGATGTGTTATTTATTTTAGTTTTAGATAAGAAAAGGGGAATGAATTTTATGTGGAAACAAGGATTAATAGAAACAGAAAGAGGTATCTTCGAGTATTTTACTGCTGGTCAAGGCGATCCATTAGCCATTACACATTTATATATGGCATTTGATGAACGTGGAAATTTATTTGCAACCCCTTTTACCGATCACTATAAAGTTTATTTAATTAATACACGAGGTGCCGGTCATTCGGTAAAAGCTGAAAATGAAAGTCAACTTAGTATGAAAGAAGCTATAAAAGATTTAGAAGCAATTCGAACAGCGCTAAGGATTGAAAAATGGGCATTTGCTGGTCATTCAACAGGTGGTATGTTGGCATTGCAATATGCAATAGATTCACCGCAATCTTTAACAAAATTAATTGCAGGTTGTACGGCAGCAAGTAAAGAATACGCTGGACACAAGAATAGCATCTATTATTCAGGAAATAAGTGTTTTCCACGAATTATTGAGATTATGGAGTTGTTGAACAATCCAAATACAGTACAAGAAGATCGTCAAAAATTAGGATATGAGTGGGCATTAATGTCCTATTATTCTGAGGATAGATTAAAAGAAGCAATTAAACGCCCGAATAGTGGCCGTACAGTTGGAGAAAATCTTGATTACTTTAGAAAAATAGAAGTGAAAAATTTTGATCTTCGAAACCAATTAAAGAATATAAATATACCTAATTACATATTTGCAGGTAGATATGATGTTCAATGTCCTGTTGAATTTGGAATTGAAATAGCAGATCTTATTCCTCAATCACAATTAATCATTTTTGAAGAATCAAATCATAATCCATTTATTGAGGAAGAAGAGAGGTTTAGAGAGTTTGTAAAGACAACTTTATAATGAGTGACAATAATTAAGAACGTCTATAAGAGTGATATGAAGTTTCTCTCGCAATTGTTGAACAAGGTTTATTAAAATTTTGTGTTAGTTAGGGGTTGCATTAAGATGCTTTTA
Organism: Viridibacillus arvi; assembly: GCF_001274945.1. Lineage (GTDB taxonomy): Bacteria > Bacillota > Bacilli > Bacillales_A > Planococcaceae > Viridibacillus > Viridibacillus arvi. Next base: position 523,476 of record NZ_LILB01000001.1, on the reverse strand, counting down.
ATTAGCTGCTGAACATGATTAGGGATAAAAGGAGTGTAGATGAGAACTGGAGGAGGAAAAAGGAAAGTGTTGTTAATATAAGTGGATTAAATCTATTTGATAAATATTCAAGGAACTATAGAGGGGTAATTAATATGTTGAAAATACGCAATGTGAAATTAGAAGATTTACCTGAACTTGTGTCGATTGAAAATAAGTGCTTTACACAAGAAGAAGCAGCAACAGAAGCAGCGTTCGAAAAACGAATTCAATTGATCACTGACAGCTTTTATGTAGCAGAAATAGACGGAACAATTGTTGGTTTGATAAATGGTCCTGTAATTGAGCGACCTGAAATAACCGATGACTTATTCAAATCAATAAAGCAAAACCCAACAACTGGTGGACATCAAAGTATATTAGGCTTAGCAGTTTCCCCAGAATACCAAAAACAAGGAATTGCTTCAGCACTACTCGAGCATCTAGAGAAAGTAGCAGCAACTAGCAAACGTGAGACAATTACTTTAACGTGTAAAGAAGAATTAATCGGCTATTACGAAAAGCAAGGCTACAACAATGATGGCGTTTCTAACTCAGTGCATGGCGGTGAAGTTTGGTATAACATGAGTAAAATACTGTAAACTTAATTCCAATAGTCATTTACATAAAACACCCTTATAGTGTATTATTACACTATAAGGGTGTTTATTATTTGTTTAATGGTTTGAACGCAATCTCTAGAAGGATATTAATGATGAAAAAAGTGGCAGTTTTTAGTTTGATTATTTGTTTATTTAGTTTTCCCTATGCATATTTTTCTTTGTTTCAAGACTTTAACAATAGCTCAATGAAGGGTTATTTATTGTTACTTGTTATATCAATAATATTAGCTTTTTTTGGAAGCTTAACTAATAACTCAATAGCCGTACTCATAGGGAATACTGTATCATTCATTATTTCGTATTATTTTAACAGTAAGATGATAAATATTGACTCGTGGGATGGTTATTTTAAGCCAATTGGCTCAATTCGTTTTTTAGTAGTAGTGAGTGTAATTAATTTAATCCCTCAATTGGTGGCAATTAATTTTGCTAAAAGTCTGAACAAAAAGCGGATAGAAAGAACGGGTATTCTTTCTAAAGAATAAATTGATAAGAACTAAACTACTAATATTGGAAATAAAATACCTTTACTATTATCATGATGTGCCATAAATTCAATGACAAGTTCAATAATTAAGAATACAAAAAAATATCCTAAGACGATATGCTGACAAAAGTTAGCACATTGACTTAGGATAGTAAGAGTCTCTATTTATGAGATGTAATTATGAGAGGGTATAATGTAGTTGCTAAGTAAGTATGTTTTATTCAATAAGTCTTGATATGTAGTACAAAATCAACTTATCTAAAATAATGAGGATATAAATCTCTGTGGGTTATAATCCATTCTTTCATCTCTAAAACCATTTTTTCGTAACTTGGTACTGCGAATGAAAAATCGTTTCGGTTATTAATTAATGTTTTATTCACTTTAAGAGACTCATACGGTAAAATATTGAGTTCATTTTCTTTCAAGTTTTCATTGAATAGCTTCAATAATTCAAACTTACTAATACTTGTATTGTTAACTAAATTATATAGACCAGTTACGTTTTCGATAGCTGCTCTTTCCATAGCTTTTGCTAAAGTAAGCGTAGTAACACCGGTCCATATTGCACCAGTATATCCATTTATCGTATCTTGTTGCTTCATAAACCAATTAAATAAACCTATACCGTCTTCTTTCATGTCGGGTCCTATTATAGAATTCCTAAAGGTCAAATTCTTATGATCATTGATTTCACCTAAAGCCTTCGTTCTATCATAAAAAGTTTCACCATCATGAATACTAGTTTCAGTATATGGTGCCGCTTTTCCAGAAAAAACACAATCAGTACTCATATGAATTAGTCTAGTTTGGCTGTCTTTTATGATATCTACGATAGAGTGAGGTAAGTAACTATTCAAGTAGACAGCTTTTGCTGGAGCTTCATCGCAAAAATGGTTTAAAACACCAACACAATTAATGATTACATCATAGTTATTTTTTAATAAGATTGCTTTTAACAAAGGACTTTCGCTAATATCTCCAAGGATGTTCTTGCAATAGGGGAATGCTGTTCTCGTGAAGGCAGTGACTTCATGGCCATTTTCACTTAAATACAAAGCGATTGTGTGACCGGCCATTCCAGTTGCACCAAGAACTAAAAACTTCAATTTTTTCCTCCATTCCAGTTGCGTAGCTCATCTTGAATATATTGCAGTTCTAATAATTTCTCTTGTATTTCTTTTACTGAAAGTATCTTTGTATTATTTGAGTTATATTCATCTGATAACGTAATTTTAGGAGATCCTTCATCAAGATATTTGCCATAATTCAAATCTCGGTTATCTGCTGGGATTTTATAAAAACTTCCTAAATCAATAGCTTTTGAAGCTTCCTCTTTCGTAAGTAGAACCTCGTAGATCTTTTCACCGTGCCGAGTTCCGATAGTCTTAATTTCACTATTGGTGTCAAATAATTCTATAAGAGCTTGTGCTAAATCTTCTATATAAGAAGCAGGCGATTTTTGGACCATAATGTCACCTTTGTCTGCATTTTGAAATGCATATAAAACCAATTCCACTGCTTCTTCTAGGCTCATCATGAAGCGGGTCATTTTAGGATCAGTTATTGTTATTGGTTTGCCAGTTTTAATTTGTTCTAGAAACAAGGGGATAACTGATCCGCGGGAAGCCATAACATTGCCGTATCTAGTGCCACAAATCAATGTTTTGCCAGAGGAGGCTGTTCTAGATTTAGCAATGAACGTTTTTTCCATCATCGCTTTTGAAATCCCCATTGCATTTACAGGATAAACTGCTTTATCTGTAGACAGACATATGACCTTTTTAACACCTGCTAATATAGCAGCTGTTAATACATTGTCAGTGCCGAGTATATTCGTTTTTACGGCTTCTATAGGGTAAAATTCGCAAGAGGGAACTTGCTTAAGTGCTGCCGCATGAAAAATATAGTCTACATCATGCATAGCGTTTTTTAAACTACTTATATCACGGACGTCTCCAATGAAAAATTTGATTTTATTATTCTTATATAAAGTACGCATATCATCTTGTTTTTTCTCATCTCTTGAAAATATTCTAATTTCTTTTATATCTGTATTAAGAAAACGTTCTAAAACTGCATTTCCAAATGATCCAGTACCGCCAGTTATGAGCAACGTTTTATCTTTAAACATAAAATGAAATCACCACACCTCTCATTTGTGTGTGAAGGTTTAGAAATTTTACAACACTATTTTAGTCCTCTTAGATGTAGATCAGATTCTGAATTTTCCCTAGGGAAGTTATACCAGTAGGCTACTAGACCGGTATATTTACATTTTGGTATTTTATTCACTAAAGCTACATTGAAATCCCAATCACCAGCAAACTCACTTTGAGTTGTGAATTTTGCATCACCTATAAAAGTTCTTCTAATTATTTTAAATTGTCCTGGCCATTGATAACCGTCAGTATGTGCTTTTTCAACTATTTTGCCGTTTCTAGTGATCATATTGTAATAATAAATATCATATTCTCCATCGACTTGTGCTAAGACATCACTAATTGTGGGCACGTAACAATCATCACTATCTATAATAGCTACGTAATCACCAGTTGCTTCAGCAATACATCGATTGTAGCTTTCACTTGCACCAATATTAGTTTCATTTATTAATATCTTTAATTGTGGGCAAGTTTTTTTATATTCCTCTAAAATTTCTAGTGTATTATCTGTAGAGGCATCATTGCATACGATAATTTCATAAGCATATTCTTTCGGAATACTATTTAACATAGTTAAAATCCATTCCGAACTATTATAAGCTGGAGTTAAAAAACTAATTTTCATTCATGTACCTCAATTCATTTAATCTATTTCTAAATAAAAATTGTAATTAATTTACATTTTAATAAACCTACATTAATCATTATATGCTTAGCATTGCTTAAATGTTCGGTAGGTTATTGGGTGGAGGAACTTGTAATTTTAAATAGGTATGTCAATTTGATTTTGATAAAAAAACCCTGTAAAAGCATGATAAATCCAAGCTTTTACAGGGTTTCTTTTGAGCCTTTATTCACTTTGTGCTAATTCGCGTGATTTCGCTTCAGCGTCATGAATGCATGCCATGATCGCGTCTTTGAAGTGGTTTTCTTCTAATGCTTTAATGCCAGCTTCAGTAGTGCCACCAGGACTTGTTACTTTTCTACGTAGCTCTATTGGTTCTTCTGTAGACTGTTTCAACATTTCAGCTGCACCTGCAATCGTTTGAATGGCAAGTGAGCGTACAACTTCTCGTGATAAACCGTACTTAACGCCAGCTTGTTCGAATGCTTCGACTAGATAGTATAAATATGCTGGACCACTGCCGGAGACAGCTGTTACCGCATGTAGTTTATCTTCTTCGACTTCTATTACAGTTCCTATTGCTTCTAACATTGTCATAAATTCTTGTTTTAAACTTGCATCGATTTGTTCATTAAATGATACGCCACTTGCTGACATGCCAATTGTAGCTGAAGTGTTTGGCATAACGCGAGCAATAGGTCGTTTTCCTAAACTATTTTCAATCGTTGCAATCGAAATACCTGCAACGACGGATAAGACAGCTGTATGTTCTTGAAGGAGGGGAGCTAAAGCTTCCATTCCTTTTATAACGTCTTTCGGTTTCATAGCTAAAATAATGCAATCTGCAACTTTTACAACATCGCGACTGTCAGAAACAATTTGTACGCCATGTGCATTAGCGATACGATTCAGTTTTTGACGATCGGACTTATTCATAATATGAATGCTTTTGGGTGATACGACACCTTCTTTTACCCAACCTTGAATCATAGCTTCAGCCATTGAACCTGCGCCAGCAAATACAATTGTTTGCATAATTGTCGCCTCCTGTTTTTTTTCAATAAAAAAAGCCTTCCCATCCTTATATAAAAGGACGAAAACGCATGTTTCCGCGGTACCACCTTGTTTTGCTAAAAGACTTTAGCACAACTCTCGCTCCTTATTATCGCTAAGGGACGGCTATGTTTTCATAGCAGCTCAGAAGTAGGTTCTAAATATTAAGCGGGTCATGTGACTTGCAGCCGGTGATCACACTCTCTTTACACCATCAATATTTGTACTATTCTTCATCTACGCTTTTTTGTATGTGATTGCAAGTATAGTGTCTTAATAATTTTTTGTCAACATTATTAGGTGACGATTTCTAGCTTATCTTGTACAATAAGGTGAATAGCTATTCATTTTTGTAGGGGGTTTTTGAAATGTTTCATAAGATTATTACACCAACGCCATTTGCAGTAGGGACTGTAAATTCCTATTTATTAAAAGGGGACGCATTATCAATTTTTGATGTGGGTACGAAAACGCCCGAAGCATATGAAGCATTAGAATTGGGTTTAAAAGAAGCGGGCTATCGCTTTGAAGATATAGAACAAGTCATTTTAACGCATCATCATCCAGATCATATGGGGCTAGTCGATGCATTTCCTAACGCCAAAGTACTAGGTCATGTATATAATGATGCTTGGCTACGAAGAGACCCAGTATTTCTTGCTTCCCATTTCGATTTTTATATGGACCGTTTAAAGGAAGAAGGCGTACCAGAAGAATATTTTCATTGGGTAAAGAAAATGACAAGATCAACGGATTTTGTAGGCACTCGCCCTTTAACCTCCATTTTACATGACGGAGACGAAGTACCAGGACATCCAGGTCTTATAGCGATGGAAACATTAGGTCATGCGCAAAGTCATTTAGCTTTTTGGCATAAAGAGAAGAAAGCGATGATTGGAGGAGATTTGCTCATTGGCCATGTATCGTCTAATCCATTAATTGAGCCACCACTTAATCCTAATGCTAAACGCTCAAAATCGCTATTACAGCAAAATGCTTCATTGAAAAAGTTATTAACATTACCAATTGATGTCCTCTATAGCGGTCATGGGGAAGAGATTCGCAATGTACATGAGCTAGTAAAGGAAAGACTTGAAAAACAGCATAAGCGTGCGATGAAAGTATACGGAATGATAGAAGGTGGTCCGAAAACTACATTTGAACTGAATGTTGAACTGTTCCCATATGCTTATGAGAAAGAATTAGGTTTAACATTATCAGAAACAATTGGTCAGTTAGACTACTTAATCGATGAAGGACTTGTTAAAGAGAAGATGAATGATAAGGGCGTTTATCTTTATGAACAAGCTTAAAATCATTCTCGTAACAGGTGCGACAAGTGGAGTCGGTAAGTGTATAGTTGACATTCTTGCGACTCAGGGGCATACGATCATTGCAACTGGGCGCTCATTAGAAGCTTTGCAATCTTTTACTGCTCCAAATATTCAAACGATTCAAGCTGATCTTTCTACTATAGAGGGTATTCATGAACTAGTAAAAAAAATGCCTCCAATTGATATTGCCATATTCTCTGCAGGAGTTGGAACGTTTGCATATGCAACAGACTTAACGGATGCTGAAATAGAACAAATGCTTCATGTGAATATTCAAGCACCTATTATTCTAACAAAGGCGTTATCACCCCAAATGATAGAACGTAAAAAAGGTCAATTTGTTTTCATTGGCTCTCAAGCAGGGAAGGTAGCAACACCGAAAGCATCAGTCTATGCTGCGACAAAACACGCAATCATAGGCTTTACAAATGCACTTCGTATGGAGCTTGCCCCATTTAATATTCAGGTGACAACAATCCATCCTGGTCCAATTGATACGCCTTTCTTAGACCATGCGGATCAAACTGCTACATATCGTGACACTATGAAAAATGTGTTATTAACACCAGAGCAAGTAGCTGAAGCGACGGTCAAAACAATTGGCCGTAATGTTAGAGAAGTCAATTTACCGTCGTATATGGCGATTTCAAGTAAACTATACGCGGTAGCACCGTCCCTAGTTGAAAAATTAGGAAAACGATTTTTTAATAAGAAGTAAAAACACTTATGAATATACATTGATGTGTGAATAATCATTAATGACATTAGTGTTCAGATAATAGTTTATGCAGAAAAAACTGCATAGTGTGCATAGTTGAATTTATTCATTAAGAGAGCTGTTCTAGTAGAGAATTCTACTGAGGATGGCTCTTTTTCTTATATACAAAAGGTTTCTTGAGTGTTCATGCTCTGTTTATATGAATTTATTAGAAACTTTAAATATTTTTTAATAATGCAAGAAAATACACTTGTATTCATTTTTATTCCATGCTATGATAAGTGCATAAATATTAATCAAACACGTATAAACATACATAACTTGGAGGAATGTCAAATGGCTAAAAAAGTAGTTCTTGCATATTCAGGCGGTTTAGATACATCAGTTGCGATTCAATGGTTAATCGATCAAGGTTACGAAGTAGTAGCTTGTTGCTTAGACGTAGGTGAAGGTAAAGATTTAGACTTCGTTAAAAAGAAAGCATTAGAAGTTGGTGCGATTGAATCTTACATGATCGACGCTAAAGACGAGTTCGCTGAAGAGTACGCATTAATCTCTCTTCAAGCTCACACTTGGTACGAACAAAAATATCCTTTAGTATCAGCTCTATCTCGTCCACTTATTTCAAAAAAATTAGTAGAAGTTGCTGAACAAACAGGCGCAGTTGCTGTAGCACATGGCTGTACTGGTAAAGGAAATGACCAAGTACGTTTCGAAGTTTCTATTAAAGCATTAAACCCAGATTTAGAAGTTCTTGCACCAGTTCGTGAATGGGCTTGGAGCCGTGAAGAGGAGATTGAATACGCAAAATCAAAAAATATCCCACTTCCTATTTCTTTAGATTCACCATTCTCAATCGACCAAAACTTATGGGGCCGTGCTAACGAATGTGGTATCTTAGAAGATCCTTGGGCTACACCACCAGAAGAAGCGTACGAATTAACAGTATCACTTGAAAATGCTCCAGATACTGCTGATATTATCGAAATCGAATTCGAACAAGGTGTTCCAGTAGCAATTGACGGTGTTTCTTATAAATTAGCTGACTTAATCTTAAAATTAAACGAAGTAGCTGGTAAACATGGTGTTGGCCGTATTGACCACGTTGAAAACCGTTTAGTTGGTATTAAATCACGTGAAGTATACGAAATCCCTGGTGCTCACACTTTACTATTAGCTCATAAAGAATTAGAAGATATTACACTAGTAAAAGAAATCGCTCATTATAAACCAGTTATTGAGAAAAAATTAACTGAACTTATCTATGAAGGTTTATGGTTCTCTCCATTAAGAACTGCATTAGAAGCATTCTTAAAAGAAACTCAAAAATTTGTCAATGGTACAGTTCGTGTGAAACTCTTCAAAGGGCATGCAATTGTTGAAGGACGTAAATCTCCTAACTCTCTATATGACGAAAAACTAGCAACATATACAAAAGATGATGAATTCGATCACGCTTCAGCTGTAGGTTTCATCGAACTATGGGGTCTTCCAACAAAAGTGAACTCTATGGTAAACAAAGGAGAAAAGAAGGTGCAAGCATGAGTGGTAAACTATGGGGCGGACGATTCCAAAATTCTGCAGAACAATGGGTAGATGAATTCGGGGCATCCATCGGGTTTGACCAACAGCTTGTAACAGAAGATCTTGAAGGCAGTATTGCTCACGTTACGATGCTTGGTGCTTGTGGCATTTTATCACAAGATGAAGTCAACACGATAAAAGATGGTCTCCATCAACTACAACAAAAAGCAACTGAGGGCTCTCTTGAGTTCTCAATTGCTAATGAAGATATTCACTTAAATCTCGAGAAAATGCTAATCGATTTAATTGGTCCAGTTGGCGGTAAATTACATACTGGCCGTAGCCGAAATGACCAAGTTGCAACAGATATGCACTTGTTCCTTAAAAAGCGTGTGCAAGAGGTTATTTCTTTAATAGAAGCTTTCCAAAAAGCGATTGTTACGCAAGCGGAAGATAACATTGATACACTTGCACCTGGTTACACGCATTTACAGCGTGCGCAGCCAATCTCATTTGCACATCATTTGATGACTTATTTCTGGATGCTGGAACGTGATAAACAACGTTTCCAAGATTCATTGAAACGAACTGATATTTCGCCACTTGGAGCAGGTGCTCTTGCTGGTACGACTTTCCCGATTGATCGTGAAATGAGTGCTGAGCTACTTGGTTTCTCCGCTGTTTATCAAAACAGTATGGATGCAGTAAGTGATCGTGATTTCATCGTTGAGTTTTTAAGTAATGGTTCACTTTTAATGGCGCACTTATCACGCTTTGCTGAAGAAATCATTCTGTGGTCAAGTGAGGAGTTCAAATTCATCGAGTTAGATGATGTGTTCTCTACAGGATCAAGTATTATGCCACAAAAGAAAAATCCCGATATGGCGGAGTTAATCCGTGGTAAAGCAGGTCGTGTTTACGGTAATTTAATGGGTTTACTAACTGTCTTAAAAGGAATTCCATTAGCTTATAACAAAGACATGCAAGAAGATAAAGAAGGTATGTTCGATACATTGCATACAATTGTCGGCTCACTGAAAATCTTCGAAGGTATGGTTCGTACAATGACCGTTGCAAAAGAAACTTTGCATAAAGCAGTTCATCAAGATTTTTCTAACGCAACAGAACTTGCTGATTATTTAGCAACAAAAGGTATGCCTTTCCGTGAAGCGCATGAGGTTACAGGGAAACTTGTATTCCTTTGCATCCAACGTGGTATCTACTTGTTAGACTTATCAATCGAGGACTTGCAAGAAGCAAGCTCATTAATCGAGGTAGATGTGTACGATGTGTTAGCACCAGAAGCAGCTGTGCAACGTCGTCACTCATTAGGTGGTACTGGTTTTGAGCAAGTGAAAATTCAAATTGCTAAAGCTAAAGAATGTTTATAAAAAAATAGATTGGATGAATGTTCACAGAGGGGAACCGATTCCATAAGTTATGGGCATACATATATGTTCCAGCAAAGCCAACTTCCAGAGGGAAGTTGGTTTTTTGTATTTGCTGATGAAAGTTTTATCATTCATATCTACTAGTTTTCAACTACTTCAAGCAGATCCGTATGTATCTTTACGAAATACGACTCTAATAATTTTTCTAATTGATTACTGAGGTTGAAATACTCATCATCTGCTTTGTTAATTACGGTATAAAATTCTTGTTCCAGCTCGGTGAAAGCATCATCATCCATTTCTTCATGTTCCAAAACGAAAAAAAGACGCCACATTTCTTCGCCATACATGATGATAATGAGCATAACAATTAACTTCTAGTTTATAGATGTCTTTATTAATAGAACGATCAATTTGTCCTTATTCCTTCTAAGGTTGTATCGTCGTCTATCTTCATTTCCTAAAAAACTTATGGCATACATTTTCAAAAAAATGGGCAAACTAAGTAAATATTTAAGAAAGGCGTGTGGTACTTTTGAAATTTAAATTGGTACGTACCACGAAAGTTGATCAGCTTATTAAAAAGCCTAACAACACGAAAAATCAGGCTGAGCAAACTATTGAGACTTTAAAGAAAAATACACGCAATATAGATGATGTTTTATTCAAAAAAATTCCTACAGATGAAGGCATTGTTACTGTCATTTATTCCTCATCACTTGTAGAGAAAATGACTCTGCAATCGATGGTTTTTATTCCTTTAGCTAATCACATAAATCAAATTCACCAAGTAGCTGAAGTAATCGACCCATCTGATCTTAAAGACGTTACAGCAAAGCTAGACTCTGGACAAACGCTACTGTATTTTCATCAAACAAATACAATATTAACTATTGATACATATAGTGCGCCAACACGTGCTATAACGAGTACGATGACAGAGTCAACGGTTATTGGACCACAAGATGCGTTTTCAGAATCATTAGAGACAAATATATCTTTAGTTAGAAGACGTATTCAAAATCCGAAGTTGAAAAATGAAGATCAAACCATTGGAACAGAAGCGAACATAAGAATTTCAATAATGTACATGGATGATACTGTAAATAAGGAGAGTTTAGATACTTTAAAAAAGCGAATCAATAAAATTGATTATCCTTCATTTACGGATATTTCCGTGTTAAAGCAATTAATTGAAGATAATCCTTTATCACCATTTCCACAGTATTACATGAGTGTACGACCGGATAGTATTAGTCGATATCTTATTGATGGTAGAATTGTTATTTTCATGGATAATAGTCAAGCTGCAGTCGTTTGTCCTACATCATTTTTTGAAATGTTTATCTCTGTTGAAGATTATTACAATCGTTGGACAACGGCGTCTTTACTTCGAATGCTGCGATTTTTTGGGTTTTTCTTAACCATCATGATAACGCCAATGTATATTTCTGCATTAACTTTTCATCCGGAGATACTGCCATATGAACTTCTTCTGAATCTTCAAGAATCAAGAAGTAAAGTTCCTTTTCCACCACTTTTTGAAGTATTGTTTATTGAATTGATCATAGAAGTTTTAAGGGAAGCCGGATCACGAATGCCTGCAAAAGTAGGTCAAACAATCGGTATCGTAGGAGGTATTGTAATTGGAACTGCAGCGGTAGAAGCCGGATTAATAAGTAATATACTTGTAGTATTGGTTGCAACTTCTGCATTACTTTCATTTCTTCCTCCAATTTTTTTAATGAGTAATACAAGTAGATTTATTCGATACTTTTTTATTTTATCTGCAGGTTTGTTTGGTTTGTTTGGACAAATGTTGGCATTTGCTTGGCTAATAACACATTTAGAAGGGTTAAAATCTTTGGGAACGCCATATTTGGCACCCTTTATTCCTAGAAAGGCTTCAGATTTGTTGGATAGTATTATAAGATTTCCGACTGCATTATTAAAAAGTAAGACGGGTATTTCAAAATCACAGAAAAAGTAAATGTCTCAAAAGAATTGAGGTAGTTTAAGTTGAGTACAAACAAACAGAAATTTTTGAATAGATATCATGTTATCTTTTTAGTCCAAAGCGCAATGGTTGGTACTGGAATTCTCACTCTACCTCAAAAACTGAGTAGTGTCGGTTATAGTCAAACACTTTTCCCTATCCTTTTTGGGGTAATTGCAAGTCTAACATTATTACCGATGATTTGGATGAATAGTAAGTATCCTAACGAAAACCTATTTCGGATCAATGAAATCTTATTAGGGAAATGGTTAGGGAAGGGTGTAAATCTATTTATTGTCTTGCAATTTTTAGTTTTTTCATCGGGGATTATCAGTAGTTATATGCATCTTATACAAAGCACAGCACTTCCAGAGCAAACTATTACAGCACCTGCTTTCTTTTTTATTTTATTACTTGTATATATAGTCCGTGGAGGTATTAGATCTGTAGCAAGGTTTTGTATCATGACTTTCTTTATTACTATACCTATGCTTTATTTTCTTCTTTGGGCAATTGAAAAAGGAGAAATGAGTCACTTTCTTCCTTTCTTCAATTATAATGGCAAGGAATTTTATGATGCCATGAAAAAAGGTTATTTATCTATCTTAGGCTATGAATTAATTATGTTTTATTTCCCGAATATTATAGATCAAAAAAAAGCATATAAACATGCATTAATAGGAATTTGGATAAGCATAGTTCTTTGTCTTATTACCACTGCAGTAAGTGTGATGTATTTTTCAGAATGGCAGTTAAAATATGTAGAGTTTTCAGTATTAAATTTGTTTAAAGCTGGGGAATTTTCTTTTATTGAACGAATCGATATTATTGGAATGACGCTGTGGGTCTTTCTCATCTTGTCTACAGTTACAGCGTATTTATGGTGTGCGAAAAGAGGGATGGATTCATTACTTTCTAAAGAAAGAAAAAACTATATTTACATTCTTGCACTAATCGTATTCCTGATTATTAAGATGCCATTTTCTCAAGAATTCCAAGAAAAATTATTTTCAGCAAGCAGTTATGTTGGATATGTGATATTAGTTTGGCCGATTTTTTTGGCTATAGTACATCTACTTAGGAAAAAGCAGGTGCAAACATGAACAGAAAATTTAAATTAATGTTTACTCTTTTTGTTCTCCTTTTTTTGGTAGGTTGTTCAGAGAAAGAGGTAAAAGTACCATTAGAAGAAGTAGGTATGGTTGGTATAATGGCATTTGACTATATAGATGAAGATACAACTAAATTAACTGTAGCGATTCCACAATATTCTCCTGAAGCGAAACGTAATACACAGATTTTCTCAGTGAAAACTGACTTAGTTTCTAAGGGGATTGTTAAAATTGAGAAACTTTCAGATAAAAAAGTTATTTTAAACCAATTACGTGTTGTTCTTATTAATGAGGAATATGCACGTAAGGGAAGAGTGGAGAAAGTGATTCAGAATCTATATAGAGATTCTGAAGTAGGAAATAAAGTACTTATTGCAGTAGTTAATGGTAATGGAGAAGAATTGTTAAAAGGACAATATCTCGATAAACCAAATATCAACTTTTATTTAAATGATTTATTACTGCCTAGTATTAATACTGCTTTTAACCCGAATACCAATATTCATGATTTTATCTACACAGTAACAAATCCAGTATTTGATCCAATCCTACCAATAATAGAAAAAATTGATGATAAAATCGAGATTAAAGGAGTCGCTTTGTTCAAAAATAAACATATGATCGAGAGTATAACACCAAGTGAAGCACTCATTATTCAAGCATTGCAAGGTAAAAAGAAACTGGCACCATTACCATTAGATTTAAATAAAGGTAATGGCAAAGAAATAGTCATGCTCGATTTAATTGAAAGCAAGGTAAAAATAAAAAGTAATAAAAATCATAAATCTCCTAAGCTTAATATCGTATTAAATATCAAAGGAACGCTTAGCGAATACCAAGGAAAAAGAGAGCATGAATTGAATACTCCAAAAAGTATAGCAATTCTAGAAGATGATATTAATAAACAACTTAGAAAAGACATTGAAGAATTTTTGAAGAAGCTTAAAGGGTTAAAGATTGACCCAATTGGTCTAAGTGAAAATTTTCGAATGTATTACAAAGGAAAATGGAATGATAAACTAACGGATGCAACGATTGCTAAGTTAAAAGTAGATGTCCATGTTAAAACGTCTATTATTAGTACAGGTACTTTAAAATAAATTTGAAACGTTTTTTGAGAGAATATAAATTGAAATAACTAAATAACATAAAAGCAATAAGTAAACCCTTTAGGATTCGATAAATCGTAGAGGGTTATTTTTTTATGGGGTATTTTTAAAATTACTGTAAAAATCAAAAACATTTAGTAAAACGAAATTATTTTATTTTTTATCTTCAATCATTTCGGAATATTTGATAAACTGATATTTGTGAAGAAAAGAAGGTGAATAGAGATGAAGGTGTTTTTTGAATTAGGTTGGTTCTTTAAAGAGCGTAAGAAGCAATACTTAGTGGGAATTTCGCTCTTAATCATGGTGGCAATGTTACAGTTAGTACCGCCAAAAATTATAGGTGTAGTCGTTGATGAAATTGGTGGTGGCAGCTTAACTGTTGGCTCTCTTGTTAAATGGTTGAGTCTATTAGCTGCTTCTGCAATTTTGATGTATGTGATTCGCTATTATTGGCGAATTATGATTTTTGGTTCGTCTATGACACTAGCTAAAAGGCTACGTGCAAAATTATTTCATCATTTTACGTCGATGGCACCGTCCTTTTATCAAAAGCGTCGTATCGGAGATTTAATGGCACATGCAACAAATGATGTATCAGCTGTGCAGCAAACAGCGGGTAATGGTGTTTTAACCCTTGTAGATTCTATTACAACAGGGGGCTTTGTAATCTTGGCAATGGCCATTACGATCGATTGGAAGCTAACGCTAATCGCTTTAATTCCAATGCCATTTATGGCGCTATCAACGAATTATTACGGTAAACTTTTACATGCACGTTTTCATCATGCGCAAGCCGCGTTTTCGGACTTGAATGATAAAACGCAGGAAAGTATTACTGGGATCAAAGTGATGAAGACATTTGGTCAAGATAAAGAGGATATCGCAGATTTTAAACGTTTATCTGACGAAGTTGTTGCTAAAAATACACGAGTGGCTAAGGTGGATTCACTATTTGATCCAACAATTTCACTTGTAGTAGGTATATCATTTTTCTTAACGATTATATTTGGTGCTAAATTCGTTGTAGCTGGCGATATGACCCTTGGTGATTTAGTGTCGTTTACATCGTACTTAGGTCTGCTTGTATGGCCAATGCTGGCATTTGGTTTACTTTTCAACATTATGGAGCGAGGCAGTGCGTCTTATGACCGGATTCAAAATCTTTTAGCTGAGAAAATGGATGTTGAAGATAAAGAAGATGCTTTATCCATACGACCACAGGGGGATATCGAGTTTAATATTAATTCATTTACATTCCCTGGTGATGAAACACCGGCATTAAAAGATGTACAGTTCACGCTGAAACGTGGTGAAACACTCGGTGTTGTCGGCAAGACGGGCGCAGGTAAAACTGCGATACTAAAATTATTAATGCGTGAATTTGACGGCTATGATGGTGAGATTCGTTACGGAGACCATGTTATTGGTGATTACCAAGCAATAAAATTACGCGAAGCAATTGGCTATGTACCACAAGAGCATTTCTTATTCTCGGCATCCTTATATCAAAATATCGCTTTTACAAACCCTGATGTTGGTGAAGATGAAGTGACAAATGCAGCACGAATCGCACAGATTCATGATGATATATTACGCTTTACGGAGGGTTACAATACTGTCGTCGGTGAACGTGGTGTATCACTTTCAGGAGGACAAAAACAGCGGATTTCGATAGCACGAGCGTTGTTAATGAAACCAGAACTGCTCATTTTAGATGACTCTTTATCAGCGGTTGATGCGAAGACAGAAGAAGCCATTTTAGAGTCATTAAAAGAGGCTAGAACAGACGCTACGACGATTATTACGTCCCACCGACTAAGTGCGCTTGTCCATGCGCATCTCATCATTGTTTTACATGAAGGGGCAGTCGTAGAAAAGGGGACACATGACGAGTTAATGGCGCTTAAAGGTCGTTATTTCGAAATGTATCAATTGCAACAACTAGAACAACAGGTTGAAGAGGGGGTGAGTCAACATGAATGAAGAACAAAAAATCACCCTAACAGGTAAGGAACAATGGCATGTATTAAAACGACTCCTTACATATTTGAAACCACATAAAAAGTCTATTGTAATTGCATTAATGTTACTCTTAATTACTGTTCTAGGAGATATCGTAGGACCATTGTTAATAAAAATATTTATGGATGATTATTTAACACCACGTCATTTTCCAACAAATACGTTAGTCATCTTAGCTACGACATACATTGGCATTCAAATATTGAATTCGGTCATTAGTTATTTACAGATGCTTCGTTTCAATATACTAGCTTTAAAGGTAATACAGCAGCTACGAATAGATGTCTATTCGAAAGTTCATAAGCTAGGTATGCGCTATTTTGACAAAACACCAGCGGGAAGTATCGTATCTCGTGTTACGAATGATACGGAAGCTATTATGGAAATGTTCGTTAGTGTGTTAATTGGCTTCGTGCAAAGTGGCTTTTTAGTTATCGGAGTTTATATTGCGATGTTTGCATTAAACTGGAAATTGGCATTAGCAACTGTTATTTTACTGCCTATTCTATTCTGTATTGTCTATATCTACAGAAAATATAGTGCCTTTTATTATATGGATATGCGTGAGCGACTAAGTCAATTAAATGCCAAATTAGCAGAATCATTATCTGGTATGTCAATTGTGCAAGCTTTTCGTCAGGAAAAACGTTTCCGAGATGAGTTTGACGAGATAAATGAAAAGCACTATAAAGCAGTAATGAGTAGTATTAAGCTAGATGGTTTGTTGTTAAGACCTGTAATTGACTTGGTATATGCGTTTGGTCTGATTTTAATGCTAAGCTTTTTTGGGATAACATCCTTTAGTGAACCGGTAGAAATCGGTGTCATTTATGCATTTGTCAGCTATATTAATCGCTTTTTTGAACCGATTAACCAAGTCATGCAAAGACTTTCAATTTTCCAGCAAGCGATTGTTTCTGCATCTCGTGTCTTTACATTATTGGACGACAAAGAATTAGATCCACAGCAGCTAGATGACCCTTCAGTGAAAATGTCAGACGGTCACATTGAATTCAGTAATGTAACATTTTCATATGATGGCAAAACTGATGTGTTAAAAGATATTTCATTTACCGTTAAACCTGGTGAGACGGTAGCACTTGTCGGTCATACTGGAAGCGGGAAAAGTTCAATTATTAACCTATTGATGCGCTTCTACGAGTTTGAGAGAGGAGAAATTTTAATAGATGGCCAGTCGATTAAAAATTTCCCGAAACAAACGCTGAGACAGCAAATGGGTTTAGTACTACAAGATCCGTTCTTATTTTACGGAAATATCGAAAGTAATATCAAACTCTTTAATGAAAATATGTCTGAAGAAGATGTCAAGGCTGCAGCAGAGTTTGTGCAAGCAGATCAATTTATAGAATCCATGCCAAATGGCTATAAACATTTAGTATCTGAACGCGGATCTACATTCTCAAGTGGGCAGCGGCAGCTCATAGCTTTTGCGAGAACTATTGCGACAAACCCGAAAGTGCTCGTTTTAGATGAAGCAACAGCAACAATCGATACGGAAACGGAAGTAGCCATTCAAGCCAGTCTCGACAAAATGCGTCAAGGCCGCACAACAATTGCCATCGCGCATCGCCTAAGTACGATACAAGATGCAGAGCAAATATTAGTGCTCCATCACGGTGAGATCGTCGAGCGAGGTACACATCAAGAGTTATTAGCTAAAAATGGCTTGTATCATAAAATGTATCAGTTACAAAATGGATTAGTTCAAGAAGTAGGGTAATGATGAGAGAGAATCTCCGGGAAGCCGTTGTTGGATAGCGGCTTTTTGGGGATTTTTTTGTTTGTGGGGATTATGGGGGGCGGTAAAAAGGGGAGAGTAGGGCTAAAGGGAGCTCGAGTAGCGCCAAAGGGGTTTCGAGTAGCGCCAAAGAGCGCGAGTAGCGCAAAAGGGAGCCCGAGTAGCGCTAAAGGAAGCGCGAGTAGCGCCAAAAGGAGCCCGAATAGCGCCAAAAGGAGCCCGAGTAGCGCCAATGAGCGTGAGTAGGGCAAAAGAGAGCCTGAGTAGCGCTAAAGGGGTTTCGAGTAGCGCCAAAGAGAGCGTGAGCAGCGCTAAAGAGCGCGAGTAGCGCCAAAGGGAGCCCGAGTAGCGCTAAAGGAAGCGCGAGTAGCGCCAAAGGGAGTCCGAATAGCGCCAAAAGGAGCCCGAGTAGCGCAAAAGGGAGCTCGAGTAGCGCCAATGAGCGTGAGTAGGGCAAAAGAGAGCCTGAGTAGCGCCAAAGGGAGCTCGAGTAGCGCCAAAAGGAGCGCGAGTAGTGCTAAAGGGGTTTCGAGTAGGGCCAAAGAGAGCGTGAGCAGCGCTAAAGAGCGCGAGTAGCGCCAAAAGGAGCCCGAGTAGCGCTAAAGGGAGCTCGAGTAGCGCCAATGAGCGTGAGTAGGGCAAAAGAGAGCCTGAGTAGCGCAAAAGGGAGCTCGAGTAGCGCCAAAAGGAGTCCGAGCAGCGCCAAAGGGAGTCCGAATAGCGCCAAAAGTAACCCGAGTAGCGCCAATGAGCGTGAGTAGGGCCAAAGAGAGCTCGAGTAACGCCAAAAGAAGCGCGAGTAACGCCAAAGGATTCCTGAGTAGCGCCAAAGGAACCCCGAGCAGCGCCAAAGAATCCAAACACCACCCCCCTCAAACAAGTCGTATCTCATATTTAAAAAGCATATTCTAAATAATAACTGTCGCTATTATCATTGCAAAATTTTGTCATGAAAAATTCACAGACAAAAGAAAAGATATTTCTTGAAAAGTTTGGTACGATGGGTACAGAAACTTTAAGGAGCGACAACAAAATATGAATACTGATTTTAACTATTTTTTAGCTTTTGGTGCAGGTATTCTTAGTTTTATCTCACCATGTACGTTGCCGCTTTATCCAGCATTTCTATCATACATAACAGGCGTGTCATTTGATAAGTTAAAGAATGACAAGGGAATGCTCCAAAAAACGGCTATTTTGCACACATTGTTTTTCTTACTAGGATTTACAATGATCTTCCTTATTTTAGGACTAACTACATCTTATCTTTCAGGGTTCTTCTTCCGATATGATGATTTGATTCGTCAAGTTGGTGGGATATTAATTGTTATTTTTGGATTAATGATTATTGGCGTCTTTACACCGGACTTTTTAATGAAAGATCGTAAATTCCAATTTAAAAATAGACCAGCTGGTTTTCTCGGTTCTTTCTTAATTGGTTTAGCATTTGCTGCGGGGTGGACGCCCTGTACTGGACCAATCTTAGGTGGTATTCTGTCATTAGCGGGTACAAATCCTGGGTCAGGTATTTGGTATTTACTTACTTATAGTCTAGGTTTCTCTATTCCATTCTTCCTTTTATCATTCTTTATGACAAAATTAAGTTGGATTCGTAATCATAGTCAGAAAATCGTTAAAGTCGGCGGTTATGTAATGATAGTCGTTGGGGTGTTATTGTACTTTGATGGAATGACACTGATTATTAGACTATTCCAACCAATTTTCGGTGATTTTATCGGTTTTTAATTGGCTTACTACACTTATTAGTAGTATAGTATTTTTAGTTTCAAATTAGGGGTTGAGTGTTTGACGAAGGTATTAGTAGTAGATGACACATTGTTCATGCGTCATGCTATAAAAACGATGTTAGCCGACTCAAGTTATGAAGTCGTTGGCGAAGCAATTAATGGTAGAGAAGCAATTGAAAAGTATCGCGAATTATTACCAGATGTTGTAACGATGGATGTAACAATGCCGGTTATGTCGGGTTTAGATGCAACAAAAGTGATCATCGAAGAGTTTCCTGATGCGAAAATTATTGTAATTAGTGCATTAGGACAGCAAAAGATGATTTTACAGGCACTCTCGCTTGGTGCTAAGGATTTTATTACGAAACCTTTTGATCAGCAACGCTTAATGTCTACGATTGTAAAAGTAGTGGAATATTAGTTATGTGAGGAGAGGGTCTATTATGTTGAGTTCAATTCCTTCTCAATATATGGTCATAGGTTCAACTGTGGCTGTTGTCTTTATGGGGATTATGGCGATGACAGTGAGAGCTAAATCGGCTAAAAAACCTGCTAGTGCTAAGAAAATCATTATCCCACCAATTGCAATGTCTACTGGTGCTTTAATGTTTTGCTTTGAATATTTCAGAGTACCTTTGCCACAAGTGTTAGAAGCAATTATAGTAGGAATTATTTTTTCAACTGTATTAATCGCGACATCGAAATTTCATATTGTTGAAGATGACATTTATCTAAAGCCATCTAAAGCATTTTTCTTTATTTTAGCTGGTTTATTGATTATCCGTACAGTAGCGAAAATTTATCTAAGTGGTGCATTCCATTTAGGTGAACTTGGCGGTATGTTCTGGATTTTGGCATTTTCAATGATTGTTCCATGGCGAATTGCGATGTTAGTTCGTTATAAAAAGCTTGAAAAACAATTGCATTCAAAATAAAAAAGGTTCTTCTCTATGCGAAATGGAGAAGAGCCTTTTTATGTATTACTTAATCTAGAAGATGTTCGTACGGTGTTGTATCGATTTTCATTTGATTTAATTTTTTACGTAAAAATTTATGATCTCGTTTAGGTGAGGCGATGATATATCCTCTAATAATTAGATCAAATGTAATAGATGACGCTTTTTCTTCTAATGCCAGCTCTCCAATTTTGCCTGCTATTTTTTGCTTTGCAACAGGTCTAAATAAATCAGGAACAGGACTTACAAGCTCAGTTAATAAAGCTTTAGAGTCGTCACCCCATAAATGGATTGTCTCTCCAACATAATGTTCTTCCCAATCCATAGCAGATTTACCATCTTCTTTAGGCATCCTTTTTAAAAACTTACGGAACATAAAGAATCCGCCAATTGCCATCAAGCCTATGAATAAAACTACCCAAATTAATATAAACCACAAAAACCAGCCAGTTAACAAACCTCTCACCTCTTCTATACTCTTATACCATTATAAAAGGAAGTTGTAAAAAATTCACCTGTTGTCTCCTTTTCTTTTAAAAATATCTATTTAATTAGTGAAAGGGGGTGAACAACATGGCAACTTTCAATTTTAGTAACGCAACACTGCGCTTGTCATTTGTAGTAGGTACAAATGACAAAGGAGAACCAGTAGAAAAGAAGAAAACGTACAACAATATTAAAAAAGGTGTACAAGTAGAGTCTCTAGTAACAGTGTCAAATGTAATTGCAGGTTTAACAGGCAATACTATGAGTAAAGTCGAGTTTAATGAATTACAAGAAGTACTGAGTAACTAATTTAAGAAAGGGAGGGAATAATAATGGTAAAAGTATTACAGTTGCAATTTAAAACTGCAAGTGACAAAAATTATACACTAAGCGTCGATGCACCAAAGGACTCACTGACCGAGCAGGAAATTAGTAATGCGATGGTTGCAATAATCGACAGTGAAGTATTTTTAGTACGCGGCGAGCCTATAGCAACGATTAAAGGAGCGCAAATAGTAGATCGCCAAGTGACGGAATATCTAGTACAAGCATAAAAAGAGCAGATTGTCTCGTCCGCCATCAAGGCTGATGGGGCAATCTTTTCTATTTGTAAAGGGGGGAATGAGATGGAGCAATGGCTGACGTTTATACAGGAAGTGGGCTTTCCAATTGTTGTATCATTCTACTTGATGCACCGTGTAGAGTCTAAACTGGAATCGATTCATGATGTGCTAGTCTCTTTAAAAGCATAATTCTTCACAAATTTGTCTTAAACGAATACTACAGCCTTCTTGTGTTATTGTATACAATTCGTTAAGATTGTTTGTATGAAGGAGTGAATCACCCATGAAAAAAAGATATTTAACATTGCCATTATTATTAATATTTGTATTAGTATTATCTGCTTGTGGCAACGGGAAATTTAAAGCGGATACAGACTGGAAAATAGAACCGTTTGAATATACCAACCAACACAATGAAAAAGTTTCATTAGATTCTTTAAAAGGTAAACCTTGGTTAGGTATGTTCATTTTCACAAATTGTACTACTGTCTGTCCACCGATGACGATGAATATGACAGATATTCAAAAATCCTTCCAAGACAAAGGGTTAGAGGACTATAAAATTGTTGGATTTAGCGTTGACCCTGAAGTAGATAAGCCGAAAGTTTTAAATAAATACTTGAATAGCTACCCAGTTCCAGATAGTTCTAAATGGGAATTTTTGACTGGTTATTCACAAGATGAAATTGCAGATTTTGCTTTAAAATCATTTAAAACATTAGTAAAAGATAATCCTGCAGATGGCCAAGTGATCCACGGTACAAGCTTTTTCTTAGTTGATCAAAATGGTGTTGTTGTTAAAAACTATAGTGGTGCAAAAGATGTACCTTTTGATACAATTGCTGTCGATATGGAAACATTAATTGAAGATGGTAAATAATAAAACGAGCGATTCGTATAGAATCGCTCGTTTTTGTTTTCTATATTATGCTTGCTTTTCTTTTAATAAATCACGAATATCTTTTAATAATTCTTCAGTAGTAGGTGCTGGTGGTGCTTCAACAACAACTTCTTCTTTTTTCTTCTTAAGACTCAATTTAGAAATGATTCGAATGAACATGAAAATTGAGAAAGCAATGATGAAGAAGTCGAGTGCACTTTGTATAAAATTACCGTATTTTATATCTTTGTAATGTAAATCAGTGAATGACACAGTGCCAAGTAATAAAGAAACGATCGGAGTAATAATATCACTTACTAACGAAGTTACGATCTTACCGAATGCACCACCGATTACAACCCCGACAGCCAAATCTATTACGTTGCCTTTTAAAGCGAACTTTTTAAAATCTTCCCACATGTATATGTACCTCCTAAATAATTGAGTAAACAAATTGAAAGTTTAAATGGTTTTTATGTCCATTTCTACTAATACCCATTTTTTTATAGTATCAAACCTCTTTGTCATAAACTAGCGAAAAATTACTCATATAGGTAATTCTTTGATTTCGTGTTATAATATTTTGTTTAGTATAACTGTATTACATTTTTAGAATTGAGGTTTTATATGAATAAAGTATTTATCGCCGTATTACTTGCAACTGCTCTAGCAGCGATAGAAGGAACGATTGTGGCAACGGCAATTCCAAGCATTACTACGGATTTGTCAGGTGTTGAGTTAATTAGCTGGATCTACTCAGCTTATTTACTAACATCAGCTATTGCGACGATTATTTTCGGTAAATTAGCAGACTTATTTGGTCGAAAAAAGATGATCATTATCGGGATATCTATTTTCTTATTAGGCTCATTATTATGTGGTCTGGCACAGTCGATGGAGCAGTTAATCGTATTCCGTGCAATTCAAGGGATTGGTGCAGGTTCGATTTTACCGATTACATTAACGATTGTCGGAGAACTATTTGATACTGAGAAAAAACGTGCAAAAGGCCAAGGGTGGATTAGTATGGTCTGGGGCGTATCGGGTGTAATAGGACCACTTGTTGGTGGCTTTATCGTTGACCAGTTAACTTGGCATTATATTTTCTTATTAAATATACCGTTTGGTTTAGGATCTATTTTCATGATTGCGAAATACTACGAGGAAGAAGTACAAACTGCGAAGCGTAAAATCGATTATGCTGGAGCGCTATTTTTCTCAATTGGGATGGTTGCATTACTCTATACGATTATTGAGGGAAGCAATACACAAAATTGGTTCGGCTCTAAATCGATTATTTTATATGCAGTAGCAGCAATTGCACTATTGATATTTGTTCGAGTGGAGCTAAAGGCAGAAGAACCCATTGTACCACTTTCTTTATTTAGAAATCGTCGCTTAAATATAGTAAATGGTTTAACGTTATTTGTAATGGCGATTGTCATTAGTATTTCGGCTTACTTACCTATTTTTGCGCAATCTGTTTTCGGTAAGAATGCTACGCAAGCGGGTTTAATGTTGACACCATTATCAGTTATGTGGACAGTAGGGGCAATTTTAGGTGGGAATTTAATAGGGCGCCTAACTTCTAAGACGATTATTCAAATCGGTACAGGGTTGTTAGTAATCGCTACATTTATCTTAACCACTTTATCTTCTGACTCAAATGAGATACTTGTTTACGTTGGTACAGGGTTATTAGGTGTTGGTATGGGTTTAATAGCACCAATGTTAATCATTGCAGTACAAACTTCTGCTAATAGAGACCAGCTTGGTACATCGATTGGCTTGAATTCCTTTATTAATACATTTAGTCAATCCGTTGGGGCAGCAATTTTTGGTATGTTGTTTAATCTAGCAACAAGCGAAAAACTTGCTAGCTTTGGTAAAGGTGACATCAATTTAAATGGTCATTTCGATACAAATATATTTTCTAGTGAAGAAATTGGCCAACTGGTCGATATAATAGCTAATGGTATTCGTGTCGTATATTCAGGTTCTTTTGCATTTGCGATTATCGCATTTGTTTTAGCGTTCTTTATTGCTAATAAGAAACCAATCCAATAGTCGATAATATTCCTTAATAATGTGATGATAGGTGTTTAGAAAATGGTAAATAAAAAGAAGCAACAATTACATATGAAATTGAAGCTCTGGCTGATCATTTTACTAATCCCGGTATCGATTGCACTTTATACAACGACAATCATCATGTGGCAGCAGTTAAAAGAATTGCCGATTATTAAAAAACTTGGTGCTGAAGATATGAAAGATATACCAGCATTTGATATCGAAATTCCAAATAAATATATTCCGATTTATCAGAAGGCAGCAAAAAAATACAATATTCCTTGGACGCTACTTGCGGCACATCATCGCATCGAAACACGATTTTCGACAATGAAAACGCTAGAATCACCTGTTGGCGCTGTAGGTCATATGCAATTTATGCCTTGTACTTTTGTTGGCTGGAAACATCCTTCTTGTAAAGACCTTGGAAAAGGCAATATTCAAAAGAAGGAATTGACTGATCCTAAAATCATTAATAGTTATGGTGGTTATGGAGTAGATGCAAATGGGGACGGACTAGCAGATCCATATAATATTGAAGATGCTATTTATAGTGCTGCCAATTATTTAGCAGCTAGCGGCGCAGCAAATGGTAAGATAAAAAAGGCTGTATATCATTATAATCATGATGACGAATACGTAGAGAATGTACTCTATTATTACAAACTCTATGATAAACATAAAAAAGAGCTCGTTTTTAATAGTAAAATCGCTTTAGAGGCTTCAAAAAAATAGAGCTAGTAGAATTAGCTCTTCTAAAAAAATAAACTAAAAAGAGTACACCGCTGTTTATAAAGTGGTGTGCTTTTTTTGTATAAAAGATATAAGTTGGTGAACATTGGTATTTAGGGAATTTGAAATAGATTAATAAATTAAAAGGTTTTTTTTGGTGAATGTTGAATGTAGTATGATTGAAGAAATTAAGTACTAAGTTTCTTTATAAAGAATAGGGAATGTATTTTTTCAGTTAGGGAAGGTGAATTATGAAATTTGTTCTGATATTCGGACCACAAGCAGTTGGCAAAATGACAGTAGGGTATGAATTAGAAAAAGTGACTGACTTAAAACTTTTTCATAATCATATGACTATAGAATTGGTTAATCCTTTTTTTGAATACGGAACTAAAGAAGGGAATAGATTAGTAAAATTATTTCGACAGGAAATATTTGAAGGAGTATCTAAAAGTAATCTGTATGGTCTGATTTTCACCTACGTGTGGGCTTTTGATCTTAAAGCAGACTGGGATTACGTACAGGAAATCTGTCAGCTTTTCGAATCTAAAGGTGGTATGGTTTACTTCGTAGAATTAGAAGCGGATTTAGAAGAAAGAATTGACCGAAACAAAAGCCCTTACAGACTACAAAATAAACCTACAAAAAGAAATATAGAGGAATCTGAAACTGATTTAAGAAGAACAATGGAAAATTACAGGTTGAATTCAGTAGCAGGTGAAATCAAGAAGGAACATTACATAAAAATTAATAATACAAATATGAGTGCTGAAAAAGTTGCTGCAATTATTAAAGATAGATTCAATCTATAAAATATCCTTGGAAAAACATTTGTAATTAAAGAAGATATTAAATACAAAAAGGATAGATAGGGCAAATATAGTTTGCCTCGTCTATCCTTTTCATGTGCTCATTACTTGTTCATGCCTCTTAAGATTAAACTAGCGACGAAAACTAAAATTACGCCACCGATAATGGAAGGGAATACGTAAAAGCCTTGAATTTCCCATCCCCATGAACCAAGCAATTTCCCACCAAGCCAAGAACCTAAAATCCCAGCTACCATATTACCTATGATTCCTCCGGGTATATCTTTACCTAAAATTAATCCAGCAACCCAGCCAATTAATCCACCGACGATTAAATATAAAATAACACTCATTTATGATCACTCCTTTAGATGTATAGTATTCGTATAGCCCTATTAGAGTGAATTTAAACCTTTTTTATGATTTAAATGCTATTACCTCTGCACCAAGTGTGTTTTTGAAGTGCTTTAACGCCCATTTGTGACCTTTTTCGTCAAAGCTTGCAACACCATTTTCGTAGATATAAGTTTTGAATCCTTTGTTGTATGCATCTACTGCAGTATGTAGTACACAAATATCTGTGCAAACACCGACTAAGTGAATTTCTTGAATGCCTCTTTCAGCTAAAAGTTGAGCTAAGTTTGTACCAGCAAATGAGCTGTAGCGTGTTTTATCCATCCATAGAATGTTATTTTGATCTTGATGATCTTTGAAAATATTTTGTAATGAACCAAATAGTTCTCTTCCTTCAGTATCTCGAATATTATGAGGAGGGAACAATTTAGACTCCGGATGATATTCATCATTTTCTTCATGTAGATCACAAGAAAAAACGATGAACTCTCCATCTTTTATAAATTGTTCTGTTAGTGAAGCAAGGGTTTGTTCGATTGCTTGACCAGCTTTTCCACAAGTTAAAGCTCCATCATTAGCTACAAAATCATTCGTATAATCAATTACAAGTAAAGCTTTATTCATATTATAATGACCTCCAAATATGTCTTTACATATATCATTACATAGAGAGGTGGAATTGTCATATAAAACTTATAAGTTTGAATTTTTTGCAAAATAAGTTGATTGTGATTATAATATGGAAAAAGAAGGGGGAAGTACTTATGAATCAAACCTTAAAGAAGAGATTTAATAAACAAGGATTGGTATTTGTTCTAATACACACAATTTTCTTCTTAAATCTTGTTGTTGATTTATGGGAGATTCGTTAGTCGCTGTCAAGTTAAAAATGATTATGATTATTCAAATGTCCTTTTAGCAGGAAAAGTAAAACATCATTATTAGATGGGTTTCTCGCTAAAGGGGCATTTTTTGTTTTTTACTATATAGATAGGGTGTGAGGCAATGTCAACGTTTGATCGTGCCTTTGAACATTTAGAGTGCCCATTTGCGTGGATTGATTTAGATGCACTTGATGCAAATATCGATTTTATAAATCAACACACAAACGGAAAAAACATTCGAATTGCAACAAAATCGATTCGCTCGAAAGATCTTCTTACGTATATTGCTTCAAAGTTACAAACTTTTTCAGGATGGATGACATTTACTGCTGAAGAGACGTTGTATTTGCTAAATGAGGGGTTTGATCATTTTCTTATTGGCTACCCCGTATTAGAACCGACGAGTACTAGAAAGCTAGTTACACACGTGAAAGATGGAAAGGACATTACCTTTATGGTAGATGATGTGAGACAAATTCAATTTTTGCAAGACATTGCAAGTGAATGCGACACATCTTTACATATTTGTATCGATATCAATCTTTCAATGAAAACCCCCTTTATTTACTTTGGGACAAGGCGTTCATCGCTACATTCTTTACCACTATTAACACAATTTTTATCTCAAGTATCTCGTTTCTCAAATATTGTAGTGAAGGGCTTGATGGGCTACGAGGCGCAAATTGCTGGTGTAATCGATAAACCATTACGAAAATGGCAAGCACCGATGATACGATTTTTGAAAAATAACTCGAAGAAAAAGTTGGCTGTTTTTCGTAAACAAGCTGTGAATGAGCTATTGTCACGTTTTTCAGCAATAAAAATTGTTAATGGTGGAGGTTCAGGGAGCTTACAATACACAGCTGCTCAAGAAGAAGTGACAGAGGTGACAGTAGGATCTGCATTTTTTGCACCTGCACTTTTTGATCATTATCATACGTTGAATTTAAAGCCAGCAGCAGGTTTTGCGTTACGTGTCACGAGAAATCCTGCACCGAATATCGTTGTTTGTCATGGAGGAGGATATATCGCTTCTGGTGCAATAGGCAAGGACAAACAACCAGTGCCTTATGACGCACAAAATTATATTTTTTTTGATTTAGAAGGTGCAGGTGAGGTGCAAACGCCTCTTCATACACAAAGTGGTCATCAAATAAAAATCGGGGATAAGGTCTATTTTCGTCATGCGAAGGCAGGAGAGTTATGTGAGCGCTTTCTTAGTTTGGAAGCGAAACGAAAAGATCGATATATTGATAGTTTTGCAACTTATAGGGGGGACGGGAAATGTTTTCTGTAAAGGATTGGATTGATCAAAAAGAATGGACAAATTGGTCAGGCAACGTGGTCAGTAAACCAACTAGATCCTTATTGCCACTTTCTACTGAACATCTTTCGCAAATAATAAAAAAAGTGAGTGAAAATGGGCAAACGCTTCGAGTAACCGGTGCTGGACATTCTTTTAGCCCTGTAGCAATGCCTGATGATATAGCTGTATCTCTACACAATATGCGAGGATTAATCAATGTCGATCAGGCATCAGGAGAAGTAACTTTATGGGCAGGTACCTATTTATATGAAATTGGGCCGTTGCTAAAGGAATATGGACTAGCGCTTCAGAATATGGGGGATATTCAGGATCAAACAATAGCAGGAGCTGTTTCAACTGGAACACATGGTACAGGCATCACACTAGGATCCATTTCAAATCAGGTGATCGCATGGGGGTTTGTAGACGGACTAGGAGAATATCATGAACATAAGAGGGCAGATGATGAATTGTCGAATTCCTTACATCTATCATTAGGATTATTAGGAGTACTTGTTCAAGTGACACTTCAAACAGTGCCATTATATAGCTTGAAATGTGTTTCAACACAAGCTATTTTACCAGTGGCATTACAGGATTGGTCACAAATGATACGAGAGAATCGCCATTTAGAATGGTTTTACTTCCCAGGTAGTGAGAAAGTGCAAGTGAAAATGATGAACATGATACCGATAATTGAACAATCAAAGTCATCTAAAGTCATTGAAAGCGTTAAAAATCAATTTGTAGAAAATGGTTTGTTTTATTTGATGTCAGAGCTGTGCCGCAAACAGCCAAAAAGAACAGCGCTCGTTAGTAAAATTTCTGCTTCTAGTGTGCCAAACGGTGTTAAAACTGGACTTAGTTACGAAATTTTCCCAACACCCCGTCATGTTAAGTTTTTAGAAAGTGAATATGCGATACCATTAGAACACTTTGAAGCATGTATGGAAGAGATACATTATACGTTACTATCACATCCATTCCGTGTACATTTTCCGATTGAATGCAGAACGGCGGCAGGTGAAATGGGCTATCTAAGTCCAACAGGAGGAGTAGAATCAGCATTTTTAGCATTCCATATGTATAAAGGAATGGATGAGAAGCCTTATTTTAGATGGGTACAACATCTAATGACGAAGTATAACGGTCGACCTCATTTTGGAAAAGTAAATGCATTATCTGCTGAAAGAATGCTAGAATTGTATCCGAATTTACCGAAATTTTTAGATCAACGTGACAAATATGATCCAAATAACGTTTTCATGACAGCTTATTTTAAGACGTTATTTACAAAAGTAGAGTGCGAAAGTCTAATAATGTAACATCTTCTTAGCTCCATTCCATTCGTAACATTTCAATGGGATGGGGCTATTTTAATATCTAAATTAATACAATTTATAAATTTTTCAAAAAATTTAAAAAGTGTTCATAAATCAGCAAAAACCAAACTAAAAGGGAATGAAAACGCATACAGTAATAATTAAATATTTTAAATTGATAAACAATTCAAAAAATAAGGTTGACGTGGGTTCAAATACGTACTATGATAGCAACAATTTAAAAAAACGTTTGAGACAACATTCAAAAACGTGACTATGTTATTTAAAGAAAGAGTGATAGGTATGGGAAACCAGTTAATTTATCTTGATGGAGATTTTGTTAAGAAGGAAGATGCGAAAGTATCAGTTTATGATCACGGCTTTTTATATGGTGACGGAGTGTTTGAAGGTATTCGTTCATATAACGGAAACATCTTTCGTTTAGAAGAACACTTAGTAAGACTCTATGAATCAGCAAAATCCATTTTACTAGAAATTCCATACACAATCGAAGAAATGACTGAAGTAGTGAAAGAAACAATAAAAGTAAATTCTCTACAAAGTGCTTATATCCGTTTAATCGTTTCACGTGGCGTTGGAAACTTAGGAATTGATCCTAGAAGTTGTAAGCAAGCAAGCGTAATTGTAATCGCTGAGCCACTAGCTTTATTCCCAGCAGAGCTTTACGAAACTGGTATTGAGATTGTTTCAGCTTCAAGCCGTCGTAACCGTTCTGATGTATTAAGTCCAAAAACGAAAACATTAAACTATTTGAATAATATTTTAGTTAAAATAGAAGCTAACTTAGCAGGTGTTTCTGAAGCGTTAATGATGAATGGTGAAGGTTATGTAGCTGAAGGTTCAAGCGATAATATCTTTATCATTAAAGACAATAAATTAATCACACCTCCAGGTTATATCGGTGCTTTAGAAGGGATTACGCGAAATGCGATCTTAGAAGTTGCTGCTAATAAAGGGTACGAAGCAATTGAAGGTGTGTTTACTAGACATGATGTATATGTAGCTGATGAAGTATTCTTAACAGGTACAGCTGTTGAAGTAATCGCTGTAGTAAAGGTAGACGGCCGAGTCATAGGCGACGGTACTCCTGGTAAAGTGACAAATGACATTCTAGAGGGTTTCCGTGCAATCGTTGAACAAGATGGCGTGAAAGCATACGACGAAAAAACTACAGTAGTGTAATGAGGGGCGTTTAAAATGAGAAGTGACATGATAAAAAAGGGAGTCGATCGTGCTCCGCATAGAAGTTTACTATATGCAACAGGTGTTAAAACAAAAGATTTAGATAAACCATTTATAGGAGTTTGTAATTCTTATATTGATATTATTCCAGGTCATGTTCATCTTCAAAAGTTTGCAGAAGTTGTAAAAGAAGCCATTCGAGAAGCGGGCGGGATTCCATTCGAATTCAATACAATCGGTGTAGATGATGGGATTGCTATGGGTCATATCGGAATGCGCTATTCATTACCAAGCCGCGAACTAATCGCAGATTCAGCAGAAACAGTTATTAATGCACACTGGTTTGATGGTGTATTCTACATTCCAAACTGTGACAAAATCACACCAGGCATGTTGATGGCAGCAGTTCGTACGAATGTTCCTTCAGTATTTGTATCAGGTGGCCCGATGGAAGCAGGTGTTTCTTCTACAGGAGAGCAACTTTCATTAACTTCTGTATTTGAAGGCGTTGGTGCTTATAAAAGTGGTCAAATGACTGCAGAGCAATTAAAGGATATTGAAGATAACGCGTGTCCGACTTGTGGTTCATGCTCAGGGATGTTCACTGCTAACTCTATGAACTCTCTTATGGAAATGCTAGGAATGGCTTTACCAGGAAACGGTACGATCTTAGCAACTTCTGATGCACGTCATCAATTGATCAAAGACGCTGCAAAACATTTAGTCCAGATGATTAAGGATGATGTAAAGCCGCGCGATATCATTACGAAAGAAACAATCGATGATGCTTTTGCTCTTGATATGGCAATGGGAGGTTCAACTAATACTGTTTTACATACATTAGCAATCGCTCATGAAGCAGAAATTGATTACAACATAGAAGACATTAATAAGGTTGCTGAACGGGTACCATATTTATCGAAAATCATGCCAGCTTCAAATTATTCAATGCATGATGTTCATCTTGCAGGTGGTGTTAGTGCAATCGTCAATGAGCTTTGTAAAATTGATGGGGCCATTCATAAAGATCGAATCACTATAACAGGTAAAACAATTGCTGAAGATGTAGCAGGGTATGAAATTACAAATACAGATGTCATACGTACAAAAGATAATCCATATAGTCCTGTAGGTGGTTTATCAGTACTATTCGGTAACATTGCTCCTGAAGGGGCTGTTATTAAAGTAGGTGCTGTTGATCCTTCTATCAAGGAGTTCACAGGTGAAGCTATTGTCTTTGATTCTCAAGAGGAAGCTCAAGAAAACATCGATAATGGTACAGTTCAAGCAGGTCATGTAGTGGTTATTCGTTATGAAGGACCTAAAGGCGGACCGGGAATGCCTGAAATGCTTGCACCAACTTCCGCTATTATGGGGCGTGGTCTAGGTAAAGAGGTAGCACTTATTACAGATGGTCGTTTCTCAGGTGCATCACGCGGTATCTCAATCGGGCACATCTCTCCAGAAGCTGCTGATGGTGGACCGATTGCATTAGTAGAGAATGGTGACACAATATCTATTGATCTAACAAACCGTTCGATAGAATTACAAGTTTCCGCTGAAATTTTAGCTGAAAGAAAGCAAAACTTAAAACCTTTTGAACCAAAGATTAAAAAAGGTTACTTAGCAAGATATTCTAAGCTAGTAACGAGCGCTTCTACGGGTGGCGTAATGAAAATTTAGTTTGACAATCAAATATAGAAATCGTTGATGAGGTTAAAGGTTATAGATTTTAGTATTCACAGAG
Organism: Viridibacillus arvi; assembly: GCF_001274945.1. Lineage (GTDB taxonomy): Bacteria > Bacillota > Bacilli > Bacillales_A > Planococcaceae > Viridibacillus > Viridibacillus arvi. Next base: position 490,477 of record NZ_LILB01000001.1, on the reverse strand, counting down.
AGCCGGTAGTGCTGGGAGCCGGTAATACAACTATATCCGACATCCCCTCGGAGTGGGTTGCTAAACACTTAAGTAATTAGGTAACCCCGGGCGCAACCAATTGCGCTCGTTAGATAAAGAATAGATTCGTCTATTCAAGAGGTAGTCTTTTGACTATGAACAAGGGTGGTACCATGAAAAGCTTATTTTCATCCCTACGTAAAGGTTTTCTTTGCGTGCGGAGAAATGGGCTTTTTTTATATAAAAATTTAGGGAGGAGTTATATGATGAATGCACAAGTTCCAGTAAAGAGTAGAGAATCAGCACCGGAAGAGGCCAAACAAGAAATTAAAAAGCAACAAAATGGTGCTGCATTATTCATCGAATCGTTAAAGAAACAAAATGTTGAAATTATTTTCGGATATCCAGGTGGTGCTGTCTTACCATTATATGACGCACTATACAAAGACCCGATTAAACATATACTCGCCAGACATGAGCAAGGAGCAATTCACGCTGCAGAAGGTTATGCTCGCGTATCAGGCAAAGCAGGCGTAGTTATTGCTACATCTGGACCGGGAGCTACAAACCTTGTCACAGGTATTACAGATGCGATGATGGATTCTCTTCCACTTGTGGTATTTACAGGTCAAGTTGCAACAACAGTCGTTGGGACAGATGCTTTCCAAGAAGCTGATATTGTTGGCATTACACAACCGATTACAAAGCATAATTATCAAGTGAAGAACATTAATGATATTCCAAGAATCGTAAAGGAAGCATTCCACATTGCTTCAACTGGTCGTAAAGGACCAGTACTGGTTGATATTCCAAAAGATATCGCAAACACGATCTTTGAATCAGAAGTAGATGATAATGCTCCGATTGATTTACCAGGTTATCAGCCGACATTGCATCCGAACTTTTTGCAAATCCAAAAGGCTGTGAAAGCAATCGGTGAAGCAAAACAACCTTTGATCTTAGCTGGTGCGGGAATTCTAGCTGCAGATGCATCAGTTGAATTAACTGAATTTGCTGAAAAACACAATATTCCGGTAACGAATACTTTGCTTGGACTTGGCAGTATTAACGGTGAACACGAGCTTTTCCTAGGGATGGCAGGAATGCACGGTACATTTACGTCTAATATGGCGATTAGTAACTGTGATTTACTTATCAATATAGGGGCACGCTTCGATGACCGTCTTACAGGAGATCTAAGCAAGTTCGCTCAAAAAGCGAAAATAATTCATATCGATATTGACCCAGCCGAAATTGGCAAAAACGTTCCAACTGATATTCCAATTGTTGCAGATGCAAAAGAAGCATTAAAAGCGCTATTGAAGCAAGAGATTGAAACACCTGATACGTTGCTTTGGCACGAGTATTTGGCTGAATGTTTAGCGGAATTCCCATTATGGTATGACGCAAAAGAGCCAGATACAGTTTATCCGCAACAAGCTGTGGAACTAATTAATCGTATTACAAATGGTGAAGCAATCGTTACAACAGATGTAGGGCAACATCAAATGTGGACAGCACAATACTACAAATTTAAAACCGACCACAATTGGGTAACGTCTGGCGGACTTGGAACAATGGGCTTTGGTTTCCCAGCTGCAATTGGAGCGCAATTTGCTAAACCTGATCAAAGAGTAATCTCTATTGTAGGTGATGCAGGCTTCCAAATGACATCTCAAGAACTTGCTTTATTGAAAGAATTTAACTTACCAGTGAAAATTGTTATTTTAAATAACAGCTGTCTAGGGATGGTTCGTCAATGGCAAGAAACGTTCTATGAAGAGCGTTATTCATCTTCTTTAATGCCAGTTCAGCCAGATTTCGTGAAACTAGCTGAAGCTTACGGTGTGAAGGGTTACCGCATTAATACAATCCATGAGGCTGAAGATATACTGACTGAAGCACTATTGTCAGATGAGCCAGTACTAATCGATTGTCGTGTAAAACAACTTGAAGTTGTTAATCCAATGGTAGCACCTGGTAAAGGATTAGATGAAATGATTGGGGTGAAAAAAGGATGAAAAGAGTTATTACAGTAACTGTGATTAACCAAAGTGGTGTCTTAAATCGCGTTACAGGTTTACTCATGAAAAGACAGTTTAACATCGAAAGTATCACGGTTGGTCATACAGAACAACCGGGTATCTCTAAAATGACTTTCATCGTACATGTAGAAGATGAAAACAAAATTGAACAATTGGTCAAACAGCTTTCAAAACAAATTGATGTGATCAAAGTAAATGATATCACTGACAAATCAATTGTTATACGTGAGCTTGCACTAATTAAAATTGTGGCTCCACCGAATTTGCGCATGGAGATTAACTCAATTGTTGAACCTTTCCGTGGTTCTATCATCGATATGGGTAAAAATGTTGTAACTTATCAAATCGTCGGTAACCCAGAAAAAATTGACGCATTCATTGAGTTGATCCAACCATATGGTATTAAAGAGCTGACACGTACTGGTGTAACAGCATTTGTACGTGATGCACAGGTAAAACCAACAGCGCAACTTTCGATTTTACAATAAAAAGCTTTTCAAAAAAACTACTAAACCAATCAGGGGGAATTTAAAATGGCAAAAATGTACTATAACAACGATATCAACGAGGCAACTTTACAAGGTAAAAAAATTGCAGTAATCGGTTACGGTTCACAAGGTCATGCACACGCTCAAAACCTAAATGAATCAGGCTTCGACGTTACAGTTGGTATCCGTCCAGGGAAATCTTTCGATAAAGCTGAGCAAGATGGCTTAAAAGTTAAAACTGTAAAAGAAGCAGCTGCAGAAGCAGACGTTATCATGATCTTACTTCCAGATGAACGCCAAAAAGCTGTTTATGAAGAAGAAATCGCACCAGGATTACAAGCTGGAAATTCACTAGTATTTGCACATGGTTTCAATGTACACTTTGGCCAAATCGTTCCACCAGCTGATGTAGACGTATTTTTAGTAGCTCCTAAAGGCCCAGGACACTTAGTACGCCGCACATACGAAGCTGGCGCAGGAGTACCAGCATTATTCGGTATTTTCCAAGATGCAACTGGAAACGCAAAAGATTTAGCGCTAGCTTATGCAAAAGGTATCGGTGCAGCACGTGCTGGAGTAATCGAAACTACTTTCAAAGAAGAAACAGAAACAGATCTATTCGGAGAGCAAGCAGTTCTTTGTGGAGGTACAACAGCTCTAGTAAAAGCAGGTTTCGAAACTTTAGTAGAAGCAGGTTACCAACCAGAAATTGCTTACTTCGAATGTATGCATGAACTAAAACTTATCGTTGACTTGATGTATGAAGGCGGTCTAGCTAACATGCGCTACTCAATCTCAGATACAGCAGAATGGGGAGATTTCGTATCTGGTCCACGTGTAATTGATGCATCTGTAAAAGAACGCATGAAAGACGTTTTAACAGATATCCAAGAAGGTAAATTCGCAAAAGAATGGATTAACGAAAACGAAACAAACCGTCCTAAATACAATGCTATTAAAAAAGCAGAATCTGAGCACCAAATCGAAGTAGTTGGAGATAAACTTCGTGAAATGATGCCTTTCGTAAATAACGGTAAAAAGATTGAGAAAGAAGTGGTTCATAGTGCGCAAAATTGAAATTTTTGATACTACACTTCGTGATGGAGAGCAATCAGCGGGTATTAACCTAAATACCGCTGAGAAGCTTGAAATTGCGAAACAGCTAGAACGCTTTGGGGCATCTATTATTGAAGCAGGTTTTCCTGCTTCATCCCCTGGCGATTTCGAAGCTGTACAACGTATTGCAGGTACAGTTAAAAACTCAATCGTTACAGGTCTTGCAAGAGCAATTAAAAAGGATATTGATATTACTTGGGACGCTCTAAAAAAAGCGGAACAACCACATATTCATGTATTCCTTGCTACAAGTCCGATTCATATGCAATACAAACTTAATAAAACACCAGATCAAGTTGTAGAAGCAGCTGTAGAAGCTGTCAAATATGCAAAAAATACATTTCCACTAGTTCAATGGTCTGCAGAAGACGCTTTCCGTTCTGACCGTGATTTCCTAGTACGTATTATTAATGAAGTAATAAAAGCTGGTGCAACTACTATTAACATTCCAGATACAGTAGGTTATGCAAGCCCTGCCGAATATGGTGCACTATTTAAATATTTAAGAGAAAATGTCACAGGTAGTGACAAAGTAAACTTCTCCGCTCACTGTCATGATGATTTAGGCATGGCCGTTGCAAACTCAATCGCAGCAATTGAAAATGGCGCCAATCAAGTTGAAGGTACAATTAATGGAATCGGTGAACGTGCTGGGAATGCAGCATTAGAAGAAATAGCTGTTGCAATGCACATCCGTAAAGACATTTACGGAATCGAAACTGGCATTAACTTGCAAGAAATTAAACGTACGAGTCAACTCGTCAGTAAACTTACAGGTGTCGTTATTCAACCAAATAAAGCAATCGTAGGTAAGAATGCCTTCGCTCATGAATCAGGTATTCATCAAGACGGTATGTTAAAGAATCCTGAAACATATGAAATTATTACACCTGCTTTAATTGGAGAAAGTGCGGTTCCTCTCGTATTAGGTAAACACTCCGGAAGACACGCCTTCAAAGACCGTGCTGAAACGATGGGCTTTGACTTAAGCGACGATAAAATTAATCGCGCATTCGCGGAATTCAAAAAGTTAGCTGATCGAAAGAAGGAAATTACTGAAGAAGATTTATTAACTTTACTAACAGATCAACAAATTCAATATGAAGAAATACCAGTTTATGAACTAAAAAGCGTTCAAGTTCAATACGGTACTGAGAACATTCCAACTGCAACGGTGCAAGTAATTCAACCAGATGGTGAAGAAGTAACAGTAGCTTCAACTGGTTCGGGTTCTGTTGAAGCAATCTTCAATACTTTGGAATTACTTGTTAATTCTAAGGTCGAGATTTTAGACTACCGTGTAACTTCTGTAGGTAAGGGTCGTGATGCATTAGGAGAAGCGGTTGTAAACTTAACGTACAATGACCAAAAAGTTACTGGCCGTGATGCAGCTCAAGATGTCTTGGAAGCTTCGGCAAAAGCGTATTTAAATGCTATTAATAGACAGATAATTCAATCAGGTTTAAGAGCTAAAGAGTTAATTCGTTAATCATATAGAGGAGGAGTTTTTATGGAAAAGAAAATTACAGTACTACCGGGTGATGGCATTGGCCCCGAAGTTGTTGCTTCGGCAGTGTCAGTATTACAATCAGTCGGTAAAAGATATCATCATACATTCCACATCGCTTATGGTGCTATAGGTGGCTCAGCAATCGATCAACATAACGATCCGTTACCTCAAGAAACAATTGCTCTTTGCGAACAAAGTGATGCAATTCTACTTGGAGCAGTTGGGGGTCCTAAATGGGATCAAAACCCAGCTGAATTGCGACCAGAAAAAGGATTACTTCGCATTCGTAAGCATTTTGATTTATTCTCAAACTTACGTCCTGTGCAAGCAATTCCGTCACTATTGAAAGCTTCTCCTCTAAAAGAAGATATTGTGAAAGATGTTGATTTACTAATTGTTCGTGAATTAACTGGTGGTTTATATTTTGGCGAACCACGTCAACGTACAGAAAAAGCAGCTTTAGATACATTAGTGTACACACGATTTGAGATTGAACGTATCGTTGATAGTGCTTTCCAATTAGCGCGCGTACGTAGAGGGAAATTAACGTCTGTTGATAAAGCAAACGTTCTTGAATCTTCAAGACTATGGCGCCAAATTGTGGATGAAAAGAAGGCTGGTTATCCAGATGTTGAAGTAGAACATAGTTTAGTTGATTCTACTGCAATGAAATTAATAACGAACCCGGCAGCGTATGACGTTGTTGTAACGGAAAATATGTTTGGAGATATTCTAAGTGATGAAGCTTCAGTAATTACAGGTTCACTTGGTGTGTTACCTTCTGCTAGTATTCGTTCTGATAATTTTGGATTGTATGAGCCTGTCCACGGTTCAGCTCCAGAAATCGCAGGGTTAGGCATTGCGAACCCAGCTGCAACGATTTTATCTGTTGCGATGATGTTGAAATATTCATTTGGCTTAAATGAAGAAGCTGCTGAAATTGAACGTGCTGTAGCTGCAGTATTCGAAGATGGTTATTTCACAGGAGATCTTGCAACTCCAGGAAGTCGCGTATTAACAACAGCTGAGTGGACAGAAAAAGTCATCAATGAACTAGACACTAGCTTCGTTTCAGATAGCATTATGACATCATATATCTAAGAAAAGGTGATATTATATGGCGAAAAATATAATCGAAAAAGTATGGGATCAACATGTCGTATATCAAGAGGACGGGAAACCAGATTTGCTTTATATCGACTTGCATTTAATTCACGAAGTAACATCTCCACAAGCGTTTGAAGGGCTTCGTTTAAACAATCGTAAAGTACGTCGTCCTGACCTATGCTTTGCAACGATGGATCATAATGTACCGACAAAGAATTTAACGACGATTAATGACCCAATCGCTAAAAAACAAATTAACACATTAGCTGAAAACTGTGCAGAATTTGGCGTTAAATTAGCAGATATGGGACATCCGGATCAAGGGATTGTACACGTAATCGGTCCTCAACTTGGTTTAACACAACCAGGTAAAACTATCGTTTGTGGTGACTCACATACATCTACTCACGGTGCATTTGGTGCAATTGCATTTGGAATCGGTACAAGTGAAGTAGAACATGTATTATCAACTCAAACATTATGGCAAAACAAACCAAAAACGATGGAAATTCGTGTAAACGGTGAACTTGGCTTTGGCGTAACAGCAAAAGATATCATTTTAGCAATCATTGCGAAGTTTGGTATTGATGTAGGAACTGGTCATATCGTTGAATTTACGGGCGATGCAATTCATCAATTATCGATGGAAGAACGTATGACGATATGTAATATGTCAATTGAAGCAGGTGCAAAAGCGGGCTTAATCAGTCCGGATCAGATTACTGTTGATTATATTAAAGGTCGTGACTATGCTCCACAAGGCGATGCATTCGAGGAAGCAACTGAGTATTGGCTATCATTAGCTTCGGATTCTGATGCTACATATGATCGTGTTCTTGAAATCGATTCAAATGAAATCGAACCATTTGTCACTTGGGGTACAAATCCTTCAATGGGATCAGGGATATCAACTCACGTACCTTATGCAGCTGATTTCGAAGATGAATCAGATAAACAAGCACTTAAAAAAGCACTACAATATATGGATTTACAAGAGGGTACACCTTTAACTGATATTGCTATTCAACATGTATTCATTGGGTCATGTACGAATTCACGACTACATGATTTACGTTCTGCAGCAGCAGTTATTGAAGGTAAGAAAGTAAGTGAAAATGTAAAAGCAATTGTTGTTCCAGGTTCAGTGACAGTTAAGAAGCAAGCAGAGGAAGAGGGTTTAGATAAAATCTTCTTGGAGGCGGGCTTTGAATGGCGTGAATCAGGATGCAGTATGTGTCTTGCGATGAACGAGGATGTTGTTCCAGCTGGAGAAAGATGTGCTTCAACATCTAATCGTAACTTCGAAGGGCGCCAAGGTGCTGGTTCTCGTACACATCTTGTAAGCCCACAAATGGCAGCAGCTGCCGCAATCGCTGGACATTTCGTAGATGTTCGCGAAATTTTAAATGTACCTGTGTAATGGAGGCGTAGAGGATGGAACCAATTAATGTAGTGAATAGTGTACTAACACCACTTAACCGAAAAAATGTTGATACTGATCAAATTATTTCTAAAGAATTTTTAAAACGCATCGAACGTACAGGTTTTGGTCAATTTGTTTTTTACCACTGGCGCTTCGATCAAAATGATCAACCAATTGAAGATTTCGTTTTAAATCAACCACAATATCAAGGCTCTAAAATTTTAGTGGCGCATGAAAACTTTGGATGTGGATCATCACGTGAACATGCACCATGGGCGATTTTAGATTACGGATTCAATGTAGTTATCGCACCGAGTTTTGCGGATATTTTCCACAATAACTGTTTCAAAAACGGTATTTTACCTATTAAGTTAACGATTTCTGAAGTAGAAGAATTGCTTGCAACAGGCGAAACTTCACCACTTGAAACAGAAGTAAATTTAGAAGCTCAAACTGTAACAGCAAATGGTAAAGTATACAATTTTACGATTGATCCTTACTATAAACAAATGCTACTAAATGGCTGGGATGAGATTTCTTTAACATTCCAATATGATGAACAAATTACGAAATATGAAGCAACTCGCAAAGTGTTTTAAATAAGTATATAAACTACCTAGTGTCTAGTTTGGCATTAGGTAGTTTTTTGCAATTCTCGGTGACGTTAAATTGTTTGGTTTTTTTAGTTAATTTTTGAAAAGGGGTGTTTCATAATGTTTCCAACTTTAAAGACGGAACGTTTAATTTTGAGAGAACTAGTTGAAGATGATGCACAGGCTATATTAGATTGCTTCTCAAATGTTGATGTATTACGTTTTTATGGGCAAAATTCACTAACAAGTTTAGATCAGGTGAAACAAATTATCAGTAATTTTTCTAATAATTACGAGAAAAAAGCAGGCATCAAATGGGGAATTGAGCGAGAAGGTGTGGATGGAATTATTGGGACAATTGGATTCCAAGAGTGGTCCCATGAACATAAGAGAGCAGATATAAGCTACGCACTTTCTCCTGAACATTGGGGAAGTGGATATGCAACGGAAGTTGTTAAGAAAGTAATTACTTACGGTTTCGAAAATCTTGGCATAAAGCGTATTGGAGCGGTTGTTTTTGTGGAAAATACTTCTTCGAATAAGTTATTGGAGAAATTAGGCTTTGAAAAAGAAGGAGTTTTGAGAAATTATATGTATCAAGATGGTGTTCCACATAATACTAATATTTACTCTTTACTAAATGATAAATCCATCTAGTAAACTAAATGAGGCAGGAAATATAATTCAAGATCGTAATTTGAGAGCTTTTAAATGGGATAAGTGCACTGATATGAGAGTTATCTTGACCATATTGCCTGGGAAATCAGATATAACAGAAGTGAATTTTCTGAAAATAATTTAAAGTTATCAAGCGAATTGCTAAGATATAATCAATTCGCTTTTTATTTTTTGGGGTCGTAGAATTATTGTTGGATCATCTCAAATTCTAATCGTTTTTTGTTAATATGCCTTAGATATTGTACAATTAATAGTAATACATATAGAAATGAGGGGAGCGTAATGACCAGTCATCAAAATCCAATTCTCTTTTATGACGGTAGTTGCGGATTCTGTCAGTGGGCAGTACAGTTCGTCTTAAAACATGAACGGAATCATGATATTCTTTTTGCTCCTTTACAGGGTGAAACTGCAAAAAACACATTGTCACCAAATCTTACAGAGAGCCTCGATTCAGTTGTAGTGAAAAGTTCCAATGGCATAATGACTGAATCAGAGGCGGTATTTTTTCTACTTCCATATTTAAAAGCACCTTTTTCTTTGTTCGCTATTTTTAAATTACTTCCCTTGTTCGTACGAAATCCAGTATATCGTTTAGTAGCTCGCAATCGTCATAAGCTAATGAAAGCACCAGCTAGTTGTCATTTACCAAGTGTAGATGAACGCAAAAGATTATTACCGTAATTCGATTTATTTGGTATCACTTTAAATGGAATAAAGAAAAACCATCAAGCTTTTAACTTGATGGTTTTTCTACTTTTTCCGGACTATTTGAAGCATTTAATAAAACTACTCCTCCAATTATTAATACTATGCCAAGGAATGTCATGATGCTAAAAGGATCATCCCATAACAATACACCAATAACCGCTGTTATAGCAGTCCCTATTCCGGCCCAAATAGCGTAAGCTAAACTTAATGGAATGGTTTTAAGACATAGTGATAAGCAATAAAATGCTATCCCAAAACCAATTACTACACCAATAGAAGGGAGTATAATTGTAAAACCTTCTGATAATTTTAACATTGTTGTACCAAATATTTCGCTAATGATGGAAATACCTAAAGCTATATAACCTTTCATACTATTAACCCCCGATTATCTAATGATTAATGTACGCTACCACTTGAGAGTTTTAATACAACAACTCCACCGATGATGAGCACTAATCCTAATGCTTTTTTAAAATTAAAATTTTCTTTATACACGAGTACACCAACTAATGCGGTTAAGGCTGTACCTACCCCTGACCAAATTGCATAAGCTGTGCCTAGTGGAATGGTTTTAAGTGATAAAGATAAGCAGTAAAAAGCTGAAAACATTCCAATAACTACGCCAATAGAAGGGTACAGCTTTTTAAAACCGTTTGAAACTTTTAACATAGAACTACCAAATACTTCACTAATAATGGCTACTGCCAAAATGATATATGGATTCAAGATGAATACCCCCTACTTTGTCATGTTGATTAATTCTTGTATTACATTTTCACGCAATTTCTTATCTAATGGAGCTATATTAAATAGTTCTGAGTAGTAAAGCCCATCTATTGCTAATCGAATAATAGTTGCTGTTACTGGGTCGATCCTATCTTGCTCCACTTTATTTTGCATATACTGATAGCTTTGAGACATGTTTGTTAATAAATCTGGATTTAACATAGAAGAAGCAAGTAGTCCTACATTTAATTCAGCATTGTGATTCAAATCCTCTTTTGTTGCTTCAATTAAAGCGCGGCTCCATCTACCCTTATCTACCGAGTCATTCATAGCGTGCTCATTAAATAGTGAAGTGAAATCTTCGAAGATATATTGAGTTACTTCCAATAATAATGCTTCTTTATTTGGAAAGTGATACAATAAACCACCTTTACTAATCCCAGCTTGCTTTGCGACTGCATCTAAAGTTAGTGAGTTTATATCATTGTCCAAAATATAGTCTTTAGCAGATTTCAGAATATGTTTGCGCTTAATTGTTGCTTTTGATTCCATGTGTGAAACCTCACTTTCAACAAAACCGTCCAGACGGTCTTTTTTTGTGTTTTTATTGTACCGTCCAGACGGTTTTGTTGTCAATATATAAAGCTATGATTAATTGATAAAAGGAAGTTGTAGCATTTGAACATTTAATTTTGACTACATTTTTTCTAAAATAACTATGTTTTTTATACTATACAATTAAAAATAGTATATATATAAACCTCGTTAGTCTATATTATAACTACATCACTGCTCCTCAAATTTATCATTAACTCTTATATACTTCTACCACCAAATAAATAAGAAAGTTTATCACAACTTCGAAAGAAAACAATGCTATTCTGATTATTTTTAATAGAAATTTCTCCTATAACCTATAGCATAGACAACAAAGCAACTATATATAGTTTAAGATGATCCACAATAATTATTTAACATTAGTTATTAAAATAGTATTTCCAATGGTTATAATAGAATAGAGGTGATATACAATTGAACTATAAAAAGATTACCCGTAAAAAGATTTATGAAGAAGTTGCTGATATCTTATTAGAAATGATTAAAGATGGTCAATTGAAACCGGGAGACCAATTAGACTCTGTGCAAGAGTTAGCAATCAATTTTCAAGTCGGAAGATCAGCAATTCGTGAAGCACTAACTTCCTTAAGAGCAATGGGACTTATTGAAATGCGACAAGGGGAAGGGACATTCGTGAAAACATTCACGGCAGATAATCTAGCTTATCCCATACAAAGTGCAATGCTCATGACGAATAAAAACATTCAAGAGTTATTAGAAGTACGTCAAATTTTAGAGACAGGTATTGTCGCAAGTGCTACTCAAAAAAGAACAGCAGAAGATTTGGAAGTGATGCGTGTTCATTTAAAAGAAATGATCAATCACACAAAAAACACTGATCTAGGGGAGCGAGCTGACTTAGCCTTCCACTTAGCCATTGCAAAGTCTGCGGATAATGTACTACTTAGCACATTAATGCAACATGTGTCTGATTTAATGTCTGAATCTATGCGTGAAACACGCCGCATTTGTTTATATGATGAAAAACAAACATTAGATCTTTTAAACGAACAACATCATTTGATTTACAAACAAATCGAAGCACAAGATGCTGAGGGTGCTGCAAAGGCGATGAAGTCGCATTTGCAATTTGTAGAGTCAGTATTAGCGCAATATATTCAAGAGGAAAATGACTGAACTGTAGGTCATTCTTCTTTATTTAATTAACAGAAAAATTCGTATTTTCAATAAAAAGAATGGAAAAGAATTGTTTATTCCTGTATCATTAGTAAAAAACAAGTCATCAGATGACCATATCTTTGAGGGGGGTATGTACATGAAGGTAACACTATTTGTAACATGTCTTGTAGATATGTTCGAAACAAATGTGGGGAAAGCAACAGTGGAGTTATTGGAGCGGCTTGGTTGTGAAATTGATTTTCCTACAGCTCAAGTATGCTGTGGTCAACCATCTTACAATTCAGGGTATGTTGAGCATACAAAAGCAGCTATTAAAAAAATGATAGAAACATTTGAAGCAGCGGAGGTTGTTGTCACTCCATCAGGGTCGTGCGCAACAATGTTTCATGAATATCCGGGAATTTTAAAAGATGAACCAGGTTGGTCTGCACGTGCAAGATTATTGGCTGAAAAAACGTACGAACTGACAGATTTTATTGTCAATGTATTAAAGGTAGAAAATGTCGGTGCTAAGTTAACTGGAGTAGCAACTTATCATCCTTCATGCCATATGACACGCTTATTAGGAATTAAAGATGCACCATATACACTTTTATCGAACGTAGATGGACTAGAAATGAAACCCTTACCGTATGCGTATAATTGCTGTGGCTTCGGGGGGACGTTCTCTGTCAAAATGGGGAATATTTCGGAACAAATGGTTGATGAAAAAGTAGATGCGGCAATGTCTACAAATGCTCAAATTTTAGTAGCATCTGATGGCGGATGCATTATGAACATTGCAGGACGAATGCAACGTAGGCAGGTACCAGTGAAAGTAATGCATATTGCTGAAGTATTAAATTCACATTAAGGGGTGAGCATATGGCTGTAAAAATTACGGATGGAAATTTTAAAGACAAAGTAAAAGATAATTTACAAGATGACTTTATGCGCGGTGCGGTGTCTGGTGCACAGGATCGCCTTCGTTCTCGCCGATTAGAAAACGCTGAAGAACTTGGGAACTGGGAAGAATGGCGCTCTCACGGAGAAGAAATTCGCCAACATGTACTTGAAAATCTCGATTATTATTTACAAGAGCTTTCAGACAACGTCCAAAAGCTTGGTGGTCACGTTTTCTTTGCACAAACTGCTGATGACGCTAATCGTTATATTGAAGAAGTTGTTAAAAAGAAAGAAGCAAAAAAAATCGTCAAATCAAAATCAATGGTTACTGAAGAAATCGGCCTAAATGCAGTATTAGAAAAGGCTGGTTGTACTGTGATTGAGACAGATTTAGGGGAATACATTTTACAACTTGACGAACACGACCCGCCATCCCATATAGTCGCACCTGCATTACATAAAAATAAAGAACAGATTCGTAAGGTGTTCGAAGAGAAGATTAATTATAAAAAATCTAATGATCCAACAGAATTGGCAAGGCATGCACGGGAAACATTACGTAACGAATTTTTAACAGCGGATGTTGGAATTACAGGTTGTAACTTCGCTATTGCTGAATCTGGTTCGATTAGTTTAGTAACAAATGAAGGGAATGCTCGTTTAGCAACGACTGTGCCAAAAACGCAAATTACGGTTATGGGTATGGAGCGCATTGTACCTACGTTCGAAGAATTAGAAGTACTTGTCAGTTTGTTGACTCGAAGTGCTGTTGGGCAAAAACTAACGAGTTATATCACGGTATTATCAGGTCCACGCCGTGAAGGTGATGCTGATGGTCCTGAAGAATTCCATCTAGTCATCGTAGATAATGGTCGTTCAAACATTCTAGGTACAGAATTCCAATCAGTATTACAATGTATTCGTTGTGCAGCATGTATAAATGTATGTCCTGTATATCGGCATATTGGAGGTCATTCATATAACTCAATTTATCCAGGACCAATAGGAGCTGTATTGACTCCGTTACTTGCAGGATATGATGACTTTAAAGAATTACCTTACGCTTCTACATTATGTGGTGCTTGTACGGAAGCATGCCCAGTGAAGATTCCGTTGCATGAGTTACTTCACAAGCATCGACAAATAATAGTTGAAAAAGAAGGTAAAGCACCGATTTCTGAAGGTTTGATGATGAAAGCATTTGGTATTGGGGCAGCCTCTAATCCGCTATATACAACAGGAACGAAACTCGCAACAAAAGTTATGAAGCCTTTTATGAAAGACAAAGAATTTATATCTAAAGGACCGGGGCCATTAAAAGAATGGACGATGATTCGCGAATTCCCTGCACCAAAAAATGAACGTTTCCGCGACTGGTATAAAAACCGTGAAGGAGGAGACAAGAAATGATTCAACAGCGTGCACCATTTATAAAAAATATCGCAACAGCACTTGGTCGTGAAATGAATACAACAAAAAAGCCTGAACGACACTGGAAGTACAATCCGCAAGCAAAAACACTTGCTGATTTATCCCAAGATGAGCTAGTGCAAGTGTTTCAGAAACAATGTAACAATATTCATACAGACTATATTGAAACAACTGCAGAACAATTAAAAGAAGTGTTAGCAAATCGTGTAGATATGTATGGAGGTGGTCCTGTTTCTATCTGGCAAGATGAACGATTTGACACATTCGGTCTACGTAATCTACTGGAAGAAGAGTGGCCACAAGCAAGTGTTGAAGTGAATGAATGGACTGTAGAAAATGGAGATGACAATATTAAACTTGCAGAAAAAGCGAATGTGGGTATTACATTTAGTGATATAACACTTGCCGAGTCTGCAACAGTTGTTTTATTTTCAACAGGTGGTCAAGGGCGATCAGTCAGTTTACTTCCACAAACCTATATTGCAATTATTCCAAAAAGCACAATTGTTCCAAGGATGACGCAAGCAGCACAAATCATTTCTAAAAAAGTGCAAAATGGGGAAACAGTACCACCATGTATTAATTTCATTTCTGGACCAAGTAATTCGGCAGATATTGAGATGAATCTGGTAGTTGGTGTTCACGGACCAATAAAAGCAACTTATATAATAGTAGAAGATCGATAATTAAAAACATGCCTACAGTTACATTTGTAGACATGTTTTTAATTTCATAAAATTTGATGTATTCTGTATAGAGATGAAAAAACAACATTTTCGAGAGTACTTATGGCATTTAGAAAAAGGTCATAAATATAACTTATCACATACTATAATATTAATGTAATTTACTTATGTATCTAATTAGTATATTATTGTTGGTGGAGAAAAGAAGCTATTATAAAAGCCTTTTCATTAGTTAATTAGAGGGGGAACCAACCTATGGCAATCAAAAACTTGCATAACAGCCGTGCTTCATTCGAGGTAAATGGTAAACAGTATAACTTCTACCGTTTAGCTGCTATCGAAGAAGCTGGTATCGCAAAAGTATCACGCCTTCCTTATTCAATCAAAGTTTTATTAGAATCTGTTTTACGTCAATACGACGGCTATGTAATCAAAGAGGATCATGTTGATCAATTAGCAAAATGGGGCGCAGATGTAGACCCTAACGCTGAAGTTCCTTTCAAACCATCACGCGTAGTATTACAAGATTTCACTGGTGTACCAGTAGTTGTTGACTTAGCATCTCTACGTTCTGCTATGAAAGAAATGGGCGGAGACGCTAACGAAATTAACCCTGCAATTCCAGTTGACCTTGTAATTGATCACTCAGTACAAGTTGACAAATACGGTACTGCAACAGCTTTACAAGCTAACATGGACCTTGAATTCGAACGTAATGCTGAGCGTTACAACTTCTTAAAATGGGCTCAAACAGCTTATGACAACTTCCGTGCTGTACCTCCAGCAACTGGTATCGTTCACCAAGTTAACCTTGAGTACTTAGCTCCAGTTGTACACGTGAATGAAAATGCAGACGGAACTTTCGAAACATTCCCAGATTCAGTGGTTGGTACTGACTCACATACTACAATGATCAACGGTATCGGCGTACTTGGATGGGGTGTAGGTGGTATCGAAGCTGAAGCAGGTATGTTAGGTCAACCTTCATACTTCCCAGTTCCAGAAGTAATCGGTGTTAAATTAACAGGCGATCTTCCAAACGGAACTACAGCTACTGACTTAGCTCTTAAAGTAACTCAAGTACTACGTGCTAAAGGTGTAGTAAATAAATTTGTTGAGTTCTTCGGTCCTGGGATTCCTCAATTACCATTAGCTGACCGTGCAACAATTTCAAACATGGCTCCAGAATATGGTGCTACATGTGGTTACTTCGCAATTGATGAAGAATCGTTAAACTATATGCGTTTAACTGGTCGTGACGAAGAACACATCCAAGTTGTTGAAAAATACTTAAAAGAAAACAACATGTTCTTTGATCCTGAATTAGAACCAGTTTACACAGACGTTGTTGAAATTAACCTTGCTGAAATCGAACCTAACTTATCAGGTCCTAAACGTCCGCAAGATTTAATTCCACTTTCAAACATGAAAAAACGTTACCACGAAGTAGTAGTAGCTCCTTCTGGTGTACAAGGTTTTGGTTTAACTGAAAAAGAATTCGATAAAACTGCAACTGCTAAATTCGCTGAAGGCGATGTAGAAATTCCTGCAGGTGCTGTAGCAATCGCTGCAATCACTTCATGTACAAATACATCTAACCCTTACGTATTAATTGCTGCTGGTTTAGTAGCTAAAAAAGCTGTTGAAAAAGGTTTAACTGTTCCTAAATGGGTTAAAACTTCATTAGCACCAGGTTCAAAAGTTGTTACTGGATACTTAAACGATTCTGGTCTAACTTCTTACTTGGACGAAATCGGTTTCAACACTGTAGGTTACGGCTGTACTACATGTATCGGTAACTCAGGTCCATTACTTCCTGAAATCGAAGAAGCGATTACTTCAAATGATTTATTCGTAACTTCTGTACTTTCAGGTAACCGTAACTTCGAAGGTCGTGTACACCCACTAGTTAAAGCTAACTACCTAGCATCACCACCACTTGTTGTTGCTTATGCATTAGCTGGTACTGTAGACGTAGATCTTCAAAATGATTCATTCGGTAAAGACAAAGATGGCAACGATGTATTCTTCGCTGATATCTGGCCTTCAACTGAAGAAATCAACAATGTTCTTAACAAAGTTGTAACTCGTGATCTATTCCAAAAAGAATATGCTCGCGTATTCGACGAGAACGAAAAATGGAATGAAATTGAAACATCAACTGATTCTCTATACACATTTGATGAAAAATCAACTTACATTCAAAACCCACCATTCTTCCAAAACCTTGCACCAAAACCAGAAGACATTAAAGGACTTTCTGGCTTACGTGTACTTGCGAAGTTCGGTGACTCTATCACAACTGACCACATCTCTCCTGCAGGTGCGATCGGTAAAGATACACCAGCTGGTCAATACTTACGTGCTAACGGTGTAGAACCTCGTAACTTCAACTCTTACGGTTCTCGTCGTGGTAACCACGAAGTTATGATGCGCGGTACTTTCGCTAACATCCGTATCCGTAACCAAGTTGCTCCAGGTACAGAAGGTGGTTACACTACTTACTGGCCAACAGGCGAAGTTGAGTACATTTACGATGCAGCTATGAAATACGCTGAAAATGGCACTGGTTTAGCTGTACTTGCTGGAAAAGATTACGGTATGGGTTCTTCACGTGACTGGGCTGCGAAAGGTACTAACCTTTTAGGCGTTAAAACAGTTATCGCTGAATCTTACGAACGTATTCACCGTTCAAACCTAGTAATGATGGGTGTTCTTCCATTACAATATGTTGATGGACAAAACGCTGAATCTTTAGGCTTAACTGGTAAAGAAGAAATCTCAGTTAATATCGCTGAAGGTGTAAAACCTCAAGATATCTTAACTGTAACTGCTAAAGCTGAAGACGGTTCTGTTAAAGAATTCAAAGCTCTTGCACGTTTCGACTCAGAAGTAGAAGTAGACTACTACCGTAACGGTGGTATCCTACAAATGGTACTTCGTAACAAATTAACAAAATAAGTTAGGTTTGATTCTTTAAGAATATTCCTTACTTGTATACATGTGTAGCGTATCTTATTAGTATGCTACACATGTATTTTTCTGTTTTTATATGGAAGATAAAGGGTTTTTTGAGTCAAATTGAGAAAAAAATAGTAGAGGTGTACCAATTGGAATTTATGAAAAAGAAAAGTCTTCAACTTTTAGGGACTTCACTTGCCTTCATTCTTGCTCTTAATGTGCCGTTTGCATACTTAAATACAGTTCATGCAGCACCATCAGAGCAACAACAAGAGGACAATGAGGAAGCTGAAATAGATGAGACGGTTGTACCACAAGAAGTAATTACAATAGAAGAAACTTCGGATAAATATGAACCCGAAATACAAGAAAAACAAACATCTGTAGAAACTCCAAAAAAAACTGAAACATCCGAAGAAGAAACGATTGTAGAATCACCAGAGGTTATATATACATATGTAACAGTGAATGCAGGCAGTTTATTATTCGAACCAAATAAAACTACAAAAGCTCTGTTACAATTAACTGATGCATCAACTATTTACCATGTGAATCGTACAGATAACGATAATTGGTATGAATTATCAATTGGTCAAAGTACATATTGGGTTGCTCGTGAAAACCTAAGTGAAGCAAACATAGAAATTGTTGTTCCTGAAGTGAAAAAGACAGTTAGTATTACAACTAAAAAATCCTTCAAAATCTATAACAATCCAAGCACAACTTCGACAGTATTAGCGAAAGGCTCACAAGCAACAAAGTTAAAAACAATCAATATTGTCGACAATTACTTCGTTGTAAACGTAGGAAATCAAACAGGTTATATCGCATTTAAAGATGTCGAATTATTGTTTAAATCGTCAGATAAAGTCGAAATTGCAAACAAATCAGTGACACTATATACAGTCGTAAATAGTAAGTTCAAAAAAATCGGTACATTAACAAAAGGTGCAATTTTTAAACCGACAAAAACAACTAGTAAGTACCATTACATTAAGAAAAGTGGCAAACAATATGCCGTTCCAATTACTGGTACTATGCCTACTAAGAAAGCAAACTCTTTAGCCACGCTTAAATCAGCGATTTATCCAATCACTTTGTATGCAGAAAAAACCTCAGCTGTGTATGATCAAAATGGTATCAAAATCGGTTCTTTAAACAAAGGACAAACTGTACATTTAAAAGGTATATCTAAAGGTCACGGTATAATTGAATATTTAGGCCAATCTGGGTATGTCGATTTAGCTAATTATTATCACAAAAACCTCGTTAATCCGACAAAAAGCGTCACTTATAAGGCATACTCGTACTATGTGAAAGTTTTCGCTAAATTGTATCCTGAATTTACATCCTTAGAGAAAATTGGTGAATCTGTAGAGGGAAGAGCAATTTATGCATTAAGAGTAGGGAATGGTAAGAAAGAAATCTTAGTAGACGCAGCCATTCATGCTCGTGAACATATGACTACAAATGTAGTAATGGAAATGATAGATAACTACTCTTATAGCTACAACAAAAAGACAAGCTTTGCAGGTTATAATGTGCGTCAAACCCTTGATACAACAAGCATTTGGTTTGTACCTATGATTAATCCGGACGGTGTGACATTAGTACAAAATGGTATAAATAGTATGGCAAATAAGAATCTGATTAAGCAGATTAATAAAAGCTCAAATTACAAACGTTGGAAAGCTAATGCTCGTGGTGTCGATTTAAATCGAAATTTCGATGGTGAATGGAAATATGTACCTTTTACTTCAAAAACCTATAAAGGATACAAAGGTCCGCGTGTATTCTCAGAACCTGAAGCGCAAGCACTAAAAGCTTTTGTCGAACGTCACAAATTTAAGTCTGATATTTCATATCACTCATCTGGTCAAATTCTATATTGGTTTAACTTCCAAAACAGCGCTAACTATAAGCGTGATTTAGCGTTAACACGTCAAATTAGTCGTGTAACTGGGTATTCAATCATCCCACCTCTTTATGTTCGAGGTAGTGGATCTTCTGCTGATTGGTTTATCATGTCACAGAAAAAACCTGGTATTACTGTTGAAATTGCACCATATGCAGGTGAAGGTCCAGTATCCCATAAACATTGGAATAATGTATGGAATAAAAACAAATCAATTGGTTTGTTAGCATCAAAAGAAGCCAGTAAACGATAACAAAAAGGCGAAGCTAATGGCTTCGTCTTTTTGTTATAGAAGGATATAAAATTAATAGTTTGATGTCGAATTATGCTATATATAAGGCTTTTGTGAGTAATTTCAGCTAGACTTCTGTATAATAGAGTTATGAGGTGAATTAAATGTTTGTTAGTAATAAAGAGATAGAAATCCGTTATGCGGAAACGGACCAAATGGGTGTGGTATACCACTCAAATTATATCATTTGGCTTGAATTGGGACGTACACAGTTAATCCATGATTTAGGATTTTCAGTGACCCAACTTGAAGCAGATGGTTATGTATCGCCAGTGATGGATATTTCCATTCAATACAAAGCTGCGATGAGATATGGTCAAGTTGCGACAGTTCGAACTTGGATTGAATCCCACGGGAAGTTACGTACAGTATATGGCTATGAGGTTCTTCATGAAGATGGCACTGTAGCGGTAACCGCAAAATCAGAACATATTTTAGTGAAAAAAGAAAGTTTTAGACCGGTTTCTTTAGGGAAAGTAGACCCTATATGGGATAAAAAATATAAAGAAATTGAAAGAAAAGAAGCTTAATGGCATTAGGTGTCACTAGAGCTGAGCTGGAATTATGGAAAGAGCGTGTGATAGCTGGTGAAATCGCTTTTCTTACGCATTATTGGAAGGACGAGCGTTTCCCAGGTTGTAAAACTGTGACAAAAGCAGGTTGTGCTGACATCGAAAAACTCATCAAATGGGGAGCAAGCTATGGTTTAAAACCTGAATGGATCGATTATAAGCATTACCCGCATTTCGACCTTTTTGGCGACTTTGAACGCCGGATTTTGTTAAATGAAGGGCAATTACAGCAGTACAATCGCTTTTATGCATAACAAAAGCATGGCGCACTTGGCGCCATGCTTTTCGTTTGTTTTATTAAGCTTCTTTTGTATAATCGTATTTAATTTCATTAAGTGTTTCATCCACCAATATATGTAGATCGTGATTGTCGAAAAACCACAAATCATCTTCTTCGATGTAGAAAAGTGTGTTATTTTTTTTTAATTCAACCGCAGGATTCGTAGACTGTTCACGATTCATACCTAGTGAAAAACCTTCATGAAAAGGGCTAGAGCCACCATAGCGAGCATAAAAACGAATTTGGTCCCCGTCTTCTAAATCCATTTCTTTTTCAAACCATTCTAGTGCTTCATCTGATACGATAATTTTCATGTGATGTACACTCCTTGTAGTTTACAACCATTTTACCTTAGGCTCAGTGCCTGCTTTAATACGTACAATGTTCGAACGATGTCTATAAAAAATAAAGACAGCTAATATTGTAATGATGATTAATAAAAAATAGTCTTGCTCAAAGAACGTATATATAATAGCATAAACAAAAGCTACTACAGAAGCAAACATAGAAGAAAAGCTGACCATTTTGGATACTTTTAAGCAAAGTATGAATGCAATAAATAAGATGATGAAAATTGGCCAATGGTAACCTAGAACTACACCAGCTGATGTGGCCACCGCTTTACCGCCACGGAATTTTGCGAAAACAGGGAACATATGACCAACAACTGCAATTGCTCCTGCAATCAGAGGATGAATGCCACTATCTGCAAAGTAAGCAAGTGTTGGCAATAGCGTCGCTATCGTTCCTTTTAAGATATCCATAAGTGTTACAACAATACCTGCTTTTTTACCGAGAATTCGGAAGGTATTCGTAGCACCTAAGTTTCCGCTGCCGTGATCGCGGATATCGGTTTTATAAAATAATTTACCGATCCATAAACCTGAAGGAATTGAACCTATCAAGTATGTCAAAATGATTAATAGAATCATATTCATAAAAAAACTCCTTCTTATTTTAGTAGTTGGTACTAATAGTTTATCATAATACTATATTGGTACACAATATACTCATCTTCTTAGATTAATATCTTATTCTTATTTTGCTTTAGATTCAACGTATTGGTACAATAAACTCTATATGAAATTAAATTACCGCTTGTTGACAGTAAAAGAGAAAGTGCGTAATATAATTTTAAGTGGAACGGGTGTTTGTATTTAGGGGGAATTTTTTTGACAGATAAACAAACAGTCATGTCTTACAATGATGATGCAATACAAGTACTGGAAGGATTAGAAGCTGTTCGTAAACGTCCAGGTATGTATATCGGTTCGACTGATAGCCGAGGATTACATCATCTTGTTTATGAAATTGTCGACAATGCAGTCGATGAAGCGTTAGCCGGCTTTGGTTCACATATCATTGTGAAAATTCACGAGGATCAAAGTATAAGTGTACGTGACTACGGTCGAGGTATGCCAACAGGTACTCACAAAACAGGTAAACCAACACCGGAAGTTATTTTTACCATTCTGCATGCAGGCGGTAAATTTGGACAAGGTGGCTACAAAACAAGTGGAGGATTGCACGGTGTAGGTGCTTCCGTAGTAAATGCACTATCCTCATGGCTTGAAGTCACTATTCACCGTGACGGCACAAAATATAGAATGCGCTTTGAAAATGGTGGTAAACCCGCTACTACATTAGAGAAAATAGGTACAACAAAAGAGTCAGGAACATGTATACATTTCCTACCAGATGACACTATATTTTCAGCGACAAAGTATAATTTTGACACCCTTGCTGAACGGTTACGAGAATCTGCCTTTTTATTAAAAGGGTTAAAAATCGAGCTAATTGAAGAACAAACAGGCAATCATGAAACGTATCATTACGAAAACGGTATCGAGGCATTCGTTGCATACTTAAACGAAGAAAAAGACGTTCTACACCCAGTCAAGTATGTTGAAGGATCACAAGACGAAATTGCAGTCGAATTCGCGTTCCAATTCAACGACGGCTATTCAGAAACAATTTTATCTTTCGTTAACAACGTTCGTACTCGTGACGGGGGCACACATGAAACCGGTGCCAAAGCAGCCATGACACGTGTATTCAATGAATATGCACGTAAAATTGGCTTATTAAAAGAAAAAGACAAGAACTTAGACGGCTCAGATATTCGTGAAGGCTTAGCGGCTATTATTTCCGTTCGTATTCCTGAAAACTTACTACAGTTTGAAGGACAAACGAAAGGAAAGCTAGGTACTAGTGAAGCGAGAAGCGTCGTGGATTCAGTTGTGTCTGAGAAATTACTATACGTGTTAGAGGAAAACGCAGAACTAAGTGCTTCCCTTGTACGTAAAGCAATTCGAGCGCAACAAGTACGTGAAGCTGCGCGTAAAGCACGTGAAGACGCTCGTAACGGTAAGAAAAACAAAAAATCGAGTGCACTATTATCTGGAAAGCTAACTCCAGCACAGTCTCGTAACGCTGCTAAAAACGAATTATATCTTGTCGAAGGTGATTCTGCGGGCGGTTCAGCAAAACAAGGCCGTGACCGAACATTCCAAGCGATTTTGCCATTGCGTGGTAAAGTCATCAACACTGAAAAAGCAAAATTACAAGATATCTTAAAAAATGAAGAAATCGCTACGATTATTCATGCAGTTGGTGCAGGTGTAGGAGCTGACTTCACTATTGATGATGCTGCATATGATAAAGTCATCATCATGACCGATGCCGATACAGATGGTGCTCATATCCAAGTCTTATTACTGACATTCTTCTATCGCTACATGAAACCGTTAATTGAAGCGGGTAAAGTATATATTGCACTACCACCACTTTATAAAGTTTCAAAAGGGGTAGGTAAAAAAGAAGTAATGGAATATGCTTGGACAGAAAAAGATTTACAACAAGCGATTGATAAAATTGGTAAAGGCTATATTTTACAACGCTATAAAGGTCTTGGTGAGATGAATGCCGACCAATTATGGGATACAACAATGAATCCAGAAACAAGAACATTAATCCGTGTTAAAATCGACGATGGTGCGCGAGCTGAACGCCGTGTTACAACGCTAATGGGCGATAAAGTAGAACCACGTCGTAAATGGATAGAATCAAACGTTGATTTTGGTCTAGAAGAAGACTCCAATATTCTTGACAATGAATTCATTCAAAATGAGGAGGACCTAGTATGACACAGACCGAAAGTTATCAAGATTTACCACTAGAAGAAGTCATCGGCGATCGGTTTGGTCGATACAGTAAGTACATCATTCAAGATCGTGCCTTACCTGATGCTCGTGACGGTTTAAAACCTGTACAACGCCGTATATTATATGCAATGTTTATGGGAGGTAATACACATGATAAACCCTTCCGTAAATCAGCAAAAACTGTCGGTAACGTAATCGGTAACTACCACCCACATGGTGATAGTTCTGTTTATGAAGCTATGGTACGTATGAGCCAAGACTGGAAAGCGCGTCATATGCTAATTGAAATGCATGGTAATAACGGTTCTGTCGACGGTGATTCAGCGGCTGCAATGCGTTATACAGAAGCACGTCTATCTGCTATTGCGGCTGAAATGCTTCGTGACATTCAGAAAGAGACAGTAGATCTTGTACCAAACTTTGATGACCAAGACATGGAGCCTACTGTTTTACCAGCAAGATTCCCAAATCTGCTAGTTAACGGCTCTACTGGTATATCCGCAGGTTACGCAACAGATATTCCTCCACATGCATTACATGAAGTATTAGACGCTGTTTTAATGCGTTTGAAAAACCCAAATGCGACTGTTGATGAGCTTATGACCGTTATAAAAGGCCCGGATTTTCCAACCGGCGGTATTATCCAAGGTGTGGAAGGTATCAAAAAAGCATATGAAACAGGTAGAGGTAAAATTATTGTTCGCGCAAAAGCGGAAATTGAGGAGCTTAAAGGTGGCAAGGAGCAAATTGTTGTCACTGAAATACCATATGACGTTAATAAAGCAAACTTAGTCAAAAAAATTGACGAAATGCGTTTAGATAAACGTCTTGAAGGCATTGCAGAAGTCCGTGATGAATCAGATCGTACAGGTTTACGAATGGTCATTGAACTAAAAAAAGAAGTTCCCGGAAAACCAATTCTGCAATATTTATATAAAAATACAGACCTTCAAATTACGTATAACTTTAATATGATTGCGATTTATAAACGTCGTCCAACGATGATGACATTGCCATTATTATTAGATGCATATATCGATCATCAAAAAGAAGTAGTAACAAGACGTTCTCAATTTGACTTGAAGAAAGCGAAAGATCGCCTACATATCGTAGAAGGATTGATGAAGGCATTATCAATTTTAGATGAAGTTATTCATACAATCCGTCAGTCAAAAGATAAAAGAGATGCTAAAAACAATTTGATGTTAAAATTCAAATTCACAGAAATTCAAGCTGAAGCAATTGTTTCATTACAGCTATATCGTTTAACTAATACCGATATCACGGAATTACGTGAGGAAGAAGAAGAACTAAAAGCGAAAATTGCTGAATTACAAAGCATTTTAGAAAGCGAAGCAAAACTAATAAGTGTTATTAGAAAAGAACTACAAGATGTACGTAAACGTTTTGCTGAACCACGTCGCTCAATTATTGAAGCTGAAATTGAAGAAATAAAACTGAATTTAGAAGTTTTAATTCCAAGTGAAGACGTTGTTGTTACAGTTACTAAAGACGGTTATGTGAAACGTACAAGTCAGCGTTCTTACAATGCTTCGAATGGTAAAGACTTTGCGATGAAGGATTCCGATCATCTATTGTACGAATCCCAAATTAATACGCAACAACATCTATTGCTATTTACAAGCAAAGGACATTATATTTATCAACCTGTACATGAGCTACCAGATATACGTTGGAAAGATTTAGGTCAGCACATCTCAAGTATTGTGCCTATTGATTCGGATGAAGTGATCATCAATGCACGAGGGGTAGAAACATTTGACCCGGATGTATTTGTTATGACAATCACTAAAGGTGGACAAATTAAACGCTCACCACTGAATGAATATGTAGTTCAACGTTATTCAAAACCAATTAAAACAATGAATGTGAAAAAAGGTGACGAGGTAATTTATGCAGATCTTGTGTCGATTACAGATGAAATCATCTTGACTACTCATTTCAGTTATTCCGTTCGATTCCCAATGGAAGATGTACCTGTTACTGGTGTTAAAACTGCTGGCGTTAAAGCCATTAACTTAAAAGAAGAAGATTACATTGTTGCTGCAAATATAATCCCTGAAAATGATAAAGGTGATTTAATGCTTGTTACACATCGTGGTGCAGTGAAGAAAATGGATGTCTCTGAAATTGAAGTGAGCGGTCGACCAAAACGCGGAGTAGTAACTGTACGTGAATTGAAAAAGAATCCACATCGCGTCTTTACAGTCATTTATGTTCATAAAGGTGACGTTTTACTTGTAGAAACTGAAAAAGGTGTTCAAGAGCAAGTGCATGAAGATAATTATCGTAATGCAGACCGTTACTCAAATGGTTCATTTGTAGTTGATATTGATACTGACGGTGAACTTACAAGAGTTGTGAAAATGAAGCCTACAAAATAATATATGTAACTTTACAGGTAGAAAGGAGCTCATATTAGCTCCTTTCTTTTTAAGGAGAATAATATGTGGAAAAATCGGAATGTTTGGATTATTTTAATTGGAGAACTAATTGCAGGGCTTGGATTATGGGCAAGTATTATTGGTAATTTAGAGTTCATGCAAGAAAAAGTACCTTCTGACTTTGTTAAGTCTCTTATTCTATCAAGTGGTTTACTAGCTGGAGTGCTTGTGGGACCATTAGCTGGACGTGTTATCGATCAATCCCGTAAAAAAACTGTGTTAATTTACTCGAGTGCCGGGCGTGTTGTAAGTGTTGTCTTTATGTTTATAGCATTAGCGACAGGATCTATTTGGTGGATGGTTGTCTTCTTAGTACTTTTACAAATTTCTGCCTCTTTTTACTTTCCAGCACTTCAAGCTACTTTACCATTAATTGTTGGTGAGAAGGATTTATTGCAATTAAATGGTTGGGATATGAATGTTTCTACAATTGCTCGTGTTGCAGGAACCGCCTTAGCGGGTTTGATATTAGTATATTCGGCTATAGGTATACTTTATTTGCTCTCATTCGTCGCTTATATTGCAATACTTCTCTTTACTTTTATGTTAAAAATCCCAAAAGAAGAATCTCAAAGGACCATTCAATCTGATGAGAATACTAAAAAGGGTAGTGGCTTTAAAGAAGTATTCCCAATGCTACAAGCTAATTTGAGTGTGAAAATGACGTTTATTTTATCGTTTATACCTCTCTTATTTTTAGGTTCATTTAATTTATTAGTCATTAAGATAAGTGAATTACAAGATTCTGCGATGATTAAAGGGATGATTTATACTGTTGAGGGCATTTCCTTTATGGTTGGTTCCTTTGCCATCAAATATATTGGGGAGAAATGGAGTATAGAGCGAATCTTATTTGTTTGTCTCATTGTCATTGGAAGTGGGGAAATGCTGTTGTATTTTGCTGGCAGTTCGTTCCTTACATTAATAACATTTGCGCTCTTTGGATTCTCCTTAGGCTGTTTCTTCCCAACAGTAATGACGATATTTCAAAAACAAGTACCAAAAGAATTCCACGGACGCTTCTTTTCTTTCAGAAATATGCTAGATCGGATTATGTTTCAAATCGTCTTATTGTCCACAGGCGCTCTACTAGATTTTATTGGCCTGCAATTCATGGTACTAGTATTCGGCGCTATTAGTGTACTGACAACGTCCTATTATTGGTTACAGATTAGACGTGGTGGGGTTCAGATTGAAGCTGAGCAAATATAGCAAAAGTAAAAATTAATTCTCTATATTTAAAAGGATTTTTTCTTTTTTCATAGAATTCTTGAAGAAGACTATAATCTGTAAGGAGGATTACTTTGCCCCAAACATTTAGACAGTTTTTAGATAGCTATTTAGAAATCTGGAGAACATGTTCATTTGAAGAGATGAAAGCACTTATTTCCAAAGACTATCAAGCACGAGAGGTTACTCAAAATGGGATAGCTGATTATGGTTATAGTGAATCGTTAGAAGGTTGGGCTCAAGGGTTTAATTTTGTGAAAAGTAAGGAAGCAAAATGGGATGTAAGAGAAATAGGCATAGTTCCTTTAGGTAAAGATGAATGCATGGCAATACTTTCAGCAACGATTTTACTCGAAGGTCGAAGTCCGCTACCAGCTAATTTGTTTTTTGAAACTTTCCGCTTTAAAAACAATCGTTGGAAACATGTTAGAAGTTATACTGAAACTGGTGTACCCGTTGAACAATTGAAAGGTTTGTCTATTAATAGAACTACTGTAATGACTGAATAACTATGTAAGTGTGAATGAAGGTATTAAAAAAAGCATTTCTGTTGAAATGCTTTTTTAAATTCAAACTGCATTCAATAATAAAGTACCAATCATCTATTTCTTTTCATGCACCTTTACATATACAGTACCAAACAAATTGTCATCAAAATAAGCATCCATTTTCCACATACCACTTTCCGGTAGCGACATATTCGATGGCATACTCATATCAGCACCGTTATGAGGTTCTACAGAATTTTTGCCCCCAATTAATACAATTGGATCACCACCATCTTCATGGGTAGCTAATACTTTTAATGGACGTTCTAGCTCTTCCTTTGTTCCCCAAAAATGCCACATATACTTTTGAATTTTATCTGGATAAAACTTAACTACTTCACTATCATCGTATATAAAGCCCAGTTTTTCTTTTTCGCCAATCATCGTATATCCACCAGACTCAAATAAAGAACTTTCTTTCCAAACATCCTTCTTATTACAACCAATGATTGTTAAGATAGTAAATATAACAAAGATCATAATTAAACTCTTTTTTAGCACCAATATTCCACCTCCCTCATTTGATAATTATATTCTCTTCTAATTTATAAAAACCTTTAATTTCCATTTATATATAAACAGAACTTGTATAGTCGGGAATTAATAGTGCAATTTATCACTTTTAAAAATCTCTCTTCTGAAATTATAATTGAATAATTTTTCTAACTATGAAATTATTGTTAAAGATAATAAAATATTTATAAAGAGAGGTTTATATGCAGAAAAAAACAAGAATTAATGTTTGGGTATGTGTGGCAATCCTTTTTCTAATAGGTGTAAATTGGTTTTATCCTTATTCTTTTCTTAGCGTTCAAAAGGCACTTTCATTTGATGCTGATAATATTGTTGTTGAGGCATATACGGAAGAATTAAATGATTTTGCGAAAAACTATGAGTTTAGTCCTGAGTTTAATTTAACTACAGAACGCACACAATATATTCTTCAAATGTATGAACAGGAATGGTTAATAAGTAAAAAGCCTGTAAAGTTGAAAATGAATGACTTAGAAGCCATCATAATGGAGGTAAAAGAAACAAGAGAGATATTACTTGAACTAGCTTTCCGAGAAACCTATTCTCATGAAACAAAGGATTATCTGAAAGCAAGTATAAAAAGTTGCTTAGATCTTGAAGAAAGGATTCGATATTTGCAAAATTCTCAAAATAATTCTAGGAGTATTTTAACTAGACAATTTAGAAACATCCAAGGGGAGTTTATATCTAACTTCGATTTATATACTTCCTTCTACCAATCATATAAAAGCTATTTGCTAGAAAAGTAGCCATTTGGATGAAGGCATCATGATATAATGGAGGAGAAGATCTAAATGGAGTTGAGAATAAAGTGGAGTATGATTACTACAATAACCCTGAAACTTGGATTGGTGGTTTTTATGAGCTTTCGATGGAATATTTTCCTTCAGGGGATAGTAAAAGGCTCAATATAGCTCTCGAAGCATTATGTAAAAATGCATTAGTTAAAGGTCTATGGAAAGAAAAAGGGGATTACCCAAACCAATCAATATCTTTACCTGTACATATAGAAAATCAAAGTAATAGCCAATTTTACGGAACATTATCTCTTTCAAATGGTATTGAGTTACCTTGTGTTATTTTTGTTACAAGAATAGAGAATGAGTCAGATTGGTTAGACATCGCTATACCACAAGCGTCATTTGAAAAGTTATTTCCATATAAATATCCCCTTACATATGAGTTAAACCCATGGTTGAATAAAATTGATGAGATATATACGCGATTAGCAGAAACCATTTTCGCCAATTCACCATTTGATTTGGCAATGATAGGTGAAGAAATTACATGTTACACAAATCAAGAAGAGATAACTGTTAAAATTGTTAAAAATTTGACTTGTATACTTCCAAACCATTTACAAAGACAACTAGGGCTTGAAGGAGAAGGAAAAGAATTGTCAAACAAACTTAGAATGTTTGAACAAACTTATTCTGAATAACATTTGGAGAGGTATTTAATGAAAAATATTAACGTGAATTTAGTTGCAAAATTAATAAATGAACAATTCTCCAAATGGTCTAATCTAGCAATAAAACCTGTAAAATTTAGTGGGCATGACAATAGAACTTTTCATTTAGGTGAACATATGAGTGTAAGGTTGCCAAGTGCGGCCAGCTATGTTCCTCAAGTGGAGAAAGAACAAAAATGGCTACCCATCTTAAGCAAAGATCTTTCTTTACCAATTTCTACACCATTAGCTAAAGGTAATCCTAGTGAAGAATATCCTTGGCCATGGTCTATCAATGAGTGGATAGAGGGAGAGTCACTGACTCACAAAAACATTCATGACAATAATCAATTGGCAAAGGACTTAGGAGCATTTTTAATTGAATTACAATCGATTGATGCTAGTAAAGGCCCTATAGCTGGCGAGCATAATTTTTATAGAGGTGGATCTTTAGCTGTTTACGATGAAGAATCTAGAGATGCTATTGAGCGTAATAAAGATGTTTTTGATGAACACTTGTTAATAGAGATTTGGAATCTGGCCTTGGCTACTAAATGGAATTTAAAAGCAGTTTGGGTTCATGGTGATGTAGCGCCAGGTAATTTATTAGTTAAAGACGGGAAGCTTTGCGCAGTCATTGATTTTGGAATATTAGGTGTGGGAGATCCTGCTTGTGATGCTGCAATGGCTTGGACATTTTTTGATGAAAAGAGTAGAAAGACATTCAAAAATGCATTGAATATGGATAAAGAAACGTGGAATAGAGCAAGAGGTTGGGCTCTCTGGAAGGCTTTAATAACATATAATGGCCATGATAATTCTAACAAAGCTATATCAGAAGAGTCATATAATGTTATTAATATCATCGTAGACGATTACGAAAGAGAGAAAAACCGTTAAATTTCTTTCCTTCCTAAGTATCAATCGAATAGAAGTAGGGATGTAATGAAGACAATTATACAAGCATTTTTTTGTTCATTGTTAATACATATAATATTTTTCAGCTATACCTTTGGATGGGGATATATTAAAGCAAAATTTTACAAGTCTAATATAACAAACGAATACGACCCTGTTGTTCAAACGAATGTGGTATTCGCTTTTATAGGTTATGGTTCCCCACTAGTCTTTTTAGGCATCTGGTTTATAGGTATTACCATATTATGTGCTTTTATTATTATATTGATAAAAAAATATATTAAGCCTTATTTTAAAACACTTAGTAAGTAGTAATAAAAAATAAAGTTAGAGTGTAAAAGTATTCACATAAGAACAACGAATTAACAGTTTATTGCTTAGAATATCTAATATAAGGACGAATTGTTCAGCTGATAATATTGAATAATCTCACTTTGAGAAATTCCCAATTCTAGATTTACTTTTTATTTGAAGAATGGTACACTTAGTTCTGTTGAATAACAATATATTGTGTTCGTTTTATTAAGGTACTACTATATGTAGTTTAAAAGGGAAGTTCGGTGCAATACCGACGCTGTCCCCGCAACTGTTAAGCTGACGATGATTAAAGCCACTGTGCGTTCGCATGGGAAGGGAATCAGAGAATGAAGCAAAGCCAGGAGACCTGCCTATATAAAACAAATCAATCATTTCTTCGGGGAATAAGAAGTGGGAACGTAATCATTCTTAGATATTTTTAACGTTCCCATCTTAGGCTGTCTCTCTTAGAGATAGCCTTTTTATATAATGAAAAGAGGTATATATATGAAACTTTATACGAAAACAATCTGTCCTAAATGTCTTTGGGTAAAATCTGAACTACAACGTGCAGGACTTGAACCAGAAATTGTGAACATTGATCACGATGAACAAGCAAAGCAAACAATTATTGATGCAGGCTTTTTAAGCGTGCCTGTTCTTGAATATAACGAAACATTTATAGGAGATGTAACGGAGATTGTTTCTCAAATTGAGCTGATTGCACAATGATTGTTTATGCAAGTCGTACTGGCAATGTCCGAAATATAGTCTCCAAACTAAAGGTAGAATCAATTGAAATCTCTGAGGGATTATTATTGAGTGAGCCTTATCTATTAATTACATATACTGACGGTTTAGGTGATATCCCTGTAAAAGTGACTCGTTTTTTAGAAGAAAACAAGGAATTGTGTAAGGGAGTAGTCGTCAGTGGCAATAGTAACTTCGGACATGCGGTATTTGGAGGTGCTGGTGAGAAAATCGCAGCAACTTATCACGTTCCCTTAGTGCGTAAATTAGACTTAAGGGGATATCAAGCTGATTATGAAGCAATACAAACGTTTTATGAAACGAGGGTGATGGGATGAAAACATATTTAAAGCTTAATAATGATGTACTGAATAGTTATAGCACAACAGGTCAATTAGAGTTAGAAAAAGATCGTGAAGCAACACGCCGTTACTTTTTAGAATATGTAAATGTGCGTTTACGTTACTTTATTGATATCGAAGAAAAGATTCGTTACTTAGTCGATGAAGGTTACTATGAGAAAGAATTTATCGATATGTATGATATGGAATTTATTAAACAGCTGTACAAAAAAGCATACGATTATAATTTCCGTTTCCCGTCCTTCATGAGTGCAAGCAAGTTTTACGATAGCTATGCAATGAAAAGTCGTGACGGGGAAGAAATTTTAGAAAAATATGAGGACCGCATTGTTATTATTGCATTGTATTTAGCACAAGGTGACACTGTCCTAGCAGAACGTTCCGTCGAAGCTATGATGGAAGCATATCAACCTGCAACGCCAACAGCATTAAATAGTGGGAAGAAAGCACGTGGCGAATTAGTCAGCTGTTTTAAATTATCAATGGATGACTCCATGAATAGTATTTCTGAAAATATTGGTTATTGTTTAGAACTTTCACGCCTAGGTGGTGGAGTTGGGGTGAACTTAACGGATTTACGTCCATTAGGGGATCCAATTAAAGAGATTTTAAATCGTGCAAGCGGTGTAATTCCAGTAGCCAAACTACTAGAAAATTCATTCAGTTATTCGAATCAGCTTGGGCAACGAAATGGTTCGGGAGTTGTCTATCTAAATGTTTTCCATGCAGACATTGAAAATTTCATTTCATCAAAAAAACCGAATGCGGATGATAAAATTCGTCTAGCAACTCTATCAACAGGCATTATTATTCCAAGTATTTTCTTTGAACTTATGAAACGTGATAAAGACATTGTATTGTTTAGTCCGTACGATATTTTTAAAGAATATGGTAAACGTATGTCTGAGATTTCAATTACAGAAATGTACTATGAGTTACTAGATAATCCAAATATACGTAAAATTAAACGTTTGAATGCGCGTAAACTTTATACAGAAGTAAAAAAAGCGCAATTTGAATCTGGTTATCCGTTTGAAATTTTTGATGATAATGTTAATAAAGTGCATCCACTCAAAAATATCGGTCGAGTGAAAATGTCAAACTTATGTACAGAAATTTTACAAGTACAGGAAACAAGTATTATAACTGACCAAGATAAACCAAATGAATACGGTCTAGATGTATCTTGTAACTTAGGTTCAATTGATATCCATGCAGCGAGTAAAGTAAAGGATTTTGAAAAGTTAGTTGATACAGCTATGCACCTATTAACGAATGTGTCTCAAATGACTCACATAAAGAATGTACCTTCTGTTGCAAAAGCAAATAAATTAATGCATTCAGTAGGGCTTGGTTGCATGAATCTACATGGCCATCTTGTTACCGAGGGAATTATGTATGGCTCGAAGGAATCTGTAGATTTTATGGATTGCTTTATGGAAGCGATGAACTATTATTCTCTTAAATCATCGATGGAGATTGCCAAAGAAAATGGCGAATCATTCTACCGATTTGAGGATAGTGATTACGCTTCAGGTATCTATTTCGATCAATATGTAAATAAAATCGAAGAAGAAGTATCACCTGCTGTGTTAAAAGCACTTGGAAATGTACCAATTATTACGACAAAGATGTGGGAAACGTTAAAGCAAGATGTCATGCAATACGGTTTATTCCATTCATATCGCTTAGCCATTGCTCCAACTGGTAGTATTTCATATATTCGTAGTTGTACGGCTTCAATTTCTCCAAGTACAGAGCGTGTAGAGGTACGTGATTATGCGGATAGCCGAACAATTTATCCAATGCCACATTTAACAAATGAAAATAGTCATTTATATGTAGAAGCATACGATGTTAATCCATATGACCTAATCGACTTATACGCAGCTTCTCAAAAACACGTAGACCAAGGTATTTCGATGACGCTTTATGTAACTGACAATTGGACAACAGAACAATTAGCGAAAATTTACATTTATGCATGGACAAAAGGGATTAAGTCCGTTTACTATGTTCGTCAACGATTACAAAGCTTAGAGGAGTGTGTAGCATGTCAAATTTAATCTACGAGGCGGTCAATTGGAATAAGCCAACGAGTGAACTTGCACAAGTATTTTGGGACCAGCAATGGAAGCAAATCTGGTTTCCTGAAGAAATAGCAGTAAGTAAAGATGTCAAACAGTGGCAAAGTTTTGAGCATCAGGATACTTATAAAAAAGTATTTGCAGGATTAACGTTACTCGATACAGTTCAGACAAATATCGGGATGAATCGTGTTGCTGCTTATACAACTGATTTACAAGAAAAGGCTGTTCTAACCGTTTTTGATGCTTTTGAGGCGATACATGCCAAATCCTATTCTTATATATTCACAACGCTTTGTACGAACGAAGAAATAGATGAGCTATTTGAATGGGTAAAGAAAAATGAATATCTACAATATAAGGCAAATAAAATTGGGGATATTTATAACAGTATTGAAGAAGGAGATTCAGAGAGTTTATGGAAAGCTATGTTCTCGTCCGTAATGCTCGAATCTTTCCTATTTTACTCTGGCTTTTTCTACCCATTGTATTTAGGTGGACAAGGTTTCTTGAGAAATAGTGCAGAAATCATTTCGCTTATTTTACGCGACGAATCTATTCATGGTGTGGCAGTTGGATTCTTTGCTCAAAATTTATATAAGCAGTTTTCAAAAGAAAAACAAGAAGAGTTAAAATTATGGGGATATGAATTATTACTAGATTTATATCAAAATGAAATGAATTATACCGATGATGTCTATGCTGAAACAGGTTTATCTCCTGAGGTAAAAGCATATGTACGCTATAACGCCAATAAAGCGTTAATGAATGTCGGATTTGAATCAATGTTCCCAGAAGAAGAAGTTAATCCAATTGTTATGAATGGTATTCGTAATGAAGGCTCCACATATGACTTCTTTTCACAAAAGGGTTCTACCTATGCAAAAGCAAAAGTAGCACCTATTACAGATGACACATTTAATTTTAATCGTTAAGGATGAATAATAATGAATTTAGACGTAAAAATCAAAAGAATACACACTGATGCATTGCTTCCAATGCAAGCCAATCCTGGTGATGCAGGAATGGATCTTTACTCAATTGAAGCAGTAGAAATTCCAGCAGGAGAAGCCAAACTAATTAAAACAGGTTTGCAAATTGAATTACCACAAGGAACGGAAGCTCAAATTCGTCCGAGAAGTGGATTAGCATTAAAACATAGTGTAACTGTTCTTAATAGTCCAGGCACAATTGATGAAGGCTACCGAGGAGAAATCGGTGTTATTTTAATCAATCATGGTAAAGAAACATTTATAGTAGAAAAATCAATGCGTATTGCTCAAATGGTTATCCAGTTTGTCCCTTCAATTCAACTACTTGAAGTAAATGAATTATCTCAAACGGTCCGTGGAGCATCTGGCTTTGGAGCCAGTGGTACCAAATAGGATTAATATATAACATACAATCCAAAGCAAGAAAAGTAAAAGCACAAAAGGTCATTGAACTGCCCCGTAAAAGTTAGACACCATTCTAACTTTTACGGGGGTTTTTTTATGGCAAAAGTACGAGTTGAACA
>NZ_LILB01000001.1:439535-452537 GCF_001274945.1 Viridibacillus arvi | reverse complement strand
AAGCCCGGTGGAATACCGAACTCAGGTCTTAGAAGCTGCTTAACTAAATATGTCTAACTTTCTTGGGTCAGTTCATCATCCTTTTGTGCTTTTACTAATTTTAAACATGTATTTTTAGTTGATTTGCTTGAAGTACTTTATTCCCGTTCTATTAGTAATATATGCGCTAGTCCTTTACAGTATTCGCTTCTCTTTTACCCGATGCCCTTATATTACTTATGTTATAGAGAGTACACAGAAGCAGGGTAATTATTTTTATTATAATAACTAATTAAATAATTCTATATAATAGAGGGTCTCTATATATACAAAGTACCTACATAATAAATCAAGGGGAGTAAAAATGAAGAACTATATTTTTGTATCTATAGTTTTATTATTGATTAGTGGTTGCTCTCAATCAACTTCAAAAGAAAGTATACGATTTATGGGTATTATTGGTGATGTAACGGTATCTAAAATTGAAGTTATTGATGGGAGAACTGGGGAAAGACATAGTATAACTAAAACTGAAAAAATAGAGCAGTTTTATCAGCTTCTAAATGAAAGAGAATATAAAGAAATGAAAAATCATGAAGATTTAAAGGGATATATATATTGTGCTGTTCTATATTCAGGTAAAAAAGATTTTAACATAACCTTTTTAGGTGATGAAATTGACATCAATGGTACTTATTATGCACTGAATAATCCGATATTAGAAGAAGATATTTTCAAAGTTTTAGAATAAGGGAGACTGTTTATCGGCTGATTTAACTAAAATAAATGATATTTGAAACAACTAAAAAAGCATCTCCATCGGAATAATGATCTCCCTGGAAATGCTTTTTGTGTTTATGGAATTGAACTTGTAATTTGTCTTTTTTCGTTTTAGTAGTTCTTGTATGTGTACTAAATGCCACTTCTCCGCGTTGTGTTGTTACATCTTTGCCTAAATTACGTAATACATGCTGTCTACGACGTTTTGCTTTTGAGATAGCCAAATGATATCACTCCTTCTTTGAATTGCCTTTAGCATACATGAATAGGGGGATAGAAGCAATACATAAAGCACCTAAAACCGCATTTTAATTGTACGAACTCCAATTAGGTAACTCTTGGTTAGAGCCAATTAGTTTACTTTATTAAAGACTTCATTTATTATTTAATTGCGACAAACATTATCCAAGTTGTATTGTATTGAAAAATTGAAAAAAAGAGGTGATGTTATGCAAATGAAAAAAGGAGTGGAACAGTCTATCTCGGCTATTCTTATACTCAATCTTTTGCCGGATAAAGCAGTGTTACCAGGGGAATCCATTAGTGAACAGTTAGGAACTTCCGTTACTTATTTTCGAAAATTACTAAGAAAACTAGTTTGCGCAGATTTAATCATGTCAGTGCCTGGAGTAAAGGGTGGCTTCCGTTTAAATAAAAAACCTGAGGATATTCGAATCTATGATATATACCTTGCAATCGAGGGTCAGCAATCGCATTTTGCACCAAGTGATGTACTAGATGATGTATTGAATTTAAAGGAAAAAGATAGTTGTCGTTTGATAACAGAAATCATGGATGAAGCTGAAACAGCATGGCAGTCAGTTTTGAAGAACAAAACCATTGCGAAGTTATCAGAAGAATTACAACAAGTACAATTTGCAAAAGAAGTTGAGATGTTACAACAATGGGTGAAAGAAAAGATGGTTTTATAAGACCTAGACACCCTTTTTGGAGGAAGTAAGTATGAATCATTTTCAGTCCCATCAGGGATTTTCGCATGCATTTAAGGAAAATCGATTAACACTCGGTTTAGCTTTTCCTTTAGAGGCGTATACAGGGAGCACTCCTCAAATGGATATTGATGATCAAATAAAGTTAGCGAAACAAGCAGAAGATTACGGATTTGCTGCGTTGTTTGTGCGAGATGCCCCTATTTATGATCCGAACTTTGGTGACGTCGGCTTTCTATATGATCCGCTAATGTTTTTAACATATGTCGCAGCGAATACAAAAACGATTGCACTTGGAACGTCGAGTATCGTGACACCGTTGCGAAATCCACTGCATTTAGCAAAATCAGCGGCAACATTAGACCAATTGTCAAATCAGCGTTTCTTGTTTGGCACGGCGACTGGGGATCGTCCGATTGAATTCCCAGCATTTAAAGTAGAGTCTGAGAATCGGTCAGCCCTTTATCAAGAGAGTATTTCCGTTATGAAGACTGTGTGGAACGAGACATTTCCACAAATTCAAACTGAACACGTTGCATTGACACATGGCGATGTTGTACCTAAGCCTGCTTTACAGGATATACCTGTATTTGGTACAGGTTACTCAGGACAGACGTTAGAATGGTTAGCAAAGAATACAGATGGCTGGCTCTTCTATCCACAAGATGTAACAAGTCAGCGCAACTTAATTCAAAAATGGCGCCATGCTACTGACACGTTTAAGCCATTTATCCAGCCAATCACAATTGATTTGTCTGCCAACCCCAATGAAGCACCAAAACCAATTCAAGGCGGCTTCCGAGCAGGTCGGAATTTTATCGTTGATTATCTTTCTGCATACGAGGCAGCAGGTGTTAATCATATTATGTTTGGATTGAAATATAGTCAGCGTCCTGCTGCAGAAGTCATTCAGGAGCTAGGTGAATTTGTTGTTCCAAAGTTCCCGGCTATTAAGTAGTAACTCAGTTTAAATTGTATAAATTAGAGAATTATGTATTTAATTGAAAATATAGTTAGTCGAATTTTAAAAAAAGAGAAAAGAGATGGCAAAAATGATACCAAGTTTAAAGCGTATTAATGAACTAGCTAAAAAGCAACGTGAGAGTGAATTAACAGCTGCTGAAAAGGTAGAGCAACAAGCATTAAGAGAAGATTACTTACGTGAAATTCGTGGACAAGTACTTGAGACTTTCTCAGGTTTGAAGGTAATGGATCCACTAGGAAACGATGTAACTCCTGAAAAATTACGTTCTGAAAGAAAAATTGAATCTAACGAATAAAGGGGAGTTTTCACTATGAAATTAAGCGTATTAGACCAAGCACCTGTTACTGGGGGACATGAAGAAAGAGATGCCGTTACAAAGGCGGTAGAACTGGGAGTACTTGCTGATGAACTAGGATATCATCGTATGTGGATGGCTGAGCATCATAGCTCAAGGACTTTCGTCAGTGCAGCACCTGAAATTATCGTTAGCCATATAGCATCACGAACTAAGAATCTTAGAGTTGGTACAGGTGGGACAATGATGATGCATTACTCACCGCTAAAAATGGCTGAAGTCTTTAAAACACTTAGTGCACTAGCACCTGGACGTATTGATTTTGGAGTCGGGCGTGCACCGGGGGGAGATCAACTTTCGATATTAGCTTTATCAGAAGGTCGTCAGCCAATGTATCACAATATGTACGAGAAATTTGAAACTACCCTTCAATTAATTAATGATGAAGTACCTGCAGAAGATTTGTATAAGCAAACAATTGCTGCACCATCTGGTATTGTATTACCCGAGGCATGGTTATTAGGTTCTAGTGGTAATAGCGCCTTAAAAGCTGGTTCTTATGGTGTAGGTTATTCCTTTGCGCAATTTTTTAACGGAATGATGTCGAAGGAAATTTTAGATACTTATAGAAAAAGTTTTAAACCATCTGTCTATATGGAAAAATCCGAAATAAATGTTTGTTATATGGTGACAACTGCTGAAACACGCGAAGAAGCTGAATTTGAAGCAGGACCATATGATCTGTTTAGCTTATTCTTTATGCGTGGTCAGATTATACCAATGATGACACCAGAAGAAGTACAAAATTATCCATTGACGGAAATGGAGAAAATGCAAATTCAAGATAATCGAAGACGACATCAGGTCGGTTCTGCAAAAGAAATAGCAACCTTTTTGGAAGAAGAACAAGCTAAGTATGGTTTTGATGAAGCGA
Source organism: Viridibacillus arvi (assembly GCF_001274945.1). Classification (GTDB taxonomy): domain Bacteria; phylum Bacillota; class Bacilli; order Bacillales_A; family Planococcaceae; genus Viridibacillus; species Viridibacillus arvi. The sequence continues at coordinate 448,614 of NZ_LILB01000001.1, read as the reverse complement.
TGATCTGTAGTATTCCGAATTCGCAAGAGAAACGTTTAGAAGTATATCGTTTATTGGCTCGTGAACTTTTATAAATAAAATGTGAATCTGGTTATTTTGACATGATAAATGGATGATTTCAATAATAATATGAGCTATATAGATGCTCTTGATTTACGATATCAAATGTAGAAATAGCAACTAAAACCTTTTCCAAACTAGATAACACACAATATTGTATGAATTTGGTATTATAAGATTAGTGCTGTTTAAACATTTCTACTGAATATTTTTAGATGAAATGGACACTATTTAATTTTAAAACATAGCAAAAGGAGAATGCGATGCCAAATTTATTCGATATTAGATCATTGTTTAAAAGCAACTGGATAAAAGTATATTTTATTTTTATAGTTTTATTAAATCTTTTATATTGTGTTATTGAGATTTATCGAATAAATAATGGAGCAAAACTTGCCCAAATAGGCAGTCCGACAGCAGATTTATTAGCTAAAGCACAGTCTGTAGCGCAAGTAAGCAGTACCATCGAATCAGCTATGCTTCTACTAATGTTACTCATAACCATAATCTATTTTAAGAAGAAAAGAGATTTACTTTCAGCGTTGTTAAGTGCACATCTTGTTTATTTCTTATGTATGTATACAATAGGCTACGCATTGAGTTATGCTTATTCTCTTCCTATTGGTAATCTATTAGAGGCAATTATTATATTATTTTGGTTGTTTTCTATTTATGTTTTAATTTTATTAGTACAAAAAATTCGCAGTTCAATTAATCGAAGTATTTCAAATTAATAAGAGGCTGGGACATAAATACTTTCAGTTCACGTAAAAAATCGAGATTGCATGATGAAATCTCGATTTTTGCGTTTAATTTTGACAATATGTGGTGGAAGATCATCCTCTTATCACATATTTTCTTAAATTTACGGCCATTAATGCGAGACCAATATTGTTTTAAACATTCGATTTTCCACGGGTGCGAGCCACATCATGCGCATACTATCTCTCGTCAGGTCTTCGATTTTACGACCAGAAAAAGTAGATTGTGTGTAACCACATAAAATCAGTTTAAGCATCATACGTGGCTGGTACGATGGACAATCTTGTGATTTCACTTCTAAATCTAGCGGTAAATGAGTTGATTCATGTTACAATCTTTAAATATAAGGACACTTCTTTCTATGTGGATTTTTGTAGAGGTACTTAAATTTTATCAGAAGATGTCTTTTTTTAATGCCTAATATTATGAATAGATTTAATTGAAATAGAAGTGTTTCATTAGTTGTTCTGAGCGAAGACGGCGACTCCTACGGGAACAGCACGAGCGGAAGCACCTGGACTGAGCAAAGCGAAGGAGAAGGCTGGAGCCGTCACGGAAAGCGTCCGCCGTAGCAGAGAACAACGGCTACGAAGTTGACTAAAAAACAAAGCCTCGAAGATTTTACTAATCGTAAAATTTTCGAGGCTTTTCATTTTTGAGGTTAGTTGTTTGTCCCAGCCTCATTTTTGTTTATTGCGTGTTTAATTTCGATAGAACAGGGACATTTTGGACTGATGTATCTGAAGTTACATTATTTTGAGCACCGGTTGGATCGAATTCATTTTCTGATTTTGCTACGATTACAGTTGCAACTCCGTTACCGATTAAGTTTGTTACAGCACGAGCTTCAGACATGAAGCGGTCAACACCTATTAGTAAAGCAATCCCTTCAACAGGAATCATCGGGAAGGCAGCTAAAGTTGCAGCTAGCGTGATGAAACCTGAGCCTGTAACACCTGCAGCTCCTTTAGACGTTAGCATCAACACCCCAAGTAACATAACTTGTTGCCAAATTGATAGAGGCACGTCATAAGCTTGTGCGATAAACATCGCAGCCATTGATAAGTAAATGGACGTACCATCAAGGTTAAAGGAATAGCCAGTTGGTACAACTAATCCAACTACTTGCTTCGAACACCCGTAGTTTTCAAGTTTCTTCATCATTGATGGTAATGCTGATTCAGAAGATGAAGTACCTATTACTAGGAAAATCTCATCTTTAATATAGGCGATAAATTTGAAAATATTAAAGCCAAAGTATTTTGCAATCGCACCTAAGATTAGGACGATGAATAAGAACATTGTAATATAAACAGATACCATAAGAAGTCCTAAATTAAATAGTGATTTAACACCGAAGTTTCCAATAGTATAAGCCATTGCACCGAATGCACCGATAGGAGAGAGCTTCATCACCATACCGATAATTTTAAAGAAGATTTCTGATGTTTGTTCAAATAATTTAATGACGGGTTTTGAAGCCTCTCCAAGTGAAGCAGAAGCAACACCAAACAAAATAGCACAGAATAGAACCGGTAGTAACTGTCCTGCTGCAAGAGATCCGAAGAAGTTATCCGGAATGATACTCATGATAAAACCAATTAAGCCTTCACTTTCAGCAGCTGCAGTTGTATATGCAGATACATCGCTGCCATCTGCTGCAGAAGTATCTAAACCTTTACCAGGTTGTACAAGATGAACGACTAGTAAACCAATTGCTAATGCGATTGTTGATACTACCTCGAAGTAAAGTAGTGCTTTCCCTCCGATTTTACCAACCTTTTTCAAATCCCCCATATTTCCAATTCCGATGACAACAGTTAGGAAGATAATAGGAGCGATTAACATTTTAATCATTTTGATGAAAATATCTGCTAGAACTTTTAACTTAGCGCCAAATTCGGGGAAGATTGCTCCTACGACAACACCAAGTAAAATGGCGATAATTACTTGTACAGTTAGGTTTTTAAAATTGATTTTCAAATGTGTACCTTCTTTCTATAATGTGTTTTGATATCGCTTTCATTGCTATTATCATAAATGCAAAGAAAACGTTTTCATATATTTTGGTGATAATGTTCTTTTCGGTCCTTTTGGTCTTTTTATTTTTCAACTATAAAAAATCTCGCAAATGTATATGTGTCAAGGGTTTACGGGTTTATTCTTTAATTGAAAGCTATTAATTTATTTTTATAGTACAGAGAATAAAAATTATTATGTAATAGTACAGTGTTTGGTTTTTCTGAACAAAAAGGCCACTTGAGATAATCTCAAGTGGCTATATACGAAAGTCTTGTCTAGCAGATCGAGTGCTATATAGGACATTTGTATACTAGTTAATGTGCGGTATTTTCAGAATCCAATTCCTTTTTATAACCGTTTGTTGGATCGAATTCATTTTCCATTTTCGCAACAACTACTGTTGCAACAGAGTTACCGATAATATTCGTAATCGCACGCGCTTCACTCATAAATCTGTCGACACCGATAAGAAGGGCAATCCCTTCGACAGGGATCATAGGGAAGGCAGCTAATGTTGCGGCTAACGTTATGAATCCAGAACCTGTAACACCAGCGGCCCCTTTAGATGTCAGCATTAATATACCAAGCAAAGTGATTTGTTGCCAGAAAGAAAGAGGCACATCATAAGCTTGTGCGATGAACATAGCAGCCATTGATAAGTAAATGGACGTACCATCAAGGTTAAATGAATAACCAGTTGGTACAACTAAACCGACTACTTGCTTAGAACAACCGAAGTTCTCTAGTTTACGCATGATAAGCGGTAAGGCTGATTCAGATGAAGAAGTTCCGAGTACAATCAATAGCTCATCTTTTATATAGTTTATGAATTTGAAAATATTAAAGCCGTAGTATTTTGCTATAGAGCCTAATACGATAATGACGAACAAAAACATTGTAATATAAACGGATAACATCAGTTTACTTAATGACCATAATGAGCCAAGACCAAAGTTACCGATTGTATAAGCCATAGCACCAAATGCACCTATTGGTGATAATTTCATAATCATGCTTATAATTTTAAAGAATATATCTGCTACTTGTTCGAATAATTTAATAATCGGTTTTGCAGGGGCACCGATTGAAGCTGTAGCAACTCCAAACAACACAGCACAGAATAATACAGGTAGTAACTCGCCAGCCGCAAGAGAACCGAAGAAATTCTCCGGGATAATGCCCATGATAAAACTTGCAATGCCATGTTCAGATTCAGCAGCTTGTTTTGTAAATTGTGCAACATCACCTGCAGTTGCAGAAGAAGTATCTAAACCTTTACCAGGTTGGATAATATGTACAACGATTAATCCTATTGCTAGAGCAATAGATGACACGATTTCAAAATAGATTAAAGCTTTACCACCGATCGATCCAACCTTTTTCAGGTTGCCCATTCCTCCTATGCCAATTACAACAGTAAGGAAGATAATTGGTGCTATTAACATTTTGATTAGTTTAATGAAAATATTAGCAAGTACTTTTAATTGAGACCCGAAAGTAGGGAACAATGCGCCTACTATAATACCAAGAATGATTGCACAGATGACTTGAACTGTTAAGTTTTTAAAGTTAATTTTCATATGACTGGCCTTCTTTGTAATTTTATTTGGTATCGCTTACAACGATTCCATCATAACGCTGTTGTAAATGTTATTAATGTTATGGTTTTAAAACTCTTTTTGGTCATATTGGTCACGAATTGTGTTGAAATTTAGATTCGCTCCAAAATGCAGTCATATCAAGGAATAAGAAAAAGTCTTGGAGTAATCCAAGACTTTAAAAAAATTTAATACACAAATAAAAAAATACATTTTGTACTAGTACAGTTGTGTAATTGTTGTTAATTATTGTTAATTTCTTTTTCGATTTCCTCTAAAAAGGTTTCGCTTATCTGTTTACGATAGTCATCATAAATCGGTTTGAAGAGTTTTTGCCATCTTTGTTGTTCTTCATTCGATAACGTATTGATATGAACATCAGACAAAAGCTGTAAACTTTCCAAATCCTTATCATTCATTTGCTTCGAATGTTCAAAATTCCAAGCAGTAGCCTCATTAATTGCCTCTATTACTTTTTCCTGCAAATCGGTTGGTAGACTGTTATAAAAATCCTCGTTCATCATAACAGCGTAACCAAGTATACCGTGATTAGTTATCGTTAAGTTCTTTTGTAGTTTATAAAAGCCCTTTGAGTAAATGTTGGAAATTGTATTTTCTTGTGCATTCAGTTCTTTTTTCTCTAGTTCTGTATATAGTTCATCAAATGATGTTGCAACGGGGGTTGCTTGAAATAAAGTAAATTGTTGTTGCAACACCTTACTTGGCATGGCACGTACTTTAAGTCCCTTAAAATCTCCAGAGGCAAGTATCGGTTTACCAGAGGTCAGTATTTGCTTAAAACCATTGTTCCAAAAAGCCAGTCCCTTAATATTAAAGCGACCTAGTTGATTTAGTAATTGCTCTCCGAAAGGCCCTGTTAAAACTCGCTCCACATCTTCTTCTGTATTAAATAAATAAGGTAAATCAAGCACTGACCATGTTGGCAACGTGTTAGTCATTTTGGAAAACGATGGTGCAATCATTTCAACATCGCCATTTTCCAATGCATTCAACTCATTATTATCGTTATATAGCATACCATTTGGATAGATCACAACGCGGATACGGCCATCAGTTTTTTGCTCTAATAATTCACCAAACTTTATAGCAGTTTGTCCTTTAGGTGTATTTTCAGCCACTATATGACTAAAATTGATAACGATTTGGTCATTTAACCCGCCTTGTTCTTCATCGGTTGGTAATGTCGAGTCTAAGCCGAATTGTTGTTGATAGCCGATGATACCAATAAGTACTATTAAAGTGATGAAAGCTGTAGTAATATATAAACGCATTTATGTACTCCATAAAATTCTGACTTTTTTCTTACATTCTAACATAGTTTCAAATGTTACAATGGAGTCATTCTATAAATTATTCAGGGGGGCGCGATGAAAACAAAGCAAATTTCGATGAATAGCAAGATCATGTCGCTCACCTTTTTCCTCATCGTTTTTTCATTATTAGTTGCAGGTATTTTCGTACTCGGAAATATAATGAAAACTAAAGAAAAAGAGCTAGGTACCGAAGCAATGTTAATAGCTAGGACGGTCGGAAAGCTACCAGAAATAAGGGAGCAGCTTGATTCAAATAACTCGTTTGAAAAGAAATCAGCTACAATCAATCAAACCGTAGAAGGTATCCGTGTTATAAATAAGGCTGATTATATTGTTGTTTTAGATATGCAGCATAGAAGGTTATCACATCCTGTCAAAAGTATGATAGGACAGACATCTAATACAGTTGATGAGAATGCAGCTTTTGTTGAACATTATTATATTTCTAAAGCAAAAGGTGAAGTTGGTAATGTAGTGCGTGCCTTTGTTCCTGTTATGAGCGAAGAGCACAAACAAGTAGGTGTTGTAATCGTAGGTTATAGTTTGCCAACTGTATTTGAGATTATTAAAAGCATTCAAAATGAAATTATTATAGCGACAATGCTGAGTCTCTTTTTTGGAGCATGGGGGGCATGGGTATTAGGCCGTCATATGAAGAAGCAGATGTTTGGCTTAGAACCTCATGAAATTGCGCGACTTTATGTAGAGCGAACAGAAACATTTAATGCAATGCATGAAGGGATTATCGCGATTGATAAAGAAAACACAGTTACCATCTTCAATAAGAAGGCACGTCAAATTCTAGGTGTAGAAGGTGACGACTTTATCGGCAAGAAAATCTATCATATTTTACCTGACACACGTTTACCCGAAATTCTTGATTATAATGAACCTGTTTATAACAAAGAACTCTTCATTAATCAGCACAGTATTATGAGTAACCGTGTGCCAATAGAAGTGAATAATAAAACGGTCGGGGCCATTGCTATTTTCCAAGACCGTACCGAAGTGAATAAGCTTGCTGAAGAATTAACAGGGGTTCAAGAGTTTGTACAAGCACTTCGTATTCAAAATCATGAACATAAAAACAAAATGCATACAGTAGCAGGGTTACTACAGCTTGGCCACTATGATCAAGCACTAGCATATATTGTTAAAGTTAAAGAGCAACAAGATGATATTACGAATTTTTTAGATGAGCGGATTAAAAACCAAAATATCTCCGGTCTATTATTAAGTAAAATTAATCATGGTAAAGAACTTGGCATCGAAGTTGAAATCGATATGAATAGCCAACTGTCCTATTTACCAGAAAGTCTAGCATTCAATGATTTTGTAATCTTGCTAGGCAATCTAATTGAAAATGCATTTGATGCACTATTAAATGTAGAACGGGAAGAAAAACATGTTTTAATAAGTATCGATCAAGATGAACATACCTTATCTATTTTAGTGGAGGATAACGGGGCAGGTATTCCAAATGATAAACTGGAGCAAATTTTTCAAAATGGTTTTACAACAAAAGCTCAAAAAAATCACGGTATCGGGTTATACTTAATTGATGGAATTGTGAAAAAAGGAAACGGTACTATCGAAGTATCGAGTACACCTGGTGAAGGTACAAGCTTTTTCATCACTTTTTATTTGTAAAGGAGGGGCTTGAGTATGCTTCCCATTTCAGTGTTATTAGTAGAAGATGACCCAATGGTACGTCAAGTAAATCGCCAATTTATAGAGCGTGTTAAAGGGTTTCGCATAGTCGGTACTGCAGGAAACGGTATTGAAGGAATGAAACAGATTAAACAGTTGAAACCAGATCTAGTCGTCATGGATATATTCATGCCAGAACAAGACGGTATTAAAACGCTGCAAAAGCTTCGTGAAAGTGATACAAAGGTGGATGTCATCACAGTTACAGCTGCTAACGATATGAAAACGATTCAACATGTGTTACAACTCGGAGTATTTGATTACATTATGAAACCATTTACATACGAACGGATTAAACATACTCTTGAAAATTACATGCATTTTAAAGAAAAAGTATCCTTAAAAAACGAATTGACTCAACGTGAACTAGACGAATTATTACATCATCAACAAAATACTAGAAAAGAACCGAACAACTTACCAAAAGGTCTAAACGGTTCAACTTTAGAGAAAATTGTTTCTTATATTGAAAAACAGGAAGCAGCCATTTCTGCTGAAGAAGTTGCCAATGGTGTAGGACTTGCACGAGTCACAGCACGTCGTTATCTTGATTACTTGGAAAAACAGCAAAAAGTCGTCATCGATATTCAATATGGGGGCGTAGGTAGACCGGTTAATCAATATCGGATTATTCATTAATATGGTAATGCCGCTATTAGTTGAATTTTAGTAACTGTTGAAATTCTACTATACTGACAAAAAGGCAGACCAGTTAGTGAGCAAATTAAAGTTGGTGATAATATGTCAAGAAAAATAAATAAATTATTAAAAGCATTTCCAGCTGAATTAAAGGAAGATGTGATTAGAGTTTTAAGTATAATTGATCATTCAAACAAGCTAGACTTTTCATCTGGTTTTGAGGTTAATTTTAGTGGAAGTAAGTTGAATATTCCTGAACGCATATATATGAATGAACCTTCCTTATTGCAATACAACACATTAGCAGATAGACAACAAGTAGTATTAAATTGTTTATTTACAAGACATCATGATGGTTTTATTAGAGAAGAACATTTAAACAAGATAATTAATCAATGTAATTATTACAATTGGATAATTCCCTATATAATTCAACTTACAGGGGAGTATGTAATCGAAATTTTACAAGTAATCAAGGATAATTTAGATAGTATTGATAAGAGTATCATAAAAGAGTTTATTGCAGAAAATGCAACATTTTATAATACAATTGAAAGTAGAGTAATCAGTTATTGGAATTATTATTTTCGAAGTAATTATCCAGCCATAACAGATTATGTAGGTTATGAAATCATTGAGTATTTCAATGCTTAAATGTTCTTTATATTGAACTTAAGTTTAATTTCAATGGGGGATCCAATTGTTTCTTGGAATCCCCCTAATTTTATCTATAAATCCCAAATTCACCTCTCTAACTCAACTTCAAATGATAAAAATTCTCCTACCGATATTCAATTAATAATATATCCACCAAGGTGATACAACACTTCCATGATAACGTATCTATAATGGTAGTAAAAAAGCTTGTGATTTTGTAGGAACTGACCCCTGTATTTAAGACAGGGATCAAAAAAGCATTTATCCAACCAGTTGTCGGTATTGTACCGGCGACTG
>NZ_LILB01000001.1:385330-438281 GCF_001274945.1 Viridibacillus arvi | reverse complement strand
TGAATTTTAGGTATCTAAACCCGAATTCAATCGAAGATGCTTTTTTTATTTGTCTATACATTTGGGGTCAGTCCCGTAAAATCAACAAGCTCTTTTATCAAACTTTAATATCTTGGAGTGTTCCCCATACTACAGAAATATATGGCTTTGTTTTAACAATCAAATCTTTCATTAAAGAATCATTGAATGATACTTTAATAGATTCCTCGCCATTATTTTTAGTAATGACTAAACCTGCTACTTCTTGTAAGTCCAATTCCATTCGTATCCTTTTTTTGTCTCTCCAAATTAATCTTAGTCGATTTATCGCAGGTTCAATAATTACTTCAAGTATTTCGTTATCTCGTCTCAATACAAACGTGCTTTCGTTATAATACCAATCCAAGTCTTTGTCTAATATATCTGGTATTGATTCAAATATATCAATCAGTTCATACATTTCTGGGAAAGTTTCGATTGTATTCATCTTCTCTCTAATGTTTCTATAGTCTATCGATTATTAAAACGTTTTCTATAGTATAAATTATTATTATAATAATAATCTCATTTTTTATAATTTAAATTTTGAATTGTTTATCTCTAGATAAAGAAGCCAAATAGTTGCATTCATAAATTTATTACAGCGAATTGTATTAGAGTTCGCCTATTTTCCCGGTTAACTGCATAGATTGGTGTTAGCAGACAAATAGTAGAATGAAAGATATTATTTGTGCAACAATTTAAGATTATGCAGTTTTAATAGGGGGTATGAAGGATGAAGAAGATTATTAATCAACCTGAACAAGTACTAGTTGATATGTTAGCTGGATACAAGCTAGTGCACGATGACGTGACGTATTTAGAAGATACTCATGTCATTACACGCGCTCAATTTACATCAAATAAAGTCGGAATCATAAGTGGTGGTGGAAGTGGGCATGAGCCTGCACATGCGGGTTTTGTTGGTCTAGGGATGCTAGATGCGGCTGTATGTGGACATGTTTTTACCTCTCCTACACCCGATCAAGTATTTAGTGCTATAAAAGCTGCAGATCAAGGCTCTGGTGTTTTCCTTGTCATTAAGAATTATAGTGGGGATTGCATGAATTTTGAAATGGCAAAGGATCTAGCAGAGTTAGAAGATATTGCAGTAGACTACGTTATAGTCAATGATGATGTGGCTGTATTCGATAGTAGCTATACAGAGGGGCGTCGAGGAGTTGCCGGCACAATACTAGTGCATAAAATTATCGGTGCAGCCGCAGAAAAAGGGGCTTCACTTGAAGACATTAAGACGCTAGCAGAAAGTGTCGTAGCACATCTTGCCACTGTTGGCGTTGCTATAAAACCTGCCATTGTTCCTGAGGTTGGTAAGCCAGGTTTTGACTTAGATGAGGATGAAATGGAATTTGGTATTGGAATTCACGGAGAACCCGGTTATAGCCGTGAAAAAATCAAAACTTCTCGTGAGATTGCAGAAGAGTTAATTCATAAAATTGAAGTGGAAACCAAATGGACTACTGATCAAACTCTTGCTGTACTTATCAATGGTATGGGTGCTACGCCACTTATGGAACAATATATTTTCGCACATGATTGTTTAAATATATTGCAAGAAAAAGGCTACAAAGTACAATTTAAAAAAGTCGGAAATTACATGACTGCTATTGATATGGCAGGTGTGTCTTTAACATTATTACAATTAGAAGATGCGAAATGGCTTGAATATTTAACTGAAAGTACACTAGCGCCTGCTTGGTAAGGGGGAGTTTCTAATGATCATCACAAAAGAGTTAGCACAAAAATGGTTTACCGTATTTGCAGAAAAAGTGATTCAAGATAAAGAACAATTAAGTGAGTACGATCGTATTATTGGTGATGGAGACCATGGCATGAACATGGCAAGAGGAGCCCAACAATTACTCTCTTCATGGCAAGAAACGCCACCTGTTCATTTAGCAGATGTATTCAAGCAAGCTGCGATGAAATGGATTAGTGGGGTAGGCGGAGCATCAGGGCCACTATATGGTACAGCGTTTTTTGAAATGGCAAAAGCCATTGGCACGAAAGAAGAGTTACAGCATGAGGAATTAGTAAATGTCATCAAAGCTGGATTTGATGGGATAAGAAAACGAGGGAAATCAGAGGTCGGCCAGAAAACAATGCTAGATGTATGGGCACCAGCTATTGAATCCTTAGAAGAAAAACAGCTAACAACAGAGATATTAGAAACAACCCTAACAAAGGTTACTGCTTTAAAGGCAACAAAAGGCAGGGCATCCTTCTTAGGGGAGAGGTCTATTAACGAAGTAGATCCAGGTGCAGCTTCCTCAAAACTGTTTTTTGAAGCACTATTAGAAGCAGGTGATTTAAATGGTGACTAATATCGGTATTGTCATGGTGTCACATAGTAAAGATATCGCAAAAGGTTTATATGACTTAATACTCCAAGTTGCGCCTAATGTGTCTATCACATATGTTGGTGGAACAGTGGATGGTGATATTGGCACCAGCTTTGAAACAGTTCAACAGGCAATTGAAGAAAATACATGTGATCAACTGTTCGCTTTTTATGATTTAGGTAGTGCCAAGATGAATCTTGAAATGGCTGCGGAACTCTCAGAGAAAGAAATTGAAATTATGGACGTCTCGTTTATTGAAGGTGTCTATTGTACTGCTGCATTATTTGAAATGAATGCAGATTTACCTGCAGTTATAAATGAGTTAGAGAAATTAATGATAAAAAGATAAGGCTAAATTAACTCTAAAAGTCTTTTAAAGTTTTATAAAAACCACCTCTTTTGTTATTATTAGAGGTGATTTTTTATTGTATTTTTATGTTAAAGTTGATGTGGAGATAGTGAAGAAATGTACTTAAACAAAAAGGTCTGTTTGGTTGATCAAGGCGTGTATTAAAAATGTTAATTATTCTTGTAGTATTTAATTAACACGAAAAATGGGAGTGATTCATATGGGAAATACGCTATTTACCGCATTTAGTCTTTCAGGTAACAAAGGATTAAAAAGCCATTTAAAAATGAGAGAGAATTCAAATCGTTTTACCCTCGTTCAATCTACGGTAATATCTAATAATGTAATGCAGTATCTTTATGAACGCAATGGAATACAAATTTATAGCTTTGCATTTCTATTAGAGGACGAAAACGACATTGATTCGTATCTTTTTATTGAAAACAATGAAATATATGAACAATTTGTTTCTCATCTAAAGGAAAAAAATGCAAATGAGCTAAGCATTGACGTATATTTAGATGTTCATAATCACAAGGAAACAGAGCAGAAGTTAAATCAATTGTTCCAAAAAGAAAAAGATACGGAAGAGGAATCGTATTATTGTCATTTATTTGGTCAACAAATGTGGCATGGTAATGCTTATATGGTTGCGAATCGTGCTGCATTACTAGGAATAAAAGAGGCGATTGAAGTTGCTTTAGAAAATGAAGAGTCGAGAGTAACAATGTTTCCTTCTGATGGGGAAGCCTATGATTTGTTTATCAAATGTACAAATGAAGGGTTTGATTGGGAACAAATTAATTTACCTTATCATAATCCAGAGGTAATTGAAAATGACAAAGACCAAACAAAAAAACCTGCTAAATTTTTTGAAAGATTTAAAAGGATATTAGCATTTGCGGATTAATATATGTAAATCCAAGCGAAAGTGAAGTAGTTAAAATTAATTCTAAATCTACTATTGACCTTTTTCTAAAATCAATATTTACATACTAAGTTCGTTTTACCGTTATTATGAAATCAAAATCCGTTCTATAATATCCAATATTTTCATATATAGTTAAACTTTGATTGACATTCAAATTTACTTTATGCTATATTTCGTGTAATAACTTTGAAGGGAAGATGAGTGGACAATGTTAAACTAATTCTATTTTTTACAAAAAAGTATATATATGTACTTGTAAAATTGGATTAGTCTGCTCATTTATCATATTTCGAAGAACCTAATACGTTAAAAATAGGTTTATTTGTTATGAATAAATATATGAATCGACTAATCCTTCCAAATTAATGGGAGGATTTTTTGTTTCCTCTCATCCTAGAGGTGATTTGAATGACAGAGAATATTCTTATAAAAAATATGACATTTAAATACTTAGCGATGTTAAAACCGATTTTTAAAAATGTAAATTTAAACATCAACGAGAATTGGAAATTAGGACTTATTGGCAGAAATGGGCGAGGAAAAACAACCTTTTTAAAAATACTTTTAAACCAACTTGAGTATAAAGGTTCAATACAGTCAACATTAGATTTTAAATACTTCCCGTCTTATCCAAATATTCATAATAATTTAACCGCTTTAGAAGTGTTACTAAAACAAAACCCACAGATTGATATTTGGCAAATTGAGCGTGAGTTAACCTATATGGATTTATCGCATGACATTTTAGATAAAAGTTTTAATGTATTAAGTGGTGGGGAACAAACAAAACTCTTGTTAATTGAGCTATTTTTGAATGAAAATTCATTTCCTCTTATTGATGAACCGACAAATAATTTAGATTTACATGGTAGAAAAATCGTTAGTCAATATTTAATGAAAAAAAAGGGGTTTATTGTAATTAGCCATGATGAGTCTTTTTTAAATCAATTCGTTGATCATGTTTTAGCCATCAATAAAGAATCGATTGACATGATTAGAGGTAATGTGGATACGTGGAAATATGAAAAAGCAAATGCAGATATGCTTTCTGAGGAAAAGAATGCCAAACTAAAAACGGAAATTAACCGACTAAATGATGTTTCCAAACAAATGAGTACTTGGGGGCAAAAAAGAGAGAATAGTACAAAAGATGCCTCAGCAAGACGACTAGCTGCAAAACAAATGAAAAGAGCGAAAGCAGTTAAAAAACGAACAGAAGTGATGATTGTAGAAAAGGAAAGTCTTCTTCATAATATCGAAAATGTTTCTGAACTCAAAATGATAGTTAAACAGCCAAGAAAACAGGTTTTATTCTTTCGGGATTTTTCGATTTTAAGAGATGGGATACCTCTTTTTAAACCGATTAATATAGATGTACATCCAACTGAACGATTTTTTATTGAGGGGGAAAATGGTGTCGGTAAGTCTACTCTATTAAATTTTATACTTGGAGTAGAGCACCTAGAAACTATAGGTGAATATCGAATAAGTCTACCTCAACATCTATCAATACTGAGTCAAAAAAACCAAGTGGATTTAGATTATTTTTCACTGCTCAATCAATTATCTACAAAAGAAGCAAAAGAAGAATATTGGCATCTATTATATCAATTAGGAATTGAACGTTCTAGTTTTTCCGATAAATCTAGTGATAATTGGAGCGCTGGTGAACAGAAAAAAGTCTTTTTAGCAAATGCATTATTAGGAGAAAATGAGTTGTTTATTTGGGACGAGGTAACCAACTATTTAGATATGTTCGTGATAAATCAAATGATAGATGCGATAAAGAAATATCAACCAACTATGATTGGAGTAGACCATAATGAATATTTCACTAATGCTATAGCTACAAAAAAGATAGAATTAAAATCTTTTTGATAAATGATTTTAGTGTAGTAGTAAATGAAATCAATTGAAGTACAAGAAAAGGATAGAGAGCAAATTTATTTTGCTCACTTATCCTTGCATTGAAATAACAATTTCTGTGCAGTATTAAAAACAAGTTAACGAAAGTACAATTTACAATAATAAGGCCCCATCGTTTAAACCTATTAATATATATTTGTACAGACATTTTATCTATTTAAGACCAATCTAATCTTTCCTGTATAAAATAATGCGCTATATATTAAAGCAATTCCTGACATAACGATAATACCTATGAAGATAGACATCTCCCAAGGGGCTAAAAACGCTCCCAAAATAAGCGCACCACTACTAATCATACTCGCCCCATTGAAGCCTAGCCCAGAGAAAGCAAGATATGACCCCCTTTTATCTGGCGGTATACAATTAGCCTGCTCCGTTTGAAATACAGGAGAGTACATGAGCTCACCTAAAGTTGCCAATGCTCCAAAAAGTAATAGGAGATAGAAATGATTCGAAGAGGTTAAGAAGGTATAACCCAATCCATACACTGCAAGCCCTAATAGGATTGATTTCTTATTATTCATTGTATTTGTCCATCTTGAAACTAAAAAAGTGAAGCATACTACAAGTAAAGTGTTTTCAAAGCTCAGCAAGCTAAACATTCGAACTCCTTCAATTTCAAAGCCAAAAATCTTCACCGATTTAAAGGTTTCCGCAAGCCGAACACTAATATAGCTACTTAATGAAAACTCCGCAGAAAAGATAAACATCATACCTAATGTCAATTTCACAAAACGATGATCCATTAAAGCTGTTTTATAGTTACTAATTAAATCTAACAATATATTATCATGTTGTTTTTCTATTGATGGTACAGAATCGTCCTGCAGCCAAATAAGATATGCAATTGCGATAAAAATAGTAGTTAGTGTCAAAAAGCTAAATAACATAATTTGATGATCCATATAAAGAAGACCACCTAAAATTGCACCAAAGCTAATTGATAAATTCAATAGCCAGTAATCAATCGCGAAGACAGCTTTCCGGTTTTCAGCTGTTGTAGAATCTAATATAATCGCCTGCATGGCTGGTCGTCCAAGATTACTAGATATAACATAAATAAGATACAACGTAGTAAACAACCAAATTAGACGTTTATTTGGAATCAAACAAAGCGTCATCAACAATAATAGTGCAAATGTCGTAAAAGAAGTTAGTAACAGCACCTTTTTTCGACGAAAACGGTCCGCTATATAACCTCCAACTAAATTAGTAGCAAAATTAATTCCAACTGATAGAAGTAGCAGGGAGCCAGCAAATACTTTATTCACTTCATGAGCAAAAAACAAAGCGATAAATGGCATAACTGCATTAAAAGCCATTCGATTAAAAAAAGATGTTATTAATCTCAATTTAATATTTTGTGGTAAATCTTTCAATTTCATATTGCCTACCTCCTAGATTTACTTTATATTAAACTGGACTAATAAGTTAAAAAAGAGACAATTTTATATATTATGTCCACTTTTAGAGGTGACTACTATGGAAGCAGCTTTACTGAAAATCTATCGATCATTTCAATCAGGTACAGTAAAACAAAAGGAGTTAGCAGAAATACTTGAACTAAGTGCAAAGCAAACATCGAGATTATTACATAGATGGGAGAAAGAAGGGTGGCTTAACTATACACCTGGAAAGGGGCGAGGAGTTCAATCTTCTTTGAGTTGGTTACGTAATATAGAGGAATATTATGAAGGTGAAATGCAAGCTAAATTAAAAAATGAATCAGTGGAAGAAGCAGCGAAGTATTTAAACTTTGATTGGTCTGCAGGAGCAAAACAAAGACTTACAAAGATTTTTCAATCAAGATTCGGTTACGAACAAGACGGAACAGACAAATTAATCATTCCTAAAAGGCATCCCTTTATTACAATTAATCCAATAGAAGCAGCCGATGCTTATAGTGCAAATCTCGTATCAAACTTATATAACCGCCTAGTCCATGTTGATGCTAACGGTGATGTAACGTCGGAAATTGCTCATAGTTGGGAGCAGGATAACGGTAGACTACGACTTTATTTAAGAAAAGATATCCATTTTCATGACGGGTCAATTCTAACTTCAGAAGACGTAGTGAATTGCCTCAATAAGCTACGAAATCATCCAACCTATCAAAAAATATGGGCACCAGTAGAAGCAATTGTTTCTCCAGCACCTCTTGTGGTGGAACTGCATACGACATGTAGTTATTGTTTACAGCTTTTAGGATTAATTAGTGCAAGTATTTTCAAAGAAACCAACGATCAATTATATGGTACAGGTGCATTCTTTTTAGAAAAAAGTTCCCCTTCGATAACTATCTTAAAAGCCTTTTCAGAATATTTTCAAGAGAGGCCATTGTTAGATACTGTTGAATTTGTTACTGTACCAAAGGATTTTGATAAAATTTACCGTTCATCTCAAACTACATCCACAGATACTATAGATGTGCAAAGTGATTCTGGTTTTGGAATTGTCATATTAAATATTTGTCACGAATCAGCTATACAAAATAAAGCGTTACGTCAGTTTATTCATCATATAATAGCAAGACATCGAAAAGAAATTGTAGATTTAAATCAATATCATCATAATTATTCTCCAAATCATAATGGTTTCCTAATTGGTCACAGTAAGCCATATACAATCGCAGAAGTCGAGTGTCCAAAAGTAGAAAAACCGTTAGTTATAGAGTATGTAAATTATACAAAGGATCTAACGATGTGGTTGAAAAACCTATTAGAACATGAAGGTATTCCGGTAGAACTGCGTTATGTGACATTTCAAGATCAACTAAATAATCGTTGTTTAACAAATAAAGCCGATATTATCATACATGGAGAGATATTTGAGTTAAATCAACAGCTCTCATTCTTTCAATTTATGACAAGTGATAATTCTGCCGCTTCTGATGTAGTAAACGCCCATCCATTAATTACTGATCTAATTCAAAAATATGTTGAAACACCATTTGAAGAATGGACCAATCTAAATTTACAAATAGAAAGAAAATGTATCGATGAGTCTATTTTAATTCCTTTATATTATGAAAAACGTATTATTCCTTTCTCAACTGATATTCAAAATGTAACAATTAAGCATTTTGGCTATGTTGATTTCTCTAAATTGTGGATGAAACCATTAAATACGGATTAGTAATCTGATTCCATAAACTTTGTTCCATACAAGCATTTAAGCAAGTACTCTTTAATTTACCTTAAAACTATTTTACATAAATAGTTATTTTTTATGTAAGGGGCTTTCTTAAACTAAAAAAGGATGTCTCACGTTTTAACGTGGGGCATCCTTTTATAAGTTATTAAATATTAAAAAACGACAAAAGGCGACTATAAAAATTGGTTCTTTGATTTTCTAAACTAAGTAAGAGTTAAAAATCTCTTACCTTGGATAGTAAGAAAATCCAGGGAACTTAACAACAGGATACTTTACTTTTCTTAGGGCATTCAATACTTCTGGTCCAATATGCAAATTATCTGCTACTAGGTCAGAAGGTGTAAGCGCCATCCATTGGTTTAAAGACACATCAGCAAACCGATCACTCTTGAACATTTCCAAAAACCACAGACTTTCAGTGCCAGTATTTTGAATATAGTGTCCATTAGCAAGTGGCACATAACCGACATCTCCAGCACGATAATCAAATGTTCGAGCTATACCGTTTCCACTAAATACCGTCATGCGTCCCTGTCCAGACAGGTAATACTGCCACTCGTCGTTATTTGGATGCCAATGCAGTTCTCTCATTGCACCCGGTTCAATCTTCACAAGTGCCGCAGCGATTTTTTTGGAGATAGGGAAGTTTGAGGAGTCTACTATGCGTACAGTGCCTCCAGGTATTTGCATTGGTTTTTGCGCTAATAACTTGTGCTTGAACGTTTCAGGAATCGTTCCATATGGGGATTGTACATTTTCACTTTGCAGAGGACCTGGAACCTTATCTTGAAAAATATACACCTGCTCTGTAGGTATGTTGTCAAACGCACTTATAGGTACGCCAAAATTAGCAGACAATACATCTTTTGGCGTGTGAGCAAACCAATCTGAGATGGATAAAGTATTCAAGTCAGAAAAAGCACCGTCATCGAAAACGAGTAGGAATTCACAATGTTCTAACCCTTGGATTGAATGTGGTAGCCCAGGTGGGAAGTACCAAAGATCGCCTGGTCCTACATCTGCAATGAAGTTACGACCTTCAGAATCAATGGATGTAATTCGAGCATGACCTGATATCATAAAAGACCATTCTGCTTGTTGATGCCAATGTAACTCTCGAACACCACCAGCCGTCAAGCTCATATTTACACCAGCAAGAGTAGTAGCTATCGGCAATTCTCTAACAGTAATCTCTCTTGACCACCCACCATGATTTAACGTCATAGAGGTGTCTGAGAATGAAAAACGCATATTAGAGAGCAAACCAGCATCTGTCTTGGGTGGAACTAACATATCAGGGTTTTCAATATCCCTCATAATATCTCGGGGTCCAGTATCATATCCTCCTTCGCCGTTACTTCGGATAGGCTGGGGTATATTTTCTTCTATATTTTCGTTAGGATTATCCATTTCATTAACTCCTTTCATGATGACTCGCGAAATATAAACATACATAATGATATATGATGAGCATTCTGTCTAAATGACTAACAACCTGAAGCAAAAGCATTTTCTCCATAAGGTGTAGAACTACAAACTGAATAAAAGAAGTGAAAGAGTGAATAAATAAGTCGAACAGAGCATCCCTTGAATTTCAAGTGATGTTTTTTTATTAAAAAAACCAATGGCTTTAAAGTGTAGAAACTATTCAATTTCCAACGCAAAATTTCAGGAGTGGAATCTTCAACTAATGTTCTTTTTTTGAGTTGAAACACTTTTGTTTATTGTTAAATTTCGGTAAGTGAATCTTAAGTGTTGCATATTTCTCGAATTTATATTATATTACTTGATGCGTCAATTATTGATATATCAAACATTGATGCATCAATTAATGTGAATTTAGAAAAAGGAGCTCTATATCATGTCCAAATATCAAAAAACGAATGATTTCAATGAAATTGTATACGGTCGTCGTTCCATTAAGGAATATGACCCAACGGTAAAAATTAGCCGTGAAGAAATGAGTGAAATTTTAACTCAAGCTACGAAAGCACCCTCTTCAATTAATATGCAGCCTTGGCGCTTTGTCGTCATTGACAGTGAAGAAGGGAAAGCAATACTAGCTCCTCTTTCCAAATTCAACAAGGATAAAGTCTTGAGCTCATCTGCAGTAATCGCTGTCTTCGCTGACCTAAATAATATTGATTATGCCGAAGAAATTTACAGCAAAGCCGTTGAACTTGGATATATGCCTCAGGAAGTTAAAGAACTTCAATTGAATGCTTTTAAACCGCTCTATGAAAAGATGTCATATGAAAAAATGAAAGATACCGTTATGCTCGATGCTGGTCTTGTTTCAATGCAACTCATGCTTGTTGCCCGTGCCTACGGTTATGACACGAATGCTATCGGTGGTTATGAGAAAGACCTGATTGCTGAAGCCTATGGTCTGGACAAAGATCGCTATATTCCAGTTATGTTAATTTCCATTGGCAAAGCCATTAATGATGGTTTCCAATCATATCGCTTGCCAGTAGATACAATCACAAAATGGAAATAAGATAAATTGGTATGTTTCATTTAGATAGATAACAATCAAGTATTGGTAAATTAGCATACGGTTTGCATGTTAGATGAATTTGTATTATCTTTATTGAGGAGTCAATGATTGAGCGCTCAATAAAATAATAGACACTCTTATATGTTGACTTCATAAAGTACTTAGGAGGTCAGTTGATGCAATGTTCACTTTCAAATCAGGAACAAATCTTACATCTGCTTAAAGGACTTAATAATCAAATTAGCCCTAAATTTGAGCGGTGTACGGGCATTAGCTCAACACGCTTTGAATTGCTACACCAGCTTTATGAAACAGAAGAAATTAATCAGTCTAACCTACAAAAAGCTGTAAATATTGACAGTGCTGCTATTACCCGTCATCTAAAACAACTTGAGGCAAACGGTATGGTGACAAGACGAAGAAACCCTACAGATAATCGAGTGATTTTTGTTCGACTTACAGAGGAAGGGCGTAAGCGAATTGTCGGTTACAAAAAAGAAAAGATTAATTTTGTGAACCAAATGCTTATTGATTTTAACCAAGAAGATTTAGAATCCCTATCTGACATGCTAAATCGTATGCAAAATAATATCAGTGAATACTGAAATTTTTTGATTCACTAAATCAAATGAACTGGATCTTATCAAATGTAAGATTTTAGTTCAATCAATTTAATTAAAAGGATGTCTAACAATGATTATTATTCACGCAAAACTTCAAGTAAAACCGGACCAAGAACAAGCATTCTTGGAAGAAACTAAAACACTTCTTAAAGCTTCAAGAGCTGAAGAAGGTAACATAAGCTATGATTTGATGAAATCTACTGAACAAGAGTACCATTATACAATGGTTGAACTATGGAAAGATGCAGAAGCTACTGCAATCCATAATACAAGTGAACATTTCACTGCTTTCATTCAAAAAGCTCAAGCATTTATGGCTGCACCAATGGATCTTAAAGTATTCAGCGGAGAACCTGTAAAATCATAATTTAGTATTAAATATTAAACACCCCAAGGAGGTTATTCTTGGGGTGTTTGTTTATATCAATAAATTTAAATGCATCTAAAAATACTTAATATTGAAACTATTTATAATGTAAAGGCTCTATTACAATAAAAATAGTCATTTCTTTTCTTTTATTTACTGGTAAATTCATATGATAAATCTTGATTTGGTTGTAATTTTAATATCACGTACTTTAAGAAGGTCTTCAATTGATTTACGTGAAGGGTGGCCAGGATTTCCTTTGGTTGTAAGGGAGCTTATATTTCTATATTTAAACATATACAGACAATTTTCTTTTTTATGTTTCTTTAGAATATTTGATACGGATAAGACAGCTTTATCATGCAGCTCTTTTGAAAACTTATTCTTCGGTACATTTCCCCAAGCAAGAACTATAATATCGCTTAATTTAATTATTTCGTTTATTTTTTTGAAATTGTCTTTCATTGTTTTTTCGAATGATTTAGTATTGT
The DNA here is from genome assembly GCF_001274945.1 of Viridibacillus arvi. GTDB lineage: Bacteria > Bacillota > Bacilli > Bacillales_A > Planococcaceae > Viridibacillus > Viridibacillus arvi. The sequence continues at coordinate 425,557 of NZ_LILB01000001.1, read as the reverse complement.
TTTCTATTTCGTGAACCAATAAGTGTGAGTTTGGTTCGTAGAAAGGGAATAAGTTTAATATATTGATGACTCCATATTGAAATTGACTATTATCTCTGAAAAAAGAGCAAACTTTATTTATCGTTGGATCAGAATTTTCTCTACTTGCGTTCTGAGGATTCATCATTATTACTGTAGCGCTTGATTTTGACTGAAGTGGAGTTTTAAGTTGCAAAAAATAACGTATAGTATTATCTGCTTCTGGATAAATATTAGAGACTATGATTTTTTCTGGGTATGAATATTTTTGATTTTTATTCATGTTTAACAATCCCTTCTTCATCTTTTGCATGTTTATAAAATATACCAAAACTTAATATATATATAAATTGATATTTTTGTTTAGTTTTAGTTAATGGATATCTTGTTTTCTACAATACTTCTCAATTTTTGAGAAGTATATAGATATTAATGACTTTTATGCCATGAAATAAGTTACAATTATTAAAAAAGTTTAATGCAGGACAAACTTAAAAGGAAGGTGAGTTAAATGAAAATAAGAAGATTAATCGCAACAGACAATATACCAATGGATTTATTGTTACAAGCCGATCCTTCCGAAGAGATTGTATTAGAGTATCTACAAAGAGGTGAATGCTTTGTAATGGAGGATGAAGATAGTATTATTGGTGTATATGTTTTAATACCTACACGTCCAGAAACTGCGGAGTTAGTGAATGTTTCTATTCAAGAAGAGCAACAAGGGAAAGGCTTAGGTAAAATGCTAATTCAGCATTCCATTGCTACTGCCAAGTCAAAAAAATATAAAACAATAGAAGTTGGAACAGGCAATTCAAGCATTTCACAAATTGCTCTTTACCAAAAATGTGGATTCCGTATCACACATATAGATAGAGACTTCTTTATACGACATTATGCAGAGCCAATTTTTGAAAATGGTATTCAATGTACAGATATGGTCCGACTTTCTCAAGATTTACACTATTAGTAAAGGTAAATATTTCATAAGTTATTTTGGTATATTTCCTCTTTTATTACTTAAGCTATACAGAATAGTGTAGTTTAGAAAGGAGGTTAAATCATGTTTAGTTTTCTTTGGTTCTTAATTATCGGTGGTGTTCTAGGATGGGTAGCAAGCATGATTATAGGTAAGGATATACCAGGTGGAATTATAGGTAATATTATTGCCGGTATTATTGGAGCTTGGATAGGTGGGAAATTATTAGGCAGGTGGGGACCAACCTTAAGTGATTTCTATATTTTCCCGGCTTTACTTGGTTCAATAATATTGATACTCATCGTAAGCTTTATTTTGAAGTTAATGCATAAAGATTAAAACCTGAGCATTTGCTCAGGTTTTTTTTACTAACCGTAGATTCTAAATAACAGGAGTTAGGATTGGTGCGCAAAATCCATTCCTTTGGAAGATATAAGTAACTGAACTTGAAAATTTTTATCAATAAAACCTATCAGATCGGTTTGAAATTGTAGTTGGGGAAAGAGCAGGACTTATATCAGGCTATACAGAATATTTATTTCAATTAAAATCAAAAACAACAAAGTCCATTTCTGTCAAAAACGGCTTATACCTATTTGATAAATTGATCGGAGTCACATTGTTAAATTAATAATCCATTTTTTAATGTCAACAAGTCTATTGTATTCAGGTTTTTCATGTGTACCAGCGATTATTAGCGGAACAAGAGAATCGATTTTGTGTAAAGAACCATGTGCTCCTCCACCAGCATGGTTGTGACTATGTTTTTCTATGAATTCAAAGTGTGGCTTAGCATCTACAATAATAAATTGACCTTCATGTGAATGTAGAGCACCATTAAGTCTTGCGAGAGCATCCGGATAATCGCCATATTTGATAAGACCTTGATTATCAATTTCCAAATTTAAAATGGAATAATCACCATCTAAGTTCCATGATTGGTTATACAGATCCTTATAGGGTCCATTTGGAGAAAATGTGAAATTCTTATCTGATTGTGGAGAAATAACATAGTTTGTTTCTCCCTCTTTCCATGCAATAATACCAATTCGGTTATCTTTCTTTAATGTCTTTATTATATTTGAAATTTCAATGTTTTCTTTAATTAAGTTAATGTACGCCATTCTTTCGTTAATCGCGATTGCAATTTCGCCATTCTTCTTCTTACGTTCCCAAAAAGTATAGTTTTTTAAAACATCATTTAAATCGATTAGTGAAGTGTTCTTATCTTTAATAATCTTAGATTGGGCACTATCTCCATGCACGATCCAAATTACCTGATTAATCGCTTCTTCCCAAGTCGGATAAGAATTGAGTATCTCTTGAAGATATTGATCTGCTTTTTCAATTGGCTCTATATATTCTGGCCCGTTTTTGTGTAAATCCTTGTCTGCATCTGGTAGATAGGCCAGAGTAAAAGCGGGCATTTTATTATTTTTAATTAAAAATTTTAACTCGTTAACAGTAAATTGATTATTTACGCCCATACTTTTCCATGCAAACTTTTGACGATCATTATTGGGATCATATTGAGACAATGTTCCCAAAGAAAGTAATGATGGTCCGTTGATATCTATTTCATTTGGTAGAAGGCCCATTGCTGAAATTAGTTTTGGGACATTTAATTGATGGTGAAAACTTCCACGATATAATAGTCCGTTAATAGAGGCAGATTGAATGTTACCCATTGAGAGTTCTTCATGAATGGTCTGAACATTTTTGCTCAAATGCTCTTTGTTTAAATTTACAATACCATCGAAGACAACATTTTTAACTCCAAGGCTCCAAATTTCACTTATCCCACTTCCATAACTAATAACTCGATTTTCATCTTTCTTAAACCAAATAAGACCTGGGATCTTATGTTGATCAGCATAAGTACCAGTCAACAAAGTGCTGTCAATCGTAACGGACATTGTAGGATAAGAGCTAATTACTTCTGGGTAGAATTGTCCGTTTTTTATTAAAAATGAAAAGGCAGGTGCTTTTCTTTCTTGAATAGCTTTTTGGATGGACTGACTCATAAGAGAGTCTACAGTGATGAGTATGACAGGTTTTTGCTTTATATTGATAACAGTGTTGCTAATATCTTTGGTAGGCGACATTGAAAAGGCAAATGCAAGACAAACTATCAAGAAAATGAATACTATAACGGCTACGACTATTTTATATTCCATATTTTCACCCTTTTATTGTAGTAGACAATTAGTGTGGTTTATATTGGAAGAAAGATACGTTAAATTAAAATTTAGCCTTATAAAGACAGTGACAGGTAAAAAGAACTCATTATTTAAAATCCAGTCTATTTTGATAAGAGAATATTACTTTTCAATAAATTTCTTTGAGTAAATAATTGGTGCTTTATTTTTAATAGATACATCAATAAGAGCGATTTCTTTTATTTGACCAGATATAGTAGCATTTCTTTTTGAACAGTAATCAAATGCTTTAGATAACTTTTCAGGAGATAATCTATTCGCTATAGTGCAATGTGGTATCCAACGATTCGGTAGGTACATTGAATTTGGGTCATCATTAAACTGGTCAAAATTTTTATTATGGTTAGTATGTAATTCAATCAAATCTGCTGTAACGGTTGGTGATAAGAACAATGCTCCCGAATTTAAAAATGAACCAATTGTATTAAAAGTAATATCAATCGCCTGCTTATCTTCATAATAAACATCCAATTTTTTTATAAAATAAGATAGGCTTAAGTCATTATAGCCTGCTAATGTAATATGCGGTATCCTATCTTCCACTTCATATGCATAAAAGGAAATTGACTTTTCTTTTAACTCTTTCCAAATATCTTTAATAATCTGATCAGTTTGTTCGTCAAAAATAGCTATTAATCCGTACATAATAATTCCACCTTTTTCTACGAAACTGCTTCGTTAGTTTAAATATATTTTGTCGCAATCTTTATAGTAATATTAACATAAATATCCATTTTGATAATCGATTTAATATAAGCGAAATCTATAGATGCAAAATAATTTCAATTTAATCTTTATTAGAAATGATCAATCGAAATCTTATTAACAATAGGAACGACAGAGAGGGCTGTAGAATGTTTTAATAAAGCTAATTATCATAAGAGCCGCTTTTCATGGTAGTCCAAGTTTGAAAAACGTGTAGTGAAGAATCTTAGCTGCAAATACAGCTTAATATTTGATTTCTGTAAAAAAGTGCTTGAATTTGTATCTTACTTCCTATATATTAAAAGAGACTGAATAGTATCTTTTTGGAGGTTATAATGAGAAAAGGTGAATTAACAAGGCGTAATATTATTCTAAAATCTGCTACAATTTTCAACAAAAAAGGTTACATGACAACATCGATGAATAACATTATTCAAGAAACGAATATTCAAAAAGGAGGGATATATCGCCACTTTAAAGATAAAGAGCAGCTTATGGTTGAGTCTTTTCAATTTTCTACTGAAATAATGCAAAATCATTTACAGGCGAGTGTTTTACAACACGAGAATGCCACGGACAGATTAATCGCATTTGTAGAGGCCTTTTTAGAATTAAGTATAGGAGAACCGATTGTAGGTGGGTGTCCTATTTTTAACGCAGCCATAGAAATGGATGACTTAGAAGGGAATACGTTACTGCCATCTATCAATGAAGCAATGGATATAATGATTAATTGGTTAGTGAAAATTATAGAGGATGGTATTAGTAATCAGGAGTTGAAGCAGTCTGTAAAGCCATACGATACTGCGATATATATTGTTTCAACACTAGAAGGTGGGCTCGTATTAGACCGATTAAAGAATGATGGACAATTAACGAAGATCATAAGCAATAATTTGAAGCAATATATTTCAATGATTGCGACTGAGCGGCAATAAAGCCGTCTTTTTTATAACTAAAAAGAGACTGAAAGGTATCTTTTTTAAGGGGGATTATTATGAAATATATAGTATTCATTGCTTTCGTAGTAATTATTTTATTTTTGAGGAGATATATCATACTGCATATTTTTACACCGAAAGTAAAAGCGTTTAAAAAATACCCGAATTCAACTTATGAAGCCATTGAGATTGAGCTGAGTATTGGAACAATCCGAGGATGGCTTATTAAAAGTGAGAGGGCAAGAGGTTGCTTTCTATTAATACATGGATGGAGTTCTAATAAATCAGACATGTTACGATATGTCGATCCCTTATTAGCTAGCGGTTACGACGTAATAATTGTGGATGTTCTTGGTCATGGGCAAAGTGAGTCATTAGAAAAACAAGTGAGTATTGAATCGTTTGTCCAAAGTATAACAGCAACGATTGATTATGTTTGGGAGAGGTCAGATATTAATAGTAAGAAAATCTATGTTTTAGGCCATTCAATGGGTGGTGTAGCAGCAAGTATTGTGAATTCTACAGATTTGAGAATTCAAGCACTAATTACTGATTCAATGCCTACATCATTAAAAAGTATTAGTAAATCAATGGCCGAAAAAGTAAAACTTCCTTATATTCCTTTTGGATGGCTATTTGTCAGTTGGTTTCTATTTCGGGGAGGTGTCTTTTTAAAAGCTAGAAAAGAATGGTGTTTAGAAAGAATATTAAAAAACCAACAGTCTCCATCTCTTGCCATACACTCTATTCAAGATAAAAAAGTACCGATTACAAATGTGGATGTCCTATTAAATAATAGCAACTTTAAACAAGTAATAAAAGTTGCAACAAAAGGTCACCACAATTGTGTAAAAGATAAAAATTTTTGGGATAACGTTTTTCATTTTATAGCAAATCATGAGGGGGATACAGTAGATGAAGTATATTGATACGCTTGTAATTGGTGCAGGACCAGGAGGATATGTGGCAGCTATTCGCGCTAGTCAGAAGGGGCAAAACGTAACGATTATAGAGAGAGAGTATTTAGGAGGAGTTTGCTCGAATGTCGGTTGTATCCCATCAAAAGTGCTGATTTCAGTAGGGCACCGTTTTGAGCAAGCAAAGCATTCAGGTGATATGGGTGTTGTTGCACAAGAAGTAAAACTTAACTGGGCAAAAGTGCAAGAATTTAAAAACGGAGTAGTTTCTAAATTAGTAGGCGGCGTTAAAGGTCTATTAAAAGGTAATAAAATCGACATCGTGAACGGTGAAGCATATTTTGTAAATGCAAACACTGTACGTGTAATTGATGGTGACAACGAACAAACTTATAGATTCAAAAACGCAATCATTGCAACAGGTTCTCGACCGGTTGAAATTCCTACATTCAAATTTACTGAACGCGTAATCAACTCAACTGATGCCCTTACTTTACCAGAAGTACCAAAAAAATTAGTTGTCATTGGTGGGGGTTACATCGGTACAGAGCTAGGTTCTGCTTACGCGAATTTAGGTTCTCAAGTAACAATCATTGAAGGCGGTAATGACATCTTAGCTGGTTTCGAAAAACAAATGACACAAATTGTGAAAAAAGGTTTAAAGAAAAAAGGCGTAGAAGTTGTGGTTGGCGCATTAGCTAAAGGCGTAGAAGAAAATGAAAACGGCGTAGTTGTAACGTATGAAGCTGACGGAGAAGAAAAAACAGTTGAGGCTAACTATGTATTAGTAACTGTAGGTCGCCGTCCAAATACGGATAAATTAGGTCTTGAAGCAGCAGGTATCGAATTCGCTGAACGAGGTTTATTAAAAGTAGATAAACAATGTCGTACTACAGTACCTAACATTTATGCAATTGGCGATATCATATCTGGTCCACAACTTGCACATAAAGCTTCTTATGAAGGTAAAGTGGCTGCAGAAGCAATCGCTGGCGAAAATTCAATTGTAGATTATTTAGCAATCCCAGCCGTATGCTTTACAGATCCAGAACTTGCAACTGTTGGTTTCAATGAGGAGCAAGCAAAAGCAGAAGGTATCGAAGTGAATACAGCGAAATTCCCTTTCGCTGCAAACGGCCGTGCATTAGCTTTAAACGCAACTGAAGGTTTTGTGAAACTTGTAGCACGTAAAGAAGATAACTTATTAATTGGTGCTCAAATCGTAGGTACTGGTGCATCTGATATGATCGCAGAAATGGCACTTGCGATTGAAGCCGGTATGACTGCAGAAGATATCGCATTAACAATCCATGCTCACCCAACTTTAGGGGAGATTACTATGGAAGCAGCTGAGGTAATTATAGGGAGACCAATTCATATTGTGAAAGTATAAAGTATAACTATATTTTGAAAATATAAATAGCCACAAATCAGAGCCTACTTTGAGCAATCTTTGTTCAAAGTAGGTTCTTTTCATGTATAGCTATATGGATAAGTTTAAATCGAATAAAAATCAAACTAAATCTAACAAGTTCAATTTAAGAATTCTTTTATTTGACTTAAGGATTCTTTAAATTGACTTAAGGTATTTTTAAGATTTCATATTTATAATAAAGATACTAACACACTAAAGAATGTAAATAGGATTTGAGTTAATATTATTGAATGCTCGTTTTGGTATCGCACTTATACAAAAGTTTAATTTCTATTTGCAATTGATGATTAGTGGAATTAAGTTAGTTATTTCATATGAGAGAAAAGAACATAAAAATTACGAAAATGAGAAATAACCTAAATTTTTTGTTTAGTTTTATGTGTATCTTAAACAGGAGGATTTTTTCTCATATCAATTAGATGGTAAAATGGAGGAAACTCAATTTGAAAAAGAAATATATTTATATTCTATTAACAGATACGGGTACTCTTTTTTCGAAAACCATAAAACAATATACAAAAGCTCCTTACAATCACGCATCCATCGCTTTTGATTTGAATTTAAATGAAATGTACAGTTTCGGAAGAAGGAATCCAAGAAACCCTATAAATAGTGGGTTTGTGAAAGAAGATGTATTTGAAGGTATATATAGAGCATATCCACAAACAAAATGTGTTCTATATAAATTAGAAGTGGATGAAGAAAAATTAGAAAAATTGAAGAGCATAATTGATAAATTCGAGAAAAATAAAAACCTGTATTATTATAATTTACTAGGAATAGTTGGTGTGGCATTTAATGAACCTATTGAACCCCGGAATTCATTTTTTTGTTCTCAGTTTGTAGGGGAAGTTTTAAATAGAGCGGGTATTATCTTTTGGGATAAACGAACATCATTAGTTACACCAAATGATTTTAGAAATTTACCAGGATTTGAAGTGGTATATGAAGGAATGCTGTTAGAATATGAACCTATTAAAAGTAAAATCTAATTAAAAGAGAGCTGACATTAGTCAACTCTTTTTTTATGTAAAGCATTTCAATGTATAGCTAAACTCCGACCTCATTTATACTGCCTTCTAGCAATGTTATACGATTTACTTTTTATAGTATTTTAATTTGATATGATAAAAAGGTAGAATTATCAAAATATTAGGGGGGGTAATAAGTGATTACATTAAAACTGATGAATCAAGAAGATTTTAACCAGTATTTGTCTTTTGGTATTGAAGACTTTGCAAAAGACAAAGTAACATCAGGCAATTGGAGTGAAGATGTAGCAATTGATCTCTCTAAAAAAGAATTTTCTCGTTTGTTACCAAAAGATGAGAAATCAGATCATAATCATTTATTCTCTATCTTTCACAACCAACAATTAGTAGTTTGATTTGGATTGCTCAAACATCAACTACAAATCCAAATGAAGGCTTTATTTACGACTTTATCATTTATGAGCCACAACAAGGGCGGCTTCTTTCATAGCTTGCTTACCATATCCCTGAATACATGTATTTGGTCATAACAAAATTGCGCGTGGATTATTTGAAAAGTTAGGCTATGAAATTACGAATATAACAATGTCTAAATCGATTTAATAAAGGTATACATAGTGCAATGTTGTTTTATTATCAAATAATAACTTTTTATAAAAGCTAATTTAACAGTTCATTTAGAAGAAACATTTTGAACGGTTTTTGTTCAAAATAGTTTCTTTTTATTTGCTATGAAATAAAAAATCTAATTCAAAATTTAAGATTAATTGATTCCGAATGCAAAGTCGTTCGTCTATTAATGAAAGGGGGGATTTGATGATGCAAGAACCGTTTAAGAAGCTCTATATTTCACATAGTGATGGCATTTATAAATACATATTTTTCATGGTTAATAATAAGGAACTTGCCGAAGATTTGACGCAGGAAACGTTTTTTAAAGCAATTAAGCAATTTCAAACGTTCCGGAACGAAGCCGCAGTCACTACTTGGCTAAAGCGAATAGCGAGAAACCTTGTCTATGATCATTATCGCAAGAAGCGATTAATTCAGTTCTTACCTCTTACTCATAAGATGGATTATCAAGACGATACACAAACGCCGATGGAAGTAGTTGAAACAGGTGAGGAAATGGTGATTCTTTATGGGGCTTTAAGAAAGTTGAAAATAAGTCATAGAGAAACGATTGTGTTACGTAAAATCGAAGGATTATCAGTGAAAGAAACAGCCCAGTTCCTTGAATGCACGGAGGCAAAGGTTAAAAATAACACAGTTCGTGCAATCGCAGCACTACAAAAGATTTTACAAGAAGGGGGTCATGATGATGGATCGTTTAGATGACAAATTACAGAAATTAAATACAATAAAGCGTTCACAACAGGAGAAGTTACACACACTAGAAAAACTTTCGAATCGGATTGACAGTATACCCACAAAGAAAGTAAATTGGCAAGTTCCTGTAGTACTTGCATCCACTGTTGTTGTCTGTATCATCTTACTTCTGACAACTCTTAATGGGCCTTTACAAAAGACAGCATTAACAACAGCTACTGAGTCATTAACCAATTTTACTTCTACAGTGGAGCTAGAACGCATATATTATGTTGATTGGTCAAAAGATGTAAATTCCGACAGCTTTTTAGCAAGAGCTTCAAAACTTTACTTGGATATGAATACTATTGAAGACCAACAACAACTTTCAACATTCAGCAATTATTTTAGTCATTTAAAAGAAGTTCAGCATATAAATAAGAATGAACTTGAACCTTTTAATGATCTAATTTTGCAAGCAAGAGATGGACGGGAATGGCATATAAAAATATATAAAAATCCTGGTGAGCAATCAATTTTAAGAGACATGGAAACAAATCATTATTTTGAAATCAATACAAAGTCCGGCAATTTTGATGAGGATTTCATCGATTTATTTCTGTTTAAATTAAATATGAAACCCTTTTATATATTAATAATGTTGAATATTATTCCTGCATTAATGAGGTTAATCGAATATTTAGTGTTAAAGTTATCTTATATTCCTAGTATTCCAAAACTACAACGAAAAAATCGAGATTGGATTATCCAATTGATTATAGTGGTTGTTTGTCTACTAGCAATTGTAAGTCTTGCTTTTTATTATCAGCCTATTAATATCTTGGTGTTATTATCCATCCTAACAATGGCTATTTTGAGCAAATTTTATTTTGATTGGATATTCATTCGTGAACATCATGATTTAAAAGTACAACAAAATTATAAGTTGTATTTAAGCATACAAATCATTATTTACTTATTACTGATTTCTATGTTAATCGTCATCATTCACTAACCATACTCTAAATCGCCCTAATAATCTAAATTTCGACGAATAAATAATGATGAACTTCCCAATGATGTTTCTAGGTATACAAAAAAGGGAAATACATGTTAATCAAGAAATTTATGACGGAAGGGGATTAAGAAATGTTAATTTTGTTTTTACTTGTACTCGTGATTCTATGTTTGATCCCTTTGCTTCTTTTGGATTCACGAATAGGAATGAAAGAGGCGAATATAGATCGTGCGATTGAAATACTTGAAGATGAACTTGAAACAGGTCAGATAAAACTCTTTAAGAAACCTCAATTCAAACCCAATTTTAAATTAAGATTTGCTCATATGAAGCAAAAAACGGCAAGTAGATGGCAAGGATTTAAAGAAAAGTCTAGCCATTATAAAGATAAATTCCAATCATGGCAGCAAAGTCTAATCAATTCTTATCGTAAATAATGAGTAAATAAAAATACCTCAGCATTTAATGCTGGGGTATTTTTGTTTTGTAAAAGGTATAGATTTGAAACAAATAACATTACTTATGTATTCTCAACAATTCTTTGATAATAGAGAAAATTGGAAACGTGTCGGTAGAGTAGAATCTTAAATTCGTTTAAGTTCACTACCATACAAATTACCTATTAATATTGTAATTCTAAAAATGGGCACATATAATAGATTATATGTTTGAAAACCTAATTTCTATAAGTGTTAATACCCTCCTATAGGTATACGTAATCAAAATAATTAAAGTAGGTGTAAGCTCATGTTATTTTTTGAACGAGTTAAAATGATGGTCCCTCCAATTCCATAGCTACGATAATTAGTAATACCTGAGATTTTCTAAGTTATAGGAGGGTTATTAGAAATGAAAAAAGTCTCAGTACCATCGTTAATGTTAATGATTATTCTTGTGGCATTTCCACAAATTAGTGAAACAATTTATACACCATCGTTACCTGATATTTCTAAGGCTTTAAATGTTAGCAGCAATGCTACTCAGCTGACACTCAGTATATACTTTGCAGGTTTTGCTTTAGGTGTGTTTTGTTGGGGATGGTTGTCTGATATAATAGGTCGTCGTCCTGCTATGCTGTGGGGAATTGTAACATATGGCGTAGGTAGTCTTTTATGTTATATGGCGAACTCAATTGAACTATTATTAATTAGCCGATTTCTTCAAGCATTTGGAGCAAGTACAGGTTCAGTTGTCACGCAAACAATTCTTCGTGAAAGCGTTGATGGCCATAAACGTCATGTGATGTTCGCACAAATTTCTGCAGTCATTGCATTTACACCCGCAGTAGGACCGTTAGTTGGCGGTTGGGTTGATCAAGCTTTTGGATTTAAGGCAGTGTTTTTCACATTAGTTGTAATGAGTATTGGGATCTTTTTGTATGCATTTACAGCATTACCTGAAACAAGAGCGTCTTCTACTACAAATAAAATAAGTATTTTTCTTGTATTAAAGAGGATCATCACTGATTCAAAGGTTATTGCATTTGGATTGCTCATAGGAGGTACAAATGGTATATTGTTTAGCTATTATGCTGAAGCGCCATTTATCTTTATTGAGTATTTTAAAATGTCGCCAGGTTTATATGGTTTTTTAGGGATAGTCGTAGCCTTGTCTTCAATAATAGGAGCTAACTTATCAAAACGTTTATTAGCTGTTTATATACCAGAAAAGATAATCTATATAGGATGTCTAGTAATGATAGCAGGTGCAACGCTCTTGTCAGTTATTGTACTAACAGGAACGAATCCTACTGTATTCTACGCAGTAGTAATTCTGGTAGCAATTTTCTTGCTCTTACTAGGGATAGGAATCGCCCTACCTAATTGCCTCAGCTTGGCACTTGTAAATTTTCAAGATGTTGTTGGAACAGCAGGAGCTTTATTTAGCTTAGGCTATTATTTATTGGTTACATTGATTATTTGCGGAATGAGTCAATTGCATACAGGTTCTCTAATAATAATGCCATTGTATTTCCTTGTGCTCGTTGTCATCATGGGAATAACGAGCAGAATGTTTATCTATAGAGCTAAGTGAAAATTTTAATATAAATTTATAGATATAAAAAGGGCTATTCTAAAAGTCGGTGAAAACAACTTTTAGGGTAGCCCTATGTCATTATCTCGGTTCAGATCTATACGTCGAATTCTAAATTAACGATTTTCCATTCATCATGCACCTTTTTAAATACTAAATGTAGGAATGTTGGAGGACTAACAAGCTCAACATTATTACTTTTATAAAATTCTCTAATAAAGATGTTAAATGTTTGATTATCTTTATTATAATCGTAACCTTGAATGACCCAATCATCTAAATAGTTTTTACCGTCAAGAGTATATAAAAGCCAATCAACATTATCTATGATGACATATAACCCATTATCTTTATTTTTTAACGTTAATTCCTTTGCCATTAATGCTTGTAATTGCTTTTGATTACCTGTTTTTTGCGCTTGAACAAAGTCTCTAGATAAGTTACTTATAATTGCGAAGTTTTCTTTTTCCATTTTATAAACAGCAATTTCTTTTTTTAGCTTTTTTATTGTTTGAGTTGAATTTTCAGCTTTGCTTTCATTTTCCTTAGGTGTATCAGTATTAGCTTTTGCATGTTGAAGTTCTACAAAACCATTCGAATTTGAACAAGCTGTAAGCAACATAAAACCAAAAACAAATAATACCCAAATCTTCTTTCGCATATATTACCTCCTCAAACTTTTCTTATTAATGCAGTTTCGACGTAAGGTGGAATATTTCCTTTATTACTGAAATGATTTCAGCGATAATTAACACTTTTGCAATATACCCATCTTAATTTAAATCAAAATCAACATTTAAACTATTCTGTGAAAGATTAGAGAGAACTATTCGAAAGTGAATATAGAATTGAGAATTACTATAATAGACTGTTTAAGAAGGTGGAAAAATAGCCTTATTATGTTGACGGGGCTTTAAAGAATCACTCATATAGTGGTGTACTTTTTTGGTTTGTTAGTGTAGTTTTATAAAAATGATTGATCATTAGGAAGATACATTGGAAGAGCAAAAGTTGGCGTTGCAAATAGTGGAAAAGGAACGATACAAGGAGAAGTTAGAGCACTAAGCTCGTTTAACAAGCGTATAAACGAGGTGGCTATTAAAGTAGCAAGGAGAGTTTAAAAAAATGTGGATACATTTAATGTTTATTATACTGATAGTTTTGTCACTTGGATGCACACTATGGTTTATTAAATGGGAAAAAGAGAGTGAAACAATTTATGCTGCAAGTAGTAGCTTATTGGCCGTAATTAAACTATTACCAAGAAGAATTCAAAAAATAATATTTATAACTATGTTTAGTTTAATAACTATATGTATAACTACTCTATATATAAATTTTATAGTATATAGATAGGATTTTTAGGAACTAAGAGTCAACATAAGTATGCTCAAAGCATTTGTGATGAATAAGATAGAAGAATAAGTACCAACAGGACTGAAAATTCTGAAAATATAATTTGATTTAAGTCGTAGGATCTCCAATATTTTTTACATTTTGGGGATCTTCTTCTATTTTAGAATTCAAGAGACGAAAACAGGATTACAAAATGTCGTTTCAGATGTATATTAACGGGTTCCGTTTTAAGGTGCAAACATAAGAAAAATCATATAAATTCATATATAATTTCTGCTCTAATTTCACTGTGAATATCACAAAAAAAACGCTATTGTAAAATTATCAACAGCGTTTTTTTGTTAGATTCTTAACTGAAATGCTCTATTTTAAAAATGTCTCGGCTGGGGTAAATGCTTCCCATTGATTATATTTAGTTGTTATTAATGAAATAAACCAATATTCTCTAAATGGTTCTAGATTCTTTTCCACGATTATAATCTTCTGCCCACTTACCAAAATCTGCATAGATGTCACTAAATCGTATTTAACGGTATACCGCATTCTGGATTCGCTAAGCTTTTCTACTTTGGTAAAACGAAAGTTACTAACCCAAGGGCTTGACTGACCTGTCACCCAGTGAGTTTGCTCAAATTTTCTCCTTGATTGTTTTTGAAGCGAAGGGGACAACATCGCATATTGAACGGCACCACTTCGATTATTTACTCCTAATATCCACAATTCAGCGGCTTGTTTTGGTTCGGCTACGTGCAAATCAGCTGTAAAAGACATTAACTGGATTTCTAAAGGATTGAGTTGTACGACTTCAGTAAATTTTTCCTCAAAAGAAGGAGGAGTATCGTTCGTTTTTGCATTTACTGTTCCATAATACAACCCACAAATAAGTATACTAAATAAAACCGATAGAAGAGGGCTGTTTTTATCCAATCTCATCACCCTAAATTATATTTAGGTTTAGTTTATCCTGTTCAGTTACAATCATTCCTTATTCAACTAACCTGTCCCGTTAGTTGAATAGCAACAATCTTTTAGAAAACAACCTATATCTTTTATTACCTAGTAGTTTAAGAAATAGGCTTTAATGTACAATAAATAATTGAAATAAGCTCCTTTTAAATTACTGCAACATTAGATTGATTTAATTTGTAGTAAATAGGGTCATCTTTATAGTTTAAGCTTATAACTTGACTTTTAAAGAAAAAAATTAGAGTTGTTTTTTCCTTCCTTAAAATTCATAGAATAGCCTTTTGTAATATACGTTTATTATCCTCTTGAGTTAATAATTCCATAATATACTAGATCTTCATATCGATTTTCTTTCTTCACATGGTCAATTAATATACCTTCTTGTTTCATGCCTAATTTTTGTATAACTCTTCCTGAGGCTAGATTTGAATTGAAGTAACGAGCGAAAACCTTATGGTATTGTTTTTCTTCAAATGCGAATTGTAATATAGCTTGAGCTGCCTCTGTAGCATATCCATTTCCCCAAGATTCTTCACCAATCCAATATGCGATTTCACCATTATTAAACTGTTGATTGTTAGATAGCGCGATAGCTCCAAATAATTCTCCAGTACGCTTATCTGTTATAGCAAATTCAAATGATTTATTTGCATTAAAATTATCAAGATGATGTTCAATCCATGATATAGCATCCTCTAGAGAGTATGGATAGGGTAGGTACAATGTATTTTTATAAATATTATAGTTATTACAAAGTTTAGTAACAGCTACTGCATCAGATTTTTGAAAGAGTCTTAGTACTAGCCTTTTAGTGGTTATTGTTTTATTTTGATTATCAAATATCATAAGAAATCCCCTTACATTATATGAGATAGTACTATTACCATTGCTAAAATAGTAATTCTCCAATTAAACGATGGTAAAAACGAGCTCCCAAATAAACTAATGTCACTATCCTAGTTCTTTACTTCGACAGAAAAGGCAATAACCTTTATTAATCATGGTTAATAATCTTCACCTTCTTGACTTCTCTTCTTTTCGGTATAAAACCACCCCTTTGCTTAACCAAAGAGGTGGTTTTATAAACTTTCTAAGCAACAATTATGGACGTTATTTTGAATGTATATTAAATGACGTATAAAAAACTATGTGTTAGTGGCTTAAAACAGTGAAAGCTTCTGCAGTTTTTCTAGCAAAAGACAAAGGGGGCTCTACTGATTGGAAATGAACATATAAAATATTGGGCTTGGTAAATATCCAGTGATTATGAATTGCGCTCACAATCAACCCATTTTTAACTAATATATTTACAAATGGGGTTAACTCACTATCAAGTACGACAACTTCCCCAAGATTGAGCGCATTACCTGAATAATCAAGTGATTCAAAAGTTACCCCAGCATGTACTGCTCCATGAGATGGACGCCCTTGAATTGTGACATTCAGATTCCTTTTAACTGATATTGAGCACACACCATTTTGCATATTTGCTGTGCCATTTAATATTTGCGCACTTTGTTGGCAAAGAGATTGCAAATTCATTTTATTAAAACACCTCAATATTTTTTCTTTAGTTTATCGGCTTAGTTGAAATTATAGAACGGAGGCATATGAAATGAGAAGTGAGCGTAGCTAATTAAAAACTACATAAAACTGAGTAGTAATTCTAGCTCACTCGTCTATAGTTAAGAGGGAGGGATTTTATGGACGAAATGTCATTTCAACAAGTATATCAAACACATAATGATGCGATTTATCAATACATATTTTATCTCATACAACACAGAGAATTGGCAGAGGATTTGACCCAAGAAACATTTTATAGGGCGTATAAACAGTTTGATACATTTCGTGAAGAAGCGGATGTGAAAACATGGATAAAGCGTATTGCTAGGAACCTTGTTTATGATCATTTTAGACGCAAGCAAATTGTAAAGTTTATACCATTTGTAAATACGGATGATCGTGTTGAAAAAGATACGCCCAGCGATATTCTAGAACGGGGAGAAGCAGTTGCTAATTTATATGAGGCACTTAAAGAATTGAAACTGCCATATAGAGAAACTCTTGTTTTACGAAAGATTGATGGGCTGAGTATCAAAGAATCGGCTGATTTTCTTGGATGCTCTGAAAAGCAAGTAACAAACAATACTGCTAGAGCTTTAAAGGCATTGCAGAAGATATATGAGGAAAGGGGATATACATATGTCACAGAACTTTGATTCAGAATTCGATAAGTTAAAGAATCCTCCTCGTAATTTACGTAAACAGCAAGAAACTTATGATGAATTACTACAAAAAATTGAAGAGGTGGATACAAAGTCGAATTTTTGGACACGACTCCAATATCCTCTTATCCTCATCGCGACTTGTTTTGTGCTTTTGATCACAGTACTTACTTTAAGTCCAAATAATAGTGAAAAACCATATCAGAGTGCATCTATGGCGTTAGAAGGAGTATCGAGTCAACAGATTGAAGCAATTTATACGCTAGGTCTTGAAAATAACCAAACAAAAAATACAAAGTTTTATGGCAAAAGATCAAAAGCTTATTTTAATGTACAAAAAGTAACAGATCCCTCATATATACATTCGATTATCACTCATATACAAAATAATGAAAAAGCACAAATAGAGAATGAACAATTATCGGCTATTGCAGATTTAATAATAGTTGTTAAAGGTCAAGAAATAAAACTAAAAATATTTGAAAATACATCTCAAGAGTTATTTGTGCAAAATTGGGACACACGTGAAATGTTTCAACTAAATGATCTTTTAATACTTGAAGATTTAATGGAAATCGAAGAACAAAATAATGAATGGCGAAATATTTTTCTAGGATTAGGACTAGTTTTAGTTTTTCAATATTTAATCAAAATGCTTTTAAATCGAGTTTTTAATATTACCTTTCCTAAAGTAAGAGTGAAACAGACTCCTTTTAGAATAATTGTTTCAATAGTGATCCCTGTAGTTACTCTAAGTTTAATAAATATCCATCAATTGGATAGAGTAGCGATCAGCTATTTTTATTTTGGTGCTTTCATGGCATTATTTTCTAGTATGGATTTATTATTTGGCTGGCGTTTATATAAAGAGAATGGAGTGTTGATAAGAAATATTTTGCAACTACTTCTTATACCTGTATTTTTAATTATTATGGTGCTAGTTAAATAATCTTAGCAAGCTGGTCTGGTATATTGACCAGCTTTTTTTCTAAGTTCTATTAACTTCAACTCACACAAGAATTTTTATTCTTTTAAAAGTTAAATAAGAAAAAGAAATCCACCAATAGCAAAAAAACTAATAACAGCTATTAGTAAAATACCAGAAGAATCTTTAATAGACTCAAGTAATACTTCTTTGATTGTGACCATATATATTGTGCCCGCGGCTAAACTAATAGCAAACGACCAAAACATTGGATTGCCAATACCAATTGAATTACCTATGTAAGCACCGATGCCTACTGGTAGTGATATGATCAAAGTTAAAAAGAACAAAGTCCAGACTCCAAGACCAGCTATAAATAATGGGGTAAATACAATAATCCCTTCAGGTAGATTATGCAGTAAAATGGTATGTAACAGCGATTCCTTGACTGCAGAGTTTTGGTTTGCTCCTAGTACAATTCCTATAGGTAAATTGTGAAATGTAATGCTAAGCATTAACAATATCCCAGTTTGTAACGCACCTTTTTTCACATGATTTTTAGTTGCGCCAAATAAAACATGCAAAACTTTATGAGCAATTTGAAACAATATCACGCCTGCAAAGAAACCAAGGATTAAAGTTATCCAATTTCCAAGAATGAGTGCCTCAGGAGCAATCTCAAAGCTTAACAAACCGAGAGTTAAACCTGCGCAAATACCATAAATGATATCAATTTTCTTCTGAACACCTTTTAATATCCACGCAATTACGCCACCTACGCTAAAGCCAGCTACAGTGTAAACATACCCAATAACATAAATTAAACTCACTATATCATCCTCACTCAGACTAACTGATTGTCTGTCTATAAGTTAATATGAATTCAGTCAGGAATTTATGAAGGGGAGATAATAATGACTAGATTTAGAATTTCTTTAATACATTATTTAAGTTCTACATTGGTAGTCCTGGGCTTTGGAGACGGTCTTAGAGATGAAAGAATAGGGAATCTAGTGAAATATATATATAATCGATTAGCAATATAAAAGGGTATAAAAACATTTTTTAATCGCTTTAGCTATCCTTTTGAAATTTTGTATACACTAATGGATTTCACTGATCATTACTAGAAATGAGAACCATGTTGCTAGTTGTTTTATCTTAATGAATTTGTTTTGACTCACTTTGATGTTGCATAGTATAAACGATTGCTGCATGTAATAATAATGCAATTTTAAAGGATGGAGGTTGTTGTGATGTTGAAACTATTTCAATATAACTGGCAAGTTCGTGATGAGTGGTTTACATGGTGCGAAGACATATCGGATGAAGAACTATTAAAGAAGCGGGTCGGTGGATTCGAAAGCATCCTACATACCCTGTTTCACATTGTAGATGTGGAATATATGTGGATCTTAGGTTTACGAGGTGAACCAGTACCTGAGGAGCCATTGTTTGAGGATTATGCTAGTTTACAAAAATTGAAGAATCTTTCAGCTCAATACCATAAGAAAGTGAAACCATTTGTGACATCTTGGACAAATGAAAAGGAATCACGGAAACTTTCAGAAATTGATTTCAATGAAGAACCGATTAGTTCTAGAGACGCGCCAATTAGGCACCGAGTCATTGAATGTACACACGGAGAGATTATACGTCATGTTATTGTCCACGAAATTCACCACATTGGTCAGTTATCTATATGGGCACGTGAAATAGGAAAGGAACCTGTTTCCGCAAACCTGAGGGGAAGAGGACTATTCGACAATTAGGAATACAAGGGCATGAAATGATTAAAACTTAGGGGATTTTTGCACAGTATGATTTTTTTGATGCAGTAGGAGAATTTTTTAGTACTTCGGTATTAATTTTAGGTATTAATCATGATATGTTGCAATAACATCCTTGTTATTTAAAATATAGACCCCTAAATGAAAACTAAAATTAACAAGCACACTACCAATAATTTAGTAGTGTGCTTGTTTTAACTATTTTTATCGTACAACAACGCCCCATTGAAGAGCATTGTATGCGCGTTCAAAGTTCGTCTTACTGACCCAATATTTTTCCTTCTTACTATTTGGATCTGCTACATAGTATGATCCGTTGCTGTTGTATCCGATGACTGTAACAACATGCATATTATCAACGATATTCTTTGTACCTGCACTGCCCATTTTCCACTTGGCCCAAACTGGCTTTTTAAAATCTAAAGTTACGTAGGCAACGACTGGATTGCCTTTGTCTATTTCTTTTTTGATTTGAGTAGTAGAGTAGCCAGATACATTTGCTACTTTACTGCTATATTCTTTACCATAAGTCGTTAATGGTTTCGGGAAGATGGATTGGAATACTCCATTTTGGTTAGCATAAGGATTGCCACCAGCAAAACCTTTATACGGATTTCCACCTTTGTCTTTTGGCATATCATCTAAAAATGTACGTAAGCCGACTTTTGAATACCCTTTGTATTTTAAAGCCATCAATAAACTTGCACCTTCACAGCCAAATGGAGCATTCACTGGTGATAATTGACTTACAAAAGGTACTTTCAATGTTTTACTCGAATAGCTTTTGACTACAGTACTTGAAATCCAACCTGTTTTGTTATTTACCTTTACCTTATGCCAGGTTGTAGAACCCACTTTTTTTGTAGCATATGAAGTGAAAACTTTGCCTTTTTTCGCTGAAGCAATCACTTTATATTTAGTTCCTGCATTCGCACGAACGTTTGATATGTACAATGTCTGAATCTTTTTCACAGGTGCACTAACCTTAGTAATATGTCTATGCATTTCAGTACCAGCCGTAATAGACGTTGTTTCTGGTGTTATTGATGAGCTAGTTGCCGACAAGCCACTTAATAACAATGAAAGACTCATCGTACTTGCCATTAGAATGTTCGTTTTTTTCATTTTAAAAACCTCTCTAAGTTGTTATTTGTTAAGGTAACTCTCCACAAAATCTGTTCTACCTTTTAATAAGTAGTTTAATCACATCGAAAACGGATAATATACCATTATTATCTTATCATGTATATCACTTGTTTTGTAAAAGGAAGAAGTTATGGAATGAAATATTATCAGAAAATTTTTGGAACATTTTACTAAATAAAGCCGTTATTAATAAGGATTGAATGAATGAAGTGTTTTTGTATTCATATATTAAACAAATGGCAAAGAGTGAAACTAATGAAACCCTCCATAAAAGACATACTTATATGTGATACTAGAAGGAGAGAAATAAATGACAAATGTGAAAGCAGAAAAGAATTCTCTTTGGGAATGGACAAAAGCCTTATTCATAGCAGTTGGACTAGCGTTTATATTTCGCTTCTTTCTATTCACTCCTATTATTGTAGAAGGCGAATCAATGATGCCTACTCTCGAAAGTGGGGAACGAATGATAGTCAGTAAAATTGGTCATCCTGATCGTTTTGATATTATTGTGTTTCATGCAACTGAGGACAAGGACTATATAAAGCGAGTAATAGGCTTACCAGGGGATCATATTGAGTATAGGAGCGACCAATTATATATTAATGGACAACCTCATGATGAGCCTTATTTAAACAAATATAAAAGCAGTCTGTTGGATGGAGGTCCACTAACTGAAGACTTTACACTAGAAGAATATACGCAAATGTCTGTAATACCAGAAGGCTATGTCTTTGTTATGGGGGATAACCGTAGAAATAGCACAGATAGCCGAATCATTGGTTTAGTTCCAATGAATAAAATAGTAGGAAATGCCGATATAACGATTTGGCCAATTGATGACATTGGGTTTATTGAAAAATATAAGTAAAGATTGGTGTATTCTGTATGAATAATACAGGATACGCCATCGTTTTATCTAAGTAGTTCCAGGGGGAAAATAAAAGGAGAGTTATTAATGTATACATATGAAATGTTTGAAATTGATGGGGTATTTACGCTATTTAGGCCACTTTTTATAACAATGCTTTTTTTATCAATACTTCTTTTTATAGCAATCATCTTACCAAAAGTTAGAAAACGCTATATTAATACATTTACTGTTGTAAGTATATCTATCGTCAACGTGATATTGTCTACTCAATTATTATTTATGAATGGAATCATTGTGGACGAACTGAATTTAGGTGGAGATAAGTTTACTTTCTATGTATTTATAGCGATTGTTGGCGTTACTTTTATTAATGTTATTAGTTATTTCACAAGTCAAAATAGAGACTAATATGATTGTTAATATTGAATGCAGTTTTGATTGCCAACAAGACAAATTAACATAAAACTAAGTTAGACTGACTAAATCTAACTTAGTTTTTTATTTTACTCTAGTTACAAGAATTACGATCCATCTTTTTTATTTGGATAGTCAATAGAGTTAGCTATTTCCACTAAGATTTCAGGTGTCACAATATCAGAAACCCTTTTATCTATGCTTAGCATATACTGCCACTTCCCCCTCTCGAAAACAAGTACATTAAAACCAGAAATCCTCATAAATGTTGCTTCATTTCCATTTTTAAGTTCATAAGTATTCAATACATATTTCTTTCTTTTAGGAATCTGCGCTTTGATAGGTCGAATATCGATTTTATAATGATTTTCAGAAGCGTAATCATTAATATAAAGCAATTCAAATGAATCATTGTTGTCACCTTCTAAATCATTAAAGCGTCCAAAATTATGAGTAAAACTTATAGGTGGTACTCTAAGTGGTAACTCCAGTTTTTCTTTATAATGTTGCTCAAAATCATTAGAAGCTGCTACTACGGTTTTGTATCCAATCTCAGGATACATTTTTTCATATGGACTAGGTTTATCATTTGCTATTGCAAATACTGTTAAAAAGAACAGGGAAAAAGATGAAATTAAAAACAAAAGAATAATCTTTTTCATATTTCACCACCTCGTAATTTCTTTATGACTGTATTATTCCCAGTACCGTTAAGGAAATGCGGGATTATAGTGCAATAAGTCTCCATGAAAATCAGTTATTGTTCTATTAAATGGCCAGATAATGAAAGTAGGTGAACTTGACATGTCACCTTTTGGTGTCCTATAATCAATTGGACACTAAAAGGTGTCCTATTAGGTTAATATGAAGTTTAATTGACGACATTACAGGAAATAATATTGAAAAGGTGGGGGTGATTTTGAACGATAAAAGTCAAGTAAGGGATGTTTATGACGCTGTTGCTGATCCAACAAGACGAAAATTACTTCGAATGTTATCAGATGTTGAAGAATTACCCCTACACGAGATAACGGTTCATTTTCAAATGGGCCGTACAGCAGTTTCTAAGCATTTGGCTATCCTTAAAGATGCGGATCTTGTAATTGCTCGAAGGGTTGGTAGAGAGACGAGATATCGGTTGAATGCCACTCCTTTGAAAGAAATAAAAGATTGGGTATCTTTTTACGAAGGATTCTGGAAACAAAGAATTATCAAATTAAATCTTATATTGGAGGAACAAAAAATGAAACCAGATGTATCATTAGATTTTCAATTTACAAATTCAATCGAGCAGGTGTGGAATGCTCTAACAGATTCGGATACACTAGCGAAATGGATATGGAAAAATGATTTCAAACCAATCGTAGGACATAAATTCCAATTCCGAGCTGAGCCAAATGAGTGGTGGGATGGAATTGTAGATTGCGAGGTGCTTAAAGTGGACGAGCCTCATACATTATCTTACACTTGGTTAAGTGCCGGGGAAAGTACTACTATTACATGGACTTTGAAAAAAGGTTCAGATGGAATTATCCATCTTCATCTAGATCAATCTGGATTTAGTGAAGAAACAAAAGCACGCCAAGGAGCTATCGAGGGAGCTAAGTATGCTTGGACAAATATGGGTGATCAGCTCGGAAAAGTATTAGCAGAACTGTAATAGTACTTAAATATATCAATCAAATAGAAATGATAATTATTATTCATTTATACTAATTAACTATTCTTTAACAATCGGGCACAATTCTGTAGCTAGAATTGTGCTTTTTCTTTATGATAATAGGCCTTTTTGAAGCAAGAAAGAAGCCCTTTTTATTTCTCGCCTTATGGAAAAACAAAATATAATTTAAATGCGCAATATAAGTGCTTCCAATATTCTTTAAACTATTTTCTACAATCAGGCGTTTTCAGATACACATTATGCCTCATTTTTCACGGTATGGGTTACGTTTAAAAAAGGAGCACAAGTTGCTGGATTTGAACCACTAAATTGTTTCTTCAAAACGGTTTTAGAAATCTCCTTCTACAATAAATATGAGGATGTCGATTCAAAAAAGCGCAACAAATTCAATTGAAATTTTACAATTATGGCAATATCAAATTATAGAATCGAGAGGGCATCAATATGAAAATCAATCAATTAATTGCGAATAATATTAACAAATTAGATGCAGTACTACCAGTAGATAAATCGTTAGGAATTGCTGGCTTGTCTGGATCTGGTAAAACGACTTTTTGTCAAACAATTGGCGAAGAATCCAAGAAGCGTCTCGTCTCTCTATTGCCAAAAGCTGAATATCAGTATCTATTTCCTACAATTATGGATACAAATTTTAGTGCCATCAAAATGGAAGAAATGCCTTTAGTCCTTTTCCTTGGTAAATCATCAATCTCTTCTAATCCACGTTCTACAATTGGCACTCATACAGGCGTATTTAAAGACATTCGTGTAACTCTTGCTGAAAAATTCAATCTGTCTCCAGAAGTTTTTTCATTTAATAATGAGTTAGGCTGGTGTCCAAGTTGTAAAGGCCGCGGAACTACTAAAAATGTCGAATGTCCTAAGTGTAAAGGGAAGCGTTATAACCAAGAAGTTGAGCAATATACGATTGATTTATTTGATAAACCACATAATATTGCCGATATTAACGACTTAAGCATTGAATCTATTATTTCACTTGCAGAAGTTTTAAATATTAGTGAAGGTAAACAACATATTCTCAATAATATAATCAATATGAACATTGGTTACTTAACATTAAATCGTATTATGGGTACACTGTCAGGTGGAGAGTTAACACGACTGTACTTAGCAGAATTCATGGCAGCCAGTGAAAATACCGTTATTATTATTGATGAAATCTCCGTAGGACTTGATCATCAAACATTATTGAAAATTTTAGAACAGATTAAACAATTGGGCTATAAGAATCAAATTTGGCTCATTGATCATTCTGACACGGTGCTTGACACAACGGATGAGCAATTGTTCTTTGGTCCAGGTAGTGGGAAATACGGCGGGAAAATTGTCGAAGAATCACCACGTCCAAAACCAATCATTTGGGAACGAAATGAGGCATCGCCAACAGAATACTATCAATTCAAAGAGCTGTACTGTCGTAATATTCAAATGGAAGAAATTCAGATTCCCAAAAACAGACTTGTAACTTTTACGGGTGAATCAGGATGTGGGAAATCGACTCTAGTGAATGAATGTATAGCCAATGACTTTTTGAAGCGATATCCAAAAGATAAAATTGTCATGGTTGGTCAGGAACGAAACCAATCGATTACAAGTCGTTCAACAGTTGCGACGTTTCTTGATATTAAACGGAAGCTCGTAAAATATAGTGAAGATATTGATGATATTTTTCAGCGCTCAATTGAAGACATTATTGATGATCTCCCAGAAGGTGATATTGCTCATAAGCGCTTGAGTTTATTGATCAAACTTGGTCTTGGTTATTTGACTTTGGAGAGAAAAACACAGTCTTTATCGACTGGTGAATTTCAATGTGTTCATTTAGTTTCTGAGCTGTTTGCCAACTCTAGAAACCCACATACACTTTTTATTTTTGACGAGCCTTCAAAAGGTTTATCACAAAATATTTTAAATCAATTCATCGATAGTCTTAGAAGCATTTTGCAAGATGAATCTGTCTCAATAATAATGATTGAACATAATGCATATATGCTTGAAAACTCTGATTTTATCGTTGATTTTGGTGAAAGACAGCTTGCACCTGTGCGACATTTAGATGTTGTCAGTCATGAAGAATATAATCGTCGAAAAAACAGTGAAGAAGGAATTGCTCCAATACAAATTTCTTCAACACTCAATCAACAAAATGGCGTAACCTACTTAACAGAAAATCATATTGCCTATTTTAAAAATGCTGAAAACGTCTATAAAGGTGGTATCTTAAAAAGCTTATCATCAATGGCACGTTTGATTTATGGTGAATACGAATCTGAAACAATTGCACCTGTCATCGCCATTGATTTCGAACGGCATTTGTATAGCCAATATAGTTTTCTATATGAAATGGGCGGCTTGATCAACCATATTGTGGCTGTCCATCCGACCAATAAAAATACGAATAGCTTCGATTTCTATAATCAAGAAAACCATTGTCCTTCCTGCTCGGGCCGACAAATGATAGAAAGATTTGATATTGATATTGTTATTCAAGATAAAACCGTGCCATTCTGGGATGGTCTATTCCATCCAGATGTGATGAAGGTTTTAAAATTCTATCAATATCCAAAATTGCAATTCCTCTTTGATGAGATTAAGAATGAGCTTGGTCATGATCTAAGTAAAAGTTATAATGACATGACAGAAGAAGAAAAACACACCTTTTTATATGGATATTGGGAAAAGTCATTCTATGATAAAGCAGGCAAGGCAAGAAGGACTTGGGAAGGCTTTAATCTCATTATCGGACGTTATATAGTTGTATCGAAATCGATCATTAAAGAGCAAATGAAAGCAAGCAAAGAAATGATTACCTGTCCAATCTGTAAAGGAACCGTGCTAAACCACCATAAACAGTTAAAATTTAACGACACGGATATTCGTGAGATTATTCAGCAGCCTATTGATCAAGTGATGAAAACAGTTGGTAAGTTACCGATACTTGAAAAACTAAAGGCTATCGTCGGTAGTGACATGACTTTGACAGAAGATGTTTCACTATTACCTAGAGATACACAAGTTGCTCTAAAAATGTTTGAACTGGAGCAGGGAAGCTTTGCCCATTATGAAATGGTTTTACAAAATGTCCTTCCATTCTGGGGCAGTATTAGCGACAATATCGAATCCATCAGCAAAAATAATCGAATTACTATCTGTGATTTTGACAATATTACCGAAACGAGAGAAACGATCATTGATAAGTATTTCACCAATGGAAAATACAAAAAGCTTACCTATGTCTATGAAGCGTTTGGTTACAAGAAAATTGTCACTCAAATTAATAAGATTAAAAAAAGCCATCAATGTCCTTTCTGTAAAGGGAAGAAAGTAATTTCAGAAGATGGACTCCATGATGGCGTATATAAATTATCGGTACCATGTGTTAGTTGTTATGAAAGTGGCATCAATGATGAAGGTCGTATGGAAACCATCGAAGGCATTGACGTACAAACGTGGTTAACTGGCAATGTAAGTGATGTTGTTGATAAAAGCTTAAATCTTGAGGCAGTTGCATATATTCCAATTTTCAGTCGTATTCGTGAGTTGAATAAACAAGAGATGATGGCGGTATACCAATTCCTTGAGCAAAACAAATAAATTTAAGAGCTAGCTTTAAGTAAAGAAAACTCATTTGCAATGATAAATTGTAAATGAGTTTTCTTTTGTTTTTTGAAGAGAAGCTTGTTGGTTTAAAAGAAAAAAGATTATTACACTATAGCTGTGGAATATTAAATAAAAGGAGCTTCTTAATTGCCTTCCTCAATCAAAAATTATTAGTTGTAGTATGCTAATCAGATATTACTTTTCCTATCATGACCGCAGTCATTTCTTGTCCGAATACTACTACCGCCATCATTCTCCCAGCGATCAATGTCCAAGAAATCATCTTCCCAGTCTTCAGGTATTCCTCTGCTACCTGAACGGGTTCCAGTTCCCATTATTGAAATACTCATAATATCAACAATGTCATTTTATACATCATCCTTTTTTTAATATTTCATACCCATTTCTATATTATGTTAGGTGTATGTTTTAGTTCATTGCCCAATCTTTAATAAATTATCTCGTTTAACTAACAAAGAGTGCATTAATCCAAGAAAATTAGGTGATAGTTGTATCTGTATTTAGGAGGTATTTTAAAAAGTATATCGAAGTAGTAAATAACTATTGTTTGAAAATGATAATTCAAAAATGTAGATTTTTATTATTATTTTTAACACCTTTTATTCTTGTGGGTGCAGTCAACTTACGGGAAATACAGCAAGTTCAATTTATCGAACGCGAAATCAGCAACGTTTAGTTCATATGTTAAAGGAGGAATAACTAATGGGGCAATCTAGTATTATTTTCTTTGAACGAAAATTTCCAAGTGCCAATATGATTCTTATTAAAGATCAGTTTCCTATCCTAATTGATACTGGTTTTGGGAGTGATGTGAAGGAGACCGAGGAATTAATTAAAGAAGTAGGCGTTTCACCAGAAGATTTACACCTAATTGTGAATACGCACTATCATAGTGATCATGTAGGAGGAAATTATCATTTCCAAAAAAATTATGGTGTTAAGATAGCTGCTCATAAATGGGACGCCGATTTAATTAATTCTTGTGACCCTGAATCTTGTAGTGCTGAATGGTTAGATCAACCTGTTGAACCATATCGAGTTGATACTAAGCTCTCGGAAAATGATGAAATACATACAGGAAGTAGAATTTTGAGAGTCTTACACACACCGGGACATACGTTAGGACATATTTCTTTATATGAACCTGAAGAAGAGATATTAATATGTGGGGATCTTTTTCATAAAAATGATATTGGTTGGTTAAATATTTTTCGAGAGGGTGTCTCATCAATCCAATTATCACTTGAAAGTTTGAAT
This sequence comes from Viridibacillus arvi, assembly GCF_001274945.1. Taxonomy (GTDB): domain Bacteria; phylum Bacillota; class Bacilli; order Bacillales_A; family Planococcaceae; genus Viridibacillus; species Viridibacillus arvi. The sequence continues at coordinate 396,712 of NZ_LILB01000001.1, read as the reverse complement.
CAGTTGTCGACAATCAGTATTCATCATGCATATTCAGGACATGGATCTGAGATAGAGAATCCTATGACTTCTATCGATGCTGCAAGAGAACGGTTTAAAAAGTGGCTAAAGACACCAGAAAAAATTTCATGGCATGCCTGCAAAAGGATTTTTTCATTCACATTAATCATAAAAAACGGTTTGGCAAAAGAAGAAATCAGAAACTACCTACTCAAGTGTGGTTGGTTCCAAGATTTTGCCCGCTATTCTTTCCAGCGTCAGCCAGAAGAATTTATCCAAATCCTGCTCGATGAAATGATTCGTTCAGGTGCTGCCAGTTGGCATAATAATTATTTAATCGCTACCACTCCATACCAAGCACCACAAAAGAATTGGATGGACAAGAACATTAAACCGATAGACTGGAAACATCAAGACTTTCTCAATTAATTAAAAGGGGAGATTTAAATGCCATTAAAAGTAGGAGATATCATTTCGTTTGAACGAACTTTCACAATAAGGGATGTTGAATTATTTACGGAAATTTCAGGAGATGAAGGAGTTCATCATAGAACACCTGATGAACAGGGGAGACTTGTAATTCAAGGGTTATTAACGGCAACTCTACCAACAAAAGTAGGTGGAGATCATAATGTATTGGCTCGAAATATGAATTTCGAATTTTTAAGACCTGTGTTTACGGGTGATACAATTATTTGTGAAGTGAAAATTGAAAAATACGAAGTCCAAGCAAATAATAGAACAGCTATTATCGCATCCTTTTTATGTAAAAACCAAAATGAAAAAGAAGTATTAAAAGGGGATTTCTCAGGTGTTATTCTATAAACTATCTTCAACAAATAAAGACTTTAAGATCAATAATAATTTATCCAATGTGTTTTTTTCTTAATTCGAAGAAAAGCTGTATTTAGTCCTGCAATAATATACTATATGTTATTAGTTTTCAGGTGTAATAATTATATGATAATACCTTAAAAGGAGTTTTCGTATGAATTTTGCTTCTGTTATAATATACTGTTTTATTGTTACATTTACTCCAAGAACTGCTGAAAAATTAAAAAGCTAGAGTAGAATTATGATACACTCAAGTTGCTACGGATAAATTTAGGATTAGTTCATCGAATTTCATGTGTATGTTAAAGAATAATTGTACTTGACTGTTCTTTGTTATAGTTTAGAAGGCTAGAGAATAAGTTGGAGGATTAAATAGAATGATTATTGTTAGTTTTTTAATAATTGCTTGGATACTTAGTTGGTTTAAGTTTGAGCAGATTTTTATTCAAGCATTTAAAGAACTTTTTAACAAGGAAATTACAACAGCCAGCTACTATTTTATATTCGCATGTTTAGGTGCAATTGGTGATATAGTGGCATTATTAAATGGTAGTTATTTTGATAAACTATAATATGTTGTCAGGCTTTAAACTTTGAAGTTTTATTTTGGAATATTCATAAAATTTTATAGGTTTAAATAGAATAATCATAAAAAAGTGACGAGAATCAATATATCTCGTCACTTTTTTATTATAATTTCACAAGTGTTCTACCTTTTGCTTGCCCCTTAAGAAGATTAGGGAGAACTTCAGGAAGTTGTTGTAGTGTCACTTCTTGTTGTATGAATTTTTCTAGTTTTTCTGGTTTGAAATCTGACGCTAATCGGTCCCATACTTTCAAACGGGTTTCCATAGGACAATATACAGAATCAATTCCAAGTAAATTGATTCCTCTTAAAATAAATGGGAAGACAGTTGTCGGAAGTTTTGTCCCTGCCGTTAATCCACTTACTGCAACTGATCCGCCATATTGAATTTGGCTTAATAAAGATGCCAGTGGTTCACCACCAACTGGATCTACTGCAGCGGCCCATTTCTGTTTGCCTAATGCTCTTATTTTCCCATCAAATACTTCTTCACGTGAAACAATTGAAGTGGCTCCAAGGCTTCTCAAAAACTCTTGTTCAGATTCTTTACCTGTACTTGCTTCAACTTGATAACCGAGTGTAGAAAGAATAGAGATAGCAAAGCTACCAACACCACCAGTTGCACCTGTTACTAGTATCTTACCCTTTTCTGGAGATACACTATTTTCTTCTAATCTCAGTACAGACAATGCCGCAGTAAAACCAGCTGTTCCAATAACCATTGCTTCTTTTAACGTAAGACCTTTTGGAAGTGGGACAATCCAATTAGCTGGAATGCGAGCATATTCACTATAGCCACCAAAATGGGAGACACCAATCTCATAGCTAGTCGCAATAACCTCGTCACCTTCTTGAAAGCGTGGATCATTAGATGAAACTACGATACCTGCTAAATCAATTCCAGGAACAAAGGGATAAGTGTTAACGATATTACCGTTTGGAATAGTAGCCAAACTATCTTTATAATTGATCGATGAATAAGATACTTTAATTAACACATCACCATCGGGTAGATCTTTTAGAGTTAGCTCATTAACTTTAACCGTAAAATCATCATCTTTATTTACTACCAATGCTTTAAATCTATCTATCATTAGAACCACCCCTTTATTATACTTCGACTATAGAATAACAAAATTATTCTGACCGGTCAAAATAATTTTTTTAGATGTTTAAATTAATGTATAATTGTCATATTAAGTATTACGGAGGTAACGATGAAAAAGAAAGAAGAAGAACGTAAAACACAAATAATGAAAGCAGCCTATAATGTAGTTTCGGAATTGGGTTATGACAACGTCACGTTACAAAATATTGCGGATAATGCTGGCGTATCTAAAGGAGTCGTTCACTATTATTTTAATAGCAAACAAAATATACTTTTGGAATTACTAGATTCAATTACAAATCAAATTTATAAATATGAATTAGAAGCGATAGCTCAACAGCAAACAGCTATAACTAAACTTAAAGCATACTTAGAAGCAGTTTTTGTTTCACCGCAAAAAAATAGAAAGTTTTACAGTGTCTATTTAGATTTTTTAGCTCAAGCAAATGGGAATGCAGATTATAAAAGAATAAACATGAATTTTTATGAGAATTGCTGGGGAATTGGGAATGAGATAATTGAGTTGGGCAAAAAAGAAGGTGTATTTAGCAAGGAGATTGACACGTTGACCAATGCAAAAATGATGAGAGCTCTTATTGATGGATCATTAATTCAATGGTTAACATCCAATGAGAAAGAGCTTCATCAATTCTATAAAGAGTCCTGTATAAATAGCATCTTAAATTTACTACAATATTCGAAGGAATAGGTTGAAAATGCATAAGAAACAGTTGATGGAAATTATTCAAAGAAGTTGTTCAAGTAAATATTTTCCCGTTTATAAGGTCTGAACTCGTTGTTGTACAGAGTTCGGCCTTTTAATTTTCCCTAAAATTAGCTTGTAAAGGGGAGGAAGCTTTGGTGAATTACTAAATACAGATAACAATGTGCATGCTAAAGGGTATCTAGTTCATCAAATTTCTAAGGCAATTAGCTAGTTGACTTTGCTTGAACATTAGATCGCTAAATTTATAAGGATAATTTTGGGGTTTTTAAATTAAATTGTTGCATGGAATAAATGAAGTTCTATTGGTATTAGAACAACATGTAATTGTCTAAAACAAAATACATATGATTATGCTTTCGATTCGATTAGAAATTGTTAAATTTACCGAAGTCGTATAAGAAAACCAACTAGATGTTGTCACTCTTTTGGAATACATTATACAAAGTCTGAAAATTCAAATCATTAGATAGAACTTCATCGTGAATTAATAAATATAAAGTCTGATTGGGAGGCAGAGGATCTTATGGAAGTATTGTGTTATGAACCAAGTAAAATACGTATAAATTCCAGAAAAACACTAATTATGGACTTTTTAGCAGGTGATATTGTGATTGAAATCGAAGGTGAATTGTACTTTTTAGAGTCAACCAATGGAAATTGCATAGAATTTGATATAAATAAAAATTGCATTGTAAATGATAAATCCATTTATAGGTTCACTAATAATACAGTACTTACCCTCCGAGACCTCGCTGAAAAAAGTAACCTTATCGCGGTTATTAAAACATATACAAGTCGTTTCGTTACGAAATTACAAAAGTTAAATGAACCTCAAATAACACCAGAAACGGAGAAGCTCATTGCTGAAATTGAAAAGAAAAATTTTGAGTGGCTCATTGATTTTGCATTAGACACGGGAGATGAAGAATTATTTTATAAATTAATAAAAGGACCATAGATTTAACATGGTCGTAGTTATTCAAGTAGAAATCTAAATCCATTTAGTTATCCCAATATTTTGAATTTTTTACATGAAAGGATATATAATGAAGAGAGTGTTTTAAATAAGCAATATCAAAAATGTACACTGGATTGATACTATCCAAAGAAAAGTTGAGTAATGTAAATTCTTCATTGTTAGGGGTGTATAAATGGTTGAACAAATTAGTATTTTTACTTTAAACGGCTTATCTGAAGATCCATTATTAACAAAAATTGAGCAATTACAGGTTGGAGAACATATTATGATTCAAAATTACATGGTGGAGCGTACGAATAAATTTTACGAAATTCAAAATAATGAGGTACATGAGTGCTTTCATACCAAACAAGAATGTTGCAACTATATTGATGAAAACTTATAACAATTTCAACTTAAGATATTTAAATTTTGAAATGGAAGAAACACAGAACGGAGATCACTCCTACTGTGTTTCTTTTTTTATGCTTAGATGCGTAGGATGCCGAATGCAAAAAGGGATTATTAAGAACGAAAGTAAAATAAAGATATGGATTATTGAAGTCAAATATCAATTAGATTTTGTTTATAAAGCAAAATTTTAAATGTTAAAGCAACACGAGTAAATTTTAAAAGTCAAAGTTATACCAGCTAAAGAATCAAACAAAGGATCAAACTTTTTCAATGTAAATTTTCTATATATTCCCTTTTTAGTGCAAGTATAATTTGGGCAATATGTATATAACAGCAACAATCGTTTTTCAATTTCAATGGTTTTAATTATAGAATACATTTCATTTAGAAATACTTACATCAAATTTGTATATATGACTTCTAAATAATCATATTGCAGGGAAGGAGACATTAATGGTGAAGAGAATATCTGCATTTATTTTGGTTTTATCCTCATTTGTCATTACTGGTTGTGTAAATGATGAAACAACAAAAGAAGAAATCATTTCAGATGAATCATTTGATGTTGAAAATGTTGATTTTTATAAAGGTAAGGCAATGGAGAGTAATCAAGTAATTGTAGAAACCGCAGATATGATGTATAGAGAGAATGCTACAGTTTTCACCTTTCAAAAAGGGGATATTGGTAAGACGAGATTAAAGAAAACAAAAACCAAAGCAGAGTACGACAAGATTAAAATTAGATATGTACTAGAAATTGGAAAAGAAGATTTAAAAGAAATAAGTACGAAGTATAGTGATGTCATTAAAAATACATTACCGATAGATGATCATTGAAATGATTGTTTAAAAGTAACCCCTATACCTCTAAAATAGCCTAATTAAAAGGAATTCGTTAATACCAAACGAATTCTTTTTTGCAGTTTTGAAAAACTCAGGAGTATCTTCAAACATACTATTGACTAGTTATTCTTCTAATATCACTTAGTATTAGTTAATAAAAACAGGGTAACTATTACATTAAAACATAAAAAGTATATTTATTTGATAATATTTAGTACCAGGTGCTATAAATAAGTGTTAATATGATTAAGATAAATAACTTGGAGGTTTTTTTATGTTTCAATCAAAAGCGAGAATAACAGCTATCGGTTCGTATGTACCTGAACGAACATTAACTAATACAGATTTAGAAAAACTTGTTGAGACAGATGATGAATGGATAGTGCAACGTACAGGAATAAAAGAACGAAGAATGGCAAGAGAAGATGAGTTTACAAGTGATTTAGCTTATCAGGCTGTACGAAATCTAATGGAGCGATACGATAAATCTGTCGATGATGTGGATTTGATTATCGTTTGTACTATGACTCCTGATTTCAAAACGCCAAGTGTTGCTTCTACACTTCAAGCAAAGTTAGGCATAAAGAATACTGGTGCTTTTGATTTAAATACAGCTTGTTCTGGTTTTACGTACGGGTTATATGTAGCTAATGGGATGATCACATCAGGATTAAATAAAAAAGTATTAGTGGTTGGGTCTGAAACTTTATCTAGAATTACAGATTATACAGATAGAGCTACATGTATTCTATTCGGAGACGGAGCTGGAGCAGTGCTCTTAGAATATGATGAGCAACAACCGAGTTTCATTTCTTCACATATTGGTTCTGAAGGTGAAGGTGGCAAGAGCTTATATTGTTCGAATTTATCAAACATGATGAATGGTGAAGAAATAGTAGACAATGGAAAATTTGTTCAAAATGGTAGAGCAGTTTATAAGTGGGCTGTCACAACAGTACCAAAAGGAATGAAAACGGTATTGCAGAATGCTTCAATGGAATTAAAAGATGTAGATTGGTTTGTCCCACACAGCGCAAATTTAAGAATGATTGAGTCAATATGTGAGAAGAGCGATTTTCCTCTTGAGCAAACATTATATAGCTTAGTGAATTTTGGTAATACTTCAGCAGCAACAATACCACTGTCATTAGATCAAGGGGTTCGTGAAGGCAAAGTTAAGAACGGAGATAAGATCTTATTATACGGATTCGGTGGGGGTTTAGCACACGCAGGATTATTTATCAATTGGACAGTTGAATAGAGAAGTTTATACATCTTATAAAAACGTGTGATAGACCAATATTTGTTAAGAAATTATACATTATTTATATATATAGGATTAAAAATATTTTATATGGGACTAGATAGATGAGTGACTACTGTCACTCATCTTTTTTTGAACTCATACGTTTTAGTAGAGAAAATTTATTAATGATAATGCATAAGTTACTACTAATATCGATAAATATAAAATAGCATTCATTTTATTAATTACTTAAAGTTATGCAATCTGAGAAGGTGAAGAGAGGTGATTAATAATCATGATTAAGAAGACGATTATTCTACTTTTTTTTATAATGATGATCTTAATATTACTAACTTTTTCAATCAAACCTACTATTAATTTTGATAATAATTACTATGCTCAAAAGATATCAGATGCACTTGATACATATATAGAAAGCGATGAGCTAATCGAATCTCTTACAATCAAAAATGGGAAAACCTTTTTCTATTCGGATCCGAATCGTAAATCGATTGAAATCTTTTACTTTGAAGATGGAATACTTAGTTATAACGGTAAAATGAACTCTGAGGTGTGGAAGAGGAAGGATCATGAAGGTGATCCAATAGAATGGATATATCACGAGCTAGAGGATGGTGAGAGTATCATTTGGGGTATATCACTTACAGACGATACTATCGAAATAAATAATAAAGTAAAAGTTCAAGATTATATACAATTAGAAAATGGAGTTAACGTCTTTTTCTCGAAAAATAAAGCAGAACTTAATTTACCTATAGAAGTGACATTGAAGAATAATAAATGATGGGAAAATAGCATTTACGTTCATGCTTTACAAATTAGAAATACAAGCGAACTGCTTCTTCTTTGTAGAGGGTTCAGTTAAAGTGTACAAACCCAATTAAACTGTTAATTTTAGGTTCAAATCGCTTAGGATTTGAACCTTTTATTTTTGCCAATTAAAATGTTTTATTTCCAATTTAAGTATATAATGGAAAGTGAACTCGCATATTTGTATCTAAAAGAAATATATGAAATTCATACTTTTTTAAAGTAGATATCCATAACGAATGTTAATCAAATATCCTTCAGCTACTCTAAATAGCAGATTTCGTTCAGTCTATAGTAGAACATCTTAGAACTTCCTCGAACCTGTTCGAACCAAAGGATATTATGGCACTTGAGACGGAACATACAACAAATACATTGGAGGGGAAATTGATGAAAGTAAATAAAAAGAATGTACAAACGATCGACAACACAATAAGTTATACACATGTTGAAACTGGGTCCAAAACAGTTTGCTTTATGTTCTCAGGCTCAGGATACAATTACGACAAGCCACTATTTTATTATGCAACAATGATGATGTTTCAAAATAAAATAGACATTATACATATCCATTACTCCTATAGTGAACATATATTGAAAAAGACTCTTGAGGAAGTATCTAAAGCAATGATGGATGATATAACCCCTGTTATGTTAGATGTTTTAAAAAATGGTCAATACAATGAAACGATTTTTTTAGGAAAGTCGCTTGGAACAATTCCAATGGCTCTTGACCTAATGAAAAGAGAAGAATTTTTAAAGTCAAAGATGATTGTACTTACTCCACTATTAAATTTAGAATTGATTTTTAATTCAATTGTAAGTAGCGAACATCAAGGGTTATTAATCATCGGAGACAAAGATCCACGTTTCAATTTAGAACAAATTGAAAAATTAAGTTATGCAAATTTAGAGATAGAGATTGTCCAAAATGCAGATCACTCCTTGGACATCGGGGAATTTGATACAACTAATTCAATATTAGATTTATCAAATGTAATGGAAAAACTTCAGAAAGCAATAAAGATGATCTGAAATCATCGAAATGATAACCCATTTAGGTGTTGTTGTAATTGCGAAAATGAATTCAAAAGAGGTGCGAATTACGCCTCCTTCGAATAAATAAAATAGCGTTTTATCCAAAATTTTGAACCCATTTAAACTACACTACGTACCTTGTATAGTGAAGAAGAAAATGGCTAGGGGGGGATGGGGATTGTTAATGGTGGCTGAAATTATTATTACATTTATTCTAATGCTTCCTTTATACGGTTTATTAATATGGAGTTATTTTGAACCTGAGGAAAGCATTTTATGGGGGAAAAGGTGGATGTATAAAGAAGAACCCGAACTATCGAGCGGAGTGATTCGCTACACAAAAATAGCATCTTTGGTAACTATGATATTTATGACAGTTATGTTCTTCGTATTAATTTTGATTAATATTTTGTAAGTAATAAGAAGTTGATGAAACATTATGAATGAAGTTAATCGGTTTTCAATCCACTTTTAAGAGCCTTTCTACTATTAAAATGTAGAAGGGCTCTGATTTTTTAGGTTTAATTAAATGTCTATGTTATTATTCATCATCATTTTTCCTTACTTTACTTTAAGTGAATTTTCAATGATCAAGTCAAGTAGCTGATGATAAGGGATACCTGCTGATTGAGCACTTTTTGGCAACAGACTGTTTTTCGTCATCCCAGGTAATGTATTAACTTCCAACACATAAGGGACCCCGTTTTTAATCATCATGTCTATTCGGGCATAGACGCTACATTTCAATGATTTATAGCAAGAAATCGCTGCAAAAGCGACACGATTATGTGTTTCGGGCGGGAGCTGGACCACCTCTTCAATGGTAGCCACATCATTATATTTCGAGGTATAATCAAAAAACTCACTCTGATGACGAATGGAAATCACCGGTAAAAGCTTTCCATCCAATATTGAACAAGTGATTTCCTCGCCCGTAATAAGCTTTTCGATTATAACTTCGGAATCCCATTTGAATACTTCAGTAATCGCAGATTGTACTGTTTCTTTGTCATAAACAATTTTTACTCCTACACTCGAACCACCTGAATTAGGTTTCACAACTACTGGGTATCCCATCTTGTCTAGTTCATCCATATTAAGTTCTTCCATGTTCATAAGGTGAATCCAATCCGGTGTTTGCACCCCTTCATACCTGATGATTTTTTTCAAGATATTCTTATCCATGCATAAGCTGCTGGATAGGACACTGCTCCCTGTATAGGGAACTCCCATGGTTTCAAGGGTACCTTGAATGGTGCCGTCCTCACCGAACTTGCCATGTAGCGCCAGTAGCGCAACGTCAAGATTCCTCGCATTTTCCACTAAATCTTCTTTTTTCTCTATTTGGATTGGTATAATTTTATATTTATTTTTATCTAAATGAACCATCATTTCTTCACCTGTCATAAGCGAAACTTGCTTCTCGGAAGAAACCCCTCCCATAATGACGCCAACTCTCATTTTTTTAACCTCCAAAATTATTTTTTAAAGTGTCCCCTATGATTTTAATTCCCTGAATAATCTCTCTTTCGTTTAGCCTAGAAAATCCTAATCGTAACGTATGCTTTCCACTACTGTCCGTGTAAAAAACATTGCCTGGCGAAAAAACAACTCCCTTTTGGTAACATGTTTCTAAAAGCTTTTGTGAATCAATGTTGTTATCTAGTTCTATAAAAAGGTGAAGTCCACCGTCACCTGTTATCCGTTTACAAGGAATATATTGCTTACAATAATGGATAGCTAGTTCATATTTTTTCTTATAGACTGCTTTCGCTTTTTTTATATACTTCTCAAAATAGCCATCATTTAAATATTGATATAACACCGCTTGGTCTAAAGTTGACGTATGAACCGTTCGAGCTCTTTTCATACTTTCCAAGTAATAAATCAACTCTTTGTCTGCTAAAATCCATCCAACCCGCAAGCCAGGAAAAAGAATCTTAGAAAAGCTGCTGATATAAATGACATTATTGCCGAATCCAGCAAAGGCAGCCAATGGAGCCTGATGTGATCCCGAGTAACGTAATTCTTCATTAAATCCATCTTCAACGATAGGAAGCTGATAGGTCGAAAATAGATCCATGATTTTCTTCCTTTTTTCAGAGGATGTTACGATTCCAGTTGGATTATGATAAGACGGAATGAAATAGGCAAAATCATATTCCTTCTTTAATAAGCATTTTTCTAGCTTCCTAACATTGACACCGTCATCCTCCATATCAATTCCATCGATTTCAAAGCCATGTAATCGAAAGAGCTTAAGGGCAGAGTGATGGGTTGGATTTTCACAAATAAGACGGCCAGTCTTTTTATTTAAAGTGGATAAGAGAAGATCCAGACCTTCCGTGAAGCCATTGGTAATTAAAATATCTTTGTTTCTAATGTCTACCCCCTTATTCTCCATGTAGTGAAGCAGGTAGTCGATAAGTGGTTTATAGCCCTTTGCATAGCCATAGTTAAGAACAATGTCTCCTTCAATGGACATCCGATTTAAAAAGGCCTTTTTAAAATTTTCTACATCAAATAGCTTTTCATCGGGTGCGATACTAGTAAATGAGATCATTTCCTTATTCCAGCGCACTCCATGCTTCATGAGGTCCAATTTTTCTGCCAAAAAGGTTTGCTCATTGATTTTTTCAGTCCAATTCAACTCGATAGATAGGGATTTGAAGGTCTCTACTTGATTTACAAAGTTTCCTTTTCCTTTTACCGCATAGATAAGGCCTTCTTGCTCCAAATCCGCATAAGCCGTTAGAACGGTGTTTCGGCTGATGGATAATAAAGAGCTGAGTTCACG
>NZ_LILB01000001.1:140350-385020 GCF_001274945.1 Viridibacillus arvi | reverse complement strand
CCAAAAGGTCCACTCAATATGTATTTTTACGGTCTTGTGGTAGGGTGTGAAACTATAAGATACCATTTAGAGTCTTTCAGCTATGAAAAAGCCCTTGATAAATAGGAATCTTAATCGAGGGCAACAATAGTTTAATTATATATTGGGAATTAAACTAATGGGATCGAACTTGACCAAGAATACACAAATTATTTTTGCCACTAACAGGAAAATATTAATTGAAGGGAAATGTTAGCATGAGAGGAACCTCTATAAAATCATATGTAGATGATAATGATGTGATTGTTAAAGCTAAAGTTGAGCGTTATATCAACGGTGAAAAAGTTTCAGACTATACAATAGTAGTTGGTAGTATTTTGGTTGTAAAGCCTCAACAAGCAAAAACTAAAGCATCGTGATAGGAAAGTACAGGTATTAAGTTTTAAAAAAGGGCATTGACAGGGATATGGGGAATCAAAAGTAAATGTTAGGTTTTTAGACAATAATCGTAGAGGCGTAATAGAGATAAATGATTTGGATACTTTTGAATAAAAAATTGGAAATTATATCTATGTCACCCTATATTGCACTATAATGAACCATATGTAACAGAAAGGGGAGTGAATAATATGAATGGTTCAAGTAAGGTATTAAGCTCTGTATTACTTAGCGGAGTGTTATTAGTGACAAGTTTGACAAATCCAGTTGAGGTTAATTCGAAACAAATCACAGCTGCCGATAACCATAGCAACATCACGATGGTTGCTGCGACAGTTAAGTACAAGGTGTCCATCAATGGTAAACCTGTATCTCTTCATAATAGCTCTATTAGAATAGGCCCTAATCATATATTACCTGCAAAAAGCTTTATAATACGTTTAGGCGGAACGACTACTTTTAATAGCAAAACTAAAGTGTTAACTATTAAAAGCAATGGTACAACTTCTACAATCAAACAAGGATCTAAAGTGGCTACTGTAAACGGCAAGAAAATAACGCTATCGACAAGTGCTCAAGCAATCAATGATGTATTCATGATCCCTCATGATCTAGTGGCCAAAGCTACAGGCACAAAAGTGTCTATATCAACAAGTGCAAAGACTATTGACATCACTCACGCTACACCAATAAGCCCATCGCGTATCAAGACTAAATATCAAGGCCATACGTATGGTTCTGATAACCAATACCAGTATGATAAAACAATGGCTTATGTTAATAATTACTTCAAGAACTACAAAAGAAAATTTGTTTTTGGTTTTTGGCAACACGAACAATATGTGGACTACTTTAAAAACGGGGTAAAAGTACCAACTGATTATATTCGTGGAGATGATTATTATGATGCTTTGGATGACGCTGAGCATTGGGGAGAAGATTTAAGAAAGAATAAAATACCTTACTCCCAGATTGTGAAAGTCGCTGAGGTTGAGAGTAAAGCTAGAGATTTTTTAAATGACCAACCAATGTTAAGATGGGATGATGCATACGACGTATACTCGGCATACCACTTCTTTTACAAACGTAATGGTGATTCGGATTCTTATGCACTTGCACAACAAATTGTATTTGATATGAATGGTTATAAAACTAGGATATTATCTACACCGCCGTTATCATGGTTAGAAGTAAAAATAAATGGAAAATGGTATATTCAATACGATGAATATTGGGGTGCCACATGGAGACTTTCTACTTCATCGGGGGTTCAATAGTTGTTTGCTCGGTAAATTCTTTTGGGATAGAAGTTGCATCCAGCGAGATATAAGTTTTATTACTATGAACAAGACAATTTAATTACGATACTCTCCAAAAAAAATTGGAGGGTATTATTTATTATAATCAAAATGTAAAAGGGATTCTGTCCTATCGAAAAAAACATCTAGCTCTAACATCATAATAGGAATTTAATTGCAAGGCAGTTCCCATACAGTGAATCCATTAAAATTCACCGTGCACTTGTTGGGCATAGAAATACAGGAAGATTTTAAGGAAGAGGCTTAAAAATTAACATCAACTAGCAAAATGAGGAGAGTTTAATATGGGATTTTTCATACTTGTGTTACTTTTAGTTTTTTCATATGACTTTACTAAAATGAGAAAACAAATGGATCGAATTATCGAGCAAAATGATGAGATGATTCACCTAATGAAAAAAAGGAAAGAAGAGGAATAGATGCTATTTAGCTTAGGGAGGGAATGCACAGATAATCCCAAAGAATATATTATCAAGACAACAATAAAAGAGGCAGATAAATTAAAGGACATTATATATATTATATGTAATGTCCTTTCTTCAACTAACGATCCCTATTTTAATTAATTTTAATCTCCAACACGTAAAAAATTTGGAGGTTTACTCTGTACAAAATGTTTTTCAATAGATTTAAGAACTTCATCATTTCCAGGTAATGAGACTGTTTCTATCGCTTCCTCAAAAGACAACCATTGATAGTCGCTATGTTCATCATTTAATTTTACATCTTGATGGTCTTCTACAAACCCAACAAATACAGGGGCAACATATATATAATTATCTTGAGGTGAATATATTTGGTCGAATTTGTTAGATGTATATAATAATAGTTTTGTTATCCCGGTTTCTTCTTTTATTTCTCTGGAAGCTGCTTCCCAAGCCTTTTCACCTTCTTCAATACTACCACCAATATAACACCAAACATTCCGTAAAACAGAAGAATTTCTTTTTAAGAGCAACACTTTATATTCATCTTCTATCTTTTTTAATAAAACGGTCGCAATCCCTGTACATCGTATTGGGACTTCAAAATATTCTTCACTCAATCAAAACACCTCTTTGTTTTTATATCTCTTTTCACTTACAGTCCAGTGTGTTGGACGTGAAAGGAAATGCGGTAATTTTGTTTGTTCATCACCTTTTGCAGCATTAACTTGAACTTGTGTGAGAAAGATACTGCCAATAAGATTTGCACCTCTTAGATCGGTATCTCGTAAATCAGCTCCAATAAGGTCAGCCATGCTAAAGTCTGCGTCTCGTAAATCTGCCCCAATAAGATATGCCCCTCTTAAATTAGCACCCCTAAAGTTAGCACCTCTAAGTTTTGCCCCCATCAAATCTGCTCCTCGACGGTCAAGTGTTTTTCTTTTTTTAGAGCCAATATGCTGGGAGATTACTTTGCTTCTTACAAGTTCACTAGTGTTTAAAAGCAAAGCATTTACTACTGCTCGGTGCGATGGTACATCTAGCTTTAAAAGATCATCTGAACTAATTTGGCTAAGTCGTTCAGTTTCATGAAGTGCAGTGCTAAGTTTTCTATGTATAGTACTTGCTTCCTTCAAATTCAGAGCTTCAGTCAGATACCAGATCATTTCATGAAGTTGATGCATAGTCGGGAAGACATCGAACATTTTCTGAGCTATTTGTGTATTTTCGCGCCAGTCAATTCCTTTAAATGTAGTTTGAGAAACTTTTTGTCCGGCACCGAAGCAGTCAAAAACCGTACAACCTTTAAATCCCTCTTGTCTCAGACTATTATGAATGCTACATCGAAAATCCGATTGCAAATTAGAGCATGGCTTACATGCCACTTTATCAATTGCAAAATCAACCGAAGTTGCAAAGGGAAGCGCTACACAACATAAACCAAAGCAGTTTTCACAATCTGCATGTAGATCACTGCGGCTAATGTCGAGCTTTGTATTAGGAAAATCACTATTATCAATCATTTGATGTACTTCCTTTGCTTAAGTATTTTAATAAATTTCTATGTAATTCGGATAAATAGTTTGTTTATCATTTAGATTTAAAAAACATATTCTAATTTTTTTATATTACCATTAATTAAATTTACCAGTCAATTTTTGGATATAATTAAGTATAAGTGTTTTTCGGAAATATTTTATTAATCATTTCTATGAAGGTTACGAGAAAAAATCGAAGAAGACATCATTACAATCCACATACAACTCAATATTTGTATTAAAAAGAACCCTATCAATCATTAGGGTTCTTTTTTATGAGCACCACTAGCTTGTAACATTGGCGTCACAAACCATTATTACTATGTAATCGAAAGGAGGATACGATGGTTTTTTCAAGTCTTTTGTTCATTTATTTGTTTCTACCAATCACCATAATACTGTATTATTCGGTGAAAAATAGAAAGTTTAGAAACATCATTTTGTTAGTAACCTCATTATGTTTTTATGCTTGGGGTGAGCCAATATGGACTGTCCTATTACTTTTTAGTAGTAGTATTGATTATTGTCATGGATTGTACATTGAAAGATTTCATGGAACGAAATGGGCTAAATATGGTGTCGTTTCTTCTATAATATTAAATCTTTCTTTGTTAATTGCATTTAAGTATAGTGCTTTTATCTATGAAAATGTCAATCTTATTTTTAATACGTCATTCCAAATACCCAATGTTACATTACCAATTGGTATATCTTTTTATACCTTCCAAACAATCTCTTATACAGTAGATGTGTATCGAAGAAAGGTACAGGCACAAAGAAAGTTCTCAACTTTCCTTTTGTATGTGTCATTATTTCCACAGCTAGTGGCAGGACCGATCGTTAGATATTCGGATATTGCTATACAGATAGAGAATCGAACTACAAATATTAGCCAAATCAGTGATGGCGTGAATCGATTCGTAATTGGATTAGGAAAAAAAGTATTGTTAGCTAATACAGCCGGTCATTTTGCCACGATGTTTATGGAGCGTTCTTCAGAAAGCTTAACTGTTACAGAAGCATGGTTTGGTATTCTAATGTTTACGCTGCAAATTTACTTTGATTTTTCTGGATACTCAGATATGGCTATAGGATTAGGGAAAATATTTGGCTTCGAATATAAAGAGAATTTCAACTATCCATATGTATCACAATCTGCTACAGAATTTTGGAGACGATGGCATATATCTTTAGGTAGCTTCTTTCGAGACTATGTGTACATCCCACTTGGCGGAAATCGAAAGAATGAATTTATAAATTTGATGATTGTCTGGTTTCTAACTGGAATTTGGCATGGCGCTAGCTGGAATTTTATTGTTTGGGGACTGTATTTTGGGGTTTTAATTTACTTAGAGAAAAAAATACTAGGAAAAATTTTAGA
Source organism: Viridibacillus arvi (assembly GCF_001274945.1). GTDB lineage: Bacteria > Bacillota > Bacilli > Bacillales_A > Planococcaceae > Viridibacillus > Viridibacillus arvi. The sequence goes on along the minus strand of NZ_LILB01000001.1, from coordinate 379,940 downwards.
GAAACTGCCAAGAATTGTTTCGCACTGTTATTTACTAGTGGTTGTAATTATAGGCTGGACCTTCTTCTACTTTACGAATATGAATGAAGCTTTCGCTTATTTAAAAGTTCTCTTTGGTTTTGCTAATCAAAGCTTCGTTAGTACTGAGTTAAATATTATTGTAACGAATAATATTTTCTGGATAGTGTTTGCTATTTTACTATGTACACCACTTATTAAAGTCATTAGGGAAAAAGTTTGTAAAGGTGCTATGTATAAAGGTAGCTTAATTATTGTAAATATTATGATTCTAATCCTATGTACAGCTGTTCTGGTTAGCGAAAGTTATAATCCATTTCTTTATTTTAGATTTTAAGGAGAGTAATGAATGAAAAAAGGTAATATATCCGAGATAATTCATATCGGTTGTATGGTTGGAATTGTAATAATGGGCTTTACATTATTCATTCTATTACCTAAAGACAACATTTCTGAAAATGAAAAACGACAATTAACAACTTCCCCTAGTCTTTCAGTGGAAAGTTTTCTCAATAAAAGCTATTCCAAACAACTGGATTTATATGTGAATGATACATTTCCATTTCGTGAACAGTTTATTGCATTGAATTCATTCTATAACAATGCAAAAGGAATACGATCAGGAACAGATGAGATACAAATATACAATATCCAGAAGTAAATATAAGGAGAGTTAACTACAATGAAAAAAAATATGATAGTTTCAACAATTGCGACCTTACTAATTGCAGGGTGTGCTTCTACAGATTTAGAAAAAAAAAGTGTGAACTCTGTAAAGGAAGAAGAAAGTGTAAGTTCTATTAAGGGAGGAAAACAGGAAGATGTTTCAAAGAATACAATTGCAGAAAAATCGGGTTCTATTATTACACTTGGTGATAGAGCAGTAGAAATTTTCTATGGAAATGAAGGTAACGCTGAGCGGTATACCAATGCCATATCAAGTGCGAAACAGGCTTTAGGAGATCAAGTTGAAGTGTATAATATGGTTGTTCCATCGAGTGTAGAGTTTGCACTGCCACAAAAATATAAAAATATGTCAAAGTCGCAAAAACCTGTAATTGATAAAATTTATGACAGTCTTGATAGTAAAGTTAAGACTGTAGATGCTTATAAAGCATTAGAAAAACATAAAAATGAGTATATTTATTTTAATACGGACCATCACTGGACATCATTAGGTGCTTATTATGCCTATGAACAATTTGCAAAAGAAGCAGGCTTTCAAGCTACATCATTAAATGAGTACAAAAGATATTCTAAGAAAGGTTTCTTAGGAACTCTATATACACAAACTTAGGATACTAAGTTAAAAGAAAATGCAGATGTTGTTGATTATTACAAAATTCCAGTTGATTACGATGTATTTCGATATGAAAAAGGGAAGGAAGATACACCAGTTTCTTCAACGTTATATGCTGATTATGTAGATGGTGTAAATGCTTACTCTCTATTTTTACATGGAGATTTTCCAATGATTAAAATTCAAAATAATGATAGTAATACTGGGAAGAAACTAGTCGTTGTGAAAGAGTCTTATGGAAATGCTTTTGTACCATTCTTAATACCTCATTATGACGAAATATATGTAGTAGATTCTAGATATTACAATAGTAGTTTAAAGAAATTAGTTAATGAACAAGGAGTAAAAGAAGTATTATTTATCAATAATATATTTGCTGCTAATACAGAGAAAATTGTAAAAACAATTGAGGAAATACAGTGAAATGCAGAAGCCTAATCGAAGTGATTAGGCTTCTGTTTTAATATGGATAAATTTGTTATAATTATTCTAATGCAATATTTAACACGATATGTAGTGCATATTCATAATGCATTACATACAAGTCTACAAGGGGGCAATCTATGATGGTTACAATTAGCGATGAATTTCAAATGAATAATATTGCTAAAATGAAAGAAATTTATCAATCTGTTGGATGGAAAAAGCATAGCGAAAAAGTTATTGGACAAATATTTTCATCGAGTAATCATACCGTCTTTGCATTTATAAATGGCGAACTTGTCGGATTTGCAAGAGCGATTTCAGATGGTGTATTTAATGCAGCTATTTATGATGTAATTGTTCACCCAGATTTTCAAGGCCAGGGTATTGCGAAAATGATTGTAGATGAGCTATTAGTACAATTAAAAAGAATTTCCTGTATTCATATGATTTCAACTTCAGGAAATGAAGAATTCTACAAAAAATGTGGCTTTAAAAAGCTCAAAACAGGTATGGCTAGATATTTAGATGTTCATTTGACTTAAGAGTATCTTACATAGTTAGAGAAAGGAGCACGATCATGAATAAAAATGAACTAATATCACTATTCCATAAAGAACTTAGATTAGAAGCTCAAACACAAAGTTATTTAAGAGAAGAAACAGAGCATGTAGTACGACATATTTCACAGTTTGGTGAATCAGGGTTCATAGTAGCATCAAATGTAAATGAAGATAATGTAAGAACAATCATAAAACAGGAGTTAAACTATTTTAGTGACCTAGGACAAGATTTTGAGTGGAAAGTGTATAGCTATGATAAGCCAGATAGTTTGAAAGATATTCTTGAACAAGAAGGTTTTAGCGTAGATGCAGCAGAAGCTCTTATGGTGATGAAACTAGATGAACAGCACCACTTGCTAAAAAATAATCAACATTTCGATTTCAAGGAAATAACAGATGAAAAAGGCATTCAAGATATCGTTAATCTAGAAGATGCTATATGGAATGAATCACATGCTGAGCTGGGGAAACGGCTTTGGAGAGATAAACAGAATAATCCTGAAGCCTTATATCTATATGGGATATATGAAGATGATACGCTTGTAAGTGCCGCATGGATGTACATAGAGGTCAACTCATCATTTGCAAGCTTATGGGGTGGTTCGACGCTACCAATGTATAGAGGAAAAGGATACTATACAGCTTTGCTAGCTGCTCGCGCAAAAAAGGCATTTGAAAAAGGGCATCCTTTCCTTACTGTTGATGCTAGTCCAATGAGTAGACCAATCCTTGAAAAGTGTGGTTTTATTTGTCTCGCATACTCTTACGGTTGTCAATCGCCTTCTAATAAATTGTAGAATATCCTTTCAAAATTACGAGCATGTTTAGTGAATAAGAAATATACGGCTGAGACATAATTTATTTAACTCCTATGTATCACCTTTTATTATTTATTACTAAATGTGAATTGATAACATAAGCTTGCCTAACTTCGAAATGTAGAAATGTGGACGGGCTATAAACCGCATCAACATGTAAAAGTCTAGCATATAATAATTGTCATCGTCTTTAATAATCACAGTCATTGGAGACAAAGTCATCTGTTTTCTTAGTTCATCTCAAGTAAGTACTTGCAATTGTAAATGATTTTAAAATAATCAAAAGGAATTTATGAATAATTCGAGAACTATAAGAATATAAGGTATAGATTATTTTGGAGGGGATATTCATCAATAAAAGGGTCAGAGTAATGATTAGTTTAATTAGTTGCCTGATTTTATGTGTTTTTGGGGTGTATAGTTTAATAACTGCAAGTGCATCTGTAATTCCAGCCGTCTTATTTACTATTGGTGGTTTGATTGGATTTATAGGTGGAATTTATGAAATTAAGAACTTTGATATTGCATGAATGGTATGAAGTGAATGAACGTTAAGAAGAAAACACCGTACTTTGATATTATCTAATATCAAGGTACGGTGTTTTTTGCTTATATAATAAAGATGCATATTGAAGGATTAAATGACGGAATTATAAGTATGACAACTGAAAATAAGTAAATAATAGTAAAACATCGGATTATTGGAGGAGACATCATGGCTAAAAATTATCAATTTTATATAAATGGAGAATGGCGTGAAAGTCGATCAAAAGAAAGTATAAGCATTTTGTCGCCTTATTTACATGAGGAAATTGGCCGCGTTCAAGCTATTTCTCAGGATGAAGTAGATGAAGCAATAAACGGCGCAAAACTAGCCCAAAAAGAATGGGCACAACTTTCTGTACGCGCTCGTGGTGCATATCTATATAGATGGGTAGATGAATTACTTGCAATGAAAAACGAAATTGCTCAATCTATTATGGAAGAAGTGGGGAAAACATTTAATGATGCGGTAAAGGAAGTGGATCGAACTGCAGATTTTATTCAATACACAATAGAAGAAGCAACACATATGCAAGGGGAAAGTATGTGGGGTGAAAATTTTCCGGGTGGAAATCGCTCTAAAATTGCGATGACTAATCGTGTCCCGCTTGGTGTCATTCTTGCCATTTCACCCTTTAACTATCCCGTTAACTTATCAGCTGCAAAAATTGCCCCCTCACTAATTGTTGGAAATTCAGTTATCTTCAAACCAGCAACTCAAGGTGCAATTAGTGGTGTGAAAATGATTGAAGCTCTTCACAAAGCAGGCTTACCAAAAGGTGTTCTTAACCTTGTAACTGGACGAGGTTCTGTAATAGGTGACTACCTTGTTGAGCATCCTGATATCGATATGATCTCATTCACTGGAGGAACAGTAACGGGACAACATATTGCAAAAATTTCAAACATGATTCCACTTGTAATGGAGCTCGGAGGAAAAGACCCAGCTATCGTTCGAGAAGATGCTGATCTAGTATTTGCTTCAAAACAAATTATTTCAGGTGCATATTCATATTCAGGGCAACGTTGTACAGCAATTAAACGTGTCCTAGTAAACGAAACTGTTGCTGATGAATTAGTGTCATTATTAAAAGAAGAAATAGAATCCTTAACTGTAGGTTCTCCTGAAGAAAATAATATTATAGTACCGTTAATCGATGATAAATCTGCAGACTTTGTACAAGGTTTAATTGACGATGCATTAACAAAAGAAGCCACATTAGTTGTGGGAAACAAACGTGAAGGCAATCTAATATACCCGACCTTACTAGACAATGTTACAACAAATATGAGAATTGCTTGGGAAGAACCATTTGGCCCAGTGCTTCCTATTATTAGAGTGAAATCAGATAAAGAAGCCATTACACTAGCTAATGCATCAAAATTTGGTCTACAAGCAAGTGTGTTTACAAAAGATATAAATAAGGCATTTACTATAGCACCTCAAATTGAAGCAGGTTCTGTACAAATAAACGGAAGAACAGAACGTGGTCCTGACCACTTCCCATTCATAGGAATCAAAGGTTCAGGTATGGGAACACAAGGTATAAGACGGAGTATCGAAGCAATGACTCGTGAAAAAGTTACAATTATTAATATTTATGAATAAGGAAGAATAAAACTTTAATAAGAGCTAACAATGACTTTATTTATTGTTGGCTCTTTTAACTAAAGTCTAGTTAATCTGATTTGGTTATGTATGTAGTTAAATGAATAAAATAGGGTAGAGTTAGTTAATTGCCATCGATTTCCCTAATCTATCAAATAGGACAACGACATAGTTAATATACCAGAATCATAGTAAATGAATACGAAGATATGTACATATTATTGAAGAGTTTCAGAAAAAGAAAAATCTCAAGCTTATTATGTATAGCCAGTGAAAGTTGATAGAAATTAAATGCTAACTATAAGCATCATTTGTTAGTCTCTTTTAAAAAGGAGGAGTAAGCTTGGAAAGACCAATAGGAGTAACATTGATTAGTTTTTTCTATATTTTTGGAGCGGTTGTTTTACTTCTCACCTCTATTTTTTATCATCATGAACCAAACAGTATAGGAATTGCAGAAAGGTTCGGAATCCCAAATGCGCCTGAGCGATTAGTGAGGGTGCTACTTGCATTGGCAACCTTTGTAATGGTCTATGGATATGCGAATTTGAAAAAATGGGGATTTTGGTCAATGACTGTTTACTCTATCCTTTTTGGATTGTTAAGTATGACCTTAATGACCGCGCAAAACATACAACCCTTTTTAGGAAATTTGATTTGGTCATTGATTATCATAGTTTATTCAATTTGCGTAAAAGCTGCTTTTTTTAACAGCAATAAAGTCTAGTGAAATTCAGTATAGAAAGTAAAGTACATTTAATAGAGGGCTTTAATGTAGGAGGAACCCGTTAATTGGAAAATATACGCTCAGTATTCAAGTTATATTATTCTATTTGGTTTTAGAGAAACCTTTATTTTCAAATTAAAAGGGGTGCCCACAAGTCGATATCGACTTAATGGACAGCCCCTTTTTAGTGCTGTTTACATTATTGTTATTGAAATCATTATTATTTGTAACGCATTGCAACTTTCACAAGTTCTGCACCTAATTGCACATCAATAGGTTGCTCATTATCTTCTAATACATTAAACGTGATGTCATTTACTAGTAAATTTTCTCTCATTAAATCTTCAAAACGAAGGATCATTTCTTTTACATCAGTACTTGCAACAATGTTTAGAGAAACATACATCTCGACTGGTAAATCTAATTTCTTTCTTGTGTCTTGAATTGTACGAATAAGCTCTCTTATTTGTCCTTCTTCAATTAATACAGCCGTTAATTGTACATCTAGCAATACTTTTAATTGCTGATCGCCAGCTAGCTCAAAACCAGGTGTTACAGCAGATTCTACAAGAATATGTTCGGATTTTAAAGTATAGCTGTCTTCATTTACATTAATCTGTACTTCGCCTTGAGAAAGAATTGTTTGTTTCTCTTCTTCCGGCATACTTTCAACATATTGCTTAACGGAGTTGACCGCTTTACCAAATGCAGCACCAGCCGTTTTGAAATTCAATTTAAAGTTAGCTGATTCATATTTCGAGATATCATTAGCAAATGTGACGGTTTTGACGTTTAATTCATCTTTTATGATATTTGTATATGCATCTAATGAACTCGCGTCTTCATTTTGCCAAACGATGATTTGTTGAAGCGGCTGCTTTGTTTTTAATGAAGTACTATTACGAATACTTCTTCCGAATTCCACTATTTTCAAGATGGTTGCCATATCTTTTTCTAACTCCGGATTAATAACTGCTTCATCCGCTTTTGGATAGTCTTGTAGGTGTACGCTATTGTTGTGTAGTTTTAAATGAATATCCTCTGCGATATAAGGTACAAAAGGTGCTAGTAAGCGGCTAATTGTACTTAAAGTCTCAAATAGGGTAGAGTATGCTGCTTTTTTGTCTTCTGATAGACCAGAAGCCCAGAAACGATTTCTAGAACGTCTTACATACCAATTACTCACTTCATCAACTAACGCTGCAATCTCTCTTGTCGCAGCTGTAAATTGGAACTCATCCATATACTCTGCTACAACTTTGATTGTATTATGCAAACGAGATAGCATCCATTGATCTAAGATTGTTTTCTTGCCTGTGTGATTTGCATCATATTCAAAACCATCAATTTTCGCATACATCGCATAAAATTTATACGTATTATCTAACGTATCAACTAGTTTTGATTTTGCATCTTGCACAGTCTTTTTCGAGAATCGTTTAGGATTCCAAGGCGAACTATCGATCAAGAATGCCCAACGTAGAGCATCAGCACCATATTCTTGAATCAATTCAACTGGATCTAGCGCGTTACCTTTACTCTTCGACATTTTCTGGCCGTTCTCATCTAATACATGACCTAATGATAAGACGTTCTTATATGGTGCCTGACCAGTAAATAGTGTAGAGACTGCTAATAGGCTATAGAAGAAGCCACGTGTTTGGTCAATTCCTTCAATGATGACATCTGCAGGGAATTGTTTATTAAATTTCTCCTTGTTATCGAATGGATAGTGGTGTTGTGCAAATGGCATTGAACCGCTGTCAAACCAAACGTCAATAACTTCTGGCGTTCTTTCCATCTGTCCATGACATTTAGGGCAAGCGCATTGGACATCATCAATATATGGTTTGTGAAGCTCTATACCATCATCCAAATTAGTTGTAGCGATTTCTTTTAATTCATCGATGCTACCAGGTGCTACTTCATAGCCACAAACATCACAGATCCATACATTTAATGGGGTACCCCAGTAGCGGTTTCGGCTAATATTCCAATCCACTAGGTTTTCAAGGAAGTTTCCGAAACGCCCGTTTTTGATGTGCTCAGGATACCAAGTGACGGTTTCGTTATTCGCAAGCATTTGGTCTTTTAGTGACGACATATTGATAAACCAGCTATCTGTCGCATAGTAAAGAAGCGGGGAATCACAGCGCCAGCAGTGTGGGTAGCTATGCTCATACTTTTCTTTGCTAAATAGCAGACCTTTTTCAGATAGCATTTTAATAATATCTACATCACAGTCTTTTACAAATTTACCTTCAAGATCAACTATCTCTTCTGTGTAACGACCTTGCAAGTTAACCACATTCACAAAAGATAAGCCATTTTGTTGAATTGTTTTATAGTCATCTTCACCGTAAGCAGGTGCGATATGAACGATACCGGTACCACTGCTCTCCGTTACGTATTCAGCTAAGACAACGATATGCCCTTTTTCGACTGTTACATAATTGAATGCTGGTAAATAACGTACGCCTTCAAATTCATGTCCTTTGTGCTCACTTAGAACTTCAACATCTCCACCTAGTACTTTTTCAACTAATGATTTAGCAACAATGAAGATCTCTGATTCTTTTTGAACTCTTACATACGTTAGCTCTGAATTCATAGCAAGTGCTACGTTAGCAGGTAAAGTCCAAGGCGTTGTCGTCCAACCTAAGATGAATTCATTTTCTTTATCAGCTAATTTGAATTTCACAGTAGCAGATAAATCTTTTACATCTTTATAACCTTGTGCGACCTCATGAGAACTTAATGATGTTTGGCAGCTAGGGCAGTATGGTGATACACGATGTCCTTTATATAACAAATTGTCTTTATGCACTTTACCCAAGATGTTCCATACACTTTCGATATAGTCATTGCTTAATGTCATATAGGGATCATCCATATCAACCCAATAACCTAATTCTTCGGTAAATGAACGCCATTTCTTCTCGTAAGTGAAGACACTTTCCTTACATTTGTTGATAAATGGCTCAATACCATAACGTTCAATCTCTTGTTTACCTGAAATACCTAGTTGCTTTTCAACACCAAGTTCTACAGGAAGACCGTGTGTATCCCAGCCTGCTTTTCTCTCTACTTGGAATCCTTGCATCGTTTTATAACGTGCCACAACGTCTTTAATCGTTCTGCCAAATGCATGGCCTACATGAGGTAGCCCGTTTGCAGTTGGTGGACCTTCATAAAAAACAAACGGTGTGCGTCCTTCTCTTGCATCAACAGAAGCTTGAAAAGTATCTTGTTCTGTCCACAGGTTACGAATGCGTTGCTCACGCTGTACTGTATTTTCTTTACCTTCATTCGAATTCATTGATATCGCTCCAATACTAAATTATATAAAAACATACAAAAAACCCCGTCCCAAGTAAGGGACGGGGTTAACCGCGATACCACCCTAATTCTATTGAAAACCGCTCAATAGCACTCAGCAACGTACAATCATACGTGTTCCTTTTAACGGCGGACACCCGGATAGACCTACTAAATCTTCAGACTATCTTCTCAGAGAGGATCTTCACATTACACTTAAACACTGACTTGCACCGATCTGTCAGCTCTCTAGGGAATAAGATGTAAAGCTACTCTTTCTCATCAACGAATTTGTATGCTTTTATTGAGAATTATCGTAACAGAACAGAAAAAAATTGTCAAATAATTAATGTAAGTATCTTCATTTTAAAAAGAATGAAAGAAAGTGAAGGATGGTACTAATTTATAGGTGTAGAAAATTAGGCATTTAGAGTTTAGAGAATGTAGATATTTAATAATTCAAAAATGAACGGACGTTTTGTAGAATGGGACAACTGAAAATAGTGTAATGCGAAAAGGATATTATATATTCGAAATAATCTATAAATAAATCACTGAATGTAGTAGAAAGATTGAATTCACTATAGCGTTTTAGAACACAAAGATACACAAATCTATTTTTCGCGAACTCTCACAGCAACTATAATTAGTAGTTAAACACATTATAACCATTGATACATAAGGGTTTATAGATAGTTTTTTACTTGAATTTTTATTGCGAAAATCACTCGTTTTCGGACGAATAAAGGAAAATTAAAGTGGTTTTTAGTGGTTTTTGTAATTTGGTGAATTCAATTTTAAATTTTGATATGTTACTATTATTTTTACCAATCTATTTTTTGTCCGATTGTAAGACTATAAATAACATTTACATTAAGGGATTAATAAAAGTGAAGCGGTGATCAAAAATGAAATTTATTGAAATAGGAATTGGTAATACGTGGATTGTTAGAACAGAGACAGAATTAGAGGATGGTTCTGAATTTGAAGAACGGGGGATAAAAGGACCGATAATTTTTGAATCGTTCTATCTTCGAATTTGGATATTTAAAACGGTAGTAATCATAGATTCAAAGGAAGGTATAAAAAAGATGAAAAAGAAGCGAAACTCCCTTAAGTTACTATTGGGTATTCAAAGTAAATAATATAAAGTCGGAAACTCCGCATATAAGTAATCTAAATCTGTGTTACAGTCGTTTACGAAGTTCTTTTAGCTCGTCACCTATTTTTTTATTTCTTCCGTTTGCTCTAGAACATTATTATTTAATCTCCTTACAGCTTCAAATACAGCAAAAACTGCACAAATAATCACAACCCCGATAACTTCCATTTGGCACCTTCTTTCCAATTACATAATATTATTTACCGTATCTTAATTGTATTATAATGTAAATATTATCTAGATTATAAATAGGATAGTAAGAGAATAGATACAAATTAATTAATTGATTTATTAGTTTTAACATTTAAGAGGTGATAATGGAATGAAAAGAAATACATTTATTTGGATAATAATCATATTAATTTTGATAGTAGTTTTACCCCTATTAAATTGGTTTTTATTAGACATTCAACCATAAGCAGCATGGTAACAAAGATGTTCATTTGAATTAGTTTTATAGATTCGTCATGCTAATCTAGAACATTCTCAGCTTAATTATTGTAGTCTTATACATAAGGCACTCTACATTGTTTATAAGTAGTAATGTAGAGTGCCTTAATTATATTGTTCATTTACTTTTACCGTTTAATTCATTAATCAGTAGAACCGCTTCATCTATTTGTGCGACATCAAGAATTTTTATGTTTACGTGTAGTTTCTTTTGTATTTCCAAAGCTTCTTTTCTATTTGCACTTGGAATGACCATCAATGAAAATCCTGCTTTCTCAGCAATTTGCATTTTTTCTTTTAAAATCCCAATTGGTAATACGTCTCCCGTTTCGCTTATTGCTCCTGTAACAGCGATCTTCAAATCATTTTGCAAATCGCCTCTCATAACAAGTCCAGTCAACGCTAAACCTAATCCAGCACTACTTCCCTCAATAGTATCGCTATTTAAAAATTCGTTAATCCGTCCATCTTCCTGTCCTAAAAATTGCTTCACGTTATCTCTCATTTGATCTATGTCACTTTTTCCAAGATGGAACCATTTCAATAATTGCCGGTTCTTGCTTCCATATCGATCCGAATTGGTGATTTTAGTAATATTTAGATAGTCCATTTGTTGTTTGTTTAAAAGGTCTATAACAGCCTTTTTGTTTTCAGTGAATTGGAAATTAACTCTATTTACTCCTAATAAATAGATCCCTGAATCTTTGTATATTTCTAAAGGATCAGTATATCTATATGCAGCGTGTGTGTAAGCATCATAAAATAAGAGTGGCAGTTCGTAACAAAATAATAGGGCCATCAATGATGTACTTAATATTACTTTTCGTTTGATAGCACGATTTTTCCAATACACAATAAGGACAATCGATAAAGTAATTAAGCTAACTAATAAAATAACAACAAAAGAAACGCCACTGATAACATCTTGAAAATACAAAAATAAAAATATGTAATAATAAATCATCGTAATAATTACAGCCACTATATAAGGTAAACTCCTTTTGAGCTTAAAGATAATTCCTTCACTCCTCACATTAGTGCCAGTATATTTTATACTTCTAGAAAAATGCTAAAACCCCTTTATTTTAAGAATTATCTATTTTCTAATTTACATAAAAACATCGTTTATACAGCGTAGATTAACGCTTTATAGACGGTGTTTTTTACCTATTGAGCCATTATTGCGAATGGCTTCAATTATAAAAGTAAGAACTACTTGTACCTTAATTTAAATTATACATTGCTTTATAGGGTATAAATGTGGCTAAATTTAAATGGTCTTCACAAAAAAATAAAGAAGCTCAAGAAGAATTAATGAGCTATATGGACGATTATATTCAAGATTTGATGATAGAAGAAGGAATGTCTGAAGCAGATGCATTCGAAAAGGCTAAGGCATCGTTTGCAGTTGAAAACCCAGACAATCCTTTGCTAGATAAAAGTGCAAAATGGATGCAATATCTTGAACCAAATATAGAGGAAGCAATTGGACTATATTACGCAGCGTTTATGTTCATCGGTTTAACATTAGGTGCGTTATTAGGGGTTATATTGCAAATGGTCGTATTAAAAGAAAGTATTGGTTTATTATTCTTTATTACCACAGGTATTGGTTTAATGATGGGTCTAGCTTTTGGGATGCTAAAAAATGCGAAAATCCGATTAAACAGTACAAAATAATAATATAAAGATGAAAGAGCCTGTTTTGATATTGTCATCAAAACAGGCTCTTTCAATTATTAAGATATGTAGATAAAGTTATAGAAACAAAAAGAGGATTGTAAGTTCAATTATTTTAAGTAAAGATTGATCAGTTATAAATTTTGATTAAAACACTTAGATAGATAATACGATAATGGATTATGTAGCATCTATTACTATTTTTTGGTACTATAAAAGCTAGAATATTCAAGTGTTAATTAATGTAAAAACAGAAAATACTCATAAAAAGAGGGCGTTTTGTAATGAATGGTATGCACTTAACCCCACCTACAGACGGTGCTAATGGAAATGGTAATGGGTCTAGTAATTATTCAAAAAATGCATGCCAATACTTTACAAAATTAATACTCGACAAATTCTTCAGATAAACTATTTTAGAAAGAAATGTAATCACTAACAGACAAACTGGAGGAGTTAAAATGAACTTTAAAACATCAACAGCTCTCTTAACAACAGCTATTTTAGGTATTTCTTTACTGACTTCACCAATTGCCCCTCTTGCACAAGAGGGTGCTTCACCTGATGCATCAGTAGTAAACGTATTAGATGAGAACCCGAAAATTCCTTATGACAAGGCAATCAACAAAACAATCTACAAAGACACAGTTTTAAAGTATGACTTCGAAGTAGCGCGAGCAAAAGACGTTGTAACTATCGAAACTTTAAATGCTCCTAACTCAACGGATAGTCTAACGGTTAAAGATAAATTATCTGTTGTCATTACAGACATTACTGGTAAAGTAGTAAGCACTGAATCGTTTAATAACTTCTTAGGGGTAGAAATGTCGATTACAAATACGCACCTAGAAAAAGGTATCTATACAGTTGAAATTAAAGGGTTATCTGAAATAGATGCTACAGGTGTAGAACTAAACTTTATATTAAAAGACAACACAAAAATAAAACCTAAAATAACTGATATCGCTATTGAGAAAAAAGGTGTGCTACCTCAAGGAATTAGTAACAAAATGCAACCAATTGTAAACGACAAAAACGTAGATTACCAGGTAAGTTATAAGTACCCAGGTACTAAAACCTACAGAGTAGTCGACTATTACGCTAATGATGAATCTGTTCACGAATTCTGGTCAGAAAAAATAGGTGAGCACTCAGTGAAATTCACTATCAAGAATTCACAAGGGGTAACATCTAGTAAAACAATAAAAGTCAATGTTGTAAAGAAACAGAAACCAACAAAAGCAAAATTAAAATTAAGTAGAACAACTGCAAAGAAAGGTCAAAAAGTGACTCTTACAGTATCAGCTAAAGGTAATAATCTGTTTTATAAATCCGAATATAGAGTTAAGGATAGAAAATATCCAGTAACAATTCAAAGCTACAGCAAATATAAAACAATCGTATTCAGAGCACCACTTGAAAAAGGTACGTATACAGTGACTGCATATGTTAAACAAGACAATGGTACGGAAGTAACAAAAACACAAAAAGTCATCTTAAAAGTAAAATAACAAGGGGTAACAATCAAGGGAGTAGGTACTTTCTACTCCCTTTTGCCTGTATAAAAAACCCTGAACTTTTACTGACGTTATACCCCATATTGACTATGCAAGTGTAACGGAAATTCTAAAACTAACATAATGCACCAACTAGAAAAGGGGTAATTAAATGTTCACTACAGTAAATGACAATAAAGTTCATTAACTTAGACGTATGGTTATCAATATAGTCGACGCATCGATTCAATCTCAACAATTCTCTCACATCTGTCTATAGAGTCCTCTCGATCAATCATTTGTTCATCATGATGAATGGGCTCGTCTATCATCGCATCATTCTCATCGATTATTTTATCTGAATGACCTAAATCATTGAAAGGGTCTTGACCAGTGACTAAAAGAGTACCACCAGCTTCTAATATTCGTGTACAATGCGCATTTTCTTCATCAGTTAAATTCAATTTTTTTAAACCTTCCTCGATAGCGGAATCATCAGAAAACCATGATTTAAACTGGTCAACCCAATTGCCAGTAGGATGTCTTTTAATGTCTGAGTCCCATTTTAAATTCGCAAATTTGCTACTATTCTTAGTGAAAATGTGAATATCATTGCTTATAATACCACCTGATCGTAATTCTTCAATTTTATTTAAAACCGCCTGTGTACCATAGACAACCATAATCTTTTGACTTAAGTTGTTTTGCATATCAATTCCTCCTTAGATTATTATGCTCTTAAATTCATTACCCTTAATGGAAAAAGTGTAAACACAAGCCAACTAGTATCATTTATGTACATTCAAAACCTACTTGCTTCGTTTTAAAACAACAGAAAAAGACAGGTTATAAAAACCTGCCTTTTTTGGTGGATTGCGATTTTTATCCAACAGTGTCAATCATAGCTACCTTAACAGTAGCCACCGCCACCGTAACCTCCACCGTTCATGAAACTTGCACCAATAATAATTAAAAGAATAAACAGAACGATAAGTAATGCGAAGCCGCCGCCATTGTTGCGACGTTCTTCGAAGCCGCCGTTTTCCATACCCATACTGTACACCTCCCATACGTCTAATAGTTCATTCTATGTCAATATTGAAAGTGTGTTTGGGTTCAATGATTTAGTTTTATGAAATTATTTTAAAAATTAACGGATAGATGTTTTATAAACCAATTGTTTAAGTTAACTTCCTTATAGAGGACTAGCTGGGAACAGGTTCTTTATGATCTTATTTATGCTACAGGCTACTTTCACCCTATAGAAGAATCGGACAATATTCACGTTGTGTAAAAACCCCTAAAATCAAATGGTTCTTTGCAATTGATTGTTTAAAAAGTTTGTTTTCTCAAAATCGTTATTTTAGTAAGGTAAAAGGGATTAAACCAATTTTATTCCATATTCAATAAGTAGAAAACTGGCTAACCATAAAAATATTGCTATTCGAATTATCACGTACATTGCAAATTCAAAAGAAGAAAGTTTTCTTTCTCGCTTTATTTTTTTCAGAAGCCGTACAGAAAAAATTGAACATAAAAGTAGGATTGCTATAGATATTTCATATATGTTTTCTAAAAGTCTTACATTTTCTACTAGGCTTTTCAGAATAATCATCCTTTCATATAGAAGATATGGGCTGTTTAGTTTGATTATACAAACTTGTTTAGTTGTATAGCCGATTGATTATAGAAATATTCCTTTGTAACTGATTTCTGCATATACGCATCTTCAAATACTAACTCCTCATTGATAAACCCTAGTCAGCATTTTTAAGAAACAACAATATACATAAAGAGCCATTACAAACAACGTCCAAATTGTAAGCTAATTGCTTTCTAATGGGGACATGTATCAAGGGGTAATAATTCTTTTGCTACACCAATGGTTTTGTATCTAAAACCTATTGCCATAACTTTTGTTGGAAAATTAACCCTTAATGTTATAATTATCTAAAAACGGGGTGATTCCATGATAGATGATTTAAAAGCGCGTTTGATTCAGATGAGCGATTATCTTTCGCGAAGTGAAATAAAACTTTTAGAAAAAGTTATTACTTTTGCAGATAAGGCACATCATGGACAAAAAAGGGCTACAGGAGAGCCATATATCACCCATCCGGTAGCGGTTTGCGAAATACTGTTAGAATATAAGGCGGATATCACCTCATTAATTTCAGCATTACTTCATGACGTAGTGGAAGATACGGATATAACTATCCGTGAAATACAACTTAAATTTGGTAAACAAGTATCTACAATCGTAGAGGGCTTAACCAAAGTAGAGAAAGGTTTACTCGAAAAAGAAGAATACAGTGCCATCAATACAGAAAAATTGCTGACTGCTTCCATTATTGATATTAGAGTTGCTGTAATTAAGATTGCGGATCGATTGCATAATATGAGGACTCTTTCAATAAAAAAAATTGAAAAGAAAATTCCATATGCAAATGAAACAATCATCTTTTTTGCTCCACTTGCTGAGCGACTAGGGTTATACAGAATTCAAGAGGAGTTGGAGGCATTATCATTCAGTTATTTGAATCCACCGAAGTCAAATACAGTTCAAAAGTTAATAAACAATTATGCGGATAAATTTGCGGATCTTTTTTTTAAGTGCTCTGCTGAAGTACAAAGGGTAGGGGGTTCTCTAATTATCGGTTTGGATTGGGGTAAGGAACCTTTATACAGATCTTATTGCCTTTTACTAGAAGAACATGCTTTATCTGATTTATTCTCAATAAAAGTTATAACAAATTCACCTCTGAATTGTTATACTGCACTTGGAATAATACATAATCTATATACACCAATAGAAAATCAATTAATGGATAATATTGCAATAGCGAAAAGCCCATTTTTAAAACAACTAAAGACCAAAGTACATGTCGACAATATCGAAGTAAACTTTATTATTAAGAGTGAGTATGATAAAAAACTAAATGATACCGGGGTATTTGCATTATTAAAAGATGATTTAACAAGTAGTGAAATAACGACTTTAAGTAGAAATTTGTTAGGGGATGCTATACACACAGTAAAATCTATTTCAAATTCCTCAATCGAATTTTATGATTTAATAGCTTTCGAATTGCTTCAAAGGGTTATTACTCTCTATACACCTAAAATGGATGTCGTCTCCTTGCCTAAAGGCTCCACAGTTATTGATTTCGCATTTACATTAAATTCTCAAATAGCTAAATGTATGTCTGCTGCATTGGTAAATGGCAAACTGAAGCCAATACATCATGTACTTAATGATATGGAAATTGTAGAAATACTTACTACAAATAAAGAGATGGTTAAAGCTGATTGGTTGGTTCATGCTCAAACTTCTAAAGCAATTAAAGCAATTAATGATTTATTAAATATATAATTAAATAGGGTTAATTTCATGGAGTTGCTGAAGCAGCTCTTTTTTGTTGACCTTTCAAGAAAAATTTTTATAATATTCTTTGGCAACCATTTAAACAATTCTATCGTTATATGTATTAGATTTCATGATTTTCATTTAAATCATGATATTTAAGGAAGATTACAATTATAAAATAACTTACTTATATATCAGAAAGATTAGGAGAATGATGATGGAAGATAAAAAGTGGTTTAAACAGAAGAAATACCAAATTACACTTGGTATTGTACTGTTATTAGTTTTCGGGGTAGGCGGCTATGCATTTAGCCTATATAATTCTTTCAATTCCGCTCTTGATAACATACATGAGCCTATAAATAAAACAGATAAAAGAGAAAATGATATATCTATTAAAAAACAAGATCCTTTCTCTGTATTATTGTTAGGTGTAGATGAGAGAGCTAACGATTCAGGTAGATCAGATACTATGATTGTCATGACAGTCAATCCAAAAGAAGAATCGGTCAAAATGTTAAGTATTCCTCGAGACACAAAGACTGAAATCGTAGGGAACGGAACAGTAGAGAAAATTAATCATGCTTATGCTCGTGGTGGAGCAGAGATGGCCATTGCAACAGTCGAAAACTTTTTAGATATGCCAATTGATTATTATGTGAAAGTAAACATGGAAGGCTTTAAAGATATAATTGATACGTTAAATGGTGTCACAGTTGTAAATGATATGGATTTAACATACAAAAACTATCACTTCCCGAAAGGCGAGATTGAGCTTAATGGTAAAGAAGCGCTAATATTTTCTCGTATTCGTTATGAAGATCCTCGAGGAGACTTTGGTCGTCAGATTAGACAAAAGCAACTCATTCAAGCAGTTTTAGACAAAGGCACAAATTTATCATCGTTATTAAAAATAGATGATATCCTTGGTAACTTGGGTGATAACATTAAAACGAATTTCACGTTGACAGAAATGTTAAATATTCAGAAACAATATAAATCATTGAATAAAAGTATTGAACAAATTCAATTTGAAAAAGGCAATGGAGGAAAAGAAGCAGGGGTATGGTACTATTACCCTGATGCAAATGAGCTAAGTGAAATTAAACAAACGTTAAAGAGTCATCTTTTATTAAAATAGAACCTATGTATTAAAATCCCGTATCCTTTGTGGAATACGGGATTTTTTTATTCTATTCTATATCGAAATAAATCTGAAAATACATAAGTAACTTTAGAAAAAGGTCATAACGCCATTTAAAAAACTGTATAAATTAATAAGCAAATTTTTTATTAAAACGCTGAAGATTGTCAAAATGTAAAAAATGAGGGGGAATTCACATGGGATTTGTTAGAGACTACGCAATGTACATGGCGATTTTCGGTGTGTTTGGATCAAGCTGGTTTGGCTGGGCACAAGAAAAGCCGAGAGAAAGCTGGCGAAAATATCTAGGCATTGCTTCTGTATTTTCGCTTTTAGTTGGCTTAGTTGGCATTTATTTAAGCGTGACAAATTGGCATGAACGAAGTGTATTGTCGGAAGCGGGTGTATTCAAGAATTATTTAATCTTCGTATACGTTGAATTCTTCGTAGCAGGGATCGGTGCTTTCTTATTAATTAAAAAGAAAAGAAAAGACTATGTGTCTCCTTGGGTTGCCTTTATCGTCGGCATACATTTTATCTGGTTAAAAAGCATCTTCCAAGACTCCAGTTTATATCTCTTAGCAATTTTGCTCGTCGCAGTCTCAGTCATCTCAGTATTTCTTTCTAAAAAGCTTAACGTAGTCAATAGCGCTATTACCGGTATCGGAGCGGGTATAGTACTGTTTTGCTTTGCAATATTAGGATTCATCCGTTTTATATTGGCTTAATAAATAGAAAAAACTTATCAATTTCAGCTGGCTACATTTCAAAATAAAAGGGAACATTCAAATAACTGAAATATAGACGTATGTGTAATAAATAAATCGGTTTTTAAATGACAAAATCACCCCTAGGAGATGATGAAATTGGAAATACAGGTGAAACAAATTGATTTAAATGGACTTACTTTTCAATATCGTGAGATTGGGGAATCTTCTTCACCACCACTTGTTGCACTTCATGCGCTGGGAAAAAATTCAGAATCATGGGATCAAGTTGCTGCAGTATTAGGAGAGAATTACCGCGTTTTAGCTTTAGATCAACGTGGGCACGGTGGGAGTGCGAGAACGAGTACATACACTTTTGAACTGATGTGCGAGGACTTGCTTCATTTTGCCAATGCTTTGAGTTTAGAACGTTTTACGCTACTAGGTCATTCTATGGGGGGAACAGTATCCTATCTGTTTGCAGAGAAATTTCCGTCAAGGATAGAAAAGTTGATTGTTGAAGATACTCCTCCGCCCTTTCCGGATAAGCAGATCGAGATACCCTCTAAACCATCTGATCATCTACCGTTTGATTGGCTAGTTGTGCCTTCTATTCTAAAACAGCTAAATGAACCAAATCCCGAATGGTGGGCGCGCCTTGCTGACATTAACCAACCTACTCTTATAATAGGTGGGGGAACCAGTCATATTCCTCATAACAAATTGCACGAAGTTTCTAAACTAATCCCGAATTGCGAATTGGTGACGATAGATGATGCCGGACACTTTGTCCATGATGATAATATACCAGTCTACTTAGCTAAGGTAAAAACTTTTCTTAATGTATGAGTTTCCGGGTGCTTTCACTGTTAACCCTGACTATTCCAATGCATTATATTCTCAAAAGACTCTGATTCACAGCTTTTTTAGTAATAACACATCAATGACAATAAAACACATGTAATCGATAAAAGTTAGTCCATGTACGATCCATTGATTCACAAAAAGACCAGATTAAATAATCAAATGCAAAATAGGCTTTATAAGCGTTTTAAAGGGCTTTATCTAAAAGGGTAGGGAAGTCCGTATTTTTATATTTAACATGCTTCTGAATACCCTAGATAGCCTTAAAAGCACAGAGGAATAAACAATGTGATGTTTGACATTTTTAAAATGAATAAAATTTTTTGTTTAGTTGTTGCTAATCTTTATAAGAAATAAGTTTACCTTGTGATGAACTTGTAGAATATTTTAAAAATAATAGTTGGATAAAAGTTTCTGAAAAATCTTAAGCAGTTTAGAAAGGAGCATATTGGGAATCAAAAGTTCAGGATATTCTTGCTGATAGAGCTAAAGTGATCCGAAATACCTCAGTGGGTTAAATGAGCGTGTGAATGTGTTAATTGATCAACCGAATGCAACCGAATGCATCAAATGTATAACTAAGTAGTCTAAATGTATCTAGGTGTAATTTTAATAAACATCAACAAAACGCCAACGCCAATTTACCATAAATTTTAAAAATATCTCACTGTTTCAAGTATACTTATGAAATGAAACGTAACTTCCTATAATGTATATTATGTTCGGGGCGTTTTGTGATTTAGAGTAAAAGTGAATTTCCATCACTCTACTCTATGTTTGTAACTCGCATTTTTCACATCATTTAGATCTATGTATTGTACGCTATATTCAATAACATCGTTTATATATACTTGATGCTGTTTCGCAAAAGCCTTCAAAGCTTCTAAAAGATCTGCATCGTATGTTGTCTTATACTGCACTCGATCAGTTGGACGAGTTGCTTTATCATAGATGATTGTATTTTGATTTAATACTGAATGTACACCTGATTCCAACAAGTAATTGACATGCGTATCATAATCATCAGCCATAACTTTTAGTTTCTCCAAAACCGCAGCACTTATATTCGTGCGAAATTTTACTCGAGCTATATCTGTTGCTTGAATCAATTTCCCATTTGATAATTTCCACATAAAAAACACCATCTCCTAGCTTATTCTTAATAAAAAGTGCCCTTTCCCCTAGTATACAAACGAATGTTCTTATGTGCAATATAAATATTCTTAATACAATACGTAGATTAATTCAAAAAAATGTATAATTCTCCGTATAAATGATGTAATTTTACACTATATAAGTTTGAATTACATTGTTTTAATGCGAAAAATGCCCTTTTTACATACATAGAACATTTGTTCTGTACGCTTAAAAAGGGCATTTTTCAGAATGAAATGATTGTTGAAAGTTACATTCACTACAAAATTCCATATACAGAATTTATATTACAAAGTATGTTCTGGCCCTAAATTCACCTGAACGGCAGATTTCGATTGCACAAAGCTTGCCATGATTAGAGAGTCACTTTTTTTGCCTTTATGATTAGAAAAGATGGTCGACTAAGTTCTTTTTGCAAGCTAGGCAATTGGATTATTGCTTCCTTAGTAGGTATCGGTTCAATTATCTTTTCTATTTGTAATTGCTTTGAGATAAGTGTATTAATAATAGTTGCAAATGTTCGATGATATTTGATGACACCATCAATATACCAATGCTGGCTTCTTTGCCCTTCTTCCTGGTAATTGTCTATAGCATAATGTAGAAGTCGTCTTTTATCATCACTAAACCAGTTATCCATCTCTTTTCTTGAAGTAACAATTGGATGTTCCATTGAAAAAATAAAAGAACCGTTTTCACACAAGACATTTGAAATTTTTGATGTTATCGCTCCGAAGTCCTCCATATAATGAACTGCAAGTGAACTATTTACGATATCAAAACTTGAAGGTGCAAAGTTGATATCCTCTATCGCTGCATGTATATATTGAATAGATTTATGTGGATTATTTTTACGTGCCATTGAAATCATATTTAAAGAGATGTCGATTCCTGTTACATGTTTTGATCCTTGTTGTATGCAATAGTTAGCGAATTCCCCCATTCCACACCCGATATCAAGAATTTTTGTATCCTTTAGTTCAGGTAACATCGCCTTCAACGTAGGCTGTTCGAGTAAGTTATTGAAATTATAACTAGATTGCCGAAGCTCCTTATAGCCATTGAAAAAGTCAGGGTGATCGTAGATATTTTGTTTCATTACATACCTCCAAATTTTGAGGCATAACGTTATGCTATTTGTGCGCCCCTTTATTTTCACATAGAAAATAAAAAAGAAATAGACTTATATTTAATATTTTGGTAATATGTAGATAGAGGCATACCTAAAATATGGAGATATTATATATACAAAACTGTCTAATTTAACTTTACACATATAGTAACCATCTAATCGCCCAAAAAGATTAGATGGTTTTTTTTATCTATAAATTATTGGTACTTATTCGTTACCTCTGTTTTCTAACACTTCTGACGACGTTACATATATGTGGAACGAAAGATAACCGCAAGATCATAGAGTATCGAGTTTTTAACTTATTCATACTCTTTAAAGGAAAAGCTTCTAGTTAGATAGAATATTATATAACGCTTAATTTGGGGGGAAGTTTATGTTTATCGTAAATGTTGAAGGGGCAATTAACAAAAATGAAAAATGGCTTTTAATAAGACGCAGCAAAAAGGAAGAACATGCTGGTGGCCAACTTTCACTAGTTGGAGGTAAAGTGGAAGTAGATGGAACATCAACTGATGTATTAGAGAAAACATTAAAAAGAGAAATCTTTGAAGAAGTTGGTATTGAGGTTTCAAACCTGAAATATGTGAATAGTTCTTTTTTTGTTACAGATTCAGGATTAAACGTAATAGATATTGTTTTTCAATGTGATCACGAGTCTGGAGAAGCATATGCTAAGTGTTTAGATGAAGTAGACGATGTTTGTTGGATGTCGACAGAGGAGATTTTACATAACTCTGAAATACCAATTTATCTAAAGGAAAACATAAAGTTAGCTGAAAAGTTAATAGCTGTTTAAGTGACTTTATTGGTGAATAACATTTAAACAAAGAAATATATGGCCGTAAAAAATAAAAAAGTGGCTTTCATCTTGTTGCGATGAAAGCCACTTTGATTTATATAGACGCCCATAACACATTAAATTCGCGCTATAGGCGGGAATCGTTGCAATTAAAACAAATCAAACACGAATAAATCAATATTCGCCAAGGATTTTGACGGCTTTCTCTGTGAGTGAAGTGTCAATTGCTTTGTCGAAGTCGAACTCCCCTTGTGTTGCCCCATTTGCTTTGTACATATCGTATTGTGCATGAATGTCATCAATACGCATTTTACCATCTGGATCAAGACCAGTTACGTATACTTTTTCCCATAACTTCGCGTCTTTTAATGCTGTATGTTTTGTCATGATGTCGATGATTTGGTCTTTGCCTTCGCCTTTGATGAACGCATCATTATAATCACGGACACCTTTTAAATAAGCCAACATAAAGCGAAGTGAAACGTCTTGTTCTTCCTTCATAAATTTAGGAGATGCTAAAACTAAGGCTATTTGTGAATCTGGCGCATAGTCAGTTGTATCTCCAAAGCGTGCTAGAATGCCTTTATCGATTCCTTGAGCAATTAATGGCTCAATACTAAGCGCAGCATCTATTGAACCGTTTTGGAGGGCTCCAAGCATGCTACCGAAGTCATTCATTAGTGTGAATTTAACATCCTTATCCGTTAACCCTGCATGTTCAAGCATTCTTTGATAGATGTAGCCATCAATCGCATTTTTTGCAGAGACTGCAATCTTTTTACCTTTAAAATCTGAGTAATCTTTAATCTTATCTTTCATATGGTTACCGATAACAAATGAGAAATAGGATTTTCCTGGTACGTTATGCCCTTTATCTGCAATAATTTTAACGTCAATCCCCTGTGCAATTGCATTAAAGAAAGAGGCTGTTGATATTCCTCCTGCAATATCTATTTCACCCGCTGCAAGTGCAGGTAACATGTCATCACTATTCGCAAATTGAGCAAATTCTACCTCAATATTATAATCCTCGAAGTAACCTTTTTCTTTAGCGATATAAAAACCTGCTCCTGATGCCGCTCCGTCCTCAGCGATAACAACTTTCGTTTTTTTACTTAAAGCAGCCAAATCGCCAGACGGATTATCTTTACTTACTTCGTTATTGTCTTTCGTCCCTGTAGTTCCCTTATTTGATGTTTCTTTATCCGAACACCCTGCAACGAACATTGCAAGGATAAGGAATGGTATAAATAAACCTAACTTGAACCATTTCCGCATGTCATGCCCCCTTTTACTGATTACTTTCTAGATTTTTGCACTTCTTCTTGCAGATGCTTCCAAATGTCCACAAAGTGTCCTGCTGTATTATGGTCCGATCTAATTTGCTCTATATTTCTCGGCCTTGGCAAATCATTTTTAATCTCTTTAATGATTCTGCCAGGTTGCGAGCTCATCAATAGAATTCGATCGCTTAGTAGCAATGCTTCATCAATACTATGCGTTATGAACAGCACCGTTTTCTTCGTTTCCTCCCATATAGACAGTAGCTCTTCTTGTAAAATGAATTTGTTTTGCTCATCAAGTGCTGCAAATGGTTCATCCATCAGTAAGATTTCTGGGTCATTGGCAAATGCACGTGCAATACTTACACGTTGCTTCATACCTCCAGAAAGTTCTTTTGGATAGAGTGTCGAAAAATTTTCTAGGCCAACTTTTTCTAAATAGTAAGATGTACGCTCTTTGATCAATTCAGATGGAAGATGTCGCATTTTCAGACCGAATGCAACGTTCTCTTCTACGGTTAGCCAAGGAATGACACCTCTCTCTTGAAAAACCATTGATTGTAGGGGCCTATTTTCTTTTCCCTCGGTAATCTTATATTCACCTACACTCGTAGTTTCAAGTCCTGCTAAAATACGTAGCAACGTTGTTTTCCCGCAACCACTTGGACCTACCAGACAAACAAATTCACCCTCTGAAATATTAAGAGAAATATGATCCAAAGCAGTGACACTACTATTTTTCTTGTAAAATACTTTCGTCATATCTTGAATTGAAATTTTAGTGTTGTTTTCCACTGCTTCACCTCCAAGATAAAATCTTATTTTGTAGTGCCCTTAGCAAAAGTGAAAATAAGTAGCCGAAAAATGAAATGAGTATAAGCCCAACGAACATCTCTTTTAACATAAATGCTTTATATGAGGTCCAAATTAAATAGCCTATACCTGATGTAGCTCCCATCATTTCAGCTGCCACAATCGTTAAGAGCGCAATTGCCTGCCCCATTTGAATACCTTCCATCATGACCGGCAATGCCCCAGGAAATGCGATTTTTACGAAAAAGTCCTTAGAGCTGGCACCATAATTTTTGGCGACATCTAAATAGATGGAGTCAATATTAATGACCCCTGCTGTTGTATTGATGACGACTGGGAAAAAGACGCTACCAGCAATCGTCACAACCTTAGAAAAGTCTCCGATTCCAAATAGGATGATGATAATGGGTAACAAGGCAAGAGTAGGAATTGGCATTAGCGCCATTACAATAGGTGATATGAAGTGCCTAATTGGTGAATACAGACCCATCAATAATCCGATGACAACGCCTGGAATAACCCCAAGTAAGAAACCCGCTATTATCCGGTAAAGGGAAATGCCAATATGATTAAATAGCTCACCACTCATTGCCATGGAATAGAACGTACTGACGATTTCAGATGGCGGTGGGAAAAAACGTGCATCAAGCAAATTAGTCTGGGATAGGAACTCCCATAACAGCAAGAGAAAAATAGGTGAAGCGATTGTAAGCATCTGCTTCATGCGTTCTTTCAATTGTCTTTTCTTCCATTCCTGTTGTTCAACTTCGACAGGATTGTGGTTTTTAGTCATTTTATCGTCTCTCATTCTTCACCACCTCTTCATACAAATGATATGTACATTGCCCCTGAAGTGTGTCACTAGCCTATTAGAAAAGGAATAACGCCCAGTGGCTAGAACATTAATGAAATCGCTGAAAAAGCATCTAAAATCACAAAAAAACCCGGAAATTAATTTCCGGGTTCGATTGCACTTATACCTACATGATTGTTATAACTGTGACTGTCGTGATTTCGCTGAAGTTCTCAAGAGTTTGTTATGCAGAGTTACCTCTGTTTGCCCATTCACTTGAGATTTTTGACGCTTATCCCTTGTCCAGTTGTGGTGGATTTGTTGAGATTTTGGATCTAAGTGTTCCGGCCTACTCATCGTGTTCCGCCTCCTAGTCATGGTGGATCTATAAGTGAATCGTAAATAGTATAGCTCGCATCCGAATTAATATACATTCCGATAATTAGTATTCGTTTCCATAGCACTTAGGAAAGTAAGTTACAACTTCTTTAAAAATTGAATCCGCTTTTCATTTTCAATTACCGAAAATAAAATTTTCTCGGTTTTTATTATATATCCAATCAAATCTGTCCCACTGCAGTACTGCCTGTTGTAATATCATTTACGTTTGATTGCATAACACAATATCATTGAAACGCATATGATAAAGGGTTAAATACAGATAAACAGAGGTGAATCATTGTTTATATATGTAGTGAAAGCGGGAGATTCTTTATTTTCCGTGGCATCAAAATATCAAGTAAATATGGATAGTATACGCATTACAAATGGATTAAAAATACCAAATATTGTACCTGGGCAAGATTTGCTGATTCCAACAAATGTCTATATTGTTCAACCTGGTGATTCCTTATTTACAATTGGTCAAATGGCTTTAGTGCCTGTTGAAACGATAAAGCTTTATAATGGTTTGCACTCAAATAATTTGTCTATCGGTATGCGTTTATATTTACCACCTAGAACCAAATATCGGGCAGCCAATTTTAGCTATTTAACTCCTACTACACCAGCAAGAGATATAGAATTGATTAATCAATTTGCAGATAGTAATTCTTATTATGGTATTTTTGAATATCATATTTCAAGTGACGGTACACTGAGTCCATTGTATCTTCACAGCATTAATACATTAAGTCGGCAAAAACAAGTAGCGCCAATTGCTGTTATATCCAACTTAACGGAAACAGGATTTAGTTCCGCAGTAGCAAGAAGTATTATTAGTAATCCGACTATACGAGATCAAGCATTGAATAATATTTATAACATAGTAAAAAACAATAATTTTGCAGGAGTAAATATTGATTTTGAATTATTGAAGGATTATGATGCAGCTGATTATGTGACTTTTATCCGCATGGTGAGAAATCGTTTAAGTCCTGAAGGATATACTACATCTGTTGCATTACCTGCTAAGACAGATGATACCACTCCGTGGACAAAAGGTTATGATTATAAAGGGATTGGTGCTGCTGCTGACTTCGTCTTTTTGATGGCCTATGATTTTCATCATGGAGGTGGTGAACCAGGACCTGTGGCACCAATAAAAGAGGTAAGACAAACAATTCAATACGCCAAAAATCATATGAATGCTAATAAAATTATTTTAGGTGTTCCAAATTATGGATACGATTGGGCGATGGCTAGGGATGGTTCTGTTATTAGTGCTCGTGCGATTGCTGTAGGAGATGCGGTGAATACTGCAATGACCAATCAAGTGCCGATTCAATACTCTAATCAATATCACCAGGCACACTTTGAATATTGGGACGCATTAGGCAATCGACATATTATTTGGTTTGAAGATTCAAGGTCTCGTGCACAAAAGCTACAATTAGTAGTAGACTACAAAATTAAAGGAATAGGCATATGGCAATTAGGGTTAGCATTCCCTCAATCGATTTATTTAGTAGATCATTTTTTAAGTAAAAGAACTGTTATTTGAAAATAGCATAAATAAAAATAAGAAGCACATTTATCTGTGCTTCTTATTTTCGTAGTTTTACCTGCTTCCTTCCACAAAACCACGGACAATATGAATGGCTGACCATTCACCTTCAGATGTTTCAACGATAGGATACACCCTAGGGAATAGTTGAGCAGTTATTTCCTCAATAGACATGCCATTCTTATGCATATTAATAATTTGCGACTGTAACGCTTCTAAATGTTCAATCTTGTTTTTTATTTGCTGATGGCCATCTTCAATAAAACCTGCGTGGCAACAATACATATCTTTAAAATCATAAGTTAATATTTTCTTTAATGATTGTAGAGTATCAACGATGTTCTCTTCTGCTAAAATTACTTTCGTTTTTTCCTGAATAAACAAATCTCCAGTAAATAATGCACCAGTTTCTTTGTTTAGGAAAGCTAAATGGTCTTGAGTATGACCAGGTGTAGCAATTACATCCCATGTTGCATTTCTTGATTGGAACGTCTCCCCAATTGCTTGGGCATGAAATGGCTCACTTTGCCCCCAAAAGTACTGACGATACTTTGGATAGATATATTTTTTACTACAGCGCTCAACGGAGTCTTTATGAATATAGAATGGGATATCTCTCTGTTCTTTTAACCAAGCTGCACATCCAATATGATCCTCATGGAAATGCGTAAGCATTACTTTCTCAAAATCAGCTTGTTCGAAAAAAGGACGAAATGAAGGAAACAAAGATTGTGCGCCTGTATCAATCAATACTCCGTCTACTGCAAAACTAAACACATTCATCTTCACTGGTCCAAGTCTTATTGTACTATTCGCCAGTTGTACATAATTATGATTTGAAACATCTATTGATTGTTCTAGTTTCACCATCGCATTCTCCCCTTTATGTACTATTCCTTATATTTTATCAGAAAATTAAAACTATAAATATAGTATTAGATTAATCCTTTCAAGAAAAACAAAAAAAGCAGGGTGGCTACCCTGCTTCATAAAAGCTTAACTGCACAAATATCATTTCTTTCCAGAGACTTTAAATGTTCTTAGCTCTTTTTCAAATGTTGCTTGATTTAATAGAAGCTGCATACCTTTTGATTCGTCTATCGCAAGTTGCATATGCTTTTTATAATTTTCTAGATTTTTCAGTTGCAGAGCAATTTCTGCTTCTACAGCATGGGCCATCCATGCTTGATCAAAACTATATGAGCGTGCTTTCTTATAATTTTTTTGTAAAACATCAGCAAGTGCTAAATGGTAGCTTCTAGAGGGTTCTCTTTTAATTTCCTTAGCAAACTTAATCGCATTTTCATATTGCCCTAGTCGATAATTACGTAGAAATTCAAAGCTATTACGGAGATCTGGTTGCTTATATTTCGCAATGACACGATCAATCTCTTTCATTTCATCCTCAAGCGTACCTTCTTTTACTGCAAGAACATGTGCGAAAAGTGGATTTCTACGTTGATTACGCATCGCTCTTTCAATTTTCTTCGCATCATTAGATAAGTACATAACTAGTACATTATTATAAATCACGGCAGCCACAGCAACTATAAAGACGACTACTATGACCCATGTAGGAGCATTAAACCATGCAAGTACGAATCCAATTACCGCTAAAAACAAATACAGTAAACCTAACCTTAAATAATACAAACTCTTCACCTCGAGCTTATTGTACATTAATTTTAAAAATAAAGCTTTTGATAGATACACAAAATTACATAAAAAAACGTAGAGCATTATACTCTACGTCTTACTTTTAAACGAGTGGCATCCAAGCTTAAATATTGTGTATGTCTTGTCCGAATTTTTCAAACGCATTGATGAACTCTTCTACCGTTCTACTAATTGACTATGTACTTCAAAATCTTCATAGTAACTAAAAGCATATATATTATTTATTTTCGTCACGTTTAAAGTTAAGTAGTTCTTTTTCAAACGTTGCTTGATTTAAGATAAGTTGCATACCTTTTGATTCTTCAATCACTAGCTTCATATGTTTTTTATAGTTTTCAATGTTTTTTAACTGAAGTGCTATTTCAGCTTCTATTGCGTGTTTCATCCATTTTTGGGCGAAAGTATATGAGCGTGCTTTTACATAGTCTTTTTGTAGAACATCTGCAATGGCTAAATAAAAGTTTTTTAAAGGCTCTTTCTCAATTTTCTTAGCAAATTGAATTGCCTTGTCGTAATCGTTAAGTCGATAATTTTTTGTGAATTCTAAACTATTACGAAGATCTGGTTGTTTATACTTTGCCATGACACGCTCGATTTCTCTTAATTCATCTTCTAATGTACCTTCTTTTACAGCTAATACATATGCGAAAAACGGATTTTTCTTTTGATATTTCATTGTTCTTACGATTTTCTTCGCATTTTTCGAGAATTTCACTGTATGTATATGGTCATAAATAACGGCAATTCCAGCGATAGCATTGATGGTCATTACAATCCATGTTGGAGCATTAAACAACCCAAGAATGAAATCAGCTAGTATAAAAAATAAAAAAAGAAGTATAAATTTTACATAAAACAAATAGTTCACCTCCACCTTCATTATATATTATTATCGTGGAATAGTGTTTTCTTTTTTACTGAAAGCTAGAGTGTTATCATCCGTAGGGCAATCAATCAATGCACTTCACATTGTTCTAATGACAAACAAAATGATAATAGCGGAATCAACTACTTCTCCATACGCGTAATCTTTGATCCAAATATCTTAACAAAAAAGACGTAGAGCATTATACTCTACGCCTGACTTTTAAACGATTGGCACCCAAGCTTCAATATCGTGTATATCTTGTCCGATATATTTTTCAAAACTCATAGATGGTCGATGTGTAACATCCTGATTGCTGAATAGTTTTCGGAATGTCTCTTGAATCTGGCCGATTCCACCATCAACTTTACCGACTAAGTAACGACCTTTTGGAATCTTCACAGTCACTGCTGTAATTTCATCTGGTAGTAGATGATCGTCAATACCAGCGACGTAATCTAAGCCGTCCTCATTCATTTGAATACAAACACCATATGATACATCCTGCGATACGTTATAGCCTTCAAGGACATTCGCAAGTTCCTCCCATTTCTCGGGAATATCTGACGTTTTACCTTGATGAATACTTAAACCTTTCACAACAAGCCCATCAATTTCTTCGATACGTGTCTGCATTCAAAACACCCCTCTATGCTTTTTTAAGTTGCTTTTCGTAACATTCAATCCAATCATCTACTGTCATTTTACTAACAAGCTCCGCAATTAATGCATACGGTACCTTTTTGGCATTCGAAAATCTTATGCAACTTTTGCCCATATTGAGCTTAGTAGTCATA
Source organism: Viridibacillus arvi (assembly GCF_001274945.1). Classification (GTDB taxonomy): domain Bacteria; phylum Bacillota; class Bacilli; order Bacillales_A; family Planococcaceae; genus Viridibacillus; species Viridibacillus arvi. Next base: position 348,489 of record NZ_LILB01000001.1, on the reverse strand, counting down.
TGTTTCGGATATTCAGAAACAAACCAGTCTAGTAACTCTGGTTTCGCATAAATCCCCATATGATACAACGAAAGATGATTCTTTTGAGCAGCTACGCCTATGAACGGTAGCGGCTCTTCTGGACTGCAGTGATAGCCATTCGGATATATTGACTTCGGTACTACGAAGTTCGGCATTGTATACTGCATTACTGCTTCAAAGCCTGGTGGTAAGTTTTCTTGAACCGTTTCAAATAGTTTTCGAAACGCATCACGCCTGTTTTCATACACTTGTTCAATATAATCTGATATTTCCAACTCCAGCCCTCCTTTTCCAATTATTATACGCAATAATATTGAAAATACAAACTACTATTTACTTTTCAATGGATATTGGATTAATAGAAAAAATAATCTTAATTCAATTAAAATGCTAAAGGTTGAAAAACTACTGTTGTAAAGTTAATTTTAAATCGCTTTTCATGGTATTTAAGTCTGCTTAAAACAGATTTTCAATGTATTTATAAATAGATTGATCTTTCATTTCATACAGGTTAGCGTTATTTTCACTACCTTCATAATTAAAAACAGACAAGATCTGATTATCATCAATTCGTAATCCGAATTTTCTGTCCCCGGCTATCCATATCGTGATCCAGTAAGATTCATTTATTTTGCTTGCACTTTCTTTTATTTGTTTTATTTTCGCTTCAGAAATAGTATCTACAAACACTTTAATCTCATGTTCTTTAGAAAAGAGTATTTGCTTACTATCTGAACCTCTAATAAGCTCTATCTGGCTTATTGCTCCAATATCTGCTTCTTCCCAGAATTCATTTTTGAAAGTAGCTTTACCTATCCCACTAAAGAAGATATAACAAAAAACGAATCCAATAATTAAAATTAAAGATATAACAAAAACGCTCTTATTTCCTTTCATCAAATCCCCCCATCTCATCACTTTATTCCAACTTTTAGGTATTTATAAATTTTTTATGTCATTTGGTGAAATAAAAATTAAAGGTTTTAAATCAAAGAGCACAAAAAGAAGGATAGGTGGGCATATTGAAATATGCCTTCTCTATCCTTCTTATACTAAAAATGACCATGGTTTCTTCAGCAACACCATTGATCTTTTCAATTTTGAATTTCTGGTTTAATTTCTGACCATAAATGTAGGACTTTTTTTGTATCACCTACTCAATCATGGAAACAAGCTGAAACTAAGCGTTTAATACATTATGTCAATGTAAATTAGATCGTTTCAATAAGCCTTAAGTAAAAGAACAAGCCCAAGTAAAAGGTTTTTCAATTTAATGAGTTTTTCATGAATTTTGAATCAACCATGGCTTTATTAATGATAAAACAGTTTTTGGTTGCATAGCTTTGGTATGATCCATACTCTTTCCTTTTAAAATTTCTACATTCCATCCCAAGTTTTCTAACTCTTGTTTATTTTTTTGTAGTATACCGACAATATCGACTGTTACACTTCCAAAGTTCTCCCCATATACAATAGTGTCTTTTTCTCCAGCAAACGCTAACTTCGGAATAGTTAGATGACCTTGAATTTCTCGATCATCAAATTTCATCAGATTATTGTACATCGTAACAAACTGTTTAGTTTGATTTATGTCGATCTTTATCTGTATGTTATCCCAATCAACTTTTTTTGGGCTAATATGTTCTTGTTCGTTATTAAAAGGAGCATTTTGATTATTCATAGCTTGTTCATATGTTTTTTTTCACCACCATCATTTCTTTATATGGTCCATCTATTGGCGGAAAACCACCCATGATAAGGCTTTCTAATCTGTCTGTCCTTATTGCTAGTTGTAAACCAACTAGAGCTAACCAAGAGTAACCATAATAGCTAAATTTGTTAATATTCATTTCATCAGCAATTAATAACAAATCTTTTACTATGTTTTCAGGTATGAGATTCTCTGGGTTAGGGTGTTTCAAACGGTGTCCTTCATAGTCGAAATATAAAACTTGAAAGTTGTCTTGTAGTCCCTCGATAAAGTGTTTTCCTAATTCAGGGTCTACTCCCCATAATTTTAAGTTTTTTCCTTCCTCACCATAAACAGATTCTTTAGCTATTGGCAGCATAATCGTTTTAAAATTGGGATTACCAACTAAACCAACTTTTAATTCTGAATCATCAAAGTAATCATCGGATATATACATTGATACATTTACAAGCATTTACAACCATTAGAACATTATTAAAAGGCTATGAGGTACCTATTGTCTATGAAGCCATGAGAATGATAAAAAACGAAAATTATAAAAAAGCTCTTTGGTTAATAAATGAACAACAATTCCATATTGAGTTGGAGAAACGGAAAGTAGAAGAAATACTTACAATGATTCAAAATGCCGATTTTACGAAATATAAAAATAGAAAATTAAAGAAATGTATGAGTATTGGAGAGGCAGCTGAAATAGCAGGCGTTAATACTTCAGCTATTCGTTATTGGGAACAGGAAGGGTTAGTCCGTTCGGAAAGGAATAATGAAAATGGATATAGAATGATTACAATAGCAGAACTGCGTAAGATATTGGTTATTAGTAGTTTAAGAAAAACCGTCTATTATATAGAAAACATAAAGCAGCTTTTGAATGATTTAGACGCGCAGAGCTATGATAAAATCGAGAGTTCATTTTCGGTGGCTTTAGAAAATCTGAGCAATCAGTTGTTATACCAATATAAAGGGATTTCAGAGCTACTAAAATATATAGACCTATTAAAAAGATAACATTTAGCTTTATCCGATTTTTCGCAATCTAATACAATTCTGTTTGTAAAAAAAGATGAACCGAAATAATTAATATTTCGGTTCATCTTTTTTATAAACGGTTAAACTTTATTAAAACTGTACGATTTTTCTACCATAAGATTCTATAAATGCTTGAATCATGCTATCCCCTTCAGGTGTACCAATGGATTCGGGGTGAAATTGCAGGCCAAAGACTGGATATGTTTTGTGTTGAATAGCCATTATCTCGTTATCATCAGCAGCCGTGGCAGTTACTCTAAAGGCTTGTGTTAATGTTCTAGGCTCGATTACTAGTGAATGATACCTCATAACAGAGAGCGGGCCTTGAATGGCCGAGAATAAGTCTTCATGCTCATAATTAACCAAAGATAATTTACCATGCATGATATTTTGCGCTTGCACTATATTTGCACCAAAGGCTTCTGCAATCGATTGGTGACCTAGGCAAATACCGAGAATAGGAAACTCTTTATAAAGCTCTTGTACAATTTGTACTGAAATACCGGCTTCAGATGGCGTACCAGGTCCTGGGGAAATGATAATAGCCTCTGGTTGCATAAGACGGATATCATCTATAGGCAGAACATCATTTCGTACAACTTGAACTTCTTTCCCTAATGCGCTCACTTGTTGATAAAGATTGTATGTGAAAGAGTCATAATTATCGATTAGTAGGATCATTTTCGCACCTCCAAAAGCGCTTTTGCTTTATTTAGCGTCTCCTCGTATTCGCTTTCTGCAATAGAGTTATAGACAATGCCTGCGCCAGCCTGCACATGTGCTTGGCCGTTTCGAACAACCATTGTACGAATAGCTAAGGCCATATCCATGTCACCAGAAATTGAAATATAGCCGACTGCACCCGCATATACACCACGTTTCATCTTTTCTAACTCATTGATAATTTGCATTGCACGAATTTTAGGTGCGCCTGACACAGTACCAGCGGGTAAGCAGGTTGCTAATACATCTAACACATGAATATCGTCTTTCAACTCACCAGTCACTTCAGAAACGATGTGCATGACATATTTGTAGTATTCAATATCCATATACTTTGGTAGTTTCACTGAGCCGATTTTTGATAGTTTACCTATATCATTGCGTCCTAGATCGACTAACATACGATGTTCGGCAATCTCCTTTTCATCTTCAAGTAAACCTTTGGCAAGCGCAGCGTCTTCTTTAGCCGTTTTACCACGAGGACGCGTTCCGGCAATCGGATTCGTGGTAACAAGTCTGTTTTTAACCTTGACTAAACTTTCAGGTGAAGTACCCAAAATGATATAGTCTTCAAAATCCATATAAAACATATATGGTGAAGGGTTAGATGTACGTAATTTTCTATATAAAGAAAATGGATTGCCTGAAAATGGCGATGAAAAACGTTGTGAAAGTACAACTTGGAAGATATCACCTTGCTTAATATGTTCCTGAGCTGTTTTGACCATATCACAAAACGACTCTTCATCCATTGATGATTTAAATTCTAAAGTATCTTCTTCCTCATCAGGCTGTGAGACAGTCGTCATTTGTAGGCTTGTCACAATTTCTTGAATACTTGCCTTCATATCTTCAGGACTACGATCACTATTAAACAAATCAATCGCAACAATTGATACCGTTTGTTGTAAATGATCATAAATAATAAATGTATCGTAAAAAAGCATATGCATATTCGACATGTCTAGTTCATCTGGCAAAGAGTTACCGATTTTTTCAAAATAAAAGGCGGTCTCATAACCGATATAACCTATTGCACCACCAAAAAAGGCGAATGGATAGTCTTCCATATTTAATGGCAGCATTTCTTTTAAAACGTCAATTGGAGAACGTTGTATTTTTCTCTGCTGCCCTTTTTGAAATATTACCGTACCATTTTCCGTACTCTTTAACTCCGCGATTGGATTCAAAGCAATAAATGAATATCGACCACTTTCTTCGTGCTTAGCTGACGATTCAAAAAGCATTTTCTTTCGACCTCTCACTGCTTGATAAATGGATATCGGTGTCATCATATCCCCTTGAAGTGTTACCATCTCATACTCTCTCATCTTAACTGTCATTTGCTCAAACTCCTTTTCTCAGCTCATCTCAAGTAACACAAAAAGCCCCCCATAGAGACTATTCTCTATGGAGGGCGGAAATTCCGCGGTACCACCTCAATTGCAGCGAAAAACGCTACCACTATAAGCGATATAACGATTCGCTAATCGAACTGCCATACTCAACTTTCAAGCAGTCACTCAAAGGTCCATTCCATTAGTTGCTGCGTATCGGTTTCCACCAAACCCGACTCTCTATCCGCGCATTCCTTATGTACTAATCCTTATCTACGTATTCTGTTATACAATTGTGTGTAAAAATGTTACTTGCATTTATTATAAAGAGAAGTGTCTTAAAATTCAATCATTAATTTAGACTGATCTCTCATGGCTATAAAATAACTTATAGACATCTAATAGAATTCTATAGTGAGAACTAGTTCAAATTACAACATATGCTATACTTTGAACTATTAAAATATTAATAGTTTAGTTAAAAGGAAGTGTCTCATGAAAAAATTCAGTATTATTTCATCAGTAATTATCATCATATTAGTCATTGCTTATGGTTTAGTCGGAAATTACTTTTACAATTTCGCATTAAATGCTAATACGGAAAAAGAATTTTTAACCGGTAATCCGCATTTAGCTCAATCGGAAGCTGTTTCAGCTGAAGTAGCAAAAACAAGTGAATTAGCGGATGTTGCCTTTTCAAAAAAACATCCACCTATTACAACAAGTATTGTTTCTTCAGATAAATTATCATTAAAAGGCCATTTATATGATAACAATAATTCAGATCATAAATGGGTTATCGTCGATCATGGGTATACCTCAAATAACACTCTAATGGTTCGGTGGATCCGCAATTTTTATGAAAAAGGATACAATGTGTTAGCACCAGATCTTCGTGGACATGGAGAAAGCGAAGGAGATTACATCGGAATGGGTTGGGATGATCGAAAAGACATGCTTTTATGGATCAAGACAATTACTGATAAAGATCCGAAAGCTGAAATCGCCTTATTCGGAATTTCCATGGGTGGAGCCACTGTTATGATGACCTCTGGCGAAAAATTACCTTCAAATGTCAAAGTAATTGTTGAAGATTGTGGTTATTCATCTGTTATGGATGTATTTACATATCAGCTTGATGACTTGTTTAATTTACCAAAGTTCCCCGTTATGAACGCGGCTAACACCATCACGAAAATTCGTGCAGGGTACGATTTAAACGAGGCCTCTGCCGTCAAACAAGTGGCGAAGAGTAAAACGCCTATGCTATTTATCCATGGTGACAAAGATACATTTGTCCCTTATGAAATGCTAGATGACGTTTATAATGCGGCAAATGTTGATAAAGAAAAATTAATTATTCCAGGTGCAGGTCATGGAGAAGCTGAAAAAGTAGATCCAGAGAAGTATTGGAAAACGGTGTGGGGATTTGTGAACAAATATATTGATTAATATTGAGAAACTTTGATCTGGGAGTAGGTGCTCCCAGATCTTTTTTTACATTAAAAAGCCAAAATCTTAACAATTATAGATTTTGGCTTCAATTCCTAACAATTTAGTTATAATCGCGCTTTTTGGCTAAATAATCTTTTTATTTCATTTCTAATTCTTGCGAAGGCTCACCTTTTTTATTTAGAAGTGTAATTCGTTCAGGATCAATTTTCAAAATGACCATTTCTTCAGGTTTATCAAATATTAATCCTGATAGCTTACTTAGAATCTTTGTCTTCATACTTTCATCATCAAATTGAGTGACTTTTCCTTCATACTCTACATAGGTATCGCCAAAACCGTTACCTTCATAGCCAAGTAATATGTGTGTAAAAGGATTTTCGTGCAGAGTATCATATTTAGTTGTCTCTTTACTTGTCGCTGTGTAGAGAGTCAAATCATCATTAAAAAAGGTCATGTAGCATGAATACGGTTTGTTATTATGCACTGTAGCCATTGTCCCAACTTTACTATCTTTTAAAATAGACAGAATATTATCCTTTAAATTATTCATAAAGAAAACAACTCCTTATATATTATACGTTCTAGAGTATATTTCCCTATAAGGAGATATATAAACATTATCTAAGCCGATTTGTTATGAAAAAAAGCAAGCATATATCGTAAGTAATGACGAGTCGTTGTTATTCGCTCTTCTAATGATTTAGCAATGACATCATAAAATGCCGTTCCTGCGTCTGTTCCTTTTAATTTCCGTACAGTACGTCTTTCATCAGGCCAATAACCAATGAGCAAATCAGTTTCTTCCATTTCACGTGCGATTTGATATAAATATCCGTTTGAAGGAGTCCAACCAAACACGTCTTCTAGTTGTTGACCTACTTCTGCCATATAAAATGACGATCTTGTTTGACTTAGTTTAAGTGCCAAATAGCGTACGATATCCTTTACTGATATAAGTTTTGAGAAATAAGCACGAAATTCTTCTGGAAGCGGATGGTTAGGTGCTGCTGGTTTATCCCCGTTTTTTGTTAAAGCATAATAAAAACGATCCAATACGAGTACGATTTCATGGAATTGCTGGAAATAGAGTTTTTCGTATCTGCGCAATCGTTCAATACCTAGCTCAGTAGCATGATAGAATAGACGTTTTTGTTCTTGTCTCACTTTTAAAGCCCCATCTGCTTCTAGTTGTTTAGCAATACGTGCGACATATTCATAGCCAACAGGGCGTCCGGGGAAGTCATTTTGAAAGGTTTTATGTATTTCAACAGAATAACATTCCGTTTGTTTTGTTTTAAATAGCCAATATAGTGCCACAGTGTCTTTTATGCTAAATCCAACTGTTTGTTGAAACGTTTTTTCTTTCAAATACATCACCTTCCATTTTATATATTTAATTACATTTATTATAAACCTCGTTAGTCCATATATTCAACAAAAAATATACCCCCATATACACTCCCCTACCCTTTCAATATCAACCACATAACTAAGCGATTTAAGAGGATAAGAGACCTATATAGAGGTATAGTTTTCTATGATTGCACATTAATTAATGTACTTTTACTACGATTATGTGCTTGATCAATAGCGCAAAACGAAACAGTTGAATTTTTCTTTAACTTTTTAATTTTCATAGTGAATTTACCAGAAGATTTTACTTCGGTTTTAGCCAAAATCGTTTTTCCTTTAATCATTTCTATTATTGCAAACGGTTCAGCGGTACCCGTAATAATAGTTGAATTACTTGTTACCTTATTTACTTTTGGCTTCGTAGGTGCCGTTTTATCAATAACTGTCAGTCTTTTTACTGGGCTCGTATTGCCTTTTTCATCTGTAATATAGACAGATAATTGACTATCGGCTACCTGTTTTTTAATAGCAGCAGTATAGCTACCATTTGATTGTACGGAAGCTTGAGCTATTTTTTTATTGCCTTTATAAATTATAAAAGTCGTATTTGCTTCAGCAGTACCGCTTACCTTCGTACTTCGATCAGATACTTTTTTTACTGAAGGTGAATGTAAGACTTTCTTCGCAGGTGTTTGAATGGTAATTGCTACACCTTGTGAAATATTTTTAGCTTCGTCTTCTGTTTTCACTTCGATTTTATACGTATGACTTGGATTCAAATTGCGTATTGTATATGTAGATTCATTTGTCGTTGCTACTTTTTTATTATTTACGTATATTTTAGACTGTTTAAAGTCTTCGGTTGACGGCTCTCGCCAATTAATCGTCGCTTTATTAATTTGAATTGATGACGCTATTAATTTTGTCACCTCAGCAGGTGGGGTAACGTCCTTTAACGTATGCAATTGTAAGTCTAAGCCATTGGACGCTCTTCCATCTCGACTTACAGTTTTTAAAGTAATCTTATAGTCTTTTGAAGCTTGTAATTTTTTTATTGTATATTTGTTTGCAGTGGTGGATGTGACAAGTTTATCATCTAAGTAAATAGCTATCTTTTTAACGTTCGTATCATTTGGTAATGAAAAACTAACAGTCGCTGTATGATCAGTTACTTTTTCAATTTGAGGATCAACCAAATCTTCAATGACTAATTCTTCGGGTTGTGGGTATTGAGCCAACCCATGCCCATATAAATTGTCGATCCCTGTTATACCGAGGTCAATTGCCTGTTCATCTAATTTTGCACGTAATTCTTTCGCAGATAAAAATGGGTATTGCTGTTTTAATAGAGCGAGTAAGCCTGTAACATGCGGTGCTGCATATGAAGTACCGCTAGCATAAATCAATTTGCCATCTTTATTAATCGTAGGTACAGCTTCACCTGGAGCAGTAAGATTCATAGATGAGCCTGTATTAGAGAAAGTACTAATCTTTTGTTTAGCACTAATAGATGATACAGCAATCACTTGACTATATCTTGCAGGATAAGTGACATTTCTATCATTACCATCATTACCTGCCGAGGCAACTATTAAAATACCTGCGTTATAAGCTTTTTGAACTGCATTTCTTAGAGCTGGGACATCAACATATAAACCAGAAGAAATATTAATAATGTCCATTTTGTTTGCAATAGCCCAATCAATTGATTTGACAATTTCTGTTGTAGTACCGCTCGTTGTACCATCAGCGTATTTCAAAGAATATAATTGGACATTTGGTGCAACCCCAATAACATCAGTTGTTTTTTGGTCTTTTAAATATCCACCAACTCTCGCTCCGATGACTGTAGCTACAGATGTACCATGACCATTATTTCTAATACCTCCACGATCCACATTGTCTGATTCTTTAATAACTGTTTCTGGCAAATCCCTCACAAAGGATACTCTTCTTACAACATTCGGCAAATCATCAATGAGGTTAATTCCTGTATCAATCACCGCTACTTTAACTTTATTGCCAAAAATACCGCTATTCCATGCTACAGGCGTATTGATTAAACTTAAATTCCAAGTAGGTATTAGTAAGGGTTGAGCCGGTGTATCCAATTCAGCTAGAGTCATAGGTGCTTCTTTAGTATCAACAAATTCAATGTTCGGATCCTTTTTTAGGTCAGACAGTTGTTGCTCTGTTAAAGATGCTTCAACCATTTCCACATTGTCCAGAACTTCACTGACATCTTCAACGTCACCTAACACTCTCTGTTTACCCTCTTCGTTTTTATATGAGATCAATGCATTGATTGTATTTTCTTCAGCGTAAGCGAATTGCTGGTTATCGGCTAAGGTCCATAAAGTTGTTAAAGCAAGACAAGAAATACTTAAATTCTTCCAAAATGTCTTTTTCACTGTTATGAGACCCCCTTTCTTCATTTTTTTAGCATAAAGTCTAATATTATGTATATTTTATTCTACTTAAAAGACTTTCACAAATCTAATATATTTTTAGCTCTATGAAGATTACGTGTTTCATAAGTAAAAAATACAACTATTTAACATGAATAATTGATCAAGTTAAATAGTTGTAAGAATCACTTTTTCTTCTTTTGATGATTTTATAAAGTAACCAAGTAACAATGTTCAGAAAAAACAAAATAGTTAACTGTAACGTTGAATTCACGAAGATGTATAAAAACAAATCCCAGTATACTTCACCTGGGGGGAAATCTCCCCACTTTATTGAATCTACATTAATATAATTAATGAAATAGAAAATAAAAACTGAAAAGAAGTAACTAATATATACAAAAATCCAATGTTGATAAAATTTGATTCTGAATCTACTTGACCATAGTAGCAAATTGATAGTTATGCTAATTAAAGGTATGTAAAAAAGTTGAAAAATGTCACCTCATTATTGTCTATCAACATCAAAGCATATAAATATTGAGCTAAACAAATGATTAATAAGTTTGTTAAAGCTACTAAAAGAACCGATGAATGTTTACTTTTATCCAATGTGTGACCCTCCTTACTGGAATAAATGAAATTCTAACATAATTCCAACAATGTTTATATTACCCTTTAAAAAAATTAAAAAGAACTCAGAGTCCATAGGTTCGATTATTCGTTGAGTATGAAAGCAAGCTGCATCAAAAAAAGAACTGTTTTAAAAGTCTAGATTAACGACTTTCGAAACAGTTCTTTTTCTTTTCTAGTTATTCAACATCCCATATTTCACCTTTATTCGTTCTAATTTTTCACCAATCGGTTTGGCTAAAACGAGTAAAAAAACGACATTTGATATTACATAGACAATTGTAAACGGAATAGCTGTTGACATAGCAATTAAATACCTTTTCCAAGAAAACAACCCATCATAAGAAATGACCGTCCAAATGTCCATACAGAAGGAATACATTATTCCAGCAAAAACCCCATAAATAATGAGTGCTATTTTGCTTTTCATCCAACCTTTTTGTCCTAAGAGACCAGCGATAAAACCAAGGATTCCCCATGTGAACATTTGAAATGGCGTCCATGGACCTTGTCCGAAAAAGATGTTCGATGCTATGGCAGATGTAGCTCCTGTAAGAAATCCTGCTTCTGCTCCGAATGCAAACCCAGTAATAGCTGTTATCGCTGTCACTGGCTTGAAAGCAGGGATCCAAATGAATGCTGCACGACCTGCAACAGAAATAGCCGACATAACAGCTATCGTTAAAATTTCTCGTGCTTGTGGTTTTCTTCTTTCAAATGAAACAAAGAATGGCACACAGGCTAATAATACGATAATCATAGATATAAGATTGTATTTACGATCATTAAAGATAGTCACTCCAATAAGCATGATAATTGGAATAACTACAAATATAATGATACTGGAGAAAATTAGACGTTTACGGGAGTAGATGTCTGCTCGAGCTGTTGATTGTGCTTGCATAACGAAATCACGTCCTCACTTGTCACTGCAAAATCATATAAATGACGCGACATTCGATGCGCTGCAGTTGTATAAAAATTATTTCCACTGTAAAACAGTTTTGGTTCATCCTCAGAAACGATATTGCCATCAAAGAACATGGCACAACGGTCAGAATACTGCGCTGAGAACTCAATATCATGTGTAACCATTACAACGGCCACACGACGCTTTTTAAGCGCTCTTAGTACTTCGGCGAATATTTCCTTAGAATATGCATCAATGCCCTTTGTAGGCTCGTCTAGTAGGATTATTTTAGGGTTTAATAACAAAACCTTGGCTAAAGCAACTTTTTGTTGTTCTCCCCCGCTCAAATCATATGGATGACTATCTAATAAATGACCGATATTAAGTGTTTTGATAATTTCATTTAGCTGTACATTAGCTGCCTCTTTTGAGATGCCTAAAACGTCGATTATACTATCGAATTCAAGTTGTACTCTCTTTTCAACGAGTAGAGTTAATGGGTCCTGCGGTAATACAGCTAAATTATTACGATACAGTTCGCCATTTGAAAACTTTTTAATGGCTTTTCCATTAACAAAGACTTTTCCTCGATATGGTTTAAATAAACCTGACATTACACCTAGTGCGGTTGTTTTCCCTGTGCCGTTCCCTCCTAAAATACTAACAATCTCCCCAGCACGTACTTGCATTGAGAATCCTCTTAATACATCTTGAGCATTCTTTTCATAACGGAACCACGCCTCATTAACTTCCAAAACAATGTCATCAGTTGGATTGGCTGCACTCAATTTTCCATCTAAAGCACGTACTTCATTAGTAAAGTGCTTTGTAAGCCAATTTCGTCCATCTCGTATCGTTAATGGTACAACGTCATTGATTTGCAATGCATTATTAATCCGCACTGGTGTTGGTAAGCCTAGCATCATTGGATGATAGGCATCAAATGCTTTTAATTGTTGTGCAACATCCTGTGGTGAATCATTACAAATAATGCGACCTTTCTCCATGACCACAACACGATCTGCTATAGGAAAAACCTCTTCTAAGCGATGTTCTACAAGAATAATTGTTAATCCAAGTTCTTTATTTAACTTTTGCAAAGTACCGATGAATTCCGTAGCCGCAATTGGATCTAGCTGAGAGGTCGGTTCATCTAAAATCAATAACTTTGGTTGCATAGCCATAATCGCTGCAAGATTTAACAGTTGCTTTTGGCCACCGGATAACTCCATCGTACTTTTCCTAAACCACTGTTGAATACCGAAAAAATTTGCCATTTCAGCCACTCTACGTCGAATTGTCATCGTGTCTAATCCTAAGTTTTCAAGACCAAAAGACAACTCATGCCACACTTTATCAGTGACAATTTGATTTTCAGGGTTTTGCATAACAAAACCGATTTCAGAAGCTGCCACTCGATCAGGTAAATCGGCCAATGCAGTACCCCCATAAAGAATAACCCCTGATTTATCACCATGAGGAGCTATTTCTCTTTTTAAATGTTTTAATAATGTACTTTTACCACAGCCAGATGTGCCGCATAGAACAGCAAATTCACCTTCTTCAATTGTTAAATTGATATCATCTAATACTCGCTCTTGTTTATCTGGATATTGAAAATTTACATGTTGTATTTCAATGAGCGCCATTTAATTGCCTCCCGAATTTCTATCACAATAGGTATTACTAGTAAACTAGCATAAGAAATATAAAGTCCTATACTAATTGGAGTTACAGTTAATTCAGTAAACGTTGGATAAAAATAATACGTTGTCACACCAAAGTAACTGCCAAGAATGTTTATAAAAAGAAGAGTTAATATAATCCCAAGTAAAAACCCATCTCTTTTTTCAAAAACGAATAGTGAGAATGTGGAACGGTTTTTCAAACCATAACCACGTGCTTTCATCGAATCAGCGGTCTCGATCGCATTTTCAAGTGCCCAAGTTATAAGAATGGAGATAATTCGAATCCCGCTTTTTACTCTTTGCCAAGGATTGCCGGCTGAAATATCCATGCCAATTGTCTTTTGTGCATGTGAAATAACTGTAATTTGATGTTTAAAGCGCGGCACAAGACGTAATGTTAATGAAATGACCAACGCTAGTGCAGGGGATACCTTACCGAATAAATAAAGAAATTTATCAGATGTCATTACAACGTTATAACAACCAAACCAAAAAATGACTGAACAAATCATAATGGACATCGCAAATCCATAAACAATAGCCTCTAATGTTATAGGATTATAATCTATGTAAAATAGAATGATTTCCCCGTCATGACTAATAAGTGGATTAATAATTGCTGCGATAAAAAACATCGGTAAGAAAAACTTTAATCCACTTATAAATGATTTTCTATTCAGTAATAGATTTAATGTAATAGCTCCAATACATGTAATAAGTAAATAAACTGGATGCATATAGAACATGGAAAGTCCGATGACAGATGCAAAATATGCGAAAAGGACAATGGGGTGATACGTTTCAAATGCTTTCATGATGCTTATTACTCCTTTTAATCATTATCTACCTATATCACGGCCTAAATCGACTGTGTATTGAAACTGAATATTGTCACCATTTTTAACGGTAATTGCACTCACACCATAATTAGGGGTTTGCCCGTTTATAGAATACATCCAACCACTTAATTCCCCTGCATCGAATTCATAAAGGTGATTAATCCCTTCGATATAGACAGAGCCATATTGATTTTCACCCGCTCCTTCATATTCCATATGAATACCATGTTCTTTTGTAGCTCGTTTAATAATAGACCAAACCGTTTCGTCTTCGTTTAAGATCTCATATTTCGTAGACTTTAAAATCACACCATTTTTCGGTACGTATTTTTCACTCTGTAACGCAGGTTTTAACATATCCCAATGAGTTAGCAAAGTTGCAGCACTAATTGAAATAGTCACAAATTCTTTTTTCTTTTCATCTTCTTTATTAGGCTTACTTGGCTTTTGAGCGACGTTATTATTTTCTGGTTTTTTATCTTTTTCTGGCTTTTGATCTTTTGTTGGTGCAGGACTTTTAGCTGGCTTTTCTTTATTTGAACTAGTCGAAGTATCTTTACTAGGTGTTTTCGAAGTTGATGTTGAATCAGTTTTAGGTGTGCTAGTTGGTTGCTCTTTTTTTGGCGTTACCTCTTCTTCATTTTTTGATTCCTTTTGCTTTGTTTCGGACTTTTCATCTTCTTCGTTTTTTGGCTTCTTAGCATCTTTTGTTAAATCTTTTTCTATTTCTTCCCTTGTTGATTCTTCTCCTTTATCTTCTTTAACAATTACCTTAGTCTCTCCGTCTCCCTTAACACTTTGTTCTTGCTCAGTTTGATTATTATATTCTTCAACAGATTGAATCTTACAGCCTGTAATAATGATCAATGAGAAAATCATCATTAGCCATAAAGGTATTAACTTTTTCATTTATCGCACCTCTTCTTATAGATGGGAATAGGGTGCTGGAGATAAACTCCAACACCCTTCCTATTTCTTTCAAATTATTTCGTTTTAACTGTTACTTTTGTAGCGTTACTTTTGTTACCGGCTTTGTCTTTGGCATAGACTGTTAATTTCGTATTAGCATTTTGATTATTAATTTTAACAGTAAATTGACCCTTACTATTTACAGTGCCTTTACCGATAGCCGCTTTACCTTTTAATACATATACTTTTGCGCCTTTTTCAGCAGTACCAGTTACTTTATTATTTGACTTTGTTACCTTTTTAACTGATGGTGCTTTAGGAGCCGTTTTATCAACTACTTTTAATGTGTATGCTTTACTCTTATTTTTAGCCGCATCTGTAACATAAATTTTCAATGTTGAATTAGCTTTTTGTTTTTTGATTGTTAAAGAATATGTGCCTTTCGTAGAAGCAGTTGTTGATGCTAGTAACTTAGAGCCGTTATAAATCGTAACTTTCGAACCTGCTTCTGCTTTGCCTTTAACACTAGTTGTTTGATCACTAACTATGTTAGCTGTTGCGGCTATTGGTGATGTAATGTCTTTAACTACTAATGAGGCATTGTTACTTCTTACACCTTCAGCATTTTCTGAGATTGCAATAATATTGCTTCCAGCTGCTTGTTTTTTAATTGTTACTGAGAAATTCCCTTTAGTATCAGCTTTAACTTTATTCAATAAATTATTGTTATTGTAAATATAAACAGTCGCATTTGCTGTAGCTTTTCCTTTAACAACAGTGGCGCTATCACCTATTGACTCCACTACCGGTGCAGCAATATCTACTGCGTAGAATTTAATAGATTCTGCAGCATCAGACATATCATAGATACGGTTTTTGTCGTTTTCAAAGCGGTCATATGCAGCAAGTGCACGTAAACCTTGATCTGTTGACATTAAGTTCGGAATTTTAAGTGATAAACCGCTCTTTAATCCACCCGTAGTACTATCTACAAAACTTACTAGGTTAGAAACTGCCCAGTTACCATCACCTTTGATAAAACGTGGATCCGTTTTTGGATTAGTTTGATTAGATGTTAAATTGATGATAAATTGAGATACTGTTTCAGGGCTGTCACCTTTTGCCCACTCTGAGTAGAAACCGGCTTGTTCACCTAGTTCTTTACCTAAATAATCATTTGCTTTTTCAACAGCTGCTTTTACTTTTTCATCCTTTGTATAAGGTGCTAAAGTAGTAGCCGTCATAGACGTTGAGTCTTTATCAGACCCATATGCTAGAGCCCACGCAAATGACCCATCTTTAAATTGATCTTTTACTAAATCATTTACCAATTTCGTTCTTGTAATCTCTGCATATTTCGATTCCGTTGATAAATCATAATTTTTCGTATCAATAGCGTTTAAGAAATGAAATTTATTCCCGTTTGTTAATTTTTTTGCTTCTTCAGTAGCCAAGTATGTATCATACATAGATTTAACTAAATCATAACCACCAACATTACGTGGGTCTTTATTGATTGCTGTTAATGCAATAATGACTTTTGAATATTTACCAACGTCTTCAGAGATTTTACCCTTTTTACTACTCACTTCTTTAACAAGGTTGTTATAGTAAGTTTCATAGTATTTAGATGGAACTGGTACGCTAGCACGAGCGAAATCTGTTACATAGTCTTCATCACCAAATGATGGGTTGGGCACTTGTTGTAGTAAAAATGCAGCTGTTGAATTTAGAACGTTTTTATAACTGATATCTTTCGCTGGTACTTGAACTGTCGCTGACGTATTTTCTGCAGCGTTTACTGTCGACAATTGTCCTGGTAATTGTGAAAATGCTAATAAACTTGCCATTCCGATAGGTGCTACCCATTTTCTTACCCATTTACTTGTGTACATGTTGAAATCCCCCATATCTTTTTGTGAATTATTTGTAGTTTTTACTTCAAAAGGATGAACATATATATAATAGGGCAAAAAAATATCCCTTTACGCAATGTAAAGAGAATTTGGACGGCGAAATGCCAAAAAAATGTACAGAAATATACAAAAATGGCCTTCGATGCTCCAAATCTCCCCCTCGAAGATTGAAACTACATTATAAAAGCAGGTCTCCTGGCTTGTGTATCTATTTACTCTTGTCCCTTCCCAGCGCATTTAACATGCACCAGTGGTTCGCAACAATTTCATCCACACTTACAGTAGCGGGGCTGCATCGGATTTACACCGATTTCCCTATTAGCTTATGATGAACATAAGCACTCTTATAAGAAATATTTAATTGTCTATTAATCTAAAGTATTTCATAAAAGTTTTAGATTGTAAATTAGATTTTTGTATTGTGATAAAATTCAGATTTTTTTCTCTTGATTTAACAGAAAAACAACAAAACCCTACCTAATTTAGCAACGGGTAGGGTTTTTATAAAATTGCTATGGCATCAGACTTCGTAATCACCACTTCCCTTCGTATGTTGATTGAATGCGTTTAACTGCTCTACTGTTAAGTTTCTCACGTAAAGATAAAAATTCATTGACTCCATACCATAATTTTCACAAGCTAGACAATATGTTTCATAACCTTCTCTATACATTTCCATATGAAACCCTCCTGTTATATAACAAATTAATTATTTTTTATTAATATATAACAGTTAGAGTTATCTGTCAATTGATTTCACGAAAATTATTAACCGATTTTTCCACATAAAAACACCAAACTTTATAATTGAAAGTTTGGTGTTTCTTATTAAATAATCTATTTACCAGTATTAACTTTGTCCTTCGTAAGAAGACTTACTACAACAAATGCTACTAAAGATAAAATAATAGGCAACGTAACCGTATGCATACCTAATACACTTGGCATTATTTGATCGATGTAGATATAAGATGTAATCCCGATAATCATTGATGCAATCGCACCGTATTTGTTTCCTGTTTTCCAATAGAGACCGAATATAACCGGCCATAGGAATACAGATTCCAATCCACCAAAAGCAAATAAGTTCAACCATATAAGTAAATCTGGTGGACGTAGAGCTACTAATACCACTGCTATGCCAATCACTGTAGTCACATAGAAACTTGCCTTTTTAATCTGTGCGTCTGAAGCAGTTGGTTTTATATAGTTTAAGTAAATATCTTTTACAACAGTTGAACTTACTAAAATAAGTAAAGCATTGACCGTAGACATGATTGCTGCCATAGGAGCAGCAAGAACAATTCCTGCTAAATAAGGTGGTAATACTTTTAATGTCAGTAAAGGCATCACTTTATCACCTATTTCTACGCCTGGTAATACAGGACGTGCTAGTACACCAATTAAATGCATGCCAAACATTACTGTAGCTAGTGCGATTGTGCCAATAATAATTGCTGAATGCATGCCTTTTGAGTTTTTATATGACATGGCACGAACCGCAATTTGAGGTAAGCCAATAACACCTATCCCAATTAAAATCCAAAATGTCGATACGTATAATGGTGTTAAACTACGATCTGCACCATAAGGCGATACAAGATTAGGATTTTCAGCGACTAAATCACTCATTATATTCGATATTCCACCACCAGCAATAACCGTTGCGACAAGTAAAATAATTGTCCCAATAACCATTACAGAACCTTGTACTGCATCCGTTAATGCTACTGCACGGAAACCGCCAATAATCACATATATTAATACAGCACCTGCAAAGATAAACAATGCAGCAGAATAGTTTAAGCCTGTTAATGACTCAATTAATCGCGCCCCACCAATCCACTGTGCCGCCATGGAAGCAAATAAAAATAGAATAATACTAACTGCGGATACAATGACAACTGTTTTGCTTTGATATCGTTCACGTAAAAAATCAATTAGTGTGATTGCTTGATATTTACGAGCAATAATTGCAAATTTTTTACCGAGAATCATTAGAACGAAATAACCAGCTGGTAACTGCGCCATTGCCAAAAGCACCCAACCTAGTCCTGTATTGTAGGCAACACCTGGCCCGCCAATAAAGCTACCAGCACTACCGTAAGTGGCCATCATTGTCATCGCTAGTAAGAAGCCGCCCATTTCACGTCCGCCAAGGAAATATTCTTGCAAGAACGAATTTGATTGCATAACTTGGCGATTCGCCCATATCCCAATTCCAAATATAAGTACTAAAAAAACAACTAATGGAATAATCACTTGCCAATGTATCATTTGTGTTCACTCTCCTCATCATCATCAAATGGCACTTCTGTGAAGAGGAATTTAATAACAAAAACTATCAGGATGACCATGAAAATAGTACCTGCAATACAGCTATAGAAAAACCACGCTGGAAAACCAAGTACATATGTATAAGAAGACGGATCTCCTGAGCCCATCCCATAGGCAAAGCCAAACCAAATACTAAAGTTGATGATTACAAGAATCACCCCAATGATGGCTTCACGATGCGCAATTTTAAATCGCTTATCATTCATATAACAATCTCCTTTATGACAAATCACAACATATCAAAAATAAGTTGCTTTTATAATAATACGTTCTCATTTTAAAAATTGAAAGTATAGAGTTTAGTTGACATAATAATATTATGTCAACTAAGAAATATTAATATAATAATTCCTATTTACACATTTAATGGTTTTATTAACATAAATAGTATTTACGAAATCAAAAAAGGAGGAATAGCTAAGAAATAACATCACTTGCAGTGACAAGATGTAAAGAAATATATAAGTAAAACACAAATAAAAAACGCCTCTAAGTTAACTTTCTAACTTGGAGGCGCTTTAAAACTTACAATACGCTTAATTTATCATCTTTTAAATCACTAATGAACATACAGCCGGGTCCGTGCGTAATCATAATAGCGGGTTTACTTTCCATTGCTACTGCTTGGGGGGTAACACCACAAGCCCAAAATACCGGAACCTCGTCTTCTTTGATCGTTACGGCATCTCCAAAATCAGGAGTATTTACATCTGTAATCCCAATTTGGCTTGGTTCGCCAATATGTACCGGTGCACCATGAACATCTGGGAATCGAGAAGTAATTTGTACAGCTCTGATTGCGTCAGCATGTTTCATAGGACGCATACTAACAACCATTGGGCCTTCGAAGATACCTGCTTTTTCACATGGGATATTCGTTTTATACATAGGTACATTGCAACCTTCTTCAATATGTCTTACTGGAATTCCACTTGCAAGAAGTGGCGTTTCAAAAGTAAAGCTACATCCTAATAGGAAACATACCATATCATCTTCCCAATAATCTGTAACATCGGTTACTTCTTCAGTGAAAACACCATCACGATATATTCGATATCTCGGTATATCTTTGCGAATATCTGCATCAGCAGCAATAGAGTTAGGTGTAAATGACCCAATATCGGATACATCCACTAGTGGACAAGATTTTGGATTGCGTTGACAGAACAACAAGAAATCATACGCATATTCTTTCTTTAAAATCACTAAGTTTGCTTGTGTATAGCCTTTAGCCATTCCAGCTGTTGGTCCAGTCAATTCACCTTTTCGAATTAGTTCTCGAATAGCAGCAGGAGCCATTGTATCGAATTGTGTCATCATAATTCCCCGCTTTCTTTACTAGCTAAATAGTTTAGGTAATTCGACAATAAGTGTACGAACGCTAAGTACAGCCATAACGACTACAACAAAAATACCAGGAATCGTTAACCACATCGGATGCTTATAATTACCAACAACATCTTTTTTATATGCTGCGATTAATAACGTACCAAGTGCAAGCGGTAAGATTATTGCATTGATTGCTCCTACTAAAACTAGAATTTTCACAGGTTTACCAACGAATGCAAATGTGATAGTTGATACCACGATAAAGCCAATAATAACCCAGTTATGATATTTTTCAATCATTGGGTGGAATGAGCGAATAAATGATACTGATGTATATGCAGCACCTACTACAGAAGTAATTGCAGCTGCCCACATAATAACTCCAAACATACGATAACCGATTTCACCTGCAGCTAATTTAAAGACAGAAGCAGGTGGGTTAGCAGGGTCAATTGCCAAACCTTGATGTACTACACCTAATACCGCTAAGAACAGTGCTACACGCATAATACCAGTAGCAGCAATACCTGTTACTGAACTTTTCGTTACATCAGGTAAAGATTCTACCCCTTTAACTCCTGCATCTAATAAGCGGTGACCGCCGGCGAAAACAATATATCCACCTACTGTTCCCCCAACTAAAGTTACGATTGAAAGAATATCCAGTTTTTCTGGTGTAAATGTGTTAGCTAATGCATCACCAATTGGCGGCGATGTTGTAAAAGCCACATACATCATTAGTAAAATCATGATAAAACCAGCTGCTTGCGCAACCTTATCCATCGCTTTCCCTGCTTCTTTTACAAGGAAAATGAAAATTGCAAATATTGCACTTATAACTGCGCCCATAATCGGATCCAAGCCGAGCATAGCATTTAATCCTAGACCAGCTCCTGCAACGTTTCCGATATTAAATGCTAGACCACCAATAACGATCATGATGGCTAATACAAGACCTAAACCAGGTAGTACTTTGTTGGCAATTTCTTGACCACGCATACCTGATACTGCGATGATACGCCAAACATTCATTTGAGCGAAGACATCTAAAATAAGTGAAACTAGAATAACAAAGGCAAAACTAGCTCCTAATTGTTGTGTAAAGACCGTCGTTTGTGTTAAAAACCCTGGTCCAATCGATGATGTTGCCATTAGGAAGGCAGCTCCTAATAAGACGCTACGCCCTACTTTCTTGCTGCCTTGACCTTGATTTAAGCTTACCTTTGTCATATGAAAACCCCTTTTTATACGTGAAATGCTTGAACGTTAATGTTATTTTTCTCCAATGTGTTTCGAATATATTTTGCAAATGCAAGTGCATGTACTCCATCCCCATGGATACAAACAGTGTCTGCTCGCAATAATACTTTTGTTTGTTGTTGAGACTCAATATAGCCTTCTTTGACCATCGTTACGACTTGATTTACAGA
This sequence comes from Viridibacillus arvi, assembly GCF_001274945.1. Classification (GTDB taxonomy): domain Bacteria; phylum Bacillota; class Bacilli; order Bacillales_A; family Planococcaceae; genus Viridibacillus; species Viridibacillus arvi. The sequence goes on along the minus strand of NZ_LILB01000001.1, from coordinate 326,461 downwards.
CTGTTCCTCGTCTGTTACTAAAGCATCTGATTGTGTGCGTGAAGTAAGTGAACCATCCGCTTGATATGTCCGGTCAGAAAATACTTCATGAGCTGTTTGAAGACCGAGTTTTTCTCCTGCCTTCGTTAACTCACTTCCAGCTAATCCGAATAATACAAGCTCAGGTGAGACATCATAAACAGCTTGTGCAATAGCCTCAGATAATGCCTGGTCTTTCGCAGCCATATTATATAATGCTCCGTGAGGTTTTACGTGCTGCATTTTCTCTCCAAATGTTGATAAAAACCCTTGTAATGCACCAATTTGGTATACGACCATGTCATAGCCTTCTTGAGGAGTAATTTGCATTGGGCGACGTCCAAAGCCATTTAAATCAGGCAAACCAGGATGAGCACCAATTTTCACACCTTTAGCTATAGCCATTTTAACTGTTTCCCTCATCACTGTTGGGTCTCCTGCATGGAAACCACATGCTACATTAGCTGATGTAATATAATTTAAAATTTCTTCTTGTTCCCCTAGTTTGTATTGACCAAAACTTTCTCCTAAATCGCAATTCAAGTCTACACGAAACATCTTCTCAGCCCCTTACTAATTCAAAATTAATATAATGTCAGTTTTTCTAACACAAAATTTATATTATCACTAAATCATTATTCTGAAAACATTTATTTTTGAACTTTCTCACAATAATGAATTATCAATTGTAAATAACTTACTTGTCATTTACTATTATCTATCTATATGATTATATTGTTTAATATGCAAAATGAGGGGTTGTACGTTATGGGAAAAGAATTTAAACATGTGAAATTTAAACCTTTGGGTGATTCAGCAGTAATGGTTCAGATTGGGAATACAATTGATCCATCAAACTGCACCATTTTACAAAATTTAGCATCATTACTTGAAGAACAGCCATTTGAAGGGTTTATAGAAGCTGTTCCTGCATATACAAATATTACAATTTACTACAATCCTTACACCCTTTTTAAAGTTAATGGGAATGTAACATCATATAGCTTTGTATGTCAGTATGTACAACAACTGATTACTCAAATGACAACAGTTAAACAACACACGCAAAGAGTAGTTGAAATTCCAGTTGTCTATGGTGGTGAATATGGACCAGACTTAGAATATGTGGCCGAAATAAATGGCTTAACGACTGATGAAGTCATTCAGTTACATAGTGAGAATGAGTGTCTTGTTTATATGCTTGGTTTTGCACCTGGTTTTGCTTTTATGGGGGGCATGAATGAAGCTATAGCAACACCTCGAAAAGAAACACCTAGACTAGCCATTCCAGCACTTTCGGTTGGGATTGCAGGCAAACAAACAGGAATTTACCCATTTGAAACACCTGGTGGCTGGCAAATCATCGGTCGTACGCCACTCGATTTATTTTTACCAAATGAAACGCCACCTTCCCTATTGCAAGCAGGTGATTGTATTCGCTTTAAACCAATATCTGAAAAAGAATACAAACAATTGAAGGAGACAAGATCATGACAGTTACAGTCGTTAAACCAGGTTTATTAACTACCATTCAAGATCTAGGGAGATTCGGGTCACAAAAATATGGAGTCATCGTTAGTGGTGCTATGGATGCTTATTCATTAAGAATTGCGAATATTCTAGTAGGGAATTTAGAAAGTGAAGCCGTACTTGAGGTTTCATTATTTGGGACTGTATTACAATTTAATGATGACCACCTTATTGCACTAACAGGTGGAGATTTAACAGCAACAATTAATAATGAGCCTGCACCACTTTGGCGTCCATTTATAGTGAAAAAAGGAGACTTATTAAAGTTTAAAAGAGCCCACAAAGGTTGTCGTGCTTATGTAAGCTTTGCTGGCGGTATTCAAGTTCCTACTGTAATGAATAGTAAAAGTACATATTTAAAGGCGGGAATGGGTGGATTTGAAGGTAGAGCATTACAAAAGCAGGATGAAATAAAAATCGGACCTTATACTAAAAGTAATAAAGAAATACATCAATATGCAATACAACTAGTAGGTCCTGCTTCTTGGTCTGTGAATTACAACGAATTAATCTCTTTAAAGCAACAGCAAACAATACGTGTGATGCCTGGTACAGAGTGGGATAGTTTTACCACTGAAAGTCAGCATTGCTTAACAAACAACCCTTACACTCTTTCTACAGAAGCTGATCGTATGGGGTACCGCTTTGAGGGGCCAGCGTTATCATTGACAGAGAAATTCGAATTATTATCAGAGGCTGTGACCTTTGGAACAGTTCAAATCCCACCAAGTGGTAAACCGATCATTTTAATGGCCGATCGTCAAACAACTGGTGGTTATCCGAAAATGGTTCAAGTCATCACAGCTGATTTAGCTAGTCTCGCACAGTTACAAACAGGCGCTAAAATCCGATTCAGGCTCGTAACATTAGAGGAAGCTCAACAAGCATTAATAGCTAAAGAGCAAAAAATAAAAACCATCGCTACTGCTATTCGCTGTTCTGCAAAGCTTTCTTAACATGTAAGAAGTTTTGTCCAACAAAAATATAGAAGAACAAAGAGAAAGAGCATGTTTTGAATGAAGATTATTCAAAACATGCTCTTATTGTTTTTATAACTCTGTAAATAAAATGATAATCAATTTACTTATAACTCTAATGTCATAAATACACTATTAGGATCCTCAATATAATTAGAAAATGGCTTACAATATTGAAACCCTTTTTTCAAATACAGCCTCTTAGCAGGTTCAAAAGCCTCCATTGAACCTGTTTCTAAACTTAATCGCTTATATCCACGGTACCTAGCCATTTCAATAATATGCTCAAGAATACTTCTTGCAACGCCTTTCCGTAAATATAATGATGAAGTACGCATTGATTTTATTTCACCATGGTGTGCATCCAATTCTTTTAGTGCTCCGCAACCTGCTAATGCGCCTTCATCCCATGCACTCCAGAAAGTAATCTCTGGTTTTTTCAATTCCTCGATATTTAACGCATGTATACTTTTTGGTGGAGAATTTAGTGCCATACCTTGGAGGTGCTCCTCCAGTAACGCCTTAACGTCATCACCTGATAAATCATCAATTCTAATATCCAAAGAATACACCTCTTGCTATTATTCATTTACAAGTATATTCAAAATGAGTACTTAAGGCAGAATAGCAAATGAGCGAACAGGGAAACCAGAAGCCTTCTCAGGTTTAGGTACGATGTTAAAGATGACAGCCCCTTTTGCGGGTAGCTGGTCTAAATTAGTTAGCAATTCTACTTGATATGTATCTTGTTCTAATACATATAGTTCACCTAGTAATGCATTGTTTTGACGGTATAAAATGCTAGAATCCGTATCAAAAGTTTCATGCCCTACCGCTTTAATATGACGCTCTTCAAACAAGAATTTTAGTGCATCTACGGACCATCCAGGTGCATGTGGATTTCCCTCAGCATCAAAGTTATTAAATGCTTCAACATCAGGCCAACGTTTGCTCCAATCCGTACGAAGAGCAACAAATGTACCTGCCTCAATTTCACCGTGTTCGGCTTCGAATTTCAAAATATCTTCAACTGAAATCGTAAAATCATGATTCTCTGCTGCATCTTTTGAATGATCTATTACAATGAGCGGCAATGCAAGTTCTTTTAACTCTAATTCTTCTAAATAACGAGCATCACGAACAAAGTGAATAGGTGCATCTAAATGTGTTCCGTATTGTCCAGCAAACGAGAAATTTTGAGCAAAAAAACCATCATCGTGTGAAAATAAAGTTGTTTTTTCCAACCCTTTGAATGCGTTGAAACGTGGTGTTTCTGCTCCAAAAGCATGTGTTAAATCGATCCATTTCTTTTCTTTTAACGTTTGTAGTGCATTGATTAATTCTGTTGACATATCCATCACCTCATCATTTTTTTGAACAAAAAAACCTCTTCTTGATAAGAAGAGGTTGACGATACGTCCATGCACTCTTCTTATCTTCAAGCATACGCTTCTGGAATTAGCACGGTACATCGTCCGTTGCTGAGATTTCACAGGGCCAGTCCCTCCACCTCTCTGGATAAGAAAAAAGTTATTTTGTTGATTCTTAATTTACAACTATAGAAATCTATTGTCAATAAAAATTTAGAAAATTCTTTATAATATATGATTTTTATAATCAATTATGATAGCTTTCTTCTACAATAATAGTGTAATATGCGCTCTAGCCTTGTTTGATGCCAAATGGCCAAATGCTATCCACCTACTATCAACAGGCTTTGTAAAGGGCACTGGGCCACTCTCAGTGCACGTTTAGCTGTAACTGACTTAGTTGGACCTCAAAACCATAATAATCTCTCGATAGCCGGCTACAATGTATACAATATACTTGTTAAGTTCTTTCTACTATTAGAAGCATAACTAAATACTAAATAAATTAGATGATAAAAAACGTTTTGAATAAAAACCATAAAAAAAGTCACCTCAGCAAATAAGGTGACCTTTTTGTCTTGCTTTCTAAATATATATGACAATTCCCTAAATTCTCGATACATACAATTCATGTAATTTTGCGGAAAATTCATCTGTCGGTAATGGCTTGCTAAAGTAATATCCTTGAGCAAAGTCACATAGGTTTTCACGAATGATATACAATTCATCTTCCGTCTCTACCCCTTCAGCAACCACTTGCATACTTAATGCATGCGCTAATTTGATAATAGCAGTCACCATTGCGACATTACTAAGACCTGTTTTTAAACCATGGATGAACGATTGATCAATTTTTAACACATCAATCGGAAACTGTTTTAAATAGCTAAGAGATGAATAACCAGTTCCAAAGTCATCAATAGCGATGAGTACACCTAGAGCTTTTATTTGATTAAACGTTTCAATTAATTCCTCTGTTTGATGCATTAAGCTCATTTCGGTAATTTCCAACTCTAAATTTTTTGCTGGTAAACCTGTATCTTGTAATACTGAACGTAAATTGTGCACAAAATTTCTTTCCTTCAAATGAATAGGCGAAATATTAACCGAAATACGAATATCAAACCCATATTCATCAAGCCACTTCTTCATTTGTTTACAAGCCCTTTTCAATGTCCATTCACCAATAGAACTAATCAATCCACACTCTTCTGCAAAAGGGATAAACTTAGCTGGAGAAATAAAGCCGTAATCCTTATCATACCAACGAATTAAAGCTTCCATTCCGTTTAATTGATTTGTTTTTAAATCGATTTTCGGTTGATAATATAGTTGAATTTCATCTTGCTTAATAGCATGACGGAGTTTTGTTTCTAGCAGCAGGAATTGATTATGAGTACTATTCATCGTATTTTCATACTGTATGTAATTGCTAGCTCTATTCTTTTTAGCTTCTAGCAAGGCCACATTCGCACATTTTATTAAGTCCTCGGGTGTATCTGCACCAGCTAGACTTGAGCTTATACCGATACTAATAGAAGAATAGAATTCAAATTGTTCAATCAAAAAACTATCTTCAAAATTAGCCATTATTTGATGTGCCTTCCAAATAGCATGTTCATTATTCTTCAATATGATCGCAAATTTATCACCACTATAGCGAAACAGTGATTTTTCATCGATACCTAATCTTTTCAGGCGAGTCGCTACTTCAATTAGAAATAAATCACCTGTTAAATGACCTAATCCATCATTAATACTCTTAAAACGGTCGATATCTATCATTAAGAGTGACAATGAAAAGCCTTCTTTATGTACATTTTTGAATTGATCTGCTAAACATATATTCAACTTTCTACGGTTATATAAACCCGTCAATTCGTCATGATAAGCAAAGAATTTTAGTTTTTTTACATTTTTTTGTTCCGTTACATCTGTTCGAATTGACACATATTGGTAAAGTTTACCTTTATCATTCAAAAAAGGTATTATCGTTGTTTGTACCCAATATAAACTACCATCTTTTGCGCGGTTACAAATATCACCACGCCATATTTTTCCACTACCAATTGTACGCCACAATTCTTTGAAAAAGGCTTTAGGATGATGGCCAGAGTTCAACAAACGGTGATCTTGCCCAATTAACTCATCTTTACTGTATTTTGAAATGGTACAAAAATGATTATTTACAAATGTAATGATACCTCTATTATCTGTTATTGCGACGATAATAGATTGGTCCAATGCATGTTGAATATCTATTAATTGTTGTACTGAATACGCATCATTATGTAGGCTAAGATCTGTCGTTTGACTATAATCTTGGTCCATATGACCTCACTCCTAATCAGTTCGGCATAATTCGAGCAATTTCTCTCTTGTTATTATTTTATCACAACCAATATAAGGCTATTATTCAAATTAAAACAAAAGGTAAAAAGTCCTAAATCGAAAAACCTATGAAACAATACAGGTCAAAGGGAGAGATTCCTATTATCAAATTTTTACACCATTCATATAGTTTTTATAGTAGTTGTGACATATTTTTTCTACAGTTTATAGGTTTTTCGCTGTAAAATAATTCAAATACAGCAATGATAAAATGCAATATTCCGAAAAATTTGGCTAGTTTGATTGTCTAGAACGAATAAATAAAAAAGAAATTTAGTGAGCTACTTTTTTTCAATTACTATTTAAAAAATTTTAAAAATCACTAATTAATTTAAGTTTAAATTATATAAAATCAAAAATATTAGGTAATAGTAACTAATAGTTATTTTCCTTAATTATACATCCAATACCATGTAGTTTACATAATAATATTATGTAAACTACTAAAAAAAAGACCATTCAAGATGGTCTTTAACTACTTAATTCTCCATTCCTCTTGAAGAATGCTATAAACGGCATGATCTACAAAATGGTCGTATAGCCACTCTGATTGACGACTACAACCTTCTAAAGTCATTCCTAATCGCTCTGGAATCGCTCTACTTCTCTTATTTTCAATAGCAGCACGAATTTCTATACGTTTTAGCTTCAAATCATGAAAGGCATGATCCATAAGCTTATGTACTGATTTGGTCATAATACCTAATCCTTCATAGTCTTTCGCTAACCAATATCCGATACTTGTAGACTTGTTTTGCCAATTTATATGGTGAAAACCAATAACTCCAACTATGTTATCTTCATATACAATGGCAGTTTGGAAGCCATCATTAGCACTAAATTGCTTCATAGAAGACCGAATAAATTGTAATGTATCTTCGACAACTTCATTTGAATCTATAAAGGGTAACCACTCTCTTAAACTCTCTTTTGACCCCATCATAACTGTAAATAACTCTTGTGCATCATGCTCTTGTAATAACTTCAGTTGCAATTTCTTATCAATCTCTACAGTAAACATATGAAACCTCCTATTCATTATGTATTAATAAGGAATTATATTATTAATAAAGTACTGTGTAAATGGATTTAAACTAAAAAAATCCGCTAGCTTAATATGAGTGCGGATTTGTATGCAAAATGTATTGTTCTTATTAAATTAATTGATTAAATGGATTGTTTTCAATCACTTGTTGGATTTCTTTATCTTCTACATGCGTATAAATCTGCGTTGTAGAAACGCTAGAGTGCCCTAAAATCTGCTGTAAACTACGAATATCTGCTCCACTTTTATACATCATTGTTGCAGAAGTATGTCGTAATTTATGCGGCGTTAGCTTTGTTTTATTCAATCCTGATTGCTCGTTAATCTCTTTTACTATTCTAGCAACACGCTGCCTTGTTAGGCGTGTTCCTTTCTGTGATAGAAATAAAGACTCGTTCGTATCTGCGTCTTTAATAGCGTAGCGTTCTTTCTTTAAATAGCGTGAAAGAGCATTCTGACAAGCTTCATTTAGGAAAACGGTTCTTTCCTTATCGCCTTTACCTGTAACAGTTAAATAGTCACCTTGTATGGAGGTTAAATTCAGTTTACATAGCTCTGTTACACGTATTCCTAAGTTTAAAAAGAAGGTAATCATACAATAATTACGATAGTAATGTGTAGATTCCTTTATTCCATCTATGAAAACTTTTGCCTCTTCCATCGTCATATAAATAGGTTGCCTCTTCCCTATCTTGGGGGATTCTAACTCACTAGCAGGATTATCTTCTATTAAATGTCGTTTTGATTTCAAATAATTGAAGAAAGATTTTAATGTAGCACCTTTTCTTGCTCTAGCATGGGCACTATTTCTTCTTTGCTCCTCACAATACTCTAAAAACAAGTACATGTCTTCTAATGATATTTCACGGATAAAATCGATTGTTATGTCTGATATATCTATTTGATCCACTAACTTTATATCCATATCTTGTTGTACCGCTTTTAAAAATCTAAAAAATAATAATAAATCATATTCATATTCTTCGCGCGTTCTTTTTGACTTTCCTTTAATTGCTGTTAAATAAACTAGGAAGTCTCTCATTACTTTTGGGTATGTAGTTTGCAAAATTCGTCACCTCTTATACCACTATTCTAGCATAAAAAAGGTTCCCAAATGCGTATTTGGGAACCTTTTTTGAAAAACAATTTTTATCAAGAGTCCCCTTCCAAAACAATCTATTTTCTCCTAAATATTAGGATGCTCCAAATTCGCTCTCAGACGATTCGAGAATGCCATATTCGTATCATTATAGCTCTCGAATTGCTTTGGTTTTTCGGTTTTCTCCCCCCATTTCAGCAATAAATTAAGTTACAATATGAGTAAATATGGTATAATTGTTAATGATTGTAATGTAAATTGAGAAGCAGAGAGGTGTCTTAAAAAGACCGATTTTCTCAAATAGTCGTAAGGAAGTTGGAAATTCAAGGTGATTATAAAGCAGCTGAGCGTACATTATTCAATACAATCTCACTTGCAAATGAGGTAGAAGATAATCAAGTTATAACAATATATGTTCATTATGTATTAAAGAAGGAAAAATCAACGAAGCATACATATTTGGTAAAAAAGCACTTGAATTTGCAGGAAAAATGCAAAATAATAATTTTACCCCTAAATTTACAATTTATATAAAATTAGTGGAAATACTATTATTGATGAATGAAGTAGAAGAAGCATCGATAATTTTAGAAAGTTTAGCTAAAGATCAAAAGGTCGAATACACTATAAAACAAAAAATACAATTAAATATTATTATGTCAAAAATAAACAAACAATTAGGGAAAGATGAAGAAGCGATAGAGGGACTAATTTTATCTAGAAAATTATCGGATTATTACGAAGATACTAAACTATCAGTAGATATATTGTCTGAAATGATTGATTTATACAAAAAGTTAAATAATATAGAAAATTTAGAAAATACCGAAATTGAATTAGTAAAAATGCAGGAGGAATTTTCAAAACGTAGTTATGAATGGAGGACAAAACGTTTGGCAAAGAAAGAAGGTGCGTTAAAGCATATATACTAACATTCAAAATGAGGGAGGAAAGAAAGATTGAAAGATGCTATAAAGAGAAATGAGGGACTAACACAACAAAACCCACACCATGAGTTATATATGGTGTGGGTTTTGTTATTTCAGTGCTTTATAGTGCCATATACCATTTTGCAGTGATTTCTCTATTAGCCCTTCTTCTTCTAAATAGTCTAAGTAACCAATAACTTCTGACATAACGAGTGAAAACTCTGTATTGAACTTATGACCATATAAATTTTGTGCTATTTCTTTTGGGAGATGCGTCCCTTCATTAATAAAGGAATATAAACGATTCGCTTTATGTTGTATCTTATCTAACTTTTGAGAGATGACATTATGATGGTCTTCAATAATTTCTTGATGCCCAGCAAAAAGGTATTCTACATCTAACTGCTGTAGTCTTTTTAAAGATTCCTTATGCTGTTTCACAGTAGGTAGACGGTTCCCTTTTATATCTGGATCTACAATTGCATTTGATGTAGTCTTTTTTAATACAACATCCCCTGCTAATAACCATTGCCTCTCCTCGTCATAAAAACTAATAGAATCAGCAGAATGTCCTGGGGTTTCTAATACTTTCATACCTAAGATGCTATCACCCTCCCCTAATGGACGAATGATAGTTTGAAGAGTGTTTTCATTTTTATGTTCAATTGTCTGTTGTAATTTCTCAAGGCGTGGCTGCGCTTCTTCTATGCAACCCATAGATATGTATAGTTCAGTAAAGAAATTCTTTCTCATTACGAGAAATTCTTGTTCCACCATTAGGCGAGGAACCGCTTCATGATGTGCATATACGGGTATATCTTTTTTCTGTAGAATCCAATTGACTAGGCCTACATGATCTTCATGATGATGTGTCAAAAGAATACGAGATAAATCGCTTATTCGATAACCATTTGCAGCTAATGTTGTAATGAGTGCATCTTTGTATTTCTCTGTATGAATCCCCGCATCTATTAGAGATAATGAATCTCCGTCATTTATTATGTAACTATTAATAGTGCCTACTTTTCCATAACTTGTAGGCACAATGATTGGATAAACTAAACGTGATTTTTTCTTAATACTTATCAAATCTATCACTCCTATCTCGAAATATTTCTATACAGTTTATGATATAGAATTTTCATACTTTTGAAAACAAAAAAGACTGCTATAGTATTTAAGCAGTCTTAGTTATATTTTTTAAAACGGCGAGATATTGTAACTGTTCAACCGCAATTTATTTCAGTCTTTACCTTGGGCGATTGCCAGGGAAAAAAGTGCGCTATCAATTGATATCAGTCTAGAAAGTAATCTTCAATATTGTTGAAATGGAAACAAAAATTCAATATAATAATGTTAATGCACCAACGAGTGGGAGGACAGGTCATGAACAAAGAAGAACAGGTCATAATGGGTTTCAGGGACTTATATAACAAGATAGTTTGGCTTAATAAGGATAAGATGGAAGAAAGCCTTAAGGGTTTTAAGTCTTCTGAAGTACATTGCATCGAATACATTGAAAAAAATGTAGATTCCAACGTGACAAAACTTGCGGAGTACTTTTATATGACTCGCGGTGCCATAAGTAAATTAACTAAGAAGCTCATAAAAAAAGGCCTTATCGAAAGCTACCAGAAGTCGGATAACAAGAAAGAAATCTATTTTAGGCTGACTGAGCAAGGAAAAGTAATTTATAAAATCCATGAGGACCTGCACAAAGAGTTTCAAGAGCGGGATAAAGCCGTATTTGATAAGATAACCGAGGAACAATTTGACAGTATGCTTAGCTTCGTGGAAAAGTATAGTAAGCATTTGGATCAAGAAATAAAGAAAATGGATATAGATAATAAGTCAGAATAAATTTGAATAATAAAAATGAAACTACATGCAGCCCAACTCTATTGAGAACGGGCTGCATTTTTTTTGCTTTTAAATTGTTGACAAGGAAACAATTTAAAGTTATTATTTTGTTGACAAGGAAACAAAATAATAACTTTTGAGGAGAGCATTTAAATGTCCATATTTAGACCACCAAATGAACAGAACACAGAACAAATCGTAGATAAACACGCTTTAATATTCGGTCTTATCTCTGTATTTCTTTGTGGAATTGGTTTTAGTATCATAATGCCCGTCGTCCCATTTCTAGTACAGCCATATACAAGCAGCCCGGGAGAACAAGCTATAGTTGTTACACTATTGACGTCTGTTTATGCTGTCTGTGTATTTTTCGCTGCCCCTGTACTTGGAGCTTTGAGCGACAAGTATGGCCGTCGTCCTTTGCTTTTAGTATGCCTCTTTGGTTCAGCAATCGGCTACCTCGTTTTTGGTATAGGAGGAGCTTTATGGGTACTATTTGCTGGTCGTATAATTGAAGGTATAACAGGAGGGAGCATTAGCACGATTTTCGCATATTTTGCAGATATCATTCCTCCAGAACAGAGAACCAAATACTTTGGATGGGTAAGTGCGGTTGTAGGTGTGGGCACCGTTATTGGTCCTACTCTAGGAGGATTACTTGCCAAGTTTGGTTATTCTGTACCCATGTATTTTGGAGCAATAATAACTTTATTGAATGTTGTTTATGGAATCTTTTATATGCCTGAGAGCCTTGCCAAAAATAATAGACTAAAAGAGATTACCTTTGTAAGACTGAATCCATTTATACAGCTTGCTAACGTACTTTCCATGAAAAACTTAAAAAGGCTACTTGTCTCAGCGTTCTTAATTTGGATACCCAATGGATCTTTACAGGCCGTTTTTTCACAATTTACAATGGATACTTTCAGTTGGAAGCCTGCACTAATCGGACTCATGTTTTCAATTATGGGCTTCCAAGACATCATTTCACAAGGTTTCATAATGCCAAAGCTTTTATTAAAACTTAGTGATAAACAGATAGCAATTCTTGGAATGGTTTCGGAAATTATAGGTTACAGTCTTATTGCGCTATCTGCTTTGTTCTCATTCTACCCTCTTTTTATCGCTGGGATGTTTATATTTGGTTTTGGTGATTCGATCTTTGGTCCTTCATTCAATGGGATGCTCTCCAAGTCTGTCGATTCTAGTGAACAAGGAAGGATTCAAGGAAGTAGCCAATCTATTCAGGCTTTAGCAAGAATGATTGGGCCTATCATTGGAGGTCAAATCTATGTATCAATTGGTCATGCCGCACCGGCTTTTATGGGTATAATCCTTATAACAGCCGCAATACTAGTTTTGTATAAAGATACCCATGTAAATATATAAACTACAAAAAAACAGCTAATTCCTCCAACATCATATTAAAAATGACTGGATTAATTAGCTGTTTATTTTTGTGTTTTGATTGGACGGGCACGCCGTTATTGGAAACTCCTATGAAAAATCGATTCTACCGTACTTTTTTCAAAATATACAGTTTACCTGCCTGTTCATTTAAAACAGCAACTGTAAAGTCGTAAGTCTCACTTTTCATAATATCTTGAACGGAGTCGTTATTCTCATTGTTATTAAAGTAGTATTTACCGGTCTGGTCATCAGTTGGTAGAGCGTGTTGAATTTGCTTAGCTACTAATTGTTGAAACTCTTCACTAGCAGGTAATGGTTGCCACTTGTCATGTTCTGCAATTGAATCTTTAAATCTTTTAACTTGCTTTGGTTTCAAAAGGTATTCGGCATAAAATTCTCCGTTTGTTTTGAACTGTTTATGTCTATCACTTTTAGATACAAGTACAGCTCCCTTAGGAATTTTAGCTTCAATCATTCGCTCTGCATGCCTTGTTATATCGGAATGCACAATTAAAAAATAATACCCTACTAGTACAAAAATTAATAGTGCTCCTGTTAATACGAATATTTTCTTTGACAACAAAACCGCCCACCTTAAACTGACTTATTAAGTCGTTTTAATAAATTGGAAAAAATCATTTCATCAGTTACTCTATAACCTGTATCTGTAAAAATATCAATCGGTTCATCTACTTCTATAAATAACTCAGTTTGCGTAAAAGGATGATAGGAAAAGATATGCATTAATGAATTCCTTAATAACTGAGTACACTTTTCTTTCTGTAAGCTTTGAAATGTAAAAATGGTGAATTTCTCCTAAATAGTGCATTGGTTCAACTCTTACATATGTATACCCCGAAATGTTTCGTACTTCATCTAAGTAAAAAAATATCTTTTGGTACTCATTTAGAGTAGATGTGATCTTTAGCCATTGTTTTCCTTCGCTTTGCAAGAACTTACAAAGCGATAAATGAAAAGGATCGACATTTTATTGTATTTCAGATGTTTCTACATTAGTATGGTTTTCAATAGAATTTCTCAATGCTTAAATACTGCTAGTAATGGTAAATCCGATGGTCGCTGAATTTGTACAGTCATCTGATGTATCCCCTATTGCGCAAATGGATATCAACTTTTTTCAACTTCTATCATTATTTTAGTAACGTAATTATCAATACCATTAACAGATACAGCATCTAAAATATATTCTTCATATGAATATCCTTTTAATTGTAACTGATGCTCTATACTATACGCAATCAACCTATCATAAGTTTCAAAAATATTGACTTCATCGCCTATATGGTATCCGACGATATAAAAGCCAGATGGTTTCGTCCAAACATTCTCCCCTTGCCAACCTTTCTTCATTTTAGTGTATAAATATGAATAATTCTCAAAATCCCTTTCCATCATTTTATCTTTGTGAAGGATTGCACCGATTGGATGTCCACTATATAACTCATAGTTGTCACTATAGTTGATAAAGTTGGAAACCGATTTTAGAAATTCCTTGTCTGTAGTGTCGAGTGTGCTTTCACTTCTTAATAGCAATTCTTCTTCATAATACACTAATGAAATAGTTTCAAAGTCTGTTTGTAATGCGTTTTTTGTTATGGCTATCTTAGTATCAAGTATTTCTCTTAGATGAGTAAGGTTTTCAATTTTTTTCTCAATCAATTGTGTTTGCTCTTCTAATAATTCAATTGATTCAATTGGCGTTTTGTTTTGTAAAAAAGCTCTTATTTCTTTTAAAGGCATTTTCAGCTCTTTTAATAGCTCAATGACTGCAAAAACTTCATATTGTTGATAAGAATAATATCGATATCCTTTTGCTGTTTTGATTTCGGGTGTTAATAATCCAATGTCATCATAATGAAAAAGCGTTTGTTTTTTAACATGACAGATTTTTGCAAATTCACCTGTTGTGAAGTATTTACGTAAATTTTCGCTCATTTAAGTCTTCTCCCTTGACTATACGGTTACCGTATACCTTATCATGCTAATATACCATGTGCAATGGTAAGTAAAAAGAATTTTTTTCTATTGAAGGGAACTGATAGTCATGAGTATAGAGATTCATGACGTAACGCAAGAAAATGAAAGTGCCATCTTGAAATTAAGTGTGGCTAAAGAGCAAAAAGGTTTTATTGAAACACCTCAAGAATGTTTGCAAGAAGCAAAAGAAGATTTACATTACCACCCTGTTGGATTATTCGCAGATAGCAAGTTAGTTGGCTTTGCGATGTATGGATATTTCCCAAATGAGGATGGAGATCAAGTTTGGTTAGATCGTTTCCTTATAGATGCTAAATTCCAAGGGCAAGGTTTAGGAAAGATTATGCTTAAAGCATTAATCGAGAAATTAAAAAATGAATTTAATTGTCAAAAAATATATTTAAGTGTATATGAAGATAATCCTGGAGCAATTTATTTATATAAGAAATTTGGTTTTGAATTTAATGGTGAACTAGATGTTCACAACGAGAAGGTTATGGTTAAAGCGGTATAGTTTAACCCCACATTATAAACGGAAATGTGTGCTTCTCCATGTTAAGGAGTATTATTAATGTCAGAGTCAACTTTTAAGTTACAAAATAATTCGGTGCCTAAGGTTTTTGCATCATATTTATTCCCTTCTCTTTTAGGGATGCTATTAATGTCTATCAATATTTTAGTGGATGGCATATTTGTTAGTAATGGAATTGGTCCAGAAGCACTTGCTGGCGTTAACATTGCTGTACCTATTTTCTCTATTCTCTTGTCGATTTCTTTATGGATCGGCATGGGAGGAGCTACGTTATATTCCATTTCTATTGGTCAAGGAAATGCAGCTAAAGCTCGTTCAATTTTTACACAGTCATTTATTTTAGCTATTTCAATTGTCGGTGTTTTAGTTGTTTTCAGCTTATGGAAGCAACAAGAAATTGCTTATTTATTTGGTGCTAGTGATGAAATCCTTCCTTATGTAGAAGATTATTTACATGTCATTTTACTGTTTGGTATTGTTTATGTATTAGAGAATATTCTAAGTATTTTCATCCGTAATGATGGTAACCCAAAACTAGCTATGATTGGATTAATCACTACTTCAGTACTAAACATCGTTTTCAACTATATTTTCATCTTCATGATGGATATGGGAGTAGCTGGAGCTGCTTATGCAACTGTACTTTCTACAGTTGTGGGTGTCATTGTCTTAATCTATCATTTTGTTCGCAAAGAAAGTGTCCTTCGATTTGTTAAATTCACAATTGATTATAAATCAATGGCTGAAATACTAAAAATAGGCTCACCAAGTTTTGTTGTTGAAGGGTCTGCAGCAATTATAGTCGTGGCTTATAATATTACATTTAGCCATTTCGTTGGTGAAATCGGTGTAACTGCATATGCTGTAGTCAATTACTTACATGTAGTTTTCTTAATGGTTTTCCTTGGAATAGGTGCCGCCCTACAACCTATCGTAAGTTTTCATTTTGGTGCCAAGCTATATAGACGCTTACAATCATTTTTAAAACTTGGTTTATTAACAGGTGTTGGTTTTGGTGCAGCTGTCTTACTGATTGGTTGGTTATTCGCAGATCAAATGATTACGTTATTCGGAGTGAAAGACCCAGAGATTACTGCTTTTACAAAAGAAGGGATTTTCTATTTCTTCATCGGCTATTTATTTTTAAGTTTCAACTTAATCATGGCTGAATACTATCAATCGATCAAGCGAATCCGATTATCTATGTTTATCATCATGGCGAGAAGTCTAGTATTATTTTTACCATTACTTTGGCTTTTGCCTAACTATTTTGGAGCGAAATATATTTGGTTAGCTTTTCCATTAGCTGAAGGACTCACAATAATTGCTCTATTAATAGTTAAAAGACTTTTCCGTAATGTGTTACCGGAAAAGGAATTGGGAAACGAGGGAGAAAAACCCATTATTTCGTAATTAAATATATATAATTACTCGCAAATACACATATTTTCTAATTTAACACTACAATTGAACTATCAAATTAATATGCATGTTGATTTATAGTGATTTTTAATAATAATATTGCGTTTTTTTAGTAAGTATCCTAATTTCCTCATCTAAATTCGATGTTGAAATTAGGATTTTTTTGATTTATACAGAAAAAAACCATCATAATATAGAAAGTTTTTAATTTTTTCATAGAAAAAGATTGCTATTTTAGACAAATTTGAATATGATTATCTCAAGGGTTTTGGTAATCACTGCTAACTCTTACTATTTATAAAGGGGGAAATTCAATGGATCACAAACTTGAAAGCGTTCTCGAAGGTGTTGAGAATTCAGACTCTTCTGATAAGTCTTCTAAGAAACGTAAAAAAGAGATTACTGCTGATGGTTATGTAGCAATTGCTAATAGTCAAGAGTTTAAGTCATTGGTGAAAAAGAAGAATTCATTTATCGTTCCGGTCTCAATCTTCTTCTTACTCTTCTATTTCACTTTACCAGTCTTAACGTCTTTCACTACTGTCTTAAATGTCAAAGTGATTGGTGACATTACATTGGTTTGGATTTTTGCTTTAGCACAATTTATCATGACATGGATTTTATGTATGACTTATGTGAGTAAAGCAAACAAATTTGACCAAGAAGCAGAATCGATTATTGAGAAAGTAAAGGATGGTGATTACTAATGGGTATGAGTATGATCGGTATATTTTTCTTTGTAGCAATCGTAGGTTTAACACTATTTGTTACATACCTTGCATCGAAGCAAACAAACTCTGCTAGTGAATTCTATACTGCGGGTGGAGGTTTAACCGGTTGGCAAAATGGTATCGCGATTGCTGGTGACTACTTATCAGCTGCATCATTCTTAGGAATCGCTGGTGCAATTGCTTTATTCGGATTTGACGGTTTCTTCTATAGTATTGGTTACTTAGTAGCTTATTTAGTTGTGTTATATATCGTAGCTGAGCCATTACGAAATCTTGGTCGCTATACTTTAGCAGATATGATCACTGCTCGCTTTGATCAAAAGAAAGTTCGTGGAACTGCTGCAGTAAGCACAATTGTAATTGTACTATTCTACATGATTGCACAGCTAGTTGGTGCAGGCGGACTTATTCAATTATTATTAGGTATTGATTATTGGGTTGCTGTACTTCTTGTTGGTGTTATGATGACAATCTACGTTCTTTGGGGCGGGATGGCTGCAACAAGTTGGGTTCAAATCATTAAAGCTGTTTTATTGATGATTGGTACAGTTATTATTTCGGTAATGGTTCTAATGAAATTTAACTTCAATATTATTGAAATGTTCAATACAATGAAAACAGCAACTCCACATGGAGAAGGTTACTTAGTAGCAGGTGCAAAATATTCGAACGGCGTAGATACTATGTCAATGATGATTGCCCTAGTTCTTGGTACAGCTGGTTTACCACATATCTTAATGCGTTTCTTCACAGTAAAAGATGCAAAAACTGCTCGTAGTTCAGTTGTTTATGCAACTTGGATCGTTGGTATTTTCTACATCTTAACTATTTTCTTAGGCTTCGGTGCTGCTGCATTCGTTGGTTCTGAGAAGATTATCGGTGCAAACGCTGCTGGTAACATGGCTGCACCACTGCTAGCTCAAGCACTTGGTGGCGACATGTTAATGTCATTCATCTGTGCAGTTGCATTTGCAACAATCTTAGCGGTAGTAGCAGGTCTTGTATTATCTGGTGCATCTGCATTCGCTCATGATATTTATGGACAAATCATCAAAAAAGGTAAAGTAACAGAAAAAGAGCAAATGAAAGCAGCTCGCCTTGCTTCTATCGGTGTAGCAGTATTCTCTATTATCTTAGCTTTAGGTGCTCAAACAATGAACGTAGCGTTCTTAGTATCTTTAGCATTCTGTATCGCAGCAAGTGCGAACTTACCTGTTATCATTTACACAATCTACTACAAAAAGTTCAATACTACTGGTGCAATGGCTGCAATGATTACTGGTCTTGTTACTGCTCTAGTACTTGTAGTAGTAAGCCCTAACCTTTGGAATCCAGAAGGTACTGCTATATTTACTGGTACTGCTCTATTCCCATTAACTAACCCTGCAATCATTTCTGTTCCTGCTGGTTTCCTTGCAGGCTGGATTGGTTCATTAGTTGGTGCTAAATCTGATGCTCGTAAATATGCTGAGGTTACAGTTAAAGCAAACACTGGCATGAAATAATCTATCTTTCGACTTTCAACTTACGAAAAACTGCTTACTAGCTTGCTAGTAGCAGTTTTTTTGTTTTTTGTTGCTAGATATATAATTTTAAAATGTCTTCTATCTTATGTAACGTTAACGACTATTTCGTATTTAATTTATCTATTAAGATTATTTACTCTTCAGGAAGATATATTTTACCTAAAAAAATAAATACTATGGTACTGTAACTTTCACTCCCTTAATTTATTTTTCATCTTATATATTGAGTTACTACAATAGTTTTCGATAGAAAGATTTATTATAATCACTAGTATCTGTCATAATAAATAGAGCACATATTAATCGAAAAGGATTATGATTATGAACAATACAACAACTCAAGTTATACTGACTGCAGTTATCGCCATTTTTGGCGTATTACTCTTTCAATTTATACATGCCCCGGTTCCCTATTTACTTGGTCCGATGACTTCTGTATTAATTGCTACTAAGATATTTCACTTGCATCTTAAGTGGCCTAAGACTTTTCGGAATGCAGGTTTACTAGTAATTGGGTATTCACTTGGAAGTACTTTTACAACAGAGATCTTAGTTGAAATGGCAAGACATATTCCGGTGATGTTTGGGATAACGACTGTTACTTTTATTATTAGCATTATTTTTGCGTTTATCGTCGCCAAAGTTGGTCATATGGATTATCCTACAGCTTTAACAAGTAGTGTGCCAGGTGGCCTTTCGCAAATTCTTATCTATGCAGAAGAAATGGATGGTATAGATATGACGACCGTTACTTTCTTTCATACTATTCGTGTAATTATGGTTGTTTTTTTAGTGCCAATTGTTCTTCATTTGCCCTGGATACAATCCGAATCCTCTAATCATTTTGTTACAGAAACAGTTAGTGATATTAACTATGGTACATTATCACTATTTGCCATACTTTGCTTCCTAGGAATGAAAGCATCGAAAAAGCTACATGTTCCTGCGCCCTATATACTAGGACCAATAATTGTTACACTTCTTTGCAATGTAACATTTTTACAAGCTTCTCCTCTGCCGAATGGTGTACTTAACACTTGTCAATTACTTGTAGGAACTCATATTGGTTTATTGTTAAAGCTAGAAAATTTACATCATAAGAAGCAGATGTTTACATTAGCATTTGCAAGCAGCTTATTATTAATTGCTGTTACTTTTTTATTAAGCGTTTTTGTAATGGTGAGTTTAGAGAATACATCTATCATGACTGGATTTTTAAGTTTAGCTCCAGGAGGTATGGATCAAATGGGTATTATCGCGCACGAAGTTGGAGCGGATGTCTCTACAATCACTATATATCAAGTGTTCCGTATGCTTTATATCTATATACTTATTCCACCATTTCTGACGCTTGTATTAAAACGATATCAAAACAAAAATCTGCACAATCAATAACATATTTCACTTATTTGAGTGGTGTTTAAAAAATTTTTTCACTTTTTATCAAACTTTCAATTAATAACAACAATTTATGGTTACCTTATTTGTAAGAAGCAACTTAGTAAAAATATTAGCTTCTGCAAAAAGGAGTGAAGTTTCATGGAAATCAAAAAATTTATTGGAATATTTGTAGCATCTGCTTGTATCTCGGTAGCCGTTTATGGTTCTTTAACTTATGCACCAGAAAAAAAGCTAGAAGAAGAAAAAGTTGCAACAACAGCGCAACCAATAGAGTGGTCTTATGAAGGTGATACTGGCCCAAATAAATGGGGAAGTTTAGATGCCTCATTTTCAATGTGTGGTAATGGAAAAGAGCAATCTCCAATCAACATTGATCTTGAAGACGTAGTATTGGACAAATCTTTAGGTGATATTAAAATAAACTACCAGCCGACACTTTTTAAACTGAGAAATGACGGACACAATATACAAGCTACTGATGATTCAGGAAAAAACTCGATAGTAATAGACGGTGAAAAATACACATTTTTAAGAATACACTTCCATACACCGAGCGAACATCAAATTAATGGCCAACATTTTGCAATGGAGGCTCATCTTGTTCATGAAAATAGCAAAGGAGAGAAGGCGGTTCTCGGATTACTCATCAATGCTGGTAAAGAAAATAAATTACTAACCGATTTTTGGTCAAAACTACCATCTAATATTACAGAAGCAGACATTCCTTTAAGCAATACTATAAACCTTGCTAAATTATTACCTACTGACAAAAAAGTATATCAATACAGTGGTTCTTTAACTACGCCTCCTTGTTCAGAAGGTGTTAAATGGTCAATTATGCAACAACCCATTGAAATGTCGAAAGAACAAATTGACGCATTTAAAGCTATTATCCCAAATAACAGCAGACCTGTTCAATCTCTCAATAATAGAAAAGTGGTGGAATAATACAGACTAAATTCATTTCGACTTATAGCCTTCTTTAATTTAGGTGTATCCTGAAACAACTTTTCTTCATGAACAAAAAACCCCTTACATATTTCTGTAAGGGGTTTTGCATTTTACACAGGCTGTTTACGTAACAACTCTGTTATTTGTTTATTATTACCATCATGGAAAGCTTGAACAATCGCACTACCTACAATGACACCATCTGCCATAGCACCGATTTCCTTCACTTGCTGGGCATTTGAAATACCAAACCCTGCAAGTACTGGTACTTTACTTGCTATTTTCAAATTAGCTAAATGCTGTTCTAGTTGTTCTGTAAATTCTTGTCGCACACCTGTGGTACCATTAACAGTTACAGCATAAATAAATCCTTCTGCAGTTTTGGCAATTTTTTCAATACGTTGTTGTGGACTTGTTAATGATACGAGCTGAACAAGTGCTATATCTGTACCTTGTAATTCACTTGTGATTATAGTAGATTCTTCTAATGGTAAATCAGGAATGATTAGGCCACTTATTCCACTTTGTTTACATGCTTTGATGAAATTCTGAATTCCATATGCAATGATTGGGTTCAAATAAGTCATTACTACAAGCGGAGTGTGAATTTCTTCTTTAAATGTAGAAATAGTTTTTAATATATTACGTAGGTTAGCACCGGCTTCTAGTGCACGAAGTCCTGCCTCTTGGATGACTGGTCCATCTGCAACCGGATCTGTAAATGGAATACCTAGCTCTATAGCAGTTACACCACTATCTTGTAAAAACAATATCTGTTCGCGAAGGGAATCTAGTCCCCCATCCCCTGCCATAATGTAAGCAACAAACGCTTTTTCACCTTCTGCTACTTTTGCTTCCATTACTTTTTGTAATGTTTTAATTGCCATTATTATTCCCTCCTAATGCATCTCGAACAGTTTGTACGTCTTTGTCTCCACGACCTGATAAGCAGATGACTAAAATATCGTCCTTATTCATTTCCTTTGCAAGATTGGCTGCGTAAAAAATGGCATGTGAACTTTCAAGTGCTGGTATAATTCCTTCTGTTCGGGATAATAATTGTAAACCTTCTAATGCTTCTTGATCTGTTACAGCCTCGTACTTCACTCTACCGATATCATGTAAATGGCAATGTTCCGGTCCAACAGCTGGATAGTCTAAGCCAGCAGATATAGAATGTGCTTCTTGAATAAAGCCATTATCATCTTGTAGCACATACATGTATGCTCCGTGCAATACGCCTTCTTTTTGATCTGCAATAGCAGCTGCGTGTAAGCCTGTGTCGAGTCCACTTCCAGCCGCCTCTACTCCGTAAAGTTTAACATCTTCATCTTCTACAAATGGATGGAACATACCGATTGCATTACTACCGCCACCTATACACGCGACGATAGCATCTGGCAATCTACCTTCTTTTTCAACAATTTGTTTTCGTGTTTCAAGTCCAATAATACGTTGAAAATCACTTACAATTTGAGGGAAAGGATGCGGTCCGAGAGCAGAACCTAAAATATAATGGGTATCTTCTACATTTGCTACCCAGTAACGAAGTGCTTCATTTACTGCATCTTTTAACGTACCAGCTCCTTGGTCGACAGAAACTACTTTTGCACCAAGTAATTCCATACGGAAAACATTTAACGCTTGTCGTCTGACATCTTCTTTTCCCATGAAAATAATACACTCTAAGTCAAATAGGGCACATACAGTTGCTGTAGCTACACCGTGTTGACCTGCACCTGTTTCAGCAACAATTTTCTTTTTCCCCATTCTCATAGCAAGTAGTGCTTGACCTAATGCATTATTAATTTTATGAGCACCTGTATGGTTAAGGTCTTCACGTTTTAAATAGATTTTTGCACCGCCAAGCTTCTTAGTTAAGCGTCCTGCAAAATAAAGTGGATTTTCACGCCCTACATAATCTTTTAAATAGTAATTTAATTCTTCATAGAAAGCTGGATCTTGTTGAGCTTCCTTATAGGCATCTTCTAATTCGATTAATGCAGTCATCAATGTTTCGGGAACATATTGACCACCGAATTTACCGTAACGTCCTGTTTGCTCTTGCTCAATTGCTTTTACCATTAAGATCTCTCCTCATCTTTTACAGCTTGAATAAATGCCTTGATTAACTCATTACTTTTTCGTCCATTCACTTCTACACCACTTGAGACATCTACCATATATGGTTTAACGCGATTAATGGCATCACCTACATTTGAAGGATTGAGACCGCCTGCTAAAATGAGTCGATTTTCTGAAATGCCATGTCCTTGTAGGAGCTTCCAATCGAATGACATACCACTCCCCCCTTTGAAATCAGTTCCTGGGGCATCGAATAATAAATAGTCGGTATTATACTTAGAGCCATTTTCTACATCACTAACCGTTTTAACTGCTAAAGCTTTAATAGAAGGAAACTGACAAGTCTCAATATATTCAGGTGTTTCATGTCCATGAAACTGCACATAGTCAAGAGGTACTACATTTACAATTTGCTCTAACTCTTCAATTGTTGGATCAACAAAAACACCGATTTTAAGAACACCTTCAGGAACAAATTTGGCAAGCTCTTTAGCTTTTTCAATTGATATTTGGCGTTTACTCGGTGCAAATACAAAGCCAATGGCATCAGCTCCTGCTAAAACTGCTGTTTGTATATGCTCAGGCTCTTGTAGACCACAAATTTTTACTTTCGTCATTGTATTTCCACACCTTTCTCCACTTTGAAAGATGCTAAAGTTTGTGCAACTTCGCCACTTCGCATTAATGTTTCTCCGACTAAAATGGCACTCGCTCCAAGATTTGCTACAATATCTGCATCCTGTGATGATTGTATTCCACTCTCACTGATCAATACTCGTTTTTCATGGAAGGGGAAAATGTCTGCAATCTCAGCGGTACGTGCTAAATCTACTTCGAATGTTTTTAAATCACGATTATTGACACCTATCAATCTAGCATCCAACTTAAGTGCTTGTTGAAGTTCATCCGTATTATGTACTTCTACAAGAATCTCTAATTTAGCTTTTTTTGCATATTCAAAGAGCGTTTCTAATCTCTCCTGTTGTAAAGCTGCCACGATTAATAAGATTACTGAAGCACCTGAAGCTTTTGCCTGATCAATCTGTACTTCATGAATGATAAAGTCTTTACATAAAAGCGGTATTTCAACAGCTTTAGATACTGCTTTCAAATCTTCGAATGTTCCATTGAAAAAAGGACTGTCAGTTAACACCGATATACAAGCTGCCCCAGCTCGCTCATAAATACTAGCTTGCTCCACTGGATTGGCACCTTCATTTATTAACCCTTTAGAAGGAGAGGCACGTTTCATCTCAGCAATGACTTGTAGTCGTTTATTTTGATACAGTGCATCAAAAAGAGATGGTCTTTTAATTGGTTTATTGATTTTTTCTGGAGGGTTTTGTAGTAATTTTAGAACCTCATTTTCTTTTTCTCTTAAAATTTGATCTAAAATCGTCATTTTATAACCTCCTGTTTTTTACGAGCTTCACTATATGCCACTACAGCATCTAACTTTTCTAAAGCTTTGCCTGTTAAAATAGTGTCAATTGCTAGATCTACTCCGTCCTTAACTCGATTCACTAATCCGTATGCAAATAAGCCAATAGTTGCATTGAAAACAACCGTATCAAAATATGCATCCTGTTTACCACTTAGTATTGTGCGCATAATGACCGCATTTTCATCTGCATTACCTCCACGAATTGCTTCAAGCGGTGCAGATTTTAAACCAACATCTTCAGGTGTTAATGAAAATGGTATTAAATCTTCATGATCTACTAAAACAAAATCATTTTGGCCAGCAAGCGATGCTTCATCCATACCTCCAGCTCCACATACGACAATTCCGCGATCTCGACCGATCATCTTCATGACAGCTGCATACTCCATAGTGAATTCAGGTCTATTAATGCCTGTAAACTGCGTATCTAATGTGACTGGATTTGTTAATGGACCTACTAAGTTGAAAATCGTTGGTTTACCAATTTGGCGTCTCACTTGACCAATTCTTTTTAGTTTCGGATGGACATTTGGTGCATATAGAAAGGCTATTCCATGTGTATTTAATAGTTCAACTGTTTCATCAACTGATAAATCCGTATGAATACCTAGTGCTTCAAGTACATCAGAGCTACCTGCAGCACTGGAGATTTTTCGATTACCATGTTTTGCAATCTTGGCTCCTGCACCAGCCATCACGAATGCTGCAGTTGTACTGATGTTAAAACTGTTCACACCATCTCCACCTGTACCGCAATTATCCATATATCTTGCAGGCGGAGCAGCTACCTCTAGAGCAAAAGATTTCATAACGGTTGCAAGTGCAGCTACTTCATGAGCAGTCTCGCCTTTTTTCGCTAATGCGATTAAAAATGCCTGAATATCATGCAAAGCTGTTTCATCTTGAAACATCAGCGTTGATGCTTGAAGCATTTCATCAAATAATAAATGTTGATTGTTCTCTACCATTTTTATAAATTGTTTCATCATGCACACTCCTCATGTAAGTTCATTCACCTTGGAAAGAGATTAATGACTTTGCCTTTGCTTCCGTCTCGTCAAACTCATTAGAAGGAATTGAATCTTTAACAATTCCTGCTCCCGCTTGAATAAACGCTTTATTGTTTTTCACAAGCATAGATCGAATCGTAATAGCAAAATCTATATTTCCGTTAAAACCGATATAACCAATGGCTCCACCATATGTGCTTCGATGAGTTGTTTCAATTTCATCAATAATAGCCATTGCCAAGTGCTTTGGTTTTCCCGTCACAGTTCCTGTTGGGAATGTTGCTGAAAGGGCATCTATAGCATGAAGTACTGGTGATAATTTACCTTCGATATTTGACATTAGGTGCATGACGTGTTCGAATCGTACAATTTCCATGTAGTTTTTCACACGTACTGTAGCAGGTGCACATATATGGGTTAATTCCTGTCTAGCCTCGTCAAGTAACATATTATGCTCTGCAATTTCTTTCGGATCATTTAATAACTTTCTTGCTTGATGTTCATCTTCATCTATTGTTTGACCGCGACTAACAGTTCCCGCAATTGGATTTACCTTCACTATGTGATTGGTAACGCTAACTACACTTTCCGGTGAGACACCGATTAAAATATGGTGATCAAATTCCATATAGTACATATAAGGTGAGGGGTTCTGTTTACGCAATTTTCGGTAAATTGAAAATGGATTTCCAGTGAAATTAGCAGCTAGCTGACGTGAAAGTACTACTTGCTCTACCTCACCATTTTGTATATGTTGTAACGCTTGTTGAACTTGGCTTTCAAATTTTTCTCTTGTCACATTGCTTTGAAATTCACTTAAATGATAGTCTTTATTAATCAATTCATTGCCAGTCGAAATTTCCACTGCAATAGCTTCTAAATTTGGTTTCTCTTGTTCTGGATTCACAGCAGTATGCATAATGGTGACGGCATCTTCTAAATGATCAAAAATGATAATTGTTTCATAGATTTGAAAATTCACATCTGGTAGATCCAACTCGTCATCTAATATAGAATCCATCTTTGCTGCACCGTACCCAATATAACCAACAGCACCACCAGTAAAAGGAAAGGCAGATTGTTCTGTAATTCTAGGCATTAATCGTTTTAATTGAGTCAATAAATCGCCCATATACTCATAGCTTTTACCGGTTGTGAATTGTTTTTCAATTAACTTTTGCCCACTACCACTATAAGATTTTAAAGGGTTCTCTCCAATAAACGAATAACGTCCTGATTCTTCGGATTTCGCTGAGCTTTCCAACAAAAATTTCCGCTGCCCTTTCAATCGATTGAATATTAATATCGGTGTTAATGTATCGCCTGCTAATTTCTTCACTGTCGTTCTATAACTCAATTTCTCTCTACTCATAACCATTTCTCTCCTCTGCTCAACTCATTATGAAAAAATTTTGCATAAAAAAAGTCCTCTCAAAAGGAAAATTCCTTTCAAGAGGACGATATTCACCGCGTTGCCACCTCAAGTTGAAGCATTATAAATATGCTCCCACTTAGCGTATCAAAAAGATACTACCTATAACGTAGGTTAGACGTCTATTAATAATTAGAAGTAAGAAACTTCTGTTCTTAATAGCTCTCATAAGTCCATTCATATAGGAGATAGATCAGTTTTCACCCGCCACTGACTCTCTACACTACCACACCTATACTACTACTCTTACTCTTCAATTTCTCTGCTATGCTAATCTCAACTGTTCTAAAGGTGGTCTCGCTCCCGAAACCTGCTACCTATCCCGAACAAAATTGTTAAGTTTTATATTAAACTTTGAATTCTTAAATGTCAATTGATATTTAAAAGAATGATTCCATTTTTTTGAAGGAGTAACAAATAAAATGTAGAATAGTTTTATTAGCTTTAATAAGGAGTGATATGTTATATGATTGAAAGAATTGACACTATATGTTTACAAGTAAGTAATATTGAAAAATCAAGCAATTGGTATCAAGAATTATTAGGGTTTAAAGAAGTTTATAAAGCTGAAGGCTACAGAGTATTAAGTGTTGGGAATAGTGGTGTACCGTTAACGATTGAGGAAGGAAATACTTCTCTCGATAATCGAACTTATCCAATATTTTTCACAAAAGATATTAAAGCAGCGCATACGAAGCTAATGGAACATGGAGTGGATGTAGGTGAGTTGCAAATCGATGGAGTAAACAACTTTTTCGAATTTTATGATTTAGATAATAATAAATTACAAGTTTGTTTTTGGGAATAGTATCAAACAACAAAGTCGTTATAGGCTTAGCGCTATTTCATTATATGCCAAGCCTATTTTAGGTTTAAATCAACTTGTTTTGTTCTTTTATTTTTTTTATCATTTTTAAATATTGCGTATCCCCTAAACCATAATTAGGAAATAGATGAAACAAGTTTTTCAGTAATTCCCCTTGTGACATTTTTAAATGCTTTTTTATGTAAATCGTGATTTCATTTTCTTCTTTTAAATACTCCAAATAAAGTTTAATACCTTGATATGTGACAGGCAATACTTGAACATTTGGAAGTTGATGTTGAATCAATACTTGTTGATATATTTCTTTGTAACCTTCTGGCATTACTTCAATCTCTTCTACATCGTAAGTCAATTCATTAACCAAATGGAAGAATACTTTTCCACTATAATTAATTTGGCCCAAATATGCCAGCATTGTTAGCAAATTCATCTGACAGAACATGTCCTCACCAAACCATAAAACGATGCATTTGTATTGTTTTACAAATAAAGGTTTTAAAGAATTAATGGTGATATTCTCATAATCTTGTAAAGATACTTCATGACCTAAAGCTCTTAACTGATTAAATTCATCACTGAATATTGGATAACATGTATCATTTGAACACATGGCTTCATTAAAAGGTACATAATCACTTTTCCCCATTAACTCATGATTAGAAAATTCTTCATACATCATCTGGCCATTTAAGATATTCAAAATATCTTTGTCGAATTGCTCATTCATTTTATTTTGTAAATTTTCTATCTTTAACTTCTGTGAAATATCCATCATAAAACCTCCCTTTTCGCCATTTATATTAAGTTTCACATAAGATTGTAGTGGTGAAGGATTTTTTCTAAAGGCATTTGGATTGATACCAAATGTAGTTTTAAAAGCTCTTGAAAATGCTTCCTGAGATGAAAACCCATATTTGAATGCAATATCAATTGTTTTTTGTTGTGTTTTTTCAAGTTCAATTGCAGCCAGATATATCTTCCTAAGTGCCCTATATCTTTTAATACTTATTCCTGCCATTCGATGAAACGTAAAAGAACAGTAATAGGGTGAATAACCCATATTTTCACCTAAGTTCTTTAATGAAAAATCATCGAATAAATGTTCCTCAATCCAGTCTATCATCCCCTGCATCAAATTGTTCAACCTCCGTTCATGCTTTTATTATAATTGAAAGGGAAAATGATGTTTTGATATAAGTTGTGGTTGCTTATTATTTTAATTCTAGATTGAATCGATGCGAATGTCTTAAAGAATAATGATTAATTATGGAACTAGATCTTATTCGTATTATCTTTTTCAGTAAAAAAACTCAACTAATCTAATTAGTTGAGTTTTTTATGAAAGCCATATTTATTATTTTACTTTAATCGATTTAATATATCATTTGCTAATTTTTTTGTATCACTAGCGCCTTTAAAATATTTTAAATCACCTGTAGCAAGCCAATCTATTTCTTCGAGCTTCATTAAAATTTGAGAAAAAAACTATTGCATATCTTATTGGACAAATTTGTAAGCGCAAATTAACATTCAGCTTTTTTCACCATAAAGCAAACGAGCATACATGGTTCACTGCTATTATTAACGCACCAGTGCTCTTCGCCAGAGGGGATTAGTGTTGCATCTCCAGCCTTTTCCACACTGTATTCACCATTACAGTATGTTTCTATTTCTCCTCGGAAAATATAAGAATACTCATCTTCATCATGACAGCTCATGCCAACAGTAGGAATTCGTTCGCCAGGTGTTAGAGAAATTACACTCATGCTCACTTCTTGAAAATTCCCCTGTTTTGTGAAAAGTTTCTTCATTTCATAAATTGGCATGCCAATGGGCTCGACTTGATTAATGTTAATTTTTTCCATTCCATTTTACCACCTATTCTTTTTGGAGTTTTGGATCCAGGAAGTCTCGTAGACCATCCCCTACGAAGTTAGCACCAATAGAAATTGAGAAAATTGCTAACCCTGGAAAGGTAGATACCCACCAATTTTGAATAACCTTTGCCCCATCTGATACCATTGAACCCCACTCAGGTGTAGGCGGCTGTGTTCCTAGTCCAAGGAAGCTTAATCCAGAAAACATCAAGATTGCATTCCCCAGGTCAAGTGTTGCCATAACTAATAATGGACCAAAGCTATTCGGTAAAATTTCTAAAAATAGAACTCGAATATGTGAAGCACCCATCACGCGAGAAGCAGTAACATACTCGCTTTCTTTTAAGGAGATAACCAATGAACGCATTAATCTCGCATAATTTGGCCACCATATAATGGCCATTGCAATTACTGAGTTTATGATACTTGGACCAAGTGCTGCTGCGATTACCATCGCTAAAATTAGTGGTGGAAATGCCATAATAAGCTCTGAGAAACGCATCATAACTTCGTCCACTTTCCCGCCTTTATATCCTGCTATTCCCCCAAAAAAAATACCAAAAGAAAAGGCAATTATCACGGTAATAATACCTGCCGATAAAGAAATTCTAGAGCCATACATAACACGTGAGAATACATCACGCCCCAACTCATCGGTACCAAAGAAATGTGAAAAGCTTGGTTGCTGATATCGAATGGATAATTCTTGTGCAGTTGTACTATGCGTAGCGATTAATGGTGCAAAAATGACAACGATAATCCAAAATGCACAAATGAATAATCCCAGTTTAAAAAGAAATCCTTTTTGAGAGATAAAAGAGCTGAATTTTCTCATTATTCATACCTCACCCTCGGATCAATAACCCCATAAAGGATATCAATTAGTAGATTAATAACAACATAAATAAAAGCAATTAATAATGAGACGCCGCATATAGCTGGGAAATCGAGTGAAACGGCAGATAGGTAGGCATATTGTCCAATTCCTGGCCAAGCAAAAATATTCTCAACTAGTACCATTCCACCTAGTAAATTACAAAACCCTATTCCAGCTACTGTAATGACCGGTATCATTGCATTGGAAATCGCATGTTTAACGATAATTGCAGATTCCTTCAGACCCTTAGAACGAGCTGTACGTACGTAATCCATTGACAACACTTCAAGCAAATTGGATCTTGTTTGACGAGCAATTAATCCCATAGTAAAGAATCCTAACACCGTTCCTGGCAGAATCAAGTGCATAGCAACATCACTGAATAATTGAAAATTCCCACTAATAAATGAATCTAGTAAAAGTAATCCTGTTCCCCCTTCAGGAGTTGTTGTTCGTGTATCAATTCGTCCAGGTCCAGGCGTAATGCCTAAAACTGAAGAAAAAATATTGAGCATGATTAAAGCAAACCAAAAGCTTGGTATAGATACCCCACTAATAGAAACAGTACGAATGATATGATCAATAGCCTTATTTCTGAAAATTGCAGAGATTGTTCCAAATAGAATACCTAATACTAAGGCAATCACCATCGCTACTATCGATAATTCCAATGTTGCCGGGAAGAACTGCATTAAATCATCAAACACAGGTCTACCTGTTCGTATTGATGTACCCAAATCACCTGTCAGTAAGTGTTGGAAGTACAGAAGTAATTGACTAAAAAGCGACTGATCTAGTCCCCATTTCTCTTTAAAAGCAGCAACAATTTCAGGATTATTCAATGCACTTTGGCTCAAATTCGCAGCAACCGGATCACTTGGCACTAAATGCGAAAGAATAAAAACGAAAAGTGCCACACCAAATAATAAGAAAAGCAGAAACAATAGACGCCTAGCAATAAATCTAAGCAATTTGGATCACACTCCCAACTGAAATACAACTCCCGAATAAATCTCAATAAATAGCTACAGTAGATAGTTACCTACCTACGAATAGCTGTTTGATCGTAAAAAATTATTTTGAAAGCTTTAATTCGTTTAATCGTAATTTATAAAGGTCGTTATACGTAACACCTTCAAGGTTGACACCTACAGCAAATGATTTAGGGTGCTGTACTAAGAATGCATATGGACTATTCTCAGCAATTATTTCCTGCATTTTCCCGGAAATTTCCGCACGTTTCGTATCATCAATTTCCACTTTCGCTTGTTCAGATAAACTTACTAATTTAGCATTAGCTGAAGGTTCCCAGTTCGCACGTTTTCCTACAATATCGCCTGGAATAAATGCTAATTGGTTGCTTAGATCATAGTAATCGGGAGACCAGTGCATAACTAGGAATGGCGTTTTCCCATTTCTATAGTCTTCGATAACAACCCCAATATCTCCAGTTTGAATTTCTACATTAATATTAATTTTTGCAAGGTCTTCTTTTACTTTTTCAGCAATTGTTACCCATGAAAGTCCTTCTGAATCGTAATTAGCAGCTGTTAGAGGTACTGTAAAGCCTTTTTCATACCCTGCCTTTTTCATCAATTCTTTTGCCTTTTCTAAGTTTTGATAATTATCTGATCTAGATTTTGCACCAACAAAACCATCTTGAACAAATGACATTGGTAATAGTGCACCATCGCCTGCTAATTGCTGGAAGCCTTTATAATCAAGTGCGTAACGAACAGCTTGCTGAACAAGTGGATCCGACATTTCTTTTCCTATTTCAGTACTATTATTCATTAGTAAGAATGATAGAGTTGAAGTAGGAGAAGATACAACCTTCGAATTTCCACCCTCTTTGATGTTTTTCACTTGGTCAGGTCCAACACTTAATGCCACGTCAATTTCACCTTTTTCAAGTGCTTGAATTTGTGTATTTGGATCCGGAATTTCTTTGATGATAATCTTACTCGCATTCACAGTACCCGTATAATACGGATTCTTTTCAAGAACCATCTCTGTATTTGGAGTCCACTTCTTCAATACATATGGACCGCTGCCTGCTGATGTCCCATCAAGGTGAGTAGTTGCTGCATCAGTTGTACTTGCATCTTCTGCATCTGAACCACCTTGTTCCTTCACAACTTTGCTATCTACAACTGCAAAGGCATTACTTGTAAGTTTTGAAAGAAATGATGCATCCTTTTCCTTAAGATTGACGACAACAGTCTTGTCATCTAGTGCTTCCACTTTGACAACTCCTTTTGCAAGAGCAGAAGCATTATCTTTTAAATTTATTGTACGATTAAAACTAAATACAACATCCTCTGCAGTTACAGCATTACCACTCGAAAATTTACGCCCCTCTTCTAGCTTAAATGTATACACAAGTCCAGATTCGTCTACCGTATATTCTTTTGCAAGGGCTGGCTTTGGTATAAGTTCTGACCCTTCTAACGTGTATAAATTCTCATATGTTGCATAGAAATATAAATTCCCGAACACTTCATAAGCACGAGCTGGGTCTAAGGTTTTCCAGTCGGAAGCAACCCCAATAACGATTGTATCCGTGTTAGATGTGCCTCCAGATTCATTTGTTTTTTCTCCATTATTGCTACAGGCGAAAAGTGATAGCACCAATACCAATAAAATAGACAGTAAAGAAATTTTTTTCATCATCTAAGTTCTCCTTTTATAAAAAAATTTATAGTTTTACTTTATATGCAAATGACATGATGCAAAGTGCTTACTACCTGTTTGAATAAAGTCAGGCTCTTTTGTTTTGCAAATATCCATTGCTACAGGGCATCTTGTATGGAACCGACATCCGGCAGGCGGATTAGATGGACTTGGAACATCCCCTGTAAGAATAATCTTCTCTCGATGTTCATCACTAATATCTGGAACAGAGGAGAGTAACGACTTTGTGTACGGATGTTGCGTTTTTTCATATAGTTCATCACGAGTAGTCAATTCAACAATTTTACCTAAATACATAACTGCAACTCGGTCACTAATATGATGTACCACGCTTAGATCATGTGAGATGAATAGATAAGTAAGGTTCAATTGTTTCTGTAAGTCCTCTAGTAAGTTAATTACCTGTGCTTGAATTGACACATCTAAAGCTGATACAGGTTCGTCACACACAATAAGTTCTGGATTTAGTGCCAATGCTCTAGCAATTCCAACCCTTTGTTTCTGACCCCCTGACATTTCATGAGGAAATCTATCGAGGAAACGACTTGCTAGACCAACCATATCCATTAGTTCCTTAATTTTTGCTTCACCATTTTGTATTTTATGAATTTTGAATGGTTCTAATAAAATTTGCTTAATGGTTCTACGTGGATTTAAGCAAGCAGATGGATCTTGAAAAATCAGTTGAGCCTTTTTAGCAAAATTTTTCCGTTTTGATTTTGAGAAATTTGTAATATCCTCGCCATTAAATAAAATTTCAGATCCCTGATCAGGTGTATATAGACCAAGTAGCGTCCTACCTAGTGTACTTTTACCACATCCACTTTCACCGACAAGACTAAATGTTTCACCCTTTTTTATCGTAAAAGATACATCATCTACTGCTCTAAGTAAGCCTTTTTTTCCATCTGGACTTTTAATATGAAAGGTCTTTTTTAAGTGTGAAACCTCTAAAATGTTCTCTGTGCCAGTGTCGTTTGATACCGTAGCTATACTATTTGTATTATTTTGCAGCATTTACATCATCCCCCTTTTCGGATCCGTCATAAATAAAGCATTTTACTTCACGACCATCTTCAAGCTGAAATAATGTTGGAACTTCCAATGTGCATTTCTCTGTTGCATACTTACAACGAGGATGAAAACTACAGCCACTTGGCATATTCAACGCATCAGGGACAGTGCCTTCAATCGCTTCAAGTCTTTCCACTTTATTAGAGATTTTGGGTATGGCATTAAGCAGTCCTTTTGTATACGGATGAAGAGGATCAGCAAATACTAACTCAGTTGGACTTTTCTCAACAATTTGGCCAGTGTACATGACTACTACTTTCTCACACATTTCTTTAACGACACCCAAATCATGGGTGATCATAATAATACTCATATCTCTCTTTTTCTTCAGACTGTTCATTAAATCTAGAATTTGCGCTTGAATAGTAACATCTAATGCAGTAGTAGGCTCATCGGCAATTAATAGTTTGGTATTACAAGCTAAAGCGATGGCAATCATAATTCTTTGTCGCATACCACCAGACATTTGATGTGGATATTCATGAAATCGCTGCTCAGGAGAAGGGATTCCTACCATTCTTAGTAATTCAATTGCATGCTTTTTTGCCTCTTGTTTACTTACCTCTTTTTGGTGAATCAAGATTGGTTCCATAATTTGCTTTCCACAAGTATGTAAAGGATTAAGTGAGGTCATCGGCTCTTGAAATATCATTGATATAGAATTCCCTCTAATCTTCCGCATTTCATTAGGCGAGAGTTTTAACAAATCTAAACCATCAAAATCAATATTTCCAGTAATTTCAGTATTAGCATTTTGTAAAAGTCCCATTATTGTAAGGGAGGTAACACTTTTACCGCTTCCACTTTCACCAACTATTCCTAATGAACTACCTTGCGCTAGTTCAAAGTTTAAATTATCTACTGCTTTTACAACACCCTGGCGTGACTTGAATTTAATCGTCAAATCCTCCACTTTGAGTAATGTCATTAGTTTCACCTCTTTCAAAAGTATTGTTAAAAATGATTGCTAAAGAATAGATATACTAAAGGGATAAATAGACTCATTATTCAGAAAATTTAACATACTAATCTATAACACGAAATTTGTCTTTCATGAACATCCTTTTAACTATTGCACACTATCTTCCTTTTATTTGTTCACGGAAATCTTAAGGTTCTATATGTTTAAATTATGAAATTTATTTGTTTAATTAAAAATTACTGGAGTGATTATGGAAAGTAATATAGTTTCTTGATTTATAGGATTTTCCCATATATGAGGAAGACTTGAAGGGAAATGTATTGCTTCTCCTTCACGCAAATAATATTCCGTCTGGTCAATAGTGAATAATACTGCCCCTTTTAGAACGTAATAAAACTCTTCACCCGGATGTTTAAATGGTTCGTTTTCTTTTTGATGAGGTTTTATTGTTACGAGAAAAGGCTCTATTTTTCTATCTATAAAATTATTGCTTAACCTAACATAAGTAGAATCAGAACTTTCTATTTTAAAAGGTTTTTGATCTTGCTTTTTCACTGCGTAATTTAGATTTCCTGTCTCTTCGAAGAAATGAATCATCTTCACTCCAAACGCGTCAGCAATTTTTTTTAATGATGTGATAGCTAGTGATGATGTTCCTCTTTCAATTTGGGATAAGAAACTAACAGACAAATCCGTCTTTTCACTCAATTCCTTTAAAGTCATACCTTGTTCAAATCTTAATTGCTTTATTTTTTGAAAAATTTCTTCCATAATTTAATTCCTTTCTCTTAACAGTGGAATAATTACTGTATAACTGTAATTTATTATGAGTTCACTAAAAATATTCTTAATATTCATAATATATAGTTATCTTAAGATGCCATTGTTATATAATGTCAAAATTAAAACGATCCTAGGGTACGTTTCAGATTATCATCTAATTGCCTAATACTAGTATCCTACCAAAATTTAAAACCCCGTATTTCCCTCCACTCCTGCATTTATTATAATTTTAAGGGAAAGAAATGTATTGATATAAGTTGTTTTTTCATACTCAATTCAATCCATGCGAATGTCTAAAAAATAATGAATATTTAAGAAACTAGATCTTGTTAGTATTATCATTAAAGCATCAATAGATTTTCTTACTTTATTATTTATTTTTTTCTTAGTGGCCAGTTTTTGATTTTAATATATAGACTAGAGAGGTCTATATATTATCAATAAATTATAATATATAACTAGCAAGTTAAAGAATCTTATATTATCTATATAGAAAATTAAAGGACCAAGAGCGAATTTTTGCCCCTGCTCCTTTAATCGATTTGATAAATATTCAAATTTAATGCAATAGGGTGTTTAGTGCTTTCTTTTTCCAAAAGAAATGTTGATATATAGATTGAGCTATGAAATTGAAGATAAACGCCATAGGATAACCTATCCATACACCATTTAATTGCAATTTTGTGTGGTATGAAAGGAAATAAGCTACAGGTACTTCAATTAGCCAAATACTAGAGATTGTAAATATAGTCGGCCATAAAACTGTACCGGTTGCTCTCATAGTTGCTGAGATAGACTGCGTATGCCCCAAAATAACATAGCTCCAAAATGAAATGAAAATTAGGCTATGTGCGATATCAATTGCCTCACCATTATCTATAAATATTCTTAAAATTGGATTTAAAAGCAAATAGACAATTAATATTAACAATCCACCAAGAAGATAATTCAGTTTAATACCTAATTTTTCTATTTCCTTTATTTTAGAAATATCCCCTGATCCTACAGACTGTGCTACAAATACAGATATCGCAATTGAAATGCTAATTGCAGGTATTTGTACATAGCTCGCTATTTGATTGGCTACTCCGTATGCTGCTGTTGCATTTGATCCATAACTATTTACAAATGTGATTACCGCAATTTCAGACATAGCCATAGCTACCATACTAATGCTGGATGGTAGCGCTAATTTTAACAACGCTTTTAAAACGGCGCCTTTTAAGTGAAAATGACTAAGAATCGTTCGATCTAATTTAAGAATGTGATTACGTTTATTCAGGTAACCTAAAAGAAGTAATAAAGAGATTAGACTTGATATTACAGCAGCATACGCCGCACCATTTAAACCGTATTCAGGTAACCCCAACCAGCCAAAAATAAGTATTGGTAGCAAAAGAATATTTATTATTACACTAATAATTAAAAAATAGAATGGTGTTTTGGAATCACCAACACCTCTCATAAATGTTGTATACACCATATTTAAGAAAGTGATAGGTAATGTAATAAATAAAATTTGAGCATATTCTACACTTTCATCAAGAATATTTTTAGGTGTTCCCATCCATTTAAGAATATCACCTGTAAAGACACTTCCAAAAATGGCGCCAACAACAGAAATGACCATCGTAAAAGCTAAAGTGACTCCAACGATTTCCTTCATTTTCGCCATATTTGCTCCACCATACGATTGCCCGATTAAAATCGAACTTCCTGTTCCAATACCGACCGCAAAAGTGATAAGGAAAAAGAGTAGTGGAAAGAAGGCAGAAAGTGCCGCAAGAGAATCCACTCCAAGTGTTTGCCCTACGACAATTATCCCGAAAACTTGGCCTAATGATTGAATAACACTTGCAAAAATCACTGGAATAAGAAAAGCAATCATTGACTTTGATATTGTTTTATTTTTATTAAGTTGATTCATATAATACTAACTCCTTAATTAAAGAGAAACATAATGATGAAATTCACTTTTTAAAGTACTGATTTGTTCCACCAAAATATTCTTCTTCATTTTTTCAAATCTTAAAGTACTCACTTACCCCTCCTTAACTAGGATTCTTTTACTAGAGTTCCAACTAATTATAAATATTTCTTTTATTAAGGCGTTCTATATTCAAGCCTCCTCTTTTTTGTGTTTATCCAACGAATATATTTCTATAAAAATCTTCTAATTACGTTTGTTAATAAACAAACTAAAATATAATTTGTTTAACTTATAACAAACATAATAATATATTGTTTGTTATTAGTCAATGTTCCTTAGAGGCTTTCTTTTGATTTTTTTCTACTAGACTAGCGAGGTATGTATTTATAGTGTTAATGACCGAATAAAATTAACTAAAAATGTTATATCTAATATTTATATAGAAAAAAATAAGACCAAGGGCGATTATATGCCCTTGGTCCTTACTCTAAACGTATATTTCCCTTACATCATGATTGCTCCATCTACATGAAGTACATGTCCATGAACATAAGATGCTTCCTCTGATGCTAAAAATAGATAAGCATTTGCAATATCCTCAGGCTTCCCCATCCTTTGCAAAGGTATAGTTGCTGTCATTTTTTCAATGATTTCTTTAGGCATTTTTTTCACCATTTCAGTTAATGTAAAACCTGGAGCGACAGCATTGACGTTTATACCTTTACGTCCAAGTTCCTTTGCCCAAGATTTCGTCATGCCGATAATACCTGCTTTAGCAGCTGCATAATTCGTTTGTCCAACATTGCCATACACACCACTAACGGAAGTCGTATTAATAATTTTCCCATACTGATTCTCTACCATATGCAATGCTACTTCCTGCGTACAATGAAACACGCCATTTAAATTTACATTTAATACTTCTTGGAAATCGGTTTCAGTCATTTTTGTCAGCATCGCATCTCTCGTGATTCCTGCATTATTTATTAAGATATCTATACGGCCAAATTGATCTACCGTTTTTTGAACCATTGCCTTTACACTCTCTCGATCACTAACATCAACTTCTATAAATAGTACTCGCTCTGGATCCAGCATTTTTACCGCTTCTTCACCAGCCTCTTTAGCATAATCTGCTATTACGACCGATGCACCTTCTTCAAGAAACCGTGTTACTGTTGCATAACCAATTCCATTCGCACCACCAGTAACAATGGCTACTTTTCCTTCTAAGCGCATTTGATCAACTCCCTTAATAGATTATCTCGATATTAATAAGACAGTTAAATATCTACAATTTCTTTTATACATTGTAATTTCATAGTTTACTTAATAATTATTGATTCGCTATCGATTTCTAAATCCCTTTGTTTTTCTAAAGAAGTCAAAAAAAATTCCGGCAGTCTCATCTAATTCATTTGAGACTGTACCCGGAATTGATCATTTATATATTTTCAGATGACGTAAGGTTCATAATTTCATATACTTTTTCCATATCGGTATGCTTTTTCACATGTTCCGCAAGTAACTGATAAGCATCTTCACGACGTTGTGCATCGGTTTTTACTGCATCTGAAATAGCAGGTAAACCCTTTTCAATTCTTAAGACATTTACTATTTCACGAGTAAATTCTCGGTTATTAAAAATCCCATGGAAATATGTGCCTATAACACGGCCATCCGATGTTACTGCCCCATCTAAACGACCATCATGTAGTTTTAAAAAGGCTTTTGTATTGGAATCTTGTATTTCAGTTTGACCTAGATGTATTTCAAAGCCTGTGAGCTCTTGACCATTAGACAATAAATTGCCAGTCATTTGTTCTGTTTTCTTTGAAGTATTGAAAACCGTTGTGACCGGTAATAATCCAAGTCCTTCCGAATTACGTCCATCACCTTCAACAGCTTCAGGATCTAATAATTGATTCCCTAACATTTGGAATCCACCACAAATACCGAAAATACGTGTTCCTTTTGTACGAAGCTTTTGAATTTCTTCTACAAAACCTTCATCTCGAAGCCATTGTAAATCATCTACAGTATTTTTCGTGCCCGGTAAAATAAGTAAATCTGGTGTTCCTAATTCACTTATAGAACGAACTAAACGAACGCCTACTTCGGGTTCATCAAAAAATGGGTCTACATCGGTGAAGTTTGAAATCCTTGGTAAACGAATCATCGCTACATCGATAGCAAACTCTTGTTGTTTTGGTTTTTTAAACCGCAGCGATGATAAAGCCAACGAATCCTCTGCTTCAATATTAATTTCTATGTAAGGCACCACTGCTAATACTGGAATACCAGTTGCTTTTTCTAACCATTCAATCCCATCATCTAATAACTCGCGCATGCCTCTAAATTTATTAATAATAATCCCTTTTACACGTTTGCGCTCATCTTCATCTAATAATGTGAGTGTGCCTATAATGGATGCAAATACACCACCACGATCAATATCAGCAACAAGAATAACAGCTGCGTCTGCTAGATGGGCCATACGCATATTAGCAATGTCTCGATCTTTTAGATTAATCTCAGCTGGGCTACCCGCTCCTTCTAAAACGATTATTTCGTATTTGTCTTGAAGTTTACGCACTGATTTTTCAACGATTGGCATTGCTTCTTGAACAAAGTCGTTGCGATATGAAGTAGCTGTCATGTCTAGTAAATGCTTACCATGTACAATAACCTCAGATACCATATCTTGCTTTGGTTTTAATAAAATTGGATTCATATCTGTCGTTGCAATGACTCTTGCTGCCTCAGCCTGCACGCCTTGTGCTCGACCAATTTCTCCTCCATCAATTGTGACAAAAGAATTCAGCGCCATATTCTGCGATTTAAATGGAACAACTTTGTATCCTTCATCTGAAAAAATACGACAAAAAGCAGTACAAATCATACTTTTTCCAACGTCAGATGCTGTTCCTTGTATCATTAACGCCTTTGCGGTCAATTCCATTCCCTCTTTCCTTAAAATTCTAAACCTTTTACTGCAGGTATACCTTCTTCGTAATAATGTTTAGTGGCTTCAATTGTAGAAACTAAGTCCGCTAGTTGGATTAATTCATCTTTTGCACTTCGTCCTGTTACAACAAGATGCATTGTTTTTGGTCGATTTTGAATCGCTTCAACCACTTCTTGAATCGGTAATACATCGTCGATTGGGAATTTCGTTATTGCTAATGCATTATTGAGCTCATCTAACACGAGTAAATCAATTGTTGGATCCGCAAGAGCTTCTTTTGCTTTTGTCCAAGCTAATTGTAACGCTGCTCTATGTTCATCGGGTGTTTTAGTCCATGTAAAACCAATACCCATCTGCTCCATTTCAACACCCAATTTACGAAGGGCCAAAGCCTCTCCATAAGTACGTTCTGGAGATTTTATAAATTGCATGTACCTAACGTTTAAACCCCTACCTACCGCTCGTAATGTAACACCTAGTGATGCAGTTGTTTTACCTTTACCATCCCCAGTATACACCAAAAATAGACCATGTCGTGCCATTTAAATTCCCCCTAACATTCTTTTATAACCACGTAGTTTTTTCTTCAAAAGAAGTACGTTTAGTTGGTGCGACTTCACGACCTTCTTCTGGGTAACCAATGAAAACTGTACCAATCACTTTTTCATTTTCAGGAGAACCGATAAAATTTAACATACGTTCATCATGTACTAACCCCACACCTCGTGTACGCCATACAAATCCGAGCCCTAATTCTTTTGCAGCTAACCACATCGAATGAATAGCACAGCACACGGCAAAAATATTATCCTCTGAATCATCAGGTTTACCTGGTATTTGATCCGCTGTAACAACTATGGCAACAGGTGTTGTTGTAACGACTTTTAAAGAGCTCTCAACTAAATGAGGTTTTGTAGGGAAACGTTCTTGTAAATAAGCTTCTGCCATTGCTTCGTAGCGAGTCATTGCTTCACCTTGGATAACATAAAAATTCCAAGGTTCGCGTAAACGATCATTTGGCGCAAATGTTGCAGCTTCTAGCAATTGTTCAATTTTCTCTTTTTCAACAGGCTTGTCCTCATAGTTACGTATCGCACGTCGCTCTTTTAATACTTCTAAAATAGACATTTATTTATCTCCTTTTCCTTATTATCAATAACAGTTCACTTTCTCTTATTGCAGAACAGTAGAAAGTTGTTTTTCATACCATTTAATTTTATCTCGCATTTGAACAACCTCACCAACTAATACCATCGATGGGTTATGATATCCTTCGCTAACTACTAAATCATGAATATTATCTAATGTCCCAGTTAATGTTCTTTGATGTTCTGTTGTTCCCCATTCTATAACTGCCACAGGAGTTTTTGCCTCTTTCCCATGGGCAATTAATTGAGCGCTTATATAAGCTAAATTACCGACGCTCATATAGAAGGCAATCGTATCGATTCCTTTAGCCAAAGCATCCCAGTTTAAATGATCTTGTCCTTTATCTTCTCTACCATGACCAGTGACAATGGCAAAGCTTGATGCATATTCACGATGTGTAACCGGTATACCTGCATAGGCAGGTGCTGCTATTCCAGCAGTAATTCCTGGTATAATCTCGTATTCAATACCGTGTTCAGCTAATACTTCTGCTTCTTCTGCTCCTCGCCCAAAAACACATGGATCTCCACCTTTTAATCTCGTAACCATTTTTCCCTCTGATGCTTTTAAAACTAATAATTCATGAATTTGATCCTGAATTAGGTGATGCTTCCCTGGTGATTTTCCACAGAAAATCAGTTCGGCATCCTTTTTTGCATGTTCAAGTAATTTCGGATTAACGAGTCTATCGTATGCAATAACATCAGCTTTTTGAATACATTCCAACCCATAGACTGTTATTAGTCTTGGATCGCCTGGACCTGCACCGACTAAATACACTTTTCCTACTGCCATGGCGCAATCCCCCTTTTTAAATAATGTTGAAATAGCTCCTCGCGTTCGGCTATTTTACCTTCTTTTGTTAAGGTTAAAAATTCTGGACGTAGTAGAGCTTCCAATAGTTGTTTCTTACTTATTTCATCTATCACATTCGTTAATACTTCCGTACGAGCGTTTTGCAAAAATGCCACATACTCTCCGTAATAGTCATCAAATTGTAGAGATAAATCGTCTTTTAGTTTCTTTGCTAAGCCGGGATTTGTACCTGACGTTGAAACAGCAATTGTTAAATCTCCGCGTTTCAATGTAGCAGGTACTATAAAATTACTTCCACTTGCGTCATCGACTATATTCACAAGTTGATGTGACATGGCACTTTCCTTAATTTTTGCATTAACATCTGGAAGATTCGTTGCAGCAATTATGCAAAAAGCATCTTCTACATCAGATGCCTCAAATGATTTTTCAAGCCATGTAATGAGATGATTTCGCCATTTTTCTTGCAGTTTCTCATGTAGAACTGGACTAATGACAGTAACAATGGCTCCGGCATTTAATAGTGACGTTACTTTCCGATTTGCCACTTTGCCTCCACCAATAATGACACAATATTTACCTTTCAACTGAAGCATGATTGGATAATATGTTGTCATTGTTGTTGATATCTCCCACATGCATTCACCCACTGCTCTACTAATTCAGGATTAGATGCGAAGTGGAAATGCGTATATCCAGCAACTAAATTCCCGTTTAAATAACCTTCTGCCTTTTTACCAAAACGCCCCGTTGTTTCATAAGCGGATTGAATTTCCTCTGAAGCTGTAAAAGTGGAGTAATGGAACTCATGCCCTTTAGCCATTTGATTTTCATTAATTATGAAGTTATTTGGAGTGCCAGAAATATCACGATATCCTAGTGCAGCAAGCTTTTCTTGCATTCGTACAGCTCCAGGAATGATACCAGTCATTGCATATGTCTTGCCTTTTGTATCTGTAATAGAATCTGTTAAATACATAAATCCACCACATTCTGCTAAGGTTGGCATACCACTTTTCACTGCATGTCGTATTGATTGTTTGACAGCTTCTTGTTTTGAAAGCTCAGCCGCAAATTCTTCGGGGAATCCCCCTCCAATGTATAGACCATCTACATTTTCTGGTACTGCCTCACCATTTAGTGGTGAGAAGAAAACTAGTGATGCACCGTATGCTCTTAATAACTCTAGATTTTCTTCATAATAAAAATTAAAAGCAGCATCCTTTGCCACAGCAATTGTTACGCCTCTATCAGGTCGTAGATTAAATAATCCACTAGAGAAATGCGCAATTTCAGAGGTTTTTGCCAATTCATAAATGTGATCTATATCGACTGTTTCTGAAATGAGCGATGCAAGCTGGTCAAAGAATGGATTCAATTCACCACGTTCAATAGCAGGAATTAAACCTAATTGTCGACTAGGAATATCAATACCATTTTCACGTTTTAAATATCCTAATACAGGAATTCCACACTCTTGTTCAATAGCTGCCTTAACTATTTTATAGTGATTTACACTACCAACTTGATTGGCAATAACTCCAATAATATTTGGTTTATCAGAAAGTATTTGGAATCCTTTAACGATGGCCGCTACACTACGGGCCATGCTAGCACAATTGACGATAAGTAATACAGGACTATCCGTTATAACACTGATTTCAGCTGTAGAACCTGCATCATTTAGAGGGCTTTTACCATCATAGAATCCCATTACTCCTTCAATAATAGAGATATCTGCTCCTGTACTCGCACGGACTAGCAATTCTTTCACCGTTTCATGTTCAAACATCCAGCTATCTAGATTACGAGAAACACGGCCAGTTACCG
Organism: Viridibacillus arvi; assembly: GCF_001274945.1. Lineage (GTDB taxonomy): Bacteria > Bacillota > Bacilli > Bacillales_A > Planococcaceae > Viridibacillus > Viridibacillus arvi. The sequence goes on along the minus strand of NZ_LILB01000001.1, from coordinate 281,554 downwards.
CTGTATGGTAAGAGGGGTCAATATAATCCGGACCGCATTTGAATCCTTGTACTTGATAACCTTTCTTTTGCAATGCAGCCATTATGCCTATTGTAAAAGTCGTTTTACCAACGCCACTTCCTGTACCAGCAATTACTAGTCTTCTTGTACTCATCACTTATCCCCCCGAGATTACAATTAAAACCGGCACAAACAACCGGTTTTAATTAGCAATTTATACTATTCATTATGTGAAATAACGGCAACTGAAATAGTTGTGTTACCTGATTTTTTCTTAACTAAAGCTAAATCATCTGAACCAGTATATAAGCGAGCTGCTGGTTCACTTACACCATAAGCCCCTGTATATTTAAATACAGTATCAGATGGTGCTTCAATTGTGGCTATATTCAATTCAGATGGTGTGTAGTACTTAAAATCCCACCCGTATTTCGCAACAGTTTGGAGAAAACCTTGTTCATCTTTTTTTAAATCGATTGTACATAGTGCCTTGACACTTTTAATCGAAATTTGAAGTTCTTGCAGTGTATCCAGAATAACTTGTTCAATCTCATCTGCAGATGTACCGCGATTACAACCCATACCGATTACGACATTTTGAGGACGATACACAACACCATTTTCTAAAATGGCTTCTTCAGCTTTTGTTAACAAACGATGCGTAATGATTAATGCCCCTTTTGGCTTTGCCTCTAGAGCCTTTGAAATACTCGGATATTGTTTGATATTTTCTGGTAATGGTGTTTTCAGATGCCACCAGTTTTTTTCACCTGACTCTTGTACGATTGCAACAGGTTCTTCATTTACTACGGAGGCACTTACAGGTGTTAACTTATCTGAAGAGTCCCAAACCCAGCCAAAGCGAGAACCGAAAAGGTCTACTGGAATTGTTTTTTGGACATCTGATGCAGTTGTAATAATCGCACGAGCATTTAAAGCAGAAGCTACTTCGTGTGTTAATTCATTTGCACCACCTAAATGACCTGACAGAACGCTAATGACGTTTTCCGCACGGTCATCAATGACAACCACTGCAGGATCTGTCTTTTTATCTACTAAAATAGGTGCAATCATACGTACTACAGCACCAAGTGAAATAATCATGATGATACCTTTATACTGTTTGAACAGTGTCGGTAACAACATACGCACACTTCCTGTAAATAGTTGAATATGCTTTTGTTGTTCATCACCTTGTTCAAATTTACTCATATAGTAAACGTCTGAGTGTACAAATGAACGATGCAAATTACGTGCTGTTTGTACACCATGTTTCGTTATAGCGACTATGGCATATTGATTATGTTGATCTACAACTGGTTCAATACCTTCTTGTAATTCAATCATTGCGGTTTCACACCTTTTCGGAATCCATGAGTGAATGTTGCATCATATAATTTTGAACGGTATTCATCTTTGTCATGAATATTAGGATCAAGCGCCCAGCCTGCTAAAATCATTGCATGCTTACGAATACCATTTTTACGCATATCTTCATCTAAATTTATCAATGTCGTACGAACGATTTTTTGATCTGGCCAAGAAGCTCTTTGAATTACGGCTATTGGCGTATCATCGCTCCAACCTGCTGCTTGTAGTTCTTTGACAATTTTCTTTGTTAAAGTAGCGCTCAAAAATAATGCAATTGTACAATGGTGACTTGCTAAATCACGAAGTTTTTCAAATTCAGGTACTGGAGTACGGCCTTCTGCTCGAGTTAGAATAAGTGTTTGTGTTAAATCTGGAATTGTTAGCTCAGCACCAATAGCAGCAGCTGAAGCGAAAACCGAACTAACACCTGGTATGACTTCTGCATGAATGTCTTCCTTCTTAAGTAATGCTAGTTGTTCCATTGTCGCACCGTACATTGCAGGGTCACCTGTATGGATGCGTGCTACAGTTTTACCAGCATTTACTCGATCAACGATAACACCGACCATTTCTTCTAAATGCATACCTGCAGTTTTAATTACTTCAGCTTCTGGCTTTGCTTTAGCAATAAGCTCATCATTTACTAGTGAATCTGTATACATCACAACATCTGCCGTTTGTAAAATGGTTAAGCCTTTCACTGTGATTAAATCTGGATCTCCAGGACCTGCCCCAACTATGTATATTTTCTTCATTATTTACGCACCACCATTAATGTTAAGTATTCTAGCTCTGCATCTTCTAATTCATCCATTGTCCAAATGACTTCCTCATCAGAAGTAACTTTTGTTACGACAGAAGCCTTGTCATATAGGTTTAACTCTTTTAAAATTTGAATCATTAGATCCATTACCTTTGCCACTTTAATGAATACGACAGCATCATGATCTTCAAGTGCTTTTTTCATAGCAGCATAATCATCGGTAGCTGGAATAATCGCAACATGGTCATCTCCATCAGCAAGTGCAATACCTAAACGTGATGCTGAACCGTTGAAAGATGATATACCCGGAACTGTTTTAATCTCTATTTCTGGGTGCAATTCTTGCATCAACTTCATCATATGGATGAATGTACTATAGAGTAATGGATCACCTTCAGTTACAAAAGCAACATCTTTTCCCTCTTGTAATTTTTCATATACTAGTTCTACTGCTTTATTCCACTCTCTATCCAGAATCGCTTGGTCCTTCGTCATTGGGAAAACAAGACCAAGCATATCTTTTTCACCTGGACGGATATATACATCAACAATGCGTTGTGCATAGCTTTTACTTCCTTTGCGTTTTCGCGGATAAGCGATAACTGGCGATTCCTGAATCACACGGAATGCTTTAACTGTTATTAGTTCAGGATCTCCAGGACCTACTCCTAGACCGTATAAAGTACCTAAATTACTCATGGATTTCTTCCTTTCGTTTAGCCGTAATTATAAAGATTGGATTCAATGGTACGAATCGTTTCATACCTAAAATTGGTTTACTTCTAGAAATTTGGGCATGCATAATAGATGTTTCAAAACCAAACTCCTCAAATGCTTCATTCGCGCGGTATAAATTTTCAATGGTCGCAGCATTTAAAACAATTCTTCCACTTTGAGTTAAACGCTCACAACTTACTTTCAATAGATCCTTCATGTTACCACCTGTACCACCAATGAAAATGGCATCTGGATTCGGGAATATTTCAAGTCCTTCAGGCGCTTTGCCGTGAATCGCTGTTATATCTGTACGGAATTTCCGTTGATTTTGTAGGCAATTTTCTAGATCACCTTCATTTTTTTCAATCGCAAATACTTGTCCCTCTGGTGCCAACTTCGCAGATTCAATAGCCATTGAACCCGTACATGTACCGATATCCCAAACGATACTGCTACTCGTTAATTGCATGGCATATAAACTTAGAACACGAATTTCTTTTTTTGTAATCAACCCTTTATCGGGTTTACGTTGTGAAAATTCTTCGTCATCAATGCCTAATGTCCATTTTGAGCTTTCTCCAACTTTTTTTAGAATGACAACATTTAATGGAGAGAATTCGAGACTTTTCATGTCCTCTAATTCATACCAACCGTATTTTTCGCTTTCACCTTGTATGTTTTCTGCAACAAAAGCGCGGTATTCTGTCATGCCAAAGGATAATAAATATTCAGCAATCTTGCTCGGGCTATTATCTGTATCTGTTAATAATGCGATTTTCGACTTGCCATCGATTTTTTGCGCTAAGCCCTTCATACTTCGTCCATGAACACTTAATAAATACGCATCTTGCCAACTCTCTCCCATTTTTGAGAAAGCTAATTGAATAGAACTAAAATAGGGATAAACTTCGACATCTATTTTGCTTGCTAAATAACCACCTAGACCGTAAAACAAAGGATCTCCTGATGCTAAAATGACCGTTTTGCGCTTTTCATTTTTTAATTGTTCTACTAGAGGTTGTAACCCACCTTTTACAACAATTTTTTCTCCTATATAATAAGGAAAGAATTCAAGTAATCTTTCTCCACCTACCAATACTTCACTTTCTTCAATCCACGATATGTATTGAGGTAATAAACTCTCTTGTCCGTTATCACCTATTCCGATCAATTTAATTGATTGAGTCAATGCCATCAGCCCTCCCTAATAATTGTCCTTTCATGGAATAAATTGCAGTGTCCATGATAAGTCCACCCCGTACATGATTGAGAGAAGCTGTACAACAAGCTTCACATAAATGATTGAAGAATTGATCGTAACCTGCTTCCATCATCAGCTCACCTACTTGAGAAGCTGTATTTGCTCCTACCACTTCTTGAACTAGGTCGTCAGGTGCTCCTACGTCTTTTGCAAGTTGTGCCATGAATTCAAAATTGATAGCAGCACTTTTCGAGTGCACCATCATGACACCTTGGGCCACTTTCGAAAATTTCCCCATCATGCCTACTAATGACACTCTTTTAATACCTAATCGTTTACAATGCTTTAGTGCAAAACCGACAAAATCACCCATCTCAATGAAGGCTTCCTCAGAAAGTCCTTCATATTGTTGCATGCCATATTTTTCACTTCGCCCCCCTGTTGTTAACACGACATGTTCACAACCCATGGCTACTGCTACACTAATCGCCTGTACTATACTTGCCATATAGGCAGAGCTAGAAAATGGTACAACAGTTCCTCTAGTACCTAATATCGAAATTCCCCCGATAATTCCCAATCGACCGTTTAACGTTTTTTTAGCAATTTCTTCTCCATCTGGAACAGAAATGACAACTTTAACGCCGCGATCAATTTGAAATTCATCTAGCGTTTCTTGTACAGTAGTGTTCAACATTTTCCTTGGTACAGGATTGATAGCTGCTTCTCCAACAGGAACAGGAAGACCCGGCTTGGTCACTCGTCCCACGCCGACTCCTCCGTCTAAAATAATTCCAGGTTGATTTCCCCAACTGACAGTAGAAATAATCAATGCTTTATGTGTTGCATCTGGATCATCTCCAGCATCCTTTATCGTCTCGCAACTTACTGAATTTTCTTCAAAGGTATTTTTTTCTATAGTAAATGTCGCATCTCGGCCCACCGGCAAATGGATCGTTGCTGTTTCTTGTGCTTCACCAGTAATAAGCGCCGTTAAAGCTGCTTTCGTTACGGCCGTTGCACAAGCGCCTGTTGTATAGCCATGACGCATTTGCGATGGATCTTTTTTCTCTTTCTTTTGCATCGTTAAGCCTGGTCAGCTAATAGAGAGATTGCATTAAGTGCCGCAACAGTTACGGTACTACCACCTTTACGTCCAAGGTTTGTAATAAACGGTACTTCTGTGATTTTAGCTAATTCTTCTTTCGATTCTGCAGCAGATACAAAACCTACAGGCATTCCGATAATTAAATCAGGTTTTACTACTCCTTCTTTAATTAAGCGAATCAATTCTAATAATGCAGTTGGTGCATTTCCAATTGCGTAAATACCACCCTCATGTAAATGAGCAGCTTTTTGCATTGACATAATAGCACGTGTAGCACCTGCTTCTTTTGCTGCTTTCGAAACATCTTCATCAGAAATGTAGCAATATACATCTCCACCGTGTTTTTGAAAACGTTTATGCCCTGTGCCACTTTCAATCATTTGCACATCAGCGATAACTGCTTTACCAGAACGAATAGCTCTAATACCTGCTTCAATCGCATCTGAATGAATAATTACTGAACGACCTAAATCAAAATCGGCTGAAGCATGTATAATACGACGAATGATTTTCCATTCATCTTCTGTAAAATCATGTGGACCATATTCCTCTAAAATAGTAGCAAAACTATGTTCATAAATTTTATCTGGATCAACTGTTAAAGGTTTAAAATCTGTTCTGAAATCCATACTTGTTACCTCCTAAATTTGGGAAAGTTGAGTTTGTAATGCTTGAATAACATCAATAAAAGTAGAATGCACATTTTCATAAGCCACTTTCGGTCTTGCAATCATAATTGTTTCAATACCACATTCCAGAGCTGCTGTTAATTTCTCATCAACTGAACCTACTTTGCCACTTTCTTTTGTAATCATTAAAGTGACACCGTATTGCTTATAAAGAGCTATATTAAGCTCTTTTGAAAATGGGCCTTGAATAGCAACAATATTCTTTTGTTCTACACCAAGCTCTGCGCATTTTTCCATATTGTCTAAACGTGGTAGCATACGGGCAATGACTCTTGTACCTTCTAAATCTAGTAACTTTTCAGTAAATGTACCAAGTGTTTTACTACCAGTTGTTAGCATGATGACACCCCGTTTTTCGGCCGCCAAATTCGCTGCTTCCTCGTAGTCTCTTACTAAGATTAATTTGTCATTTTCGAATTGCTGACTTTCACGTTCATAACGGATATATGGCACACTTGCTAATCTTGCACCCTCTAGCGCGTTATTTGATGCCTCTTCTGCAAATGGATGAGATGCATCAACTACAGCTTGTAGGTTTTTTGATTGAATAAATTGAGCCATATCTTCAGCTGTTAGACGTCCAATATGCGTTTCTATATTTGCTTCAATTAAACTTTTTGCTGCTGATTCAGTGACAACAGTTGCTAAAACTGGGTATCCAGTTTGTTGTAACTCTATTGCCAATGCTCGGGCATCGCTCGTACCTGCTAAAAACAAAATCATTTTGCTGTACCTGCATGTTCGTGATCGTGTTCATGGTGGTGATGGTCGTGATCGTGGTCGTGATCATGGTCATGATGGTGATGATGCTCTACAAATTCCATTGCATTGATACGGTATTGGCAAGTATCACAGTTCATTTTCACATCACCTTGAAGTGATTCTTCAACTCGATCTGCTAATACTGTTTTTAGTTCAGCATGATAACCGAAGTAAGCCGCTAATTTCACTTCTAATTCAGGGTAAGTAGTTTGATAACTTAAAACCATTTTTTCCATACGCTCCATCAGAATACCTGTGAATAGGAAGTAAGGAAGCATAATTACTTTTTTCGCTCCGAGTTGCTGACATCTTTCAATACCTTCCTCAACTGTCGGGTAAGTTACACCCATAAATGCACATTCTACTGTACGAACATTTAACTGTTCCCAAAGCATACGGGCAATTTTATAAAAGTCGCTGTTAGCATCTGGGTCACTACCACCACGTGCGATTAATAAAATAGCTGTATCTTTATTTTCCTCTTCATGATTGAAACCAGCTTCTGTTAAACGCTCTTTTAAAATTGAGAAAATGGATTCATGTACACCTAGTGGACGACCATATGTAATTTCTACAGTAGGATATTTTGCTTTACCTTCATCAATCGCTGCTGGAATATGAATTTTCGAATGTCCCGCTTGTAATAAAATAATCGGAATAACATGGATGTCTGTTGCACCTTTAGCGACACAATTATCAATTCCCTGTGCAATGTTTGGTGATGCGAATTCTAAAAAACAAGATTCGACTAGTAGTTGATCATCTAAAGTTGGCTTTAATTGCTCTACAAACTTGTTAACCTCTGCATTACCTTCTGCTAAACGACTACCATGACCTACGAATAATATTGCTTTCATAAATACAATTCCCCCTTAGTTTTAATCCCCGCAAGGTGCAGGTTCAATTTCAATTTTTGGTGACATATCCTGATAGTTAAATCCTTGAATTCGCTTAACACGTTTGAAGTATTTGAACAAGCGCTCGTTCGGATGTGCGTTTTGACGATATTCTTCAACAATATTGCTGACAACTTCTACAATTTTCTCGGGCTCAATGCCCTCTGCTACCGGTTGTCCTGGATGAGCCGTTCTACCAACTGGTTTCGCACCGACAAAAAGATCAAATTTACCTTTTCGATAGACGATTCCGACGTCCTCCATTACAGCTTTGTAACATGCCATACCACAGCCATTAAAACCGATATTAAATTCTTTAGGCATGTTCAGACCGCCAAGTTTTTCTTGAAGTTCCTCTGCGTATGGAATACCGCCAGTTTTCTCACCATCACAAAAATCACATGCTTTAATTGTGACAACATCACCAACTGGTGACAGAATAAAGTTTGCTTCTTGCAGTTTAGTTGTAATGATATCTGGTGTTGTTGTTGGGATTTTCAAAAGAATATTATGATTTGGTGTATATTCCATAGTCCCTTTTTCTCCAACTACTTCAGCTAATGTCATCATTTGTTTTGGTGTAAATCGTTTATTGGCAACTCCAGGGCTTACGGCTAATTCGAAAATAGATTCCATTTCTTGTTGTACAAAAGTAGTTTGAGTTTCCACTTGTTGACCCGTTACACGAGTTAATGCATCTAATGCCATTTCAAATGAGCTAATTTTTGGTTTTGGTTCTGTATTTACAACTGACGGTTGCTTAGCTCTTACTAAAGCAGGTGCACTATCAATGTTTTGACTACGCTGAATGCCAGTTTCTTGGTCCATTGCCCACGGCTCTGCCTCTTCCTTCAAGCGTTGATGTGGTTTAAGTGGTTGTTTTTCGGCATTCAATGTGTACTTTCTTTGGTAACCACGGGGTGTAATCATTTTATTGTCATACAAAAATGTCGATGAATTGCCGATGACAACGGTCGTTAACATGCCAATATCATGATTCAACATATCTTTTAAATTCGTGATGATGATATTTTGTCTATCACGATAGGCGCTTTTTACTAACCCTACTGGTGTGTCGGGTGAACGATACTGTAGTAAAATACGTTGTGTTTCAACAATTTGGCGTGTACGACGGCCACTACGTGGATTGTAAAGAGCTATTACAAAATCCGCCATTGCCGCAGCTTCCACACGTTTTGCTATTAAATCCCATGGAGTTAGATGGTCGCTTAAGCTGATCGTACATGAATCATGCATGACTGGTGCGCCAAGTAAAGAAGCACAAGAGTTAATTGCCGAAATACCAGGAATAACTTCAATTTCAACACCAGTTGCTTCTGTCCAGCCCTTTTCTATTAAAACTTCATAAACTAATCCGGCCATACCGTAGACACCGGAATCTCCACTTGAAATAACTGCCACTTTTTTTCCGTTTTCAGCTTGTCTTACAGCTTCTTGAGCCCGAGAAACTTCTTCAGTCATACCTGTACTGATGACTGATGTATTACTATCAATTAAATCTTGAATGAGTTCAACGTACGTTTTATAACCGATAATGAAATCACTTTCTTGCAATGCTTCAACTGCTCTAGTTGTTATATGTTTAAAATCTCCTGGACCAAAACCGACTACATAAAGTTTGCCAAGTTGCGACATTCAAACATCTCCTTTTCGCTACATCTAACTATTTGTTTTTCAAAATACCTTTAATCGCTCCTGATGTCGGGTTTTTCGTCATGTTGCCCTTAATCGTTTGGTAAACGACATGCGGTGCAACTTGCTGATCCATACAATCACGAACAATTTGACGGCCAATTTCAGGAGATTCTGCTTTATACCAAGTACCTTGTGGATATGCAATTACGACACAGGCATCTTTGCAACGCCCATTACAGCGAGTTCGAGTAGTATGTATTTGTTCGTCAATCCCAAGCCTAGCAATCTCATCTCTCACTGCCAGCGTTACCTCCTCCCCGCCTTTCTTCAAACAACTACTTCCATTGCATATAAGTAAATGGCTTTTCATACTTTCTAAATTCCAAGTTGTCATAGTGATCCTCCCATATGGTGTTCATCATTTTTCAAGAAAAATCTATGGAAATAGGGTAAATTGGCAACTAGTTATTTATTTTGGCAAATAAAAAAACCTTAATTCAAAGAATTAAGGTTTAAAAACTAGATTATTCAGACAACACAAAAAAAATAAGCGTCATCCACTGTAGCCTTCACCTTTCCCTCCGAAAAGTATCGTTCATAATTATAAAAGCAGGTTTCCTGGCTTACGCGTCACTTTACTTTGATCTCTTCCCAGTATTTCACCAGTGAGTATTATCATTTCATCTGCGTTACAGTAGCGGGGGCTGCATCGGATTCTAACCGATTTCCCTATTATCCAACATGCTTAATAATCCAAACATGTCGGCACTTTTAAATTTGATATTCAATTGTATTATTCAGTAAATTCTAAATCTGTAACTATCATATACTAAATTTTACTAGATTCAAATAGATTTTTTTATGAATATTATCTTGACATAATTTAGAACTAGCATTTTAGCATATATAAAGTAGTTCAAAACGGTTATATCTACTTTACTACTCAATTTCAATATTTTTGAAAATTCTATAATAAACTTCTAGTAGAAAGAAAATTCTCATGATACACTATATTCTGAAATCAAACAATTCAATAAACTTTATGGTGTTAAATTAGCGTTTAACTTAAAAGGGAAGTCGGTGTTAATCCGACGCGGTCCCGCCACTGTGTTGAGGAGTTTTGCTACATTATGTCACTGTCAATAGACGGGAAGGCTGTAGCAAAATGATGATTCTAAGCCAGGAGACCTGCCATAAAGAGAGGAACTGTTTCAACCTACGAGGATGGGTGTGAAAGTGAGTAAGTCTTATTTTTTGATGACTTTTCCTTCACGCACTTCTTTCTATGAAAGAGGTGCTTTTTATTTGAAAAATCGCTATACGCCCTACCCTGAGAGGTATTTCATAGGAGGTGTTATTTGTATATAACTGTATATCTAGAAAAAATACATAAACAAAAGGGAGAATAATATGAATAAGTTAAAATCAATATTTAACTGGAAAATGATCTATTTTCTAGCATTTGTCATGATTGTTCCAAAACAAGCATTTGCCATGCATATTATGGAGGGGTTCTTACCTGTAGAATGGGCTATCTTTTGGTGGGCAGTAACAATTCCATTTTTGATTCTTGGATTCCGATCAATACGTAAAACAATTAAGGAAAATCCAGATACTAAAATGATGCTTGGCTTATCTGGGGCTTTTGCTTTTGTTTTATCTGCACTTAAAATCCCATCTGTAACAGGTAGTTGTTCTCACCCTACTGGTGTAGGTTTAGGAACTGTATTATTTGGACCATTTGCAATGAGTATTGTAGGTTTTATTGTTCTTTTATTTCAATCATTGCTTTTAGCTCACGGTGGCTTAACAACACTTGGTGCAAATGCCTTTTCAATGGCAGTCGTTGGTCCTCTAATTGCTTACGGTGTTTACAAAGGGGCTTCTAAAGCAGGCTTAACTTTTGCATTTGCTGTATTTTTGGCTGCAACTTTAGGTGATCTTGGCACTTACCTAGTCACTTCTATCCAATTAGCACTTGCATTCCCTTCTGAAGTAGGTGGATTCTTTGCTTCTTTCACGAAATTCAGTACTATTTTCGCATTAACGCAAATTCCATTAGCTATTTCTGAAGGTATTTTAACTGTGGTCATTATGAACTTTTTAAAAAAATACAACGTAGCTGAGTTAAAAGCGCTGCGCGTATTCTCGAAAGGGGCTGAACAACGATGAAAAAAAATGTAATACTAATCTCAGTCGTTGTCATTCTTGCTATCTTCCCTCTTTTCATTCAAAAAGGGGCTGAATTTGGAGGAGCTGATGGTGAAGCTGAAGCTGCCATTGGTGAAATAAATGCTTCATATGAACCTTGGTTCTCAAGTATTTGGGAACCACCAAGTGGTGAAATTGAAAGTCTACTATTCTGCCTCCAAGCAGCCATTGGTGCTGGTTTTATCGGTTACTTTGTTGGTCTAACAAGAGGTAAATACAAACGCAAAGATAACGTTAATAACAAAGAGGGTCAAATATAAGATGCTTCTTATTGATAAATATGCTTATATGAATCGTTGGCAGCATATTCATCCAATAGAAAAAATGGTATTCACCTTTTTTCTGATGTTATTTTCGTTAACTGTGAAAGATACACTTGTATCACTCATCACATTCACTGTGATGAGTGTTTTTACAATTTTAGGTGCGAAAATTCCTTTTAAATATTATTTAAAGTTATTATTAGTCCCTAGTTTTTTCCTATTATCGAGTATGCTGACCATATTGATTTCATTTTCAAGTAATGATTCCTTAATCACTTCAGCACTTTGGACAACTAAATTGTTAGGATTGTATATTTTTATTACGGAAAGTAGTGTTGAGACGGCAATTCAATTATTTTTCACAGTACTAAGTAGTATTAGTTGCTTATACTTCTTAACGTTGACTACACCTGTTCATGATATTTTACATGTCTTACGTAGACTGAGAGTTCCCGCTTTATTAATTGAATTAACTGAAATCACATATCGCTTTATTTTCGTTTTTTTAGAAACATCACTTAAAATTCATCAAGCTCAAAATTCTCGTCTTGGTTATTTAACTGTGAAACAAAGTATTCACTCTTTAGGGTTACTTGTTTCATCTTTATTTGTTCATGTGTTTCAACGTTCAAAAGAGTTAATTATTGCGATGAATTCTCGATGCTATACGGACGATATAACATTATTAGAGAATGACTATTCATTTTCTAATAAAAATTGGATAGTAATTACACTTATTTTTGTTAGCATTGTCTCTGTTTATATTCAGTTTGGAGGAAGCCTAAATGGATGAGCTATTTTTTGACATACAACACCTTACTCATAGCTATCAAGATGGCACAATTGCATTAAACGACCTATCTCTTTCTATAAAAAAGGGCAAGAAAATTGCATTACTCGGTAATAACGGTGCTGGTAAATCTACATTATTTCAGCATTTAAATGGGATATTGCAACCTTCTTCAGGTGAGATATATTTTAAAGGGTATCGGATGGAATATGGACGCAAATCTTTATTAAAGTTACGAGAGCAAGTTGGTATTGTCTTTCAAGATCCGGATTCTCAGTTATTTTCTGGTACTGTCAAACAAGATATCTCGTTTGGACCTATAAATCTTGGCTGGTCTAAAGAAAAAGTAGTTGAACAAGTTAACTGGGCGATGCAAGAAACTGAAGTTAACCCCCTACAACAAAAACCAATTCATTTTTTAAGTTTAGGACAGAAAAAACGTGTCGCTATTGCTGGAGTTTTAGCTATGGATCCCGATGTCTTTATCTTAGATGAGCCATCTGCAGGTCTTGATGCATATTATTCTAAACAAATCATGTCACTTTTAAATACGATTCATAAACCGCATAAAACCATTATATTATCGACACATGATGTGCATTTTGCTTATGAATGGGCTGATGAGATCATTGTAATGAGTGCAGGACAAATTCTATATCATGGTGATCCAGTTTCCGTTTTCAAACAACCTAACTTACTTTCAAAAGCTCATCTTGAGAAGCCTTGGATATTTGAAACGGTAGAGCAATTACAACAAAACGGAATATTAGCAATTGATGCCCCTTTTCCACGAAATAGGGAGCAATTATTTCAGCAATTCAAGGCAGACATAACTGTTAAGTAACAATTATTATTCTAAAACCGTACTAGATTTTTGCTAGTATGGTTTTTATTTTCTCTTAGATGCTGGATTTTGATCTTTATTATATAGACTAGCGAGGTTTATATATAATCAATATTCAGTCATATATTATTTATAATGTTATTGCTATTTACACTTAATATAGAAAAAAACAAAGCCATGAGCGACTTTTTGCTCATGGCTTTGTTGAATATTCTTCTATTTAGTTTCCCGAATGTTCTGAAGTGGTGTTTTCATTTTTATTTTCCACTTTGAGGATAGACATAAAGAATACTACTAAACTGCCTAAACCTATCCAACATAAAACAGAGGTTGGTTGATTCCAACTTAATGTTTTACTAAAGAAAAATAACTCTCTTAGCCCATCTACCATAAAACGCATAGGTAGCCAAGGGAATATCCAATCATGATACGTTGATTTATAAAGATAGGATACCCTTTTTCAACGAAAGGTGTTTTATTTGTCTTATATTTATATGTCAGTGCATAATTTTGCTTGTATCTTTTATAGTTTAGTTAAGAAATTTGTTCTTTTAGAAAAGTAACTAAATCTAAGTGATTAGCTGGTGTAACACCGTGTCCGTCTGGATAGCTCTTAAAAGTGACTGCTGCACCTAATGATTCAAAGGAGTCTTTACTTTCAACTCCCCATTGATGAGGAATAACATAATCATATTCACCATGTGAGATGAAAATTGGCAAATGTTCTACTGATTGTTTATGATACTCGTTTTTCACAAAATCAGGGATATAACCACTTAAAGCGACAACAGCTGTTAACTTATCACCTAATATAAATGCTAGTGATTGTGCTAAAATAGCACCTTGGCTAAAGCCCATTAATACAACTTTCTCTACATCAATATTATAAATGAAAGAAGCTTCATCTATAAATTCTCGGATAAAATGCACTACTTTATCAAAAACTGGACGATCTGGTTTCCCTATATCTTGAATTGTAAAGAAAGCATAACCAGGTTTTTGTGTAATAGGACCACGTAAACTAAAGATATGACAACTATCTTTAAAATCAGCTACTAATCCAGGTAAATCTTGCTCATTACTCCCCATCCCATGTAATAAGAAAATAGCAGGGTATTTTTTAGCTGGATCCATATTTTTTGGTTCTGTATGAATAAAAGTAAAAGGTGAGTTCATTGATTGTCTTCCCTTCGAGATAAACTACATTTATCATAGCATAAAGTATGCTTCAAAGGTGCTTACCTTTTAATTTTAATAGAAAATGGTCTTTACTTATAAAGAGTATCTACACTCAACAGAAAAAGCTCTATTCCATTTAACAAATAGAATAGATCATTTCTTTCTATCATTCCCACTCAAATGGTGTTTCTTGGTATACATAGTAGTTCAACCAGTTGGAGAACAATAAATGGGTATGTGAACGCCAAGTATTATATGGTTGCTTTGCTGGATCATCATTTGGAAAATAATTCTTTGGAACTTCTATATTCAACCCTTTAGCAACGTCACGAGTATATTCATCTGCCAACGTATGTGCGTCGTATTCTAAATGCCCAGTAATCATAATGTGTTTTTCATCTTCTGACATGACAATAAATACTCCAGCATCATCAGAGGCTGACAATAGTTTAAGCTTTGGATGAGCTTCAACTTCTTCTATAGATACTGATGTATTCCGTGAATGAGGTGCAGTAAATATATCATTGAAACCACGAACAAGCTTCACAGTTGGATCTGTAATTGTATGATCATAAATTCCTGAGCATTTCTTCGCCAGTGGGAATTTTCCAATACCATAATGATGATAAAGTGCTGCTTGTGCACCCCAACAAATATGTAAAACAGATGTGACATTTGTTTTGGTCCAATCCATAATACTGACGATTTCTTCCCAGAAATCAACATCTTCAAACTCCATTAATTCAATCGGTGCACCAGTTATAATCATACCGTCAAAGCGACGGTGTTTAACATGTTCAAACGTCGTATAAAATGATTCTAAATGTGTTTTGCTTACATTTTTTGAAACATAAGTCGCCGTATTTAAAAACGTTACGTTCACTTGTAGTGGTGTATTACCTAGTAGACGCAATAATTGAAGCTCGGTTTTCTCTTTTTCTGGCATTAAATTCAAAATCAGTATATTTAAAGGACGAATATTTTGGCTTTTTGAACGGTCCTCTTCCATTACGAAAATTTTTTCCTCTTTTAGTAATTCCGTTGCAGGAAGGTTTTTCGGAATATTAATTGGCATTGCTTTTTCTCTCCTTTTTCCTTTTGTTTATTATGTACACGTATATAAAAAGCCCTCATTCTCAGGATAAGAATGAGGGCTAACTTAACACGCTCGTTTCTTATCTTCCAAGACTTTTGTCTTGTAGGACTTAGCACCTTTCTGATTAAATCAGAGGTTGCTGAAGCTTCACAGGGCCTTATCCCTCTGCTTCTCTTGATAAGAATATTTAATTGATTTAATCCTATCATTAAATTGTCAGATAAGCAAACATTTCTGTCAATTCAACCACAGGAAATAAGCCCTCATAGTTTTCCTACAGGGCTTTAGAAAAGTATTTTAAATCATAGTAATTAAGTATGTTTAATATAGTATAAAACATATTCCATTTTTATGCAACAATTACAAATCAGTTATATATAACAACTGATTTTCTTCTAAATTCCTTACCTTATAACCATTTGGATTATTCCTTTGCCATCTCCAAGCATCTCTACACATATCTTCTAGTGTTTTTTCTGCCACCCAATCGAGTTGTTGCTTTGCTTTTGTCGCATCTGCATAGCTAATGGCAACATCACCTTCACGACGGTCGCTAATATGGTATTTAATTGGAATACCTGAGACATATTCGAATGTTTTTACAACTTGTAAGACGCTATATCCTTCGCCTGTACCTAGATTAAATACTTTCCATCCATTCTTTCCTTTTAAACTTTCTAAGGCTTTGACATGACCTTTTGCTAAATCAACAACATGAATATAATCGCGAATACCGGTTCCATCAAGCGTCGGATAATCATTTCCATATATATTTAAATAAGGTAATTTACCTGTTGCCACTTGTGTTATATAAGGCATCAAATTATTCGGAATGGAAAAAGGATCTTCTCCTATCATGCCACTTTCATGTGCTCCAATTGGATTAAAATATCGTAATGAAACTATTGAAAAAGATTGATTAGATTGCGCAAACTCATATAAAAATTTTTCAACAGCTAGCTTCGTTGTACCATAAGGATTCGTTGTATTTAAGGATGCAGTTTCAGGGATAGGACATTGTTCTGGGGTGCCATAGACAGTTGCTGATGAACTGAAAACAAATTGCCGCACTTTATATTTATTCATCAATTCGACTAACTGGATTGTGCTTACTAAATTCTGTAAGTAGTATTTAATTGGGTTGAGGAGGGATTCTGGAACAGATTTGGAGCCTGCTAAATGAATGACACTATCAATTGAATAGTTTTGAAACACCTTTTCTAAATCTTCTTTAAGACTAATATCTACGGAGAGACATGTTATTTTTTTCTTAGTGATCGCTTGCATACGATTGATTACTTCCATATTACTGTTAATAAAGTTATCTACAATAATGATTTCATGTCCAGCTTGTATTAACTCGATACAAATATGTGAGCCAATATATCCTGCTCCACCAGTTACTAGTATGTTCAAAGCTTCTCTCCATTTCTTAACTTCTTTGTATTACTAATTTCATTCTTCCTTCTGGTATGAAATATCTTTTGGATAATCACCTCCTTTATTACAAATCTTTTTGTAACTTGTCTAATTAAAGAACAAGAGAAGAATTATTTATAGATAGTTAGTGATGATCAAGTATGGTTACATCAATTATTTCTTTCTTTTCATTGTGAGCCTGTAAATACTGGCTCACTGTTTTATCATACATAGAATTAAATGAGAATCTATCTTCAAAATAACGGAATCCTGCATGACCTAGTTGTAGTCTTAAGTCGCGATTCTCTAGTAATTGAATCAACCGCTCTTTAATAACTTGAATATCATGATCTACTACATACCCTGTTTTACTATCGATAATGAGTTCTGGTACCCCCCCTACATTTGAAGCGATAACCGGTAATTGAGCCCGCATTGCCTCCAAAATAGAAATAGGTAGTCCTTCAAAATTAGACAAAAGGACAAATAGATCAGCCTGTTGTAATTGTGTTTTGATATCATCACGAGAACCTAGAAATGTAACCCGGTGAGCAATATCATGTTGTAGCGATAACGCTTTTGCTGCTTCCATTTCTCTTCCATCACCTATGAATACTAGCTGCCACTCTTGCTCATTCATTGAGGAAAGTACCTCGATTAACAAATCTTGACGCTTAGGTTGCTCAAATCTCGCTACCATTATGATTTTTGGTATTTTATTTTGAGAAAAGCTTGGTTTGTTACTATAACTCTGAATACCATTATGAATCGTCGTCATTTTTTCTTTTTTTACAACTTTTTTTTCTATAGCAAGTAAATAATCATAATTTGATACAGTAATAATTTTGGATGTTTTACGGGCAAATGCTCTCTCAATTTGTTGATAAATCCAACGTTTTATTGGTTTGACGCCTTCCGTAAATGCCCAACCATGTGCTGTAAAGACAGTCGGTAACTTTAAAGAAAAAGCTGCTAATCTTCCAACTGCACCCGCTTTTGATGAATGAAGAGCTACAACGTCTGGATTGATACGACGTAATATTGAACGTATTTCAAAAAATGCACGAATATCAGCTACAAAGTTAATAGCCCATTTTAAATGTTGAAGTTGTATAATGCTTATATTCTTTTCATTTAACGGCTGATAAATAAGTGCCCCTTTTGAAGTGAGGATTGTTATTTCATGTCCATCTAGAGCTAGTTGTTTTGTAAGTGCTATTACATGTGTTTGTGCTCCACCAGTTGTATCTAATTTCGTGATTATTTGAACAATTTTCATTACCTCACCTTTCTTAGACCTTTGTATTATTTTAGAGTTATAGTCGCTGTTAAGGTAAACAGTTCTACCTGTAATACAGCTACAAATACTAAAAAACCTTCTAAGAATCTATTATGTAAAAGTTTAATTAAGCCATTCTTTCTTTATACTCCATGTATGATTTAACTAACTTATTGAATGCCTTTCCGATTGTTTTTGATCTGTAATGAAAAAATTAATGACGTTCAAACATCATTATTCTTCTACTTACACGGCAATAAATCGCCCTATTTATGGATGAAATATGACTTGTAGTACTTGTCAATAAGCTCCCTCTCTACTAAAAACTACACGTATAGTACGCATTAATATTTTGATATCGAGTAGAAATGAGCAATTCTCTACATAATCAATGTCATAATTTATTTTTCTTCCATGAGGAATATTAGAACGTCCATTTATTTGCGCCAATCCTGTAATTCCTGGTTTCATATACAATCTTTTAGACTGTTCTAGATTATAATAAGCTGTAATTTCAGGCACTTCAGGTCTTGGTCCCACTAAACTCATTTCACCTTTTAAAACATTAATAATTTGTGGGAGTTCATCTAAGCTTAGTTTTCTTAGTAATTTCCCGATTCCAGTCATCCGCGTGTCCTGTGAATTCTTAAAGACGAACTGTTCAGGTACCCCACCTTCCCAGTCATTCACTTTGCTCTTCTGAATTTGATCAATACGCATCGTTCTGAACTTCCAAATTTGAAAGTTTGAGTAATTTAATCCAGTTCTCTCTTGTGTAAAGAAAATAGGTCTTCCAGATACAATTAGTAATGAAATAGCTATCATTAGCATGAAAAGTACAATAATAGGCAAAAGAATACTAGAAATGAATATATCTAATAGTCTTTTTCCATATTTAGCGTAAAACCTAGGTCTATCTATTACGTTCACTTGCATATCAAACCTCCTTTTTTACCATTCATTATGTACTATCCCTATAACAATAGTATTAATTTATTTAGTTCATTAAGAAAACAAATACCATTTTTTTGAAATGAAATTATTACATATGATGATATAAATTACGTCAAGTTCTTCTTAAACCTTATTTAATGGGTCTTATCTTTAAGAAATATATGAACATTACTCTTCTTTTATGATGAAATCTAAGTTGAGTATATTTATTTTTATAATTTTTCTATATCAATGATAGAAAAACACAAATAATAAGACATTTGTTATATTTTTTGAATTTTTATAAGGTTTGCAACATTTTCATAGTAAAAACCGATTTTATATTAGTATTTAATAGAAAACACTTATGATTTTTCATAAAAAAACCAAATGCCTACTATAGACATTTGGTTTACCACATTAAATTGTATATGTTTTCCAACTTCTTTGATGCATTTGAGGGATATCCGTATTATTTTAAAGGGTCGTCAATATAAATATCACCTAATTATAAATATTTCACTAGTAAAGATGAACTAGTAATGCTTTTTTGTTTAAAAAACACTTAAAACATGAGCATTCAGTGAAGTTTTATCAAATTATATGAAATTACTAAAGTTTAACTGTTACATAATAGCTTTAGTATGTTAAAATATTTCTTAAAATTACTTTTGCAACTAAGGAGTGCTTGCATGTGAAAATCGAAAAATCAAAAAAAATGGCTATGTTTCCAAAAGCAATATTCGGTGATTTGAAAGCGGCGGCCAATGCGAAAGCAGCTGAAGGCATTAAATTAATCGATTTAAGCTTAGGAAGCCCGGATCTTCCACCAGACGAAAAGGTACGTAAAGTATTGTCTGAACGAAGTGCATTAGCTAGCTCATATGGCTATACACTAAGTGGTACGAAACGATTCTACGAAGCGGTAGCCCGTTATTACAAACGTCGTACTAATGTAGATCTAGATCCAAATACGGAAATTATTCAAACAATGGGTTCACAAGAAGGACTTGTCCATTTACCGATGGCCTTCTGTAATAATGGTGACTATGTACTAACGACGAACCCAGCCTACGTAGCCTTTGATGCCGGTATTCATCTTGCAGAAGCTATTCCTTACTATATGCCTTTATTAGAAGAAAATAATTTCTTACCAGATTTCGATGCAATTCCAGTAGAGATTGCTGAAAAAGCAAAACTGATGATTCTAAACTTACCAGGAAATCCAGTTCCTGCAATGCCTAACGAAGAGTTTTTCGCAAAAGCAGTTGCATTTGGCCGTAAATATAATGTCATTATTTTACATGACGCTGCCTATTCAGAATTCTACTTTGAAGGCGACCGTCCATCAAGCTTTCTTGCTACACCAGGAGCAAAAGAAGTCGGCATGGAAATCAACTCTCTTTCTAAAAGCTTTAGTTTAGCAGGTGCACGTATTGCGTACATAGCAGGAAATGCTGAGATGATCTCAATTATCCAAGAATTAAAATCTAATTTGGATTACGGAACTTTTGAGCCAATCCAAGAAGCTGGTATTGTTGCTTTAGACAATGCTGAAGAAATAACAGATCGTCTCCGTGCTACATTCTCAAAACGACACCATATTTTAATGGATGGTTTAACTAAAATTGGCTGGAACGTAACACCTTCTAAGGGTGGTATGTTCGTCTGGGCAAAATATCCAAATCAAGAAATGAACGATATCGACTTTGTATATCACGCAATTAAAGAAACAGGCGTAGTAATGGTACCTGGTATCATCTTCGGTGATGCTGGAGCTGGTTATGTACGCTTAGCACTTGTTCAAAAAGAAGAATTAATTGCTGAAGCTGTTCAGCGACTAGCTACATTATCTGTAGTGCACGCTTAATATATTTAAACCGCAATAGGGTGATTCCTTTTGCGGTTTTTTTGTGGCGAAAGTGATGTGGAATCTTCCATGCGAGTTTATTTGACTTATTGAGCTTCATTTTTGCTACTTGAGCTTTTTTTTAACCTATTCGGGCTTCCTTTTGTTCTACTCGAGCTTCCTTTTGTTCTACTCGAGCACTCTTTTAACCTACTCAGCTCTCCTTTTAACCTACTCAGCTCTCCTTTTAACCTACTCGGGCTTAATTTTAACCTACTCACTCTTTTGTGGCTTCTTTTTGTTCTACTCGAGCTCTCTTTTAACCTACTCAGCTCTCCTTTTAACCTACTCGGGCTTTCTTTTAATCTACTCACTTTTTTCGGACTTCCTTTTGTTCTACTCGAGCTCTCTTTTAACCTACTCGTCTCTCCTTTTAACCTACTCGGGCTTACTTTTAATCTACTCACTTTTTTCGGGCTTCTTTTTGTTCTACTCGAGCTCTCATTTAACCTATTCAGCTCTCCTTTTAACCTATTCGGGCTTTCTTTTAATCTACTCACTTTTTTCGGGCTTCTTTTTGTTCTACTCGAGCTCTCTTTTAACCTACTCAGCTCTCCTTTTAACCTATTCGGGCTTTCTTTTAATCTACTCACTTTTTTCGGGCTTCCTTTTGTTCTACTCGAGCTCTCATTTAACCTACTCAGCTCTCCTTTTATAACCTACTCGGGTTCTCTTTAACCTACTCGCTCTTTTCGGACTTCCTTTTGTTCTACTCGAGCACTCTTTTAACCTACTCAGCAATCCTTTTAACCTATTCGAGCTTTCTTTTAATCTACTCGCTCTTTTTGGACGTCCTTTTGTTCTACTCGAGCTCTTTTTTAACCTACTCGGGCTTCCTTTCAAACTATTCACTACTTTTCAAATCAAAAACCCAGAAACTTCATATAATACGAAGTTTCTGGGCTAAAGTATTAACTATTGATAAAATGTTTCTTCATTATTTAACTTAAATCTTCTAGATCTAGTCTTTCCTATAGCTATATAGTTATTGTTGTTCAATACTCTTGAAATTAGCGTTCTACTATTACAGCTTAGAAAATCGATGCATTCGGTTATTGTAATTTCTTCAGCACAAATACTGAACCAATCGTATAGAGTTTGCTTGATTGCATTGGGAATAACTGCTTGGCATTTTGGACAATGCCATGTTCGTTCAGAGATACGGATGCCACTCGTTCCGCAATGACAAATGATCCCTTTTTTTATTTGCTCAATTGGTATGTTGTATTTTTCACATAAAGGTCTGTGTTTGTACGATTTATTATTCACATTAATTGAATGAATCAATGCTTCTAATTGAGCTTCGCTTATTACTACAGGGAGTTCATTTATCTTTTGAATAAATAGTGCGATTTCTTTCGACATGATTAGCGGTACAGTTGTAGGCGCAGTTTTAATTACTGTACGGTTATTCGGCATAATAATTGTTTTATAAATAGGTAATTGCTGAAACTTCATGTTTTTTAACCAGCGCTCAAATGTGTCTGATGCACGAAGTAATTGCATTTGTGGACAATGATATGCAATGGATTGCCCATCAAGTTCTTGTATGAGTTGGTAGGGCTGTTCTTGGAAATGTAAGGTTCCTCGCATATTTTTGATTTCTATTAATAGAATATAGCTTTGTGTGAGTAAAACCGAATCTATTTGGGCAATACGAGTTGGAGAGAGTTGACACTCGAAGTTTGGGAAGTAATAAAAATGTTTGTTAAACAGTACTTCTTGTACCATTTGATCTACACGACATTCGCCATTAAAACCAGCTGTTACATTTTCAAGTTGGCGAATGATGGCTTCGATTTTTTGATGATCTGGGGAGAGTCGTTTAATGAGTCGCTTATGTGCATACATTTCACTTGGTACTTGTCGCTTAATGAATATAGGCTAACCCCCCTAAACTACCACACCTTTATTCATACCACCTTATATACAAAATAGTCAAACAATATTACTCTATAATATTGTTTCTTATAAATGAAAACAATGTAGTTTAGTTCAAAAATAAACCAATACATAAAGTAAAAAAGAATCCACTCTATTAAAATGGATTCTTTTTTACAAGTACTTAATCTCCCAACAATATTATCTTTTGCGGTGTAGTTTGTGGTGGAATACTTCGTGTACTCATTTTAAAGAATACAGCTATATCATGTCCATCAAGCATTTCAGCCGCTATACTCTCTCCTACAGCATTTAATATTTTCGAATTTGGACTAATGTTTATCTGTAAATCAGCTTCGACTAAAGATGTTTCCGCATTGTATGTACCAACTTTGTTGCCGTAGAATAAATCTTCCTCATTTATTAGTACGAGTGTTGGAGAGAATTGTGGTGGGAAGATCATCGTAGCAGGTTGAAGCTCATGGACATAGGCATGAATAAAATGGCCACGCTTTAATTCACTTACTAGAAGGGGTTCATATGATGTGCTATGAAAAAGGAGCGTTTCTTTCGTTAAATTAAGTATAAATGTAGAGTTGTCCTCTTGTTTTTGACAAGTTAAGGCGAAATGAGATGATGTTTCGTTGAGTTCAGTGAGTATGCCTTTGAAATGTATATAGTTAGACATGTTAATACCCCCTTTTTTACTTTTGACGAATTACATACATGGAAGTTTCGTGTTTAACAATAAGCGAACAGGTCCGTGAACCCATTCGCTTATATAAAACACTTTTGAAAGAGGTATAGAGTATTGAATTGCGATTCTCTGAACGCATTAATTCAAGCTTATTAATCGTTTAGTATATCTGCTAAGATTGCGATAGCTGCATCAATTTCTTCATAAGTTACCGTAAGTGGTGGCAGTAAACGAATCACTTCTTCACCCGCACCAACTAATAGTAAGCCTGCATCTTCAGCTTTTGTAATCAATGGAGCTACTGCTTTGACGCAGTTTACACCTAACAGTAAGCCCATTCCTTTTACTGTAAAATTCTCTGCTGGTAGAATTTTTTCTAATTGCTCAGTGAAGTACTCTGATTTTTTTAGTACTTC
Source organism: Viridibacillus arvi (assembly GCF_001274945.1). Lineage (GTDB taxonomy): Bacteria > Bacillota > Bacilli > Bacillales_A > Planococcaceae > Viridibacillus > Viridibacillus arvi. The sequence continues at coordinate 257,474 of NZ_LILB01000001.1, read as the reverse complement.
CCCTAAAAATGACTCTTCAAACACATGATTAAGAACTGTTTGTGCAACGGCTACTGCTAATGGGTTACCACCAAATGTTGTACCGTGCGTTCCTGGGCTGAATGTGCCAAACATTTCAGCTGTACCAAGCATCGCACCGATTGGGAAGCCCCCACCAAGTCCTTTAGCAAGTGTTAAAATATCTGGTTTCAATGCAGTTTGTTCATAAGCATAACGTGTACCTGTGCGAGCGATACCTGTTTGTACTTCATCAATAATGAGTAATATGCCTTGCTCTTTACAGATATTAGAAATGGCTTCGCCAAATTCTTCGGAAACAGAATTTACGCCACCTTCACCTTGCACGACTTCTAGCATAATAGCTGCTACTTCATCATTTACTACTGCTTCTAGAGCTTTGACATCGTTAAATGGAACATGGATGAATTTTTCTACTAAAGGACCAAAACCTTGTTGTACTTTTGCTTGACCTGTAGCTGAAATCGCACCGAATGTTCTTCCGTGGAATGAATTTTCAAAAGTGATGATTGTATGTTTACCCGTATGCTTACGAGCTAGTTTGATCGCTGCTTCATTCGCTTCTGCTCCACTATTACAGAAAAATCCGTGTGCCAGATGCGTATCTTTTACAAGAGTGGCTGCTAATTGCTCTTGTTCAGGACTTTCAAACAGATTGGAAATATGCCATAATTTTTCACTTTGCTCTTTAATGGCCTCTACTAAAATAGGATTTGCATGACCTAGACTTAGTACTGCAATACCACTAGTAAAATCCAAATACTCTTTTCCCGCTTCATCATAGACTTTCGTTCCTTGCCCTTTTACTAAATGAATTGGACGTCTGCTATAATTCCCAAATAATGCACTCATGCGATAACTCCCTTTCTTTGGATCGTAGTACCGACTAATTTTGAACCAACGATTTGAACAGTTGGTATCCCTTCATTTAAACAGTCGATGGCAGCTTGAACTTTTGGAATCATACCACCATAAATATCACCAGATTGAATCCAATCTTTGATTTGTTCTGGATTTACACGATTTTGAACTTCATCGTCAATTTTCACCCCTGGTGTATCCGTCACGAGTAACAAGCTATCAGCACTCATTGCTAAAGCTACATTACTTGCAACTGTATCACCATTAATATTAAGCGGTATTCCATCAGAAGACGCCCCAAAGCAAGATACTACTGGAATGATTTTTTCAGCTAGTAATGTTTTTAGAAGTGCCGTGTTAACTGCTTCAATATTTCCTACGTAGCCATATTCTTTTTTGTCTAAGAATGAACAGTTAAATAAACCTCCATCATAACCACTTAAACCGATTGCTTTAATACCAGCTCCATTCAATTGATGAGTTAGTGCTGGATTTACTTTACCAATTAATGTCGATTGTACGATTTCAATCGCATCACTTGATGTAATTCGAATTCCATTTTTAGTAGTAGTAACTATATTAGCTCTGGTTAATGCTTGATTAATAGCAGGTCCACCACCATGAACGATAATAATGTCTATACCCTCTTGCTGCATCTTTTTGAAGTTTTCGAAAAAATCAGTCGTTAAACCCTCTAGCATACTGCCACCTAGTTTAATAACGATTGTTTTATGATCTGTATGTTGCGTTGATTTGCACGTAATCATACGTTAGGTCACATCCCCAAGCAGTACTGTATCCTTCACCTTGATTTAAGGAAACTGCAATTTTCACTTCATTTTGTTTCAAATAGACAATCAATTCTTCTTCAGAAAATGGTACTGGTTCACCTTTTTCAACAACTGAAGTTGAGCCAATTTGAATTTTCACATCGGTCGGGTCTACTGTTGCGCCACTGTATCCTACGGCACAAATAATGCGGCCCCAGTTTGCATCACAACCAAATATCGCCGTTTTCACCAATGGAGATCCTACAACTGTTTTGGCAATTTTACGTGCCTCTTCATCAGTTACAGCACCTTCAACTTTAACTTCGATTAATTTAGTTGCACCTTCACCATCTTTTGCAATCATTTTTGAAAGATCTTGAGATACTGCATGGAAAGCGGCTTTAAAAGTTTCCCATTCTGGGTGTGCTGGCGTTAATGTGGCATTGCCTGCTAATCCGTTAGCTAATACTAAAACTGTATCGTTTGTTGATGTATCTCCATCTACAGTAATTGCATTAAACGTCACATCTGTTACTTCTTTTAATAGTTGTTGCAATGCTTGTTGCTCGATATCTGCATCAGTTGTGACATAGGCAAGCATTGTCGCCATATTTGGCTCGATCATACCCGATCCTTTTGCCACACCCGCAATGACAACTTCTTTATCATCTATAACTACGCTATATGCTGTATTTTTAGTGACCGTATCAGTAGTTAGTATCGCTTGTGCAAAATCAATTGCCCCTTCTAACGTTGCGTTTGGGGTAATTTCAGCAATCCCTTTTGCAATCGGCTCCATGTTCATGATTTCTCCGATTACGCCTGTCGATGAAACTCCTACTAGTTCTTTTGCAATCCCTAATTTTTCTGCTGTTAACTGTTGCATTGTTTCAGCATCTTTATAGCCTTGTGTTCCTGTACACGCATTTGCATTACCAGAATTGACGATAAGTGCTTGCATTTTTCCGTATTCTTTCACAACCTGCTTTGTCAGTACAAGAGGAGCTGCTTTAATAACGTTTGTTGTAAAAACACCAGCTACATTTGCAGGTACTTCACTTACTAAAATTGCTAAATCTTTTTTCTTATGTTTGATGCCACAATGTATACCTGTTGCAGTAAACCCCTTAGGTGAAACGATATTTTTACTTGAAATTCTTTTTAAACTCTCAAATGTTGTTATCATAAAAACACTCCCTTTTTAAATGTATAATGGCACTTGCATAAGACCCGCTGTTTCATCAAAACCAAACTGTATATTCATATTTTGAATGGCTTGCCCTGCTGCCCCTTTGACTAAATTATCAATAACAGAAACAATCGTAGCTTTACCAGTCCTTGCATCGACTTTCACATGGATATCACAGAAATTAGAACCATAAACTTGGTTCGTTCCAAATTTTGCTGTTTCTTTTATAATTCGAACAAAAGGATTGCTTTGATATTGTTTAACTAAACAGTTATATAGTTGTTCTTCAGTTATCTCTGAAGTGATTTGCGCATAGCTTGTTGCCAAAATCCCTCTCGTCATCGGTACTAATGTTGTTGTAAATGTAATTGGTGAATTACTATTTGCGAACATTTTCATAGCCTGTTCAATTTCAGGAATATGTTGGTGTTCATGTATTTTATAGATTGCTGTATTTTCATTTGTTTCACTGAAGTGAGTCATCATACTAGGCTTATTCCCCGCCCCTGAAATTCCGCTCTTTGCATCAATGACTAAGCCATCTGAATGAATTAGATCTTCTTTTAGTAATGGTAAAAGAGAAAGCAAAACTGCCGTTGGATAACATCCTGGATTGGCAATAAGATTTGCTTCTTTAATGGCCTCTTTGTTCCATTCAGACAATCCATATATACTTTGCTCAACAGCATCACTAGGAGCTGGCTCTTTTTTGTACCATTTTTCATAATCTTCTAAATTTTTAAGTCGGAAATCACCAGATAAATCTATGAATTTAGTTTTGCCATTTAATAGAGGTGGTAGTAACTTGCTTGAAACCCCTGATGGAGTACTTGTAAATACAACATCTAATTCAGCTAAAGTATCTATATCAATTTTCTCTAAAGGTTGATCGTATAGTTTTTTTAGATGACTATATTTTTGTGAAAAAATGGCTCCTTCATCAGAAGAAGTGAATAATTTAATTTTTTCGACTTCTTGATGATTATGTAATAATCTTATTAGTTCTAACCCGCCATATCCTGTTGCACCAATAATTCCAATCTTCAACTGAATCACCTCACTTGTATGTTACAAATTATTATAAGTATGTATAAATATAAAGTCAATTGTATTTTTATTTGCATTTCGTTATCTTGGAAATGTTCACGCTTTCATCATTGGTACTAAAGCATTTAATATTGTGAAAATATTTTTTCAAAAGAGATTTTTCAAAATAAACAGTATTTTTATACATAAAAAAACAGCAATTCCTTCAATATAAAATCGAAAGAATAGCTGTTCTTCTTTAATAAATCGCAACTTTTATTTAAACAAATCATACATTTTTCATTGATAATAAAAAAATCGGTAGCAAATGCTACCGATTATTCGTCTTTCCAGTTCTCTACTTCATACTCCATAGTAGGATCTGGTTCTTGTCTATTATAGCGTTTCTTATATAGATAGAACAAATGTGTTACTAACACCTTCAGCACTGCGTAACCTGGTATACCTAGAACAACACCTGGTACACCGAATAATGAACCTGCAGTTAGTAATACAAATATGATAGTAATGGGATGTACATGTAACGATTTTCCCATAACTTGTGGTGAGATAAATTTCCCTTCCACTAATTGTACTATAGTCCATACCACTGCCAGTTTGACCAGCATAATTGGTGACGTTACGATAGCAATAATCGCAGCAGGTGTTATGGCTATAATAGGTCCTAAGTAAGGCACAACACTTGTTATCATCGCTAAGAAGCCTAGCACGATTGCATAATCCATATCGATGATTAAGAAGCCAATTGTAATCATGACACCGATACAAAATGCAACAATAATTTGCCCTTGAATATATGAGCTAATTTGGCGATCTGCTTTATGGAAAAGGTGAGCAGCGTCATCTCTCATACGAGGAGGAAACATTTTCAAAATAAATTTTGGAAGCTTTTCTCCATCTTTTAATAAGTAGAATAAGATGAATGGAACAGTTACGATTGCTAAAAGAATTCCAGTTAGTGTAGAAATCAAGCCTGTAATACCTGTTGCAATACCACTACCCAGTTTTCCCGCTGTATCCTTAACTGTATCACTTAAATCTGTCGTTATATTTGACATTACTTGATCTAAGTCAAAATTGTATTTAGCTAAGAAGGAATTGAAAGTCGATCCTTGTACGAAAGATTGAATTTGATGAAGCATTTCCATAAAGTATTGTGGGAATTCATTAATTAAATTTGTAAACTGACCTTTTAAAAATGGGAATACTAGAATAACTAACAAAGTAATTATACCTGCTAACCCAAGATAAATAATCAGAATCCCCCATACTCTCGGAATTTTCCATTTCTCAAGTATACGCAGAATCGGTCTTAATAGATAATAAGCAATCGCGGCTAAAATAACCGGGAGTACTACTGTTTGTAAAAAAACAATAATGGGATAAAAAATAAAAGATACTTTATCATAGATGAATATAATACAACCTAAAATTAATAAGGTTATTAATCCAAAAAGTAAATTTTTACCCCCTAAGAAACGAATAAATCTCGTTGAAAAAAATGATGGTTTTTCTGGTTCCATCCAATCCCCCCTTTATGACAAAAATGCTATATGAATAGTTTACAGGAAGCATTCAATTTGCGCTAATAATATTATTATACCCCTATATTACTGTTCGAAATCAAGAAATTCCTCTAAAGCTTTATTATTTAAAGCACGATCGATTTCAATGACAGACCCTGCATGAGAATAATTGGCAAATGTATAGCCATGTTCAACTGGGATTGTCAGTTTTTCGATATTTAAATCTCCACCTTTTATGATTGATGCCATTAATGATAATTCATCTTTAGCTGTCATATCAGTTTGAACATAACCTTGAAGTGCTCCTAATAATTTAGGGAAGTTTTTATAATTGCCAGGTGATACAACTTCTTTTTTCAATGCTTCTAGAGCTTTTTGTTGTCGATCTACACGTCCAAAGTCACCTTGTGCATCCGAACGGAATCGAGCAAAGCCTAATAATTCTTTACCATTCAACTGTTGTGTTCCTTTTTTCAGTTTAACTCCGATGTTTTTCGACATATCTTTGTCGACATTAACTTCTACCCCATTCGGTGCAAGTATATCTACCATTGATTCAAAACTTTTAAAATCAATTAATGCATAGTGATTAATTTCTACATCGAACATATTGCTAATTGTATCCTTTAATAATTGAACACCTTCTAAATAATAAGCCGTATTCAACTTATATGATTGATAGCCAGGGATATCTGCATAAATATCTCGCATGAATGATACCATCTTAATGTCATTTGTATCTTTGTTCCATGAAACAAGAATCATAGAGTCTGTTCGCGATTTTGCCTCACCGCGAGAATCGACACCTAAAAGTAAAATATTTTCTATGTTTTTTGATGAAGCTTTATCACCAATAAAGTTTTCTTTTATCTGTTCTTGCCCTTTCGCAAGTTCTAGACCTGCTTTATATTCAGTGTATCCATATACTCCTCCCCCTACTAATAGAAGTAGGATTAAAGTAAAGAACACACGTCCTTTACGAAGTTTGCGTCTTTTTTTACGCACTCGTGTTTGTTGATTTTCTTGCATGATGTATGCTCCTTTCAAGTGAGTATGTTTTTCTAGTAGTCAATGTTGTAAACTAAAAGATGTACAAGATTTCACGTATTAATGACGTCTTTATACTATTGGAGGTTACAACATGGAACAAATTACTAATATAGCTACATTTGCTGGTGGGTGTTTTTGGTGCATGGTCAAACCATTTGCCGAATATGACGGAATACATAAAGTAACTTCAGGCTACATGGGTGGACATTTAGAAAATCCGACATATGAAGATGTAAAAGCTGGTCAATCAGGTCATTTAGAAGTCGTCCAAATTGAATTTGATCCAGCGATCTTTTCATACGAAAAATTACTAGAAATCTACTGGCCACAAGTCGACCCAACTGATGACGGAGGTCAATTCCAAGACCGTGGTGAATCTTATAAAGCAGCAATTTTCTATCATGATACGTTGCAACAACAGTTAGCGGAAGCTTCCAAACAAGCGATAGCTGAAAGTGGAAGATTCAATAAACCGATTGTCACTGAGATTCGTGAAGCAAGTATATTCTATCCTGCTGAAGATTACCATCAAGATTATTACAAAAAAAGTGCCAATCACTATAAAGAAGACCGTGCAAAGTCCGGTCGTGATGAATTTATCAATACAAATTGGAAATAACATCAGTTAACACGTAGTATACTTACTACGTGTTTTTCTTTGAAAAAATAAAACTATTTTTAAAATAGTATTGTCTATATTTTCAAAAGTGGAATAATAAGAAATATCTAATAAATCTAACGGAGATGGTTATTTGTCTTTATTTCTAATTATTTTACCCGTTCTTATAGTGTTTTCTATAGGTTTTATCGGCCAAAAATGTATAGGTTTTGATATTAAATCGATTTCTACCGCTGCCCTATACTTAATGTCACCATTCCTCGCTTTTCGTACATTTTATACGACCCCATTAACTAAAGATTTTTTATACATAGCGATTTTCGCAATTACGTTAACGGTTGTTTTGTTTCTTTGTACTTGGGCAATATCCACTTTACTCAAAGCTTCACGATCAGAGTTTTCTGCAATGATCCTCGGAGCCGTATTCATGAATAGCGGCAATTACGGAGCACCAGTAGTGTTATTTGCTTTAGGTGCTGCTGGTTTTGATATAGCCGTAATTATAATGGTTCTTCAATCACTTCTAATGAATAGTTTAGGCATTTTCTTTGCTTCAATAGGTGGATCACAAAAAGCAACAATACAACAATCCATCCAAAAAGTTTTACGCATGCCCTTAATTTACGCGGCACTAGCGGGTATTACTTTAGAATTTTACCATATTACTATTCCTAAAACAGTAATGGATGGTGTTAGTTTAGTAGCTGAAGCTTCAATTCCAACAGTGATGCTCGTTTTAGGGATGCAGTTGGCTGCTATTTCAGCTAAAAAAGTGGATTATCGCTTAGTTTCGGTTGTATCTATTATCCGTATAATTCTATCACCGATCCTAGCAGCAGTGATTTTATCTTTTATGCCCCTTAGCTCTCTTATTAAAACCGTTTTAATCATCCAATCTGCTATGCCCGCTGCTGCAAATACAACGATGATTGCACTACAGTTTGATACCGAACCCGATTTAGTATCCTTCACTACATTTGTAACTACAATCATTAGTATCGTATCGATTCCGGTTGTACTCTATTTCTTAGGTATTTAAGCTTTATCCATGTATAAATTAATAAATATGTAACAAACGTTGTCATTTACATATAATTTTTTTATTCTTAAATGAAGATTACCGAAAAAATCGATTGATTGGTATAACCATTTTTTTATCGGTGTATTATCTATCAAGTCAAACGGTTTGGTCGAAAATTTCACCATTTTTCTTTAACAAAGGAATTTTAATCGTTATTGTACCGTTGTTTGAAGGAGTTTTTATTTAAACAATATGGGAAGTACAATTCAACTTCTTTGTTTCAATATCAGTATGTACAATTATGTTACTACCCTTTTTCCTGTAAGATCTGTTCTGTTCGAACAACAACTAAAATCAATTAATCAATAATAGTAAAGGCGAAAAATCAATAGAGGGAATCTTCGAATAATTTGATTTTTAATACAAAAATCCATATTCTAATACTATAGATAGGAGTTTAGATATAACATGACAAAACAAAACAAATATGATGAACCAAATTTCTTTTCTGCTTATAAACAAATGCCTCGATCAGTGGATGGACTTGAAGCTGCTGGTGAGTGGCATATTTTAAAAACACTTCTACCAGATCTACAAAATAAGCGAGTACTAGATCTAGGTTGTGGGTTTGGCTGGCATTGTCGATTTGCTCGTGAGCAACAAGCGAGTTCTGTAATAGGCGTAGATTTATCGAAAAAAATGTTGGAAAAAGCGCGTGAAAAAACAGATGATCCTGGCATCACCTATATTCAAGAATCGATTGAAGATATTCAATTCTCAGATGCACAATTTGATGTAGTCATAAGCTCACTAGCTTTTCACTATATTCAGTCATTTGATGCAATTTGCAAAAAGGTCTACGATTATTTAGAAGATGGTGGGTCATTTGTCTTCTCTGTCGAACACCCAATCTTTACTTCAAGAAGTGAACAAGATTGGTATGTCGATGATAAAGGCAATCGTTTACACTGGCCAGTAGACAATTATCATTTTGAAGGATTACGTGAAACATCCTTTTTAAATGAAAGCGTCCAAAAATATCATCGTACGATTTCTACTTATATGAATGATTTGATTAACGCAGGTTTTATTATTAGTGCAGTAAGAGAATCTACACCTTCTGAAGAAATGTTAAAGAATATACCTGAAATGCACGACGAAAACCGTAGACCAATGTTTTTAATGATTGCTGCTAAAAAAGATGGCTCTAAAAATAAATAAGGAAAAAGCGATCCTATACTCTGTAATATTAAAGACAAGTAAATGTACATGATAATTTATTACATCATAACTTATTTAAAATGTTGCACATATTATAAAAATGTACATTACTAAATTCAATTTTAGTGGTGTACGTTTTTTATTTTGCTTTATTGCCCATGGCTTGAAAAATACATCAACAACGTAAAGAGCGTTCAGCTTCTATAGGAATTAATACGATTAATTTTCTCGTTGAATAAGACATTCCAGTGACGTACCACGTATAACAAAATAATCTTTGGTAAGGCTAAATCTGAGGTGATAAATGTGATTCGTAAAATATTATTTACGTCAATTCCTATACTTTTCCTATTTAATCTATTTATAGTAAGTGCACAAAGCACAACAAATATTGAACTTCTTGATATTCAAAAAAATAAGATCATAACAATCCCAACAAATCCCGAAATACAATTAGAGACTAAAAAAATTATTGAGGAAATTGATAATATTGTAAAAAAAATCAACCCTATTCCAGACAAAGGTTATATAGTGAAAATCCCCTTAACGCCATCTCTTCAAATAGAAAATAAATGGGTGACTACTTTGATTGATGAAGTTATCATTATTATCCCCGAAGATGAAAAGCCTTATTTACTCATATTTGATGATGAAAGCAAGCCTCATTTTTTCACCATTAAAACAGAAATTGATGCGTTGCTAAAAACTTTAAATATTTCCCTTTAAAAAGACCACTAATTGGTCTTTTTATTTTGTACACCTCCAACTAACCTGCCCCGTTAGTTGAAAAAGGTACGATTTTACATCTCAATTTTACTGCAATTTTATTTAGTAAATATTCTTAAATATGATTTTAATCACATATAAAAGCTGAACTAATACAAAAATTAGTCCAGCTTAAAAATAACTCATTATAATGTTGCACATTTCATAAAGAATACTGTTGTAACAAGCAAATTACTCTTTTTTGTTAATATATTATTCCTTCAGACCTTTAAGCGAATATCATTGCATTGATTTTCTTATTATCATGAACTCGTCTCTCGAAAACAATTTATCTTTACTTAATCTTAGTTCCTTTTTACTACCTGTACATTCCCCTATTTTATACAGCTTATTCATAATAAATCCACTCGTAATAGGAAGCTTAACAGTAATAATAAGTCTATGTATTCTTCATAAATTAAAATCCGCTCATTCCTATGAACAAGCGGATTTTATACAATATTTAATAATGTTGCTTTCTTGTATAAAGTACCAAAATGATTAATAACAACACCATGATGAATGAGATTAAGTTTAAAAATACATGCCCAAAGTATTTGAAAAAAGGGGTGATAAAAAGTAAACATGCAAAGGCTATACAGAATAAGCCGTTGTTTTTCGCAAATTTTGATTTATCGCCCTTGAATTTTTGACCATTATATCCTGCAACTAATTCAACATCTTCTTTTTTATAGATAAATAACCCTAAGGCTAAAAAGCAAAGACTGATCAAACTTGTAATCATAATGTCGATTAAAGTAGCCAAGTTTACTCCTCCTTAGTGCTTATTTTATTTCATTTAATAAAATCTATGCATGGAAGATGTCTTGCTTTAATAATTATATCCTCTAAAAGTTAATGTTATTTAATTGTTTTGTAAATTTTCGTTCATTTTATATAAAATTCTTGAAGAATATCTCTAGAAATAGCTTATATTCTGTGATTATATCTAATTAGGACTAATTCTTATTCATCGAATTTAAATGAGCAACTGGTATATTTTCACAAAATATTTACAAAAAACTCTTTAAGTGGATAAGGTTTTTTTACTCACTTTTTATTTTTCTAATTTTAGCAACAATTAATAATACTAAAGGTAGTAATAAAGCAAATGTAGCTGAATATGGTATCCAGATTTCCTTATTAAACTTTAGTTGATGGATTACATCAGGATGGATCATTTGAGAAAGAGCAACCATACTTAATCCTAAAGGTAATATTAGAGATCTATAATTCTTTAGCTTGAGTATCTGTGCAATCCCTACAACTGACACATGAAAATAAAAAAAGATCCTAACATACAGTGTAATAATCCATAAGAGAGCCATAGTGATTTCAATACGTTGAATAAAATTACCTATAGAAATCCTTTGTGCCATTGCATAACTAGGGAAAACCCGGTGAGCCGTATCAGTAGGACCAAGAACTAAGACACATAAAGTAATCAAGGTTATTAAAATAATCCCCCCAGCTATAGCACCTATATAAAAACCTTTTGTTCCAGATTTAGGAACATTAATAGCAACAGGGAATACCATTAACATTACGACCAACGGAAATGCAAATTCACTAATAAAAATCAAAATACCGTTGATTATTGATTTAGGATTAGAATTTAAAACAGGCTCCAAATACTCTATATCTACTTGTGGAGAAATAAAAACCACAAAGAATATAAACAGTAAAAAAAATACGGGAAAGAGAATTTCCGTAGATCGTGCAAATGTTTCTATTCCTAAATAAGTACCAAACATGATCACAATCATGAATAACCCACTAAATGCTACGAGAGGTGTTTCAGGCATAACTTCAGTACGCATGAAATCGCCTAAAAAATATAGAAGTCCAGTTCCAGAGAGATACGTAAATATTAGAAAAAAAATTACAATTATCTTTCCAACATATTTCCCAAGAACTTTTTCAATCAATTGAACTAAAGATAATTTAGGAGAAATATTTCCAACAGTGATATAAAATTTCACTAGTAATAAACCGATCAATACTCCTAATACAGCTACAACCCATGCATCTTGCTTCACAACTTGTGTTAAGGTTGCAGGTAAAATTAAAATAGCTGCTCCTATAGAATAAAGCATTACAATTATTGCGAATTGTCTTACACTAATAATCTCTTTTCCCATAGTCTATTTCCTCTTTTACTGTTAAATTATGCCGCTTTATTTAAATGCCATCTTAATAAATTCTCCCATTGGCTTAAAGATTACAATGATTAAATCATAAGGATTTGGTACTTTTACTTTTAAAGCTACAGCTATACATAAAGTAGTACTGATGAATAGTAATATTGAAAAGGTCCAAATCTCTTTTTTTTCACCATTCTGCTTTAGTTTTGGTAATTGAAATAACAAGATGGCAGTAAAGATGATTAAAATTCCAATTGTTTTAAACATTCTCCATTACTCCTTTTGTTCATATAGCTGTGAATTTCTCAAGGTTCCTAATCCCTTTGTCTTAATATTTACTTTTACATTTATTTTTGCTTTAGGAAAAATCGCTTCTTCCCATTTACCTTTTATCTTTTTCCATTCTTTTGGGTGAGAACGATAAATCTTTTCCCCAAAGCCTACTACATCAACTTGGTATTTGTTTTGTAATTTCTCAATTAAGCTTTTTATTCTCTTTTCAATCTGTTTGCTTTCTTTTTCATTAAATTGCTTTATTGTATTGGAATCTGTTAGGTCAATTTGACATTCCACTTCTCCTATATTTTGTTCAACATTAATATTGACATCAAATTCAGGAATATCTTTTATTGATTTTACTTTTATTTCTGTTTTAGAATTAATTACTTGTGTTGCAATATTCCCGTCATTTTTTGGACATGAGACACTTTCTATCGTACTTTCTATTTCATCTCTTAAGTAATTATAACTTTTACTTTCTTCTTCATTTAAAATACCAACTAACTTATCATCTTTGAAAATTGATAAACCACTGTACTGCAATAATGCAGGAGTGTTAACAATTTCCATATTAGTTTGGTCATTCCCTATTTTTTGGTCCCCGATTATTTCTACGGTTGTTAAAGCAGCACTTTTAATATCGTTACTTAGATGGTTGATTAATTGATCTAAACGCATCTTTGATGTTACACCCCATTTTTTCTGAGAAACCTCTAATGAAGAAAACAATTTATTGGCTGGAATCTTTTCTAAAGGCGTTAAAATATTTAAGACTTCTCTTGCAGTAGATTTACTTGAAACAACTATATAAAAATTATTCCGTACTTCATGATCCCTAGCTAGGAGTTCTAACGTCGGTTTAATCCCATCATTTGCCATCCCCTCACCGATTACCATTATTTGAAGATGAGATAAATAGATTGCCCTTGAAGATATTAATGTCATTTTTCTTATTGCTTCAAAAATTGTTTTACCCTTTGTTGTATATGTTACTACTGATGTTCTACTACTTGATTGTTTAATTGAAAGTTCAGAAGGATCGACAATTTGAACAGTAACTTCAAATTGATCGTCTACTCTATCTATACCCAGCGCCACTCCAATTGCTAGTTCATTTAATTCACGTTTACTCCAACATCCTGTTAATAAAAGCGTAATTGAAAGTAAAAATAGGATAAACGTTATTTTTTTTCTAACTTTCACCTAGATCACTCCTACCCTTTTTTCGTACTAGCTTCTGTTCTCTTGTTACATTCTTTTGATTAACTAGACGTGGTCTTGTTAAAAGTGAACCGCGTGAAAATAGTACAATTGCATCCTTTTGGTCAGATGGTATCAATGGTGCAAATGGTGCTGTATACGGTATACCAAAAGACCTTAAACTACAAACATGAAGGATAATTGCAAAGGCACCCATCATTACCCCGAACAAACCAAACATCGCAGCTAAAATCATTAAAGGGAATCTTAGCATTCGAATTGAATTTGACATTGCATACGCTGGTGATAAAAAACTACAAATGGCTGTTATTGACACAATAATAACCATTACTGCTGAAACAATCCCTGCCTCTACTGCAGCTTGTCCAATGATCAATGTCCCGACTATGGATACTGCTGGACCTATGACTCTTGGCATTCGTAGGCCGGCTTCTCTTAATATTTCAAATGCTATTTCCATAAGAATTGCTTCGATAAAAGCTGGAAATGGAACCCCTTCTCGTTGAAGTGCAATACTAATCAACATGGGCGTTGGTATCATTTCTTGATGGAATGTAGTGATTGAAATGTACAAAGAAGGAATCATTAACGAAACAAATATTCCGCCATATCGTAAAATACGAATTAATGTGCTTATAATCGATCGTTGGTAATAATCCTCTGCTGCTTGTAAAAACGCAGGAAACAATGCTGGAACAATAAGAACAAAAGGAGAGCCATCAACAATGATAGCCACTTTTCCTTCTAACAATGCTGCTGCAATAACATCTGGTCGCTCTGAATTAAAAACGGTTGGGAACGGGGTGAATTGAGAATCTTGAATTAACTCTTCTATATAGCCGCTATCCAGTATGCCGTCTATTTCAATTTGATCTAATCTTTCAAGAACTTCTTTTACGATTTTATCGTTTGCTATTCCATTGATGTACATAATCGCAACATCTGTTTGTGTTATATCTCCAATAACTCTTGATTTTATCCAAAGGTTTGGGTCTTTTATCTTTCTACGAATTAACGCTGTATTCGTACGGAGTGTTTCTGTAAATGATTCCTGAGGTCCTCGAATTACTGATTCCGTACTTGGTTGTGATATTGCTCGATCTTTTGAACTTTTTGTACTTGTAGCAATACCTTTTGTTTGGCCTTCTAAAAGAATGACTGTTTCTCCATTTAAAACAGCACGATATACACTCTGAAGATCATTTACATCTTCCACATCACCTACTGTTAAGCAGAAATTCTTCAGATATTGGATGATATCTTCTTCGCGTGTTTCGGGTGTGGAATCTATATCTAGCATAAGTGATTCCATAATAAAATCAGTAATTGCAGTTTTATCAGCAAGGCCATCAGCATAAATAATTGCAATCCGTTGTTTATCTGTTTTAAGAATGTCTACTTCTCGAATAATAATATCGTTACTGTTCCCCATTACTTTCTTGATGATTTTCACATTCTCAGCAAGGCTTTTAAGAAGCGGATCCTTAGTTTTATTCTTTTTGGATTCAGGAGAATTTGAATTATTATTTTTTGAAAAGCTCAATTAGAATTCCCCTTTCAAGTGGATATTAGTATTAAAAAAAGTATGTACTTGTTTACAAGTCATTAAACAAAATTTGTTATTGAATAAAATTTATTAACTCAAAAACCCCACTTCTACCAATCAAAATCGGTGAAAGCGGGGTTTAATATTTAAAAATTATCATTTGATTATTACGAAACTTTTTGAATCGATAATCCATTACCGATGTTGTTTCCTGTACTTATGAGGTAGAAGCTTGCCACATATCGATATTAACCCATAAGTTTTTGGCATATATATTTCCATCCACTTCATGACATATCAACTCCTCTTTTTATTCCTTATAGAAAATTTATTTCCTTAAGGAAACTTTATTATAATATATTTCCTATTTCTGTTTTGGTTCACTATTCAGTGAGGAAATTTATTTTTATATTTATACCTATTTCAATCCAAAGTAAGTACAATTAGCTATTCCGATTATTAGTTCACTTAACAAATATCAGCAAACCAGACGAAGGGACATATTGGGACTATGGGTTATAGTTTGATAAGAAATTCTCAATAATTAAAAACGCAAGGTTTTTACACCCTGCGTTTTTTGATGTTTAGCTGTCAAATTTATGTTTAAATAGCAGGCTTATAATAAACAACTCTTTTAGCTTACCCAAGATTCTTTTAGTTTCTTTATTCGCCAAGTACCACCTTTGTAGTGAACTGTACTTTCTACTCCAATAGCTCCTTTTGCTGATCTGTATTTCGAACCATTAAAGAAGATATTGTTTTTTACGTTAAAATTAACTTTTTGAACAGTGAGAAGTACTCCGTCTAAAGCAGAGGTATCTTCATTATAATATCCTTTTTCTTTTAATTCATCGAAAGTAGCGTCCATCACTTTAACTTTATATTTATCTTCGAAATAGTCTAAAATAGATTTTTTCTGTTTTTCATTTACTGCATCAAAATTACTCATATCAATCGCTATAAATTTCATATCATCATTCAATGATTCGTCTGTTTCCATAATCGCGTTTAAAGCAATGCTATATATTTCACTTGCATGTTCTTTTGGATTTATGTCAGTGTTGCAGGCTGTAAGTAAAAGCGTCAGCATAAATAGCATTGCCATTAGTCTATTTTTCATTTTCCTCCCCCGATATAAATTATTACTAATATTATTAATTCTTCTTTATTAGAACATTATCATCTTTTATACGATTTTTTAAATATTATTAGCTTGATATAGATTAATTGATTTTTCTTCACCCGCTAAAAAATGGATAACCGATTGTGAAATCAATGTAGCTGCTGGAACTAGCATTGACTCGTCGATATCAAATTTGGGATGATGATGCCCAAAAGTTTCCCCTGGCCTACCGATACCAATATAAGTATACATACCTGGAATCACTTCCGTATAATTAGAAAAATCCTCGCTTCCAAGTATCGGAGTAATCTCCTCTACTCTTTTTTCACCAAATAAATGAATAGCATTTTTCTTCACCATTTTATATAGCCGGTCATCATTCACCAATGTAGGGTCCCCATGTAAATACTCCAATTGATATTTTGCACCGAATGATTCACATAATCCACTTATTATTTTATCCATCCGATTATGGATTTTCTCAGCAATTTCTTTTCCGAATTGTCGCACAGTTCCCGCTATATACGCTGTATCTGGAATAACATTATAGTTAGTTCCAGATTTTAATTCACCAATACTTATAACTGCCTGCTCAAGAGGATGTAATGACCTACTAATAATAGTTTGAATCTGTGTTATAAACTGAGCAGCAATAATGGTCGGGTCCACAGTTTCATTTGGCATTGACCCATGCCCTCCATTACCAAAAATAGTGAGAGTAAATTTATCACACCCTGCCATTGTTGGCCACTACGAACACCTATTTTACCTAATTCTAAAGGCTCCCATAAATGAAAGCCAAAAATTGCGTCTGCATCTTTTAAACCACCACTATTTACGACTTCAATCGCGCCTGCTGGAACATCTTCTTCGGCGTGTTGAAATAGAAATCGTATTTTCCCTACGATTTTATCAGAATGTTCTTTAAAATAATGAATCAATCCTAATAAAATTGCCATATGTCCATCATGTCCACAAGCATGCATAACTCCATCTATTTTTGAAGCGAAGGGTAAACCCGTTTCTTCAAATACCGGTAGAGCATCCATATCGGCTCTTATGATAACAGTCTTACCAGGTTGTTGCCCTGCTATTTCGACTGCAACATCTTTCCCTGAGAATGTGAAGGGTTTTAATCCTAAATTCTCTAATTCTTTAATAATATATTTTCTAGTATTGACCTCATCATAAGATACTTCTGGATATTGATGAAAATGTCTACGGTAGTCAACCATGATTTGATGTAAATTAGATATATTCAACATAACACCTCCTACTATTTTGTCTGTTTATTGATAATTGATTAATTGAGCAATGGTCACAAAAATAGCTCCGAGAACATAATGAATAGCGATCAATGGCCAAATCCACTTCACCCATTTAATCCACGAAATACCTCCTAATGCTAAACCGGCCATAAAATAACCAGAAGTAGGTGTGAAAATATTTGAAATACCATCACCAAATTGGAAAGCTAATACTGCTGTTTGACGAGTAACCCCTAATAAATCTGATAATGGAACCATTATTGGCATCGTTAAAGCGGCTTGGCCACTACCCGATGGGACAATATAATTTACTAAACATTGCACTATATACATGCCAAGTGCAGCTAGTTGCGGTGGTAATGAGTCTACAGCAGAAGCCAGGCCATATAAAATCGTGTCCATTATAAGACCTTCTCTTAAAATAATTAGAATTGCATTCGCAATACCGACAACTAACGCACCCATTATTAAAACCTCACAACCTTTAATAAACGACTCAGCCATACTACTAAAATTCATTCTTGAGACTAGACCAATGAGTATACCCATTATTAAAAACAGCCCTGTCATTTGTGTTAATCCCCACTCAAACCTAATGACACCAACAGCTAGTCCAACTAGTGTCCCTAATAATACAAAGAAAGCGAGTTTATGTCGTGTAGTAAAAGGAAATGTTTGATCGGAATCTGAACTATCTATGAGTGCATTTTTTTCGCCGAACATAACACTTGCCTTTGGATTCTTTTTTATTTTATTTGCGTAACGCATGACATACCAAATACTTACCGTTAAAAAAATGACAAAGAAGATAATTCTTAAATACATACCTGAGAAAATGGGTAATTCTGCAATTCCTTGTGCTATACCAACCGTAAATGGATTCATAAATGCAGCCGTGAATCCTGCAGATGTTCCGAGTAGTACAATAGCTGTCCCTACCATCGAGTCAAATCCAATTAGAACTGCTAAAGGGATTAGAATGGTAATATAAGGAATAGTCTCCTCGGCTAATCCTAACATTGCACCTGATAATGCAAAGAAAGTCATTAATACAGGGATTAAGAGTTGCTCTCTGCCAGCAATCTTTTTCGCCATGCTATGAACTGCCCCTTCTATAGCCCCAGTAGCACGCAATATCCCAAATGCTCCACCTACAATAAAAATATAAAAAATTAGAGGAGCTGTGGCAATCATCCCTTTATGAATCGACTCAAATACATTTAATATTGTCGTTCGATTTTCTGGTATTTCATGATAACTTCCAGGTACCACAATCGTTCTACCATCTTGTTCGATACGATCAAATTCTCCAGCTGGAATAATGTAAGTACAAATAGCTCCAATTATAATGAAAGAAAATAAAATGACATACACATGAGGAACTTTGAACCTACCCTTTTTCTCTGTTTGCATTTCCATAATCAACACCCCTTTTACAATTACTATCAAAACGCCTTATTAATAGTCTGTTATTCAATCTACTTAACAATCTAGGTTCTATTAAATAAATTTGATAGAGTATTTGAATTAAGCGAAAATAAAGTAAGCATAGAATAATGTTGTTAAGCTAATTCTCCTCCGTCGACGGGGATATTCTGACCTGTAATATATACCCCCTCATCAGAAGCAAGGAACGCATAAACCCCTGCAATTTCTTCGGGAGTAGCATGTCTTTTAAGTGGAATATTTTCATTAACCTGCTCTAACATTTCAGGCGAATATTCCGCGATTTGCATAGCAGTTAACACATAACCGGGACATACTGTATTTACACGAATAGTTGGTGCAAGTTCTAAAGCCATTGTTTTTGCTAAAAGGTTTACACCAGCTTTTGATGCATTATAATCGGCGTAATATGGATGACCTGTTAATCCATTTGTAGAGGCTGTCATTAAAATAACCCCGCTACCTTGGATCAACATTCGTTTAGCTGCTTCTTGTGCTGTGTAAAAAATACCATCTAAATTGATACCCATTACTTTTTTCCATTGTTCTGGAGTGATATCAATAAATTTATTTCTAATACTAATTCCTGCATTTGATATTAAGATATCGACCCCACCCATTACCTCATCAACTTCTTTAAAAGCATCTTTTACTTCATCAGAATTACTAACATCAACCAATATCCCGTATTTAATTTCTGAATGTTCTTCTAAAGTTTTCTTTAATTGTTCTTCATTGTTATCAAATACGGCTACTATTGATCCTTCTGCAGCTAATCGAAGCGATGTGGCTAGACCAATACCACTAGCTCCTCCTGTCACTACAACACGTCTATTTTGGAGACTATCTGAATATCTTCCGAATCCCATGAAACTTCACACCCTCTGTACAATTTTTAAATAAAACGATTAATTATATACGCTTTCTACTTAGCTTCTTCCATTCCTAATAACTTTCTAATGACTTGATTTGTTAGATTCGGAACTACTTCCATCGTGTAAACTAGTTCCGTACGCTCATATCGATTATGTGCGTCGTATCCATATGGACCAATGTTGATTGTAGGAACATTTATTTCACGGATGGCATCATAGTTTACATAATGCTTTGTGCCCCAACTTGGATTATTTTCAATAACCGCTTTTATATCCTCTTCCCCATCACTTAATGCAACACAGCTCATATCACATACATAGGGGAAATAGTTGCGTGTTACGATTGGTTTTGAATAATGAGGTTGCACAATTTCAATTGCATAGTCCAATGCCTCTATCAAATTTTGCTCTTTCTCGTTTTTCCCACTCAAATCGACACGAGGTGAGTAGAGTGAAGAGTAAAATAGAATAATTGCTGGGCTTTTATCCTTCATCCAATTCCATTCTTCTTCAACAACTCGAGCAGAAAACATCCGAACATCAAGTGTTTCATCTAATAATAGATTTTCTTTAAATTGTTTCATATGGTCTAAGTATTTATCTCCATGAAGTTCAACCAGCTTTTTTTGCATATCTTCATAAACAATTACTCTAGTCTTCCAAGGTAATTCTGAATATGGTTGCCCACTTATTTCGCAATATTTTCGATGTCTTTCCTTCATTGTATTAATTCCGTTATCAAAGGCAATTTTCGCTTGTTCTTTCAACAATGAAAGTACTTCTTTCGGCGACCATGATTGGATAAAAAAATTATAGTAAACGTATGCTGATAAAGCTGTTTGAATAGTATAAGTTGGCTTAAAATCAGTTTGTTTCAACGAAACTGGTGGCATAGGGGTTTCACCTAATGATTGATCACATAAATCGGGATTATAACTAATCTGTCTCGTTAACTCCGCTGCAATATAATTTGGATCTAATCCTTCAAAACTAGATCCAGCATGTGTTTCAGCACCAGTGATAAAAAAAGAAGGTAATAACTTACCAACTGTTCCTTTATAAATATATCGATTAGGGTCACCTTCGTAGCGAGGGGCAACGAAATCTGAATTGATTAATGCTTGATAATCAAAAAGATGTTCTTCCTTTAATCGTTTTAAATCCTTTAAACCAGATAAAACACCATGTGAACTATCTTCTTCGTCACATTCTGCGAAGAATACTAGATTACCAATAAGCTCTTCAGGATGTTCTGAATAGTACTTTAATAAGTAGAAATGACTTGCAACGCCACTCTTCATATCCAAAACACCACGTCCAAAATGCCATTCGTCTGATTGTAAATGTTCTTTCACTAAATCAGGAAGCTTCTCATTTGCAAGCGCTTTCTTTAACTCACTTGGTGAACACGCTTTATCTTTCAAATGACTAAAATCATCAATTCCTACAGTATCGGTATGACCCATTAAAATAACCGTCTTATTCGATTTTTCCTTTGTACCTTTGACAAAAGCAAAGACATTGTAGCGTTCGACTTTATCGTCTTCTGTACGTGACATGAATACATGGGTAGGGTTACTTTTGAAATAACTTTGTGAGAAGATTAAATCATATAATCTATTAGCAACTTCAATCTCTCCCGTAGTATTTACGATACTTTCCACGCCAACTAATTCATCAGTTACTTTTAAGACATCATCATAACAAGTCAACATTTAAATGCACTCCTCTAAAATTAATTCTAAGCACTTATTAATCGCCTTTATAAAACTTGCTGTAAAAAACGGATTGTTTTTTCTTCTTTTGGATTTTTAAAAAATTCAGACGGCGGTCCTTCTTCAATAATTTTGCCATCAGCCAACATGATGACACGATCAGCTACTTCCCTAGCAAATCCCATTTCATGGGTTACTATGACCATTGTCATTCCTTCCCTTGCTAAATTTTTCATCGTTTCTAAAACTTCGCCTACTAGCTCTGGGTCTAGAGCAGAAGTCGGTTCATCAAATAACATAACTTCTGGCTCCATAGCAAGAGCTCTTGCTATCGCGACTCTCTGTTTTTGACCACCTGACAGTTGATCCGGATAAAAGTTTGCTTTATCAGCTAAACCTACTTTTTGTAAAAGTTCCTTTGCCTTTCGTGTAGCTTCTTCCTTACTTTGTTTTTTCACATGAACAGGTGCTTCTATAACATTTTGTAAAATCGATAAATGAGGGAACAAATTAAAATGTTGAAATACCATTCCCATATTTTCACGAACTTTATTTAGATTCTCTTTTCCAGCATCGATTAATTTTCCGTTAATCTCTATTTGACCACCATTATTAATTTCAAGAAAATTCAGACATCTTAGTAAAGTACTTTTCCCTGAACCACTTGCACCAATTAATACGACAACTTCTGACTTCTGTATTTCTAAAGAAATATCTTTTAGTACTTCTAAATCACCAAATGATTTACGCAAATTTTTCAGTTTTATCATTTTTCTTCTCTCTCCCTCCAACATCTAATTTTTTCTCCAGCTTATTGAAAAGAAGTGTGAAGATAAGAACTAAGATTAAATAATAAATGCCGACTACAAAATAGGTTTCAAATGGCATATAGTTAGCCGCTTGAGCAGATAATGCATGATTAAATAGTTCGGAAACTGCAATATAAGCCACCAACGATGAATCCTTCAAACCAATGATAAATTGATTCCCTAGTGCTGGGATAGCTCTTTTAAAAGCTTGAGGGAGTATAATACGGCGCATTCCCAGCATATATGGCATACCTAATGAGCGAGCTGCCTCCACCTGTCCTCGGTCAATAGATTGGATAGAACCACGGAAAATTTCAGCTATATAAGCTCCTGAGTGTATTCCTAATGCTAAAGCTCCTGCCGTAAAATCTGATAATACAAAAACACTTGAAATACCATAATATAAAAACATTAATTGAACAATTAACGGCATTCCTCGAATTAAGAAGATATATATATCTGCTATTTTTCCTAGTATTTTAATATTTGAGACTTTAAAGAAAGCGAATACTAAACCAATTATAGTAGCAATTATTAATGATACGAAGGTAAGTTCTACTGTTATTAATGTCGCTTTTAAAAATTCAATTCCATGTGTTTGAAATATAGAAGCAATATTGGTTAAGAAGTTCAATAACAATTTCCTCCTTTCTAAATCTTGTACTATTAATTTAAAACTCTATTTTTTTTCAAGAAGATTTACTCCAAACCACTTAGTGCTGATTTTTTCATATGTTCCGTCTTCAACCATAGATGCGATTGCTTCATTAATTGCTTTTAATAACTCTGGATTTCCTTTATTTATTGCAACGGCAATTTCTTCAGTTTTGATAACATCATCGATTGGTTTAATTTTCAATCCTGATTCTTTAATTGCAGAAACACCTACAATTCTGTCCGTAATTACTGCACCTACACGACCTGGAGGCAAATCTTGCAATGCATATATATCACTTGGAAAGCTCTTAATTTTAGTTGTATATTTTTTTGCATCATCTGTATAAGTACTCGCTTGCATTACACCAATCGTTTTATCCTTTAAATCCTCTTTAGCCTTTATTTCATTATTTCCTTCTGCTACAAATACTTGTGCTCCAGAAGTGTAGTATGGATCTGAGAAATCTACTTGTTTAGAGCGGTCTTCGGTAGCTGTCATACTGCCAATAATCGCATCATATTTTTTCCCTTTTAACCCTTGTATAATCGTTTCCCATGGGTTTGTTACTGGATTAGCCTCTAATCCAATTCGTTTTGCAATCTCGGTCCCAATTTCAACATCAAACCCTACTAATTTTTCATTTTCTTTATAGTTTAGAGGTTTTAATAGACCGCTCATTGCAAAAGTCAATTTCCCCTCATTTACAAGATCCATTTTCACTTTATTATCAGTCTTTTCGTTTCCTTTAGAATTGCTAGAAGTATTACTGTTACAAGCACTTAAAACAAAAATAACTAGTATTCCAACAAAAAGAGATAATAAAGCATTTTTATTCTTCTTCATTATTCATCCACTCCTTATTTTTATTAAAAAAACCAGCTGGACTGTACTCGAAAAACTTCAGTATTTCCACCCTCCACTCTTTTCTAGGAAACAAAGGCAATCAATTCTTATCAATTGATTGCCGCTGCTTTTACTTAATAAGTACTGGTTTTAATACTTTCTTTTGATACATCCTCCAAGTAATACACCATTTTTCGGGATTATCTAAATAATCTTCTTCAACTAGTTGATGAATTGTGCTATTGTACGGAGCATTTTTCACAATTTCAGGATTGTTATATGCTTCATCTGAAATTTGCTGAAGCGCATTAATGTATTCATCTAAATCCGTTTTTGAATAAGATTCAGTTGGTTCAAGTGTAAATGGTTGTGGAACGATATACGGGTGGTGACTAGTCCAGTAATGTAGACCGAAATCAGTCATCCTTCTTTGTACATCTTCTGTAGTAATTCCTGTTTCACTGGCCATCTGTTCCCAACTATATCGAACTTGTTCTAATCTCTGGCCTTTAACGTATGGAGCACTTGCACCACGAATTTTTTGTACTTTATGATATAAGTAATTATTATTCAATACTGCCGTTTGGGCTACTTCTCTTAAGCCATCTGGACCTAATGCCCGTATCCATGCATAAGATCTTAAGATCGTTTGGGCTACGCCATGGAATGCACGTACTTTGCCAATCGAATGTTGTAGATTATCATTTAACGAATATTTTACTCCATCATATTCTACAATTGGTCCTGGTAAATATTCTTTTAATGCTTCAGTAACCCCTAGCGCTCCTGTCGCTGGCCCCCCACACATATGAGGTGCAGCGAACGTTTTATGAAGGTTAAAGAAACACATATCAAAGCCCGCTTCTTTTGCTCTTGTTATACCTAATAACCCATTTGCATTTGCTTGATCGTAATAACAAATACCACCCGCTTCATGTACAATCTTAGTAAACTCTTTAATTTTAGAATTAAAGATTCCTGTATCTTCAGGATTTGCTACAACAAACCCAGCCGTTCTTTCAGAAACAACTCCTTTTAATTTCTCAATATCTGGGAAGCCATTTTCATCTGGATGTAATGTAATCACTTTATATCCTTTCACAACAGCTGTTGCTGCTTGTGATGGATGCGAGAAAATAGTTGTGATGATTTCATCACGCTGATCTCCTTCACCACGTGTCTCATGATATTTTCTTACGATGGAAGCCATAGCAAATAGCGCTTGTGTTCCCCCACCTGGCTGGAATGAAAAAGCGCCCATACCTGAGATTTCACGCATACACAAATCTAAATTATGAATAATTTCTAACATACCTTGTACAGTGCTCTCTTCTTGAAGCGGGTGAAGGTCCATCATCTTGGGATTTCTAATTAATAATTCATTTATTTTCGGGATATATTTCATCGTACATGTACCTTGACCGATTTCTACATTAAAGTCTGATCCCAATGTTTCTTGAGAAAGTCGTAAGTAATGGCGAAGTACACGAGCTTGACCAATTTCCGGAAGATTCGGTCTATTTTTTCTAGACATAGATGCAGGAATAGTAGATACACCGTCACCAATAGTAGATACCACTTCTTCATTTGCTAGTGGTACTTCAACACCTTTTTCTCCTTCTTGATGAAGTTCAAAAATAATAGGTTCATTCCATTTCGCTTGATGAAAATCGCGAGTAGCTTCAGTTCTTATTATTGGTTTCATTCTCAAAACTCCTTTTGTAGACGTTTATTTTGTAACAATATCTTCAAGAGCCTCTATCAAACAATCCATATCTTCTTTCGTATGCACCTCTGTCACACAAAATAGAGCACATTGTCCATACTCTGGGAACTCCTTAGAAAGATCCTTACCACCAAAAATCTTCTTTTCTAATAACATTTCATTAATTGTTTGAACCGAGATTCCCGTATCGTTAAAGTCCACAATAAATTCTTTAAAGAATGGCGAAACAATTCTTGAACCTTGTATACCCGCAATTTTATTCAATTTCTTTACTGTGTATTGACTATTTTGCATAATGGTTTGCCCTAATTCATACATCCCCTCAGGCCCAAGTAAAGATAAGTACACGCCAGCTGTAATACCCCATAATGCCGTTTGAGTACCAACCGATTCTTTTCCTTTTTCTCTTTGGGCAAAAGAAGTCCGTTCATACGCCACGTCACCAAATCCATATTCCCCTTCTTTTATTGTTGGCACGATACCAAATAAACGTGATGGGAATTCATTAATGAATGTTTCTTCATCGCGAGTAGCGATAAAACCGGCTTGGCCACCGCTGTAATTCATATGCATACCGAGTGGTTGTAAATCTCCACAAACAATATCAGCACCATAATGACTTGGTGGTGCCAATACACCTAATGAGATTGGATCCACCCCTACTACAAGTAATACATCATGTTCTTTAGCGATTACAGAAATCTCATTTCCTTGGGATTCTATAAATCCTAAATAAGATGGATTTTCAAAGTAAATCGCCGCTACTTCATTAGAAATTTTACTTTTCAAGTCATCTAAGTCCATTAAACCTGTATCAAGATCGAAAGCAATATTGCTAAATTCGAGCTCTGGAGAACCGTAGTTAGCAATAATCTTTGTTCTTTCCGGAGCAACTGTTGCAGCTATCAAAACTTTCTTTCTTCCATTAATGCGAGCTGCCATTCTAATTGAAGTTGCTGCAGCCTGCCCCCAATCGAATGTAGGTACATTCACAACATCCATATCTACAAGCTCCGCTAATAGACTTTGATATTCAAATAAAGACTGAAATCTACCATGGTCTTCATAAGGTTCTCCAGCATAAGCTGTTAGAAATTCCGACCTTTGATTGATTTCGTCACAAACCGCTGGAACAAAATGTTGCCAACATCCGGCACCTAAAAAGTTAATATAGTCGTTTGTACTAATATTTTTCTTCAAAAGACCTTCAATATGTCTTCGTAATTCGTATTCTGTTAATGCTTTTGGTATATTCATCTCTTCCTGTAGCTGAAGTTCTTCAGGGATACATGAATATAATTCCATACTGTTCTCTACCCCAATTACTTTCAGCATTTCTTCTTTAACTTTAGGTACCATATTTGGGATGTATGGGTGCACCTTTTTTGTCATAGTATTACCTCCTAATATTTTGGTTATCGTTATGCCAAGCCGCCACCATCAACGACTAATTCCGTTCCTGTTACCCAACTAGATAAATCGCTTGCTAAGAATAGCACTCCTTTAGCAATATCTTGAGGTGTTCCTAATCGTGCCAATGGACGGCCCACTGCAGAATCTTTTAAGAAAGAGCCTTCTTCGAGATTTAACTGTTGTGCCTCGCTTCTTAATAATGGTGTATCTGTATCTCCTGGACAGATACAATTGACACGGATATTCTGTGGTCCATGGTCAATGGCCATTGCTTTTGTCAAATTGACAACACCAGCCTTTGCCGCACAATATGACGCAGCTTTGTCACCACCTTTTAGTCCCCAACCAGATCCGGTATTAATAATACTTCCACCTGTTCCTTCAGCCATTATAGGAATGATGTATTTAGATAGAAGATACACACCTTTTAAGGAAACATCTATAACGGCATCCCATTCATGTTCCTCTAAATCCACTACAGTTTTTCGCTTAATAATACCTGCATTATTGAAAAGTACATCTACATTGCCGTATGTTTGCTTAATCTCTTCACTTACTGCCTGGCAATTTGCTGCACTTGTTACATCACATTTCATAAATTGAGCCTGATAACCATTCTCTAGAATTGTACTAGCAGCTTGCTCACCTTTAACTTCATCAATATCTAGTAAAATGACTTGCAATCCTACTTCAGCTAATAGTTCTGCTGTAGCATATCCAATTCCAGAGGCCGCTCCTGTTACAACAGCTACTTTGTTAGTTAACTTAAAATAATCCATTTTCATCTAAAAACCCCCTTGAACTGTTTTAATAGAAATAAAGCAAATAGTGTGCCAACTCTCGGTCGTGATGGTTCCTAGTTTTTGATCAAAATAAAATATTATTTTTGTCACAATTGACTGAAAATTGACAATTTTAACTTTATTGAACTACAATTATGACATCTAAATTATTCATATAATTAAAAATCCTAATAATAAAATAGAATGATTGATTGATATTTCTATGTCTAAACTTACTACTCACAAATAATTACACATTGAAAGTGGGAGGTTGTATGAATGTCATCTATTTCCTCAATTGCAAAGACTATTCGAACATTTGCAGAACTTTTACAAGTTGAAATTGCTTTCTTTAATTATGAAGGTGTATTAGTAGCATCCACTGAAGAATATCAAGTTCAAAAAAAGGATCGAGTCTATTTACCATTTTTTCAAAAACAAAACAAAGAAGCTGTTAGTTTTGTAAAAGACCCCGGACATATGAAAATGTGTAAAGGTTGCCACTTCCAATCGAACTGCCCTTCAAAAGCTGAAATTCTAATTAAAATCACAAAAAATGATAACCATTATGGCTTTCTTTCCTTTGTAAGTTTCACTTCAGAGGGACAAGAAAAGTTGATTGCACAACAAGATCAATTTAAATACTGGTTAACACAATTAAGCGAAATTATTTTAACGATATTGGACGGTTCCGGAGAATTTAAATATACAGGCAGAAATTCAAAGGAAAATATTAATTATATTATCGGGAACCATACTCAGCTAAAAAAACTAAAAGAACTTCTTTCTAGAATTGCTAACAGTACATCTTCAATTGTTATCACAGGAGAAACGGGTACTGGAAAAAGCCTTTTAGCAAAGTTTATTCATGAGCAAAGTATGTTAAGGAAAGGTGAATTTATTGAAATCAACTGCGCTAGCATTCCTGAAACATTATTTGAAAGTGAATTATTCGGATATGAGGAGGGCGCATTTACAGGGGCAAATAAAAAAGGCAAGCCAGGCTATTTTGAACTTGCAGATCGAGGGACATTATTTTTAGATGAAGTTGCAGATTTGCCTGTCCATTTACAACCTAAGTTACTAAAAGTTCTACAGGATGGCATGGTAAATCGAGTTGGTGGAATCAATCCAAAAAAAGTGAATATTCGTGTGATTGCTGCCACAAATCAACCCCTTGAGGAAATGATGGAAGCTAAAAAATTCCGTTCAGACTTGTATTATAGATTAAATGTTATCCCAATCCACTTACCAGCATTAAGAGAAAGAAAAGAAGATATAGAAACATTAGTCCCTATCTTGATAGATCGTCTTCAAAATCGAACAGGTAAATTCATACAGACATGCTCAGAAGGTTTTTTGAAAAGATTACAACAATACCACTGGCCAGGAAATATTCGCGAACTTGAAAATGTCATTGAGTATAGTATGAATATGGAAAGAAGTCATCAACTCACAGAATCTTCACTGCCCGACTTCTTACATCCCGTACTCCTTCAATCGCCTAAAAAACTAAAGGAACAAAATGATTTAAAGGATATGGAAAAGGATGGAATACTTCAAGCACTTAATCGTTATGGCTATGATTTTGAAGGTAAGAAGTTAGTTGCCGAGCAATTAGGCATAAGTGTACGTACACTATACAGAAAAATAGAGAAATATAATATTTCAGTTCCTGTCAGATGACTTTTCGTTAAAAATAGCCCTACTATCATGTACCTTTATATATAAAAGTCTTAAACTATCATTCATCAGTTAGGCTTTATCATCTAATCTTTGTACTTTAAATAAACTAAAAATAGTTTAATTAGAAACGAGGAATGATTTAAATGTTAAAAGAATCCTTTCATATTGCTGTACCCACAGCATTTTTAAAAAATGAATCGATAAACATACAGGGTACTATAGACCATATTAAATATTTATATAATAAGGGGATAAAATCTGTTCTTGTAGGTGGGTCTACTGGAGAGCAACATAGTTTAAATCTGAAAGAAAAGTTGGACTTACTTAACGCTGTTTCAATAGAAGAAGAACTCATAAATAACATGGAAATATTATTTGGAGTTTCTTCTATTAGACAGCTGGAGGCTATGGAGTTTGCGAAAGCGATTAGTAAGACAAAGATTGCAGGAATATTACTTGGATATCCACCTTATATTCTTCCAACTCAAGAAGAAGCATTGAGATATTCTGAAAAGATTATTGAACTAACTAACAAACCAACAATAATATATAATAATCCGAAAAGAACAGGATTTGATCTATCTATAGATAATATCATTTTCTTAAGTAAGAACGAAAAAGTAATAGGTATAAAGGAAGCTGGTCATAAAGATAAAATAATAAAATTGAATGGCCAAGTTAAAGATGACTTTTATTATTATGCCGGTGGCGAAATAGATTTAGAAGAAAAAGTACAAATGGGGTTTAATCGATTATCCTCAATTGCAGCAAATATATATCCTGATGAAATCAAAAATTGGTTTATTAAATTGTTAACTAATCAACCTTTAACTGATCAAGAAAATATAGAAATATCAAGCATTATTGAACAAATCTATACAGGTTCTGCTTTAGTAAATTTAAAAGAGGGAATAAATGAAAAAGGTATAGACATAGGTATTTGTAGAAGTCCTTTAGGTAAAATTTAAAATACTATATTTTATGTTCCTACCCTACTAATGAGGCTACTAATAAAATTTCAGAAGCCAATATCCTCAGTACGACAAGTGAGTGATATTGGCTTCTTTTTATTCTTATTTTTAAAGATGATTGTATATATTGCATGGAATACTAGTTTTTTTATTTATTACGTTTAAAAGTGCAAATTCACAGCATCTAGTTCAGCGTGTTCCACCTAATATTCAACTATACATATCTCCCATCATATATTTTCGTTATAAATATAGTAAAAAAGGAAATTATTATATACATTAACTTCGAGATAGTATATTGTATAGCTTAAAAGTAAAGCATGAAAATTATTTTTTTCATACAAATTATACATGAAGTAAAATTGGAGGATTTTAAAGTGCCTAGTATTGATAAAGTAATTGAAGTACAAGAAAGTATATCACAAGCCCATTCTGCGTTCGTTTTAATTCCTGCTGAACTATTATGGATAATAATAGGTATATATTCCTTGATGGATATAATAAAAAACAAAAAAACAATATCATCTACCGGTTTTATAATGAGAGGATTTTTCTTTTTGTTCACACTATCATTAGTGGGATTATCATCTATTAATATTATGAAAGCTGATTTTTCAATGAATGAAAAACAATGGAAAGATGATTATTTAAAGCCGTACATAACTGCATTACCTGAAAACAAAACATATGTACAAGATTTTACACAAATATTAGAAATACAAAAAAATCACAACAAAAAAATTAAATCAATCTATTTAAATAATAGCGTTAAAACGATTTGGGTTGAATTAGATATACTAGACAAAAATAATGCTTCTAAAACAATATCTGTTCAGACTACTATAAAAAAAGAACCAATTAAAGAACCTTACTTAACATATAAATTTATAAATAAAAACATCTCTAAAGAATATACGAAACATGCATATTACGAAACAATTTTACATATACCCGAAGAATATAAAGTTTTAGCTCCTGTAAAATAACAAATTTGGTTTTACTATTTTTATTTTTCTTCATAGGTAAGTATTTTTAATAAAAGTTATTCTGAGACATTTCTAAAGAAATCTATCTCTTTTGAGAAAAACGTTAGTATCATATTTCGATGATACTAACGTTTTTTTACAACTTTTGATTTAGATTTACTTTATGGAATAGCATATAGCTAGTTATACTAAGCTTAGAAAAGCTTTTAAGAAATAGGAAAACCTACTTACGATTTTATAGTAAGATTGTTCATGTTAACTAGTTTCCTTTTTTTCATTAATAAACCCTCATATGGTCTAAATAAAAAGACAAGTAAGAATATCCCTCCAGCTGTTGTTGCCATCATACCCGCTATAGATGCGTCAAGGAATTTTGCGAAGTAATAACCTCCAATAGCAGACAGCATTCCAATTAACATACTTAAGATAATCATTCTTTTTATAGATTTACTAAGTAAATACGCCGTAGAAGCTGGTACAATTAACATCGCAACAACTAATACAGCACCTACGCTGTCAAATGCCGCAACTGTAGTAAACGATACGAGCGTCATAAATGCATAATGTAGAAAAACTAGAGGTAGGCCAATACTCATTGCAAAAATAGGATCAAATGTTGACAGTTTTATTTCTTTATAAAACCCTAAAAGAAATAGAATATTTATCAATAGCACAAACAGTAACATCCAGACAGCTTTCGGCATTGTTAAGTTCATAAATGTCCACGTATTCCAAGGAACAAATGCTATTTCGCCCATTAATACATGTTCTACATCTAAATGTACATTTCCAGCAAAAAGTGTAATCAGTAATACTCCTACCGCAAATAAAGTAGTAAAAACAACTCCAATTGAAGCATCCTCTTGTAATCCATTCGATTGTAGAACTTGCACTAAATAAGCCGTTATAACCCCTGCAATTCCAGCTCCTAGCATCATCCATATACCATTTAATGACTGTGTAATAATGAAAGCCATGACGATACCAAATAATACTGTATGACTTATCGCATCTGCTATCATAGCCATTTTACGTAATATTAAAAATACACCTGTTAAACCACAAGTAATCCCAACTAATGAACCAGTTACTAAAACCCAAAATTCATTCAAGAGGCTTGCACCTCCTGTTTTAAAACCCGCTTCGCTATTTTTCGTCTTTGTTGAATTTTCACTAAAAGACCTCGTTTTGGAGCAAAAATATATGAAAAAATAAATAATGAAGATGCTGTAATGACAATGATTGGTCCAGTTGATAACCCTGTCTTTAAAGAACTAATTAAAGTTCCGCATGCTCCTGAAAAAGCACCAAACAAAGCACTCATAATTATCATCGTTACTAATTTATCCGACCATATTCTAGCTGTAGCCGCAGGAATGATCAGCATGGCAGACATTAATATAACACCTACAGCCTGGATACCTGTTACAATTGTTAAAACAGTAATTGCAGTAAGTATAAATCTAAGAAGATTTACAGGTAAGCCAATTCCTTTAGCGAATGTAGTATCAAATATAACTAATTTCCATTCTTTATAAAAAGTTAAGCAAGTCAAAATGATTATTAAAGCACTTCCTGATAACCACACTAAGTCACTTTTTGCCATAGTGGCTGCTTTACCAAATATAAAATCATTTAATCCACTTTGATTACCAGAACTACTTTGATTAACAATTGTTAGTAAAACAATACCAGCTCCAAAGAAAACTGATAATACTATTCCAATGGCAGCATCGGACTTCAACTTGGAGCGATTTATAATACCTTGAATCAAATATACTGATATAGTGGCCGTTATTATTGCACCTAGCATTAATAATGGTAAATCCTTTTGTTGAAATATTAGAAATGAAATTGCAATACCTGGTAGTGCTGCATGAGCAGCAGCATCACCAACAAGGCTTTGCTTTTGAAGAAATGCGAATGAACCGATTAATCCAGAGGCAACTCCTAATAAAGATGCACCAGCTAGAACCCACAATAAGTTACCTGATAGCATTCAATCCTCCCCTTTCAGCGAGTACCTCATTATGCTTTTCATTCATAAAGAATAGCTTTCCTCCATACGCTTGTTGTAAATTTTCTTTTGTAAAAATTTTCCTAGTTGGTCCAGAAGAAATGATTGTTTTATTCAGTAATACGGTCCAATCAAAATAATCATTTACTGTTTGTAAATCATGGTGTACAACCAGTACTGTTTTCCCTTTTGCTTTTAATTCCTTTAAAATATTAATAATTGTAAGTTCAGTTGCTGCATCAACACCTACAAATGGTTCATCCATAAAATAAATTTCAGCTTCCTGAGCAAGTGCTCGAGCTAAAAAAACGCGTTGTTGTTGCCCGCCTGATAGTTGACCAATGGAACGATTTGCAAACTCCCCCATACCTACACTTTTCAAACATTTCATAGCTTTCTCTCGATCTTTCGCTTTAGGTCTATTAAATAATCCTATATGACCATAACGTCCCATTAGAACTACATCCAATGCATTTGTTGGAAAATCCCAATCTACTGCATTTCGTTGTGGAACATAACCCACAAGATGATTTTTAGGATCTAAAGAATGTCCTAATATCTCCACGTCCCCAGTTTTATTAGGTAGCTGATTTAAAATAGCTTTTATCAATGTAGATTTTCCAGCACCATTCGGACCAATAATTCCAACTAATTTTCCAACAGGTACACTTAAATTAATATCATGTAAAACAAGATTATCTTCATATGCCACTGATAATTGGCTTACTTCAATTGCATTCAAATTTTCCGCCCCCTATTTCAATGAGTTGACAATTGTATCTACATTGTGTTTATACATGCCAATATAAGTTCCTTGTTCTGTTCCTTCTTTTCCCATAGCATCTGAATATAATTCCCCGCCAATTTTCACATTTTGTCCTTTTTCTTTAGCTCCATCAATTACTGCTTTCATCGCTTTATCAGACACGCTTGATTCAATAAATACAGCCTTAATATTGTTTCCGACTAAAAAGTCAACAACGTCTCTTACATCTTTTAAACCATATTCAGACTCCGTACTTAACCCTTGTAAACCACGTACTTCTATATTCAAACTACGCCCAAAATAATTAAAAGCATCATGTGCTGTTACCAGTACACGCTGATTTAATGGTATCTCGTCAATTCTTTGTTTTGCATAAGTCGATAGATCATCCAATTCTTTAAAGTAGATAGCTTCATTTTCACTAAACTCATTCTTATATTCTGGATATTTCTCACTTAATGTATCTGTAATTTGATGAACAGCAGTTTTCCAAATATCGATATCAAACCATACGTGAGGGTCATATAACTTTGCATCCATTTCAATTCCTAACAATTTCTCTTCTTCAATTGATTCACTTATTGCCTTAACGGTTTTATCATTTTCTTGCATCTTTTCAAAAACATCTAGCATCTTCCCTTCAAGATGAAGGCCACTATAAAAAATCACATCCGCACTTTCTAATTTACTTAAATCTCCTTGTGTAGCCTTATACAAGTGTGGATCTACTCCAGGTCCCATCAACGCCTTTACTTCTACACGATCTCCAGCAATAACAGATACAGCGTCTGCAATTTGACTAATCGTTGTTACAACAACTGGTTTATCATTTTCTTTTTTCGTTGAACATCCAACTAATATTAAGATTGCAGCAAAAAAAATAACTACCTTTTTCATTTTCTTCTCCCCTTTTTCCCTGTGTTAATTATTTTTCCCGAAGGAAACTTTTTAGGTAAAAAAATAATTCCTTTGCGAAATTTTCTTTCCTAAAGGAAACTTTATATTAGCTTATCGATTTTTTCCATTTATGTCAACTAATTATTTGAATTATTATTTAGTACACAACTCGATGTTTGATTCTTCAATTGCAAAATATACAAAATATATTAATAAAAGCCCCAAATGATTTAATTAAAAGTCATTTAGGGCTTTCTCATTATTAAAGACAATTAAGTTTTTTATCTAAAACCCAACCTCATACAACCGATTACCTTGTATATATTGAATTTTTTTAGCATTCATTTTTACTTGATGAATGTAAACAATGGTTTTTGTTCGTTTAATCAACTTAGTCTTTCTAATTTTACTATCATACATTTTCAAACCTTCTTTATCTGTATAAAAAATGCGTTGTGAAGAATAGTCAATATACTGATTGCCTTCATAAATATTAATATTAGGCAACTTAATACTTTCACCTGTATTGGTGTCTAAATAATAATACCTACCTTCTCTACCACTATAATAAATGAGAACATCATTTATCGTAACACCATAACTCCTAGCCTCAAAACCAATAGCATTATATAAGTAATCAATTGATTTGTATTGTTTTATTTTTTCTCCATTCTGTTGCATCGAATACAAACTACCTTTTTCCGTGAAATAAATGGTTCCAGATTGTATCCAGAAACTATCTACCAATCTTTTCAGAGTCTTTTTCTTTTTTGATTTCAGATCATATACATTTAAATCATATTCCTTCATGGATTGATTGTTATAAGTAACGTAAAACAGGCTAGAACCCTCGATTATATATGGAGTGACAGTATTCGATGGAATATAATCTTTTATCACACGTTTTTTATTTCCGCTAGCTGTCATTTCATATAACTTTAGAGCGTATCCTTCTGCTGGTCCATAAATACTTTCAGTTCGATAGACAGGCGTTGGGAGGTAGAGTTTAGATCCAACTTTTTGCAGTTTATATATCGAACGATCAAAATCATGAATTAGGTCACCAGATTTTGTCGATAATTTATACTGTGCTTTCATATCCTTTAATCCAAGTGATTTCTTCACCTTTTTATTAGTATTATAACGAGTAAATTTAACAACCATTTTTGCTTTTCCGTTTGGTTTTGCATAGTACATCCCTTTGGAAACATTTTCACTATCCTTTGAAATGTAATATTCATTTGTAGCTGCCAAAATTTCTACAGGTGTAAGAAACACAATGGTTGCTATAAATAATAAGAAACTAAGTATGCCCTTCTTCAAATACTCTCTCCCCTTCCTATAAACCAATATCTATTGACTTTTGCTTAAATTATTTGATCTATTAAATTACC
The DNA here is from genome assembly GCF_001274945.1 of Viridibacillus arvi. Lineage (GTDB taxonomy): Bacteria > Bacillota > Bacilli > Bacillales_A > Planococcaceae > Viridibacillus > Viridibacillus arvi. The sequence goes on along the minus strand of NZ_LILB01000001.1, from coordinate 220,822 downwards.
ATATTTCGCTTTTTTATAAAAGTTAAATTCGGCTTTTTTAATACACCCCTAGCCCTAATAGATATGCTTAATAATAAATAAAAATAACTATTATCTATCTTTCAAATATTTTAACTGTTCAGTTATGTTAAATAGAGTTCTGTGATTTATAATAGAAAATAGGTACTCCCTAGTATCGAATTACTTCACTAATATCATAAGCTGTAATGGCTTTAGGATAGGAGATTACATATAATGTCAACTAACTTAGCAGCTCTTTTTCCTTCTATCAATCTACTTACCGAATGTCCTGTCAATATTAAAGAAAATGTTCATATATTCCATAATGAATTCAACAATACTTGGATGACCGTCGAGAGAAAAGAATTAACAGCTCGTGACTATGCTCTGTTAACTTCACTTTTTAAAGAGATTCAACCTACATTATTTAGTAATGATTCTATCTCAGAGAAATGGATTCAATTTTTATTAAAAAGTGGTCCTTCTCCTTTAAAAGAGGATTGTGATATCCGTATTATTCAGCTGCATCTTAAAACTGACGACATCTTAAAATCCGACTTGAATCAAGCTGTTCAAGCGTATTTTAATGATGCTATGCAACTTATTTTTATTTCTACACATGAAGCCGTCCTTATTGAGCAGAAAGCTTCTTATATACATACTTTTGATGACTTCTCTTCTTTTATCGTTGCACTTGAAAGTGATTTTTTCTTAAAGGTCAAGATATATATTGGAAAATTCCATTCGACCGCTACATTATTTTCTAGTCATTTTATAAAAGAAAAAGAATGGTTTAATAAAGGTCTTGAAAGAAATCATGCTGAACAAATCTATACCATGGAAAAGACTTTCCCTATTAATCTAATTGAACAAATGTCTGACGAAATGAAACAGGTAATCCGGAAAGAAGTACTAGAGCCAATTGAATTTGATATGGAGTTACTTCAAACAGTTCAGCTCTTTTTTGAGAATGGATTTAATGCTTCAGTCACTGCTAAAAAATTGCATGTTCATAGAAATACCCTTCAATATCGTCTTACAAAGTTCCAAGATATCACCGGTATTTCTGTAAGGTATTTTGATGGGGCACTTGTTTCATATTGTGCTAGTTTGATAGCTAGTGAGGATGAAGACAAAGCGCACAATTAATACGTCAGAAAATTGTGCACATTATACATATGATGTTTCGCCTATGATTGTTAAACTTTAATATATAAAGAGATATTGATATTAAAGGGGTGCTTAATATGGAGAAAATGGTTCTTGAAGATATTTTTAAAGTTTATGATGACGGAAGTACGGCAGTTTCTAATTTCAATTTGCGTGTCCAAGATGAAGAGTTTATCGTTCTTGTTGGTCCTTCTGGATGTGGGAAATCGACAACACTTCGTATGATTGCTGGACTTGAAGAAATTTCTGAAGGGGAATTTAGCATTGATGGTAAATCTATGAATAATGTTCCTCCAAAAGAACGCGATATCGCAATGGTATTCCAAAACTATGCACTATATCCTCATATGAGTGTATATGACAATATGGCGTTCGGCTTAAAGCTTAGAAAATTCTCAAAAGCAGAAATTGAGAAACGTGTAAAAAATGCAGCGAGTATTCTTGATCTTGAGCCCTACTTAGATCGTAAACCAAAAGCATTATCAGGTGGACAACGACAACGTGTTGCACTAGGCCGCGCAATCGTTCGTGATGCAAAAGTATTCTTAATGGATGAACCATTATCAAACTTGGATGCAAAATTACGTGTTCAAATGCGTGCTGAAATTGCAAAATTACATAAGCGTTTGAAAACGACAACAATCTATGTAACACATGACCAAACTGAAGCGATGACAATGGCTTCACGCCTTGTTGTTATGAAAGACGGTCTAATTCAACAAATTGGTACACCAAAAGATGTATATGAGAATCCCGAAAACGTATTTGTAGGCGGCTTTATTGGATCACCTGCAATGAACTTTTTTGAAGGCACAATCGATAGTGGTTACTTCAAAGCTGGAAGTATCTTATTGAAAATCCCTCAAGATAAACTAGCAATCTTAATTAGCCAAGGCTATAACGGTAAAGAAATTATTCTCGGTGTTAGACCTGAACATATTTCTGAAGATCCATTAGTACTAGCTCAACATACAGAGTCTACAGTTGAGGCAAATATTGAAGTATCTGAATTAACAGGAGCCGAATTAATGGTCTATTCTACATTAGATAGTCAACAATATATTGCTCGATTATCTTCAGATTCACTAATCCAACCGGGTCAAAAAATTAAGCTTGCATTCGATCTTTCAAAAAGTCATTTCTTTGATAAAGAAAGTAAGAGTCGCATTAGATAAAAAAAGAGGTTGGGACATAAATAGTTTCAGTTCACGTAAAAAATCGAGATTGCATGATGCAATCTCGATTTTTACGTTTAATTTTGACAATATGTGATGGAAGGTTATCCGCGTACCGCTTATTTTCTTAAGTTTATGGCCATTAATGCGAGACCAATATCGTTATCAACCTTCGATTTTCCACTAACAGAAAATCGCGTGAAACCTAAATTAGCCTTCAGAAATCCAAAAATTGGTTCTATGTCAATTTTACGTTTACGATAAATTACAGCTCAAGGAATGGTATAAGTGTTTTCATGTCTGTTAGATTAGGAAAAACGCCATACGCCAACGTAAATTGTCCTTCCGTCGCAACTTGCACGTTATATCCCGCCTTTAGTTGTCCGTTTTGCATGTAGTCATCTTTCATGCGCATAGATGTCGCATCATTTTCCGTTTTTGAATAACTATTACGTGTGCCAAAAATCTCAAAACCTCTTTCATTCTTTTGTTTGCGTGTAATCCACTCATACACTTGTTTCACTTTCTGTGTTAATTTTTGTAAGGGTACTTAAATTTAATCCGAAGATGTCTTTTTTCATGCCTGAAATTATGAATAGATTTAATTGAAATAGAAGTGTTCATTATATGTTCGGAGCGAAGGCGGCGACTCCTGAGGGAACAGCACGAGCAGAAGCACCCGGACTGAGCGAAGCGAGGGAGAAGGCTGGAGCCGTGCCCGCGGAAAGCGTCCGCCGTAGCGGAGAACAACGGCTACGAAGTAGACTAAAAAACAAAGCCTAGAAGATTTTACTAATCGTAAAATTTTCTAGGCTTTTCATTTTTGAGGTTAGTTGTTTTGTCCCAACCTCTTAATTTTTTATCTTTTTTCTTCTATTATTGTTGAGGCAACACCACGTAATACAGCTTCGTCCTTATGTACGCTTGCTTCAATACGTTCTTCTTTGCCTTTTAATAATGGATGGCTAAGGTACTTTCTGACCTCATTCTTAACTGCCTTGATCAACTCAGGATGATGATTGAAAACACCACCTCCAAGAACGATACAGTGCGGATCTAAAAAGACCATAATATGATGTACTTCTTTAGCTAACGAAGTAACTGCCTCATTTATTATAGAGACTGTTGCATCGTCACCTTGATAGTATAATTCCATCATTTCATGTAATTTCAATGTAGGATTATTAAAATGTTCTCGCCCTTTTGATTCCAATGCAGGACCAGAAACTAGAGGTTCAAGCGTTGTCTCTGGATTGTCTGTTAGGCTAAATCCAATTTCCCCTGCCATGCCAGCGCCTCGTAAAAACTCTCCTCTGTGAATCGAACAACAAGAAATGCCAGTACTCAGTGTCACATAAACCATAGACTCTTTAGAAAACCCACGGTTCGTATATTCCCCCCAAGTAGCCATATACACATCATTGTCTATTTTAATCTGTGTTTCGGGAAACTCAATAGCTAATCTATCTGCTAATGGGAAGTCTCTCCAAGGTAGATTATTTTGAAAAACTGCTATCCCATTTTCAGAATCTACAATTCCGGGAATTCCTAATGCAATTCCCATCACATCATCCATGTAAACACATGAATTCACTAGTAGATTCTTAAAAGAATCTACTAGTGAATGGAATAGTTTTTCGCCGTCATGTTTTTCACTTGGTATTACGATTTCTTCCACTACAGTTCCATCTTTGCGAAACAAAGCTGTAGCTAATTTAGTGCCTCCAACATCAGCTGCTAAAATGTATTCCATCTTCATTCACCATCCAATTACGCCAATTTAACAACTTGAGTAAGGTTACGAGGCTTATCTGGATTATATCCAAGATGAATCGCACGCTGATACGCAAGCAATTGTAGATAAGGAACATACATTCCATGTCTATTTAAATCGCTAATTTCATCAGTTAATTTAATAATATGGTCCGCTTCAAATCCTTCAGGTGTTGTACCAATAGTAAGAACACAACCACCAAGTTTTTGAATATCTTTAACTAGTGCTTGATCATAATCAGCTGTTTCTAGTTGAGTCATCAAGATTACAACTGTTGTTTCATCTACAATTGAAATAGGTCCGTGTCTAAATTCTAAATTAGAATAGCTTTCACATTCTGTTTGCGTCATCTCTTTTAATTTTAATGTCGCCTCTTTTGCTATTCCGTTATATGAACCAGATCCTAAGAAGATAATGCGTGTTTTAGAAAGATCCTCAGCAACAACTTTTGTTAGGTCTTCATTTGTTAACGCTTCTGCAACTAATTGTGGTATTTGTTTTAACTCATTTAAATTGTGTGTTGAATTTGCTTGTGTTGCAGCAAATACTTGTAGGCCATATAACATATTCGAGAATGATTGTGTCATTACGACGCTTTTTTCAGAAATATGATCAAGAGCGATTACTTTATCTGCTGCAGTTGCCATCGGCGTATCACCGTTACATGTAATTGCCATTGTGCTAAGGTCAGCATGGCCTTTTAAATGATCAAGTGCAATAAGTATTTCTGAAGTAGTTCCTGATCTTGAAATTGCAACGATAAGATATTTTTTTCCTGGTACTATACATGAAGATGTATGAAGGAATAATTCTGATGCAGGGATTGCTGAAGCAAAAACGCCTGTCACAGTTTGGAAATATTTAGCTGCAGAAGCTGCTATGTAATATGATGTTCCGCAACCTGTAAATAAAACTTGATCTACATTTCCGATTTCAAGATTTAAATTCTCAACAATCTCAAGAGTCTTTTGAAGTTGTTCACCTTGACCAGTTATTTCTTTATAAGTATACATATTTCTTTTCCCCAATCTATAATTTTATGATTGTAATTTGTGCCATTAATTCTTCAACTTGTTGCGAATCAATGAAACCAATTTTGCTATACATTGCGTTAACTGAACCACATGCTAATGCTCTTTTATAAGCTATTAAAGGTTCTTCACCATTAGCTAATCCATATAACAAACCACCTACAAAGGCATCTCCACTTCCTACTGTGTTAATGACCTCTACTTTTGGTGCATCTGCTTTGAAATAACCCTCTTGATTGACAAAAATCGCACCTTTTTCTCCTAAACTAAAGCAGACATGCTCAACTCCATCATCTACAAATCGTTTTCCTACATCAAGTAGATCCGTTTCATTTACAGTTGCTTTACCGAGAATTGTCGCAATTTCAAACTCATTCGGTTTGATAGCATAGGGTTTTGCTTTAATGCCATTTTGCAAAGCATCTCCACTTGAATCAAGAATCGCTTTTGCTCCGTTTGCATTGATAATATCAATAAGTTCAGCATACGCCGTTGTTGGTAAACCTTTTGGTAAGCTACCTGATAATGCGAACCACTTCACACTTTGAGATTGATCTTCTATCCAATTGAGCATTGATTGCCATTCTTGCTTTGTAATCTGGGGACCACTTTCAAGTAATTCTGTTACTTTACTTTTCTTTGAATCTAGCACTGTTAAGCAGACACGGCTTTCACCCTCTACTTGAATTAACTCACTTGGAATACTTTTCTTCAAAAGTAACTGACGAATTCTCTCACCATTAATACCACCTGCAAACCCACCGACAGTAACGTCAGCTCCAGAACGCTTAAGAACCTTTGCAACATTAATCCCTTTACCGCCCGCTTCTTGAATTATGGTTGAAACTCGATTCGTACCTCCAACAGCTAACGAATCAACCTCATACACTTGATCAATTGCTGCATTTAACGTGATCGTTGTTATCATTTTTGTAGAGTAACAATCTTTGCTTTTACTAAGTCAATAAGTGCTTCACGTGCAGGCATGAAATATTTGCGTGGGTCGTTTTCATTAGGATTTTCTTTGAAAAATGCTCGAACTTCTTCTGCGAACATGTCTTTCAATTCAGTTGAGAAGTTCACTTTTGCAACACCATAATCTAATGCTTTTTTTAGACTAGCATCCGGTACACCCGATGCTCCGTGCATTACTAGAGGGATATTTGTTAATTTTTGAATTTCTTCTAGTAAATCAAATTGTAACTTAGGCTCTTTTTTATAATTTCCGTGTGCTGTTCCAAATGCAGGGGCAAATGAATAGATTCCAGTTTCTCGTACAAATCGTTCAGCAATTATCGGATCAGTGAAAAATGCTTTAGACTCTTCAAGTTCAAGATCATCCTCTACGCCACCAATAGTTCCTAATTCTGCTTCTACTGGTACATTGATAGCATTTGCTGCATCCGTTACTTTACGGACAAGCGCAATATTTTCTTCTAATGGTAGTCTTGATCCATCGATCATAATAGATGTATAACCTGCGCGTAAACATTCCATCACAACGTCATATGATTCACCGTGGTCCAAATGTAGTGCTACTGGTACTTTTGCTTGTTCGGCTGCTGCTTTTGCCATTGCAATCATATATGGCATTTCTACATATTTATATGTGCTTGCAGTAGTTTGCAGTATAACTGGTGAACCTGTTGCTTCAGCTCCTGCAATTACTGCTTTAATAATTTCTAAATTGTGTGCACCGAATGCACCGATTGCATAATGATTATCGTAAGCGTCTTTTAACATTTCTTTCGTTGTAACTAATGACATAATTTTCTCCTCCTATAGATGGGTTGTTGGGTTAACTTAAATTATTTAAAAACTCATAGAAAATTCTATGAGTATTAATGAAGCTCAGTGTAAAATCTACAACGATCGCCACGTACAATTGAAATACAAAATTCTACTGGGCGATTATTTGTGTCATAAGCTGTTCGTTCCAATAGTAAAGCAGGCTTTCCGACTTCTGTCTCTAACAGTATACTTTCTTCCTCTCGAATTAGAACCGGTTCAAAAGCCTCTTTTGCTCGAACAACTATCACGTTATAACGTTCAGCTAATAAATCATAAAGGGAAAACGTGCCAACTTCATGCAAAACGGACATATCTTGAATAACTGATTTTGGCAAAAATGATGATTCAAGAATAATAGGTTCGTCTTCTGCACAGCGTAGTCGTTTTATTTCAACGACCATTTCACCTTCTGGAAGCTGTAGTCCTTGCCTTACAGTCGCTGATGGCTCGACTTCCTTCACTTCAAGCACATGATCTTTTGGATGTAGACCTTGTTCTTGTAAAACTCGACTAAAACTATAAAAACCACCTAGTGATTGTTCAAATTTAGGTTTCGAAACAAAAGTTCCTTTTCCTTGTACACGATACAATGTACCTTCTTGAACTAATTCTTCAATCGCTTTTTTCGCAGTATTTCTACTTACTTGGAACAACTCCATTAAACGATTTTCAGAATCGATTTTATCACCTGGCTTCCATTCACCTCCTCTAATGCGCGCATCTAAACGTTGCTTTAGTTGATGATATAATGGAATAATACTTTTTTGATCTAACGGTTTCATACGTTACTCATCCTCTTCTTACTTCTTCATAAATTCAATATATCATCATTTCACAAAGATTGACATTATTTGAATGCATCTTTCTGTTGAAAAGCAACTAATCCTCTACAAATTGTCAATTCCACTTCATCATTTTCTCCTAGGACTACGATATCAGCATCTTTACCAGCTTGAATAGATCCTTTTCGATCGTATAAACCTAGACGTTTAGCTTGGTTAGCAGAAGTGACCTGTAATTGTTCATGAATAGTAAGTCCAAGCCATTTAATAAGATTCTTACGTGCATTATTCATCGTTACTATACTACCTGCAAGTGATCCTGTAGAAGTTAAAACGCATTTTCCATCATTAACCTTCACACTTTGACCACCTAGATCATAAACCCCATCGGACATTCCCTTTGCTCGAATTCCGTCAGTAATAACGAGCATTCTTTCAAGCCCTTTCATTTTTACAACCATTTTTAATAAGTCTGGATGAAAATGAATGCCATCAGGAATGACTTCAACATAAACATTATCATTTAAAAGTGAACTTCCTACGACACCCGGATCACGATGATGCAATCCTCTCATCCCATTAAAGAGATGCGTAGCATGTTCAACTCCATGATCTATAGCTTGCAAACATTCATCGTATGAACCATCTGTATGCCCCATTGATGGAATAACACCGTTACTTTTAAGTTCCTTTAGCAGCTCAAAATGGTTATCTAATTCAGGAGCAAAAGTTAAAACTTTAATATTGTCTCCAGATAGCGTTTGCCATTCTTTAAACAAACTAACATTAGGTACTAGAATAGCATCTTCCGGTTGGGCCCCTTTTTGTACCTTATTAATAAATGGTCCCTCAACATGAATACCTAGCATCTCAGCCACTCCTGAAAGATTATGATCTTTCATATAGCTTGCAAGATTTTCAATAACCTCATTTATATGTAATATTGGATTTGTCATCGTTGTTGCAAGGAAAGAAGTTGTTCCTTCCTTGGCAAGTGCATGGGCTATTTCTTCAAAAGATTCTTTAGTCGAATCCATAAAATCATATCCGGCAGCACCATGTATATGTATATCGATCATACCTGGAATAACATATTGTTTTCCGGTACAATCAAATACTTGGTCCACTTCGCTATATACCGGACAATCTACCATTTCTCCAACTGACTCAATCTTTTCCCCTTTTATATAAACATATCCATTTTGAACAATTGTTTTTTCAAGAACAACTGTTGCGTTAATTAATAGTATATTTTTCATGATATAGTTCCTTCTTCAAATTTCTGTTTAGTATTTTTATCTTCTTTCAGTATAGAACCATCCGATTCCCCTTTTAACTTGAAAATTTGTGATGACATCCATGTAAGAAATAATATCGTTACACTTATTCCGAAAAACGGCAGTAACCCTGGTATGAATAAGAAAATTCGATACAACACATAGAGACCGATAATAGAACCAAGCATTTGGAGTGGAAATGAGATACTTAATAGAAGAGATGTCGAAAAATAACGAGAGAATGGCAGGTCGTAATGTGCAAACACTTGGAATATATTCATTACCATTACAGCATACAAAATCGCAATCATGACAACCAACGTCAACATTAATAAACTATAACTACCACTCATATTTAAAACAATTTTCAAATTGATTATTAAAAAATAACCAATACCAATTAAAATAACACCAATCTTATTTGAGTTAATAAACTCTTCTTTGTAAACTTTCCAATAATTTTTGATAAGTGTTTTTAAATCATCCTGACCATGTAATCTTTTTCTCATTATTGAAAATAGACCAACAGTAGCTGGTGATATACCAAAAATAATTAGACCTAGTAAAGTTAATCCAATCCACATTAATTGCAGCACAGCTAGCATCGTCACAAATTCTACAAACCAATAAAGCTTCCCTTTCCATCCGTTCATGTTCAATTATACTACCTCCCTTAAAGGGTAAAACTCATACAAGGGGGTCCTTGTATGAGCAATTATAAATTTACTTTTCACCTTTAGTGCGATCGTATGCTCCTTGAGCAGTTTTAAGATAATCTTGTAATTGCATTTTATCAAGAGTCTTCTTGTAGTCATCCCACTTGCTAAAGTCTTGTTTACCAGTAATAAAGCCTGCAGCCATTTCATCAATATATGTCTGAATATCTGTCATGATTGCACTAACTTTATCACTTTCTTCAAGTGTATAGTTCAGTCCTGGTAGAATATCTTCGTCTTTAATACGATATGGACGAACTTGCTCAGCGTTTTTAATTGTGTTTTCTTTTGCTTCAGCACCTTGGAAGTATTTCTGTTTTACGATTCCAGGGTAATATCCACCTGGCCAAGTTAAAAATTCACTGATCGCTTGGTCCATATTTTTACCGTCTGGATTATCAGTAATCTCCGGTAGGAATTTGAAGTTTCCGTCTTTATCTTCTTCATATGTTACGCCCTCGAAGCCCATGAAGAACATTTTCGTACCTTCATCACCGTAAAGGTAATCAATCCAGCGAACTAATGCTTCTGGATCTTTTGCCTTATCAGTTAAAACAAACATTCCAAGGTTTCCAAGTCCATTTGTAACTGCGTTATAAGCACGTTCTCCAGTAGGACCTTCTAAAACTGGTATACCAACATAACCATCAAGTTTCAACAATTCTTTAGGGTCAACTTCGTTTAACATACCAAAGTTACCTTTAGATGCTTCAGCAGAAAACGTTTGCGGTTCTGTAGTGAAAACATCCTTGTTAATTAAACCTTCTGTATATAGCTTGTTCAAGAATGTAAGTAACTCTTTATATTCATCCGTAGACGGAACAAAACGGAATTCTTCAGTTCCTTCTTTAAAGTCTAGGTTAATATTCATCGTTCCTTGCTTATTTAAGCCAAACGTACCACGTAAATAATTAATGAATTCAAGAATACCATATCCGCCACCCCAAGCTTGTTCATCCGCTTTACCATTGCCATTCGGATCTTTTTCCTTGAATGCTTTCAATACTTTATATAATTCATCCGTTGTTTCAGGTGCTTTTAGGTTTAACTTATCTAACCACTCTTGGTTAATCCAAGGTGTTCCAGCACGAAGTGATTCAAATTTCGGATCATAAATTGTAGGGAAGCCGTAAATATTGCCATCTGCCATTGTAACGCCTTGTTTCACTGATGGATATTCTTCCATAATCTTCTTAAAGTTTGGCGCATACTCATCAATATAGTCGTTTAATGGTAGAAACACACCTTGCTGTCCGTATTTAACTAAATCTGTTTTAGGAAAAGCTGAAGCAAAGAATAGTTCTGGATAATCCCCAGCTGCAAGCATTAAATTTCTTTTCTCTGCTAATGCTTCAACTTGTACTGTTTTCCAGTTAACATCAATATTTGACTTTTTCGCGTACTCATCCCAAAGCATAAGTTTATTCCAATCTTGTGATGCAAAGAATTTTGCTCCAAAACCATCAACTTCGATTTTTTCTTTAGCGATAGGCATACCCGTCTTATTAACGTTATCTACATTTCCACTTTTTCCAGTTGTTCCTTCATCACTTGAGCATGCTCCTAAAATACTAGATGTTAATAATAGACTTGTTACAATACCAGCAAAGTACCTTTTCTTCAATACAATCTCCCCCTCGTATATCTGTTTTCTTTGTTACCCCTTTAATGAACCAATCATAACGCCTTTTACAAAATATCGTTGTAAAAACGGATAAAGCATAAGCATCGGCAAGTTTGCCACAATTAATACTGCATATTTCAAACCTTCAACACTTAATTGTTGAGCTAAAAAGCTTTCAGAAGTTGCTTTAATCATGTCATCAGTTTGACCTTGAATTAGTATTTGTCGAAGAATCAATTGAAGTGGGAACTTATCTTGATCTTGCAAATAAATCAATGCCTGGAAGTATGAATTCCAATGGCCTACTGAATAGAAAAGTACCATTACTGCGATTACAGGAAATGATAATGGTAGTACAATACTCCAAAGAATTTTGAAATTCCCTGCACCATCAATCATTGCCGACTCCTCTAACTCATGAGGAATAGACTGGAAGAATGTACGCATTATGATAATATTCCAAACTGCAACAGCATTCGGAATGATCATAACCCAAAACGTATTTAACATTCCTAAATCACGAATAAGTAAATATGTAGGGATTAGCCCCCCACTAAAGAACATTGTGAAAACGATAAATGCCATAATGAATCCGCGTCCCTTTAAATCTCTACGTGACAACGGATATGCAGCTAGAATGGTCATAATAACATTCAAGATAGTACCAAATACTGTATATTTCAACGTGTTCACAAAACCATTAATAATATCCTCGTTCTTGAATACCTTTTCATATGCATCTAATGTAAATTCTTTAGGCCATAACCACAGTTCACCTGATAATACATACTGTGGGTTACTAAGCGATGCACTGAGAACAAAAACCAATGGATAGATTACTAGTAAAGCGACAATTGCAAGAAATACAATGTTGAATATATTAAACGCGCGATCTGTTTTCGTTTCTCTCAATTTAGTCACCCCTTACCATAGACTTGTCTCACTCACTTTTTTCGCAATTTGATTTACCATGATGAGCATGATGAAGTTAATGAGCGAGTTGAACAGACCAACTGCAGCTGAGAAACTATATTGAGCTTCCAAGATACCACTTCGGTATACGAAAGTTGAGATAACATCAGACGTCGACATATTTAAATCATTTTGCATAAGAAATACTTTTTCAAATCCAACAGCCATAACTGATCCTGCATTCAAAATGAACAAAATAACAATTGTTGGCATAATTGCCGGAATGTTAATATGAATTATTCTTTGGAACTTAGAAGCACCATCAATCATTGCCGCTTCGTGTTGAGCAGGATCCACCGCAGCGAGTGCAGCAATATAAATAATTGAGCTCCACCCCATTGTTTGCCATACATCAGAGAATACAAACAGCGTTTTAAACCAACCTGGTTCTGTTATAAAATCAATTGAATTGCCTCCAAATAACATAATCACTTGATTGACAAGACCATCTGATTTTAAGAACAATAGAAGCATCCCAACGACAACAACTGTTGATAGGAAATGCGGAGCATAAATTACTGTTTGAACAAATTTCTTATATCGTAAGCTTTTCACTTCATTTAGCATAAGAGCTAGAATGATAGGAACTGGGAATGAAACTAAAAGCGTGAATACTCCAATTCCTATAGTGTTTTTAATAAGTCTCCAGAAATAGTAACTATCAAAGAATCTCTCAAAGTGTTTAAATCCTACCCAAGGACTCCCTGTAATCCCTTTTGTCGCGATAAAATCTTTAAATGCGATCTGCAGACCATAAAGAGGAAAGTAATGAAATACAACAAAGTATAAAATAACAGGTGTAAGTAATAGATAAAGCTCCCAGTTTTTCTTGAATGATTTTTTCCATTCAATTCGAGCACTTTTCTTCACTTTCGGTCTATTTTTTAATGGCTTCTTTATTTCACTTTTCTCTATTTCATCTACATAACCTACACCTTCATCCAGTTTAGTCATGGTCACACCCCTTTTCTTACAAACTTATTAACTGTGTACGATAGTAGATTCTTGAGAAATGTTGACTACTTTACCACCCGAACGGATAGATTCAGTAGCTGCACATCCAACTGCTACGCTCATTCTTCCAGCAAATGGAGTTGTAAGTGGTTGTTTATTGCGTAAGATTAATTCAACAAAATCTTGTGCAATTTTCGGATCTGCACCGCCATGACTTCCTTCTTCTGGTTTCATTTCGTACGTTACATTACTAAACTCTTTCACAGTGTTAGTTTTACGCGTTTTTAAGTATATTTTGTCGTTTACATCATCGTTCTCTATACGACCTTCTGTACCGATGAATGTATAGTTACGGTTATAATCAGGTGTAAAGTGACATTGCAGATACGATGCCTTAATGCCGCCTTCAAGTTCCATAATAAGCATATTGTTGTCTTCTACATCGATTTCTTCTCGGAAAGCACATTCCGTAAATGTATGAGGAACATATTCAGGACATGTATTCTTTAAATCACACTCAGGACATGTTAAAGTGTTTGGCTTGTCCCCACCATAGTAATCAAGTGAACCAAATGCCGAAACTTTTGTCGCGTACTTTCCTGAAATCCAATGGATAACGTCAAGATCATGTGAACCTTTTTGTAATAGAAGAGACGTTGTATTTTTTGAATTCCCGTGCCAATCGTGGTAGTAGAAATAGCCACCAAATCCTACGAAGTGACGAACCCAAATAGTTTTCAATTCGCCGATAGCACCTGAGTCAATAATGTCTTTCATAGTTTGGTACATGCTCATATAACGCATGTTGAAACCAACCATTAAATGCTTTCCTGATTTTTCCCAAGCTTCAATAATTCGGTCACAACCTTCGACCGTAATAGCAAGTGGTTTTTCAGAATACACATGTTTTCCAGCTTCAAGAGCCGCAATTACATGTTCTTCATGTAAATAATCTGGAGACAATACTGCAATTGCATCGATATCATCACGAGTCAATAATTCTTTGTAGTCTTTTGTTAAAAATAACGGTGAGCCGATTTTTTCTTGAAACTTATCTAATCGTTCTTGAGATAAATCAGCAAGTGCAACAACCTCTGATTCACCATCTGGTTTATGCCAATACTGAGCTAGTCCACCACGTAAACCTGCACCAATGACACCAATTCTTACTTTTTTCATTTTTACACCTCATCTATTTTTTAATTATTTAAATAACGGGGGGATATTTCCTGATTTCCGGAAAACGTTTTCCCAAAGAGTTTTAAAAATTAATTTACGATTTATTATGTAGACTGGCGAACTAATAATTCGAATGGTAATAAAGTTTTTAATGCCATATTCGGATTATCTTCGATTTGACTCATTAACGTTTTTGCTGCTATTACACCCATTTCATATTGTGGAACTGATATAGTTGTTAACGCAGGCACAATGTATTGGGCCATTTCGTTATTATCAATTCCTATGAATGCAATATCACTTGGAATATTAAGTCCAAGTTCATGAGCAGCCCGCATAGCTGCTATTGCAAGTAAATCACCTGCACAAAAAATTGCGGTTGGACGGTTATTTTTTGTCTCACTCAATATTTTTTTTGCTGCCAGGTAGCTTTGTTCCATGCACCAATTAGAATTAATGATCCAGTGCTTTTCAATTGCTAATTCAAAATCATTCATTGCCTTTTTAAAGCCTTTGAAACGTTTTTCTTTCGTCATTTCAATTCCAATTCCACCGCCGATGAAACCAATTTTTTCATGACCTCTTGTAATTAAATGTTCAACAGCTTGATACGCAGCTTCTTCCCTATCGTAATCCACAGTAGAAATTGCATGATCACTATAGTTAAAATCAACGCCAACGACTGGAATTAAATCCTTAATTTCAGTGAGTTTTTCATCGTCAACCTCATCAATCAGTAATACACCATCTACTTCTTTTTCTCGGATTATTTGATGAAAAAGTACATCATCTTCTAAATCTTCATTGCTTATTAACAATAAAGTATAGCCCGCATCATTTAAGGTTTCGTTAATGCCTGAATAAATTTTAGAAAAGTACGGGTTAGTCTCCGCTAAACGCGAGCTTGCGAGCCATGCGATCCTCTTTGTATGTTTCTTCTCTTGCGCTGAAGATAATACAAGTTGTCTTGCATATTCATTTGGTATATAACCTAGCTCTTTAACTGCCTTCCATATTTTCTTCTTTGTATCAGGGTTCACATTCCGTGAGGGATCATTTTTAATGACACGTGAAACTGTCGTAATTGAAACACCAACATGTTCCGCTATTTCTTTTAATCTAACCATTTTATGTACCTCATTCCCTTGCAACCGTTTTCAATTCCTATTATTATACAACATATTTTATAGTAGTATAGGAAATTTTTTACTCACTTTATATTAGGTCAACAGGTTGTAGGTACAAGTTAAATTAAAAAAATATCAATACCTTTTTTATATTCTGAAAATTGGTACTAAATACAATATATAATCCTGAATATTAATTGTCAATATATTTTTTATTTACTTTATTAACATAATTTATCTTTAAGCTAGTCTTTAAATGCCGGGGTTGTTTAATGTTAAAACAATATAAAACTACAGTTATCAGCGTATTTATGCGATTTAACAATACTGATTCTTCAATTATCAAAACCTTTAAAAAGACTATTTAAATTATATCTTATATGTAATGCTTATACTGATTTTATAAAAATTGTAAATCGTATTTGACAACTTTATTGTAACCCCAGTCAATGCCCTCCAAGTATTTAACGATATTAACCTACTTGAATTGTTCTGCAGTAATGTAATGAACATCTTTTCGGAAGTCTTTATAAATAACACCTGCAGCAGATACCCATTAACCATGTATATATATCTATCTGTAAACATTCAGGTTGGTGTAGATACGATAATACTCTCGACATACTCTGGATTCAGATAAATGTTATCAAACATGTGAAATGATATTCTCGAATATTTATACGACCACTATCTAAAATCTGTCCGTTTTTATTAATGTAAACCGTTTTAACTGAATGTGCGGGATTCTCCGAGTTAGTATTTATCAAGACCCTTGCACCCATATATGAACAACGTGAGATAACTTCTTTCAAGAATGAATCATGAAGTGCTGTACCTTCATTTAGCAATGCACCTGTAGCTAAAACCTTGGGCATAAGAAGTCGAAAACGATAAAAAAATCGCAATAAATTGTTATCTTAATACGAACGTCTTCTCATCCATTGCGTCGCAACCCATTTTTCACCTTTAATAACAGGTTCACTACCATGTAGAGTGAGCTCATTTAATGATTTATCCTGATAAAAATATTCGAAATATACCGCCATTCCTCTTTTCGGAGATACAGAAAGGTTGAGTTTTGGAAAGAAAGTCTCTCCTCCTTCTTCTACATCATTTAGGTACAAGACAAGGGTACTAATACGATTATTATTCGCTGCTTCACTGTTTTCTGCAAAAAAATCATAATGTGCTTTATATTCTTGGCCGACTGTGTATTTTAAAATATGTAACCCTTCTCCATGTTCAACAGGAACATTCATGATTGAAGCGATTCTTCTTTCGATTCTAGTAACTGTCTCACATTCTTCTAAAAACGTACCACTACTCGTCCGAATGTTATTTATTTTGCGCGAAACACCAATTTTAGAACGCTTCATTTTATTTTCAGACATTTCAATTAACTTTTCACATTCTTCATCACTTAATACATTTGCTAACACGACAATAAGAGGCTCTTCTAATCTTGAAATAATTTGGATTTCTCGATCTTCTGTTACAATTGTGTTTCCAATGTGTGTAAAAATCGTTTGTTCCTTATGTTTAACCGTTTGATCTCCCATTTTTCTTTTCCCCATCTCTGATTGGATATTATTAATATATCACACTTTTCTATATATTCAGTTTTTTCAAAAAAAAAAAAAGCACCCCTAAGGATGCTTCTATTTTAGAACGAATCATTTTCTATCCAAACACCATTTTTATCTTCTGGATTATAAGACGAAACTATTTGTAATTTTGCATTCATTATTGCTATTTTTTCAGAAGGAAAATTTGCTATATATGCAATATATGGATCTGCTTGCTTACTTCCTTGATAGTAATGACTGTTTACAAATTGAAAATGTTTATTAGCGTCTTTAGTAATTCTTATTTTAATCTTCTGATCACCAATTTTCACGATAAATTGACTAACAATTTCTTCGACACTCTCAAATGCTTCATCTTCTAAATAATCGATATCTAACATAATATTCGCCTCCTACACCAATTATAAGTTGTAAAAGACTTCAAGTCTGTGATGTAAATCACACTTCTTTCAGTTAGATATAACTTGATTATTTAAACTCTATTAAATTTAAATGTTTGTTTTTATTTAGTAATTAGGGAAACCTTCATTTGTCGAGGTTCCCCATTTTTCTTCAATTAACCTGTTAATAGAAGCGTTTTTTAACTACGGCAATAACGAACGCTTATTTGTGATAATTAGTAGTGATGAACATATGTAAAAGATACTATTAATAATTACTGCCATGTTTCAATAAATTCTCAAAATGAGAATTAGATACGTTACTAATCCTTCATAAAAAAATATATGTAGCATAAAATAGTTATGATATGACATTGATTACTGGAGGCTAATAGTTTGAAGGGAAATAATAAAAGCTTAGGACAAGATAATGGAAATGACTTATCACTTCAGGCCGCTGAGCTACTCGTTCTTGGGGTAGCAATAACTACAATCGGTGAGTCAATATCCACAATTTCAGCATTTCTTGCATTAGAGGCAGAACGACAAAAAATTAATAATGAGCAAAAAGATAAGGAAAGTAATAGAAATATGCAAAAACAGATTGATTATTTAACCACTGAATTAGAAAAACTAAAGAATCAAGTTAATAAACAGAGGCCTTATAGGAAATAGTATGAAAAATTCAGTTGTGTAAATTTGAAAGAATAATTCGTTTCATTTTTATATAACGTGCTTTGCAGTCGTGGTGCTTAATGATAGTTTTAAATTCTATTTTTGATTATAACTGTTGAATTATAGCGGAACTTTTCCCCCACATGCTTGTTTATTTTCGTAAACTTTCAGTTGTTCTACTGCACCTCTTCATGTTTATCCAAAATAATTTGAAATCTCTCATCCTCAGTTTCTTCAATTGCTTTCTTTAGCTTACAAACAGACAGAACCAATTTCACTCTCTTTTTGTTTCTTCAACATCAAAGGACTTTGCATAAGTACATAGCTACATAACAAACATCCATTGCCTCCCTTTTATAAAATCTTTAAACGTACAGGCACCTAGTAACTCAAAAACATATACTGTGCAAAAAGGATTGAAAATTATGCATTGGCATTTTAAAATTGGGTACTTAATAGGTCAACCTGTTGGAATCTCATTCACAAATGGTCAAGGGACTTCAGGTATTTTGTGTGGTGTATCAGGCGGAAAGCTTCTTGTTACAGAATACCTATATCAAGCACAATTCGCCCTCAAACAATACGACTTGCACATGGTCCAAGATATCAATGGATTCCCACCTTGCCATAACCAACAGTAATATTAATAAAACATCCATATAGGGTGTTTTTTTGTTAGGCTGTTTTCTAAAAGATTTTTGCTTGTAGAATAAAATTTCTAAAAATTATCTATTTTGATAGAATAACTCTAAAATTTTTTATAGATGTTGGATTTAACTTTGAGTTGGGGGTGTTGGAAATAGATAACGGTACTTTTGTTGCAATTTTTTCGAGTTTTATGGGAGCGTTTGTCTGTATAATGGTTGCTGTAAAAGTTAGAAAAGATAAAAAAGATAGTAAGTAAGAATTATAAATGGTTGAACCTTAACCAAAAGCCATTACTGACCTCCCTGTTCCTGCTTTACGAGCAACTTATTACTATTGCGGTCTTGATTCACCACAACAGCAATTTTAAGGTTTGAGATACCCCTTTTCTTGTCCTTTTCTCCACGCTTATTGGCTTTTCTATGAGTGATTTCTCGACCTTTCATAGACTCACGAAAAAAGGTTTCGTCACTCTCAACTATTCCAAAAAAGCAACAATCTATACTAAAACAGGCTTTTGTTAATAATTGAACATAGTAGGGGTGGTGCCAATTTACGCCCTCAAATAAAGGAATATTAAACATTCAATAAGTATTAGTTAGATACTTTTTTTTACTACAGTAAAAAAGCACCCCGAAGGATGCCGAATTTCACTCTGTAATTATATTTTATAGTTACTTTTATTATTACATTTCAACAGAGTTAAGTAATTTAACTCTGTTGCCCTCTATATTCCAATCCAAGTCTTTTCTTTACTTCTTCATTTACTTGATTTCTTAAAGCTACTTTAGAATAACGTAATTCCTTGTCATTTCCTCGAGTCTTAACAGTATAAGCGACGAAATATTCGTCAATTTCCTTTATACCTTCCAATACCTTCATGCCATGCATACCCAATGTTCGGCTCACATCTCTTAGATCTCTCGTTAAATTTTTTAACTCTTGATCAATCCACGCTTTAAAAGCAAAATTTGTTTTTAACGAATCCATATGTTTTTTATCACGTTCTAATGTGCGAAGTGTAAGTTCTAATATAATTGCATTATGAATATGAATTTGTGGATCTTGATGAATCATACAACTTCATTCTCTTTTCGAATTACTGGACTAGTAGCAAGAACATTTTCTATGATGAAAGTTCTTTTAGCATGTTTTACAAAGCAATAAGCTTGGAAAATTCCATCGGTCATTTTAATGATTTTTACACGCCTTTTAGTTATCTCTCCACCTTTCGACATATACATTAAATCAATAATTTGATTGCGCTGCATGGCTTTGATTAGCTGCTCTTTCACTATGTTCACTCCTTTTTCATTAGTATACAGAACATTTGTTCTTATTTCAAATAAAAAAATAACCAATTAGCTTTTAATCACTAAATGGTCAGACTATGTATTTCTTTTCTACTGTAAATATCCGCTCTATATTTGCTAATTCCACTTTTGGCAACTCTGAGTAAGAAAGTAATTTAACCCGGTCAAATAATTAGTCTTTAGGATATTGAGTTGAAAGTAAATGATTTTCAATTTAATTATCCTTCATTATTGTTCTCTTGGCTTTTTTAATAATTCTACACGTTGCCCTAGTATCTGAATCTTTCTCCCACTTTTCACACACATTTATTACCCATTCTGGTTGGGTTTTGCTAGCATCATTTAACCAGTTTCCAACAGAATCTTGAACATACTTAGAGGAATCTGATTTGAGTATATTAAGAATAGGGAGGGCTTGGTGAGGATCTTGTTTTAGTGTTTCAATGTGCTTCGTCCATACACCACGTGGACGAATAGATTCAACTGAGAATCTGCGTATATTCTCATCATCACTTTTTGCCCATTCCTTTAACAAATTCACGCTCAGCTCTATGTTCTCTGAAAGGTTTTCTCGAATAGACATCCAGGAAATTTCCCGAACACCAAAATGAGGATCTGCTGCGAATGTCTCAATATATTTCAATTTAAATTCTAGTGAGTCATTAGAAGTTTTATTCATAAATGTTGCCCAACACCTTACACTATCTGACATATGTGTGGAGCATTTCATAATGATTTCTTCCCTTTTTCTATCAATTTGCCCTTCCATCACTTTATCTAACAAAGCTCCTGTCATACGTATAGCTTTCATGCCAGAGTGGGCTTCTTGTTGCTCTAATTCAGATATGACAAATTCTACTTTATCTTCTAAACCAATCGCTGGTAAAATACTCTTTACTAATGACCTATGATCAATTGAAAGCCATTCAGTTAAATTAACACTCTCTATTTCACCTTGATTAAGTAATTCTAGAACTTCATTGGGGATTTCACTAGCCTTTCTGGCACCTTTTCTGTTTAAAATATCTTCACTAACAGGCATTTAACACCCTCCTTTTCATCAAAAATAAACCCTAATTGTACCTTCAATATATAAATAAGGTAATTTTTCAATAATATTATTGTAACCTATTCAATAAATCTTATCACCTCACACCTTTGGTAATATTTTAATAAATAGAAACTTTCAGTAAAACAAGATAAACTATTAACAATCACTTATATAAAACAAGAATTGGCGAAAGGTGGATACTGATGATATATCATAAAGATAATAATGTGCTTATTCGTTCAATGCTGAAAAGCGATGCAGAAAAGTTTGTCACTGCGTTCGCGGAGCAAAATTGGGAGAAACCTTCTGATTTATTTAATAACTATTTTAATCAGCAGGAGAAGAATGAAAGGTCTGTAATAGTTGCTGAAGTAAACAATGAAGTTGCTGGATACGTTACATTACTTCCAAACACTGAAATTGGTCCTTTTGCAAATAAAAACATACCGGAAATCGTTGACCTAAATGTCCTTATTAAATTTCAAAATAAAGGTGTAGGCAACAAAATGATGGATGTAGCAGAGGGACTTGCCAAAGAGAAAACTAACTTTGTTTCACTTGCGGTTGGATTGCATTATGGATATGGTTCTGCTCAACGCATGTATGTAAAACGAGGGTATATTCCTGATGGCTCCGGGGTTTGGTATAAGGAAGAACAATTAGAACAATATACAAAATGTGAAAATGATGATGATTTAGTTCTGTATTTTCTTAAAGATTTTAAAGTGAAAAATTAATAACTAGACCTTAATAAAATGGATGATTATTGTACTGAGAACTCAAAAAAATGACTTTACAATACCATCTGAACATTTTTAATACTACATAGTAAAACGCATACAAAGGAATAACTTCGTATGCGCTCTTTCATATTACTTTTCTTTTTTCATACGTTCGTATGCTTCTTGAGAAACCTCAAGATAAGTTTGTACTCCCATTTTATCAAGTGATTTCTTGTAATCCTCCCATTTACTAAAATTTTGTTTACCCGTAATAAATCCGGCTGTCATTTCGTCTACATATGTTTGAACATCAGTGGTAATAGTACTAATCTTGTCTGTTTCTTCCAATGTATAGTTTAGTCCTGGAAGAATATCTTCATCTTTTATACGATATGGTCTCGCTTTCTCAGCATTTATTGCAGAAGCTTCTTTTCCTTCAGCTCCTTGGAAATATTGCTTCCTTACGATTCCAGGGTAGTATCCACCTGGCCAAGTTAAGTATTCACTTACTGCCTGGTCTAAATTTTTGCCGTCAGGGTTATTTGTAATGCTATCTAAATACTTAACTGTACCATCTGCATTTTCTTCATATGTCACACCTTCGAAACCCATGAAGAACATCTTATTGCCTTCATCTCCATAAAAGTAATCCATCCAGCGAACCATTGCTTCTGGATTTTTCGCTTTATCTGTTAAGACAAACATACCTAAGTTTCCAAGACCGTTCGTCATTGCATTGTATGCACGCTCTCCTGTTGGCCCTTTAAGAACTGGTACACCAACATAACCATCAAGTTGCAGTAATGTTGCTGGGTCAATCTCACTTAGCATTCCATAGACCCCTTTAGACGATTCTGTAGAAAATTGCAAGGATTCAGTCGTGAACACATCTTTGTTAATTAGGCCATCTGTATAAAGTTTATTCAAGAATCTAAGTAATTCCTTGTATTCATCAGTAGCAGGAACAAAGCGGAATTCTTCAGTACCTTCTTTAAAGTCGAGGTTTTTGTTCATAGTCCCTTGTTTATTCAAACCATATGTCCCTCGTAAATAGTCAATGAATGGGGCAATACCATCTCCTCCACCCCATCCTTGCTCATCTGCTTTTCCATTGCCATTCGGGTCTTTTTCTTTAAATGCTTTCAATACTCTGTATAATTCATCAGGCGTTTCAGGCTCCTTCAGCCCTACTTTGTCCAACCATTCTTGCATGATCCAAGGTGTCCCAATATGTAAGGCTTCAAAGTTCGGATCGTAAATTGCAGGGAATCCATAAATGTTCCCATCTGCCATAGTAATTCCTTTTCTCATCGACGGATACTCATCTAGTATTTTTTTGAAATTTGGCGCGTACTTATCGATATAGTCATTTAACGGCAAAAATACACCTTGTCGTCCATATTTAATTAAATCTGTTTTTGGAAAAGCAGAAGCAAAATAAAATTCAGGATAATCCCCAGCTGCAAGCTTTAAGTTTCGCTTTTCAGACAATACCTCTGTAGAAACGGTTTCCCAGTTTACTTCAACGTTCGTCATTTTCTCATACTCTTCCCAAAGCATAAGCTTGCTCCAATCTTGTGAAGAAAAGCGCTTTGCAGCAAATCCATCAACCTCTATCTTTTCTTTCACAATTGGCATGCCCGTTTTATTTAAGTTACTTACATTTTCACTTTTACCATCTACTCCCTCATTACTTGAACAAGCTCCTAAAATACTAGTAGTTAGTAATAAACTTGCAATACCTGCAAAATATCCTTTCTTCAATACAATCTCCCCCTCATTTATCTCTTTTTTTGTATCCCTTTGAATTTTCCATTCGTAACACCTTTAGAAAAAATTCCATTGTAAGCCCAGGTGACGAATGGGTTTTCAAGTCACCAAAAACAGTAGTGTCTTCTATCACTTCTTCATTCTTGAGAGAAAATCTCTCAAATTTCGCTATTTTCTTATCATGTCAACTAGTTGGCCTTACATATGTATTTGTCTATGAAGCGTAAGTAGATATGTTACGATACTTTCCTTTATTAAGAATTAGCCCTATTCAATTATGAGTACTTCTCCATCCCTCAATGCTTTAAATAGAATTTTATTCTCGATCATAAATTCAATTGCTCGGTCCATATCGTTAGATTCTTTGTGGTCTGATTTATAATGTGGGACAATTACATAATCCAAAATGCATAAACCTTCCCATATAGCTTGATGTTCATTTCCGTAAGGTTTCTGCTCAGGTTCGTCTGCTAAGTGTATGCCTTTTAAAGTTGGTCCAAGGATACAACCACCTGCACTATATCCACCATATAGAATATCTCTTTTTTCTCTATAATACTTTTTAATGATTTCATCGAAACCGCTTAATCTCATTGCTTGTGCAAGAACAAAAGAATTGCCACCTCTTACCCAAATAACATCGTATTGATCAAGCTTTTCTTTCAATCCTTCGTGGTTATGGAAGTACATTTTCAAGTCTAAAATATCCACTGAGAAACCTAGTCTTTGCAGTTCGATTACGTCTGCAATATCACTTTTATTTTTTCTTTCTAAATCAGTCGCAAAGTCTAATGCATTATTGATATATGCAACTTTTTTATTCCCATTTCCCGTTAATTCGATTAGTTTCCGTTCTTCATTTCCAATTTTAAAAGATGAAAGATAAAATTTCATATTGTCCCCCTTATTGTGTATTTCAATTGCTTACTTTTTAAGCTTGCCATGACATCAATAGCGCCATTTCCCCCCCGTCTGAATCCTCGTCAATAAGTATCAGATCGCCATACTCGGCATCTCTAAGTTACAATTCCTTAAGTATCTCTTTCAGCAAACCACCATAGGAAATCAATCGTTTATAAGTGAGTGCCTTGTCCAAATCCTTGCCCGTTTAGACATTTTCGGGCGAGACCTTCTTACCCCGAATTACATCTGCATCTTTTATTGGATACTTGGAAACTTCAAAAATAGCATTTTGTTCAAGAATCGTTTTTTCCTCCACTCGACATCAACAAAATCAGCTGATTCCGCTTTCGGCTTCACCTTCGCCACATGAACAATCGGCGTAATGTATCTTTTAATGTGTTTCAAAAATGCAAACGCTTTCATTTAATAAATTATTGCTAAACTCACAATATTGCATTTTGTATATACCGCCAACGGGTTGTAGGTATAAGTTTTAGTAAAAAAATATCACGGTACTTGATTGTAATCAGAATATTATGACTACGGATAATATATAGTTAAACATCCTAATTGTCAACTTAATTTTCCAATAATTAACTCAGAACTTAATGCACCAGCAATAAAATAATACTCCAGCTTGAATATCCTAAAACCACATTACAAATAGCTTTACAACCTTGAATTACCTAAGATTACTAAAATAGCGAAATTGTCTGGTGGATATCGATAAGAACAGTACAGAAATTAAAAATGAATCCTTCCTTTACTCTTCCTCAACATTAAAATTGAATGGGTTGACTCTATAACTTTTGGTGTTACTATTAAATTGAATATTCGAACTAATGTATTTTTGTGTTCCGAAACTAAACAAACCTTTGGCATTATAGACAATAGATTATTTAGGAGGGTACATATAATGAGTAGTAAACAACCTATATTTTCATTTTTTGTAATTAGTGATATTCAGCTTACTGAACTTGATGTAGTGTCACAACAAAAACTTGCTTCTGCTTTACAAGATATGAATGATATAAATCCTGAGGTAGAGGCATTAATTATTAATGGTGATTTAGTAAATAATGGCGAAAGTAAGAGCTATGAAATATTCAAAAAAATCATTGAAGAAAATCCTCATCCAGAACAGACGTATTATACAATTGGTAATCATGAATTCTTCAAAAATGATGGAAATGATCCTTCCATTCAACGTTTTTTGAATTTCAGTAACCTTAAAAACGTATATGATGATGCAATGATACACGAATATCCCTTTCTTTTTTTAGGGACGGAGAGTTGGGGTCCTATTGGTAGCCCTACAAAAGATTCAGCTGTATTAAGCGAGCAACAATTAAACTGGTTAGAAGAAAAGGTAATCGCTTTGAAACAGGATAACAAGCCTGTTTTCTTATTCCTACATCAGCCACTACCCTATTCTACATACGAAACAGATTTAGAATACTATCAAAATGGTGTTATACAAGATAAAGAAGTAAGAAAAATATTATCAAATCTGAAACACGCTTTTATCTTTGCAGGGCATTCTCATTGGGATCTTCGTAACCCTAATATGTTGGTGAAACAGGGTACAACTTTCGTTAGTACAGGAGCAATTTACAATACATGGGGCCCGGATGGAGAAGGTGGAGACACAGTAGTGAACTCAGATGGCAGTCAAGGGCTGTATGTGCAAGTATTCCACGATAGCATCCGAATTGCGGGACGTGACTTTGCGAACAAGCAATGGATTCAAGAATTTGATCATACAATATTGTTATAAGTTAGCACTTCCATCAATAGTGAACTAAACCTTCGATGGTTTGTTGGTCAAACGGGCTTTCACGACCATTTCCCCACTTCTATCTGGGGGTTGAAATGTAACTGCTTTAATAAGAAAGAAGGTTATTACATCAAATGATTGAAAATGTACCTTCGAAAAAACCTGTTATTGTTATTGCACTCGTAATGGCTGTTTGTTTATTGGGCAACGAAATGCTTTTCATTGTCCTTCCATTATATTGGAAATTCTTTGGTTTAACAGCATTATGGCAGGTTGGCGTACTTTTATCTATTAATCGTTTCATCAGAATCGTCATTAATTCTTTTATTGCCTGGTTCTATCGTAAAGTAAACACCCGAATGGGGATTTTGTTAGCAGTCGTATTAGCTGTAATCTCTACTTTTTCCTATGGATACTTAAAAGGCATATGGTTTCTTCTCATAGCAAGGTGCTTATGGGGGTTCTCATGGTCTTTGTTTCGTTTAGGCGGATATCTGACCATCATTACATATAGTACTGAGAAAACAAGAGGTGAATATGTAGGATTATTTAATGGTCTTTGGGGATTAGGTACGCTAATTGGGATGTTGTTTGGAGGAATATTAGCTGAGCAAATTGGCATTCAATCTGTTACAACAGTGTTCTCAATCATAGGCGCTTGTAGCATCCCTTTTGTTTTGAAGTATATACCAAAAACAAAAGATGAAGAGGCATCGATGAATAAGGAAAAGAAAAAACATCAAAGTATATGGAAAGATGAACGTATCGTATTATCCTTGACTACAGGAATAATCATTTACTTTGTCATATTTGGCGTTTTTAATTCTACTTTAAGTAATTTAATCGGTATGCAAATTAAAGAATATCTATTAATCTTCGGGTTATCTTTAGGAGCAGCATCACTTGCTGGGATATTCCAAGCAATAAGAACAGGATGGGAACCTTTTTTAGCTCCATTACTGGGAAAATGGTCAGATCAAAAATGGGAAAGAAGTAAAGTCTTAATCTTTGCTTTACTGATGGCCTCTGTTTGCTTTTTCATTTTACCTTTAAAATTTTCAACTATACTATTTATCTTCTTTATTTTTGTATTCCAATTATCTATAACACTTTTAGTGACAATGAGTGATTCAATTGCGACTGATGTGGCAACTGGTAAATCACAGATGACTGTCCTCTCTCTATATACATTATCTTCAGATATAGGAGCGGCATTTGGTGCATTGATTGCCTTTATCATGATGGATTTTCTAGGCATTATTTGGCTTTATTGGATTACTGGCCTACTACTACTAATACTAGCTTTCCAATGGATGCGTGCTGATAAGAAATTAAGAAATTTATAAGATTTACTCTATGTCTAAATGACGCGAGTATTTCAAATAAATTAGTATTTTTAACTTAGGAGAAAATGAAATAAGGGTCTTAAAAAGATCATTTATTTTTTGATGCTTGATTGCCACTTTTTTTAAATTAAAAGTTCTTCTGCAGTTTCCATTGATAAACTTTTAATACTAGCCATACCTCCTCTCCTCAAACAAGTATAAATTGGAGATTATGTATCTAATTAAGCTAACTTGCTAAACGCCATCTATTAATAGAATATTTGTTAGTTACAGCCTTTTTACTAATACAAGTCACTCCTAATTTTTTTATTACTCAATATTATTCTTCATGCAAGAAAAATTGATTATATTTTTGTTTATATACGTTTATTTAAGGTAATAATTAGCTAACTATAGCCTTAATTAAAGGAGTGGCATTTTGAAGATTTTATTAGTCTTGTCTAGCATAGTTTTACCTATTATTATGGTTTATCTTCAGAATAAAAATAAGTTGATCGCAATGCTTTTTAATATAATCGCAGTTATATCAACCATTATTTTTGGAAGTATTGCATCCACATCCATATATCAAATCATCGTTGACAATGCTGTGTTTATGACTACAATCCACAAGGTTTTTCTCGATCCTCTGTTCTTAATCACAGGGGGGTACCTTGGGATATTCATCATTTATAGATTAATGATTCTTACATTGGATGAAAGATAATATCTTCATCCTTTTTTGTTCGATAAATCATGCTTAAGCAAGTAACATTTCCTCATAACATTACATAAAATATCCAACGAGGTGAATGGATTTTGAATTATAATTCGTTACAACAACAAGTACCGAACAAGTTGTTAGCTGATATTGCTAAAGCCCTTGACGGGGAATTCACAGCTATTCAGTGTTATGAAGTATTGTCAAAACAAGCCCCAAATAAAGATATTCGAGATAGAATTTTAGAAATTAGAAGTGATGAAATGAGACATTATCAGATTTTTTCACAAATCTATTTTTCACTTACAGGGACACAGTTCACTCCTAAAATGAATGTGAATTGTCCTACTAATTATCGGAGTGGCATTCTTCATGCCTTTAAGGATGAACAAGAAACCGTAGACTTTTATCACAGTGTTGCTAGAGAAGCTAATAATTCATTTATACAGCAACAATTTATGCAAGTATCATTTGATGAACAAAATCACGCTGTTTGGTTTTTGTATTTTATGAACAATGGTTAATTGAAAAAGAGAGGCAATATTATTTGCCTCTCCTTAATATTCAAAAATAAAAAGCTGACGAAAATTCGTCAGCTCTTTATACATAATTTATTTAGATGTTCCAAGCAATTTGAAAATACTATATGCCTTTTATTATCTTTAATGGTCCATTCGTGCAAGCTAGTGTCACCACAATGAAAAATCGCATTTGTATCAAATGGAAGCTTTAAAAATGATTGATATAGTTTGTTTATCATTCCTCCATGACTTACAATCGCAATAGTTGCACCATCAGGATTTTCAGAAATGATTTTAGAAAGTATCTTTTCTGCTCTATATCTAAAATCTAATATAGACTCTTGTTCATAAACAGCATCATGAGGTGCTAGACCATTCACTATAGGATACTTTTCTTCCGCTTCTTCTCTTGATAGCCCAGCTATTAATCCATTATTCCATTCCATTAAATCTTCTTCATATTCGATTTCAATTTGCTGTTTGTTGCCTAATAATAAGGCTGTTTGAGTCGCTCTTTTCAAAGAACTACTATAAATTTTATCTAATTTATAATGATTATTTACCCATTCTGATAAAAGAATCACTTGTTGTTGTCCAACTTCTGTAAGTTCAAAATCTGCTCTTCCTTCATGTACGTTCAGAATATCTGCTTCTGATTCTCCATGTCTAATGATCAATAGTCTCATATTCTGTTCCTCCAATATAGTTTTTATAAATATTAAATCGGATATAAATCTTAGCTGTAATTCCCCTTTATCTTACACATATTCATATATGAAAATACATACATTTTTTGGGAAATTAATTATTTTTATCCTATAAAGAAACAATTGTTTCTTCATATCTGCAAAGATTTAAGTTACTATTATTGTTAAGTTATAGGATTTTAGTAATATTTTTTAAATCAAATCCTACAAAACATTACATGTTGTATGAGGTTTCAACTTAGTGTTATAGGAATATTTAAGGTAATCAAAGATATTCAAATGAAGAACAAGGGGTGTAATAAGATGTTTCCTATATTAGAGACAGAAAGATTACTATTAAGAGAAATAACTACAGATGACGCAGAAGATATTTTCGCATATTTTTCTAATGACAATGTTACACGTTATTATGGACAAGATACTTTTAAAGATATACAACAAGCAGAAAAAGTCGTCGAACTTTTTTCAAAAAACTATGCTGAAAAAAGAGGCATACGATGGGGTATTCAAAGAAAAGGCATAAAGGGCATAATTGGAACAATTGGCTTTCATGCTTGGTCACCTAATCATAAACGAGCAGAAATAGGTTATGAAATTCATCCAGACCATTGGAGAAATGGTTATGCTTTAGAAGCGGTATCTACAATTCTTTCTTACGGTTTTGATGATATGGAGTTAACTCGTATAGGGGCTATAGTATTTGTTGATAATGCAGCCTCTAGTAAGTTACTTACCAAAGTTGGGTTTCAAAAAGAAGGCATTCTTCGCGACTATATGTACCAAAATGGTAAAGCTCACGATACATTCATTTACTCAATGCTTAAAAAAGTAAATAACTAGTGTTATATAAATAATGACGACTTTATTCAACCATTGGGTCTTGGGATAAAAAAATAGAGTCGATTCTCCTCATGGTAGAATCAGCTCTATTTTCCATTTCTTAATGATTTAGTTTTCGAAAGAAGTTGCAATTCTTAAAGCGTCTAAAGGATCTTTTACTTGATCAATGGTATACACGATTTTATCTTTTTGCCAAGTAATTCTGTTACCTGAGCGCTCTACATCAAGGTGAACGAGTCCATTTGGTTTAGGAATTGGGAGTGTATTAGTTTCTAATAATTTTGTTGCTTCTTTCGCTAATTTTACCCCTTGCTCCCCTTTCGTTGTTAGCGAGCGTGTATTAAGTGCCCATCTTCCTTCATTCCAACTTGTAAATACTGAACCAGCTCCAGCATCCTGATAACCTGTAATGCCGTAACCCAGATTCACTTTTTGTCCTCCGAGCTTGCTATAATCTTCAAATGCTATTTGTTCACTCGATTTTGTCAAATTAGAGTACTTTTTAACGTTTAGTCGAGCAATCACATTTGCTTTATGTTTATTTTTTAATGCCTTATTATTAATAGCTATCGGCTTATCACTTTCCATAAATACCACTTCATAATAATTAGCTGATGATTTAGTTGTTGCTGTTAAATGCTTTCCTTTAGATAGTGGTAATTTGCTTGGCAATATTTTAGATAAATCCGTTTTCAACTGTGTTTTGATTGCCTTCAATATTTCATCTTCAGTTAGAACATTATTCGTTTTGACAACTTCTTTTTCGACAGAATCATTTTGTTCAATTTTTCCGTTAGTGTTCTTATCCTTTTCCTCTTGAACTTGAGTTTTACTTTCACTATTCTCATCATTTGTCTTTACTTCTGCCTTATCATTAGAACAGGCAAATAGTAAATTGATAATAACAAGCAGAGATGATACTTTTCCTATTGCTTTCATTATTATCTTCCTCCCTTTAACTGATTAACTACCCTTTTAAATGTTTTACCCTCAATTTCCACAACATAAACTTGGTGAGTTTTTGTCGCTTTCTAATGTATGAGAGGTATTGCTATTTTAGCATTATTTAATAAATTTTTGTTGTATAGCTAGAATTAGCGAGTTGGTAGATCATTTCCTTATTCAAATATTTTAGGGCCAAATTAATTAAATATTAAAATAAAACGATTGATAGAATAAAGTATTAATACTTTTCATATTAATCTATATCTCTCATTTAGAGGAAGGAGCATTTAATATGGCATTAAAGCCAGAAGTAAAGTTATTGCTAGAGCAATTAGAACAATCAGGTACTTCACCAACGCACGAATTAAGTCCAGAAGAAGCACGAAACGGTATTGCTATAGAAGAATTAGCAGGTGAGCGTGTAGAGATAGAGAGTGTTGTCAATCGAGCTCTAGACACGAATGTTGGAGAAGTTCCTGTTCGAATATATACACCAATTAAAAGTGAAGAGGCTCTACCTGTGTTTGTTTATTACCATGGTGGGGGCTGGGTTATTGGAAACCTTGATTCAGTGGATATTCCTTGCCGCCAAATTGCGTCCGAGTCGCAATGTGTAATCGTATCTGTTGACTACCGATTAGCGCCAGAAAATAAGTTTCCAGCAGCGATTGATGATAGCTATGCAGTGATAGAATGGTTAATAGATCATGAAAAAGAGTTAAACATAGATGCTTCTAGAATCGCAGTAGGCGGGGATAGTGCCGGGGGAAATATCGCAGCTGTTGTATCATTGAAAGCGCGTGACCTTGATGTCAACAATATCATTCAACAAGTATTGGTATATCCTGTGACAGATTATAATTTAAATACTTCTTCTTATTTGGATTACGCAGATGGATACTTCTTAACAAAAGACACAATGCAATGGTTTTGGAACCATTATTTAAATAGTGATAGTGATGGAGAAAGTCCTTACGTCTCTCCTCTAAAAGCAACTAATTTAAAGGACTTACCACCTGCATTAGTTATTACCGCTGAATATGATCCTTTAAGAGATGAGGGTGAAGCTTATGCAAAAAAATTGCAAGAAGCGAACATCCCTGTTCAACTGAAACGATACGATGGTGTTATTCATGGTTTCTTTTGGATGGCTGGTCTACTTGAAGAAGGTGCAGATGCTATAAAACTTGTATCAAGTACACTTAGTAAAGCATTTGAAAATACAACAAAAGATAGCTTAATATAATCAATCTTAAAAAAACAGGAGTTAAGCATGTTAAAACAGCTTAACTCCTGTTTCTTATTTCACCTGAAAATCTTTAGAATACTTACTATTAAAAAATTCAATTATTTGCTTTTTGTGATGGTTATCATGCCAAATAAAGCTGCTAATATAGTTATACATTGAAAAAGGCGCCCCTGAATATAGGTCAATCTCATCTCCATTAATTTTAAATTGCACATGAAATTCAGCGTCAGATTTGCCTCTTAATTTTGCTACTAAACGTTCTCTACTTTCTACAAATTGATCTATTAGGCTCATACCTGATATACCTGATAAAGCATAGTTAGATGCCTGATCATTTAATTCTTGAAAGTCTATACTCTTAATATCAGTATTCTGTTTCATATTTGGCAGTATTGCTTCTAGTACATATTTATCCCAAAATGCTAAATGCGCAATAATTTCAGCTACAGACCATTTACCATTCTCAATGGGTTCGAAAAAGTCCTTCTCAGGATGCTTTTTCAAGCTATTAACCCAGTCTTGTGCTTGCTCAAATTCTGTAATCACTTCATCTTTAGATAACTTTTTCTTTATAGGTACATACAAATCAACTTTGCATTTCCCCTCAATATCATCTAAAGGATTATTCAAACTAAATTCAAGACTAATCTTATCATCTGCAACATAATCACTTTGAGGTATCCAATCTCCAAAAACGGCTTGATAAGCGTTGGCTAATTTATCAGGTGTATCATAGAACTGATATAGAGCATACAGTCCCCCTGTTATTGTTTTAAATTGTATTTCCGATTGCTCTTCTTTTACAAAATCCTTTGATAATGTAATACAAGCGTCGTGTCGACACAATTCCGGAGCTACAAATTCAGGATTATCAAGAGACAATCCTATATAATTTTGCGCAGGTGGAAACAACCCATTCCTTGCTGCCCACTCCCCTAGTCTTCCCCAATGATTACTAGGTTCAAAATAACTTCCAACATGCCTAATATAGGCTACCTCATAGTCTGGAAGTTTTTTAATCACTATACCCATTTCTAATAACCTCCAATTATTGTACTAAATATCAAATTCTATATATAATATAAAAATCCTTTTTATTAAGGCTTATTTTCAAGGGTTATTGTCGTCAATCTTTTGGATATTTAAATCTTAAGTACACTGACTTTTATCACTATTGTAATCAATAGTATCCTTGAAAATAAATTTAAAACATACAAAAAATTCTATTTATTCCAACTACAAATCCCCTTTTACGTTATAATTTAATAAAGGGGGCAAGGTAAATGATCAAACAATCTATTATTGAAAACGTGCTTAATGCGGCTCTTTCGACGGGGGGTGACTTCTCTGAAATATTCATTGAAGATAAGTATGTAAATAACATTGCATTACAAAGTAACAAAATAGAAAAAAGTATATCTGGTCGTGATTTTGGAATAGGTATACGTATTTTTTCTGGTCTTCAAAGTATTTACACATATACGAATGATATCTCTGAAGAAGGCTTGTTACTCGCAGCTAAGCGGGCTGCACTTGCTATAAAAGGCGGTGGGACAGGTACGATTCACCCGCTCCAAAAAGAGATATTTGACCCAATTCACCAAATCGCGCAAATGCCTCAAACTGTAGAACATGCAAGGAAAGCTTCTATTATGAGACAGGCAAATGAAATTGCTAGAAATTATGATGAACGCATTCGTCAAGTTACTGTAAGATACATGGACGAAGAACAAAATATACTCATTGCTAACTCGGAAGGAAAATTTATTGAAGACACTCGTGTCCACAGTAGACTAGCCATTCAAGCAACTGCTTCAGAAGGCAATGAACTGCAAACTGGTTTCTACGGACCTGGTGCTCATGCCGGGTTTGAATTTATGGAAAACCTAGATTTGACTCACTATGCAGGAGAAGCAGCACGTATAGCAGTAACAATGCTACATGCAGAAGAATGCCCTAGTGGGAAATTCCCAGTAATCATTGACAATGAATTTGGTGGCGTTATTTTCCATGAGGCTTGTGGACACGGACTTGAAGCCACAGCTGTCGCAAAAAACAATTCCGTGTTCGCAAATCGAGTTGGCGAAAAAGTTGCACCGGAAATCGTCACTTACATCGATGATGGTACCCTAGCAAACGAATGGGGTTCACTTAATATTGATGATGAGGGTGAGAAAACAAGAAAAAATGTCTTAATCGAAAATGGTATTTTAAAAGGTTATTTAATTGATAAATTGAATGCACGTCGTATGAAAACTGAATCAACTGGCTCTTCACGCCGCCAGTCTTATCGCTTCAGTCCGACATCACGTATGACAAATACGTATATCGCCCCAGGTACATCAACACCAGAAGATATTATCGCTTCAACAGAGTATGGCATTTACGCAAAATATATGGGTGGGGGTCAAGTTAATCCAGCTACTGGTGACTATAACTTCGCGGTTGAAGAAGCATACATCGTAAAAGATGGAAAAATTACACACCCTGTACGGGGAGCAACACTTATAGGGAACGGAGCAAAAACCTTGCAGTTAGTTGATCGCGTTGGGAATAACCTTGCACACGGCGCAGGTATGTGTGGAGCGATGAGTGGCAGCCTTCCAGTTAATGTCGGCCAGCCAATGATTCGTGTCAGTGAAATTACGGTCGGTGGGACAAAGGGGGAATAAGTAATGAAAATCACTGAATTCCAAGAAAAACTGCTTCAAAAAGCAATGGATGCTGGTTTCAAAGAAGCTGAAGTATTCTATGAAAAAGCTGAATCATTTCAATGTATGATTTTTGAAGGAGAAATTGATAGCTACGAAACATCTGTGGATGGTGGACTTAGTTTGCGGGGTCTTTATAACGGTAAAATGGGTTATGCCTATACAGAAAAAATCGATGAGGATTCGATATCATTTTTAATAGACAATGCAAAAGCAAATGCAGAATTGCTTGATGAGGATGATGGAACTGATATTTTCGATGGAAGTAGTGAATATACTAACTATCAATCTTATAGTGAAGAACTTGCGAATGTACAAATCCCTGAAAAGATTGCATTAATTAAGTCTATTGAAGAAAAAATACGTTCTTATGATCCGCGTATTGTAACACTCGACTATTGTGGACTGCAAAATTTCTCAGGAGAACAATCATTAGCAAACAGTAAAGGTCTTTCATTAACAGAGAAAAAGAATGGAATTATCATATTCGTTTCAACAGTCGTTAAAGACGGCGAAGAAATGAAAACAGGTAGCTTCAGGAAAATGACTCGTGATTTCCAATCGCTAGATGCCGATGAAATTGCCAAAGAAGCTGCTGAAGAAGCATTATCTAATCTCGGTGAAAAATCCATTCCGTCTGGAAAATATCCTATTATAATGCGACATAACGCGGCTGCTGCATTACTCTCAACATTTACGCCTATCTTCTCTGCAGAAAACGCACAGAAAGATCAGTCACTTTTAAAAGGAAAAGTAGGAACACAAATTGCATCAAATTTTGTGACATTACTAAATGATCCATTCCACTCAGAGGCACTGTCTGGATCAAGTTTTGACGGAGAAGGTGTTGCTACAAAAAAACGAGCAATTATTTCAAATGGAACTCTTGAAACATTACTCCATAACAGGAAATCAGCAAAATTAGAAGGTTGCGAAACAACAGGAAATGCACATAAACCTTCTTACAAAAGCACGCTCTCTATCGCACCACAAAATATGCACATTGCAACAGGTCAAAGAACTTTAGATGACTTACTCGTATCAGTATCTGAAGGAATCCTTATTACTGGCTTGTCTGGTCTTCATTCAGGTGCGAATACAATTTCTGGAGATTTCTCCGTTGAGGCGACTGGTTTCCATGTTAAAGAAGGTAAAATTGCTTCGCCAGTTAAACAAATGACCATAGCAGGTAACTTCTATGAATTGATGAAGGATATTGAGGAAACATGTAAAGACCTATACTTCCTTCCAGACGGCTATGGTTCCCCTACACTACTTGTTAAGGAACTTTCCGTTACAGTTGATTAATAAGCCAATCTAATATGTAGACAAAAAACCATTGTATACAAAAAAAGCTGCCTATATTCTAGGCAGCTCCTAAATAAATCTTATTCAGTAATCGCTACTTCCTCACCGTTCAACATTAAACGATAAGTAACTTCAGCTTTCAAAGACGCAGAAACTGCACAATACTTCTCTTCTCCAAGCTTAATTGCACGTAAAACTTTTTTTGCATCTATGTCGCCTTTTATATCAAACAATAAAGTTGCTGCTGTGAAAGCCGTTGGAAGTTCTTCACGTCGTTCACCATCTACTGTAATTTCGATAGAATCGATTTTATCTAAATGTGGTTTTAAAATCATTGTAACGTCAATACCTATACAACCTGCTAAAGAACTAAGTAACATTTCAGTTGGTGTTGCAGCTTTACCTTCTCCCCCGTAGTTAGCAGTTGCATCCATTACCATTGGGTATCCTGTTGGCCCTACTGCTTCAAAGGCACGTCCACCTTGCCATTTTGCTTTTATTTGCATATTAATCAACCTTTCTTCTGTTAAAATTCATTTACTTTTTCTAAAAATTTCTGAGCACGTTCTGTTGATGGATGTGTGAAGAATACTTTAGGTTCTGCATCTTCGACAATTTGTCCATCTGCCATAAATAATATACGGTCTGCCACATCTCTTGCGAATTTCATTTCGTGTGTAACAATTACCATCGTCATGCCCTCTTCAGCAAGTTCTTTCATTACTTGTAAAACCTCACCGACTAGTTCTGGATCCAGTGCAGATGTTGGTTCATCGAATAGCATAATTTTTGGTTCCATTGCAAGTGCTCTAGCAATGGCTACACGTTGTTGCTGGCCACCTGATAATCTTGAAGGATAAGCATCTTCTTTCTCTTGTAAGCCAACACGTTTTAATAATGCAGAGGCCATTTTTTTTGCCTGCTCTTTTGATTGCTTTTTCACGACTACTAAAGCTTCCATAACATTCTCAATAACCGTTTTATGCGGATACAAATTGAATTGCTGAAACACCATACCTGTGTCTTGTCTTATAGCGTGAATTGTTTTTTGGCGAACCTTTTTCGAATCTGTTGCTTGTAATAAATGATTATTAACAGTAACACTACCACCTGAAATAGTTTCGAGTCCGTTTAAACAACGTAAAAATGTACTTTTCCCTGAACCACTTGGTCCAATAACTGCAACAACTTGATGGGCAGGAATCGTCAATGATATATGCTTTAAGACTTCATTTTGATCGAAGCTCTTTGACAAGTCTTTTATTTGTAACATTACGTTCCCCCCTTAATAAACCGATAATCTTTTTTCGATTTTATTTAATATAAATGTAAAGACTGTACTCATAATCCAGTACATCAATCCAATTGCTAAATAGAACGGCATATATACATAATACTGTGCTACAAGTAGCTGAGCAG
Organism: Viridibacillus arvi; assembly: GCF_001274945.1. Lineage (GTDB taxonomy): Bacteria > Bacillota > Bacilli > Bacillales_A > Planococcaceae > Viridibacillus > Viridibacillus arvi. The sequence continues at coordinate 182,682 of NZ_LILB01000001.1, read as the reverse complement.
AACGCATAAGTTCCGTTACCGCAATAACTGATACGAGTGATGTTTCTTTTAACATACCAACAAATGTGTTACCAAGTGGTGGAATAGCATAGCGAATCGCTTGTGGAATGACAATGCGACGCATCGCCTGTGCTTCTGTCATCCCTGTTGCAAGTGCAGCTTCTGTTTGACCAGATGGTACAGATTGAATTGCACCACGGAATGCTTCAGAAACATAGGCACCAATATTTATACTTAACGCAATATATGCAGCTGTTAAAGCATCTAATTCGACACCATAATCTACAAGCCCATAATAGACGATGACTATTTGCACAAGTGGTGGAGTTCCTCGAATAATCGATACGTAAATTTTCGCAATTCCGCGGAAGAAACGATTGCCCTTAATACGAGCAATCGCCGTTATTAAACCGATTATTAAGCCAAAGAACATTGAAACCACTGTTATTAATAGTGTATAATAAGCACCTTTTAGTAAAAAAGGAAGATTATCAATAACTATATCCATCTAAACTTCCTACTTTCCTAAATCTGCTTTTGGTTCTTCATCAAACCATTTTACGAAGATTTCTTTATATGTTCCATCTTTTTTCATATCAGCTAATGCTTTGTTCATCGCTTCAACTAATTCTTTATTACCTTTTTTCACGGCAACTGCTGCTTTATCAGATTTAATCGGATCACCGACAGCTTTCACTTTAAATCCATTCTTTTCAATGATTGGTTTTAATGCATAAACATTATTAATTGTCGCATCTACACGGCCTGCATCTAGATCTTTTAACGTTGTAATGACATCATCATATGTGTTGATTTTGAAGTCCCCGACTTTTGGCATTAATTCATTTCGTAGGAATGCTTCGTCATTTGTACCAAGGCCAACACCGATTTTTTTACCTTTGAAATCTTCTACCGACTTAATAGAAGTATTATCCTCTTTTACAATAACTTTCACATCATTTGTAATATAAGGTGCCGTAAAATCAACTTGTTTTTCACGATCTGGCGTAATCGTTACTTGGCTTAATAAAGCATCATATTTCCCTTTTTGCAATCCTGGTATTAACCCCGAAAAATCTTGAGCAACAAATTTTGCTTTGACATCTAGGCGTTTTGCCAATTCTTTTGCAATATCCACATCAAAACCGGTATATTCTTTATCTTTGTTCATGAAATTATAAGGTGCATACGTTCCCATAATCCCTACTGTCATTTCACCTTTTTCTTGAATTGCGCTTAATGTATTATTATTTTCTTTTTTTGTCTCACTATTGCCACATGCACCTAAAATAAGTGCCGCAGTTGCAGCAAAAGCGAAGAAAATTTTACCTTTTTTCATTATGTTTTCCTCCTTTGATTACATATCAAACAGTCCAAAAAACTCAAATTGACCGATTTTTTGTTGCAATTCCTCATTTGTAGATTGAAACAAGAATCTGCTGGACGTTGTAAAATTTTCAAGGCAGAAGCTCTTCGAATATTATTTGCAAAAGCTTCTTGGATCTTTCTTTATCTTGTCCACTTTCGATTGAAAAATCAGCTGAGAATGGATTCTTTTAAGTAGGATTCCCATAAAATTTCGATTTTCCCCTATAAAGTGCAAAAGTTGTTCAAAAAGATTTCTTGATGATATGTATGCATCTTGAACAGAAGCTTTTTCTACTCTATATCCAATTGAAATTGTATGTAAAATTGTTAAACGTCCATCATTCAATATTTCAAAAGCAATCATTTCTAAAGCAATTGAAGGCTGATGTTGTTTCGTTCATGTTTGCGCTTATCTTATGTTTGAATGTTAGTCAATTCGCTAGACTGATTCACCAGTCAATTAAATCCTATAAGATTACTAAGTTATAGTCAACTATTATTACTTAAATTCATTAGTTTTTATGTATTTTTATATCTTTCTATATTTTACTTTTATTTTAACATAGTAAGAGTCTTTTATTAGTTGTCTAAATTCTGCAGTTAGGTTTTTTTTTAAGATTAGTCCGTAGAGAATGAATTTAACCAAATAACTCATTCTATATGAAAAGGAGATGGTCAATTATGCGAAAAACGTTTATCGCACTTGGAATTTTTATTATAGCCAATTCAACATCATTACATATACCAACAAATGCTTATGCGCACCAAGAGAGTCCTGCATACGTTAAATGGGGAAAGCTTGCTTTAATAGAGGCAAATTCAAAATATCCCAATGCAAAAATAATTGATTACCTCCACCAAGGTAGAGAAACGAAAAAGGATACAACAACTGAAAAGTTTAAATTATGGTTAAAAGAAGGTAACAGAGAGTTCGGCGTTTTTGTAAGAATTGAGTTTACTACCGATAGTGAAAAAGTGCTTAAAATTGAACTTCAAGAAACTTCTAAATAAGCATATCTGTAATGTAAAATACACTCAAAAATACACTCATATATGCGTCGTAGTAAAGAAATACTTTTGCTGCCCTTTCCAAATCAAGTATTAATTACTTCATTTTTGTTAAAGATAAACGAAAGAGGAGGTGTGATACTATGACTCAACAGGTTCTTTGCGAAGTGAATAACTGTACGTATTGGGGCTCTGGAAACAAATGTACTGCTGAAGCAATTTATGTAGTAAGTCAAAAAGGTAACCAAGCATCCAATAGTGAAGAAACGGATTGTAAAACATTTTCTCCAGAAAAAAATTAACTTTTTTAGGGTAACCAAGTTCATGGTTACCCTTTTCTATTCACATTACTATATAAAATCACCGTTTCATCAATGACTTTTGGGTGGCAGAACGAACGAAAGAAAGGAAAGTATAACACTCGTGACTGCTTTAAAAACGCTATTTTCAGATTCATCTTCCACTTACTATTCAGGGGTAATCACACGTTTTACTCGCTAAACAGCCCACGAGGTTGGAAGCACAATCCATTGACAAATACTTTTAAAAACGTGGAAATATCTATTAAAAGAGAGCTAAAAAAATACTGCTCACGGCAGTATTTACGGAAAATGTTATGTATTAATGTATGTGATGGGTGCCTATGCCTGGATATGAATGTTACACTATTTGTTGTTAATAAAACCAATGTCATAGGCACCTAAAACTAAGAATTTTAAAAGCAACATTATAAATTACAATGAGCTCTGACAGCTCGAGCACCATCGTTAATTGAATAATTGAATTAAGTCATTTGTTCTAATACTAAAGACTTCGAATTTTTCCACAAACTAATCTGCTTGTATGGTAGTTGAAGGAATTCTACTATGATGCCAAAGCCTTACCGCGATTCGTTGTAACCTCATGCGTTTACCAATCCTGCCGTTATCAATGTTTCTTCTAATTTTTTTAATACTTCTTCTTCGTCTGATCCTTCCGCATTAATATTAAATTCCTCACCAAATGGAATTCCAAGAGCCATCACACCCAAAATTGATTTTAAATTTGCCGTTTTTTCTTTATAAATTATTTTTATTTCTGATTCATAACCACTTGCTACAGTAACCAATACGGATGCAGGACGTGCGTGAATACCTGCTTCATCTATTACGTTAAAGTTTTTTTCAATCATGCTGCTCAAACTCCTTTATTAAGTAATCCGAATACTTGCTAACAGAAATAAATCATAAGGCTGAATAATAGAGGGAAGCTTTTAATGATCAATCTAACTTTTCCACTTTAATTTCACTTATACTTCAGTTTATTTTTTGAGTATTGATAGATCCCGTCTTTTTCTCCTTTGCATTTAGAAACCCATTGCTATTCCGTAATACAAGTTGAACTCTTACTTAAGCAAATTTTTCTACTTCATTTTCTTGTTTCTTTTTCTTTTTTATTAATCCTGTTGCAAGCACGCCTAGGATGGATACGATTACAACGACAGGAATGATATTCAGATCTGAGAATATCTTAAGCAATGTGAGTACTATAATTCCATCTGGCACAAGAAGGGCAATACCGGAAATTCCATATTCCTCTAGTCCAAATAACGGATAGAACAATGCTACTGGAATAGTTAATACCAAACCGTATACTACACCAGAGACCATAGCCCCACGTCTTCCTCCTAGTGCATTTCCAAATATACCTGCTGCTCCTCCTGTGAAGAATCCACCTATAATAGAAGGTAAAGGAATAACCGTACCAAATGCTTTCGATACAAACATTCCTATAATCATTCCGATTACGGAAAAGACAAAACCGAGCATTAAAGCGGTTGGAGCAAATCCGAAAATTACAGGCACATCAAGAGCCGGCTTAGCGCCTGGAACCAATTTAACTGCAACTCCTCTGAATGCCGGTACGATTTCTCCCAAGAACATTCTGACCCCTTGAAGTAATACTAGAACTCCAGCAGTAAAGCCAAAAGCCTGAATAATAGAGAACACTAACCAATTCTGCTCCCCACTTAATGTACTGACAAATTCAGGTCCTGCCACAAGGGTAGTTACTAGGTATAAAATTAACATCACTGCTGAAATTGAAATCGCTGTGTCTTTAAACATTTCAAGACCTTTCGGCATTTTAACTTCCTCTGAATCTTTCGAAGCATTTCCAAATACTTTTCCTACATATGCAGATAAAACAACACCACTTGTCGTTAAGTGGCCATATGCAATTTCATTATTACCGGTAACTTTCCTCATAACTGGTTGTGCTAGAGCTGGGAATAAGACTAAAACTAATCCTTGAATTAAAGAACCCCATAATACAGCTTCTGTAGTAGAATACCCTAAATCATAAAATGCCCATGCTAATGCACCCGACATAATCCAAAGCATATGTCCTGTCAAATAGATATATTTAAATGGTGTAAACCTTGCTAGAATGATATTTACAACGAACCCAAATGCCAATATTAATGATGTATTACGTGCTATTTCATTAACATTTTCTGATAGAGCACCTATTACTGCTTCATCAAAAGGTACAACTCCCGTCAAATTAAAAGCTTGGGTAAACATTTCACTAAACGGTGTAATATAATCAACAATAATACCCGCCCCAGCGCTTAAAATAAGAATACCTAAAATCGTTTTGAAAGTTCCTTTAATAACATCTCCAAATGCCTTGCGTTGAATTAATAGACCGATTAGGGCTACTAGTCCAAGCATGATCGCCGGAGTTGTCAATAATTGAATTATGAATTCTAGCATATACATCCCCCCATTTCTTTTTGTGATCGTTCCTCAATCTTCTTGCATGTCAGCTCATTTACTATTTTACGCTTCAAAAAAGCATGTAACTTTTTCCTTAATTTCTGCTTTATCCACCATATTGTTTAAATAAATTACTGGGGCATCCACACTTGGGAACGACCCTTTCATATCATTCGACGTAACAAATAAATCTGCACTCAAACCTTTCGCTGAGCCCATATCGATTGCCTCAACATTTGCTTTTTCACCAATTTCTTTTAAAATATCATCAATTGTCATTTTAACCATTAGACTTGTTCCAAAACCCATTCCACATACTGTATATATTTTCATAACTATTCTCCTCCTATTTTTCAAGTTTTATAGACATTTCACTCGGCTTTTGTATTTTTTAACATGTTCTTTATTAATGTCATCTCCCTTGTCTAAATTTGAGCTAACCCATACGCTTGGCTCTACTCCTTCTTCCAATAAACTGCTAATTGTTTGTGCGATAATACTTTGCAAGATCATAAACCCAATGACAGAAGATGTTGGTCCAAACTTTGTTGCAAATCCTTTTACTTCGATAACTGCATCTCCACTAACGCCACAATTATCTAGAATGACATCCGCGATATCGATTAATTTTTTCCCTGAAGCATGTCTAGAGGTAACGTCATTTGTAAATTCATTTGAAGTTAACGCAATGACCTTTAATCCCTTTTCCTTAGCTTCTAGCGCCATCTCAATTGGAACTGAATTCCTGCCTGACGTAGATGCTATGATAATGACATCGCCTTTTTCCGTCTCTTCACTATCAAGAATCTTTTTGGCATAGCCATCCAATCTTTCGAACCAAGTACTTTTTGTCGCTTCAGGTCTTAAAGATAAAGCGGGTTCAAGTATCGCGTTAACAGCTACTAGACCACCGGCTCTATAAAAAACTTCTTCCGCATACATTTGGGAATGTCCGCAGCCAAAAATGTGTATCAATCTATCGTTTTTGACTGCCTCCTTGATTAATAGGGATGCCTCATTAATTGCATTCATTTGAGTAGCCTTCACTCGTTTAATAATCTCTTCAATTTGGTCAATATAGTTTAATGCCATCATTTTACCTCACCCTTTTCACTAGTTTATTATTCATTTAGAAGTACTAATGCCTCTTCTACATTTTCACAATTTTTAAGTTTCGTTAATCGTTCCTCATCATTAAATAATTCCATTAACTGCTGTAATGCTTGTAGATGCAATTTTGCATCTACCGCACCAAATGCAAAAGCTAAAGTTACCGGATCTCGTTCTTTATGACCGAAAGAAACTCCATTTTTTAATACCTGTAAACTCATGCATGCCTCATTCACACCATCTTCCGGTCTCGCATGAAGCAAGGCAATTCCAGGGGCAATTACCATATACGGACCGTTCTTCTCAACGGACTCAGCCATCGCAGTAATATAACTTTCCTCAATGGCCCCTGTATTTTTCAATAACTCTCCGGCTTTTAGTACCGCATTTTGCCATGTATCACATGTATCCTCTACAACAACTGTTTCTTTCGTCAGCATACTTTTCAGCATAATATCATTCCTTTTTAGTTGATATAGTTACATTTTCAGAACTAACAGGAATTACCCAATCACCAAATTCTTTGACTACAGCATCACGTTTATCTGTTAATACAACAACCTTTAACTCAGATGGATCTGAAGTGACTTCAAGTAAAATAACCAGATCATATTTTCTCGTATGGGGATCGTGTGAGAGAAATCAACTCATCCCAAACAGCATATTGTTGGTAATTATCACCACATAATTGAAGCGCTTTCATTTTATTTGAAATTTTTTTATCAAAATTAAAATATTCATCCTCCTTATTTTAAATAAATAGTTTAATCTATTGAGTGGTTATGTTGTCATAACCACTGTATTGAAATGAAAAATCTATATTGGACTAACTTAAATCATTAGTTTTCAATAGACTCTTCTTTACGTTAATTCTACGGTGTACGAGAATTTATCCCCAAGTGCCACACTTATGTTATACCCAATCAATTCATCATGATGGTATGCATATCGCTTAATCAGCATTCCAGGTTGATTACCTTTAACCTTTAAGTATTTAGCTTCCTGTTCTTGTATAAGTGTAGCCGATAGTCGTTCTGTTGCCTTTGTGACCCCAATTTGATAATCCTGATGAAATATCTCATACATCGATCTTTCATTTAAATCATTTTCAGTTAAATTCGGAAATATTTTTTTAGGCAAATAAGATGTTTCGTGCATCAGTGGTTCACCATCCGCAAATCTCAATCGTACGATCTTATATACTTCTTCTAACGGATATAAATTCATTTTTTTAGCTAATCGATCATCAATCGCAAATACATTAAAAGATAACACTTCTGTCGTAGGCTTCTTCCCTAACTTCTCCATTTCATTTGTAAAACTATATAATTTAACTAAATTTTGATTATATGATTTCGATGCTACAAAGGTGCCTACCCCATGTAATTTGTAAATATATCCTTCTCGCTCTAAATCTTGAAGTGCTTGCCTTACCGTTATCCGGCTTAATTTATAAATTTCACAAAGCTCGCGCTCCGAAGGTAGTTGCTCATTCTCAACATATTCTTTACCTTCGATTTTCTTGATTAGCACCTCCATGAGTTGCAAATAAAGTGGCACTTTACTGTTCTTATCCATATTTCTTTACAGCTCCTTGCTATACGACTCTTGAAAATAACCAGATCGTTTTATGCATTGACCTGGTTATAACCACTTGATATTTTCATATTATCAAAGTATTCTGACAATGTAAAGGAGTTTTAGCTGAAACTCCATAAAGGATGTAAGAGAAACATCACGATGTATATTGCAGATTAAAGCCCAAGATTATAGATCGTGCTAGTTCGATTAAAGAATGCTATTTAGGATTAGTTTTTGGGACAAAGAGTTTTATTTCATCGATTACAGCAGATCCTTCATAATAATTGATATGCGGGATTCCAATAACAAAGTTATCTGGGTACGCAGAACCTTTTGGCCATTGTTCTACAGAGTAACTGCCATGTGGCCCAGTAAAAGTGAGGGACGAATTATATTGTCCGTCATATTCTTCCGGAGTGTTATTATAATGCCAGATTGGTCTGCCATCCTGAATAAATTCACGTTCATATCTCAATGTTTTTTTTCCAATATATTTAAAGTTTCCTGTCATTTCCATAACATAACCTGTTTTATTTCGCTCGATAGCGAATTTATAACTTTCCTCAGGCATTAGCTCAGGTTGAATTTCAGCATTGGAAATAATAGAGTACTCTGTATCAGTGTCAGATAGGGAACCACACTCGGTTTCAAACAAAAATGAATTATAACCCATCGATGGATCTCTAAACGTATCTCCTGCAAAGAAAAGGCCGTTTATTGCATTATTTGAACTTTTATCACCAAGTTGTTTATATAATTCTCCAGTAGCAGGATTACACGTTGCATATGCACTTGCCCATGTTGCATTGGTATTGTACGCATCCATGCCTACTTTTCTATGGTTGTGAATAAAAACATTATTGTGGGGTGCAGGTTTTTCATAGTCCATAATTGACAAGAAATAGTAACCGTTTTCATTTGTTATATCTCCAAAGTTATTATTGGTATGATTGGAATCTCCAGTAAATTCCCCACTTCTTTTCCATGGATGATTTGATTTACGCTGATCCATTGTATATCCATTAAACTTATCATCGTAATAAAAACTGTCATTTCTTTTTCCACCAAAGTCTATATTTCTTAACACATATTCCACTCTATATTCAGATGGTAAAACTTCAGTAGAGCGAATGATAAGACCTGAATCAAAGCTAGTCTTTAATTCAGCAGCATGGTCGCCTTTTTTTAATTCAACATTCTTTAATGTTGCCTCGGTATCTGGTATTCCATCTTTATCATAGTCTCTAACCGCAAACTCTGCAGTTAGCCAGCCATCTTTTCCAAATTGCATTTGTTTTCGTAATAAATTAAAACTATTAAGCTGCTTAAAAAAGTCATCTCCTCCTTTGATTTTAAAAAATTCGCCATCATCGTCAAGATGGTCTACATGCCAAGGACTATCATCACCATAACTATCAAGTACCCAATCTGCTCCATCAGTTGGTAACTCTTTATTAAGTTTCTCTTGGTATTTTAGCTTCCATTGTCTATTGACATTCGGCTCTTTATCCAAAACCTCTGCGTGAACTTGATCAACCACTAACGGTGAAATCAAAATCATAGATAAAAGACATTTCACAATAAATTTCTTCTTCATCCTCACAATTCCTCCTCTAAAATAAGTGATAGAATGCGACTACTTTTTGATCGATCTAGATTCAACCGATCATCCTCCCTCTTTTTTTCACAAAGTATTATTTCATTCCTTTAACCAGGTTCAAGTTAATACATGTTCATAACGACAAAATTTCTTTAAGGATATTATAGTTTTATCATTTATCGCCCCTATTCCTTGGAACTAATTTCATTTTCCTGCAAACTGGTTATAACCAATTTATGAAAATACTAAATAAATAAGGAATATTTGTCAATGTAGTTATCAAATTATTTAAAGAAATAGGCCTTTCACCAACTCAATGATTTGGCGAAAGACCTTTTTGATATAGTGATCTTCTGGTATTTCAAAACGTATCTAAACATAAAACCGACTTTTCTCAACCTACTTTAAAAGCAGGTGATTGGATGTAGCTAGAGGGGCTCATTTTTATCTGAAAAAATCGTACAGTTTTTTGTTTCTACTCCATATTATCTTTATACTAAAATATGGTATTAAAATATTCAGAATTATGTTAATATTGTTTTTACTAAGAAAGATGGGGTTTATGATGAAAAACATTTCAACTATTCAAAATCATAAGAACTTAGGAGAACTGATGGGCGACTAATCAAGCATTAACTTTAATAGGCATGCTTGAAAGCTCGTTCACATTATAGGAGGAGCTTCATGTTAAATAAACAAGGTTTCAATTTGTGGGCAAATGATTATGATCAAACTGTACAAGTAAGCGAAGATAATAATTTGTATCCATTTGCAGGATATAAAAATATATTAAGTGCTATATTTAATGAAATTATGCAGGTAAAACAAGCAAAGGTATTAGATATAGGGTTCGGGACAGGTGTTTTAACAAATAAACTATACGAAAATGATCATCACATAGATGGATTAGACTTTTCTGCGAAGATGATCGAAATAGCCCAATCTAAGATGCCACTAGCTAATTTGATGGAGTGGGATATTTCAAATGGTTTACCTGAACAATTTCAAGGCAATGAATATGACTTTATTGTAAGTACGTATACATTACACCACCTAACAGATAATGAAAAAGTAGTTTTCATTAAGAGCTTACTATCTTTGCTGTCTGAGAATGGAAAAATATTAATAGGCGATATTGCTTTTCAAACACGAGCAAATCTTGAAAATTGCAGAAAAGATAGTATTAGCTATTGGGATGATGATGAGTTTTATTTTGTTTATGACGAAATAAAAACTTCATTACTTGATGTAGCTAAATGTGAATTCCAAAGCATTTCTCACTGCGGTGGTTTATTTGTAATTTCAAAGTAAATGATTATATTCTTGTGCCAGTAAAGTCATCTTTATTATTGTGGCTACACCGTATATTTACGCAATCCAATTAACACAAACAAATCCTCCAATTCGCTCAGAATTTGGAGGATTTGTTTTCTATAATTCCTTCAGATGCATCTATTCAATCATCAAAATCTCTCGTATATCTTGTTCTGTCATAGAGGTCAAGGAATCTTCGCCCGACTGAATTACTTCGTCAATGAGATGCTTCTTTTTTTGTTGAAGCTCGTATATTTTCTCTTCTATCGTACCTTTTGCTACCAGACGGATTACATGTACTTCATTTGTTTGACCCATACGATGTGCTCGGTCTGCAGCCTGTTGTTCGACTGCAGGATTCCACCAAAGATCATAAAGTATCACTGTATCAGCTCCTGTCAAATTCAAACCAGTGCCTCCAGCTTTTAAGGAAATAAGAAATATGTTCCCTTCTCCATTATTAAATCGCTCACATAATTCTACGCGGTCTTCTGGAGGCGTTTGTCCATCTAAGTAAAAATAAGGTACACCCTGGTAGGCTAAATGGTGCCTGATAATGCTGTGCATTTGAGTAAACTGTGAAAAAATTAGCACACGTCTGCCTGAATTACGACATTCTTCAATAATCCCCTTCAATTGTTCGAACTTTGCCGATCCTCCTGCATATTCATCTACGAATAATGCAGGATGGCAACATATTTGACGCAGTCTGGTCAGCCCAGATAAAAATTTTATGCGATTTTTTTTAAAACTGCCATTCCTTAAATGCTTCAAAGCTTCATTTTTTAATTCGGCTAAATAAGCGGCATATAATATTTTCTGCTCTTCTTGTAACTCCGAGAATTGCATTGTTTCAATTTTATTTGGTAACTCTTTCAAGACTTCTTTTTTCAAACGTCTCAATATAAAAGGACGTACTCGTTTTGCCACATTTTCTCGGCTTAATTCGCTAAAGGCCCTTCGATTCGGCAACAACTCTGGAAATACGACATGAAATATTGACCACAGTTCATCCAATGAGTTTTCTATTGGCGTTCCCGTTAGTGCAAACCGATAATCTGCCTGAATCATTTTCACCGATTTAGCAGTCTTGGTAACTGGATTTTTAAAGGTTTGCGCCTCATCCAAGAATAATGTATGAAATTTCTCTTTTCGGTAAAGAGATACATCCATTCGTAATGAAGGATACGAAGTGATGATTACATCGGCACCAATGGACTTATTCCACAAGGAAACTCTTGTCGCTTTGTTGCCATCGATGATTTGCACTGTTATATGTGGCGTAAACTTTTCCAACTCTTTCTTCCAATTATAGATGAGAGACGAAGGTGCAATGATTAATATCGGCAGTTTTTGTGCCCGAACATCCGGTAGCACTGATTCGATGTAAGCAATGCTTTGTACAGTCTTTCCTAGCCCCATATCGTCAGCCAGAATACCACCGAATTTATATTTGGCCAGCATTTTGAACCAACTGAAACCAACTTTTTGATAATCGCGAAGTACTGTAGTTAAAGTACTAGGCACTGCATTTTCTACCTTTTCTGGATCCTTTAAGTTTTTCATAAGTTTAGAGAAGTTTTCACCAGGATCGACCAAATCACCTTGATTAAGTGAATCGATTAATTGCATCCCCTTAATTAATGGGACTCGGATTTCTTCCCCAATGAAATCTCTGGAGGACAGTTCCAAATCACTTACAACTTGGTATAGTGCTAAAAATTCAGGTGTTTCCAAAGATACTAATGTGCCATTTGGAATTCTGTAATACTTTCTTTTTTCCTCCAAGGATGTGAGTATCTCTTGAATTTCTGATTCCGAAATACCCTTGATATCGAATTGAAATGCAATCCAATCGGTTCTTTCTCCTACCTCAACTTTTATCCTTGGACCCGTATACCCTTTATGAATCCGCATTTTCACTGAAGTAGTAGCATAAATTTGAACTAATTTTTCTAATTCCGCAATGTTATGATGCAAAAATTGATACTCTGCTTCCTCATCATATAAGTAAAATCCACCAGACGTTTGAGTAAATGAGTTTTCAAGTAGTAGCTTGATAATTTGTTCTTCTTTTGTTCGCTGACGCTTAATCCCTGGAAAATGTGGAAAGGGTTGTTCCGTTTCTTCACAAGGGTTAATAACGACTTGGTCATAATGGAACTCCAAACCTGCAAGCAATCTATGTCTTACACGGTCCAGAAATAATTTGGCTCGAAGTGGAGTTTCCCCCATTCTTTTTGAAACGGATTCTGCAATATTCACCTGTCCAAGTTTCATTAAGCCAGGTATGACATTTCTCATAAAATGATCGATTTGATTTTCTGAAATAACGAGTTGGTGCTTTCCAGACTGATCCAACATGTCTTTTAATTCTGCTAATCGATGACAATCTTCTTGAGGTAGTTTGTACAATAAGCCTTCTGAAAAAGCATAGCTATATGCTTTTAAAACGATTATCTTTTCAAGACCTTTAACATTCAGGCGGTAGTCAACTGTATTAGCCTCATCAAATTCAAAACTTAAAGGAAGATCTTGTCCAATTTGTACCCCTTTATATAGATTATCCCCTTGCATGAATCGTACTGACGGTGCAGCAGTTAATAAAGGAAGCAACTGTTCCCAATCAGTTGCAGAAATTAAAACCAAATCATCTTGTATGTCACTATTACTTTTTACACGTTGACTCCTTATCAAAAATTGAAGGACTTCATCGGATTCTCTTGGAAAGCTGTGGAGCTCAGGTACATAAACCAATCCCGGTGCATATTCAAACGGTTCTCTTAGCTCTAATTCACGAAGAAACTGGGTTACTTTGTAGATGTTATGTAATACATTAGAACCTAACCTTATCTCAATTCCAATTACATACTCCATATTAGGAAGTAAAACTGGTAAGCAAGTAAATTCAACATTAAGTGACTGTCTATTGTCAAAATGTAATCCCTGGCCACTTGGCTGCTTCAATTTATTTTCAAATAAGTCCAGCATTCTGGTAGTCAAGGCATTTTCAACTTGCTGCTTCTCTTCAATAGCAAGTAGGACAGCTGCAATATGCTGACAGTACGTTTTCACAAACCCTACTGGTGGACAACTACACTGAGCTACAATTTCTCCATCGTCATCTACTCTCACTGTGACGTCAAAATCAGCTCCCGCTTTTACACCGGCTTCGATTATCGAATCATCTTGTTGAAAAGGAGGAAGATTTACTTTTCCAGCTTGATAATAAGATTTACCCTTTTTAAAAGCGACTTCTCCACATAAAATCTTTATCTTTTTTTCACTCATTGAAAAATCCATCTTTCGGTCCTTTCTAGGCTTCTTTAATACGCTACTCACATTCATGTTTAATAACTTATTATTCATTTTCTCATACAAATCATCTGGAGCAAAACATGTTTACTTGTCATTCATGTACGAATATTACTATTTGTAAAATCTTAATGAAATTTGATTAATACTTCTTACTCCTCTAGTAGCTTAAATAACAGCAATATCAAATCTTGATATTGCTGTATAACAAAAGAAAAACCGTCAACAAAGTGACGGTTAGTAGTACTGTGAAACCTAGAAAGCTGTTTAATTTCTCGATGGGAAGCAAATAGTTACAGTAGTTCCTTCATCTATTGCACTTTGGAATTCAATTGTCCCTTTATACTTTGCTGCTATATTGTAGCAAATCATCATGCCTAAACCTGTCCCTTTACTTTTTAGAGAGTAAAAAGGTGTACCAAGACACTCAATTTCCGTGTCGGACATTCCATGCCCATGATCTATTACTTGAATCTCTACTATATCTTGTTTCTTTCCACCAGTTACAATAACAGACTCCCCAATCTCAGAAGCCTCTAGTGCATTTTTTATTATATTGATAAGTAATTGTTTCAATTCTATCTTGTTAGCTGCTATGTAACAATCTTCTTTTATTTCTAATTCGATATTATTATTATTTAGTAGCCCATAAGAATTAAGTAAATCAGTTACACTTTGAAGAACAACTTTTAAATTCACTGATTCAATATCTAGATATTCATCTGGCTTTGCGATAGACAAGAATTGAGAAACCACACTCTCAGCTGTATTTAATTCATCAATCATTAAAGTAAATTGGCTCTTTATAGCATCATTAAATTGAGAATCTTGTTCATATAACTGTAAAAATCCTTTAACAACAGTTACTGGATTTCTAATTTCATGTGCAACAGCTGCTGCTAATTGTCCTGCTGTTTTCAAACGCTCTGCTTGTTTTATTTGTTCATAGTATAATTCTTGTTTTTTTACACGTAGATTTGTTAAATAGAAAATAAAGTATATGAGAGCTTGACTACCTACATAGTTAAAAGCATTACTTACTAAATCTTGTTTTATATAGGTATACAGACCGTGATCAAATAACGCAATAAAACCGAATGTAATTGCAATTAATATAGAGTTAATAAATAAAGAAAAATGAAAAAGTTTAGAATCAAAAAACATAATGGCAACTGCGGGAATAAAACATAGGAAAATAAAGTTTGACCAAGTCTCTGGATACAAAATGAAAATGCCATAATAATAGATGAACGCTTCAATAATAATAATTGTTCTAAAACGATGCGTTCCATACTTTGGATAGATCAGTAAGGTTACAGAAATAATCACAACAATAGATAGGTGGAAAATAAAACCAACCCCTAATTCTTCAATAAGGTGGTTCTTAATCAACAAACCCAAGGTCATAATTGTGATTACTAATAGTATTGTAAAATAATATAGTCTCTGATCATTACGTATATAAGTCTTAAACATACAAACTCCTTTTATTAATATTTTAACTTTTCTAATAGGGCGTAAAATATCTAATGTAAATGAACACATAGAAAAAGGAAGACTTTTTCTGTGTTAAATGCATTCACTACAAACAAATCACAGAAAAAGCTCTTCCACTTGATTAAGTTTACACCAGTTATTGTCCAAGCTCTAGTAAAAAATGAAGATATTAGGGAGTTCTTCATATTTATCATGCATTATACTTACTTATTAATTGAACAAGCTTACTAGCAAATATACGATTAGCTTTTGATAGTTTAAGTACTCATTAGATTAAGTATACCTCATTAGCTCTCTTTTGCACGTTCTTGATTTACAAAAAGAGAGAAGATGAAACCTATGAGAGAAATTGCTGTTATAAAATAGAAAGTATATTTGATACCGGCAGATAGGAATTCTGTTGGTGAAGAATCTGGAAAATTCTCTATATAGCTTTTTTGGCCACTAGTCATCAATGTTATCGCAAGTGCTGTTCCCGTTGCACCCGCAATTTGTTGTAATGTATTCATAACAGCTGATCCGTCTGCATAAAGGTTACGAGGCAATTGATTTAAGCCATTTGTTTGTGCTGGCATTATAATCATTGAGATTCCCGTAAATAAAACCATGTTCGCCAAAATAATTTGCCAAATTGGTGTGTCAGCAGAGATTGTCACGGCAAAGATTATACTACCTGTTAGTGTCAATAAATAGCCTAATGGTAAAAACTTCTTCGCACCAAATTGGTCAAATAATTTCCCTACAATTGGTGACAGTAAAGCATTTAATAAACTACCAGGTAATAATACAAGTCCTGCTAACGCTGCACTTAATAACAGTGTACCTTTTAAAAAAATTGGTAATAAAATAGCAGTAGCTAAAACAATTAACATTCCACTAAACAATAACATTGTGCCTAGTGTAAACATAGGGTATTTAAAAACTCGTAAATTAATCATAGGTTGTTCCATCTTTAATTGACGAAGGATAAATAAAAAAAGTGCAATAAACCCTATAAAGAATGGTATATATACTTGTGTCGACCAAAATGATTTTTCAGCAATCGAACTGAGACTATAAATTAATCCACCAAAACCAACCGTCGAAAGACAAATTGAAAGTACATCAATTGACGGTTTCGTAATACGAGATACATTGTCAATATTTTTCAATCCAAAACCAATAAGCCCCGCATAAAGAACTAAACTAATCCAAAAGATAAATGTCCAATCCAATGTATCAACAATTACCCCCGCTACTGTCGGGCCAATTGCAGGAGCTGTAGTAATAACAAGTCCCATTAAACCCATTACAGCGCCACGTTTATGAATTGGGAAAATCAATAAAATGACATTCATCATTAAAGGTAATAAAATACCTGTACCAATTGCTTGAACCAGACGACCAATCAATAAGAAAGTAAAGTTTGGTGCTAATGCTGCTAAAATGGTCCCAATAATAGAAAAAATTAAAGAGCTAACAACTAATTGCTTAGTTGTAAACCATTGAATTAGAAGTACAGATACAGGTACTAGAATACCTAATGTTAATAAATAACCTGTTGTTAACCATTGTGCTGTTGCTGTTAATATAGAGAAGTCCTCCATAATATTCGTGAGTGCCATATTTAATGCTGTCTCACTAAACAAACCGATAAAAGCACCAAACATTAATACAAATGCCATTGCTTTTGGATTTCTTACTTGTTCCATTTGTGTAGATGTTGTCAAAATAAACATCCTTTCAATTATAATTAATAGACCAGTCTATATAAAATTGATAAATAAAAGCTTCCTTACTTTTTCAGTAATAATGGAAGCATTTGTCCTACCCGATTAAGTGGTCCGCTATATTTTTGTGTTAAAGATAGTGTTACACCACCCTCAATAAGGGCATTTAATGTCGTACTAATATTTGTGGCTTGTTCATCACTGTATCCATTTGCCAACAACTTCTCTTTATATAAATTTTCCCAATATAGAAATGTATCTTCACAAACCATACGCATGTTTTCATTTACTAAAGCTGTTTCAGATGCAATGAGACCGAAAGGCACAATTGTTAAGCTATCCTCATCTTCTATATTGTCAAAACGTTTTGCAATAACGTCAATATGATGTTGGAAAGCTTCAAGAGGATCTTCAATCGTATTAAGATGATCTTTAATTTCAGCTGCAATACGAGAAGCAGATATTTGAATTGCTTCAATAGCTAATTGTTCTTTACCATTTGGAAAGTGGTGATATAAAGAACCTTTAGGAGCACCTGATTCTTTAATGATCTGATTTAAACCCGTTGCATGATAGCCATTTAAATGGAATAGTCGAGTAGCTGCTTTTAAAATTCGTTCACGTGATTGATTTTTATTAGTCAAAAAATCACCTCTAAATAAAGATTATAACGATTGGTCTACTTAATAAAGTTAATCGAAAGAAGAGCAAAAGTCAATGTTGTTTTGTAAGTATCGGAGTAATTATGATTTTTTAATTAAATCCTTAGTTAAGTAATATTGCTGTAAATCTTATAAAATTCTCTCAAAATAGTTATTACACGAAAAAGGGAAATTTAGCTGTAATTTTCTAACAACAGAAATAATTAACGTTCAAAATTTAAAAAAGCTAACTGAAGCATTGATGTATTGGTAATTTCAAAGGATAATATACATCATCAAACGATTCATATAAATTAATATGAGGTGATAGTATGAAAACAAACATATATTTAAACAATGAGAAATTAATTGCAGGAATAACCCTAAAAGATGCAACCGAACTTGAAAGCAACAACATGGCTCTTCATGCATGTGTTAATCAAGATAATGTGATGGAGAATCGTAGAAAATTAGCCACTTCGTTGAATTGTGAGGTAGAAGCTTTCGTCTGCGCCAACCAAACACATAGTTCGAATTTGCATAAGGTAACGCTTTCTGATAAAGGCCGTGGTGCAGATTGTACTGATACCACTATTACGGATACAGATGCCCTGTATACTTATGAGCCGAATCTATTATTATGTTCTTTTACTGCTGATTGTGTCCCTGTGATTTTTTATAATGAAGTCACTGGTCTTATCGGGGTCATTCATTCAGGATGGCAAGGTACAGTAAAAGAAATATCCTTAAACGTTTTTAATCACTTAATACAAGTCGAAAACTGTAGTCCAAATGATTTGCATATTCATATTGGTACTGCACTAAGCCAAGAGAAATTTGAAGTTGATGCTGATGTATATGTAAAATTCAAAAATCTAGGCTATGCAGATGATTTTATCTATTTTAATGATGAAACACACAAGTATCACATTGATAATCAGCAAACAGTGAAAAAACAATGTGAACTTGCTGGAATCCCCGCAGATCGAATTACAATTGATCAGACATGTACTTATATGAACCCTGAAGGATTCTCGTATCGTCAGGATAAACAAGCAGGTAGACATTTAAGTTTTATAATGAAAAAAGCAATTAAATAGAGAATTAAAGCCGGCTCAAATTTGTTGTTTTGAGTCGGCTTCTTTCTTTTTCCGATAATATTTGTCTCTAACAGAAAAATCTTATTGTTCTACTTTTTTGAAATATTGATAAACTTTTTCTAACTTTTTTGTTTGCCTTCCCTTTGGACTTTCCATATTGCCAAATTCGAAAAACTTTACTTTTTTGATACCTACAAAATTAAATAACGCTTTTTTCATCAATACTTTATGTGCATTATTCAACCATAAAAGTGGATACTTTGCAGGTCCCTTCATTGTAGAAATACAGACAACAGACTTACCTTTCAGTAAACCATCTGGTAACAGTCCTTTTTTATCTCTATAAGCAAAATTTGCTGAAAATAATTGATCAATATATCCCATAAGCATCGCAGGAGGCCTCCCCCACCAGATAGGATATACAAAAACAATTTTGTCTGCCCAAGTAATTTGATTACGGTATTTTTCTAAAGATGGATCACGATACATATCACGTCTTCTTTTATTCTCATTAAATACTAGAAGTGGATCAAAACCTTCTTCATATAAATCTAAAATCTGTAACTCTGTGATGTTAGGATTCTCTTTGCTTCCTTTAATAACTTTTTGTAAAAATGCATAGTTCAAGCTTTTACGATTAGGATATGTATAAATTACCAATGTTTTCATAATACACCTCTTCACTTATCATTTGATAACTAAAATATACACCTCCGTATTTTAGTTGTCAAATGATAATTGTAATATGATAATATTTTTGTTATCTTCACAGTAAGAGGTGAAATTTATGGACAAATATGCTCTATTTAATAAATGGGTTTCATTTACAGCTTCTGTTCATAGTGTGACACATGAATTAACAAAAGATGCTAAATCAGATTCCATCACGCCAGTGCAATATAACATTTTAGAATCTATTACAGTAAGTCAAAAGCCTATTACCCCTAGTGAAATTAGTGATTGCCAACATTTATCTATGCCGAATACAAGTCGCGAACTTAAAAAGTTAAGTGAAAAAAATCTAATCGAAAAATTAAGTGATACGAAAGATCGACGGAAGCAATATATTCGTCTTTCAAATGAAGGAGAAGCTATGATGAATGAAACATTTAAATTAGTTGAATCTCGCTTCCTAAATCGCATACAACATACTTCAGAAGAAGATCTAGAAGATATTGACCGTGCATTAGACGTTCTTCAATCAAAACTGTTTTACTAACTAAAAAAATTTAGCTCCTCAATAAAAAGTTGGCCGTTTACTGCTGACCAACTTTTTATTGAGGAGCTTTTTTAATAAGAACCCATAGACATAAACGCTAAATTACAATTCAGTATAGTGAACTTTATTCTAGTATGATTAAATATATAATTATAAGTTTCTAAAATGAGTAGCTCGATTTCTACCTTTCTCCTTAGAAACATACAGCGCTTGATCTGCTTTTTTAACGATAGAATCTTCTGTATCATTCTCGGAAAAAGTTGCTAACCCTATACTTACAGTTAAATTCCCAGTCTCTGTCCATTCCGCTAATTCAATCGTTCTATTTAACTTCTGAGCAATTAATATTGCTTCTTCAAAATCAGTATCCGGAAGAATTATTGTAAATTCTTCGCCACCAAATCGAGCTACAATATCATCTGTTCGTACTTGTATTTTTAGGATGTTAGCTAATTTCGCAAGTACAATGTCTCCAATTTGATGACCATATGTATCATTTACCTTTTTGAAATGATCAATATCAATAATAAGTAAAGAAAACGTCTTTTCTACGGTACGGTATATCACAATCTGCTCTTCTAGTTTTTTCTGAAAGAATCTTCGGTTGGAAATACCAGTAAGCTTATCTGTATTTGATATTTTGACTAAACCCGAATTGATTTCCATTAGTTCAATCTGTTTCTTTTCAATTTCAAGATAGATTTGTTCTAGTTTTGCTAAAGCACGATTTTTTTCTAAATAAGCCTCTTCCATTTGTTTTTTAGTCGATCGCAACTCTAATTCGTAGTCAATTCGCTTCTTCATTTGAACTAAACTGCAGTCTATCACTTCATTACCATCCTGCCGAAATCGCTTAGCATTCATTAAATAAGGAATGGACTCACCAGTATGGTTTGTAAAGTTAATGAACAGCTCTTCTACATACCCGTGTAAATTAATATTAGGATAAAAATAAGAATGAAAAATAAGTTTATTGGTCATCGTCAAAAACGATTCAATATGCTTCCCTACTAAATTTTCTTGCTTATAGCCCATCCATTCAAGGAAGGTATTATTGACCTCATTTATATATCCACTATGGTCAAAAGATATGAACCCGCAAGGTGCCTCTTTTAATCGTACCTCCATCATTGAACTCCCTTACACAAATTATTTCATTAGATAATCTACTATTATATTAGTTGTTTCTACTGGCTGACTTATATGTGGATAGTGCCCTTTAGCTTCTATAATTTGAAGCGTACTATTTTCTATACACTTATTTAAATACTGCCCTACTTCAATTGGAACAATGCTATCATTCGAGCATTGAATAATAAGGGTTGGAACTTTCAATAATGGTAAGCTTTCTCGATAATCTGAATAGAATGTTACTTCCGCGAATTCTCTTGCAACACGTGGGTTCGTTGATACAAAGCTATTCTCCAAATCATAGGTTAACTTAGGATCTTTAGTTTGGTCCATAGCAAGTGGCGCCATATAACTAGCCCACCCTGCAAAATTCATCTCCATCATAGTAAGTAATTCTTTAATATCATTTTGTTCAAAGCCACCACGATAACCGTCTGTATCATTTAAATAACAAGGGGATGGCCCAATCATTATTAACTTATCGAAATAATCTGGTCGATCAATCGCTGCCAGCATACCAATCATCGAACTAATAGAATGGCCAATGAACAGTATATTTTGAAGATCCATCTCTTCAATAATATCTAATACATCCTGCTTATAACCTTGAAGCGTACTGTATTTTTCGGATTGGTACGCTGTAAAATCTGAATTTCCTGACCCAATATAGTCAAATAAAACTACACGATAGTTCTCTGCAAATTTAGGCGCAATATATTGCCACATGCTCTGATCACAACCAAACCCATGCGCAAAAATAATTGTTTGCTCTCCCTGCCCCATTACCTTCACATTATTTCGAGTCATCAAATCATTCATGTAACATGCCTCCCTTTCCTATTTATCTTTACTATATTCATTTTGAATGATTACACTTTAAAAATCTAGTATAAATTTACTACCTAAATACCAAATAACAGATGATATATATATATATCGTTTTCTTTTTTGTTTCTATAAATAAAACAGCTCTACAAAAGATTTAACTTAAAAAAGCCAAATAATTAAAAGGGCGTTTCATATTCTAACTGACAAAAATGTAACCCCTAAATAATGACTTTAATTATTTAAAATAAGAGGATATATGTTCAATGTATGAACATATATCCTCTTATTAGTTTAATCTATTAATATTTGGTTAGACTGCTTCTTTTGACCTTACCTCATGATTAAAACATATAAGTAGCGCTTGAAATCACTATCAATATTAATATTAATATTTGTAGAACAAACCCCAAATTCGAATTTCCACGTTTACTCTTCACAAGTTGTGCTTGGCCGTTAGAAACTTCTTTGTATTGATCTTCTAACATTTCATTTCTACTCTTCTTCTTTTGACTTTCACTTAAGGAATTAAACCAATTTATAAATTTTTTATATTCACTAATTACTTTTTTTGCTTCATCGAACATTTTTATTTGCCCAAAATGAATCCACATCACTCTTTCGCAAAACGCTTCTATTTGGGACAATGAGTGACTTACAAAAATAATCGTTTTTCCTTGGCTTTTAAATTCATTTATCTTATCTAGACACTTCTTATAGAATGTTTGGTCTCCCACAGATAATGCTTCATCTATAATTAGAATATCAGGATTTGTATGAATTGATATTGCAAAACCTAAACGGGACTTCATACCACTAGAATAGTTTTTAACAGGTTGATTAATAAACTTTCCTATATCTGCAAAGTCTATGATAGCTGATTTTATTTTATTAATTTCAGCGCTACTTAAACCGTGCATCAAACATTTTAGCTTAATATTTTCTAACCCTGTTAATGAATTATTTAATCCTACAGAAATAGCAATTAGTGATGTTTCTCCATTTATTTCGACCTTACCTAAACTTGGAGGTATAACTTGCGCTAATAGATTTGAAAGAGTAGATTTGCCAGAACCATTTAATCCAATAAGACCAATGGCTTCTCCTTCATTCACCTCAAAACTAATATTTCTAAGTGCAAAAAAATGATCTCTATCTTTTTTTAGAGAAATAATATCAAATAGTTTTTCAGATTGCTTACTATATAAACTGAAACTTTTTGACACATTCATAAATCGAATTTTCGGATTCATATCTTTTCCTCCGACTATAGGTAGTCAACAAATCTATCACGAAATTTCAAATGTATATATGAACCTATTGTAAGTATTAGGATAGTTATACTCCAAAAATAAATGGTATATGGAATATCCTCAAAAAACCATTCCCCTCCTAAGAGAGAATGTCTAAATCCTTCAATAATATAAAATAAAGGATTCAATTTCAACATACTGACTAACAATTCAGGGAAGTTGTGAACATTCCAGACGATTGGTAAGAAATACATCATTAACCGAACAATTGATTGTATTATAATCTGAATATCACGAATAATAGTTGTAATTGTTGATAATAGCAGTGTCATTGCAAACAGAAAGACATACAGTGAAACTAAATAATAGAGTAATTGTAATAAATATATACCAGAGAAAATACCATATCCTAAAACAATGCCAAGAGTTAGGATAATCATAGGTATGAAAGAGATTGAATTCCCAACGATAATAATGGTAGGCAGAACGCTTACAGGAAAGTTCATTTTAGATACTAAGTTTACTTTTGCATAAACACTATTTGAAGCTTGTGTAATTGTCCTACTGATATATAACCACGGTACTAACCCAATAATCAGCCATAGAAAAAATGGGGTTCCCTCAACAGGAGAACCCTTTCTTATTCCTAAACCAAAAATGAGCCAATATACACCAATTTGAATGAATGGATTTAATATTTGCCATAAAGCACCCAAATAGTGCATTGCATACTTTCCTTTTTCTTCATATAAGCTTAATCGAAATATCAAATTAAGATGAGAAATTTGTTCTTTTAATATCTGTCGTACAAAATTCATACAGCAGTTGCTTTCTTTTTAGTATAGTTATAAAGGTTTCCATAATTAATATATTCAACATAATTGGGAACACGTTTGACTACATTTTTTGTATCAAAAATCCTTATATTTGACATAGTGGAAAAGTCCGGATCTCCAAATTCCTTAAACTCATCATGATCAGATAATACAACGATGAGATCAGAGTCTTTTAC
Source organism: Viridibacillus arvi (assembly GCF_001274945.1). Lineage (GTDB taxonomy): Bacteria > Bacillota > Bacilli > Bacillales_A > Planococcaceae > Viridibacillus > Viridibacillus arvi. The sequence goes on along the minus strand of NZ_LILB01000001.1, from coordinate 158,240 downwards.
CGCTAGCTCTAAATCTTGTATAACCCAATCTAATTTAACGTGTGGATCATAAGCTCGTACTTCATAATTATGCTCTGCTTGTAATTGTTTGAATACTTCAATTGCTGGACTTTCACGAATGTCATCCACATTACCTTTATATGTGAGGCCTAAAATAGTAATAACTTTTCCTTCGACATTACTCATTAGTTTATTGACATTCTCTACTACAAATTGAGGCATAGAGGTGTTAACAGTACGTGATAACTTTATTAACTGAGCAATTTCTGGTGCCTTTGCAACGATAAAGTATGGATCGACAGCTAAGCAGTGACCTCCTACACCTGGACCTGGTGTATGTATATTGACACGTGGATGTTTATTGGCCATTTCGATTACATCTAATACATTTATCTCTAATCGATGACATACATTCGCTAATTCATTTGCAAGTGCTATATTCACATCTCTAAATGTATTCTCCATTAACTTAGACATCTCCGCTGTTCTCGCATCCGTTTTAATAATTTCACCTTTTACAAAAGTGCTATAAACGATAGCCCCTGCTTCTTCACATGCAGGAGTAATTCCGCCAACTATCCTATTATTAAACACTAACTCATGGAAAATCTGACCGGGCAGTACTCTTTCAGGACAGTGTACAAGGAAAATGTCTTTACCAACTACAAAGCCTGTTTGATCTACTAACGGTTTGATAACATCATCCATACTACGAGGAGCAATTGTCGATTCAACGATTATTATATTACCTCTTTTTAAATAAGGTAATATAGATTTTATTGCACTATTAACATAGGTCAAATCACAAGATTTATATAGGTCCTGATTATTAGGTGTAGGAACAGCAATAATAAACACATCAGCCGTTTCAGGAGTAATTGACGCTCTAAAAGTACCCATTGCAATGACTTCATCAAGTGCTGTCTGTAGACCAGGCTCTTCAATATGAATTTCACCATTATTCAATGCATCTATTACGTCCTTCTTCACATCTACTCCTACTACTTCTACATTGTGTTTTGCAAACATGATAGATGTCGGCAAGCCGATATACCCTAGGCCAATAGTGCATAATTTCATCATTATTTCCCTCCAATATTCATGGTAATAAGTTCAATAAATAGATGATGTACTAATGAAATTCCTCAATTTGCATTCGCTTTTTGCAAAGTAAAAGTTGTCTTTTACATCTCACTTCCTTTCAAAATAATTCCAACATTTCAATTCATGCTAGAAAAATATTTTATAATCTGTTTATATTTTCTTTTCTCATATAGAGCAGCAAATTTTTCTATATCCATGGATTTTTGGATTATAAATTCTTTATACAATGAATAAATTTTGTAGAGCGTATCAATAGCTTCTTGTTGTTCCTCATGCTTAATTTTTTTAATTCTAATGAGATACCAATTTCTAAAGTAGAAGTTAAATCTTCGCTCCATATATAAATCCAACAGGTCGTTTTTTATCAAAAATGGTAGTCTTTCTTTCTCTAATGTATAATACTTTTCAAAAAACGCTTTCGTTACCGTATTCGTTACAGATCCGGACACAGCTGCGTAGTAAATATGTATATCCTTATCAATCACAGCCCCTTTACTTGAATGCAACAGTAGTTCTTGGAAAAACAATGTATCTTGTCCACCTGCATTTTCAATCATTTTCAAATTGTTGTTAAGGATGATTTCCCTTTTCACTATTAATGCTTGAATACTTTGTGTCCTTAAATCGGTATCCATTAATAGTTTTTTAGGATAATTGATAATGTTGCTCTGACAAGCATTAATTACAGTTTCAAAGTATTTAAAATTACCAATTTTCAAATTATTTAGCTTAATCATATTTCCAATGGCTATATCTAATTCATTATCATTTTTTAATACATTTAACAATTTGGCATAGCCATCATTAACGGCTTCATTGTCTGGATCTAAATACGTTACATATTCGGTAGTAGCAAGTTCCGCTCCCTTATTTCTAGCTCTTGAAGCACTCCCACTTCCCCCTTCATGATAGAAATAGGTGACGATGTTAGGATGGTCCCTAGCAATTCTATTAATCGTTGCAATCGTCTCTTTTTTTGAAGAACCGTCATCTATAATGATGATCTCCATCTTTTCGAAAATGCTACTTCTTTTAAGACTATTAAAACACTTGTTTAACAAGTATTTTCCATTATTAAAAACAGGAACAATGACAGATAATTCATACGTTCTATCATCACTTTCTAAATGATCTTTTTTATATGCTGTATTTAATTCAAAATGATCAATACAATAGCCATTTTCTCTTATCTGTTTTTGGTTCATATTCAACAATTCATTTGATTGGAAAGCCTTTGACCAAAACACTGTTTTATATTTATCCTTCATCTCATTGATATAAGTATGTTCAACACCTTCGACAAGCTCGTTGCCATCATAATAACTATTTTTTGCAATATAATCAGAATTCGTATATTTAAATCCATTTATCATATCTTCTAGGTAATACTCTTGATAATTGTATTTTGAATTAAAAAAAGCGATAAAGTCATAGTCTTGTTTTATTTCTTCATTAAAGTCAGCTACAGTTATTAAAGCCTTTTCTATATACGTTTGATTTTCGAAATCTAGTATTACATCTTTACTCATTAAATTTGCGACAACCAGTACTTTCTTTGAATGTAGCTGCCTGTTAAAACCAATACAGTCTAATAGATAATCAAATCTTTCAAACGTAGTATGATAAGACATAACATTTCTAATGCCCACTACTTGATGTTTATACACTTCTTCACTAGTAAAACCATTCAAAATATCCTTTAACTCGTTCTGATGATTCACAAGAAATACGTTTGGAAACTTATCATTCACCCCTACACTATAATTAGAGATAATAATATTTCCAATTGCCTGTAATTCGTAAATTCTATTCGCAAACATTGTTTCACTAAATTTAATTGAGTTTAAGTTGATAGACCAATCATATAATTTATGAACTTTTTGAAGATATTCATGTTCTATAGCTGGTGAACTATATGGTAAATACTTTGTTGGAAAGAAATAGTTAGGCTTATTTAGCTGAAAATTTCTATCGACTATTTTTAATCTTCTATTAGTCTTAATTACTCCATCAAATATTTCGATTGTTTCCTTTTGCCTTTCCGGATATTTGTTTAGCCACGATCCAGCAAAGAAAACATCACTACTTTTTTGAATATTTTTTATCCCAATTGGATTATGATAAAGCGGATTTACACCAAACTCTAATACAAAAATGTTGTTATGACGACAGTCTTTTTGATAACTTTCAATCTTCTCTACTGCTGTCGTAAATACATACTCGCATCTTCTTGCTAATCCAATAAATGCTTCATAATTAACAGGATCTTCTTTAGAGTAAAACACAGTTTGAATTTTATTCTTTTTAAAAAAATGTATTATTTTATGTGCTTCTTCTCTTTTTCTTGATGAAGGATTTCCTAAACCCTCCCAAGCCTTATCCAAGCCCTTCCAAGTACTAACAACTAATAAGAAATCTAGTTTATTTTTATAGTCTTTGTAATTAGAAAATGTAATCGGATAAAAGTTTGCTACATCTTTGTAGGACTGAAATAAAAACTCATCTGCTATGATTCCGACATTTACTTTATACTTTTGGTAATAACGACTTCCGTTGCTATCTGGTATCATTTCAAGCAATGGTTTTATACTTTCAAAATACTCGAAATCAGCAACTTCTTCTCTATAAGATAAATACTCTTCTTTATCCATTTTGATTGATATATCTGCCTCGTCATTGAATAAAGAAACTGGTTCCATGGTTATATTATCTGGTAACTTGCTATTTTCTAATAAATGATTGATCTCATATTTTTCTTTTTTAATAGCATACTCGATTAGTTCTTTTCTCGATTTGATTTGATTGATTTGCTCATCCAAATTAGCTATTTTCATTTTTCTTGCCTCGCTTAATTCTTTTCAAAAATCTCCAATATGCATAAGTTACTTTTGCTAGTTTTGAATTACTGATTGCATAATGTTGGGCAGATAATTGTTTATACGACGATAGCAACTTTTCTTCACTTTCGTATATTCTCAAAAGCTCTTCAAAAATGCTTATTTTAGACTGTTTTTCATAAATTAGTCGTTTCGTTAGTTGATCTAGCTCTTCAGATGTGTCATTTGTTTTTAAATCCAAAATTAACACTCCTATTATTTTTAATGAGATATAGTCGTTTCCATCGTTTTAAAATATGAAGACATTCTTTTTGTATAAACATTTAGAAACAATCCTTTTTCACTTTCCCAATTATAAATTTTACTAGCCTTTAAACTGTTTTCTCTTAATTGGTTATGTAATTCACTATTCTCTATTAGTCTATTCACTGCATCAGCAATAGCACTTGGATTATGAGAATCGATACATATCCCTGTATTTTCTCCCTCAATTACTCTTTTGATTTCAGGAAAGTCGCATGCAACCACTGGTACACCTGCCATCATATATTCAAATAGTTTATTTGAAGAAGCTGAGTAATGATTAAAGTTTGTGTTATTCAATACTTGAAAACCGATATAAGCATTCTTTGTATATTTCGGTAATTCAGTAAGTGGTACTTTTGGTATAAACCTTACTTTCTCCTGAAGATTCATTTCCTTCACCATCTTCACCAAATCAAGTTTTATTCTACCGTCTCCAATTAATACAAGTGTTCCTTCCTTAAATTTTGGAACGGCCTGTATTAATTGTTTCAAGCCCCTACCCGCTTGAATTCCCCCTTGGTAAAGTAAGATCTTTTCATTTACAGGTAATTGAAGCATTTTATGAAGATTTACTGTTTCATTTGAAACTTCTGTCTGCAAAAAAGGATAGTTATGCACTACATTCGGATAAAATCCATATAAGTCTTCGTTGTATTTAGCTCTTGTATGGTTTTCTACTATCATAGAATCGATTCTTTTAATAAAAAACTGTTCCATCATGCCATAAATTGGACTATCGTAACCCGTTCTACTTGTTTGAACTTCATGGGAATCATATATAAGTGCTTTCTTTTTCAGTCGCCATTTGGAACATATAAATCCTTGGGGCAAAGTATTTAAATCGTTGGAATGATACAGATCATATTTTTTCTTGCTGCCCCTTATAATCATCCGACAAATTATACTCCCTCTAATAAACACTGTTTTAACCTTTGTCTTTAGAAGAAGCAACCCAAGAAAAGTTAATGAGAGCGTGGCTAAAGGCAGAAAATAAACAGAAAACACCCAAATGAATGCCGCAACTCCTCCTACTAATTTATACTTCAAACAAAATCTGAGACATGATTGAAGTATTGTAAAAAGAATGGGGTATCTCCGAACTCTAAAGACATTAAAGTTTTCACTTCTCTTTTCTTCAAATTTCATCTTTTTATCAGTTGGATCATGAATACAAATAAGGTCTACTTTATAGCCCTCTTCTGATAACGCGGTACATTCCCTCAGCACTCTGGCATCATTAGTGAAATTGTTCCAAACAAACATACATACGTTTTTACTCATAATGTTAAATCCCTATCTATTCTATTGTTTAATGGTTCTCTTTCTCTTAATTTATAATCCTTTTCAAATAAACACGTTAATTTTTTTATATTTTTTTCCCATAAAAAATGTTTTCTAATCAAATTCATACTATTATTTGCTATTTTGTTTCGTATTTTAGGATTATTTTTTAACATCAAAATATATTCTACAATTTCCGCAGCATCTCGATTTTCAGAAACAAAGCCTGTTTGATTCTCTTCTATAAGCTCTTTTGAATATCCTGAAACAGCTGCTACAACTGGCAATCCAGATGACATATAATCGATTAATTTACCTGGTAAAACTGTATCAAATACTTCCTTATTATTTAAGGCTAGTACACCAACATCATGTTTTGCATTTAACTTTAAACACTCATGTCGAGTAGTAGGATTTTCGATTGTTACATTATCTAATTTGTTATCGCTAATAAACTTGAATAGCTCATTTTTCTTTTGTCCATAGCCAACGATAGTGATCGAAATATGATTTTGATTCAAGTGTTGAACTAATTTTTTGAGGAACTCTACATCCTGAGCGAGTCCAATATTACCTGTATAGATGACTTTAAATTGGTCATCTTTTTTGTTTATTGCATTCACCTCAAATTCTCGAGCAGCATTTGGAATGAATATGATTTTGTTGCGGTCTACTTTTGACTTTTTTACGATATAATCCATAAAACCAATACTGTTAATGACGATGTAGTTTGCTTTTCTATATAAATAAACTTCTAATATCGAAAAAAACTTAATGATCCACTTGTTATTAAAAACTCCAACCCCTTTTAATGATTCGGGCCAAAGATCTCTAATATCTAAAATAAATTTTGATTTATACTTAATTTTCGCTATGACACCAACAAACGCCATAAAAATAGCTGGCGATGTAACAAATACTACATCATATTTTTGCTTATCAAATAAAACAAAAAATAGCATTTTTAATGAAATTTCAATATAGTGGATTAACCTATTTAACATACTAAATGCATATTTTCTATTTTTAACATGGACTCTATGAATATTCTCATGATCATTTAACGATTTGTTATTCCAAAACTTCTCATCTTCATAAAGATGTTTGTTTGGATAAGACGGTTCCGTAGTCAAGACAGAGACCTCATAGCCATCTATCTGTAGTAATTGAAAAATATTATTCATTCTATTTGCGTGGCTACCAATTTCAGGATGAAAATTTTGAGTGATAATCAATACTTTAGTTTTTGACAATTAGAGTATCCTCCTAAATTAGATGTTTTTACCGAAACAGTTTTAAATTACATCTGATAGCTTGTTCATTGTAACATCTATTTTTACATTATTTGTTAATGTAATGATTCTTTATCATTAATGATTTGTAAATTTTTATTAATAAATGTAAATAATCAAGGTTTGTTAATAAATTCAATACTTTTTAGCATATGTATCGTATTATCCATTTGTTTCGATCTGTCTTTTGAAATTGTATTAAATAATCCATCTAATAAAAGCGTGAACATTAATCTAAAAGTTAAATAATATTGTCAATTTATTAACTTTGTAAATGAATTGTTTATTTATGAATTGCAGTACAGCATACAAATCAGATGTACTGTTTGTCATAACTGATGTTTGTAATATAATTTTTTCACTCTCCTCAATAAAGGAATAATGTTGAAGATCACAGAAAAAACGCCCTCCAACAAATTAAGCTGGAGGGCGTTTTAGATTATTCAGTTAAGTATATAAAGTGCTCCTTTTGGTATGAAAAGTTATATACTTATTATACTATATACTTTTTTCCAATTCTACATTGTTCGCTAAATTACCATTTTGTGAACAATGAAACCCGCAGATAAAATTAGTTATCTCCGGTCTCCATTTCGGAATAAAGACATAAAAATATATACCCCTTCTTATAAAGTTAAGAAAGTCTATACTCATCATAAAATCAAAAAAAATCATCATAACTGTTCGTTACTTGTTTTTGCTTTAGGGTGTTAGTCAAGAATAGCGACAGATTCTTGACTAAACGATATGCTCCTAATAATGCAACAAATGGATTCAAATCCTATGCGACTTCTCGGATCAACTTTCTAAGCGATTGATAACCTTAACTATATCCTGCACAAATTTATCGGATTTAAGTATAGAATAATATTGAGAATTGTATTCTACATACGATTCTTTCGGATTATCGATACGAATAAAGACAAGCATATTAAAAGAAATTTCATTTCCAGAAATATGTATATTTATTCCCTCATTAAAAGGATATGGAGAAGTTCCTACTAAGGTTTTTGAAGTATTTTTAATTAAATGCTGATTTTGTATAATCTGTTTAATTTCATTTACTTTTTTACTTTCTAATTTATCTTCACTTACTCCATTCTCTATTGTAAATGTCACTTGCTTAGCTTGTTGAAGTGGATTTTTTACTGGAAAATAAAAGGCTACTATTGTTAAGAGTAAGGTAAGGAATATCAATAATGCTCTGGTAATATACTTTCGTTGTTTGTTTTTTATAAAGGCAAGAACAATGTAAAATAAAGTAACAAACAAAATAAAAAACAAAAACCAAATTCCTAAATTTAAAACCTTAGTCAATTTAACACATCCTTTAATAGAAAATGTAGGCACTACAATTAGTTGTTAAAAATAATCAAATATTTTATTAATTACTTAAATATATTAGAAATGGTAAAGGGCTAAATAAACACCTTTACCAGAATAGATTTATTTAGAAATAAAAAGGCTTTCCGTAAATTGTTACATTCAAATATTCAGACCAAGGATCTCCAGCCCAGTATAATGCTTTTTTCCAAGGTTCAGCATCATTTGGTGTAGTATACGTATTATATAAGTAATTCTTATGAGTAGTAGATTTTCCCCCTTGACTAGTATTAAAGTACATATAGGTATCTACAAAATGTATATAAAGTCGTTCGGTAACTGCACCTAGTTGGTACTTCCCTGCTGTGTCCAAATAAGTAAATTTTTTATTAATATCATATCTAATATTAACTTGTACTTTATCACTAGACCCACCCGTTATAGGTGCATAGCCCACTAATGTCTTAAAAGCGTCCCATGCAGAACTTGCAATAGAAAATATAGCTACAGCTCCTCCTATGCTTTTTGACTAACTTCCTTGCTTTTTACATTGCTAGTTTTAGTACTAGCTGCTTGAACAGTAGATTCAGTGTCTACTACAACTACGCTGGATAATAGTAATCCAGTACTTAACATACCTAACATTATACTTTTACTTAATTTCCCCATTTAATCATCTCCTAGTATTTAATATATACAGCAGCTCTTATTATTAAGAGTTAATTCATATAGTTTGATTGTGTTCCTCACAACCGTCTTCTGTTCTTTTCATATACTTATATCGGAATATTCTTCCTTTTTATAATAATACCTAAATATCGGAATAGATGATACATACTTCCTCGGTCATCTACTTTAATAGAATCACTTACTTCCTTGTACTAAGTTCTTTATATGTATGGGATAGGATTATTTGCTCTCGGACTTTTCCGTTTATCGTATAGTTCACTTTGAGTTTACGATTACTGTCTTTGGTTACTTTACCTAATGTCATTCCTATTACGATTTTCCCCTTACCTTTGACTTTAAGTCCTTCTATATCTTTTAAATCGCCTATATTGTCAAATGTATATGTTCCTTCCGACTTTTGAGAATCGGCACCATAAAATTTATAAGAAATGCCATCGTCTTCGAATAATACAGGTTTTCCATCTTCTTTAATTAGCTCCAAGGAATTAATGACCGCTGGGTTTTTACCTGTCCACTCAATAGCACTAACCATATAATATGTTTCATCCTCATTTAATGATTCGGTATACATATTTGTAGTTAGGAATTCACCACTACTGGACTTACTACAAGCGGTTTATAATAAGAGAAATAAGATCAATAATGTTGCTTTTCTTTTCATAAAACAAATCCTCCTATAACTATTGAGTTCTTTATAAATAAGAGAGGTACTACAAAAAAATGCGTTCCTCTCTTGTTCTATGTAAGGTTATACCTATAATTACATACAGCTAACGTGTTTCTTCTAATGACTCCTTTAGAATGAATCTGCAAAGCCAGACTCATGTAAACCCTAATCGGCAAATGTATTTTTTTGCATCTTTTCACCAAAATGAAACAGAAGAGTTCCATAAATTTGTTGTTATAGACGCTGAAACTAAAGTCGAACTTATGGGTGGAAATAGTTATCATAAGTACGACAATCCTTATAAATAAACTAAAACCATCAATTACATTGGTGGTTTTTTCTTAAATAGTAAGTAAACTACTTGATATTTTTTACTAAAGCACCCGTTAGTTTAAGTATATTTATTCACAAACTTATATTAGTTCACAACTAAGACTTAAGAACATAATTGATAAATTTTGTTTTTGTTTTAGTGTACGCTTCACGATCATTGCTGTATTTTTCTGCTAAATTTCTTTTAAGAATAGCGTATTCATCAATAAACTGCTGATTATTCCGTAATAAATCACGAAAAAGCAACTGATTATCCCACCGTTCTTCTCCCTCAAGTAAAATATGTAGATGTACTACTCGTTTGTCGTTAATTACTTTCACAAAAAATCTTTGCCAAGGTCGATTATCTAAGTTAGGTGGTACATAATGCCAGTCGTGATTAGCTAACCATAAAGATATTTCTTTAATTTTTTGAAATGAATCAATTTTAGCCATTAAATCAATGATAGGTTTAGCTGGTAAATTAGGAATAGATGTGCTTCCATAATGTTGAATTTCCGTTATGCCGAAACTTGAAAGAAGATTAAGCAGAAGCTCTTTTTCCTGAATACCTTTTTCTACCCACTTCGGATTTGGTTCGACAATGTCTATTGTCTCATTAGCCCAAACGGGCCAGGTGCTTTCATCATGAATATCTTTCATTTTACTCTCCCCCAGGATTCTAATTTTTTAGTTTCAGAAAAACCTTTGTACCTGCATTCTTTTACAAACCTAGCTCATTAATTTAATAAGTTCAACAGAAAAGAGCGTTATCATTCTTGGATTAGACTGGATCTTTTACTAAAGCACCCGTTAGTTGAATTAGATACAAAGCTGTATCAAGACTCATTTTTGAATTTTCGCTACTGAAACTCCATCTGTTGTTACATGAAAGGTTATTGTAATAGGACCTTCAGGTGGATTAAATGGACCTGTATACGTATCATATTTTACTTTCACAGTAAAATCATATTGAGAATACCCGCCAGTTAGTCGTTTTACTTCTAAGATTTCTGCATTCCAAAGTGCATAACTACGATTTGGATATTCCTTATTAATCACTTTCCTAGCCTCAGGGTCTAATAAAACTAATAATACATCATAAAAATCGGAATGCTCTTCTTCAGAACTTACTTTTTCAGCTTCAGCTTTACCTGTATTCGACAACATCACTCCCGAAGTGATAAACGTTAATACCAAAACGAGTGAAATCAAAATAGAGGTAATTTGTTTTTTTTTCATATTTGAATAACCACCTTATTTTATCAGTCAAGGTAGCTTGCCCAGTTCATAAAAATCATGTGTTTGTTCAACTAATCTGCCCCTTTAGTTAAATAAGTTCAACAAAACCGTTAGTTGAACAAAAAATGAAATTTTTATTATGCTAAACAACTATGAGAAATAAAAACACATTCAGGTTAGAATAGCCATCGCTAAAACGGGTATCAATATAAAAAGGAGATGAATGGATGAAAGAACGAATATTCAAGTGGTTGTTGCTTACGGGGTTTTTATTTTGTTTGCATATAACAGATATCATGACTGTTTATGCGAATGAGGGACCCTTGGTAGATGTATCGAGGCAATGGTTGAAAGCGGACTTACGAGCTGATCCGGAAGAAGATTTACCTGACCTTAAAGGAGGATCTGAAAATTCCGGGCGGGATCCTCAGCAGCCTGTTGACCTAAGAATTTTACAACAACGGTATCCAGAAATATTTTTCTTACAAGGTACTACTGATCAAAAACGAGTTGCTTTAACTTTTGATGATGGTCCTGATCCACGTTTTTCAAATGATGTATTAGATGTATTAAAACAGTACAATGTACCAGCAACATTCTTCGTGTTAGGTTCAAAAGCCGTTGCTAACCCTGAAATTGTCAAGCGAATGCAAAACGAGGGTCATGTAATCGGAAACCATACCTATTCCCATCCTAACCTTGTCAAAGAATCCGACCTCGGAACCCTAGAGAGGGAAGTAACTAGAACGGAAGATGCTCTTAACGACATTATTGGATACAGGACAAAATTATTTAGACCACCATATGGCTTCTTATACAATGAATTAGTCGAGAAGCTTAGGGAAATGAACTATTACGTGATTGCCTGGTCGGTTGATTCGTTGGATTGGCAGGAAGACCCGCCGGAAGTTATTGCTTCGAATGTAGTAGACAACATTCATCCAGGCGCGATTATTCTCATGCACGATGGGGCAGAATCGGGTGGAGATCGAACGAATACGATCGAATCGCTTCACCAAATTATCCCAAAACTGCAAGAGCAAGGATATGAATTTGTCACAGTTCCAGAATTGTTGAATATTCCATTTAAGAAATAGAATGTATCTTTTACATTTACCTTTAATATTTTTTCTTGAAGGCTTTTTTTGTATTACTATATGGGGTACCACCAACATGTTTACAAAAAGCACATCTATTGCATAAAAAAAGACAAAGAAGACATATTCCCCTCGCTAAAGGGAATATGTCTTCTTTTTTAAGACACTCAAACTCTCATTAATTAATAACCATATTTTCTTCCCCATATCACTAACCCCAATCACTGATTACTGACACTCTATATAGTCGCTATTATTGTTTTTCTTGTTCTACTAACCTGCCCCGTTAGTTCAATAAAGAAAAAAGAGCTGTATATGCAACCCAATAATCTTCAAGTAAAGCTCCCCGTTAGTTTAAGTACAATCTTCACAATCTGCTCGATTATATAGGAAAAGTAATACCTACTCCGGGTCTAAGAATTTTGGTTTTCAAATATAGACGCCACTTGATTGTTGAAAGGAAAATTTCCCCGTGTCACTTCTTCCTTTAACCTTTTTAGTGCTTTTAGTGTCTCCCTCTTTAATTCTATTGAATACCCAAATTTAATACTATTTGATTCAAATTCATCCTCATCAACCACTATCCATTCTTTATTTTTTTCCTGGATAAAATCTAAATCTAAATCAACAAAACTTATTTCTTCGTTATTAAATATAGAAGGTTTTGCCACGTTACAATATGTAGATACAACTTTTCCATCTTCAACTTCCATCGCAGCCGTGAACCATTCTTTCAAGGAAAAATACTCTAAAGAGGTATTTTCGATAGTAAAAATCTTATTTTTGGTATGATGAATTAATTTGCGACCTGGTTTGCATAGGACAAGTAAATAATCGGAGGTGTGAAGAAGCAGTTCGCCTTCCCACTCATAGTGAAGAATATCAGGGAATTTAAGGGCTTTAATTTTTACAAGATTACTCAATTTAATCCTCCTCAAAATATTTTATTCTATATATTTCGCCCGATTATTGGAAATTTTCTTCTTCAACTAACCTGCCCCGTTAGTTCAATAAAGAAAAAAGAGCTGCATATGCAACCCAATAATCTTAAAGTAAAGTTCCCCGTTAGTTTAAGAAGAACAGCGACGTTATTAAACAATCGCGCCTTATTGTGGTATTAGTGCTCTTACAATGTAGTAATAATTGGTCCTTCCTTGGTAAGAATAATCGTATGTTCGTATTGAGCCACAAAGCTTTTATCGGTTAGGCAGGTCCATCCATCTTCGGATTGGAAAACTTCCTCTTCAAATGTAGAGATCATAGGCTCAAAGGCAATTACCATACCATCTTTTAATATTTCGTTATCCCAGTGAGAGAAGTAATTTAAAATGTGTTTTGGTTCTTCATGAATCGAACGTCCAATACCGTGTCCAGTAAGGTTTTTTATGACTGTTAAGCTATGCTGTTTTGCTACATTGTGTGCAGCTTTTCCAAGCGCGCTTATTTTTGAACCTGGCATTGCCTTCTTAAGTCCAGCATCGAATGCTCCTTTAGCAACGTCACATATTTTATGTAAAATTGCCTCTCCTTCCCCTACTACAAAGGAAATTCCGGTATCTGCGAAATACCCGTTTTTTGAACCTGAAACATCAATATTTACAATGTCCCCTTCTTGAATTGCCCGTTTCCCCGGAATTCCGTGCGCTACTTCTTCATTTATGCTAATGCACGTATAACCAGGAAAATCGTATTCACTTTTCGGGGCAGATTGAGCTCCTGCTTTTTCAAACATCTCTCTCGCAATTTCATCGAGTTCTTTTGTGGTAATTCCAGGTTTCGTACTATGGACTAATTCATCTCGAATAGCACCACAAATTTCACCAATTACCTTTAATCCAGTAAAATCCTCTTTAGTCTTTGCAACCATTGTATTGTATATCCTCTCTTTTTAACGTATTTTATGATTAGTATATCATTTAATTATTTGTAGTAATGGATTTTTCTTCAACACTCACTGTTGAACAAACCTGCCCCGTTAGTTTAAGTGAAATGTTTCACAATATATTTTTTTCATGGATATACACTTCAATTTTACAAAGGTTCATCTTTACTATTCTGTATGGTTATTTTGTTCCACCCATCACTTGTGTAGGTTTGGAATATAGTTCAACTAAAAGTAGTATATGAACGTTGATTTTATAATAGGAGAAACCCACGAATTTTGAACATAGATAAAAATCGTGGGTTGGGTTTGATGATAAATGAAATTTAGTTTAGTAAAAAAGATTTAAAACATTTTCCAACAGGTTCTAGAGAGCCATTCAACTTCTAGTTAATTTTTTAAAAACTGTAAAAGTAAATCGAAGTTAAATCGGTAGTATTTTCCTCTAAGTTCTTTTCTCTTTTACTTATATCAGCAAAAGCAATAATTTGACCTTCTCCATTTTCAGCTACAAAAACCATATTATTTGCACGGGTAATATTTGTTTTCCATAGCGAAGAACGCTCATCATAAGTTAAATTGTTTAAGAAATAGCAGGTATGATTCCATCATAAGTAGTACGCCATGAATCTAAATGAACTTTAGCAATATCCGCTGCATCAGCAACTGTTGCTCTTCTATTTCCCATTAATCTAACCCCCAACTTAAATACAACTCATTATTTATACATTAATTTTTGCATTGGAAGTTTATTATTTTATTTTGAATGTAAATCACTTTAATAATCGTTTTATTTTCAAGCGCAATATTAACTTTTGTGTCTTCTCGCACTAAGTCTTCTACCTGTTGCTGATCAAGATTCATCGGCATATTTATTTTAGTTTTGAATTTACCATTAATTTGCACAACAACTTCAGAAACATTTTTCACTAAAAATTTTTCATTAGAAATTGGCCAATTTTCATAGGCAATTGTATCTTCATGACCAAGTTTACTCC
This sequence comes from Viridibacillus arvi, assembly GCF_001274945.1. Lineage (GTDB taxonomy): Bacteria > Bacillota > Bacilli > Bacillales_A > Planococcaceae > Viridibacillus > Viridibacillus arvi. The sequence continues at coordinate 143,209 of NZ_LILB01000001.1, read as the reverse complement.
ATAATTCTTCAGCTAAATGCGGCGCAATTGGTGATAATAACTTAATATAGCCCTCAATAATATCCTGAGGAAGTACTTCTTCTTTACTTAAAGTATTTTGGAATGTCATTAAATGGGAAATTCCTGTATTAAATCTAAACTCTGTAAAATCCTCCGTCACTTTTTTTATTAATTGATGATACTCAAATAAAAGTTCATCGGAAGATTCTTTCATAATTACATTTGAATTTATCTGACCATCATTATCGATGACTAAATCCCAAACACGTTTTAAATAACGCTTGGCTCCGTCCAGCCCATTCGTTGTCCAAGGTGCTGAAGCATTAAGTGGTCCCATAAACATTTCATATAAACGTAAACTATCTGCTCCATGACTCAATACAATATCATCTGGATTTACTACATTCCCTTTTGATTTACTCATTTTCACATTGTTAGAACCAAGAATCATCCCTTGATTATAAAGTTTTTGGAATGGCTCTTTTGTTGGAACTACACCAATATCATACAATACTTTATGCCAAAAACGTGCATACAGTAAGTGAAGAACCGCATGTTCTACACCACCAATATATGTATCTACAGGTAGCCACTCTTTTAATAACTCGGGATCTGCAATTGCATGTTGATTATTAGGATCTATATATCTTAAATAATACCAGCAAGAACCTGCCCATTGTGGCATTGTATTGGTTTCTCTTCTGCCTTTCATCCCTGTAGCAGGATCTACAACATTCACCCATTCTTCAATATTAGCTAGAGGGGATTCACCTGTGCCAGAAGGATAAATATTGTTCGTCTCAGGTAACATTAGAGGTAACTGCGACTCTGAAACAGCCGTCATTGTACCATCTTCCCAATGAATAATTGGGATAGGTTCACCCCAGTAGCGTTGACGAGAGAATAACCAATCACGTAAACGGTACGTAATTTTCTTTTCACCGAATCCGTTTACTTCAAGCCAAGCGATTGCTTTTGCAATACCGTCTTCTTTATTTAAGCCATTTAAGAAGTATGAGTTAATGTGTGCACCGTCACCAGTGAACGCTTCTTTTTCGATGTCACCACCTTCAAGTACTGGTGTGATATCTAAATCAAACTCTTTTGCGAACTCGTAGTCTCGCTCATCATGTGCAGGAACGGCCATAATTGCACCTGTTCCATATGTTGATAATACATAGTCAGCAATCCAAATTGGCACCTCTTTACCGTTGATTGGATTTATTGCATACGCACCTGTGAAGACTCCTGTCTTTTCTTTTGCTAAATCAGTACGCTCTAAGTCAGATTTTAACGCTACTTTTTCTAAGTATGCTTCTACTGCTTCACATTGTGTATTGGTTGTGATTTCTTTTACTAATGTATGCTCTGGCGCTAATACACAGTAAGTCGCACCAAATAATGTATCTGGACGAGTGGTGAAGACTTCAAAGCTTTTGTCTTTGCCAGTAACTTTAAATTTCACTTGTGCCCCTTCAGAACGGCCAATCCAATTTCTTTGAATTTCCTTTAAACTTTCAGGCCAATCTAGATCCTCTAAATCTTCAAGTAATCGGTCCGCATATTCTGTTATCTTTAAAACCCATTGTTTCATTGGTTTTCTTATAACAGGATAGCCACCTCGTTCACTTTTCCCGTCAATCACTTCCTCATTTGCTAATACTGTACCTAGTTCCTCACACCAGTTCACCGACACTTCATCCATGTAAGCTAAATTTTTTTCAAAAAGCTTAATAAAGATCCATTGTGTCCATTTATAATAATTAGGGTCCGTTGTATTAACTTCTCTATCCCAATCGTAAGAAAACCCTAAACTTTTAATTTGGCGACGATACGTATCAATATTTTGTTTCGTAATAAATTTCGGGTGTTGCTTATTTTGCATCGCATATTGCTCAGCTGGTAAGCCAAATGCATCCCAGCCCATCGTATGTAAAACATTATAACTTTGCATTCGTTTCATACGTGCTATAACATCTGTAGCCGTATAGCCTTTGGGATGCCCAACATGTAACCCCGAACCTGAAGGGTATGGAAACATGTCTAAAATATAATATTTCGGTTTTGTATTATCATAGACATTTGTTTCAAATACTTTGTTTTTCTCCCAATAATGTTTCCATTTGTTTTCTATTTCTATAAATTCGTATGTCATGATTTAACCTCCTTAAAAATAAAAAAACTCCGTCTCAATAAAGAGACGAAGTTCGATTCGCGGTACCACTCTAATTGGTTAAAAAGTATTAACCCACTTATACTTTAACGGTAGCTGCCGTCTATACCTACTTATTTTCAGCATAAATACTCCTGGACGAGTTCGGGAATTTACTGACTGTTTTCCACCAACCAACAGTTCTCTATACAATAAGTGTTCCTTACTATTTCCAATCAATGTAAATATATTTAATTTATACGAATAATACAGATAATTTAGTTTATTGTAAAGCTTTTCTTGAAAATCTATATATTTAGAATATTAAGTTTTGTAAAATGTACTTAAATTATTTTCTTAAAGTATCCCCACTCTCTTTCGCAGGAGAATTTCATCCTTACAGAATTTTCATCAATCCAATCTATGGAAAGAATGAATCCATCATGAAAGTAGTCATTACCAAAAAAATCGTCTAATTGCTTATTTTTTATTTGTTTAATTTCATTTTCAAAGTTATACATCTACATACCTCTATTATTATTTATTCGATTTATGATTCAAATAGTCCTTTCCTTCTTCAACTAACCTCCCTCTATAAACATTGAAGTATCAACGGTTTTCATCACTTCATGATGTAATAAAAAATATTTTTCCACCTCTTTTTAAACGTATAATTGAATTTATAGTTTTTATTACCAATTTGAGCG
>NZ_LILB01000001.1:135934-138560 GCF_001274945.1 Viridibacillus arvi | reverse complement strand
CCTGAATATCTTTCAAACAGGAATGCTGCCCCGTTAGTTCAATAAAGAAAAAAGAGCTGCATATGCAACTCAATGATTTTCAAGTAAAGCACCCGTTAGCTTAGTAAGAATAAAGGAATTGCAGCAGAACTCCCTTTATCTCCAATTAAAATAGTTTATTTTTTACTTCAAGTTAAAAATTCCCTTACCAGTTTCCATATTTATAGGCAATGATGAATGTTCATGAGCTATGACCCAAGATTCATTCGCTTTTTTTAAACCATATGTGAACCGATTTGTCGTTTGACGAAGTTTTTCACCAGATTCTTCTTGGTGAGCAGCAAATGTTACAGCACAATGTACAAATGCAAGATATGAATTTTCTTCAACTACTAGGTCATTAAAATCAACTTTAAGTAAAACACCATCCTCACTCAATCCATTAAACCACGCTACCACACTTTCCTTCCATGAAGAAAAATCCTTGCTCTCCCAGTTCCCCCAGCAATCATAAATATGTATTTCGGGAGCATACATGGATAAGAATTTTTCAACATCTTTTTCGTAAACTGCTGTTTTGTAATTTTTAAATACGTCTTGAACTTTGAAAAAACCCACCGTCATTAATTGCATCCCCTTTACTAATTTCAAAAATGTAATAATGTTACTATAGATGAATTCTATACTCAAAAATTTTTTCCTTCTTCAATTAACCTGGTCCGTTAGCACAAGAAGCGATTGCTCTTATTAAACAATCGCCCCCGTTAGTTGAATACCCTATAAATTACTTAATAGACTTCCTCTGTGTAAAATGACTATCTCTAAGTCCCAAAGTTACCAAACAACATCATACAAATAGCGAAAATAGTTATGGCTAATAGAGCTAACATACCAAGAGAAGAAATATCAGGTAAGGGACCCAATACTTGTGGGATAATAAAACCTAAAATGATAAAAGCGATTATCAACACCAATGAAATCATACTCAAATATCTTCTCAACGTATCAACCTCCCATTCAAATAAATCTGTCATATTATTTAACATACTATTTATACAAAAATCCCCAAATACCTTTTATCCTATAAGGCGTTTCTATTACACATTCTATTCCGAATGCGACATAAAAAAGCCAACAAATATGTTGACTTTGGAAATTCCTTATTGAACTAAAGCACCCGTTAGTTAAATAATATTTTTAATCCAAGTCATCATTCGGAGAGCTTGGAATGGTTCAAACCAAGTAACTAAAAATAATATAATGAAAAAGGTAGTAAGTGATATATATTTTACACTTCCTTTTTCCCTTTTAGAGATAGCAAAAAAACAAAATACAGTCCCTAATATTATGAAAATAACTCCAGTAAGTACAATAGGTTCAAAATAACCGTCTTTTAACCAGTTTAATGTGAAGAAAAGAAGCCCTATAAATATAAAGACTATTGAGCTTATGCTGAATCGTTTCATATACGTTCACCCCTATTAGTTCAATTTATATATATGACTTTAAAAATTTCATAAAAGTTCCAATTACTGTTAAACTAACCTGCCCCGTTAGTTCAATAAGAAAAAAGGAGCTACCTACGTATTAAGCCACACCTTTAATTAGATTTTTTTTAGTTTAGGTACGCCTTTAATGATTATATAAATTAATACGCCTGTAATTGTTATTGCTATTACTCTATTTAAAGTATTCGGTTTCCCTAGTATCATTTCAAGTAACCGGTCATAAGTTGGGATATTTAACCATTCAAGTGTTCCATTCATTATAGAAATCCCGATTACAATACTAAATATATAAAATAGACTGTATTTCTTCATCATACTTTCAACTCCCATAAATTTAGTCCGTTACTTAAATGACTCTCATATTTCATCTACTTCTACAACCTTCCGAAAATACCTGCTTATTCCATTAACCTGGACCTTTAGTTGAATAAGAAAAAAGCCCGCCTAATTTTACCACACAGATAGCCTTGTTCTTGTATCGTTTACCTCGGTAATGTATTTAACATCTTCATATCCACATTCTGCTGCATTCTTGTATAGTAATTCGATTGTTTCCTTATTTTTGCAATAGATGGTGACATAACAGCTATCGACCACTAAAAGAACAATCTTACATTGGCTTTCTATAAATTCTTCATAGGTCTCAATATCAGAAAATTCGCCTTCTGTATACGCTTGTAAGTCAGCGAAAATAATATAATAAATATTGTTTTCTAATATGTTTTTGAGTTCTGCACCTTCAATTTCTTTTCTATCTTCTGAGAAAAGCTCTTTATCTAATTCATCATCAAGTACTATATACGACTCACCGTTACCAATTCGCCAACTGAAAACAGTTGTGTCAATTGGCTTTAGCACTTCTCCAAGTAAGGTTCCATATTCATTTGGAATTTCAAAGCTAATTCCTCTCTTCATAAAAACAACTCCCCCTGATTATTATAAAACTAATCAGTTTGTTTAAATTTCATTATTCCTAGACCGAGGTATTTTGTAACCACGCCATTATAACTTTATGTTTAAAAACTTTATAATTTTACCTCGAGCCAATAAAGTTTACAATAACTTATTGAACTAACCTCCCTCTATAAACATTGAAGTATCAACGGTTTTCATCACTTCGTGATGTAATAAAAAATATT
>NZ_LILB01000001.1:0-134185 GCF_001274945.1 Viridibacillus arvi | reverse complement strand
CTCAGCATCATACTAGAGGACTCTTTTTCTTTCAAGACCCTGAATATCTTTCAAACAGGAATGCTGCCCCGTTAGTTGAACAAGAAAAAGGAGCTGTAATATTCAGCTCTATATTTCACTAAAGCACCCTTTAATTGAATAACTGCTTTACTTTATTTTCATCATCCAAATGTTTTTGTATGAACGTTTTTACCTCATCTTCACTTTGCATTCCTGTAAAATCTTCTCCATACCAATTTTGTAGTTTTTCTTTGGTAATTGTGTATTCTTCGTTCGCAAAATTAAACGTTATCCAATCTGCATTCTGAATTAAGGTGAATAAGAATGTAGCGTTATAAATAACAATTCCTTTATAATCCTGTTCTGATTCTTCCACGCTGTAATTCAGAATGATGCCATACGGCTCCTCATCTGTTTTCAGTTCAAATCCTTTAAATTGTTCTGCACTCTCTAATCGACTTACGATGTTCCCTACTGCACTGGAATTTCCAACATAAGCGTCTTTAAATTTGAACAAATCGCCAACATATCCAAATTTAACGTCAAGAGGTTCTTCACTCCCGCTTTTTGAATTACATCCACTCACAATCAGAGCTACCAGCAGTAAAAAAGACGAGAGTTTAAGTATTTGTTTCACAAGTATTCCCCCCAATAATAAATTACCTACTTAAAAAGTTACCACAACAATTCAACTAAATGGCCCGATTGTTGAACACAAGTTAAACAACACTCTTCAACTAACCTGCCTCGTTAGTTGAATAAGAAAAAGAGCTGTATAAACAGCTCAACGATCTTTTACTAAAGCACCCGTTAGCACAATAAGGGGGCTATTCAGATTTATGCGGATTTACAACGATAAGACTTCAATTTTTATACACGATTTTATTCATCAAAGACGATGGTGCAACATTACTTCAAATACTTCTAAACCTTTGCTATGACCGACTTTCAACAAAAATGCATAAAACAACTCATAAACAATGTTCATAAGAAAAGCCACGAACGTTGATTTAACAACATTAGTGGACTTTGAGTTCGTCTCCAAACTTGCATTTGGGAACGTTACTTGAATAAAGTATTAGTTAGTAGAAGAGCGATACTAACAAATTATACAAAGAATGGATAACGATTACCGACCAAAGAGATCCGCTTTTCTTATACACATAGCCAAATATAATGCTCAATATAAAAACTGTTAATGAGGTAGTTAAAATATAAGGGAATTCGAAAAGACCTTTATAAAACCAAATAGGAAAATGAATTGATATAAAAAGTAAAGATGTAATGGTATTAGCTATCCAAAATTTAAAAGAATCCATAAGTTTTCTTAACAAAAAACCCCTAAAGACAATTTCTTCAGTTATCCCAACTAATAGAATAGTATTAAGCCATTCGTTAAACCCTATTCGAAAATCGACATTATTATCTAAAATAGTGAAATTTAAAATTACGAAATAAGATATGAAGACTAAGGATGCCCAACCTGTCCATTTTAAACCATTTCTAAAGTTTTGACGTAACCCTAAATAGGAAAGTGGAACCTCTTTTTCCATAACTTTAACTAATAATAAAACTGGAATTATCCAAATAACTACTTTAATAACGGCTGATGTTATAGCTCTTGGAACAGAATCCATCAAATCTAAATATTGAACTAACAATAATTCTCTGATACACCATAGGGCAAAAAATGTTATGAAATATACCCAAATATAATTCTTATTTACTTTTAAATCTATCTGAAACTCCCTCTTTTCTTTTTATAGAATCCTGCTGCATTAGTTTAAGTACTTTTTTCCACAATCTTAATAGTTATTTTAACATAAATATCCATATAAAAATTAAAGTTCCCAAATCGTCATTAAGGAACATAACAATCATTAGCAGCCTAAATAACCCCCTCATTCAATTGAATGGGGGGTTATTAACTCTAAATGGAATGCGTTTCTTCAATCTACAATCTTTTAATTTTTCATTACCTTCCATTCATGCCTCTCTAAGAAATGCTCGGCTAACCCGTTTGCCTTGTTTGTGATACTTTGTGGATAATCTAATATTTCAAGAAGCTTAATTGCATTTTTCGTTTTTGATGGTCCAGAATGAATTTTATAATCAAAATGAACTTGACCATTTTCAATTGACTCACTGAAGTGATAATTTGTATACGTACTTTTTGTAATTTCGGTTAATTCGATATCATGTGAAGCAATGATATTCATCCCTTTATTCAAAGAAAGCCATTCCATCATTGCAGCTGATGCTGCTATCCGTTCTATCGTATTAGTTCCCTTTAGTATTTCATCAATAAATGAGATACATGGTTTACTTTGATCACACAGTTGGATAATACGTTTAAGTGATTTAATTTCAGCTATAAAGTAACTATCCCCATCTAGAACATTATCTTGAATCGCCATTGAAGTTACAATATAGCTAGGTTTCATTGTCCAGTTTTCTGCTAACACTGTATTAATTGTTTGTGCCAAGATTGTATTAATAGCAATTGCTTTAATATACGTAGATTTCCCTGATGCATTAGACCCTGTAATAAGTGTGCTCTTGCCTAGATTTGATGTGTTTTTTACTGGTTCATTGATAAGTGGATGAAACATATTTTTGAATGAAAGTTCCTCTTTCTGCACAAATATAGGGATACAAAATGTATCTAATGATTTTCTGTAAAACGCAACTGCTATCCCTGCATCGATTTGCCCAATAAGTTGCCATAAATCACGGTATTCTTCTTTATGTTTTGAAATCGTTTTAATAATGTTGTTGTAACTAATAAAATCCAACAAAAATAGTATTCGAATGTATTCAAAAATGATATCAAATTCTCCATTTCCTTTTCCCATTGAAGCAATATTGCTTAAAACTAAAACTTTTTTGATTGGCTGCATTTTGACTTTGAACTCGTTCGCAAATGTAGTAAATTCCGGATGTTTGACGGATGCAAAGCGTTTACCCGTATTGATGATAGCTGCGATGTACGATGTGGAGTATAAATTATTCTCTAACGCTGGTTTATTTTTATAGTATACGAATAAGTTAAGTAGAAAAGATCCTACTAAACTAAAAATTCCATACTTTAAGCTAATAAACATCAAAATGATTGAAGCAAATGGCATTAAAGCAAGCAATACATATATAGCTACATATTTTATGTTACTTTGATTCTCGTAAAAAAAAGAAGATGAGTTTGTAAAATCTTGTTTTCCAAGACCAGATAATATGCGTAAAATGTCTTCTCTTAATGCCTGATTACTTTCCAGTAATTCGTAAAGATTTTCTTTATCTTGTATATCTCTTAAAGATGGATCAATATCTCGAAGTTGATTAAATAAATATTCTGATCCGACCGAAGTCTGTGTGTAATTTATCTTTTTGAAAACAGTATTCATAGCAAGGTCATCCCACGTCAACTGATCTATACCGTCATATCTTAACTCACTATTTTTTTTATTTTCCCAGTACTTTAACACTGATTCATCATCTTCACTTTTTGCATTAAACTTTCCTGTTGCCCATTCTTTCCTAAACTTTTTTAGTCTTTTCTTTTTTATCATTAATATATTATAGATAAAGATAGCAATCGCAACTATTACAAGAATTATTATTAAATCCATTATTTCTTTTCCCTTCTTTTTCTTTGACCTTTCTTCACTTAAAAGTTAGTTCGTTCTGTTTTTTTAGTATAATTCCGAACCAAAACAAAAACCACGTTCTGACTTAATATCTAATAATTGTAAAATATATTACGTATTAAGTAAACAAAAAGGCATAACAATTAAGTCATGCCTTTCGTTGCAAAAAAAGTTTGTCATTTTGTTTTTATCTTCAGCTAAGCGATACCCTTCTTGAAGCATTGGGATACTCAATCCGAAGGTCATTTGTAGATGCGGATAATCTTTGAATTGTCTCCAATCTCCACCCCATTCAAATCCAAGCTCCTTTGCTATTTCTGCAACTTCGAACCAATCGGATTGTCCATTGTGATTACCATCATAATCAATATCCCATTCTATTCCGCCATTCGCATTCTTAATGGCATAGTCAAAGGCTAATCCATAATTATGAAAAGATTCTCCTGCCTTTGAATATGTGACGATGTTGCCTTGAGTAGATCTACCTTGATTGTACAACTCATCCTGCTTCTCAAATGGTCTAAGCCCTTCTGTTATTATGACATCAATATCTATTTCAGCTGCTTTTTCTAATAAGATATTTTTATTCACTTCCACAATAGGGTGTAGCTCGGTCGGGATTGGTGCCTCATCTCCCAGAAGAACGTATTTGTCTTCTTCTATTTGGTTATGTCGGCTAAATATATACAATAAACTAAAGGTAATTGTAAAAATAATAATGATAATGATTCCTGTAATTAAGCTGTAATTAATGTTGCTTTTCATGAAGAACTGTTCACCTCTAAAAAATGATTCCTCTTTAGTATGAAGCATTCAATTTTCCTCATTCATTATAACGTAAAAAGGCATAATTAAAAGGCTTGAACTCGGTACAATACTGAACTTAAACCCTTTATTGGCAATATATTCGTTTAAAAATTTGTAGAATCCTTAATAGATGGACTTAACTGGAATTTTACTCCATTTATTCATTTTATCTTGTATAATATAAAGTGAGAATATTTAGATATCTCTTTCTATCATTTTATACTGGCACCTATTAAGAGATGTTTCTCGTATTTATTAACTTTAAGAAAAGAGGAAAAGCTATGATTCAGTTTGGAAAGCCGGATATTACAAATTTTTTACAAAATTTAACCGTTAGTGATTTTGCGGTTAGTCCTGATGAAAAGCAGATTGTATTATGTACGAATTTTAATGGTCATTTTAATCTATGGGGAATGGATGTAGAGAAAAAATTTCCATATCCACTGACTTTTAATAATCAAATCTCACATTTTATTACATTTTCGAAAACAGGTGAATTCCTTTTAGCTGGATTTGATAAAGATGGTGATGAAAATAGCCAAATTTATGCGATTGCACCTGAGGGAGGAAGCATAGTACCTATCCGCTTTAAAGAGGGAGAGCGTCATTTCTACGCACATTTGACCGAGAATGGTAAAAATTTATATTACTCTACAACTGATGGGAATGCGAAGTATTTAAATAGTCTAGTTTATGACATTGAGGATGATAAGGAAAAGATACTTATAGAAGGTAGTGTTGCGCCTACTTTTATCGCTACAGTTAGCCCTGAAGAAAAATCATTTGTTTATATTAAATCGTTTGGGAATACGTATTCATTAGCATATGTACAGATCAATGATGAGGATGTATTGCTAACACCACCAACGGATGAGCAGCATACAGTATCCGGTCATGTATATACTTCTGAAGGCGAAATTTATTTTTTAACAAACTACGATGACGATTTTAGCTATTTAGCAAAATTTGATATTCAGTCGAGACAATTTAAAAAGGTGTTTCAATTAGAAAAAGAAGACTTTTCAAGTATTTATTATTCAAAAAAAGAGCATGCACTATATATCGTTGGTTCCTATGGTATAGAGGATCGGCTTTATCGTTATTCAATTGCAGATGGAACAAATGAAAAAATTGAAATACCTGTTGATATTATTGAGAAAATGATTATCATGCCAAGCGGACATTTATATTTGCTAGGCAAAACGGCTACGAAGCCAAATAATATTTTTGTTTCAAAGGAAACGGGATGTTCCTGGTTAGAGTTAACTCACTATAGAGTACCTGGTGTTCGAGACGCGGATTTGGTGGAACCCGAAGTGCTACGCTATCCATCGTTTGATGGTTTAGAAATTGAAGCACTCTTGTTCAAGGCGAAGGAAGAAAATTCGAATGGTTATGTTATTTTATGGCCACACGGTGGTCCACAATCAATTGAACGTAAATCATTTCGACCGATGTTCCAATTCCTTGTTAACCAAGGATACTCTATTTTTGCACCTAATTTCAGAGGCTCATCGAATTACGGATTAAACTTTATGAAGATGGTTGAAGGTGATTGGGGTCATGGCCCACGTCTTGATAATATTACTGGGATTGATTGGCTTATTGAAAAAGGCTATGCAGATCGTGATAAAATGCTACTTTTAGGTGGTAGCTATGGCGGCTATATGGCACTTCTCCTACACGGCCGTCATGCAGATTACTTTAAAGCGGTTGTCGATATTTTTGGTCCAAGTAATTTATTTTCATTTATTAAGTCTGTTCCGGAGTTTTGGGGACCATTTATGAAGCAATGGATAGGTGATCCAGAGAAGGATAAGGATAAATTAATAGCGGATTCACCAATTACGTATTTAGACGGTATGACGAAGCCTATGTTTGTTATTCAAGGGGCGAACGATCCTCGTGTTGTGCAAAAGGAATCTGACCAAATCGTGGCTGCGTTAAAGGAAAAAGGACGAGAAGTCGGATATACTGTGCTAGAAGATGAGGGACATGGATTCTCGAAAAAGGCGAACGAAATTTTCGTGTATAAAAAGATACTGGAATTTTTTAATACAGAAATTAATAAATAACTGTAATAACCTCCTATCCAAATTAATTGGTAGGAGGTTATTACAGTTTTAGATTTAAATATAAACAACTTTATTACTAAAAAACCTTTTGCCACGTTTTTAAAAATTGCAATGTGCTTTCTCTTCCAATACTAATTAAACTTTCTTTTGTTTTTTGATCTAGATCAAATTGTGTCGCACTGTAATTTTCAACGGGTATGAAAATAATATCCTTTTCAAGTCTACGAGAAATATATCGCTCATCATGTGCATCTTTCATAGTTGTAAAAAGTGCTTCAAATAATTGGAGACCATTGTTAATTTTTTGCGGATCCATATCTTCTCTCGGATGACTTAGCTTCAATCCAATAACTGGACGTTCCTTCCGGCCAATCTCATCATCAAATATCCATATAGGGAAATTACTAAGTACTCCCCCATCAACTACTATTGATTCTCCATTTGCTATCTTCAATTTGACCGGCTCAAAGAAAAAGGGTATCCCACAGCTCATACGTAAAGCACGGGCAACCGAGAATGACTCACCATCAATCCCGTAGTTTTTTAAATCATCTGGGAGTACAAGCATTTTACCATTAGTTAAATCCGATGCGATAAGCTTTATAGAACCACTTGGTAAATCACCAAATGTATAGATGCCTTTAAGTGCAAGCTTTTTATAAAACCATTTTTCTAAGGCTTTACCTTGATATAACCCCATTTTAAAATAAAGATTGAGCCATTTCAGAAATGACAACCCAAACAATGATTTAGGCGGATCAAGCAACGCAGAAACATCCAATTCATCTAGCATTTTTTCTATTTCATCCGAGGTAAATCCAGCTGCGATAAAACTTGCGAAAATAGCACCCGCACTTGTTCCAGCTACTCGATTAAAATGAATGTCCCTTTCCTCAAGCACTTGATATGCTCCTAAATATGCAAAACCTTTAATTCCCCCACCAGAAAATACCCCATCGACATTCAAATCTTTTCCCCCTTCATCCGTACTAATAACTCCGTAAGAAATGAGAGCGTTATTAAAAACTTATGTCGAAAATGCCGTAAAAATGTTTCACTTCTTTAATTTTTGTTTAGTTTGATAATCGAGGATCTACATGTTTTAGACATCTAAATGGATATAACTCTTTCAGTACAGTTAAACAAGAAAAACCCTCACTCAAGTGACGGCTTTTCAGTATGCTTAAAATTATAAATACTAGGATCCGGAATTATTTGAACGATATTTCCTTGATTGTTTATATAAATATATTCAATATCTTTTTCATCTTCAAAAACAACTGTAGATGTATATAAAGGACCCTTCATGCCAAAATTTGTCTCAATTTTAAAATCATTTTTATCGTATTTTTCTAACAAATAGTTATAAGTATCTTTTTCAAGAATAAAGAGTTTATACTTTACATACCCATAGCCTACTAAAGGCGTAATAAGTAATACGACAGTTATTATAGTTATAAAAATTGCAAATTTTTTTATTGTTGAACACCCCATTTCTCTATTATTCTCTTTATTATTTTATTCTATTTTCTTTATAATATTATTTCACTGAATACATTTGCTAATTATTAGTAATATTGAAATAAAAATGAAAGAGAACCTAAGTAAGGTTCTCTTTCATAAATAACAAAGAAAAGTAAATCCTATAATGAAATTAATCTCCGAGAAATTAGATGCTCACATAACGATGCTAACGGTAATCCAACTACGTTTAAATAATCCCCTTCAATACGATCGACCAAAAAGACACCTTCAGTTTGTATACCATAACCACCGGCTTTATCAAAAGGATCTCCAGTTGTGACATATGCTTCTAATAATGCATCAGAAACATTTTTAAAGATGACTGTCGTTTTTTCAACTAATGTTGATTCTGTCCCATCCTCTTCAATAATTCCTACAGCAGTTAAAACTTCATGTTCTGTATTACGAAGAGTGCGAAGATGTGCCATTGCTTCGTCATGACTCTTAGGTTTATGTAGTAATTGATTGTCTTTTGCTACGATTGTATCTGCGCCAATGACTACTCGCCCTGGTGATATTTTCGCCACCGCGCGCGCTTTTAATAGTGCAACCTCAGTAACATATTGTGATACTTCTGACGCTTGTACACTCGTTTCTTCTACATCAGCAGTTACGATTTCGAATGGTATATTTAAACGGCCGAAAAGCTCCTTACGTCGTGGTGATGCAGATGCTAAAATAAATGATCTTGTCGTTTGAAATTGCATAATCTTCACTCCTCATTTGTATCATACAAAAGATGACGGTATTTGCAAAGTGATGCGACAAAAAGGCCATTGTCAAAAAGCAATTTGTCGATTAAATTCCCCATCTAATGACGTTCCACACTATATACTGTAAAATAGGATATAAGTTTTTATACAAGGAGTAGGATTAATAGATATGAAAAAAACAGTACACGTAGTTGGTGCAATAATTGAAAATGAAGAAAATGAAGTATTTTGTGCGTTGAGAAGTCCAGAAATGTCGCTTGCGAATTACTGGGAATTTCCTGGTGGTAAAATTGAAGCAGGTGAAACACCACAACAGGCTTTAGAACGTGAAATTAATGAGGAGTTTAGCTGTAAAATTGAAGTTGGTCAAAAAGTAGAAGATACAACATACGAATATGAAAAAGTCATAGTCCGTCTAGAAACATATATGGCGAAAATCATCCATGGTGTTCCTACAATTAGTGAGCATGCTGATGCAAAATGGGTGCAACGTCAAAATCTATCACAACTCGATTTCGCTCCTGCAGATATTCCTGCGGTAGAAAAACTAGCTAATCAAAAATAATAGACTATGGGCGTGAATTTAATGGAACATTTAATAAGTAAAATTGAAAGTTCATTACATAAGGGCTTTATAGATCAAAACAAGCATGTATCAGCACAATTCAAACCAAAACTACTCACAAATAAAGCGCATGAAAATGTGCTATCTACTTTATTACAGGAACTAAAAACATGTAAGACTTTTACTTTTTCAATTGCTTTTATCACTGAAGGTGGTTTAGCAACTTTAAAAACGATGCTCTACGATTTAGAAAAAAAAGGGATTAAGGGCCGAATTTTAACTTCCACATTCCTAAGCTTTAATCAACCTAAAATGTTTAAAGAGCTTTTGAAACTTAAAAATGTTGAAGTACGTTTAACTAGCGTCAAAGGATTCCACTCAAAAGGATATATTTTCGAGCATGAAGATTATTATTCACTTATAGTTGGTAGCTCAAACTTAACAGATAGCGCTTTAAAAACAAATTTCGAATGGAATGTGTTTTTAACTTCACTAGAGGAAGGTGAAGTTATTCACCATTTTAAAAATCAGTTTGAAGATGCCTGGCATGAAGGAACTCTATTAACTGATGAGTGGATTGCAGCTTATGCACAAAATTATATTGCTGCCCCTTTCATTAAAACTAATTCTTCTAATATTATAGAAATGAGAACAGAATATCTTACAAACACATTAGCAGAGAGTCTTACTATTAAACCTAACAAAATGCAAAATGAAGCACTTCAGCAAATTAAAGCATTACGTGCAACCGGTGCAAAAAAAGGACTTATCATTTCTGCTACAGGGACAGGTAAAACATTTCTATCCGCATTCGATGTTCGCAATTTCCAGCCTAAAAAAATGCTTTTCATTGTACATCGCGAGCAAATCTTAAAAAAAGCAATGTCAGATTATCGTACAATATTAGGTGGAAACGAAGTAGATTATGGTATTTTATCGGGTAACTTCAAAGAAGTGAAAGCTCGTTATCTATTTGCAACGATTCAAACCATCTCGTCTGAACGCTATCTTCAACAATTTGTAAGCAACGAGTTTGATTATATATTAATAGATGAAGTACATCGTGCTGGCGCGCAATCTTATCAAACAATTTTTAATTATTTTGAACCTGAATTTTTACTAGGGATGACCGCTACACCTGAGAGAACAGATAACTTTAATATATATGAACTTTTTGATTATAACATTGCGTATGAAATTCGCTTACAGGCAGCACTTGAAGAAGATATGCTTTGCCCCTTCCATTACTTTGGTGTTACAGAGTATGAAAAGGACGGTGTTATTATTGATGAAGTTACTGAACTACAGAAGCTTGTATCACATGAGCGCGTACAACATATTATTAAAAAGATTAACTATTATGGTTTTTCTGGAGATAAAGTTCGTGGACTAATGTTTTGTAGTTCTAAGGAAGAAGCTCGCCAATTATCAGATACATTAAATGAGCAAGGATTGAAAACATGTGCTTTAACAGGGGATCATTCACAAAACGAACGTGAAGAAGCCATAAAAAAACTGACCTCTGGTGAGCTTGAATATATACTAACTGTCGATATATTCAACGAAGGGATAGATATCCCCTTCCTAAATCAAATCGTGATGCTACGCCAAACACAATCTAGTATTATTTTTATCCAGCAATTAGGACGAGGCTTGCGTAAACATGATTCAAAAGATTATGTTACGATTATCGATTTTATCGGTAACTATAAAAACAACTATCTAATCCCAATTGCTCTTTCAGGTGATCGTTCAATGAATAAAGATAACGTGCGCCGAAGAACTGTAAATACTGATTATATACAAGGTGTTTCAACAATAAGCTTTGAGGAAATTGCTAAGAAACGTATTTTTGAAGCTATTAATAATACAAATTTGTCTACTTTAAAAATATTAAAAGAGACATACAGCGAACTTAAAAATCGTTTAGGAAAAATTCCTTCTTTGCTAGATTTCATGCATCAAGAATCTCTTGATCCAGAAGTAATAGTAAACTACTCTGATAACTATTATTCATTTTTAATAAAAATGAAGGAAGAACTTCCTTCATTAACGACTTACGAATTAAAAACTTTATCCATGTTTTCACTTGAACTTTTAAACGGAAAAAGAATTCATGAAATATTGTTAATTGACATCTTGCTAAAAAACGGTTCGATTACTAAGTGTGAGTTTATTAAGCTAGTAAAAAATTTTGGTACATATCTTGAAGAAGAAACAATACAATCAGTTGAAAACATATTATCTTTAAACTTCTTTGTCACTGTTGCTCGTGAAAAATATGGAAATAAACCACTAATAGTACTGGATAACGATTACTATAAGTTTAGTGACGAAATAGCTCAAAGTTTAAAAAATGAAAATTACAAGAAATTCATCGAAGATATAATTGGATGCGCCTTAGAAAAAAACAAACACTATGATTCTACTCAACCATTTACTATATATAAAAAATATTCAAGAAAAGATGTTTGCCGCCTTTTGAATTGGGAAAGTAATGCGGAAGGCACCCTGAATGGTGGACATGTAAAATCAAATACATGCCCAATATTTGTGAATTATCATAAAGTAGAAGATGATGCAACCGTACATTATATGGATGAATTTCTTTCAAATGAAGTGTTTAAATGGTGTTCAACTAAAAATCGAAAAATTACTGCAAAAGATATTGCCCCAATTGTTAAATCTGATTCAGAAAATACTACAGTACATTTATTCGTTAAAAAGCATAATGGTGAAGGCAAAGACTTTTATTACTTAGGAAACGTAAAAGTCGATGAATCTAGTGCCATAAACGATCATTTAATTGATAAAGGTAAAGCTTACAATGTTGTAACAATGAACATGATTTTAGAGCATCCAGTAGAATACAATATGTATCATTATTTAGTAGAAGAATAAAAACTCGAAGCGAAATTGCTTCGAGTTTTTTTACACTAATTTAAAATCAGTAAACCATCCTATTTACTTAAACACATTCTTCTTATGCCACTTAAAATACTTTTTATTTGGTTCACTTCGATTTACACGCATTTTAGGGTTAACACCATATTTCTCATAATCGCTTTCATACAGTCTGTCTGATATATGAATTTTACCTGTACCATCAAATGCAATATAACCTTTATCGTATAAAGCATCATGATTACAGCATAGTAACAAACCATTGTATGGATCTAACCGCTCTTCATTCGTGCTGTCTTTCCAAGGTTTTGAATAGCTCGCACGTAGCATGGCCGGTAAATCAATCCCACATAATGCACATTGATGATTCCAGAATGGAGCTAAAGCTTCTTTATGCTTTTGCTTTCCTTTACGGATTTTCACTTTCGCTTCCGCTTCTGTTTCTGCAATAATCGGTATTAAACTATTACGCTCTTTACTTACAATAGGCCCGATTGCAAACTCTAGTTGTTCCTGATCCTCCTCATAAATATTTAAATCACTTATGAGTTCTAGAATTTTAATAGCTAATAACTCGTTACAAGGAAATAGATATCCCTGATTTCCATCACCATTTTCCTGAAAAGCAGAATACTTTAATGGAAGAAGCGGCTGAATCTCTTCAAAATGCCTTTTAATATTTAGTGGCTTCTCTAATTCTTCATAAACAGTCTCAACAGTATAACCATCGACACTATTCTCACTTTTATATGGATTTAACGATTCACTAAAATCTGTTTTTGTAATACTTACTGCTACTATATCACCTTTAACATAGTGAAAAATACAGTCCCCTGATTCAACTTCTTTCATTCGTCCCCAGGAATGCGGTGTTTGACCACTCTTGTCTAGCTGGTGTGACCAAATAATATTATGTTTTTTCTCTTCTTCATACGTTTGTCCTTGCATAACTATATAAAAATTCACGCCAATGCACCTCTTACATTATTCTAATACAATAATACCACTATTAAGGTCTAATACTGTAGAATGATGCTTTATTCTACATTTCTACTATGATATTCTCTCCTCCATTAAGTTTCCGAAGTAAACGACGTAAGCCATTGAAAGAACGTTTTACTACATCATAATACCTCTCTGTAATATCAGACAAAATACCAATAATTTTAAAACGAGAAAAAATGCTCACGGCATCTAAACATGCAGTGAGCATTTTCTGTATTAGTGAGGTAAGAATATTAATTGGAATGCAAATAGAATAGCGAAAACGTAAAGCAATGGATGAACTTCTTTCGCTTCACCTTTAGCAATTTTCAAAATTGGGTAAGTGATAAAACCAAAAGCAATCCCTGTTGAAATGCTTGAAGTTAGCGGCATAATTAATATGATTAAGAATGCTGGGAACGCTTCTTCAAATTTACCCCATTCAATATCTTTTACTGATCCAATCATTAATGTACCAACAATAATAAGAGTTGGAGAAGTAATGGCTGTAACACCAGAAACAGCACTAACTAATGGGCCAAAGAATGAAGCAACGATGAATAGAATAGCGACAGTTAAGCTAGTTAAACCTGTACGTC
Organism: Viridibacillus arvi; assembly: GCF_001274945.1. Classification (GTDB taxonomy): domain Bacteria; phylum Bacillota; class Bacilli; order Bacillales_A; family Planococcaceae; genus Viridibacillus; species Viridibacillus arvi. The sequence goes on along the minus strand of NZ_LILB01000001.1, from coordinate 120,370 downwards.
CACCAGCTGCAACACCAGATGATGACTCAACAAATGCTGTTGTTGGGCTTGTACCAAACATAGAACCAACAGTTGTGGCAACTGAGTCAGCTAATAATGCATGACGTGCACGAGGTAATTTATCGCCCTTCATCAAACCTGCTTGCTTAGCGACACCAACCATTGTACCTGTTGTATCAAAAAGTGTAACTAAAATGAATGAGAATACAACGCCATATAATCCAAATGAAAAGACTTGGCTAAATGCTTCAATTGGATTCCAAATTAAAATACCTTCTGGTAAATGAGGAAGCGCTACTACTTTTTCAATATGTAATTGATTAGTTAGCACTGCTACAATACCAGTAACAATCATACCGATAAATAATGCACCTTTGACATTACGTACCATTAAAATAACAGTGATGAATAAACCAAACAATGTTAAAAGTACACCAGGAGAAGTTAAATCACCTAGCATCACTAAGTTACTATCACTTGCGACAACCACTTTTGCCATACGTAAACCAAGGAATGCGATAAATAAACCAATCCCAGCAGTAATTGCATGTTTTAAATTTTGAGGGATCGTTGTTATTAGTTTTTCACGTAGTGGAGTTAAAGATAAAAGAATGAAAATTATCCCTGCCACGAAAACCGCAGCAAAAGCTGTCAAATAGTCTATCTTACCACCAGAGGATATTACGACTGCATAAGTGAAATATGCATTCAACCCCATACCAGGAGCAATTGCGATTGGATAATTCGCACAAAGTGCCATCCATAATGTACCTATTACAGCAGAAATAATAGTTGCCATAAATACTTGATCAAGTGGTACACCTGCATCCGATAATATTATTGGGTTTACAACAACGATATATATCATAGTGAGGAATGTAGTCATTCCTGCAATAAGTTCAGTCTTAACATTTGTACCATGTTCCTTTAAACGAAACATTTTTTTACCTCCTTCTTAAACACGAACATTTTTTGCAACATTAAATATAATATTCGCTTATAAGACGAAATGCAACCCTTTTTCTCAAAGTCATTATTCTCTAAATTATTTGATTATATTTGAATAATGCGCATTTCCAATGATTATTTATTATGCAATATATTTATAGAAGAAATTCTTTAATTGATAGGAATTATTCTGCTTATCAACCCAAAAATGTAGAACTACCAATATTCAAATATTTGTGCACAAAAAACAGACACTACTATGAGTGTCTGTTCAGTATTTCGACAAAAGGAACTCAGAATTCTCACATCTTGAATGTCTTTTGTTATTTATATATGTTTTGGTTATTTAAGATCCTCTTTTATAGATAAAATACTCTTCGAGTGTTACCATTTATTCCGTTTTTTAACTTCGACAAGTTCAATTTGCGAATTTTTAAATCACTGCGGTCCTGCAGGGTCACTTTTTTAAGACCTTTTAACTTTGGTCACCACTTCCCCAATTTTTCCCTAAGATTTTCTTGTGGTACTCATGGATCCAAAGCAATCAATTTCAATTTGATCTCTTTCAGGTTTTTTATGTCATTATTTTCTATCATCTCAAAAGATTTGTTTATGATACATACGTAGTTGATTGGAGCGGAGTGCGGCGACTCCAGCGGGAAAAGCGGGATAGTCGAGACCCTGGACTGAGCGTAGCGAAGGAAGCGGCTCGGCCCCGCCCGCGGAAAGCGTCCGCACACAGCGGAAATCAACGGTTATTCATCTATATTTATTGTAAAAGAAAAAAGACCGTAGACAAACTCAAATTTCTTCGAGTTTGTCTACGGTCTGAACAGAATACTGCTAAGAGTGTCTGTTGGATCTTTGAGATATTATTTATTTCTCACAAACAGAAGTTTATACCACTGATTTACTAGGAACGGCATAATGGACAAGCTATAAATAATACCTAATTGTACTCCATTTAATTTTGCAACTTCAAATACACCTGAAAGTGATGGCATGAATAATACTAAATGTAAGCTTAAAAATCCGATTAAAAATGCTAGCCAAGTATATTTATTCGAGAATATACCAATTGTAAAGATCGATTCTTTTGATCTCGAGTTGAAACCGTGTACTAACCTAGACAAACATAATGTTGTAAATGCCATTGTGCTTGCGGTTAGAGTATCTCCGGTGGACAATCCCATTTCAAAAGCAATGATGGTTGAAATACCAATTAATAATCCTTCGAGCACCACTTGAGTAGTAAATTTTTTATTTAATAATGGAGTGTTAATATTTCTAGGCTTGTACTTCATTGTTTTCTTATTATGTGGCTCTAAACCTATTGCAATAGCTGGTAAACTATCGGTTAGTAAGTTGATAAATAATAGATGCACTGGAGCAAATGGAACTGGTAACCCTAATACTGTTGCATATAAAACAACAAATATAGCACCTGCATTACCTGACAATAAGAATAGAATGGCGTTTTTTATATTGGTATACATGCTTCTACCATTCGAAATAGCCTTGACAATCGTTGAAAAATTATCATCCGTTAAAATCATAGAAGATGCATCTTTCGCTACCTCGGTACCGGTTATCCCCATCGCTACACCGATGTCTGCTTGTTTTAAGGCAGGGCCATCATTGACCCCATCCCCCGTCATTGCAACGACATTCCCTTTCTCCTGCCAAGCTTTAACAATACGAATCTTATGCTCAGGTGTTACTCGTGCGTAGACAGAAATATCCGGAACTATTTCTTGTAGTTGTTGATCAGTTAACTCTTCAATTTCATATCCTTCAATCGCTTCTGAAGGATCTTCTAAAATACCAATTTGTTTGGCAATAGCAGTTGCTGTTATTTTATGATCCCCTGTAATCATAACTGGTTTAATACCAGCCTTTATACAACTTTCTACCGCCTCTTTTGACTCTTCTCTAGGAGGATCCATCATCGCCACTAATCCTAAAAAGGTTAAATCACTTTCGACTGATACATCAATTTTTTGGTTTTTTCTTGTTTCTTTGTAAGCAATCGCAAGTACCCGTAAACCATTCATAGAAAAGACACGATTCACATCTTCTATTTTTTTACGATGTTCTGGTGTAATATCCATGATGCCTTGAGATGTTTTGATCTTCACAATTTTAGCTAGAAGAACATCTAATGCGCCCTTGGTAATCAAGACATTTTGTTGATTAATATGATTCACTGTACTCATAAGCTTTCTGTCTGAATCGAAAGGAATTTCCGCAATTCTTGGAAATTGATCTCTTACGATTAATTCGTCGAGATTGTACTGCTTCCCTAATTTTACAAGTGCAATTTCAGTAGGGTCTCCAATTTCTTTTTGATCTCTCTCCAAGGAGTTGTTACATAAGATCGCCTTTAAGATAAGATCCTTCTCGATTGCATTCTCTGTCTGGAGTTGATTATGTGAAATGACTTTTTGATCAACATATACTTGTTGAACTATCATTTTATTTTGAGTGAGGGTTCCCGTTTTATCAGAACAAATAACCGAAACACTCCCTAGACTTTCAACTGCATATAGCTTGCGTATAATGGCATTTTCCTTTGCCATTTTTTGTGTCCCAAAAGCCAACACAATAGTAACAATTGAACTTAATGCTTCTGGTATTGCAGCAACTGCAAGCGAAACAGCAAACATAAACGATTCCACTATTTCCCGACCTCTAATAAGATCAATAGTGAAAATGGCTACACAGATCATCGTGATACCTAATGCTAATTTTTCACCAAAATGATCTAGGCTTACTTGTAGAGGTGTTTTCTTTTCCTTTGCAGTATCTAGTAAATTGGCAATTTTCCCGATCTCAGTTTCCATTCCAATAGCTGTAACAATTACAATTCCACGTCCATTAGTGACAAAGCTTCCAGTGAAAACCATATTTTTTTTATCACCAATAGTAACTTGATCATCTTCAATAGGTGCTGTACTTTTTGCTACAGCCAACGATTCACCTGTCAGCGAACTTTCATTTATATGAAGATTATAGCTTTCTAATAATCTTCCGTCAGCACTTACATAATCACCGGTCTCTAAATAGAGAAGATCCCCAACCACAATATCTTCTGATTCAATTTCAATAATCTGATTATCTCGCATCACTTTTGCAACTGGAGAGGTCAATTCTTTCAGATTGTCCAAAGACTTTTCGGCTTTTACATGCTGTACAGTACCAAGGATTGCGTTTAAAATAACAACGATCAGAATCACAATAGTACTTCCTACTTCACCTAGTAGATATGAAATGACAGCGGCAATCATTAAAATAATGACTAATAAATCTTTAAACTGTCCAAAGAAAACGGCAAATGTGCTTGTTCTTTTTCCTGCCACCAATTCATTATAGCCGTATTCTTCTTGTCTCTTTTGGACGTCATAATCACTTAACCCTTCTTTTGTTACATCCAACATATCCATGACTTCAGTTGATGATTGTTGATGATATTCTGACATCTGATTCTCCTTCCAGTATGAAATTATTAGATTATCATGCTAATTATTGAAACTCTCTGTTGTTCCCTACTACCTATAGAGTCTCCTACAACTTAAATAACTCAATTCGAAATGTCATTGGAAGTTAGTTTAAAAACTCGTATTCATGTGCTAGTAGTTAAAGAATCGATAACCTACTAAATCAATTTGAATGTTAAAGTTCCTTAAAAATTTTGTGTCATTTCCCTAAGACCTAACTATATTCGATAAAAAAACTTTAAATTCTCACCCTACAGACCCTATTTGGGTTGTCCTTCCATTTAAAGGTTACGAATTCTTTTAAATAGATTTCCGGAAAATAGCATTAGATGATAAACATCACAATTCCCCACTCTATCTACTCCATCTCAATAATATTTTTACTTTAACAATTCTATTCCTGTTTGCATTCCAGTATGATAATAATCGATATAGAAATTAAAATATTTTGTTAAATGCATTAAATATAAAGATATTTAATTTACTAATCGATAGGATTGATATTGTCGTACTCATTATCATCTAATCTTTAATTTAAAATGAGTATATACACGTGAAATTACTTCGGCATACAATATAAATCTCGGCCCCTTCGCTTCATAAACAAAATGTGAAAAAACCGCCCTAAAGGGCGGTTTTTTATGACTTATACACATCCACTAGATTGAAGATGGACTTATTTCAATGCATTTATTTTGTTTCTTCAATAAATTTTCTAAAGTTTTCAACGATTTCTTTTGATTTGGTATGGTGTAAATAATGTTCTCCTTTAAGTGTCATCACTTTTCCATGTACCGAACCTTTTACTTGCTCTTCATGTAATGGTATCCATCTTTTCACACCTGTATTATTCTCTTGTATAAAGAAAAACAGGGGGAGATTTTTGGGGAATGTTAAATTTTCAGCAGCTTTAAAGTTAGTGTTGAAATTTTCCATTTCGTTTGATGTACTGGAATTATACATATTTTTGAGAGAAAGAATTCTCATTTGTTCTTTTGTTTTGTCATCATATGGTAGTCCAGCATATGGATCACCAGTTAGTTTTACTACCAATCTGGCTAAACCTGATTTTTTGAGAAATTTAAACGTTTTTATTGGGAATTTAGTATCCATACCGCCTTGTGTAGGAACACTGCTATCTATCCCGACAAATGCACTCACTTCATTTTCATATTTGTTCACATAATCCAGCCCGTAAATGCCTGCAATGGAATGACCCATTAAAATATATCGTTCAATATTCAGGTTCTGCAATGCTTCATGAATTTCGCTTACAATATTCTCTGTACTTCGTTCTTTTTCGGTATTGTCACTTAATCCATAACCAAAAGGCTCAATCACGACGACTCTATAATATGGAGATAGCTCATCCACTAGTGGCTTAAAATCAAGTGCTGGTGCAGCTGTTCCATATCCAGGTAGTAGCACGACAGTCTCTTCGCCTTTTCCTTGAATCAAAACATTCATATTTTTCCCATCGACTGTTACAGACTGACCATAAGACTCTATTTTTCCTTGCTCCGATTTATTACAGACAATATGAACTATATAAACCGTTGCTAAAAAAATTCCGAATGCTATAATTATTGCTCCTATTATTTTGAGTATAATGGTTAGTATTTTAGTTGTCCTCATACCCATTCTCATTTTCATTGTCTCTATTAGTTTCACTTTTATCTTCTCCTGTCTTCATCTGTTTATTGGGCTACCTTAACAAGCCGTTAAAGAAAGCTTAAATGACGAAGATGTACTCATTATGACGACAATATGAACTGAGTATGAACAAGCAAAAAAATACTACGACGTTATATGTAAGAAAACTTCCATATAACTACGTAGTATAGAGAATACAAAAACCGCTCTTATATATTCCATTTGATAACTTATCAATTTAACTAATCTGTTGACGTTGTGATTGGCAAGGTGACAATGATAGTCGTTCCTCGGCCAAGCTCACTTTCCACTCGGATATCCCCTTCATGAAGTGATATAATTTGTTTAACTATGGCAAGTCCCATACCGCTACCACCATATTTACGACTGTGAGAACGATCGGCTTTAAAAAATCGCTCGAATATACGCTTCTGGTCCGCAAGTGAAATACCAATACCCGTGTCGGATATTAGTACCATTACATTTTTGTTATCTTGTTCGATGTTGACGTTAATAACGCCACCATCATTGGAAAATTTGATGCTATTGCCCAGTATGTTCGTCCATACCTGATTTAATTGATCATAATCAGCCATTAAGCGAACCGCCTTTAAATTGAGCTCGAAGCGAATGTTACGCGCTGACCATTGTGGCTGGATCGCAATGATGACTCTTCTAATCTGTTCATCAAGGTTAAACGTTACCAGCTGAAGTTGCTGTGACTGCGATTCAAGTAAACTCAGCTTGAGCAGGCTATCACTCATCTTAGACATCCGATCTGCTTCAGCGATGATAATGTCGAGATAACGGCTTCTCTCGTTATCTGTGAGTTCTACTTGCTTGAGCGCTAAAGCATAACCGGATATCGAAGTGAGCGGCGATTGAACTTCATGCGACACGTTCGAGACGAAATCCCTACGCATCTGCTCCAGTTGATGTAGATCATGCGTCATTTCTTCGAAGCTGCGAGCCAAAGTACCCAGCTCATCATTTTGTTTAATATTCAGCTTAACGTTGAAATCTCCAGCTGCTATACGCCTAGTTGCTTGCGTCAGCTTTTTGATCGGCCTTATAAGAAACATGGCTGCAATTAGAATTAAAAAGCTTCCTGCAATCAATGAATAGATCAAAAAAGTTATCGCCCAATTTCTAGTAAAAGCGGTAGAAGGGGGCGCGAGCGGCTCTACAAACATTGCTCTTGTTCCCATTTCCGTTTTCAACGGTAATCCTAAGAAAAAACTAGCAACACCATTTGGATTGACTTGAACAACTTTTCCATCAAATACATCCTTTAGTTGTTCATTAGTCACAGTCACCGGATTGTGTCCGTTAAGTGAGCCGTATGACTGGAATTGACCCGTTTCATCATAAATTCGGATATGATATGAATCAAGCTGCTTCATTCCACTGACGAATAACTCCGCTTCACCTAACGGAAGCGTTTCATAAATCCGCACAATGTCCTGACCAAAGTGAAGTAAGGGGATTTTTAAGTTTTCGTTCAATTTATCTTTAAATACCCAAGTTGACATAAAAAAAGCAATGATAGTGCCCCCTATTACGGAGACCAGAAATGTCAAGACAACACGCGTATATAAAGATCTGGTCATTCGTACACCTCAAGCCGATATCCAAGTCCACGCACAGTTTCAATACGAAAATCTGTTGTAGTAGAGAAACGTTCACGCAGACGTTTAATATGTACGTCTATCGTTCGATCATCTCCAGCGTAATCGATCCCCCAAATCTGATCTATCAACTGCTCACGAGTATAAACCTGTCCCGGTGTTCCAGCGAGCTTATACAGCAATTCGAACTCCTTGAGTGGCAAAGTAAGCGAATCTGACCCACTCATCACCTTATAAGTCTTCCGATCAAGGATAATGTTACCGAACTGGATCGTCTCCGTAGAGCCAATGCGGTATCGTTTCAATAATGCCTTAACACGAGCCGTCAACTCCAATGGATCAAATGGTTTCGTCAAATAATCATCTGTTCCAAGTTCGAAGCCCTTCACTTTCTCCCATGTTTCGCCTCTTGCAGTCAGCATAAGTAAAGGAAGATCAGGATTGGCTCTTCGAAGCTCCTTGCATAACGTCCAACCATCCATAATCGGCATCATAATATCAAGTACTACAAGATCCACATGCTTCGAGGCGTAGACAGTCAGTGCTTCCTTACCGTCCACGGCTTCAAGTGTTTCGAATCCATCGTTGCGTAGAAATAAACAAACAAGTTCGCGAATGATCGCATCGTCGTCAGCAACCAGTATAGTAGGCATCCGTTCCCTCTTTTCCATCTCATATTGAAGTAACTATTATACTATATTTAATATTGATTTACTCCTATTCCCCCTTTCAGTGCGATAGTAGATAGTAGTCCCTTACTTATGCTTATCAGTTATAAAAAAAGACCTAGGAAGCATCTAGGTCTCTGTCAAAACGCATTAATAAAAAACCTTCCTTGTGGCGCTTTTATTTCAAAGAAATACTTTTCGTTTTTCTTTAAGCCATCCAATTTCACGCTTGTTGCAGGCTTTACTTGAATTTCATCAACTATTACTTTACCATTTACATCTTTTACTCTTAGAAGGATATCACTTTCAGTTTCATTTCCACTATCAATTTCATTACTTCCGGCATTTACGATAGACTTCTTCCAGAAAACACTATCAAATATTAGATAATTTTTGTCATTAAAGTTTACGCTTTGCCACTCTTCCGAATCATCTTCTACATCCACAACTGTGCTCACCTTTGGGGAAAAGAAATCATGAACAACACCTACATCCTGATAAACGAGATAACTTACAGTCGTGATAAAAAAGGTCATTAAAGAAGTCATAACAATTGCCGTAATAACTTGGATACGCCGCTTTGAATTAATTTTTTTAAAAGGTGTAATTGCTTTTTTTACTTCTTCCGGTATCATTTGAACATAATCTGTTTGCTGCTGTAGCCTTTTTAATGTCTGCTTACATTCTTCGCAATGCTGTACATGGTCTTCAACTAATTTTGCAGTATCTTCACTACAAATCTCATCAATATAAGATGGCAATAAATCTTTAATAATATTACAATTCATAAGGATCAATCCTTTCCGCTAATTTTAGTTTGGCACGATAATAGGTCACCCTCGCCCAGTTCTCACTTTTATCAAAAATCTCACCAATCTCTTTAAAGCTGAGAGAAATGGATGTTCTTAATAAAAATATTTCACGATAAGGTTCACTTAACAGATGTATTTCTTTATGTATCGAGATAAGTGTATTCCGGTTGACAATCTCAACGTCTGGCTGCTCTTCATGAGACTGGATATCCATCCCCATTTGCATCATATTTTCGACACTAATATTATTAGAATGCTTCTCCTTTTTTAAGTAGTTATAATATGTATGTTTTGCAATCTGACATAACCAAACAGACATTTTACATTTACCGTTGTATCGATGAATAGACTTTACCGCCTGATAAAAGGTCTCTTGGGTAAGTTCTTCAGCTAAATCTACATTTGAAGTTAAACAAATAAGAAAACGTTTTACTTCATCTGCATATGAATTGTATATATCACTTAAATCCTCCACCTTCCTCCCCCCTTCTCTCCAATTTTTCACCTGTGACACTTATATATAGATTTAAAATGCTATTCGTTACAGAAATTTTTAATTTTTTTCATGTATAGTTAATTTTTGTAGAAAAAATCAACATAAATATCCAACAAAAAAAATCATCTCACCTCTAAGAATTCAATAGAAGTGAGATGATTTTTAATCAATCTTAAATATAAATAATCAATTTTTTTACAAAGCTATATTATCAAGTACCACAATAAGTACGGTATGGCACTGTTGATGTAGATATCGTGGCATATTCAGTTTGTTCGGCTGAATACTCATAAGGATTTGAAAGTACATTTAAAAGTCGCTTCATCACACTATAGTCACCTTGATTCACTGCTGCTTCTAGTGCAGCTTCTACACGATGGTTACGTGGGATTACCGCTGGATTACTTTCTCGCATCAACTGATTCGATGATGTTTGGGATTCCTGTTGTCGGCTTAGTCTCGCTTGCCAAAGCTCGTACCACTGTGCGAATTCTTGAGTCCCATAAAGGGCAGTTTCATCCATCGCATCTAAAGTTAAAGCGCGAAAAGTATTAGTATAATCTACACGATACTTCTTCATTATACTTAAGAGTCCATTAATTAGAGCTTCATCTTCGTCCTCTTCGTTAAATATCCCAAGCTTGGCTCTCATTCCCGCGAGCCAATTGGATTGATACAACTCATTAAACCCAGATAGCTGATTTTGGGCCAGTTCTATAGCCTGCTCCAAATCATCGTGTAGTAGAGGCAATAGAGATTCAGCAAAGCGCGCTAGATTCCAACCTGCTAATAATGGCTGATTACCATAAGAGTAGCGTCCTTGAGTGTCAATGGAACTGAACACGGTTTCTGGGTCATAGACATCCATAAAAGCACAAGGACCATAATCAATAGTTTCACCGCTTATGGTCATGTTATCTGTGTTCATCACTCCATGTATAAAACCAACTAGTTGCCATTTGGCAATAAGCTTCGCTTGACGCTCTATCACTTCTTGAAGTAACGAAAGATATTTGTTCTCATTAGCTTCATTGTTAGGGAAATGACGCTCAAGTGTATAGTCAGCAAGTGCCTGGAGTTCATCTATAGTGCAAAAATTTGTAGCATATTGAAAGGTTCCAACACGTATATGACTAGCTGCCACACGAGTCAAAACTGCGCCCGGTAGTTCGGTTTCACGGATAACTGACTCACCTGTTGTTACTACTGCAAGACTACGGGTAGTAGGGATATCAAGGGCATGCATAGCTTCGCTAATAATATATTCGCGTAACATTGGTCCTAGAGTTGCACGTCCATCACCCCCGCGGGAGTATGGCGTTCTACCTGATCCTTTAAGCTGAACATCTAGCCTCTGCCCATTTGGAGAAATGTGCTCACCTAACAGTACTGCTCGGCCGTCTCCTAACATATTAAAATGACCGAATTGATGCCCCGCATAAGCTTGAGCAAGTGGCGAAGCGCCTTCAGGAATCTGATTTCCTGCAAGTATTTCAATACCCTCTTCTTTTTGTAATTCTTGAATATTTAAGCCCAAAGATGTTGCCAAATCACTATTGAAAATGATCAACTCCGGCGAATTTGTAGGAGTTGGATTGATGCTTGAAAAGAAAGTATTCGGCAGACTGTTATAACTGTTGTCAAAGTTCCAACCTGTTTCATTATTTTTTGTCATGGTTTCTCCTTTTTTGTCTTTATATATAAACTTTCTCTTAAATGAAGTAATAACGAAAAACATTTAAATGTTATCTTCATTCTATAAAAAAACAATTCATTTCTTTTTAATGTTTACTTCTGCCTATTTATTATACCGTTTGCACAGTTTCAAGTCCTTTTTATTTCAGAATTGCTTAATCTGGGTGTACATTACAATATTCACTTATGTTCTATTTTTGCTTCAACTTCAACTCAATGATCTCTTTTTGATTTCCCCATTTTACGGTGACCGGAATTACCTTTTCTTCACGGATAAGCAAACCGCCTATAGAAGCACTAGTTAAGGTATATTCACGTTGAACAATAGATTCATTTAATTCTTGATTGAGAGAACTTCCCCCCCCAGCTACAGCATATGAAATGTGTATCTTCTTGCTTAGAGCTAATTCTTTTAAGTCTCCTTTATAATGCACGGTTAATTTGCTTTTATCATTATTTTTGTAATCTATTTTACCCGTACCCTCTCCCCAATGCTCAGAGGAAGTATATTCAAATGTTGCTTTCCAGTTTTTACTTTCACCAACATAATGAATTTTATTCGCATTGACATCAAGTGTGTAGATGGAATGATCCTCATCTTCTGCATTAACAACAAGGACACCTTCTGGCGAAAATCTTGGAACTACAAGTCTATCAGGAATATTATCGAATGCATGGGTATCCGTAAGGCTGGAATCAGCTAACGTGTAGAGCTTTACCGTATCTCCTTCTGTCAATGCAATATGATTTTGATAAATGCCGAAGTCACTAAAGTCATTTGTTTGAATAGGCGAAATTTTACCGGTACTAAGATTCATCTGTTGTAGCACATCATCTCCGATAAAAAATACTGAATCGTTAGCATAAGATAGCCTTTGTACAAGATCTGCCTCTACATTAAACACTTTCACTTCTTGATTACCAATATCGTAAATGTAAATAGCTTGATGATCTTTAATTTTATTTGCAGTAATAAAATATTGATCATTTAACACTGAATGACTATTCGAGCTTTCTAATTTAATAGGGATTTTCGTAATCTGTTTCGTATCAAGATTTACCATCCGGAAATTCACTTTATCTGATGAAGCATCTAAAAATGAAATTCTATTACTGGAAATTTGTAAGTCTCCAACAAATTGCTGATTTAATTTATATGTTTCATTTGAATTTCGATTTTGTACATAAATAGACGAAACAGTAGCATACACCAACCATTGTTCATTGAATGTAATATCTTGTATAGGAACTGCTGTTGATTTTATTAAATCTTCCTCAAAATGCATGTTTAAATCATACTTTAAAACCTTTTTTCGATTTGAACTAAGTGTAATTAGTGAATGAGTTGAATAATCATATTGAGCATCTATTAAATTTGGATATTCATAAGGTAAAATTGCTTTTTCATACATCACATCTGCATTTTTTTCTTGTCTAATTACCTGTTCGTTTAAGAAAATTACCGCAAACAAACACCCAATAACGGCGAGTGCTACTCCAACTAGAACAGGTTGCCATTTACGTTTAGGTTTCTTTTTTTGTTCAAGACGTGCTTCTGCTTGTTCAAGGATTGTTTGCTGTTTTTCTTTACTTAAAGTGACATGTTTAGGGACTATTTGATCTAATATGCTTTTCCATTCAGTTTTCATCTAGCACGCCCTCCTCAAATGTTGTTTTAGCTAAACGTCTTCCCCTCGCTAACCTGGTCTTTACTGTATTCTCAGAGCATTCTAAAATTCTACTAACTTCTTGTATCGAAAATCCCTCTAAATAATAGAGCCAAAGAACTTCTCTATATTTTGGGGTTAACTTTGAAAGTAATGCACTTACTTCACTACTCGTTTCCTTCATAATAGCTCTCTGTTCCGGGCCATCACTTGTGGCAAGCCATTTTGAAATTGTTTCCGTCCACTCAAGCTTTCGATATGACCAACTTTTTAAATAATTGCGACAAATATTCACTATAATTCGATATAAGTATGTTTTTACACTAGATTTTGCTTCAAAATCTTCAAGATGTATGTAATATTGTATAAATGCTTCTTGCACGAGATCTTCAGCTTTTGATTCGTCTTTCACATACGTATAAGCAAGCCTTACGAGATACTTCCCGTACAAATCCATGGCTAGTTGCAGCTGCCTATTGCGCTCTTCTTTCTCCATCAGCTCTCCCCCTTGATATGTGTTAGACAACGCTCATAAATTTTAAGTTTCACTTTTGGTTAATAATGAAAAAAAGAAATTTATATATTCATCTAGTCATTACTGTATTCCTATAACTATACAGTAGGTATTGCAATAAAGGTTTAGCATTCTAGAATATAAGAGAATGATAAAAGCTAGGTAACCAATGGGTCACCTAGCTCCTTTTTCTAAAATCATCTTTTAGATTCTTAAATTATAGCTCTGATTTAGTATATTACATCAAAATCATCTCTCGTTATAAATTTTCTGACTATTAGTCGTAATAGAACCAGGTATAATTTCGGTTGTTGGCATTCTTAAATGTTCGAAAGTATACTTAAACATGACAACGTTAAGAAAAAGCCAAATACATAAAGAAGTAGATTCCCCTCATTTCTTACAATGGAAAGAATCGTGCCTAATAATAGAAATGGATATGCTAAGAGTGGTAGTAAATTAAGCAACATTTCGTTTTTTAAAACGAAATCATTCATCATTTCTAAAATTATGAGAAGAAAACCTATATTGAAACTTGCCAATTTTACTTTATAAGTTAAATTCTTCAGAATAGAAGTGTGTTGTCCAGTCCACTCTCCAAATAATGCTTTAATTGAAGTTTGAGCTTCTTTACTATGTAATTTTGGATAAATAGGCTGTAAAAAAGGAGCTTTACCTTCTATTGATTCATACCCCCATGCTATTTCTTTACCGTCAATGCATTCTTTTGTTAATTCTTGTGAATATTCCATATTATCAATGTATTGCGGTTCTAACAATCTTTCAGGGTCAATAGAATATTGCTAACCTTTTCCCTTCGTGATCGCCAAAATATCTTTTTTTATTCGGGAAAACTCCATATTGTATAGCTGATGAAATATTTATAAATGGGTGTAAATACATTTTCATCCTTCCCATACTCGGATCAACCGGAATCCATCCTTCATTTTCAATATAAATTTCACTCCATGCATGAGGTGAAAATTTCTTGAGTGTCCAAGTTCCATATAACATTCTTGCGGGAATATCAATCGCTCTACAATACGAACAGAAAATGGCACCAAACTCTCCACAGTCACCTTTTTTCCTTTCTTTAAAAGCCGCAACCCCTCTTCCAGAAAAATGTGAGGAGTACTTGTACGTTTTTATAATATAAAGAAATAACTTTTTAGCCCTTTCAATATCTGTACTTACTCCTTCTACGATCTTTAGAGCTTCTTTTTTAATCTCCTCACTTACAGGTATTAGATTTGTAGAACGCAAAAAAAATTCCTTTTCTTCTTTTGTTATATTCGATGTATAAGTTTTATCTCTTCTGCTACCTTGATAATCAATTGTTATTTCTAATTTTTGACCTGGATCTAAATTGTAATACCACAGATTATTCAAAAATGCATGTTCAGATATTTTCTCTGGTTTAAGATTAGGTTCTGTGGTGATATATTGTTGTGTGGAAGATTCTTTTGGTTCTGAAAACCATACTTCAACATTTCCATTAGTCATATTTTGGTACTGATATTTCAATTTAAAATTTTGCTTCCTCATTCATCTCACTCCCCTTTTCTAAGCTTTCGAAAGTTTTTCTTCGACAAGAAAAAATGCAAATACATTTCGTTTTACGAAGAACAATTAGTCATTATATCTTTTGAATTAACTCCAAACCTTCAACCTATATCCATATTATAACATTAATGTAAATAAAAATAATAACTGATCTCTTATTAAAAAATCCCCTTAAGTCAATTTAGACTTAAGAGGAAATCTCTGTTCTAGAGTAAATGAACAATAGTTTCAAATGCGAAATACACGCTAATAATTGTTAATACAGTAGCCACTATATTCTCCACCTTACTTCCTGTTCGAGTTGTAAGCGGGAATCGCACTGTAATTTTTACTGGGAAGAATAATTTAATGCCATTTTTTGTAGCCATATCAAGGATATAATGGCTGACCATTCCTAGTAATACGCCTGCTGTGATGGATTCATTCGAAATATATGTATTCATAACAAAGGACATTAATAATAAAAACAGCAAACTATGTGTGAACGATCGATGCCCAAATATCTTATTGACGATTTTTGATGTCATACGGAACGTCCGTCCTATTTTACTGCCACTGTGACAAATATCAGGAATCAATGCCCCTACAACACTTGAACCAATAAGTATTAATGGATCGTAATTTGAAATTTGTGCAAAAGCAAGACCTGCTGTAATGCCGCCTAAGATGTGAGTATTTCCTGTCATGCTTGTAATTCTCCTTAATTCTATTAAAATGTGTGCCCTTTCACATTACACTAATCATAGTCATAATTATATATATAATAGTGTTTTTTTGATAAACAAACAAATGTTTTGTGTTATTTTACCTAATGTTAAAATAAATACACCTTTTAATAGTCATCGAAAACTTCTTTGGCTGATTAAAATCTGAACCTCAGGACATACAAGAAATTGAATCCATGACGCATTTTGAACAAGAGCTCACAGATTATATCCACTATTACAATTACAAAACGATTACAGGAAAAATTAAAGGCTGTTTTCTCAAAGATTGTTGCTCCCTTAAAAATACCGATTATGGTTGAATATACGATGCGGTCAAAATGTGGAGATAAGTGTATGAAGCAGTAAGTAAATTAAAGAAAACAGACCAACAAGCCTTATTTGAGCAAATGCTTATTTCAGCGTGTCAAAATTCAAATTACAGGACTGTTCAAATGTTGAGGAGTGTAAAAAAAGGCCTCGATATGAGGTCAATTTATCACTCTCTAATAGAACTACTGATGAAAAGCTCATCTACTGTGGTATCCAATACAGAGGCTATGTCAAACGCTAATTGTAAAGTAGGGTCGTATTTATTATTTTCAATTGCATTTATTGTTTGTCTGGATACTTTACAGAGTTTAGCCAGTTCTTCCTGGGATAATTTAGCTGATTTCCTTAATTTCTTAATGTGATTATTCATTTAATCACCATATTTTTTTCTGTAAATTAGTAATGTTACCATATATATAATGGAAATCACCGTCAGAAACGCTATCGGCGAAATTCCATTACCATCATAAGAAATTTTCTCCTGAATAGTTAGATAAATTGACTGTACAACTTCTAAAATTAGCATACCTACGACTACGATAAATGCATATGATTGAGCTTTCGTGTTGATAAACTTCCTTCTTTCATCACCCTTTTGAGAAAATGTTGCAACAAAAATCAAAATTCCACAAACTAACAATATGACTGAATACACAATTTTAACCCAATCCATTTTTTAGTTCCCTCCTTATCAAAATGTAAAAAGTATTTGACACTTATTATTGTAGCATTAGCTTCAAAAATGTCAAATACTTTTTACATAATTAATTTTTCAATAAAATTATAACTAAAAACAACAATCTTTTAGAAAACAGCCAAATTAAAAGACCTAAGCCCGTGAAATACCGAACTTAGGTCTTTTAAGCTTCTTAACATATATCTAACTTTCTTGAGTCATTTCAATGTATTGATGAGTTTTTATAAATTATTTTTTCTTAATAAGAGAAACCGTGGAGCCCTTGTTTAATGCTTTCGATAGATTCAATAATCCCATTAGTATACTAGCTATACATGGGTGATTCGCATTATACTAATTGCTATCAGCTCTTACCCAACTCCACAGTCAAGCTTGGAGCATCTCTTCTCGTCTTAGTCAAGTAGAAGACCAAGATTATGATTATTAAAAGAAAAATTATGCTTGTACCAGACGTACCTAAACCAAGGCCGCCAGCATGTTGAGACTGTGAAAGGTAATCTCCTAGTGATGCACCGAAAGGACGGGTCAGAATATAAGCAATCCAGAAAGCCAACACTGCACTCATTTTGAATACATAGTGAGCAATGGTCACTAGCCCGATTAGTGCGGCAAATATTAGCGCTGACATCAAGTAACCTAAGTCGAGTCCCTCTGCTATAAGATCACCAGCTGCAGTACCTAAAGCAAAGGTGAATAGAATGCTCAACCAATAAAAAGCTTCTCGCTTGATCGTGTAGATGGAGTGAATAGATAGTGTCTTCTCACTTACGTACCATGCCACAAAGGTAACCATTAGTGCCACCATAAAGAATATAGTAGTCATCTGCAAAGGGACTCCTAAATTATCAGTTAAGTTATCAGTGACCAGCGTACCGACCACACTGATTAACACAACTGTAAGCCAATATATACTTGGCACATAGACTCTAGCTTTGAACTGGATTAACAAAATGATAATCAAAAGAATACTCATGACAATGGTCGTATTGGTTAAACCCAAATTCAACTTTTCGATCATATAATCTGCGCCAGTCTCCCCTACCGTTGTTGCCATGATTTTAATGATCCAAAAGAATATCGTGATGACTACTGGAACCTTGTACAGCATCTGTCTGTCGTTTTGTCTTATTTCTCCGGCTTCAGTAGAAATCCCTTGTTTTCTACTCTTATCCTGCTTATTGCTATATTCCATTTACTATTCCTCCCTAACTCTTTCTATCTCTTTTGTAGCATAAATACCTTTCAGATTTAATAAGGTACATGCAACTTTTGGCCCTCAACCCTTATGGTGAAACTATATAATACAATTATGAAAAATAAATGAAAAAACGTTAGAAAAGATTAGTTATTAATCTTTTCTAACGTGAATGAAAAACATAGTTATTTATTTTAGTTGGTTTTTAAAAGTGGAATTATTATAGTAAATTTACTTCCTTTATTCAATGTACTTGAAACTTCTATAGTGCCATTTAAAGATTCTACAATAAATTTACCAATTGATAGTCCAAGACCAGAACTTCCACTGTTTCGAGAACGGCTTTTATCTACTCTATAAAAACGGTCAAATATTCTCTCTAAAAGCTCTTTAGAAATACCAATCCCAGTATCTTTAACTTCAATATAGAGTTGCTCATTTTGACTATCAGATTTAAGTTTATACGAAACGCTTACTTGCCCCCCATTCGGTGTGTACTTTATTGCATTATCAATTAATATATACAACAATTGCTTTACTTTTTCTTTTTCTGTACATACAATTAATGGATTTTGCATTTGTAATTTCAGCTTTATCTTCTTTGCTTCTGATATATGTCCAAATGAGCGTAGGGTTTGTTGCATTAACTCTAATAAATCAAAACTTTCAACAACAGTAGCCTGTTCCCCTGAGTCTGAGCGTATTAGAAATAACAAATTATTCACTAATTGTGTTGTACTTCTTATTTCTTCTTTTAAATCAGATAAAACACTTTTAGAAAATGATGAAAACTTCTTACCTTCTTCAAATTCAATGACTTCTATTCCAGCTTTCAAGACACTTAAAGGTGTCCTTAGCTCATGCGAAGCATTGGCAATAAATTCCGTTTGTAAAGTATACGAATTAATAATTGGTTTCATCGCCCGTTTTGTCATTATTTGTCCGACTATAAGTGCCACAATCAAAAAGAAAAGTGATATTCCAAGTAAAATAAATAAAAAATGAATAAACATACTTCTTAAAAAAGTAATATCTTTACCAACATAAATAGTTCCTTTTAGCACACCATTTTCATAAATATTCTGAGAAGCTATAAGTAGATAGAGTGACTCGTCATTTGACAATTGTATCTTTTCATATTTAGTTTCCATTTTATCTGGATTCCAATTTTCCACTTTCCCCAAAATAGATTCACGTAATTCGGGTGAAAATTCATCCATTATTATTAGTTCTCTATTTGTATCCAAATAATAAGTTAAGAATACTCCTTGTACGTTATTTATATTAGAAACTGGAACATTATTCCTATCTCCATTTTGGGTTCCTGCTTTGTTTATAATTAACTCTTTAATCTCTTGTTTAGCGATATCGAACAACACGACTTTTTGTTCAGTGTACATATTTATAAAAAGGAAGCTACTTATTACGACATTAAATAGAAGTAAGAAAATAATTAGCATTTTACTGTTATATAGTGCTAGATTTTTTCTTGTAGTAGCGAATAAGTTTATATTATTTTTCAACGGAGTACCCTACTCCCCGAATACTGCTAATAATCGTTTTTTCTCCAGGAACATCTATTTTTTTTCGGAGTAATTTAATATATGCATCAACGGAATTACTCCCCACATCTGCATGGTAACCCCATACTCGATCAAGAATTACTTCACGAGTGAGAACCTTTCCTTTATTCCGTATTAATAAGTCCAATAAATGGAATTCACGAGGGGTTAAAGATATTTCAATGCCCTCACGGTGTAAAGTATGTTTTGTACGATCTATAGTTAGATTTCCCAAAATGAAAACGTCACCATGTAAAGGTGCAAAATTTCGTCTAGCAAGAACACGTATACGAGCAAAAAGTTCTTCAAATTCAAACGGTTTAGTAAGGTAATCATCCGCCCCAGAATCAAGACCTTTTACTCTATCCATTACGTTATCTTTAGCTGTTAAAATTATTATTGCTCCTGTATATCCACTTTTTCTTAGCCTTTGACATACCGTAATTCCATCTAGTTCAGGTAACATCCAGTCTAAAATTAATACATCATAATGTGAAGATAGCGCATATTCATATGCTTCATTTCCATTTGTATACCATTCCACTGAATATCCTTCTTTTCTTTTTAGCATATGTTCTAACATCTTGCCTAATCGATGGTCGTCTTCGGCTAATAGAATTTTCATAAGTGCACTCCCATTCATAAATCCAACGCTTAAATTTGTAATTTTTCATTTTTCCCTGATATATAATCGTTCTTTATAAAAATTATTATAACTCTAAATTAGAGATAATTTATTGAGTTATAATAAATTTGAAAGATAGGGTTATTTTTCAAATCTCTATTTGAGGTTATACGTTATTGTAGGCTATAGGTCAAGAGAAATTGCAAAATAAAAAGACTTGCCATCCAGGCAAGCCCTTTCTTTAGAGACAGTATTGACTATTGTCCTTTATAAACTTCACTTAGTTATGATACGGTTCTCCTTATTAATATAATTACAAAGTTTCATTTGAACTTGGCAATTATTCAAAACGATAAAAGAATCTTCTAAAAGTATTAGTTTCTTCTAAAAACTGCTAATGGAACAACTTCTTCGGCTTCCAAGTTAATGCATACGTAAAGTTAATAGCTATTCTCTACTTCACCGCATTTACTTTTAAGCAACTATACGCTCTAGGTATATAGTATTTATTGTAAACTAATGGGTAATCCTCATGATTAAAAACACTCTCTAATATTAAATCACAGTTTTCTCCACTTACTACTTTATGTTCTTGTGATGAGGAATTAACAGAAGTTGAACGCTTTATGTCAATTGTAGATTTATTTGCTAGCTCATAAATTCCAGTTTCAAGCATTTCTAATAATAGATCATTATCTTGCAAATCTAAATTCAATTCAGATACCGTTTCAATCGCCATATTCGTAAAAGAATAAGCTACAACTTCCCCTGCACTTTTATACCAGCGCTCAAACGCAACAACTGCAGCAGACTTCTTACTTAACACTTGCTGCGTATATTCACTATCCAAATCAATTCTAAAAATCATCTCAACATCGTCTATTAGTTTCGTATGGGATTTATATAGAGGGTTCCCTATTTTCTCTAAATCTATTTTTTGATTATTAGTTGGGATTTTAGTAATAAAATTCCCTTTTCCATGTACTCTTTTAACCAGACCATCGTCTTGTAGTAGAGAAAGGGACTGTCTTAATGTCATTCTACTAACCCCGAACATTTTTGCTAGTGCAGGTTCCGCTGGTAATTTACTATCTAATATAAACGTGCCATTCATGATGAGTTTATATAATTCATCATACACAGTAATATACAATGGTTTTTTTCTTTCTTGCAAGTTCGTGATTTTGAATGCCATCTTCACACACACCTATATTATTTTTAGATTATGGATCATCTATTTGTTTCTTTTATATGTATTATTAACTTACCAAATATTTATCTTTTTCTAATATATAATAAAAAATGTGTCACAGTTTATTATCTGTGACACATTTACTTAAACTAACTTCTGTTAATTTGTTTTTGCTGATTTACCCAATAAAGCCACAAACAGACCTAAACTAACAAATGCAATAATTGAAAGGACAATTAGGATAGTTGAAGCTTCTACTTTATCAAGCATTGCTGCAGTGTATGTGATACCAATAGAAGCAGCCACATTCAATGTTAAATTGTAGAAACCAATTGCTGTTCCTGATTTATCTTGTGGTATTGTTCTAATACATGTTTCAAGCATAGGTGCATACATGAAAGCGAATGAACCTGAGAATAACATCATAGAAATAACAAAAATGACAACAGGACTTCCAACAAATAAGCCTGGAATTAATAAGCTAGCTGCAATACCTATAAGTGCAATAGTGATTGCTTGTTTACTCCTTAAATATTTTGCAATTTTCCCAGAAAGCATACCAACAATAATTGCTGCAATGTACCCAGGGATTAATAATAATGAGATAACATCTAGTTTTAAACCATATACTCCTTCAAGAATAAATGGGAAAGTAAAAATATAGCCTAATTGAACTGTATAAATTACAAATGCAACTGATAAAGTTCTAATAAAATTCTTGTTTTTGAAGAAAGTTATATCTATTAGAGCTTTAGGACTTTTACTTATATACACTAAGAATAACGTCATAGCAATAATAAAACCAACTAGATATAGCCAATTAAAGTCTGAAATAAAGAGAATTACCGATGTAGCAATTGCTGCAATCAAAAATAATCCAATTACATCAACGTAACTTTTTTTAGACTCTTCTTTCGGTAAATATTTCATGATAAATGGAACAAGAGCTATTGTTACTAAAGGAATTATAAATAGAGTCGTCCAATGTAAATATGTTGAAACAAACCCTCCTGTTACAGAACCAATTACAAGTGACAATGAATAACTACTTGTACTAAACCCTAAAAACTTTTTCTGTTCAGCTTTTGGCAAGTGCTTTGTAACGTAAATTACATATAATGTTTCAGCAGATGCTAAACCAGCTGTTTGAATAATTCTCGAAAAAAGAATCATCGCATACGAATCTTTAAAAACGTAACCCATCACAGAACCCGCACAAATCATAATAACACCAGCAATTAAAAGCGTTCTGATATTAATCGAATCAGCTAAGGAAGCATATACAACTGCTCCAATACCAATTACAAGACCTGCAAGAGTAGCTTGCCAGCTAACCGTTGTTACTGAAATTCCAAGGTCATCTGCTATTGCTACTGAAACTAATTTAAACGAATTATCAATAGTCAATGCGAAAACAAAGAAAAGTAAAATTATAGGTACTGCCTTTTTCACATTATGGTTTTGTGATGCTGATGATTTTTCACTTATTGCGACCATTCTATGGCTCCCTGTCTTAAGAAAATTTAATTTATTCCAATATTTAACATGCCATTTGACATGAAATCAACTGCTACATTGAGAAGCAGTTAAATATTATAATTTAACTGCTTCCTCTAATTTACATTCGCTTTATTCCACTTAAATAGTTATTAAGCTAGCTCTAATGCAATTTCCATCATTTTAGTAAATGCTGTTTGTCTTTCTAATTGCGTTGTTTGCTCATGTTTAAAGATATGGTCACTAATTGTTATGATACAAAGAGCATTTACACCTGCTTGCGCAGCATTCATGTAAAGTGCAGCAGACTCCATTTCCGCGCATAAAATGCCCATTTTACTCCATCTTTCCATTGCTGTTGGATCAGCATTGTAGAAGACATCACTAGAAAGTACATTCCCTACGCGAACAGGATATCCTTTTTCATCAGCTACCTTCTTAGCTTTTTCAAGTAATTCATATGATGCAGTAATTGAGTAATGACCTGGTAGATTAAATTGGTGTGCGTAATTAGAGTCTGTCGCAGATCCCATTGCAAACACAATATCATACAAGTTCAGGTCATCTTTAATTGAACCAGCTGATCCAATACGGATTAAGTTTTTAACGCCGAATACGTTAATTAATTCCCATGAATAGATCCCCATGCTAGCTGTTCCCATACCTGTACCCATTACAGAAATTTTTTGTCCTTTAAAAGTACCTGTATATCCAAGCATGCCACGCACTTCATTGAACTGCACAACATCTTCTAAATAATTATCTGCAATAAATTTAGCTCGTAATGGATCACCTGGTAATAGAATTGTCTCTGCAATTTCTACTCCATTAGGCTTAATGTGTGGTGTTTCTTTGTGATTTGTACTCATCAAATAAGTCTCCTTTGAAAATGTTTTATAAAGTCGTTTATACATTAAAGTACTCTATTTCTTTAAAAATCTGAATGCGCTTTCTTTTCAAGAAAAAATAGACAACTTATATATCTAACGAACATCTTGTATAACAAGTTGTCTAATTGATATTATATAAAAATACCACATATTCATTTCTTTTTTCAATATAATTTTTGCATTTAACAATTTAATATTAAAATATTTTCACTTTTTGTACTAGATTTGATTGAAATCACCTTATTTATGGGAATTTAAATAATTTAGCCAAATAAATCTATACACAACATCAAACACTATTTTCTTAGATTTTTCGTTTAGGTTCTACGACTAAAAAAAGGGCTGTCTAATAAGTCCTATTAAGACTCATTGACACCCCATTAAAAACTTTATCGTTATAGAAATGCTTCCATTTACATGAAGCATCATATATTTCATTCAAATCTATCAATTTTCTATTAAAAATCATAAAAAAACATTATTATATCAAGATAATTTATTCTATTGTATTTTTCATTGCATCATTATGTTTTATATCCTCGCAAAACGCTCATAAACATCATTTAATGTTCCACAACCCAATTGCTGAACTTTTGCTACATATAAGCTCCACAGTTCAGCAGTCAACTTGGCATCCCCTAATGCATGGTGACGATTCACCACTGAAATACCATTTTGCTCACATAATTCCTCAAGTTTCACATTTTTTGATTTTGGCTCAACAATCTTATATAGGAAGGAAGTGTCCACAATTCGATGTTTAAAAGGTGTGCGAAATAACTTTGAGCTAGCCTGTTGCATAAATTGCCTTTCATGATTTGCATGATGTGCTACAAGTGTACAATCCCCTTTAAATTGAAGAAAATGGATGAGAACTTCAGATAAACTTGGAGCTTCTATTATTTGTTCATTTGTGATACCGGTAAGCCGAATAATTTCCTGGGGAATGTTCTGTTCAAAATGAACAAGCGAGTAAAATTCCTCTTCTTTTATGATAGTTTCTCCACTCATTTTAATTGCACCAATTGAGAGTATTCCATCTCCTTTTTCAGGAGAGAAGCCTGTTGTTTCTATATCGAAAACTACTACATTTAGTTCATCCAAGGGCGTATTTAATGCTTTTTCTTGATTCACTTCTTTTTGCAAATGCCTTAAATAAGCCATTTGTTGTGAGTTTTGAATATCACCTATTCTACCCGTGTTTCTTTTACCTTGAATTCCTCTCAATAGTTGGATAAACGGTTCAAAAACCATTGTTAACACCCTTTTTCGATAAGAGCTATCATATAATCATGAAGCTTTTTACCATCTTTTAGAATTCTTTTTATTTCTTTACGTTGTTCCTTATGAAGACTTTCTATATTTAAGTAATGTGTATCCGTATAGGATTCCACTTGAAATAATGTAAGACGATATTTTAATAACGTTAAGAAATTGTCCTCACAACCATTTAATGCCTTTGAATATCCCTTTGTTTGCTTCAAGCAATTCATTCTATCTAGGGTAGAAGTTTCATAAACACCTTCTTTTATGGACAATAATCGAATAGCATTCACATAAGGTAAAAACGCTGCATATTTTAGATTCACACTACCTTGGTACAGGCCATGTTGTTCTACTAAAATTTGACCAAGTGGACCAATGACATTCTTAACATGCGTAACATTCTCCATAAAACGCTTTAAAACTGTATGATGTTTTAATTGATATTCGTAAATAACCATTTTCAATTCTTCTACATATGAATTTCTCCCTGTTAAAACTCTTGCATCATAAAATATTTGCAAGTAACGAATAGCATCCCAGCTTTCGTCTTCCATCCATTTTAGAAGCTGCTCTTTCCATTCATGCTTTGACTTACACCAAAGTGAATTTGAGCTCATGACATTACCTTGACAATATGGATAACCAACGATGAATGGTCCATAAGATACTTCTTCACCGAGTTTCTTAAAATAGATATCATTTTCTACATTCGATATTTCATATATCAATCCGTGATCTTGGTCACTGATGACTCCTTGCTCACATCTGCCACCGCTCCCTGTTATAAACCATGAGAACTCACAGGGGGGGCTTCCCTTGTTCACGCGACTGATAGCTAAATCAAATACTTTGGACATTACTTGATCATGAAATTTATTCAAAGAATCCGTATCATCTAGAAAAGAGGCAATATTTTTATCCTTCCATTCCTTTATAGATTCATACGTTCTAACATCTGTTTCCACAGCAACACTTCCCTTTTTACACCAAAAGCCCCTTATAAGGGGCTTTTGCAATATTAATGTTACTTAGTTTCTACAACTGGACGTAGGTTTGACTCTTCTAAAACCATTTGCTCAGGATACCCGTAGTTACCATGCTCACTCATATCAAGTCCCATAATTTCCTCTTCCTCGCTAACTCGAATACCACCCATTACTTTTTTCATGATATATAAGATGACATACGATACAGTAAATGCATAAGCACCAGATGTTGCAACTCCCATTAACTGTACACCTAACTGTTCAAAACCACCGCCATAAAGTAAGCCCGGTTTACCTACTGTCGCAAGTTCAGGTGTAGCAAAGAGCCCTGTTGATAATGTGCCCCATATACCTGCTGTTCCGTGTACGGATAATGCGAAGATTGGATCATCAATTTTTTTCTTTTCAAAAAATCTAGTACTATAGAATACTATGACACCTGCTACGAACCCAATGACTACAGAAGCCCAAACATCTACAAACGCACATGATGCTGTAATTGCTACTAACCCTGCTAGCGCACCATTTAAAATCGTTGTAATATCAGGTTTACCTAACACTACCCACGAAATTAGAGTCGCTGCGACTGCACCTGCTGCTGCAGCAAGATTTGTATTTAAAGCAACAAATCCAAAAAATGCACCATCAACAGATACAGTACTACCTGCATTAAATCCAAACCAACCAACCCACAAGATTAATACAGCTAAAGCAGTATACACTTGATTATGACCAGCAAGATTATTCGCCGAACCATCTTTATTATATTTCCCAATTCTTGGTTTCAGCAAGATAGTCGCTGCAAGAGCTGCCATTGCCCCCGTTAAATGGACGACTGTTGATCCCGCAAAATCTTGTTTTCCATGCTCAGCTAGCCAGCCACCGCCCCAAATCCAGTGTGCAATGACTGGATAAACTAATACTCCAAATAGAATCGTGAAGATGACGTATGCTGAGAACTTCGCACGCTCTGCAAATCCACCGAGTGCGATTGTAACTGATATACCTGCAAATGCTAGTTGGAAGACAAAAAATACAGTTGTAGCAAGCCCTGAATCCTTAACCAATTCTCCTGAATAGAAGAATTCTGACATGCCGACAAAGAAATTTGCATCACTGCCAAAGATAAACCCATAGCCTAATGCCCAGAAAACTAATGATGCTAAACCAAAAGTAAAGACTGTTTTTCCTGCTACGTGGCCAGCGTTTTTCATTCTTGTTGAACCAGCCTCAAGTAAGATAAATCCACCAATCATAAAGATTACTAAAATTGCACCTAGCATCGTCCACAGGCTGTTCATCAAATACATAACATCCATCCTCATACTCCCCTTTTCAGCATGTTAGTTTTCTTGTTATTTTGGTGTAAGAAAACATAACATCTTATTTGTATTCTTTATTTTACCTTGTTCTCACCTATTGTCAACAGAATTTTCAGAATAAATAGAAATTACGTTAGAAAAACTAACATGAAAAGGGTTTCAATATCACTAAAAGAACAAATGTATCTATATTCATTGAAAAATAAAAGCATTCATTTTGAAAATGAATGCTCAAAATGAATTCTTTCCAAATTAAATTAGCTCAGTTTTTTTGCCTAAAGGACAAGCAATTGAAGAACATTTAGTTAAATGTTCTCCAATTATTCTTCCATGTTAGTTTAAGTACATTTTTCCACAATATCTATAGTGAATTAACTTACATATCAAAATAAAAAAGCATCTCACCCCTAAGAAATATAAAGGGGTGAGATGATCTTAATCAAACTATATTACAAATTATCAATCTTCATTATAAATGAACAATCTTATTTTCAATTCAATTTTGTTATGTAAAAAAGAGTAACAAAGAAAAAAATATTAAACTTAGAAATGATAAAATAATAACATTAATTTTTTGGAATTTGAATGACATACATTTAACTATACCTAATAAAAAATTAATCAAAGGGTTACCAGCACTAATTGTCCATGATGGCCCTGTCCCTCTTGCAGCTTCTTTTTTAGTCCATTTAAAACTTAGGATTATTGAAAATATTGATCCAAAAATAAAACAAATTAATAATAAATAATAACCCTTCACTTAAAATCTCCTTGCATATCAAAGCAATTTCCTTATTCCACTAACGCACCTCATTAGTTCAATAAAGATAAATGAGAGGTATCATTAAACTTATTTATAACGTTCTGTTGAAAGCTATTTTGACTTAGAACCGTAATACCTCCTACTGATGAAGAAAAATATGCGTCCACAATCATTTCAGGTTCAAATTTCATCCACCAAGCAGTAATATACCCCAAAGTACCACCATGTGTGACAATCAATAAATTTTTCCCCTTCTCTTTTTCAGATATACTAAGCATACAACTACAAACACGACTATAAAACTGTCTCCATGTCTCTCCGTCTTTAAACTCTTGATGATCTAAATCCAATCTACTATTTTTCATTGGTATTCTATTTTCTCTTGCCCAATCTTTTGTTTTCCCTGTTGCAATCCCAGTATTTATTTCACGAAGTCCTTTATTTTTGTTGACTCTTAAGTTTATCTGATTGCCAATTATTTCTGCTGTTTGTGCTGCTCTTAATAAATCAGATGAATATAAAGCATATTCGTTATGATCTACTATTTTCTCTTTTAATTTGTCCCCTAAAAGTTTTGCTTGTTTTCTTCCTAAATCTGTTAAAGGAGTATCCGTCCATCCTCCTGACATATTATTTATATGGTGTTCAGATTGACAATGCTGTATCAAGATAATATTGCTCATTCTGCTATCCCTCCCAAAAAAATATTAATTTAGCTTCACTTATATAAATATAACAAGATTTCAATATCTTGTTGAACTCCGTTTGTTTAAGTTCATTTCTACAAAATCTCTATATTAACATTAACATAAATATCCAATAAAAAAATCATCTCAACTCTAGGAAATCAATAGAGGTGAGATGATTTTAATCTAACTTTACAAATAATCAATCTTGTTCCTATTATTAAAATATTTACAGGAACACAGTGTATCTTTAATCTTATTTAACTTGTCCATATTTATGAATATCTAAGAATTGAGGAAGGCAGAAAGAAGTTGCTAGGGATTTTTTATATGCAACTTACAGGTTTGCTATCACCCTGTTAGTAATTTCCTGACAGTTAATATAGCTAATATTGGTAGCAACTGATATATTATTCCTAAAATAATAACAACTAAACCAAAATTAACAAGCATAGAAGAGTTACCCTTATTTGTAGCAATTTCTTTTTTTGCTTTTATATAAGAAATAATCCCACCTATTGCAACGAAAAATCCTAAAACCGGTATAAAAAAAGAAATTATTCCGTACAGTAAAGGCTCGAAATGATATTTCTCTTTCACCTTAATGGCTTCCACCTAATTTCCTCCCCTTCTACATAATCGAGTACATTACCCCAAACTCCTATAACCTCAGTTTCTAAAGTTAATCTCCTTCCTATAACACAACTATATGTCACTATTGCATATGCATATGCAATCTTATTATCATTAACACAAGGGCAATATTGTGTTAATAGTGTAGATTTATATTAAAGGCTGTTTTCGAAAAGATTGTTGCTATTCAACAAGAACCTGATTAGGCATTACTCTCATCTCATACTTCTTAAAAAACATATTATATAAGAAATGTGGAGGTGGATTTATGTCCAATAAAAAGAAAATTATTAGAATGAAGCCTAACGAATGGTGTCCACCGGTTAAGCACAAAGCACTTAATAGTTGTTGTCATCCAGCCGCCCCCTCTTTGAGTATTTGTGACTGTTGTGTTTCCCCGCTTCAGTCCGTCTTAAAACAACTTATTGGGCAAACTGTAATTCTTGCCACCATTGTAGACCAGGTAAATGCACCGCCTTTCTTTTTTTTATTCACTATTACTAAAGTGAATGATTTTTTAGTCACTGTTACAGACGGGGTAATAACCTATGCGGTAAATATTTCTGATGTTATAGGGGTAGGATTTTTGCCGCCGGGACCTACAATTAACTTGTTACCACCTGTTGATTCTGGGTGCGAATGTGATTGTCGTGAACGACCAATTAGACAATTGCTGGGTACACTTATCGGTTCTACAGTGAATCTTTTAGTAAGTGATGGTGATACTGCAACTAATTTTAACGTGGAACAAACAGGTCTTGGCATAGTGTTAGGTACTTTACAAATAAATTCTGATATATTTAGATTTGCAATTTCAACTTGCAAAATTACGGCAGTGGGGCAGGTTAATTGAACTAGGTCATTGACTATTGTTCAATTAAGTAATTAAAAGCAACAATCTTTGAGAAAACAGCCAAATTAAAAGAAGTAAAAGAGTTAGAAGATGATGGTTTAATCCAAAGAGAAATATTTGATAAATTACCTATCAACGTAGAGAACAGATTAACAGATTTAGGAGAACAACTTCTTCCTGTATTAGTGTTATTCAAGACAGAAATAAAGGAGTTAAGTGTAGGTCACTTAACTCCTTTTGAATAGCCGTCCTTATTTAGGATACAGTTCCAGTTCATTAAAACAAGGATTATTCTTTTAGCACTTCTTATTTCTTCAACCCTTTTTCTGTATTGTTAAACGGCACAACAAACTCGATATTTAACTAAACTGTCCCGTTAGTTTAAGTGAAAAATTAATAAAACATAATATAACCTGTTATCATTTTAATAATTCGTTTCGTTGACGATTTTTAGGAATAGGAATAACTCCGAATTTAGCAATTAAAAGAACCACTAAAAATACAAAACAACTAAAACCAGTATTATCACTTGTAATGAAATTTAACTGGATAATCTGCAACGCAACTAAAACGTTTAGTCTAAAAGAAATAAGAAAACCAAAAAATGAAACACACATTACATAATTGCCTAATAACAATCTTCTGTAATTAGATACATCTGATGTATTAGCTTTTTGGAAGGTTAAAGTATGTTGAACTTGTATTACTAAACCGTATGTGAAAACTAAAATTAAAAAAACAATTACTACATAACCAATTACATCATCCATCTATTCACCTCTCTTATTTTCCAATTATACCCGAGTTATCTTTATAAGACTTTTCTTATTCAACTAAATTGACCCTTTTATTCAATAAGAAAAAAGAGCTGTCTAAACAGCTCAAAGATCTTCTACTAAAGTACTCATTTCGTTTTATAAGGTTAGCCAGAGTAATTTGGTTGACTATTTGCATTCAATTTATAGATTGATAGTAGCCAGGGTAGAACTAAGGCACCCGAGTGATTTAATCCCGACAACTAACATTTTCACCCTCTACTTGATAACACATTATTATGCTGATTGGGACATAGTGTGATATCCCGTATAACAAGCATCGAGAAAAAAGCTTTAACTTACGAAAAAAACTAAAACAGTTAAACCTTCTAGTCTAGGCTCTAAATCCTCTTTGTAATATAGTTCAGGCATCAATGGCACTATAAAATTTGGTGGTCTAACATCAAGGTCGAGTAAGGATTTCTCTGTTTGTGATGGATTCAGAATTGCTTACATTTCCTCTGAACTATTTATCTAAACAGTTAATCCCTACTTTTCCCTTTACCGACTGATATTGTGAACTATAATAAGATTCCACCTACTTCAGTGAATTATTAGATAAGGGAGTATACATCGTTTACAAAAGCAGCGTCTTTTTATTTTTCTTTTGCTTTTTGCACCTCAAGTAACTCTGAAATCGTTACAAATTTATATCCCTCATTTTTGAGTTTTGGTAGGATTTCTTCCAATGCTTTAATTGTTTGTTCTCGATTCCCACCTCCATCATGAAAAAGAACTATATTTCCTTCCTTTGCACCTTTTAAAACAGTATCTATAATTTTATTAACACCAGGATTTTTCCAATCCATTGTATCTTGATGCCAAGACCACATAACCACTTTATACCCGGCCTTTACAATTGCATCTATCATCCCATCCGTGTATTGTCCTTCGACAGGTCTGAATAATACGGGAGAATAGCCAGTAATACCATAAATCGTTTCATGTGTTTGCTTTATTTCTTTCATTAAATTGGATACATTAGTTTTAAGCGGATGTGTATATGTGTGAATTGCTAATTCATGCCCATCTTCATACATTCGTAAAATGACTCCGGGATTCTTTTCTGCATTTTCACCCACAATAAAAAAGGTTGCTTTTGCATTATATTTGGCAAGTAAATCTAAAATCTCAGGCGTGTATTTTCTATGAGGGCCATCATCAAACGTCAAGGCAATAATTTTTTCTTCCGTATTGATTTCCCAAACAATCTGCCCTGCTTGTTCGTAATACTTTCTTCCTTTATCCGCGGAAGTAATCAATGTGAAATAAAATATCGAGATAAAAATAGCACATACTGACAAAATCATAATAATTCGTTTCAATTTTTTCACTCCCCACAAATAAATTCTCTATATATTATTTGTGAATCCCCAAAAAAAATACATTCAATAAATCATAACAGCAGCCCTAACCAAAATATAAAAAATGACTTACAGGAAATCGTTTTCCTATAAGCCATTATTCTTTATCGATAAATTCAATTGTAAAGGTTAACCAGCCTTCTTTATAATCAGCCTCAATTGTTCCACCATGAAGCTCTATAATTCTTTTAGTGATAGCAAGTCCACTACCAGACCCTCCATCTTCATTTCTTGCCTTATCCCCTCGATAAAAACGCTCAAATAATTTAGAAACGTCTTGTACTTGTAAGTTCTCTGTTTGATTAGATATTGTAAAAACAGCTTTAATACCTACTATCTGAAGATGTATCTTTATTAAAGAGGGTTTCACAATGTATGTATCGCATTCATTAATAGGTTATCGTAGACACGTATCATTTTTTCAATATCCATTGATACGAGAATATCTTTTTCCGTTATTGATTTTTGAATATCCAGGCCTTCTTTTTCTAATATTGGCAAGTACTCTCCTATTATTTGTTCTAATAATCCACCTAATTCAACTTCAGTAAATTTTAATTTTAGATCAGGGCTCGTAAGTTTTGTGTATTCAAATAGTTCATTAATGAGTTGGCTGAAATTTTGTGATTTAGAATAAATGGTTTCCAGATAATCATATAATTGTTCTTCATCTTTATATTCATTTTTTCTTAGCAAATCTACATATCCAATGATAGAAGTTAAAGGTGTACGCAAATCGTGAGAAATATTTGTAATCAGTTCGTTTTTTGCACTCTCTATTTTCCTCCCATGTTCGAACTTACTTTCAAACTCTTTTGACATATAGTTGATATTCTTAGCAAGTTGACTTAACTCATCATTACCCTTTATTTCAATAGTATGACCCAGTTTTCCATTTGCAATGTTTTGAACACTGTCAATTATTTTGGAACCATCCTGTCCAACACATTACCTTCCCTGAACATATCATTCCAGGGGAGTTTAATAGGAACTATAGACCTTCTTAAAAGTGTTCTATGGCATTATCTCAATATTAAATTAACATTTTCAGTACATCATCTAGTTTTTTACTACTGGCTAGATGTCCATGATTCATCCATGTCATAAAGTCGACTTCAAATGCACAGCAATTTCGAACAGCCGGGATTTCTTTCCAATACGGATGATTAATCTGAAGTCTTTCTGCCCCTATTTCTTCCTCATGCCATTTATCAAACACGAAGAAAATATAATCTGCATCTAGCGATTTTAACCATTCCCATGATACGCCTGCTCTACTCTCCTCAAGAGTTAGCTTCTGAGCCATCGGATGAAGAGTAATACCTAAATCCTCGGAAAGAAATGGCTTAGTATATTGTTGATCGATAACGATGCAATCGACCTTAAATCTTATGAAGGCATACGTTTGGTTTTTCCTTGAATGGATCAACAAATTCCTAGCACTGCTTAATTTATCTTCATATTGCTGAATGGCCTTCTCGGCCTGATCGATACGCCCTAATCGCTCCGCTAGAGTTCGTAATGTTAAACGCCAGTCTGCGTCATCTTGTGTGATAATATCAGTATTTGCAAATTGCTTACATTGCTCATATTTGCTGGGTTGGTACTCGTAATCACTTCCACGTGCAATAATTAAATCGGGCTCATATTTAGAAAGTGATTCGTAGCTTTCTTGCAAAACATTAAATGTTGGAACATGCATAAGTCCGAGATAATCTTGCTGCCCCCATGCTGGGTGGAACCACTGAACAACGGGAGTAATGCCTAATGTTACTAGTAAATCCTCCATAAATAAAGAAACAATACGAATCGTACTTCGGTTTTGTTTACGATACTGTCCCGGAGCTACACCGACCGCCTTACTAAAGCGCCTATTAAAATAAAACTCGTTGTTGAAACCAACATGATGGGCTATCTCATGTATACGATCCTCTGTTTTTAATAGTAAATGCTTCGCTTGATCGATTCTCAGATTATTTACAAAACTAAGAGGAATTTGTCCAGTAAGCTCTTTGAATATTTGCGAGTATTGCCACGGAAACATGTTCACCTCTTCTGCAAGCTTAGCCACTGTCACTTGCTCAGCAAAATTGTCTTTTAAATAAGCAATCGAGCCTTTAACAGCACTCCGTAAATCTGGTGCGGAGGCAAAACTTACACTTTGCTGAAGCACAAAACTAAGTAATTCTTCGAATCGTACATGATTGTAAAATTGCAACAATTCGTCTTTCTCATGACTATGCCGTTCAATATCTTCTAACAAATCAATGCATTTCGAAAATGGAACACAATTCCACGGACCAGTGTCTGGAAAAATTGAAGATTTGCGCTTATGATTAGAAGTATTCGAATTTGGAATTTGAATCACTTTGAATGTAATAACATAAAAAGAAATACTATTTTTATATGGATCGATGTGAACGGCTTGATTTGGTTTCACTATAGCTAGACTCCCTCTACCAATTTCTTGGGCACCATATCCAATATCCATGTTTGCCTCGCCGTCCGTTATTGCAAATAGCATGTGTTCTTCAGCATCAATAAATTCTACACTGTTCAACATATTCAAATTGATATGCCTGATACCAACCATAATATAAAAAACTGCCGGATAACAGGGAGGCACCACTCCACTACACATCATACATCGCCCTTTCGATTATGATAATCTTAAAAAGAAAGCTCTTCAATGAAGCTGAAAGAGCTTTCTCATTTGTTTCTCGATACCCTATTACTAAAGCTATTAGTTCACTATCAAATTTAGCAAATCTTCCATTTTCATAGAATTCGCTGTAATCGCCCCTGACTGCCAATGAGATCGTTCCAGTTGATAAACATGTCCGTTTTTAACAGCGGGAATACCTTTCCATAACGGATCATCAAGCAGTGCAACTGCCTTCTCATTGGACTCGGAGTCCCACGTACCATTAGATGGGAAGATGATAATGTGATCAGCGGTAAACTCTGGGATTTTTTCTTGTGATATAACATCATGTGCCTTAATCTTTTTCACCCACTTGAACGGTTCCAAACCAAGGTCTTTGTAAATCATGCCCGTATATGCATTATTCAGACCGAATAAACGGAACTCCGGCTTGTCCCCAACATCGAGACGTACGACAGCAACTGTCTCTCTGCCAATAACCTCTTCTAACTTCACTTTGGTGTCGGCAATCTTCTGTTTGTAATCTGCTAGTACGCTAGTATCCTTTTCTGGAATACCTAATAAATCAGCAACTGTTTTGAGTGTTTCTTCTGCATCCCCAAGCACATCGTCAGGTACGCGATAAGTAGGCGCGATTTTAGAATACAATTGATAAGATTCATCCATTGCCCCCGGCAATATAATTAAGTCGGGTTTTTTTTCCAGCATAGCTTCCAAACTTCCTGTTATATCGAATAAAGGAACATCTGTCAGTCCTAAATACTCTTGTTTACCCCAACTTGGATGATACCATTGTACAATCGGTTCCACTCCTAGTGCCAACATATAATCCTCTAAATAAATTCCTGCTACTCTTTTCGGCTTGACAGGAATTTCTACTTCGCCAAAAGCATCTTTAACCTTCCTTGTATCATTACCCTCTTCCTTATTGCTTATTTTTTTATTATCTTCATTATTCTCTTCATTATTCGTCGAAGTTTCCTTTTCACCGTTACAACCTGTTAAACTTACTATAATAACTAGTAGGACGATCAACCAACGAATGTTTCCTATTTTTCGCATCGCCATAATTATATGCTCACTCCTTTATTTAGTTTTTGTAGCCACGAAATGATAATCATTATCATTTGACTCACTTTTCATTATATTCCTTACATAGAACCTCCTCAATGCACATATCTGAATCTATTTTGCACAAATACTATTCAAGAATATTTTCATACATTATCATCAATATAAGTTGTGAAGTGATATTTAATTATAAAATCTAAGTATTGTCTCTTATTAAATTAATCTACCCCTTTAGTTGAAGAAGAAAAAAGAGCCGTCTGAACAGCTCAAAGATCTTCTACTAAAGCGCATGTTCCAAGATAATGTTACCGTTCAATATCTCAAGATTATGAAACCAATCATTAAGTTTGATTAAAAAAGACTAGAATTACTGATTTTAATAGGTAGCAAAAGTATTCAGAAGAAAGTTAACGTTTTAGATAACTCATAAAGCACAGCATATTTCTTTAAAGGAAACTAAATTAAGATATTGGTTAAATTGATTGATATTCGCCTGATGTGCACAAACTGAAAGGCTATAGTCACTATCGATCATATATTGTTTGCAAATATAATCAGTAATTGGTTTACCTATAAGTACATCCGTTAATTGAATAGAGTCAAGGTTATGTTTTTTTACATTAAAAGAATTTAAGGGACACGACAGTCCTTTACCAATGGCTTTAATATAACTTTCTTTTAAGGTCCATATATCATAAAAAGCATGAATTCTATCCTCTTTGGCGTTCAACAAATCCCGATATTCTTCTTCTGTAAATAATCCCATTGCAAGCTGCAAGTCTAATGGTCTTACTTTTTCTATATCCACACCAACTTCTTCATCATGAACAGCACAAACCACGTACTCACCGGAATGGGAAATATTGTAGTGAAAAGAAGGATACCCACATAAAAAAGGTTTACCATATGTATTTATACACACTTCTATTTCCTCAATACTAGAACCGTATCGTTCTTTAAGAAGAATACGTACCATCAGATTTCCTATCAATGAGCGGTACGAATCATCAATCTTCATGAATTTCTTCACTTGATTTTGCCTTTCCGCTGATACATAAGAAAGCAAACTGTTTAAAGTCGTTTTATCTCTTTTTGCAGGTAATTTACAAATATATACTTCAATCAATTCTCCTACCTCCTACCGCTTAACTGACCGATAAATTGAGTGTCAAAATGTTTGAAAACAAAGAGACAAAGAGGTCACTGTTTAAAATCACAGCAACCCCCCCATTATAAAAACTGATTTACTCCCTTCCTCTTATGACTGGTTCTATATGAGAAGGCTTGGGAGTAACCTGTTTCGATATAACCGCCTTAAAATCTTCCTTCCTTAAACTTAGTGCAAATAATAGAGCTATTATGAGGAAAACTACAGAACCGAATAGAGCTAATTGATAGGAAACCAAATTAAAAGGTTCTCCACCAGATGTTTCCACCAATCCATTGCCCACCGCCCCTAAAATGCTAGCTAAGATGGCTACTCCAAAGGCAGAACCAATTCTGTTTTGAACATTGAACAATGTAGTGGCCCTTCCCATAGAAGCCGAAGTGATATTAGTAAAAGTTGAAAACTGGACTGCAACCACAGTATGTCCCAAGCATAGGCCAACGCTAAACAATAGGACCCGAAGGAACCAAGAATTCGCTGTAGGACCAACAATACTTATCAGTGAAAAAATCATAGTTGTCAACAGTAGTCCTATCCAAATCACCTGATTTATACTTAGTTTCTTGGAGGTCCAAGGCATCATTCGAGACGCAACCATCAAACCCAGTGCCTCTGGAAAAGTAGCAAGTCCACTTTCTAAAGGTGTGGCATTCGTTGCATTTTGGTACATTAGTGGAAACACAAAGAGCAATCCCAATAATCCGGCCATTGAAAATAATGAAATGATGCCTAAGGTCCGAAACAGTCGATCATTTAATAAACGCAAATCGAGCATTGGTTTATTCACACGCAATTCAATCAGTACAAACGAACAAACACATACGAAACCCACAAATCCTGTATACATTATGACAGGGGAACTCCACCCTTTAGATGGCCCTATATTAAGTGCATACATTAACATTGAAAAGCCTACAGCCGATAGCAAGAATCCTGGGAGGTCCAACCTACCAGTGGCGGGCTCCTTATGTTCTTTTAAAAACAATAAACCAAATAACAAGACGATAATTCCGAAAGGGACATTTATATAAAACGCCCAGCGCCATGACAGCTGTTCCGCAAAAAAACCGCCAATGATCGGACCAATGGCTGGTGCGAAGGCAATGGGAAGCACAAGGGACCTGGATACCTTAGGTCGTTCTTCAGCAGGAAACGTTCTAAATAAAATGGCCATCCCAACTGGTGTCAGGACACCTCCTCCTGCCCCTTGCAAAATCCGGAACAAGTTCAAGGTTTGAAGATTATTAGCAACTCCGCATAAAAGGGAGGCCGCCGTAAAGACTCCCAAGGCCATCAAGAAGATTTTCTTGGTCCCAAAACGATCGCCAAGCCACCCAGCTACAGGGAGGAATACTGCCAGACTTACTAAATATCCGACGTTAATACCACTCGTTGACGAGGGTTCAATGTTAAATTCCTTACTGATCGTTGGCAAGATCACATTGACGATCGTCCCGTCCATCGAAACCATGAACATCGCTGCTACATAAACGATGCTCACTACTAATTTAGGGTCAAGCTGTATCCTTGCTTTCACTTTGTTCCATCACTACTCGCAACTAATTTCAAGCTTTTTGGCTGCAAGTCCGTCCAGTTCTTGTTAATGTACTCCAAGCAATCCTGTCGGCTTTCCTCCCAGTATATGATGGACCAGCCTTCTGGAATAACCAGAAAGGAGGGCCATAGGGAATGCTGACCTTCTTCATTTATCAATACATTATAGATACCATTTTCATTCTCAAAAGGGTTGCTCATCCGTTATTTCCTCCTTAATTAATCTCAGCTAACTTCTTCATATTGAAAAGTTTTTCAGCAATCACCTTGCCTATTTCAGCAAGCGGTCCTGGTTGACACATATCCTTATGGCGGCAATCGATATCATGCTGTTCAATTTCCCCATGGATGAATGGGTTCCATGTTTCTGGGTGAATGGGATTAAACCAGTCCGGAATAATCGTCGATCTAAAGAACAGTACATCCCCTTTAAAGGTCTTTGGTTTATACTCACTCATAATCCGAACTGAATTCACATAGGTCTCTTTAAGGTTCAGAATCGTTTCTTCTTCTAAACTAGCCAATGCACTTCCGTCCCTACGCAGTATTTCT
The DNA here is from genome assembly GCF_001274945.1 of Viridibacillus arvi. GTDB lineage: Bacteria > Bacillota > Bacilli > Bacillales_A > Planococcaceae > Viridibacillus > Viridibacillus arvi. The sequence continues at coordinate 80,836 of NZ_LILB01000001.1, read as the reverse complement.
ATGGCACTGGCATTATCCAACGGCTGGTCTCCTAGACTATCAGGATCGTATCCACCCAATGCAAGCAGCGCGATTAAAGCTTCCTCATCATCTGGTGCCTCATTTATCGGCAAGAAATGACTTGGATATGCATCGAGGATTGCGACAAGGCGAACGTCCTCTCCTTCATTTTGTAGTTGGGTTGCCATTGCATGAACGACATTGCCTCCGAGAGACCATCCCAATAGATGGTAAGGTCCTTTTGGCTGGATAGTCCGTAACTGATCTATATAGTCCGCTGCCATTTCAATCAGCGTTTTCGGTAATTGCTCTTTCTGTGATATGCCACGTGCTTGTAACCCATAGATTGGATAGTCAGGTCCTAGAGCAGTCATCAGCCCCGCATAGCACCAGCTAAGTCCACCTGCTGGATGTACACAAAATAACGGAAGTTCTACCCCATTTTCCCTAAGCGGCAGCAGGACATCCAAAGCACTTAGGCTTGTACCCATTTCAAGTCGCTCAGCGAGCCCCGCAACAGTCGGAGCCTCGAATAGGTTACCAATACTCAGCTCAACTCCAAGCGCTTCACGGATTTTGCTCATTAAATGGACAGCTAGCAACGAGTGACCACCAAGATCAAAGAATCCGTCTTCTATTCCGACATGAGGCAAATTGAGAACCTCCATAAAAAGGTCGCAAAGAATCTCTTCCTGTGGGGTTCTCGGACCGCGCCCTGATCGAATGACACCGAATTCCGGCGCTGGTAATGCCTTGCGATCCAACTTACCATTTTGTGTCAAAGGTAATTCTTCCATTTCAACAAAAGTGGAAGGAACCATATAATCAGGAAGGCCTTCAGCAACAAAGCGACGTACTTGTGTAGGATCAAAGGTCACATTCGATGCAGGTACTACATATGCGACAAGACGCTTGTCACCTGGGTTGTCTTCACGAACCATTACTGCAACTTGTTCAATATCGGAATGTTGAGCAATCGATGCTTCGATTTCACCCAACTCAATACGGAATCCGCGGATTTTAATCTGATGATCAGCACGTCCCATATAATCCAAAGATCCATCCTCGCGCCATCGAGCCAAATCTCCAGTGCGGTACATCCTGTCACCAGATAAACTGAATGGGTTCGCGACAAAACGGTCCGCCGTCAAACCTGGGCGACCCAAATAACCACGGGCTAGACCAGGTCCGGAAACATAGAGTTCCCCCACCACTCCTGACGGAACTGGTTGTAAGCTAGCATCTAACACATACACCCCCAGATCAGGTATTGCACAGCCAATGAGGCTATTTGCTTTTAGTGATGTAATATTCTGATTAAGCTCAAGATAGCTGACATGGACGGTAGTTTCCGTGATTCCATACATGTTGATTAGATATGGCGAATTCTCCGGATGACGGCTATACCAGTCCTTCAAACGACTTAGTTCAAGTGCCTCTCCACCATAGATTACGTAACGTAATGCAAGTTCCTGACCTATTGTCGGCATTTCCCGATCTGCCTGCATTAATGAATAAAATGCTGATGGGGTCTGGTTTAGTACCGTTACTCTTTCTTTTGCAAGTAGTTGTAAAAATTCCTCCGGTGACCTGCTGATTGAATGAGGAACAACAACTAGCTTGCCTCCGTTAAGTAATGCTCCCCAAATCTCCCAAACCGAAAAATCAAAAGCGTAAGAGTGGAACATGGTCCAGACATCTTCAGAATTGAATTGGTACCAATGTTCCGTTGATGCAAACAGTCTAATTACATTCTGATGGGGAACTACGACTCCTTTTGGTACACCGGTAGAACCGGAAGTATAAATAATATAAGCTGAATTTAAAGGTGATAATGATTGAATTAGATTACTATCCGTTGGATTAAGTGTAGAATGTTGTACCAATTCTTCTATCGTACTTTCTTCATCAAGTATGATTTGCCTAATATCATGCATCTCGGGAAGCTTCGTAGCTACACTCGAACTTGTTAGGACACAAGTTGGCTGAGCATCTTGAAGCATAAACGTTAATCTATCATTTGGATATTCAGGATCTAGAGGCAAATATGCGGCACCTGCCTTGAGTACAGCTATCAATCCTACAACCATTTCCAATGATCTAGGCATGGCCAATGCGACAAACTGCTCCGGCCCAATACCATTTGCAATCAGCAGATGGGCAAGCTGGTTGGCTTTTTCATTTACCGCTTCATATGTCAATGAAGCGTCCCCATATACCAATGCAATATTGTTAGGATACTTTCTCACCTGTTCTTCAAGTAGTGCAGGTATGCTCGTCTGCGCTATTTCCTCGGAACTCCCATTCCAATCCACAAGTAGTTTTTGACGCTCATCAGGTGCCAGTATATCCAAAAGTCCAATATGCTGATTCGGTTCCGAAATGGCGCCGTCCAATAGCCTTAATAAACGATATATTAACATCTCGGCGGTCTCCCGCTTAAATAGATCTGTACTATATTCAAGGAATCCGCTAATCCCATCCGGACTGCCGTTTTCAGCATGCACTTCACGGAATTCTATGGTCAAATCGAATTTCGAAGCACCTACGCTATATAACTTCAGGTTGGATTGTACCCCTGGAAACTCCAATTTAGGATCAGGTGTATTTTGCAGCGCCAACATAATCTGGAATAATGGATGCCTAGATCGGGACCGAACTGGATTCAATACTTCCACCAGACGCTCAAATGGCAAATCTTGATGCTCATAAGCATGTAAATTGACCCTTCGCACCCTGTCAAGAAGCTCTCGGAAAGTAGGGTTACCGGATGTATCCGTCCGTAAGACTAAGGTGTTGATAAACATCCCTACCAGGTCGCTTAAAGCATCATCACTTCGACCTGCTATCGGACTTCCGATCGGAATATCGTTACCTGCTCCAAGTCGAGTGAGAAGGGCAGTCAGACCGGATTGCAACACCATGAATAAGCTGACACCATTTTCACGAGCCAAATCCAATAAACGTTGATGCATTTCGGGATTTATCGAAAATTCAATCGTACCCCCTCGATAACTGGATTCCAGGGGACGTGGATAATCAGTAGACAGTTCTAATTGGTCTGGCAAGTTAGCTAATGTCTCTTTCCAGTAATCCATTTGTTCATTGGCTAAACTGTTTTCATCACTTTCACTTCCTAAAAGATTTTCCTGCCAGAGCGCATAATCTGCATACTGTACTGGCAACGGCGATAGGTTAGGCTCGACACCTTTACTTCGCGCCACATAAGCGGCGGTCAGATCGCGAGTAAGCGGTGTAAGTGACCATCCATCTCCTGCAATATGATGCAATAATAAAACCAATACATGCTTGTCAGGTGCCATTGTGAAAAGCTGGGCACAAATGGCCGGTTCTTTTGCAAGATTGAAACTGTATCTCGTAGCGATAAAAATTTCTGCTTCAAGCTCAGCCTCGTAAATGTGTGATACCAATAATTCCACATGCACCTCGGGAGAATCTAGCACATATTGATGAGCTGTACCCGATGTAACGGGAAAGATCGTTCGTAAAGCTTCATGGCGCTCGACTACATCATTAATAGCAGCTTCGAGAGCCCTGGTATCAATTTCGCCGGACAATTCAGCAACGAGCGGAATATTATACGTCGGGCTAGGTCCTTCAAGACTATGAAGGAACCATAATCGCCGTTGGGCAAAGGAAAGAGGGACCTGTTCTGGTCTATGTGCCTTTTTAACAGGCAACCTCGCACTCCTCCCATTGGAAAGCTGTTTGACAAGACCAGAAACGGTCGGTGTCTCAAACAGTTTACCAATGCCTATTTCAACTCCGAATGTATCTCTTATTCGCGCCATCAAAGTGGAGGCAAGAAGAGAGTGACCGCCTAAATTAAAGAAACTATCATCTATACCTACTCGTGAAAGACCAAGAACTTCGGCGAAAAGATCACTGACTATTTCCTCCTGCGGTGTTCTAGGAGCGCGATCAGAAACAAGTGTAGTGAGATCAGGCACGGGTAATTCCTTCCGGTTGAGCTTTCCATTTGGAGTCAATGGCAACTCATTCATCTCAACAATAGCGGATGGAACCATGTATTCCGGCAAACCACTGCCTACAAATTCCCGAATTTCCACAATATTTACTGGTGCATCTATAGAACGAACGATATAGGCAACGATGCGTTTATCCCCGGGCTGATCTTCGCGAACGATGACTGCAGCCTGTTCAATGTCAGGATGATTGGTAAGCTTTGCTTCAATTTCCCCTATTTCAATACGAAACCCTCGTATTTTAATTTGATGATCAGCCCTACTTATATAATCCAGTGAGCCCTCGCCACGCCAACGAACAAGATCGCCGGTTCGATACATACGGCTACCCTTTGAACCATAAGGATTAGCGACAAATCGCTCAGCAGTTAAATTCGGGCGACCTAAATATCCACGTGCTAGCCCTGCACCGGCAATATATAATTCACCTACAGTTCCTTTAGGAACAGGCTTCAAAGCAGCATCCAGCACATAAACCTGTGTATTCCAAATGGGCTTGCCGATAGAGGGCATACCACCCTGATTCGGTTCAAGCGTAATGGATGTGGACCATATTGTCGTTTCCGTCGGTCCGTACAGATTCGTCACTTCACATCCTAATTGGTGTAAGGCGTTGGTTAGACTGATTGAAAGTGCCTCTCCTCCTACTAGCACTCTAAGATTCTTTATCACTTCAGGATAATTCGCTACAAGTGAATGCCAAAGTGTAGGTGTGGCCTGCATGATGCTTATATCATGTTGAACGATTATCTCAGACAAAGTCCTAGGGTCTTGAACCGTTTCCTTAGTAGCTATGACACAGCTTGCCCCATTCAGAAGTGGCATGAAGATTTCCAAAACAGATATATCAAAAGCGATGGTTGTAACTGCCAATAGCCGATCTCGTTGATTTAAAGAAAATTTGCTTTGCATCGAAGTAAGGAAATTGATAAGGCTTGCCGATTGGATTACGACACCCTTTGGCTTCCCCGTAGAACCCGACGTGTAAATCATATAAGCCGGGTTAAGTGGGGACATGGTTCCATTTCTTTTTTCATCCTCCACATTTATATCTGGCTGATTCCTCAGAGCAGTAATGGTCTTTTTCTCATCCAATATGATGCGCTCCGTTCCTTCGGTAACAGATAATTTAGAAGCAATCCCTTTACTAGTTATGATTGCTGCAGGCATGGCATCATCAAGCATAAATTCGATTCGATCTGATGGATAATCTGGGTCGATAGGTAAATATGCTGCACCGGTTTTTAACACAGCCAACATGGAAATAACCATATCCATAGAACGCGTCAGAGCTATAGCCACGAATTTTTCTGGTCCCAGTCCCTTCTCCAAAAGGAGGTGCGACAGTCGATTGACTCGCTTGTTTAAATCTTTATAAGTAAGATTAGTATTTCCATCCATTATTGCTGTCAAATCAGGTGTTTTAGAAACTTGATCCTCGAACGATCCTGGTAAAAGCCCAGATGAAAGATCTTTTGCCGTTCGATTCCATTCAAGCAGGACTTGCTGGTGTTCCTCAGGAAAAAGAAGCTCAATTTCCCCAATCGATTGATTCTTCTCTGCAATCGCGACCTTTTCAAGAAAACTCAAAAAACGCGAATGATGTGTACTTAAATCTTCTATGCTATATACATCGGGGTTAGCATCTAGATCAATCCTCAGCCCTTTTCCATCAGACTTGTCGTAGATGTTAATCGACAAATCATCGACAGGACCGGTGGCTAGCTTATGTGTAATCGCCTTACTCCCTGAAAAATCGAGTCCATAATCAAAAGGCATGACATTAATTTGTGGTCCGAATAATCGCTGATTATCACCAAGCAATTTAAGGTCACGTCGCAATTCTTCATGTCGGTATTTTTGATGGCGGCGGATAGTGCGGACTTCCTTAGAAACCTGCTTCACCAACTCTTTAAAACTCATCTCTGGCTGTACAGACAACCGAAGTGGCAATAGATTCATTACCATACTAGGGATATTCAAAGAGGAAGAACCCAAGCGACCCATCATCGGTAAACTCAGGATGACCTTTTCCGAACCTGTCAAACGGTTCACATAAACAGCCGTTACTGCAATCACCACTTCATGCCAACTTCCCGAATATATATGCGCATTCGCTTTTAAGGCTTGTGTCGCGGAAGATGATAGATAACCCGTTTGACTAAGGAAGCCTTTAGAGGTCCTAGGTGCTCGATCTGCTAGGCTCATAACCTCCGGCTGATCTGCAAAACGTTCTTGCCAAAACTTACGATCAATGTCGAACTTTTCGGATTCTCGGTACGACTTATCTTCCTCAAGAAGTGAACGTAAAGGAGAAAAAGCACCTTCGTCCAAACTTTGTCCTTTTTGCAGTGCCGTGTATAGTTTGGCTACACGTTGTGATATAAGTGAGAATCCAAATGCATCCATGACAATATGGTGAATGCGTTGATACCAGAAAAAGCGGTCCGAATCCACCTTGAATAAGACCTGATTGAAGAGCGGGTCACTTTTCAGGTCAATAGGATGAGCCAAATCTTTTTTCATCCATTGTATAGCCTTCTCCTGAGAATTTTCCTCTCTACTCATATCCATGAAATTAAAAGGGAAATCAACCGATTCTCCACTGATTTGAAACGGTCCATTGTAATCCTCGCCAAAACGGACATGTAAAAACTCCGCTTCCTTAACCGCCTGCCTCAGTGCATGTTCAAAATGCTCTATATCAAACTGTCCAACAATTTCTATGTATTCCCCTGTGTTATAAATCGAGTTATCTGGCTCAAGCTGCTGAGCGAACCAGATACCGGATTGCGCGCCGGACAACGTCCAGCGCACATCTTGATCCTGAATATTAAGCACTCTGCCTTACCTCCTTCCTATTTTTAATTCAAGCTAACACCTTTTGTGAAGATAATAGTTCCCACCAGGCGGCAATCGTAGGTTTTTCAGCCATCTGCATGAAATTTATCTCTGCCCCTTTTCCTCTTAGAATTTCAACAAGGGTCATCATTCTTATCGAATCCATACCTATATCCACTATATCCTCGTTGTCACCGATATCCGATGGTGATTCACCTAGGAGTTCAGCGATTTGAATCCTTAGACCATCCAAAGTCAAACAATGCTCATCATTTTCTTGTGAGGTCCCAGCCAATACTTGCTCTCCGCTTTTCAATTGTTCAAGCAACTGAGATGTAGAAATTGTTACAGCACAGCGTTCAGCTGCATATTTAATCGCCATTTTATGTTCTTCTAATGAAAAGTCCGCTACTGCATCAGATACCAAAAATGGTTTTATATCCAGCATAAAGGCCTCACTTGCTGTCAGAAGGCAGCCAATATGTGCATATACGCCACAAATAATAAGTTGATCACGGCCTTGCTCCTTCATCATTTCGAGAAGATTTGTCCGCTTGAATGCACTATAACGCCATTTAGTAAGGACAATGTCATCCTCGCTTGGAGCAACCTCGTCAACGACTTTTGTTTGATTGATATCGTCATCAAGCCCTGGACCCCAAAAATCGGTAAGCAGTGCGCGATCCTCAGAGTTTTGATTGCCCGGTTGTGCTGTATAAACGACAGGGATGCCTAGTTCTACGCAACGACTTTTTATTGACTGTATATGCGATATCAGTTCCGTTATCGGTGATTCGGTTACTGTATAGTAATCTAGGAAGTATTGTTGCATATCATGAACAAGAAGTACCGAACGCGACGGATCTACTTTCCACGAAACTTTATTTTTTGGTAACTCGGATTCCACAGGCATTGCATACGGTGTGATAGCAGGAATAGCCATCAAATCACTCCTTCTATTGTTTTTTATTTACTTCAGCGTAATTCGATTGTTCAGTTTATCTGATATAATTTGTCGTAATGCTTTTTTACTCACTTTTCCTAAAGGCGTTTTTGGAAAAGAATTGGTAAACTCTATTCGATCAGGAATTTTAAAAGTCGCAAGTCCCCGCTCCTTCAGGAATTGTTTAAGTTCCTTTGCCGTAGGGGCCTTCTGACGCGGTATCACAAAGGCACATGATCTCTCCCCTAAATAATCATCGGACATGGAAACGATGGCTACATCATGTACCGCATCATGTGCCAAGAGATGATTTTCAACTTCCTCAGCGGCAATCTTTTCTCCGCCACGGTTGATTTGGTCCTTATCTCGGCCTTCTACAACTATATAGCCGGTAGAGGTCATACTTACTAAATCACCTGTTCGGTAGAATCCGTCCAATGTGAATGCCTTCGCATTATGCTCTTCGGCTTTGTAGTAACCACGGATGGTATAAGGGCCTCTGGTTAACAAATGCCCTACTTTTCCCTGCTCAACATCCCTGTCTTCCTCATCAACAATACGAATTTCATCATATTTCGACATCGGCCTGCCTTGAGTATTGATGATTATCTCTTCTGGATCGTTTAATCTTGTATAGTTAACTAGTCCTTCAGCCATGCCAAATACTTGTTGTAACTTACAGCCAAAAGCAGGATATATCCGACGAGCAGCTTCCGCACTAAACTTCGCTCCTCCAACCTGCAGGACTTGGAGGCTGGATAAATCATGGTCACGGGTGGATATCGCATCAAGCCACCTCAAGGCAAGGGGCGGTACAAGAGCAGTAATCGTCACGCCTTGTTTTTCAATAAGCGGAAATGCTTCGTCAGGACTAGGGCCAGATGAAAGGACCACCCTGCCTCCCGCATATAGCGTGCCAAAAATACCTGGCGAGCTCAGTGGATAGTTATGGGCGATTGGTAGCACGGCCAGATATACACTATCCTTGTCTAACTGACAAATTTCGGCGCTAACCCGCAAACTGTATATATAATCATCATGTGTTCTTGGGATCAGTTTTGATAGACCTGTACTTCCGCCGGATAATTGAAGAAAGGCAATGTCACTTGAAGCCACTTTTGCTTCAACTTTTTTAGGGGAATCAATATATAAATCCGCCAAATTCACAAATTCCTCTGCATCACCCGTGACAATAACTTTTAATTTTTCATTCTTATCTTTTGCACTTCTTGCTAGAGTACGATGATCGAAACCAGCGTGATTATCAGGGATGATGTAGGCAACCGCCTCAGCGAACTCGCAAAAATAGTTAATTTCACTGCTTCGATGTGAAGGAAGTGCAAACACAGGCAAAGCGCCTAATCTAAATAATGCAAAACAAACTTCAAAGAACTCGATTAAGTTGGGAAGCTGGACGACTACCCTGTCCATTTTCTTTATCCCCAGTTCCTGTAATCCTACAGCCAAATGATCAGCCCTATTATCCAATTCCGCATAGCTCACGTTTCTGTCTCTGCATGTAACGGCGATTCTATTACCTTGTTTCTGGGCACGATCACGCAACATTTCCCCGAAGGTTTCCCCTTTCCAACATCCCTCCCTTTTATATAAATCTGAATAATCTTTAGGCCAAGAAGAACACCCTGCTAACATTCTTTATCCCCCTACATACTTTAGTTTAATGACTTTGCATCTATTCCCATTGCACGCAGCATCGTTTGAAATTTAGCTGAAGTTTCCGCCAATTCCTCTTCTGGTTTCGATTCTGCAACTACCCCTGCCCCAGCGAATAAGCGAAGAGTTTGTTTTTCCACCTCCGCGCACCGAATGGTAACGATCCACTCGCCGTCTCCTTCTGCATTGCACCAGCCGACCATACCCGTGAAAAATCCACGATCGAACGGTTCGATTTCCTGAATGGCTACTCGGGCCAAGTCAGACGGTGAGCCACAAACGGCAGGAGTCGGATGAAGCGCGATTGCTAGCTCCAACGAGGAAGTTGCAGGATCTTCAAGCTCTCCTGTTACTTCTGTAGAAAGGTGCCACATGGTTTCGGTATGTATCACTATTGGTCTTTCTGGTACATCTATCTTTTTGAAAAATGGTCGTAGAGCTTCTGCTACGGCATGGACAACAACAGCATGTTCATGTAAATCCTTAGTGGAAGAGAGTAACTCGCTCGCTCGTCTCTTATCTTCGATTGGATCATCACTCCTTGGCCTAGAACCCGCCAAAGGGTTTGCCACAACTTCTAATCCTGTTCTTGAAACAAGCAATTCAGGACTAGCCCCAATAAGGGTTTTCGAGATTAGGGAATCCACTATTTTCGATTCCGACTGAGGTAAATCTACGGCAAAGGTATAACCATTCTTATTGTGGCATGCCAAATTTTGAAGTAACCGATTGATATTCACCGTTTCTGATGAAGTAAGGTGCAAGGATCTTGATAGTACAATTTTGTCAAGATGACCGCTTTTAATATGAGTAAGGCCCCGTTCCACACCTGCCATATATTGAGAAGGCTCCGGTACCGATTTGATTTCATAAATAGGCTTCTTCGTTTTCGTAGGCTGGTCGGTGCATTTGTCTTGCATTGGGACTGATGACCATATATTTGCGGGTACTATCAGTTGGGCATCCTTTCTATAATCGAAGGGTACGGCACCAGTTACCATTGGATTGGCATGACCTTGCTCTTTTGCAGTTTTTAATACAGCCGCCACTCGTTCTGCAAGGCTTTTCATTTGATTACGGTTCTCCTTATCACTTGGAACTGTCAGAAAGGAACCTTTTCCAAGTAATGTTTGGGAAGGCGTCGCCAGAAAAAAGTCACCTTCCTTGTAATCGTCCAACAACTCTTTTTTCAAAACAGTTGAATTCTCTCTAATCTTCATCATTTTTTAAAACCCTCCAAATTCATGTAATATTCAACCTTATAATGAACGGTCCTTGTCAAGCACCTAAAGTGGCCCCACCATCCACACATAAATTACTCATCGTAATATGGTTCGATTGATTAGATATGAAAAATAGAATGGCGTCGACTATATCCGAAGGCATAGCTATTTTGTTCAGTGGTATCCCTACTTTGAATGTCTCAGGCATCCCATTAATAACATCTTGTTCGCCAATTTCATCGTTCCACATCGACCATTGCATCTCAGTATCAGTAGATCCAGGTGAGACGATGTTACAGCGAATATTATATTTAGCCAATTCCAACCCTAAACACTTAGTAAACATGACGGCAGCTGCCTTGGAAGCAGCATACGCAGCTAATGAAATTCTTGGGACGCTTGCTGCATTTGAACCCACAGTGACAATCGAACCTCTTTTTCTAGTTATCATGTATTTGCTCACTGAACGGGAGACATTAAAAACACCAGTGGAATTGACAGCAAAGGTTTTTGCCCAATCTTGGTCACTAAATGATTCGATCATTCCTGTACACAACACACCTGCTACATTGACCAGTATCTCTATTGGACCAATATCACGTTCAATTTCATCAACTATGCTAATGATTGCGTGACTATCACTTACATCCGCTGGAAAGGCATATACGTCCAACCTTTGAGACTTCAATTCATTTACGTAGCCATTTAGCTTTTCGGCATTATAATCAATTGCCGCCACCATCATACCCCGCGTTGCTAAAGCCTGGACGACTGCTGCACCGATACCTTGAGCACCGCCCGTTACAAGTGCAACTTTCCCACTACATTCTAAAAAGTCCACACTGACACTTCCTTTCCTAATCCAAAAGTTCAATTTATAGTAGCCCAATTACCATCTCCCTCATAAACGGGAGATTCATGACTTAATCCATTAACTATTACTGTAAATTGCAATATCCTAAATAATAATGATAATCATTATCAATTGGAACATACAGGTAATGATATATATTAAATAGTTAATGGTCAAGTACAATCCAGTGATTCACTAATAAAGTCCTATTATTTACCAGATTTGTTCCCTTCAAAGGAAAGCGTAAGGACTTTTTAATCAAAAGTGGCAAAATAGAAAGGTGCACATCCAATAAATGTATTGATAACTCCTGCGCATTTTCATTCATGTGCGCATTACGGGTGCCTTCTTGCCCCCCTACTCCTAGCAATAAGAAAATATCCCCATCGCCTTGATTCAACAGGGAAAGAAACCTCTTCCTCCTCAATTTATTTTTCCTTCTTCTTCAACTAAATAGCACTTTTCTGGAGTAACATGATTGGAATTTAACTAAATTAACAAAACCCAAAAAAGAAAAACCCTGTTTAAATTAATACAGGATTTTACTAGTATCTATAGTGATGATATAGCTGATTATTGTGAATTGCAGAATAAACACGAAGATGGAGTATGGAGATAGTAAATCTGCACATTATGAGTCTATTACTACTAATACTAAGTACAAAATAACCTATCTCAACTTGTGGAAAAACTAAGACTCTGTTCTTCTGCAAGACAATTATTTGTGAAATTAGTGGATTCTGAAAGTCCTTCTTTGTTGTACGAAAATAAAAAAGCGAGGGTATATATCCCTCGCTAATTGATGAAAATAAAAATATTTTTTCGTACTTTTTTTTCAAAAAGAACCGGCTGCTATTTATAGACTTCCGGTTCTTCAAAAATGAATACCTTCCTGCCCCTTTAGTTTAATATCACTTCTATTTAATTAATCAAAAACCTTTAAACGCAACGAATAAAATGAATAACGAAGTACATAAATAGAAGACACCCCACAATAAACTCTGTGTTCTTTTATATTCTCGTAATCCTATTATAAGTAACATTACACTCATAAGTATTAACATCAATGGTAGTAAGTTGTAGTTTTCCGTAACCTTACTGTAAATACTAATTAACATAACAAGGATTGAAAAAATTATTTGAAATAACATTAAAATATCAAACTTTTTTGCTGCCATTTTTATAACCCCCAACTAATAATCTGCCACCTTCAAAAGGTATCTTTTTTATACATAACTGCTTCTTTAGTTGTATAGCAACTTTTAGAAAACATCCTTTATCAAAACTTCCTTTTGTTTAACTAATCGACTATAGAAATACTCTTTCTCTTTGCTTACATCCAAATTATAACATTTCCCATTCAACTCCCCCCCATTAGGTGAATAAAAAAAGCTGTCTGAACAGCTCAAAGTTTTTCTACTAAAGCACCAGTTAGTTTAAAAATGTAAATGGAAACAAAAAATAAATAATGCAAGGATGGACATTATCCCATTTATTTTCCGAGAATCACTATTTTGTATGATGAACTGCAGATATTAGACCGTACTTACGTAGAAAGTGACAATATCGTAACTTCTTCGTTTAATTTGTAACTCTAATCGAAGGCTACTACTTTTTATTTCTTATAAAATGTAAGAAAGAAGAAAATAAGGAGGAATTCTACTATGAAAGCATTAAAGATAGCAATTGGAACGCTGATTGTAGCAGTTATTATAATATTGTTTATGTCTCTTTTGGTTAAAAACGAGCTTGCGGATATGTTAAACCCTTTTATTCATCAAAAGGATGTTTTTGTAAAGATTGATCAAATTGGAAAAACGATTGATCAAAAAACATACGAGTATACCTTAGACGGAATTAATGAAGATGGCAAGAAAATAAAGATTACTTTCACTGCCGGTAAACAATTACGTGAGGGAGCATACTTAAAAGTTGATACAAAGAGAACTTATGTGAAAGCCTGGGAAGAAGTGCAGCTGAATGATACTCCCTCCATTATCCGAGACAAGCTCAAATAAGACTTATGGAACCGTTTTTTTCTAGAGGGACCTATAATGTGCGAAATGCGAAGAAACTTACTGTGTTTCAATGAAATTATCAAAATGAAACTTTTAGAACTTTCTTTCGTAAATATTTAAATAAGACTTCTATGGAGGTGTCCACATGAAAGATATATTTAAAGGTATCCTAACACTTATCTTAGCCTTAGCTATATGGGATGGAGTCAAATACATATGGAGTCTTCTTGCTTAAACACCGATTAAATAGCCATTCTTTGGTTATTTTTTCTGTTTAAATATATGTTTTCAATTATCTATTTCATTTAATGTTTCTAAACAATTTGGTAGTCTGCACTTCTATTTCGCAATTTCAATCAATAGGTAATAATGATATACCATTAAGTAATGAGATTAAACTAATCAAAAATTTAGTTTAGGGCTTATGTTTAACTATTCGGCCCTCGAAAATTAAACTTATTATTTTAAAATTTATTTTAAAATCAAACTTTCTAATATAATATTTCTTAAGTACTTTTCTCTTTTTTCTTCTCCACTTGTAGTTATTAGATTTGCTTGCCCACTCTTAAACTGCATGAATGGATATCCATCTTTTTCATCACAAGGTATCCATTCAGATAAACTTTCCTTATTTGGATTTCCAGTTTTAATGAATCTAGACCAATAATCTGTAATAACATCCATCATCCCCCAGTCCTGTTCTCTCCATTCTCTATGAGCTCTCCCGGGCTTTAGAGAACCCATTGTAAACCATAAATCTCCAGAGTGATAGGCTCCATAAAAATCTTCATTTTTACCTGGAGCTACATGAGCAAAGGAATAAACATAAGGTTTTTTAGCCACTTGGTTCAGCCCGGCTGATAATAACAATCTCTGTAACCCATCATCACTGAAGGCACGTAAAAAAGAAGCATAGCTTTCTTCTTTTGTTGAAGTTGGGTAAAGAGACAGGATGTCCTCTCCATACATCCCTTTAAGTTTTGTAATTAATATCTCATTTGAAGTTGGGATTTCTGTAGAATTAACTGCCATCAAGGATGTCATTTCATCTGTAGTTCCACCCATAATAATATCTATACCTTCAATATTTCTCTGATTCATAAGGTCAATAGACTCCTCATTGAACACATAACCATCAAGTACCGTTCCTTGTATTCTGTCAGCTAAGTCTTCCAAAATAGTTGCGGACTGCATTACTCCCTTTTCAACATTTTTAGCAACTGGCGGTTTCAAGAATTCCTCCATTTCCATTTCCCGAAGCTCCTTCAACGTAACATCGCGACCAAACGATTCACGAATAGCTTCTTTTGAAAGAGAGACAGCTTCTTCTACTGTAGGAAATGGTTCTCTCATTCCAAGTACTTTTCCCATAGCGCCTGGGTCATTTAGGAGTCCAGTTAATCCACTTTGAATGATAGCGCGTTGGAAAAGACCTTTTGCAAGTGGTGAACGTAGGAGATTCATAACCTGCATAGCACCTGCAGATTGCCCACCAATAGTAACTTTATTTTTATCCCCACCAAAAGCTTCGATATTTTCTTGAACCCATTGCAATGCAAATATATTATCAAGTACAGCGTAGTTACCACACACACCATGCTCATTTTCTTCACACAGTTCAGGTAACGTCAACCATCCAAGGAAACCTAATCGATATTGAACTAATACAACGATAACACCTTTTGCAGCTAGTTTTGTTGCATCAAATTTAATATCAGATGCACTACCATAATTACCTGCACCACCATGAATCCAAACATATATAGGTAACTTTCTTCCATCTTGTACTTCTGGTTGATAAATATTTACTACTAGACCGTTTTCACTTATTGATGGTCTATATTCTGAAGCATAGTTAAATTCACTATACCAAAATGTTCCTTGGCAATTTGGATCTGGATTTTGCAAAAAACGATCTCCATAATGATCACAGCCTCTTATACCCTCCCAAGATTCTGGAGGCTGAGGAGCACGAAATCTATTTTCTTTCCCCGTGTCTGCACCAATTGGTACCCCTTTAAATACAGTTACACCTTGCGTATCTGATGGTATTCCGATTACTTTTCCATAGCGTGTTTGAATAACTTCACCGTTCATTCTTACTCCTCCAATTTATTTACTATTATTATTTTTTTAAAATTGATACAAAGTTTTTAATGAATTTGGATAGAACAATACAAACACATACCTTGTTTTTTTCTTTATCATTTACTATTTAATAAAGCACTGTTCTATCTATTACGCCCGAATATATACTAAATCACAAGGTACAAGAAGTTTTGAAACTTTAGTATATTTATGTATTACGGTTATACCTTAATTTCTTCTATTCTTTCAATATAGTTCACAACCGAATTATATACGTAAAGAAGTTTTCACTATTTTCTTTATCATTTTTCTCATTACCCGAGTCATTACTTCTTTAAACAGTAAACTTACCACCTATATACTTAGAAAAGTTAGTTTTTTTATAATGATACTTATCAAAATACCAATATGCGTTTTTATCTCATCACTCATTACTGAAAAGAAATTGCGTAGCAAAAAATAAATAATTGTAAGAGTACAACCATTAGCCATTTTGATTCATCAGAATACACACATACAGAAAGACATTATGTTTTCGTGGCATTTTGAGGTGATATAGGGCATACCTTCTTTACGGGAGGGATTATTTGTTAAAAAGGATATTGATTATTGCTGGAATACTTATAGTGGGAATAGCCTCATTTAGCCTGTTATATAAACCTTTAGAAGTTGATACTTCTGTACCAACTAAAGAGAAACAAGAACCTTTAGCTACTAAAGAAGAAGTACTCAATATAACTACCTTGAAAAGAGTAAGTGAAAAACTACATGAAAAATACGAGGGGTTTGTTGTAAAAATGAATTCAAATAAAGAATTGTTGATACAAGTTGAAGGAAAGGAAGAATATTTTAATTCGGTTAAAAAGGAAATGGAGTCCATTGTAAAAAGTATAATTAAATCCTCCACATTAAAAGACTATACAATTATTGTAGAGAGACTGTAAGTGGAGAGACAATTAATCGCATGCTAAATAAACTTAAGGAGAAAACTCGTTTTGATAGACTGATTAGGAATGGGTCTAAAGTAGCAAGAACTTTATATTCTGTCTGTACTTCTTTTAAAACTATTGATTAAAAAAGAAGTATTTGTTAATTGAAATAGCACATAAACCCCTAAAAGTGTTGTCTCCCCTTAACTTCCATTCAAATCTGTAATGCGTGAGATGCTTATCCTTTAGTTAAAGAGATAATTTTTGAAGCATTAAGAAGTGCCTCTTTATATTTTTGAAGTTGCTGTTCATTATAGCAACCACTTATGATGAAGAATTCTGCTTTTTATTAATAAATATATTTTTTAATAAAGAGACTAACAACCTAATTAATAAAATGTAAATAAATCCTTGGCAAAAACTTAGACATAAGACAAATACATATCGCCCAAAATCTTCAGCTTCAGTTACGCTTAAGTATTGCAATTGCCAATCAAAAAAATATTATAGTAACTCACTCCAATATAACTTAGGAATATTGACAATATGACCTTTAATTAACATTGATTCACACCCTTTTCTGTTTTCTCGATCGATCCTAGAATTATTCTTCATACATCAAATTACTTCTTCGTCTTCAAAAAATTTAATCAGCTAATTCAGCCAACGCTTCCCGCAACATACTAAAATTAGCTATCAATTTCTATTCAATCGACTTAATATAAATTACTTTTCATTTATCCATACCAATCATATAATTAAAAGACTAGTTGAAAAGGAGATTAAAAAATGAAAAGTAATATTTTGCACCAACGGCAAAAAGAGCATAATAAACGGGTATTAGATTTCCACAAAAATCACGCTTTAGAAATAGCACGTGGCGAGAATGGTAATGGTATGTTAGCTAAATGGGAAAGATTTGTCTACAACAAAGGTAAAGCTTTTTTTAAAGCTATCAAATAAACTTTTACAAGTAACTGTGCTTTTTAGGGCAGTTCTTTTTTTGTTGTAGGTGTAAAAATCATTACACTGTTAAGGTCAAATATGCCCCAAAAAAGAATTGTCGAATTAATAAACTAAATGTAAAGCTTAGGAAGGTAATATTACCCTTGTACCAGAAATTCGCGTAGAATAGGCTAAAGTCTCAATCATAAGAATAAAGCTTACTCGTAATTAATTCCAAACACACTCCTCCAATATTTTTTATTTCCATTAAATTAGAAAAATCACCTCAAAGAAAAACCAAAGAGGTGATTTAATAAAACTGCTCAATATTTTTTTAGTCCCCACCGCCACAAGAAGATCCTGAATCAGAAGAATCCGAACTTGCTGAAGAACTTCCACATGAATTAGATGAATCACCAAATACGGAGGCAAAAAAACCTGTATTTGTTACTTCATTATTGCTACCAGCTAGTGAATAATCAGCTTCTTTCTTTAGGCTAATACTTTTATTTTCTTTACGTTTTTTATTGAATGGCCACATAAGAGACACTCCTTAAAAATGAATTCTTCCTATATTAAACTAGCTAATATCTTCTATATAAGGACCAGAAATTGAGATTTTCAAAAGGATTTCTGTGAGCTCTTCTGGCGTATACCTATCAAGGTCTGCTAACCACGAGATGATTACTTCTAAAAATGCACCGGTAGCATACTGAATCAGTATATCTTTAGGTACTATTACTGTCATACCTGATTCTTGTGCCGCTCCTATACCTTCTTCTACAAAAGAACGAATAATACGCTTAAATTCTTTCGCAAATTTTGTCTTACGATTTTGTAATAAGAACCTTTCATAAAAAGAATGATTATCCTTAATGTGTTTAAATAAGGACACCATGTTTTCAGGTAAGTTGGTTGAACTTAAATCGCGAATGGCCATTTTTTGCTGAACTGCAATATGTGATGTTAAATCATTTAACATCTCTTCAGAAAATTTATCCATTAGTTCATTAATAGACGAATAATGTTTGTAAAATGTCGGACGTGTAATATTAGCACTTTCACAGAGTGTTTTAATAGAAATAGTTTCTGAAGAAGTG
The DNA here is from genome assembly GCF_001274945.1 of Viridibacillus arvi. Classification (GTDB taxonomy): domain Bacteria; phylum Bacillota; class Bacilli; order Bacillales_A; family Planococcaceae; genus Viridibacillus; species Viridibacillus arvi. The sequence continues at coordinate 62,215 of NZ_LILB01000001.1, read as the reverse complement.
AGCATATTAAAGTATGCATTTTTAATACTTTCTAAGCTTCTTATTTCTCTTGGATCCAATCCTTCTTTCATTAGTCGCAATACCCCCGATCAATGTACGTATTCCAATATTATACAAAAAATAATATGAAAAAGCGAAATAACTTAATTCAAACAAAATTACTCATAAAAAAAAGAGCTGACTTTGAATAATCAGCCCTTTTCTATCAAATTAAAGATTAAAGTGCAGTCCATCCACCATCGATAACAAGTTCTGAACCAGTAACAAAACGTGCCTCATCACTCGCTAAGAATAATACACCGTACGCAACATCTTCTGGGTTACCCATATAAGGAAGTTGAGTATGTGCTTCATAATAAGGCATAGCAGGTCCCATATGTGGCTCTGTCATTGGAGTAACGATAATTCCCGGGTGTACTGAGTTTACACGAACTTTATCTTTACCGTATTCAATTGCAGCAGCTTTTGATAATACACGCAATGCTCCTTTAGAAGCTGTGTAAGGGCTTGAGCCTGCCATCCCCACAAGTCCACCAATAGAAGAAATATTAACAACTGAACCACTGCCGTTTTTCTGCATTTCAGGAACAGCATATTTCATACCAAGTACACAGCTATTTAAGTTAATATCCATTACTCTATTCCATTCAGACATCTCGATATTAGCAATTACACTCGTGCAAGACACACCAGCATTATTAACAAGAATATTTACTTTACCGAATTTCTCAACAGTTAAAGCTACAACTTCTTTCCATTGTTCTTCTGAAGTTACATCATGCTTAAATGCAATTGCCTGACCGCCAGCTGCATTAATTGCTTCAACTACTTCATTTAAAAGTTCTTCTTGAATATCAGTAGCAACTACACATGCTCCTTCTTTAGCGAATAACTCACATTCTTTAGCACCCATACCTGATGCTGCACCTGTAATAATTGCCACTTTACCGCTTAAACGTCCCATATAAAAGACCTCCAATTAATATGTAATTAAACAAACTATTTTACACAATGAAAAATAGTTTCCGCTATCTTTATAACACGAATTTTCTGAAATAGCAAATAAGGGTATTTTTGAATACCATAATAACTAACCTAGAAAATGAAGGACCTATATAAATGGTTGAATTATACATAAGTATTTTAGATAATTCGTTGTTAATAGAAAGAGTTCAGTCCTAGTCGTTGAAACTGTCGCACTATTAATAGTAACTCTTCATTCAATTTTATTAATAAGCAATCAAAATCATCGTTTTTTATTTTCCATTTCGGCAAAAAATCAAATTACATATAAGTAAAAATATTCAATTTATCACTTGCTAATTTTTAGCTATTTATCCATCTTTCAAAAATAAAAATATCCATTTATACACCATTGCAAACTAGTATTTTACCCCGGAAAATTAAATAGGTCTAAACTCACATTTTACAAATATATTTCATCTATTATTCTATCTATTAAATTTGCTGATAAAAAAGCCATAATCACATACACACCAACGTTTATATTATATTTCAAATATTTCAGTACTGCGAAAAAGTTATTGAAATCAATAGATCTAAGTACGGCTATCATTTGAAATGAAGTTTAGTAAACGATATAGTAATAAAGTAAACACTCTATTTTGCCCATAAAAAAATCCCTTATTTGATGTTGTTTTTCCCCTTTTTTCTTTACCCTCATCATCAACACATATCAATAATTGGTAAAAATATGAGTAAAGCAAGCATAAATATAATGACTAATTTCCATTTACTTTATTAAACAATTGGAAATTCAAGTAAGAAGGATTGATTTGGTCAACTTCGCACATGATAAATCAATAACTTCTTATTTATTTTTCAAGATAATTAAATTTAATAATCGTTATTTCATGACTGCTTCTGTTTTCAAAAAGAATATTAAGAACGAGGTGTTTAAATGGATCCTTTTGTAGAAGTAAGAAACGTATCAAAGATTTTTGGTAAGTCTCCCAAAGCAGCACTGGAGCTTTTAGAATTAGGTCGTTCTAAAAAAGAAATTTTGAAAGAGACTGGACAAACATTAGGTGTAAATAAAGTGAACTTTAGTATTTACCCTGGAGAGATCTTCGTAATTATGGGCTTGTCTGGTAGTGGTAAATCTACGTTAATCCGAATGTTTAATCGTCTGATTGCCCCAACCATTGGTGAGATCCTAATTGATAATGAAGATATTGTAAAAATGAGTGCTTCCCGTCTGAGAGAAGTAAGACAACAGAAAATTAGTATGGTATTTCAAAACTTTGCTCTTTTCCCCCACAAAACAATTTTAGAAAACACTGAATTTGGGCTTGAGATCCAAAAGAAACCTATAAAAGATCGACGTGAGAAGGCTATGCAAGCTTTAGAAATCGTTGGACTTAAAGGGTATGAGCATCAATTACCTTCACAACTAAGCGGTGGTATGCAACAAAGGGTAGGTCTTGCTCGCGCACTTGCTAGTGACACCGATATCTTGCTGATGGATGAGGCATTTAGTGCACTAGATCCATTAATCCGTAAAGACATGCAAGATGAACTACTTGAGATTCAGGAGAATTTCAAAAAAACGATTATCTTTATTACACATGATTTAGACGAAGCACTAAGAATTGGTGACCGTATTGCTTTAATGAAAGACGGTAGCATCATCCAACTTGGTACACCGGAACAAATCATGATGAACCCAGCAAATGAATTTGTTGAAAAATTCGTTGAAGATGTCGATTTATCTAAAGTCTTAACAGCTTCACATATTATGAAACGACCAGAGAAAATCGGTGTCGATAGAGGTCCACGTGTTGCTCTAGAGATCATGCGTAAAGAAGGTTATTCAAGTATATTTGTAGTGGATCGTAAGCAAAAATTACTTGGGGCTATCTCTGCCGAACAAGCACGCCAAGCAATTGATCAAAACTTATCAATATCAGAAGTCATGACAACCGAAGTACCAACAGTACCTGAAGATGCACTCCTTGTTGACTTAATGGATGTTATGGCAACCTCCGCACTTCCAATATCAGTCGTAGATGATAAACACAGAATCAAAGGAATTGTTATTCGCGGAGCTGTCATAGGTGCATTAGCTGGTAACAAAGATTCCTTGAACGATTTGGAGAGTGAGTAAACGATGAATATGACAAAAATTCCATTAGGTGAATGGGTAGATTCTTTAGTAGATTGGATCACAGTCACGTTTGCTGCACTGTTTTCATTCTTTACAAATTTAATCGATGGACTGTTAAATATAATTGTTGACGTATTAAGTGTAGGTCCCCCGATTGTTTTAATTATTGTGTTAGCCTTACTAGTCGGCTACACCAGTAAATGGCCATTAGGTATATTTACTGTAGTGAGTTTGTTATTAGTTGATAACTTAGGTTATTGGGATTCAACGATTCAAACTTTAGCGATTGTGTTAGTATCAGGATTCTTTATCATTTTACTTGGTATTCCTATCGGTATATGGTGTGCCCAAAATAAAACTGTACAAAATATCGTTACACCTATTTTAGACTTTATGCAGACAATGCCTGCATTTGTTTATCTTATTCCTTCGATACTATTTTTCGGAATTGGTGTAGTGCCAGGTATTGTTGCATCATTTATTTTCGCGATTGCGCCTGCTATAAGAATGACGAATCTCGGTATTCAAGAAGTACCAAAAGATTTGATTGAAGCCTCAGATGCATTCGGCTCAACATCTAGTCAAAAATTATTTAAAGTTCAATTACCTTTAGCAACACCAACCATATTAGCAGGTATTAACCAAAGTATTATGCTTGCCCTATCAATGGTTGTTACTGCTTCATTAGTAGGTGCGCCTGGACTTGGTGCAGATGTTTACCGTGCGGTGAGTCAGATAAATGTTGGACAAGGTTTTGAAGCAGGTCTTTCTATTGTGTTCATTGCCATCATTTTAGACCGCATTACGCAAAACATCCGTAAACCTGCATATGAAAAACTTGTAAGTCGTAAAATCGTCCTTAGTATCGTCGGTATCCTCATTGTAGTTGCTGCATTATTTAATACATTTACAAAAGAGGACACTATTAAAGGTACTGGTTCTGCAATTGGTGAATCGACAAATTATAAAATTATTGGTATTGAACCTGGCGCTGGACTAATGGCACAAGCAAAAACGGCGATGAAAGATTATAAATTAGATAATTGGACGCTTGTTGAAGGTTCTTCTGCCGCAATGGTTGCTGAATTGAAAAAAGCATATTCAAAGAAAGAACCAATTATTATTACAGGTTGGTCTCCACACTGGATGTTTGCTTCCTTCGATTTAAAATATCTCGATGATCCTAATGGGACATTTGGTGGCGCAGAAGAAATTAATACACTCGTACGAAAAGGATTAAAAGAAGATGCTCCAGGTGCATATACAATACTTGATCAATTCTCTTGGGACACAAGTGATATGGAGAAAGTAATGGTAGATGTATCAGGTGGTATGGATCCAAAAGAAGCAGCTGACAAATGGATTAAAGCAAATACTGATAAAGTAGCTAAATGGACGAAAGGAGCACAAGCGGGTAATGGCGAAGAGATCAAACTCGTTTATGTTGCTTGGGACACTGAAATTGCTAGTACAAATGTCATTGCGAAAGTACTTGAGCAAAACGGCTATAAAGTAAAATTGAGCCAAGTTGAGGTTGGCCCGATGTTTGCAGGTGTTGCAAACGGAAGTGTTGATGCAATGGTGGCAGCATGGTTACCAAGTACACACAAAGATTATTATGAATCATACAAAAAAGATTTAGTTAATTTAGGACCAAACTTAAAAGGAACAAAAAATGGTATTGTAGTTCCTAAATATGTAGATATTGATTCGATTGAAGATTTAAAATAGAAGAAAACGAACCCAAAATAGTATCCACTATTTTGGGTTTTTGTTTATTTAAGTTACGGCTTCAATCTTCCGATGCACCGTAGCTACTAGTTCTTTTACGGTATATTGTTCTAAATTAAGGATTGTTTTTACGATTTGCACTCTTTGTTCGAAAGGTAAATCGTTTGTAAGAGTCATAAATTTTTCAACTAATGCATCTGTAGACACTGGATTTTCTGGATCTCCAACTGGATAGCTCGTTTTAGCTTTATAAATCGAACCATCATTAAAATGTATCGACACATTTGTACCCCATTCTTTCGGATATGCAGCATCTACTTTTTTATCTACTTGAACTTCAATTTTTTCTACTATTGCGCGAATTGTAGGATCGTGCAATATTTGTTCTGTAAATGCATGATAACCTCCGCTACCAGTTATTAGCGCAAGGGCCGCACAAAACTGAATACTAAATTTTGCAGCATAAATCGTTTCAGGTGATGGATTATCCGTTATATCCAATGCTACTTTATAAGTTGAGATTACGATTTTCTTTATCTCTTTTAAATTCACGTTATGTCCTTTATGGTATTCAATTAGTAAATCCATTACATGATGTGTATGACGGCAAGAAGCATGTATTTTAAATGAGTTTTCAATAATTTTAAAGCTATCACCAAAACCTTCTGTCATCTTGGTCACATCATGCTGTTCACTCATAGCTTCAAAAAAGCCTCGGTTTCCTTCTAAAATTTTCTTCGCGCCAGTAAATCCTTTTTGTGCAAGTAAACAACTTAAAACACCGTGCATTGCCGCTTTCCCTGGATGAAGTTGCTTAGACATTGCCCCATCTTCAATAAATTCCCAAAGACCAGCTGCTTGTGTACCAGCACTACCTAACGCGTCGACAATTTGATTTTCATTTAACTTCAGTAGCTTCGCAACTGCCGCTGTAGCACCAAAAGTTCCACATGTAGCTGTATTATGGAAGTAAAAATAATGTGATGGTGACACTGTTTCCCCAATTCGATATGCCACTTCATACCCTGCGACAATCGCTGTGATGAGATCTTTCCCAGAAAGCCTTTTCCACTCAGCAACTGCGACTGCGGCTGGCATTACAACTGTTGCAGCATGTACTATAGATGCCTTATGAATATCATCAAGTTCAATAATATGACTTGCCGCACCATTTAATAATGCTACATTCAACACTGAATTTTTAACATTAGTAACTGTTGTTGCTTGCTGTACACCACCCATTTCACGAATGAGTTCGTGAATCATTTGAATTGGTACCCCGTCTCGTCCTTTAAGAGCAGATGCGTAATAATCTAGGATACACCGTTTTGTAAATGTAACGACTTCCTTCGGTAACTGCTCATATGATAAACCCACAATGTAGTTTGCGATTTGATTGCTAAACCCCACACATTTGCCTCCTAATCCATTTTAATAATAATGCGTGATGAATTCCCAGTTGCTAGTAAATCAAAGCCTTCGTTAATATCTTCGAGGGTAATAATGTTCGACATTAGCTCATCTACAGGCAAACGTCCTTGTTTCATAAGCTCAATATAACGTGAAATATCACGTTTTGGCACACAACTACCTACATACGATCCCTTTAACGTCTTTTCTTCTGCTGTTAATGTCACGTAAGGAAAAGAAAATTGATGTTCTGGATGTGGTAAACCCGTTGTTGTCGTTATACCGCCGCGCTTTGTTACAGCATATGCAACATCCAAAGCTGCTACTGCTCCAGCTGTTTCAAATGCATAATCGACACCACCGTTCGTATACTTTTTGACTTGTTCAACGACATCTAAGTCCCTTGAATTAAAGACAGCCGTAGCACCCAGTTCTTTTGCTTGCACTAGCTTTTTCTCATTAATATCAATCGCAATCACTTCGCTAGCACCTGCCGCAATTGCACCAAGCAATGCGCTTAAGCCAATACCTCCAAGGCCGATAACAGCTACCGTACTACCGAGCTTCACATTTGCCGTATTCACGACCGCACCTACACCAGTAATAACCGCACAACCAAACAACGCGAGTTTTTCAAATGGCAAATCTTCATCAATTTTCACCAAAGAATTCTCTGATACTACTGCGTATTCAGAAAAAGCAGAGACACCTACATGGTGATTGACATCCTCTGTTTCAGTATGAATGCGAATGCCTCCACTAATTAATGTCCCTGCTCCATTTGAAACAGCGCCTGGTTCACAAAGTGCCGGACGACCTTCAGAACATGGAATGCAGTGTCCACAACTTGGTACAAAAACACAAACCACTTTATCGCCAGGTGAGAATGCTGTCACACCTGCGCCTACTTCGACAACAATACCTGCCGCTTCATGTCCAAGTGCCATTGGAAGAGGTCGTGGGCGACTACCGTCAATAACGGATAAGTCCGAGTGACAAAGACTTGCTGCTTTAATTTGAACAAGCACTTCTCCTACTTCTGGTGAATCTAGCTCTACAGTTTCAATATGAATTGGTCGACTTTTTGCATATGGTTTTTGAACACCAGATGCACGTAAAATAGCTGATTTTACTTTCATTGGTAACCTCCCCTTTACGTTAAGATATTGATACCGATAAACTTCAACTCTGTCATACCTTCAATCGAATATTGAATACCTTCCTTGCCAACGCCACTCTTTTTTACACCGCCATATGGAATATGATCATAGCGCTTGACAGAAACTTCATTTATCCATACTCCACCGGTTTCCAATTGATCTGCTACACGAAGTGCACGATTAATATTATTTGTAAAGATACCAGCCTGTAAGCCGAATTCTGAATCATTCGCCCAGTTGATGACATCTTCTTCTTTAGTAAATGGTATGATAGAAATTATTGGTGCAAATACTTCGGCACAAACTACTTTCATATCAAATCGAACATGATCTAGAATGGTTGCTTGCATCATTGTCCCATGACGCTTCCCACCAGTCAGTACAACTGCTCCTTGTGCAACTGCTTCATCTACCCAGTCTTCTGCACGTTTTGCTGCCTCTTCTGTAATCATCGGTCCAAGTTCTGTTGATTCATCAAGTGGATCTCCCATTTTCAAATTAGATACTTTTTCAACAATCTTTTTTATAAATTCCTTATACACTGTCTGATGAACAAAAATACGTTGTGCTGAAACACATGCCTGCCCTGCAAATGTGAAGCCCCCCATTGCAATCGCATTGACTGCATGATCGATATCTGCATCTTCAAATACGATATTAGGTGCATTGGAGCCAAGTTCTAACGTAATTTTTTTCCCTTTCGCCATCTCTTGTATTTGCCACCCAACGGTACTACTACCTGTGAATGTCACCTTTTTAACAAGTGGATGTGTTACTAATGTTTCTACTAATTGTTCTCCAGGACCATTTAATAAATTAAACGCCCCCTTTGGTAAACCAGCTTGTTCAAATAATTTATATAACTTTATAGCTGATAATGGCGTTTTTTCTGCTGGTTTTAACACGATAGTATTACCTGCTGCGATGGCAGGTGCAACTTTATGAAGGGACATATTTAACGGGAAATTGAATGGTGTAATTGCTGCAATAACTCCAATTGGTACCCGTTTTGCTATACCTATTTGCCCTTCACCACCAAGTGCATTATCTAAGACAATTTGTTCCCCGTTTAAATTTTTTGCCCCTTCAGAAGCAAAGCGTAATACTTGAATAGCTCTAGCAACTTCACCTCTTGCTTCTACAATCGGCTTGCCTGCTTCTTGTGCTAACGTCTTCGCAAAATCTGGTGCTTGTATTTCGAGTAGATCCGCAGCTCGGCGTAAAATAGCGCTGCGTTCATGTGCTGGCATTGATTTCATTTTTTGTTGGTATATTTCATGAGCTACTTCAACTGCAAGTTTCACATCGCTAGTCGTAGCACAACTGACTATTCCAATTAGCTCATTATTATAAGGATTACGCACTTCAATTTCTTCACGTAAATCACCTTTAATTTCAACACCTCTAATAAAAGAACATGATTCAATCATTTTTTAATCCTCCTCTGTATTTTATAAAAATACCCTAAGACAATAGTGGCCTTAGGGTTGTTATAGAGTTACTCGTAATAGCCTTCGGTTGATTTAATAAATGAGTTAAACTGATTTGCATCATGACCAAACCAAATCGTTGAATTATTTTGTTCAGCAAGCTTTCGGATACGCTCTGCTGAGCTACTATAGCCCACAGAATCATAAATAATACCTGGTGGCTTGACGGGTGGTCCTAAGCTCTCTGCTGTATATAAAGCATCTGAAGCAAGCAAAAGATTACCTGTACCTGGCAACTCAATATGCAAACCAAGCATGCCATACGCATGTCCTGGACCAAAGTTTAAGATTTTGATACCTTTCACAAGCTCCACTTCTTTTTCATGTGGCTGAATTGTGCGCCAGCGAAGCTGATTTTTTATCCATGCTTCTACATCACCCCATATATAAGCACCCATATCACGTGTCATAGCAAATGTTTTCATAACATTAGATAACTCAGAATCATGGACAATGATTTCGGCATTCGTAAATAGCTCTAAGCAACCGGCATGATCTAAATGCAGATGAGATGCGACAACATATTTAATATCCTCTGGACGTACCTTTAGTTGTTCTAAACGATTGATTAAGTAGCATTCCTCACTTTGGAAAACTGGGAACAGCTTTTGTACACCTTGTGGCCAGCGTCCCTCTTCTCCCATCCCATCAGGATTACAACCTGTATCAAACAGAATTTTCCCTTCAGGATGATCAATTAATACAGCATAAACTGGGAACTCTACAAACTCTGCAGGGGGAGAAGGATTATCAACACTCGCTGGGTTATGCATAGCAATCATATAGTTTTTATCCATCTTCATCGAACCTGTGTCTAAAACATACACTTTCGATTTACACATAGTCATTCCTCCAATTGATCAATTATTTAGAGCTACATTCGAAAAAAAGAAATCTGGCGTTAATTTTGCAAAGCTTGCATGTTCATTAAACGTTCAATTTCTACCTCGCTTTTTCCCAAAGCTTTCAGCACTTCAACTGTATGCTCCCCTAGAACTGGGGGTGTATTTCTGACTTTCAAATCCACTGATGACAGTGTAATCGGTAAGCGGGTTAAGCGGATGTTTCCATTGTTTGGGTGCTCGGCATCTATGAGCATTTTGTTACTCAATGTTTGTGGGTGCATTGCTACATCAGTCATTTGCTGAATCACAGCACTAGGTACACCTTGCTCCTCTAGAGCGGCGAGCCAGTCGTGTGCTTTTTTTGTTCGCAGTATATCCGCTAGTTTTTCATTGAGCAGTCCACGATTTTGAACACGCGATATGTTTGAAGTAAAACGCTCATCTTTAAGCCAATGCTGCTTCTCTACCACTTCGCAGAGCTTTTCAAATAATCGATCATTAGAAATGCCTATCATGATCGGCACATCTGCTGTTTGAAAAGCCCCATACGGTGCGAAGGAAGCATGATTAGAACCTAATTTTTCTGGATTTTGCCCAGTTAACATTGTTGATAGTAGATGATAACCTACCCAGTAGACTCCTGTTTCAAAAAGTGAAGTTTCAACTTTTTGTCCTTGTCCATTTTCTTTACGCTGCAAAAGAGCTGCTAAAATTCCAAGTGCACCCCACACGGCACTCCCTTGATCTAAAATCGATACAGGTACACGTGCTAATTTATCGCTCCCTGTCATACTCATTAAACCTGTTTCGGCTTGTAAAATAGCATCGTAACCTGGTTTATGTTTGGAGGGCCCCTTCTGACCATATGCTGTCAATGAACAATAAATTAAACCCTGATTTAAAGATTTCAAAGTATCATAGCCAAGCCCTAACTTATCGGCTTTTCCTAATCGATAATTTTCAACAAAAATATCGGCATCACGTATTAGTTCATACATTACTTCTTTTGCTTCTTGTAATTGCAGATTTAATACAACTGACTTTTTATTGCGATTAATATTCAAGAAAAATGTTCCATCCTCTTTTACAAGTGGGGCCATTTTGCGTGCTTCATCACCAATACCTGGACGTTCAATCTTAATAACTTCCGCACCAAGATCAGCTAGAATCATCGTCAAGCTAGGACCTGAAATGTTCGTCGTGACATCAATGACTCGCATTCCTTGTAATGGCAACATTCAATTCACCACCCTTCCAGTTACACTTTCCTATTTCAAAACATCACTTAGTAAGATTTCGGCATTTTCAAAACATGCTCCCCTACAAACGATAAAATAAGGTTTGTCGAAATAGGTGCTACCTGATATAATCGCGTCTCTTTAAATTTACGTTCAATATCGTACTCCGTAGCGAAGCCATAACCACCATGTGTTTGTAATGTGACATTGGCCGCTTCCCAAGACGCATCCGCTGCAAGTAGCTTTGACATATTCGCCTCTGCCCCACATGATTTTCCCTCATCAAAAAGTTGAGCTGCTTTAACACGCATGAGATCGGCCGCCTCAATATTGATAAATGCTCTAGCAATCGGAAACTGAATACCTTGGTTTTGACTGATAGGGCGATTAAAAATGACACGATCATTCGCATAGTTTGTAGCACGTTCAATAAACCAGCGACCGTCACCTATACATTCTGAGGCTATTAATATACGTTCTGCATTCATACCATCTAGAATGTACCGAAAGCCCTTCCCTTCTTCTCCAATTAAGTTTTCTACAGGCACTTTTAAATTTTCGATAAACAACTCAGTCGTTGAATGATTCATCATCGTCTTAATCGGCCGAATTTCAAGGCCATTTCCAACTGCCTCCCGTAAATCAACTAACAGCACGGACAAACCCTCACTCTTCTTAGTTACTTGTTCAACAGGGGTTGTACGCACGAGTAAAATCATTAAATCTGAATGTTCCGTACGAGATATAAACACCTTCTGACCATTCACAATATAGTGATCGCCTTGTCGCACGGCTGTAGTTTTTAAATTTGTAGTATCCGTACCTGTATTTGGTTCTGTCACCCCAAATGCTTGTAGACGTAAACTTCCATCAGCAATTTTCGGCAAATACATACGTTTTTGATTATCCGAACCATGACGTAAAATGGTTCCCATTGTATACATTTGGGCATGGCACGCTCCGGAGTTTCCTCCGGAACGATTGATTTCTTCTAGAATAACGGAGGCTTCTGTAATACCAAGGCCCGAACCCCCATATTCTTCGGGAATGAGCGCTGCTAAAAAGCCTGCATCAGTTAGCGCTTTCACAAATTCGGTTGGATATGCTTGATGTTCATCAATTTCTCGCCAATACGTATCGGAAAATGCTTTACAAACAGCACGTACACTTTGACGGAGTTCTTCTAAAAACGCCACTTTTTCATCTGCTAATAACAACGTAAATCACCCTCACTTCCCTGTAAAAATCGGCGCCCTTTTCTCATTAAATGCAAGCACACCTTCAAGTCGATCATTTGAATTAACCGCTAGATTATATATCTCTATTTCTCGTTTTCGCGCTTCACTACTTGATAGCGCTCCTAACGTATTTGCACTCTTCTTGCAACCTTGCACACCCAAAGGAGCATTTTTTGCAATTTTATTTGCAAGTCTTAGTGCTGTTTGGAACAATTCCTCCGGTGGGACGACCGCATTAAGTAGACCAGCATCACTTGCTTCTTCTACTCCAAAGATTTCACCTGTAAACAACCATTGTTTCGCTTTATGTAATGGCACTCGTTTCGGTAAAAGGCGAGAACCACCACATCCAGGCATTATGCCACGCGTCACTTCCGGTAAACCAAATTTCGAAGTTTTTGCTGCAATGAGTAAATCGCAATTAAGCGCTAATTCAAAACCACCAGCCAAAGCATAGCCATTTACTACGGCAATTGTTGGCTGTGGTAGATCCTCAAGCGCATAAAACATTTGCTCAAATAATTCATGCTGTACTTTCCAAGCCTCATCAGAAAGTCCTTGACGTTCCTTCAAATCTGCTCCAGTGCAAAATGCATCATTATTTGAAGAAGTTAAAAGTACAACCCTAATGGACGAATCAGTTGATACAACTTTTAAAAGTGACAACAAATACTCAGCCATTTTTGTATTAAAAGCATTGAGCATTTTCGGTCGATTTAAAGTTATGTTTAAAATCTGTCCGTTATCTCCTAAAATTTCAGTTAGAATGGGATTCATAATTACACTCCTTCATTGACTAAAATTGAAGCTCGTGTTATTTCACGAGTTGCAGAAGTATCAAGTGCTTTTGCAATATCTGCTAACGTATAATCACAAGCTAGCATGTCATCGAATGGGTATACATCGCTTTTGTCACTTAAAAACGCGAGTGCTTTTTGCAAATACCATGGATTGTATCGAATAACTCCTAAAATCTGAATATTTTTTCGCGTCATTAGCCCTGGGTCAAACTCAGTCAACTTTCCAGGTGAGATATTACCAATACTAATGTACTTACCCCCTGCTTTTAATAAATGGATCCCCTCATTAAATGCAGCAGGAACACCCGTTAACTCCATCGCAATATCCGCTCCTCTATTATTCGTTAAAGCTAATAGTCGAGCTACGCGATCTGCTACTGAAGGATATTCTGCAAAAGAAATTGTATAATCTGCCCCAAACCTCTTCGCTAGTGCAAGACGACTATCAACGGCATCGATCACAATTACTATCGCCCCTAATGATTTTGCAACAGCGGATGCATTCAAGCCGAGTCCTCCAGCTCCTTGTATGACGACTGTATCGCCATACTTAATACCAGCTTTCTCAACCCCAAAATAAACTTGCGATAGTGCACAATTGGCACTGGCTGCAGATGCATCTGAAACATTTTCTGGTACTTTATAAAAATATTGATTTGGATGAATATAATAATGTGTTGCAAACGAACCATGGAAATGAGGATATTCATGAGCATCCTTACTCCAAAATTCGTATGCATTTTCGCATAAGTTAAACAATCCTTGCTGACAATGATTACACTTGCGGCAAGTTAAGAAGTAAGCCGCTGCAATCCTGTCACCAACTTTCACTGGATTTCCAGCAAAATCAGTGGTGACATTTTCACCAAGCTCCACAATCTCTCCCACCATCTCATGACCCATCACACCAGATTTTTTTGTTGGATGTTGTCCTCTCCAAATGTGTAGTTCAGAACCACATACATTAGTCCGAATCACTTTCACTAAAACGCTACCTTGTCCAGCTTTTGGTAAATCATATTCTTCAAAGATAAGTTGCTCAGGCTCTGTCATCACCGCGACTTTCCCTTTCATAGGAATCCCACCTTTTCTTTGATTTACATCTTATTAATTCTATTTCTATGAGATTCAAAAAATGAGTATAATCTAAAGTTTAATTTTTTCTATATCAAAATTTTTACAAAAGATGCACTAAGAATGACCATTCATAGTATTTTCATTACCAATAAGATACAGAATTCAGTGGTTTTGACTAAAAAGCATATAATATACGTAAATTTATACACTTTTAGAGTTTTATTTACTGCCTTGTATAGCGTTCCATGATATACTAGAAGCATTGTGAAAAAAGGAGGAACTTACATGATTCAAGTAAGTAATGTAGGTCTTCGCTATGGCGACCGTAAATTATTTGACGACGTAAATATTAAATTCACACCGGGTAACTGTTACGGACTAATCGGAGCAAACGGTGCTGGTAAATCAACATTCTTAAAAATTCTATCTGGTGATATTGAGGCACAAGATGGCCACGTATCAATGGGTAAAGATGAACGCCTTTCTGTATTAAAGCAAAATCACTTCGAATACGATGAATTTAACGTTTTAGATACAGTTGTTATGGGGAACAAACGTCTTTGGGAAGTAAAAGCTGAGAAAGACGCAATCTACGCAAAAGAAGAATTTTCTGATGAAGATGGCATGCGTGCTGCTGAATTAGAAGGTGAGTTTGCTGACCTTAATGGGTGGGAAGCTGAATCTGAAGCTGCAACATTATTAAACGGTTTAGGGATTGGTGACGAACTTCACTATATGCTTATGGCTGACCTAGAAGGTTCAGACAAAGTTAAAGTGTTATTAGCACAAGCTCTATTTGGTAAGCCTGATGTTCTATTACTGGATGAGCCTACCAACCACCTTGACTTAAAAGCTATTCAATGGTTAGAAGAATTTTTAATCAACTTTGAAAATACGGTTATTGTTGTATCCCATGACCGTCACTTCTTAAACAAAGTATGTACACATATCGCTGACCTGGATTTCTCTAAAATCCAATTATATGTTGGTAACTATGATTTCTGGTATGAGTCTAGCCAATTAGCACAAAAAATGATGTCAGACCAAAACAAGAAAAAAGAAGAGAAGATTAAAGAGCTACAAGCATTCGTTGCTCGTTTCTCTGCGAACGCTTCTAAATCAAGCCAAGCAACTTCTCGTAAAAAAATGTTGGATAAAATCGAGCTTGATGACATTAAACCATCTAGCCGTAAATATCCATTCATCAACTTCCAAACTGGTCGTGAAATCGGTAATGACGTGTTAATTGTTGATGGTCTAACAGCAAGTCACGATGGCGAAACTCTATTTAAAGATATTCGCTTCTCTATGAACAAAGAAGATAAAATCATTTTATTAGGTAGCCCGCAAGCAAAAACTGCTCTTCTTGATATCTTAATGGAACAAAAAGAAGCAGATGCTGGAACATACAAATGGGGTGTTACTACATCTCAAAGCTACTTCGAAAATGATCATGATAAATACTTCGGTGGCAATGAGAGATCATTAGTAGAATGGTTACGTCAATATTCACCAGAAGACGAAACTGAAAGCTTCTTACGTGGATTTTTAGGTCGTATGCTATTCTCTGGTGAAGAAGTGAAAAAATCTCCTTCTGTATTATCAGGGGGCGAAAAAGTTCGTTGTATGCTTTCTAAAATGATGCTTGCTTCTGCAAACGTTATTTTACTTGATGAGCCTACTAACCACCTTGACCTTGAGTCAATCCAAGCACTAAATGAAGGTTTAATTCGCTTCAAAGGCGCTATGATCTTCACTTCTCATGACCATCAGTTCATCCAAACAATTGCTAACCGCGTAATTGAAATCCGTGAAGACGGTTCAATTTTAGATAAGCAATTAACTTATGATGAATATTTAGAGTGGAAAGAAAAAGAAGGTTTAAAATAATCTTTTTTAAAGTTAGACAGGTTATTTTATTAGACATCTTGTAAGGTCTGAACCCGGTATTGTACCGGGCTCAGGCCTTTTAATTTTGCCTTAATTGGTTTTTGATTGTAGTAATCTACTAGTTCTCTCGTGAAATACTCTACACTTTCAAAGTCTAATACAGGAATTCCGATTTCATAATACCAAAGAAGTTTTCAATTACTGCGTATTCGTAATAGTTACCCTTTTGGGACATACTCTGTGTAATATTTCATTCTTTCAAGGCATAAGGGTATTGCTTCATTGGGTAATGCCAACCTTAATCAGAATGTATCAAAAGCTTTTTTCCTTTTGTTAATATTTCAAATGCCTTATCAATGAGTGAATATATAGGCCTTGAACCAGTTTTATACCATTTCCCTAGAGATAACAAGGTTTTGTTATTAGCATTAAAGTGAATTAGATAATTAGGAGATGATGAAAAAAATGTACAAAACAATTATTACATTAATTGCTGTTGCAACAATGTTAACAGCAACAGCTTGTAACAGTAGTGGCGCAGATAAAAACAATAACGAGGTTACAGAAAAAAATGAGCAATCGGCGCAAAGCGAGGGCGGACAAGAAGTTCAACATGAACAATCAAAAGAAAATACAAATCATGAGGAATGGACTTCATTACCTGAATATAACTATATTATTGAGCAAATTGATAATAAAGATTATAACTTTCAAACTGTAACAGATAACGAAGGTAAGCGTGTTCTTTCTCTAATTGATAAAAACGGTGTAGAACAATATAAAACCATATTTATCAAAAACACCAGTCGACTAAAAATAATTAAATTACATGAAGAAGGACAAATTTTCAATGAAATCATAGATAAAAAATAGAAAGCTTCCAAGCTTTTACTCGTCTTGAATTTAGAATGAGGTTAAAAAAACTACACCTCTAATTGTTAGTTGGCGTCTAACAATTGGGGGTGTAGTTTTTCATGTCCACTCTTATAATATAACCTGTATTTATAGCGCTGGAACATATATCTAAATATCTCAACTTCTATACAATATTTAAAAGATCCGCCAACTCATGTATTTCATACGTCGGCTTAATTCCTATTTTATTTTCTTTAAAATGAGGATTGAACCAACACGTATCAATCCCGTAATTTATTCCTCCTTGAATATCAGAGGTTAAAGAATCACCCACAATCAACACTTTTTCTTTATCTGTAATCTGTAGCTTAGAAAACGCATAATCAAAAATACCTTTTTCAGGTTTCTGGAATCCAATTTCTTCAGAAATAAAGATATGCTCAAAAGTGTTGCTGAGAGGAGAGCCCCCTATTCTTGATATCTGTACATCTTTAAAGCCATTTGTAATAATAGACAGCCTACAACCAGAAAGTTTATCACATACTTCAACAGCTCCCTGTATAGGGTGTATTTCTTTGCCCAAGTATCCAAGATAAACACTACTGAACTTATCAGCATGAATTTCAAGCTCATGTGTATGGAACAACCTCTTAAATCTTTCAACTCCCAGTTTTGGTAAAGTGATAAGTCCTTGTTCCAAATCTCTCCATAACATCATGCTAATCTCTTTGTAGGTGGCTTCATAATCTACCAATCCCGTAGGTAATCCGAACTCCACAAAAGTCTTATGTAAGGCATTCTTTTCCGACTTACTAAAGTCGAATAGTGTATCATCAACATCGAACAAAATAATTTCGTATTTCATATAGCTACCTCCATTAAACAATACCGACCTAACTAGGACGCTTCACTCAAATTAAATTCATAAGAAACATTGATGTACTCTCTGTTACTTCATTTGTTATATCACTACCTATTCCTCTATAGTGGGCAAAAACTAAATAGTGATATGACTTCTTTTAATCGATTAATACAAGAGTACATCCATATTATACGGTATATTTAGACAGTCTTGTATATCTACAACTCTTTCATTCAATTAGCTTTAATCATTTAGTTAATTTTTATATGACCTACTGAAACAGAAATATCTAATTCGTTATCTGACTTAATGTTATTTACTATTCGATTTCCTGCCCCTTTCTTTATAATGTTTTCGTTTAATAATTTGTCATTTTCTGTTGTTATCTTCCCATTCTTAGTTGCAATATTAAAGCTAATTTCATTCATATTTAACTCCCTAGGCAGCGTTATGTGGACATTGCCGTTTGACAATTTTATCTTGTTCCTACCCTTAATATGAGTAATAATCAAGCCT
This sequence comes from Viridibacillus arvi, assembly GCF_001274945.1. Classification (GTDB taxonomy): domain Bacteria; phylum Bacillota; class Bacilli; order Bacillales_A; family Planococcaceae; genus Viridibacillus; species Viridibacillus arvi. The sequence continues at coordinate 43,976 of NZ_LILB01000001.1, read as the reverse complement.
TTTAGTGTGCCTATCTGATTCTTTATATTAACTGTTCCATCCACAGATCCTATTTTAATAGATCCGTTTTTTGCTTCAATATTTAAGCCTTCCCCTATAAAAGAGTCTACCTTAATATTCCCTACACTTGAACTAAGGCTTAATTGATTAATTTCACTTACATTTTTTGCAGTTATATTGCCATTTTGCGTATTTATTTGCACATGTTCTAATAATCTAGAAGGAATATTCAATACTAATTCCCCTCTTTTTGTTGAACCAGGCACTATAGTCATCCACTTTTTTGGAATTGCCTTTACCTTAATAACGGCTTGATCCTTCTCATAAACAATATCCATGCTAGGACGTCCAACTAAAGATTTTTGACCTGTATATTTAACATTCATCATTGGCTCACCAGTGACAATAACAATGTTTGAAATATCAGCATCAACATAAATCCTCTTCACGTTTTCTAAATCACTCTTGTACTCAACATCTTTTTTACTCATATTCGATGAAACAAAAGAGCCAGCTATTATCAAAATCAACACCCCGATTATCCATTTTGTTTTTTTCATACTCTTCCCCTTCTCCAGAATTAATAACAGTCATTTTAATTTCAAAAACAAAATATTTTAATTACTAAAATATATATTAAATATAATATGTAATAATAATACTAATTGTCAAATTTTTTAAATAAAAAGTTTAACTATGAGTTTAAGAAATGATGTAATATTTAGATATTGAATTGAAAGGATGGCTATATAAAATGATCAAACTAAGTGAATTACAATCTTGGGTTTCAAAACTTGGACTTATTCCGCATCCAGAAGGTGGATACTACAAAGAAACTTTTCAATCTGAGGAACGCACTTCTGACAAAGAGTTACAAGTAACTTTTGAAGGTGAACGAAAGCTTTATACGAGTATTTATTTTCTATTAACATCAAATGATATTTCCCATTTCCATCGTTTGAAATCTGATGAATTATGGTACTATCACGGTGGAAGCCCTTTAACAATACATATCATTCATGAAAATGGAGAATATGAAGAGATTAAATTAGGATTAAATATTGAAAAAGGAGAAGTTCCTCAAGCTTTAGTTCCTAAACATTCAATCTTTGGATCTTCTGTTAGGGGGGAAGACGTATGCTCTTTAGTTGGGTGCATGGTTTCTCCAGGTTTTGAATTCCAAGACTTCGAATTGTTTTCACAAAACGAACTTTTGCTAAAATACCCTCAACACAGAGATATTATTTTGAAATTAGCTTACAAAGAAATTCCAAAATAACTTAGGGCTTACACGACTTATAAATAGTTCTCCAAGATTATTTACACTAGGACAAAAAGAATGTGTCTTTTTATCCCTGTTTTCTATACACGTATAAAGATTGTTAATTTTTATTTTAAACTTTGATTATTATAAAGGATTATATTATTTTATTTACACTATAAGAGCAGGTTAGTTGAATAAGAATAGCTATATTTGCTACTTAAATAGCGAAAAGAATTGAATTAGCACATACTAGGAGGAGTACTTTGAAAATAACTAGAGAAGCAACAAGTCTGGATATGAAAGTAGTTTATATGATGGGCTATGATGTTTGGGGAGGCGATTTGACGCCTAAAGAATATGTAACTATGTGTAATGATTCGAGTAAGTACAAGAGAGGAAAATGGTACGTTATAGAAGAAACAGATACAAAAGAATTATTAAGTTCTCTAATCGTATATGAATTGAACCCCTCAGAAAATTTAATTGTGAGAGGAATTGGTTCAATTGCAACGCCCTTACATTTAAGACATAATGGATACGCTTCAATTCTAATAAAAGAAGTAATTAACGAATTAGAGAAAAATGATAATTGTAATAATTACTTCCTATTTAGTGATATTAATACTGACTTTTATAAAAAATTAAATTTTATTGAATTACAACCTTCAAAACAGAAATATAAGGATAGTATTTGTATGTATTATTCAAAAGAAAATGATATTGACTCTATAAATTATGAGATACCTAACTATTTTTAAAAAGGACTACACATTGCCGATTCCATTCAACGTGGTTTTAGTGAAAGAAAAATCCAATTTCCGAAAAATAAAAAACAGATTAGAAATAATCTGTTTTTTTGATTTATTAATATTCGATTTTTTTAAATAGCTTATTTATCTCTACAAAAGTACTTGAGATTTCCTCTATCTTTTCTTTTGAGAATTTAGAAAAAATTGCTGCAACTCTTTCTTCCCCTTTTTTAGTAAGAGAAACCCTTACAACTCTTCTATCATCTTTTATCCTTATTCTTTCTACATAATCTAAGTTTTCAAGTTTATCACACATATTCGTTGCTGCACCAGGGGTTAGCATGAATGCTTCTGAGATTTCAGTAATTTTCATATGTTTGAATAATTTTAGTCTTAATAATAAGAGGATTAAATTCTCTGAGAGGTTTTCATCATGCGTAAGTACCTTCATAAATTCATTTGATTTATTTTGAATATCAAACATTTCCTCCATTAAATTCTTTATAGCATCTTCAAAAGATTTTTCCATCACAATCATCCCTTAGATAATTTTAGTTATTAAAATTTAAATTTATTAAATAATTCAAGAACTATATATGTATTATACAAGCTAAAGTAAGAATTTACTAATTGTTATAGAAGACCATTTTCTAAAGAAACTCAAAATAAAAAGCCACACCTAGTTGATGTGGCTAAAATTATTACTCTTCTATACCGACAATTTCAGAGATATGTGCAATCGCAACCGTTGTAAAGTCATCTAAATCAAGGTATGCATAGCTTTCTACTGTTTCACTTAAATAATTTTCATAAAACTCGTCGGGAGATTCATCAACAACGTATGTATTCCCATTCCCCATAATGACCAGTGATTTCTTCATATCTCTTCCTCCTCGTAACATATTATTTATATCATATGCTAGTAATAGAGAGGTTCATTCCACATTTGATAAGTATTATTTAAAGTATTAAGATATCCACGCAAAACTACATGACTTCCCTATCAATATATATTTTGACGATGAAGATACTCTACATTTGTTTCCAGTCGATTTTAGTTATCTTTCTTGGTCCTCATAATATGTTTTATACGCATATTTTTGATCAGTACCATTTAAATAAGCTAAGATTACCCTTGGATTTTTCAATAATCCCCAATCCCCGTAAGCATCAAATCTTTACTTTCTACTCTCTTAAATAATACATTCCTAGCTTCTATTGACTCCTTGGGAAATTTTTTAAAAAAACAACATAAGTTATTATTATGGATATTCATAATTTTAATCATATTTCCTTATCGCATAATTTGAGATAAAATGGAAATGTAACAACACAAGGAGGTTTTACTATGTCATTTGTATTCAAATCGATTGCTCATATTCAACTAGCTGCTCCTAAAGGTTCCGAAGACGAAGCGAAAAGATTTTTTGGTGATATTCTAGGCTTTCGAGAAATTGAAAAACCAGAGCTTTTAAGAAAAAGAGGTGGCGTTTGGTTTGAATTTGCTAACTATCAAATTCATATTGGGATTGAAGAACCATTTACTCCCGCCAAAAAGGCACATCCAGCTTTTGAGATAGAAAATATTGAAGATTTAAAATCTCATTTATCCAAAAACGATATCAAATTCATCATTGATGAAGATTTACCAGGAGCAAATAGAATTTATATAAACGATCCTTTTGGAAATCGAATTGAAATTTTAGAGTGGCTTTGACATCCTTTTCAATTTTATTACTATGTATATACTAGCAATCTAAAAAATAAAGAGTATGTTTTGAAATAAATCATTCAAAAAATACTCTTTATTCATATTATTGAAATTTTCATAATAATTTCATCCCACCTCTGTTAGCTAATAGCTCCTAGTCATTGGATACAACTAATCGGATTTTCGAGGGGCGAAAAGCTACAAAAAACCAGCTAATATTAACAATTATTGCAGCTAAACAGATCGCTACTACGCCAAAAATTTCAGGAACGATATTTTGAACAAATCCTAAGATTAAAACTGTTCCCATTGTAGCCGTAAATATTAAAATGCCAAAGCCACAAAGTATTGCCATAAAAAACTTCATCGAATTTATTCCTGCTAATAATAGAATTACAGGTAATAGATAGCAGAACAATATCATCACCATGCCTAACCACATACCTACCGAGCCAAATTTATTGGCATTCGGGCCCAGATCAGAGATAGGTGTAAGTGAACTTACGACTAGTAAAGAACAAAAAAGGATTGCAGAAATGAGCGTCATTACAATAACGCCTTTTTTATTCACCAATAGTTCTAACCACCTTATTATTTTATATATTATATCTATTTAATAGGTAGATACATAACATCCTCATCATCATACACTTCTCCTGTAAGCAAAAAACCGTATTGTTCATATAAATGTCGTGCATTTGTATTTTCTTTATGGACTGTTAAACGTATCTCCTTACAAATATCAAATCGATTTGCTATCCACTGAACTATCTCATTTAATGCTGCTTTACCATATCCTCGACGTTGAAATTTGTTATCCACTATAAAACCGTTTATCCAATACATATCCGTCGTATTTTCTTCATAAGCATGCATTATGAAGCCGACCATTTGCTCATTATCATAAATTGCGAATGGTATATATTCAACGGAATCTCCATCTGGTTTGATATATACTTTTGCAAGAGAGACAGCAACTGATGGCACAAAATTCGTCTGTCCATTTTTAACACTTAACCTCAATGCTTCTTCCCAATTTTCTCTCGTTACGGGTTTTAATTGTACTTTTATAATAATCACCTCTTTGTCAAAATTAATAGTCAATCGCATTTATACTTCCTCTTATATCCATAATACACAAATTAAGATGGTATAGTTGAAATTTTCAATAAATTATGACTTATAGATAAAGAACGTCTATTATCACTTTTTAACCATTAGGAACAATGAACGCAGAAAAAGGTTTTCGAGAATGCTTGTAGAAATAATATCAATAAAGAGAAGGCGGAAAAGCTGTTCTTAAAAATAATTAGGAAGAATTTATTTATGGAGGTATCAAATGAAAAAGTTTTTGATAGTTGCGTTAATCATTGCGTTTCTTGCTCCAATTTGTACAGTCCTAATCAAAAAGCAACTATATGAAAAAAGAATCGAAAACTATTTGATAGAAGATATGTCTTATCAGAAGTAAATTATACAATCTATTGAATGTAAATGGCACTTTGCAGGTCTTCCAAGTGATTGGGTAAGAGTTATTTTTTCGGATGAACCAAATGTCGTCTATATTTTTTACCCTCATAATAAGGACCATTTTGGGCCATCCGAGCATTCTACAATTGATGGTACGATTCTTTCGACAGATCAATTAAAGCACTTTAAGTCTTACGTATAAACTTAAAACAGAAACGATTTTAGATTATTCTCTACTCGAAATTAAAGAGTAATTGAGAATTTGATTATAAAGAACAATTAAGTCAAACAGGGCTAATATATAAAAAGCACTGTAAAATACACCGTTTAAACTCTTTACAACTTTAAATAAAATATCATTAATCTATTTGCTGAGTAACAACGCTCTTTTTGAAAACACCAATCAATGTAAGAATTAACCCTGTAATAAAAAATATTGGTAAGAGGAGCATCATCATACCGACACCAGCGAATCCATCACCAACAGCTATTGCTACAGACATGCTAATAAACCATCCTACAAATGGTGTGAAAATGAACATTGTAACTAATCCCCAAATAATATATTTCTTTTTTAAAGATTGATTCTTAGTGAAAATCACTGAAAAATAAATACCTAACAAAATGATAACTGCGGCAAAAAGGAACAATTATTAGCCCTCCCCTATTCAATAAAAGTGTGTATAATAATGGATTTTTTCGAACTACAAAATATAGCATTATCAATATAATTACAAATACAAACCTTCGAAGTAAACTGACGTGATGGTTTGAGCAATTTCTTCGATAGAACTTTGATGTTCGTTACGAACAATTTCCCAAAGATACATTTCATTTGTGAAAAACCACCCTTTTGCTACAAGCTCATGGTTTAGTTCAGCTCTTGCCAGTCCATTTTGCTGTGCATATACGACATCCTTTGATATTCGCTGAATGAACTTCATCCGAATTGCTTTCCATTTATCTGATATAACCGTTGATATTCCAATAGCTTGTTCAAAAACTTGCATCATATTACGCTCAGCTTCTGCCATTTTCAAAAATGCATTTGCTTGTTTGTTTATGATATGATTTGCTTCGTCTTTTGATTTTGGAAAGAAAGAAGTTTCTGCAATTTCATAAAATTGCTCCATGATATTCTCCATTAATACAATTAAAAGATCTTCTTTTCCTTTAAAATGAACATAAGCAGTTCCATAACCGATGTTTGCCTTTTTAATCATTTGAGAAATAACCGCAGCTTGAAATCCTTCTTCAAGAAAAATTTCCTTTGCAACCTCTAATAACTTATGGCGTGTCATGAGTGAGCGCAAATGTCGTTTATCCCCTACTTTACTATTATCCATTCCTATTCCCCCTTATTTCTAGCATAAATTAAATTTTTCAAAATAAAAAACATTTGTTGGAAAAAATATTCAAATAATTTAATATTAATAATTTTCTGAATTACCTTATTGACATTGTGTCATATTCTTTGGTACGATTCTCTGGAATATTCAGGCAAACCAATTTAGGAGGATCATTATGGTTTCAAAATACACTTTGGATTACGCAAAACAACTGGATGAGAAAGATATCCTTAAAAGTTTTCGAGAAGAGTTTTATTTAAAGCCAGATTCTATCTATATGGATGGAAACTCATTGGGACTTCTTTCGAAAAGAGCTGAGCGCACTCTTTTGGAATCTTTAGAGGATTGGAAAAAGTACGGGATTGACGGATGGAATCAAGGGAATCACCCTTGGTTTTACATGGCAGAGAAATTGGCTGAGAAGATTGCACAATTAGTGGGCGCATCTCACGAGGAAGTCATTGTAACCGGCTCTACAACTGTAAATCTGCATCAACTTGTAGCTACTTTTTATAAGCCGGAAGGAATACGCACAAAAATTTTAGCAGATGAACTAACTTTTCCTACTGATATTTATGCTCTTCAAAGTCAACTCTCTATCCATGGATACGATCCGCAAACCAATCTCATTCGTGTAAAAAGTCGCGATGGCCGATTTCTCGATGAGGGTGACATTATCGAAGCAATGACCGATGACATCGCTCTGATCATTTTACCTACAGTTCTTTATCGCAGTGGTCAAATATTGGATTTGAAGCGTTTAACTGAGGAAGCACATAAAAGAGGAATCATGATCGGATTTGATGGATGTCATTCTATTGGTGCAATCCCACATTTATTCAGTGAATGGGGTGTTGACTTTGCGTATTGGTGCAATTATAAACACTTAAATGGCGGCCCTGGTGCAGTTGGGGGCTTATATGTGAATCGAAAACATTTTGGCACGATGCCTGGATTGGCTGGATGGTTCGGGTCCAAAAAAGATAAACAATTCGATATGGAACATACATTAACACAAGCAGAATCTGCAGGCGCGTACCAAATTGGAACTCCTCATGTTTTAAGTTGTGCACCCTTGATTGGGTCTTTAGATATTTTTTTAGAAGCAGGAATTGAGAATATTCGAGAAAAATCTCTAACAATCAATCAATATTTAATAGATTTAGTGGAATTTGAGTTGGAAAACATGGGGTTTTTCATTGGAACTCCTAGAGAAGACATACGTCGCGGAGGTCATGTGAGCCTTGAGCATAAAGAAGCTGCCCGCATTTGTAAGGCATTGAAAGAAAACGGTGTCATTCCAGATTTCCGAGCACCTAACATCATTCGTCTTGCTCCAGTTGCATTATATACTTCCTACGCAGAAGTTTGGAAAGTGATACAAATACTCAAGAATATCATGTCTGAAAAAAAATATGAAAAATTCAAGAATGAACGAGAAGTTATTGCATAACGTGATATCCATCAAAGGACAGTTTACAAATTTCTAAGTCATGCTTCAATTCGGGATTCTTCCGTTACTATTTTTACTTGTCCCCTATTTTATTTGAAAAGAAGAAATGCTGATTATTGTAGCGGAAGATTCTATAGATGAAAAAAAATAGAATAGAATGTTGGGAAGCGATTTATATATGAAAAGTGAGGGGATCGCAGAATGAAGAATAAGGATAACAACGAACAAACAATAACTGGGCTAGAGAAAGAAATTCAAACTGATTTTCAAAAATCGATGTCTTACGGAGATTATCTCCACCTTGATAAAATTTTATCAAGTCAGTATAGACTTTCCGACCATCACGATGAAATGCTTTTCATCATTATCCATCAAACAAGTGAGTTATGGATGAAGCTCATTTTACATGAGTTGGCAGCTGCTACTGAGTGTATACGCCAAAATAAGCTGGAACCATCATTTAAAATGTTATCGCGCGTTTCGAGAATTCAACAGCAATTGATTCAATCATGGAGTGTCCTCTCAACTTTGACACCTTCTGAATACATGGAATTTAGGGATAAACTCGGCCAATCTTCTGGATTTCAATCTTATCAAAATCGTTTAATTGAATTTGCATTAGGAAACAAAAACGTCCATATGCTATCAGTCTATCAACATCAGAAAGAACTATCTGAGCAAATGCTGCAGGCCCTTCATGAGCCAAGTATTTATGACGCTGCGATTAATGCCCTTGTGGCACGTGGGTTACCTATTGACCAAGAAGCTATTAGCAGGGATTTTTCACAAAAATATGAACCAAATACTAGTGTCGAAGAGGCATGGCTGACAGTTTATCGCGATGTCGAGCAATATTGGGACTTATATGAATTGGCTGAGAAGTTAGTAGACATTGGCAATCAACAGCAATTATGGCGCTTTAATCATGTAAGTACAGTAGAAAGAATTATTGGTCATAAACAAGGTACCGGTGGATCATCAGGTGTTACATATTTAAAAAGAGTACTGGATCAACAATTTTTCCCAGAACTATGGAGTTTAAGAACAAAGTTATAAAAAGAAATAAAGTAGATTTTTCTTTTAAAAGAACGTCAAAGAGAATAATAGCCAAAAGAGATGGAGGTAAGATACATGGGTTTATGGATTGATATTTCACAACGTCTTGATAAAAACGTTGCAGTATGGCCAGGAGATACTCCATTTTCATACAAAATCAACTGGAGTAAAAATGACAGTGGATCTGTCAATGTAGGTCAAATCAATATGAGTCTACACACGGGTACTCATATCGATGCACCTTTTCATTTTGATAACGACGGAAAAAGAGTAATTGATCTGGATCTCGATTTATATATAGGGAATGCACAAGTCATCCATTTACCAAACAAAACTAGCATTGGCGTCAATGAATTATCCAATTTTGATTTACAAGGCGTGACACGACTGTTAATTCGCACAGATGCATGGAAGAATCGAAGCGTTTTTCCACAAACCATTCCTCATATCCAACCAGAATTAGCGGCATATCTTTCAGAACTTGGTGTTCGTCTTATTGGCCTTGATTTACCTTCAGTAGATCCACTTGAAAGTAAAGAATTGTCTGCCCATCATGAACTTGCTGGTCATAATATTCACATTTTGGAGGGGCTTATATTAGATGGTATTGGACCAGGTAATTATGAGTTGGCAGCCCTCCCACTCCCATTGGTTGAAGCAGATGGAAGTCCTGTACGTGCTGTATTGAAAAAATTACCCTAACAAGAAATAGACCTAGAAACAATAATAAAAATGTATGTATTGAATAAAATTTTTCATATGAACGAGCTGGGTCACGAAATTATTTTGGCTTGTTTTATTTATCTTGTTCCATTAAATACTGATAACTTTGTTTAAGCTCTTATTAACAAGTCCATAAAAAGAAAAAACACATATTAGCTAATATGTGTTTTTGGTCTTTATAGATTATCAGAAGACAAGATTTATCGCTTCCATGACAATAATTCTGATGATGTGATAAAATCGTGAATCCTGACTACTAGTGATATGATTTCACTATTTTTAGTGTACACATCTCTATTGTATAAATGGCGTTTAGTTAGGAATTATTTCGGTTCAATTACAGCAAAGTAATTCTCTTCAACATCTGCAAAGTTAAAGACTTTTCCATGAGGTAATTCAACGATTGCTCCTACTTTTACGCCTTTTTCTTGTAAAATTTGATAGTCTTTTTCAAGATCATTTGTATAAAGCAAAATAGATGGTGTACCTAAATGCAATTCCGGACTCATCTTAGCTATAAATTCTTTATCATGTAAAACAAAACTAGTCTCACTGTCTTCAGTAGGTGCAAGTTCTACCGATAATGGTTCGTTGCTTTTTTGTCGAACAACAAAGTTTAATTTATCCTCCCAAAAAGTTGCAACTGCCTCAACATCATTTACATATAGCATTACTTGTCCAATTTTATTAATCATAACGCCACCTCCTATTTGATTAAATTAGTATAACATGTTAAGTACGATTTAATATAGACTATCGCTTCTACGGTACTATTAACATCCTTAGAAATCTTATTCCAAAAATAATTTGCAATAATGTATTATTTCACTCATTTAAACTTATACTAGCAACAGAAGCTTTTCCATTACATATTTTTCAAAGAATACATACTATCTACATAAAGAAGAACTGAAAAAAGGAATATCCCGAAAGATATTCCTTTTTATTAGCTAATATTAAAGTTTAGTAACGTTAGCTGCTTGTGGTCCGCGGTTACCTTCAACTACTTCAAACTCAACTTTTTGACCTTCGTCAAGAGTTTTGAAGCCATCACCTTGGATAGCGCTGAAGTGTACGAATACGTCGTTTTCGCCTTCAACTTCGATAAAACCGAAGCCTTTTTCTGAGTTAAACCATTTTACTGTACCTTGTTTCATGTGAGAAAACCTCCAAAAAAATAAATGTAGACAATATGCAATTAATGACCGAAATCAAAAATTCACATATTCCATAAAGTACCGAACTACTGCCGATCACTTCATGGAATATGTGAATGCGAGTTGCGGTTAATCAATTTCAATTGTTAAGATAATTATACGTACAGCTGGAAGTTTTGTCAATGAATGTTCATGATTTTTGGTAAATATTCTTATATTTAAGGTTGATTTTTCTCATCTAACCAAATAATACCGTGATAAGTTTGGATATCTTCATCACAAGCTTCACAAAACCCAACTTCATCATCAGACCAAAATGCCCAGAATCGTTCTTTTTTACTAGCGTCGTGATCATACTTTTCTTTGAAAATTTGTAAAGTCTTAATCAAATAATGCTCTGCTTCTTCTTTAATTTCAAATACATTTTCTTCAATAATATGTTCTTCCCAACCTTCAAATTGCCACCACGGCTCATAATCCGCTTTCATATAAATTATTTTATACATATTTTTCAAATCCTTTTATTTGTATTTTGAATATTCTACCGAAACCTTCTTTTGTGCCTTTATTCCCTACTGTTAATGTGCTAAAATTACTATAAAAATACAACATTTTAACATAGGGGGATACGGATGTTTGCTACTATTAGACCCAAATTAGAAATGGCTCAGCTTCTCCAAAGAGGAACTGATATCAATACCGTTGGGAGGTTTAAAGATACATTAGCATTTAATAATTTCCATAAAAGAGATGAAGAAAACTTAAAAGAGCTGTATTCAAAATTAATGGAATGTACACCTTCCATGCGTGATATTTTCACAAAATACTTAGAAGAAATTGCGCCAAATAAACATAATCCAATTTCTAATCAATATATAGAAAAATACTTAAATGCATTCTTTTTACATCCTAGAGATGAAAAGTACGTAGATGAAACTGTTCGTTTCTTCTACTTATTTAGGCATCATAAACTTGAACCAGGTAAAACCATTGTTATCTTCAATCAATTTGCTTTTTATGTGACTACACACATATTGTATAACTTTGGGTACAAACCTGCCAAAGCATTCGACTTGATGCGTTCATTTCAAGGTGCTGTGAATATCGATCAAGAACTATTATTTGAGGTAGCAACAGAAAGAATGATTGAACATGCAGTTAGTGAAGTTTCAGCTTTAATGGATACGAACTCACAAATTATGTATATGAAAGACCTTGTATATAGTTTGGATCGTCAAAACGAAGAAATTCAATCATCCACGGCTGCAACAGAACAGATTACTGCTTCCATTACTGAAGTAGCTAAAACATCCGCCCGTATTTCTGAAAAAACAGCTGACTCTGTCAAATATGCAACAAATAGTAAAAACACCATTGACTTAGCATTAAATGAAATCTTCAAAACGGAAGAAACCTTCACTTCGATTGTAGAATCATTCAGTGAATTACAAAAACGAGTCAATGATATCGAGAATGTAGTAACTTTAATAAAAGAGATTGCTGATCAAACAAATCTTCTTGCTCTAAATGCTTCTATAGAAGCAGCACGTGCAGGTGAACACGGAAAAGGCTTTGCTGTTGTTGCTCAAGAAGTTCGTAAGCTCGCTGAAAACACTGTATCAGCATTAGGAGAAGTCTCTTCAAACGTACAACATCTGAAAAGTTATTCAAGTAATGTAGCAACATCGATTTCCCAAACAACGACTATTATAAAAGAAGCAACAAATGAGGCAAAAGATTCTCTTCCCCTTCTTTCCTCAATCGTAGAAGCTATCGAAGAGATTAATGTAGATGTAACAAATACAGCTGCAATATCAGAACAACAAGCTGCTGCAATAGATGAAGTCTCTCATCGTATGGTACAAATTTCTGATTTGCAAGATGATATTCGCGAATTAGGACAAGCAACATCAGCTGGTATCCATCAACTAGGTGCTGAGATTAATCATTTCAGATTAAGTATTGTAGAAAATAATAATGTACAGCTATCAAGTAATGCCCTATTACAATTATCAAAAGCTGATCACATTCTATGGAAATGGCGCGTCTATAATATGTTCTTAGGGCTAGAGAGAATCGAAAAAAATGAAGTATCTTCACATAGAGATTGCAGACTAGGGAAATGGTACTCATCTGAAAAAGCACGCGATAGGTTCGGGAAAGAAAGGGCCTATATAGAGTTAGACTCACATCACCAAAAAGTTCATGAAGCTGCAAAACGAGCTGCTGTTTCCTATAACGCAGGTAAAATCTCCGATGCTGAATTAGCATTAATAGAGGTTGAAAGCTCATCTCAACAAGTACTCCAATATATTAATGAACTCATTGAAAAATTGGAAAAAGAACGCTCAATCATATAATATAAATATAGATAAGCCGTCAATATAGTAAATACCGGCTTACCACTTCTAAATTTTTTGGAATCAATAGAATGAAAAAGCAAGCGCATTTGTATTTACTTGCAATGCTCGGAATAACGGATATCGATTTTTCATTAAACAAAAATCTATTCTCATCGGCTTGAAGGGTAACTGCTAAATAAATGAACGTTTGCAAATTGAAGTTATTATAGGGGCACTAATGAGCAGACTACCTATTTTTTCAATATGTTACAACGTGGTGTTAATCCACTATCGGAAAATAATAGTTTCCGTGTTGAATTACATAATGATTTAAAAGGTATACTTCTATGGAGTCGGATATTGATTAAACCGACTACTATTTTAAAGAAGTGTTGTAATATCAACGTTTACAAGACTTTCTACACTTTTACAAAATCCACTGAATACGGGTTTGACTACGGTTTACCCATAATAGCGTTGTCGGGGGCAGGATTTATAGATAAAAGCACTGGTTTAATGGGACTGACCCCAAAGGCATAGACAAATAAAAAAAGCATCTTCGATTGAATTCGGGTTTAGATACCTAAAATTCAATTAGGAGGTGTTTTTTTATGGGAACAAGAGTGAGTTATCCATACGAAGTGAAAATGTAGGCTATTGAGATGCGATTAGCTGGTATACCAGTGAAACAAATCTTAATTGAATTAAATATACGGCATAAAACACAAGTGAAAACAGGGATGCGTTGGTATAAAAACGGAGAAATACATCGATTTGAACAACCGGTAGGTAAACAATATACCTTTGATAAAGGTCCTGAATATGAGAATGAACAAACAAAATTAGAAGTGGAAAACCGTTATTTAAAACAACAGATTGAGGTCTTAAAAAAGTACGAAGAATTGGAGAGGAAGTGGTTGGAGAAGTAGTTGTACAGTTAGTGGAGACTTTAAAAGAAATAATGAGTGTGAAAGCTATATGTACACACTTAGGGGTTACACGATCTACCTATTATTGTTGGAAACAAGCATCTACTGATGCAGGATCTTGCCATGTAATTGAGCGACGTATTGGTGAACTCTGTCGTGAACATAAATTTCGATATGGTTATCGAAAAATTACTGCACTCTTACATCAAGAAATACGAGTGAATCATAAAGTCGTGCAACGTATAATGCAAAAATATGGTTGGCAATGTCGAGTAAAAGTAAAAAAACGTAAACAAACTGGACAACCATACCACATTGCAGATAATATACTGAACCGTAGTTTTGAGGCAACTGCACCTTTACAAAGGCTCGTTACCGATATTACTTACTTGCCTTTTGGTCAGAAACAATTGTATCTTTCAAGTATTCAAGATTTATATAATGGAGAAATTATCGCCTATTCGATTGGTGATTGCCAAGATACTGATTTCGTGTTTAATACCTTATCCCAATTAGATACTTTACCCGAAGGGTTTACACTTCATAGTGACCAAGGTTCGGTATACACATCTTATCGATATCAACAAGCTGTCAAAGGAAAAGGCATTATCATGAGCATGTCCCGTAAAGGTACGCCCGCTGATAATGCCCCTATCGAATCGTTTCATTCTGCATTAAAGTCTGAAACGTTCTATTTAGACAATTTGAGGAGCACTACGACGGCAATCGTAGAACAAACTGTCAAAGACTATATAACGTATTATAACTATATTCGAATACAAGCGAAACTAAACAACCAGTCGCCGGTACAATACCGACAACTGGTTGGATAAATGCTTTTTTGATTCCTGTCTTAAATACAGGGGTCAGTCCCGTCCCCAATCGCCAGTGCTTTTTTGTGGTTATTTTGGGTTTGTCGCTAAATTTTATTTTACTTACCACTAAGCTGATTCTTGTTTTGATGAAGGACTAGATTGTATAACCCTGATGTAGGGATTTCTTTGTTCCTCCTATAGGGGTTGTTTACTTGGTAAACATTGAAAATTAATCCCCTCTTTTATATTCACGACCTTACTTTAATATATTCTCTAGATTAGCGCACATTTCCTCTTAATGTGGATTGCCTATGTAAAAATACACAATATTTCACCCTAGTACTAACGTTATAGAAGAAGCAAATTCATACTATTATTAAGAATCTTCATTTCATGTGCTTGTATGAGTGCATAAGAAAAAGCCACGTCAATTAGATGTGACTTTGTAAATTATCTATACCATTAATGTTACGTATTAATTAAAAATAATAAATGTATTACCGCAAGAATCCCCATTGGATAAATAATTAATCTTGAAAATGTATTTTTAAATCCATTTCGAGGGTGTTTTTCAAAAAATAAGTGCAGGATTGCATGGATGATGAAAAATATATCTAGAAACCAAAATACAATTGTCTGATAATCGCTGAAAAGTAAAGAGAGTATTATTACATAAAGAAAAAGGTGAATAAATGTGAATGCTTTATAAGCTTTTGAATCTTCCATATCTTTTAGTACGATAAACAATCTCCACTCAGAACGCCTTATTGCATCCATTTCGTGCAAAAGAAATAAAGATAAGTTTAATAAAAAAAGTACAAGCAATAAATCAGGCATTTTAAACCTCCCACAAATAATTTATATAACCAATGTTACTACAAAACTACTCCCAAATCATTCAGCAAATTGCCAATATATGTAGATATTAAGTCGTGTATGTACATAAAATTACGTTACATAACAAAAGACCACCCGATCAAGAGTGGTCTACTGATTAATGTTTTGTCAGTCCTAATTCATCGTAATATTTCGAGACATCGATAGATTCTTTTATTAACTTCGGCTTTTCTTTCTTAGAACGCCATTTTAATACCTTATATTCACATATTTCCGATACCCTGTTTGGTTCATAAAACGATAGAAGAGTATGCACTTTAATAAACTGGTTAAGAATCTTCTTCAAACCTTCTTTATCATATCCTGAAATATACCAGGCAAATCCAGACTTTCCATTGTACTCGAACCCGTTTTAAAGGTACTTTCCGAAAAACTATTGCTGAAACCTACCAAGATGTTTACGATCTATGGGTTGAACAGTATAAAAATTCTGTCTCCGAAAGTACATTTATAAGAGTAGAAAGAATTTTTAGAAGGCATGTATTACCTGCTATAGGTAGGTATAAGATAGAAAAGATTACCGTGGATGTTTGTCAAAAACATGTTAATGAGTGGTTCAATGAATTTCAGCGTTATGACATTGTTAAAAGATATGCTTCAAGGGTATTTTATTTTGCAATAAAGCGTGGATACATTCTAAATAACCCAATAAAGCTGGTAGAAATGCCCAAACGCATAATTGAACCAATTGAAAAAGAAGAGAAAAACGAAAATTATTACAATAAAGAACAACTAGTTCAATTTTTAAATTACCTTGAAAAAGGAACGAATCACAAAGCATATGTGCTTTTTCGTTTACTAGCTTTTAGTGGAATGAGACGTGGTGAAGCCTTATCCCTTACTTGGAACGATATTAACTTTAAAACAAATGAAATTAGAATTAATAAAACATTAACACGTGGTGAAAACGGTCGCCTTTTCGTTAAAACAACTAAAACAAAAAAATCCATCCGCACAATTGGAATGGACGAAAAGACTATGTTAATCTTGGAAGTGTGGAAAAAGAAACAATAACAAGACTACTTTAAATTAGGCTACAACACTTTAAAAACTAATCAACTGATTTTCAGTAATAAAAATAATGAATATCTTCAACTTGCTATGCCTCAAAAGTGGATACTTCTAGTTCAAAATAAATATGAATTAGAAAAATTTCACCACATGGTTTAAGACATACTCATTGCAGCTTACTATTTGAAGCTGGGACAAGTATGAAAGAAAAGAACGTTTAGGGCATCAATACCCAAACAACTATAAACATTTACGCACACGTTACCGAAAAAGCTGGTTATGCTCAATTTCTTAATAACTGACCATTTTTTTGACTACGATTTTGACTTAGTTTGAATACGGTTAATTGAAATTATATGAAATAGCGAAAAGAGAAAAAACTATATTTATTAAGGGTTTTCACTGTCGTTAAAACTATATAAAATCACTTAGTCGGATAATGATTAGACCGACTCTTTTTTGTACGATAAAGTGAAACTTTCTTGTATCTATTTCGTACATAATATTAGGGTGTTTAAGGAGGAATTTATAATGCTCAATTTCCGACACTTTCTAGCAAGATATGCAATCACAATTCCTTTTTCTTTATTCATGTGGTTTGTATTTCTATTTGCTTTTAAACTGAATTTTCTTGAATGTTCTGGCTTAGCTTTAATCACTTATTTTACAACAGCCTATATTGTCAAAAAAGTTCAAGTAAGAAAGCAATTGAAAATGGTAGGCATAACTCGCTCAGAATATCGTCACATTAAAGAACAAATGATGTTAGCAGAAGCTCAAATTAAAAACTTAAATCGACACTACACAAAGGTTCGCTCTATCTCTGCCTTTAAACAACTATTTGAAATGAATCGATTAGCAAAACGGATTTTCCAAATCGTACGGACAAACCCTAAGAAATTTTATCAAGCCGAAGATTTCTTTTATGCCCATCTAGAATCAGCTGCTGAATTGACTGAGAAATATGCCCTACTCTCAACGCAACCGATTAAAGACATAGATGTTCATATTGCTCTTCAGCAAACACGTGATACATTAGAAGACTTAAATCATACAATGCAAGAAGATCTACGAGCTGTCTTAGCATCTGATATAGAAGAGTTAAAAATGGAACTAGATTTTGCTCAGATCTCAACGCAAAAAAACAAACCTTTGATAGCTCGAAAGGAGAATTTATATGACGAATAATCCCTCTTCACCGGAACCAGTTAAATCAATGGACGACCTACTTAGCAATCCGTTTGATATGCAACCAGAACTAGCGAAAGCACCATCCACTTCCCCTGATCCGGACATGCCCGTCAAACAAATTGACAGATTATCGGATGAGGATAAAGAGAAAGCGAAACAACTTGCTTCGCAAATTCCAGTTGGCAACTATGAATCCATTTTAACTTATGGTGCTAATGCTCAAAATGAACTTTCACGCTTTTCTCATCAAATGCTTGACCATGTACAACGTAAAGATATTGGTCCAGTAGGTGATGTCTTAAAAGATTTAATGGATAAACTATCTGAAATCGATCCTGAAGAACTTTCTCAAGATAAAAAGTCAGGTCTTCGCAAACTTTTCGGTAAAATTGCTCGTCCGATCCAGGAAATGATGACAAAATATCAAAAACTTAGCACACAAATTGACCGTATAGGCATTCAATTGGAACATTCTAAACGCGGTTTAGTTGAAGATGTGCAAATGCTTGATAAACTATATGAGCAAAACAAAACGTATTTCGAAGCATTGAATGTTTACATCGCTGCAGCTGAACTTAAACGAGACGAAATCACAGCCAAGCTATTACCTGAATTACGTCAAAAAGCAGAATTTGCTAATGACCAAATGCTTGTACAAGAAGTAAATGATTTGGCACAATTCGTGGATCGTCTTGAAAAACGTATTTACGACTTACAACTATCTCGTCAAATTACAATTCAATCTGCGCCACAAATCCGGATGATTCAACAAACGAACCAGACGTTAGCAGAGAAAATTCAAGCTTCGATAATGACAGCTATCCCTTTATGGAAAAACCAAATTGCCATCGCTCTTACTTTAAACAATCAGCGCAGAGCCGTAGAAGCACAAAAACAAGTTACCAAAACAACGAATGACTTATTACTAAAAAACTCTGAAATGCTCAAAGTAAATACGATTGAAACTGCAAAAGAAAACGAACGCGGTCTCATTGAAATCGATACTTTGAAAAAAACACAAGAAAACCTTCTTCAAACAATCGAAGAAACATTACAAATCCAAGCAGATGGACGTCAAAAACGAAAAGCAGCTGAAATTGAAATTGCTCGTATGGAAGGCGAATTAAAACAACGTCTACTAGCGATTCATACACAACAACAAAATAATAATCGTACAAATTACTAACTTATAGAAAAGAGCCCAATTCTCACATAAGAATTGGGCTCTTTATAATTTTCATATATGTTTTTTTAAAAATCGATTCATTATACCCTTTGAATAGTATTTTTAGATTTTCAAAAAGTAAAAATTGCAATCATTCAACAGTTCCTTACATATTATAACGACATATATCTCTTATAAAATTAAGGGGGAAATAATAAGTTGCGCAAATCTAGGAAATCAGATGATCGTTGCCTGCCACATAATAGACAGCCAAATTTTCTTTTCATTATTGTAGATGAAGAACGATTTCCAACCGTTTATGAAAATGGAGAATTAAAAGAATGGCGTAAAAATAACTTGAAAGCGCAAGAATCACTTCTTGATAATGGTATGACCTTTTTAAATCATTATATTGGTAGTTCGGCTTGTTCTCCTAGCAGAGCTACACTATTCACAGGACAATATCCATCACTGCATGGTGTCACACAAACAACAGGCATTGCAAAAGGAGCTTTTGACTCGGATGTATTCTGGCTTGATCATAATACAGTACCGACTTTAGGTGACTACTTTCGCGCAGCCGGCTATCCTACATTTTGGAAAGGTAAATGGCATATCTCTGATGAAGATGTTTTAATTCCAGGCACACATAATGCATTACCAAGCTATAACTCAGCAACTGGTGTACCAAATCAACAACAGCAAATTTATAAAAATGCCAATCGTTTAAATGCATATGGTTTTAACGGTTGGATTGGCCCTGAGCCACATGGTTCAAATCCACGTAATTCTGGCTCATCTGCAGCTGTTGGCTTAGACGGGCGTGATGAAGTCTATTCTGCAGAGGTAGTTGACTTAATTCATTCTCTTGAGGAAGAAGCTAAAGTACAAAATTACAAACCGTGGCTCATTGTTTCATCTTTCGTAAATCCACATGATATCACTTTATATGGTCTTTTAAGTGAATTTCTACCAACATTTAATTTTGAAATTGATCCTTCTGTACCTTATATACCACCAGCCCCTACAGCACAAGAATCTCTATTCACTAAACCAACTGCACAAAGAAGCTACCGTGACATATTTCAAAAAGCCTTTCAACCTACTGCTAATTCTCTCTTTTACCGACAACTCTATTTTTCGCTTCAAAAAAAGGTAGATCAAGAAATGATAAAAGTATTTAACGCTCTCAAAAAGTCTATATTTTATGAAAATACGATTGTTGTTTTTACAGCTGACCACGGAAGTTTAGTCGGAGCTCATGGAGGATTATTTCAAAAATGGTATAACGCATATGAGGAATCTATACATGTTCCCCTTATTATTCATAGTCCAAAGCATTTCTCTCAATATAGAAAAACAGATATGTTAACGAGTCATTTGGACATTATTCCAACCATACTTGGGCTTGCAAACATTGATGTAAAACAAATTCAAGAAAAACTCAAAAAAGAACATACAGAAGTGCATCCATTCGTAGGACGAGACTTAACTCCTTTACTGCTAGGAAAGAATAATTTCCCTCGTACCCATGAACCTATTTACTTTATGACGGATGATGATGTTACAAAAGGGTTGAACCAAGTTAGTTTAATAGGTAAACAATATGATTCAGTTATTCAGCCTAATCATATTGAAACCGTAATTATTAAACTATATACAGGTGAAAATAATACAAAGGAGATTTGGAAGTTTTCTCGTTACTTTGATAATCCTAAATTTTGGAGTAAACCAGGTGTAGAGGACAATATTACGCATCAGGAAAGTAAAGTCCTAAATTCTGATAACACTGAAGCTGATGTTTGTATTACTACTACCAAAACAACACCTGTTCCTGATCAATTTGAGCTATATAATTTAACAAGAGATCCGCTCGAGGAGATAAACCTTTCCAATCCTATATATGAAACACCTGAATCAAAAGAAATTCAACAACTTTTAACAAGAATCCTTAAAGAACAATGTAGCCAAAAGAAACTATCTCCTACTAGTGGTTCCGTTCCAGGTATGCCCTCATGTGACAATTAGATTACCTAGTTTTATGATAACCCTATACAATTACAGAATAATAATCTTACGAAGTACAAAATAGAAAAAGAGATCAATTCTTAGAATTGAATTGACCTCTTTTTATGCATACTTATTTACTCGACTAAGATTATTACTTATGGTTTACAGGGTTATTTCGTTCCAGTAAAGCGAATTGTCATTTCCCCAATAATAATTATAAGAATGAAAATTATTAATGAAGCTGATTGTACAGAGCTGCTTAACAAAACAATACTACCTTGTAAGAGCATCAATGCACGCAATAGCTTGTTGACGGCTATTTGTTGATTACTATCTGGGATCGGATAAAAAGCATTCATTCTAACACCCCTCGGTGAAATGAACATATGTTTAATTTGATATATCGTTGCAAATGACAAGGCACTTACAATCACCCATACAACAAAAGGTACGTTTACAAAGGCTGCTATAAAAGCTGAAATAATCGTTAACCTTAACCATAAATAAACGGACTCATCTGTTCTCATAAAAGTACGAACTATTAAATAAAGAGAAGAATTTTTTTGATCGTAACGTATAAGCTTAGTCGCAAAATCGAGCCATGCTCTTCGACTAATATTTTCTTTTAAAAAAGGTACATCTGTAAAATAACTCACAAATCGATAAAATCGAGCCATTCTAGCACTTTCGATTTTTGAAAAATAGTCAAACGGAATAGGTTCTAATATAGCTTCCTTTCTATCCTGTATCTCATATACTACGAATATGACAATAAAAATGAAGAAGAAAATGATTTCTCCCTCGATTGCCAACTTCAAGATAATAATTGAAATAGACATCCGAAGTAAGCGATCAATAAAGCGATGTCTCCCCTGCTTCTTTCGGTGATTTGAAAACTCAATTTGAACATTAATATATTTTAAAATTAATACTGCACATAATCCCAATAAGATTTTCCATAAGGATGGACTTTCTACTTTAAGTAAAAGAGGAATTGCAGCACAATATATGACTAGTACAGCGAAAATTTGCGACCAGTATGTCCATTTCAACGCTTTTCTAAAGTAGCTATCCATTCTAGACTCTAGTTGTAAAAAATAGACCTGGTCAGGTTCACGAATTAATGTTACCGGACTACTAAATGACAACAATACCCCACAAATAGTAGATACTAGCCACTCAGAAGGGAAATCATACGGAACCACCTGTAACCATTTCATATAATAAGCAACAGCAAAGCTTCCAGCAATAATTACAGCTATATAACTTGTAGCAAAGACAAATCGTAGGTATTTAAAAAGTTCTTTCAAATATTGTTGGAATCTTTTGTCCCAAACCTGTTCTAGATTCTTCATTATTTTCTCCTACTTATCAAATGACTTCTTAATTTATGTTAGCTAGTAATTCCTTCAAGTTTAACTTTAGAAAACTGTTCTTCTGAAATAACTTGTAATCCATTTCTTTTTAGTAAAGCAGTCGTAACACCGTTTCCGACAATTTTTTCATTTTCAAATTGTCCATTATAAATCATTGAACTACCACATGATGGGCTGTATTCTTTGAGGACAATCATAGTTGCATTTAGCTCCTGCACCTTTTTAAGTGTAGCAACAGCACCTTTTATGTATAATTCCGTAACATCTCTACCTGATTTTTCAATTACTTTAGCCCTCCAGTACATCTTCCCCATTGCCACCTATTATTTCCGCAGGTTCTCTTGGTGTTAAGAAACCACCTAACAGTTCAGGACATACAGTAACAGCCTTTTTATTTTCTATTAGTTTATGAATTTTATGATCTAAACTGTGTGTACCGTTATATCTTACATTTAATCCTGCCAAACATGAACTTACTACTATCATCGCTATCACCTCTATATAACTGTATCTTAATTCCTTATTAAATTAAACTAGAAGAACTAAACTGAAATCAATTTACCAATTTATTATTACCTTGATCAATTTTCTCAATGTAGTAAGTATTTGAATAAATCTTAATTTAGATAACAGATTAACAATGGCATTTACTAGATTTTTCAGTTGATAAAGTATATTATTTCATTAGAATATGCACAATCTATCTATAATAATATAAAATGGTGAATTCGTTAAACAATTAACCAAACAATACTACGAGGGAGGGATACATGTGGAGATGGAGATACTAATCGGTCTGATAAGTGATTGGATGTATTTTATGAATTACATAGATTTTATGTATTTAATTATTCCTATACTTGTTAGTTCTATGCTGCTCTATATACATTTAGACGATAATTGTTCTTGGCATCAAAGTACCGACGATTTAGTACTGGACATGAAATCTAATACTTCACAAGTCATTGTTAAATGGCTCCCTCCAATCTTACATTGGCTAGTTAAATGTATTTGTACGGATCAAGATAATACAGAAGAACATGCCTTTTGATTTATAAGCATTTTGTAAATCAAAAGGAGGACTATAATTGAAAATTAAGTTTTGGCGTTTATATTTTGTTTTATTAACATTAATAGTTTTAACAGGCTGTTCTGAAGGTAATAGCGGAACTAGCAACTCTGAATTTATGCATGACCATTTTGTTGCACCATTCATTAATATTATTCATTTTTTTGCAAAACACTTTGGTGGTAGCTATGGACTTGCCATCATTGCTATTACCATGATCATTCGTTTTTTGCTCTTACCTTTAATGCTCAAAAATTATAAAAGTCAAAAAATAATGCAACAAAAGATGCATAATTTAAAACCTGAAATGGATGCTTTACAAAATAAAATTAAAAACACTAACAATGCTGAAGAAAAAGCACAACTTCAGCAAGAGATATTTGGATTATATAAGAAGCATAATGTCAATCCTCTGAATATTGGCTGCTTACCATTATTAATTCAGACTCCAATATTAATGGCGTTATATTATGCCATTAGAGGAGATCAAACTCTTTCCTCACAGAGCTTTCTTTGGTTTAACTTAGGGACTCCAGATATTGTAATGACACTTATAGCAGGCTTACTTTATTATATTCAGTTTAAATTATCAATTAGAGATATGAATGAAACACAACAAAAACAAATGCGTTTTATGGGTTTACTCTCCCCTATTATGATTACCGTATTTAGCTTCAGCAGCCCAGCAGTATTGCCACTTTACTGGACGATTGGCGCATTATTTCTTATCATTCAGCAATACATTGCAAGGAATTTCATTAAAATTGAAATACTTGTACAACAAAAAAACTGATGGAATATTTAATCGTATTCAAAGTAACATTAAAAACAAGAATGTTGATTTAACAACATTCTTGTTTTTTTTATCTAATTCTTTTTTGATTCATACAATCATTTTGAAACATCTAATGCTTTTTATAAATCTTAACTTTAGATAGATGTTTCATATTATGATTTAAAGCTTTCAGATCATCTTACGAATTAATGACGTGATCGAATCACTTTTCAGCTAGCTAATCTTAAAATGGAAATTCACGATCTATTGTTTGTACAGATACCCACTTTGTTTCTGTAAATTCTTCTACTACCCATGGATTACCGAAGCGACCCATACCTGAGTTTTTCACACCACCAAATGGTGAACTTTCAATAGCATTTACCGTTTGATCGTTGACATGAGTCATGCCGAATTCGAGACCTGCAGCTAACTCTTCACCTTTTACTAAGTCTGATGTGAAGATAGCAGAACTTAGGCCAAATTCTGTATTGTTTGCAGCTTCAATTGCTTCTTCATCAGAAGATACTTTAATAATAGAAGCAATTGGTGAAAACAGTTCTGTATGTGCAAGCTTACTATTAGGAGATACGTTCCCGAAGATTGTTGGTGTTAAAATGTTACCGACGCGTTCGCCTTCTAATAGTACTTCAATGCCATCTTTTTTCGCTTCTTCAATAAAGCCCAATGCATTTTCAAGTTGTGAATGGTTGATTAGCGGACCGATTACTACTGACTTATCACTTGGGTCTCCATATGGTAAACCTTTTGCATGTACGATAAATTTTTCTACGAATTTATCGTACAGTGATTCGTGAACGATAATACGATTAATCATCATACAAATTTGACCTTGGTGTAAAAATTTTCCGAAGATTGCTGCTTTTACTGCTTGATCAACATCCGCGTCTTTTAACACGACAAACGGTGCATTACCGCCAAGCTCTAATGCAACGCGTTTTAATAGACCGCCAGCTACTTGACCGATATGACAACCCATTGGTGTAGACCCTGTAAAGCTAATTAATTTAACAGTTGGATGTTCAATCATTAAATCGCCAATCTCATATGATTTTGTTAAGATAACGTTAAATACTCCAGCAGGAATGCCCGCTTCATCAAACGCTTTTGCTATGATTGTACCACCTGTTAAAGCTGTTTGAATGTCGCCTTTATGCACAACACTATTACCAAGCATAAGCGCAGGTACAATAGTACGCATTGATAAATAAAGTGAGAAATTGAATGGTGAAATGGATGAAATAACACCTAATGGTTTGCGATAAGCTTTGTTGACTTTACCAGGCAATACTTCTGGTAATTCACGCCCGCCTAATGAATCAACATACTTGAACGCTTCTTGAATGCAGGCAATTGTTAAGCCCACTTCCACTTTCCCTTTAACGTATGTTGAGCCAGATTCTTCAGCCAGTACTCGAACGATTTCTTCTTCGTTATCTGTGAAGAAGGCAAGTACTTTTTCTAGTACTTCGCGACGTTTTACAGCATCTTTTGCCCATGCAATATAAGCTTTATCTGCTACTTCATACGTGTATTGAACTTGCTCTTTTGAAGCAATTGGGAATGTTGATAGTTCTGAGTCGTCATATGGGTTTGTTAACGTATATTGTTTTTCGCTCTCGCCTCTAACCCATTTGCCGTTAATATAGCTTTTTGTTAGTTCTTTATAATTGAACATGCCAATCGCTCCTCACTAATTAAGCTTTATATTCTTTATCTAAAATTAAAATTGGTTTAATTGTAGAGCCATTTTTAGAATCTTCAAATGCTTGCTCTACTTGTTCTAAATCATAGAATTTAACTAGTTTATCCATTGGGAAGTGACCATTTTTAAAGAATTTAACCAGTTTCGGGATAAATAATTGTGGTACAGCATCCCCTTCGATTACACCTTTTAAAGTTAAAGCATTTAACATTAAATCGTTTGTTACATTAAATGTTAAGTCGCGTTTACCTACTGCAACCGTTGCGCAAGTACCTTTTACGCGTAAGCAATGAAGTGCAGCAAGTGTTACTTCTGGTACACCAGTTGTTTCGAATGAGTAATGTGCGCCTTTTCCATCTGTAATTTCCTTAATTTTTTCAACTGGATTTTCTTTTATGCTGTTGATAACATGTGTTGCACCTAATTCTTTTGCAAGTTCAAGTCGACTATCGTGAATATCAACAGCAATAATTGGATCGCAACCTGCAATTTTAGCAGCCAATAAACCACTTAAACCTACAGCGCCTGTACCGAATACAACAAGGCTTGTACCTGGTGCCGGTGCAAGAGAGTTTAATACAGTACCACTACCAGTCATTAAACCGCAACCTAGTGGGCCCAAGTAACGTAAATCTGCATCTTTATCAACTTTGACAACGTTTTTCTCATCAACTGTTGCATACGTACCGAACGATGATTGTCCGAAAAATTGCGATACATCTTGATGGTCATGTGTGTGAATTGGTGTTAAATTATGTTTATTCCGACCAGAGAAGTTTAACGGTATCATGTCTTCACATCCACCTGCATTACCATCCAAACAGTTATCACAATGTCCACAATATGCGAACCCTAGTACAACGTGGTCTCCCTCTTGAACAGTTGAAACATTCGATCCAACTTTTACAACGATACCTGAACCTTCATGCCCTAATACAGCTGGGCGCGGTACAGGAAGCGTACCATCTAATACAGTTGCATCTGTGTGACATACACCAGAAGCGACGATTTTCACAAGCACTTCATCTGCTCTTGGATCGTCTAATAATAAAGTTTGTTTTACAAAGTCTTTTTCAGTTGTTGTTACCATAGCTTGAATTTCCATATATTCAACCTCACTTTTTTTATGTTGTATGTTATTCTCATGTTAAGCGTGAAAAGTCATAACACTGACTCGTGTTGAGTGTATAACTAATAACCTATCTCTATCAATCACCAAAAAATCTTTTATGTACAGGTTTTCAACACAAAAGTTTTTTTGTATATCTATTCAACAGTTTTTTTAAAATGTCTAAAAAGGAGAAAGTATATGACAAAAAAAGAAGATCGACGTGTTGAAAGAACGAAAGAAACAATGCGTCAAACGTTTAAAAAACTCGTTAAAGAAAAAGGTTATTCACAAGTAAAAGTAAAGGATATTGTAGAAGAAGCCAATTATAATCGCACAACGTTTTATGTGCATTATGACGGCAAGGAGGAGCTGGCAAAAGATTTAATCCATCTTGAAATGATTGACTTTGAGTACGAGTTTTGTAAGCCAACTCGCGACAATCCATTGCTCGATTTAACTCTTATGAGACCAGATGGGACAGATGTATTTCAATATATCGTCGACAATCGCGATTATTATGACTTAATTGTTATGGAAGATCGCATTCCGAATATTCGAGAATTATTACTTGGCAAATTACAATACATCTTCCAAGAGCGAATGTCATTTGTCAGCGACAAGTATCTTGAAATTAATGACGACTATTTTATTCAATATCGCTCTTATGGCATTTGCGGTTTTATTCTCGAATGGATTCGTAACGACTACGATGCATCCCCTTCCGAGATGGCTCGTCGAATTATTAATTTATTACATATCCAATCCTCACTAATGATGCAGTTAAAAGGTGAAGTTTAACCTCTGCTCTACAACATAAATTAGTAATGGGATAGCATGTATAAATGAGAATTATTTTCTATTATATTTGGTAATAACAAACACCCCAATGGTTAGATTTAATCTCCAACCACTGGGGTGTTTATCGTCTTGACAACTATTATAATATTTAAAGATAAGATCTTGCATTTAACACTTTTTAATCCACTTACGATATTGGAGAACAACTAGCATCCCAAGCATCGGCATCAGTAATACATATGAACAAATAAATAACCAGGTACCTATTTGCTGAAACGGACTATTTGTAAAAGTCATGATTACCCAAAATAACATAGCAATTAGTGCAACAAAAATGGTAGAAATATTAACTGGTCTAGCTAATCGTTCAATTTTATCAATATTAGATTCTACGTCAGTGTAGATTGGTTTTATATTAGGTGAAGCTTTGAAAATGTGCATTTCATAACTTGAACAAACATGTGTCCAACCGGCTGTAGAAAATAATTCAAAATATTCCTCTTCTTCACCTTTTTCTAACTTACGATAATCAATACTATACTGTACATCCTCTGCTTCCTTTTTTTCTAAATTGTAACCAAGTGTTGCAAAACTATTTAGATGCCATCCTTTTTGTGCATTCTTCTGTAACTTTTGCATATCTTTTTGCTCGGAAAACGCTAATCCCCCAGACATCATATATTTCATTTTCGTCATACTTAGTCCCCCTTTGTAAGTTCTTTTTCCGCTAACGTAAGCATTATTTTGCGTCGTTCAATATCTTTTTCTAAAACGGTTCTCCCTTTTTCCGTAAGTACATATACCTTACGGCGAGAATCTGATGCGTCATGTAACACTATCAATTCTTCGGCTAATAATTTCTTAATAATCGTATATAAAGTTGCAGGTCCAATGACAAATGCGCCATTCGTTGTTTCCTCCACTAAGCTCATCACTGCATAGCCATGCTTTGGTTTTGCTAATGCTGCCATAATATAAAATACTGGATCTGTTAATTGTTCAAGTGACTTCAACTTAGCACCTCCATATGTATCACTTAATGATATATCTAAAAGTAATATATCATTAAGTGATACAAAAAAGCAACCTCAGGATGAGATTGCTTTTTAAATCTTATTTATTCCTAAGTACATTTTCACTTTTTGAGTAATAACTTTATCCCATAGACTCCTGTGTTAATTGACTTTAATGTAACTTAATACTGGATAACAATATAGCAAGCCCCTCTTGTAATTCAGCCAATGAAGCATATGCATAAGACAAGCGTATATGATACATATCATTAGGATCATATATGTAGCCAGGATTGATAAGAACCTTTTGCTTTATAAGTTTTAAAAACAATGCTTTATTAACTATAGGGTCATTAAATCTCAGCCAAATATAAAAGCCCCCTTTTGGCTTCTCCCATGTTGCCACTTCATTAAAATCTTTTTCTAATATCCCTTCAACAAATGAAGAACGCTGTTGTAATTGTTGGCGCAATTGTCCAAGATGTTGATCATATAAACCAGTCTCTAACCAGAGTGCGACGATTTCTTGCGAAAAAGCACTGGAGCCGTAGTCAGTTTGCATTTTAATATCAGCGAGTCGATTGATAACCGGTTCAGGCGCGACGACCCAGCCAATTCGGAGCCCCGGACTTAAAGTCTTTGATACACTGCCCAAATACAAAACTTGTCCTGACTGATCAAATGATTTCAAAGAGGGTACAGATTCTTCAAATAATAATTCTTGATATACATTATCTTCGATAATTGGTATTTGCAACGTACTACAGATGTCCAATAATCGATGGCGTTCATCCACTGACATTATTTTTCCAGTAGGGTTATGTAATGTTGGGACAGTATAGAAAAGAGATTGTCTTTTTCCTTTTAAAGCTTTTAATGTTTCTTCTAATCGTTCATTGCTTTGTACAGACACCATCTGCATTCCAGCAGATTGAAATGGGTGAACAGAATTTAAATATGAAGGATGCTCTTGAAAAATAATGGATTGCTGTTCAAGTAAACCTACTGAAATTAATTGAAGTGCTTGTAACGCACCTGAAACGATTAAAATACTTTCAGGAGATGTATGAATACCTTGTTTACGCAAGCAATCTCTTAAAACTAATCTCAGCCTTTTACTCCCTTTCGGTTCTGAATAACCTATATCACGAGCATTAAGTGACATGGATTGTAGTGATTCTTCTAGTAAATTGGTTGGCAATAATTCAGGAGACAGTTCTCCAGTACCTAACCGTATCATAGATGCATCTTGCTCATATTCATTGATTAGTTGAATTGTATGGTAATTAGGCTTATGAATACTCGTTTGAATATGCTTTTGCCAATTGGGCTGTGATTTATTTAGTAGGACATTCCAGCTATTATTAGCCACAAAAGTACCCCCACCTCTTTTTGTTTCAAGTAACCCATCAGCCTTTAACTCATCCAATACTTGAATAATTGTACTACGGTTCACATCCAACATTTCAGCTAACTTTCTTTGAGGTGGTAGCTTCATCCCTATCGTCCATTCACCTTGTTGTATAAGAGAAGTTATCCAATCAACGATTTGGCTATGAAGGGATAGTTGTGAATGTCGTTTTGGTTTCCATTGCAAAATGATCTTCTCCTCTCGCAAAATTGGTTGGATTAAAAACCAACCAATTGGATGTTTTCCTTTAGTTGTAACATAGGTAAAGTTGTAATGGAAGGGAGTTTTTTGATATGGAAGCTATATTACATGGATTTTTACTAGCATTTGGACTTATTTTACCTTTAGGTGTACAAAACGTTTTTATTTTCTCGCAAGGTGCTTCGCAACCAAATTTATTGAAGGCACTTCCAGCAACTATTGCTGCTTCACTTTGTGATACTTTGCTTATTGTACTTGCGGTGTTTGGCTTATCTGCCATCGTATTGCAATTTGAATGGTTACGCTTAGGGTTAATGAGTGTTGGAATCATTTTTTTATTTTATATGGGGTATTCAATTTGGACTTCTAAACCGGCATCAGTTGAGACAGGAAAAAGCTTACCGATGAAGAAACAAATCATCTTTGCATTATCTGTGTCGCTGTTAAATCCACATGCTATTTTAGATACAGTAGGTGTAATTGGAACAAGTGCTTTACGATACACTGGCATGGAACAAATTATCTTTACGGTTACTTGTATTGCAGTGTCATGGTGTTGGTTTTTCGGTCTTACATTAGCAGGTGCAACGATGAAAAAACTTGATAGCTCAGGTACACTAATGAATCTTTTCAATAAATGCTCAAGTATCTTTATATGGTGTACCGCATTATTCTTATTCAAAGGATTATTTTTTAATTGATTGAACTCTAAAATTTTACTGAATTATTGATTAATTCCTCTATCACCTATAAACTAGAAGAACACTAGAGTGGTTAAATAACCCTATTTAAAAATAAGAAGCTTTGTATATTGTTAAATCCGAAGAATATCTTATATAGTCGAAGTGTATTGAAAGAAGACTGCGAAAAAAATATGAATTCGCAACTAAACATGTGAATTAATTTCTATTTATTGAAAGGCGGACTTGTATTGGCTATTGAAGATAACGATTCCAAAGCATTAAAAACCCAAGCTTCGTGGTTACAAAGTTATATTGATTCTCCAGAAAAACAGCGAAAATTGTATAAGAGAACATTATTCATTATTGTTATGTCACAAATATTTGGTGGTGCTGGTTTAGCTGCGGGAGTAACTGTTGGAGCACTTTTAGTTCAAGATATGCTGGGGACAGATAGTTTTGCAGGATTGCCTGTAGCATTCCTAACTTTAGGTTCAGCAAGTGCAGCTCTAATTGTAGGTCGCTTAACTCAACGGTTTGGACGCCGTATGGGTCTCACAACTGGCTTTTTAGCTGGAGGCGTTGGGGCATTAGGGGTAATACTAGCTGCTACTACAAATAACATCATTCTGCTCTTTGCTTCATTACTTATTTATGGTGCAGGCACAGCGACTAACTTACAAGCACGCTATGCAGGTACAGATTTAGCAAATTCTTCTCAACGAGCAACTGCGGTCAGTATAGCCATGGTGTCAACAACATTAGGTGCGGTTGCTGGACCAAATTTAGTAGGCGTAATGGGAGGTGTGGCCATCTCCTTAGGTATTCCACCATTAGCTGGCCCATTTATAC
The DNA here is from genome assembly GCF_001274945.1 of Viridibacillus arvi. Lineage (GTDB taxonomy): Bacteria > Bacillota > Bacilli > Bacillales_A > Planococcaceae > Viridibacillus > Viridibacillus arvi. The sequence goes on along the minus strand of NZ_LILB01000001.1, from coordinate 11,672 downwards.
TTGGTGCAGCGGCCTTTATACTAGCAGGCTTAGTACTACTGATTTTTCTTCGTCCAGATCCTTTCATCGTAGCAAAAGCAATTGCAGAAGCTAAAGAAACTAATATTAGTAATAATTTAAATACAGATTCTACGGTTCAAGCAGCGAATAAGCGAGGCATAATAGTTGGAGCTACAATAATGGTTTTAACACAAGTAGTCATGGTAGCAATAATGACTATGACTCCAGTACATATGGGGCACCATGGTCACGGGTTAAATGCAATAGGTTTGGTAATTGGCTTTCATATTGGATCTATGTATCTCCCCTCTCTCATAACGGGTATACTAGTAGATAAAATGGGACGTATCACGATGGCCATTGCTGCTGCTATCACACTGCTAGCATCTGGTGCAGTAGCAGCTCTTGCACCTGGAGATTCGTTGCCGTTCCTAATCCTTGCGCTAGTTTTGCTTGGAATGGGTTGGAACTTCGGCTTTATTAGTGGGACAGCACTTATTGTAGATGCAACTACTATTACTACTCGTGCAAAAACACAAGGGACAGTAGATGTTTTAATTGCCTTATCTGGAGCATCTGCCGGAGTAATGTCAGGTATCGTCGTAGCAAGTTCTAGTTATGCTACACTTTCCTTTGTAGGAAGTACTCTCTCTCTTTTACTGATTCCAGTAGTAGTGTGGTCTCGTAATAAATCGAAAAAACAAGTACTAATAAATTCTGAAGAGTAGATATTTCATTTAGTTAATAAATATGGATAATTTCGAGAAAAAGCTCCTTGCTAAAAAAAATTGCAAGGAGCTTTTGGCTATTGTGGCATTATTTTAAACACAGGTAGGAACTCTAATATTCTAAACATTTTTATTTCTAACCTTAGTATTTCTTGCAAGTACAAGCATTTTAACCCAAAGTAATATCCCTACAAATAACGCTAATACTAAGACACCAAACGTAATACCATTGAAAAAAATCGCGTTTGTATATATGTTGATCACTGATCCGTATTCTCCTTTAAATGGATGGTACGGTGTATTTTCTAGTGGCTTTAAAGCATTATTCATAAAAGTTTCACCGAAAATTAATCCGACGATTAACAAGCTTAAACCAGCGAGTAAATATTTATTTACCATTGATAACGATTTAAGAGCAAAGTCCTTATACACTATAGCAACCCATGTGCAAAGAAAAATCAAGAGCAATGGAAGAAAAAAAGGGTAGACTAAAATAGCAGGATTTCCATTACCAGACATACCTCCCCTATTATTTTCCAATGTTAATATATCTAATATTATTAAACTAAGTATATTTAAAAACAATGATGCGATTATTATAAGAAACTTGATTCCTCCTATTCTTCTCTCCATGTTATGAATTACAAAAAAGATAAATACGACCAAAAGTACTATATATAAGTAAGGTAACATCATAGATTCCTACTTTCTCGATACTTCAAGAAATTCGTTTCGTTTGAATTTTGCATTATACAAAAAGAGCTCAATTAGAATGAATTGGCTCTTTTGTTTTCTGTTGTATGCTCCTTAGAAACAGGATATATGATTTAAATTAGAAGTTCACTTTAAAAGGAGCCCTCGACACCACTATATCTCTTTATTATCTAATCTTTTCGCAATAGTTCTCAAAATTTCATTTTTTTCTTTTTGTAATTTCACCATGTTCACTGCAAACCAAATAATAAATACAATTGGTAATATGTAAAATAACAAAACCGGTAGAATCGCTAAAATCTCCATTTATTCACCCCTTTATCAAGTTTCTCTATGTATAATATTTCCTCTAACTAGTATACAGGAGACACTTCCTTTTATGACTAATAAATTCGTTATGCACTCAAAATTGAGCTCGGCACCCATATTCCCACAAAAAAATGCCTCACAAGTACAATAAACGTGAGACATTTCTAATTTAGCTTATTTTGTTTTCTTATATTCCTTCTCTGTTCCATCTGCGAATTTGACTTCAAGTTCAAACGAAGTATAGTTTTTGTCTATGCCAAAGACAGAAATTACATGATCGATTACTTCATCATTTGCTGTAGATGCATCAAATTTAAGCTTCTTAAACATAGGCTCTAACTTAGCCAAAGCTTCGTCGCCTCTAAGCTTTATATTATTGCGGTCATCATCTAGCTCAACTTCCACACCTGTAGTTTCATATTCGTAATCAACTTCATAAGATTCTGTCGGTGAATAATCAACATCTAACGAAAACTCAGCAAAATTATAAGGTAAATTTTGAGTTGTCCCTGCTTGTCCATTGTTATTCATATCTTTGTTAGTGTCCGTGTTTGTATTTGTATCGGTATTCGTGTCGGTATTCGTATTAGTATCCGTTTCTTCTTGTTTAACAGTTGTATTACCCGTTTCATCTGTTGCCTTGTTAGAACTACAACCATACAACATCCCAAATAAAAGTGGTACTCCTAATGCCATTTTCAAGTGTTTCATTTATATCTTCCTTTCTGTATTTAACTTCTCGCTTTTTAATATTCCCCATAATTTAAAAAATAAACTTTTTAAATTACTTGTCATAAATAATTTAGTTTAAGGAAATCTTCATTCGCAATGGTGGCGACATTCACCTTCTTCGTGATTAACTCGGTCATAATGATATTACAAATATGGCCAATGCAGATAGTCAAAAAATATTAACTAATATGGATCAACGTCGTAAAAACGTTGACTTTTAATTATATAATGAAAATTAAAAAACCATCTTGATAAATAACTTATCAAAATGGTTTTTTCTTGTTTCTAAAATATGAATTAGTTTTTGGTAACCTGCTAAAGAATCTTTTTCCTATTAACTACAACAACATTATTAAACTAACCTGCCTCGTTAGTTCAAAAAAATGCTCCACTCCTTATTGAAGTAAAGCACCCGTTAGTTGAATAAGGATCCGTATTATCCAATCACAAATCAGAAAACTTTCCACCTGTAAATATTTCAAATAAATCAGTAGAATCTTCCTCGTTTAATTGAACATACTGATCATCCCCCCTTACAACCTCTACTTTATCTTTATTTGGACTTACCCAAATTTCATATAACACTGTTTTAGCCTGTATTTTAGGATTTTTAAATTGAAACCAAAACTTGTAATCAGCAAGACGTTCCATATCTACTTTGACGTTTTTCCATTCATCCCTATCTAATATAATATCTTTCACCCTTTGAACTTGTTTATTATCAGTAATTTCTTTGAAGTCTTCATATTTATTTTCATCACCAATACTTTTTTGAACTTTTATATATTCTCCTAAGTCTTCTTTTCCATTAGAACACCCAGTAATAACAAGTAAAATCATTGCCAATGAAACAAATAAGGTCTTTGTAAATTTCATATGAACTCCCCTTTGATTTACTAAGTCAAACTTCGTTAAAAAATTCTATTTAATGCTTCAACAGTATATTCTGACTAAAGAGTTAGCGGTATGAATTTAAGGTGTTGATACGTGAGATGATTCTTCGACACGTGAGGTAACAAATTTCTTGTTCAACTATACTGCTACGTTAGTTCAATAAGAAAAGGCTCTACTTCTTATTGAACTAAAGCACCTCTTCTACTAAAGCACCCGTTAGTTGAAGTACAATTTTTCACAATCTTATAAAACGACTGTACTTTTATGGCAATATGTCCCCTAAAGAATTTCACCGATATTATTTATTTTCTCAATATTTCTTCTCTAATTGTTACGTTTCTGTTTTTGAAGCAATATGATGAATATTTACAATTGCTTGTACATCTCTTTTACTCTGAGTATAAAACTATCGAACGCTTCTTCCGCCTCAACTCGACGTCGTACTGTACAAATTACAGGATATGTAGGACAAAGTTGTAACAACCTCTCCTGTTCCATTTCAATAGGTAAATCACCATCTACCTCTACATCCCAAAATCCTTGCGTATTCTTATATGCAACTGCTTGAAAATCACTTCCCCAATCCCTGTTAAAAGTGATATGCCAATGTCGGCCAGGTAAATGCTCCTCAATTTCCCTCGCATAATTGCTATAAGATGTTTTAATAAAAACAAGTTCCGTCTCTTCCGTCACAAGATTAGTAGGAATGGGTGCCTGATTTGGTAAATCTTCATTATCATATAGAGCACCTGCTAACAAATAAGCTAAAGCCTTCTTTGCATTTTGAATGGCTTCCTTTTTCGATGGGCCCGAGACTAAGTAATCCTCCCACCCGTAATCTGGAAGTAATGTTGGGAAATAAATGCCGAAACTTCCTTCTTCTTGCTTAATAAATGCTGGATAAACTACATTCTCAAATGCCATATGAACTACACCTACCCTTTATATATTGGTGAAACTTCAATATTCTAATGTAATCTTGTTCAACTAAACTGCCCCGTTAGTTTAAGTACATCGCTTCACAATCTTTATAGTGATATTAACATAAATATCCAATAAAAAATCATCTCACCTCTAATTAATCTATAGAGGCGCGATGATTTTAATCAAACTTTATTATAAATAATCAGGTGGAATAATTTTTGATGTTTCATCTAAGATTACATCTATGATTTTAATTGTAGATGTAATCGGTAAGTACATGATTCTCCTTTTCTAGCCCTGTCTATAAAGCATTCTCTCCTTTAAGTCGCCTAAAGTTATAAGGAAATATAGAGTTCTTTCGAATCTTACAACAACTGTAAGAATAATTTTCCGATTTTTTGTAGTAAGGTATTCCTATGAATAAAAACGGGAGGCTAAACAGATGAATGCTTCGAATAAATTACTCGAAGTGAAGGAAGTACGTAAAGTTTTTGGTGAGGGACAAAATGAAACAATGGCATTAAAAGGCGTAACTTTTGATGTTTTACCAGGCGAGTTTCTTGGCATTATGGGTGCTAGTGGTTCAGGTAAGACTACGCTACTAAATGTAATCGCCACAATGATGAAGCCTACATCAGGAAAAATATTTCTAGACGGGCAAAATATTTCGTCCTTCAAAGGATCCCAACTCGCTGCATATAGAGGCGATCAAATAGGGTATTTATTTCAGCAATTTGAACTAATTGATAATCTAACGGCGAAGGAAAATATCATGCTGCCGTTAGCGATTCATGGGATTAATTTAAAGGAGCAGGAACAAGCGTTGCTGCAATTATCGAAACTATTTGGTATAGAAGAACTGTTGAATAAATTTCCGTCACAATTGTCTGGCGGTCAAAAGCAACGGGTTGCAGCAGCGAGAGCGCTTATTTCAAATCCTTGCATTGTGTTAGCGGATGAGCCGACTGGTGCGTTAGATACGAAAAACGCCAAGATTTTAATGGAGAAGCTATCTGAACATAATCAACAACAGGAGTCTACTATTTTAATGGTGACCCATGATGCGAATGCGGCTAGCTATTGCTCAAGAATTTTGTTTATCCAGGACGGTATCATTTTCCATGAACTGCGTAGAAATGTACCGGGCGAATCGCAGGAGGCGTTTTATGCGCGAATCGTTATGGTGATGGCGCAGCTTGCTGGAGGTAGTAGTAATGTTCTTTGAATTTGTGAAACACAATAGTCGCAAAACGCGGAAGGAAAACGGTGTGTATTTCGCATCGCTCATCGTATCAATTGTGGCGTTTTATGTGATCTTGTCGTTAGGTGAGCAAGATGTGATGCTGTATTTGAAGACGATTGAAAGTGATGCGGTAGAGCGATTGTTGTTATTAATTCCAGTGCTTTATGAAGTTTCATTAGTGTTCGTGTTTTTCCTCGTGTATTTTGCGAATCGCTACCAGCTGCAGCAACGCAGTCATGAGTTTGGCTTGTACTTAATGATGGGGATGAAGCAAAGTAAGCTGTTTCTCATGATCATGGGTGAAACGATTTGGAATGGCATTGTGGCCCTGTGTATTGGTCTGCCGATTTCATTGTTTTTAACAGAGCTTATTAATTTAACGACATCACGTTTAGTTGGCATGGGGATTATAGGCCATGCATTCCGTATTTCATGGACAGGCATTAGCTTGACGATATGTGGCTTCTTCCTTGTGCAACTACTAGCCATGCTTATTTTAAGCTTTACGATGAGCCGCAAAGAGCCAATTGAATTACTTCATGAGGAAAAGGAAAAATCGCAAAGTACAATGACGACTAAATGGGGCGCCGTGAGCTTACTGTCTGGAGTGGCTTTATTATTCGGGACGATTTTTTTATGCATCGCTTACGGCATGTCAATTTTATATTTACGAAATTTTGATTATCGCGTATTTGCGCTGATTTTGCTTGTTGGTGTGTGTGGGACATTTATTTTATTCCGTGGCTTAGGAAGTTTGATTGGTGTTTATGTGAAGCGAAAAGGCAGCTCTTCAACAGGTTTGTCGATGTTTACGGCGAGACAGCTACAGGAAAATGTATTGCATCAATGGAGTTCACTAGCAATATCATCATTACTAATTTTAATGGCGATGGTTTGCTTCGCGTTTGGTACGTCGACAGCGTTAACGAATAGCGCTGTATCTAATCGAACGGTTGATTATACGTTTAATGGTAATGAAGATGAAATTAAGCCTTTGATTAAATCCGATGAGCTAGCACCTTACGTTGATAGTTATTATGGGATGGCGTTAAATAATTTCTACCCACCTGAAGATGAGCCAGTATTAAATTATCATTTTGCATGGATGGGCTTAATAGAAACCGTATCGAGTCAAGATGATTCAGAGCCAAAAGAGATCTTATTAAACAATTTATCGCTGCAGAATACGCCGTATTTTATTTCATTATCGAGCTATAATGCGATGCTTGAGGCAGCTGGAAAGAAGCCGATTCAGTTAGCTGATAATGAGGTGGCCATGTATACAAGTGACGATACAGGCGCTAGTTATGATATATTAAAAGATATATTGAAAAAGTGTCCGACTGTAGAAATAGCTGAAAATGAATACACATTATTGCCGACGTTATATTCGGATCAGATTGTGGCGGATAGAGCCATTACGTTAATGTATTCATTAATTGTGCCGGATTCATTATTCGAGCAATATTTTGTCGCTGATGAAACTTGGCTTTGGAATATGACGTTAAAAGACGAGTTCATTGAAGAAAAAGGGCTTATGCAGGCGATGCTTGAAGTCGATCAAGTGCTTAATTCGACAGACTTGCAGTATGAGAGCTATCTTGGAAGTATGGGCAGACAGCTATTTTACACGGTAGCAGGCAGTTATACAACGTTTTATTTAGGTGTGATGTTTTTAATTATCGCCAATACGGTGCTAGGCTTAAACTTTTTAATGCAGCAAAGAAATACGCATAGTCGCTATCAAACGTTAGCGATGCTCGGTGCAGATGTGGAATCAATTTGTATATCAGCACGCAAGCAAATTTGGCTATACTTCATCTTAGCTATTTCGGTTGCATTTGTTAGTGGAATTTTTGGTATTTGGTCTTTATTAACTGCCATGCCTACAACTGTTTTCAGTCTTAAAAATGGTATCGTCATTGGTTTAGTGGTGCTATTATTTATTTTAAATGAAGTTGGCTATATTCGAATGATACAACGAAAAAGTGATGTAGAAATTCGAAAGTTAAAAGAAATTGAGTAGAGGTGATGGCATGGCGAATATTGTCATTGTAGAGGATGACATTTTCCTACGCGAAGAATTACAAAATATTTTAGAAAAGGAGGGGTACTCTGTAGTGAGTATCTCTTCTTTTGATACACCTATTGAAGAAATCATCGCTGCCAAGCCCGGATTAGTCTTGTTAGATTTAAATTTACCTAACTTATCGGGTTTTCAAATTTGTCATACTTTAAAAATGAAAGGAATTGGTCCGATTCTAATTTTAACTGCTCGTAATCAGATACGAGATGAGTTGCATGCATTAGAGTTAGGAGCCGATGACTTTTTAACAAAGCCCTGTCATCCGAAACGACTCATTGCAAGAGTACAAAAGCTACAACAGCTATATGCCAAAATGCCGATGTTTTTAAATTGGAGAAATTTCCAATTAGATTTGAAGTCGAATGAATTATATATTGGTCATAATTCACTTTCATTATCTGAAAATGAAGGCGCAATTATGAAGCTTTTAATACAACATGCACCGGCAGTTGTGGAAAAGGAGCAGCTTTTCTATGAATTGTGGGGAAGTAGTGAATTTGTGGACGAAAATATACTACAAGTAAACATGACTAGACTTCGTAAAACATTGTATAAAGTAGGTATGTCACATCATATTAAAACGGTCAGAGGCGTTGGCTATCAATTAATAAGGAGTGAAACCCCTTGAGGCGATTAGATTGGCTCCATATTTTACAGCAATCGCGTCAGTGGATTTTACTCTTATGTGTAAATAGCGGTTTTTTTATTTTTTTAGCGTGGGTTGCGTATCCAGAGACCTTTAAACTTTTAGTTTTGAAGATGCTCATTTTTACTTTTGTAACCATTTTGATTGGTGTGCTTTTTACATGGAAAAAACAACGAAAGCAAAGAAACACGTTTTATCAATTTTCAAAAGAGCCTTCCGCTGAGCATGAGGCTAAGTTGCTACAAGTTTTAGGTGACACACATAAGGAACCACTGCATGATTTGGCTAATCAATTACGTCATCTATATGATGAATTACAAGATGCAAAGTACCAGTCAAAAGAATATGAAACCTTTATCGAAAGCTGGGTGCATGAAATTAAAACACCACTATCGTTACTTCATTTTATATTACAAAATAGGAAAGACGAAATGTCCCCGCTGGTTTATCAACGGCTAGATCATGCAAACATAACGATTCATGATCACGTAGAACGCATATTATTTTATGCAAAGCTACAAGCTGTGCATGTTGACTATAGCTTGAAAAAGGTCTCTATTGAGGAATGCTTTGAAGATGTATTACTAGAGCTACAATCGTTATTGGAAGAGCAGCATGTAAGTGTACATACGGAGATAAAGGATATACCCGTTGTATCTGATGAAAGAGCGCTTCATTTTATTTTGATCCAGTTGCTTGTAAATGCAATTAAATATCGAAATGTAGATAGTGAGAGTGAAAGTTTGATTTGGCTAGAAACAGGTTTTGAACATGCCAAAGACAGATATTACGTTAAAGTAGCTGATAATGGAGTAGGCGTCTTGCAATCAGATTTGCCATTTATATTTGATAAAGGATTTACAGGAGAAATTAGCAATCAAAAGCAATCTACAGGGATTGGATTGTTTTTAGTGAAAAAATTATGTGACGATTTGCAAGTTGAAATTGAGGTTGAGTCAAAATATAAGCGTGGTTTTACAATTCAACTGCTGTTTCCGAAGGTTAATAAATTTTTCTGAAATCTATTGGATGTAAAAGCAATGTCACCAAACTCTCGTTTAGGAATCTCTTACAGAAGAATGTTATTTAATAATTTGTCCCTATAACAGAAAGACACGCACTTTTACATGGGTGTCTTAAATCACTAAAAGTTTAATTTCAAAAGTATTTACTGTAATAATCCTATCTTAGTTTTCCGCTTAGCTGAGCATATATCTTTGTAGGCTCACACTTTTCATGCCCAAGTAAACTTTGAATGACATCAATTGGCGCACCGTTATTAATCATATGCGTTGCATAGCTATGGCGTAGTTGATGGGGATGTATACTCTTTTTTATTCCAGCTCGGTTTGATATGCGTTTGATAATATATCTAAGATTATGACATGGTGTGGGAAATACTACAACGAGTACCAATGCTGCAGCTCAATATGTTGTTATAGATGCAAACAAGTTCTCATTAATGCCTTCTCAAATATCTCCTACAGAAGCTGCTGCATTTTCGTGTGCAGGAACCACCGCTCTAGTTACTTTAGTAGATAAAGGGAAATTAAAAGCTAGTGATCGAGTCCTTATACGCGGAGCAGGTGGTGTCGGTATTTTTGCTGTACAGATTGCAAAAGCACTTGGAGCCCATGTTACTGTACTCGGTTCAAAAGCCACAATGAACGAATAAATGAACTATGGTGCAGATAAAGTATTCGACTATCGCAAAACATCACCTGAAGAACTCGAATTGTTTGACATCATCTTTGATACCGTAGGAACCGAGCAGGATGCTTTTAGAAAGAAGCTTAAACCAGATGGAAAATTGCTCACAATTGCAATTAGTGTTTCAAAACTAATCAGCGTTGCTCTTTCTACACGGCACGGACAGCATCGAACTCGCTTGGTAATTGCGTTTCCCAATCGTAAAAACCTTACACACCTTGCACAGTTGGTCGATAATGGTGATATAGTTCCTGTCATCAATTCAATCTATCCAATGGAGCGAATTGTTGAAGCTCATCGACATGCTGAAAATCGTGGTATCTTAGGGAAAATTATTATTACTATACCTTAATCATGAACAAAGCGATGTCAAAGAAAGAGCCATCCTGCAAAGGATGGCATGTTTATTTTAGATATAAAATGATTAATTTAACTTTAGTTGTAACGCCCACTTCGTTAATTGAAAAAATGCAGCCAAAGCGTCGTTTTGGGGATATTTCTTTGTTTACCATTGAGAATCGGTATAAATCTGGCTAGACCCCTTATTCAACAATTTGGCCCGATTGTTGAACACAAGTTAAACAACACTCTTCAACTAACCTGCCCCGTTAGTTCAATAAGAAAAAGTCTCTACTCCTTATTGAAGTAAAGACGCCTATAGTTGAAGAACATTAATTCATAGATCTTGCAATTTCTAACATTTTTTCTTTCGGTAATCTTGAACTATTCATTTCTACATACGTTCCATCTTGTGTCCATCTAAGTAAACCACCAGTAATGGTGTCTCCCTTATTATCCACTTCTCCATTTTCTGTCCAATCCTGGAAATAACCCTTATTTCCGTTTATATCAACTTGCTGAGAATACGGAAAATCTTCCTCGGATAATGGATGTGCTATTCTCAAATGAATCGCAACCATCAGCTTTGTATCCTTACTATTGATATAATGTAGCATTATCCAAGGAGATGTTTTTGTATCTAATGTCCAATCATCTGGAATTTTTTTAGGAGTTAAAATAGTAAAGTCAACTTTTTTCTTTATTTCTGGAATAGTAATGCTATTGTGATTATACTTAATTTCTTTAGCTACTATTATCATTGGATAACTAATTAAAAGTATTAAGGCAATGAATAAACGAACTGGAACTACCAATTTACTACCTCGATTCTAATTAATTTTAATGAAAAATAGTATATCCGAACTGGCATTTATTATTAAAATAACCTGCCCCGTTAGTTCAATAAAGAAAAAAAAGAGCTGCTTATGCAACTCAATGGTCTTCAAGTAAAGCACCCGTTAGCTTAAGTACATTTCTTCACAATTGAATCGAATGAAGACATATATTAGATATATTATTTGAATTACACATCAGATTTTATGCAACTATTTCAAAATAGGCATAGAAATTTGGACTACCTACTGAGCAAAAAAATTGTTCATTAACCATTACACCTTCTTCTTCTTCAACCAAAAAAAGTGTGCCTTCTTTAACATCTAATTTATTCGCCCTAAAATCTCTTTTTGCTTTTACAAACATTTTTTCTCACCTTTCTTTAATGAATAATTTGGTTCAAATAAGCATTATTCGTTTTTCTTCTTCAACTAAACTGCCCCGTTAGTTCAATAAAGAAAAAAGAGCCATACATTTTGAAATTATTAGTACCATCATATTACCTCCTTTAAT
>NZ_LILB01000009.1 GCF_001274945.1 Viridibacillus arvi | reverse complement strand
GCGCCCGGCAGAAGTCGAATCCACAACCTTCTGATCCGTAGTCAGACGCTCTATCCAATTGAGCTACGGGCGCATATCGTATGTTATATATCGTAAGTGTTTTGGTGCGGTCGAGAGGACTTGAACCTCCACCGAGTAAACCTCGACTAGGCCCTCAACCTAGCGCGTCTGCCATTCCGCCACGGCCGCATTTTAATTTAACATGTAGGTTATATTATATCACCTTAAAACATAATGTCAAGTTAAAATGGTGAGTCATGCAGGATTCGAACCTGCGACCCTCTGATTAAAAGTCAGATGCTCTACCAACTGAGCTAATGACTCGTAGCTAAAAGAATGAAGATGGCTGGGGTACCTGGATTCGAACCAGGGCATGACGGAATCAAAATCCGTTGCCTTACCGCTTGGCTATACCCCAAAAAGTAAATGGCGGTCCGGACGGGACTCGAACCCGCGACCTCCTGCGTGACAGGCAGGCATTCTAACCAACTGAACTACCGGACCATATAAAATTTGGTGACCCCTACGGGATTCGAACCCGTGTTACCGCCGTGAAAGGGCGGTGTCTTAACCGCTTGACCAAGGGGCCATATGGCTCCGAAGGTAGGACTCGAACCTACGACCGTCCGGTTAACAGCCGGATGCTCTACCACTGAGCTACTTCGGAAAACATGTTGCATTTTGTTGTATTTTGTCGTCATCACCTTGTCGACTTTTATTATTATAGACAGGTATTCAGAAAAGGTCAAGCGTTTTTCTAAAAAAACTTTCAACTAATTTGTTCGATGTGCCCTGAACACTTGCTACAACGGTATTTAGCGGGGTTCATTCTTTTTTTCCTAACATAGTTTGTACCGCATTTTATACATATATAAGTATAACTTTTATTAGAGTTTCTTCCCTTTATCTCTGTTAAATTAGAGCAGTATCTAGGAGCATTAGTGTTCTTTAAGAGAAAGCGAAAATCTGCATCACGATGTTTATATCCCTTTCCTTCTATATGAAGATGATAATGACATAGCTCATGACGAATAATTCCTTCTACTTCCTGAATACCGAACTTTTCAAATGATTTCGGGTTAATCTCTATATTATGTGATTGTAATAAGTATCTACCTCCAGTAGAACGTAATCGCTTATTAAAATAGGCTTGATGTCTAAAAGGCTTATGGAATACGTTTATGGAGATTTCTATTACAAGATTTTGTAGTTCTTCATCGGTCATATTATCCTGCCCTTTCTTCTATAAAATAAACCTCACTTTAATGCGAGGTTTATTCTTCTGCTATTTTAATCGATTTGTTTTGCTGGGGGAAGCATCGTTAATGCAATTCTCCCTTTATCCTTTTCAATCTTTTCTACCCATACTGTTACGATGTCACCAAGAGCCACTACATCTAAAGGATGTTTTACAAAACCATTTTTCAATTTAGAAATATGGACAAGACCATCTTGTTTAACACCGATATCAACAAAAGCACCGAAATCCACTACGTTACGTACTGTCCCTTGCATCTCCATTCCCGGTTGCAAATCTTCCATTTTCAAAATATCTTTCTTCAATAATGGTTGCGGGAATGCATCGCGTGGATCACGTGATGGTTTCATCAATGTATCAATGATATCTTTTAATGTTACTTCTCCTACATCCCACTGTGAGCTTAAAGTTGAAATATCTAAGTTAGCTAGCGCTTGTTCAGCCTCCATTGAACCTAGCTGTTCCTTCATAATAGAAGCAACTTCGAGTAGTTTGTTTGCAAGATCATAACTTTCTGGGTGAATACCCGTTGCATCTAACGGGTTTTTCGCTTCAGAAATTCTCAAGAAACCAATTGCTTGTTCATACGTTTTAGCTCCCAAGCGCGGAATTTTCTTCAACTGTGTACGAGCTGTAAATTTCCCATTTTCTCCTCGGACTTTAACAATGTTTTCTGCAACTGTTTTTGATAACCCTGATACATATTGTAAAAGCGAAGATGAAGCAGTATTAACATCTACACCAACTTGGTTAACAGCTGTTTCAACAATGAACGTTAAAGAGTCTGCAAGCTTCTTCTGAGATACGTCATGCTGGTATTGACCCACACCTACTGCTTTCGGTTCAATTTTCACTAGCTCAGCAAGTGGATCTTGTAATCTTCTCGCAATAGAGACGGCACTGCGTTGTTCAACCTGTAAATCAGGGAACTCTTCACGCGCTACTTCTGAAGCAGAATACACACTTGCTCCAGCCTCATTGACGATAACATAAGCTGTTTCACTATTTAACTCTTTCAAACATTCCGCTACAAACTGCTCTGACTCGCGGGAAGCTGTTCCATTACCAATTGCGATAATAGATATTGGGTACCTTTGTAAAATGTCCTTGAATACCTTTTTGGATTGTATAGGATCTGCTTTTGGCGGATGCGGATAGATAACAGAGATTTCAAGCATTTTACCCGTATCATCCACTACAGCCAATTTACAACCCGTTCGATATGCTGGGTCTAGCCCCAATACAAAGCGATCTTTTAATGGCGGTTGTAATAGTAGATTACGTAAATTCTCAGAGAAAATATGAATCGCTTGAGCTTCCGCCTTCTCCGTCAACTCTCCACGCAATTCTCTTTCAATTGAAGGTTGAATTAATCGTTTGTAAGCATCTTCAATGGCTAATTCAACTTGTTTAGCTGCTGGTGAGGATGTGCGCGGGATCCACTCTGTACACATCAATTGATGAACGCGCTCAACTGGTACAGCTATATTAATTTTCAAAATATCTTCTTTTTCGCCGCGATTAATAGCTAATGTACGGTGAGGAACAATTTTATTAATCGGTTCTTCATATTCATAGTACATTTCATAAACTGACTTTTCGTCTAAACTTTGATCTTTCACCGCTGAAAGAACCTTACCATTTTGCCATGATAGCTTACGAATTTTTTCACGAATAGCAGCATCATCTGCAAAGCGCTCTGCTAAAATATCGCTAGCACCTTGCAACGCTTCCTCAATCGACTCAACATTCTCATTAATATACGGTGCAGCTAAATCAGCTAGTGAAGTTGCTGCAAATTTCATTAATTCATCCGCTAAAGGCTCTAACCCTTTTTCTTTAGCAATTGTCGCTTTTGTTCTACGTTTTTGTTTATACGGACGATATAAGTCTTCAACTCGTTTTAAAATGGTTGCCGCCTCTATATCTTTTTTAAGTTCTTCAGTTAGTTTACCTTGTTCATCGATAAGACGAAGCACTTCTTCTTTTCGTTGTTGTAGTTGTTGTAAATAATGATAACGGTCTTCGATTGCTTTAATTTGGACTTCATCTAGTGAACCAGTTGCTTCTTTACGATAACGCGCTATAAACGGCACCGTATTTGAGCCTTCTAACAATTCGATAACTGATTCTACTTGTTTTGGTCGGATGCTAAGTTCTTTCGAAATTAATTGCTGCATTTTTTTGTTGTCCATACAGTCACAACCTTTCTCTATGCTATTTATCTTATCATATCGGTAAGTTCAAAAACCTTTATCAGGTAGCTTTGCATCAACTTAAATTGAATTATCTTACAACAAATAAAAAGCCTACTCAAAAGAGCAGACTCCTAACATCAAAGTTTCTATTGTTATTTTGACTCTCGCCAACCATTACCGCTTTAATAAGGTGTCCAGTCTTCCAATGCCGCTCCATATTATCACTTTGAGTATGGCATAGATAGAAATTCTTATATTACATAAACCCGCATATATAACGATCATAAAACCACTAATCTAATTAAACTAAATCCCCCTGGTTACTACTGGTGGCACCAACGGCTTCTTGTAGCTTTTTAATCGCTTTTCTTTGTAGCCTAGAAACATGCATTTGTGAAATCCCCAGACTTTCTCCTGCTTCTTTCTGGCTTAATTGATCCAAATATGTAAGCTGTATAATACGTTTTTCTTTTTCCGTTAAAACTGTCATAGCTTCGGCCACGATCATCCGGCGATTTGTTGTTTCATAGCCCTTATCTTCATCGCCAACAATATCGAAGAGGGTCATAGAACTACCATCTGAATCAGATTCCAATGTATAATCCATCGATAACGCTTGATAACTCTGCCCCATTTCCATGGCTTCTAATACTTCTTCTTCTTCGACTCCCAAGTACTCTGCAATCTCATTTACATGCGGAGAACGCTGGAATTCTATTGTCAGTTGTTCTACCGCGGACTTTATACGTGGTCCAAGCTCTTTAATACGCCTTGGCACATGGACATCCCAAGATTTATCACGTAAAAAACGCTTTATCTCACCAATAATTGTAGGGACTGCAAAAGCTTCAAAGTTACGACCAAAAGACACATCAAATCTTCTAATAGCACCAAGTAACCCAAGCATACCTACTTGGACAATATCATCGTGGTAAGAACCACCTTTTGAATACTTTCTTGCAAGCGACTCAACTAAGTATTTATATTGTAATACTAAATTGGTTTGCGCTTCATTATCTTCATTTTCTTGATATCTATTAATCCATTCTATAACTTGCTCTTTCGAGGCTGATTTAGAGGGTGATTTTTTCCACATTGTCAGTCACCTGCTCTCTAGCGACATATTTTGTCATTAAAACAGTAACGCCATTGTCGTTAAGCACTTTTACCTCATCCATTAGAGTTTCAATTAAATAAAGACCTAGGCCACCTTCTCGAATAAATTGAACATCTTCTTCTTCATGATAAGGACCAACCCTTTTTTTCACTTCCTTAAAATCAAAGCTATAACCATAATCCGCTACCATGATTTCAATTTTTTCTTTATATAACGCACAACCTACTACGACTTCACCGTCATCATCTTCTTCATAAGCGTGTTGAATAGCATTAGTAATCGCTTCACTTGAAGCAATTTTCAAATCTTCAATATCATCATAAGAAAAGCCAATTCGATTCGCTAAACCTGAAATGGTCAATCGTACAACCCCTACATATTGAGGCTTTGCTGGTATTCTCATTTCAAAGTAATCAAATTCCTTCATGGTTAGTAGTCGCCTTCCCCTCTTCTTCAATATTCATAATGTCACTTAGTCCAGTTATATTAAATAAGCGATATAACCGTGGTGATAACCCTATTAATTTCACATCTCCACCAGCGCTGATTACGTTTTTATAAAAAGCCACGATGACACCTAATCCTGTACTATCCATATATACTACATCATGAAAGTCTAATTCAATCTGGATACTCTCAGTTAATTTAATATTATTTAGTTGCTCACGAAGCTTAGGTGCAGTGAAAGCATCTATTTCACCATTGACATAAGCTATACTTTTTTGTGCATTTACAGTTTCTAGTTTGATATCCACATTAAAATCTCCTTCCATCTACTAATCTAGTTCAATTACTCATATATTACCCTATTATGATAACCTTAAACCTTTTCATTAATTTTTTTAAAAAATTCTTGTATTAAATGCAGTCGTCATTCATTCTCTCATTAGAATAACAATGACAACACCAAATAAAAAAGCACCAAAGTGAGATTCACTTCAGTGCTTAACATTTATGTATACCGTTAAAATTTCAAAAGTCCTAAGCTAATTTCTAATGCTTCTTCTACTTTTTCCATTAAAGGATCATCAAGTTGTGTTATTTTATCAGTCAATCGTGATTTATCTATTGTACGCAATTGTTCAAGTAAGATGACTGAATCTCTTTCGAAACCATACTGCTTCGCATCTATTTCGACATGAGTTGGTAGTTTTGCCTTTTGAATTTGCGCAGTAATGGCCGCAATAATTACTGTTGGGCTGAAACGATTTCCTATGTCATTTTGAATAACCAGAACGGGTCTTGTACCACCTTGTTCAGACCCGATAACTGGTGATAAATCAGCAAAAAAAACGTCACCACGTTTTACGATCAAGTTTTCATCCTCCGCTTACGAGACGCTCCACCATATGTTCTGCTTCATACTCTAAATGTAGACATTCACTACATATGGATAAGTTAATTTGTGACATCTCTATATAACCTTTAACCATTGCTTCTCGTATTTGATTTTGTTTGTATTCTCTTTTGTATCTCTTTGTTGGTGTATAAACGAATTCATCGCATTCTGTCGTAATTTGTCTATAAGCTTGTTCAATATTCTCAGCCATCTTATGCTTAGGTAGCTCTAAGATAACTTCACTTATCCTCTTCTTATTCACGGCCAGCACCTCCGACAAAACATTCCATCTTTTTCAATTCAACTTTCAACTTACCCCTATCTTAACATTGAAATTAATTGTTGAATAGACAAGAAAGGTAAGAATTTGACATTGTGGGTGGAAATGTTTTTATTTGTCGGCTGCAATCATTGTTATTAAAGACTTAAAGTAGTTGAAATCATTTGTAAATTCTTGGAATTCTTGATGTTAACATACACGGTATTTCATATACAATTGTCTGAAGTCTATCTGACCATTCTTTCATCTGAATTTCCTGTTGTTGTTGTTGACCAATTAATATAACTTTTTCTCCAACCGACATTTCATATGGTAGCTTGATCATACATTGATCCATGCATATACGTCCAATAATCGGAACGCGATTCCCTTGTATTAATACTTCTTGACCAGCGAGTCCTCGTAATAGACCATCCGCATAGCCAATCGGCATTGTACCAATCCACTCTTCTTTAGTTGCTACATAGTTGCCACCATAACTCACTTTATCACCTTGTTCAATTTTCTTCACATGAACAAGTTCACTTTCAAGTGACAAAGCAGGTTTTAAAGAAAATGGTAGATGCTTATCCACATATGGTGATGGTGCTAGTCCATACATAGAAATACCGAATCTTACTGCATCGAATTGTACATCTTCTTTATTTAGTGTCGCAGCTGTATTGGCAGCATGTACAAGACGCGGCTTCTTAGGTAAACTCTCAACAAATGATACGAACGTGGCTAATTGTTCGTTGTATTGAGTAGAATCTTCTTCATCTGCTGTTGCAAAATGAGTGAAAATGCCATCGATTAAAAAGTGCTCGTTCGCATCGATGGCATTATATAATGCTGTTAGCTCAGTTTTTTTTCTAACGCCGATACGCCCCATACCACTATCAATTTTAATATGTAGCTTCAAAGGTTTTTTAAAGTTCACTGCTTGTTTAGCAACTTCATTTACCCAATCTAACGAAAATACAGTTAGAGATATATCGTATTGTGCAGCAAAAGTTGCAAAATATACCGGTGTTGCTCCTAAAATTAATATTGGAGCTTCTTTTATAAACTCTCTTAGATGAAGTGCTTCCTCAGGAGTTGCTACAGCTAGCATTGAAGCTCCCGCCTGTAACGCTGCATTTGCTACCTGTAAATCACCATGACCGTATGCATTCGCTTTAACAACTGCAATAATCTCTGTTGCGGGATGCAAGTGTTCACGCAGTTGTTTGATGTTATATTGAATATTTTCTAATTCAATGATTGCCTTAGTAGGGCGGAAATTTTGATGCTGATACATAGATGATCCCTCTTTTAAAATGGATTTTTTTCTATTATCCGCCCTGAAAAAGGTTAGGTCAAATGTTTCATCATTTTACTTCGCCATTTACCATAGATGATGCAACTTCTACCATCTCTTCACGAGTTAAAGAATTTGTCGCTATAAAGAAAGATACCCCATTTTTCTCCCAGCTAATCGAATTATCTGTAATTGCTCCAATAGTAAATCCTAAATCAGCAGGATCTCCTGGTGCAAATACAGGAACAGAGAGTGGATTTGTATTAGCAGCTTGTTCAATTACCGTGAATGGCTTGTCACCCTCGAAAGTCAAAATTCTTCTTTCACCATCTGCACTTGCAACCGTTTTTTCATCAGTCATTTTGACATTATCCCATTTAAGGACTGGGTAATGCGTTTGGAATTCAGGATTTTCAATTTCAGCTCCTGCTTGTGCATCACCTGTTACACTTTTAGTCCCCTCTTTTTCTTCTCCAGTTGCATTCTCTGATGTTTTTCCAGAGTCATCTTTAGCATTTTCTTTTTCAGTTGTGGTTCCTTCAGCTTTTTCATCAGTTGCATTTTCTTTCGTTGCTGTTTCATCAGTTGTCCCTTTATCATTCGCGCCTTTTTTAGAGAAATCTTCTACTGCATAGTCTGTACCTTTTCTTGACGTTCCAAGCGAGATTTTCTTAAATGTAATAACAATTTGTTCTTCCTTAGCTTCATTTAACACCGAAACTTTAGTTGGAAGTAATGTCTTTTTATCAATGAAAATTTGCTGATAAGGTAACATCTTTGAATGATTATTACGTGTCTTGACTTCAAAGACATAAGACTTGTCTGATTCTGTCATCTTCGCATTCTCGTCAGCTTTTAAATCTTCAGCAAGTGCACCGATTAAGTAAGCCTGACTATTTTGCTTCGGCCAATCACTTTGGAATTTATACGTTTTTTTCATAGAAGGTGTTACAACAAATACACCATCTTCATTGCGAATAATCATTTGCGAATCTTTTTCACCTTGTTGTGCAACGGCTACACGATAAAAATCAGGTTTTGTATGCCATACATTGACATCATAAGTACGGGGTTCTGCACCTGATTTAATCTCCATCTGAGCAGTCAAATCATACCCCTTTGTTTCTGTCCATTTATTACTCGTTTTTTTCAAAACTGCTTCCTTTGAATTTGAACCACAAGCCCCCAAAACCAGTGATACAATCATAATTAACGCAACCACTATAAAACGTTTTCGCAATTTCCCATCCCTTCTCAATTCTATCCGTTAAGATATCTTATGAAACAAGCTAAGCGTTTATGCTAGAAGGATTACTTGAGCTGCAGCATATTCTTTTGAATGGGTTATACTAACATAACCATCTACACTTTTCCCTTTAAAATAAAGAGTCGGTTGACCCAACTGATTAGGCAAGACTTCGATGTCTAGAAACCCACAACTCTTACCAATACCCGTTCCATTTGCTTTTGAATAAGCTTCTTTAGCAGAGAATCTCCCAGCTAAGAATTCCATTTGGCGGCGTGCTTTTAATGTATCAAAAATAGCGAGTTCCTTATTTGTTAAAATACGTTGTCTAAATTTTTCACTGAGATCATTGGATCGTTTGACACGTTTAATTTCGACGATATCTAATCCGATTCCTTTTATCATATAAGGTTCTCCTTTCTTTCATTAGCTAAAACAATGTATAATAATTATACAAAATTGAGGTGAATAGATGTTTAATCGTAGAGAAAATTTTTCACAGTACATAAAATACTACCCTGTCGTTTCATTAATAATTGCACTGAATATTTTAGTCTATGCAGTGGGTCTTATACCTATCGTTGGTGATAACGTATTCAACTTAGGTGCCGGTGCAAACTTTTTAATTGCCGACGGGGAATATTGGCGACTAGTGACTCCAATCTTCCTTCATGCAGGTTTTCTACACTTGCTATTTAATATGTTCTGGCTTTATTTATTTGGTCCTGAACTCGAAAAAATCGCAGGGAAGATGAGATTCTTCACCATCTATTTTTTCGCAGGACTTTTAGGTAATGTAGCAACCTATTTAATGCAACCACCAAATTACATCAGCGTTGGAGCTAGTGGTGCTATATTCGGTATTTTCGGTGCATTTGCTGCACTAGTCTATTATACGAGAAATACCATGCCACAATTAAAGCAAACAATCATGCCTATTATCATTGTTAGTATTATAATGACATTCCTACAATCCAATGTTAATGCAACTGCGCACCTTGTTGGTTTGCTAACTGGTTTCGTTATCGGTCTAATCGACTTCCATCCACGCAGAATTTTAAATTGGCGGATTAAAAAGAAAAAATAAGAAAAGCTGTTGAGTTTCTTACTCAACAGCTTTTTCTTATGGCCCATAAAACTGCTGTTCATCATGAACCTATTTCGTATTCGGTTTATACCAAGCCATTATTTTTTCCATATCATTTTTTTCAAAATGAGCAATCACAGCGGATGATCCCATTGAACCTGACATAATCGTCGTTCCAATTGAAGCAACACCTTTTTTTCTTTGGAAGTATGTTTGACGCAAACTCATCTGCTGAATACGTTTTTTCTCCATGAAGATTGTTGTCCTACTAAATGAACGATAACTAATTGTTAGTTGATGCCCTTCTACAGAATAGCCTGCAGTCTTATGCTGCCACATACCAAGTAACATAGCTAACGGAATAATGATTAGTGACAATAATCCATAAGGGAAAAAGAAGTAACTTATTAACGCTATTAATGGTAGCATCCATAAAAAATCTATGCGGTAGTAAAATGGACGACCTTTTTTAGGAGAGCGTTTTAACATTGGTAACCAATTGATTTCTGGGAACAATTGTTGTAATGGAGCTATTGCTTGGCCCCTTTTCACAAGTGGCATAAGAATAATTTTCTTATCTTTATCAAGCACTGCACCTCCAGCACTTTCTACAACAACGGTTGCATAGCCAAACATTTGACGCAGTGGATTTTCTACAATTTTAATACCTTGAATTCGATTAATTGGAATAGTTATACGCTTTTTCTCTAATAACCCCCGCGTAATAATAAGCTTGTCATTTTCACGTTCAACAACGAACCCATAATTACTCAATAAAGTTAAAACGACAGACAATGCCCAAGCAACAAGTAGCACAAAAAATACCACTAGTGCTATTAATAATACACCCACTTTAATAAATGCTTGAAACTCCCCATACAAATAATCATACGGAATAATATTTCCAAACTGCGATGCAATAGCTGCCAACCCTGAAAATACCACACCAACACCGCCTGATGTAGTTGCTAAAACAAGTAAGTCCTTTATAGACATGTTGAAGATAACATCTCTTTGAATATTCTCTTCAATATATTGTTTTTGTTGATTTGCGATTAGCTGGACATCAGCTTCTGACATATAGTCATGACCAATTTCATCTACTGATTCGTTTAGGGTAGATACTTGTCGTTTTTCCCTCTTTGTCCGTTTCATCTCAATCTCAATCATATCCGCAGCAGTTCGCGTAATAGCAGTCAATTCCGCTTCTGCTTTCCCATCATTACTACCAGCTGTTTCTACACTGACTTTAACAAGCCCAAATGGTCGATGAAAAATTCCCTCTTGATAATTCAAGCTTTGAATCCGTTCAAATGGGATATAACGTTTCTTTTTCACGAAGAGCCCATACTCTACTCTCAGTTCACCATCTTCAAACCAGTAAACAAAGCGTCGCCATTTCACAATTCCACTAATTAAATTTAATATTAATAAGAGCCCAACAATCGCTAACGGTACGAGATCTGCCCAAAACTCTTCATCATGCGGATTTAAATTCAACTTAAAACCATTACTAACAAAAATAATGACGAACGGTAATATTAAATCCTTTAAACCTGTGATGAAATTTATAACAGCTGATATTGGGTGTAATTTAAATTTTTCATCAGACATCGTCTTCCGCCACCCTTGCTAACTCAGATATACGCGCTCGTAAATCATCTGCCTCAGCCATAACGAGTGCCGGAATTGTATGCGTCGTTGCTGCTGTAGAGATTGTCATTTCAGCTAATCCATAACGCTTTAAAATTGGACCTTGCGAAGTATCAACATGTTGTACACGTACCATTGGCACTAATGTCCTAACAACAATAAATAACCCATGTTGAACTTCAATTTCTTGTTCACGTACTTCGTAACGCCAATGATCCCATCGTATTTTAGGAAATAGATAAATAAATAAAAATGCAAAAACAAACGGCACTACTGCGCAAATTATGTATATCCACCAATACCATTCAAAAAACCACGTTAACGCTCCAACGCCTACGACTATTAACAAAACAATTAGTGATTGAATGATACCGTAAACACGCCATACGGTTAGGCCTTTTCTTGATATTTGATATTTTGGTTCTACACTCACTTTGTCCACCTCTCTTCTCTTATAACTCTTTTACGTTTGAATAGTAAGAAATGTTTCATTTATTTTCAGTCTACAGAGAGGCAGGTAAACTGTCCAATAGTTATTTCTACGTCAATATAGAGAAAACAAAAAAGCTATCCCACCGAAATGGGATAGCTTTAATAAGTGAATTTTAGTCTTCGCTACGTTTGCGTGGTGCACGAGTGCGTCCACCTTGGCTAGCTCCGCCTTCACGACGACCGCCACCTTCACGACGACCGCGATCTCCGCCACGTTCTCCACGGCTTCCACCGCGTTCTCCGCCACGTCCACCGCGTTCTCCACCACGACTGTTGCCGCCACTTGAGCGACCGCCACGGTAACCGCCACCGCCGCCGTTTGAGCGACCGCCACGACTACCGCCACCACCTGAACGTCCGCCACGTTGTGGTAATGGGCGTTCTTCAGTGATTTTGATTGGTGTATCATCAGGCTCTTTAGTCATTGATTTAATAGCTGCTGCTACTAAGTCAACAGCTTCGTGTTTAGCTAATAAGTCTTCTGCCATTGAACGGTAATCACTTAAGTGATTTTTCTCAACTAGTTCAGTTAATTGTTCTACTGCAAGAGCTTGTTGGCCAACTAAAGCTTCATCCGCTGTTGGTGGTTGAAGAGCTGTCATACGTTTTTTAGTTGTTTCTTCAACGATACGTAGGTAACCCATTTCACGTGGAGTTACAAATGTAATCGCCTTACCTGATTTACCAGCACGACCTGTACGTCCAATACGGTGAACGTAAGATTCTGGGTCTTGTGGAATATCGAAGTTATAAACGTGAGTTACACCTGAAATATCAAGGCCACGAGCCGCTACGTCTGTTGCAACTAATACATCAATTTTATTTTCTTTGAATTGACGTAATACTGAAATACGTTTCGCTTGGCTTAAATCACCATGAATACCTTCAGCAAGGTAGCCGCGAATGCTTAAAGCGTGTGCTAATTCATCAACACGACGTTTAGTACGACCAAATACAATCGCTAATTCTGGTTGGTGAACATTTAAAAGACGAGAAAGGATATCGAATTTTTCGCGTTCTTGAGACTTAACGAAAAATTGCTCAATGTTTTCTACTGTCATTTCTTTAGATTTAATTTTAACCACTTCAGGGTCTTTCATGAATTTCTCAGCAATTTTACGAATCGGTCCAGGCATAGTAGCTGAGAACAGTAATGTTTGGCGTTCAGCTGGAACGTTTTCTAAAATTGTATTGATATCTTCAATGAATCCCATGTTTAACATTTCATCAGCTTCGTCTAACACAAGTGTTTGAACGTTATCTAATTTCAATGTACGACGGTTGATATGGTCAAGAATACGACCAGGAGTACCAACAATAATTTGTGGTTTATTTTTAAGAGCACGGATTTGGCGACCAATATCCTGTCCACCATATACTGATAAAATTCGTGCACGTGTATCATAACCAATTTTATGAAGTTCTTCAGAAACTTGGATTGCTAATTCGCGAGTTGGGGCAATAATTAAGCCTTGGATTGCAGGATTATTGATATCAATTTTCTCGATAAGCGGAATACCAAACGCTGCAGTTTTACCAGTACCAGTTTGTGCCTGGCCGATAATGTCGCGTCCTTCTTTCGCAAATGAAATTGTACCTTCTTGGATTGGGGTTGCTTCTTCAAAGCCCATACGTGATAGGGATTTTTGGATAGAAGCGCTAACGTTTAATTCTGAAAAATTTGTCAAAGTTTCATTCTCCTTTTTGCTCATGCATTTGACAAATGGTTACATTTTCAGATGAAAATAGGGCAAATCGAGCCTTGTGAGAGGAACGTTTCCGTCTCTTAATATATCTCTGTTTAAGTTCCAGAGGAATTTTATATATATAAAGTAAAGCCCGGTCTTTGCCGAGCGGTTCAATTCTCGGGGAATTCTAACCCAAAAAAGAATAAACCGTAATGTTCAAAAAAAAGCACTCTCCATCATCTCGGAGAGTCTTCACACAAAATGTATCCATTGCTTTCAATAGTTTAACACGAGTAACCACACTATGCAATCAATATCCATCAGTCAAAATTATCTGTTTTTTTCACTCTAACAAAAAGTTCAGTACAGATTGAAACCATTCATCCCTATCATCGCTAAAGCAAATATGATGCTTGCCATTGGGTGAAAGTATTAATTGCTTTTTCGTAGACCCTAATCGGTCATATAAAAATTGTGCGGTAATTGCTGGCACTATTCCATCTACTTCCCCTTGTACTATACAAATGGGGACTGTGATTTTTTCATAATAAGGTTCTACTTTTCGCACTAGGCGAAGGAATTCTAACGTCGATGACATCGGAACATTGCTAATTTTATTGTCATAGCGATGGTATAACTCATTTTGCTCTAGCTCCCCATGAAACAAATCGTTAGTCAATTCTTTGATATCTTTTAGCAATTGACGGACGCTAATATACTTTGCTGCAGCACTTAGTAATACTAACTTCTCCACTTCATAACGTAATGCTAAATAAAGGGCTATAAGTCCACCCATTGAAAAACCTACTACAATGACTACATCTACTTCTTTAGCTAACTTTTTATAAGCAAGTTCAGCATCCATTAGCCAATGTTCAGCTTTATAGTTATCCAAATGCAATTCTTCACCATGTCCTGAAAGAGTCGGCACCAGAACAAGCCAATCCGTATTCTGCTGTAAAAAATCCACAAACGGCTTTAATTCTTGAGGTCCACCTGTAAAACCATGAATACAAAGTACGCCTGTTGTCATCACGTCACCCTCCGCCAATAGTGTACCCAATATTTTATAAGAAAAAAGCATCTAAAAGGAACTTAACCTTTTTAGATGCTTTTACTAAAAAATTATTCTTTAAACGCATTCAATATATTTTCAAGCTCCATACCACGTGAACCTTTTAATAAGACAATAGAATTTGGACCTGCATTGGTGCGAAGGTGTTGAATGATTGTTTCATAATCTTCTGCAGTCCATAATAGATGATCCGCTGGTAGATTATTTTCCAACTTATCGTATAACCACTTCATACGCGGTCCAAATAAGCATACTTTATGGATGCTCTTACCATCAATTACCTCCGCAATCTCCTCATGGTACTGTTGCTCAAGCTCACCTAGTTCTAACATATCACCAAGTACTACCCATTTATCTGAACGCATTTCTGTCGTTTGTAAAAACTGTAATGCTGCCTTCATAGAAGTTGGTGCTGCGTTGTAAGCGTCATTAATAAATAAGATGTCTTGCGCTCCATTTACTAATTGCATGCGCATGTTTGTTAATGAAACCTCTTTTAAAGCTTCGCGAATCTGTTCGGCTGATAGCCCTACTTCACGCGCAATCAAAATAGCTACCAATGTATTTTTCACTTGGTGACTACCTAATACTGAAATGAAGAAATCCTCATTCAACAAACCCTCAACAGTAAATGAACTACCGTTTTCAGTTGTCGTAATATTAGTCGCCGTTATATCCGCCGAACCATTCAGTCCAAATGATATGGCTTTCAAATCTTTTTGTTCTGTAACAAGTGGTATAAGCAACGGCTCGTCACCGTCATAGAACAACTTACCACCTGGTTGTAAACCTAGAACAATTTCAAACTTCGCTTTTGCAATGCCCGCTCTTGAACCAAGATCTTGCATATGCGCTTCTCCAATATTCGTGATAGCTGTGAAATGTGGTTTAGCTAATTTAGTCAAAAATTCAATTTCACCAAAACCACTCATTCCCATCTCGAGAATAGCAAAATCTGTATCTTCATCTAGCGATAAAATTGTTAACGGTAAACCTAAATCATTATTAAAGTTACCTTCTGTTTTTTGCACTTTGTAGTATGGCGATAATACTCCTGCTACTAAGTCTTTTGTTGAAGTCTTCCCATTTGAGCCTGTAATACCGATAAATGTTGCACTGTGCTCTTGTCGATATGCTGATGCCATTTGTTGAAGTGCCTCTTCTGCATCATCTACAAAAAGTAATGGTAGGCCAGCAGGAGGATTCGGTTCATCCTTTAGCCAAAATGATGCCACTGCACCGTTTTCAAATGCTTGCGTTACATAACGATGACCATTTGTTTTTTCACCACGGAAAGGGATAAATAAATCTCCAGCTTGCAACGTACGTGTATTTATCGAGATCCCTGTTACAACAACCTCTTCTACTAGTTGTTGTTCACAATTTAACCACTTTGCAATTTGCTTTAATGTTTTTCTCATTATCTCACCACACTCGCGTCTTATTGATATTGAAGCTGTTGTTTTTCTTCATGTCTTTCAATTGCCAGATCAATCAACTGTTCGATTAAATCTGAGTAAGTGACACCTGTATTTTGCCATAAAATCGGGTACATGCTGACAGGCGTAAATCCTGGCATCGTATTTACTTCATTAATAACAATATCATCTTCAGCTGTTACAAAGAAATCTGCGCGAACAAGGCCTGAACAATCTAATACTTTAAATGCACGAATAGCCATATCCTTCATACGCTCTACAACATCTGTTGTTACAGGAGCAGGTATGATTAGACCTGTATTATTATCATTATATTTTGAATCGTAATCATAGAAGTCTGTAACTGGTTTGATTTCACCAGGTACGGATACTTTTGGTGAATCGTTTCCGAGTACACCCATTTCTACTTCACGTGCAACGATTCCAGTTTCAACAATAATTTTGCGATCATATTTTGATGCAAGATCGATTGCTTTAATCAACTCTTCACGGTTAGATGCTTTACTAATTCCAACACTTGAACCTAAGTTTGCAGGTTTAACGAACATCGGCCAAGTTAGCTCTTCTTCCATTTTAGCGATTAATGCATCTTGATTTTTATTCCACTCTTTACGGATGAAGTAGACATAAGGAACTTGCTTTAAACCAGCATGCTCGAATAATTGCTTCATCACTACTTTATCCATCCCTGCAGAAGAAGCTAAAACTCCATTACCTACATATGGTAAGTTCAATACTTCTAATAAACCTTGCACTGTACCATCTTCCCCGTTTGTACCATGAAGTAATGGGAAAATAACGTCAAATTCTTTTTCATCTTTATTTAATAAAAAGCTTGATACATCATTTGGAATGCTATCCTGCGTACCTTTGCCTAATTGTAATTGTTCAATTGACTCTACTGGCGCAGTTAGCTGATCTCCTTTTCTCCATTCGCCATCGCGTGTAATGAAAATAGGGAATACATCAAATTTATCAAAGTTTAACGCTTGAGTGACTGCTCTTGCTGTCGAAAGAGAAACATCATGCTCAGCAGATTTACCACCATATAATAAGCCTAATTTTTTTTTCATTTTATAAACGTCCTCCAGTTTGTTGTACTTTTAGTTTATCATGAACCGAAATGATTCATGAAATGATTTCATCTTGAAGAGTCGCAGGACTTTCAATCTTTTCTTACTAAAAATATCTTTTCTAATAATAGCACTCTAGAAAATTTATGCATGCTAATATGAAAAAATTCTCCACAGAAATATCCGTGGAGAACCCTTTAAAGCAGTCAGCGCTCAATGAACTTCCATAATTTGCTCTGCCTTTTTCTTTAATATTGTATTTAACTCATCCCAAATTTCATCCGGGAAAGTTAAATCGGAAATATTGCGCAGTTCTAAGACATATGCAAGGTCCGGCTTTTCAATTCTGTACATTGAAAATAGTACGCCATCCTTCACTTCCTCGCGAAAGCTCGAAAGCATTTCTTTCGTAAAAGTCGGTATACTGTCTTTTACTTTTCTTCTCCAAAATGTCGCAGGCTTTTCTTTTTCTTGAATAATGGCATTAAACAAATTAGCTAATAATTCTTCGACATCTTGTAAATCCCGAAAATAAATTTTAGACATCTTTTCATCTTCATTGGCCAAATATACGTATTTATTTTGTAACTGGTGATAAAACGGCGTCCGGACAGGCTCTTTTTTATGACCGATATATAATAGCTCCGCCTGTTCTTGTGGCGTTAAAAGATTTAATCGTTTTTCGTCTGAGAAATCAATCCAGCAAAGCTCTTTTTTTGAATCTGAGGCTTTCTTTATAAACTTGCGGATACTTCTTTCTTCTACGAATTCTAACTGTGTATGCATATTAAATGAACCGTCTTCGTATTCATTTTTCAAGAGTAAAATATTTTGAAGCGGACCGACTGAAGAAACGAATTCTTGAAACGTTAAACCACTAAAAATGACAAATTGATTAATCTCATTCATATGTACATATAAGTGGTGCAAAAAATCATCAGCAGCTCGCATTTTTTTTGCCAAGTCGATCACCTCATTTCCAACTCTCATTATAAGATGAATTATCATAATTTGAAACATTTGTGATTCGATTTCGTCACATCTTTATTATGAAGCGTGATACAATTATTTACGCTATAATGAAATAAGAAATGAAACTAAATAATTTAGGTGACGTAAATGAATACAAATAAAAAATTTTCCGATCGTTTTGACTGGACGCTCGCTTTTATAATGCTTCTATTTTGTATTATCAGTGTAACAGCTATTGCTTCAGCTCAAACTTCTGGTCAATATGCAGCAAACTATGTAACTAAGCAATTATTTTGGTATTTTATCGGCGCATGTATCATGGGTGCTATGATGTATTTTGAACCTGACCAGTACAAGAAAATGTCCTGGTATTTATATGGAGCTGGGATTTTGCTATTAGCTCTATTATTGATTGCCCCTGGTGGAGTAGGTCAAATCGCAGAACCACGAAATGGTGCAAAAAGTTGGTTCCATTTACCTGTAGGTGATATTCAACCTTCCGAATTTATGAAAACTTTTTTCATACTCGCACTCGCCCGAATGGTCAGTAAGCATCATGAAAAATACTCTATGAGATCTTTGAAAACAGATTTCATGTTATTAGGTAAAATTTTCGGCGTATTATTAATTCCATTAGCATTTATTATGCAACAGCCTGATTTAGGTTCTGCGCTCGTATTCTTTGCTATTACTGCAGCAACTGTAATCGTAGCGGGGATTTCTTGGAAAATCATTTTACCTATAGCAGGTAGTGCAGCAGCTTTAGGGGCTGGTTTATTATGGATGGCCCTTTATATGCAAGACTTCCTACAACATAAATTAGGTTTTAGCCCTTATCAATTTGCTCGAATCTATTCTTGGTTAGACCCTTATTCCTATGCATCTAGTGATGGCTATCACTTAATTTCATCCTTAAACGCCATTGGCTCAGGTGAAATTTTCGGCAAAGGTTTCCAAGGCCGTGAAGTATATGTACCTGAAAACCATACTGACTTTGTCTTTAGTGTAATCGGAGAAGAGTATGGCTTTATCGGTGCAAGCGCCGTTATTTGTTTATTCTTTTTCCTAATCTTCCATCTGACAAAATTAACTTTGCAAATGAAAGACCCATTCTGTACATATGTTTGTGCTGGAATTATTGCGATGATAACATTCCACGTATTAGAAAACATAGGTATGACAATTCAATTACTACCTATAACAGGTATTCCATTACCATTCATAAGTTACGGTGGTAGCTCAATGATGGGGAATGCACTGGCATTAGGCCTAGTATTCAGTATGAAATTCCATCACCGCACATATATGTTCGGAAATCATGATGAAGATGAAGAGTTTTTATAACAATAGTAAAGCCCAGAGAAAAATTTTTCTCTGGGCTTTTTTGCAAATAAAAAAACTTCGACATCGTATAGTCGAAGCGGAGCATGTTAGTTTTGTGCTTGTGGTGATTGTTTTGGTGGTGCAATTGCTTTAAGTAATTCCAAGCGTGATTTTGTAGTCGTTGCTTTAACGCCAAGCTTTGATAAGTTAGAAACAATTTTAGTCAAATCTACTTCTCTTCCCATACTTTCCACCTCTTCTTTTCTTTATATTTAAGACGTAGTGTCCCATAAAAGGTTTCAACTACATCATACCCACTTATTAAGTATTTCATGCTTATTATTATAACATTTTTTCATCATCTGATACGTTTCAATATTGTTACATATATTAAGTGGAAGTAAATCATACTACACGATAAGCCTTATTGACAACGGTATTTTCAAAATATTTATGCTACTTTTTACTCTTTAGTTACCCTGAACAGTAATATTTAAACGAGGTATTTAATTCATTAATTTTGAATACCCCCCTATAGTATGATAAAATAACTTCATCAAACGTAGGAGGAACAAAATGACGAACGAATGTCACGATAACTCTTGTCGTAAAAGTCACCACCCAGAGCAAGTAAAAAAAGATTTAATCACTCGGCTAAATCGCGCCGAAGGCCAAATTCGCGGTATTAAGGGCATGGTCGAAAAGGATGTTTACTGTGACGATATCATCACACAACTATCCGCAACACAATCAGCTTTAAACAGTGTCGCAAAAGTACTCTTAAACGGACACTTAAAAGGCTGTGTAAAGGACAGACTAGCTGAAGGTGATGACGAAGTATTAGATGAACTTCTCACCACTATACAAAAACTAATGAGGAAATAAGGAGTGTTTGATATGGCAGAAACAATTCAATTAAAAGTAGAAGGTATGTCTTGTGGTCACTGTGTAAAAGCTATTGAAACTGACGTTAGTGCACTTACAGGTGTAGCTACTGTATCAGTAAACCTTCAAGAAAGCACAGTAGATGTAGCTTATGATAATTCAAAATTGGATAAAACAGACATTTCACAAGCAATTGAAGAGGCAGGATATGCCGTTAAGGGCTTAGTAGTTCCTTCTTAACAGAAAACTTTTATCTCAATAATTTTTAAACATAAAAAAACAACTGCTCCTAGCAGTTGTTTTTTATGTTCACGAAAAAATTTTTTTATTCATACACCCACAAGCTGTCACAAATTACTCAGTCTTATCACATTATGATAAAAAGGAAATTGTGCAACCTCAAAAGGTCATCGCGTCACGATGGTTGTCGCATTAAATCCTTCATACTACAACCAGAAAAACTATAGATTGAGTATAAGGAGCGTTCAATTCGATACAATCAAACGCTTCTTTATTTTATCTCTTAGTTGTTTCTAAATTTACACAGCGTTAAAATGAACATACTTATGTTTATAGAAAGCAGGGATTATATGAAAAAATCCATCCTATTATTAATGTCCGTACAGTTTTTTGTTTATTTAGGATTCGGGTTAATCATTCCAATTTTGCCTGAGGTTGTAGTACAACAAGGCTTTAACAAAATGCATGTAGGTGGATTATTAACAGTTTATTCTTTAGCAAGCTTCTTCACAGCGCCTCTTTGGGGTATATTATCAGATAAAATGGGTCGTAAAAAATTAATTTTAGTGGGGCTTCTTGGTTTCTGCACAAGTTTCTTATTAATTTCACTCTTTATCGATTCACTTACAATGCTCTACGTTTCCCGTGTTGTCGGGGGGCTATTCTCCGGAGCACTTTATACGGCTGTCACAGGTTTTATAGGTGACATGTCTACAGAGGAAAATCGCAATAAGTACATGGGCTTCATGGGGATGTCAATCGGTTTAGGTTTCATCTTCGGCCCAGCTATTGGCGGATTACTTGGTCATTATAGCCTGAGCTTACCATTTACAGCCTCAGCCATTTTAATCTTCCTATTATTCATTTATGCAAGCGTCGTATTAGTAGAACCTGAGCGACTTGGCGAAGCGAATAAACGCGCAATTGTTCCAAAAGGTGCTTCTACCCTTTTCAAATATCGAGTGCGCTATTTATTCCTATTTTCATTCGTTGTAACCTTTTTACTTGCGGGTGTTGAGTCGACTCTCCAATTATTCCAAATGGATAAAATCAACATCACTTCAGCTCAACTTGGATCACTATTCTTATTTAGTGGCTTTGTAGATTTCTTAGTCCAAGGTGGTCTTGTTCGTCGAATTAAAGACGGGTCTGAAGCAAAATGGTTAATGATTGCTCAAATTATTACAGCATGCGGTTTATTACTATTCCCTTTTACAACAAGTCTCGCTTTCGCAGGATTTGCGTTATGTGTCTTCACAGCAGGTAATGCTTTAGCAAGAACATTAACAGTTTCGTTAACATCAAAAGAATCTGGCGGTAAATACGGAACAGCAGCTGGCATAACATATTCAATGGATAATATGGGACGTATTATCGGCCCACTATTCTTCACTTGGGTATTCACTATGCAAGCAAACTCGACATATTTTATTTCTGCATCACTCGCGGTAGTAAGTATTCTAGTCATCCTACTATTCAAATCAACTAAAAAAACATTACGCATTTCAGAATAAAAGTGAAAATCCAGCAGCCATTACGGTTGCTGGATTTTTTCTGTCAATTTAAATGACTTTGTTTCTTTTGCTAATTCCGGATAAGCCACTTTTAGTACTGAGGATCTTAGCATATAAAGCGTTATGACAATAAGGAAACTACTTGAGCCAAGCAAGATCCACTGTGCAGGGAATTTATCAAATAATACACCAAACAGCATTGTTCCAAGTGGCATCATAGCCATCGCCATTGTTTCAAGAATACCGAATACTCTCCCACGATATTCTTCCTCTACTTCGGTTTGCATCATGACGCCAATTGGTGTATTCGTAAATACACCAAATACAGAAAAGCTTATAAAAATAGTTATATAAAAAATAACTATCCCAATATACGGGAAATCTATCCAAAGTGGAATAGTCATTAAACCTAATGATATGGCCATTAGCAATATAGAGCGTTTTGAAAATAACAACGGATATTTCACTTGCTTTCTTGTCGCGAAATAAATAGACGCTACAAGCATCCCAACTGCTCCTGATGCCTCAATAATTCCAATATGTCGTGAATTCACATGTAATAATTGAACTAACACATAAGTTCCACCTACGTTCAAAGCTGCAAAGAAAAAATTAATCCATAAAGCAACCCAAATAATAATTGAGACGACACGCTTTGTTTTTAAATATCTATATCCTTCTTTAAAACTTTGTAAAAAGCTTTCTTTATCGCCTTCACTTTTATCTTCTTTTTTTGAATACAATTTAAAATCCATTGTTGCTTCGAGTAAAAAAGCTGTAGCGTATGCAGCCATATGAATTATTAAGAATACTTCTATCGAAACAAAACCATACATCATACCACCAAGAGCAGGACCACCAATGGCCGCTACAGATAATGAAGCTTGGTTAAATGAGGTCGCTTTTTGTAAACGTTCTCCATCAACTAAACTTGCAATTGAAGAAGAAAATGTAATACCTATAAAAGTTGAAGTAATTGAATAAATTGCTGTTGTAATATAGATTGCTGTTACTGACATTCCGAATATAGATGAATACGTAAGGAGTCCACCCATAGTTAATACGGTACAAGCTTGTGCAATTAATATGATAGGTTTTTTCGAATATTTGTCTGCCATCATACCTGCAATTGGTGCTAACAAAGTTCTTGGAATAATAGAACAAATCATATTTACAGCAAAAGAAGTCGCTGATCCCGTCATTGCTAAAATATATAAACTAATACCAAATCCTAATACATTTGAACCCAATGAAGAAATCATTTTACTAATTGTAAAAGTCCATAAATGATAAGTCGCTTTTTTTAACTTTAAAGCTTCATCCAATTGCCATCTCCACCTTCAGTTTAATTTAATTAAAATGTTTAATTTGATTAAACAAATAATACCATGTACTTGACTTCCTTTGCAAGCTAAAGTTTAATATAATTAAACTAATTTAAAAAATAAAAAGTAGTGAGGTGTCTGTATGGAGACTCTTGGAATGCGTATACGCAAAATCCGCAAAGAGCGAAAGCTAACATTAGCAGAGCTAGCAGGCGACCGTTTAACAAAAGGTATGCTCAGTCTAATTGAAAATGATAAAGCTAATCCTTCTATGGATAGCTTGGCATATATTGCAGAACAGCTTGGCATTGAAGTAAGTGAATTATTGGAGGAAGTAAGTACTTCTGAATTGCGTGAACTGCTCGAGACAGTGAAAAAAGTGATAATCCATTCCAATGAGCAACAACGCGAAAGAATGAAACTTATTGAACCTTATTTAGAACGCCTCCCTGTTAGCTACGAGGCTGGACAACTATTAGTGCTCTATTCTAATTCAAAATATGATATAGATAAGGTCGATTGGGAAGAACCACTAGAACGTGCTATAAAAATGTTTAAGAAAATGAACTTGATGAATGACTGGCTTCGTGCCTATATATTAAAATCGTCTACTGAATTCATTAAACATAATTATAAAAAGGCGCTGGATATATTACTAACAGTGAAAAAAGAAGTGGAATTAAATTACTATGTCATTGATGAACTAACTAGTCTCGATCTACTTTATATGGTAGCAGTTGAATATTTAGCTGTCGGCATGGCTGATGAAGGCTTTGTAGTAACGAATGAAGCAATAAAACTATCGAAAGAAAAGCGCATTTTCTACCGTATCGACGATCTCTATCGATTAGCAGCAGTCAAAGCAATGATGGATTACAATGAACAGGACTTGCAATATTATTTTAAAAAGCTGGAACAATATGCTGATTTTACAGAGGATGTTCCGACAAAAAGACTTTACCTTTCGATAAAAGCTCATTACTATAACACCTTTATTAAAGATTATGAAAAAGGAAATGAACTTGCGGAGCAATTTAAAGACTTAGATACAAGCGAAACGAACATGCCGTTGTACTTTTATTATCTTGAAAAAGGCAAATCATTATTCGGTATGAAGCGTTTTAAAGACGCGCTCGAAATATTCAACCAGATTGGTGAGTTCTCTGAGTTCATACATCACCCTTACGATTTATCTATCCAATACGAATTATATGCTTATAAAGCTTTATGCTATGAGCAACAAGGACAATTAGCGAAAGCATTAGAAGAAGCTAAAATCGGTGTAGATTTAGTTAAGCCACTAATCGATACACCCTATAAGCAATTTATTAATGACACATATGAAAAGCTAAAAAAGAAAGCAGATGGGCGTTAGCGCCATCTGCTTTTTTGCGTTCTAGTTTTAACAGTCCAACTAGCCTATTCAACATTTAAGTTTTCTGTATTCCTTATACTTACTATACCATTTCTTAAAGCGTTCCCATGCATCATCAAAGTCAGGTTGGATGATTGAAATTTGCACCCATCCACGCTCTTTTAAATAAGCACTTTCGTAGTGTAAATGGAAACCATTCATCGCTGCAGCATCCGCCATACTCGTTAAAGATTCATCTGCTTTCAATGTAACGATCATTGGATAGCCTTCAGTTGTTAAGAAAATGAAGTCACCATCTATAGCTGCCTGTTGTAATTTTTTATATCGTGTTTGCAATAAGTCGTAGCGATTTCCTTCAGTATAGGCTAATAGCGCGTTGTTAAAACTCTCCATCAACTGCGCTGGATAAGTAAATGGAATATTATGATTAGAATAATTGCCTAAATCAATATACGATGGAAGTTGCTCACTTTTTGCAATAACATGATTTGAAAATACTACGGCAATACCACTCATCGTGCCGACTGCCTTACCACTAACCGCTGTTGCTATAAATACTTTCTCCATTGAAAAGCGATATGTCCCAAAAGAACTTACACAATCCATACAAAGTTTCACATTATATGTCTCGCATAAATTTTGTACCATCTCTAGATTATTTAACATTCCAGTAGATGTTTCACCATGAGCCATTAATAGCCACTCAAAATCAGACTGTTTTAAAATACTTTCTAATTCCGCTTCGTTAAAAGATTGGCCCCAATCATAACGTAACCAATCATGTTCTAAATGCCAACGCTCTGCTTGCTTTTGCAAGCGCTCACCAAAGGCACCGTTCGTAACAATTAATCCTCTTCCAGAGAGTTTGGTAAGCTGTGCAATCATTGCCTCATTCGCCAATGTACCGCTTCCTAACAGCAAGTGTGCATAACGTGCTCCACTTAATACTTCCAATTTACTACGCACCTGTCCTATCGTTCTAGAAAAAGAATAGGAACGATGAGATACTGGCGTCTTTAGTAAGGGTGCTTGAATAGCATCTGTCATTTGTACTGGTCCTGGATAAAAGGAATAACGTCGTTGCTTAAAACGACCTGCTAACGATTTCTCATAGCGCTCAGTCGTTAACACCATCGGGATAAATTTTGCATCATTTGCCCCAACCGGCTCCGAAAATGCCTCAAAGCCCATTTGCATATACAATTTTTCTTCGCGCACAGTACCAGAGATAACTGCAGCGCCATAGCCATTTTCATAAGCATAGTCGATTAGAGCTCGTGTCAGCATAAAAAAGACACGTCCATTTCGATGCTCCTTCTTAACAGCTAACAATCGCACCTCACAAAGCTTCCCTAATAAAGCATCTGCAGGTAATAACTTTTCCACTGGACCAATCTTTTTATCTAAAGAGAAAGGTCGAACATCTCGAAAAGCAACCATACCGACGAGCTCTTCATCCTTCAGTACAACTAAGTACATATTTTCATGATGAAAAGCATCCACTCGTCGACCGCTAGGGTTTGGCTCATGCTGAGGAATTTCTTCTACGAATGTTTCGTAGTTAAGTTTGGCGATTTCATCAAATTCATGTTCTGTTTGCGCAATTTTACACCAATACATAGAAAAGCCCCTTTAACGTTTTACTATAATAACGAAATGTTTAAATAGAAGTTTCCATATTAATACTATTAATTACAAAACAGGAATATTTTCTACTACTTTCATTTTATAGCTAAATGGCTACGAAAAAAAGGAGGTAATTTCCCATTTTATATTATTGTGCGATTAATTCAAAATCACCTGAATTTGTTCGGGATTTCACGATCGGGTTTCCGTTACCGATTTCGCCCACAATCCGATGATCTTTTTTCTCTTTAAAAGTCATACCAGAATATATTACTGTCGCATCTCCCGAATCACTCATGAAATCTACACTTAAATTATTTGCCTTGTTTTTCAATACTACTGCTGTATCTCCACTTGCAGTACTAAGCGTTATATTTTCATTCAATGTTTTTACTAATACGGCAATATCGCCAGAGCTAGTTTTGGCTGTAATATCTCCCGATAAATAATCCGCCGCTATCTCTCCCGATGTACTATTCATTACTATGCTCTTTGCTTTTACATCCTGAGTACCTATATCTCCACTAGATGTAGTTAATTTTGCTTCACCATCTACGGTAATACTTTGACCTGTAACATCTCCTGAAGTTGCATCCATTATGACTTTCTTCGCTTGCATATCTCGGACGCTTATATCCCCACTAGAAGTAGTTAATTCTATGTCACCATCAACAGTAATATTATTCCCAGCTATATCACCTGAAGCGGTATGAATAGCTAACCCTTTCGTAGCAATATCTATATACGCTACATCACCTGACGAAGTATTCACTGATATTTTTTCATAAGTAGCTTTAGGCAATGCTACTTTTAAGTGGACTGACCCTCTATTGAAACTAAAAAATGAGAATGATCTTTTAAATTTCGCTTCAGCTACAATAGTGCGATCAGTTTTCTTTACATCTAAAGAAGCTTTCTTTGCCAAATTAGGGTTTGCTCTCCCTGATATAGTGAAAACCGCTTTGTCCCCTTTACTTTCAACGACTTCAATGTCAATCGACGAGCTTAACAACTCAATCGCATCTATATCTGTTACCTCAATCTCCTTCTCGATAATCGCATTTTTCATTTTCATTCCACTAAAGTAGTTAAAGCCACAAACTATAATTATTGCTATTAAGAATATACTTATCATTACTTTCTTCATTACAGCACCTCTTTCCTTTATTTTACTATAACAAAAAGAAAGATATACCATATCAGACCAGAGATGTATTTAAACAAGGTCGCTAGATGTAAAAAAATCCTGCTCTAAGTTATACTAGAGCAGGCTTTCATTAAGTACATTAAATTTCAGTTAGTTCTTGTGATGTTTCAGTGTTATAAACATCTTTATCTAATTCACCTGTCACGCGTGCAGTTGCAACACCTGCAGTCATTGAACCATTTACATTTAACGCTGTACGACCCATGTCAATTAATGGCTCAACAGAAATTAAAACGCCTGCAAGAGCTACTGGTAAATTCATCGCTGATAAAACGAGAATTGCAGCGAATGTTGCACCACCGCCAACACCTGCCACACCGAATGAGCTAATTGCTACTACAGCAATCAATGTTAAAACGAAAGATGGTTCTAGTGGGTTAATTCCAACGCTTGGAGCAATCATAACAGCAAGCATAGCTGGATAAATACCTGCACAACCATTTTGACCAATTGACAAACCAAACGAACCTGAGAAGTTTGCAATCCCTTCTGAAACACCTAAACGATTTGTCTGTGTTTGAATATTAAGTGGTAATGTACCTGCACTCGATCTTGAAGTGAAAGCAAATAATAATGTCGGCGCTACTTTTTTTACATAAGTAACTGGGTTTAAACCTGACGCAGTCACAATCAATAAGTGAACAATGAACATTACGAACAACGCTACATATGAAGCGATAACGAATTTCCCCATATTGTAGATTGCACCAAAATCTGATGTTGCAACTGTTGCTGCCATAATAGCCAAAATACCGAATGGAGTTAAACGTAAAACAATTTTCACAACACCCATTACTAGTGCATAAATTGCATCAATTCCAACTTTTATTGTATCGGCTGTCTTTTCGTCCTGACGCTTAACTGCTAAATAAGCAAATCCTAGGAACGCTGCGAAAATAACAACTGCAATTGTTGAAGAAGAACGTGCACCTGTTAGATCTAAAAATGGATTAGCTGGAAGCAAATCTATAATTTGTTGTGGTAATGTTTTTTCACTTATATCTGCTGATTTCGCAGTAATATCTTCACCACGTTGCATTTCCGCATCACCTTGTACAATTTGCGATGCATCTAATTGAAAACCTACTGCTGAAGTAATACCTACTGCCGCAGCTACTGCCGTCGTGCCAACTAATATGAATAAAATAAGTCCAGCCATTTTACCAAAGTTTTTGCCGATAATCACTTTCGTAAACGCCGAAAGTATTGAGATAAAGACTAATGGCATTGCAACCATTTGAAGTAATTTTACATATCCCGAGCCAATGATACTAAACCATCCAACAGAATCCTCCAATACTTGTGCGTCAACTCCATACGCAAAATGTAAGATTAAACCGTATGCAATTCCTAAACCAAGTCCAGCAAATACCCGCTTTGAAAATGATATATTTTTGCGGTGCATAATAACTAATAAACCAATGAGTAGTAAAAGTACTACAACATTGAGTAATGTCAATAAAGTATCCATAGTAAATCCTCCTATATAGAATAACAGAATGATAAATATATAGAATACCATAAACCATTAATACCTATCGGTCAAGTAGGTTTTAAAGAAACTTGTAGGTAGACTTTATATTCTTCTTTCTTGCAGATTTATAAGATATACTAAAGAAAAGAAATAATGGAAGAAGGTGTAGCGTATGGTTGTAACATTATTTTCATTTATGGTATCCCTCATCTTATCGTTGAACATCTTATTAGCAATCCCCATTATATTTTTAGAACGACGTGAGCCTTCCTCGACATGGGCTTGGATATTAGTCCTTTTCTTTTTCCCAGTAGGCGGTTTCATACTATATTTATTATTAGGTCGCAAATTACGTAAAAAGCACCTTTTCCGATGGGAAGGTCGCAAGAAAATTGGGATTGAAAAACTAATCGATTATCAAATGGAGGCAATTGAAGATAGTACGTTTGAATACCGTTTAGATGATGCAGCTCATTATAAAGATCTTATCTATATGCACCTCAGTACAAATCATGCCGTACTAACACAAGATAACTCTGTGAAGATTTATTCTGATGGTGCTGAAAAATTTAAAGCCTTGCTAAAAGATATTGAAACTGCAAAGGACCATATCCATATTCAATACTATATTTTCAAAATGGATAACTTGGGAAGACATATATACAATGAATTAATAAAGAAAGCAAAGCAAGGAATACAAGTAAGAGTATTATATGATGAGATGGGTTCTAGAGGAGTACACAAACGACATTTCAAGGAGTTGATAGAGGCCGGTGGTGAAGTGGAAGTATTTTTCCCATCAATTTTACCTCTCATTAACCCCCGTTTGAATTACCGAAATCATCGCAAGCTTGTTATAGTGGATGGTCGGACTGGATACATCGGCGGGTTTAACGTCGGTGATGAGTATCTTGGATTAAACAAAAAATTTGGTTACTGGCGTGACACACATTTACGTATAGAAGGAAGTTCTGTACATCCACTTCAAACTCGCTTCATTTTAGACTGGAATCAAGCATCTGATAACCAGGATATTGAATATTCTGATCGATATTTCCCTACTTTTTCCCGTAAAGGTGAAGTTGGTTTGCAAATAGTTTCTAGTGGTCCTGATTCAGAATGGGAACAAATTAAAATCGGCTATGTAAAATTAATTGGTATGGCTAAGAAGTACGTTTATATTCAAACACCATATTTCATTCCTGATGATAGTTTTATGGATGCAGTTAGGATTGCTTGTTTATCAGGAATTGATGTGCGTATTATGATTCCTAACAAACCTGATCATATGTTTGTTTACTGGGCAACCTATTCATATATTGGGCAACTCATTAAAGCTGGGGCTAAAATCTACATTTATGAAAATGGCTTCTTGCATTCAAAAATGATCGTTATTGATGATGAAGCCTCCACAGTAGGTACAGCTAATATCGACTTCCGTAGCTTCAAACTGAATTTTGAGGTAAATGCATTTATCTATGATCGAGAAACTTCCCATCAATTAGCAGAACTATTTGAGCAAGATATGCAGTTAAGTACAGAATTAACACCTGAAAGATACGCTAACCGTTCTCGTATTATTAAAATGAAAGAATCAATATCTCGGTTACTATCACCAATTTTATAAACAATAAAAGCCTTCTGAATTTATATTCAGAAGGCTTTCCTATTGTATAGTATTTTATTTTT
Organism: Viridibacillus arvi; assembly: GCF_001274945.1. GTDB lineage: Bacteria > Bacillota > Bacilli > Bacillales_A > Planococcaceae > Viridibacillus > Viridibacillus arvi. Next base: position 228,775 of record NZ_LILB01000009.1, on the reverse strand, counting down.
CGATTTCTAAGTATTCTTCTAATGTACTTTTATTTTTATAGATATCTTTAGCAATATCTTTACCTACATAACGGAAATGCCAAGATTCATGCATATAACCTGTAACATCTTCTTTTCCTTCTGGATAGCGCATGATAAAACCATATTTATGGGCATTTTTTTCAAGCCATTGCCCTGCTGCAGTTGTACCGAAACCTTCATCGGCAAAAAGCTGTTCATTTCCTACCTCACCGATATCAAAAGCTAACCCTGTTTGATGTTCAGAATAACCAGGACGAGCACTATATGTATCTGCTGCCTCTTTGCCGTCCCTATTTACATAATTCGCATACAACTCAACTTGACGATCATAAGAACGATAAGTACTAAAAGCATTAAAAGTATATCCTTCAAGTACAGCAGCAGCATTTAATTCTTCAAAAGCTGCACGTGCTTCAGGATCTTCACCTGGAGCAAAATCAGCAGGTAAAGGATACCTTTTACTCGCGATTAACAGATCGCTTATATAAGTTGCTTCTTTAGGAAGTTCTTGTCCCACAATATAGCCACCAGCATCACGTTCTACTTCTTGTTCATTTTTTGGGGGATCTTTCTTTTCTAAATCCTCTTGGAATGTTTCAGTTGTTTTTGATGATTGTTCATCCTTATTTTCGGTATTTTCATTTCCACAACCTGACATCATCAGCGCAAAAACGGCAAATGAAGCCATCATCTTAAATGGAAATTCGATATGGTTATTTTTACTCATTACAAATCAATACCTATCCTTCTTTTGTATATTTTTCATCACTTTATAGTGATCCTATTGAATTACCAATTACCAATTCTCTTTTATATAGACGATTTATTTGCAGTAATGTTTCGTTTAACAATAAAAACGATATCTAGCAATCGCAAGATACCGTTTCATAATAAGGTTATATGAAATTCACTACTAAAATTGCTAACGTAGCTACACCGAAGAAAATAGACATTCCTCGCATCCATTTTGCCTCTTTTTCAAAACCTTTTTCCTTAAAATCTTTTGCTCTAAATCCATTTGTCACGGTGAACATTAATGTCATGAAGAGTATAGCTACATTAAAGTTCTGTTTAATGATGAAATATAGAGCCAATAAACTCGTAATGACAACAAGTACACCGGTAATTTGTTTTGCTTTCAAAGTATTTTCCTCCAAAAAAATCGGGACACTATCTGCCCCGATCATTGTATTACTATTCTGCTGCTTTTTCTGGATGTTGCGAATAGAACTTACGACCAAGGTATGTTTGGAATATTAAAATCGCACCGCTGACAGACCAATAAAGTGGTAATGCTGCCATACTAGAGAATGAGATGAACATAATCATAATTGGTGAAATATACATCATCAATTTCATTTGCGATTTTTGCTGTTCAGGAACAGTCCATAACGATACTTGTGCTTGAACGAAATAAATCGCACCAGCAACCAAAGTCATAATAATATCTGGTTTACCTAGGCTAAACCATAAGAATTGATGGGCTTGAACCTCAGTTGAATAAAGGATTGCATAATAAAGACCCATGATGATTGGCATTTGTATCACTACTGGTAAACAACCCATATTCAATGGATTGACTCCATGTTTACGATATAAACCCATCATTTCTTGTTGCAATGCCATTTGTTCTTCTTTTGTTTTTGCTGCTTTTAATTTCTTTTGGATATCATCCATTTCAGGTTTTAACTTATCCATTTTCGTCTTCATACCTTGTTGATGCTTATAGTTTTTAAGCATAAACGGCATCAAGATAAGTCGAATAAGAACCGTAATTAAGATGATCGCCAATCCGTAACTATCTGTAAATAACGTATTTCCAAAGAAATCTAAAACAAATTCCATTGGCTTTACGAACAAGCTATAAAAAAAGCCTTCTTGGTTTTTCACTGAATCACAACCAGCTAGCACAAATGGCGTTAAACCAAGCATTGAGAGTAACCCAAGTTTCTTCTTCAATTTTCTCACCTACAATTTCTCAAACTATAGTGAAGTATACCTTAAATATAAGGTACATATCAAATCAAAGAAGAAGCAAACTATCAATATTTTCAAATATTTCGGTCTGGCAGTTGAAAACGAAAGTACTCGTGATTTGGTTGATCCCTAAAGTGCTTTGGTGTCAGCCCCACATACTTCTTGAAAATACGTGTATAGTAGCTCTGGTTACAGAAGTGAAATTGCTCTGAAATATCTGAAATACTTTTATTTGTATGCCTTAAGTAATACTGCGATTCTTCTACACGTCTTACGTTCAAATACTCTACTAATGTAATTCCCACATGCTCCTTAAAGATACGCGACAGATGGCTTGTACTGATTGTAAAGTACAAAGCAATATCTTCTACGGATAAGTCTGTCTCCACCTCATCATCGATAAACATAATGACTTTATTGACGGTTTGATGCTTGTAAGAAGGTTGTTTTCTTTCAGAAATCACATAAATATAGAACTCTATTAAATCATCCGCAAACTGCAAAAATTCTGCATCATTCATACGTTGATCAATCATCTCAACGCAAGCGGCGTTAAAGGCAAATGCCTTTTTAGATGGTGCCTGGTTTTCAATAAGCCTTCTGGTGACTACTGATGAAAGTACAACAAAATAATGCCTGATTGCTCTGAAAAAATGCTTCCCTGATCGCTCTGATAGTATATCGATAAGACGACGCAAAGATTCCTTAGAAGCTTCAGCCTCTAGTTGATAAATCTCTCTCAACAATTGGGACTCAATTTCAAAAAATCTTTCAATACCCTCATAACGGTTCATCGTTTCAATCTCTTGGAAATACCTCTTTGAAATAGCTTCTGAAATAGAATATTGGTGTTGTAGCATATACTCCCCATCTTTCTACAATATGCGCATGTTTTATAATAGACTTTAAATAACTATATAACGAAATTGGTAATATGAAAATAGTTTTATGCCTTTCTAAGCAAAATTTGTAAAAAAAGATATTATAGGTCGTTATTCTCACTAATTTTACAGGTGATTTATATATATTATACATAATTTATCCATTAATAATAATTAAAGGGCATATTTTTTATTCATATTGGCATGTAAGCTACAATTCTTTACAAACTCTTATGACAAAACTATAGTATGAACTAAGCATAGTATGTACCTTTTGTTTCACCCAAAATTCAACAAATAATTTTTCAAAATTCCAATCATTCTATTTACTTAAATTCCTCTTTAAACTATAGTAAAATGTTAGGAAAGAACTTAAGAATGGAAAGAAACGGGGTAAGGATTTATGGATCCACGATCTATCGAGGAATTGATACAGATTATTAAGGAGTTTTTCCCTGATAACACTTCAATCGTTATTTCAGATACTGAAGAATACTTATATTATCAGCCAAGCAAAAAAGTTGATTTAAAAATCAAACCGGGTGATTTAATCCCTGAAGGTTCAGCAACTCACCAAGCTCTTCGTTACGGACAAAAAATCAATTCATTTATCGAACCTGAAGTGTTCGGCGTTCCTTACTATGGAATGAGTATCCCGTTAATGGAAGAAGGGGAAACCAAAGGGGCTATTACAGCTATTTTTCCACAAAAGCCATCTCCTTTCCTTACAAACTACATTACGATTAAAATTGATGACTGTTGGTACCCTGTCAAACATAAAGAGGTTATCTATTTAGAAACTCAACTACGTAAAACTTTTGTGAAAACAATGCACAAAGAAGGCTACCATCGTTTGAACTTAAGTGATCTAGAGCTTTTCTTATCTCCGGACTCTTTCATCCGTTGCCATCGTTCATACATTGTTAATATCGATTTTATTGAAGAAATCCAACCAGATTCTCATTCAACCTTCTTATTAATTATGAAAGATGGGACAAGAATTCCTGTCAGTCAACGTTACGCAAGCTATTTCCGTCGTTCACTGGGATTCTAAGTAAACATAAGAAAAAGCTGTCTTTTAAGGCAGCTTTTTCTCGTTCATGCACTTTTTTTCTCTTTCGAGCTAGTTTTAAGCCTTTTCATGCTTTTTTCGAGCAAATGTGACAATTCGATGATAATATAAAAAATAGGTATAATATTCATTCCTGGCTATTTTATAGAAACAGAAATTTTATGTAATAATGATTAAAAAGCATTCATTAAGCAGAGAGGATGATAGTAATGACAGTAAAAATCGAAGAAAGACTTCGTCATGCAGAACTTGCGAAAAAGGTAATTACAGCTGAGGAGGCTGCATCTTTCATTCAAGATGGTATGGCACTAGGTCTAAGTGGCTTCACACGTTCAGGAGACGCAAAAGCAGTACCAATGGCTTTAGTAGAGCGCTCTAAAAACGAAAAGTTCAAAGTTGATGTATATACAGGTGCATCTCTAGGATCTGATATCGATACTATTATGTCTGATGCTGGTATTATTGGTAAACGTGTACCTTTCCAATCTGATAGCGCTATGCGTGGTCATATTAACAATGGTGACATGTACTATATCGATCAACATTTATCTATTACTGCTGAGTACTTACGTCAAGGCGCTATGAAAGGCGTAGACGTAGCTATCATTGAAGCAGTAGCAATTACTGAAGATGGTATGTTAATTCCAACTACTTCTGTTGGTAACTCACCAATTTTCGTAAAAACTGCAGATAAAGTAATTATCGAGTTAAACCTTGCTTCTTATCCAGCTCTTGAAGGTATGCATGATATCTACATTCCAGATAATCAAGGTGAACGTGGTCCAATTCCACTGTTAAATGCTTCTGATCGTATCGGTACAATCGGTATTCCTTTAGATTTAGATAAAGTCGCTGGTATTGTCATTACAAATCAAGAAGACTCTGAATCTGCAATCGTACCACCAGATGCTGAAACAGATCAAATTGCTTCTCACTTACTTGGTTTCTTACGTAACGAAATTAAAGAAGGCCGTTTAACTGAAGAACTTGCTCCAATGCAATCTGGTGTTGGTTCAGTTGCAAACGCAGTGCTTCACGGTATGTTAGATTCTGAATTCAAGGATTTAGAAGTTTACTCTGAAGTTTTACAAGATGCTGTATTCGACTTAATCGATGCTGGTAAAGTAAAATTTGCTAGTGGTTGCTCTACAACACTTTCTCAAGAGAAAATGGAATCTGTTTATCACAATTTAGAAAAATACAAAGAAAAAGTATTATTACGTCCACAAGAAATTTCTAACCATCCAGAATTAATCCGTCGTATGGGATTAATCGCGATTAATACTGCTCTTGAGCTTGATATATACGGAAACGTAAACTCAACTCACGTAAGCGGTACGAAAATGATGAATGGTATCGGTGGATCAGGAGACTTCACACGTAATTCTCGTGTATCTATCTTCGTTACTAAATCATACGCTAAAGGCGGCAAAATTTCTTCAGTAGTGCCATTCGTATCTCACGTTGACCATACAGAACATGACGTAGACGTAATTGTAACTGAACAAGGTTATGCTGATTTACGCGGACTTGCTCCTCGTGAACGTGCAGCACTAATTATTGAAAACTGTGCTCACCCCAAATTCAAATCTGCATTAAATGCATATGTAGAAGAAGCAAATGCACGTGGTGGACAAACTCCTCACGTATTAGAAAAGGCATTTGAATTCCATACAAACCTTGCTAAATACGGTCAAATGTTAACTCCAGAACTTGAAGAAGTAAAATAATAATTCAGTTCTAAAAGAGGCTGTTCAAATCTTTGAAATTCCGAAGATTTGGGCTCCTCTTTTTTGTATTTATTGATACAAAAATAAAGCCAACCGTAAGTCAAATTACGGTTGGCTTTTATAATATTATTTTTTTTTATCATCTGCAGGCTGTTCAGGATCGTCAAAAGAATTATCTTGTCCATCATCCTGCACCTCTGCATTATAATATTGAACGCTAGTTAGCGCCCCTTCATCTACCATTCTAGAATCACCCTCGTCATAAGGGTTTGGGTGTCCTGCTTCAGTTAGCTCAGAATAATTGTGTTTTTGCGCTTCAATAAATGAATTTACTTTTACCTTTGTATTATTGAACGCCACTACCGCTTTATCACGGTTTTCTTTTTTTCGGAAATATGCATACGCACCTGCTGCTATACCAGCGATCACTAAAGATTTACCTTTTGCCATTGAACATCATTCCTTCCAATATTTTGTTCCATCATACTATGTTATTTACCTTATATCCAAATAACTAAACATGACATTTCAATTCACCTTGCAAAATACTACTATTTTTTTCGTTTACACACCATATCTATATGAGGTAAACATTCCATAATATATTCCTCCGAAACAGCCTCAAACCCAAATGCACCGTAGAATTTTTGTAAATAGGCTTGAGCTTCTATAAATAGGTCTGCTTCTGGCCAATTGCGTTCTAGAATTGCCATTACTCTTTTTATGAGTTCTTGTGATAGCCCTGTTCCTCTGGCTTCTGGTAAAACGATTACCCGTCCAAATGAAGCCATCTCAAATTTTTCGCCTGGTGGTACAATTCGTGCATAAGCAATTAGTTTGCCGTCCTTTTCATATGTTACATGTACACAATTTTGATCATGGTCATCCAGATCTGCATAATATGCCTTTTGCTCAACTACAAATACGTTTATGCGCAATTGCAATATGCGGTATAGATCTGTTGTTGTTAACTCATCAAATGTCTGTTCTTTCCATGCCATTATATATCACTCCTTAGTATTCATTATTTCACATTTTCTATACCTTTTCGACCCAATTACTACTTAGTAAACAAAAAAATCGGACAATTTTGAAATAGGTTCAAGAATAGTTCACATTGCTTTTCCCACCCTATTCAAAAAGATTTTAAAGTTCTCTAAGAATATTACACCTAGAGATAATTAATATTATCACTATATTATTACTTCGATAATAAACGCGTTTCTAGTAGGATTGATTGGTTCATTCCTTGCAATGCTAACGCATAAACAGATTTACGAACCCAATCTTAATCTGCAAGCAATACCTGAAGATATTCATCACATACTTTTGAGCTAGTACAAGGAAAACTGTTTCATCAATAAATAAAAAGAGCTCTCAGTTTTTTACTGAGAGCTCTTTTGTTCTATTCATTTACATAAAAAGTATCAATTTCTTCAACTTTTGGCTTTCTTACAAAACTCATGATTGCTGCAATATAAAATAGAATTGCAGTTAGTGAGATAATTCCTGCACATACACCTGCTAATATAAAGAAAGTGCCTGCTACATTTTGTTTATCACTCTTTCTAATATACACGACACCTAAAATGCCTAACACAAGCGATACTACTAATAGAACAACACCAAGCCATCCAAAAGCATTTATGTAAGTTGGCATATTATCAATTAAAGTAGTTGCCGCTTCAATCTCTCCTGCAGTTAAATTAGGATCATTTTGCATTTCTGACAATACTCCATCTGTGAATGTTGAATCATTCGCAAACGTTGAGATACCAAACATCAATATAGCAAGTGCAATAATTACAAATACATTTAATACAGAACCAATAATACCTAAAGCCATTTCTCCAGTTCTCTTCATCTAATCACCTCTTAATTATCATTTCTACTTACTATACGATTTTCCTTTAATTTGGTTTCACTTTTATTAAAAACAGCCCACTAAATTTTTAGTGAGCTGTTTCGCTAAACCTACTGTTCAATTGTATGAAAGTAATTATATTTTAATATCATCATATGCGTTAGATTTTTCAAAAGAAGCTACTACATAGGTGCAAACAGCTTCAATCTTGAAATCTTTTTCTCTAGCATAATCAGCCGCACGATCTAATAGTTTTTTAGCAATACCTTGTCCACGTAATTTCTCGGAAACAAATGTATGGTCGACAACCATAATATCCCCTAATTTTGTCCAACAAATTTCCGCTAATAGTTCATCATTTTCTTTGTACTCAAAAGCGAATTCTTCGTTGCCACGATTATTAAATTGAAATTCCATATTACACACCCCTTTTTTAATTTAGTGTAGCACAATTTATTCTGACAGTGTTAGCGGTCGCAATTTCGCTTCAATTTTTTCACGTTGAGGCTCTAAGAATGGTGGTAATGCTAATTGTTCCCCTAAACTTTCAAGAGGTTCATCTGATGTAAAGCCCGGCTCATCTGTTGCTAATTCAAATAAAATACCATTTGGTTCACGGAAATAAATTGAACGGAAATAAAAGCGATCTACTTTGCCTGAAGTATGGAAGCCATACTCTCTCAATTTTTCTTCCCATAAATCATACTCTTCAAAAGTATTTACTCTGAAAGCGACATGGTGTACGCTTCCTCTACCTGGGCGTTCACGTGGAAGATCTGGCCGTTCTTCAATATGCACTTCAGCACCGGCACCACCCTGACCTGTTTTATAGACAATAATATCTGGCATATTAGGTATAGCTGATGGATATGTTCCCACTTTATCAAACCCCAAAACTTTCGATAATACGGTTTCAGTTGGCGTTGCTATACGGACAGTTAATGTTACAGGTCCTAACCCAACTATCGCATACTCTGCTGGTATATCCGTTTCTGTCCATGCTTTTCCATAAGGGACACCTTCCCCATTATCTACTACAAGCATTAATCGTGAGCCTTCAAAATCCCGAAATGTTAGCGTTTGGCGGCCGAATCGCTCCATCACCTCATCATGCTCTACATCTAATTCTTGAAAGCGATTCATCCAATATTGTAATGCTTCTTTAGATTTTATTCGAAAAGCAATGTTGTTAATACTTGAAACCCCTGGATGAGTACGACCTGCTACTGGAATATCAAAATACGTCATATCTGATCCAGGTGTACCGACTGCATCCGCGTAAAATAAATGATATGAAGATGTATCGTCTTGGTTAACTGTCTTTTTTACAAGACGCAACCCTAAAATTTTCGTGAAAAAATGATGGTTTTTTTCTGCACTAGCTGTAATTGCTGAAACATGGTGAATTCCTGCTAAATGTAATGACATATAAAATGCCTCCTATTATATAAAAAATCGCTTTTAATATATCTCGAATTCGAGATATTTATTACTCACATATTATCACTCTAATATTTCTATTGCAATTACAATGCTCAATTAATTTTCCACCACATAAAAAGACAACTTCATACCGATGGTACGAAGTTGTCTCTTAAATTGGCATTATCAGCTCTTAGTTAAAAATACCACTAATACCGTCCATTATATTTTGGAAAAAGTTTTTTACACTTGCCCAGAAGCCTGTATCGCTCTTAATATCTTCTGTAATACTACCTAGTTTATCTTTTATTGTACTACTTAAGTCCTCTAACTGGCTTCCCCATTTACTAAAGTCGATATCTAAGTTACTGATTTTATTCATCAAATCAATTAGTAATTGACGATCCTTATCGTTTAAATTTATCTCTAATTTGCTAAGTTGTTCGTTTACTATCTTCTCAACATCTTCTTTTGTTGCTGGTTTTTGTTCTGCAATTTGCTTTTTAATTTCAGTTAATAATTGACTTACTTTCTCATCATCAACACCTGAATTTTGTGCTAAATCTGTTGCGACAGAAAGTTCTTCATTCGCCACATCTGTACGTTCTGTGTCAAGCTTTTCTCCAGTAGTTACTTCATATGCTTTATAAATTCCTACAAGTGCAGAGTGTCCTGTAACTGCTTTTGGAGCTGCTACTTCTACTACCGCATCCTCAATACCAGCTGTTAACATAGCATTTGAATACATATCTGATGTTACTTGCGTAATATTTTGTGGTGTTACGATATTAATGACTAATCCCGCTCCAGCATCTTTACGCGTAATCTTCGCTGATGAATACATGCGAGAACGTGCATCACCATCTGAGATGTACTTTACTAAATCCGCACCTGTTACTGTAATCTCTTCTACTTCCGCTTCACTTGCTACATCTAGACTTTTCTTTACGCTTTCTTTTTCTGTATCTGATAGGTTGCCACCGTATACAACGATTGGCACTCCTAATTTTTCATTAATCCCTTTTTTTGTTGAAGTATCAGTTGTGCTTGCAAAACTAATAGATGGTGCTACAACTGAAGTTGTTAAAAACATTGCCGTTAAAACGGCTAAAAATTTCTTCTTCATCTTTTCTTCCTCCCTCATTTACATGTTATTCATATACATTATTAGAGTCGATTTTTTCATAATGATGCGTTCAAGAACAATTATTAGTAATGAGACATAGGAAAACTGATCATGTAACTACATCATTGCATTATTTTGATGGCAATTGCTGTAACTATAATTTAATTTTCTCACCTCTATGTATTAATACGAAAAAAAGGAGCAAAAAGTTTCTGAAAGTATGGAAACTTTCTACTTTTGCTCCTTCAATTTTAGTCTTTAAGTTCTGTCCAGCCATCTACTTGTGTAATTCGACCGGCCTTCATTAATGTTCCTAAAGCACGTTTAAATGCTGCTTTACTCATATGGAACATCTCTTTAATTTCCTCAGGTGACGATTTATCTCCGAATGGCATTTTACCGCCAACTTCTTGTAAGTAAGCGAAGATTTTTTCAGCGTCATCTGATAGACGTTCATACTTACGTGGCAACATTGAAGCGTTGATCGTACCATCTTCTTTCACTTCAATTACACGTACTGAGATATCTGCACCAAGGCGAGGCTCTGCATTACGCTCTGATTCGTGTACGAAAATACGATAAGGCTTATCTACGCCAATAAGGAAAGTTCCAACTGGCAATAAACGATACGGACGAGCAATAATATTTTGGTTGAAAAGTTCTGGTTCTGCATCTTCATACATTTCCAATACCTTTTCTTCTGTAGCAAGTCGTCCGAATAACCCTCCATCACGATCTGTGCGCAACGTGATGAATAAATGATTACCTGGCTCTGGCCATAGCGGCTTAAGCTTCGGTAAGTCTTCCGCTGGTACCAATACTTCTCTTGAAGTACCAATATCAACATAAGCACCATCACGATCTTTTACATGTAATACGCGTGCCCAGCCGTATTCATCTTTATTAATATTAGGTATAGCTGTTGTAGCTGATAGATTTCCTCTACGGTCAGCGAATAAAAATACCTCAATTTTACTGTTTAATTCTAAAGGCTCCGTTACTTCCGAAATATTAAGTGGAATATCAACAAAATCATTAGTAAGAATATACTTTGAATCTTGTTTTTCTTTCACAAATAGTTTAACGATATCGCCTGATTGTAATTCTGCCATACATCTAGCTCCCTTCATATGACATATCATTCACTTTGCTGAGTTTTTAACTCCTCAAGCTGTTGAATAAATGCAGGATTTTCTTCCATTACTTGTATAAGATCTGCAATACGGTCTATGGAATTCCAACTCAAATGATGCTCGATTCCTTCAACATCATTGTAAATTCGTTCTTCATCTACACCAATTAGTCTTAAAAAATTCTCTAGTAGATCATGTCGTTCTACTAAACGCTTGCCTAGCTTGGAGCCTTTAGGGGTCAACATGAGGCCTCTATAACGTTCGTACACTAAGTAACCATCTTTATCAAGCTTCTGAACCATTTTGGTAACAGAGGAAGGAAGAACTGACAATGCTTCAGCGATATCCGAAACGCGTGCATAGCCCTTTTGATCAATTAATAAATAGATTTGTTCGATGTGGTCTTCCATACTCGGTGTCGGCATCTCATGTCCCTCTCTTTCCGTATCCTACTCTATAGTTTACTACAAGCACTAATAAAACGTAACCTATATCAGAGGATTGTCTTTTAATGTCCAGATTTATGGCTGACAATGTGAATTGCATGAATAATTTGTCTATTGATTTGTTCAATACTATCGGGTGTCTTTAAAATAGCGTACACTTTCTCACGTTCTTCTTTTGTTGTCACAAAGTGATTATCTAAATGATTCAACGTAATAGCACATATATCTAATTCACATTTTTGACAGCGACAAAATGTTGGATAGTCAGGACCATGAATGGTGAACGACACAAGCCCTCGCACGATTTCTTCAGTTACGTTCAACAATTGTGCTTCTTCTGTAACTGGCGAGGTATTCATTTGTTCCGTCATATTATCTCTCCTTCAATTACTTCCGACAATTCCCTTATGTTTAAGTTTTTAAATAAGGGGAATTGTTTATGCATAACAACAAAAGGGGTGTTCCTAATGGGGAAACTGCTATGGTGGATTATCAGTATTTTAATCGTATTTTGGTTACTTGGCTTTCTTTTTAAAATCGGCGGCGGTCTCATCCACATTATCTTAGTTCTTGCAGGTATTCTGTTCTTCGTTCAGTTACTGGCAGGAAGGAAATCATTATAACATTCGAATGCCAATGCGTAAACGCATTGGCATTCGTTTTTTTTATTGTGTTTTCGCGTATATACAAGTATCTCGCAATGCTTTACCGTTAGCAGAAAGGGAATCATTTTTAAAGATACCCTCTAACTGATACTGTGCTCGTTCAGCAACGGCCCGACTACGAAGATTTTCAGTATCGCAACGAATTTCTATACGTGCTGCGTGTAACTCTTCAAAAGCGAATTGTGTAATTCGCTCGACTGCTTCTGTCATATAACCCTTACCTTCATGACGTACATCTAACCAATAGCCAATTTCAAATTTCGGAATATCCCAATCGATTTTGTGTAAACCAGAGCTACCTATAAATTCCCCTGTTTCTTTCAAAAATATATGCAATCTCAATTCTTTTCTAGCAAAAAAATCTGCAATAGCTAGTCGAATATTCTCTCTTGTCTCTTCAGATTTAGGCAAAGTTTGCGCCCAATGCATATACTGTTTTAATGAACTTGCTGATTGAATAATCGAATCCCAAACTACTTCGGCATCTTCCATAAGTGGCATACGTATTATCAATCTTTCAGAATTAAATGAGTTAGGGAAGTCCCAGTTTTTTTGGAAACGAACTTCCTCTTTCACTTTTTCATCATCCCAACTAACTGGCGTTGTTTTACCTTCTAAAAAGTCTTCACGAGTGATGCCGTATGTGACAGCATCGTAATATGCATATTCTTTTGGCACAAACCACGCTTGTCTTAAATGTGCTTCTTTTAAGAAACCTGCACGTTCAAACGTTTTGCGCATAGGGAAGTTATCTTGTCGTGTATGCCCTTCAAGACGAATTTTCTTTTCAGGCATACGAAATACATAATCTGATATAAGTCTTAATGCAGCAGTTCCATGCCCTAATCCTCGCCAATTCTCCGCAATACGTAAGTCAAAAAGGGGTATTTCATCTTGTAAATCATAGATTTTCACCATACCTACCTTTTCACCTTCATTGCTTTCTAACCAGAACGTCTTCACTTCTTCTGATTCGTAGCCACCCTCATCAATCGCTTTTTCAATTAGTTCACGACCAGGATGAGAATTGACGTGATACGGCCACGTATTCATCGTCATAAAATGAATTAACTGCTCCTGTTCCTCCATTGTCCACTCTATTAGTTTCACAACACTCGACCTCCGATTACACGATACCGTTATTTCTGCATGCGCATTAAACGTAACGAATTTAATACTACTAGTAGGGTTGCACCCATATCTGCAAAGATAGCAATCCAGAGTGTCAACCATCCTGGAATTATTAGAAGTAATGCTATCAATTTTAGCCCTAATGCAAACATAATATTTTCTTTAACAATTCGCAACGTTTTTCGACTAAGTCTTATCGTATATGGCAACTTTTCAAGGTCATCAGCCATTAATGCGACATCCGCTGTCTCTAATGCTGTATCTGTACCAGCACCACCCATCGCAATACCAACTGTTGCATTCGCTAAGGCAGGAGCATCATTTATACCATCACCAACCATAGCAACAGAACCATACTGTGACTGTAATTCCTTCATTGCCTGTAGTTTATCTTCAGGTAATAATCCAGCACGAATATCTGTTAACTGAAGCTCCTGTGCTATCGCTCGGGCTGTGGGCTCAGCATCACCAGTTAGCATGACCGTATGTGCAATACCATTGGCGCGAAGTTTTTGAATAACACTTACACTATTACTACGAACTTTATCCGCTATTGCTATAGAACCAAGGAAAGTTTCCCCAGACATTGCAGCAATGACAGATTTCCCTTCTTTTTGAAGATTGCTAATAGCAGATTGCATAGCTTTAGGAACACTTACGGTTTCTTGAATCCACGTTAAACTCCCTACAGAAATACGTGCACCCTCTATTTCCGCATAGGCTCCCTTACCTGTAACAGATTGGAATTGCTCTGCAATAGCTGGTTGTACTTTGTGTTCTCTAGCATATTGTAAAATCGCTCGAGCTAACGGATGCTGTGATGACTGTTCCACTGCAGCTACTAAACGAATCAAAGTTTCTTCCGTTATATGATCCGCTACTAATACATTTGTTACCTCAGGAACACCGTTTGTTAAGGTACCTGTTTTATCAAAAGCAATTGCCTTTATACGCCCCAGTTGCTCTAGATGAACTCCACCCTTTATAAGAACTCCTTGTCTTGCTGCGTTTCCAATTGCAGTAACGATAGCCACTGGGGTTGAAATAACAAGTGCACATGGGCAACCTACTACTAAAACAGCCAACCCTTGATATATCCAATGATTCCAATCTCCCAAAAATAGCGGTGTTACAAATGCCACTAATAGAGCGATTAAAATAATCAGTGGTGTGTAATATTTTGCAAACTGATCTACAAACTTTTGGGCAGGAGCTTTTTCTGCCTGGGCTTCTTCTACTAAATGAATAATTTTCGCAATCGTTGTATCTTTTACATGCTTCGTAACAACGATTTCTAATGCGCCCTCTTCGTTCAATGTTCCAGCAAATACTTCGTCACCTATTTCTTTCTTCACTGGAATAGATTCACCCGTAATTGGAGCTTGGTTAACACTTGAAATACCACTTTGTACTTTACCGTCCATAGCAATCTTTTGACCGGGTTTAACAATTAAAATATCACCAATTAGAATGTCCTCTGTAGCAAGTTCTACTAATTGATTACCTCTGCGTACCATTGCAGTTGCTGGTGCAATATCCATCAAACTACTAATTGACTGTCTGGCTTTATTCATTGAATACGCTTCTAACGCCTCACTAACAGCAAATAAAAAGACAACAACTGCCCCTTCTTGCCATTCACCTATTATTGCAGCTCCAATAATCGCAATCGTCATTAACGTTTTCATATCAAATTCTAATCGGAATAAATTTTTAAATCCTGTTTTGAAAATATCATATCCACCAATCACTATGGCTAATAAAAATAGCGCAATTGCTGGTAAATAATCATCGCCTTTAAACGATGCTATTAAATAGCCTGCTAAAACGAATACTAACGAAATACCAGCTAAAATATTTTCTTTCTTTTTAAAAAAGGGAGTATTTTTCTCTACCCTTTTGTCATCTGCACGTTTAATTTTTATGCCATCAAAGGCACCTGCTTCTTCAAGTTGCTCTATTGATGCTTCTCCTATTACAGTGAGCTTAGCTGCTCCAAAATTCAATTGGACTTCTTCTACTGTAGAGATATTTTGAATGTTTTTCTCAAACTTTTTTGCACAACTTGCACAAGATAAATTCTGCAATCGATATTCCTGTTGCTCACTTTTCTTCAATGCAATCCCCTTCTTTCGAATGTTCATATGCAATTTTCACAAGCTGTTCAACATGGTCATCCGCAAGTTCATAATAAATTAGTTTTCCCTCGCGATGTGATTTTGCTAAAGCATTTTCACGTAAATAGCGTAAATGATGTGAAGCTGTGGCTGTGGATGAACCAATAATGGCTGCTACATCACAGACACACAATGATTTTTCAATTGTTAATGCGTATAGAATCTTTAATCGTGTTTCATCTGAAAATGCTTTAAAGAATTGGGCTAACTTCTGCAATTCAGGAATTTGACTTTGTACTCGTTCTACCGCTTCTTCATGTACTTTAGTTACTTCACACAAATCTTTTTGCATCTTGTACCTCCTCATTCAAACATCCATTTGATTGTTGATAACAGTATACATTTTTTACATATATTATTCAAATATCTGTTTGATTGTTCAAGACATTTTTCTTCATTGTTTATATTCGGAATATTCAATATAATTAATGAAAAGGTTGTTAGGAGAGATTAGGTATGAATAAAGGGCGATGGAATGCTATAACGGATGTCCCAAATGTACATGTTGGCCATGTCACACTACATAAGAAGATTGATGAAGAAGATACAATTTGCACTGGTGTAACAGCCATCTTACCTCATAACCAAAATCTATTTGAACAAAAAGTACCTGCTGCAAGTTTTGTATTAAACGGCTTTGGTAAAACAGCAGGCCTTATACAAATAGAAGAGTTGGGTGTATTAGAATCTCCTATCATGCTAACAAACACATTTAGTGTTGGTGCAGTTTTAGAAGGCACTTTGCAGCATATGTTGCAAGAAAATCCGTCAATTGGAGATTCTACTAGTTCACTTAATATTGTTGTTGGAGAGTGTAATGATAGTCATTTAAATAGCATGCGTTTAATGGCCGTTAGACCCGAGCATGCACAAAATGCAATCCAACACGCTGAGAGTGGCTATGTTCAACAGGGAGCTGTGGGTGCTGGTAAAGGTATGATTTGTTATGGTGTCAAAGGAGGAATTGGCTCCTCTTCTAGAATTGTAGAGAACGAAGATCAACCGTATACAGTTGGAGTATTATCCTTAACCAACTTTGGTAATGCCCATGAATGCAAATTCGCTAACTGGCAACAGGAACAAATCGACAAACCAGATGGTTCAGTCATTATCGTTGTCGCCACCAATGCTCCAGTTGATGCACGTCAACTAAAACGCTTGGCTAAACGTGCTTCCATTGGCTTAGGTAGAACAGGTACACATATCCACAATGGTAGTGGTGATATTATTATCAGCTTTTCAAATGCATATACAATTCCGCACACATCAAATTCAATGACTGAAGAATATTCAATATTACGTGATGATACAGACGTTATGAATAACCTTTTCCAAGCAGTGATTGAGGCAACTGAAGAATCTATATACCAATCTTTACTACATGCTGAAACGACAACTGGACGGAAGAATCGTATGATTAGCAAAGGACAATTATAAAAAGGAAGCTTGGCATTTTTGCCGAGCTTCCTTTTGGTATTAAGAGAATATTTGCCAACCAAGCGTTACGAAAACGATCCCGACAAATAATGTGAGTACTGGATACAATAGCATTGCCCGATAATCACGTTCTTCTATTAATTTTACAACGTCAAAAGCAAATGTAGAAAATGTAGTGAATGCACCTAAAAAGCCAATTGTGAAGAATGAAGAAAGCGTCGCTTGTTCTGCTCCTAGATGTAAAGCCATCCCCATTAATAGCGAACCAACACTATTTACAAGAAAGGTAGCTATAAAAAAGGGCTGCTCCTTATGCTTCATCCACTCTATCACACCATAGCGAGTGGTAGCACCGAGCCCACCACCTGCAGCAATTAATAGCCAAATCATAATCGTTCACCTGCTTTTACTTTTGGTGCTGTGCATAAGTAACCAAAAGAGGCTAAAGCAACGCAAACAGCTGTCATCATAATTGCATAACAGATTGCTAATAACTTGTTAGTCTGCATGAGAGCAAACCAACTTGCAGAAAAAGTGGAAAATGTCGTAAATGCTCCTAACATACCTGTTGTTAAGAGAAGTCGCAATGAATTGGATGGTTTATATCTAATAAATAGACCGTTTAGAATCCCTAATATGGCACTTCCAATACCATTGACAACCCACAACATCCATTCAGTGGGCACTGTTATAGTCACACAATAGCGAAGTATTGCTCCTATCATACCACCCAGAGCTACCGATATTATTTCTACCATTAATAAAACACCTTCTAAGTTATTGAGCCTTTAATAATAATTTCTTACCATTAGGCACATCACCTGTAATAATGGTTTCATGATACTTGCCATTCGCCCAATCGTCAACTTGGTCGTTATACCACTCAGACTTCATATGACCACTTTGCCCAGGTCCCACAATATGATATCCCTTCGATAAATCACTTAAATCTGCAACAAAACGCCAAGATGCCCCGTGATTTACATTACCATTTTCTTTGTTTGCAGCCGCTTGTACTGTAAATTTAGAACCTCCGATTGGTACTGGCTTTGGATTAAGTAATTTTGCTAGAATTGGAGAAGCTGCCGATAATGGGTGGTTAAATGTTAACTGATGATAATCTCCCCATTGCCACTTTTCGGCGTTTTTACCGAACTCAGCTTCAATATCTTGAATTGTCCTTTTAAAGGAATTGTACATAAGCTTATCAATACCACCTGCTTTGGTCACCCATGCACCTTGTTTTCCTGCAAAGGCTTGGCGCATAATTTCATCTGTAATATTGTATTTACCAGGCATCATTTCGTACACATCTTTTGGTAAATTATCTTCAAACAATTCCTTCTGAATATTAATAATCCACAAGTTGAATACTAACGGGGCACCAGATTCTTTTGAATCGACTTGATTCCAGTCCTCCATCATTTTCAAAATGTCCTTATATTCTTTTTTACTATCAACTTGTTTTACCGAGCCTAGCATATCTTTCAAAAACTCACCTGCATATAAGTCCTTCTGATCCATTTGCAAGTTTTGCATATCTTTTACTGTTAGCTTATTTTTGCTTTCTAGCACTTCAGAAATTCGTTCATATCGATATGGTTGTGCCCAAAAGTCCGAAATATGATATGGATATTCATCACCAACCACTTCATTATTCGCTGTCGCAATGAAGCCTTCAGCTGGGTTCACGATTTTTGGTAATTTATCGTAATCAATATACCCTTTCCAATCATATTCTGCTGAGTCTCCTGGAACCGGTAGCTGCCCATCACCTTTTTTACGAATTGGAATTCGACCATTGGCTTTATAAGCAATCGTACCGTCCTCTGAAGCAAAAACAAAATTTTGTGCTGGTGCTTGGAAATCCTCTAAAGCTGTTTCGAATTGCTCCCAATTTTCAGCACGGTTCATATTCAGGATCGCTTGTAATTCTAGCGTTGGTTCTAGAGCGGTCCATTGCATTGAGAAGACTGCAGTTGGTTTTTCCTTCTTAAATGCTAAATCTGAAATAATTGGACCATGTCTCGTTTCTACAACTTCAAAGTCTACCGTTTTACCACCTTTAATTTTGATTGGTTCATCTCGTACTGTAGCCTTTTCCCATTTGCCTTCATATTTAAATTCAGTTGCATTACTTGGGTTGGGTGTTTCTATATATAAATCCTGCGCATCTGGACCAACATTCGTCACGCCCCATGCTATTTTCTCGTTATGCCCTAAAATAATACCAGGTATTCCCGCGAAAATAACTCCACTTACATTCTGCGTAGGTGTTTCCAAATGCATTTGATACCAAATTGATGGTGTACTTAAACCTAAATGTGGATCATCGGCTAGTAAAGGCTTACCTGACTCTGTTTTACTACCCGATACTACCCAGTTATTACTACCATTAAATTCATGAGGTATTAGTGATGCATCGAACTGTCCTGCAACATTAACAGGTGTTTTTTTATTAGCTGCAATAATTGACTTCGCATTTTCTGGATACTTAATGAATAATTCCTTAGCTTCTTCATCAGATAAATTGTTTAATGCCCAATGTCTAAACGCTAACATATCCCAATGGCCACCTAAATCATAAGCCATGTATTTACCAATCGTTAATGAATCCACTGCTGTCCAAGGCTCAGGTTCATAGCCAAGCAAACGAAATTCATACGATAAAGCACCCTCTTTCTTTGCCTGTTCCATAAATGCATTTACACCTTCAGCATACCAAGCTAAAACTTGCTTAGCCTCTTGTGAATAACCCGCTTCAGATTTTTCGGCAGCCGCACGCAAACTAAATGTACGGAAGAACTTATCCGTATCTACTGCAGACTCACCGACGACCTCTGCCAGTCTACCGCTTGCCTGTCTTCTCGCTAAATCCATTTGGAATAATCGATCTTGAGCTTGCACAAAACCTTGCGCTCGATATAAATCTGCATCCGATTTAGCTGTAAGATGTGGTACTCCTTTGTCATCTCTTACTACTTTCACATTTTCATCCAATACTGCTACTTGCATTTCGCCATCAATTTTTGGTTTAGACTTTCCTATGTAACCGTTAACAAAAATAAGTGCACCACATGCAATAAGTATTAAAACACCTATAGTCCAGCTTAGCCATTTCCATAATCGTCCACGCTTTTTCTCTTTGACCATAATTTCGCCTCCCCTTACTCCTATTATATTCGGCTCTCGAAGTGTTTTCCCCTTTTAAATAAAATAAAAAACCACGATTTTTCGACAAAAAACGTGATTTTTCTATATAAAACATATTATTTTATTTTTAATACGATTGGACAATGGTCACTCCCTAGAATACTAGCATGTACTTCCGCACTTTCTATTTTCTCTTGCAAACGATCTGAAACGATAAAGTAATCGATTCGCCAGCCAATATTCCGCTCTCTTACTTTATTCATATAAGACCACCACGTATAAGTATCTGTTTGCGTTGGATATAGATAACGGAAAGTGTCTGTAAATCCTGAACCTAACAATGTTGTCATTCTGCCACGCTCTTCTTCTGTGAAACCAGAATTCCCTATATTAGCCTTAGCATTTTTTATATCTATTTCTTCATGAGCAACATTCAAATCACCACAATAAATAACAGGCTTTACCTCGTCTAAGGATTGTAAGTAGCCTCGTAATTCATCCTCCCATTCGATTCGGTAATCAAGACGCGCTAAGTCCCGTTTTGAATTTGGTGTATACACATTTACTAAATAGAAATCTTCATATTCTAATGTAATGATACGTCCCTCTTCTTGCGTTGATTGGTCACCAACACCATATTTAACGGACAATGGCGTATGTTTTGTAAAAATAGCCGTACCTGAATAGCCTTTGCGCTCTGCATAATTCCAATATTGCTCATAGCCGGGCAAATCTAATTCAACTTGTCCATCTTGGCATTTTGACTCTTGAATACAGAAAAAGTCCGCATCCATTTCATTAAAATAATCTAAAAAACCCTTTTTTAAGCACGCTCGAATTCCATTAACATTCCAAGATACAAATTTCATAGTGAGCTCCCCTTTAAATATAAATACGCCTTCCGCATGTAATACGAAAGGCGTTCTCTGTAGTTTTTAGTTTAATAAAATTTACAATGATCAGTTTTTAGAAGGTTCTTCACCAACGATTTTCACTTCTAATTCTAAATCAACATCAAATTTCTCTTTCACAGTTGCTTGCACCATTTTTATTGTGTTGATGTAATCAGTAGCTGTTGCGCCGCCTTTGTTTACGATAAAGCCAGCATGTTTCGTAGAAACCTCTGCACCACCTACACCTTTACCTTGTAGTTCACTGTCTTGAATCAGTTTACCCGCAAAGTAACCTGGAGGGCGCTTAAAAACACTTCCTGCTGAAGGATATTCAAGCGGTTGCTTCGATTCACGCAAAAATGTTAGCTCAGCAATTTTTGCATCAATTTCTTGTTGATCGCCTCGTTGTAATTCAAACTCAGAAGATAATACGTAGTAGCCTTTTTTAGAGATAATACTTTTACGATAGCTTAGATCAAGTTGTTCTTTGTTTAAAACTAATTTTTCGCCTGTTGGTGTTAGTACAGTTGATTGTAAAATAACATCTTTTATTTCCCCGCCATATGCACCGGCATTCATAGCCATTGCGCCACCAATAGATCCTGGAATACCACATGAGAATTCTAGACCTGTTAAAGTTGCCTCTGCCGCTGCTATTGATACGTCTTTAAGCAATGCACCTGCTTGTGCATAAACAGTTGTGCCATCAATACGGATTTCATCCAATTTCGAAAAGTTAAGGACAATTCCTCTAACTCCTCCATCACGTACAACCATATTAGAGCCATTCCCTAATAACAAAATCGGGATATCATTGTTAGTCGCATAATTTACGATTGCAACTGCTTCTTCTTCAGTAGAAGGCATGACAAATACATCGGCGCTACCGCCAAGCTTTGTCATCGTGTATTGATCTAGTGGTTCATCTATTTTAACGTTTGCTGGATTTACTATAGTAGATAATTTTGCTGCCCATTGTTGTTTCATTATTGAAAGACCTTTCCTTTCTAAACTTCTATTCCTTCATAGTATGAATAGACAACGGCATTTTTACAAGTGATTTTCACTTAAAGCCATCTTTTTGACCAATTTTCAATCTCATCGATTGCACCTTTTAAACCTTGGCCTTTTTCTGTCAAAGTATATTCTACTCGAACAGGCACTTCAGTATACACATGGCGCTCTACAATACCTTCTTTTTCAAGTTCTTTTAGACGCTCAGATAGCAGTCGCCCGCTAATTGGCATCGATGACTCAATTTCATTAAAGCGCTGTGGTCCATCTAATAATTGATATAAAATTAAGCCCATCCAGCGTTTACCTATCAAATCCATAGATTTTGCTAAACGAGGGCATAATGCTGATTCCTTCATTTGTTTCACCTCTATATATGCTATTGTAGCGGGATTATTTTAAAAAGTAAACTTTCGGTAACTTATTTACTTGACGTAAGTAATTTATTATTTTATAGTTAGTTACGAAAAGTAAGTGGTAAGAATTATTTGAGAGGAGGAACTACTTTGACTTTCAAACTAGATCCCAAAATGGCGTTAGGATATGTACAGTTACGTGTACAATCTCTAGAAAAACAAAAAGAGTTTTATCAAATGTTAGGATTCCATATTATTAAGGAATCCACTACAGAAGTTATATTTGGTGCAGGTAGTACTCAACCAATTCTAATATTAACTACTACACAGGACGTTGTTCCTAGACCTACACGTACTACAGGTCTTTTCCACTTCGCAATATTAGTACCAAGTCGCGAAGATTTAGCGTATGTTATCGGAAATTTATTAGAAATTGGTGCTCCTATCTCTGGAGCAGGTGACCACCTTTACTCTGAAGCTTTCTATCTAAGTGATCCAGAAGGCAACGGAATTGAAATATACCGAGATCTACCAAGAAGTGAGTGGCTGATTGAACCAAACGGTCAAGTGAACACAGCTACTGAACCGATCGATTTCAAAGGCATAATGGCTTTATATAAATCTGAGCGTACATGGACAGGGTTCCCGGAAGGTACAATTTTAGGCCATATGCATTTAAACGTTACGAACTTAGACGATGCAACAAGCCGCTTCTATTTAGAGGCTCTAGGATTAGATTTAATGACTAACTTTATGGATTCAGCTTTCTTTATGTCTGCTGGTGGTTATCATCACCACATTGCAACAAATATTTGGCAAGGAGTAGGTGCTCCACTCCCACCAGAAAATGCTACTGGATTAATAGGCTACTCTCTTAAGCTATCTTCAGAAGATGAATTTTACAAACTGAAAGAAAGTTTACAAACCTACAATGTTTCATTCTCTGAAAAAGAGGGGAAAATAATTGTAAAAGATTTAAATAAGAGTGACATGATTTTCTATGTATAAACATAAAATTTATCTGTAACATAACACCGAAATTATCTTTAATTAAAAACTCTTGATTTCGAGATACTTTTGTAATATGATAAATGTACTAAATAACAAACACTTTTTAGGAGGAATTTAAAAATGACAAAATATAACGTAGACCAAGCTCACTCTCATTTAGGTTTCCAAGTAAAACACATGATGATTTCAAAAGTTAAAGGTAACTTCGGTTCTTTCACTGCTGATATCGATGCTAATCCAGAAGATTTAACTGGTGCTTCAATTAAATTTGTAATTGATGTAGCAAGTGTAAATTCAAATAATGAAGACCGTGATAACCACTTAAAGTCAGCTGAATTCTTCGATGTTGAGCAGTTCCCTAAAATGACTTTCGTTGCAACAAACATTAAATCTACTGGTGACGGTGAATACGAAATTACTGGAGATTTCACAATTAAAGATGTAACAAAATCTGTGACTTTTGAAGCTGAATACGGTGGTAAAGGTACTAACCCATGGGGTCAAGAAGTTGTAGGTTTTGAAGCGGAAACTAAAATTAATCGTAAAGACTTCGGTTTAACTTGGAACGCAGCACTTGAAACTGGTGGCGTACTAGTTGGCGATGATATCAAAATTAATATCGAACTTGAAGCAAACCCTGCTTAAGTCAAATATAAACTTATAACCAATTTGCTATTAGCTTAGCAAGCCTAACCAGTCATAAAAATGTGACTGGTTATTTTGTTGTATTTGCATTAAAGCAAAGTACAATTGTGACTTCCTTATTAATACGAGTAAATATGGATTAACAAGAAGAATTGCAACCAACTTATTTATACCTTCAGCAAGAGAAGCTATTAAAGTAGCCTATATCTTGAACGACAGCCAGAAAAGGTTATCATCACCTTTTTTGAAACTATTCTAATGGTGTTTCCGTAAATGATATTATATAGAAAGTATGGGGGTGCTGATTATGTTGGATGGATTGTTCGGTGATGATATATCTTTTTTTGTAGGTACTGGATTATTCGGAGTATTTTTTGTCATCGTTTTCCTTATTATTGTTAGTGCATTTATATTTGTTATTGTAAAAGGAATTTCTCAGTGGTCTAAAAATAACGCTTCTCCTATTTTAACTGTGCCCGCAGAGGTTGTTACAAAGCGGTCAAAAACGTCTGGTGGCAGTGGAGATACATCAGCTAGCACTAGCTATTATACGACCTTCGAGGTACAAAGTGGCGACCGAATTGAGCTGCCTTTAAACGGACGTGAATACGGTATGCTCGTTGAGGGGGACCTTGGTTTACTAACTTTTCAAGGCACTCGTTATAAAAGTTTTGAACGCAATGGAAAAGAGGGAAGCACCATTTAATGGACTTCCCTCTTTCTTTATAAATAACCTAACTAAAATTAGGCATTCACTATTATTTTAAAATTAAGCGTGAACAGCTGATAATGATTTTGCTGCTTCTTTAACGCGTTCCATACCTTCAGCGATAATTGCTTCTGCTTTGTCTGGCATTGCGTTATGGCCTTCGATTACTACTTCTTCAACTGACATACCGAATACGCCACCGAATACATTACGCATATAGTTTACAGCCATTTCCATTGGTGCTGTTTCTGGAGTTGAATAAATACCACCACGAGCGCTTAAAAGAATAGCTTTTTTCTCTGGCATTAAGTTAATCATGTTACCTTCTGCATCATATTTGAAAGCAAAACCTGCTTGGTATACGTAATCAACGAAAGTTTGTAATTTAGCTGGAATTGTTAAGTTCCATAATGGGAATGCGAATACTACTACGTCAGCAGCAGTTAATGCGTCCATTGCTTTTTGTTTTGCAGCAAGTAGGCGACCTTCTACATCTGTAAGTTCTTCACCATTTTGTACTTTACCAAATGCGTTGAATAAATCTTGTCCGAAGTATGGTAGATCTTCAGCGAATACATCAAATGTAGTCACGTTTAAATCTTGTGCACCTTTTACTTCCTCCATGAATACTTCATACATTTTACTAGAAACGCCTTCAGTAGAAGGACGGTTATTTGCTTTAACAACTAATACGTTTGTCAATTTAATCTCTCACTCTCTTAGTTAAAAATAGTTCTCGAAAAAAATATCTCAAATTCAAGATAATTTTATTTTATAAAAAAACAGATGCACTGTCAATGCATCTGCCCTCATACTTTTGACTGAAGATTAAAGACTAAAGCTCACACTTGCCATCTTCACAAATGCCTGTACCTTCTGCACCCATCATTTTAAGTGTCGGTTGAATCCCCTCTTCAGCTGCCACTTTTCGAATTGTCTCTTCGAATAATTCTTGTGGCTGAGCACCTGAAATTGCATATTTACGATTTAAGACAAAGAATGGGACACCTCTAACACCTATTTGTGAAGCCTCTTGAATATCAGCCAATACCTCTGATGAATAAATATCTGAATTTAGTACATCTAGTACTCTCTCACGATTTAAACCAACTTCTGCTGCCAACTCTACTAATACTTCAGTTAAGCCAAGTTGTTTTGCTTCAATAAAATGCGCACGTAATAAACGCTCAGTCATTTCAGCAGCTTTACCTTCTGCTTCGGCGTATTTTGCTAAACGATGGGATTTGAACGTATTAGCAGGTTTCATATTTTCAAAATCAAAATCTAATCCTACTTCTTTTGCACGGCCTGCAACACCAACTGTTTGGGCTTTTGCCGCTTCAATTGTAGAGCCAAATTTTTTAGCAAGGGCTTCGTACATAGATAAATCCGAAGTAGCTGGAGTGTTTGGATCTAACTGATAACTCTTGAATATTATTTCCGTTTGTTCACTGAATCCCGTATCTTGCAAAGCTTTTTCTAATTGTCTTTTACCGATATAACAAAATGGACATACATAGTCTGACCAAATTTCAATTTTCATCAATGCTCACCTCTTGCAGATATTGTATATGTGAACATACAAAACAGCAATTTATCTGCTTATACATAATTTCTCAAATACTCCACATGCTAAAAAAAATGTACTTGGAGGCATCTTATGGCATCTTCAATTTGGCTAGATAAACAAGCACCTTTTGCAAGACCTTCACTCGAACAATCAATCGAAACTGACATCTGTATTATTGGTGGTGGTATTTCTGGCATACTTGCTGCTTACTTACTCTCAAAAGTTGGTCGGAAGGTTACTTTATTAGAAGGCAATACTTTATTTTCAGGTACTACCGGCCATTCCACTGGGAAGGTAACTGCACAACAAGGCCTATTATATAGCCAACTTATCACTAAATTTGGTATGGAAGCAGCACAACAATATTATGAGCTCAACCAGCAAGCTGTGGAACTATCATTTAATTTAGCAGAACCCGATTGTGTGCATCATGCTGATTCCTTCTTATATACACAGAAAGCTGACGGTAAAAAGGCTTTAGAAGATGAATGGAAGGCTTACCAAACTCTTGGTATTCCTGGAGAATGGAACGCTGATTGCGAAATTCCATATGACATTGCAGCTTCCTTAAAAATGCCCAAACAAGCTCAAATCCATCCAGTACGCTTTGGACGGACTATTGCAGAAAAGGCAATCCAATCAGGAGCAGAGATTTACGAGCATTCACGCGTGCAAAAGGTCAATATTTTAAAACCATGTGTAGAACTAGAGAATGGTCATACAGTTTGTTATAAAGAGCTAATCCTATGCTCCCATTATCCACTAGAAGCTATTATTGGTATGCAAATTTTCAAACTGGAAGTCACTCGTTCTTATATCGTAGCTTTTGAAGCAAGCGAATTGTATAAAGGTCAGTATTTATCTATCGATAAACCTGGTCGCTCTATTCGAACAACATTAATCGATGACAAACCTTTTATATTATTAGCTGGGGATAGCCACCCTGCAGGTACTATTTCCAATACCTCCATGTATTATGAAGCGCTGCAATTAGAGGCTAAAGATAAATTCGCAGCAAGCAACTGCAACTATCACTGGTCAGCGCAAGATCCTGAAACGGTAGATTTAATTCCTTATGTTGGGCAGATTAGTTCACGTTTACCGAATATTTGGATGGCTTCTGGTTTCAGAAAATGGGGGTTAGCTAATTCAATTGTGGCCGCACAACTACTTCGAGATGGTATTGTCGGAAAACAGAATGTCGGACTCTCTCTTTATTCTCCGAAGCATACTAAATTCGGAGATGCTGTTTTACAAGCTTTAAAATTAGGCGGAAAAGTAACGAAGGATTTTGTCGGCGGTCATGTCACTCGTCGTGCTATGCCTCGTTGTACTCATTTAGGTTGTAAAACTAGATGGAATGAAGCAGATGAAACATGGGACTGTCCTTGTCATGGCTCACGTTTTTCAAAGGATGGTGCAGTACTTGAAGGGCCAGCAGTATATCCACTTGACCTAAGTGGATTATAAGTGTAATTTTCAGCAATAAAAAAAACCGCCTATTCCAATCGAAATAGGCAGTTCCTCCTCTAATGAGGATTATTTTAATGAGTCAGTTAATGCTGGGACAATTTGTTTTTTACGAGAAACTACACCTTTTAATAGCGCACGATTATTATCTGCAACAACGTTAAATGCTGCATAAGCTTTTTCAGCTTGTGCACCTATTGCAACAGCAACAGAATCATTGTTTATAATATCCGTTACAACGAAGAAGAATAGGTCCAGACCTTTTTCTGCAACAGAGTTGTTCAATAAAACTTCTAAATCAGCTTGGCGATCTAAAACGTCATTTACATCAACAGCATTTACTTGAGCAATGACAACTTTATGATCTCCCATGCTGAATTCTTTTGCATCAAGAGAAAGTAAATCTTCTAATGATTTATCACTTAAATCAGCACCTGCTTTTAACATTGCAAGTCCATACTCCGCAGCGTCAACAGCTGCAATAGCAGCTAATTCATTTGCTGCTTTTACATCTTGCTCAGTGCATGTTGGCGATTTGAATAATAATGTATCCGAGATGATAGCAGATAACATAAGACCTGCATAGTTAGCTGGAATCTCAACTTCATTTTCTTTGAAGATTTTATTTAGAATTGTTGCTGTACAACCAACTGGTTCAGCGCGGTAGTACAATGGATCTGCTGTTTCAAAGTTAGCAATACGGTGATGATCAATAACTTCCATTACTTGAACTTCAGCAATATCATCAGCACTTTGTTGACGTTCGTTATGATCAACTAGGATTACTTGAGCAGCTTCCCCTGCAACTTTTTCCACTAAGCGTGGTGCTTCAAATCCAAATTTCTCTAAAGCATAAGCTGTTTCGTTGTTCAATTCGCCAAGGCGAATTGCTTCAGCATCAACGCCTAGCTGTTTTTTTAAATATGCATATACTAACGCAGATGTGATTGTATCAGTATCTGGGTTTTTGTGTCCGAATACAAGTACTTTACTCATTTAAATTTTTCCTCCTAGATATCAATAATTTCCGAATATATCTTATCACACATAGCACTGAAAAAGAATGCCAGCGCTTTGATGATTAATGTTCAAACATTATTATGTCCTTTGTTAAAAGTATATTATTCATGGATTCTATTTTATAAAGTTTAATTTTACAAATCCACATCATCTGCTCCAATATCCCTTTAGAACAACATAGTCTTTTTTATCCATAAAAATAAATAATAATCGTAAAATTCATGTAATTAGACTTAATACTATGTTACTATTTCTAATATAATATATACATATAATAAAGAGGGGTAATAATGGAAAATAAGATTGAAAAGAAATACATACCGCTAGCTGAATATTTCAGCTCCGCTACAGACGATAAAATTCAACTTTCCTTCACAGAAATAGAAACAATTATGGGACATTCATTACCTAACTCCTCCTATTTAAATAAGAGTTGGTGGAAGAAAACTAAACCTCCTCTAAAACATTATCTAGCTTGGATAGAACAAGGATACTATGTAACCACGATACAGCCTGGTTATCATGTAACGTTTGAAAAACCTTCAAGTAACAGTAATGCTGAATTGGATAGTTTAGAAAATGCCAAAAATACTTTTATCACTCGCTCCATTGAAACGGATGATGCACGTGATTTAGCCAAATTATTATCTAAGTTAGATGCAGAGACAGATTTTATGCTCTATGGTAAAAACGAACGCGATCCATCTGTTCAAAGTGTACGCAAGAAAATTACTAACTTGCGTAAAAACAATTCTAGTTCCATTATAGTAGCCGTTGTTGAAGGGCAAATAGGGGGCTTGATCTCTATTTCAGGTAATAAAGCTCCACGTGCTAAACACCGTGCATCGATTTACATCGGTATCATTCAGAAGTTTACTAACCAAGGCATTGGTACATTACTTTTAAAAGATGCTGAAAAATGGGCAATATCAAATAGTATTCAAAGACTTGAATTAAGTGTTTGTAAATCAAATGCTATCGCAATCAATATGTTCAACAAATTCGGCTTTACAATAGATGGAGAGCGTAAACAATCATTGAAAATAAACGATGAATTTGAAAATGAAATTTATATGAGTAAACTATTAAATATATAATCACTAAAAAAACTATGCAAATTTTGCATAGCTTTTTTAGTTTATCGATAAACTTTTTGACTTACAGTAAGTTGATCCATTAATTCTATATTCGGTTCATAGCCAATACCAAAACTTTCTGGCACTGAAATGTAGCCATTTTCAACATGCACTTCAGGAGAGATAATATCTTGGTCCCAATAATGACTAGAGCCTGCAGTATCACCTGGCAATACAAAGTTTTCTAGCGTCGTAAGTGCAACATTATGCGCTCGGCCAATACCAGATTCTAACATACCACCACACCAAACTTGAATATTATGTTGCTGGCATAAATCATGGATCCGTTTTGCCTCAGTTAAACCACCAACACGACCAAACTTGATGTTGATGATACCACAGCTTCCAAGCTCAATCGCTGTACGTGCATCCTCATAAGAACAAATACTTTCATCTAAACAAATTGGCGTTTTTAAATGCTTTTGTAGCTTAGCGTGATCGATAATGTCATCCGATGCAAGAGGCTGTTCAATCATCATTAAATTGTACTCGTCTAGTTTTTTAAGCAACTCTATATCATCTAAAGTATAAGCCGAATTGGCGTCCACCATTAGCGGAATTTCTGGAAACTTTGCTCGAATTGCCTGAATGACATCAATGTCCTTGCCTGGTTTAATCTTAACCTTCATACGTTTATATCCTGCTGAAATATAATTTTCAATGCACTGTAACAGCTGATCAATTGTCGGCTGAATACCGATACTTATACCCACTTCAATTTTCTTTTTCGCTCCACCTAATGCATTAGAAAGCGACTGTTTTGTCTTCTTGGCATATAGATCCCATACCGCACATTCAAGAGTCGCCTTTGCCATCTTATTTTGGCGGATTACTTTGAACATATCGCTTATTTCATCTGGATGCTGAATGTCTTTATTAAGTACTAGTGGAATAAGGAAATCTTCAAGCATATGCCAACTCGTCTTAACTGTCTCCTCTGTATACCAAGGGATTTCAAAAGCAACCCCTTCCCCCCACCCAGATATTCCACTAGCATCTTTAGCTTCTAATATTAAAAACTGCTTATCTTGCAATGTACCGAAGCTTGTTGAAAATGGCGATTTCATTCGCATACTTAGTTGCCGAATTTTAATTTCTGTTATCTTCACACTACCGCACCTTCCACTATCCAACCTAAATTAACGCTTTAATAAAACATACGCTAATATACGTTTTTCAGCAAGAGAGGGCTTCCTTTTCTGCTTGTGCAAAAGCACCCAATACTGTACGTGCCAAAATTTCTACTCCAACAATTAACTGATCCTTATTAAATGTCATTTTCGGATGATGCAGCCCTGGCGTTAATCCGCAACCAAGTCCTAACATGGCTGCCTTTACATTCGCCCTTTTAACAGTATAAAAATGAAAATCTTCTCCACCTGGTGTAATAACAGGGGGACGTAAATACTCTTCACCTACTGATTCAATAATTGCTTGTTCAATTATATCCTTTGCTTCGTCATCTACTTCAGCTGCTGCAACCCTAACTTGTTCTTGTAAATCAATTGAAACTTCATATAAGGATTCAATTGCTCTTATGGTACGCTCTATGCCATCATGCAATTGCTCGATTCCTTCATTTGTTTGCGCACGTACATCAATCGTGAAATAGGCTTTCGCCGGAATTATATTCCCCGATTCTCCACCCGCTTGAAATTTCGTTACTTTTACCGAAAACGGGATCATTGTATCTATATGAATTGTTTTAAGTGCTTCGATTAAGCTTGCTCCAATTTCAATGGCATTTTTACCTAAATGAGGTCTTGCGGCATGTGATTCCACACCGTTAATTTGGCCACATAGTAGTCTGGATGCGCCATGATATAGCGCTGGGCAAAATGTGCCATCGCTTAGCTCCTGCACCGGACGGACATGTACACCAAATAGATAATCCATATCGTCGACCAGTCCACGGTCAACAAATGACAATGCTCCCTGTCCTTTTTCCTCAGCAGGTTGGAATAATACCCGAATGGTACCTCGCCACGTTCTTTTCAAGCGCTTTAATAATAGTAAAACACCAATCACCATTGTCATATGTGCATCATGACCACAAGAATGATGTGCCTGAAATTCACCATCAACTTCTTGCCACAAGGCATCGATATCAGTTCGTAGACCTACAACCGGTCTCCCCTCACCGATTTCCACATATAAACCAGTACTATCTGCAAACGTATGCACCTCGTACCCTTCTTGTTCTAATATTCCTTTAATATAATCT
The DNA here is from genome assembly GCF_001274945.1 of Viridibacillus arvi. Taxonomy (GTDB): domain Bacteria; phylum Bacillota; class Bacilli; order Bacillales_A; family Planococcaceae; genus Viridibacillus; species Viridibacillus arvi. Next base: position 196,492 of record NZ_LILB01000009.1, on the reverse strand, counting down.
GTAGTCCGCCTTTCTTTCCAGCTAATTTCAGGATTTTCATGCAGATACTTAAAAACACTTTTCAATTGTGGTTCAAGTAATGTTAACTGCTCCTTCATCATAAGCGTCTCCTATCTATTTATTTTTGAAAATATATTTTTATACTTAGCTTTTCCTAACATAATTTTTTTCTCTCTTATAGGTATATATATGTAACATGCCGATTTGATATCGTGAACAATGTTTATTATTCATCAAAAAAACCCGTTTAGTGAAAAAACGGGTTTAGTATTTCTTACATTAAATTTAATTTTCTTGCTTCAAATATTAGCTCGTCCTTAAATTTCGGATGCGCAATTTCGATTAACGCCTTGGCCCTCGCTGATATCGATTTGCCTTTTAGCTCGGCTACACCATACTCCGTTACTACTTTATCTACTTCATTTTTTGAGGTTGTTACAACTGAGCCATTTGTTAATAAAACTTTTATTCTTGATATCGTATCGTTTTTCGTAGTCGAATGCATGCATATAAATCCACGGCCATTTCCCGCAAAGTTTGCTCCACGTGCAAAATCAAATTGCCCACCAGTGGAAGAATAATACTTGCCTGCAACTGTTTCTGAGGCGCATTGACCATATATATCCACTTCCGTTGTGGCATTAATTGAAACGATATTATCCTCTTTGGCAATTAAGCGTGGATCATTCGTGACATCAACTGTTTGGAATTCAACAATTGGGTTATTATGCAGAAATTCATATAATTTATCCGTCCCTAACGCAAAAGTACCGACGATTTTCCCCTTATTCGTTTTCTTCTGAGACCCATCGACTACACCTTTCTCTACTAAACCAACTACCCCGTCCGTTATCAGTTCCGTATGAATACCTAAATGGCGATGATCATTTAGTAAACTAATAACTGCATTTGGAATGGAACCTATCCCAGCTTGTAATGTATCACCGTTTTTAATATATTCTGCAACATACTCTGCAATACGTATGTCTTTTTCTTCGATTACTGGTTCCGGATTTTTCACTAGCGGTGCATGATGCTCAATAAAGCCTTCTATTTGGCTAATATGTATTAAATTTTGACCAAATGTTCTTGGCATATGCTCATTTACTTCCAAGAAAAAGGGAGCATTACCTATAAAACATGCAGCATAATCGGCTTGTGTTCCAAGAGTAAAATATCCGTGCTCATCCATTGGTGAAGCAACTGCCATAACAAGAGATGCTTTCGTATAATCCTTCATAATACTTGGTACTTCATGAAAATAATTTGGCATCAATTCACAATGCCTATTATGATAAGCCTTACGTGTAGCACCGCTCAAAAAGTATGAGACATGTGATAAGTGCCCTTTATAAGCTCCGTCTATATATTTACGAGGATGCATCGTTAACATCTGATGAATACGTACATCTTTTAAGTATTCTGCGTTCTCTTCCAAAATATCCAATAGCTTTACTGGTTCTCCATTCGCTATTGGTATAATAATATCTGCTCCGTCCTCAATATATGAGAGAACATCTTGAGGTTTTTTTAATTTCGCTTTGTAAAGCCCTTGAAAAATAGTCACCATATAACTCTCCATTTCTACATTAAACATGCATTTCTCTAAAAAATATCACCTTTCCCTTAGCGTAACATAATCTTCGTATTTCTCTGGTTTTTTTACATACAAAAAAGAAAGGGAAATCATATGATTCCCTTTCTCCGAAATACTATTAACAATATTCTTAGAGATATCCACATTTTTTTAAAAAATAGTGGAAAAACCTATAAATTAACCAGAGAGAATTAAATGACTATCAATAAAAGTCATTTTTTTATCCACTATACACATTTTTATCCCCACTATACACAAAATGCTATCAAAAAAGCAGTCCACCAATGAAAAGTGAACTGCTACATGTGTATAACTATTATTTAAACGCTTGGGCTGCATGTATAGCCTTTTTCCAGCCTTTGTATAAGTTTTCGCGTCTATCTTCTTCCATATTCGGACTGAATTGTGTATCCAAATCCCAGTACTTAGAAATTTCGTCACGATCTTTCCAGAATCCAACTGCCAATCCAGCTAAATACGCTGCACCTAGTGCTGTAGTTTCATTAATTGATGGACGTTCTACTGGAACATCAAGTAAATCTGCTTGGAATTGCATTAACAAATTATTCATGACAGCCCCGCCATCCACTCGTAATGTTTTTAACGAGATGCCTGAATCTGCTTCCATAGCACCCAACACATCTTTTGTTTGATACGCTAATGACTCAAGTGTTGCGCGTATGAAATGCTCTTTTTCTGTACCACGCGTTAAACCAAATACAGCACCACGTACGTCACTATCCCAATACGGTGTACCTAACCCAACGAATGCCGGAACAACGTATACACCCTCAGTCGAGTCAACCTTTTCTGCATAACGCTCACTTTCTTTTGAATCATGGAACATCCGTAACCCGTCACGTAACCATTGAATAGCTGAGCCTGCTACGAAAATGCTACCTTCTAATGCATATTCTACTTTACCATCAATTCCCCAAGCAATCGTTGTTAACAAACCATTATCGGATTTAACAGCCTTTTCACCTGTGTTCATAAGCATAAAGCAACCTGTGCCATAAGTGTTTTTCACCATACCACTTTCAAAACAAGCTTGACCGAATAAAGCAGCTTGTTGGTCCCCCGCAATACCAGCAATAGGTACTTCTTGACCAAAGAAGTGATTTCCATCCGTTAAGCCATATACTTCAGATGAAGGACGAACTTCTGGCAGCATTGACGCTGGGACACCCAAAATCTCTAATAGCTCTTCATCCCATTTCAAATCGTAAATATTATACATTAATGTTCTAGAAGCATTCGAATAGTCGGTTACATGTACTTTCCCATCTGTTAGTTTCCAAATCAGCCACGTATCAATCGTACCGAATAATAAATCACCATTCTCCGCTTTTTCTCTTGCCCCTTCAACATTATCTAATATCCACTTCACTTTTGTGCCTGAGAAGTATGCATCAATAAGTAATCCCGTTTTATCTCTAAATAAATCATTATAGCCTTTCTCTTTCAACTCTTCACAAATGCCTGCAGTTTGGCGTGATTGCCATACGATGGCATTGTGCACTGGTACTCCCGTATTTTTATCCCAAACAACTGTCGTTTCACGTTGATTGGTGATACCAATCCCTTGTACTTGATCTGCGTGGACATTTTTCTCTGAAAGGACACCCGCTATGACAGATGAAATTGAACTCCAAATTTGCTCTGCATTATGCTCTACCCATCCTGATTGTGGAAAATATTGCGGAAATTCCTGTTGAGCACTATTAAAAATATTGCCCTCTTCGTCAAATAAAATTGCACGTGAGCTTGTAGTACCTTGGTCTAATGCCAGAATATACTTTTTTGTCATATGATGACCTCCAGATTTTAATTTATTATTCTATCTTACAACTTTATTCACTGTAGATTGTGCTCCTACGAAAATTGCTAGCACGATTACTCCAACTATCCAAAATGTGATACTATTTTCTCCTTCAAAAACTTGCTTATAAAATAATGCTCCAAATAATCCACCAATAATGGGACCGACTACTGGTACCCATGAATAACTCCAGTTGGAATCTCTTTTCCCTGGAATCGGTAGGAAGAAATGTGCTATACGAGGCCCTAAATCACGTGCTGGATTAATAGCATACCCTGTAGGGCCACCAAGTGCCATACCAATTACGATAATTAAAGCACCTACTATTAAGGGATTTAAACCATCTGTAATATTATTTGTGCCTATAGCTAAAATACCAAGAACTAAGATAAATGTGCCAATCATTTCCGTTGTTAAATTTGATAACGGATGATTATATGCTGGCGCTGTACAAAATACACTTAGTTTAGCATCCGGATCTTCAGTTGGTTTCCAATGCGCTAAATAAGTTAAGTAGACTAAAATAGCCCCGATAATCGCTCCAATCATTTGAGCAAGTATGAACATTGGAACATCTGCCCACTCGAACTTTCCAATCGTTGCCAATGCAATTGTCAATGCAGGATTTAAATGTGCACCACTTATCCCTCCAACTGCAAATGCTCCCATAGCTACTGCAAGACCCCAGGCAATAGTAATAACAATCCATCCACCATCTTTTCCTTTAGAACCTTTCAAAGAAACAGCCGCAACCACGCCGCCTCCGAACAATATCAAAATCATTGTCCCTACCATCTCGGCCATAAAAGTTGACATACCGTACTCCTCCTTTTTCATAACGATATAATGAAAGCGTAAACAATAAAATATATTCTCATAGAATTTAAGTTATGCTAATTCAATAATAATAATATGTTTCAAGGTTTGCTATGTAAAAAAATATGCTTAAAAAATAATACATTATTATGCAAATAAAAAAACCCTTCAAATAACTCAGTTATCCGAAAGGTCATCTAGTTGCGCTATTTACTCACTAATTGCATTCTTCAGCATTTGTTTACGTTCTATTTTCTTAACTAAAAAAATACTGATTTCATATAACAAAATCATCGGGATTAAAACTAATAAATGACTAACAAAATCCGGTGGCGTAGTCATTGATGCAAAAACAGCCATAAATACATATGCCCATTTTCGAATTGCTTTCATTATATCCGCTGTAAGTAAACCAATTGAAGATAAAAATAGAGCGACAATTGGCAACTCAAATAAAATGCCTACGGGTACAGTTGTCATTATTAAGAAATGCATATACTCACTCGCTGAAACCATAACATCAAAATTCGCCTGACCGATACTGATTAGAAATTTATAGCTAAGTGGGTTAACTACAAAAAAACCAAATGAAATGCCAAGTAAAAATAGGAATAACATGACTGGAGAATACATACCAAGGAAACGCCTTTCATTTTCCTTCAATCCTGGTTTTATAAAACTCCATAAGAAATGCATTAGAAAAGGTAAAGCTAGCCCAAGAGCCATAGTACTAGAGATCGACATATAAAACTTCACAACCTCTAACGGCCCTAAAATAACAAGTGAATGCCCTTTCGTAATAAAAGGAAACCACCAGTTAACTGTTGCAAATACAACAAAGAAGAAAAAAAGAAAAACCGCTAATCCTTTAATGAGCTGCTTACGCAAATCTGCTAAATGATCAAATAATGATTCAACCACATCTTTGACTGCCCATTCAGTAGCAGGAGAATCAGTAGAGGGTAATGTAGAAACAACGGTAGTTTCTTGTCCCTTGTTTGCTAGTGCCTTTTTTATTGTTGTCTCTGGCTCATAAGGTTCTTTGTCTAAAGGGCTCAATATTTTTTTATTGTTATTTTCATAAGGATCCATAGGCTAAATATTTACCTAAATTTCTTTTTTCTTTTCAGGTGGTGTTTCATCGTCGTCATCCATTAATCCCTTGGTAGACTTCTTGAATTCTGCAAAAGTTTTCCCCACTGCCGAGCCGATTTCTGGCAATTTTTTTGGACCAAAGACAATGAGAACAATAACTAAAATAATGATTAAACCTGGTATGCCAATTGCTGATGGACTAAACATATTGCCTTCCTCCTTTATTAAACGAGCGAGCCGCCCTTTTTACTGTATTTGATAATACCTTCTGCACAGCGATAAGATAAAGCACCAACTGTCCCAGTAGGATTGTAGCCACTATTATTCGAGAAGTTCCCAGCACCTACCACGAATAAATTATCAACATCCCAATGTTGTAAGTAGTTGTTCACAACACCTTCCTCTGGTGTTAAACTCATAACGGTTCCACCAGTATTATGAGTTGATTGATAAGGGACAATATTATATTGGTCAAGATCTGAATTGACTACAACTGTTTTCGCGCCCATCTCTTTTAAAATATCTCCACATTTTTTCGAAATATGTTTGTGTAATGCTTTGTCTTGATCTGTAAAGTTATACGTCATTTGTAACAATGGGACACCATAGGAATCTTTATAAACATTATCTAACGATAAATAGTTCTCTTTATGAGGCATTGATGCACCTTGACCGCCAACTCCTAATGAGCGCGTAAAATTTTCAATAGATTGCTTTTTAAACTCTGCTCCCCAAGTAGGAGTATCAGGTAAAATAGGATTTGTACCAATTGGTCTCGTGCCCGTTTGCGTTAAAGCGACATTAGCACCATGAATAAATTTTAAATCTGAGTGATCAAAATTATCACCATTTAAATCATCAAAACACATGCCTAAAGCACCTGCACCCATAAATGTATTATATTGTTCATCAAAAAAGCCTGAAGCACCAGGTAAAATTTGATAGCAATAATTCCGACCTAATGTTCCTTTTCCTGTTGTCGGATCATACATTTCACCGATATTCGATACCATAAGTAATTTTGCATTATTCATGACATAGCTTGTTAGCACTACTACATCAGCTGGCTGAATAAATTCTTCACCTGATATTGTATCTATATACTTAACACCTGTTACTTTATTGCCCTTTTTTACAACCTCTACAACATTGGCATGAAATCGAGGTTCAAAGTTCCCTGTTTTAGTCGCTGTTGGAACAACAGTAATTTCTGGTGATGTTTTTGCTCCGTATTCACAGCCAAAACGTTCACAGAAGCCACAATATTGACAGGCATTTATTTGTTCACCATCGGGGTTTTTGTATGGTTCCGACAAATTAGCAGACGGCATCATATATGGGCTATAACCTAATTTCCCACTTGCCTTCTCAAACTTTTTTAAAAGGGGCGTTGTTTTCATCGCAGGTGTAGGATATGGATTTGATCTCTTACCGCCATGTTTATTTTTACCATCACCTGAAATACCAGTTGTTTTCTCAAATGTATCAAAATATGGCTCAAGTTCATCGTAAGTTAAACCCCAATCTTGAATTAAATAATCGGTACTTAACTTATTCTTACCATATTTTTTTTCAGTCATTGTTTTTATTTGAAAATCATAGGGTAAAAAGCGGAATGTTTGTCCATTCCAGTGCGTTCCTGATCCTCCTAAACCTTCTCCTAATAAAAAGGATCCTAATTGACGCATTGGTAATGCCTTCATTTTCCGATTATTACGGAACGTTATCGTCTCACGCGATAAATCTTGCATCAAATCATAACGTATAGCATAACGATATTCGTCGTGAATTTGCTGATAATCCGATGTACCGCGTTTCTGTCCACGTTCAAGTCCTACTACTTTTAGACCGGCTTTTGCACATTCTGCAGCAATAATTCCTCCAGTCCAACCAACCCCTACCGTTACAACATCTACTTTTGGTAAAGTCTTAACCATTACTATCCACCTCCATACTAGATAGACCCTAAAGACTTAGGTTCATATTTTTTAAACTCATCTTTTTCAATTTCACTGATATATGCCATTTGATGTCCAGGGAATCCTTTCATTTTCCAACCTTCTAAATTCTTGTTACCTCCGTACATTGGGTCAGAATATGCCCCTTCAAGCGTAGCTGAACGAAGTAACCCGAAGAACATTGCAGAAGATGCACCTGGTATCTTAACTTCGTCTTTTTGAAATGCAGTTAACACTTCATCCATTTGTTTTTCACTAAGATCTGAAAATCCTTTTTTATAGCGCTTTTTACTCTCTTTTTCTAGAGCTATAATGCCTTGTGTGAATATTTCTGCACGATTTAGATGGCTTTGATAGCCTTGTGTTGGTGCTCCTACAGCAAACGGACCTTTCATATACTCTCTTGAATTACTACCATAATTCCCTGCTAATTGACGATCAATAAAGTAAGGTACCCCTAAATCAATAGCACCTGCCCCTAGATCATCCTTTGGAAAAATACGTTCAGTGGCATTTGATAAGACTTGAAAATCCGTCTGACTCATAAAGAACATTCGGGCCGGAATGCCAGAATGCTCATCATGTCCTGTTGTATTATTGGCATTATTAGATGGCTTAGATTTTTTATTGGTGTTGTAGCCAATCAAACCGCCAATTATTCCACCACCGACTAATGTTCCTGTAGCAATACCCGTGGTTTTCAAAAAATCACGTCTCGATAAGTTCTTCCCTTCTTGGCTCATATAGACAATCCTCCTTAACAAAAGTCGTGATAGCGGCTATTTATCCTATAAGTAAACTGATTGTTCTGAAATTATAAGTTGTATTCAAATTAAAAAGTCCGGTGTTTATACTCATAAAAATAAAAAAGCAGCCTCATTTGAGACTACTTTGCCCTTTTTTACAATTTCTCAACCATTTTTTTAGCTGGGAAGGAGAAGAAAATATAATACTGTTTACATTAGATTGGATCATAATATTCATTATCCCTGGTCTGGCATCAACAGGGAAGCGCCAAATCCATCGTAGAAACTCTGCATCAACCTTTTCAGGGCACCCCTCCCCCATATCAGGCCTTGTCCTCCCTCGATATTGAATAGTACGTTTTAATACTCGATAAGTGCAAAGCTTATTAGAAAAATCGAGGAAAATGATAAGGTCTGCATATTTAGCTCTTATTTCTAGTGTCGAATCGAAATTTCCATCAATTATCCAAGCAGGCTTTTCAAGTTCTAATTGAAGCCTTTCTATAAAATCTACTTTATCAGATTTCTGCCAACCAGATTTCCAATACATAGCATCTAAATGAATGAGAGGCAATTCCCATAATCTACTTAATGTACGAGACAATGTTGATTTCCCTGCCCCTCCAGATCCAATAATCAAAACCCTTTGATGCTTCGTTGGGTATTTCACCTAACATCCCCCTAGCTTTTTCACTACTTTATAATGAACTCTTCTAACGCCTTCGCTACACTATTAACGAAAGTATTACCCACTCCCCAATCAAAACGGAAAAAGGCACCTTCTCCACCACCAGAAGCGACCGCATGAATTTTCGTTTTACCTTCTAAATTGTCAACTGTTACTGTTAAGCTTGCACGATTACTAGTACGCATATAGTACTTTTCAAGTATACAAACTACTACTTGTTGATCCCCTATAATACGTTCATATTGATCAATAAGCTTTCCAGAAAAACTGCCCTCCACAATGTTTGTTTTAATAAGTTTTAATACATCATGTGGTTCAATCGATACGTAAAATTCTGTTACATCCATAACGTTCACTCCTTTTATGTATAACTTTATTACGTTATGAATCTACTATTAGTTTCAAATTAAGGGAAAATTCTAATAATATAAAGATTAATCTTGGGCAAGAATTAATTGAACATTTGTATCGCTAAACTGATTTACAATATATCGCTCTAATTTTGAATCCGTAATAATAACATAATGTCTCTTCAGTGAAGGTACTTACAAAATAAAACGATCTTCTCTCTATTAAATAGTGAAAGAAGATCGTTATTAATATTATAAAGGGTTATAGAAGGATAGTCCCTCTTATAAATCCCTATTCTAACTCTGTCTGTTTTGTCTCCGTACCTAGTGCAATAATTGCAACTACACCTATTATTATCGAGATACAGAAGATACCGAAGATTAAATTCAATTCATATCCTTTTGCTACAAGTGAACCTACAAGCAACGGTCCAAATATTCCTCCTAATCGGCCAACAGAGGCAGCCATACCAGCGCCTGTACCACGAATAATAGTTGGATACTGCTCAGGCGTATAAGCATACAGTGCACCCCAGGCTCCTAGATTAAAGAATGATAAGAACATTCCAGCTACAAGTAAAAGACCAATTGTTTCAGCATTTCCAAAAACAAGTGCACTTACAGCAGTTCCTAACAAATAGGTAGCTAAGACAAATTTTCTGCCTGCTCTTTCAATTAGCCAAGCAGCTGTAAAATAACCTGGTAATTGTGCTAGCGTCATTATCAGCACATATTTAAAACTTGCTATTAAACTAAAACCCTTCATAACCATAACACTAGGCAACCACAAAAACATGCCATAATAAGAAAAGACAACTGTAAACCAAACAATCCAAAGCATTAATGTACGACGAGCATATTCTTTCGACCAAACATCTTTAATATTTTGGCTAATATTTCGTACAACATCTTTTTTAGCTGTAAACTGAGGCGAATCAGGTAAATGTAACCGCAAGTATATCGCATAAACTGCTGGAAGAGCCGTTAATAATAAAGCAATTCGCCAGCCGTAGTTTGGTATAACAAAGTATGAAATAAGTGCTGCTAATAACCAACCGCCAGCCCAGAAACTTTCTAATAAGACAACAATGCGTCCACGTTCATGTGATGCAACACTTTCAGAAACAAGCGTTGAAGCTACTGGCAATTCACCACCAAGACCCATACCAATGAAAAATCTTAAAATCATAAATGCTGCTAGAGTCGTCGTCAACGCCGATAAACCACTAGCAACCGAGAAAATTACAAGTGTCCATATAAATACTGATTTACGGCCAATGCGATCGGCTAATATACCAAATACAAAGGCTCCAACCGCCATTCCGATTGAGTTAACACTACCAATCCACCCCATTTCACTTGGTGATAGCATCCACTCTTTTGCTAAAGCCGCTATGACAAAAGATAAAATCCCCACATCTAATGCATCAAACATCCACCCAACTCCCGCAATACCTAGAAGCTTATTACGAGATATTACCTTAGTACCTGCTTGTTGATTCGTTGTCATTATTATTCCCCCGTATGTCTTTACACTTGAATACACAATTGACTACCCTAACTATACACATCTTTATATTTTGTGACAAGATGCAAAAGATATTCAATTGTTCCGAAAATTTAGCAATTACCTATTGAAACATATACCCAAAATGAGTTAAAATGTCTCTTATAGAAAAACAAATGTTTTTTCAGGATGAACAAAAAGGAGAATGTTATATGTGGAAAGGTCTTATCAATCACTATAAAGAATATCTACCTGTCTCAGAAAATACACCCGCTCTTACTTTACATGAGGGTAATACACCACTCATTCATTTAAATACGTTATCAAAGGAACTAGAAATTGATCTTTATGTTAAATATGAAGGTTTAAATCCAACAGGTTCATTCAAGGACCGTGGCATGGTAATGGCCGTAGCAAAAGCAGTTGAAGCTGGAAGTAAATTTGTTATTTGTGCTTCAACAGGCAATACATCAGCTGCAGCCGCTGCATATGCAGCACGTGCGGGCATTCAAGCTATTATCGTTATCCCAAAAGGTAAAGTAGCTGCTGGTAAACTAGCACAAGCTTACATGTATGGTGCTAAAATCATTGAAATTGATGGTAATTTTGATGAAGCACTTCAAATTGTTCGTGACATTAGTGAAAACACTTCTGTAACATTAGTAAACTCAGTTAATCCATATAGATTAGAAGGTCAAAAAACAGCTGCTTTTGAAATTTGCGACGGTCTAGGCAGTGCACCAGATATTCTTGCAATCCCTGTCGGCAACGCAGGTAACATTAGCGCTTATTGGAAAGGCTTTAAAGAATACAATGCCAAAAAGCAAACGGGTCTACCAAAAATGTTTGGCTTCGAAGCAGAAGGTGCTGCAGCAATTGTGCGTGGCGAAGTAATAGCCCACCCTGAAACTGTTGCTACTGCTATTCGTATAGGGAATCCAGCAAGTTGGAAACTAGCTGAAGCTGCTCGTGATGAATCTGGAGGTAAAGTCGCTGCAGTTACGGATGAAGAGATTTTAAATGCATACCGCTTAATAGCTTCTAAAGAAGGCGTCTTTGCAGAACCAGGATCAGCCGCTTCTATTGCTGGTGTTCTACAATCTGTTGAAAATGGCTCAATCCCTAAGGGGAGTCGTGTTGTTGCTGTATTAACAGGTAACGGATTAAAAGACCCTGATACAGCCGTAAAAGCTTCTACAGTCGATATGATTTCTTTAGCAAATGACGAAGCGGAAATCCGTACTTACATCGAGGGATTGCTATGACAACAAAATGGTCCATATCTGTTCCGGGAAGCACCGCTAATCTTGGACCAGGATTCGATTCTATTGGACTAGCATTAGGTCTCTATTTAACATTAGACATAACTTTACAAGATCATTGGGAGTTTGAGCACAGTTCAGAACACCTTCCCGCAAATGTTAAAGTTGAAGACCATCTCGTCTATAAAGTTGCTAAAGAAACAGCGGAACGATACAAAGCCACACTTCCTTCTTGTAAAGTCGTGATGCACAGTGAACTACCACTTGCTCGTGGACTTGGAAGTAGTGCATCTGCTATTGTGGCGGGTATTGAACTTACAAATCAAGTATGTAATCTACAACTCTCTATTGAAGAACGTTGTAAACTTGCTTCGAAAATTGAAGGGCATCCTGACAATGCAGCTGCATCCGTATATGGTGGTCTAACGATTGCTTCAACATTGCCAAACGGTCAATTAGAATTGATTAATGCACGCGATGTTGACGCTGCATTCGCTGTATTCATTCCAAATGTTGAATTAAAAACAGAGGAAGCTCGTAAAGCATTACCGTCAAACTATGACAAAGCATACGCTGTTCACGCAAGTGCCCATGCCAATATGTTAACTGCTTCATTACTAATAAAGGATTATGAACGTGCAGGCAAATTCATGGAGCATGATTTATTTCATGAACCATTCCGCGCAAATTTAATTCCTAATTATCATGAAATTCGTCAAACTGCGCAGGATGCGGGTGCCTTTGGTACAGCTATAAGCGGTGCTGGTCCGACTGTTATCTCTTTAATCTCAAAAGATCGCATAGATGCTTTCGTTGCAAAGATGAAGCCCCTATTCCCTTCTTATGATATTAAAGCCGTTCCTGTCGATACAAAAGGTGTTCAAGTAACAAGCGAATAATAGAAATGGAAAATGCCAAGAGTATGTGCAACTTGGCATTTTTTCTTGGCAAAAATCACCGATGTGTTAAAGTTATGATCTTTCCTAATTCAAATGAATTGACATTACCCCCACCCTGTAACTATAATGATTACATGTTAGGCGGTGACCGATATGGTGAACAGTCGTGTTTCTGTCGCTATACACATTCTTTCTTTAATCGCTACAACAAATGATTCTAACCAACTTACATCTGAATGGATTGCTAGCAGTGTTAACACTAATCCCGTCGTTATACGACGGATTAGTAGCCAGTTAAAAAAGGCAAACTTAATAGCCTCCAATGCAGGAGTTGCTGGATATCAATTAGTCAAAGAACCGAAAGACATTACGCTTCTAGACATATATAAAGCCGTACAGGCACCGGAGGAGTTATTTGCAATACACGATAACCCGAACCCGGAATGTGCTGTCGGAAAAAAAATTCAATCCACTTTAGATAACGTATTTCAATCTGTTCAGCGAGCAATGGAAGATAAATTGACAGAAGAAACGCTACAAGATGTATTAGATCAACTCTTTCACTAAGAGGCGATCTTTTTTTACAAACAACTTGTAACCATATTAGTTACAACATATTTTAAGGAGGAAATCATTATGAAAATTGGTATTATTGGTGCAACAGGTAAAGCTGGTAACTTCATTTTAAAAGAAGCAGTATCTCGCGGACACGAGGTAACTGCAATCATTCGTAGTGCTTCAAAATTAGAGGCAGAGAATGTTGCTGTAATAGAGAAAGACATCTTTTCATTAACAACAGAAGATGTACAGGAGTTTGACGTTATCGTTAATGCATTCGGGGCCCCAGCAGGTGAAGAACATTTACACGTAGAAGCTGGACGCAACCTTATCAATATTCTACAAGATGCACGAGACACAAAACTATTTGTAATTGGCGGAGCAGGTAGCCTTTTTGTTGATCCAGAAAAAACAGTGACAGTGATGTCTACACCAGATTTCCCTGCAATTTACTTACCAACAGCTGAAAACCAAGGCAAAAACTTAGAGGACTTGAAAGCATCATCTATCACTTGGACTTTCTTAAGTCCATCTGCTTTCTTCGATCCAGAAGGTCCACGCACTGGTCAATATATCGCAGGAATAGACCATCTATTAGTCAACACTAAAGGTGAAAGCTACGTTAGTTATGCTGACTATGCAATCGCTGTATTAGACGAACTAGAAAACCCAAAACATTTGAATGAAAGATTCACCGTAGCATCTGAAAACTAAGTGGCACACTAAAAAACAGGTCCCATAATGATGGGACCTGTTTTTTAAACTAATAATACTAAACTAATAGCCATTACAGCCATGCCAGCAATAACACCATAAATAGATGTATGAGCCTCATCATATTTCTTTGCGGCTGGCAATAATTCATCTAACGAAATGAATACCATAATACCGGCAACACCAGCAAAGAGCATTCCGAACACAATATCATTTAAGAATGGCATTAAAATCAAATATGCTACAAATGCTCCAACCGGTTCTGCTAAACCTGATAAAAATGAAAGTTTAAATGCTTTTTTACGATCTCCTGTCGCAAAGAAAATCGGGACAGAGACAGCTATTCCCTCTGGAATATTATGAATAGCAACCGCAATTGCAATCGCAACACCGAGATTCGGATCTTGCAAGGCAGATGCAAATGTTGCAATTCCCTCTGGAAAGTTATGAATTCCAATTGCAAGCGCGGTGAATATACCCATTTTCATTAACTTATCATATTCATCATTTGATGGTCCTGCCTGCATATCTTCAACCTTTTTTATTTCATGAGGATTTTCATGTTTTGGAATCATTTTATCAATGAGTGCGATTAACAGCATACCGGCAAAAAAACCAATTACCGTGAATGTGTATCCTTGCTTTTCCCCTAACTCACCAACGAGAGAGTCCTTAGCTTTCACAAATATTTCAACAAGAGAAACATAAATCATGACACCAGCAGAGAAACCTAAAGAAAACGATAGGAACTTCGTATTCGTTCTTGATGTAAAAAATGCTATTAAACTACCTACTCCTGTTGCTAAACCAGCAAAGAGCGTTAACGCTAAAGCAAAAACGACATTTCCATCCATATACTCAACTACTTTCTCTATTAAAATGTTAATTTCATTGTATGCAAAATGTTTCCTCGATGCAACTTTCTTTAACTCTCAAAAATATAGTGGGTGAAAGAAAATTTTAGTAATCATAACACTTTTATATACATATACAGCTTTCATGAATACCCTTTTAAATACATTTACAAATCTAAACAATTGTTATTATGATTTGTACATCCTTATAATAAGTATTAAATAATTCAATTTTGGAGTGAACTCTAATGGACTATATTAGACGTGGTACCGTTAGCTTCCGAAATGCGAATTTAGCATTGTTCGCAGGAGCTTTTAGTACATTTGCAAATTTATATATGACACAACCATTACTGCCGACTTTCACAAAAGTGTTCCACATTTCGCCTACAGTTGCTAGTTTGTCATTATCTGTAACGACTTTAACATTAGCCTTCAGCATGCTTATTATTGGCTCATTATCAGAGGCTTGGGGCAGAAAAAAGATTATGACATTATCCATGTTTGCAGGTGCTATTTTAACCTTATTTATTGCTTTTGCACCTAATTATTCAATTTTACTTACATTAAGAGTTATACAAGGCATTGTATTTGCCGGGCTTCCGGCCATTGCTATGGCTTATTTAGGAGAAGAAATCGACCCTAAAAGTTTAGGGATTGCTATGGGATTATATATTAGTGGTAATACAATTGGTGGATTAGGTGGGCGAATCATCGTTGGGACGATGACCGATTTATTCAACTGGCGTATTGGGATGATTGCAATTGGGCTAATTAGTTTTATAGTGAGCTTTGCCTTCTACTTTTTATTACCATCTTCTAAACATTTTAAAGCGAAGAAACTTAATGTAAGAGCATTGTTACATTCATTAATCCTTCATTTAAAAGATCCTGCTTTACTAAGTTTATTTGGATTAGGCTTTTTATTAATGGGGAGCTTTGTCACACTTTATAATTATATCGGCTTTCAATTAGTAGAACCGCCATTTTCTTTAAGTCAAACAATTGTTGGTTGGATATTCATTATCTACCTTGTAGGTACATTTAGTTCTACATGGTTTGGCAGTCTTTCAGATCGTTTTGGAAAATATAAAATGTTAGTCATTGCAATAGTTATTATGTTTATCGGTGGTATTATCACGCTAGAAAACCACTTACTTTTAAAGATAGCTGGCATCGCCATTTTCACATTCGGCTTCTTTGGTGGACACTCTATTGCTAGTAGTTGGGTTGGTCGACGCGCTACACACGATAAAGCACAGGCATCCTCATTGTACTTATTCTTTTACTATGTAGGTTCAAGTGTAGGCGGAACGGTAGGTGGAATCTTCTGGACCGTATATGGCTGGCATGGGATTATTGGTATGATTACAAGTTTTCTACTTGCCTCTTTTATCTTAGCTTTTTACTTACGTAAAACTCTGCATGAGCAAGCTCTATAGGGAAAATGAGGTTAGGTAACTAACAAAAAAACAACCAGTTGTCGATGCTTACTCGACGACTGGTTGTTTTTTTGATGATTAATTCCAAATAACGTAATACTAAGTACTTCTTATTCCTCTATTTTTTCCTGTGCTAACTCTTTAAATATTCGTTTTCTTCGTTCATACCATATTACTGCAAGGATAAACCAAGTGTAGCCCATTGACCAACCCGCTAACACGTCTGAAGCGAAGTGACGACTCTCAGCAACACGTGACATACCAATAAGCACCGTCAGGATAATAGCTCCAATCCAAGTAAATATCTTTACCTTTTTAGAATATTGATATTCATTTGCTATATAGGCTAATGTAAACAAATATAAAATCCCGGTCATGGAATGTCCTGATGGAAAACTAAAACTTTTAAGCTGATCAGGTATGTCAGGACGTGGTCTTTGCACCCACACTTTCAATAACTGATTAAGCACGTTACCAGCTGCTATTGTTACAAGGGCAAAAAACATTCCACGATAATTATGATCCCTTATCCATAACACTACTACTAGAATAACGGCGACGATAACAACGAAAGCTGGTTCACCAAAGTAATGGAAAAAACCTAAAAAGTTATTACCCTTCAACAAATCTGAAACCCACTGATCTAAATTGAATACCCAACTACTTTTTATATTTAAAAAGAGCACGATATAAACGATTGCGGTAACTATCGCAAGTGGATAAAACAACTTTTTCATACTAATCCCTCCTCACGCTTGCGATTAACATTTCTTCTACTATATCTCTTTTCTACTCGATGTAATAGCAATATGAACAAAAACAATAAAAAATGCTCTAGCATCAAGCTAGAGCATTTTCGGTAATAATAAGCTAGGGGAGCTTACTTTATTTTGTTACTTTTACTTCATAGACGTTTTGGCTTGATTCAATTATATATTCTGGTTTGGGCTTGCCGATATTCGCTTTATGACCAGCGATGTGCTCCGGACTCTTCTCCCAATTTTTCCAATCCTCTTCACTTTGCCATTGAACGAGGATCATTACTTCCTCGTCTCCGCGTCTAACTTTCTTCACAAGCACTTTCAAATCAACGAAACCAGGTTGCTTTGCTAATGGTGTATCGCCACTAAAACGTTCTACAACCTGTCCAGAAAAACCTTCCTGTACAATGATTCGTTTCATTTGATAAAACATATTATAGCGCCTTCTCTACTTCATCAATCATTAATGATACTGATTGTAATCCGCCACCTGATAGGTACCAAACTTCTGGATTTAAGTAGAACATTTTACCGTCTTTATAAGCATTTGTTTTCTTCACTAAAGCATTTTCGATTGCGTCTTTAGCAGATGCACCTTCAGTTACTACTGCATCGCGGTCAACTACAAAGATAATATCTGGATTTTTCTCTAGTACATATTCAAATGATACGTTTTGTCCGTGAGTTGAAACTTCAATACCTTCATCAGCAGGTTTAAAACCAAATACATCATGAATTACACCAAAACGAGATGCTGGACCATAAGCACTGATTTTACCTTCAGAACCTAGGATGATTAATGCGTTTTTATCTAAAGCAGACGCTTTTTCATTAATTGTAGCAATTTTATCATCAACTTTAGCTAGTTCTTCTTTTACTTGATCTTCTTTATCGAAGATTTTACCAGCTAATTCTGTATTAGCTTTGAATGATTCCATGTATTTTGAAGTATCTAATCCTACATAAACAGTTGGAGCAATTTCTTTAAGTTGTTCGTAAAGGCTAGCTTGACGACCAGAAATGAAGATTACATCTGGTTTTAAAGCAGCAATCGCTTCAAAATCAGGTTCTTTTAAAGAACCAACGTTTTTATAATCATCACTTTTATATTTTTCAAGGTAACTTGGAACTGAATCTTGTGGTAATGCAGCAACTTTAACTCCTAAAGTGTCAAGAGTATCTAAGAATCCCATATCAAATACTACAACTTTTTCAGCATTTTTCTTAACTTTTACTTCGTCTTTCACGTTATCAGAAGTTCCGTCATCTTTTGAAATACCGAAGTCATTTGTAATCGTAATTTCTTCTGCTTTTGAACCTGAAGTTGATTCTTCCTTTTTATCGTCTTTAGAGCCACAAGCTGCTAATACTAAAAGCATTGCAAAAACTAACGTAAGTAATTTCCAGTTTTTCATTGGGTAAAGTCTCCTTTTGTTATGAATTAAAATAGACACAAATACGGCAACTATTCATTTCTTGAATAGGTATATCCATATCGTAAATTTCTTTTAATGATTCTGAGTTGATAATGTCATTGGTTGGACCATCTTTTACAATACGCCCATCTTTCAAAGCAACAATTCGATCTGAGTAAACAGAAGCGAAGTTAATATCATGCAAAACAATGACTACTGTTTTCCCTAAATCATCCACAAGTTTTCTTAGGATTTTCATAATCTGCACTGAGTGCTTCATATCTAAGTTGTTGAGTGGTTCATCAAGTAATATATATTCGGTATCTTGTGCGATAACCATTGCGATGAAAGCACGTTGACGTTGGCCACCAGATAATTCATCCAAAAAATCATATTGGATTTCTTCTAAATTCATATACTCTATCGCTTGGTCGATCATTTTTACATCTTCCTCATTTAAGCGACCTCGAGAATATGGGAAACGGCCAAAAGATACAAGCTCACGAATCGTCAAACGCACATTCATATAGTTTGATTGTTTTAAAATTGATACTCGTTTAGCAAAATCATTTGATTTTAATTTTTTTACATCTGAGCTATCTAGTAATACATCTCCAGTGTCTGCATCAAGTAAACGACTTACCATCGACAGAAGCGTAGATTTACCTGCACCATTTGGGCCGATAAAAGACGTGATTTTGCCACGTTGAATGTCGACACTTACCTTATCAACTACAACTTTCTTGCCGAATAGTTTAGATATTTCTTTTACTTGGATCATGCAGATCGACTCTCCCTTAATAATAGATAGATGAAGTAGATACCACCGACAAAGTTGACGATAACACTTAATGTTGTTGAGAATGTGAATACACGCTCAACAATCCATTGCCCACCAATTAACGCCACTAAACTCATTAGACCAGCACCAGTGATTAACACTGTATGCTTGTACGTTTTAAAGAATTGATAAGACAAATTCGCAACGATTAAACCGAAGAAAGTTATCGGTCCTACTAGTGCAGTAGACGAAGCAATTAAAATTGCTGAAATAACAAGCATACGTTTGACGACTTTATCATAAGGAACACCTAAGTTGATGGCATTATCTCTCCCTAGAGATAATACATCCAAGTCGCGAACCATTCGCCACCCGTATATCATCGTAACTAGTACGATAATTAATGCAAACCATACTAAGTCTCCACTTACATTATTGAAACTAGCAAACATTTTATCCTGCACGCGCATAAATTCATTTGGATCAATTAATACCTGCATGAATGTAGTGATACTACCTAACAAAGTACCAAGAATAATACCTACAAGCAGTAGGAAATAAATTGGCTGTTTTCCTGTACGGAAAAGAAATTTGTATAGTAGAAGTGCGAACCCAATCATGACGACTAATGATAGAACGAAGTTTACTTTTGTATTGAGAACTACTATATGCCCGGAACCTAAGAAGAAGATAATCACTGTTTGCAATAGCAAATAAAGTGAATCTAGTCCCATAATACTCGGCGTTAAAATGCGGTTATGCGTAATTGTTTGGAAAACAACTGTTGAATACGCAATTGCAATACCCGTTATGGCCATTGCTAGCACTTTAATTCCTCGGCGAGGCAATGCATAGTCATAACTTCCATTTAAACCTTGAAACAAATATAATCCACAAAATACTGCAGCAAATGCTGCTAATAGTATCATTTTTGTACTGTTACGCATACGCCTTCCCCCTAAATAACAAGTATAGGAAGACGCCACTACCAATTACCCCAACCATTAAGCTAATTGAAATCTCATATGGATAAATCAATATCCTACCTAGAATATCGCAGGCTAATAAGAAAATTGCACCTAATAATGCGGTATGCGGAAGTGTTTTTTGTAAATGATCTCCCTTGAAGATCGATACAATGTTCGGAATGATTAAACCAAGGAAAGGTATCATCCCAACCGTTAGCACAACGGTTGTTGTAACGAGTGCCACGAGGATTAAACCAAAGTTAACGATTCTTTTATAAGCAAGTCCAAGATTTTTCGAGAAATCTTCACCCATACCCGCAACCGTAAATCGGTTCGCATATAAATAAGCGATGATTAATATAGGTACACTTATGTATAAAAGTTCATAACGCCCCTTCATAACCATAGAGAAATCACCTTGTAACCAAGAAGATATATTTTGAATAACATCCGCTTTATATGCGAAAAACGTCGTAATAGACGACAAAATATTACCGAACATTAATCCAACAAGTGGAATAAAAATGGCATCCTTGAATTTAATACGATTTAAAATTTGCATAAATAAAAGCGTGCCGGCTAACGCAAATACAAATGAAACCGCCATTTTTTCAATTAAAGATGCATTCGCAAACAGTAACATTGATACTAGTATGCCTAGCTTAGTGGCATCTAATGTACCTGCAGTTGTTGGCGAAACAAATTTATTTCTACTTAAACTTTGCATGATCAAACCTGCAATACTCATTCCCATACCAGCTAAAATGATGGCTACTAGTCTAGGTACACGACTAATTAAGAAAATTTGAGTTTCTTCAGATTCAAAATCTAGCAAATCTGTCGGAGAGATTCGGCTCACTCCCACAAAAAGCGATATTAATGATAACAAGATAAGAGCTATAAAAAGGTATCGTTTCTTCATTGTAATCCCCGATGTATTCATTTTATGAGTTGATAATCTTCTTATTGAAAATGATTATCATTGGCTCACAATTCCCATTATAACATGACGACTTTTCCCGTCAACCTTAAATGAAAATGATTATCACACTACAATGACAGTTTTGTGAATTTAGAAAGTTGATCGTTGCCATAAATCACAGCTATAGTATGACTTTAAAGTAAAACGCTTTCAACATTTCTCACTCTATTGGATTTTAATTATTCTTGTTTATTCTGACTAATTTCATTATAAATACATAATATCCTAGGATTTTATGCATTAATTTCTTATATTTCTTAAAAAATAAAAAAGCGCTGAGATTTAGTCAATCTCAGCGCTTTTAAAATTGTTTATTATCGAATACCTTGCATCTTTTTCGAAATCATTGGTGAAATTAATAACATTACGATACCAAGAAGTACAGACGCAGTACCAATTGTACCGAAGTATGCAACTTCACTAATTTTATCGAATATTTTTACTAACTGTGCATTCACCGCTTGGGCTGCTGCGCTCGTTAGGAACCATAAACTCATGGTTTGTGCACTAAATGCCTTTGGTGCTAATTTCGTTGTAACAGATAGCCCTACTGGAGAAATTAATAATTCTCCTATTACTACTAGGAAGAAGCTTAGTACTAGCCACCATGGACTTACTAAAGCTGTACCACCAGAAAGAAACGCGGGAATTACCATGACAATGAATGAGAACCCGGAGAAAAATAATGCCAATGAAAATTTAACTGGTGTAGACGGTTGGCGCGTTCCAAGTTTCATCCAAATCCAAGCAAATAACGGTGCCATTGTAATAATAAATAACGGATTTAATGACTGGAACCAAGAAGATTCCAATTTAATTGGACCAAGGTTTAAATCAGTACGTGAGTCTGCATACGTTCCAAGAATATTTGAACCTTGCTCTTGGATTGCCCAAAACATTACAGCAGCAATGAACATTGGTATATATGCCAACACACGAGATTTTTCCTCTGCGTTAGTTTTTGGACTTCTATACATCACCACAAAAAACGCAGTAGGAATTAGAATCCCTAAAATAGAAATAAATAATATAACATTATTTATTGTTAATTGATCGTTAATATAAGCAATCACTGCGAGTACCGCAACAATTGCAACACCAATAATTGTTTTTATTGCTAATTTTGAGAATTCATCTTTTGTTAATGGATTATTAATTTGTTTACCTGCTAAACCTAGATATTTCTTAGCAGTAATTACATACATAACTAAACCAATAAACATTCCGACTGCAGCAACACTAAAACCTAAATGGAAGCTGTACTTTTGTCCAATTGTTCCTACTATTAAAGGTGCAATGAATGAACCTAAGTTAATACCCATATAAAAAATACTGAATCCAGCGTCTCTACGGTTATCACTTTCAGCATAGATGTCACCAACAATACTTGAAACGTTTGGTTTTAATAAGCCTGTCCCCATTACAATGAATACCATTGAAATTAGTAGCATTGTCAATCCACCTGGGAATGCCAAACAAATATGACCTAGCATTATTAAGACACCACCGTAAAACACGGTTCTTCTGGTACCTAATACACGGTCAGCAATCCAACCACCAATAATCCCTGACATATATACAAGTGAGCCGTATATAGCGAAAATTGAGTTAGCTGTCGTTCGATCTAATCCTAGACCACCATCATTTAAACTATAGTACATAAAGTAAAGTAAAATGGCCCGCATGCCATAGTATGAAAAACGTTCCCAGAATTCAGTAAAGAATAAGGTTGATAGTCCTTTAGGATGACCAACAAAACCTTTTTGGGGTACCGACTTAACGATATCTTCTTTCGTTATCATTTAAATTCCCTCTTTCCAATAAGTAAATAGGATATCTATTTTCTGAAAAAACAGTAAGTCTATTATAAATAGACAGTTGTACGCATGTCAAAGAATAGAAGTTTTCAAAATATTGATTATTTTAGCATTTTTTTGAAGTGTTAAATAATTATCATTTGGATGAGTCATTACATTTATCTAACTTTTTCGTTATAATACAAATAATTGAATTTACAGAGGAGCAAATACATGCTAAAACAGTTTTTTTCCTATTACAAACCACATAAGCGATTATTTATTGTCGATTTTACAAGTGCTGTCATCGTCGCAATTTTAGAACTTGCTTTCCCAATTGCCGTACAATGGTTTATTGATAAACTTTTACCAAGCGGTGAATGGGGCACAATTGTGACAGTGAGCGTACTACTATTAATCATTTATCTTTTCAGTACCTTGTTGCAATATATTGTCAGCTACTTAGGTCATAAACTTGGTATTAATATTGAAACAGATATGCGACAAGAACTCTTTAATCATGTACAAAAACAGTCATTCCGCTTCTTTGATAACACGAAGACTGGCCATATTATGAGTCGGGTTACGAATGATCTATTTGATATTGGTGAGCTCGCTCATCACGGTCCGGAAGATCTCTTCATTGCCATTATGACGTTCTTTGGTGCTTTTGCTATTATGTTCAGTATTAATCCGCAACTAGCCATTATCGCTATAATAATGGTACCCTTCTTAGTTTGGTTAGTAACATATTGTAATGTTAAAATGAATGTAGCTTGGAAATCGATGTATGGCAGTATTGCAGACGTCAATGCTCGTGTAGAAGATAGCGTGTCAGGCGTACGTGTTGTACAAGCATTTACAAACGAACAATTTGAAATGGATCGCTTCAAAGTAAATAACGGTCGTTTCCGTCTTGCAAAGCTTTCCGCATATAAAATCATGGCTGGTACACATTCTAGCATTTATATGATGACCCGCCTTGTCACACTAATCATATTAGTTGTTGGGGCGTGGCTGAGCTTCAACGGATCGCTAACTTACGGTGAGCTAGTTAGTTTTGTACTCTATTCAAATGTACTGATTAAACCAGTCGATAAAATTAGCGCTCTCTTGGAGCTGTATCCAAAAGGAATGGCTGGATTCAAGAGATTTCGTGAGCTTATTGACCAAGAACCTGACATCCAAAATCGTAAGAATGCAATCGATAATCATGCATTGTCTGGAAATATTCAATTTAAAAATGTACATTTCAGATACGAGTCTTATAAAGAGATTTTGTCCAATATTAATTTATCGATTCAAGAAGGACAGACAATTGCTTTCGTTGGTCCTTCAGGTGCTGGTAAAACAACAATTTGTTCATTAATACCAAGATTTTATGATGTCACTGAAGGTTCGATTTCAATTGATGGCATTGATGTACGTGATATGACATTACACTCTTTACGCTCACAAATCGGCATCGTACAACAGGACGTCTTCTTATTTACCGGAACGGTCCGCGATAATATTGCATATGGTAAACTTGGGGCTTCATTTGAAGAAATCCAAGCGGCTGCAAAAAAGGCTCATTTAGAGGAATTTATCGAAGGTCTTCAAGATGGTTATGATACACAAATTGGTGAAAGAGGATTGAAGTTATCCGGTGGTCAAAAACAACGACTAGCAATTGCACGGATGTTCCTAAAAAATCCTCCTATTCTCATTTTAGATGAAGCAACATCTGCATTAGATACAGAAACAGAGAAAATTATTCAACGCGCTTTAAATGAACTTGCAAAAAATCGTACGACCCTCGTCATCGCTCACCGTCTTGCAACAATACGAGATGCCGATCGAGTAGTCGTCGTCACTGAAGACGGAATTGCTGAAGAAGGGAAGTACGATGAACTTGTCGCAGCAAACGGAATTTTCACAAAGCTACACAACATTCAATTTAATCAAAACTAAAAGAGTAGAGAGTCGGTTTAACATCGACTCTCTACTCTTTCTTATTTCAAGATAAACTCAGCAAAGCGATTTGCGTCTGCCTCTCTCATTTCAACTTTCAACACAGTACCTTCTTCTTCATATACTGTTTCTTGAATATTACTATACTCATTTAAATATGAGACAATATCCCCTCTATCATATGGTATGCAAATACGACATGTTACATAATCAGAGAAAATGTGGCGACGAACAACCTGTAAAAGTTCATCTAATCCCACTCCCTCTTTTGCAGACATCCATACCGTATCCCCACTTACTTGCGGATACTCTGCATTAGCAAGATCAGCCTTATTATACACATATACTGTTGGTACATCTTCAACCCCAACAGCATGTAATGTATCATTCGTTACTTCCATCATATACTGATATTCTTCGTTTGAAGAATCCACAACATGTAAAAGTAAATCTGCATCTCGTGCTTCTTCCAAAGTAGAGCGAAATGCCTTTACTAAATGGTGAGGTAATTTACTAACAAAACCAACAGTATCGGTTAATAAGAAGCTTTTATGATCCGGTAATTCAATCTGTCGAACCGATGTTTCAAGAGTAGCAAAAAGCATATCCTTTTCGAATACTTGCTTATGTTCTTCATGTTCAGTTTTACGTAACAACTGATTCATAATCGTCGATTTCCCAGCATTCGTATATCCTACAATGGATACGACAGGTATTTCATTTTTACGTCGTTGCTTACGCTGTGTTTCACGTTGTTCTTTGACCACTTCTAAATCACGGCGTAATTTTGCAATTTGATCTTCGATTTTACGACGATCTAGTTCAAGTTTTGTTTCACCTGCACCACGGTTTTTGAAACCACCGCCTGTTCCTCCACCTTGGCGGCTAAGGGACGCATGCAAACCTACTAAGCGTGGTAGCATATATTGTAACTGTGCTAATTCTACTTGCATTTGTGCTTCTTTCGATTTTGCACGTCTAGCAAATATATCTAAGATCAGCATTGTTCGATCAATAACTTTACATTCTAGATCAGCTTCAAGATTACGTATTTGAGATGGTGATAACTCATCATCAAAAATGACTAAATTTGCGTCTGATTCATCATAGAAATTTTTAATTTCTTCTATTTTACCTGTTCCAACATAATGAGATGGATTTACACGTTCTAAATTTTGCGTAACGGTGCCAACTACTTCTACATCTAGCGCTTCCGCTAAATTTCGAAGCTCCTCAAGTGAATATTCAAAATGAACATCCCCTCGTAAATTAACACCAACTATTACGGCTTTTTCAATTAATTCATCCAACAAATTTCCTCCTCTTACTACGCAGAACAAAGAGTATAAATATATCCTTAACTTCCAACTGAAATTAACAGTAGAGTAGAAATGATATATCTACTCTTCTCTTACTATTAAATATAAAATTTTCTAAACAAACTGCTGCTTTATAATCACTCCGTAAAATAAAAAGCACCGTCCAAATTCCATTTACAAAACCTTTATTTGAAAAGGTGAATTTATCCTAACACATTCATTTCTTAACTCTCAACCTTTTGTAATTTCGATTGTATGCAATCGTTCCTTACTATCATGTTTTTCCTCAAAAACAAATACTGTATTCCCAAGTTTCAATGTATTCCCCTTTGTAGATAACGATAATAATCTTGACCAATGAATAAGCTTCTCTTCTACATTTTTCACATGGAAGATACAGCGCTTAATCGTCAATTCTTCATTTTCTGGTTTGACTGTTCCATCTTCTCTTAATGACGAATATCGTTCTTCATCTGTCTGCTCCCACTGTATAAAAAATGGATAAGGTAAAGTATGGTCAATTTTATGATCAATGAAAAGCATTTTCCACTTGCGCAAGCCGCCATTGGACGTTCTTCTCTCAGCAGGGATAATACCCGATGTACGATATCCCATTTTTTGAAAATAGCGATTCTTCTTTTCTAAATCGTTTGAACGTAGGCATAATGATGCAAAACCTTCACCATCGACAATATCATATAAAAGTTGTTTCACTAAAGGCTGAGTTGATTGTTCTGCTATATTTTCATGTTCTACAGCCAACCATTCGATATAACTATTCTTTGTATAAAATAGTGCATTATACGTTCCCCAATCCAAATGCTGCCCACCTTCAACAGGATGCAAACCTTCAATTTTTTCCTGTTCGACTACCTGCTGTGGATTTTTTGTTGTGAAATATACGACATGATCTAATTCAAACATCCCTATCACCCCTTATGTATATAGAAAAGTCCGTAGCTGTGTGTATGCAAGCATAGCCAACTACGGACACAAGAATGATTAGCCTTCTTGTTCTTCTTTCAATAACTCTATTGTTCTATCAAACTCTTCTTCAATTTCTTTATTAGGTTTATACGTTAATAAACTAACAACAACCGCTACGAATAGACAGATGATAAATCCTGGTACGATTTCGTACATAGCTGCATGAAGCTTTTCATTTGAGCCCCAAACGTAAGCTGTCATTGCGCCAGTTACCATACCAGCTAAAGCACCCCAGTTTGTGACCTTTCTCCAGTATAATGTCAATAAAATAATAGGGCCAAATGCTGAACCAAAACCTGCCCAAGCAAAGGACACTAAATCTAAAATTTTGTTATCCTGTTTCCAAGCTAAAGCCATAGCCAAAATAGATACTAAAAGTACCGCCATACGTCCTAAAAATACATATTGTTTATCTGAAGCATTTGATTTAAATACAGCTTTATAAATGTCTTCCACTAATGCAGATGACGTTACAATTAATTGAGATGAAATCGTACTCATTATTGCGGCTAAAATAGCAGCAAGCATAATACCCGCAATGAATGGGTGGAATAAAATTTGCCCTAAAACAATAAATACTGTTTCAGGATTTTTTAATACTCCTGCATTTTGTTGGTAATAGGCAACACCAACAAGCGCTGTTGCAATAGCACCAAATAAACTTAATAACATCCAGCTTATTCCGATTCTACGAGCTTGCTTTGTTTCCTTAACACTCTTAATAGCCATAAAACGAACGATAATATGCGGCTGACCAAAATAACCTAGCCCCCATGCCACTGTAGAAATAATTCCTGTAATCGTTGTACCAGCAAATAAACTTAATAATTTCGGATCAACTTCTTTAATTGAATCTACAGTTTCTCCAATTCCACCTGTTAAGAATAAACCGAAAATCGGAACAATTATAAGGGCTAAAAACATGACTAATCCTTGAATAAAGTCTGTATAACTAACAGCTAAAAATCCTCCAAATAGTGTATATGCTATTACAACACCAGATGAAATTAATAGACCCGTATGATAATCATATCCAAACGAACTCTCGAAAAATACGCCACCTGCAACCATTCCTGAAGAAACGTAGAAAGTAAAGAATACAAGAATAATTAAACCTGAAGCAATGCGAAGTAACTTCGTTTTATCTCTTAAGCGGTTATCTAAATAGCTTGGAATTGTAATTGAATTGTTTGATACTTGTGTGTACATACGTAAACGTGGTGCAACAAACATCCAGTTTAAATATGCTCCTACAGTTAAACCAACGGCAATCCAAGCCTCTATTAATCCACTTGCATAAATCGCACCTGGTAGCCCCATTAATAACCAACCCGACATATCTGCTGCTCCAGCACTTAATGCTGTGACTGCTGGCCCTAATGAACGCCCACCGAGCATATAATCTGTCAAATTAGTTGTACGCCTAAATGCATACCAGCCGATTACTAACATTGCAATCATATAAATAACGATTGCAATGAGTTGATACGTATTATCAGACATGATAAATCTCACTCTTCCCTTCACCTATATGATATAGCCATTTTATCATGATTATCCTAGCATAAGTAACTAGGGTAGTATATTTATTCATAACGCGCCAACATTTCTCATCTATTAAATTACTAAAAGCGCGAACGAAATATACAAATCTTCAGCATTTAACTTGCTCTCATAACAACTCACTTAACTAGGTGTGCTTGCGATAATTCTCTTAATCTAAACTTCTGAATTTTCCCTGATGCTGTCATTGGATATTCATCTGTAAACTGAATATACTTCGGAATTTTATGATAGGAGATCTTCCCTTTACAATATGCTCTAAGCTCCTCTTCCGTGACAGATGCCCCCTCTTTCAATATGACCCAAGCCATTAGTTCTTCCCCGTATTTTTCATCCGGTATTCCGACAACTTGAACATCTTGTATTTGTGGATGCTCATATAAAAATTCTTCCACTTCACGTGGATAAATATTTTCACCGCCACGAATCACCATGTCCTTAATCCTCCCCGTAATATCGATATAACCATCCTCATCCATAACTGCGATATCTCCTGTATGAAGCCAACCTTCATGATCAATTGCGGCATGTGTAGCTTCTGGATTATTATAATAACCCTTCATGATTAAATAACCACGAGCACATAATTCACCCGGTGTACCATCTTTCACTTCATCTCCAGTCACTGGATCAATAATCTTTACCTCTACATTCGGATGTGGTTTACCAACTGTAGATACACGCTTTTCAATCAAATCGTCCGTGCTTGTTTGTGTAATAACTGGTGAAGATTCTGTTTGACCATAGCAAATCGTAATTTCACGAGCACCCATATCGTTAATGACCTTTTTCATTACCTCAATTGGACAAATTGACCCCGCCATAATCCCTGTACGTAGGGAAGATAATTCAAATTTCCCAAAGCCAGGATGATTTAGTTCTGCGATAAACATTGTAGGTACCCCTTGTAAAGCTGTGCACTTTTCATCTTGAACGGTTTGTAACACTAAACCCGGTTCAAATTGTTTCAATACGACCATTGTGGCACCACGTAATACAGAAGCTAATGTACTCATCACACAACCAAAGCAGTGGAAGAATGGTACTGGGATGCACAAACGATCATGCTCCGTTAAGTGAATATACTCTCCAACTAGCTGAGCATTATTAACAACATTATTATGTGTTAACATGACCCCTTTCGGAAAACCTGTTGTGCCTGATGTGTATTGAATATTAATAACATCACCTGGATCCAGAGATTGAAAACGGTCTTCTAATTCTTCATTAGTCACTTGCTCAGCAAATTCTACGAGTTCACTCCATTTATAAATGCCCGGATAATCATTTTCACTCATAACTATTACACGTTTGAATTGTGGTAATTTCTCTGATTGAATATCACCTTTTTTAGAGTTCATTAGTTCCGGACATATTTTTTGGATGATATTAATATAAGAAGTACCTTTAAATTCTTCTCCTAAAATTAATGTCGTTGAGTCCGATTGCTGTAGCAAATATTCAAGTTCTTTTTCTTGATAATTCGTGTTTACTGTTACAAGAACAGCTCCCATTTTCCCTGATGCAAACTGACTTAGTAGCCATTCTCTCTTATTATCCGACCAAATGGCAATATGCTCCCCTTTTGCAATACCCATGCCGATAAAGGCTTTCGCTAATTCATCTGTTTCGTGATTAAATTCTGCATAAGTTTTTCTCACATTATTTTCCGGATACACGTATGCCTCATTATTCGGAAACGCTTCCATTGTATTGCGTAAAACTTCTCCAACAGTCTTATGTAATAACATAAAACAAGCCCCCTTTGTTCGAAGTATTATCTCCTGTTATTTTATCACAAAATTCTGATTAATTAACTCATTAAAATGGTAGAGTTTATTAGTTATTATCATTTTTTCCAATAAAGTATAGTAATCTTTTGTTCTCTACATTATTATTAGTTAATAAGTTTCATAAAACACCAACAATAAAGATACCATATACCTATCTACAAAAATTAAAAAATAATTCACTTAAGGAGGTCCTTTCCTATGAACATGCAATTATTATCTAAAGAAGATTGGAAGAGAAAGAACTTTTTTATTTTCCTAGTAACAATCATCGCTTCAGGCATAGGTTTTTTAGCACAATTACTTTTCGACTCGCACCCAATGGTCAAACTTGTGATAGGTAGTATTTTTACACTCGTATTAATTTCTTTTCTTATTGAACGTAAATTAGCTATTTTCGAACGTTTCTTTCCGTACTTCATTCTGTTAATGGTTTTCTTCACTATTATGGGTTCAATACTTGGTGAAGGCGTTAGCACATTGGGTTCTATAGCATTATCTTTTTTCTTATTAATGGTATCTAGTATTCATTCAAGTAAAAAGCTTCTGATCTTTGGTTACCTTTTAAGCGCGATTTCGATGTTTTTTAACCAAAGATATTTTGGACAAGTGGATATGATGTCTGGACAATATAAAAACTTATTACTTGTGCACTTCCTATCGGGTATTGCAATCTTTTTACAAATTCATCAGAATACTCACAACGCAAATAATAACGCGAAACTATATGAACAATTAGAAGCGAAATCTCATCAAGAAACTTTGTTAATGGACAAACTTTCTTCTTCAGTTCAAACGATCACAACAAATCTTCAAAGCATTACACAGAATACTAACAGTGCTACAGCTGCACAACGAGAGATGCTGATCGCCGTTAACGAGATTAGCGCAGGTTCGGAGCAACAAGCTGATCGAATTTCAGATATCGTACTAAACTCAGAAGCTACAGCACAGACAATCCGTAGTGTTTCTACTTCACTGAAAGAGGCTGTGCAACAATCCAGCCAGGCGGGTACCCAAGCAACGAATGGTGCTACACGGATGCAAGTCATGAAAAATGATATAGATGACTTTACTAAGTTCTTTATCGATTTAAGTATGGCTTTCAAAGATTTAACAGAAAAAATATCTGAAACAAATACCTTTACAGTATCCATTCGTCAAATTACAGAGCAAACTAATTTACTAGCATTAAATGCATCCATTGAAGCAGCTCGTGCTGGTGAACATGGGAAAGGTTTTGCTGTCGTAGCAGATGAAATTCGTAAACTTGCTAGTGTAACGGATGAAACACTCGTGAAAATTGATTCAAACTTACGTAACGTTAATGAATATAATGAAGTAACTCTCATTAAATTAGAAGATGGAATGAATAAAATATACAAGCAGGTATCAGAGGCTGAACACTCTTCAACTGCCTTTAATGAGCTACATCAAACTATGGATACATTGCAAAAACAAATGGACCAACTATTGACTAGTATGGCGCAAATAGAAGGCAATTCCGAAACTATTCAACAAAGTACTACTGAGTTTGCCGCTGTTATTGAAGAAAGTACAGCAGCTCTCGAAGAGCTAAATGCGACCTTAGTGAACTTAACTGAGGAACAAGATCAAATAGCTAGTTATGTTAACCAAACATATGAAGTGGCAAATTCAATAAAAGCATAATCTATAATCTTCTCCACTATCGGCGTCAATTTGCCGATAGTTTTTTTATGGGTAATTTATGTATACCTAGATATACACTATCAACAAACTTTCTTTCTAATTAAGATATAAAAATACTGTTTCAAATAATATATTTAAGTCAAATCTATTGACTATATACTCAAACATGGTAGAATCTTTATTAACTTCAATGCGTTGAAGCGACAAAGTATATATCCCGAGTGATGGACATAGTAGTTATTTTACAGACAGCAATTAGAGACTAAGTATTTGGTGCAAACTTAGGTCTGTACAATAGATGAATTACACCATTAGATACTCGTTTTAATGAAGTGGTTGGATATAATTATTCAACAATTAGGGTGGTACCGCGGAGTTCTCCTTCGTCCCTTTTTATAGGGATAGAAGGATTTTTTTATGCCATTTTAATATATAGGAGGATTTCCATGTTTCGTATTCAATCTAAAATTACACCATCTTTTTTTGAAGCATTACTTCTCGTAGGCATCATTATTGCCACAATGGGGATTAGTATTGCTAAATTTGATGCAGTACCTCATATGCCAATTATTATGAGTATTTTATTATTAATCGCTTACGGCTTAATCAAAAAAGTTTCTTATAAACAACTAGAAGAAGGTCTAGTCGAGGGTTCTAGAGCAGGGTTAAGCGCCATTTTCATCTTCTTCTTTATCGGTATTTTGATTAGTAGTTGGATGATGGGTGGTACCATCCCGACAATGATTTACTTAGGCTTCCAAACTATTACACCACATTTCTTTTATGCAGTTGTATTTCTTGTTACTTGTATTGTTGGTGTTGCGATTGGTAGTTCACTCACTACTACTGCAACAGTGGGAGTTGCATTTATCGGCATGGCTAGCGCAATGGATATCTCCTTAGCGATCACTGCCGGTGCTATCGTTTCAGGTGCTTTTTTTGGTGATAAGATGTCACCTTTATCTGATACGACGAACCTTTCATCTGCCATTGTCGGTGTAGACTTATTTGAACACATTAAAAATATGGGATGGACGACAATCCCTGCATTTTTCATATCATTAATTGTTTACGGTGTGATTTCGCCGAACAAAGAATTACAACACGCAGACAAAATTGATGCATTCCAAAACGGTTTGTTACAAACAGGTATGGTGCATTGGTACACGCTCATTCCATTAGTTGTTCTAATCATGTTCACTTTGAAAAAAACACCAGCTATTTTAACATTAGCAGTTAGCTCTATTTCAGCTATTATCGTTTCTTATTTCCATACACAATTTGGATTTAGTGAAGTAATGGATATTTTATTTAACGGCTTCAAATCTACTACAGGTATTGAAGACATTGATTCCCTACTGTCACGTGGCGGAATTAATAGCATGATGTTCACAATCGGACTTGTCCTTTTAGCACTTAGTATGGGTGGCTTGTTATTCACTCTTGGTATCGTGCAAGCACTATTATCAAAAGTAGAAAGCTTCTTTAAAAGTACTGGTTCTGTTATTACAGGTGCAGCCGTTACAGCAATCGGTATTAACACATTAATTGGTGAACAATACTTATCAATTCTATTAACAGGTGAAGCATTCCAAGCACAGTTCAAAAAGGTTGGCTTGAAAAGTAAAAACCTTGCACGTGTAATGGAAGATGCGGGTACCGTTGTAAACCCACTCGTTCCTTGGAGTGTATGTGGTATTTTCATCACCAATGTATTAGGTGTTTCAACTTGGGCGTACTTGCCATTTGCCTTCTTCTGTTTGTTATCACCTATCTTAACAATCGTATTTGGTTGGACGGGCAAAACACTTTCATACATTGATGAAAAATAATTACTCAACTTCTTTTATTCTTTGATGAGGGCGAATTATGGTACACTAATGCCAACTATTAAACAATAAAGAAGGCGAGTAACAATGGATTATCAAGAAATGACACAAGCGTTATTGCAACGATTGTTAAATAAAGAATTAGTAGCTGCTACAATTAGCCAGCCACGTACAAAATCAAATGAAATTAAACGTATTAAATTAAAGCCAATTGAACTAAAAGGTATTTATCATATTCAACTTGAATATCAATATGAACGTATTTTAAAGCATGAAAATATACCGTTATCTTCTATTGAAATGACAGTTAATGAGCTATTTGAGCAATTCCGTCAGTTCCATGGAGAATTCACTAGTGAGAATATACAAATCCAACTTTCCAAGAAAAACAAAGTACTTTGGAAAGTTGAACAAACAGCAAATAAAACAGTAGACCTTTCACATAATCGCAAAAAGAATTACTTGTTAGATCCTGACACTGTTTATCCATTCCTTATCCGCCTAGGGGTGCAATCTACTGATGGTAAAGTGAAAAAGCAAAAGTATGATAAATTCAAACAGATTAACCGCTTTATCGAGTTTATTCATGATTCACTCGACTATTTACCAAAGGGCCGTACCATTCGTATACTCGATTTCGGATCAGGTAAATCCTATTTAACTTTTGCACTTTATCACTATTTAAAAATTGAGCAAGGTCTAGATATTCGTGTAACAGGTTTAGATTTAAAGAAGGAAGTCATTGAGCATTGTGCGCAAATCGCCAAGGATCTAGAATATGACCAGCTTGAATTTTTGGTAGGTGATATTAATGACTATAATGATGAAACAGCTGTCGATATGGTTGTTACTTTACATGCATGTGATGTTGCTACAGATATGGCATTAGCTCGCGCAGTAAAATGGGGAGCGAAAGTGATTTTAAGTGTTCCTTGCTGCCAACATGAATTAAATACTCAAATTCAATCTTCACCACTCGATATTATGCTTCAACATGGTTTAGTAAAAGAGCGATTTGCTGCACTAGCTACAGACTCTATTCGTGCCGAGATTTTAACACTTGTTGGTTACGAAACACAGCTGCTAGAATTTATCGATATGGAGAATACACCAAAAAATATATTAATTCGCGCATACTTCACAGGTAAAAAGCCAACCGTTATTCAAAAGGAACGCTATGATGCCTTTACTAAATTTTTATCTGCAAAACCTTTCTTAGAAAAAGAATTAAAGGAATATCTCGACTAACAATTTCCCCTGCTCCAATATTTGGTGCAGGTTTTTTTGTAATTAGAAATATTGTAAGTAACATTGTGAGAAAAATCATATCTACTCCACTTCTTCAAATGTTACACTTCCGCTATAAAAGGAAACTAATTCCATTAACTAGAATTTTTTGTCTTGTAAAGCATTGACTTTTCACTGATAATGATTATCATTAGTTTAGATATAAAATCGAATCGCAGAGAGTAGGATATCAATGAAGTCAAAATCATTATTAGCCATTTTATTAGCAGGAAGCGTTATCGTAACAGGATGTAATAACTCAGATGAAGAATCTTCTGTTAAGAATTCATCAACTGAAGCAACAACTAACGATACAGAAGTAATTGATTTACAGACTGAAATAGATGCATATAAAGAATTCGCACTTGATCAAATGGATCAATTCACAACAGAAACAGAAAAATTTGTTGCCGCTGTAAAAGCTGGCGATATTGATAAAGCAAAAAACATTTATCCAAACGCGCGTATGTTTTTCGAACGTTCTGAACCAATCGCGGAAAGCTTCGGTGACCTTGATCCACGTATTGATGCTCGTTTAGCTGACCTTGAAGAAGAAGGTCAGGGAAAAGAAGACTGGAGCGGTTATCATAAAATTGAATACGGATTATGGGAAGAAAACACAACAAAAGGCTACGAAAAAACTGCCGATCAACTACTTAAAGATGCAAAAGAATTACGCGCTCGTGTTGAAACAGTTGAAGTAACTCCTGATTTAATGATGACCGGGGCAATCGATTTATTAAACGAAGTTTCTACATCAAAAATTTCTGGTGAGGAAGAAATCTTTTCTCATACTGACTTATATGACTTCAAAGCTAACGTTGAAGGTGCCGAAAAAATCTTCACTATTTTAGAAAGTAAAATCGAAGCTAAAGATCCTGAATTAGCTAAAAACCTAACAGAGAAATTTAAAGCAGTTAACGATTTGTTAGCTAAACATGAAACAAAAGATGGTTATATTTCATACACTGAACTTACTAAAGACGATACAAAAGCATTAGCTGAAGCAGTAAACAACCTTGGCGAACCATTAAGCCAAATGGCAATCATAATGGAGTGAGATTACAATGACTGAAACAAAAGAAGAAAAAATCTTTGATAAAAAAATTTCACGTCGTCAAATGTTGAAAATGACCGGTCTTGGGGCTGCCGGCGTAGCCATTGGTGCTACAGGTTTTGGTGGCGTCATCAAAACCTTTGGCATGGATTTTTTTGATGACGATTCAACTTCTACTAACAAGGTAGATTTCTATGGTGAACATCAATCTGGAATTGCAACAGATGTGCAAACTAATATCTATTTCGCTTCTTTAAATGTTTTAGTTACTTCTAAACAAGAGTTGCAAGAGTTGTTCAAAATGTGGACACCTCTTGCAGTTCGTTTAATGAATGGCGAAATGATTGGCGATCCAACAACTAATGGGATGATTCCTCCAAAAGATACCGGTGAAGCAAGAGGTCTTGATGCAACAAATTTAAGTATCACTTTTGGAGTTGGACCATCCCTTTTCGAGAAAGAGGAATTCGGACTAG
This sequence comes from Viridibacillus arvi, assembly GCF_001274945.1. Taxonomy (GTDB): domain Bacteria; phylum Bacillota; class Bacilli; order Bacillales_A; family Planococcaceae; genus Viridibacillus; species Viridibacillus arvi. The sequence goes on along the minus strand of NZ_LILB01000009.1, from coordinate 159,549 downwards.
CTTCTAAAAAACCAAACGAATTAAAAGACTTACCTCACTTTCCAAAAGATCAGCTAGATACTGCTTACACTGGAGGGGATATTTGCATTCAAGCATGTGCAGACGACCCACAAGTTGCGTTCCACGCAGTACGCAATCTTGTACGTGCCGCTTCTGGAAAAGTATCTTTGAAATGGTCACAAGCTGGCTTCAATGCATTCCCTGTTTCTAAAGGGAAAAAACAGACTCCTCGTAATCTATTTGCATTTAAAGATGGCACAGAAAATCCCACTACTTCTAGTAAAAAAGATATGAATGAAGTTGTTTGGGTACAATCTGGAGAATCAAAAGGTTGGATGACTGGGGGTTCTTATTTAGTTGCTCGCCGAATTCAATTACATTTAGAAACTTGGGACCGTACTTCTTTAAAAGAACAAGAAAATACATTCGGACGTCATCGTGATAGTGGTGCACCTATTGGTAAAAAAGACGAATTTGAAGCGATGGATATTGATCGAAAAGACGATAAGGGAAATTATATAGTCCCTGAAACATCCCATGTCTTCTTGGCGAAATCTGTCGATGCACGCATATTACGTCGCTCGTATTCATACTCATCAGGCGTTATGGATGCAACAGGCTCATATGATGCTGGCTTGCTATTTGTTTCATTCCAAAAAAATCCTGATCAATTCATTAAAATTCAAAATAGTCTAGGTCGATTAGATAAAATGAATGAATATATTACCCATCGAGGCAGTGCCTTATTCGCTTGCTTCCCTGGAATACAAAAAGGGAGTTATATCGGTGAAGCACTTTTTAAAACGCTGTAGTCAGATCACTATTATTCTTGGATTAATCATCTTAACATCAATACATTCTGTAAATGCTGCTGCATCCTATAGTCATTTATACATTTCTATTAGTGATGCCATTATGAACTCTAAGCAGGATCAAGATAAAGCAGCTATTGATGCTATAAAGACATTCCAGTCCGATTGGATAAAAGCTGATGTAAAAACATCTAGTGAGACAAAGACCATCGAATCTTCTTTAGATGAAGCTTTAAACGCCTCTTCTAAAGAAGACCGTCTTACTGCACTTACAAAGCTATCAAAAGCTTTAACAGCTTTAGAGAAAGCAGAAAATCCTGTAGACGAAATGGCAGAACGTGCTGGATTTTTAAAAACGATTACACCTGCATTGAACTCACTAGGTCAAACCATTCAAACTGGTGACCTAGAAAAAATTGAAGTGCAGTACAAGCAGTTCAATACTTTTTGGAAAAGAACTGAACGCCCAGTACGAGAGCATGATATTGCAGCATACGGACAAATAGAAACACAAATGTCCTTTATGCGAATGACACTTGCAGATGACAATCCTAATATTGATTCATTAACAGATCAATTCAACTCATTAAAACAAGCAATAGATAACTTTGCTGCCGGAAAAAAAACAGCTACTCAATCTGGTACCTACTCCTTGCAAACATTATTAGATTTAATTGATGATGCAAAAGATCAAATTGATGATGAAGAATACTCTAAAGCATCGGCAACTATAAAAAAATTCATCACTACATGGCCTAATGTTGAGGGCGATATTCGTACTAAAAACGCCAGCCTATATACGAAAATCGAAAGTGATATGCCGATCATCGCCAGCAATTTAATGAAAGATTCTATAGATGCTAAGGACATCATATCTCAGTTAAACACCTTTAAACAGCAAATTCAGCTTATCCAAGGAGATCAGAACTATAGCTTCTGGGATGCAGCATTAATCCTTTTACGTGAAGGTCTAGAAGCTTTATTAATCATTATTGCACTTGTAGCTTTCTTAAAAAAATCTGGACAAACACATATGGAAAGATGGATTTATATTGGAGCTGGTATAGGAATTGGTTTAAGTGCTGTGGCAGCGATTTTAATGTCAACATTATTTAACTCGACAACTATTAATACGAGCCGTGAAATGCTAGAAGGCTATATTGGGCTTGCAGCTGCTGCGATGATGATTGGTGTCGGTGTGTGGATGCACAGCAAATCCAACATCAAATCATGGAATAATTACATTTCAAAACAAATGAATCATGCGATGTCTAAACAAAGTGTATGGGCCATGGCCTTTATCAGCTTTTTATCTGTTTTCCGTGAAGGTGCTGAAACGCTTGTATTCTACGCTGGAATTGCACCTAAAATGTCGACTTTTGACTTCACTTTAGGAATTGGCATTGCCCTTGCAATTTTAATTATTGTAGCCATCGTATTACTGCGAGCAAGTGGCAAGATCCCAATCCACTACTTCTTTGCTGTCGCAACCGTTTTAATCTATTTATTAGCATTTAAAATTATTGGTGTTAGTATTCATACATTGCAGTTAACAAATGTGCTACCAACATCCATTATTAGCAATCTGCCTGTATGGGCTTCAATCGGTTTCTACCCTACAATCGAAACAATTATTGGACAAGTGATTTTAATCGTTTTAGTAATCATTACTTTCTTCTACAAACGACATAACGAAAAAGTGACTGGATGAAACTATAAAAAAGAGCGATTAGCCTAATGGCTAATCGCTCTTTTTATTATTATTATTCCTGTCTCAAAGCTTGGATGACATCAATTTTTGTTGCCTTACGTGCTGGTCTCCAGCCTGAAAGTAATGCTACTCCAATACTAATTACTGAAGCTACAAGTATGAGTTGCCATGGAATATGTGAGAACACAATACCCGCTTCTTGGAATTGCTTTGAATCAGTAGCCATATCAATAATAATTGGCAATAGCCAGTTTGATAAGAAACTAATACCGTATGATATAACAATTGCAATCGCTGTTCCTAAAATACCAATCCAAGCACTTTCCATTAAGAATAATCGCTGGATCAATTTCGGACTTGCCCCAATCGCCTTCATGACCCCAATTTCACGAGTACGCTCAGTAACGGCCATTGTCATTGTATTGAAAATACCAATAGAAGCAATTAATACAGCAATCGTCCCTACAAAGATTAAACCTACTTTAAATGCTAAGAATATAACATTGATATCATCTAATTGCTCAGTAACTGAGTAAACACTTAAACCTTTATCCTTCAGTTTGGCTATTACACCTTTTACTGCTTCTAAATTCGTAGCATGTACTTTTATCTCCGGATAGAACATATCTTTTTCAGCTTTTATGTTTTTCGAATCTTTTACAGATGCCTTATAAATATTATAAAACTCGCCTTTTAGTTCATGACTAAATAGTATCGTATTTTTAATAAGCCAATCTTTTGCCGGTTTTTCTGATACACCAACCACTTTGAATGTTAACTCTTTATTAATTGCCTTATCATTATCATAATCTTGTAGTTTTACTGAAATTGTTTTACCTACTAGCGATTCCTTGTAACCAAGTTTCTTTGCTTGCTTAGTAGAAGTTGTATCATTTTCTGCAGATTCCTCATTTAGCTTTTCCTGCTCTTTCAACTCTGCTTTCGATAATAAATTCTCTGCAAAATGATAACCAACTACAATTTCATCAGAATTTTGAGGTAGACGACCTTCAGATAATTTACTCCCGACCTTTTCTTCGTTATCAAATTCAGTCATGTTTACTGGTACGCTATTTGTACGTTCCTCAAATTTTACGTTAGCCGATAGTTGAGCATTTGTTTTTTCAACCACTGCTCTGACATTCTCCATTTTTCTAATGGCATCTACATCGATTTTCTTTTGAGGATCTCCGTATACCTCAATTTCTGTCAATTTTTGATCTGTTAAGATTTCTCTTTCCATCGACCCTTGTAAACCAAAACCGATGGATGCTAATACAATTAAAAACGCACATCCCATAGTAGTTGCTAAAACAGTTGTAAACACACGTAGCCTATTTTTCTTTAAGTGTTGTCTAACAAAATCTACTTGATCCTTAAATAACATATTACAATACCTCCTTAACTAATTCGCCATCGTGCATTCTGAATTTGTGATGTGCTATATTAGCCACTTCTTCATCATGTGTAATAATGACAAACGTTAAATTCAACGCTTTATTAAGGCTTTGAATAAGGAGTAAAATATCTTGCTCTGTTTCCGAATCTAAACTTCCTGTAGGCTCGTCCGCTAATAATATGGGTGGATTAGTTACCAAAGCACGGGCAATACTAACACGTTGTTGCTGTCCACCTGATAATTCATTTGGATAATGATCTGAAACGTTCTCAAGTCCAACTTGTTGTAATAGTTCTTTCACCTTAACTTTACGCTTTGCCGACGGGATACCTTTAATTTTCAGCGGTAATTCAATATTTTCAAATGCCGTTAAACCGGGCATCAATTGAAAATTTTGAAAGATAAAACCGAAATTTTCTAATCGAAACTGTGCATGGGTAACCTCACTCATAGATGCTGTTTCTTGACCGTTGATAACAATTGACCCATGCTCAGGTGTCATAAAACCAGCGATAGTATTTAGCAAGGTCGATTTACCAGATCCACTCTTACCAACAATAGAAACTATTTCTCCTTTTGCCACATCGAATGATAAATCCTTCAACACAGGTACTTTTTTTTCTTTTCCTTTTTTTCCTATAGCAAATGTATGACTTACATTTTTTATTTCAATCAATTTATTTTAGCCCCTCTCCATTTACTTACTGAAACTAAGTATATACATAGATTCTTAAGTAATAAGAAGGATAAAGATGAAGAAATTCTTAAGATTAGATATAGTGGCGTTAAGGTTTTTAATTAAATTTTGATAGATGCAAACTTTTCGAGGTACTTCCAAGTCAAAATATTGTAGTGTTTTCGCGATACGCTATATTTGTGAAGGAGTTTAACTAGTCATGACAAAAGAGGAAAAATACAAGCTTGTAGAAGCATTTATAATAGAAAATCAGCATTCATATTATCGCCTAGCATTTAGCTATGTAAAAAACAAAGAAGATGCACTAGATATCGTACAGGAGAGCATTGTTAAAGCACTCAAATCAATCGATTATATAGAACAAATTGAATATATTAAAACATGGTTTTATCGTATTTTAATCAATACATCTATCGATTATATAAAAAGAAACAAACGAACAATTGCTTCTCCAGATGAAATTTTAGATTTTCACTTACCAAACCAAGAAATTAATTTACATGATTTAGATTTATATGACGCCATTGATCATTTACCCATTACTTACAAAACCATTATCATCTTGCGCTTCTTCGAGGATATGAAAATCGATGATATTGCCGAAATGCTCGGGGAAAATAGCAACACAATTAAAACGAGGCTTTATGCCGCATTGCGTAAGCTACGCATAGAAATGAAAGAGGATGTGGAATCATGAGTAAAATTAACGACGCCAAAAAAAAATTCGACAATATTGAAATTCCTGATGAACTAAATTTTGTTGTCCAAAAAGCAATAAAGGAAGCTAACCCAATGAAAAATAATAAGCGAAAAAAAATGAACCCTCTTAAAAATTTTGGACTAGGGGCCGCAGCTGCTGCAATAATATTTGCAGGTAGTGTAAACATAAGTCCTGCCTTTGCACAATCAATGTCTAACATTCCTGTCTTAAGTTCAATTATTAAAGTCATCTCAATCAACGAATTAACTGATGGTAATGACAATTCGCAAGCCAACATTTCAACTCCTCAAATTACTGGCCTTGAGAACAAAGAATTGGAAGCAACATTGAATTCAAAATACGAGCAAGAAAATGCTAAGCTATTTGCTCAGTTCCAAAAAAAAATGGCCAAAATTGAAGAACAAGGCGGAGGACACTTAGGGGTAGACGCCGGCTATAAAGTATTAACAGATACAGAAGATTTACTTTCAATTAGTCGCTATACTGTAGAAACACAAGCTTCAAGCTATGAGACAATTCACAACGATACAATAGACAAAAAGAATGAACTACTCATTACTTTACCAAGTCTATTCAAAGATAATGACTATATCGAAACCATCTCAAATTATATTAAAGATGAAATGCGTAAACAAATGGCTGCTGATGTTGAGAAAACATACTTTATTGCAGGAGAATCAGATGTAAACGATGGATTTGACAAAATTAAAGAAGATCAAAACTTCTCTATTACAAAGAATAATGAGCTTATCATCTACTTTGATCAATTTGAGGTTGCACCAGGCTATATGGGTACAGTTAAATTCAAAATCCCAACAAATATTATACAAAAAGACCTTGTAAGTAATCACTATATTAAATAATATAAAGCCTTGCATTCAGCAGTTTTTCTTCTGCTGAAGTGCAAGGCCTTTTAATGTTGTAATTTAAAATTGAATCATTTTCACCGGGTCTACTATTTCATCAAATTGAGCTTCAGTTAATAATCCTGTTGCAAGCGCTGCTGATTTTAATGTCAGGTTATTTTTATGTGCATGCTTCGCTATTTTGGCTGCATTTTCATAACCAATGTGTGGATTAAGTGCCGTCACTAACATAAGTGAATTTTTCACAAAATGGTCTAGTTTTTCTTCATTTGCCTCAATGCCTACTAAACAGTGTTCGTTAAAGCTTCGGATAACGTCGCTTAACAAACTGACAGATTGCATGAAGTTGTATAGAATAACAGGCTTAAATACATTGAGTTCAAAATTCCCTTGGCTTGCTGCAATACCAATCGTCACATCATTGCCCATAACTTGAGTCGCTACCATCGTAACAGCTTCACATTGTGTTGGGTTTACTTTACCCGGCATAATCGAGCTACCCGGTTCATTTTCAGGAATAGTGATTTCGCCAATACCACTTCGAGGACCACTTGCAAGCCAACGAACATCATTGGCAATTTTCATCATATCTGCTGCCAAGCCCTTTAAAGCACCATGCACATGTACAATTTGATCATGACTTGTGAGTGCATGAAATTTATTTTCAGATGAAATGAAATGGAGTCCAGTTTCTTCATCTAAAGCTTTAGCTACTCTGTCACCAAATTCACTAGGTGCATTGATTCCCGTCCCTACTGCCGTTCCTCCAATCGCAAGCTCTAATAAATGTTCTTTACTTTGCTTAATCATTTGCTCTGATTTCTCAATCATATGCAACCATCCACTTATCTCTTGACCCAGTGTTAAAGGTGTTGCATCTTGCAAATGCGTACGGCCAATTTTAATCGTCATTTTAAATTGCTCAGCTTTTGCCTGCAATGTTGCTTTTATCTCTTGTAGAGCAGGTAGTAAATCATTCGTAACAACAGTAATAGCTGCAATATGCATAGCTGTCGGAAATGAGTCATTAGAGCTTTGAGATTTGTTAACATCATCATTTGGGTGCAGTCTTTCATCACTACCTTGTTTTTGCAAATATGCATTTCCAAGATGGGCGATCACTTCATTGATATTCATATTGGTTTGCGTACCACTACCCGTTTGCCACACAACAAGTGGGAATTCTTCATCCCATTTACCTGCAATAATTTCATCAGCTGCGTGAACAATGGCACTGGCCTTAACTGGTGACAGATTACCAAGCTCGGCACTAACAGTAGCTGCTGCTTTTTTTAGGAGTGCATACGCATAAATAAATTCAATTGGCATTTGTTCTGTACCAATCTTAAAATTTTCCTTACTACGCTGTGTTTGAGCTCCCCATTTATGTGCTGATGCTACTTTTATCTCTCCCATAGAATCATGTTCAATACGATAATCCAAAGTCATCCATCTCCCTTGTTTTTCTACGAAACTTATTACCTTTCCACCATTTATGATAACGCTTTCTTATTAGAATGTCTTAAATGCTGTTTGCATAAGAGATATAAAAAACCCTGTACTCAAAAGCTAGTACAAGGTTTGAAAATTATATTAAGCTGGTGTTGGCGTTGGCGTCGGTTTAGCGTAACCTTCTTTATAAGCTTCATCAATTACTTTGCGAATCTCTTTTAATGACTTACCTTCTTGCGCCATTTTAATTGATTGGATTGCAATTTCTACACAAGCTACACATCTTGTTCCATGATCATCCCAAACGATTGAGCCATCCTTTTTCACTTCTTTAACAAAGCAGTTCATATTGCTTTTATGGCCTGCACTTTCTCCACACCCACAATAGCAAGGTATCCATTTAAGAATCTCTGTTGCTTGACCTGTCGCTTTATAAACAAGCTTCAAATCTTCAGATTGTTTATCTAAAAAGCTTGGAAGAACATCTGCTGAAGCTGTCGTCTCTTGAATATCACCATTAGCTACAGTGTGTTGATGTCCTGATTCTTCATTGTGTTGTTCTTGTTTTACCGGTTCATCTGCCTTGTCCTCACCACTACCGCAAGCAGTCAATATCATAGAACCAGCTAGTAATAACGTAAGCCATTTAAATTTCATTACTAATAACTCCTTCACACACTTTTCCCCTATTGTACCTTAATAAGTATTTAAACTTGTATGACAAATAAGCAACATTATTATTAAGTAGTAGGCTTTTTATATAATTAGACAAGTCTTATTCTTTTTATACATAAAAAGCTGACTCATTTTCATGAGCCAGCCCTTTCATTTAAGCTTCTTCTTTTGGTTCAATAACTGCAGTTGTTGATGCAGTTGACTTACCTTGGATTTCATCTGCTAATCTTTCGATACTTGGGCGAATCGTACCTTTGCCCGAGTAGTTTTCTATTAGCTCTTTCATATCAATCCCCGATGTCTCTTTAAGAGATTCTTGTAAAGTAGACATTAAGTTCGTTGCATAAGCAGTGACTTTGTTTGCACCACCGCCGCCTTCACCACCACTTCCTGTATCAACGACTGTTATTTTGTCGATATTTGAAAGCGGACTAGCAACTTGTTTCGCGTATTCAGGCATCATGTGAATGACCATATCAAGTACAGCTGCTTGGCCGTATTGCTCGAACGCTTCGGCAATCTTACGTTTCGCTTCTGCTTCTGCAAGACCTTTAAGACGGATAATATCTGCTTCGGCTTCACCTTGTGCACGTTCTGAGTCAGCTTTTGCAAGACCATCTAAACGTACTTTTTCTGCATCAGCCTTCGCTCTTGCTTCGATGCTATATTTCTCCGCATCGGCTTGAGCTAATTGTTTCATTTTATCTGCTGCTGCGTTTTGCTCTATTGCATAACGATCCGCGTCAGCTTTCTTCTTCACTTCGGAATCGTATTGTTTCTCACGACGAAGAATCTCTTTTTCTTCTAACTCAATTTGTTTTTGACGCTCGATGATACGAACTTGCATTTCTTGTTCTGTTACTTCTTGTTTTGCTTTAGCTGATTCTAGCTCATATGCTTGGTCAGCACGGGCTTTAGCAATATCTTGCTCGCGACGGAATTCAGCTACTTTTAATTGGTTTTCTTTTTCTGCTTCTGCAATCTCAGTAGCACGTTCAAGCTCTGCTTTTTGTGCTTCTTTATCTGATTCAGCACGTTTAATACGTGTTTCCTTTTCTGCCTCTGCTGTTGCAATGTCAGCGTCACGTCTTACCTGCGCGATTCTTGGCTTCCCTAATGAATCAAGGTAACCGTTTTTATCACGTACATCCTTAATTGTAAATGAAACTATGATCAAACCCATTTTAGCTAAATCTTGTGATGCAACACGTTGAACTTCTTGTGAGAATTTATCGCGATTTTTATAAATTTCTTCAACTGTCATAGAACCTAAGATAGAACGTAGATGACCTTCTAAAACTTCCTTCGCCTCATTTTCACGTTCTTCTTTAGGTTTTCCTAAGAACTGCTCTGCTGCTGTCGCAATTTCAGAAATAGAACCGCCGATTTTAATGATTGCAATACCATCCGCCATTACTGGAACACCTTGCTCTGTATATACTTCAGGTGTTGTGACTTCTAGTTTGCTAGATAATAAGCTTAATGGTTCTGCTTGCTGGAATACAGGAAGTACGAATGTACCACCACCACGGATAATTTTAATTCGATTACCTGATTCGTCTGTATGTACGTTTTTTGAGCCTAAGTAACTCCCGGTTACGATTAGCGCTTCATCTGGACCTGCTGTTCGGTATTTAGTAACATAAACACCAATAATCGCTAATAACACAAAAGCTACAATTCCTATTACGACTAATAATCCTATATTTCCAAAATCCATTTCATTTCCCCCTTTTATCTATTTTGAAAACATCGGCTCATATGCTCTGACATAGACCGTGCCTTCTTTTACTTCTACTATAAGGACCTGTTGGTTATACTCAATTTCTTCATTATCAAAACCGACAGCACGTTTTGAAATTAAACCATTTACAGTTTCAATAACAACTTCACCAAACCCATCAACAGGAATAGGTACAATTACCTTACCAATTTGCCCTGCCAATGACTCATCTGTATACGCCATTGATACTTCTGCTGATTTTAATGGTAATAAGATAAAGAAATAGAGTAATACACTTAATACGGTAGAGATAATTGTTGCAAATGCGATGATCACGATACTAGAAAATGACGTTAAACTTTCAAAGATGAAACCAATTGCTGCAAAGAATGTTAGAAAAGAAAGAATAACCGCTGGATTAAAAAACGGAATACCTTCTCCTACACCATCAATTACATCTCCGAAAAATAAAAATAAGACCATGCATACCGCAAGAATTATTAGGGAATATAAATACACTTGTTGGATTGCTATACCAAACAGTTCTATTAGACTCACCTCTCATACTTATGTTATTTTCCTTACAATACGTTATACGGTTAAGCGGAGGGAAAGTTTCATTTTTTTCAAATATTTTACACATTTTATTTAGAATTATTTCTAATATTACGGGAATGTAAATTTTAGTCGAAATTATGTAAATAATGTGGGGATTCCTATTGCATTTTGTTATGATTGTGTAGCGTTAAAAGAGATTGATAAGTTGATATTCAACCTAGGAGGATTCACATGTTTAGCTCAAAAAAACAAGACCCTTTTTTTGCGTCGCTGTTGAAAATTGCAGAATCAGTTAATGAAGCTGTTCATTATGCAAATGATTTTAAAATTACAAGCATCGCAGATTTAAAAGAGCTTAGCGTAACATTAAAACAGTATGAGACCGATGGAGATAAATTAATTCATGAATTAATTTTCATGTTAAACAAATCATTTATGACACCGATCGAACGTGAAGATATTTTGGAATTAGCTGTACGTATGGATGATGTACTTGATGGCATTGAAGGCTGTATCGCCCACTTCGAAATGTTCTCATTAACAGAGGTAGACGACTATATGCGTGATTTCCTTAAATACATCGTAAAAAGTACAGATGAAATTGTCGCAGCAATGGGACATTTAACAAACAAAAAACTGATCGCTATGCGTGATCATTCCATCCTCATTAAAGACTATGAGCGCAAATGTGATGACGTTCTTCGCACATCAATTAAACAACTATTCTTACATGAAAAAGATCCTATTCGCATAATTCAATTCAAAGATATTTACGAACAACTTGAAGAAGTAGCTGATTATTGCCAAGATGTTGCTAATACTATGGATACAATTATAATGCGTAACGCCTAGGAGATGTAGATATATTGGATACTGTTCTATTTTTAACCATTCTTGTTGTAGTTTTCGCACTATTATTCGACTTCATTAATGGTTTTCACGATACTGCAAATGCCATCGCAACTGCTGTTTCTACACGTGCATTACCTCCTCGTGTAGCTGTCTTAATGGCCGCAACTATGAACTTTATAGGTGCAATAACATTTACAGGGGTAGCAAAAGCATTGGCCAAAGATATCGTTGACCCTTTTTCAATTGATAACGGGGTTATCATTATTTTAGCCGCTTTGTTATCCGCAATTATTTGGAACTTAGTAACTTGGTATTATGGTATTCCATCTAGTTCATCGCATGCTCTAATCGGCTCCTTAGCTGGTGCAGCGATTGCTGCTGCAGGTTTTGCTGTATTGAACTATGAAGGATTTATCAAAATTATTAAAGCATTAATCTACTCGCCATTTATTGCTATCGTAGCTGGTTTTATCATGATGTCCATTTTCAAAGTGTTATTCAAAGACTTAAACTTATACCGTACTAATAAAGGATTCCGTAGACTACAGATCTTCACTGCTGCGGTACAATCTTTTACCCATGGTACAAACGATGCCCAAAAATCAATGGGTATTATTACAATGGCTTTAATCGCTGCTGGATTACAAACTGGTGACGATATTCCAATGTGGGTACGAATTGCAGCTGCAACAGCAATGGGATTAGGTACATCTATTGGTGGATATAAAATTATCAAAACTGTTGGCGGTAAAATCATGAAAATCCGACCTGTTAACGGTGCAGCTGCTGATTTAGCTTCTGCCGCTGTTATTTTCGGAGCTACACAACTTCACTTACCTGTAAGTACAACACATGTTATCTCATCTTCTATTATGGGGGTTGGTTCAGCTCAACGTGTTAAAGGTGTTAAATGGGGCGTAGCAAAGAAAATTGTTCTTACGTGGATTATCACTTTACCAACATCTGCAATAATGGGAGCAGCCATCTTCTTTGTTCTCAACTTATTTATTTAATAATGACCTTAATAGGTTTCCATTCGTTATCGGATGGGAACTTTTTTTATGTAAAAATTTTTGACTGTTTAACGACAAAGTAAGACAGTATGCTTTACACTAATTCATAGAGTTGTTTAAGAAAGGTGGTACATACATTTGCAATACTTATCTCGATTTATAACAAAATATTATAAAATAATCGCAACGGTTTGGTGTGCATTGTTCATTATCTTTGCTTACTTTGCTATTCAAATACCTGGTCAATTAAAAGGCGATGGTTTTAAAGTAAATGGCGATCATCAAGCGGTTATGAACGAACTAACAGAAGAATTTGGTCTACCTGCTGAAACCATATTTGTCGTATTTGATAATGTCAAAGACGTAGATATTAAAGCGACTTTACAGAAAATCGAAGAGGTAAAGGAAATCGATTCTATTCAATCTCCTTTAAAAAACTCTGAACTTCATAAAAAAAATATCTCCTATGCTATTTTAAATTTCGATAATACCATAGAAGATATGGCAATTGTAGTACCGAAGATACGAGATAAAATAAACAATAAACAAGGAATTACTATTACAGGTGGGTCGGTGATCTCATCCGATCTTAATACAGCCAGTCAAAAGGATTTAGCTAACGCAGAAGCAATTGGATTGCCCATCGCAGTACTTGTGTTATTACTAGCATTTGGTAGCGTTGTCGCTTCAATTCTCCCAATTGTAATTGGTATCATTACTGTCGTATCTGCGTTTGGCATACTATCTATGCTGAGTGGACAGTTTGATTTATCGATCTTCATAATGAATATTATTCCTATGCTTGGACTCGCACTCAGCATAGATTTCGCATTATTGTTTATCAATCGTTATCGTGAGGAAAGATTGCACTCTACCATTCAACAAGCTGTGCAAACAACGATTCAAACTGCCGGACGCTCGATTATTTTTTCTGCATTTTGTGTCATGATTGGTCTCGGTGCGATGATTGTTATCCAAGTAGAAATATTCCATAATATCGCACTAGGTGGTACGATTGCAGTTTTCCTAGCAGTTGTTGCTTCATTAACTTTGTTACCTGCAAGCATATTGTTATTAGGTGATCGCTTAAATAAATGGACGATTATTCGGGTGAAACCGAATAGTGAATCACGTTGGCGTAATTTTGCAACACTAGTTATGAAACGTCCAGTGACAATTGCTATTATTTCCTTGATTATCTTAGGAATCGGTATTGTCCCTGTGAAGGATATGAAACTAACCATTCCAACAATGGATGCTTTACCCACTTCATATGATTCTCGTACTTCTTTTGAGAAACTACAAAAAGAATTTAATTTAGGCAAAAATTCTACAGTTTACTTATTAGCAGAACGTGAAGATGGATGGGATTCCAAAGCTGGTTTAAATGCCATCTTAAAGCTACAAAAAGCATTACAGAATGATGACTTAGTCCTCGATGTGAAGACCATTTTCACGGAATCTAAAATCAATCGGGTAGAGGACTGGCAGCAAAGTATGGAAAACCTTTCTGCTAGCGAACAATTAAAACCCTTAAAAGAAACTTTTATACATGACAAACAGTTATTTATCCCAATTACATTAGATGCTAAAGGAGCTTCTACAAAGGCACAAGATTGGGTGAGAAAGTGGTCGGATAAAGATTTAAACATGAACTTTAAGCTTGGTGGAGAAGCGAAGTTTAATCAAGAGATTTTCGATGAAATTTCAAATAAAATCGTCATAGCCCTATCCATTATTATTATCTCTACATTCTTTATTCTAATGCTTGCATTCCGTTCTGTGTTAATTCCTATAAAAGCTATTTTAATGAATATTATTGGCTTATCATCAGCTTTCGGAATTCTCGTATATATCTTCCAATACGGAAGTTTCGGAATAGAGGAAGGGACAATCGTATTAATCATACCTGTTATTACATTTTGCCTTGTATTCGGCTTAAGTATGGACTATGAAGTATTCCTTATCTCAAGAATTCAAGAAGAATATGAAAAAGGCGCGAGTAATACACGCGCTACGATTGATGGACTTACTTCTACAAGTAAAATCATTACATCTGCTGCGTTAATTATGATTGTTATTACAGGTGCATTTGCCTTCACAGATGTAATGCCTGTGAAGCAAATAGGTGTCGGCATTGCCATTGCCATTGCTATTGATGCGACAATTATACGTCTAATGCTCGTACCAAGTCTGATGAAATTATTAGGTGACTGGAACTGGTGGATGCCGTTTCAAAAGAAAAATCGCAAATAAAAAAGAGGTAACCTTAATCAGGTTGCCTCTTTTCATATTTATTAAAAGTGAGTTGCATACCAAGCTTTTGCTGCTTTTAGTTCATCATGTGTTAATTGATGACCATAGTCGCTCCAATATACTTCTACTTTTGCCCCTGCTGCTGTTAACAATCCTTCTAAATCTTTAGATTCTTGAGGAGGGCACATATAATCATTTTTACCGGCGCCAATCCAAACTGGTAACTGTGTTAATACTGGCACTTCAATGTCTCTTCTTGGAACCATTGGATGATGCAAAATAGCACCTTTCACAACTGGCCCATTACGGAATAACAAATTACCTGCAATATTTGCCCCGTTAGAATAGCCAATTGCTACAACATTCTCTCGATTAAAGCTATATCGCTCAGCTGCTTCGTCTATAAATTCAGCCAATTCCTTTGTACGGACCTCTAAATCAGCCATATCAAAAACGCCTTCTGCTAAACGTCTGAAAAAGCGTGGCATGCCATTCTCTACTACATTTCCTCGTACACCTAAAAGAGAAGCTGTTGGATCAATCTCTTTTGCTAAAGAGATTAAATCATGTTCATTCCCACCAGTACCATGTAACAACAACAATGTTGGCTTACTATCATCAGTACCTTTAATGAAAATATGTTGCACGGAGAATCCCCCTATCTATATTCTATAATTAATATCTTGAATTCGAGATAATTATAAATTGAACAGTACTAGGAGTCAATGAATATGCTTTGGAACCTTGCGTAGGATGATTCTTATAAAATAGTTGAATTGAAAGGACAATCAATATAACTGCAATTATTACGACAGAAATTAATGTAATAACTGTTTTTTTACCAGACATAAAATTCCCTACTTCCTTTAGCATTCCTTTACGAGAACTATCCGATCTCGACATGTATGCCGTTCTCAAAAATTTCTTCTTTATAATGTTTAATAAGATAATCATGTTCAATTTCGATCCTGCGGAATCCATATTTTTGATACAGCGCTAGTTGCCCAATGCTAAAGTTACCAGTAGCAATTAGAATTCGATGAACCAGCTGTCGCTTCACTTATGGCGTACTGAACATGTGACTTACCAAAGCCACTTCCTTGCCATTTTACGACTACCGCAATGTTCATTATCTGGATAGTTTCTGTATTATAAATCAACAAAACGACCACCCAACACTCGCCCGCCATACTCGCGATAAACATTTACCATCGCGAATATATTGTGCAATCAAGTGCTCAGACGGATCAGCTAGTAACAGCAAGTCCACTGGTGGCCGCTCATATACCGCCAATAAACGATATTGTTAGCATCATTTTTTAGACGGCTTAAAGCCTTCAGAATATAAATAGTTTTCCGCATCATCACGAGTTCCGAAGCTTTCTTCTAAATTGAAGCCATGATAAACATTCCAAAAAGGATCTTCTTCTACTAAAAGAAGTTGGTCATCATTACGGTTACGCCAACTTTGCTCAATTCTCACTTCAGGAACTACTTCATCTATTTCAGATAAGTACATAAGGGAATCTTCAATAATTTCTCGTAGCTCTTGCTCAGAAAAATCACGAATATTTACTAAACCACGATCGTCTGTTTTATAACGTAATAAATCTCCTACGTAAACAAAACCGTTACCGTTTGGGTGTAATTTTTCTACCACAATTTTTTTCTCATATTGGCTACCATCAAAGTGATAATTTAATCGTTTCATCGAAATTTCTTTACGAGTTAATTGAGGGAAACTTTCGATGATCGCTTGTTTTTGTTCAAATGTTAACATAATTTACTCCTTTTTCGTTTGCATTCATCCTTTAGTATAGCATTTTTTACATATCAATTCGCTTTATATCAACATCTTGTCCATCTTTCGTCAATAAAAACACATCAGGATTTCTCATAGTTTTCCAACCTGTAAAACCAAATTTCGAATTGTATTTTGTAATGAGTAATGATAATAGATTGCCATGCGAAACAATTGCAGTATCAGTTGTAGATGATTCGAGTAATTCATTGATTAACTGTTCAATTCGTGCAACTGCTTCTTTGCTTGATTCTCCACCTATGTACCTCAAATTTTCATCAAGAAAAGTTTGTTCCAACTTTTCTAACCAATCATCAAAATTTTGTGTACTTAATACACGTTCAGCTAACCTTTCATCTTGTTCAATTTCTATTTTCATTTTCTTAGAAAATGGTTCTATCGTTTGAATTGCTCTTGTAAAAGGACTAGAAATAATTCTCTTTATATCGTATTGTTGTAATCTCTCTGCTAATTGTTTAGCCTGCTCAATCCCATCAACGGTTAACACTGCCTCTACTTCTTGCCCCGAAGCCTTACAATGACGAATAATATAAATTTTCTTCATTAACAACTCCCCCATCTTTTGAATAATATTATATAGTATTGACATACTATTTAGACAATACTATAATCACAAACAACAATAATTAAAACAAAGACAAGGATTAGTAAAGAATAGCCTGTTTTTATAGAGAGAGAATTGATTGGTGGAAGATTCTTATTAACAGCTTCTTGAACCTACCTTCGAGTTCGTCATTGAAAAATGATGCGGCGACAGTCGTTAACATGTTTGAGAGTAAAGCTTCGCTTTAAATAAGGGTGGTACCGCCGTAATGGGTCCCTTATTTAAGGCGGAGCTTTTTATTTTAAAGAAGAGGTGTTTATAATGGCAAAACAATTTGTAAAAGACGTAACGGCAATGGATGAGGATTTTGCTCAATGGTATACAGACGTTGTAACAAAAGCTGATTTAATCGATTATTCAAGCGTTCGTGGTTCTATGATTATCCGTCCTTATGGCTATGCATTATGGGACAATATCAAAAATGAACTTGATGCAAAACTAAAAGAAACAGGGCATGAAAATGTCTATATGCCTCTTTTCATACCTGAATCCTTATTACAAAAAGAGAAAGATCACGTTGAAGGATTTGCTCCTGAAGTGGCATGGGTTACGCATGGTGGGGATGAAAAACTACAAGAGCGCTTAGTTGTCCGCCCAACATCAGAAACACTATTCTGCGAACACTACGCTAATATTATTCATTCTTATCGTGATCTACCAAAACTTTATAACCAATGGGCTAATGTCGTCCGCTGGGAAAAAACAACACGCCCATTCTTGCGTACACTCGAGTTTTTATGGCAAGAGGGGCATACTGCTCACGCTACTCAAGATGAAGCGCAAGAAGAAACATTACGTATGTTAAATGTGTATGCTCAAATTTGTGAAGAGTACTTAGCTATTCCTGTATTAAAAGGTCAAAAAACTGAGAAAGAAAAATTCGCAGGCGCTGAATCCACTTACACAATCGAAACGCTAATGCATGACGGGAAAGCATTACAATCAGGAACATCACATAACTTCGGAGATGGTTTTGCACGTGCATTTGATATTAAATACCTTGATAAAGAAGGCAAACAACAATTTGTTCATCAAACATCTTGGGGGTTCACAACACGTATAATAGGGGCACTTATTATGGTTCATGGTGATGATCGTGGTTTAGTCGTTCCTCCACGTATTGCGCCAACACAAGTAATGATTGTACCAATTGCTCAACATAAAGAAGGCGTCCTGGATTTTGCTTATGATTTAAAAGAACTTCTTGGAAAAGTGGCACGAGTTAGTATTGATGCTAGTGACAAAAAACCAGGTTGGAAATTCAATGAATATGAAATGAAGGGTATTCCAGTACGCCTTGAAGTAGGACCAAAAGACATCGAAAATAATCAAGTGGTTCTAGCCCGTCGTGATTCAGGAGAAAAAATTATCGTGTCACTTGATGAACTAGAAGTAAAATTGCCTGCTATGTTAGAAGCAATTCAAAATGATTTATATAATAAAGCACTAAATCACCGCGAAGAAAACACATTTAGCGTTCAAACATTTGATGCATTCAAAGCACAGCTTGAAGAAAAACAAGGGTTTATCAA
The DNA here is from genome assembly GCF_001274945.1 of Viridibacillus arvi. Lineage (GTDB taxonomy): Bacteria > Bacillota > Bacilli > Bacillales_A > Planococcaceae > Viridibacillus > Viridibacillus arvi. Next base: position 140,856 of record NZ_LILB01000009.1, on the reverse strand, counting down.
AGCCATGTGGTGTGGTGACCAAGCGTGTGAGGATAAGATAAAAGAAGAAACAGGTGCAACTTCCCGATGTATGCCATTTGAACAAGAACGTATCTCAGAAGTATGTATCTGTTGCAGCAAACCAGCAGAAAAAATGGTCGTATGGGCCAAGGCATATTAAATGCTGATGGCGCTTGACCAGACTCGATAGGCGTTGGAGGGCTCGAACACAAGACGCTTTTTGTCTTGTGCCGAGAGACCGAAACGACCCGAGAGTCTAGCGCCTGAAGCTGGATATCTAATTAAATGCTTCAGACGCTCGGTCAGCTGCGAGGTCGTTGGAAGAAGAAAGCCAAAGTCTCACTTTGACTTTGAGCGACCGACTGAATCGACCCGAGCCGCTAGCGCCTGAAGCTGGATATTCCTAATGCTGAAGTGGCCCGTCTAAATGAAGGTAGCCTAAAACCGCCACGTCCTGTGGCAACGGCTATCTGACCAACATCCTGTCGGCCCTCGACTAGCACTGGAAGGGTCGAATCAAAGGCTCCCTTTGACTTTGAGTGTCAGATTGCTCACTAAAAAAACGTCACCTAGCTTCAACAAAACAAAAAGCACGTTGCATTTGCAACGTGCTTCTCTTATAAAACTTCTGTTAATCTTGCTAAAACATTATCCATATAGGATGCATTATGCTCAACAAAATCAGCGTGTATAGCATTTTTTACAAGAGGTATCTTCTTTCCATCTTCGATGATTTCAAACCCCTCGACATATAGAGTTTTACACTTACCTGAGTAGAAGTCCTGCACTGTACCTAGCTCTGCTCGAACAATACCAGCAACTTCTTCCTCTTGTAATTGAAATCCTACAAAGTCTGCATCACTAAATACATAGTACACATGAGCAAATTCCATATCGATCATCGGTGGCTGTTGGATACACGTTTCAAATACCCCAAGCTTTTTCATATCATCAACCGTAAGTGACAATCCAAGCTCCTCTTGTAATTCACGAATACCATCTTCAGCTCGCTCATTCGCTAGCAAATGCCCAGCGGCCGTTATATCAAACTGATTTGCATAATCCTTCTTACAAGCGCTTCTGAGCTGAAAATAAAGATAGTACTTATCTTCTATCTTACTAACAAGCCAGCAATGGAAAGTCTCATGCCAAAAGCCTTTCGCGTGTACCTCTTCTCTAGTTGCCTCACCAATAGGTTCATGTTCATCATTAAATATTCTTAATAATTCACTGTCCATATTTGGCACCTACACATTCTTTGTTGCAGCTGAACGAATTTCTTTACGATGTTCATAAATATTTTTCACAATTACTTTCCCAACCGCATAAGCTGGTACACCAAGTAAGATACCTAGGAATCCTGCAATATTACCTGCGGCCAAAATGATTGTAATAACAGTCAGTGGGTGAATATCTAATGATTTACCCATAACATTCGGTGTAATTAAATTACTATCAATTTGTTGCGCTACTAAAGTTACAACACACACCCAAATGGCTAACTTCGGGTCTTGTAAAAATCCAATAATTAGGGCTGGGACAAATGCAATCCACGGTCCAATAAATGGAATGACATTCATGAAAAATGCAAAAACAACTAATAACAATGCGTAATCCAATCCAATTATTAAATAACCGATATACATCATAGTAGCTAATAATAGACTAATTAGTAGTTGTCCTTGAATATAAGAGCGCAGCACATCATCAATATCCGACAGTGTTTTCTTTATCCATTCACGACGATTCCCAGAAAACAGTTTATACATTGATGGCGCAAATTTCTCATGATCCTTTAACATGAAAATAAAGAAGAAAGGCACCAATATTAAGATAAATGCCCATGACACAATCGTTTGTATTAGTTGTACTAAAAATACACTTGTCATTACTGCGTATTTTTGAATAGAGTTTGCCATCTTATCTATAAATTCATTTACTTGATCTGGAAAACTTCCACGATTATCTTGGATATAATCAGCCATATCTGTAATTTCACTTGCTAAATAAGGTGTGCTCTTTACTAAATGATTCATCTGCTCTGCAATAGAAGGACCAATCAACGAGACAAAGCCCCCAAGTGCCCCTATTAATGCAATAATTATGGTCAAAATACTTGCCCAGCGCGGAAATTTACGTTTCTCTAAAAAACGCTGAATTGGCTCTGTTATGTAATATAAAATTCCTCCTAATAAAAGTGGAGTAAAAATTGCGCTCGCAATAATAACCACTGGATAAAACAAATGTTTAATTTCTAAAAAATACTTAACTATTAATAAAGCGAGTAATATTCCGACACCTGTTTGAAACCATAATTTTTTCGTCACAAACTTCACTTCCTTATCGCCTTAATGGGCCCATTTTATCATTAAGTATACGATATTTTATGTAGGAAAAGAAATCAAACAGTTATAATAGAAAATACAATAATACAAATATTCTAAAAAAAATAAGTAATTCCAGTGACATTAGTTGATTTTCCAGTTGGGTGTTGTTACGTTATTTAGTAGAACTTTACATAAAGGTGATGGTGTAATGAAAAGCAATTGGGCTCATGTGGCCAAGAAATATTTACTACATCCATATACTCTCATTCTCGCCGTATTACTTGTGAAGATAATCGCATTTCGTACGGTGATTTTCCACAACCGCTCGGTTTCACAAATTGTGTTACTAGAGTATCCAATGTGGGCTTTGGCACTTACTCTTGTCGTAGTGTTATTTAAAAAGCGTACATGGCTTGCTGTATGGATTTTTAATGCTGTTTTATCTACTTTATTTATCGTCATATTGTATTACACTCGGTATTTTTCAACCTTACCTTCCTATTATGACGTCAAGCAAATCTATCAATCTCATTCAGTCGGTGGTACAGTTGCATTACTTGGAACCCCCTATGATTACCTTTTTTTCTTAGATATTATTTTATTTCTACCTTTGATTCACTATTTCACTAAAGACAAACAACCACTTTACTACAATGGTGCTAGAAAAGGGCTTCTGGCTTTCACATGTATAAGTGTTATAACGACAGGCCTAGCATTTAGGCAACCACTGATTGATGTATCTTATTTCGCAAAAGAAAATGGCTACTTGCAATCACAAGTCGTCCAATTATATGCTCGAAGTTTTGGTGTCGCACTTGCTACTCAAGAAAAGCTAACTGATGCCGATCTTGAAAAACTAAAGGGCAATGACTATGTTCCATTTAACAAGCACCAAACATTTGGTGTCGCTAAAAATCGCAACGTCTTTGTAATTCAAGTAGAATCATTACAAAACTTTGTCATTAACCGAGATATTAATGGACAAGAAATTACACCAAATCTGAATAAGCTATTAGAAGATAGCGCGTATTTCAATAATGTTTACCAACAAATCGGTGCAGGCAACACTTCAGATGCTGAGTGGGTTATGCATACAGGACTTTATCCTGAAGGCATGGACCCTACTGTCAATTTGCTAAAGGATTCAGAAGTTGCTTCCTTACCTCGAATGCTGAGTGAAGAAGGTTACGGTACAGCCACATTTCATGCAGATGATATATCGTATTGGAATCGTAATAAGCTATATCCTGCACTTGGTTTTAACCATGTTTTTACATCAGAGGATATTCCAGAACAACAAATTATCGGGTTTGGTCCTGCAGATGAAGTAACATTTCGTTTTGCTGAATCACAAGTACAGAGCTTGTTACAACAATTTAATCGAGTTTACGCCAATATCATTACACTAACTAGCCATACGCCATTTAAAATGCCTGAAGACTACAAATATCTAGAATTACCAACGAAATTCAACGACACATATGTTGGAGACTATTTACAATCAGTTCGTTATACAGATAGGCAAATTGGTCAATTTGTTGCGAATCTTAAACGGTTAGGAATGTACGATAATTCCGTTATTCTCATTTATGGTGATCATTCTGGTTTACATGGAAAACCTGTAACAGAAGAAGACCAATTGCTATTAGAAGATTTGCTTGGTCATCCTTACAATTTGAATGATCGATTCATAGTACCTGTACTATTTACGGTACCAGGAATTTTTGATAATGAGCAAATTTCACATCTTGGTGGACAAACGGATTTAATGCCTACACTTTTGAATTTGCTTGGCATTGAACCTACTTCACAGCTCATAGGACATAACTTATTCCAATATGAACATAATCTACTCGGTATGCGCTATTACTTGCCTGGGGGCTCTTATATAAGCGATCACACGATGTATATCGCACCAAGTGCTCAACATCCCGCCTCATTGTTAACGAGGGAAACAATGAAAAAGGCAAAGCTCACAAACAGATCACAAAAAAATATAAATAATACATTAACGATACTGCAATACTCCGATCAACTTCGGCGAGAGCAAATCGGACAATAGTAGAAAGCCTTATTGAAAACTTAAATTCAATAAGGCTTTTTTATGCATAAACAATTTTGCTACATTATAAATGGTCATCTACTATTTTATTTATTAGGCTCAATATAAATGAAAAAACTCGCCCTCTCAATCATTAAAATGATTAAAAAGGACGAGATATTACCGGTGCCTAATAGATACCTTTTACAATTTGTCATCTTCAACTGAATTTAGGTATTCCTCAATTGAATCAATGACAGATTCAACACAACCTTCTTCAAAAGGCGATACTAGATTCGCTTCCGCTACAAGATTAGTGAAAGATTGTGATCCCCCTAATTGGCAAAGGTGGATATAATCTGCCCATGCTTCCTCGTGATTTTCTCTTGAGCGTTTCCAGAATTGGAATGCACAGATCTGCGCTAACGTGTAATCAATATAATAGAACGGACTAGCATAAATATGAGCTTGACGCTGCCAGAAACCGCCTTGTTCTACATATTCAATACCATCATAGTCACGGTGTGGCAAGTAAATTTCCTCTATTTTCTTCCAAGCAGCTTTTCGATCTGCTGGTGTCATTTCAGGATTTTCATAAACAACATGTTGGAATTCGTCTACAGCTACTCCATATGGTAAGAATAATAACGCTCCACTTAGATGAGCAAATTTGTATTTTTCAGTATCTTCTTTGAAGAATAGCTCCATCCAAGGCCATGTGAAGAATTCCATACTCATAGAATGGATTTCACAAGACTCAAATGTTGGCCAAATATATTCTGGGATACCAATATTACGGCTCGTATATACTTGGAAAGCATGGCCTGCTTCATGTGTTAACACATCAATATCACCAGAAGTACCATTAAAGTTTGAGAAAATGAACGGTGATTCGTAATCATCGATAAATGTACAATAACCGCCCCCCTCTTTTCCTTTTTTCGCTACTAAATCCATCAAATCATTGTCAATCATGAAATTGAAGAATTCAGCAGTTTCTGGGGATAACTCTTCATACATTTTTTTACCGTTTTCCACAATCCATTCAGGTGTTCCTTTTGGTGTTGCGTTACCTGTTAAGAAATTTAATCCTTCATCTTGGTATTTTAATTTATCTACACCTATGCGTTTTGCTTGGCGTTCATATAATTTATTTGCTACAGGAACAATATAATCTCTTACTTGATCACGGAATTTTTTTACCATTTCAGCGTTATAATCAATACGATTCATTTGAATATAACCTAGTTCAACAAAGTTTTTATAACCTAATTTCACTGCCATTTCATGACGTACTTTTACAAGCTCATCATAGATCTCATCAAATTTCGCTTCATTTTCCTTAAAGAAACCAAAACTTGCTTCTTTTGCTTTTTTACGAGTTTCAGCGTTTGTCGATTCTCCATAAGGGCCTAATTGTGCAAGCGTTAATACTTCACCATTAAAATCAATTTGAGCTGAAGCTACTAATTTAGAATACTCCGACGTTAGTTTGTTCTCTTTTTGCATCAATGAGATGAGATCAGGTGAGAACGATTTAATTTGGTATTCTGCTAAATCAAATAATTGCTGTCCCCACTTCTCTTGCAATTCTTCTTTAAACGCTGAAGTTGTTAGAGCTTTATAGTATTCAGTGACTAAATCATCCATCTCAGGGTTAATCTCATCGAAATAGTCTCTCTCTTGTTGATAAAATTCATTATTTGTATCAATAGAAGCACGAATTTCTACTAAAGTAGATTGAGTAGAAAAATTATTACGTAATTCATTAATAGCACTGATCACTGCACTTTGTTCTTCTACTGTTTGAGCAGCTTTAAATTCCTCTAAAAGTTTGTGGAATTTACTTTTAGTTGCTGCTAAATCTGGTTTTTTATATTCATAGTCTTTAAATGTTGTCATATGTATCCTTCTCCCCTTTATCTTTCGATAGTCGAAACGTTAAGCTTATTGTTCAATATTTTCAGAAATATTGCAACTATTATTGTCGTAATTAGTTAAAAAAATGGTATTTAATTACTTATTTAAAATACTACGTCTAAAAGACTTATGTTTTAGCTCATTTTGTGCTAACCTATTTTCATGCCTAATTATAAAGTGAGGTGCTTTACATTGATAGGTCGTAACGATCCTTGTCCATGTGGCAGTGGTAAAAAATACAAAAAATGTTGTGGTAAAAATGCAGTAGGAGATATTTCAACACTAGTAAGTGAAGATATCGATCGCATCGTGGAAGGTTTTGTAAAAGAATCCTTTAATACAGCTGACTATCATGCATTAGAAAAACGCAATCATCAATGGCAAAATGCATTAAATCATGCATTTGCAGACAGTTTAATAGATACAATTGCTATGGAAACATATATTTATATTGATCGCCCAAATTTGTGGAGAAACTATTTAAATAAACAATTAGCACAACCTATTCGTCCGCAAGTAAAAGATATTCTATCAGCTTGGTTAACACCGACTTTCTTACTTGCAAAAGTTGAGTCGCAAAATGGCGAATTAATTACTTTAATAGATGAAGTATCTAAAAAACGTTATTTGATGACTGGCTCTCCATCTAAGAAATTCAGCGGTAACTGGTTATTCGGTATTTTCATGCCAGATAAGCGCAAAGGTGAAAATGGTTTAACTGCAACAAGTAGCGTTATTTTCATCCCAAATGACAAAGTAAACATTTCAAAAGCTTTAGCTAGCAAGCTTGAAAGTAATGTTACTGATTCATTTGAATTGTACAAAACGTTCCTAGAAGCTGTTGCTCCAGAAGTTCAATCAGAAGTGGCAACTACTGTTGTTGAAGAAGTACCTGTGACTAAAGCTGTTGAAGTAGAGAAAACAGTAACAGAAAGTGAACTATCACCTTTCCAAACTGAAATTCTTGAACTAGTGCAGCAATACGTAACTGAATACAATCTATCTGCTGATGCATTCACTGCCTTACTACAACAATATTTAGAACAAAACACAGTAAAAGCTAAAAAAGCCAATACTGTCGCTGCAGGTGCAGTGCTTGCTGGACAAGCTGCTGCTATCATACCTGAAGGCGGTTTATCAAAAGTCAAAGATGTTGCAGCATACTACGAAGTATCCGCTTCATCTGTGTCAAAATATCGCGACCAAATTAGCGAATTTTTAGCACAATAACAAAAAGGCAATCCAATTAGGGATTGCCTTTTTATTTTTATTTTAATGCTCGAATAAATTCCTGCAACAATGGTACATCGTCAGAATATGCCATCGATAAGGACGATAGCTCTTCACCCTTTTTCCATGCGATTTCATAAATTAAATTGTCGGGATCTGCATTAACTTGCTCTCCACCTATGATTTCCACATGAAAATAATGTACATCAATCTCAATCCCTAGCTCTTTAAGTTCGTTTGACTTCGTATAAAGTTCTCTTATCACTTTTACTTCATAACCTGTCTCCTCAAAAAATTCTCTACGACAGCATTCCTCAAACGTTTCATTACCTTCGACACCACCGCTAGGTACTGTCCATTTCTTATCTTCACCTGGTGCCGCTTGAAGAACCATCAATACTTCTCCGTTGTCATTTAAACAAACCCCTGCCGCACCTTGCCATTTATAAATACTCACTTAACAGCCTCCTATTAACTACCTACCCAGGATATATGATTTTACTAGTGCAAAACGTTCACGGAAACGTACTTTTGCCTCAATTATTTTCGGCGTTTTCGCTGTAACTACATCTACTTTAAGATCCAATCGATTAGCAAGCATCTTAGCTCTTGCTAAATGATAATCGCTTGAAATGATAGTTAAAGCACTAATATCCGCATCCAATAACTTTAAAGAATAAACAATATTTTCATAGGTATTTGTTGCTTTTCCCTCTATTATAATACGTTCAGGGCTTAAACCATGCTCAACTAGATATGCTTGCATAACAGACCCTTCCGTAGCATCTTCATCCGGCCCTTGACCACCTGACACAATCAACTTAACGTGAGGATATTGCTGTGCATATTGTAACGCAGCATCTAAGCGATAGGAAAGAGATTTTGATGGTACGCTCCCTTTCTTCACTTTGGCACCTAGCACAAGTGCATACTCATTGGAGCCATCTGCTTTCGGCTCTGCACCATCAGATAGCCATCTAGTTGTCACAACCCAAAAAGTTAAACCGACTACGACAACAATGCCTCCTCCAATCATTAAAAGCCTCCTTATTAAACCTTTCAACATATCAACCTCTTCCACTTTTTATTTGTTAACGATAAAGATGATGGAAAAGATTCACATATTAAAATCGTTATAAATCCTTCTCTAGTATTATTTTATGAGTACCTTTTTTACTTATAAATGTTTCGATAACATTAAAACCATGCTTAAGATTTAAAATAAGCATTGCTCTGCGGTGGTTTCTCCCTATTGTACGGATTTTCTTATATCCGCTCTCCTGTACTACTTTATGCTGTAGCTCCATTAAATGAGAAGCAACTCCTTGACCACGAAAATCCGTATGAACTCCGCCAAGCCAACTGTAAAACTTTCCTTCTTCTATCTCATACCCCAATTTAAATCCTGCTAACCTAGCATTATCTATAGCAACACAGCACAACAATTGAGGCTTCTCCTTCAGCTCGCTTACCTCTAGCTCTGCGCCTTCAAATATATGCTTATGAAGGTCTTGCATGCCTTTGACAAGCTCTTCATTAGGAACGCCCTTAATGTATGTATAATTCATTTTCCTCTCTCCCCTAATCATCGGCAAAAAGCTCATGTAAGATAGCTTGCCGATTATCTAAAAAACGTTTTGTTAAAATATAATGCAATGTTTCCTCATAACGTACTCCTTGAATCGGTTGACTATCAAAATCATAAATAGTCGCTCCTGGATAACCAAGTAAAATAGGTGAATGTGTTGCAATAATAAACTGTGCTTCACCTTCTAAATCTTTCATAATGCGCATTAATGATAATTGTCTAGCGGGTGATAATGCTGCTTCCGGTTCATCTAATAAGTAAATGGCTTTTTTGCCAAATCTATTTTTGAAAAGTGAAAGAAACGCTTCTCCATGGGATTGTTGATGTAATGATTTTCCCCCGTATGCTTTTAAATGCATAGGATCCGAATCGATATGTGATGCAAATTGATAAAACGTTTCCGCTCGAAGGAAAAAACCATTCATCACTTTTGGTGACCAAGATAACCGTAAGTGGTTCCCTAATACAGATTCTGCAGCATGTACTTCATATAAATTATTGCGACTTCCACCTGCTGTATTAAACTCACATTTATCAGCAATACCCTCTAGTAATGTTGATTTCCCGGAACCATTTTCACCTACAAAAAATGTTACATTTTGCGTAAATTCTAATGTTTCAAGTACTTGTAATGAAGGAATGCTGAACGGATATTCACTTAAATTTTCAGTACCGTCTTTTAATAAAGTTACTTTCTTTAGAAACATGCCATTTCCCTCCTTCTGAACATTTTCATAATTATAATAAAGATACCCTAAGAGCTATCAATGCTCCAAGGGTATTTAAATATAGCTAAAGTATAATAATTAATATCTGCCTTTTTATTGATTTCATTAGTAATTCATTTCTAAATAAGACTAGCCCATTTAATCTGAACTAGTCTTGTCTCAATCTATCTTAACTTCTTATACTTTCTTCTTTTAACCCTAAAAATCAACAATCCAATTAGTAAGAGTAATCCTGCGAACCCAACAATCCACCATTTTGAAATTGAGTTATTACTATTTCCATTTTTACTATCGATACTTAATTGCTTATTTGTTTTCACATATTCAGCATTAGTAAAAAATTGCTTGTCACTAGATTGTACAACGACTGTTGCCAATTCATCTGAGTTTATTATTTCTTCAAGAAAATTATTTTCCATATAATCTAGAGTTGACCCTTGATGATCTATTACAAGAATTGAATTATTGCCTTTACTCCAAGGGTTATTTTGGATCCAGCTAAATTGTTGAGCCGTTTCCGAAACAAAGCCCTCATCACTTAGTACAGCCTTATTCCCATTATATGAGACTATCAAATCAGTTGCCTTTTTTTGTAGCAAAGGTTGTTCATTCGGCCCGCCAATAAATATAACATTCGCTTTTTCAACATCATTAGCTGTTACTTGCTCAGCAGTTTTTAATTGTATAGTCGGTTGTTGAACACCTTGCAAAATCGCACTATATAACTTGAGTAATTGTCCATCTGAAACATCTGCTTTTTTAGGTAAGACAACAACCGTCATCCCTTCCTTACTTACAAACGGATAAGGAAATGCAGCAAATGTAATCCGCTTTTGTTCATTTGTATTTTGTATTATTGGGAATGTAAAACTACTATCCTTATCAATATAAATCCAACGTTTTTCATCTGTTTCTTTACAAGGATTATTCACGCCCAAACCAGTAGTTTGGAATTGCAAATCTATTAAACGGTTATCTCTAATAGCTTTGGCATCAATTGGTACACTTACATTATAAATTCCATCCTTACTATCTGCTAAGGTACGTAGATTCACCGAATGCGGTATATTATTTACATTTACGATTAACTCCATATTCGTACTAGTGTCTAATTCCGTTTGTTCTTTTATAGATGTAATACTCTCGGATTTCTTTAATTTTAGATTGAGTGTAAATGCTTTATTTAGTTGCGTATCAGCTGAAACATAGTAATAATAATGCGCGCTATTAGTACTCTGACTATCAAGGGTAATATTCTCTGCACCAAATTGTTCTAATGTGACACTACCATTCTGTGTCAATTTTAATTGTTTTGGTATATCCTTTATTGACAAATCTAAGCCGCTCAGTTGTTTTGAAAATTGTGGATTAGTTAAAATAGCCATTCTATCTTCTAAATCAGCTGCCTTGTTTGCTGTTACAAACATTGCTGAAGTTTCTTTCTGCCCTTGTTTTAACGTACGAATGGATAGGTTAAGTGCATTTGCTGTTTGCTTCACATTAGCATCTTGCCATAGTTTTTTTATATTTGAATTTGAAAATTCAGAAGGTACACCTATAAATACTACATTCTGATTTAATTCTTTTATTTTAGATTCTCTAATAATTTGTACTGTATTTTTTCTACCTGATTGATTTGTTAAGAAACTAGTCATCTGAAGTGCACTGTTTAACGAACTTGTTGAAGCCTTATCTGGTATTACAATATATACAGGTTGTTCCTCAGTTCCAACAAATTTAGTTGGATATTCACCTAACGAAACATCTGATTTTTTTACTAGACCATTCAACTGATAATATGAATTGATATTAAGTGTAAGCCAATTAGCTGAGGTACCTTGCTTAACGCAAATACCTTCTTTTAGCACACCATAATATTTAACAGTTACAGCATGAACTCCTTCTTTCAGAGCATCACCTTTAATTGGAACAGTCATTTCACGTACAGGCTTATCCCCATTAATTGCGATCGACTTTACCATTTTATTATCTATACTAACTGACAGAGATGATGGTGCAATTAGTAACTCAGAGTTTTCAGTATTCAATACAATTTTACTTTCTTGCCCTTTTGCATCCGCTACTAATTCATAGTAGAAAGTGACCTCACCTGCTGGGCCGTTTAATGTAATAGGCGAATTGGTAATCGGTTGTGTTTGGTTCGTGCCTTTAGTATTATTCACTTTTATTCCATCGACTGAAATTATAGTGTTAGCCTCAGTCTTTATCGGTGCCAAAGCCACTATAATTATGCATAATAAACTCGCTATTAATAACTGATATTGCTTCATTTTTTTTCCCCTTTATCTTTTTGTTCAAAGCGCTCTGTCTTGTACCATTTCACTTCTTGTTTAAATAACACCCTTTTCATCTCTAAAAATAATGAATAAACAACTAAAACAATCCACATTTGTGAATACGTAAAGTACATTAATATTACATAAAAGAAATTTGTTCGATTCATCTCTGCTTTTTCTATACTTAGCGTAATCATCACCTCAGCTAAGAATAAAAGGAATGCCAGGATCCATAGTGCAAGAGCTACATTTCCAATTGATAGATTTAAATCATAGAAGAGATTAATGATAAACAGAGTATTTGATAAAATAACACCGAAAAAGAATAGGAAGTACGTAAAGAAAAAATAAAATAAATCAAAAATAATACTTTTGCGTTTTAACTTAAAAAATTGACCCAAGAATTTAAGGACGACATATTGATTCCCTCGTGCCCAGCGAGTTCGTTGCTTCCACCAAACTTTTAGTGTTTCAGGTTCTTGTTCCCATGTTATAGCCTTAGGAAAGAATCGAATATGATAGCCTTTATTGTAAACACGAATGGTTAGCTCAGTGTCCTCAGCTAATGCTTTAACATCCCAACCACCAAGTTCTTCTACGATACTTCTTCGAATCGCAAAGTTAGTCCCCGGAATCGTCGCCACCTTGAACCATTTAAATCGGCCACCTTGCGCCATCCATTGAAAACAAATCGTTTCAATATTAATAAAACGTGTAAGCCATGTTTTTGCCGCATTAATTACTCGAAATTTACCAACCACTGCAGCTGCCTTCGGATCATTTACTAACCCCATGACTAAATACCAAACTGACATTTTCTCCGGCGTATTATCTGCATCATAAACAACAATTACTTCACTAGATGATTTTCTTAACGCCTCATTCAACGCAGATGACTTACCCTTCCCCTTATTTGGAGGCTCTGTTTCTAAGACGCGAATAAAGGAGTACCTTTCTGAAAACTGCCTTGCAATTTCACCTGTTCTATCTGAAGAATTATCATTTATAACAATTACTTCAAGTTTCTCTTTCGGATAATGTAACCGCGACATTGCTTGTAAAGTTTGCCCAATTACAACCTCTTCGTTATGTGCGGGTATAAAAACACTAACTGTGGGTAAATCAACCATTTTCTTTTCCCACTCAGGAATAACACGCTCAAATGTCTTAAAGTGAAGATAGCCACCTTGCATTAAGAACATATGGTATAAAAGCATAATCCATATTAAAAATAGCGCAATGTAGAATAATATATTAGCCATTTATATTTCGCTCCTCAAACAATCGTTTTCGCAGCTTTGTACGTAAACTCACAACATAAATAAAGAATGCTATAACAAATAATGCGACAATGATTGCTAAAATCCATAACACCATTTCAAATGGATTTTCTCCCATCCTTTGCTTTACTTTATCTGTCCATTTAATATGGGAGACTACTTTTAACTCTCCATCTTCTTGCTGAATCATGATGTTTTCAGACTGTACAATTTGTTTCGATTTCCGTAAGTCGAGCCATTCTAAATTGGGTACCTCTTCTATTAAACTCACCATTTCAGGCAAATACTCCAACCCTAAATATGGATGATAAAAACCGCCAATGACTGAGCCAGGAACCTGCTGCACTTTTTTTATTTTCTCTTCCATTTCTTTCAATGGCTCTGGCCTACTTGGATCAATAAAGCCAATCGTTTCAGGATATAATGTCATATCACTTAGTAGTGATGGCTTACTTATCATTAACGGCGCGCCCATTCTTTTCCACGTATCATCTGATAATTGAACTTGCCCGAATATAGATGTGAAATGTTGTGCAATAATGTCATATCCCGTTGAACTCATTGCATAGTGTGGCGCTTCAAAGGAAATTGGGTACAATTTTAATTCTGTTAATTTTTCAATAGAGAGCTTTATTTTATCTTCAATATATTTCTTCTCTATCTCATCGATTGATCCCAAATAGTGTCGATATGCTTCCTTTGTCGAAAAATCAGCTCTTTTTTTCATTTTTATAGGGTCATCACTAGCGCTAATCGATGAAATTTTTTGATTGTTTATTGAATCCCAAAACTCGAAACCTTCGCCTGTTTCTGTATATCGATACGTATGTGTATAGCCATGAGCAATAACCATACCGCCTAAGCTTTGTAAATGCTGTAGTACTTTCACAAGCTCTTTATTATCTTTTAATTGCACTTGCTCACCTGACTCACTATTCACATAAACAGGAATTAGTGCCATGTAAAAAGGAATACCCTTTTGTGCCAAATATTCACCTGTTTCCTTCACAAGTTTCGGATCTGATATAGGGGAAATATCTTCTAGACGAATATAGGCTAGATGTTTTATTGGTTCTTGCAAGTCTAGTAAATTAAATAATTCTCGTGACAAAATATAATTATCATTGGATAAAAAATTTGTTTTTGCTATATATGATGTATTTCTGTCTTTCACAATAACAGGATATTTATCATTTAAATTAGTACCTTCAACTAGCACTTCACTACCTTTTGGCGGTTTAACATATTCTATATTCATTAACTTAGAAAGAGGCTCTCCATCCAAAGTACGTAACGATTTGCTACCGAAGAATTGCCATTTTTCAAAGCGGGGGAGTTGTTCAGCATTTTTACCAAGAGCAATCAAATGGCCTTTAAATTGCTTTATAGCATTTAAAAATTGCGTTGGTAGATTACTTCTGTCTTCTCCTACAAATACGACGACATCTATATTTTTTATGGTTTCTATTGTTACTTGTTGCACACTCGACAACTGAACTTGATCAGATATTCCTGCAAAAATTGCTTCAAGGAATAGAGTGTCTGAATTCGCAATACCATCCGTTGACTGATAAACTACTAATATTGCTGGTTTCTTCTGATCTTTTGAGACTGAAGCGAATGTAGGTATACTTTGAATGCACATCACAATTATGATGGAAATCCCTAGAATCAACCGTTTATAGTTCATGAGAAACCATCTCACTTTCAACCCTACTGATAATCTCCTCATATGAAGTGTCTAGTTTCGGCTCATATACAAAATAACCAGTACGGAATGTCAAAGTTACATATTTGCCACTTAAAAGCTGGTGCGTTTTTATTTTGCTAGCCAGTTTATCGATTACTAAATCAATTGAATCGCCACCGGTTTCTGTCAATAAAATAGCAAAACGATCTGTATCATATCTGAATTTTTTATCTGTCAAACGCATTGCCTTATCCATTGTTTGAGCTAATCCCTGAAGCAAATGTTTTGTCTCTTTAGCACCATAAAGTCTATTAAAATCTTTTAAATGGTCGATCTGTAATAGAATTAGAGTAAATGATTTACCGTAACGATCAACACGCATCATCTCTTCTGTTATCGTTATTCCCATTCGATAGTTGTTATCAAAACCAGTTTCTACATCAACAGCGATAAAATTGCGTACTTCTTCTTGCAAGCGCTGATTCAGCTTTTCCCGGGCAATAATAACTTCTTGCAAGCGTCCTCCAATTAACACTAGAACAATCAGCATTAGTCCATATACCAAAAACAGTTGTATCGGCATCGTAAAGCTATTTGCAATCGCACTATCAGTGTAATTAAAGTAAATTAGAGCACTACCAATAATGAAGATAAAGATTAAACTAAAAATCAGACCTGTTACTGTTCCCAATATCAAGCTCACAATAATTAAAAGGATTAAAAAAATATATAAAAGAATTCCTTCTCTCTCATAATCCCACATGAAATAAGAAGGAATTTGTAATAACAAAATAAGTATCGTAATAAGCAATAGAGTTTGCTTATTTGTGTTTAAAAACCGCCCCATTCAATCCCTTCCTTTCTGCAATTAAGGGCAATAAATTATCAAATGCATGTGTTTCTAGCGTTTCTACATCAATGTATCCTCCGTAAAATTCCTGCTTTTTATTACTTTGTTGTAAAATCCGCATTCTATTATAAAGTTGCTGAGCAAACTTCTTATCACCACGTTCTAATGAAAATAAGATCGCCAATGCATAGACTGAAGGAGCTTCATAATTTACGGTTGGCCTAAGAGTCTCTGCATCATAACGGCCAAATAGCTTTCCTCCGTTTGTTGCAAAATCCATTTTCAAAAACTTCATTAGCTTGTCCGTATTACCTTTCCATTGAGTCGAATGATACCCGACATATAGCTGGTCAATTAAGTTGATTTCTTCATCATAGTAATAAGTAGCTTTTTCCACATCGTAATACTTTGGATAAAATGCATTTCTAGAGAGCGGAGCCTTTAATAGTAAATTACGGTTTGCTTCATATACATCAGAAGATATTAATCCCACACTTTGTAAATGTTCAAAACTAGAAGGAATGATATAGCTAAGAGTTACTTCATTACTCTGTTTTTTACTTTTTAAATCTACGTAATCAACCATTAGGTTATCTTTCAATTGGACACTAACAAAACTTTCCCCTAACTGTTGAGCGAGTTTTGTATATGCTGGATTTTCCCATCGCTCACCTGCATTAAATAGTGCATCCAAAATACGCAAATCATCAATAGCAGCGTTTGCAGCTGCCTTCTCTTCTCCATTTAGCTCCCAAGCAATTAAATTATCGTTAGTTAAAAAATAGCTTCGGAGCACTTCAACTTGATTATGGAACTGATTATAGCTATCTCTTTCAACTAAATATTGCATCCATAATCCAACTGATTCGGATAAATAGTTATCAGTTCGATCTGTCAAATTAGTGCGTATACGTCCATCCTTTTGGATAAGGTACTTTTGAGTAAATGCTTCTGTCTCAACTTTAGGTACCTCTGCTTGAAGCACTTTTAATTGCTTATCTGATTGTTCAAATGAAGAACACGAGCTTAAAATAAGCGCAGAAAATAGCAATAACATTGTTAGTATTCTCATATATAATACCCTTCCTATCAGGTCTACTAGATGACCAAAATTAGGAAATCAGATTTCCACGTTTATCAGCTACCCTTTTATGTCATTAGTAAACATCAGTTAAATTTCCACTCTTCGCATATATTGAAATAATATAATGGCATCTATTCTTAAGTACACTTCATGATTTAAATATTTTTCAATCTATATTACGGTTCGCTATTATATTGATTTATTAAAAATAATTTATCTTGATAAAGATATTAATACCTTACATTTTTTATATTCAGGAAAACATTTTTCCTATATCAATATATAAATACGGTATATCAAAACCCTTTTTAATCAATTATTTACTATTACTTTCTATTGTTTAATTCTATTTTACTTCTCTATAACTTATTTTAACAATTAAAAATTAAGGAATATATAACTAAATTATAGACATTTGGTTAAAATAATTATTGTTTTTTAATACAAAATAGTTGTACTCTTCTCTAATAACAAGTTTTGAATAACAGCAAAAAATATCTATAAACCTTCTATTCTTGTATATAAAAGAGGTATCCCCAAGCCAAAAAATCGACTTATGAGATACCTCTTAGTTTTATTTTTATTTATCACCGCTCTAATTATTGTTACCGATATATGGAATCAGTATTATTTACTGTCCACGCCCCAAAAGTTCATAAAAAAGCCAGTGGCGAAATTGCCACTGGCTTTAAATTGTTCAAGTCATAAATTGCATTTCTTGAACCAGAGAACCTTCAGCTATTAAAGTTCAACATTATGATAAACTTGTTGAACATCATCAAGTTCTTCTAGTGCATCAATTAGCTTTTCAAATTTTGCTAGATCTTCGCCTTCAAGTTGGATTTCAGTTTGTGGTAGCATTGTTAATTCTGCTACTGTGAATTCCGTAATACCTTGTGCTTTTAATGCTTCTTGTACTGCGTTGAACTGAGACGGTTCAGCATAAATAATTGTTGCTTCACCTTCATCAAATACGTCACGTACATCAACATCAGCTTCAATTAGCATTTCAAGTACTTCCTCAGCTTCTTTTCCTTCGATACCGAATACAGCTGTAGGATCGAACATATAGGCTACAGAACCGCTGACACCCATGTTCCCGTTGTTTTTACCGTATGTAGCACGTACATCTGCAGCAGTACGGTTTACGTTATTTGTTAAAGCATCAACGATGACCATTGAGCCATTCGGACCGAAACCTTCATAACGAAGTTCATCAAAGTTTTCGTCCCCGCCACCTTTAGCTTTATCAATTGCACGATCAATAATATGTTTTGGTACACTGTATGTCTTAGCACGTTCTAAAACAACTTTTAATGCACCGTTAGATTCTGGATTCGGTTCCCCTTGTTTAGCAGCTACATAAATTTCACGTCCAAATTTAGCGTTAATACGGCTTGTACTTTGGTCTTTAGCAGCTTTTTTCTCTTTGATATTGTTCCACTTACGTCCCATGTATTTTCACTCTCTTTCAAATAGTCTACATATAAATGACGCGCGGGCATTACTTTTGCCCACTTGAGGATAAGCCATTAATTTACTGTAGTATTATACACTATTTTCATAGCAATTAATATATTCGTCAAATGCGAAAAAGGTGCTAAACTAGCCTTCTTTCGTATTTTTCAATGTTTTATACCCTTTTCTAGTTCCTATAAGTCTTTGGCGTTGAAAGTGTCTCCACCTTCAATTGTCCCATTATCGAATCCTTTTTCAAACCATTTTACACGCTGTTTAGATGTACCGTGCGTAAAACTTTCTGGTACGACATAACCACGTGCTTCTTTTTGGAGTGTATCATCACCAATAGCATTCGCAGCAGTAAGTGCTTCTTCAATATCTCCTTCTTCTAAAAGGCCCTCTCCTTGTACATAATGACTCCATACACCTGCATAATAATCTGCTTGGAGTTCTAACATAACGGAATATTTATTGTATTCAGCTTGCGGTACCTTACCATTCATCGCGTGTACTTTTTCAGAAGTTCCTAACAATGTTTGTACATGGTGACCTACTTCATGAGCAACAACATAGGCCATGGCAAAATCACCTGGTGCTTTAAATTGGTTCTTTAATTCTTGATAAAAACTTAAATCAATATATAGCTTTTGATCAGCTGGACAATAGAATGGACCTACAGACGCACTAGCTGTTCCACATCCTGACTGTACGCTACCTGAAAATAACACGAGCGTAGGATTTTTATATGTCATGCCTTCTTTTTTAAAGATTTCCGTCCAGACATCCTCAGTATCTGCGAGGACAACTTTGACAAAACTCGCTAGTTCTTCTTCCTCAGCAGTTGGAATATAAGTAGAGCTTTGCTGCTCTGTAGGAATAGACTGTTCGGAACCATTCAAAATATCTTGTGGATTACCGCCAAGCAATGTATATAGGAGGACGATAATTATACCGATACCGCCTATGCCCCCTCCGATTACGGCAGGGCTCTTCATGCCTCTCCGATCCTCTACATTGGAGCTTTGCCTTCTACCTTTCCAATTCATCGTAATACATCTCCTTATTACTCTAACTTCATATATTTTTACCCATCTATATATGTACTTAGTCACGAATAGCCGGAAAAACCATTCAAGATAAAAATATAAGCTACTCTACACATTTCTTTCTAAATGGTAAAGTAGCCTACATTTTATTCTTTTAAAGAACTCTTTTTATGAGTGAATTTCTTTTTATCGCCAAAACGTATAAGTTTACTAGTTAGACCAAACATTGACGGAATGAAAATTGGCATCAATAGTAAACTCATTAATACAAGACCTACTATGACAACTAACGCTACTTGTATCAATGTCAAAATGCCTGAAGGAATCAATGCAGCAAATGTACCACCTAAAATAATCGCTGCTGATAATACAACCGCACCGATATTTTTTGCTGCTTCTATTATTGCTTCACTCGATTTCTGTTCAAGTTCATTTAAGCGCATCATCATGAAGATACTATAATCTACTCCTAATGAAATTAGCATAATGAAGCCAAAGAAAGGAACATTCCAGCTTAAGGCATCAATATCTAAAATGTATTTACTAATTAACTCGCTAATTCCAAGTGATGAGTAATAGGCAATAATTAATGAAGCAATAATGATTATTGGTCTCCAAAGTGAACGAGTAATAATAACTAGTACCACTCCAATACCGATAAGCATAATGATAATAGTCCTCGTAAAATCATTGCTCGAAACATCTTGTAAATCTAGATTTTGAGCAGACTTTCCACCTACTGCAATTTGTGTATTTTCCAACTCGCCAGTTTTTGAAATTGATTCAATACGTTTATTGATTTTCTCAACAATGTGCATTGCTTCTTTGGAATATGGATTAACATCAAGAACAACCATTAACCTGGTCATTTCCCGATTTTCAGACATGTACATATCCAAGCTTCTTTGGAAATCTTCACCCTCTAAAACATTCTTAGGAACAAAGAATTTCGCAGTTGATTTTGAGTTACTAACGTTTCCTAAATAATCTTGAGCATTCGCTAGACCTGCACTAACTTCATCTAAACCATCTGTACTATCAGCAAGACCTTTTTGCAAAGTTTTCATGTGTTGTTGTAAATCAGAAAGCCCTGACTTCAATTGCTCCTGACCATTATTAATTTGAGTTAGTCCCGTTTGTAAATAGGGTAGATTACTAGCAATTTGCTCAGATCCATTTTCTCCTTTATCTAATCCTGTTTTTAATTCTCGTGCTCCATCTTCAAGTTGCTTCACTCCCTGCTCAACATACGTTAAGCCATTATTAATTTTTGAGAATGAAATATTCGCTTTATTGAATGAATTCATCGCCTCATTATACTGTGGTTCAATTCTATTCATTTGGTTTTTTAATACCAAAAACTCTAGCTGGCCAGCTCGTGCTATACGTAGAGTAGTTTTTATATTTTCATCATTTTCTAATTCTGGATTTGTTTTAATCAGAGCCCTCATTGAAACTTCAATCTGTGTATATCCTTGTCTAGCGCCGATAATTGCATCACTCAATGATGAAAAATATTGTGAAAATGTATTAAGGCCTGTATATAAATCTGCATAACCATTCTGTAATTGTCTGGTACCATCGGATAATTCCGTAATATTGGTATTTAATTCATGTAAACCTGTTTGAATTTGACCTGCTCCTGTTACTCCATGTTGGAAGCCATTTGTAACTTTCTCCATAGCAGAGTTCAATGCTAAAATGCCTGATTTTACTTCTGTAGTACCGTCAATTAACTTTTGGACATTTTCAATCCCACTATCATCTGCTTTACTAAGTCCATCCCCAGCAGTCGATAAACCATTATGAATTGCACCAATGCCATCCTGTGCATTTCCTAAGCCACTATTAACTTGATAAGTTTGGCGGTTCAAATAAAGTTCCTTCACTCGATTCCCTTCAGGTCTAGTTGATGAATATACCTTTGAAACACCATTTATTTCTGCAATAGCTTGCGTTAATTCATCAAGTGCTTGAAGAGACTTTTGGTTATCTAAAGTCTTGCTTCCTTTAATAACAATATTTGTTGGGGATGAGAAACCTGGTGGGAAATGCTCTTCAATAACTTTAATCCCTTGCTTCGATTCATAGCTATCAGCAATCTCAAATAAATCATTGTAATTCAATTCACCAGAATTTTTCATTATAAACGGTGTACATATAATAGCTACTAAAAGCAGCGCTAAAACGGGTCTAAAATATGCATATTTCGCTAAAATTGACCATAATTTACTATCACCATGACCTTCGAAATTTCTAACTGGCCAAAACATCTTTTTACCTAGAAACACCATAAAGAATGGATTCAACGTGACAAGGACAAGTAATAAAACCCCCACACCTATTGCTACTAATGAACTTGCCTTATATAAAGGAAAGTCTGAAAGGCTCAATGCTATAAAACCTATAAACACTGCCACTCCACTATAAAGGACCGTTTTCCCAGCAGTTTTATAAGTTGCTTTTACAGCCACTACATAATCGCTAGTATTTCTAAGTTCTTTTTTAAAGCGGGTGTATAGTAAGATGTTGTAGTCTGTACCGATACCAAATAGCGCAACAACTAGGAACACTTGAGTAAAATTGGAGAATGGAAAATTCCACTTATCCACTAAATGTGCAATAGCTCCTAAAGAAACGATGTAAGCTATGCCAACTGTTACTAAAGAAATCAATGGAACTACCGGTGAACGAAAAACTAGAATTAATACAACTATAATAAACATAATGGCAATAACTTCTGTCTTCGCAACGCCATCTTGTGTAGACTTTGCAAAATCTCTAATCACCAAGTCATTTCCAGTTAAATATGTATCTATATTATTCAATTGAAAATATGTATTTAATTCTTTCTCAACATTTGAAATTTCACCTTGCTTTTTATCTATTGTAATTTGCGTCAAGATGGTCGTCCCATCTTCTGAAACAAGCTGCGATTTCACTTCCTTATTGTCTGTATGCGACATTATGGAAGTAATACCCAAATCATTTTGGTGATCTTTTAAACGAGTAATCACTGTACGAATTTCTTCTAATTGCTCACCAGATAATTTTTTATCCGTATCACTATGGAAGACTGCCGTGAAGGAATAGTGTTCACCACTTTTATCATTCATTTCTTTCATCATCTCAGCTGCAATTCCACTTTGCACTGCATTACTTATATTCAGTTGCCCTTTTTCCTTAACAAGCCGATCCATATTAGGCATTGTCAAAATCATAACTATTGTTATGATTAGCCATGCTAATAATGCTACTGACCTAACATTTATGAACTTCTTCAACTCTTTACACCTCTTATTCTATAAAACTGCATATTATTAAACACTCTCTCATTCAATTTCACTATCTCTTTACTATTTTTAATGCATACCCTATATCTATTATAATTATTTGATGAATACAAATATATATAAACAATTTTTTATCACTTTACACAAAATAATACAAAAACAAAAAGACCTCCCTTAATAGGAAGACCTTTTATATTCATACTATGAGTCTCGTTTTTACAATTTAATTGAATATACCTTTTTACATCACAAAATATCAATTAAGGTTCTGTTATTTAACTATTGATATAGGGAAAAACTTAAGCTTCACTTCGCCCTTCACTGCGTTTTTTGAAATAAAGCCATATTCTCTACTATCTGAGCTTTCCAAACGATTATCCCCAAGCACAAAATAGCTATTAGAAGGCACTACTTTTTCATCTGTTATATCTTCTAACGTAAAATCATATGTAAAATGGCCTTCCAATAAATTTTCTTTCTTAATATTTAAGTAAGGCTCATCGTATACCTTCCCATTTATGTAAAGAGTGTCATCCTTCATTGCTACATGGTCACCAGGTAAGCCAATTACCCTTTTAATATATTTCTCGTCTGAGTCAGGCGCATCAAATACAATGATATCGAATCTTTCAATATGACTTAATTTACTTATCAACACTTTATTGTCATCAAAATATGTTGGCTCCATTGACTCTCCCCGAACTGTTATAGGTGCAATCAAAAACTGGCGACAAATAACAGCGATAATGATAGCGATGAGAATGGGACGTAACCATGAAAGTATTTCTTTTTTTTGACTTTTTTCCACTCAAACTCTCCTCCTACTAAAGGTATTCCTTATATCTCATTATAACTTAACTTTAGTTATATTATCCCATCTATTAGCTCATTAACGCAATTTTTCACTACAACTATTTATGCATATCAACCAATTAATCCTTTTTCTATGTAATTGAACTTAAAAAAAAGCACCATATCATATCAGATATGGCACTTAAAAGTAGTATTTCTTTATGTATTTGGATGGCCCTTTAATACAATAAGATGTTCTTCAGTTATCCCCAAAACATCATAAACCTTTTGTAAAGTTGTTTCACGAACCTTTGTGTCTCCACGTTCAATTCGACTTACCGTTTTCTGCGTTACATTTGCCTGTACCGCTAATTCAGACTGCGTAAGCCCCACTGACATTCTTTGTTTGAAAATCAGTTGACTACGCTTTTCTGCCATTACTTCTAACGGAGACTTACCTCCAACTTTCTCGTCTTTTTCATAAAAATCAACAGTAACCATACGCTCCACCCCTAAAAGAAATTGTGTATTAACGATTCTTTTTCAGCTACTTTAAAGTTGATTTGCCCCCGCAGTAAGTAGATATACTCTATGTTGTTTTATAGTCACTAACTGATAAAAATCAGCTAGCGTCATGAGCAATTTTCTCTTCTAGCTTCTTCTGTAACGTAGCTAATTGTTCTTCAAGAAGATGCGTAAATTCTTCTCTTCCAGCTTTACCTTTAGCCGTAATATAAATGGGTTCACCATAGATAAGGTAGCCCTTTTCACGAGCAAACACTTCACGCGGTGTATTCGGCCCAATATATGCAGCTGGTACAATAGGTGCTTTGGATAATTGAGCAATTGTAATCGCACCTTGCTTTAAAGAGTTTCCTTCCGCATTTCGTGTTCCGCTTGGGAAAATACCTACTACTTCACCTTCTTTTAACAACTTCATTGGTATTTTAATTGCACTTGGACCTGGGTTATCACGATCTACAGGAAAAGCATTCATCTTCGTAATAAACCAACCTAGTAGCTTATGATCAAAAAGTTGCTTCTTAGCCATGAAATGAATAGGTTTCGGGTATATAGAAACACCAAGATTCAAAATATCAATCCAACCTGTGTGAGTACAAGCTACAACATAACCACCCTCTGTTGGCACATTATGCTTGTCAAAAACTCTCACCTTATTAAATAAACCTAAAAACTTTACTACAAAAAGACCTACAAATCTATACACTTTTCTACTCCTTACTTGCACTATAAATATCTATCTTCAGCGATATTCATTTACTGCGATTGTTACTATTTTGAAGAGCTCTAATACTATACTAGAGATAGTATCTACAAAAGAAATTATATTCAACGATAGCAACGAATAGGTGGTTCATACATTGAATCCATAATTCTACATTCCCCTACCTATTATTGTAATCGATATTTATAAAATTTGTACCAAATGTACAAAAAAAGGTTATAATTAATTGTTTTTTCAAACATTTTAAGTTAAATGAGGTATTTTTATGCGAAATCGAGCAGCTACAGTCATTATCCGAGAAGATAAAGTAGCTTTATTGAAAAGAAATAAAGGTCATGGTAACTATTATGTTTTCGCTGGGGGTGGAATTGAGTATGGCGAAACAGCTGAACAGGCAGCGATTAGGGAAACCTTAGAAGAATTAGGTGTTCATGTAGAGCTCAAAAAGTTACTCACAACCGTTCCATTCAATGGTACACAATATTATTTCACAGCTCAAATAATATCAGGCGAATTTGGCACAGGAAATGGTGAAGAATTCACAAAATCTTCAATTGAAGATGGTACATATGAAGCTGTCTGGATACCCCTCACAAAAATAAGCGAATTAGATGTACGCCCATTAGAAGTAGTGAAGATTCTTATGGATAATGATTCTACTGACTAAAAAAGCATCATACTGTCTAGAAAACTAGACAATATGATGCTTCCTCTTTTTTTATTTATCGCATTTGCTTTACTAAAAACCCTCCATTGAGTTTACTTGGTTCATATGAGATAACAAATGCCTTTGGCGATATACCTATTATTGTTGCCCGTAATTTCGCTTCATTTTTGCGCTTAGCTATTACTGTCATGCTTATTTTCTTGCCATCCTTACCATCTGCAAACCATGAAGTGACGCCATAACCTTTAGCACGTAACTCTCCAACTAGTGCCGCTTCACTTGCATCAACTATTACTTCAAATAGTACATAACCTAATGCCAGGCGCTGTTCAATTAAACTTCCCGAATAAACACCTAATCCCCAACCTAGGCAGTACGCAGCAATATTCCACGGATTATCCAAATTGTCTAATACAATAGTTAACCCCATCAAATAGATAAATACTTCTACCATCGAGAGCAGGGACGCAACTTTCGGATAGCCTTTAATGACCAAAATCAACCGTAGAGTTGTTAAAGTCATATAAGAAATGTTAATCACAATGATTAGTAAAATCATTTCTATCATAGTTATCAACTCCTAGTCGCATTCAAAATAAATTCTCTACATATTTTTATAGTTCCCGAAAAATAGATTTATACACTTAAAACTGAAAGAAGCCACTAAAAAATAGTAGCTCCCCTAATATCCATGATTTATTTATCTAGTTTCGTGATGTATTCCTTGTACAAGCTTGTGGACAAGTTGTGGAAAACTACTATCCAATGTTGCAAATGTATAACCTGCAGACTCTGCTTTTGACGTTTCCATATACCAAGAATCCGGAATATTATAAGGTGAAATATTTTCTTGTTCCACTACAGCTGAAACAATTGCCTTTTTACCGACTTGTTCTTCAATAATTTCTAGCATTTCTGCTAATGAATATGTGCCTTTTAATGTCGCATTTATAGGCCCAGTAACCTGCTCTTGTCCAACCCATTTTAAGAAAGAGCCTGCTTCATCCGATGAGATAAAGGACATACGCGCTTCTGTATTAACCATTCCTATTTCTTCTTCATTCTTCACATGTTCAACATGGAAAAGTAGTCTTTCTGTATAATCCTCTTCACCAATTACTATTGGGAATCGGACTGCTGTCACTGGAAACGTTGCTTTTTGAAAAAATACAGCTTCTGATAAACGTTTCCCTTCACTATATGAAAATGCATGTTGATCTCCCATTTGAATTGGATACGTATAAGGATCAAAATCCGCTTCTATCTTAGCAACCCCATCTGCTGAATACACTGATAATGTCGAAGTGAAAATATAATGGCCTACATTTTTATCAAAGATAGCACAAGCCACTGCTGCATCATCTGGTGAATAACAAATATTATCGTATACGATATCCCATTGTTCATTTCCAACAACTGATTTTAGCGCTTTCGCATTTAGTCTATCTACTGTGACTTGTTGTACCTTATCACCGAAAGGATTGGCTAAATTTCCACGTGTAGCAATTGTTACATCATGACCATCCTCTACTAATAATTCAACTAATCTTTTGCCAAAAAAACGCGTGCCGCCTAATACTAAAATTTTCTTCATAATCTCTCCCCCTTATGAAATTTCTACCATTCTTATTTTAGCAAATATTTTGTCATTTATATATTTTTAACTACTATAAAACCCCCTGTACAATATGTACAAGGGGCTAGAAATTATCTTAGCGCAACGGTAATGCTACCATTATCTGTTTTTAATGAAATCGGTAATAAACCATTACCCAAGATTACTTTTTTCGTTTTTTCACCGAAGATTATACTTTTACCCATGTCTTTTTTAGTCTGAATCGTAGCATTATCTGGCTTTTCTTTTACGTATAATTGAATGCTGCCATTGTCCGTTTCTAATGAGATTGGTTTAGTGATAATAGGAATAAAAGCTTCAATACGGCCATTATCTGTTTCTGCTTCAATGGCACCTATTACTTCTTGAATATCAATTCGACCATTATCTGTTTTAACCTTAACTGACTCTGTTTGTACATGATGTAACTCTATACGGCCATTATCCGTCTCACCCGTTAATGTTTTACATTGAACATCTTTTAATGTAATTCGGCCATTGTCAGTTTCTACATGTAAGTTTGTAGAGGCACTATCTGTTAATATAATTCGACCATTATCTGATTCAATATGCATTAAAATAGCATGTAATTGTTCCGCTCTCGTTACACCATTATCGTTATCAATTCGAATCATATCATACATACGTTTAGGTAATTTAATCGTCACTTTAGGCGCGTTACCAAATGTTAAAATAATGCCAAATGCAAACCATTTTTTCTTCTCTTTAATAACGATTTTAAGTGTATCTCCGACAATATCCATTGTAATCAACTTATTGCTCAGTTGATCTTTCATATCAACATATGCACGATCATCAGGTGATGGAATAATATCTAAGTCTGCAAAATCAGCCTCTATACTTACTTTCGTAAAGTATTCCCCTTTAGGCTGTTCCTCCGTTACCTTCATATCCTCTTCACCATAAGCCTTTAATAATTCCTCAGCAATATGTGCTGGAGTCCCAAGGGCATCAATAATAGCAGTATCCTTTTTCCCTTCACTACGTCCATTTGAAAAATACTCGCGAAAATCGCGAATGATATCCTGTCTTTCCTCTTGTTTTAAACAATCCAACTCTTTTTCTAGTGCTTGCAAATACCGTTCTTCATTCATTTTACATCCCCCTCATGGATTAAATGATTTACTCCAGCAATAAATGAATCCCATTCTTGACGTAATTCTTCTAGATAAATTAGACCCTGCTTTGTAATTTGGTAATACTTACGCGGCGGCCCTTCCGTTGATTCCTTTAAATAAGTGGTAAAATATCCTTCTTTCGTGAGACGGCGAAGCAATGGATAAACAGAGCCCTCTGAAATTTCAATTTGATGTGAAATAGCTTGCACTAGCTCATATCCATAACGATCCTGATTTTCAAGTAAAGCTAACACACATAAATTCAAGACACCCTTTTTAAATTGCACGTTCATACAGCTTCCTCCTTTCACTATTGTTTATTAAACAGTACTATAACATATGTCTATTGTTCAATGCAAGGTACTGAATTTAATAAAAAAGCTATCCTATTTTTGAAGAATAGCTCGTAACTAGGCTATTGTATAAAAAACAACAAACAATATAACTGCCGAAACACAATAAAGCACCATGCCATATGTTAATGAAGCTTCCGTTCTTTAAAGAAATACGTATAGGAAATATTTATTAATATACTTATGCTTATGCTTAGCAGTACAACTATTGCTACTATTGCTAGTATTCCTAAAACAGTTTTGTCACCAATGTCGCCACCAAATTTATAATCTTTAATACGAAGTAATAAATGTATTAAATTTAATACTGTCAAAAAAATCAATGATGCACTTCGCTTTAAGTATGTTCGAAAAGTTTGCTTTCGCTCTTCAGTAATATCCTGCCCTAGGGTTGGTATTGTTTCCCCCTCTTTATATTGCTTTGCCCAAATGACGAAGGAGCCGAAATGTTGTGTTGTTTTATGTTTTAGTTTCCAACCCGCTTCTTTATGCATATCGAAATAAGAAGGCTCTACACGTTTTCTCATTTCGCAAACATAAGAGACTTTTTCATTTTGGCCTTCTTCAAATATAAAGAAATTCCCATCTACTTTTACCAGTCTATTGCCTTGTGCCGCCATTTTCATTAACCATCGTTCTATTATTTTAGGAAAGTACGCCCAAGTATTCTTCCATTTTCTAAATGTCTTTCCTGTTGCCTGTACTTGATCGATCGTTGTATTAAAATATGTCTTTTCTAAAGCCTGTAATTGCCTTTTTAAAAAGGTACTTAACCTAATATTACTAACTGCTAAAATAACAATTGAAATAGGAATCATCCACCAAATAGGTGCCAAATCTTCAAAGTCCAACATAAACAACATGAAACAAAATGGTATAAAAATGATCAATAGTATCAATGCGCTAATAATTGCAAAACCGCTCCATTTATCCTGATGAGAACTAATACGTCTCAAAACACCATCTCTTGAAGGAAAAAGAGAAACAGTTGGATGATCATTCTTCACTATTTGCCAATGCTTTACTTTCACAACTTCCTGCCACCCATTATTTTGTAGCGTTTTTGCTAATTGAGCTGACTTGCCATATTGGATTTGATAAGTTGTTTCAATTGATGCCACTTTTTCAAATTGAAAAAAGCGACTAAATCGTTGTATATTCGATAGCTGCAAACCGTCACTCGCCATTTCAGCTAACCATTGCTCCGTCTCTTCAACACGATAACTCCAAAGTGGTCTCCACCTTTTTATGGTCACTCAAAAGCCCCCTTGTATTTTGCGACATTCACATACAATTCATTTAAACGCTTCATTTCATGTCTCATCAACGTTTTTCCATCATCTGTTATTTCATAAATTTTCTTACGTTTTTCATCTGCATACATAGTAATTATACCGTCACGTTCCATCTTAGTTAACGTTCCATAAATCGTTCCCGAACCAAGTTTTAAGCGATTATTTGTGACTTCTTCTACATGCTTAATGATGCCATAACCATGTCTCGGTTTTGATAATGACAATAATATATAAAAAGCAGTTTCAGTCATGGGGCTATAATTTTTAATGATTTGCTCTATAATCACGCGACACCTCTTTTTACTGCAACTATGTCACACTTCGACTATATCACGCTGCGATATACAGAATCAACATTATTTCCCAAAAATAAAAAGCTATCCCATTTTTAGCGAGATAGCTTTCTTAGTAGTTATGCTTTTTTATTTGAGTCTTGCTTTGCCAAAAATATAAAAAGTCCGATCAAGCTAATGATGTTTAAAATCGTGCCGCTAATAAGTAATATCCATTGCATCGTCAAAGGTAAATTACGCGTCATACCAAATGTGATACTAAGGGAGCCGACAGCGATTAGCACCATGTATAATGGTAAACCTTTTAACAAATTACTTCGCCTCTTTATTTGAAAATTTCGGTTTTATTTAATTCGATAGTACCATGATAGATATGAATCTGCTAGTGAAAGAATGTTATTATTTCACTATTAAATGCTCTGTTTATAAAGCCGCTCTTATAAGTCAACTGATTGACCCTTATTTCTAATCATTTATTGTACAGCTGTTTCTAAAAAGCGAAATTCAATTCCGTCTTTATTTGCTTGAATTGAAGCTTGAATACCATTTGGTAAAATGAACATTGGATCTGTGTGACCAAAGTCAGCATTGTAAACAATTGGGAAATCATAACCCTCTGTAGCTCTTTGTAAAATGGAGTATAATAACCCATTATCGTGATTATCTCCAAAACCTACAGATGGATGGAACCGACCAATGACTAATGCAGAAATTTTATCAAATACCCGCATATGTCGGAGTTGAGTAAAATAACGATCTATTGATTCTGGGCATTCTCCTTCATCATCTTCTAAACAAAGAATTGCTCCATCCACATTTGGAAAGTATTCTGTTCCTGCTAGAAGCAACATAACCCCAACATTACCTGCAATAATCTTGCCCTTCGCTTTTCCTTGCTTGAAAATTTGCATACCAGTGTTAAATTCTTTAACACGCTCCCTAGTATCTTTTTTGTCCCAAGATAATGATTCCAATACACGATATGATGAACTGTTAATTTCAACAGTATTTACCTCAACCAAAGTATTTTGAAAATATTTATATGTATAGTCCATCAACCCATTGAATTCACCAAACTGAGGTAAAACCGCTGGCCCTAAAAATGTAACAAGTCCTGTTTTTTCATAAATAGCGCTATTCAAAGCTGTAATATCACTATAGCCCATAAATATTTTTGGATTATTTTTAATTAGTTCATAATCGATTTTATCTAGTAATTGATGTGAACAAGTTCCACCAATTGTCGTAATAATCGCGTCAATTTTTGGATTACTAAACATCGCATGTAAATCAATCAATCTTTCATCTACTGTGCCAGCCATATAGTCGTCGCTTTTCCTCGCATACTCACCAACAACTACTTTATAGCCTAGTTTCTCAATCTCTTCAATTCCTCTTTGCAAACGACCGGGACAATCAGCTGCTATGCCTGATGATGGCGCAATAATTCCGATTGTACTACCAACCTTTAATCTTTTTGGCTTAATAATAGCTATGACAATAACCCCCTACGAGAACACTTTTACATATTCTAACACTAAACACAGAATAATCTACTTTAAAATAAAAAAGCCGCTAAAGCAGCCTTTTTTAAAAGTACTATTTTGTCCCAATAGAAACATTTCCATCTTCATTTACCTCAACAAATCGGCCATCTTTCAACTGGATCATTAATGGATAACTAACTGCCTCTTTCGTCGAAAAATACCATATTCTCTTAGTAGGTGCTAATAAAAAAAAGGCACCATCTTCCCTTTCACCTAAAAAATTTAGAGCATTAGGTTCTAAAGGGTCCTCATCTGTTAGGACAATACCATATTGTTGTAGTTCACTACCAACATTCAAAACATCATCTGTTGTAACATTTATTTCACTAATATTTAATAGATTCTTTGCTGAAAAAGGTTCAGTTAGATTAGTTTGTGGAGATGAGCCATAACGTGAAATAAGCTCTACAATATTGCCTGAAGGATCTTCGAAATAGCATGAGAATGCTTTAGCTGATTCAAAATGCACCTCATCATTCCCTTCTTCATCATTATTTAAGGATACTAATTGCATAATCCATTTTTTAGCTTCTCGAAATAAATTACCAGGTACATTGAGTGCAAAATGATAGAATGGCATACCTTTCCCAACATATTCTTTAAATTCTAAAATACTTGTACCAACAGCTATTTCAAAACTATTAATACTTTCATTTAAAAGCCCAAAGCCTAATTTACCCACATAAAAATTCTTCGTTTCTTCTAAATTCGAGCTATACAAGCTCACTTTTTGGATAATCATCACATTCCCTCCAATCGATACTTCCATCATATGTTAATAATATTAGTGTTTTATACCACCAATTGGATGAAATCCCTTTCATACTATTGTATGAGAAAGCGACTACTAGAATGCCATACTATTAATCTAGTAGTCGATTTAGATAAACATTTTTCAAAGCTACTCTACCCACTTTTTATCATCCAACGCTTGTGGCAATAGGATGAGCGAAATACTCGATAATTGTTGATCGTGTTCTTTCTATATTATTTCCCACACAAAACAAAAAACTGTGCTATAAATCCTTCGTAAGATTTATGGCACAGAATATAATATTACTTTTTCTTTTGGTCTTTTAAAAACGTTTCATATAAAGGTTTAAGTGTTTTGGAATTGACGTCGATGTCATTTTCGTACGCATATTTCACCGCATAACCGAGTGCTATTGTCATTCCACCTGCCACACTTGCACCAGCCACAGTGCCTGCTCCAGGTACGAATTTTACTATTTGGCGGAATATTGTTTTCCCAACATTACCAACTATCGTTGCGATAATCATTTCCTTAGCTTTATCTTTAGAGATAGGCTTTCCATAAAGGGTAGATAACTTCAGCATCATACCTACTTGTAAAGTTGTTAAAGGTACGAAATCAGCACCTGGAATTGGCACTGCTCCAATCGCAGCTGCTGATGCACCTGCTCCTAAAATCCACTTTTTAGCAGTTGCCGACTTATCAGCCATATGAGCTGCCATTAAAATGTCTTTTTTTTTGACCTCTAAAAGCTCTAACACCTTTTCTTGTAACATGGACATATTTTCACCTGTGCGAGAAGAAATCGGTGTCACCGGATACTGATAATTTGTATGGTCTTGTACATATTTCACAAGGCTTGGTATATCGTCAGCTGCATCAATTTTGTTAAGTACGAGAATAATGTCTTTATTGACCGCACTTATTTTCTTTAGTGAAGCTAGCTCCGTTTCTGAAAGAACAGTACCCGCGGCATTAAGGAAAAATAGCACGACATCTGCCTCATGGAAAAAATTCATCGTTAAATCCGAGTTCTCACTTTTAATATCATCAAGCCCTGGAGTATCGACGAAAACAATTTTATCTTTGTATATATACTTTTTGATATGCTGAGTTTCACCAGGATTTGCGCCCACTGGTGCCACATCGTCACCCATTAATTTATTTACTGTTGAGGATTTCCCAGCGTTTACATCACCAATCATGGCTATCAAAATTTCACGATCCAGCTGGGCATTAATTTCTTCTGACTTTTCTTCAAAAATACGATCAAATTCTGCATCTGTAAAAGGTTGATTTGTGTTCATCTGTTAAAACCTCCTGAAGGTTGGACAATACTTCTCATATTTTAAAGCTATAACAGACCTCTTAAGAATGCAAACTTTTTACTTTTTTTGCACTTTTAGAAATCCGCCTTTATCTACAAAACGAATGAGTATATAGAAAGTTAGAAGGTAGTTTGTATTGGTTTGGAGAAGCGTCCGCTCGACTCCTGCGGGAGAAGCGAGACAGTCGAGACCCTACAGGAGCGCAGCGAGCGGTAAACTTCGAATCAACCGATCTATCCTGTATAAAAATAAAAAGACTGTAGATAAATCCAAATTTCTTCGGAGTTGTCTACAGTCTAGAGCTGCTTCATTAATTGAAGTAGCTTTTTTGTTAGTTATTTTTTTCAGTATAATAAGTCGTTAGCTCATTATAATATTTGTTTAATGAAGATGGAGAAACCTCAAAGTTTTCAGCGATTTCTTTCACTGTCATTCCAAGTGGTTCAAATAATTTTTGTTCTTCACCAAAACGAATAGCACCTGCCGCAATTGCAACAGCCTTACGTGCTTTCGGTTGGCGTTCTACAACATAATCCTCTACAATTTCAAGAACTGGTCTTGGGTCTTGTCCTTTGCCTTCTAAAAACTCTAGCACACGTAAAAATACATCCGCTTCAAAATCCGTAAACTCTCCGCCTTCAAAGCCAGCTTCACCTAGCTCTTTCCAGAAGCTCAAGCTATTTTCTTTCCAATAAGCTTCTTCATCTAAAACCGATTGTGCTTTAAAAGTATCCGCCAATTTTTCGAATACAGCTTGATGATCTTTCGGGAAGAAAATCATACTAGATACCGCTAAATAATGTGATTCTTTATTTGAGCCGTCTGGTAAGATAAAGCAAAATACATGTACGCCTACAGGAACAGGTTTGTCACTTTCACGACGCAAATGTACTACATCATCTGTTAAAATATTACGCACTTCCATATAATTCTCTTCAATCGATGTTACTTCAGCAACCATCATTGTTGGATGCCCCCAAGTGTTTAATACAGTTAAAGTCGATGGGCGTACTATTTCTTTTTTCACTTTTTGCAAATATCCTTGCCAAATATCCGTTCTATCATGGAAGAAATATGCATCTAATGCAATGGCTTCAATCATATCTTCTAATAAATATTTGCCGACTGCATTATGCCATTTCTTCGCTACTTCAGCAAACTCAGGAATGTCGCTACGTAACGGATACTTATCATAAAATGTTTGCAATACTCTTTCTAATTCTTCTGCGTATACGGTTTCTACTGTGACTGCTTCTTTCTTCTCACAGCATTTTTTGTATTTCTTACCACTACCACATGGACACGGTTCATTACGTCCGGGCATTCTAACACGTCCTTTATCATTTAAGTGCTTTTTTAGCATAACATCTTTCATAAGATTACAAAAGGTTACAGTATAATTAGCATTTTCATTACACCGACTGAAAATCCTGTCGATTTATGGTATGGTTCTTATATGAAAAAATTAATAAAATTAATTCCATTACTCATATTACTGTTAGTCATTTTCATCTCATCTAGTCAGAGCTATGAGCAGCAAACTATCGTACCAACATTACGTGAGTGGTTTCCAAATGAACCATTAAGACCTCTATTATCCCTATTAGAAATTCCCTATTGGGGAATAATTGTATCAGTAGACGAGCGCGGTTATTATTACTTTTTAGAATTCTTAATCCGAAAAGCTGCGCATTTTGGCATGTTCGGATTGATAGCGATAACAATATTTATTGCTTTACCTAAACATAAATTCCGCCTATTCACCGCAGCCCTTCTGACATTTTCATTAGCGGCACTTGATGAACTTCATCAATATTTTACAACCGGTCGAACAGCTACTTTTCAAGATGTAATGTTAGATACAGCAGGTGCTGTCACATTTCTCATCCTTTTAAAATTCATACTAGTATTAACACGAAGAAAATCCGTAGAAGCTTAATGCCTCTACGGATTTTCACTTTATATAGAAGTTGGAATAAAACCAACTGTTTATCTCATGACTTTCTTTTTGCTATCTGTTGAATCGGATCCCAAACTCCGTTAAAAGGTGGTGCATAAGCAAGATCCAAATCCAATAAATCATTCAGCGTCATCTCGTGATAAAGAGCTGTAGCAAAAACATCAATACGTTTATCTACACCGTTTCCACCGATAATCTGTGCTCCAAACAATTTCTGCGTCTTTTTTTCATAGATAAGCTTCAATTGCATTTCCTGGTTTCCAGGGTAGTAACCAGCAATATCTTTCGCTTTTTGCTTATGCACTTCGTAGTCGAATCCCAGCTCATCTGCCTCTTTTTCAGATAATCCTGTTCGACCTAGAGTTAAATGAAAGAATTTCACAACAGAGGTTCCTACGATGCCCTTGAACGTATTTGCACCACCGGCCATATTCATACCTGCAATACGCCCTTGCTTATTCGCTGTAGTGCCAAGTGGGATATAATCATCCTTCTGCTTAATACGATGAAAATGACTAGCACAATCGCCAGCGGCATAAACATTTTCAAGACTTGTCTCCATATATGGATTTACCAGAATCGCGCCCTTTGGCGTCATGTGCATACCGGTTCCATCAAGAAAGTTTGTATTAGGTTTTACACCAATTGCTGCTAGTACAAAATCAGTCTCATACTCCCCCTTATCCGTCACAACTGTTTGCACATGATCTTTTCCCTTAAAGCCTTTCACTTCTTCATTGAAAATTAATTCAATACCATTT
Source organism: Viridibacillus arvi (assembly GCF_001274945.1). Classification (GTDB taxonomy): domain Bacteria; phylum Bacillota; class Bacilli; order Bacillales_A; family Planococcaceae; genus Viridibacillus; species Viridibacillus arvi. Next base: position 104,271 of record NZ_LILB01000009.1, on the reverse strand, counting down.
TGTCTTGCCTCTTCATGAATGAGCTCTGCCATATCTTCATCGAATATATCCGCTAACTGGTTACCCAGTTGAATAATGCGTACCTTCTTGCCAAGTTCTGCTATACTTTCAGCCATTTCTAAGCCTATGTAGCCTCCTCCAATGATGGTTACCTGTTTAACAGAATCATTTAAATCATTTAAAATAGCTTTTGTATCAGGTATAGTTTTTAACGTATGAATCCCAGCTAAGTCAGAACCCTCAAAGTTAGGGAAGATAGGGTTAGCTCCAGTAGCAATAAGTAAACGGTCATATGAAATATGAAAACTTTCATCCGTCTCAAGCACAATACCAGATACTGTTTTCGCCTCTGAATCGATGTTTGTCACATTATGTCCTGTTTTGGCATCGATACCATATTTCTTTCGAAAAGTATCTACACTACGTGCAATCACATTATCTGTTGATGGGATTCGTCCAGCAATAACATATGGTAAACCACATTGTCCATAAGAGTAAATATGCCCCTTATCCAATGTTGTTACTTCCGCTTGTTTATCCCGACGTACAATTTCCATCGCTGCGCTCATACCTGCAGCATCCCCGCCAATAATTACATATTTCATAATCATTCACCTCTGCTTCCATTATTCCCATTCTATGCACATTAAAACTACTTATTGTATTTTGACTTCTTTGGTTCTATCTACATACCAACTGTAAAACTCAGATGCAGCCTCGTGAGGCACATCAAGAAGCTCCTTATGTAGCACTGGTTTTGCTCGGTTTACCGTTTTAATTGAAGCTAACTTGAAGTACCGTTGCAACTTCGACCGTTCTGTCTTCACTTCAATAACTTGACTACGCTTTGTAATAAATAATACGGTAGAAAATCCACCTGTTTTCATTTGAATAAATGACTGATTCAGTAAATATCGGCTATTTTTATAATCTAATATGCGTGAAGAATATATAATTAGAAGTAATACTACAGAAACCCACCACAATGAAGGCTTGAAATACCAAATTAATGCAGTTGCAATAAGCCAAATATAGCTTGGACGAATCATACGAATCCAAAATGCTCTTTTAGGCAATTCATGCATACTTTCTACTACTTGATAATCTGGAAGTAACTCACTTATCAATGTATATGCCTTTCTCACGGGTAAAAATGGATAAAGTGTATTCGACTCTACCTCCCCAATTGTAGTGTTTCCAGCGCTAATTAGTTTTACCTCAGCTAATCCGAGAATTCTCTTCATGAAAGATTGCGAAATCTCAACAGCCTGTATCTTCTCTTTGCGAATTGAAAAAATTGATTCATCTAAGACACCTTTTTTAATATAAACCTTCTGAGTATCCGATGAAATTTCATACTTGCCATACTTAATAAAGGTATGAACCATACCAATCGCAATGGAAATAAGTAGTACGCCGATTAATATAGCAGCTAAGATTGCCCACCCCCATTTCAAAGCATTCGTCACTTCATCTCTAAATACATCGAGCTTAATAACATCATCCAATTTAAAAATGATTGGAATTAAAATTAAAAAACTAAGTGAAGTAAAAGACGCCTTCACCAAATCCTTTTTTGTCGGTGTAAAATGGATCACTTTTTTATCATTCTTCTCTGGTTCTACAACCACAACTTGCTCTTCAAACAACCCAACTGATGATTGTTCAATAATTTTCTTCTGTTCACGAGTTTCTGTAACTGCGCTCTCTATACTTTCTGCTTCTACTCTAGAAATTACGTCAAATATAATGGAGCTTTCATCACCAACAGTTGCTGTTTCTAGAGTTAATGACGTCACTTTAAAAATTTTATGAAAAACAGTCGTTTGGCGTTGGACATTCTGCACTTTTAAAAATGGAATAGTCCGCTCACTTTTCGAAAAAATTCCCGACTTAATATAGAAAGCATCATTCTTTATCACATATCTATATGTTATCCATTTACCAATACTTAAAAAAAGCATTATCACAACATAGCCCAAGAATATCCATTTCGCTGTTTGAATCCACCATTTTTCAGAACCCATATTTAATAAAAAAAGAAAAAGAAAAAAGATTATATTACTTTTAACTAGTTTATACAGATCGAATATTAGTACAAGCGGATGCAATCTTTTCAATGGTTGCGTCATCATTCCACTTCCTTAATTTTTGCATAATGCGCAATTTGATCCCGTAATTCAAATGCCTCTTTCTCAGAAACGGCAGGGATTACATGTTCTGTTCCCATAGTACCAATCTGAATTGAATACAAATCGTATTTGCGCATTAACGGCCCTTGAATTAATTCTACAGACTGTACCTTTGTCATTGGAACTAATTCATTAACTTCTTTAAAAGCCCCGTACTTTAATTGAATAAATTCCTCATTTACATCATACCGCCAATACTTTTGCATAAAACTCGGTTTAAATAAGATTTCCCAAATTGCAGTCAAGAAAGTTACTACTATAAGCGCTAAGACAATCCATCCAATCCATTCTTTCCACTCAAAGTGAATATGTAAATAGTAGAGGACTCCAAGAACAGCTATAATCCCTGTATTTGTTAATGTTTCAGTCATACGCCAAACCTTTACAGCTTCTCTAGAAATACATCGCTGTGGCGCTTCAATCTTTAAATACATCCAACCACTCCTTCTTTACTATTACGTCTAATATAAGGAAAAAGTTTCTAATTAAAAATATCCCCCGCTAATAAAGGCGGAGGACGGTTTTACATTTTCCCAATTAGTATATCTAAATCAATCGTAATTTCAGTTAAATTTGTGGCGGCTACATCTTCATTTTTTTGATGCCAGCCCATTGGTGTCATATGCATTAATAAAGGTACCAGTTCCTGATTTATTTCTATTGTTTGCGTAATGCGCTTTACCTCAACCTCAAGGAAATTCTCCTTGAACCGTTCGACAGTAAGTTCATTTGAATAAGATTCCTTTTCAGAATCTGCAAAGAATAAAGCACGTAATTGCTGTAAATATCCACTTTGTGGTACTACTTTAATAACCAACCCATTCGGCTTCAAAAGTCGTTTAAACTCAGTGTAATTAGCAGGTGATAAAATATTTAATATTGCATTAAAACTTGCTTGTTGATACGGACTTTTTGCTAGATCACCGACACACCAAATCATGTCATTATAATGCCGTCCTGCTGCAATAATTCCTTCTTTTGCGATATCAATACCTACTCCAACAAAACGGTTATCAGACTGCTCCTGGAATTTATTTTTAATACTTTCTAAATGCGATCCTTCTCCGCAACCTGTATCTAATACGGCAACATTAGTATTCATCTGCTTTAGTAAATCACAAATCGCTGTATGCATCGGTGCATACAATCCACTTTCAATAACCAGCTTACGCGCTTCAAATAAATCTTTGCCATACATTGAAGTCGCAGCATGCGTCATGAAATTTACATAGCCTTGTTTTGCAATATCGAAAGAATGTCGATTATCACAAACAACGCTACAATCATCCGTCACCGTCATCTCGTCCCCACAAATTGGACAAGCAAACAGCTCTTGATTCTCTCTCATATAATTAGCACTCGCTACTTTTCTCGGCAATGCCATGCCAAACACCTCGTTCATTAATCTTCTTTACCAAGTATACAAAACAAAGTGTTGATTGGCTAAGGATAAAATATCAAGGGGCGTGCATGAACATGTTGATAATAGGGATTCTTACGAACAGTAAGTAATCTTTTTACAATAAAAAAATCACTGATGACTTATGCCATCAGCGATTAAAATCTCAAGAATTACTAATTTATCACTTACAAAATTCACATTTAATCAATTTATTTCGTTTTGTCAGGCGCAACGAGAGCATATCTTTCCCAGCGGCGACTTTTCCATCTAAAGAAAACAAGAATAGCTCGGAACCATTCATCTGCTGCAATTGCCAACCACACACCTATTAAACCCATGTCTAATTGGAATACAAGTAAATAACCAAGTGGTAAGCTCATACAAACCATCGAGAAAAATCCAATGATTAACGGATATTTTGCATCACCTGAAGCACGCAATGAATTAATAATCGTAATATTAAATGTACGTCCTGTTTCTAACAAAATACTACACACTAACACTGCCGCACCAATTTTTATAACCTCTGGATTATCAGTAAATAGACGCATCAATGGATAGCGGAAAATAACGACCACTGCTACCATCACTAATGTGAATATAATCGCCCATTTTATGCTAACCCATAATTGTTTATATGCTGCATCCTTTTCATTGGCACCAACGTATCTGCCAACCATAATAGCAGTTCCTGTACCAATTGCTATGGCAAATAAATAGGTGAACATTGAAATATTATAAGCATATTGCCGAGCTGCTAGTGATTCTGCACCTAAATACGTCACATAGTATAAGAAGACAATTTGACAACCTTGGTACATCACCTGCTCAAATGCAGATGGAAGCCCAATTTGCAAAATCTTACCGATGTATTCTTTTGATAACGACACGTAGTATTGAAATTTAATTCGTACCTCTAGCGCTTGATACAATAGCCAGAAGAATACTAGTAGAGCTAAAACACGGCTGACGACCGATGAAATTGCCGCACCTTGCACTCCTAGTTCAGGGAAGCCAAATTTACCGAAAATCAAAACATAGTTCCCTATTACGTGAAAAATATTCATTCCAAGTGACACATACATCGTCTGTTTCGTCCAACCATGCACACGAATAATCGCTGCTAATGAGTTGATGATTGCTTGTAGGAAAATAGCTCCCCCAACAATGAATAAATATTTACTAGCGTACTCAAGTACATCACCTTGTAAATTCATCGCAATCATAATATTTTTCGAGAAAATCACGAAAGCGACACTCATTATTAACCCAATAACTAAATTCAAGGAAACGGCTAGTGCTGAAATTTTGGCTGCCTCCAAATAACGCTTAGACCCTAAGTATTGAGCAACAACAATCGATGCCCCGTTTCCTATTACTTCTAAAATTAAAATTGCTATATGAATATATTGATTGGCTGCTCCTACTCCTGATACCGCATCATCAGATAATGCACTCAGCATAAATGTATCAGCAAGCCCCATTAACATAAATAAAAATACTTCTAAAAAAATCGGCCAAGTTAAATGGAATAAATTCAATTTCTCTTCTGGCCCTTTCACTGTTGCTGTAGCGCCCATCTAAACACCTTGCTTCCCACTATAAAATTCAGATAATTTGTATCTTAACATAGAATTTGGCTCATATCTATGGCTTAATGCCATTTATTACAATCTATTTACTTTGTTTAAATACACCTTGCTAATTCCAATTTTTATGTTATATTGATGTTGAAAACTAAATCGCTTTTTAACCACTAGGGGAGTCATTAATTGGCTGAGACGCAGAGTACTGCGGACCCTTGGAACCTGATCTGGCTCATACCAGCGGAGGGAAGTGGCGCTATCAGTCTATTTTGTTTTATTGAAAATGATTGCTCGCCGCCTACTGACACAGATCAGGGGCGGCTTTTTGTTTTCAAAAAAATGAAATTGGGGTGCATAAAGATGACATTTTGTGAAGAAGTAAGACAAGAATGTAATGATTTATGGGAAGGTAGCTTTCAACATCCGTTTGTAAAATCATTAGCAGCAGGTACTTTGCCTCTTGATATTTTCCAATATTACGTACAACAAGATGCATATTATTTAACCCACTTTGCAAAGGTGCAAGCACTAGGAGCAGTAAAGGCAAATGATTTACATACTACACAACGTTTTGCCAAACATGCTGAATCAACATGCATTGCAGAATTGTCACTTCATGAGCAATTTTTTACTATGTTAGAAATTACAGATGAAGAGCTTACGGCATTTGAGCCTGCACCGACAGCATATGAATATGTATCTCATATGTATCGTTCTGCAAACAATGGTGATTTAGCAGATACTCTTGCTGCAATACTTCCTTGCTACTGGCTTTATTATGAAATCGGTGAACGCCTAAAAGATTCAAAACCTAATCACCCTATTTATGATAAATGGATTCAAACATATGGTTCTGAGTGGTTCGGAGAATTAGTAGAAGAACAAATTAATCGCATGAATGAACTTGCCGAAGACTTACCTCCTGCACGTATTCAACAACTAAAAGAACATTTCCGTAAAAGTAGTTATTATGAATGGCATTTCTGGGAAATGGCATGGACGAAACAACAATGGACAATTGGACATTACGAAAAGGAGTTGACTAAATAATGGGTCAACAACATTTTCTTGAAAAGTTACGTGTCAAAAAACCGCTAGTCCACAATATTGCCAATATCGTTGTTGCCAATTTCCAAGCTAATGGTCTCCTCGCTCTAGGTGCTTCCCCTATGATGGCAGAGGGAATCGAGGAAGTAGCTGACATGGCTGCTCTAGCAGACTGTACAGTTCTTAACATCGGTACTCTTGATCAAGGAACTGTTTTATCCATCATTGAGGCCGGTAAAAGTGCCAACAAAAAAGGTATTCCCGTTGTTCTTGACCCAGTTGGCGTAGGTGCTAGTGAGTTTCGCAGGAACTCCGTGACAACCATTTTAAAGGAAGTCCAGGTGACGGCTATCCGCTGTAATGTAGGTGAACTTGCTACACTCGGTAATATCGAATGGCAATCAAGGGGAGCTGATGCTGGTGAAGGTCAAATAGATGTACAACTGACTGCTAAACAAGTTGCTAAACGGCTTAACTGTATTGTTGCAGTCACTGGTGTTGAAGATTCCGTAACCGATGGCCAAACGACAATTCAAATAGATGGTGGGCATGACTTAATGCCACTAATTACAGGCTCCGGGTGCTTGCTTAGCGCGGTGACAGGTGCATTTCTTACTGTTTCAGAAGGCCATCATTTGCAAGCAACAGCCAATGCTCTCTCATTTTACAAACAAATTGGAGAAAGGGCTGCAAAAACAGCCAATGCTCCGGGCACATTTGCAGTTGAAATGATTAACAGTTTATATTCTCTTACTTCAGAAGATTTACGTGACAATATGAAAATTGTAGAAAAAGAGGATATTCAAATATGACAAGTGTTGCTATGACAATCGCAGGTTCCGATAGTGGTGGTGGAGCAGGTATCCAAGCCGATTTAAAAACATTTCAAGAGCTTGGTGCATTTGGTACGTCTGCAATCACAGCAGTGACTTCACAAAATACACTAGGTGTTCACGACGTTTATGCCTTAGAAGTTAACAATGTAGTCAGCCAAATCAAAGCTGTCCTTGATGACTTTAAAGTAGGAGCTATTAAAACTGGGATGCTCTTTTCAGCAGAAATTATCCACGGAGTAGCTAAAACATTAAAAAGTTATGACCTTCCAATGCTCGTCATTGATCCAGTCATGATTGCAAAAGGCGGGGCATCACTTCTATTAAATGAAGCTGTTCACTCGATGAAAAATGAGCTACTACCACTCGCAACCATTATTACACCTAATATTCCTGAAGCTGAAGTACTCACAGGTTTAACAATTAGATCAGATAGTGATGTAGAGAATGCTGCAAATCGGCTAATTACAATGGGTGCTAAAGCCGTTGTCTTAAAAGGTGGGCACCGCGATACAAAAGATTATGCGGAGGATTTATTTTTATCAGCAAAAGGTGAACGATTCATTATGCGTTCTGAAAGAATCGACACGAAAGATACACACGGTACAGGTTGTACATTCTCAGCCGCTATTGCAGCTCGTTTGGCACAAGGTTTCACCGCTTCAGATGCAGTAATCGATGCGAAATATTTTATACAGGCCGCTATAGCGAATGGACTACAATTGGGCACTGGTCATGGACCGACAAATCATTGGGCCTATCGTAAACTTTCAGAAAAGGCCCGAAAGGAAGTTATGATCATTGAATAGAGAACAACTTCAATTATATTTCATTATGGGGAGTCAAAATGTCGAAGAACACGATCCGCTCGTTGTTTTAGAAGAAGCTCTTCGTGGTGGCATTACCCTCTTTCAATTCAGAGAAAAAGGAGAAAATGCACTCACCGGGGAAGATAAATTAAATTTTGCTAAAGCATGCCAAGCCCTGTGTAAAAAATATCATTTACCTTTCATTATCAATGACGATGTAAATTTAGCAATCGCTCTAGATGCAGATGGTGTGCACGTCGGCCAAGATGATGCTAGTGCTAATACAGTACGCGAAAAGATCGGTCTAAATAAAATTCTAGGTGTTTCCACTCATTCATTAACAGAGGTGACTGCTGCAATAAATGCAGGTGCTGATTACGTTGGTATTGGACCAGTTTTCGCTACTACCTCCAAGCCGGATGCTAATTCCCCTGCTGGTACAACTTTAATTGAACAAACAGCTGCTACTTATCCCTCCTTACCTATTGTTGGTATTGGTGGTATTACAATTGATAATTGTCAAACTGTTATCAGAGCAGGGGCAGATGGTGTTTCGCTCATCTCTGCTATCGCAACACATAATGAACCATTTGTAGCCACACGACAATTACTACATGTCTTACAACAGGTGGCGAAGATTACATGACTTCACGCAAAACGGCAATAGCCATGTTTGTCGCTATTGCCGTTGCAGGATCTGTTTTTGTATCATTTCCAACAGGTATTGCACGTGCTTATCCTATTCAACATGCTATAAATGTCCTAGCTGCTGTAATGCTAGGACCTGGCTCCGCTGTTCTAATTGCATTTCTTACTGGACTTGTTCGGCTAATAACCGGCACTGGTTCATTACTCGCATTTCCTGGTGGTATGATTGGAGCTTTTTTAGCGGGTATGCTCTACAAGCATTACGGTAAAGTATGGCTAGCAGCTGTTGGAGAAGCTGTTGGTACTGGTATACTCGCTTCATTGTTGGCAGTACCATATGCCAAAATTTTAATGGGCACTTCATTTACTGCTCTATTCTTTATGCCTGCTTTTCTTGTATCAAGCGTTAGTGGAGCTTTGTTTGGTTGCATTATCGCAGTTCGCCTAAAGGAAACAAAGTTTGCCCATCAATTAAAAAAGTACTAAATATACCCACAAAAAAAACTGTCAACAATCTCACTTGATTGTTAGACAGTTTTTAATTTAGGATAAGTAACTTAAAACTAGTCCTACCGATAATAAAAATCCAAAGAATGTATTCGTCAGTGCAGTGGATTTCATTGCAATCCCCTGCTTAGCTGGATCATTTACACCCTCTTTAAATGCCTTAATTGCCTGTATTGGTTTCGGAATACTTATAAATACAACAAGTAACCATGGACTAACCGTACCAATAATAACAAGTATAATTATCCATACATAGGACACGACAAATGAAACCGCTAGTAAATTCACAGCCTTTTCACGTCCAAGTAAAATAGCTAATGTTTTACGCCCACCAATTGTATCTTCCTTAATGTCACGTATGTTGTTCGACATATTAATGCCCCCAACTAATATCCCTAGTGGAATCGACACTAATAAACTTGTCATACTAACTGTTCCAGCTTGTATAAAGTATGAAATTAATACAAATCCAATCCCCATACTAAGACCTGCAAACAGTTCCCCAAGCGGTGTATACGCTATTGGGTATGGTCCACCTGTATATAAATAACCGATTGCCATTCCTACTGCACCTATTGCAACAAGCCACCAACTACTATTCATACAAATAAAAATACCAAGTACTACAGCAACTCCATATAACGCTAGTGCAAAAGCTAGTACTGTAGAAGGTTTAGTACCGTGGCGTACAAGGGCACCACCAATCCCTACAGAATCAGCTGTATCTAATCCACGTTTGAAATCATAGTATTCATTGAATAAATTTGTTGCAATCTGTAGTGCTAAACAGCACACAAGCATTGCTATAAATAATAGCAAGTCTATTCTTACATCAAACACAGCAAGCACTGTCCCTAGAATGACTGGTACGAATGTCGCTGTTAATGTATGTGGGCGAGTAAGTTGCCACATCAATTTAGCTGTACTAATCTCTTCTATATTTTGATTACGATTTTGACTCATAATCTACTTCCTTTCATATTAAACTACAACTACTCTATATTAACTGATTTTCAGATATCACGCCAAAGGGGAAATTTCTAATTAATTGAGTAGAACTTTTATAGATTACTTTATTCGCATAAACAACAAAAAAGCTGCTCCGAATTCGTAATTAGGAGCAGCTTTAAAATCTATAATTTATTTAAAGACTTTCACTCGGTCTTCAACAGGGGAAAATTGTTTTTCCCCAGCTGCAACAACCGGTTTACCAAAAGGCATTTCAGCAAGTAATTTCCAATCTAAAGGAATATTCCACTCGCTTCTCACTTCATCATCAATTAATGGATTGTAATGTTGTAATGAGGCACCAAAACCTTCTTGTTCTAATGCAGTCCATACTACATATTGCACCATACCTGATGATTGTAAAGACCAAATTGGGAAGTTATCAGCATATGAAGGGAATTTCTCTTGCAAGCCTTTTACAATAGATTGGTCTTCAAAAAATAGCACAGTACCATAACCTGCACCGAACATGTTCATTTTTTCTTCAGTCGGTGAAAAATCATTAGCCGGTACAACTTGGCGCAAAGTTTCAGTCGTGATGCTCCATAATTTTGAATGTTGCTCACCTAACAAAACAACTGCACGAGCTGTTTGAGAATTAAATGAAGATGGGGTATGTTTTATTGCATGTTCAACAATTTCTTGAATACGTTCATCAGATACGATTGCTTCATTATTAATTACATATATGCTACGACGTTCCTCTACAGCTGTTGCAAAATCTTTTTTAGTCACTTTAAATCCTCCAATTAATGTATATTTCTTAACCAAATTCAATTATGATGTATCTAGTTACTAATTGTAAGTAGGCACATTAATTAAACATAGTATCAAAAAGGATACTAATGGGAGGTTACACATGTTAAACGGACAAAAAAATCCGAGTCAATGCCAAATGGTCGTTGCCCTAAACATGATTGTCGGCAAATGGAAACCTATTATTTTAGATCACTTATTACGTGGCGAAGCACTTAGATTTAATGAATTAAAAAAACTCATTCCAGATATCACTCAACGAATGCTCACAATGCATCTACGTGAATTAGAAGAACAAGATATCCTAACACGTACGGTATATCCACAAGTACCTCCAAAAGTAGAATATCAAATCACAGAATATGGGATGACACTCCAGCCTATTTTAACAACAATGCAAGCGTGGGGTGCAAAGCATATTGAACATATGAAAGAAAAAGTACAATAACACACGCACATCCTCCGCCCAGTTTGCATACATTATGTAACGACTAGAAGCAGAGGATGTGAAATGATGTGTGGTATCACAGGATGGGTAAATTTCAAAAAGGATTTGCGATTGCAACAAAATGTTTTACATACCATGACTAAAACATTAAAAAAACGTGGCCCAGATGCAGAAAATATTTGGACTGAAACACATGCAGCATTTGGACATCAAAGGCTCATCGTCATCGATCCAAGTGGTGGCGAGCAACCAATGACCCGCTCAAAAAACGGCACTAACTACACAATGGCCTATAATGGAGAACTCTATAATACAGACGAATTACGTCGTGAACTACAAAAGCGCGGCTACCACTTTTCATCTAATTCAGATACTGAAGTTTTACTGATAAGCTATATTGAATGGCAGGAACAATGTGTCGATCATCTAAATGGAATCTTCGCCTTTGCTATTTGGGATGATAATTCTGAAAAGCTCTTCATTGCGCGAGATCGACTTGGCGTAAAACCACTCTTTTATACAGAACAAAACAGTGGCTTATTATTTGGCTCTGAAATAAAAGCTCTACTTGCACACCCAGATATTCAACCAATCATTAAACACGATGGACTCGCTGATGTTTTTAGTCTGGGACCTTCTCGTACTCCAGGCAAAGGAATATTCAACAATATACATGAATTACGTCCTGCTCACGCGCTTACTTTTACGAAAAGCGGTGTTCGTATTTGGCGATACTGGAATGTTAAAAGTTCAGAGCATACAGATTCCTTTGAACAGACCGTGACCAATGTGCGTGACCTTGTGACAGATGCAGTGGAGCGACAACTCGTTTCCGATGTTCCCCTATGTACTTTCTTATCAGGAGGATTAGATTCCAGTATTATTACAGCAATAGCAGCAAATAAATATAAAAAAGATGGTAAAGAAGCTCTTCATACCTATTCCATCGATTACGAAGATAATGCTAAGTTTTTTGAATCGAATGATTTTCAAGTCTCCACAGATGCCTTCTGGATTCAAAAAATGACCGAAACGTTTAAAACCGTACATCATTCAGAAATAATTACACAACAAGAGCTCATTGATTATCTGAAAGAAGCAGTGCACGTACGTGATGTTCCAGGTATGGCTGATGTGGACTCATCATTATTATGGTTTGCAAAAGTAGTTAAAAAAAACTTCACTGTTGGTTTGTCAGGTGAATGTGCAGATGAAATATTTGGAGGTTATCCTTGGTTTAAACAGTCTTTCTCCAGCTTCCCATGGATTCGATCAATTGATGAACGCGAATCTGTTCTACGCACTGAGTGGCAGCAAAAGCTTAATATCCCAGACTATATGCAAAATGCCTATGAAGTATCAATTGCCGAAACACCTCGACTTGACGGAGAAGCACCAGAAGACGCAAAACGACGTGAATTGTTCTATCTCAACATGATTTGGTTTATGACGACATTATTAGAGCGCAAGGACCGTATGAGTATGGGTGCGGGTCTTGAAGTGCGAGTTCCGTTTGCAGACCATCGCCTCGTTGAATATATGTGGAATATTCCCTGGGAAATGAAATCAACAGGTAATATGGAAAAAGGCCTTTTGCGAAAGGCAATGGAAGAGCTTTTGCCAAAAGAAGTGCTCTATCGACAAAAGAATCCGTATCCAAAAACATATCACCCTGCTTACACAGCTGGTGTCCAACAATGGCTTAAAGAAATTCTCCAAGATAAAAACTCAATCCTACATGAATTCTTTGAACGGAAACGTCTAGATAGCCTAATAGAATCTGGTGGTACTTCATTTAAAGTCCCTTGGTTTGGGCAATTAATGGCCGGCCCACAGCTTCTCGCCTATTTAGCGCAAATTCATACTTGGTTTGAAGATTATCAAATTCAGATTAAGGACTAAAAAAAGGCGCTATTTTAGCGCCTTTTTTGTGTTTTCCTTAAAAATTGCTCCATCAAAATTGTATAAACTTCTGGCTGTTCATTATGAACTAGATGAGCTGCAAACGGAATTATTGCTGGATGAATATTGTCATTCTTTTGTGCATAGTTAATTGCACCCTTCACTTCATTTACTTGATCTTCACCTGATTTCCACATCTTCTGCATTTTGAATCGCTTTAACATAATTACTCCTATCTATTCTATCTATTACAATTAAATTGTTAATCATTGACAAACAATAAACGATTATGTATTATGTTTATAAATAAACAAACATTTTATATCTAAGTTTAAAAATAAAACCAAGAATTGAAGGTGTTCATATATGGAGAACTCAGAACTATTTTGGAATGCATCAATCGATCAACTAAAAAAGGGCTATTCAGAAGATGCACATTGTTACACTTGCCTTCTTTGTGGAGAAAAAATAGAAAAGGGCATTATTTATCCCCAAAATGATGTACTTTATGAAGCGGAGAAATATATGCAAATGCATATTAAAGAAACACATCAATCTGTTTTTGCATATTTAATCGGACTTAATAAAAAGATGACAGGCCTCACTGAGCATCAAAGCAATTTATTACGTCTATTTTATGCAGGGAAAACTGATGCTGAAGTACAGCAAGAATTAGAAATTGGTAGTGCCTCTACAATCCGTCATCATCGATTTGCCTTAAAGGAAAAGGAACGCCAAGCAAAAACGTTTTTAGTCATGATGGAGCTATTAAAAGAAAAAGATATGAATGCACCTACATTCGTACCTGTACACAAAACTGCTACGATGGTTGATGACCGTTATAATATCACCAACAAAGAGCAGGATGAAGTTTTAAATAAACTTTTCCCTGAAGGCACAAATGGACCTTTGTTACGCTTTCCGAAAAAGGAAAAACAAAAACTTATTATCCTACGTGAAATTACAAATCGCTTTGAGATGGAAAGTACTTATACAGAAAAAGAAATTAATGCTATTCTCATGCCAATCCATGACGACTATGCTATGATTCGTCGCTATTTAATCGAATATGGCTTTTTAGATCGTAAAGCAGATGGCAGTGCATATTGGATTAAAAAATAAAGAAAGCAGGTAGTTAATAGTGGACCGTCAAAAAGAACTCAAACAACTTTATAAAGAAACCCCTATCCAATCAGGTGTTTATAAAATTACTAACACAGCAAATAAGAAAATCTATATCGGCAGTACAAATAATTTAAAGAGATTAAATGGTGTACAATTCATGCTGAAGATGAATAACCATACTAATAAGGCTCTACAAGCAGATTGGAACAAATTTGGTGAAACTTCATTTGAAATTGAAATTCTTGAAGTGTTGAAGAAAAAAGAAGAAGGATTCTTCGATACGAAGAGAGAATTAGCAAAACTTGAAGAGCAATGGATTGCTAAATTAGAACCATTTGGTGAACGCGGTTATCTCGATAAATAACCTTCTCACTTGAATTTTCCACTCCTTTTTATTACAATTTAATTAACTTGATACAACAATGATTTCTAGGGTTCCGTAGCATATTGCTAGCCTGGTCCGAGAGAAATCTCATAGCTATATAGCTATGCCACGGAAGGATAAAAGCCTGGGAGACTACTGATAATTCAGTATCTCTTGGGCTTTTTTTATCGAAAATTAGAAAGGATGAATGAGTTGAACAAACATTGGTTAATTGTAATTGTTGCGTCTGTTTTTGAAGTGTTATGGGTTATCGGGTTAAAACACTCATATGATGTTTGGACTTGGGGAGGTACTGCGTTTGCCATCGTCTTTACCTTTTATTTATTACTAGTAGCAGGACGTTATCTTCCTGTTGGCACGGTATATGCCGTTTTTGTAGGACTTGGTACTGCTGGAACTGTCATTACAGGCATTTTGTTTTTCGATGAGCCATTTAAAATCTCGAAAATTTTACTCATTATTTTATTGCTTATCGGTGTGATGGGATTGAAGATTGTCACAGATGATAAAAAAGAGGAGGCAGAATAATGGCTTGGATCGCGTTAATTGTAGCAGGATTTTGTGAGGTTTTCGGAGTAGCAATGATGAACAAATGGCAGTATGAAAAGAAAGCAACTATTATGTTAAGCCTAATCGCTGGCTTTACAATTAGCTTTTCTTGTCTATCGTATGCTATGAACACAATTCCTATGGGCACTGCCTATGCTATCTGGACAGGAATCGGCGCATCTGGCGGAGCGTTGATTGGGATTTTCTTTTTTGGTGAATCAAAAGATTGGAAACGTATTGTTTTCATTACGATGGTGCTAAGTGCAGCAGTCGGACTAAAACTCGTTTCTTAATATATTTTCAGATAATTAAACTTTTTCTGCGCTTTATGGAATATAATATTTTCAAGCATTGAAATCTATTATAAATGAGGCAACCATATGGCAGAACAAGTGATGATTGATGCAATGAAACCCACCGATTGGGACCAAGTTAGAGCTATTTTTATTGAAGGGATTGAAAGCGGTAATGCAACATTTCGCACCACTCCTCCTACATGGGAGCAATGGGACGCTGGACATTTAAATGAATGTCGTTTTGTCGCACGTGTGGATGGAGAAATTGTTGGATGGATTGCACTTAGCCCCTTTTCCAATAATACATTCCACAAAGGTGTGACAGAGGATAGCATATATATTAGTAATCGTGCTCAAGGAATGGGCGTTGGTACTAAGCTATTAAAAAAATGTATCGAAGAAAGTGAAAAGAGTGGTATTTGGACAATCCAGGCACAAATTTTCTCTGAGAATGCCTCGAGCATACATCTACATCAGAAATTCGGCTTCAGGGAGGTTGGCGTACGCGAACGCTTTGGTCAGTTAAATGGTGTGTGGAGAGATGTTACCTTACTTGATAGAAGAAGTACCATTGTCGGTCAAGACTAAATAAGACACCGTTTCTATTAGGAAACGGTGTCTTATTTCTATATATTAGTAAGCTGTCCAACCTGCATCTGCAACAATTACTGTTCCATTAACAAAGCTAGAGTCCTCAGATCCTAAGAATAATGCTACTTTTGCAATTTCATCCGGTTGACCAACTCGTGGGTTAATATTTAATCCTGACATTGCTCGTCCAACACCAAATTCATTAATGTTCGTCATTGAACTATTAATATTTGTTTCTACTGCTCCCGGTGCAATCGCATTACAGCGAATTCCATCATTTGCATACATGAACGCCGTATTTTTCGTGAAACCAACAACTGCATGTTTGGAAGCTGTATAAGCTGCTCCTGCGCGAGTTCCGTTTAAGCCACCTGCCGACGCGACATTTACAATTGTTCCCTTTTTCTTTTCTAAGAAAATAGGTAAAACTTTACGTGTCGCACGCATTACGCTCGTTGTATTAATAGCAAAAATTCTCTCCCATTGATTATCTTCAATATCAGCTGCTGCTTCGAAATTGTCCATTATTCCAGCATTATTTACAAGAATATCAACTGTTCCATAAAGGCTCACTGTTGTATCGATTAAGTTCTGAATATCTTCTTCTTTAGCTACGTTTGCCACTACTGCTGTTGCTTCCCCACCATTAGCTTTAATTTCCGCAACCGCTACATCCGCAGCTTCTGCATTAATATCTGATACGATTACCTTTGCTCCCTCTTGTGCATATAAAGTCGCAATTGCTTTACCCATCCCTGAAGCAGCTCCTGTTACAACTGCAACCTGTCCTTGAAGTTTCATATAGACTTCCCCCTACTATTATAGTAATCAACAGATGTTTAATACACCTCATCTATTTATAGTATAATGTGGTTTAGATACGCCATTCAATCAGCAAATCACAGGACTTTTGTTGAATAAGCAACAGTTGATTAGGTATTTGTTCATTAATCTAAAATATTGAACAGCGGAGGCACGTTTATGTCTACAAAAAATTCTATAGTTGATAAACGAATTATTAAATCTAAAATAGCATTAAAAGAATCCTTACTTTCTTTAATGCAAAATAAGGATTTCAAAGCTATCACTATTACTGATATTGTACAACTTGCAGATCTCAACCGCGGTACCTTCTATAAACATTATCATTACAAAGAAGATCTATTGAATGAGGTTATTGAGGATGTCGTCGCAGATTTAATTATTTCCTATCGTGAACCATATAAACAAGTGGAGAATTTTGTAATTAGAGAACTCAATTCATCTGCTGTGAAAATTTTCGAACATGTTGAAAAACACGCAAGTTTCTACACTCTTACAGTTAAAACAAATGTTTTATATGGCTTTCAAAATAGAATTTGTATTGAGTTGAAAAGACTAGCTCTAGAAGATCTTTCGAATATATATACTAATACTAATAATAAAATAGATAATAATTTACTTGCCAGTTATACTTCATATGCTATTTTAGGCATGATGATAGAATGGGTGAAGGCAGGGTTTCAACACTCATCCTCATACATGGCCGAGCAATTAATAGAGATTCTTCACACAGCACCTGTTAAAATAACTTATAGAACAAACCCAATTTCAGAATAGAAAAATAGAGGAGCTGAATTATATGAAAACGCACAAAATCACAACACAAGAAGACTTACAAAAAGCATTTGATATTCGAGTTAAAGTATTTGTAGAGGAACAAAAAGTACCTGCTGAAGAGGAAATCGATCAATTCGATCATCTTGGCGGAGAATGCCACCATATTCTTGTTACAAATGATGAAAATCAAGCAGTCGGCACTGGCCGCATCCGCTTAGTTGAAGGTGTTGGCAAAATACAACGTGTCGCTATTCTTGAAGAATACCGTAAACTAGGATTAGGCCGAGTTATTATCCAAGCTTTAGAGGATATCGCTTCAAAAGAATTAGGCGCTTCAAAAGTAAAATTGGATGGCCAAGTTCAAGCACAAGGCTTCTATGAAAAATTAGGCTATCACGTGGCATCTGATATTTTCCTAGATGCAGGTATTGAACATGTATTAATGATAAAAGAAGTTTAAGACTATCAAGAGCTGTCCCATATAACCTGGGACAGCTCTTTTTATACTTCTGACAATTCAGCAATCTGCTTACTCGGCTTAACTAGCGTATAAATAATACCTGCGAAAATAAGCACTATTCCAGCAGTTTGTATCAAAGTAGGTCGGAAATCCAAAATCGCAATATCTAATAAAATTGCAACGACTGGATCAACAAAAACTAACGCAGAAACCACAATTGTCGGCAACTTACGCAAGCTATCAAAAAATAAATAATAAACAAAACCAGTATGTATTAACCCTGTTCCTAAAATGTACATCCAATTTGAAGTTGTCAGTCCTTCAAATACCCCATAATCCATAAACGGTAATAAAATGACAATTCCAACTGCTGTCTGTACAAACGTCATTGCATAAGCACTTAAGTGAGTTATGCCCTTTCCTACAAACATCGTTAATGCATAACAAATTGCAGACAGCATAGCCCACACAAACCCTGAAGTGAACAATGCTTCAAAAGATGTAAACTGATCTAATCCGATAATAAAAATACTACCAAGGAAACATACAATAACAGCTAAGATCGCTTGAACCGTCATTTTTTCCTTTAAAAATAGACTCCCCAAAATCAATACAAAAATAGGCGCTAAATTATAAATCGTAATAGCTACTGAAATAGACATCTCCTGAAATGCTTTAAATAAAAACACCCAGTTTAATACTAAAAACACACCACAAATGAGCGTCTGGATTATTTCCTGGCGTGACCACTGTTCTGTTTTATGACCGCCAGTAAAAAACCATATCCCCCCTAAAAAAAATGTCGCACAAATACAGCGTACGAATACTAGTTCCTCTGCTGGAATTCCTGTATTCACTGTAAAAAAACCGATAGAACCGAATAACGCCATCGCAATAGTCATCTTGAACATTGCTACTATATTCATCACAATACAACCTTTCCTATATTTTTAATATTATGTTAATTATTTTATATTATAACATTTATCATATTCTTAACCTACCTTCAGTTATTAATAGTTCCAAAACACAGAAAATTCTATATATAATTACTATTAAATTTATTAAGGTGATTATATATCCCTACTTAATAAATTTTATTTTTAGTGTATTAAGAACTAAAGTTGGTATGCTATAATTATGCTTTATTAACTATTTTAATTAAAATTCAAATTAGAGGTGTTAAACAAATGCAGCAAATTCAACAACTTTTCCCTAGTGAAGACGGGAATCTAGAACAGCGTAAAGAGATTTTAAATTATATAGAAAAGATTTTCACATCACTTGATGAGTTAAAGGATCCAGAAAAAAGTACACTAGGTCCTATGCAAGAAAGATCCGCTAATTTCTATAAAGAACTAATTGAAAACTATGAAGTTCCTGTTAAAGCAACTGGAATGGACAATGTAGTAAATGATTTAATCGACTTAATGAAAGGCCATCCATATCATACAAGAAAATTTGTAACAAACGTTCTACCAATGGCTAGTATTCCTGGCATCATCGGATTATTAACAACAACATTATTAAATGGTAATAATCTATGGGATGTTTACGGACCGGCTGCAGCTGAAAGTGAAGTAAAAGTTATTGGCATGATGTCGAAACTTGTTGGCTATGATTTCACACAAAGCTGGGGTTATACAACTTGGGGAGGACAAGGGGCAGTATTTAGCGGATTACGTCTAGCAATCGCAAAACAATTCCCACATGCAAAAGAAGAAGGCGTTCCTCGCAATTTATATTGCTTCGCTTCTGAAAATGCTCACTATAGTCTATTAAAATCTGCTGAAGCTGTTGGCATCGGTAGTAATAACCTTATCCGAGTTAAAGCGACTAGTGATCATTCGATGGATTTAAAAGACTTAGCAAACAAATTAGAAGAAGTTATTCATAAAGGTGGTATTCCTGTCTATATCGTTGCTACAACTGGAGCAACAGATAGTTTTGCGATTGATGATGTCAAAGCTATCAAAGACATCACTACTAAAGTCGAAGCTAAATTCGACTTGAAACCAATTCATATTCACGCTGACTCGGCATTGGGTGGATTTTATTCTTTCTTTAAATCTTATGATTTTATTACAAACCCACTTAAATTCGAGGATAATGTGGTTGCAAGCTTGCAAAGTATTAATGAGCGTATGCAACATATCTCCCTTGCCGATAGCTTATGCTTTGACTTCCAAAAGCTTGGTCAAACACCTTACTTAACAAGCTTATTTTTAGTCAAAGAAGGTAAACACTTCGGATTACTTGATTTAGAAGACTTTGATACACCTTATGTTGGTAATAGAGGATATGGTAGTTATCATACAGGTTACACTTTAGAATGCTCTCGTATGGGTAGCTCAATAGCTATCTATGCTGCTTTAACTGCTTTCGGTGTAGAAGGTTATCAACAAATTTTAGCTAACTACGTCCGTGTAAACCTAGCTTTCAGAGATAAAATCCAAAAACAACTTCCTAATGTATCCGTTGTGAATGATTCAAATATTGGTCCGGTGACAGCATTCCGTCTGTATCCAGAAGGATTAAATTGGTCTCAAGAAAAAACAGGTACTTTTACATTAGAGCAAGTTCAAGCAATCAATAATTTAAATCAATCTCTATTCGAAATACTTGGCCATAACCGTGAGAATGTTTTCTTTGGTGATACAACAAAGGTTTGTACTATCCCTGTTATCGATTCAGAGAATATGATTCCTGTTGCAGCTGCGAAACTTTTTGCTATTTCACCTTATACAGAAGTTCAACATTTAGATGAAATGGTAGCTTCTATTTCAAATGCGATTCAAACTTTGGAGGAGTCTAACGTTGAACTTGTTTACTAAATTCAAAAGCTCGATTTTGTATAAATATGTATTTAGTTTCGTAGTCCCGATTGCGATTTTCTCAATCATTTTCAGTATTGCACTATACTTGTTCTCAACACATATTATAAATAACTATGTGATTGTACAATTTGAAAAAAGTCTTACTTTAATATCTCAAGAAATTATGTCAGATATAGACAAAGAACTTGTAATAAGTGCAGATAACAATAATGTTGAAAAATACAATGAATTACTTAGCATTTTGAACAAAAAACAAAAAGCGTTTGGCGTTGAAAATACATATGTTCTTTCAAATTCAAATGGTAAAGAACATATCGTTGCTTTAAGTAATAAGGATGATCAACAAGCTGACTATACTTTCAATGACAATATGATCAAGACAGTCAAGGATCAAAAAACTCAAACTAGTGAAATTTACAAAGATGAATACGGGGTCCATAAGTCGATATTCGTCCCATTTATGGGCACAGATATTATTTTCGGAATTGATATGGATGCTTCCTTTATCTCTTCCCTGCAATCAACCGTACTAATGATTTCCGTCGGTTTGACACTTATCTTTATAATACTTGGAGCACTCATTGCTTACGTCATAAGTAAACGGATTACGACTCCAATCGTTGCTGTTGTAGAATATGTGGAGGAAATTGCACAAGGCAATCTTACATTGGAACGTTTAAAGACTAAAGGGCAAGATGAGGTTGCACAATTGTCCGAAGGCGTTCATAATATGGCAACCGATTTACGATCTTTAATCACTTCGATTGCAGAAAATGCTGAACAAGTTGCAGCTACTTCTGAGGAACTTACCGCTAGCTCTGAACAAACGAATGAATCGATTAAACAAATTACAGAATCCATGCAGGAGGTTGCGGCAGGTTCGGAAACGCAAACAAGCGCTGTAGAAGAAATGAATACGACCGTTTCATCGATTTCTACCAAAATGAATCAAATCGCTTCAAGTACTGAAGATGTATCTGCCAAAGCTCAAGAAACTTCGAAGATTGCTACAAGTGGAAACACAATTATCAACAGTGCTGTAGTGAAAATGAATACTACCTATGATGCCATTCAAGAAACATCTGCAGTAGTGAAACGTCTAAGCGATAATACAAGAGAAATCGGTAATATCGTGACACTCATAACTGAAATTACAGATCAAACCAACTTACTTGCTCTAAACGCTTCAATTGAAGCGGCTCGTGCAGGTGACCACGGTAAAGGCTTTGCTGTAGTTGCACAAGAAGTTCGTAAATTAGCTGAGCAATCTCGCGAAGCAGCAAATGAAATTAGAACTCGGATTGAAACAATTCAAACCGATTCATCAGACGCCTCTGAATCAATGGCTATCAGCTATGGTAACCTAAGAGACAGTGCAACAACATTCGAAAATGCAGGCGAAGCTTTTGAGAACATTGTTACATCTGTAGACCAAGTAAATGCTCAAATGACTGAAGTGAATAACGCCATTGAGAATATGAATAAGGGTATTGAGGATATTGCCCAGTCGATGGACCAAGTAAGCGTCATTTCTGTAGAAACATCTAGTAGCATTCAAAATGTAGCAGCTGCCTCGGAAGAACAATCTGCAAGTATTGAAGAAATCAGCACTTCTTCAAATAATCTTGCTCAAATGGCGGAAACACTACACCGTGCAGTTCATAAATTTAAAATCTAAAAATATTAAAACTCTCTATTACCTTATTAATTTTCTGGTAATAGAGAGTTTTAAGTTTGCTTTATAAAATTATTCCAAACAATATTCTTGTATTGCCTTCCTTTTTCCCTCTGTAAGCCCAAATTCTTTTTCAAAAAATGTACTATAATTTCCATAACGATTTTTAATGGCATCAAATGTAGCTTGTAAATATCGCTCTTTAGCACTCATAATATCACCAAAATGCTGTAATTGTTCTGAATTTAAATGTTGCGATAACATAGGAATCATCGCATCTTGTACTGGCTTCATACAATCATTTGTTATTAAATAATCCTGCATTACAACGTCTTCGTCTACACCTAAGACAAGTAAAATAAGCGCACCACCCACACCTGTACGATCCTTCCCTACCGCACAATGATGCAATAATCCAAGATTTTCAGGATCCTGGATAATGTCCATTAAACGCTTATACGATGGATTATCCAAAGGTAATTGTGCATAGAGTTCCGTAAATACGTCCGCATTAACAGTTTGTAGAAACGCTCGATTATCCATTTCCTTCAAAGAAGAAGTCGGCATTTTAAAGCCTACGTCCCCTTTTGCAGGAATTCGCTCATTGTGTACATTTTCTAATTGCGGGTCAGGCTTTGCTTCTGCTTCTTTATCATCTCGATAATCGAACACCGTTTTAATTCCTAAAGTTTTAAAAAGTTCATGATCAACTGTAGTCATCTTATGTAACTCGCCTGAGCGGTAAAACACACCGTACTTCACTTTGCGACCATCTGCTGCAGGGTAGCCCCCCATATCTCTGAAATTTACAACTTGTTCAAACGGTAACACACGATCTCTATTCTCTATAGACACAATAAAACCCAACCCTTCAATTTTTAGAATATTCCATATAAATTAGAGTAGCATTTTTCAGAGTAAGAAGAAATTTTTAAAGACACTACTTCAAATTAATACTTTTAAAACGATAAAACCATATGACACTAAACTAATTACATTTCACTACCAATGTAGATATTTTATGACTTTCAGACTAATACTTGTTGACTATTTATTGTTTTTCCATCAAAGTAATTATTATATTAAATCTAAAAAGGGAGAAGGTTCCAAAATATGTCCGTCGGCAAAAAATTAAATATAGGATTTCTCAATCTTGTTGGTTTATTAGCTTTAATAATTGTTTTATCTTACTATCAATATTCTAAAATCCAATCACAAGTAGAGGAAGCAATTGATCACCGCTTTGTTCAAATAGAAATCACAAAAGATATTCAATTTGGTATAGCAATGCAAGATTCTACTTTACGTTCTTATTTCATACAAGACATTAGCGTAAGACTTGATAATTTACATACATATCAAAACTTAGTTAGCGATAAAATTGCTGAATTATCTCAAATATCCCGTTCCGATGAAATGAAAGGCTATTTAAAAGAGACGACTAAATTTAACGATGATTTTAATATTGCAGTTGCAAGTGCATTAAAAGAATTTGATAACGGTAATAAAGACGCTGCAATCCAACTAGTTGATACAACAGCTACGAGCGCAAGCAAAGGTCTTCTTGAATCATCTAACAAAATTATTCAGTATCAAAAAGAGAAGTTACAAATTACTGGTGACGGATTAAAAGTTCTTCTTAAACAATCTCTATGGAGTTCCATAGTTGCTCTAATAGTTAGCTTAGTTCTAGGTGTATTTTTCATTAGCTTTGTTAGAAAGTCGATAACAAAGCCATTAAAAGCAGTAGTTCAATCTGCCGAGATTATTGCTATGGGTGATTTATCTCAATCGGATATTACATACAAATCTAAGGATGAAATTGGCACATTGGCAAACGTCTTCAACAATATGAAGATTACTTTGCGAGATCTCATCCATAACATTCAAACAAACAGTGAGCACCTCTCTGCATCCTCACAGGAATTATCAGCTAGTACTGAGGAAATTACTGCAGCTGGGAGCGAAGTTGCAATACGTATCCACCAAACTGCAGATATCGCTTCAATTTCTGCTTCGGCAGCGAAAGAAAGTGCTGTAGCAATGGACGAAACAGCAGCTGGTGTTCAGCGTATAGCTGAAGCAACACAGACATTACATCAAAATACCGTTAATATGACTACGACTGCAAAAGATGGTGTAGAAACAATTGATGTGGCGCAAAATCAGATGCAAATCATCTCTAACTCTACTAATTTAATCGCTGAGCTAACTGGAAAACTAAGCAAACAGTCTGAAGAAATTAGTGCTATTACACATGTCATTACGGATATTACAGACCAAACAAATTTACTTGCACTTAATGCAGCAATCGAAGCAGCTCGTGCAGGCGAACATGGTAAAGGCTTTGCTGTTGTAGCAGATGAGGTACGTAAACTTGCTGAAGAGTCGAAAAAGTCAGCGATTCAAATTGTAACACTTACTGAAGAAATTCAAAGTGATACTAAAAACGTTGCTTCCGCTGTGAGTGAAGGGCTAACCTCTGTACAAGATGGTGTTCAAGTTATTGGCGAAGCAGGAGTAGCTTTCAAAACCATATCTTCTGCTATTGAAGCCATCACTGTCCAGGTAGAGGAAATTTCCGCTACATCAGAAGAAATTTCTGCTAGTGCTGAACAAGTTTCCGCATCCGTTACTGAAATTGCAAGCGGAGCATCAGATTCATCGGATAATATAACATTAATCTCTTTATCTATTGAAGAACAAACTACTTCGATGAACCAAGTTAACTCAGTTGCTGAAGATTTAAGTACAAATGCTCAAGAATTACAAGACATGATTCATGAGTTTAAAGTGTAAAACTATAGATTAAATGCCAAGACCTTAAAAGGTCTTGGCATTTTTTTGTACTTTTTTTAACCACATCTAGACAAATGGTTCAAAAAGGTTTAGTATTTTAATAGTTACTTAACCTAACTAACTATACGGAGGATATTTCGATATGCAACCACATCAAGCTTTTTTCCATGAATACCGAATGATGTACCGCCCTTTTATTAATAAATTGAACGTTTATTTGGCGAGCCATCAACTTTATAGCTCTCAATGGGCTATCCTACGATTACTCATTAGTGAAAAATCACTTACTCTTGTTGAAATTTCCAATTCCTTAAATGTAGAAAAACCAACTACTACTAGAATGATTCAAAAATTAATTGAACTTGATTATGTAACTACCGTACCTGGTAAGGATAAACGTGAAAAAAAAGTACAGTTAACTTCATTTGGGCACGATGTGTGTAAAGATGTACAAGTAACAATAGAACAATTTCAGCTTGATGCATTAGAAGGCATAAGTGTGGAAGAGCAAATCATTGTTAGTAAAGTCCTCGAGACTGTAAGAAATAATCTATTAAAATAGGAGATGCGAATGACGAATGTCTAAAGAAAAACTATGGACAAAAGATTTTATCATTGTTTCATTAATTAACTTTCTAATTACATTAATTTTTTTCATGTTGATGGTCACTATTGCATCATTTGCAAAATCAGAATTTAACGCTTCAACTAGCATGGCCGGCTTAGTATCTAGTATTTTCATTATCGGTACATTAATGGGGCGTCTAGTTACTGGCCGAATCATTGGCGATGTTGGCAGTAAAAAAACATTATTAATCGGACTAATTGCCTTTTCAGCTACTACAGCATTGTATTTCGGTGCATTTAATCTACCACTTTTACTAGCAAACCGTTTCCTTCACGGGCTCTCTGTTGGTATTGCAAGTACTGCAACAGGTACAATCATTGCCCAACTAATTCCTCCTACACGACGTGGCGAGGGTATTGGTTATTACAGTATGAGCGCCATTATGGCAACAGCAATAGGACCATTCGTTGGTATTTTACTCACTCAAATTTTCCCGGATTTCTATATGATTTTCTTAATCAATTTAGGGTTATCTTTCATCTGCTTAGCCACTTTCTTACTAGTAAAAGTACCACAACAAGTAGCGACTAAATCTTCACAAACCGAAATAGCTTCTAATTCAGGATTTAAACTTTCAAACTTTATCGAAACGAAAGCAGTGCCTATCTCATTCGTAGCTCTAATCATCGGATTTAGTTATTCAGGAGTTATGTCATTCTTATCATTTTACTCAGAGTCTATTAATCTAGTCACTGCAGGTAGTTACTTCTTCCTTATTTATGCCA
Organism: Viridibacillus arvi; assembly: GCF_001274945.1. Taxonomy (GTDB): domain Bacteria; phylum Bacillota; class Bacilli; order Bacillales_A; family Planococcaceae; genus Viridibacillus; species Viridibacillus arvi. The sequence goes on along the minus strand of NZ_LILB01000009.1, from coordinate 77,464 downwards.
TTGTTATATTACTCTCAAGACCATTTACTGGACGCTTAATGGATACTAAAGGCGCCAACATAATCGTCTATCCAAGTCTAATTATCTTTGCAATTGGCATGACATTATTCAGTCAAGCAAGCTCAGGTATTATTTTGCTTTTAGCTGCAGCATTAATCGGTCTAGGTTATGGTAACTTTAATTCCATTGCCCAAGCACTTGCGATTAAAGTTACACCTAATCATCGATTAGGATTAGCAACATCCACTTATTTTATATTTTACGATTTTGGTCTCGGTGTAGGCCCTTATTTACTCGGCTTCCTAGTACCTGTATTTGGCTATCGCCACCTATTTCTTTCAATGGTAATAGTCATCTTAATTTCAATTGTTCTATATTATTTTCTACATGGTCGAAAAGATAAAGCTCTTTTACAAGCTTAATACAAAGAAAAGGTTTTGCCCCACTTCAACGTTAGGGCAAAACCTTTTTTCTTTGAAAATTTTGATTACAAGAAGTTTTAAACTCATTATTCAATCACTCAAATGTAAGTTGCCAAGAGACACCAAATTGATCAACAAGCCAACCAAACTTTTTGCTAAAGCCATAATTACCTAATGGCATTAACTCACTTCCTCCATCAGATAACTTGCCGTATAAATAATCTATTTCCTTCTCTGAATCACAAGTAATATAAAGAGAGAATGAAGGAGTAAACGTGAAATCGTGTTGTATATTACTATCAATACAAAGAATCTCCTGTCCTTTCAATGAAAATGCAGCTTTCATTACACTCCCCTCAGTTCCAGTTCCATTAGCCTCATAGCGGATAATATGCAAAACTTTTGAATCTGGAATTAAAGAAACATAATAATTCATTGCTTCCTCAGCATTCCCTTGAAACATTAAAAACGGCGTTACTTTTGTCATTTCCCCCACCCTTTCCCTTCACTTACTATCAATTGAACAGTTTTTACATTTACCAACTATTCCGTATCTGTCATCATCTCTTTTTCTACAACGTACTTCAATTTTGTTAACTTGTTATTCCAAAATTGCTCATAAAAAGCTAGCCATTGTTTCAATTCAGTTAATGGTTCAGGTTGTAGCATATAGATTTTCTCTCTACCCACTTTTGTACCACTAACAAGCTCCGCATCTGCAAGTACATGAAGATGCTTTGCAATTGCTGTACGACTCATATCAAAATGAGTCGTAATTTCTGCAATGGATCGTTCCTTTGTAGCTAATAAATGTAATACTTCTCTACGTGTTGGATCAGCAATTGCTTGGAACACATCATACTTTTCTGCAGCTGACATACTTAACCTTCAACCACTTGTTTGAATTTATGCTGAACAATTCCAACCCAACCTTGTTCCATGGTATCTCGAATAATAGAGCTTGGTTGTTGTGCTTTCGTTACAATAGTATCTGCATACTTCCATCCACCGTGAATAAGAGTAAATTCTGTCTTCTCTCCTAATGCTTTTAAAATGAAAGTTACAATCCAACCATCAATATCCCATTCAAAAGATAAGCGATTTGGTTCACTGATTTCGATTACTTTACAAGGTGAAGGTCCAAACGGAGATTGCACTTGGAATTCATATCCCTTTTCCAATTTAAAATTATTTGGCATAAACCAAGCTTCAATTCCTTCTGCCGTCGATACATAATCCCACACCTTTTGAATAGGTGCATTTACGAGTACTGTTTGTTTTATATCTTGTAATGTCTCTTGCTTATTATTTGTCATTGAAATTCTCCTTTTCCTACCACAAATATACAACCAATTGGTTTCGCATTAAAATTATATACAACCATTTGGTTTCATGTCAACAAAAATTGCTGACCTCATCTTGTGATTTTAATTATTTACTAAAGTAATATATGATTATTAGACAAAGGTACCGTTTTTAATTGGAGGGGCTAAATAAATGACCAGCATTCTAATTGTGGATGATGATGTAAATATTCTAAATTTGGTAGAGGTGCATTTACAAGATGCTGGATACCATGTATATAAAGCAAATGATGGTGTGGAAGCATTGCGCATTCTTAAAGGGATACTCTGTGATTTAGCAATTATCGATGTGATGATGCCCTATATGGATGGCTATTCTTTAACAAAAGAAATACGCAAGCAGTACGACATTCCTGTCATCTTACTAACTGCCAAAAACCAAATTACCGATAAGGAAAGAGGCTATGACTCCGGTACAGATGATTATCTTGTAAAGCCATTTGAACCACAAGAATTACTATTTCGTATTAAGGCATTATTACGCCGTTACGATAAACATGTCGAGAATTCTGTCGTTCGTCTAGGTGACATCTCAATAAATAAATCAAATTATGAAGTGCAAATTGGTAATCGTACAATATTTCTACCATTGAAGGAATTTGAATTGATGTATTTTTTAATGTCTCATCCTAAACAAGTATTTTCTAGGGAGCATTTAATTGAACAAGTTTGGGGATTAGACTTTGCAGGTGATGATCGCACGGTCGATGTTCATATTAAACGGCTACGTGAGCGTTTTTCAGATCTAACAGATACCATTCAGATTAAGACTGTACGCGGGATTGGTTACTTATTGGAGGACAAAAGTATATGAAATCCCTCTACTTTAAATTCATTATGTTGACGATAGGCATTATGCTCCTAAGTGGCATGCTATCATTCTTTATATCCAATACTTATTATCAACAAAAGCTAAAACCATTTAACGATGCAAAGAATACACAAATTGCTTTAGATATAGCTGAATTTGCCGAAAAACATCCGACCACTGACTTGAAGGACTATCTCGAAAATCTGTCATTCATCGGTTATCAACTATACTTGGTTGATACATCTCGAAAAAGTACTTATTTCGGTGCAGATTTTCGCGTGAAGGAATTGCCAAATTCTACAATAGATCAAGTATTAAATAATGAGATTTACCACGGGCTTCTTCATTTCCCACAAGAAACATTTGTCACTGGATTTTTTGCAAATGAATTGAGAAATACGATTGGAGTACCATTAACACATGATAACAAACAATATGCACTCTTCCTTAGACCAGACATAAAATTACTTTTCAATGAAATGCATATTTTATTTGGTTGGCTATTTGCTTTAACAATAATACTAAGTATTTTAATGGTACTCATCAGTACAAAATATTTAGTACAGCCTATTACTAAATTAACAAAAGCGACGAACTCGTTAGCCGAAGGGAAATTTAATGTTGAGCTAGATATTAACCGAAATGATGAATTAGGTAAGCTAGCAAAAAGCTTCTCTCATATGGCAAGTCAGTTAGAACAATTCGATGATATTCGAAAAGAATTTATCTCAAATATTTCCCATGACATCCAGTCTCCGCTTTCGAACATTAAAGGATATACAAACTTATTAGGAAAAGATGAACTGCCATCTGAAGATAAAGAAAAATATATTGCAGTTATAAATGGAGAAATTGAAAGACTCTCTACTCTAACCAAGCAACTACTACTCCTCTCATCTTTAGATCAGAATGAAGATATTATGAAGAAAAAATCATTTAATGTAGCAGAGCAACTTAAAGAACTTGTCCGCCAATATCAATGGGCTATTGGAGAAAAAGGAATTATGCTCAGTTATTCTCTACCAGATTTCGAAATAGTAGGCGACCCTTTACTACTTAACACCGTATGGGACAACCTCTTAACGAATGCGATAAAGTACAATAAAGAAAATGGAAGCATTGATCTAGCAATAGCAAAAAAAGATTCATCCGTTATCGTCACTTTCCAAGATAAAGGAATAGGTTTATCTAAGAATGAAATTGATAGGATATTCGATCGGTTCTACCGTGTAGATACTTCAAGAACCCATTCTGTTGAAGGCTCTGGTCTTGGTTTATCCATCGTTTCATCCATCATCAAATTGCATAATGGGAAAATTGATGTTATAAGTGAAGAAAATAAAGGTACGATCTTTTCTGTGACATTACCCATTCAATAATATTGTCAGTTATTATCTTGTGGACTTCTCCATAAATAATAACTGACTTTTTTTGTAACTTCTTATTCATCTTCCGTTCATATTCAAGATGTACATTATGGATGTAACCAAGAACAGGAGGATGAAGTAGATATGTTTTCTCTTTCATTAAAAGAAATTCGGTTTTTCAAGCTTAGATATTCATTGATCGGTTTTATCATGTTTTTCGTTGCAGCGTTGGTGTTTATCATTAGTGGATTGGCAAACGGTTTGTCATCAGATAACGCATCTTCTATTCAGAACATGAATGCACATGCATTTTACTTAGACAAAGATGCAGACAATCGCCTCGATCGCTCTCGCTTTGATGAAAAAGTCTTATCAGATATAAAAGACAATAAAAACCTGCAAGCAGTCGGTCTACAAATGCTTTCTTTAAAGGAAGTAGACTCAGATAAAAAAGTCGACGTAAGCATGATGGGCATTGACCCAAATAGCTTCCTAATGCCTAAAGTAACTGAAGGCTCAACTATTAAATCATCTAAAGGACCAACAATTGTTGCCGATGACTCATTAAAAAAACAAGGAATTGAAATCGGTGATAAATTATACGAAGAAAACTCAGATATTACTTATACAGTAGTTGGTTTTACTGAGAAACAAACGTTCAGTCATACACCAGTAGCTTTTGTAAACAAAGAAAGCTGGGAAAACCTTTTTCCATCAAAACAAAAAGTATCCTATAACACGATTGTTATAAAGGATGCTAATAAAGATTTACAAGAAGATGTTTCATCTACTATAAAAGATGGGGTTTGGGCAGAAAAAGGCGATGTTATTAAAGGCATACCTGGTTACGATGCTGAACAAAAATCATTATTCATGATGTTGGCATTTCTAATCGTAATAGCAGTATTCGTTTTAACAGCCTTCTTTTATATTATGACGATTCAAAAAGTTAACCAATTTGGTGTCTTAAAAGCAATTGGTGCAAAAAACGGTTTCCTCATTGGTTCTACAATTATCCAAGTAATTATCCTATCCATTGTAAGTATTGGTGCAGCAATCGGTTTTGCAGCAATCTTGCAAGCTATTATGCCAAAAGGTATTCCATTCGTCTTTGACTTTGGTGTAATCCTTATATACTCTGGTGTTTTATTTATCGTGTCGATTTTCGGTGCGTTACTTTCAAGTGCTAGCATTGTAAAAGCGGATCCGTTACAAGCTATGGGGAGGGCAGAATAATGACTAAAATTCCATTAGAATTAAAAAATATTCGTAAAGTATTTCAAGACGGTGAACAGGAAGTTGAGATTTTACACGACCTCAATTTCCAAGCAATTAAAGGTGAGCTTATTGCTATACTCGGTCCATCAGGTTCAGGTAAAAGTACACTACTATCTATTGCAGGTGCACTTCTGAGCCCAGATGGCGGAGAAATGATCGTTAATGGTGAAAATATAGCAAACTATAATGACAAGCAAAAAGCAGATGTACGCTTACATTCAATCGGCTATATATTCCAAGCTTCTAATCTAGTTCCTTATTTAAAAGTAAAAGATCAGCTTAAATTAGTAGCTGATCTTGCAGGCTCTTGGAATAAAGAAACACAACAGAGAGCAGATGAACTATTAAAATCAGTAGGTCTTGCTCATCGCGCAAATCACTATGTACAGCATCTATCTGGTGGTGAAAAACAACGTGTCGCGATTGCACGTTCATTAATGAACAATCCTGATATTATTCTTGCTGATGAGCCAACTGCTAGCCTTGATTCTGAGCGTAGTAGCGAAATCGTTGCACTCATTGCAAAAGAGGTAAAGGAAAAAAATAAAGCAGCTGTGATGGTAACACACGATGAAAGCATCTTATCTTATTGCGATAAAATTTATGAAATGAAAAATGGCCAGTTAACATTAAGAACAACATTAAAAACAACATTAAAAACAACATTAAGAACAACTTAAATAAGGAGACACGGTTCATTACCGTGTCTCCTTTTCACTGTCATTTTACTTTTTTATAAATTTACTTTTTAATATATAAACTTCTTTATTAGCCGATAGCTCTTTAATCAATTTTTGGGGATTCTCGCTAAGTTCCTCATAATTGTGAGGTTCTGTTTCATTAGAATATCCATGAATCATATAACCTAAAATCATTTCAGACTCAATATTTTTCTCAGCTGCAATTGTACTTTTCCATACCGTAAAAGTCGGTTCGGATGGCATTTTTGGAAGCTGAGTTCTTATACTACTTGAGTTACTTCCATTACTAGAGGTTACACTCAAACTTAATATATTTTCTGCATTGGATTCAGCTTTTTTAATTGTATTCATAATGATGGTACCACTACCTTTCACTTCAGAGTTAAGGAGTAAAACTTCTGAATCGGCTAACTTCCCCTTTTCATATGCCTCAACCCATAATCTTAAGTGATTGTACGATTTATCTATTTGGTATTCATAAATAAGATATTGTTCCGTAGTTCTATCTAATATAGTTTCTTCCCTTGTGGTTAACTTAGGGTATTTCATCATATTTTTTCCTGTAAACATAACTTGCTGTTCAATCGGTTTATCAATAGCTTTTTCTGCAATACTACAAGCACCAAGTAACAATATAAATCCTATTAATGTTGCTCCTCTTTTTAATGTGCTCATTCATCCCCCGTCCTTCTATAAGATGCATAACTTGCATCTTAACACTCAAATAGCAATTCAAATTTCATAGAAAGTTTAACTTCTATAATATTTTCTGCAGAATCATTTAGATTCTAATACTCTATATAAAATTTCCCCTTTATTTTGAGTTTAACTTTAACAATCTATAGAGGTGTAAAAAATCAAAAATAGTATATACATACATATTTTCATTTTCACTTCCTCTACTTTGTAAGTCTTAGAATTATTATTCTACTTAAATAAAAAATACCCTTCAGATTTAGCAATCTAAAGGGCAAATATTATTTAGCTTTTATTTCATTCTCTGTTAACCACTTATGGTTTTCCACTGCCTTACCACCAGTAGTTGGTTTGTAATTAACCATATATACAGTTGTTGGCTCTGCAGAGTCGATTTTGGCAGCAGCACCATACATGCCTTCCATATGTGAAGCCATTATCTTAACTTCTGTACCAGGTTTCAGTAATTTATCACCCGCATCAACAATTTCTTGTTGAATAAGCCACTTATGATTCTCCACTTTTCCCTCACCATTTGTAGGTGTATATGAAATAGCATAGGCATTTGTATCAAAAGCTCCTACTATTATGGCTTCTGCACCTTTCATACCATCCTTATGGCTTGTTTCGATAATCACTTTACTTCCAACTTTATATTTTGGATTTTCCTCTTCTTTTAAATCAGCTGGTATTTCCGCTGATACAGAATGGTCCATATTCATTTCTTTATCATTTACCTTCGTATCTGTTTTTTCATTATTACCAGTACAAGCGGCTAATGTTAATGCAAAAACTAGTAATAGTATTCCTATTAAAATCTTTTTACTATTCATTATTACTCTGCACCCTCCTAGTCGAAAATACGTTTTAAATATTTTCCCCAACTAGTATGTACCGTTCCCTATATAACAAAACTCAAACTTTCTAACACACTTTAAAAGGCTTTATATCATTATCTAGTCTAAACTCTCTAAGCTATCATAATTAAATAATCCTTCATAATTAACCTAATTTAAAATGTTTAGCGATTTGCATATATACAACGCCTTCTAATTTCGGCATACTCTTCTTAATTTTCAATGCAAAATATAATGTTTTCATAAAATGAAGCGTACAAGTTCTCGCTTTAAAATACGATGGATCATACCCTATGCTATACAGATGATGATCTAGCTTATCAAAAACTTGCTCTGCCCATTCAACGAATACTTCTTCTGAAACACCTTTTTTCATCATTTCTTCTATCACAATAATTAAACGCTCTTCTTCATCATCTATATAGACGGCATTTTTCCATAGGCATGCTTTAATAGCTTGCAGTATTGGTGGCGCCATGCGCAGTTCAAAGGCTGGATGACGGACCGTTGCAGCAGCTAAGTCCGCACCGTGTGCTATACTGTGTGCCCATCCCTTACCATCTATAAATCCCCGAACATCTCGCTCTTTTTGTAAATAATGACCGCTTTTTTCTAAATATGTAGTCAATGCCTCATCAGGTAAGAATCTTAACTCTGCATCTGTTGTTAAAATACCTGTCAACAACAACGCTGAAAAAGAACGCGTTAATACTGTATCAGTCTGTTCATCACCGATTTGGAAAAATAAATTTTTTTCCGATACAATTTCTTTATACAAATACTGCATTTGCTCATGTGAGAGTAACTGCTCCCCAAGCATTTCCATAAACGTTCTATAAATCAGTTGATCACGTAATTCTGCATCGACAGCACCTATTTCCTGTAACATATTGAATAACAACTCGTCGCCCTGCTCAGCAATTAGAGTTTTACGCTCTAATATAGACATTGATACCCAATCAATTAAAATCTGCTTTAAATCCATAACAGCCTCCATTAATTCCCCTCATTTGTCACTGTGTACATTATGCCATGAACTCTGAAACAGCTGCAGTAGAAATTAAAAAGCCACCTATCTTTCGAACATTGATAGGTGACTTAGATGTAGGATTAAACGATATTTCTGTGATTACATCATTATAATTCAGTTAACCATTTCTCAACCATTTGTTTAAAATCATCTCTTCCCCAAGCAGTAATTGCTTCTATTTCTCCTAAAGTAGCTACCTGTTTTTGAAAGAAATCCTCTGCTAAAAAGTAAGCAAGGCGCGTGTGTTCAAATCTCTTTCCACCGTTAATAGAAAACCACTCGTAAAACAATTCTTTGGAGTTTAATCTTTGATAATCTTCACGAAAGGCCCTTTTTATATCATCAAAATTTACCTGAGCAAACAATAACCATTCTGCTCCATCCACATCATAAGAAAAATACTGATGTGGCAATAGATTTGGTACAGCCTGGCGAGACAAATGCGTAGCAGCGCCTTCTTGGTTTAGCCAAATGAGTGGGTTGCTCCATTCTATTTTTGTCCAATCTATTTTGTTCTTATCTGAAATAATATTTTGCGTAGCATGACCAAACTCGTGCGCCACAATATATTCTAAATGATTAATTTCTGGAGATAATTTCTCTAGCGCAAAACTGATGTCAGGAATAATTTCTCTATATGTATAAGCATTAGAACCATAACCACCAATCAATAAATTTACATCCAATGGATACTTAACGTTATATTTTTCTTTATAGGTTGATTCCACTCTTTCAATAATTGAAACTATTGTTTCTTTAACTAATCTAATACTTTCGAATTCATGTTCATATTTACTAATCGATTGTAAATGGCGTTCTTCTGTATCTTTGCAGTGATACAAAAAATACTCTTGAAATACTTTCGGATACTTGTCATAGTATCCTTTTAAAAAGCTAATCGTTGGATTGTAATTTTCTAAAAAATATTCAGTCGTATCGATTATTCTCATCTACTAATCTCCCCCCTAATAAACGTGTTCTATCTTCATTAAATTTACACTATCAAATGACAACTTATAAATATCTGGCATTTGTAGCTCTTTCCAAAATGTAAAATCATATTTCGCATCAAAGTAATTCATAATCAATACCATCAAATTCCCATGTGTTCCAATCACAATATTACGATTTTGATAAGTATGTAAAACATCCATCAAACCTTCTATACCTCTGGCTTGGGCTTTAAAATTGGATTCCCCATTATCAAATGCGAAATCTGGTTCTTGCCAAACCTTTGTTATTGCTGCAGTAAAATCCTTTACTTCTCCTTGAGCGAGCTTACGCTCTTGAAAAGTCTCATTTAGTTTAATTTCAGCTTTATTGTATTTTGCTAGAGGCTCAATTGTTTGAACGGCTCTTCTATATGGGCTAGATATGAATGTATCAATTTTCTTCAATTTAAGCTTTTCTAAAATGTTCTTGGCATCTCTTAGCCCTGCTTCTGATAACGGTCGTGTTACTTCATCCGATGTATACACTGAATGCGCATGCCTTACAAAGTAAACATTTGTTGTCATCTCAATCTTCCCTCGCTATTGCGGTTTACTGTCATTAAAAAATTCCATATGCTTTTTATCCTGTATGTAATAATCCATTCTGTCTTGTAATGTACCTGTATGAAATTCGAACTTATGACCATCTAAATCTGTAAAGTAAATAGATTTCTTATCCCGTTGATCTCTTTGTCTACCAGATAGTATATTTACATTTAAACTTCTAAGCTTTTCATACATTTCATCGAAATCCGAATCTTTTATGGTGAATGCTATGTGAGTATAGGACTGGTGTATTTCATTGCGGGATATATCTTCTTCATTTAATGCTAGCCACATACCACCGACATCAAAATATGCTGTAGCGCGCCCTTTTACTAATAACCTTGCATCAAATACATTTTGATAAAATTCAATGGATTTCTCTAAATTTGAAACCGAAAATAAGAGGTGATTTATACCTTGAATATTCATGAAAACCGCCCTTTGCCAATTCATTTTCATCTATTAACATTAATTTAATTTCTCAACAATCTCCTCGATTATTTCAGTTAAATTTTTGTCCTCTGTATTAATATAATGCGAAAAGTCATTGTTTTCGTATGAAGCTAAACATTTATCTGTCTGCTGAAAACACCAATCCCCAATAACTTCTCCTCGTTCTAACAAACGTTTATGAATTGTCTCTTTAGTAGCTGTTAAGCAGAAATGATACACTTCTTTATCCACTTTATATAAGCCTTTCATGATTTCAGTGAAGTATTCAAAGTTCCTAATAGTCATTGGGACAATCAATGTCTTCCCATACTGCTCATGAAGGCATCTTGCTGTTTCTACAAATAACTTTCTCCATAAAATAAAATCCTGAAAATCTCCACTAGGGGCCTCTTTTTCTTTTATATCATTTGGTAACATATGTCTGAGCATATATCCCACTACTTCCGGGTCAAAAATAAGACTCTCTTCTAAATTTTCATGCAATTGTTCCGCAACGCTTGTTTTCCCAACACCAAAGGCGCCATTAATTAAAATAATCATAGTTTCTCCTTTTTTATATTTAGACTTTTTTATTTACAAATAAAATTAAAGCCCTGTAATTAAATACAGGACTTTAATTCATTTAAGCTATAAGGATAAGGATTTTCTTTAAATTATATATTCTGTAAAACTTTATAAAATCCTCTTTTATTTTTGTAAATGGTATGGAACTGTGATGAGGACTACATTTCTCCGATACAGTAAAGAGGTGTGTATTAACAGACTCGACTGATTGTGAAGAATATTTTGCCAACCTTTCTTAGGTAAAAATTGTGGAATGATAACAGAGACTTGATAGTTCGACTTGCTCGCTAGTCTTTCAGCTTTGTCTATGAATTTCGTTAATGGTTGCACAATACTGCGATAAGGAGAGTACAATGTCACCAACTTCACATCGGGTTGCCACTTCTTCCACTGTTCCTCAAACTTTCTCGTATCCTCTCTTTCAAATGCAATATATACTGCAATAATTTGATCAGCAGACAACGATTTGGCGTAATTTAATGAATTTCTTACAACCTTCGTAATGCCTGCGACAGGAACAATAATAACATTACCTTCGATTGGTGGAATTTCTTCATCAGCTATTAATCTAAGCTGCGGTCCCACCGAATCGTAATGTTTTTTTATACGGTGGAAAGCAAAGATAATGATTGGTAAGAAAATAAACACTGGCCATACAGCAGGCAACTTTGTCACGAAAAACACAATTGTTACAACAAATGATATCGCCGCTCCAACCGAGTTAATGATTAGTTTTGTTACCCAGCCTTGAGGTTTTTCTCTTATCCATTTCACGATCATTCCTGTTTGAGACAATGTGAAGGGTATAAAAACCCCAACAGCATATAAGGGAATTAAATTCTCAGTAGTACCATTAAATACAATGATTAATAGAATTGCTGCCAAACTCAATAAAATAATTCCATTAGAATACCCTAAACGATCTCCTCTAATTTGAAACATTCTAGGAATAAATTTATCTTTTGATAGATTTACAGCTAGTAATGGGAAAGCAGAATACCCTGTATTAGCAGCAAGCACTAATATTAACGCTGTTGTCCCTTGAATGAAGTAATAGACCAGATTACGCCCAAAGCTTACTTCAGCGATTTGGGATACAACAGTTGATGTCGCGCTCGGTGTAATACCGTAATAAAAAGCTAGGAAAACAATACCTGAAAATAAAATCGCTAGCAAACCACCCATTGCCATTAAAGTTTTTGCAGCATTTACAGGTGCAGGTTCTTTAAAATTTGGAATGGCATTCGAAATGGCTTCGACACCAGTTAAAGCAGAACTACCTGAAGCAAAAGCTTTTAATAAAATAAACAGGCTTAGCCCTGCGACAGGGGTACCAATTGATGTATGCAAATCCGATGGAACATTACCTGTCACAACATTAAAAATTCCTACGCCAATCAAGATAAATAACGCTAACACAAATAAGTACACTGGATATGCTAAAACAGAAGCTGATTCCGTCACGCCTCTTAAATTCAAAATCGTTAGTAAGATAACGAATACAATGGCAATCTCCACATTATAATCATGGAGACTTGGAAGTGCTGATGTTATAGCATCCGTTCCAGCAGATACACTAACAGCCACCGTCAATATATAATCGACTAATAATGAACCACCAGCAACAAGACCTGGATTAACCCCGAGATTTTCCCTCGATACAACATAAGCTCCTCCCCCATGAGGATAAGCATATATAATTTGACGATATGACAGTATAAGTGCTGTTAAAAGAATGATGACGCCAATTGCAATGGGTATCGAATACCATAGCGCAGCTGCTCCAACTGTCACTAAAACGATCAATATTTGCTCAGGACCATACGCTACAGAAGATAACGCATCTGATGAAAGGATCGCCAAGGCTTTCGTTTTATTTAACTTTTGTTCACCCAATTCAGTCGATTTCAAAGGTCTACCAATCAACATTCTTTTCAATGAGGCTTTCATTTTTCTCACCCAATCTAGAGGATTTTTAACTTTTAGAGAATAAAAAAAGCCTACAGGTCATCAACAAATAGACCTGTAGACATTAGGATTCCTGTCTAACAAGCTCCACTTTCCTTCTCATATAACGCTTACGAGGTTAGCTGTCGGATTCGGGCCTTGAGTAGCCCTACCTTCTTTAAAGGATTCACCCCTAGGATTACATTACAATCCACGAAAATGGGTCCCCCGTGTTTCACTTCAGCGATTTAGAAATTTGAAACTGATGTAATATTACTCCCAAGTTTTAGAAAAGTAAATAAATATTTTTTCAAAAATAAAAAGTGACATTTCTCAATGAGAAGCCACTTCAATCTGAAAACATACTATTCTAGTTTACTTGCCTAATTTGGTACGTTTATTAAATAACCTCTAACTTTTCAATTAATCAATACTAAACAAGTTCATCCCCTGGAACACCAATATTAGATTTCCTCATTAGATATGTAATACATAGCGTCAATACTATACTCACACAAAGTAAAATTACTTTAGCATCGACGTAATCAAATAAAGCACCAAAAATTAATGCACCAATAGGACCTGTACCAACCGATAACGTTTCGATAATACCAAATACTCGGCCACGGTACTCATCATCGATCGATCGTTGAAGCACTATACCAATCGGCGTATTTGCACAAACACCCATTGCTGAAAACAAGATCATTAACACCATATAGAAAACGAAAGTGCTAATACCATTAAAATCCATAAACAAAGGAATTGTAATACTAGCAACGACTGCACACATCATAAGCGCAGCACGTTTTACAAAATGCAACGGTGATTTCAAATCACTGCGAGTAGATAAATAAATAGAAATGACAAGCATACCAATTGCTCCGGCCCCTTGAATAATACCTACTTGAGTTGATGGTATACTTAATTTTTCCACTAAGATAAATACGAGCCCGACACTAACGGCGGAAAAGAAAAAGTTCATCCATAGTGTTGTCATTAAAAGTGTTTGCACCAGTGGCTTCGTACGTAAATACTGGAATCCTTCTTTCATGCTCGCTACCATCGATTCTTTTCTCTTCTTCACAGGTACTTCAAACAATGTAAAATCCATTGTAGCTTCTAAACATAACGCGATAACATAGGCTATAAACATCGTCATCAGGAACACTTCCATTGAGACAAATCCAAATAACATGCCTCCAATAGACGGCCCACCAATTGCGCCGATAGAATGTGACACCTGATTAAAAGAAACCGCCTTCTGTAAACGTTCCTTTCCGACTAAATTCGGTATAGAGCTTGAAAAAGCAATCCCATTAAACGCTCCGAACGTAGAAAAAATCGCCGTAATTGTATATATGGCAGGTACTGATATTCCGTACATCAACGTATAAACAATCAAAATACCCACTGACAAACTAATACCAACCATACTTGTTACAACAACACGCTTCTTTGGAAAACGATCCGCCACATACCCCGCAACTGGTGCTGCTAAAGCACGAGGTAGTACATTAAATAGAATATTCGTTGCAAAGCTAAGTGCTGAACCCGTAACTGATAATATGTATAAACTCATTCCAAAATTAAACACGCCAAAACCAAGTGACGTCAACATCTTGCTCACTAGAAAGGTATACAAATTGCGCTGCGCCTTTCTCGACTGGCTCTCTCTCAAATTACCCTACCCTCTAACATCCATTATTTTTCGGTTCCCGTAATAATTTATTTTACGGTTTGAATGTATCGAAGTCAAAGTACCCTTTAGATTTATTATAAAAGTACTTTATAGGTTATTCTGCAACAATTTCTTTTTGTGCTTTTTTAGTTAATTTCTCAAAAACTAAATTATACGAATGTACAATTAAGTTTTCGAATATATCAATAGATAAATCAGATTCCAAATATAATGAATTCCAGTGTGTTTTATTCATATAATACCCTGGAACAATACTATTGTAAGTCTCGCGTAACTCTACAGCCCGATTAGGCTCACATTTTAAAGTTATGATGGGCTTTCTTTCAGCATCTCCACCTAACATTGCAAACATCTTACCACCTACATGATAACGATCCGCTTGCCAATCCACTTGATAATCATGCGTTATACCCGGTAATCGTTCACAAATTTCTTGTAATTTTTCCTTATCCATTGAGATTACTCCTTTTATAATATAGTCATTTCTTTAATGAGCCGAGATAATTTTTGACTATTTTCCATTTCCTTAACCATTATAGATTCCCCTACTTATTCATTACGATAAAATCTGTTGAGTCGTTACTAAATTCCATCAACTTAGTAAAGCCGAGTTTTTCATACAGATGAATAGCTCTATGATTAAATTTAGCAACCGTTAAACGTATTGGTAGAGAATTCTCATTTTGAATATGATTCAATATGAATGCAAAGAAGGTATAACCATATCCTTTACCTGTTAATCCTGGCTTCATTCCTATACCAATATCAACTCTTTCCTCTACATAGGCACCAAACATAGAACCAATTGGTACTTGCGCTGACTGTCCAATACAATAAAAGCCAACCAATTCTCCATTAGCATTTGCTACTGAATAATATGGATTTTCTAGCATTTCATTTAATGAATCAGTATCTAAATCATTGTTGTAAAAATCATATGGTGCTTCATATCTCCAACTTAAAATTTCTTTTGCAAAATCGATATTCATTTTACCAACAAATAATTGCTGCATCGAATCACCTCATCCATTTGCTATCAACTCTTGATAATTACCTGCTGTTTTAACCTAAATAATAAATCATAGTAATTTATACATATATAACTCATTCACAAACTCACCATCAATCAATAGCGCCGCAACTTTTTCGCCTTCGAGTTCAAATCCCATTTTCCGATATAGAGAGTAAGCAGGTTTGTTATCTCGAATCACTGTTAATTCTATCCGCTTAAATGATTTACCTTCCACCCATTTGAATATCGATTGAAAAAGTTTTGTTCCAATGCCTTGACCACGCGCCTTTTCTGATATCCCCACTACAATCCTGCCAATATGCTTTCTCCGTTCAAGATCATCTGAAATTAAGCCTAAATAGCCAAGAAATCCCCCTTCTTCTTCCGCAACTAAAAAGACGGAACGCTCATCATTTGCAAATCGTTCTAATACTTTACGCTGCATTTCAATCGTTGTTGTGCGTTCTCCAGGATTAAATAACATACGATTTGAATCATCAATCTCTTTTAATAAAATTAAAAATTCCTCTGCATCTGCAACCAGAACTTCACGAATCACCAAAGTAAATCCTCCTTCAAAAAGCGTCAGTAATTACGATTTGCAACCAGTAAACGTTTGAATTTTTAAAATGATAAAAATGAATGTCTTAATTACCATTAAATAAATTAATCTAAATAAACGGGTTCTTGTGGATTATTTAGACTTTTAAATATCCATTCAATTTGAGATTGTGTATTCCGCGCTTTTGATAAGGATGGCAATTCATTTTCAGAGAAAAACGCCACTGCATTAGTTTCAATACCCTGCATTGGTTCTCCTCCAATTATTTCACATTGAATAAACATTTTATAAACATGATAAAGAGAGGGAGGATGTGGATGACATTTCTTATCTAGTACGCCTAATAACTTAACTGCCTTTACATCGAATCCTAATTCTTCTTTTACTTCTTTTACTGCAACTTCACTTGGCGTCAGTCCAATGTCAGCCCATCCCCTGGTAGTGCCCAATCACCATCAGCATTTTCTCTAACCATTAATAATTTATTATCTTGAAAAATGACTGCCCTTATATCTACTTTCGGAGTGGCATAACCAGTTTCATTTACAAATAAATCCTTTATTTTCGTCTTATCAATTCCTGTTTGATACGACAGCATCTCCACGCTAATTTCCCTTATTAGCTCAAACCTTTCCAAATCGTAGACATCCTTTGAATAAGTTAACCCCGCCTGTGCTATAGATTGAAGCTGTTTCGCCCATTGAAGCCATTTAGGTTCCATTGATCCTCACCATCCTAACTAATTACATATAATTACATTCAATTATATAAAACACCTGATAACTGTATATTATTCAAGAAAAGAATTTACTTGGAAGTTAATTAATTAAAATAGAATCTCTACATTTATCCCAAATAAAACGAAGATTACGGACATTATTTTCTTCTATCCCCCCTAAATTTCCTGGACATTCTATGTAAGCATCCAATTTTACTTTTGCTATAGTGATATTAGAACTAAATTGATTAACTATTTTGATAATTTATTCTAAATATCTCTTTATAGAATATAACGGATAATAAAGGAGGAATTCAAAGAAACAAATTAAACATTGCCTAGGAAATATCGGTCGAGACATTGCTGTATTCATTATCATTTGCCAAGCGTCGAGGGAATTTCTTTTGTACAAAAAACTAATATGAAAAGGATGATTAATATGCCGAAAATCGAATTAGGGAAATACAAAATTTTATCATTTTATAATGATTTAGAAGTTGTTCCTCCTGGAGTAGATCTCATCAAAGCGAGAGAGGTTTGGACAGAGGCTTCCGAAGGTAGTGGAGTCGTTGTAGCCATTCTAGATACGGGTATTGCCACACATCACCCTGACTTAACAGACGCCATTATCGGTGGATATAATTTTACAGATGATGATAATGGTGAGCCAAGCATTTTTGAAGATCATAATGGCCACGGTACACATGTTGCCGGGATTATAGGAGCTAGAAATAATGGAGTGGGTGTTATAGGTGTAGCACCTAAATGCAACTTACTCATCCTAAAAGTTTTAGATAAAAGAGGAGCTGGTTCTTATGATCAATTAATTGAAGCTTTGGATTATGCAATGAAGTGGACAGGTCCTAATGGTGAGAAAGTCAGTGTGATTAATATGTCATTAGGGGGTCCTACACATACAAATGAATTATATAAAACGATAAAAAATGTATATGATGCAGGTATTATTATTGTTGCTGCAGCTGGGAATGGCGGTGATGGTGATTCTGAAACATACGAAATTTCATATCCAGCTTTTTATGAAGAAACACTTTCGATAGGATCTGTAAATAATGATTTAGTTCCTTCTGTCTTTTCTCATACTAATCTAAACCTAAAATTCATGGCACCAGGTGAAGATGTTTTATCTACTCATTTAAATGGGCAATACGTGAAATTAACCGGCACTTCAATGGCAGCTCCACACGCTTCTGGAGCAGTTGCACTAGTTTTAAATCTCATACAAAAATATGATCAAATGCTACTTCCATCACAAATAGAAAGATATTTTAGTAGTCATTCAAGAAAAATGGATTTCCCTATCAGTCAAGTGGGCAATGGCTTTATCCAATTAAATTAGGAGGGGTTAGTATGGGAACCGATGCAGATTGGGTTTATTTAATCTCAAATTTTGGATTTCCAATTGTAATGACAATATACCTTTTAATACGTTTCGAAAAAAAACTAGAGCGATTAACAGTTGGATTAGACTATCTACGCGAAGTAATTGTTCAGAAAAAAAAAGGGTGAATTAAACAATAGAATCTCTTGTCTTAACTAATCAGACCATGATTATGGAAAGGGTCATAATATATGAAAACAACATCGACAATTACTAGACAATTAATTATGTAGAATAGCAAAATAGATAAATTATGACCCTTTCAATGTAATTTAGTAGTGAAAATTTACTATCTAATAATTTTCTTATAAAAAGCAGGAAGTCCCGTTACTAAAAATCGTTATTCATTTTTAATAATGATATGCGTTTTTCTCTAAAAATGATAAAAAAGATACATTTTCATTTCAAACTTATGTGATATCGTTAAAATTAACATAATTACTAAATTAACCCATAAACTAGTAGTATAAATAATAATTCAAACACCACTTTTCTCCCTTAAAAATTCTAAAATTCATAATACTATTTCTCGATCAATTTGCTTTATATTTCTCTTTCGCATGAAAGGAGGAGTGTAGATGATGACAGTTAGAGAAGAAGAATTTTTCAAGAAATATGATGCTATGATGAAACAACCTATTATGAAAGAATTCTTAAAAAGTGGTGATAATCAACGTATTTTTAATAAGGCAATCAATGATATGGACAAAGAAAGTATCGAACAACTAAATGCGTCCTTTCGCAGATATTATAAAAACATTATTTTAATTTCTTATATCTCAAAAACTATCCACTTTTCTGCAATTGAATTTGATAAAAAATTACGTAACTATTATAAAAAAAACCTTCCTATTCCCGGCGTAACTGAAAAATCTATCACCCAGGAAAAACACCTATTAATGGATCTTCTAATGTCGACTGATGAGGATACGACTTTTATTAATTTTCAACTAAAACAAAAAAACATTAGTGACTATATTGCTAATGCTCATCTAAATTCTAAGATGAAGTTGCTATCAAATAAGCAATTACGTATTTTGGAATTAATCTACATTCACAATTTTAACAACAAACAAATAGCAAAAATATTAAACGACTCAGAACAAACTATCTCATATAACCATCAAGCTGCTTTAAAGAAATTAAGAAATGCATGCAAACAGGAAAAATAAAATGGAGAATTACTTGTTCAATTCACGTTTGTTATAGTGATAATCTACTTTAAATCGCAATCATTTTTTACACAAAATACTATGCTTTTTCAATGCTCTTTAGATAGATTTTGAAAGAAATGGGGGAACATAATGGAAAATCAAATATTGTATGAAGTAGAAAACCAAGATTTAGAGCGCTTACTAGAAATCTTTAGACCTGCTATTAAGAAAAGTTTGATTAACACTCGTATGCAAGAGCGAGAAGATTTAGAACAAGAGATCAGTATGAAGATTCTAGAGAAATTAAGTTATTTGCAAGAAATACGAACTCCCGATTTTTTTGAATTTATTGAACATCATGTAGATTAATGTGATATGAGCTGATTCTATAGTTTCATAATCATAAGCGTCCCTCTTTACGAAATGCTCATGATTTGGTTCTAGTAAAGAATCTGCAAAATCATTTTGGTAAGCCCCAAAATTTAAAAATAAGAGGGAACGTGTCCAGATTGCTGATAAGTCTTCCTACAATTGAGTTAAAAATGGATAATCTCCGAAAAAGGCAACGAATAAAGGACGAGTTATGTTGGTGCTAATAAGTAATGGGCCCTTAACGTAGCTATTCCTGCATTTGTTGTCTTTTAAAATTATGTAACTCAGTGAAATAAAAAAGAACTCATTTTGATAAATTACCAAAATGAATTCTCCTATACGTAATCTGATATTAAATCTTTTTAACGAATTCCGATTTTAATTTCATTGCTCCAAAACCATCAATTTTGCAATCGATATTATGATCGCCTTCAACTAAGCGAATGCTCTTTACTTTTGTCCCTATTTTCAAAACAGAAGAACTACCTTTTACTTTAAGGTCCTTAATAACAGTAACCGAATCACCATCGTTTAAGACGTTTCCATTAGCATCTTTGATGACTTTTGTTTCTTCACTCTCTTCAGATTCTAAAGTCCATTCATGTGCACATTCTGGGCAGACAAAAAGACTTCCATCTTCATAAGTGTATTCTGAATTACATTTCGGGCAATTTGGTAAATCTAACATTGTGTTTTTCCTCCGTTCGTTTTAGTCCACTTTCCACTATAGTGATTTATAGTGCTCTGCAAAAATAGCTATTACGAGTTGGACATATTAAAATTATATAAGTAGTGGCTTGCATGCTTATATACTGTCATAGTCCTTTCAGATTTACAAGCATTCCTTCAATTCCCGTTGTCACCAAAGAGCATTATCATTTATTCTCTCCTCTATACCTCTTACATCCCCATTTTTATGCACATAAAAACGCCCGACCTTACAGCTTTAAGGCTGTATTTTCGAACGCTCTAACAATTTTTTATTTACTATCTAGTATTTGATATAACTCATCAAGCTTTTGAATCTGATACGTTGGCATAATTTCAGTATTATTTAACTTCATATGTGGATTAAACCAACATGTATCAATATTTGCTAGCTGTCCACCTTTAATATCCGAACTTAGAGAATCCCCGATAATTAAAGTATTTTCTTTCACCAAGTTTGGAATTCGTGCAAAGACGTAATCAAAGTATTCCTTCATCGGCTTTTGAAAACCTGTATCTTCTGAAACAAAAATATCCTTAAATAGCGTATGTAATCCTGAAGCTCTTAGGCGCTTGTCTTGTGTTTTGGAAACACCGTTCGTCACTATATATAAATTATATTTGTCTTGTAGGCCTGTGATTAATTCCAAGGCCCCCTCTATAAGCTGATGTCCTTCTTCTAAATGAATTCGATAATTCCTTTCTAATAAGGCTCCATCCACTTCTTTACCATATTCCTTGAATAGAAGAGCAAAGCGCGTGTTTACTACCTCATCACGATCAATTTCGCCATTTTCAAAGGAACTCCAAAGACCTTGATTAATTTCTTTATATCGCTCTTCAATCTCTTTCGTTAAAGGTAATTTTTGATCTTTAAAAAGTAAGTATAACGCCTCTTTCTCCGCTGCTCCGAAGTCTAATAACGTATCATCTACATCAAATAATAATGTCTGATATTTTTTCAAAGTTGCTCCCCCGTCTCTACTGTTCTACCACCAAATTTATAGACAATTATACCACCAGCTATGACTAGAACGCCTAGTAACTGCTGGAATGTAAAAGGAACTTGCTCTAGACCGAACCAACCTAGTGAGTCCCATAATAATGCAAAGCTAAGTTGTGATGTTAGTACAATTGAAATCGCGTATGTCGGACCAAGCGATTTGATACCATTCAAAATGCAGGTAACAACTCCGACACCTATTAACCCGCTGAACCAATACCATAGCTGCATATTTTGTATATTAAATAAGTTTCCACCTTCAACAATTAGTCCCATCGTTAGTGATGCTAAAAACCCCATTCCTAACACCAATGTCGTTGAAGCCCAAGAGCCTGTATGTTCATTCACTTTGCTATTAAAAATATTTTGCAAACCAACTAATGAACCTGCTACAAGCGCTAATATTAATCCGACAACCATGGTCACTACTCCCCTCTATATTTAATTCATTCATAAATATTGTGATTGGCAAGCGTACTCAATGCGTCACGATTTATCACGATGATTGACTCTTTCGTACGTTCAATCAGCCCCTCAGCGCATAATTGCTGGATAACTCGATTTAGATGTCTATAACTCGTTCCGATTAAATCCGCTACATCCCTTAATCGATTTATACTTAATCCACTATCATTATGTGCATCAGAATCATAAAAAGAAATGGACAATAAATAACTAGCTAATCTAACTTCTACTGGATATAGCAAATTGAAGCTTAAAAAATTGGATTTTATATAAAATTTCCTTGTGACGGTTTCGAGTAAAAATTGCAGTAATGGCGTATATTCACTCCCGAATTTTTTTAGCCATTGATATTGAATACCAATCATAATAACAGGTGAAACAGCTTCAACTGTATTAATAATATCTATATCTTGAACGTATTCAATATCGCCAATTAGATAAAGTGGCGTCTTAAAAGAAAGTATTAATTTTCTACCTTCCGAAGAGCTAGTGAAAATTTTGATTTTCCCTTTTACAAGTAAATAAAGGTATTGCGATGTATCTCCCTGTGAACAAATATCCTCACCCTGTTCGAAACTATACAACGCTAAATGCTCTATTAAAGATTTATTGAATATAGACTCTAATTGATACTCTTTTAAATAGTTATTGAGTTGCTCACGATTCTCTATTTTCTTCATGAATCGCGTCCACCTCCTATACTTTCATCTTAGTCATTCTAAACGTTCCTCATAAACCTAAAATAATTACTCCCACTACCATCATTCCAATACCTATAAATTGTGGTAACTTCATCTGTTGCTTTACCATACCAAACCAACCTTTAATATCAATAATAAAAGTTAATCCAAGCTGTGCAATGAGTACTGCTGATATAGTTAACGTAACACCAATTCGATGAATCGCAGAAATGTTACTAAAAATGATTATGGCTGCAAACGCTCCACCAACCAAATAATAGGGTTTCACTTTCTTGAACATTTGCAAGTTTCCATCTCGGACAAAGAGGAAGATCAACAAAGCCATGATAAATCCTGTTAATTGCGTTATTGTAGCAGTTTGCCAAGTGCCAATATCTTGGCTAATCCGCGCATTAGCTACCCCTTGTAGCGTAATAAAGGCTCCACCTAAAAACGCAAAGAGAACTCCTCGCATATCTCATTCCCCCATTCAAATTGTCCTCTCTATTTAAAAACAAATACACTTATTTCGGAAAGGACATATGTCCCTGTTGTATTAAATTATTTAATTCCATATAAAAACCTCAAAAAGGGATTCCTAAATATCCGCAATTTGAGGTTATGTTTGCTATATTAATTAAAAAACCACGTTTATAAATGCTTATGCTCTATACGCCGCACAAAAGAAAAACCTGCTTCAGGACGATTAATTAAATAAATACTTATTAAAATCAATACTAATCCTAACAATAATGAATATGTAAATGGTTCGTTTAAGAACAGTGTACCAATGACAACTGCAATTAACGGTACTAAGAATGTAAAAGAAGCTACTTTGCTTGATTCACCAGAACTCATTAAATAGAAATATGCAGCCGTAGCACCTGGGACTGCGATAACTGCTCCAAATAATAAACAACTAATATAACTAATATTCCATGTTATATCTGAAATATGTTCTGTTGCTATACCACCCATACTTAAAATTGTTCCACCAATGATACTTTGGAGTGCAACAAGCCATAACCCATGTACTTGTGAACTTGTTTTTTTTACATAAACAACGCCAACTGCCCAGCCAATACCGGTAATAAGCGCTAACATTATACCAAATAATGATACATTACCTGTAAAACCATCCAACGATACTGCGGCTACTCCTAAGAAACCTATAACAAGCCCCACTACTTTAATGACAGATAATGATTCGTTAAGCCACATCCAAGCTAAAATTGGCACTAACACTGGTTGTAAATAAACAATAACGGAATATAAACCTGATGGTAAGTATTGTAGACCAACAGTTTGAACACCATTAAATATAACGGTATTTAACAAACCCACTATCACATAAACTTTCCAATTTCTTTTCCATTCAATTTTTCGCCATTGTGGTAATAATATTCCAGCTAATAGAATACCACCAAATAATGTACGCATTCCTGCATATAACAAAGGCGGTGTATAATTAAGAGCCATTTTGTATATCGGCCAACACATTCCCCAAGCGATGACCACAAATGTAATTAATAATGCGGTTTTTGCACGTGATTCTCTCTGCATCCCTATATCCCCTTTTACTTTTGACAATGTTCCAAATAGATTTACCCGATTTTTTAGAATCATCAATCTATTATTTTGGTATCCATTATTATATCTTAAGATAGTATTCTTCGTAAGTAAGGTTAAAAATGTTTTCACTATTCATCTGTTAGGGGAGAAATAAAAAAAGAGCCGTTGAGAGATAATTCTCTCAATGGCTCAATATATAAAATCTGATTTTCTAGCATTACAATGACGCGCGATAAATATCCATTACATCTTCTTTATTCAGTTTTGTAAAATTACCGAATTCACCATAGATCATCGCTTTATCTGCCATAACTTCTAGTTTGCTATCATCAATATCATAATCAGCTAGTCGTGATGGGGCACCAATGCTGTTCCAGAATTCGCGAAGTTTTTGAATACCTTCTAATCCTGCTTCTTCATCAGTTTTCCCTTCAGGATCAACACCAAATACTCTTACAGCTAATTGTTTAAAGCGAGCTGGTTTGACTTTTAAATTGTGCTCCATCCAATGAGGGAATAGAATCGCAAGTCCACCACCATGAGGAATATCATAAACTGCAGAAACAGCATGCTCAAGATTATGCGAAGCCCAGTCTCCACGATAGCCCATATTTAAAATACCATTTAACGCCATAGTACCGTTATATAAAATCGTAGAACGATACTCATAATTTTCAAGATCATTTAACAACTTTGGTGCAGTCTCGATAACCGTTAACAGTAATGATTCACACATACGATCTTGGAAAAGAGTGTTTTCTTCAAGATGGAAATAATGTTCTAACACATGTGACATCATATCTACCATTCCGTAAATCGTTTGATCTTTCGGTACAGTATACGTATTAACTGGATCTAAAATTGAAAATTGCGGGAACGTCACAGCACTTCCCCAACCATATTTTTCGTTTGTTTCCCAATTCGTAATAACAGAGCCAGCGTTCATTTCAGATCCTGTTGCAGCAAGAGTTAATACTGTTCCGAATGGGAGTGCTTCTGTTGCAAATGCATTTTTAACTACTAAATCCCATGCATCACCGTCATATTTTGCACCTGCAGCAATAAGCTTCGTACAATCAATTACACTTCCGCCACCAACTGCTAAAATGAAATCAATGTTCTCAGCTTTACAAATCTCAATTCCTTTTCTAGCTGTTGAAAGTCGAGGGTTTGGTTCTACTCCAGATAGCTCAAATATCTCTGCGCCAATCTCATTCAACATATTCATTACATTGTCATACAGGCCATTACGCTTAATACTTCCGCCTCCATAAACAACTAATACCTTTTTACCGAATCTTGGCACTTCAGTTTTTAACTGCTCTAACTGCCCTTGTCCAAAAATTAGTTTCGTAGGATTCCAAAAAGTGAAATTTTGCAAAATAAAAAACCTCCTTATTCTCCCTTCATTATATATTTTATTTCTAAAAACTAACAATCATTTGACTGGTAGCAAGAGACAACGTTTTCCTCCAGCTTCTACAAGTTTCTTTGTCCCCTTTGCATCACTATATTCATTATAGTAGTTGATGGCTACAGCTTCTCAGTTCAATCGGATGTCAATAAACTTTATAGCGGCATGAAAATTCTCTTTCAAAAAAGAAATCCCCTATAAAACACTTAATGTTTTACAGAGGACTTCCGAAAATTGATTATTTTATTTAAAGTACTTTAGTTTAATATACAATTAACTTTATTAAAAATCGTATTCTACATCTTTTGCTTTACGAATTTCTGCATATGCATCCACAAGCTGTACTGTGTCATCTATTAACCGCTCTAAGCGGAAAAGGACATCATCATTTACAATTTCTTTTCTGTGGAAATCTTTTTCTTCTATAAATACATATGTTTGGACGATATGTGCTTTCATATAAGCTAATATTGGTTTTAACTGCTGCTCCAACATTAAGTAATGCTTTGCTGTGCCTGCTGTTACAAGCATACTTACCACTTTATCTCGGAAAGCATTAACTGGTAGCAAGTCAAAGATATTTTTTAATGTAGCTGGGATAGACGCTTGGAATGTCGGTGTACCAATAATAATTGCATCTGCCGCCATTATTGTTTCTGTTACATATTTTGTATCTCCTTCGTAGTCCCAATAATTTCGCCCATCACTAAAGACCATTTCATATTCAGCAAGATCTACTAACGTTACTTCTGCATCCGGATATTTTTCTCTAGCTATTTTAAGTGTATAATCCATAGCTGTTCTTGTTTTTGACCCTACATTAGAGCCTGCGATTCCTACAACTTTCATCATATACACTCCTTATTTTTTCGCTGTATATTTCTTAACGGCAGGTAATATTTCCGTTGCAATAAGTTCAATGTTCTTCGCAATTTTATCGAATGGTACGCCACCAAAATCTATTTGTGCCATAAAACGCTGTTGCCCAAACAATTCATATTGATAGAGCATTTTTTCAATAATTTGCTGTGGGCTACCAATCATTAATGCGTCACGATAATCAGTCGATTGAGCAAATTGTTGTTTTGGATAGCCACCACCACGTAAAGCAAGCATGCCTGAATTAGCGTGTGGATAGTACTCACGAAGTGCATCCTGAGTAGTTTCGGCTGTGTAAAAAAGACTTGTTGTCGCAATTGGTAACGTCGCAGGATCAAAACCACTACGCTCAGCTGCTTCTCTATACGCATCAACAGAAACTTTAAAATTAATAGCAGGACCACCAAGTGTTGTCAGCATCATTGGTACACCAGCATATCCAGCTTTAATTGCACTAGCAGGTGGTCCACCTACTGCACGCCAAATCGGCATATGTCCACCCTCGGGTTGAGGTAAAATGGAAGCACTTTTTAGCGGTGCACGGAACTGTCCTTCCCACGTTACTTTATCCTCATTGTTTAACTTCAATAGAAGCTCCATCTTTTCTTCAAATAATTCTTCATAATCACGGACATCATATCCAAGTAAACTATATGCTCCAACACGTGAACCACGACCAGCAACAATTTCTGCTCGCCCTTTTGAAATTAAATCTAGTGTGGCAAAGTCTTCATATACACGTACAGGATCAGAAGTGCTTAATACTGTTGCAGAACTAGCAATTTTAATGTTTTTTGTTGCTTGAGCAATTGCACCTAAAATAACAGTATGTGCTTGTGTTGTAAAATGCTGTTGATGACTTTCACCAACTGCAAATACATCAAGTCCCGCTTCATCAGCTAGCTTACTTGCTTCAATCAATTCATGAATACGCTGTTCAGCACTTATCAAAGTACCTGTATGAGGGTTCATTAAATGATCCCCAATCGAATATAAACCAAATTCAATCCCTTTATCTTTATCAATACGATACTTTTCCATTTTCATTCGCTCCTTTTAATCAAGTGGTACTAACTTTGCTTCTATTTCTGAACGTTTTTCTTCTAAAAACGGTGGTAAATCTAATTTCCCCCCGAGCTCTTCTACAGTCGAATCTGCAGTGAAACCAGGACCATCTGTCGCAATTTCAATTAATATCCCATTTGATTCGCGGAAGTATAAGCTTTGGAAATAGAAACGGTCTACAATCCCTGTTGACTGGAAGCCTCGTTCTTTTATAACTTCATCCCAATAGCGCAACTCATTTTCGTCTTTTACACGTATTGCTAGATGATGAATGCTCCCTTTACCTGGTTTTTCACTTGGCCCTTCCTGTTGTTTAACAACAATCTCTCCAAATGACTGTCCAGCCTTAGATTGAAATATTGCTTCTGTTTCAGAACGCGTTACTTCTACGTAGCCAAACGTATCCTTTAAAGTTTTCGCTAAACGTTCTAAGTATCGTACCGTTATTTCTACTGTACCCATCCCTAAAATTCGATGCTTTGGCTCGACGATAGAATCTTGCCATTCTGACCATTTTTCAGGGACTTCTTCGCCATTATTATTTATTAGAATCATTCGTAAGCCTTCAAAGTCTTCGAAATGTAACGCATCTCTGCCGGCATAACTAGTAATTTCTCCATGCCTTACATCCAATAGCTCAAAGCGTCTTTGCCAATACTCAAGACTTTCAAATGATGGAACAAGTAAACCAATTTGTGTAATTGCATTTGTACCGCGAACTGTTCTTCCTGCAATAGGCATTTCAAAGAACGATAACTCCGTTCCAGCACTACCCGTTAAATCTCCGTAAAAAAGATGATACATACTGGGGTCATCCTGATTAACCGTTTTCTTCACCCTACGTAGCCCTAATACTTTTTGATAAAATTGATTATTTAATTGAGCATTTTTTGTAATCATCGAAATATGATGATGTCCAGAAATTGTATGCAAAGTTGTTCCTCCTCTTAACTTGACTAGTCAAATGATGATGCAAAAAAAATTACTCAGACGGTAATTCTCTTTTTTGGCTATACTTATGAACCCGGGTCATTAATTTATATAAAGTTTTTTGTTCTTCTTCATCTAATACATCATCAAAAAATGAAGTTTGAAATGCTAATTGCTCTGGCATTGCTTGATCTAAAATAGCTTCCGCTTTTGCAGTTAGGTTAATTGTTTTTGTTTTCCAATCTTGTTTACGTACAATGTAATTTTCTTTTTCAAGACGTGCTAGCATACGCGAAATACCACCTTGCGTAACTGTTACCTTCTCAGCTAACTCACTTTGTGTAAGGGGCTGATATATACGAATTTGCATTAGTACATCAAATTGAGCGGTTGTTAAATCAAAACGTTTTAAAAAGTCATTAGACATTTGATTACTTTGATTCGTAAAACGCATTAAACGCAGCCAGATTAATGACCCCATTGTATTATTACGCATATGTTTTTTTCCTCCGAATCGTTGTTCTTGTTATCACTTTACTACGCAATTGATGGAAAATCAAGTAATTGAACTTATCATTTGATTGACTTTAGTTGTTAAAAAAGGAGGGAATTTTTTATTCCCTCCTTTTACTGCTATCATTTCTTTTATTTACGTAAAGGTTTTAATGCGCCACTCCATGCAATGACTTGGTCTAGCATATCGTTAACAGATGCCGCTTGAACGTCGGCTGGCTTGAATACACTACCGTTCTCAAAATCAGTAAATAATGATAATGCAGGATGTACACGAACATCTGCAACTAATAATTCCCCAAGAATTCCGCGTAAATGTTCTGCTGCTCGCGCACCGCCTACTGAACCATAACTTACGATACCTGCTGCTTTGTTGTTCCACTCAGCACGTAGTAAATCTAATGCATTTTTTAATGCGCCTGTAATACTGTGATTGTATTCTTGCACGATAAATACGAATCCATCACAACCATTAATTTTCTCCGCCCAACCGCTAATTCCTTGAGTATCACCATTTGGATCCCCTAAAAACGGTAATTTAAAATCTGCGATATCAATGATTTCATATTCTGCATCTCCACGTTGATCAGCAAGGCCTTTCACCCATTCTCCTACTTGTGGACTTACTCGACCTTCACGTGTACTTCCTAAAACAATACCTATTTTCAACATTTCGTTTCCTCCTAAATTTTCTTCTGTATTTTTATTAGCTTTTCCAAACAACTTATCCATAATACCCAATTCTTTCACCTCATAAAATAAATACTTGCCTTTCTGTTACTCTTTTATAAATTCTTTTGTGCTTCTTACTGTATCGATTGGACGAACTAGTTTTTCGATTTGCTCACGTTTTGGTTCTAAAAATGGAGGTAACGATAACTTTTCTCCAAGTGTTTCATACGGTTCATCTCCCATAAAGCCAGGACCATCTGTTGCAAACTCAAATAAAATCCCTTGTGCAACTCTTACATATAATGACTCAAAGAAATGGCGATTAACGTAGCCTGACGTATTAAATCCGAAACCTTCCATACGTTGAATCCACTCTTCTAGAACTGAGCGATCTTCTACGCGGAATGCAGTGTGATGAACCGATCCATATCCTTGTTGCGCTTGAGGAAGAATCGCATTGTACTCTACAACAACTTGAGCGCCGTTACCTCCCTCACCAACTTCAAACAAGTGGAATGACCCTTCTTGAGCAATTTCTTTAAATGCTAGTGCCTTTTCCATCATTTCTTTAAAGTAATCAAAATTAGCAATACGGATAAAGATTGGTCCTAATCCTGTAATTGCATATTCTAGAGGAACAGGTCCATCTTGCCATGGTGTACCACTAGCAACTCCCTCATTGTTCTCATCCGAAATTAGTTGGTAGCGCTGATCATCAAAATCTACAAAAGAAAGAGTCTTTTTTCCAAATTGTTCAATAATACCAGTATGTGCTATTTCTAATCGTTCAAAGCGTTTTACCCAATAATCTAATGCTGTATCGCTAAGAACACGGAATGACGTTTTTGAAATTTCATTTGTACCGTGTACTCCTTTAGGAATGCCAGGGAAATCAAAGAATGTCATATCAGTTCCCGCACTTCCTTTGTCATCTGCAAAAAATAAATGATACGTTTGAATATCGTCTTGGTTAACTGTTTTTTTCACTAAACGCATCCCTAGAACATATGTGAAAAATTCGTAGTTTTTTTCTGCACTACTGGTGATAGCTGTTACGTGATGTATTCCTTTTAAATGGTTCATATTATATTCCTCCATAATTATATTTCGTTTATCTACACAATATATCTCGATTTCGAGATATATGATTAAAAAAATTTATATATCCTTTGCGTGAAGTCCAATTCTCTTAAGAAGATCAATGAAAACCTCTAATTCCTGTTCTGATAGTTCTTCAAAAATAGCATTGACTTTCTTTTCATGCTTAGGAAACGTGGTATCCATAAATACTTTTCCTAATTCAGTAATCGTTGCATAAGTTACTCGACGATCATTAGGGCAAGCTCTTCGACGTACTAACTCTTTTTTCTCTAATTTATCTACAACATAAGTAATGCTACTACTTGCAATTAAAATTTTTTTACCAATATGTTGTATAGGCTGTTCACCCTTATGATAAAGCAATTCTAAGACTGCAAATTCGGTTTGATTTAAACCATACTGTTGCATGTCTTTTCTCACAACATCTTGAACAGACTGTGATGCTCGAAGTAATACTGTCAGTGCTTTGAGATTATTATTTATTTGCATTAAATTTTTCTCCTTTCGAAGAATACAATTATCTCGAATTCATTTATCTTGAATTTAAGATAAATTTAACAGAGATTTTTTATGTTGTCAACAGATTGGTTTATAGATTATTTCTTTCCATGTACTCAAAGGGTGTCGGTTATCGATTTCCACTTCAACATTTTTGCAAAAAGAAAAAGCTTGTTTTGAATAGAAGCATCAAAACAAGCTTTACGTCCTTGATCCTTAAATTACTTCCATACAGTTATACTTAATGAGCATTAGGGAATACTCTTTTTACCGTGTTTGAAAATTCTTCAAAGAATCCTTCAACCGGCTCATTCGCTCTGATTTTCTCCCCATATTGAGTCATTTCCTTAACAAAATCAGGATTCAACGACACATATACATTTTTGAATTCAGCATTTGCAGCTCTTGCTTGGTCTGCAATCTTATCCTCAACCGCTTTGTCACCGTTTACGCCCTTTTTCAGCGTAACCGCTACATAAGCATTTTTATTCGTTACAATAACATTTGCTTTTTCTACTTCCTTCATTTCAGCAATTTTATCTGCAACGTCATCTGCCAATTCTAATTTATGTTCATTATTAGTTGGTGTTTTTTCTGTAGTTGTCTCCTCTTCCTTAACGGTTTCATTACCTTTGTTCGTCGTTTCCTCTTTAGCTGTTTCATTTGTGGCCGTTTCATTTGAAGTCTTGCTCGTCCCACATGCAGCTAAAGAACCCATAAGCAGTACCACCATAGATAGTTGTAAAATTTTACTCAATTTAATTCCTCCTTTTTATGTGTCAGTAAAGTTAGGTTGCGCTATTTTTAATTGATTATTCCTTACTTTCGCAGACATACGAAAATTTAATATTGCAACATTGCTCTGTACAGACAATTAGACAATTGTTAAAACCAATTACCCATTTCCAATTATTTTATATCCATAAACCCGCAAAATTAATTAACAATTAAGAAAAAATGTCGATACAGATGATACCTATATTGCGCTTACAAATAGGAAGAATTAAATCAATATTGGTAGTAAAAATAAAAAATTTCCCCGGAGATGAATCATGAAAAAAATCAAAATATCACTTAAAAGAAAATTAATAATACTTTGCACGCTTCTACTGATTATTCCCACAATAATCATCGGAATCAGTACATACTCTACTTCAAAAAAGGAATTAACTGCTTCTGGTAAAGAGGAACTACAGCAAAGTACAAATATGGTTATTGCTATGATTGCTCTATTAAATCAGGAAGTTGAAGCAGGAAATCTGACACTGGAAGAAGCTCAAGAAAAATTAAGAGTTGAATTATACGGAAAAAAAGACGCCGACAATATACGACCAATTAAAGAAGAACATACAATCAGAGGTAACGGTTTTGTTTATGCTGTCGACGAGAACGCTGTTAACGTGATGGATCCTCGAAACGAAGGTGCAGAACTCATGAATACAGAAACAGAAGATGGTGTATTCATCGGGAAAGAACTTTTGAAGACTGGAGAAAAGGGCGGTTATTTTACTTACAAATGGCTGAATGCAAAAACCAATAAAATTGAAGGAAATATAGCTTATGCTCAGAAAGAACCTAATTGGGGATGGACAGTTGCCGCAAAATCATTTGAAAAGGAATTTAATGACGGTGCCTCAAAAGTGGCGATCACAACTGGCATTATTGGAGGTTTAGCTGTAATCATAGGGATTATCGCTGCCTACTTTTTCTCTATAAGATTAACGAAGCCAGTTATTCAAATTAGCCACGAACTAAATCGAACAGCTTCTGGTGATTTTTCTGGGGACGATGTGAAAGTTAATACAAATGATGAGATTGGTCTACTAACGAATGATTTTAATACTATGAAATCCACTATGAAAGAGCTTCTCAGCCAAATCAATCAGTCAACAGAACATGTGGCAGCATCATCAGAACAATTAACGGCTATCGCAGAGGAAACAAGCAAAGCAACAGAAGAAATAACAAATTCAATTCAACTTATCGCAAACGGCTCAGAAGAAAGCACTAATAGCCTACAAGAAAGTGCTCAATCACTTGAAGAAGTAACTTTAGCCATTCAAAATCTAGCCGAAAATGCTGCAGATGTTTCTGAGGTCGGTGCAATGATTATGACTCAAGCGCAACAAGGTAATCTTTACGTTGAACAAACAGTAAAACAAATTAACTCAATCAATCAAAAAGTGAATGAAAGTGGCGATGTGCTACGATTACTTGATTCAAGCTCAAATGAGATTGGCGAAATTTCTAAAGTAATTACTGATATCGCAGATCAAACAAATTTACTAGCTTTAAACGCTGCTATCGAAGCCGCACGTGCTGGCGAACATGGTAAAGGATTTGCAGTAGTTGCAGAGGAAGTTCGAAAACTTGCGGAACAATCTCAAAGATCTTCTAAGCAAATCTCAAATTTAATAAAAGATATCCAGCTTAACATGTCTCGCTCAACGGAGTCCATGAATCATGTTAAGGTTGAAGTACAAGATGGGCTAAATATTGTCAGCAAAACCGATACAAGCTTTAAAGAAATCGTCGGTGAGCTAGAAAATATGAAAGAAAAAGTAACAGATATGGCTGCTACTGTAGAGGAAATGTCTGCAAGTGCTCAAGAAGTTGCTGCTACTGTCATCAATAATTCACATGCTACAAAAGAAGCTTCTGAGCATTCTCAAAGAGTAGCTG
Source organism: Viridibacillus arvi (assembly GCF_001274945.1). GTDB lineage: Bacteria > Bacillota > Bacilli > Bacillales_A > Planococcaceae > Viridibacillus > Viridibacillus arvi. Next base: position 43,335 of record NZ_LILB01000009.1, on the reverse strand, counting down.
CAACAACCGAAGAACAGTTAGCAGCGATGCAAGAAGTCTCATCTTCTACAAAATCATTGTCCAATCTTGCGGTTGAATTGCAGGATTTGGTTAACAAATTTAAAATGTAAGATTGATAATAATTGCAAATCTAAAGGCGACATTTTCTTCAATATGAAGAAATGTCGCCTTAATTGTATTGTAAATACCTCACTAACCTCTACTAGTCCCCTTGAGCATTTTCTTTTCTAAAGTGCACTAAATAAAATACATACAACATAAAACACGATACAAAATCTGTAAATAATGAATCTTGATTGATGCTCAGCTTAACCAATCCATACTAAAAATTAACGCTTATTTTACAACACTAATCACAAAACCATCATACCCTTTTGATCCTACTGTTTGAAGAGCCGTAGACTCAATTCTAGGTTCGTTTTCTAATAAGCTTATAAATTGGCGTATGCCTTGTACTCGTTCATCTTCGCTTGTCTCGTTAATTACCTCTCCATCACGCACTACATTATCTGCAATAATAATTGCCCCTGGCATAGCTAGCTCTAATGCCCATTTTAAGTAATACGGATTATTGGGTTTATCTGCATCAATGAAGATTAAATCAAATGGGGCTATTCCTTTTTCTTTTATGTTTGGCAATGTGTCAAGTGCCTTACCTACAATTACTTCTACTTTATCCCGACACCCTGCTTGCTTAATATTCCGTTCCGCTATTTTTGCATGTTCTTCTTCCGCCTCTAGCGTATACACTTTTCCGTCTTCAGGTAATGCACGTGCAAGCCATATGGTGCTGTATCCACCAAGTGTACCAATTTCTAATATATTCTTTGCCCCTTTAATCTTAGCTAATAAATACAATAACTTTCCTTGAGTTGGAGCTACATCGATTTCAGGTAAGCCCGCTTCTTTATTTACATGTAAAACACGCTCCAGAGCTGAATCAAATGGTATTAGTTTTTCAATAAAATACTCATCCACTTCATTCCAAATCAAGTCATTCCCCATAATTTTTACCCCATTTCCTATTCATATTTTCATGCTTACAGATTTAGTGTATATTAGAGGAAACCATAAAAAAAATATATTATTTTTACTTATCTATAACTTTTATTTATAAGTTGGAGGGACATATGAATATACATGGACTTAGGTTGTTTCACCAAGTTGCACAGACTGGCAGTTTCACTAAAGCAGCTGAATTATTGCGAATCAGTCAACCTGCCGTTTCTAGCCAGATTAAAAAATTCGAATATGAAATAGGAATTCAATTATTTAAGCAACAGGGCAGAGGTGTAATTTTAACGGAATTTGGAGAGGAATTAGCGGAAAAAGCTAAGAATTTTTTTTCATTTGAAGGACATATCGAATCATTTATTGAAGACTATCGTCTTGCCAAAACTGGGACAATTCATATAGCAGCTACCTATCTGCCAGCTAATTTCTTAATTCCAAAATGGGCAGCAAATTTTAAATCTGCAAATGAAGATATCAATTTAGTCATAACAACAACAAATACTAAAGAAGCCTTTGAGCAACTAAAGCAATATAAAGCAGATGTTGCTATTTATGGTGGAGGTATTTCAGAAAGACCAGAAGAGGTAGAATGGGAAGAATTATTTGAAGATGAGCTTTGGTTTGTTGTTTCACCTCAACATCCATATGCCAATCAGAGCATTTCTTTAGGTGAAATGGTTAAGGAACCCTTTATTATGCGTGAAGAAGGTAGCTCAATGAGAGACCACCTTTTTGCATTATGTCACACCTACCAAGTGAAGCCACCAAAAGTCGCTTTGCAATTTAACGGATTAAATGAAACTATTCGCTCAGTAATGGCTGGTTACGGCGCTAATTTTATTTCATCTCTTGTTGTACGTGATTATGTAGAAAATAATCAATTAGCTAGAGTTTATGTCCAAGGTATCCATGTGACACATAAAATTGCTATATGTACAAGAAAAAATGAGAAACAAAGCCCACTCGTAACAAAATTTATAGAAACATGTAAAAAAATGCTTTAAGGGGCCTTTCAAATACAGCTTCTCACTCAAAGCTGTACTCTAATGTGATTGCGAATTGTTCAGCACTACCAGTCTGGAAATTCACCTCACCTTTGAGACCATTTAAATCTCCAGTACCTGAACCTATCACAACATTGCGTTTTGAGGTAAGTACACCATTTTCAAATTTACCGACATGTTCTAATACGAAAGTTCCTGAGCGATTACCTAAACTTCCCGTGAACTGCTCAAAACCAAAAACTGTAGCGGAACCATCAGCCAAATAACATTTTAGCTCTTGTAAAATACTTTCACCTTGAAGTTCACCTACATAGGCCATTTTGAAATTTCCTTTTGTAAGTTTAGGTCCTCCTTCAAATTCACTGAAGGGCTTTTCACTAGCTTCTATTAATGTAAATGTTGAGTTTGCTTGCATACTATTCATCTTGTTTACCCCTTACTTATAATGGAATGAATTCCCTCTATAAAAGTATTGATGAGAATTAAAAAGCTTTCATCAATATCAAGTGGCATTCCAAAGCCACCCATATGTTCAATAGATGTAAATCCATGTAAAATACTTCGCAATCCTCTAACCATATGAATCGCCATTTCATCGTTTAAATTGTAGGCTTGTAAAACTTGCACAACCAGCTTTACGACTGACTCCTGGGCACGCTGTAATTCTATATCGTTAGTATCAGCAAAACGATTGCTTGCGTCATACAGCCCAGGATGAGTTCTGACAAATTGAATATATGCCTCACTTACTGCACGTACTGCATCGTCACCTGCTTTTCCTACTGCTGCTTGTAGCATATATTCATGTAGTTTTTCAACACCATGTATGGCTAACTTCTGCTTCAATCCATTTAATCCTTCAAAATGATTATACAAAGAAGGTGGTCGTACCCCCAATTTCTCTGCTAACGATCCTAGTGAAAGTTTATCTACCCCATTCTCGTCAACTAGTTCTGTTGTTTTCTCTAAAATAATTGATAAATCTAATTTCATACGGCGAGCCATTTCAATGTCACTTCCTATTTAGTTTATTAAAATTTCAATTCTGCTTCGGCTATTGCTTGCTCCATTTTAGTCCTAGGTTGCTCCAGCATATTGCCATGCCCCACAGCAAGTAGACTTGGTTTATAACCAATTAATTTCTTTGCACTTTCAAGAGCAATGTGTTTATCCCATGTAGCTAAAGCTGGGAAAGGAAATAAAGGATTCATTAAACCTGACACTACAACTTTGCCTCTAGTAATGAGAGCATCACCTGCAATAAGACTACGATTACGTGTATCAAAAAGAGTTATGGAACCTGGTGTATGACCTGGAGTCGCGATCACTTCTAATGAACCTATACGATCTCCATCTTCTAATAATAAATCCGGTTTGGTTTTAATGTTCTTTGGAAGCCCACCACGAATTGGTGTGTTTTTTTCACTCGGTAACAAGGTAGAATTCCCATCCAATAATAGGGAATCCCTAGAAGAAATACTTACTTGAGCATTGGGTAACAATTCTTTTAGCGCATCTAGTGCACCTATATGATCATTGTGTGCATGGGTAAGTACAATTCTTGTTATTGGTTTACCTATACTCTTGGCAGCATCTATTATCCCCTTTGTGCTGAAAGGTAGGGCTGCATCAATCAATGTAAGTTCATTTTCCTCCTCCACTAAATAACAATTAACCGGAAATATTCTTGGCATAAAAGATAATTGAAATACGGTTCCAATTTTCGTAACTCTCATCATTTATCAAGCTCCTTCTCTAAAAAACTAACTCTATTTCTATAATAACTAATTAGATTAGTTTTTGCAATATTATAATTTATGTTTCGGAGATAAAAATTATTAGGCAATAAATAAAAATAAATCCACTTCATAATTAATCGAAGTGGATTCTTACTTTTGTACATTTATAAAATTATTTAATCAAGTGAAATCTCAATTGTTTTCATTTTATATTTCTCGCTACCCTTTGCTTCTCCTAAGCTCAAAATCATGGTCGGTTCAATGTAGAGTTTTGTAGCCCTTTTATCAATAACTCCTATTGATTGACTCCATTCAGCAGTTGCACCATTATCCATACTTGAACCACCATTATCTACAACTTGATACACATTGCCGACATCATCACGAATTACAAGAGTAGGGCTTGCCAAATGCCATTTTTTTAATAATCTCGATTCAGTAATTTGTTTCATCTTAATAATCGTTGAAACATCCGTTTTACGAATCTCATTAATAATTAATGTCATGCCTGCATCTGTCATAGATTGATTAACTAACTGAATTTCATCTTGAATTTTCTTTAGTTCAAAATTAAACTTCCAGTCTCCATTAATCGTTTCATCTGTTATATCATTTGTGAAACTTTTAGGAGACCACTGCACTTGAACTTTTTCTAGACCTTTTTTGAATGTTGGGGTTACACGTGCTAGTCCGACATATTTTGTTGGACTAATTTGTTGAAGTGAATCTATTCCCCCAATTGCAACACTACCTTCAACGTCGATGAACTGTCCGACTCTTGGATTCCCCCCTAAATCATGCTCTGTTTCTAATGCGTAAGTAATTGTAATCGTATTACCGTCAAATACAGCGTTTTCAATCATCATCGTAATACCATTACTCATTTCTAATTGCTCGATATCTGTTGCGTAATCTACATATTGTTCATACAACTTATCATTATCTGAAGTAAAATAATTGACGATACCTTTAATAAATGGGAATTGCGATGCTACACTCGGAATTGCAAAACTAACTGTTGTCGCACTTGCAACTAATATCACTAACGCCACTGAGACAATACGCCAGACAGGACGTTTAATTTTTGTTGCTTTTTTATTAATAATACGCTGCTTCATACGAGCCTTTTCAATATCCGTTACATCCATTGGTTCAATATCTTCAACATTTAAATTTGCCCACTTCTTATATTGATCTGTCATGTCCATCGCTCCTCCAAACTCTTTGTTAAGGAATACGCTAGCTTTCTCTTCCCACGGTATAAGCGGTTATCAACTGCTGCTTTTGATATAAAAAGAGCGTCTGCTATTTCGCCGTTCGCCATCTCTAGGAAATACTTCATTGTGAATATATCTCTGTCTACAGTTTCTAGTTTACTTAGTTCAAACAGTAATTCGTTTCTCTCTTCACGCTGCAAAACCTGATCTTGTATAAGATTTCCTGAGGCTAGATTATCTGTCCCATCAAGCGCCTGCTCTCTCGCTTGTTGTCTCTCTAATATTCGATATTGGTCAATGGCTTTATACTTTGCAATCATACCAATCCATTTTTTGAATTCGATTGCATCACCCTTAAATTGCATCGTATTTTGCCATACTGATAAAAAAACATCGCTCACACACTCTTCGACTAAATCAACTTTCCCAAGGGGTTGTAAAACTTTATAAACAATTGCTTTTATAAAAGGCATATACGTATCGATAACATATTCAAGTGCAGCTTCATCTTGCTTCTTTAATCGTTTAACGAAATTTTTCTCTGAAACTCTCATGGCATGATCTCCTTTTTGAATTGAAAAAGCTTTTTCACTATATACAACGATCACAACTTACCAATATTCTCATATTTCTTTAAATAAATATGAAACCATTTATTACAATCACGAAAGACATACAAATTACACCCACTTTACTCTAAACGCTAAAAAGCATCCATTTCGAAATGGATGCTTGATCTATAAGACATTAATAATATTTGGTAATTAATTTATTGAGGAGCCTTTGTCTGAAGCAATTTCAAACCCATTCCGATAAAGATTATGCCTGTGATTTTGTTCAAATACGTCCCCATTCTTTCGCTGTCTCTTATTTTCTGGGAAATAAATGAAGAAAAATAGGCAATAAATAGACACCACACTAATCCAGTGAATGTAAATGTAAGTCCTAAAATGATAAATGGTATTGGCCCAGCAGCCTTTGTATCAATAAATTGAGGAAGAAACGCGATGAAAAATAAAGCAACTTTAGGATTTGTAAGACTTGTCAAAAGCCCTTGTATATATATTTTTCTTTTGTTTTGTTTATTAGACCCTGAAGAATCCAAGCTTAAATTTGTTTTATCAAGTAACATTTTAATACCTAGATAGACTAAATAAATCACACCAACAATTTTAATAATATTAAATAAAATAAGTGATTTTGTAAGTATGATCGATAAACCAAAAGCAACTAACTACAAATACCTAATACAGAATATACACCTGCATTTCGCCCTTGAGCAATACTTCTACCTACTATATACATAGTATCTGCACCCGGAATTAAATTTAATAAAATTCCTGTAATTAAAAATACCTCAAAATTAATTACTCCATACATAATGACACCTCCATCTTTATTCCAAGCGAACAGAAAATAGACTTAAGTTTTTTATCTATAATTATTATGGGTTGGTTGAAACAAATCTTCGTTGCTATTTCTAACAACAGAAAAATTATCTACATTGTAATGACCATGAAGTATTTCATTATGGTGGTTTATAATCTTTTCAGCAGTTAAGGTTGAAGAATCTGTTGTTGAATGACCATCTTCTACTAAAGTAACATCGAAATGATTTATTGTTGCAGTTCTAACAGCAGTATCAATGCAATGTTCAGTTTTACATCCCATAATAACAATGTGCTCTATTTCATGATCTTTTAAAAATGCCAGTAATGGCGTTCCATAAAACGAATTTGTAGCCTTCTTATCAAATACCTTCGAAGTAACTGGTATTTTTATTTCCTTATGAATTTGAAATCCTTTACCTTCACCTTGAGCAACATCTTTATCTCTTATAAAGACGACCAATACATTCGAATCTATCGCCTTATCTATAACTGAATTGATACTATTTAACAGATTTTCTTTATTCAATACACTTTGTTCTTTTTCGTTACCATCAATTAATTCTTGTTGCGCATCAATCACTAGTAATGCTTGCTTCAAAAGTAAAACCTACTCTCTTTCTAATTTAAAGATCTTTTCCCTCAAGCTATTTCCATTTTTATCATTCATAATTACCTTTTCCTTTTGTAAGGCTAGAGAATCTATATGAAAATTTATATTTCATTTTTATATTTCGGTATCGAATCGTCATAACCCTCTTTTTTATTCTGTTAACACAAAAAAACTGTGAGAAATGATCTCACAGTTTTTAATAACCCTCTTTTTTATTCTAAGATTTTTTTATACGCTTTTATAAAGAAACCATTCTTATTTAATGAATAATCCCAATTCTTATTATACAAATCTAAACGTTCAGCGCGATATGCTCTGGCCCCTTTTGGGAATCCAGTAACATTGGCTTCCATTGCAACATCACCATTTTCACTTACTTCAAAAATACTACTTCTTGTATCACCGTCTAAAAATCCAAAGTTAATTAGTCGATGCGAAGAATCTTCTAGCCACCTTGTACTTCCTACAATATTGGTGAAGTAAGCTTCTCCAAATTGTTCACCAAATGACCAAACTTCTTCTACAGTTTTATCTTTTTCATTAATACGATATTGTGCTGCGCGACTGTATTTTTTAGAAAGTGCTTTATCTCCACGATTCACAACAACATTGTTATCATAAAGTAAAATATCTATTGTATCAGCATTATTATCCTGACCTGGGATGATTGTCGCTGTATGTTGCCCCGCATTAAATTTCACTTCACCAATCTCTTTTAATACATATTTTTGATAATCGGCTGGCCAATTTTCATCAGCAGCTAAGATCCATTTAATCTTGTTTGTTTTATAATCTAACTTCATCACAGTATCCTGATTACGTCCTGAAATAACAATGCTATCATCGGATTCATCATAAACAACTGAATTTTGGTGGAACCAGTCAGCTTTTCCATCAGATCGTTTATTATTACGGTAATTTTCGTAGAAAGATAATGGTAAGATCTCTTTTAAATCAATCACTTTCTCAATATCTCCAGTTTCACGATTTACTTCAATCATCGTATCTTCTACATATTGTGAATCATCATTTACCGTTAATAGTAAATTACTGTTAGGAAGCTCAATTGCATCGTGATGCACCATTGATGATTCCTTTGTTTCATTTTCCTTTGAAGTTCCCTCTTTTGCAGCATTTGCCTTATTAAAATCATAGACATGATAAAGCTTACCCATATAATCCATTTCGACTAATACAGAATAAGTTCTAGAGCGAATAGATTCTTTTGTTAAAAATAATATATGTCCATTTTTAACTTCTTTAAATATGTGGCTGTTATACTTCGAACTATACCATCGAATATCTCCACTTTCGTCAAAAGCATATGGATACTTGGTGCTTGGTACAACGAAGGTTAATTGGCTTTCACCAATATCTACAGTTTTTTTATTTAGTGTCTTAATATCAACCTTGCCTATGTACGATGGTAATGCCTCCGTTTGAATATGAATAGTACTTGATGTTTCAGCACCATCTTTCGTAGTAGCAGTTATAACCACTTCGTTATTTGTATCACTTAACAAACCTAGCACCGGTATACTATGTACCTTTTCAAATTTCTCAAATTGGTGCGTAATATCAGTTTGTTCTGTTCGTCCTTTTATAGTAATAGATACTTTTGTTGGTTGCTCTGTGTTGAACATGACTAGAGCAGTCAAAGGGGCTATATCGTACGGATTTTGCACGATATAAGGTTTTTTTAACGTGTAATCACCTTTATTAAATGTTTCTAAATATAATTCTTCCTTACCAGCCTGGGCTCTTAGCATTTTATTTTTCATCGTTATTTCAATACCTTTAGCTACTTTACCTTTATAGTCCAATGTTTCTTTATACTTCCCATAACCATAATAGCCTACTGATATAACCAAACCTAATACCACAAATATGCTTATTATACCTATTATTTTTTTCATACAGATACCCCCTCTCTAACGTAATATTTTACGTACTTAATATGTCAGCGATATTTCAATGTAATCTCAGTATGGTTACATCGTTATTGTATTTTGTAATGAAATTAGTATAAATCTACAACTATAAGATTATACAAAGCTCAGATAGAGTCATTTCAATGAGGCTAATATCTCCTAAAACCTATATATATTTCCTTATATTTATATAGGTATGAATGCATATATCTAACCTAAAATCATTTTTAATTGACGATTAACCCTATCAACCTAATTTTTAGTTCCTAAAGCATTGCGTTAAACTTCATCTCAAATTATTTGTATGTTAAAATTCTTTAGAAAGGTTTAATTACTGGGCTTTTGGAGAAAATAAACATATAAAGATTTATTTTATTTTTAAGTTAATCTTCACCTTTCTTTCAAATAAAAACAGTTGTATTATTTGAAATCTATACTAGGAGGTTTGAACTATGCATTTATTGCCGCGCGAAATTGACAAACTTATGATAGTAGTGGCAGCTGACCTTGCAAGGCGTCGGAAGGACAGAGGTCTAAAATTAAATCATCCAGAATCTGTTGCCCTTATTACTTATGAGGTACTAGAAGGAGCTAGGGATGGAAAGACTGTTGCAGAACTAATGGAATACGGTGCTACCATTTTAACTCAAGATGATGTTATGGATGGAGTCCCTGAAATGATCGATGACATTCAAGTTGAAGCAACTTTTCCAGACGGAACTAAATTGGTAACTGTCCACAGTCCAATACGATAAAAGGAGGGGTGCTATATGAGACCAGGAGAATATATTTTAAAAGAAGAAGAGATCCTCTGTAATGAAGGCAGCGAGGTAGTTACTGTTAATGTCATCAATACAGGTGACCGCCCCATTCAAGTCGGATCACACTTCCACTTCTACGAAGTAAATGAAGCACTTCAATTTAATAGAAATGAAGCATACGGCAAGAGATTGAATATTCCTGCTGGAGCGGCTGTTCGCTTCGAACCCGGCGACGAAAAAGAAATACCACTTATTGATTTTGCAGGAGAACGCCGTGTATATGGATTTAATAATAAAGTAGATGGCAAATTAGAAAGCGAGGATGCATCATGAGTTTTAAAATGTCCCGAAAACAATATGCAGAAATGTACGGACCCACTACTGGTGACTCAGTCCGTCTTGCTGATACAGATTTGTTTATTCAAATCGAAAAAGATTACACTTCTTACGGAGAAGAAGTTGTCTTTGGCGGCGGAAAGGTCATTCGAGATGGCATGGGTCAACACCCTCTTGCAACCCGCGCAGAAGGTGTTGCGGATACAGTTATAACAAATGTTATTATTTTAGATTACACAGGTATTTGTAAAGCTGATTTAGCTATCCGTGACGGAAAGATTTTCGGAATAGGTAAGAGTGGTAATCCTCTTGTCATGGATAATGTAGATATTATCATTGGCGCAGCGACAGAAATAATTGCCGGCGAAGGTTTAATTGTTACAGCTGGTGCCATTGATACACACGTTCACTTTATTAATCCCGAACAAGTACAAATTGCGTTAACATCTGGTACAACAACACTAATCGGTGGCGGTACAGGTCCTGCCGCAGGGTCTAAAGCTACTACGGTTACTCCGGGTGAATGGAACATTCATCGTATGTTAGAAGCTGCTGAAGGTCTTCCTATAAACGTTGGATTTACAGGTAAAGGACATGCCGCATCTATTGAACCGTTAACTGAGCAAGTTAGAGCTGGTGTCATTGGCTTAAAAGTTCATGAAGACTGGGGTGCTACTGGTTCATCGCTTGACTACGCACTAAAAGTAGCAGATGAATATGATATTCAAGTTGCACTTCACGCAGATACGTTAAATGAAAGTGGTTTTATGGAAAATACGATGGCTGCTGTAAAAGACAGAGTCCTTCACATGTATCATACAGAAGGCGCTGGCGGTGGTCATGCACCTGATTTAATCAAATCGGCAGGTTATCATAACATTTTGCCATCATCAACGAATCCCACCCTCCCTTATACTATAAATACTATCGACGAACATCTTGATATGGTCATGGTTTGCCATCATTTAAATCCTTCTGTTCCAGAAGACATTGCTTTTGCAGATTCTAGAATCAGAAAAGAAACGATTGCAGCTGAAGATATCCTACACGACATGGGTGTATTTAGTATGGTTAGCTCCGATGCACAGGCGATGGGTCGCGTCGGTGAAGTCGTTCTTCGTACATGGCAAGTTGCCGACAAAATGAAAAAACAAAGAGGACTTCTAGAAGGAGATAGCGAGCACGCTGACAACAACCGTGTAAAACGCTATATCGCCAAATATACGATTAACCCTGCTATTACTCATGGGATATCAAAATATGTAGGTTCTATTGAAGTCGGAAAAATGGCCGATTTAGTACTATGGTCTCCGAAGTTTTTTGGTGTGAAACCGGAAATGGTTCTTAAAAATGGACTTGCTGTTACTGGGCTAATGGGAGATGCAAATGCCTCTATTCCAACTCCACAGCCATATATTTACCGCCCTATGTATGCACAACATGGTAAAGCTTTAGCCAAAAGTTCGGCAACCTTCATTTCCCAAGCAGCATTTGATGACGGCGTTCATGAAAAACTTGGACTTAATAAAATCATTCTTCCAGTTGGCGGCATTCGTACGCTAACTAAAAAAGATATGAAATTAAATTCTGAAACACCCAATATTACAGTGGATCCACAAACATATGAAGTAAAAATAAATGGAGAGTTGCTGACATGTGACCCAGTTGATACGGTACCTATGGCGCAACGCTATTTCTTATTCTGAGGTGAAAAAAAATAATGATAATTGAAGAAATCGTAACAAACTTAGAACAGATGGATCCAAATGACATAAAAAAACGCCATATGGAGAAAGTCTACTTGGAAAGCGCGCATTTAATGAAGCGTATCCAACGTGTTAAAACAGATCATGGCAACGAACTCGGCATTCGCTTAAAAGCACCGCGTGACCTTGTCTCTGGTGATGTCTTGTATATGGACGAGAAAAACATGATCGTAATAGATGTTTTGTCTGACGATCTACTTGTCATCAGTCCTCGAGATATCAAAGAAATGGGAACTATCGCTCACCAACTTGGTAATCGTCATTTACCAGCTCAATTTGAAGAAAATGATATGTTGGTTCAATACGATTATTTAGTAGAAGAGTTACTTCAAGAACTAGGTATTCCTTTTAAAAGAGAAGATCGTAAAGTAAAACAAGCATTCCGTCATATAGGCCATAGTCATGACTAGCAAAATCCTTTCTTTATTCCAGCTATGTGATTCTAATTTCCCTACTGGAGCCTTCAGTCATTCTTTTGGATTGGAGAGTTATATACAAGAAGATAAAGTACATGATCAGGAATCATTTTTCGAGTGGCTTAAAGTATACCTACATGAGCAACTCATTTACTCTGATGGACTTGCTTGTAGACTCGCCTATGAAGCATTAATAGAAGAGGACCTCCAAAAAGTCTGGAAACTTGACCGTCTCTTAACTGTTCAAAACTTACCTAGAGAAACGCGAGAAGGTACTCAAATGATAGGTAAGAGAATGCTACAACTGACAAACACTCTTTATGAAATGCCTGTCCTTTCGCTTTACAAAGAAGAAATTAAAAATAAAAATTCGTTTGGTCACCCTGCCATCGTCTTTTCAATGGTGGCTCATGGACTTGAAGTATCAAAATCAGAAGCGATTCAGTACTATTTGTACTCTGCTATCTCTAGTCAAGTTCAAAATGCGGTACGAGCTATACCACTTGGGCAAACAGCAGGACAAACTATTTCTCATAAGTTTATACCTGAAATAACTAGTGCAGTTGATCATATCATGCAATTAACGGAAGAGGATTTCGGGATTGTTTCTCCAGGAATAGAGCTTTCTCAAATGAATCACGAACGTGTCAACATTCGTATTTTCATGTCATAAAGGTTTAATAACGAATAATAAAAGGAAGTGTTTTAATGGAACCAATTAAAATTGGCGTTGGTGGACCTGTTGGTGCAGGTAAAACAATGCTTGTAGAAAAATTAACACGCCATCTTGAAAATGAAATTAAAATGGCAGTAGTTACAAATGATATTTATACAAAAGAAGATGCAAAATTTTTAATCCAAAACGGTGTTCTTCCTGAAGATCGTATTATCGGAGTAGAAACAGGCGGCTGCCCTCACACTGCTATTCGCGAAGATGCTTCTATGAACTTCGCAGCCATTGATGAATTAGTAGAACGCCATCCAGATGTTGAACTTATTTTTGTCGAAAGCGGTGGCGACAATCTAGCTGCTACTTTTAGTCCTGAACTAGTTGACTTTTCTATTTATATTATTGACGTTGCACAAGGAGAGAAAATCCCTCGTAAAGGTGGACAAGGTATGATTAAATCTGATCTGTTCATCATTAATAAAACGGATCTTGCTCCACATGTTGGTGCTAGCCTTGAAGTAATGGCGAAAGATACAAAAGTATTCCGCGGTGACAAACCTTTCGTTTTCACTAACCTAAAAAACGATGAGGGTCTTCCTGAAGTAATTGACTGGATTAAGAAACATGCTTTCTTAAAAGGTTTAGATTAATATGACAGACTGGACTGGCGTTTTATCTCTAGACCTGGAAGAGAGAAAAGGGAAAACTGTCGCAAAGAATGTATATTTCCAAGGTGCACTTAAAGTTATGCGACCGATTTACCACGATAATTCAGGACAAGTTTGCTATTACCTTTTAAATCCCGGCGGTGGTTATTTAGATGGTGATCGATACAAGATGGAGATATCAGCCAACGAAGGTGCAATGGTTACACTAACAACACAATCTGCAACAAAAGTATATAAAACACCGAAAAGCCTTGCTTATCAGGAAACAACTATTTCATTAAAAAAAGGAAGCTACTTAGAATACCTGCCAGATCCATTGATTGCATATGAAAATGCTCGTTATAAGCAGAAGAATGTGATTCATATGGAAAATGGTGCATCATTTCTCTATACAGATATTCTTACCCCTGGATGGTCTCCGAGCGGTGGGAAATTCAGCTATGATACCGTTCAATTAGTTACTGAAATTTATTTAGATGGGAATCTTGGCATGTTTGATCATATTAAGTTAACTCCAAACAATCAAAACCTATCTGGGCTTGGTTTTATGGAAGGATATACTCACTTAGGCTCTATGGTTGCAGTCAGTGAAAAAACGGATAATGCCCTTCTCGATGAACTTTATGAAACAATTCAAATGGAGGATGCCGATTTTAAAATCGGGATTTCTAGACTAGCTATACCCGGCTTTAGCATTAGAATTTTAGCGAATTCAACCCAGCTAATTGAACGAATCTTTAATAACTGCCATAAGATTATAAGTGAAAAGTGGACTAATCATACTCCTAGTTCTTTACGGAAGTACTGACAAAATTGGCGTAATTTATTCCTTTTAAAAGACATGATAGATTAATTTCATATTCATCAATAAGATATCTATCAAAGCTTCACAACTTACAGTGTCTGATTGTGCAGATAAAACAGGGTTCTCCTAACCTGTACACTTTTCAACAACAGTCTCAATTAAAGCCTATATAATAAAACGAATAGATTACTTAGATAATCGCACTCGCTCTGAAAGTACGGAATATCAAAAGTAATCTAGAGAAAAAATAAAAATAGAAACTTACGTGAGAGGGGATTACTTATGCCTGAAAATAAGAATACAAAACCTGAACTTGAAAATTTTGAAGTTGAAACTGTGTTTGAGGACCGTGTCCACGAACGGCATGCATTCACTTTCAAAGTTCAAGGGGATGAATTTAAAGGACATTTTCATGAAGGTAAGATCCACTGGCTCCACCCTCATCCAAAGCAAATGATTGGTGAAAATAAAATAGAAATCATTGAAGGAACCATACTCTCATTAATGAGTCAATATGGTGTTTATAAAGAAATTAAAGACCTTGAAATAAAACCCGCATTTGAGGACCGTATACATGAACGACAACAATTTTCGTTGCAAGTGCAGGGAGAAGAGTTCAAAGGCTTTGTACACGAAGGTGAAATTCAATGGTTTCATCCTCAGCCTATGCATAAGCTGGAAGATGACCTCGTTCAGGCAATTGAATCAGAAATCCATGAAAAAGTGGCAGAACAAGAAGATGCTATTGAAGAAAACAATTAGTTATAAATGATGTTAACTATAAATGATGCCATCAAAAAAGGAGGTCTCCAATAAAGAGGCCTCCTTTTCTATTATCATTTATTGAAATCAATTACACGATGACAAAGTCTTCGCATTAGGTTAGATTCATGTGTAACAACAATTATACCCATCTCTCTCTTTTTAGCAATTTCAATTACAGCATGCCAAATCTGAGCTTGTGTATTTGCATCTAACATTGTTGTCATTTCATCTGCAATGAGGTAACGAGTATTTGGTCCCAGTGCTCTAGCAACGCAAAACCTTTGCAACTCTCCTCCAGATAGTTCATGTGGCCAGCGTGTTAACCACTCGCGCTCAATCCCTAGTAGATCTAACAACTCTTTATCAGGTTGATATCCTTCATTAAGAATTTTATGCATTTTCCACCGTGGATTAATCGCTTTTTCTGGATGTTGAAGGACCATTTGAACAGGATGGTATCCATTATTCGGTAATGGAGCCCCATTAAAATGCACAGCGCCTTCAATAGGTGCTTCAAAACCCGCTAATATGCGGCAAAGAGTAGTTTTACCTCGTCCACTTGGTCCGGTGATACCAACAATCTCCCCCGGTTCTAATGTTAAATTAACTCCTTGAAAAAGCCATGGTCCATCACCGTATCTAAACCCTATGTCCTTTGCTTCAAGTTGCATGAATACACCTCACCATTCCATCACGAAGTTCTCTCATTTTAGGTGGTGCTTGTCGACATTCAGCTGTTGCCATTTCACAACGTGGCTCAAACAAACAACCCGGTGGCAATGAACTAGGATGCGGTTGCGAGCCAGGAATTGGTCTAAATTCATTTTGAGGTAACGCTCTCCACAACGCCTTAGTATAGGGATGACGTATTGCCTCCCCATTACCTACAAAATCCTCTACAGGTGCTATCTCTACCGTAGTCCCTGCATAAAACACAGCAATTTTATCTGCAATTTGAAGAGCTGATTCAATATCATGTGTGATCAACATGACAGCACAACCGTTATCCGCAAATTCTCTAAAGTTATCTAATGCTTCTTTTATAACTACAGGATCTAGTCCTGGAGTTGGTTCATCTGCAATAATTACCTTTGCATCACTTACCATAGCCGTTGATAAAAGCGTTCTCCTTGCCATCCCACCTGAAAGTTGAAACGGATACATATCTTCAACTTCTTTTCCAAGACGATAACGTTCAAAAACTTTCCGTTGGGCAGATACTGCATCCCCATTTTTAACGGAAGTACGCACCTGATTTCCAACACGCATAAGGGGATCTAAAAAATTTACTGATTGTGGAACAAGAGCGATCTCTTTCCCCCTTAAAGCAGTTTGGCGAATAGGTGTTAGTTCCTTACCTTCATATTTAATGATGCCACTAACATTTGCATTGCTCGGAAGGATTCCAAGAATGGCATGTGCAAGTAAACTTTTCCCCGACCCACTCGCACCTACAACTGCTAAAATTTTGCCTGCTTCAAGAGTTACATTTAAACTTGAAATCACCTTATGATTTATCTCTTTAAATCCATCTGTATATTGTTTAAAAGATACTGATAAATTTTCTACTTCAAGAATAGACATTTGTTAACTCCTCTTAATATTAAACGTAGTATTTATGATTAATCATGCGTCCGAGTCATGAGCACTCTAAGATTTTCTCCAATTTGATCAAATGTTCTCACGACAATTAACAGGCAAAGCCCTGGGAAGAAGGCAAGCCACCACATACCTGAAGATAAGTACTTCATCGATTCTGATAAGATAATTCCTATCGCTGGCTCATGTGGCGATAATCCTAAACCTAAAAATGTAACTGCAGCCTCATGTAAAATAACATGAGGGAAAAGTAACATAAAGCCAATTAGGAGTTGCGGAGCAATATGCGGAAGGATATGATGCAATGCAATCCACCACCTTGATTTTCCCATCTTCTGTGAAACTTGAACAAATTCTGCGGAACGAACTTGCATAACCTCTGCCCGAATGACTCGTGCAAGACTCGGCCAATGAGTTAAGGTTAAGCCAATGACAATTCCTTTAAATCCTCCGCCTAATGTAAATGCAATAAGGATTAGGGTTACAAGATGTGGGACACTTAGAAATAAATCAATGATCCATGAAATAAGACGATCTGCCATTTTCCCCATTGTTGCTGCCGCCATACCAAGGAATAGAGCAATCAAAGTACTTCCAATTGCTCCAATCAAGCCAACTCCTATACTTAAAGAAAGTCCCATTACCGTTCGCGTAAACATATCTCTCCCTAACCAATCTGTACCAAAAAGATGCTTTAGAGAAGGGGCAGAATTACGTTCATTCAAATTTGTTACAATTCTCCCCTCATCAAGTAAAACACCACCTAATATAACAATGGCTAAAAAGACAATTGAAATTAGGATTTTAAATAACGTCCGTTGTTTTAGATTCAGTGGAGATCTCTTATTCGCATTTTTCAGGCTTGGAATCATAACTTCCTCACCTCTCTCATTCTCGGATCTAATAAGTGATAACTCAAATCAGCAAGTAAATTCCCTACAAAAACAAATATTGTACTAAATATAACTAATCCTAATAAAAGAGGAACATCCCCTCTAAGTCCTGCCTCTACCGTAGCTTGTCCTAAGCCAGGATAAGAAAACACTTGCTCTGCCAATACTGCTCCACCAAATAATTCACTAAAGGCCGCAAATTGTAAGGTAATTGCAGGCAAAGCAACATTGCGTAATCCATGTCTCCAAAACAAGACAAAACCTTGCTCGCCCCTAGCTCTTGCGAATAATACATAGTCACTAGCAAGAACATCTATTAGCTTCTGGCGAGTATGAAGCGCTACATTAGCAACACCTAATATACTAATTGTCAGTACTGGTAGAATTAGATGCTGGATTCGATCGACCATGGTAACATTTTCTGAAAGCACCCCGGCTGGCACACCCATTCCAACTGGAAACCAACCTAGCCATACTGCAAAAACAATAAGAATGAGAAGTCCCATCCAGAAAGTAGGAGTCGAAGCTAGCGTGAAACAGTACCACTTAATCATCCTGTCAATCCAAGTCCCTTTTTTCATAGCTGCTACAACACCCATGATAAAGCCGATAACACCTGATAACAGCCAAGCTGCTATCATAAGAACGAGGGAATTTAAAAATCGTTCACCAATAATTTCACTTACAGGTCTTCTAAAAATCATCGAAGTGCCTAAATCACCTTTTAGTACAGCAGAACCCCAACTTAAAAATTGCACCATAACTGGTTGATCTAACCCCCAGTACTCAGCAATCTTCTCTCGTTGCTCAGGACCCACTTTCAACATATCAGCACCAATGTAGGCTTGAATTGGATCTATCGGAGAGTTTTTCACTAATAAAAAGGAAATAAAACAAATGGCTACCAATAATGTAGCCATTCGTACACCTTTCATCAATATAAATAACCCAAGCTTTCTACCTTTGGATTTATACACGGTTATTTCGTCCATTTCCAATCAACGATGTTATCTGTAGCTGGCCACCCATGACCATGAACATGGATTCTTTGATCTCCGATATCAAGTCCATCTTTAACCAAATACAAATGATTAATATTTACTAACCACGCCCAAGGAGCATCACCTTTTGCACTTAGACCAGTTGTACCATCCCATTGTGCTTTTTTCCAAAACTCAATTGCTTCTTTTTCACTTTTTGAGCTAAGGGCTTTTTCAAAATATTCATCTACCGTTTTATTTTGATAATAACCTGTATTGTAATACTCTATTCCAGCAGACTCACTACTATAAATATTGTACATTTCGTGTGGATCATGACTGCCCCATCCCATTAGAACAGGATTCGAATACATTTTCTTAGCAATCATATCCCAACTTCCGCCTTCTAATTTGATATTAATTCCTAATGGTTTCATCATATCCGCCACAGAAATGGCAAGTGATTGTCTAATTGCATCATTCGCTAAGTAATAAAGTGTAAACTCAGCTTTTAAAGAACCCTTCTCAAGAATTCCATCTCCATCTGTATCTTTCCATCCGGCATCACTCAACAACTTCTTGGCACTATCCATATCAGCATCTTTAATTACTGTTTCAGAATTCCACCAAGGAAGGCCATCTACTGATGTATATGCTGGTGTACCATGACCTTCTAACACTCCGTCTACAAGCGCTTGTCGATCTACTCCAATATTAATCGCATGACGAATAGCTGGATCTGCTGTTACATCATTTCCAATCGGTAAACCAGCTTCATTTACCTCACCTGATTTTACAAACGGGAATACGATGCCTCGATTATCTACTGTTTGTATTGTTTCTAGCCTCATACCTTTTACTTTTTGCTTACTAAACGCTGCAGGTATATACGCTAGATCTACAGTTCCTGCTTGTGCAGCAGCAAATGCAGCATCTTCATTTAAAAATAAAAACGTTATTTGTTTAAAATTCGGCTTTTTATCGTAGTATTCCGGGTTAGCTTTTACAATAACTTGCTGCCCCTTATCCCATTGTACAAGCTGAAAAGGACCTGATCCTATTGGATTTTCAGCATAGTCTTTACCGTATGCATGTTTTGGTACAATTCCTGTAGCAACCAAAGAGTTTACAAACGTTGATTGCGGTTCTTTTAATGTGAATTTCACTGTATAATCATCAACTGCTTCAACTTTAGCCATTCCATTAAGGTCAACAACTGATCCATTGTTAATAGCTGTTTCAAATGTAAAGACAACATCTGCCGCAGTTAGTGGCTCGCCATCTGAGAACTTCACATCTTCACGCATTTTCACCGTCCAAACCTTACCATCTTCACTAACTTTATAACTTGTTGCCAGATCATTCACAATCTTAAGTTTGTCATCTCTTTTTAAAAGCGTACTTTGGAACAGCGGTGAACCATAGCGTCCCCATCCAGTCGTTGGATCAAAGCCAGCTTCTGGCTCAGAGTCAAACGCCAACACAAGCTCGTCCTTTTTCTCCCCATTAGCTGCTTTACTTTCTTCACCTGAAGGTTTGGATTTAAATAAATTACAACCGCCCAACATAAAAGAAGACATAAAAACAGCTAAAACTAACACACTAAATAATTTCTTTTTCATTTAACTCACCTCATAATAAAAAAATTCCTCTCAAAAAAACCCCTCACCCATTTGTAAGTTAAGGGATAAATTGACAGGTAAAAGCATTAACCATTTTATAGGTATAAACCACCCCATGACCAACACAAAAAAAAACTCTATTCTATTAATTACGTTGCATATAACAAAGATGTCCATAATATCTATCTGACAGGTGTTGTTACAGGAGGTATTGCAATTTGTGCCTACTTAAAAGGTAGACCATTTCATAGGATGAAGATTGCGGAAGAGTTTGATCGGTGTATTAACTATAAAATAAGTATAAAACAAGATAAAGTGCACATGGAATAAGAAACCATACTTATCTATCCTATTTTAATAGTTAAACTATTAGTAATGCAACTTTAATGGCTACTGAAAGGTGATTTTTTACAATTCCATTTTCAAAAATATCATATTCATAAAAGTACAATAAAAGCCCACCAAAATAGGTGAGCTTTTGCATCAAAAAATTGATTTTATGCTTGCATTTCTTTTGTTGGTCCCATTACACCTGGCACTGTTAATCCCGCTTGACGTAATAGTACTGTCATTTGACCAAGGTGATGTGTTTGATGGTCAATTACTGCACGTAATAGTTTACCGCGTGCAATCGGTCCCTTGAAACCATTAACTTCTTCAAGTAATGCTTCATCTGTTAATTTTGCTGCTTCTACTTTATAAGCCTCTATTACTTGCTCGTAAGCATCAACTATTTCAGTTACTTCTGTAGGTGCTTCTTGATTACGTCCAGGTCCTGGTATCTGAAGTCCTGCAAAATGCCCAAATGCTGCTCCAGCACCAACTAAATGCCAAGCCAACCATCCAAGTGTACTATGCCCTTCTACAATACTTTGCCCAAGCTTGTCATTCGTCAACTCTTTAAATACACTCAACGTGCTTGCTGAAGAGGCAGTCCAATCTTCTAGAAAATCTTCTACTTTACGATACATCTTCTTCACTCCTATCCTAAACTATGTTCTACGAGTTTATCATATCGAAATAAGAGTCGGATATGCAATTTTAAGGATTTAAGAGATGCCCTTTTTTGTTTATATTTGTATTACTAAGCTAAATAAGTTTTATTAGCTCACGAATATTATGAGCGGGAATTTTAAATCCATTTACAAAAAAGTATCTATTATCTAATACAGAGTAATTCATCATCTAGATTTAATAGATTCACTTATTAATATATTCGCTTTTTTATAGACTTAGCATTCTAAATACCCTATAATAATCGTTATAATTAACAAAATACGAACATTAAGGTGATTTTTATGACTGAATATACGCAAATTTTCAAAGGGACTGCTTTTTCTAGCACGTCACCAAAAGAAGTACAAACTTTAAAAGACTATCTATTTTTCATTAACGCTGACGGCACGATTGAAAAAGTCGTTGCACCAGAACATATCGATTATCAAACTTTACTAGATACATATCAAGATAACGAAAACTTTCATCAATTAGCTGACGGTCAGTATTTCTTACCTGGATTTATCGATCTACACGTTCATGCACCGCAATGGGCTCAATCTGGAACTGCATTAGACATTCCTCTATATGACTGGTTGAACAAATATACCTTCCCAATCGAATCTAAGTTTTCGGATTTAGATTTTGCAAAAGAGGTTTATGAAGATTTAGTCAGTACCCTGCTTGCTAATGGCACAACTACATCACTATACTTTGCAACTGTTCATAAAGAAGCGAGCCTATTACTAGCTGAAATTTGTGCTAAAAAAGGTCAACGCGGTCTAGTTGGTAAAGTTGTCATGGATGATCCTGAACAAAATCCCGATTTTTATCGTGACGCAGATACACAAACAGCTTTAGCAGACACAGAAGAATTTATCTTAGCTGTTAAAGAGTTAGCAAAATCAACAAAACAAGGTGTTTACCCTGTTGTGACACCACGCTTTATACCAAGCTGTACAGATGGCGCTTTAAAAGGTTTAGGCGAATTAGCCGCTAAGTACGATACGCATGTTCAATCCCACTGCAGTGAAAGTGATTGGGAACATGGTTATGTACAAGACCGCTTCAAGAAGAATGATGCCTTTGCCTTACATGATTTCGGTCTATTAGGCGATAAATCCGTAATGGCACATAGTAATTTCTTAAATGATGCAGATGCAGAGTTATTTGCTGAGACAGGAACTGCCGTAGGTCATTGTCCAATCTCCAATGCTTATTTCGCTAACAGCGTCATTCCAATCGCTCACTTACATTCAAAAGGTGTTGATATCGGTTTAGGTTCTGATGTTTCTGGAGGTTTTTCACCAAGTCTATTCGATAACGCTAGACAAGCTGTCATGTCATCTAGAATGTTAGAAGATGGTGTCAATACGGCGCTTGCAGCTGAAAAGCGCGGTGTACCAAATTCACGTATCACGATTAATGAAGCATTCTATTTAGCAACTGCTGGTGGTGGAGAAAGTTTAAGCTTACCTATCGGTCGCTTAGAAGAAAATTATACTTGGGATGCACAAATCATCGATACAAAAATAGCATCTGCAAAACTACCGATTTTTGATAAGAATGAAGATTTAAACGATATCTTCCAAAAGATTATGTATCTTGTTCGACCAGAAAACATTAGTGAGGTCTGGGTTCAAGGAAACAAAGTTCACGAAAGAACAAAGTAATCTGAAAAATAATTAACTTTTAAATAGAAATATTATTTGTGGAATGAAAGCATTAGACAAACTTAAATTTTTGAGGTGTGCATCATAGTGGAAACGCAAAATAATAAGCTAGCTAAAGATAAAATCAATACCCCGCATTTAACCGTTTTACCCGATGAAAAAGTATCATTCGGTCAATCAGCGCTACTAGGTTTACAACATGTAATGGCTATGGACGTCTATGTAGTACCTTTCCTGATTGCCATGTTAATCGGTCTACAATCGGGGCAGTCAACAGCTTTGATTCAATCGACTTTTATAGCAGCAGGGATCGCAACGATTATCCAAACTTATTTCTGTATGAAACTACCAATTGCCCAAGGCCCATCTTATGTTCCACTTGGTGCAATTGTTGGTATTTATGCCGCTAGTGGCGGGGGTAATCTAGGTTGGAGTTCAGTGTTAGGAGCAAGTTTAATCGGTGCAATTTTAGTAATCATTTTAGGCTTTACTGGAGTTTTCAATAAGATTGTGAAAGCTTTCATTCCACCAATTGTCGGAGGTACAATTATCTTCGTCGTCGGCCTTTCGTTAATGCCTGTTGGTTTAAGTGATAATATCTACAACGGTGCAGGCGCTACAATCAACCAAAACATCTATTTAGCTCTTATATCCGCTGTAGTACTAATTATTTGTGTCATGTTAGGTTCTCTCTTCCGTAAGAAAGGTCGCGTTTTCCGTATCACTTCTGTAATTATTGCATTAATCGCAGGTAGTGTTGCTGCTAAACTTATGGGGGTATTAGATTTATCGGCCGTTTCACAAGCAAAATGGTTTAGCATGCCTCAAATTCCTTTTACAGATTTCGGTTTCACTTTTAATATTTCTGCAATTATTACAATGGTTATTATTTATATTGTTTTAATGGCTGAAACAACAGGTACTTGGTTTGCTGTAAGTAATGTAATCGATAAACCATTAACAGATAAACAAATTAATCGTGGAGTTATCGGAGAAGGAATTGGCTGTTTCATCGCTTCATTATTAGGCTCAACTCCTGTAACTGGATACTCAACAAATGCAGGTGTTATTTCTATCACAGGTATTGCAAGCCGTCGTGTCTTTGTGGCTGCCGGAGCTTGGTTTGTATTGTTTGGATTTTCAGGTAAATTAGCTGCTTTAATTTCTGCCATTCCATCAGCTGTAATCGGTGGTGTATTCGTTATCGTTTGTGGCATCATCGCGATTAGCGGTTTACAAGTGATGAAGAATGAGCGAATTGGTGAAAAAGAAATGTACGTGATCGCTGTACCAATGATTTTAACATTAGCGTTAACACTACTTCCTGACGATTTCTTATATTCTTTACCCACTACAGTACAATATTTATTCGGCTCACCTGTTGCAACAGCAGCAATCGTAGCGATAGTGTTAAATAAGTTATTACCTAGTATTAAATAAAGTAACTAGATTGAAGGTTGGTAGATTTCAGAAATACTCTCCCTTCTCTAATGCGATAAAAAGATATAATAAAACCTCTGCTTAACATTTAATTGAGCAGAGGTTTTTATTTTATGTTTGTACTGGAGCAAGTCAATCGATAAAGAACATATACGAAAACACTATATTTGCTCTTGAGCAATCGTTTTTTTATCGAATTCCTATCACTACATTTTTTTAAAAATACATGCTTATTTATTGCTTCATAGAATACTTCATTATGATTCCAAGTTTTCACGCACATAAGAAGAGGTCTTTTTATATTTACAAATCTATAAAATTAGATATAATGAAATACATGGAACCTTTATTGATTTATAAAGCTTTATCTAATGAAACTCGTAGTCAAATTATGTTGTGGTTAAAAAGTCCAGAGGAATTCTTTGATGAAAAACCTTATTTAGAACAAAACCTCAATTTCCAAATTGGTGTATGCGTAGGAGATATTCAAGCTAAAGCAGGACTTGCACAATCTGTTATTTCCAGTTATTTATTGACTATGCAAAAAGCTGGCTTGTTGGAATCTGAGCGAATTGGAAAGTGGACGTACTATCGTCGGAACGAAAAAACTATACAAGAATTTTCTGAGTACATCAAAAAGAAACTATAAAAGGAAGGGGGTCTTTTTTTACTTCAATATATCTACAAATACAGATATGTATATACGAATGGAGGATTACAATTAAAATGAAAAAAATTAACCCGTTGCTTATCATTATTCTAGCTTTAGGCGTATTCGGCATTATTACCACAGAAATGGGTATTATAGGTGTACTTCCCCAGATTACTGAAAAATTTAATATCTCGACTTCACAAGCCGGATTGCTTGTAAGTATATTTTCTTTAGTCGTTGCCATTTCAGGTCCATTCCTGACATTACTTGCTTCTGGTATTAACCGTAAAGTCATTCTATTAACTTCTGTTTTTATTTTTGCAATTTCAAATATTGTTTATGCCTACACAACTATGTTCGATGTGATGTTAGTTTTCCGCATTATCCCTGCTATTTTTCACCCTGTATTTTTTTCAGTTGCCCTCGTGACAGCAGCTAAACTTGTCTCTCCGGAAAAAAGTAGCAAAGCAGTCACAAAAGTTTTCTCTGGAATAACGGTCGGATTTGCATTTGGTGTTCCTTTGACTTCTTATCTCGCAGAAAAGATTTCATTAGAAGCAGGTTTTCTATTTGGAGCTGTTGTTAGTATAATTGCTTTCATAGGAATACTATCTTGGCTTCCCTCCATGCCTGTTAAGGACAAATTGTCTTATGGTAAGCAGCTTGGGATATTACGCAAGCCCCAATTGTGGCTAAATATCGTAACAGTTATTTTTATCTTTGCAGCTATGTTTTCTGTGTATAGCTATTTTGCCGAATATCTAAGCCAAGTGACTCATATGAACGGGTCGTGGATTAGCATCATGCTTATGGCCTTTGGTACAATTATGATTTTCGGGAATTTTTTATTTGGAGGTTTTTTACACAAAAGTATTACAAAGACCGTTATCATGTTCCCTCTACTATTTGTAGTAATATACTTATTTACTTATTATCTCGGTTCTTATTCCATTCCGATGGTTGTGATCGTATTCATTTGGGGGGCTGTGCATTCTGGGGGGCTCATTGTCAGTCAAGCATGGTTAACGACAGAGGCAAGGGAAGCTCCGGAATTCGGAAATAGCTTGTTTGTCTCATTTTCCAATCTTGGTATTGCCATTGGAACTACTATCAGTGGTTGGTTTATCTCTCACTATGGAATACATAATTTAATCTGGGTTGGAATTGCATTTTCACTACTTGCTTTCATACTAATCATGTTAAAAATACAAATTTCCAAACTGAATACATCGGAAGTAAACATTCGTTAAAATAACATGAATCGTTAGTTCAATAAAGGCGCTCAGCAATAGCATATTTTATTCTTAATGAACAGAAAGCTCGTAACATACTTGTCAGATTTGGAATGGAAACATCCTTATTTAGCGTAATTTTCTAATGTTATTATCAATACTCGTGTCGAATGATGTGAAATTTATGCTTGAGTAATAACGAATGGTGTGATAATCTGAAAAACAGATAAATTTTCTTAGAAATTAATTGAAATTATATGTATAACCTCAATAATACGGCTTGAGGGTCTCTACCAGGAACCGTAAACTCCTGATTACAGAAAATGTCTTTTCATTTTTTGTAATCAGGAGTTTTTTTGTTTTCCAATATTAGGTGACGACCAATTCGCAGGTAATTATAATGACAATTTGAAATTGATGAGTAAAGCTGCAAAGTAATTCGTTTGTACTTTTCACCATCAATAGCTAAGTATTCTATTTTATCAATTTAGTAGAAAAGGGAGAATTTTATAATGAATTTTAAAGTTTTTATACTCGCAGCTTCTACTGTCGCAGTAGGGCTCGTTGAATTAATTGTAGGTGGAATATTACCAATTATCGCTGATGATTTGAATGTGACTCTTGGCACCGCAGGGCAGCTTATTAGCGTATTTGCACTTGTTTTCGCTATTTCTGGTCCTATACTACTTACACTAACCGCAAGAATTGAAAGGAAACGTTTGTATCTTATTGCACTTTTTATATTTTTCATTGGGAACTTGATGACATATTTTAGTCCTAACTTTTCTTTAATAATGGTTTCAAGGGTTATAACTGCAATGAGTACTGCACTAATCATTGTACTATCGCTCACAATTACTGCGAAAATTGTTTCGCCAGCTCATAGAGCTAAAGCTATAGGCGTTATTTATATGGGGATAAGTTCTTCACTTGTTTTAGGAGTACCCCTTGGTATTTTGATTAGTACTGCTTTTGGATGGCGTGTAATATTTCTTGGGATTGGTTTCTTATCAATCGGATCTATGATTCTCATTCACACATTTCTGGAACCAATACCTACAGAAGGAGATGTTAAACCGCTATCTGTGCAATTAAAGGCACTTGGGAGTTTTAAAATTGCTAGTGCACATCTTGCAACAATGTTCACTTTAGCAGGACATTACACAATTTATGCTTATTTCACCCCTTTCTTAGAATCCACTTTAAATCTTGACCAATATTGGATCAGCATATGTTATTTACTGTTTGGTATTTCAGCAGTATGTGGCGGGGCATTTGGTGGAGCACTTGGAGATTGGCTTGGGGCGCCTAAAAGTATTTTGCTAGTTATTGGCTCCTTCGCCTTAGTATTATTTTTGCTCCCTTACTCGACTATTTCACTTTTCCTATTCCTAGTGGTCATGATGATATGGGGCGCACTAAGTTGGAGTCTTGCTCCACCTCAACAAAATTATCTTATTCAAACTGATCCTAATACTTCTGATATACAGCAAAGCTTTAACAATTCGGCCTTGCAAATAGGGATTTCTTTAGGATCTGCAATCGGTGGTATTGTATTGGAACAAACAGGTACCGTCACAAGTACAGCACCGGTTGGAGGAGCAATTGTAATTATAGCTTTACTATGTGCGATATTTTCACTAACACGGCCTGCTTTAACAGTGAACGAAGCTAAGTGAATAAATGCAAATGTTCTTTTCTTAAATATAAAAATACCCCTTTAGATGATTCTATCCAAAGGGGTATTTTTATTAATGTTTAAATTCCATATAACCTCATACTTCTTGATAATACATTGAATACAAATCATTTAATGTAACTTTCCCAAAACTAAACTCTGTTATTTGATTTTCTTTAAGAAATTCTACAATATTCCCCAATTCTCCCGAATCATATCCGCGGACATCTAGTAAAGTAGCGCCATTTGGTAATGATCGTACTTTTGTCTCTGGAAACTCTTTTGAAATCTCTCCCTTTATGCTATCGGTCATTTCTGATATTCGAACGGTTGTGATTTCTCTTTCTTCAAATCCTGGAGATATGGCATTAACAAGTATTAACTCTCCATTTTTCATAAAGAAAATACGATCCGCATATTTCTCTAAATTTTCTAATAAATGGGAGGCTACAATAACCGTTTTTCCTTCGGACTTCTTTTTAACTAGTATTTGCGAAATAAGTTCGACATGAGTAGGATCCAATCCATTCATCACTTCGTCCATAAGCATGACTTGGGTATCTGATACAACTTGCATCGCAAAACAGAGTCTCTGGCGCATCCCCAAAGAATACGTCCCTGTATTCTTATTTATATATGACTCCATTCCTAGTTCTTGTATCGTACTGTCAATCAATTTTGGATTACTATTCCACATTGAGGAATAAATTTTTAGATGCTCTTTTCCAGAAATCTGATTATATAAATCACTTTGATCAGGCATCATGGATACTAATTGATGCATTTTCACTTCATTCTTTTTATTTGTATATTCTAATTCATCATTTAAAATGACTTTTCCACTAATTGGATTGATATAATTCATGATGACATTCATAAGAGTTGACTTCCCCGTTCCATTAGGAGCTACTAAACCAACAATTTCTCCTGCATTGAACATCACTGAAACATCTTTTAAAATGTCTCTACCTGAAAACTGAACACCAATATTTTTTAATTCAATCATATCTTCTCTCCATCTCTTATCAACTAAAGTAGCTTAAACTTTTTTTGATTACTAATTAAGAAAGTAAAGAACAGAAAAATACACGTGCACAATCCCATTACGGTGAGCCCGCTTCCAAATGTAAGTGCTTCGGAACCATAAAGATAATTCCGATAGCCTGATATAACCTGCCCTACCTGAACATAGCTCGTTGGATACCACTGAATATTCCTAACGGCACCAAGCCCTCTTTCAAAGTAGATAAATTCAGCAATAACAAACATACTACCTACCAATAAATTTACAAACTCATTTTTTAACAACACACTTACAAGTAGTAACAATGAAATGATAAACAAAAACCAAAAAACAATGAATAGCATGTTTTGAACTAGATAATCCCACATCAATATATTTGAGAATAAATCCTTACCAAAAGAATAAATTGGAACAGGTAAATCAAAAGCTCCAAACCCATTTCGACCACCAATTATTAATAAACCTATAGAAAGTGGGATAATCGCTATGAGACTCCCTAATAAGGAAACTAATCCTTTAATAATTAACTTTCTCCAATCTGAAAGTGGTAAACCTTGTAACAGTGTTGGATTTCGCCGATCCTTCAACACGATATCCACTGTAAAGAGAATACAGCTAACTATGAGAATTAATGGCAGGTAAGAGTCTAGTAGACGTTGCAAGGTTTGTAACGCTGTCCTTTCCTCGAAAACATTAATAGATAAATTTGATTTCCCTTCTGTATATCCCTTGTAACGGCTTGCAGAATATAAATATGCATAATGTCCGTCCTTCTTTGCATAATTATTTCCATACGTGTAATACCCGGGATTGTAGTAGAAGACATTCATTACATCTGGAAAAATCATCTCATCAGAATACTTGTACCACTTAGATGTAGCCTCAGCATACTCTTTCATATTGTGCTTTTTTAAAGCGTCTAATCTTGCTTTATCATATTCATTCCATTCTGAGAATATTGCAACAGCATAACTTGTTAAATAGTGCGTCCCTTTATCAATTTCAACGTTTTTTAGAAATTCTGCCCTCGGTAGATACCGTGCCTCAATTTCACTTACATCTACTTTTTCAATAGGATTATATGTCGGGACTATTTTTAGTGCGTAATAGCACGCGAAGTAAAGTAGAATAACATAAATTGCGATGTTCTTCTTATTTCTAATAAACTGAAAAAATTCAAACTTAAAATACGCCCACATTATCTCACTCCCCTATACCTTTTTTAGTCTCCCAGTAGTCAAGAATAACTTCACAGAAACTATCATTATGGTAATACTCATTCCAATATAAATAAGGCCATGTGTACTAGTTAAGACAACTGGTTTTGCAAACTCAATCATCTGACCATTCAATAAATTAGGGAAATTCAAATAATTAAATGGATTAAATGGCACAAGACTTATCATGTTGGGAAATAGCATAGGGAAAATATACAATAACAATTCCAAAAATAGCGTCAAATACATATTCTTCAATAAAACATTTAAAATTATTGATAGCAGAATTGTAAATATTGAAATACAGATCATATAAAGTATAGATATACCTATGTATTGGTAAATTGGATAAACTTCGAAAATACCATTAAAGATAGCAATAGGATATGAAGGGTTTCCTAATCCCTTAAAGTAAATCAATGGTAGGCTACACACAAATAATTCCAGAAGAAATACACCTACTATTAGCATTGATGAAATACATTTAGCTAATACGTACTTATCAAACGTTATAGGATACCCCTTAATTAAAGACGTATGTTGGAATTCTTCTATCATGATTCCACACGAATAAATACTCATGAAAATAAACCAAAATGAACCTAACACACCAAACAGATACGGGAGAAATTGAAAGTACGATAATGAATCTATGGATAACGGCATTCCTATTTTCTTTATATATTGATAAAATACACTATCCAATTGGTTGTCTATTTTTGAAGGTAGATAAATTGCAACATCATCAAATCCCTCCATATCAAATGCTTTAGCTCTCAAATTTGCAAGGTCTATCGCTGTATCCAAAAACACTTTCGGTAGATTCATTTTTAGTGCCATCTTTTGCTTAGATACAGCTTGTTGCTGACGTACTAAGTTCTTATACAAGTCACTACCATTCCCACTATCAGTAGCATCTATATTTTGAAATTTACCCAATGCTGTAGAAATCGATTGATATTCATCGGACTTCTCTTTTATTGAGTTTCCTATATCCATATTTTTCAAAAAAAAAATCAAACTAAAAACAAATACTGCCACGAAAAGACACGAGAAAATATTTTTTTTATTTGATTTCTCTATGACAAAAAAAGTCTTTAAAATTTTCCACATAGGAAGCCCCCAAATAAACTATTTTAAAAAACAACAGTGAAGTTGAAAAGATCTTCTAAACTTTGCTAATCTTCGCTATGTTTTATACTATTCTATTCTTTTCGCTAAATACCTC
This sequence comes from Viridibacillus arvi, assembly GCF_001274945.1. Lineage (GTDB taxonomy): Bacteria > Bacillota > Bacilli > Bacillales_A > Planococcaceae > Viridibacillus > Viridibacillus arvi. The sequence goes on along the minus strand of NZ_LILB01000009.1, from coordinate 12,008 downwards.
CTAAATTTTTGAAATTATTGATTTAAAATAATTTAATTTCTATTTCTATAAACTATAATTTATTTACTTATAGTATTTGTGTGTACGCTAAAAATAGCAAAGAACGCACGTTACTCAATAAACGTGCCCAATTGCTGAATAAAAAAAGCCCTGCATATCAATACAGAACTTTTGATCAAAAGATTGATCAAAGTGGATTCTTATCCAGCCGATTTAAGTTTGGCTTGTATAAAAAAGTTTGATCATTTCAGTAATCCTTATCCAACTAACTAGCGATGCACATCGTTTGCTTTTCAATGTTTAAACTCCAAACTGTTTAAAATGATGGTCAAGGTGCTTGTATATTCCTTTCCCCCATTGCTCAGAAGTGAGTTTCCCAAAAAAAGGATGCGGGTGAGTTGTGCACTTCTCTGGTCCGTTTTTTTGGAATGTGATAATTTTCTGTTTAAGCTTTTCTTTTTCTGCTTCAAATTCTCTATCATCTGCAATCAAAATGGTTGGAATAGTAGACATATTATGAGGCAATGTCTTGTCATTGTAAACGATCTGTTTTGCAAACCTCCCTACTATTATTCCTAACCAACTCCTTGGTGGAAAAGAATTTCCCATCGCAATATCTTGGAAAGATGAACAATGCGCTAGCATTTGGGCAACATCCATTTTTCCCCATTGTGGTTGTGAATTTGGACTCAATTTATCAATACGCTTTAAAATTTCTGCTGTATGCATATGATTAAATATATTTTTCATTAGTGCATATCCCCTTTAGTTTAAGTACATTTGTTCACAAACTTCCATATATCATTCAATTATTTCTATAAATTCAGTTTACACTGAACTACTTAATTAAGGTTAGTCCTTTTACAACAAAACACCCCTTTAGATAAAAAATCCAAAGGGGTAAAACGGTATAACTTTATTTTAAACAGTCCATCTTTTTTACAAACGGTACGACTTTATTTCAAATCCACATTTTATTCTTAAAAAAGTTATTCCCTACTCAACCGTAACCGACTTAGCCAAGTTACGTGGTTTATCTACATCGCAACCACGGTATAGTGCTGCATAGTAGCTTATAAGCTGTAATGGCACTACTGACATAAGTGGTGTTAGTAATGGGTGTACTTGTGGCAGGACGATTGCGTCGCCCTCTTGTTCCATACCTTCCATAGAAATGATACATGGGTTGGCACCACGTGCTGTGACTTCTTTTACGTTACCTCGGATGTTCAGGCTAACCGATTTTTGTGTAACAAGCGCTATTACTGGAGTGCCCTCTTCAATAAGAGCGATTGTGCCATGTTTTAGTTCTCCTCCAGCAAAACCTTCTGCTTGGATATAAGAGATTTCTTTTAATTTCAATGCGCCTTCTACACTAACGCAGTAGTCCATATTACGACCGATGAAAAATGCATTACGTGTTGTTGACAAATAGTCTTTAGATGCAAATTCAAAGACTTCTTTAGAATCAACGATTGACTGAATTGCATTCGCTACGATCGCTAATTCTTTTTTTAGATCGAAATTTACTGCTATTCCTTGAGATTTTGCTTCTACATATGCCGCAATTGCTAGTACCGCTACTTGAGCTACATATGCTTTAGTAGAGGCTACAGCAATTTCTGGGCCGGCGTGCAATAGCATTGTATAATCTGCTTCACGTGACAATGTTGAACCAGGTACATTTGTAATTGTTAACGTTGGGTAACCAAGCTCTTTAATTTTCACTAATACTTGGCGGCTATCTGCTGTTTCACCAGATTGTGTAATGAAAATGAATAACGGTTTTTCAGATAGTAGTGGCATATTGTAGCCAAATTCACTTGAGATATGCACTTCAACTGGAATACGTGCGATTTTCTCGAAGTATTCTTTCCCTACTAAACCAGCGTGATAACTTGTGCCTGCTGCAATAATATATAGGCGGTCTGCTTCGTGCAATGCTTCTGCAATTGCAGGGTCGATAGCAAGTTCACCTTGTTCATTTTCATAAGCTTGAATGATTTTGCGGACAACACTTGGTTGTTCATCGATTTCTTTCAACATGTAGTGAGGATATGTGCCTTTTTCAATGTCACTCATATCTAACTCAGCTGTATATGGGGCACGTTCTACTACTGTGCCATCTAGATCTTTAATCGTCATAGCTTCTTTTCGTACGATTACGATTTCTTTATCATGGAGTTCTACAAATTGATCTGTTACTTGTAGCATTGCCATAGCATCAGATGCCACGACGTTATAACCTTCACCCATACCTACAAGTAATGGACTTTTGTTTTTAGCGACGAAGATTGTTTCTTCTTCCGCTGCATCAAGTAAAGCAATAGCATATGAACCGTGTAGTAAAGCTAAAGTATGACGGAATGCTTCTTCTGTAGTCATTCCATCAATCACAAACTTTTCAACTAATTGCACAATAACCTCTGTATCTGTATCAGATTTCAGGTCCACGCCTTGTAAAAATTCTTCTTGTAATAAATGATAATTTTCAATAACACCATTATGCACAAGTGTAAATCTACCTGATGCACTTTGATGTGGATGCGCATTTAGTTGGTTTGGCACGCCATGAGTTGCCCAGCGTGTATGACCAATTCCCGTGTTAGCTAGAACGTCTTCTTCTACTACTGCGCGTAAGTCAGCGATACGTCCTTTTTCTTTAAAGACTGTAATCCCCGCTTCATTACGAAGCGCGATACCTGAAGAGTCGTATCCACGGTATTCTAATTTCTCAAGGCCTTTTAAAAGGATTTCTTTCGCATCCAAAAAGCCGATATATCCAACAATTCCACACATATTAAATTCCTCCGAAGTTTGCAAAATTAGCCGCAAGAAAGTATACCTCGTCTTCCTAAGAAGTCGGGGAAACGTTCTTATGCTGCTGTGTCTTTGCCATTTTGCTTCTTTGTCCGTTCGATTACTCAAACGTTTTATAAGCAAAATTTCGATCGGGCAATGGCGATCGGGAGGCATCCGCCGAAACTTTCGATACTCCTCCACCTCGTCTGCTGAAGATTTATGTCGTCCAATTTCTTCAGCGCTGGCGCTATAATTGTTTTCCTTTGTTTTATGCGCTACTTTTGATTCCTCCTTCTGCGCAGCTACTATTTTAGTATAAAGATTATCTCTTTATACAGCAGCAACTTCATCATACTTAAATCACTATTCATAGTCAATCAGAAACATGCTTTGAAAAGGTTTACAAGGAAAAATAATATTTCCCACTATATTATACGTTCAAATTGCATTTTTTGTTCCCCTATTTTTATAAAAATCAACCGTTAAAGTATATACATTAACGGTTGATTCATCATTATTTATCCAATAATTTTAGCAATTCTCTATTGAATGCTGGAATGTCATCAGGTGTACGACTTGTTACCAATTGATTTTGGCAAACGAAAACCTCCTCATCTTTATAAATCGCTCCCGCATTTTCCATATCTACACGAATTGATTTATAGCCAGTTGCTCCACGGCCATCTAAAGTCTTCGCGGATATCAATAATTGTGGGCCATGGCATATCGCAAATACTGGTTTTCTTGCGTCCATAAATGCTTTTGTAAAATTGACAAATCGGTCATCAGCTCTTAGTAAATCCGGTGAAAATCCACCTGGAATAAATAATGCATCGAAATCTTCTGGTTTTACATCATCAATGGCGTAATTAATTTTTACCTTTTCACCATGCTTACCTTCTACTTGATTACCTGCTTCATTTTCAATTGTAAATACTTCATGTCCAGCGTCTCTCATAGCTTTTGCAGGATCCGTAAATTCCACATCTTCAAACATATTCGTTATGACTGTTGCTACTTTTGCCATTTCCAATCACTCCTAAGTTGTTTGTTGAATAAGGGTACATTATCAACCCTACACTAAAACTATTCCACATTTGGAGTAAATTAAACATTAACATTTAATTTCAACGTAGTCTGATGATTGGTCTACTATTTCTACGAGTTTAACATTATACATGACCCCATTGATAAACTCTGAGTTATGAGGTTAAGAAGTTAGTTAATTGCATATGATTAAAAATACAAAAAGGGCAAGCATCTTGAAATATGCTTGCCCTTTTCTTCTATTATTCAGTTAATCCCATTTCTTCTTTTACAACAACCGCAATTCGTTCTGCATAAGCTGCACAATTTCCAGTTGTTGATGCTTCAACCATTACTCGAACTAATGGTTCCGTTCCTGATGGTCTTACAAGGATACGACCATTACCATTCATTTCTTGCTCTACTTCAGCAATTACTGCTGCCACTTTTTCATTTTCTGTAACAGCGTATTTATCTGTTACTCGAATATTAATTAACTTTTGAGGGAAAATCGTCATCTCCGCTGCTAGCTCAGATAAGGTTTTGCCTGTTGATTTCATCGCATTAACAAGTTGTAACCCTGTTAGTAAGCCATCACCTGTTGTGTTGTAATCAAGGAAAACAATATGCCCTGATTGCTCTCCGCCCAAGTTATAATCCCCTTCGCGCATAGCCTCTACAACATAACGATCACCTACTGCAGTTTGGATACTTTGCATACCATGCTCTTCTAATCCTTTATAGAAGCCCATGTTACTCATAACCGTAGAGACAACTGTATCTTTGTTTAAACGTCCTTTTTCCTGGAAGTGTTTAGCGCAAATATACATGATTTGATCTCCGTCAATGATATTACCCTTTTCATCGACAGCAATTAATCGGTCACCATCACCATCAAATGCAAGTCCGACATCTGCGCCTTTTTCAACAACCATTTTAGCTAGTTCTTCAGGATGTGTAGAACCTACACCTTCGTTAATATTTAAGCCGTTTGGTGAAGCACCCATTGTTGATAGATCTGCTTCTAAGTCTGCAAATAGGTGAGCTGCAAGTGAAGATGTTGCACCATGTGCACAATCTAATGCAATATGAATACCTGTAAACTCTTCTTCTACTGTCTGTTTCAAGTATTGAATGTACTTTTGGCCGCCTTCTAAATAATCACTTAATGATCCTAAGTCACCACCTGTTGGGCGCGGTAGATCATCTTGTTCTTGGTCTAATAAGGCTTCAATTTCAGCTTCTTGTTCGTCAGTAAGCTTAAAACCATCTGGACCGAAGAATTTAATACCATTATCTGCGACTGGGTTATGAGATGCTGATATCATAACTCCTGCTTGACCACTCATAACACGTGTTAAATAAGCCACTCCAGGTGTGCTAATGACACCAAGGCGCATTACCTCTGCTCCTACTGACAGCAAGCCTGCTACAAGCGCTCCTTCAAGCATTTGTCCAGATATACGTGTATCACGACCAATTAATACTTTTGGACGTCCTGTGGCTTCTTTCGTTAAAACGTATCCACCGAAGCGACCGAGTTTAAATGCTAACTCAGGCGTCAGCTCACTATTGGCGACTCCGCGGACGCCGTCTGTACCGAAATATTTACCCATTTTGTTCTCTCCTTCAAAACTATCTACGATTCTTCAATCAAATTCGTTTAAGATATTCGTTCTATTCGAAGATTGGCGATGTTATTAGAAAGTGACCAGGTCAAATTTCTCGGTCCATCAACTTGAATAGGTAGCTTATGATTGCCATTGTGCTTATCTGCTGCTTCAATATATAAATCGAAATCATTGATATCTAGATTTGCTAACTCTTTTTCATCACCTTGAACAGTTAATGTAACTAAACCGTTCTTTGGTGTAATAAAATTACTACTATAATCCTCATCTAGGTTTCGAACGTCAACAGGTACATTCTTAAATTCTTTTGAACCTATAGTTGATGAAGTCTCTTCCTGATCAGTCTCTTGTTTTTCATCTTTAATTGCTTCTTCATTTGTACTTGATTCGTTTTTCTCAACCACAGCTTGGACTTTAATGCTGTCATCAGACAACCGTGAAATGCCTTCTGGCTTATCTATACTTACTTTAAAGATACCAGAGTTTTTGATTTTAGATACATCCACATCAACATTAAGTTGTTCCATTTTATCAAGAGCAGCTTTTGATCCGAATAAAGTCATCTTGCTCGTTATAGGCGTCAATGACTTTATCGTGATATCTTTACCTGGCGTCCCTTTTTGATTTAAGACGACAGGTACTTCCTTAGTATACTCTCCAATGTCAACATTCACTTTAATCTTCTCTGGCTTCACTTGGACATCTAATTTGTTCATATCACGATCTAGTATTTTGACATTCGCTTCTTGTTCAAAGGAACTCTTTAGTCCTTGCTCTCCTGTAACTGTCGCTTTTACATAGCTTATGCTATCTACTGCACTTTTAGCGCCAGTAACTGTTACCGTGCTAGGATTCGCCGTCATACTTTTCACGTAATAGTCTTCTGCTAATAGTCTTTCATTAATTTCCGGATCGATTTTAAATGTCCTTGTGACTCTTTCTTCAATTGAAATATCAATTGTTGATGGGTCTATTTGTACTGATAGCTTATCAGAAAAATTTTCATGTTGAATCGTTACTTTATGTTCTCCAATTGTTTGCTTACGTAAATCTACGAATACAGTATAATCACTCACTGCTTTCGTTTGTAAAACGATAGCCATTGGACCCTTGATCGTAACATCTACGGTTTTTGGAACTCCCGTAACGATTAAACTCTCATCATCATAGTAAACCTGTACGGGTACATTATGAAGCACGTCCGCTTGTGTACCTGATGAGAAACCATCAGAACTATCTTTTTCTTTTGGCTGAACAGTAAAGAATAGGAGCATCGCTAATGTCAGAGCTGTAATTCTTAAAAACCATGGGCTTTCAATCAATTTATCCATCATTTTCTATTTCCCCTCCAGCTCCACTTAGAGGTATTTGTTGCTTCTTGCTCCGGACCAAACCACGTTTTACGTAAACGTGCTTCAAATTCTTCGATTGAAAGGTCACGGTGTAAATCTCCATTAACCGTTAAACTAATTGCTCCTGTTTCTTCTGAAACAATAATTGTTATGGCATCAGTCACTTCACCGATACCGATAGCGGCTCTATGACGTGTACCTAATTCTTTCGAGATAAATGGACTTTCTGATAATGGTAAATAACAAGCCGCAGCCGCAATCTTGTTCTTTTGAACGATTACTGCTCCATCATGTAATGGAGTATTAGGTATGAAGATATTAATCAGTAATTCAGACGAAATTTCAGAGAACATCGGAATCCCTGTTTCTATATAATCATTCAAACCTGTTTCGCGTTCAATTGAAACAAGCGCTCCAATACGTCGCTTTGCCATATAACTAACAGACTTTGACATCGCGCTTACCAAGCGTGTACGCTCTTCATCTTCTTGTAAATTACTACGGGCAAATAGCTTACCACGACCAAGTTGTTCAAGTGCTCGACGTAACTCAGGTTGGAATATGATAATAATAGCGAGGAAACCAAAATTGATAACCTGTTGCATCATCCATCCCAATGTATTTAGCCCTGCATATACAGTAATAATACGAATAATAATGATGACGAATATTCCCTTTAATAATTGGACAGCTTTTGTTCCTCTTATTAAGGTTAAAATTTTATAAATAACAAACCATACTAAAAGAATGTCTAGAATGTTCATCAGCATTCTAATCCATACATTGTCGGTAAATTGTGAAATTTCATTAATAAAAGACATGTGGATCCCCCACTTTTCTAGCGAGTGCATATGTGTTCAGTATAGCACAACTCTTACTTTACTTGCTGAGATGAAACAGAAAAGTCTACTTCAAACAGTAGACTTTTTCATTTGTTCTATTCGTTTTTCCCTAAAAATGAAAGTATTTCTTTCCCACCATTTTTAATTTTGTACCAAAGCCATTCAAATGCTTGATTAATCTCATCTATTTGACCTGTGACATTTGCTGTTGAAGCCATATATTGACCATTAATCACTGTGATATTACCATCTACCGAACCTTTTACAAGGATATCTCCATTCTTCACTACGATATCACCTGTCACAGTCTTCCCTTCAGGTACGATGACTGTTTGCCCCTCTACAACTAAGTTTGGCTGTTTGGTCACTGAAAATTCCTTATTATCATTAAAGCCTGTAAGAAGTGAGGCGCTCATTAAAATACAAAACATTGCTGCTGCAACGAATATAGGATGACGACGTAGCCATCTTTGGACACCGGCTCCCGATCTTCCTTTAGGTAGACGAATCATAACGTTTTGCTTGAAATCCAGAGGTACTGAAACGACGGCAGCACTTTTGACAAAGGCAATTGTGCTATTTAGCTCCTGCATATGTTGTCGACAGTTATCACAGCTTTGCAAATGTGCTTTTAGCTCGATTTCGTGTTCACGACTAATATCACCATCTAAATATTCATGCATGTATTCACCAATATGTTTTGGACACGCATTCATAGTGAAATCCCTCCTACAGATTGCCTAATTGCTTTCTCAGAGCTTCACGCCCTCTGTGAATTCGAGTTTTGACTGTTCCAAGTGGCATATCCAAAATCTCGCTAATCTCCTGCAATGGCAATTCCTCTATATACTTTAAGACAATGACTGTTCGATATTTGTCTGGCAACTGGCTAATTTCGTATTGAATTCGCTCCTGCAGCTCCATTCTTTCTACTTCTTCCTCAGGTAACCTATCTGATGAAGAAATTTGAGAATACATATCTAGACCGTCCGTTCCAGCAACTTGCGCATCTAAGTAATAGTCCGGTTTCTTCTTCCTTATACGGTCTATACATAAATTCGTCGCTATACGGTACAGCCAAGTCGAAAATTTTCGATTCAAATCAAAAGTATGAAGATTAATATACGCACGAACAAATGCCTCCTGCGCTATATCTTCCGCTTCATGTCGATTGCCAAGCATGCGATAACAAACTTGGTACAGCTTTTGCTGGTAGAGGCTCACAATATCAGAATACGCACTTTGATCGCCTTTCAGCACTTGTTTTATTCTCTTGTTGATTAATGCGTCCATCGTGATTTCCCTCCGCCCATGCGGCTGCTATTCTATATACGAGTCGCTTATAATGTAAGTTTCATTTTTTCGAAAGTTTTTTTATAACTACAAAAAAACCCTTCTTCCATAATTATAACAAATATGTAAGTAAAAATGATCCAAATTCATAAGAAACTCTTCTATTCAAGACTAAACTACTTATCAATAAGTTCCCATTTTTCAAAAACCCTACACTTTTCGGCAATTATAAAAGGACGGGTATTCCCGTCCTTTTATATTACATTAATTTTTCACCGAATAACGATCCCATTAAAGCTACTGCTACATCAGCCGTTTTGTTTTTTTCATCTAGGATTGGATTTACTTCTACAAATTCAGCTGAGGTAATCATTTCTGATTCATATAACATCTCCATCGCTAAATGGCTCTCACGATATGTAATACCTCCTAGAACAGGTGTCCCAACACCCGGCGTATAAAGTGGGTCGATTCCATCTAAATCCAACGACAAATGCAATCCATCTACATTTTTTCCTCTTAAGTAAATAATTGCATCTTGAATAACTTTAGTCATACCCTCTCTGTCAATTTCATGCATCGTGTACACTTTGATACCTTTTTCTTTTATTAATTCCCGTTCACCTGGATCCACTGAGCGAGCACCAATAATAACAATATTCTCAGGTTTCACTTTTGGAGCATAATCACGAATGTTTACAAGCTTTTCATGGCCAAGGCCAATACTTACAGCTAGTGGCATACCATGAATATTACCTGATGGTGATGTATCACCTGTATTCAAATCTGCATGCGCATCATACCAAATAACTCCTAGGTTCTCATAATGATCTGATAAACCTGCAAGTGTACCTATTGCAATACTATGGTCCCCACCTAGTACAAGTGGAAAGTGATTTTCTGAAACGACATCATGTACTTTATTTGCAAGTTTTGTACTGGCTTCAGTTACAGCTGATAAATTTCGTAAGTTTGTATCGACTGATACTTCACGCTCAGATACCCCAATCTGAATATCACCCTCATCTATCACTTCATAGCCCATTGCTTCTAATCTTTCTACAGCGCCCGCATATCGGATTGCACTTGGTCCCATATCAACCCCACGACGTGTTTGACCAAGATCCATTGGTACACCTATTAATGAAATATTTAATTTATGCATTATTTTATTCCCCCTTTGTGAATTACCTATATTGTAAATGCTACAATCATGTTGGCTCAACCCCACAAATTTCTGAATATTTATACAAACAATCAAACACTTAAATAAAGAACCATTTTGCAACTAAAGTAAATACTGCACTATCCTTTAAATTAAATTTATCAGTAGTTGTACAAAGTTACGCACTCTACTAAAAATACCCTTTGGAGTGTATAGGGGTATCCCTTATTTTTTATACTATTAACCACAAAAAAAACCTCTTTCTACACTTTGTAGAAAGAGGTTGGAATTTTATATGAAAGTGAGCCATGTAGGATTCGAACCTACGACCCTCTGATTAAAAGTCAGATGCTCTACCAACTGAGCTAATGGCTCATAAAACTAAAAATGGCTGGGGTACCTGGATTCGAACCAGGGCATGACGGAATCAAAATCCGTTGCCTTACCGCTTGGCTATACCCCAACAATGAATAATGAATGTTTTATATAAAAAATGGTGGAGGGGGACGGATTCGAACCGCCGAACCCGAAGGAGCGGATTTACAGTCCGCCGCGTTTAGCCTCTTCGCTACCCCTCCGAAAAAAAATATGGTGGAGGATGACGGGATCGAACCGCCGACCCCCTGCTTGTAAGGCAGGTGCTCTCCCAGCTGAGCTAATCCTCCATGGATATGTAAAATAATTTTAAAAAATGGTGACCCCTACGGGATTCGAACCCGTGTTACCGCCGTGAAAGGGCGGTGTCTTAACCGCTTGACCAAGGGGCCATGAATGCTGTACTGCTTAAAACAGGACAAGAATTATATTAACATCCTTTAAATAAAAATGCAATACTTTATTTAAAAAATATTAAAAATTTCATCTTATTAAACAAAATTCGATATATTTCTACTTCTTGATAAATAATTGAAAGCTTCCAACCGGGCTCGAACCGGTGACCTCTTCCTTACCATGGAAGCACTCTACCTGCTGAGCTATGGAAGCATAAAAATGGCTCCGAAGGTAGGACTCGAACCTACGACCGATCGGTTAACAGCCGATTGCTCTACCACTGAGCTACTTCGGAACAATAATATTATCGCTTCTTTAGATGTTACTTTTGTCGAACACAAATATTATTATAACAGCATATTAAAACATTTCAAGCTATTTAAGGAAAAAAGTTTTAATTATTTTGCACTTAAATATACCTATATTTTATTACAGTAACTCTAACTATCATAAAAGCCCTATTTAAGCGTTTTTTAGCGTTTTAATTAGAATCTAATGTAAGACTACCAACACATATCAATCATGCTCCTAAAGGCTATTACAACGAAAATCTCATAAGCATTGATGGACTATTTTCAATTTGAATTCTTATACCTTTATACACAAATTCTACTTTTTTGTAAAATTTCTGTGCAACTATATTTCCAACATTAACTGCTAGAACTATTGAATAAGTTATATTTTCCTTTAATATACATCTATAATTAAGATAGTATACTTTTGCATAACCTTTTCTAAGATTCAGATATCTGTTGATCAATAGCCAAATAAAATTATTTTGGAGTTATTTAAGTATGGCTTCACACCTAATATATTATGCAAAACAAAGAAGCTTACTATTCCCCATTATAAATCGCAATAATTGGATGCATATCTATTTCTGTTTTACATAACTGATATGTGGCTAATGGCGATTTAGGAAATTTTATCGATTCTTCAGTGATTTAATACTTGCCAAATAACTTCGCATATCGTTTGTTATAACCTTTAAATGCAATAGTCATGATAAAATCCTCAATTTCCACATTTATTATAACTATTTTCTATATAAAAAAGCACAACTGATTAAATCAGCTGTGCTTTAATGTGCCTAGCAACGTCCTACTCTCACAGGGGGAAACCCCCA
>NZ_LILB01000002.1 GCF_001274945.1 Viridibacillus arvi | reverse complement strand
AGTTGACCCCGTTGCTCCAGTCGGTCCTGTTGCTCCAGTTATTCCAGTCGGACCCGTAACTCCTGTTGGTCCCGTTGGACCTGTATTTCCTGTCGCTCCAGTTGACCCCGTTGCTCCAGTCGGTCCCGTGATTCCCGTTGCCCCAGTTGATCCCGTTGCTCCAGTTATTCCGGTCGGTCCCGTGATTCCCGTTGCCCCAGTTGATCCCGTTGCTCCAGTTATTCCGGTCGGCCCGGTGACTCCTGTTGCACCTGTCGCTCCGGTTGGTCCTGTTGGTCCTGTATTTCCTGTCGCTCCAGTTGATCCCGTTGCTCCAGTCGGTCCTGTTGCTCCAGTTATTCCAGTCGGACCCGTAACTCCTGTTGGTCCTGTTGGTCCTGTATTTCCTGTCGCTCCAGTTGATCCAGTTATTCCTGTTGGTCCCGTGATTCCTGTTGGTCCCGTGATTCCCGTTGCCCCAGTTGGTCCTATTGCTCCAGTTATTCCGGTCGGCCCGGTGACTCCTGTCGCTCCAGTTGATCCCGTTGCTCCAGTCGGTCCTGTGATTCCCGTTGCCCCAGTTGCTCCCGTTGCTCCAGTTATTCCGGTCGGCCCGGTGACTCCTGTCGCTCCAGTTGATCCAGTTGCTCCGGTCGACCCTGTTGCACCAGTTGATCCTGTTGCTCCAGTCGCTCCGGTTGGTCCCGTTGGTCCTGTTGCTCCAGTTGGACCTGTTGCTCCAGTCGATCCCGTTGCTCCCGTTGGTCCTGTTGGACCTGTTTCACCAGTTGCTCCGGTCGATCCCGTTGCTCCCGTTGCTCCTGTTTCTCCAGTCGATCCCGTTGCTCCAGTTGTTCCCGTTGGTCCTGTTGGACCTGTTTCACCAGTTGCTCCGGTCGACCCAGTTGCTCCCGTTGAACCTGTTTCACCAGTCGCTCCTGTTGCTCCCGTTGCACCAGTTGCTCCTGTTGGTCCGGTTTCTCCGGTTTCTCCGGTTGACCCTGTTGCTCCTGTTGGTCCTGTTGCTCCGGTCGACCCAGTTGCTCCCGTTGGTCCTGTTTCTCCAGTCGATCCCGTTGCTCCAGTCGATCCCGTTGCTCCTGTTTCTCCAGTCGATCCCGTTGCTCCAGTCGCTCCCGTTGTTCCCCTTGGTCCTGTTGGACCTGTTTCACCAGTTGCTCCGGTCGACCCAGTTGCTCCCGTTGAACCTGTTTCACCAGTCGCTCCTGTTGCTCCCTTTGCACCAGTTGCTCCTGTTGGTCCGGTTTCTCCAGTTGCTCCGGTTTCTCCGGTTTCTCCGGTCGACCCAGTTGCTCCCGTTGCTCCAGTCGATCCCGTTGAACCTGTTTCACCAGTTGCTCCCGTTGCACCAGTTGCTCCTGTTGGTCCGGTTTCTCCAGTTGCTCCGATTTCTCCGGTTGTTCCTGTTGTTCCTGTTGCTCCTGTTGGTCCTGTTGCTCCAGTCGCTCCCGTTGCTCCGGTTTCTCCAGTCGCTCCCGTTGGTCCTGTTGGACCTGTTTCTCCAGTTGCTCCGGTTTCTCCGGTTACACCAGTTGTTCCC
>NZ_LILB01000014.1 GCF_001274945.1 Viridibacillus arvi | reverse complement strand
ATGGAAAAATATTTTTTATTACATCACGAAGTGATGAAAACCGTTGATACTTCAATGTTTATAGAGGGAGGTTAGTTGAATAAGGATTCTCTGATAAAAGGAGTATTTTGTTTGTTATATTGGATCTAAGAGGGTATATAACAATATATTTACTCCATCCTAAATAGGCACATTATTCATAGGATGGTGGTAACTTTGAGGTGCTTAAAAATAATCTCTTGTTTGTTAGTTATTTTTTTAGTTATTGTAAATTTGATTGGTCGTGAAGCAATCGCTTCAGATGGTGAAATTACGCTAAAAGAAGCGGTTAACATTGGATTCCAGAGAGCAAAAGAATGGAATGTAAACGCAAAACTTACACGAGTAAACAGTGTGGATGAAACGATGGGAGGTTCGAGAGGAGAAACAGGAAAACGCTTTAATTGGTTTATGACCTTTGTGGTTCCAGGTACAGATGATTATGTACTAATTGGTATCTCAGAAAAGAAAATTACCTTGTTTAGTCCGAGTAAACAATCTCAGGATCCAATAATCCCCTACGATGAGATTAAGTTTGATAGCTCTGATGTTCTTCAACTAGCGAAGGATAAATACGGACTAAAACAAGGAAAAGATTGGGCAACAGGATATCATTTTACACTTGATAGTATCGAAGGTAAACCCATTCTAACAGTGGTTGGAAATGATCGAGATAACCGTTTTACTCGAATTTCATTCAATGCCAAAAACGGAGAAATAGTCAGTGCTGTTCATAAATTGCCATACGGTGGAGGATTAATATCCAAACGTATTGGTACCGATACCGTAACAAAAAGGGGAATGGCGATTATGGGGGTTGTCGCTAGAAATAACAATTTAGTGGTATGGGGAGACAAAAAGCCAACACAATTTAGTACAACCAAGCAATCTTTTATTGAATTGAGCCATAACAATGGAGAAACATGGACAGAACTACAAGCTAATAATTATGTAACACACGCGTGGTTTAATAAGAATGATCAATTATATGCAGCAACCGAAAAAGAATTATGGGCAAGCATTACTTCAAAAAGTAAAGGAACAAAAATTCTTTCATTAGACCACATGATTGAGTACATTGATTATTCAATCAACAACCATATAGCTGTGATATCAAATGGAAATATTTACTACACGATCAATCAAGGGAAGAGTTGGGAACAAACCACTGTACCTCAACCATTTTTTGTGGTTCAAATATCGAATAATGGTGATTTGGTAGGATTAACAGAAGAAAGGAAGATTTTGCAAAAAACAACTGATGGGTGGAACGAGATAACCATGCCGAAAAGTAATGATGAACCTTGGGATATGAAAGTGATTAAGAATAGGCTATTCATTACCACGCAAAGTGGAATTTGGACCCGAGATCTTCAAAAGGGAATTTGGAGAAACATTAGAGTTGAGGAAGAGGTAGTAAAATTTATTAAAAAAGGAGAGGAATTATTCGGATATACAAATAGAGGTGAAGCTATTTACTCCATCAACACGAAAGATGAAAAAAAACCTGAAAAAGTGTTTGATGCGGTTGATTCCATCGTTCAGGATGTGGATATCACGGGAGATACTTTATGGATTGCAACTATACCCGATTATACGTGGGAAGAAATGACGATTCCGTAGAGACGATAAAAGCTTGAAGTATATATCCATGAAGAAAATATTGTGAAGCATTTCACTTAAACTAACGGGGTGCTTTACTTGAAGATCATTGAGTTGCATAGGCAGCTCTTTTTTCTTTATTGAACTAACGGTGCAGGTTAGTTGAAGAAGGAGATTTAAAATAATCATACTCTTCTTAAAAGAAGAACCAAAGAAGTATTTCATACATAAAAAT
>NZ_LILB01000017.1 GCF_001274945.1 Viridibacillus arvi | reverse complement strand
AAACTACATCCTTAGTTCAATAAGAAAAAAGAGCTGCCTATGCAACTCCATGATCTTCAAGTAAAGCACCCGTTAGTGCAATAAGAACATTGTCTATTTAATATGAACGCACTGGTGAAATAAGATGAAAATAAGAAGAATTATCAATAGGTTCAATTAAGACTGGCCTCATTGAACCACCAAAACTTATTCTTATCTCTTCTTCTTTTATTACTTTTAAGGCGTCCATTAAAAAGCTTCCATCAAGTGAAATACTTAAATCGGTCTCACCATTAATAGTTTTAATATTTTGAGTTTCTTCTATTTTACCTATTTCTGATGAGTTCGAGGATATTCTTATTTTTGTATCATTTTTGATTTCTAAATGAATATTGTTATTTTTCCATTCGCTAGCAAAAAGACAAGCTCTATCAATTCCTTTTAATAGCAGATTTGTGTTGAGAGTAATTATTGTCTTCGAATCATTTGGCAATAATCCTGAAATGTTAGGATAATTACCATCAATTAACCTTGAAAAAAGTGAGATAGTATTTGATTTAAATACAATATAGCTATCTGTTACAAATATATGTATGGCACCAGTTTCCTTATCAATTAACTTGATAAGCTCATTTAGACTTGTACTTGGAACAATGAATGAACCACTTAAATTTGATTCTATTGCAAGCTCTCTTAACGCTAAACGATGGGAATTTGTTGCAACACATGAAAGGTGGTTATCCTTAAATGACATATTTACTCCTGTCAACACAGGTTTAGATTCACTCTTTGAGACTGCAAACACAGTTTGTTTAATAATTTCTATTAATTCAACACTGGGGATTTTAATGTATTTAGCTTCGTCAATTTGAGGTAGACTTGGGTACTCTTCAGCATTAAATCCGTATACTTTGGTTACAATTTCATCGGATTTGATGGTAACTAATTGTTTTTCGTTTACTTTTAAATGTATTTCACCTGGTAATTTCTTAACAATTTCACTTAAATATTTGGCAGGAATAACAACACTACCAGCATTATAAACTTCCAATACTTTTACACCATCAATCGTTAAAGGAATAACTTTTTCAATAACAATATCAGAATTGCTTCCGACAAGGACTAAACAATTACTATTAGCAATTATCTTAATACCTGACAAAATAGGGAAAGGTGTTTTTAATGATACTGCTTTACTAACTTCTGAAATTGCTTTGTTAAAGCATTTATTATCTATTATAAATTCCATAAAAAAATCCACCTCATTTTAATCGTTAGTGAACTATTTCGACAAAATACCTAAAATCCCCTTTTTCTTCTTCAACTAACCTGCCCCGTTAGTTCAATAAAGAAAAAAAGAGCTGCATATGCAACTCAATGATCTTCAAGTAAAGCACCCCGTTACTTTAAGTGAAACAATTCACAAATTGCTATAAAAACAAAAACTCCTTTCATTCATTGGAGGGAATTTTATATGTGTTAAACATCTAAACGAGGCAAAATCATTACCACTGCACAAATATATATTCCTAAAGTAATTATCAACAAATTTGTTTCGATAATTCCCAATCAATCATTGTTTCTGTATATCCAACTTTTTTCATACCCAGTTTTTCTAAAACTCGAATAGAGCCATAGTTGTCTTGCAGTGTACCTGCTATTACTTTTTCCACTTTAGATGTATCAAAAGCCCATTGTATTAACGCTCCAACAGCTTCCGTAGCATAACCATTATTCCAATACTCTTTAAGGAAACCATAACCAATTTCTACTACTCCTTTTCCATCCGGTTTCCCTTTAAATTCCAAATCACCAATTACTATATCATCAGACTTACGAACAACCATCCAACTTCCCCAGTTTAGTAAAGAAGTGTCTTTAGCTAACCGTTCCAAATTATTTGGAATTTCAGGTCCGTTATCATAGTTTTGATTTAAAGCAATTTGAACTGTTTTTACTGTACAAGATATAATTTTTAGTCTATTAGTTTCAAGTTCCATATGTGTGTCTCCTTTTGTTTAAAAATCACTCCAATGTTAATTGATGTGATTCACAAAACATTGAAGAATAATTAATTAAAGCATTATTTTCAGAAAAATTAATTAACATTTCTTCTTTCACTAACCTGCCCCGTTAGTGAAAGAAGCTATTTCCCGGTCACAGAAGATGAGGTGGATGCGACAATGGAGAATTTTTCTTTGTGAGAGGTTTTGGAAAGATAAGAGAACTTTTTATAATGTTTGATAAATAATGAAAATAAATAAAATAATAAAGAAAGTTAAAAGGGTATATCCAATATAGCGTATACCTTTAGGCTTTGTTTTTAAGCTCCAGCGATTAAGAGAAATACCATTCATTGCCTTATTATCAGACTCTATGGGATCGAAAATATTACTTTCAGTATTTTTTGGTTTTTTTGTAGTATTCATAATGTTATTTATTCTCCCCTTTTTGTTTTTAATTCAAAATAGATATTTTTGCCGGGTTTTATAGAAAAAAAGAGCTGTCTGAACAGCTCAAAGATCTTCTACTAAAGCCCCCGTTCGTATTATAAGGTCAGCCAGAGAGAAATCTGGTTGACTATTTTTTATTCAATTTATAGATTGATAGTAGC
>NZ_LILB01000018.1 GCF_001274945.1 Viridibacillus arvi | reverse complement strand
GGATGATACGCTAGCAAAGCTAATGAGCTTTCAAACTACTTTTATGGAGAGTTTGATCCTGGCTCAGGACGAACGCTGGCGGCGTGCCTAATACATGCAAGTCGAGCGAATGATGAAGAAGCTTGCTTCTTCTGATTTAGCGGCGGACGGGTGAGTAACACGTGGGCAACCTACCTAGTAGATTGGGATAACTCCGGGAAACCGGGGCTAATACCGAATAATCCATTTTGTCACATGGCAAAATGCTGAAAGGCGGTTTCGGCTGTCACTACTAGATGGGCCCGCGGTGCATTAGCTAGTTGGTGGGGTAATGGCCTACCAAGGCAACGATGCATAGCCGACCTGAGAGGGTGATCGGCCACATTGGGACTGAGACACGGCCCAAACTCCTACGGGAGGCAGCAGTAGGGAATCTTCCACAATGGACGAAAGTCTGATGGAGCAACGCCGCGTGAGTGATGAAGGTTTTCGGATCGTAAAACTCTGTTGTAAGGGAAGAACAAGTACGTTAGTAACTGAACGTACCTTGACGGTACCTTATTAGAAAGCCACGGCTAACTACGTGCCAGCAGCCGCGGTAATACGTAGGTGGCAAGCGTTGTCCGGATTTATTGGGCGTAAAGCGCGCGCAGGTGGTTTCTTAAGTCTGATGTGAAAGCCCACGGCTCAACCGTGGAGGGTCATTGGAAACTGGGAGACTTGAGTGCAGAAGAGGAAAGTGGAATTCCAAGTGTAGCGGTGAAATGCGTAGAGATTTGGAGGAACACCAGTGGCGAAGGCGACTTTCTGGTCTGTAACTGACACTGAGGCGCGAAAGCGTGGGGAGCAAACAGGATTAGATACCCTGGTAGTCCACGCCGTAAACGATGAGTGCTAAGTGTTAGGGGGTTTCCGCCCCTTAGTGCTGCAGCTAACGCATTAAGCACTCCGCCTGGGGAGTACGGCCGCAAGGTTGAAACTCAAAGGAATTGACGGGGGCCCGCACAAGCGGTGGAGCATGTGGTTTAATTCGAAGCAACGCGAAGAACCTTACCAGGTCTTGACATCCCAATGACCGCTCTAGAGATAGAGTTTTCCCTTCGGGGACATTGGTGACAGGTGGTGCATGGTTGTCGTCAGCTCGTGTCGTGAGATGTTGGGTTAAGTCCCGCAACGAGCGCAACCCTTGATCTTAGTTGCCATCATTTAGTTGGGCACTCTAAGGTGACTGCCGGTGACAAACCGGAGGAAGGTGGGGATGACGTCAAATCATCATGCCCCTTATGACCTGGGCTACACACGTGCTACAATGGACGATACAAAGAGTCGCTAACTCGCGAGGGTATGCTAATCTCATAAAATCGTTCTCAGTTCGGATTGTAGGCTGCAACTCGCCTACATGAAGCCGGAATCGCTAGTAATCGTGGATCAGCATGCCACGGTGAATACGTTCCCGGGCCTTGTACACACCGCCCGTCACACCACGAGAGTTTGTAACACCCGAAGTCGGTGAGGTAACCTTTATGGGGCCAGCCGCCGAAGGTGGGATAGATGATTGGGGTGAAGTCGTAACAAGGTAGCCGTATCGGAAGGTGCGGCTGGATCACCTCCTTTCTAAGGATAATTACGGAAACAGATCTTGGATCTGTCGATTAACGTCTTGCGTTCAGTTTTGAAGGTTCATACTTCAATTATATATTTTCCCAAAAGGGGCCTATAGCTCAGCTGGTTAGAGCGCACGCCTGATAAGCGTGAGGTCGATGGTTCGAGTCCATTTAGGCCCACCATTTTTCTTTTTNGGGCCTATAGCTCAGCTGGTTAGAGCGCACGCCTGATAAGCGTGAGGTCGATGGTTCGAGTCCATTTAGGCCCACCATATTTTCTTTTTCGGGGCCTTAGCTCAGCTGGGAGAGCGCCTGCCTTGCACGCAGGAGGTCAGCGGTTCGATCCCGCTAGGCTCCACCAATATTGTTCTTTGAAAACTGGATAAAACGACATTGAAGCAAATTAAGTAACACATTTTTTATTATTAAGTTTTTTAGGCTTAATAACTAACTTTTAGGTTAAGTTATTAAGGGCGCATGGCGGATGCCTTGGCACTAGGAGCCGAAGAAGGACGGCACTAACACCGATATGCTTCGGGGAGCTGTAAGTGAGCTTTGATCCGGAGATTTCCGAATGGGGGAACCCACTGTTCGTAATGGAGCAGTATCTTGACGTGAATACATAGCGTCTTGATGGCAGACCCAGGGAACTGAAACATCTAAGTACCTGGAGGAAGAGAAAGAAAAATCGATTCCCTGAGTAGCGGCGAGCGAAACGGGAATAGCCCAAACCAAGAGGCTTGCCTCTTGGGGTTGTAGGACACTCTATATGGAGTTACAAAGGAATGAGTTAAATGAAGCGGTCTGGAAAGGCCCGCCAGAGCAGGTAACAGCCCTGTAGTTGAAAGTTCATTCTCTCTTGAGTGTATCCTGAGTACGGCGGAACACGTGAAATTCCGTCGGAATCTGGGAGGACCATCTCCCAAGGCTAAATACTACCTAGTGACCGATAGTGAACCAGTACCGTGAGGGAAAGGTGAAAAGCACCCCGGAAGGGGAGTGAAATAGATCCTGAAACCATGTGCCTACAAGTAGTTAGAGCCCGTTAATGGGTGATAGCGTGCCTTTTGTAGAATGAACCGGCGAGTTACGATTACATGCGAGGTTAAGTTTTAGAAGACGGAGCCGTAGCGAAAGCGAGTCTGAATAGGGCGAATGAGTATGTGGTTGTAGACCCGAAACCAGGTGATCTACCCATGTCCAGGGTGAAGGTAAGGTAACACTTACTGGAGGCCCGAACCCACGTACGTTGAAAAGTGCGGGGATGAGGTGTGGGTAGCGGAGAAATTCCAATCGAACCTGGAGATAGCTGGTTCTCTCCGAAATAGCTTTAGGGCTAGCCTCGTGATAGAGAATCCTGGAGGTAGAGCACTGTTTGAACTAGGGGTCCATCCCGGATTACCGAATTCAGACAAACTCCGAATGCCAGTGATTTATGCACGGGAGTCAGACTGCGAGTGATAAGATCCGTAGTCAAAAGGGAAACAGCCCAGACCACCAGCTAAGGTCCCAAAGTAATTGTTAAGTGGAAAAGGATGTGACGTTGCTTAGACAACCAGGATGTTGGCTCAGAAGCAGCCATCATTTAAAGAGTGCGTAATAGCTCACTGGTCGAGTGACGCTGCGCCGAAAATGTATCGGGGCTAAACAATTCACCGAAGCTGTGGATGGACATCTTAGATGTCCGTGGTAGGAGAGCGTTCTAAGTGCTGTGAAGTCAGACCGGAAGGACTGGTGGAGCGCTTAGAAGTGAGAATGCCGGTATGAGTAGCGAAAGACGGGTGAGAATCCCGTCCACCGAATGACTAAGGTTTCCTGAGGAAGGCTCGTCCGCTCAGGGTTAGTCGGGACCTAAGCCGAGGCCGATAGGCGTAGGCGATGGACAACAGGTTGATATTCCTGTACCACCTATTTACCATTTGAGCAATGGGGGGACGCAGTAGGATAGGGTAAGCATGCTGTTGGTTATGCATGTTCAAGCAGTGAGGCGTGAAATGAGGCAAATCCCATTTCTATAACGTTGAGCTGTGATGACGAGGACGTATGTCCGGAGTTCCTGATTTCACACTGCCAAGAAAAGCCTCTAGCGAGGTAAAAGGTGCCCGTACCGCAAACCGACACAGGTAGTCGAGGAGAGAATCCTAAGGTGTGCGAGAGAACTCTCGTTAAGGAACTCGGCAAAATGACCCCGTAACTTCGGGAGAAGGGGTGCTCTAGTAGGGTGAAAGCCCGAGAGAGCCGCAGTGAATAGGCCCAGGCGACTGTTTAGCAAAAACACAGGTCTCTGCAAAACCGTAAGGTGACGTATAGGGGCTGACGCCTGCCCGGTGCTGGAAGGTTAAGAGGAGTGCTTAGCGCAAGCGAAGGTGCGAATTGAAGCCCCAGTAAACGGCGGCCGTAACTATAACGGTCCTAAGGTAGCGAAATTCCTTGTCGGGTAAGTTCCGACCCGCACGAAAGGCGTAACGATCTGGGCACTGTCTCAACGAGAGACTCGGTGAAATTATAGTACCTGTGAAGATGCAGGTTACCCGCGACAGGACGGAAAGACCCCGTGGAGCTTTACTGTAGCCTGATATTGAATTTTGATACATCTTGTACAGGATAGGTAGGAGCCAGAGATTCCGGAGCGCCAGCTTCGGAGGAGGCGTTGGTGGGATACTACCCTAGATGTATTGAACTTCTAACCCATGCCCCTTAGCGGGGTAGGAGACAGTGTCAGGCGGGCAGTTTGACTGGGGCGGTCGCCTCCTAAAGAGTAACGGAGGCGCCCAAAGGTTCCCTCAGAATGGTTGGAAATCATTCGTAGAGTGTAAAGGCATAAGGGAGCTTGACTGCGAGACCTACAAGTCGAGCAGGGTCGAAAGACGGGCTTAGTGATCCGGTGGTTCCGCATGGAAGGGCCATCGCTCAACGGATAAAAGCTACCCCGGGGATAACAGGCTTATCTCCCCCAAGAGTCCACATCGACGGGGAGGTTTGGCACCTCGATGTCGGCTCATCGCATCCTGGGGCTGTAGTCGGTCCCAAGGGTTGGGCTGTTCGCCCATTAAAGCGGTACGCGAGCTGGGTTCAGAACGTCGTGAGACAGTTCGGTCCCTATCCGTCGTGGGCGTAGGAAATTTGAGAGGAGCTGTCCTTAGTACGAGAGGACCGGGATGGACACACCGCTGGTGTACCAGTTGTTCTGCCAAGGGCATCGCTGGGTAGCTATGTGTGGACGGGATAAGTGCTGAAAGCATCTAAGCATGAAGCCCCCCTCAAGATGAGATTTCCCATTACGCAAGTAAGTAAGATCCCTCAAAGACGATGAGGTAGATAGGTTCGAGGTGGAAGTGTGGCGACATACGGAGCTGACGAATACTAATAGATCGAGGACTTAACCAAATTTTACTTA
>NZ_LILB01000019.1 GCF_001274945.1 Viridibacillus arvi | reverse complement strand
AAATATGGAAGACGAGGAAAATTTATCAAAAGCTAAATCTGTAATTTGGTGGATATGGGGTACCACTGCTTGGGGAGTAGGGGCTATATCTCTTGTTGGTTGGTGGTTTCATAATTATTTTGGATAACTGTCGGTTTCGAATGTACTTAAAGTAACGGGTGCTTTACTTCAAGAAGGAGTAAAGCCTTTTTTCTTATCGAGCTAACGCGGCAGGTTAGTTCAATAATTCGAGGGGGAATTGAGTTGAAAATTATTAAAATATTGCTTGCTTTAGTTGTAATAGCAATTTCAGCATACGGCTTAATTACAAAAGATTCTTTGTATGGTCCAATATCATCTTTATTGCTTGGCATTTTTATTGCAATTATAGGAATAGAGGAATTTAAAAACAAAGGAAAAAATAGTTGGGGAATGTTTTTTATACCAGTATCTTTATTAGTTATTGTGGTGGCTCTATTTAGTTTCTAATTAAAGTATGTGAAGTATCTAACTTAAACTAACGGGTGCTTTA
>NZ_LILB01000004.1 GCF_001274945.1 Viridibacillus arvi | reverse complement strand
TGAACTGACCCAAGAAAGTTAGACATATTTAGTTAAGCAGCTTCTAAGACCTGAGTTCGGTATTCCACCGGGCTTAGGTCTTTTAATTTTTCCTTCATTCGTTTGTGATTGTAATAGTGAATATAATCGGCGAGCTCCTGTTCAAAATGCGTCATGGATTCAAATTCTTGTAGGTACAGGAGTTCAGATTTTAATAAGCCAAAGAAGTTTTCGATGACTGCGTTGTCCAAACAATTACCCTTACGGGACATACTCTGTTTAATCCCGTGTTGTTTTAATGTTCGTTGATACTTTTTCATTTGATAGTGCCAACCTTGGTCCGAATGAAGAATGACTTGATCACCTGATTGAAGGCGTTCCAATGCTTGTTCTAACATATCATGAACTAGTTTATACACTGGTCGATTCATTATCTTATAGGCAATGATTTCACCATTGCACAAATCAAGTACAGGTGATAAATAGCGTTTCTCACCAAATAGATGGAACTCTGTCACGTCTGTTACCCATTTCTCGTTCATCTTCGCCGCTTTAAAATCGCGTTGTAATATGTTTGGGGCAATTTTCCCGACGTTTCCTTTATACGAACGGTATTTCTTCATACGGACTTCACATTTAATACCGATGGTATTCATCAAACAGTTAATCGTTTTAGGATCATGGTGAAAGCCGTATCTTTTCAATTCTTTGGTGATCCGACGATAACCATAACGTCCCTTATGTTCATGGTAAATAGTCTGAATTGCTACTTTCACATCAACGTATTTATCAGTACGATTCAAACGCTTTTCCCAATAGTAATACGTGCTACGTGGAATATCAGCGACTTTGATTAACTCCACTACTTCATAGATTTCCTTTAGTTCATAAATTACTTGCGCTTTGATTTGATTTGTAATTTTTCTTGCATTTGAACTAAAGTATTCAACTTTTTTAAGTACGCATTTTCCATTTCTAATTGTTTGAT
>NZ_LILB01000013.1 GCF_001274945.1 Viridibacillus arvi | reverse complement strand
GGGACTGACCCCAAATGTATAGACAAATAAAAAAAGCATCTTCGATTGAATTCGGGTTTAGATACCTAAAATTCAATTAGGAGGTGTTTTTTTATGGGAACAAGAGTAAGTTATCCATATGATTTGAAAATGAAGGCTATTGAAATGCGATTAGCAGGTATACCTGTGAAACAGGTTTTAAATGAATTAAATATACGGCATAAAACACAAGTTGAAACCTGGATGCGTTGGTATAAAAACGGAGAATTACATCGATTTGAACAACCTGTTGGTAAACAATATACCTTTGATAAAGGTCCTGTATATGAGAATGAACAAACAAGGTTAGAAGTGGAAAACCGTTATTTAAAACAACAGATTGAGGTTCTAAAAAAGTACGCAGAGTTGGAGAGGAAGTGGTTGGAGAAGTAGCTGTACAGTTAGTAGAAACATTAAAAGAAATAATGAGTGTGAAAGCTATATGTATACACTTAGGAGTTGCACGATCTACCTACTATCGTTGGAAACAAGCATCTACCGATGCCGGATCTCGCCAAGGAATTGAACGACGTATTGGTGAACTCTGTCGTGAACATAAATTTCGATACGGTTATCGGAAAATTACTGCACTCTTACGCCAAGAAATACGAGTGAATCATAAAGTCGTGCAACGCATAATGCAAAAATATGGTTGGCAATGTCGAGTGAAAGTAAAAAAACGTAAACAAACTGGACAACCATACCACATTGCAGATAATATACTAAACCGTAGTTTTGAGGCAACTGCACCTTTACAAAGGCTCGTAACCGATATTACTTACTTGCCATTTGGCCAGAAACAATTGTATCTTTCAAGTATTCAAGATTTATATAATGGCGAGATTATCGCCTTTTCTATCGGTGATTGCCAAGATACTGATTTCGTGTTGAATACCTTATCTCAATTAGATTCTTTACCCGAAGGGTGTACACTGCATAGTGACCAAGGTTCGGTATACACATCTTATCGATATCAACAAGCTGTCAAAGGAAAAGGCATTATCATGAGCAT
>NZ_LILB01000010.1 GCF_001274945.1 Viridibacillus arvi | reverse complement strand
TATTTCTTAGACCAATATGGAATCCCACTCGTCATGGTCAATCCAATGCACGTCAAACGTTCGAAAGAACTGGATGATAATTTACCGACCAAGCACGATAAAAAAGATGCGCTAGTCATTGCTCGTTTACTGAAAGACGGACGTTTTAGTTATCCTCGTTTATTAAAGGACATTGATGCTGAATTGCGCATTGGTTCTACCCTTCGCTCCAAATTAACGGAGGACTTAGCAAGTATTAAAAATCGAATCATTCGTTGGCTGGATCGTTACTTTCCAGAGTTTACTCAAGTCTTTCCGTCTTTTGGTAAGATGGCACTTGCCACGCTTGAAATGACTCCGTTGCCACAGGATATTGAACAGAAAGATGCTGAACAGCTTGTTTTTCTCTACCGTCAGGTAGAGGGGATGAGAGTTCCGCAGTTACCTAAAGCAAAGCTACTGATTGAAGCTGCGATAAACTCTATTGGACTGACAGAAGGAACAGAGATGGCCCGACGTGAAATCGCCACGCTCCTACGTCAGTATCGCTTATTAGAAAGCGAAATTGAATCTGTAAATAACCAATTAGCCGAAATGGCTAAAACAACGATGGAGTATGATCTACTTGCATCAGTTCCAGGTTTAGGAGATGCGACGATTGTTGATTTACTTTCAGAAGTAGGAAGCTTTTCACTTTATGAAAATCCACGCCAACTCATTAAACTAGCGGGATTAACATTACGTGAAAACTCATCTGGTCAACATAAGGGACAAAAACATATCTCCAAACGAGGAAGAAAGCGACTTAGATATATTCTTTTCAAAGTAATAGTACCACTCATTCGTCACAATGAAGCATTCAAGAAGCTTCATGAATATTACACAACACGCCAACAAAATCCTCTACGTGGAAAGCAATCAATGGTGGTACTGTGTGGTAAATTACTGAAGATATTACATGGTATTTGTAAAAAGAAAGTCCGTTTTAACGAGAAACATATGATGAAAGACCTCTACTGTCTCGCAGAGACAGCGTAAACAAATTCTTTTCATCGAACTATAACAAGAAGGATGACACGGAGAAGCCGGCAACATAACTAAACTTAGACCAAGAGTCCCCGGGGCAGCTTAGCAGGCCTCTGCCTTATGAATAGACCGAACGAAGGAATGTAAGCGCACTGACGCTAAGAGACATGGGAGGGTACGTCGTCATAAGCATCGCAGAGATCCATTGTGCATCAAATAGTGGACTAAAAAACTAATGATTTTCATTAGTTTTAGCGAAGCGTACGCTCAAATTGGTAATAAAAACTATAAATTCAATTATACGTTTAAAAAGAG
>NZ_LILB01000016.1 GCF_001274945.1 Viridibacillus arvi | reverse complement strand
GTCAAGTACTTTTGAAAGAATTTTATTGGAATAGATGATTTTGATTTAGGTGGTAGGGGTACCCCTACCACCTAAATCAAAATTGCGCATACCAAAAAGACCCTAACGAAATATCGTTTTTTCGCAAGGTCCAAATATGATATAGTTAACGTAACCGATTACGAATAGGTTGATGCTGTTTCGTAGTCATAGGTTATTTCGTGTGTAATAAGGTGAAATGCCACTTTCAAGAACTTATTCATACACGCTACGGACGCAACTTTATGAGGTTTCCTCTGAGGTTGCGTTTTTAATTTGTCGTAATACTCCACAAGATGGTTCTTTGTCTTTTGACGAAGTGTAATCATTGTTTGAATCATATAAAACAGAATTTTTCGTAGTTTATTGTTTCCTCTTTTGTTGATTTTGTCTCTGTAAAACGTATTGCCCGATTGATAACGCATAATATCAATTCCTACATAGGCATTTAACTGTTTGTGATTCTTAAATCGATGAATGTCACCCAATTCACCAATAAGTCGCACCGCTGTTGCTTCACCGATTCCAGGAAATGATATGAGGATTTGATATTCCTTTCTGTTTCTTGAAAGTTCTACCATTTGCTTTACGAGATTTTCTTTTTTCTCTTTCAAATCGGCTATCCGCTTGGCATAGTCTCGTACTTGTTCACAACGGACATCCTCTTTTGAAATTGCAGGGTACGAATCCTTTGCAGCTTCTAATAATGCAATTCCTTTTTGTTCAGCACGTGCGAGTGAGAGATTCTTTTTTGTGTTCGCTTTTAGGCGATTACGAATCACTGTTTTTGAACAAGCTACTACTTCATCTGGGTGCGGATATAGTTGCACGATATTTAAAAAGAGGGCCGATCGTGTAGTAAACAATCGTTCTAATTCTGGAAAACTTAGTTGAAGAATGGCGTGCATTCGATTAAATAAATGGTTGATTTCTGTATCGATTTCATCATAATAGCGTGTGAGTGCACGCATTTGTTTATAATAATCATCTTGAGAATAGGTTGCTGAACGTTTTATTCGAAAATGAGATTTCGCCAGTTCATGTGCATCACTTTTATCTGTTTTTTGACGACGCATCGAGGCCATCTGAAGATTCGCTTCAAGTGGATTGATGCGATGATATGTGTAGCCTTCTGTTTGAAAGAAGCGTTCTAATGATGCAGAATAGGCACCCGTTGCTTCAAAAACAATTTCTAGTGCTTGTCCATCTTGTTTCGTTAAAAATCGAAGTCTTTCGTTCAACGTTTCAAAAGAAGATTTTGAATGTGAAATTTCGCCTTCAAATTCACATTGACGATAATGGTTATAAATTACGATTGTACTTTTACCCATACTGACATCAAATGCGACTACATGTTTCATCTGTATTTCTCCTTTTTATCCAATCATAGAAGTCTTCACAGTGCCTTATCGATTCCATTTTCTTTTACACGATCTCGAGGATCCAACATACTAAACTGATTCAAATAAGGGTGTGAAGTTGGTCGGTTTTTTAATACGGACTCTCAAATGGTCCCAAGAGCTGTGCGACCTTCCTTCACTTCTACTATAAAAAAATAGTAGCACAAACCATGGCCATGGTTTGTACTACTAATGTTAGTATGTTTTT
>NZ_LILB01000015.1 GCF_001274945.1 Viridibacillus arvi | reverse complement strand
GCATTATTGTCTCCTTGTTTATATTCTTCGTTTCTATACAGGGCTTCTTATTGGATTAACGGGATGCTTTAGTAGAAGATCGTTGAGCAGTTCAGACGGCTCTTTATTCATATTCAACTAACGGGGCAGGATAGCTAAAAATATTTTGTTAAAACGGGAAGGGGGAAAATATATATGAAGCGCTATATAAGTGTGCTGATAGCCTTGATTATAAATGGTTTATGTATTCTCTTCACCGTTAATTTCGATAAAAACCTTACTCCATATATTTGGTTTACATTGTTCTACTGTATGGTTGCATTTTATTGGAGTATGTACGAGGTTTATAAGAACCGAGGTATAACACATATACCAATTTTATTAAATTTAAAGTACCAACCCCTTTTATTACCTACGATATCTCACTATACTTTGGCAAATATAAAGGCTTGGATGCCTATGATGACTTGGAAGAAAAAGCATTACTTGTTTTTCAAGAATGTACGTCAGTAGATGAATATATGTATGCATTAGATTGGCAGCATGAATGTTATTGGATAAATCCCTATCTAGAATTTCAAAAAAAACGAATTCGATGAATGGACAGTACCGATTTTCCCAAATGGCGATTATTACTTCTTTATTCATAAGGATTTTGAATGGGGATATTTAGGACACCCTTGGGAAAAAACTATAACTATTTTCGGAAAAGAATTAATAGAAGGTTTTGAAAAACATCGACCACAATTGTTTCAAAAAATAGTACGTCAGGGGTAATGTAGGCTTTGTTCGACTAACGGGGCAGGTTAGTTGAACAAGGATTTTTGTTTTTTATGTTGACAAGGAGGTGAAATATTTGGAAAGGGACTGTGTGTTTATAAGATTCAGTATAGTAGCTGATGTATGACCAATTGAGGCATTTACAAATGAAATTGGAATCAATCCAACAGAAGCCTATAAAATTGGAGATAATTATATTCGTGGGACAAGACAAAGTAAGCGATTTGAAACAGTATGGAGCTTGGAATCTGGAGAAATGAAGTTACATTATGAAGTAAATATGGATAGTGAATTTGAATCTCTGATTGCTCCATTAAGACCACATATCAAATTAATTAATGAATACAAAGAAAAATATCAACTGACTTGTATTTTTTTCGTTCATTATAATTTTTATAACGCTCAAACACCGGGAATGCGTTTAGATCCAAGCATAATCGCTTTTGCACATAGTATCGGTGCTATAATCGACATTTATATTGATAACGAAACGGACTGGGATGACAAGGAATGATTTTGATGAAGTGTGTAATTAGTTTGTGAAGTATTGTACTTAAAGTAACGGGGGGCTTTACTTCAAGAAGGAGTGGAGTCTATTTCTTATTGAACTAACGCAACAGGTTCATTAATTTTATGGAGGTTTTTTATGAAAATAAAAGAAGTAGATAGCAAAGTCATAATAGATGACTTTGAATTTTATGGTCAAATTGAACAAGAGAAATATTGTTCTAAATGCAAGTTTAATTTAGTTTATTATGATGATTTTGATACGTATTTTTGTCCTAAATGTAATAGTTGGATTGAATCTAAATGTAGTGATCCTAATTGCAAATATTGCCCTAATAGACCAGAAAAACCTTTATCTCACAAGTAGTATTATTCAACTAACGGGTGCTTTACTTTAATAAGGAGTGGAGCATTTTTTTGAACTAACGAGGCAGGTTAGTTCAATAATGTTGTTGTAGTTAATAGGAAAAAGA
>NZ_LILB01000006.1 GCF_001274945.1 Viridibacillus arvi | reverse complement strand
TTAGTTGAAGAAGGAGATTTAAAATAATCATACTCTTCTTAAAAGAAGAACCAAAGAAGTATTTCATACATAAAAATGCGAGGTATTTGACAATTTAATCGTCAAATACCTCGTATTTTGGAACAATACTTTTCAGCAAAATGATTAATGAATATATTTAGAACTTACAAGATCATTTTTTAGGACATCGGTTGGGATTTCGAATTCTACTATACCCATATAGCCTTGTGCTACTTCGTATTTATCGAAGGAAATAACAAGTTTACCTTTATCTGAAATATAGAATTGTTGATTAGCTTTAATAGTTGTAAATTCATCTATAACTTCTTCATCAGGGTGACCTCCTCCTTTTACCCAGTACGTTTTATCTGGGTCGGATGCAGCTTGTTCACGCATTTGTTCAATAATGTTTTCACTGATCGTTTTAATATAACTATCGTCTTTAAATAGCATCGGTAGTGTAATTAAAATTTCATTTTGTTTATCAATTGTATCGTACTGCATAACTGTAGAAGATGATCCAACTGTATTGGCGGTATAACGGCCAATTGATAAGATTTGGTCAGTATCTGTTTTGATTTCATAACCACTATCAATCCCTACATGACCGCCTCCATTTTCCTTTACATAATCAACCTCAGAAATAAAGTCATCATAAAGAGCCTTACCTTCTGAACGGTATTTTTCATTTAAAGTATTGGCAAGATCTTTATTTTCTAAGTTTTCAATAGAAGGTACTTTAATGTCAGCATCATATGTGTCTTCTTTAACTTCATATTCAGTCCATGTTAAAACTTTTACGATGCTGCCAACAACAGGAATTTCTGAAAGTGTTTGTGCCATTGCAGGGCTGACATTTAAACTAGCTGTAAAAAGCATTGCTGCCGCTGCAGATCCAAGTAACCATAGTGGTGCTCGGTTTTTTCTCTTCTTTTTGCCTTGCTCTAGTGCGTTTTCAACCACAAAATCAAGCTCTTTGGGAATGGGTACCTCATTATATTGCTTTTCTATTTCTTCTAATTTTTCATCCATGTGTTGTTTCTCCCTTCACATCTTGCAATTGAATTTTTAAGAGTTTTAACGCTTTATAAAGGCGAGTTTTGGCTGTACTCAACTTAATGTTTAGGATATTGGCTACATCAGCGAGCTTTAAATCTTCAAAATAGTGTAAAATGACAACTTCACGATACATTTGAGGTAACTCGTCTAACGCATGCTCTAAATCAACGTCTTCGTAGACATCCTCTTGTGCAGGTGTTAAATATTGTAATGTATCATCGTCTGTCACATGTAAGCGTTTATGCTTACGTAAAAAATCAATGGAAGTACGTACGACGATTTTATAAAACCAGCTTTTCATATACTCGACATTTTCTAGTCGATCGAGAGAAAGCATTGCTTTTTGAATACTGTCTTGTACAACATCAAGTGCGTCCTGTTCATTTTTCGTATAGTTATACGCCAGCAAATAAAAACGTTCTTTCTGTTCACGAATAAACTGGACAAATGTCTCTTCATGTTGAAATGCATTTCTTGTTTTCATGTCCAAAGAAGCTCCTTTTTAACATTTTCAAATTGTATACAACTACTAGACGTGTGAAATGAAGAAAAAGTTGATAGCAATAAAAAACTTATCCCAATATGAGATAAGTTTTATCATTCCAAAGTAGTTACATACCAAAACAAAATAAGCCCGTATTCAAACAACGTTTATAAACAATCAGACCCCTTGGTACGTTGAACGTATCAATTAAAGGAGGTAATATGATGGTACTAATAATTTCAAAATGTATGGCTCTTTTTTCTTTATTGAACTAACGGGGCAG
>NZ_LILB01000003.1 GCF_001274945.1 Viridibacillus arvi | reverse complement strand
AAACTACATCCTTAGTTCAATAAGAAAAAAGAGCTGCCTATGCAACTCCATGATCTTCAAGTAAAGCACCCGTTAGTTGAATAAGAACAGAGACGCTTATTAAACAATCGCGCCCGATTGTGGAACATGCGATCTATTAACTGATGGAAAAAAGCTGTTTTCATTTGATCACTCTTATAAGTCTTTTTTCTAATCCTTTTTCGACTTAGCTGTTAACGGTGCATTTCGCATGATGGGATATGTGATGAACAATGCAATCAGACTAATAGTGATCACAAAAGAAAACATCACCATTTCATGAAAGTCCTGAGTCACTAACCATTCCCATATTGAAAAATCGATCAAACCACTGTAGTTTAATAGCGTACCGATGATCACTAACACCATCAACCAGATCACACTTTTCTTGAAACCAAGTCTATAATATATCGTAAAAAACAGAAAAGCGAAGGAGAAGGTAAAAATACCTAACATAAAATCTATTAAATAATAGGATAGGAAGGTATACTCTTGATTTAAAAAGGTTGCTGGATGCAATATATGAGCCGCTACGTTCCATCGCTCATAAAGTGTTAAGAGAATCCATTGAAAGACGTTTAAAATAAAGGTGATAACCAGTACACTTGCTAAACCTACCACATAAAAGGTTTTCAACAAATTGATCCTTGTACTTCCCATTCCTATTGCGACAGGGAAAATAGTTTTGAATCCATCAATTGCAAACAGAGGAATAAAAAAATATGTTGGTCCTGAGATGGCGGCGATAACATCTTCACCCAAGTTAAAGAAATATCCAATGAATAACCATAACAAAAGTAAAGGGATCGTTATATATAGTATAAGCATCTTCCCGAAAGCAAATAGTGTCCCTTCATAAACCATCCTAAATGTCCCACTGTTCAAGTTCATATGTTCACCTCATTTCGTTCTTCCGTTCTATTTAATAAATAATCATGTAGGGAGGCTGGTTCAATTGATAAGCTATGGGACTGAGCAAAATGCTTCCATTCGTTCGTATAAGGTTCATCGAGCATGACTTTCATTTTCGTACCCATTTCTTGTTGCTCCAACACAGTGTGCGACTGGGTGATATTTAAAATAGAAGTCTTCTCTCCACTTAACCAAATGCCTTTTTCCCGCATCGTTTCCATTGTTTCATGGAGAAATACTCTACCATCATGAATCACTACCAACGCTTCACATAGAGTTTGAATTTCTTCGATATGATGGGAGGATAAAAGAATGAGCCTCGGATTTTTTTCATAACTTTCCAATAATACTTTGTGAAATTTCTTTCGCATACCCATATCTAAACCATTGGTCGGTTCGTCAAGTATTGTTATATCAGCATTACTGGCAATACCGATAATAAATTGCAGTGCTGATTTCATACCTTTAGAGAGCCTGGTCACATTTTTGTTTTCATCCAATTTAAAAACTGTTAAAAGCTTTTTAGCAAAATCCTTATCAAAATTTGGATTGTAATAATCACCAAAGCGTAACGCATCTTTTACCTTCCAAATCTTACTGAATGGATGATCTTCTTGCATATAACATAAATGATTATTTGTTCGATAATGGTTATAAGGATTAAATCCCTGTATGTTTATCTCACCCTGATCAGGTTTTAAATGACCAGCTAACAACTTCATAAAGGTTGTTTTCCCAGTTCCATTTCGCCCCCAAAGTCCAACGATGATTTTCTCACTCTCTATCAAATTAAAGTCATGCAATATTTTGGTTGAATCATAACTATAGTGAACCTGATTGACTTCTATCATGATTGAGCCTCCTTTTCAATTAATCGGATAATCTTTTGGACATCCATCCCTAAACGGGCCCCTTCTTCTAATAAAGGGGGTATATAATTCTGACGAAATTGTTTCTGCCGTCCGGCATATCCGTAAGCATACCTTTTCCATAGGCATGGCTTTAGCCTTTGTTCGGCCGACTTAACCTGGCTTCATACCTTAATAACCTGTCAGTCATAAAGCATGCAGGAGTATTAATGGGATGGTTTTAGGAAACGTGGTTCCTTCATTCCCCTCCTCCATTGTAAAGTTGAGAATTCAAATCACAGAAACTTCTGTCTTTCACGCTGTAAACGTTTATTACAGAACTTGTCGCGCGCACCTGTTAATTAAACAACAAATCAAATTAAATCTATCTATTTATTTTTTTTGACATGCCAATGGTAAATTTCTTGAACCCAAAGATTTCATAATATGGTTCCAAAATTTCCACACACATTAGTTGAGGAATTACCCCATTTTGCTCACAATGGTGAGTTATTCGATTCACCATTTTTTTGCCGATTCCTTCGGACTGATAGCTTGGTAGAACACATAATCCACAAACTACTCCAGTAATTACACCATCTGAAATAACACGTCCCATACCCACTAATTGTTTTTCATCAAATGCGTAAATGGCGTACCAACTTTGATTGCACATTCGCTCCAAATCATTACTTGTTAATTTAAGTGAATTCCATCCTAAAGATTCATATAGGGTTAGTAATTGGTCAAAGTTATTAGGGGGTTCTGTCGTATAATTTATATATTTCACCATATATAATTACCTCCTAATTTTTGTATATTACAGTTCTACATCGACACAAAATATATAATTTTTTCTCATTGCTTCTTCAACTAACCTGCCTCGTTAGTAAAATATCAATATGTCTATATTTCAATAGAGTTGGCAATAATCCCTTTATTAATAACTTTTTAGGAGGTAGAAACAATGTTACTGTCAAAAGCATGGGAAGCATTTGAATCTGACAAACGAATTGAAGGTTTTTCCCCACAGACATTGAAAGCTTATCGACTCCAAGCCTCATTACTAATTAAATATTT
>NZ_LILB01000012.1 GCF_001274945.1 Viridibacillus arvi | reverse complement strand
AGGGGATTTTCTGTACCCTTCAGGAAATCTGAAAGGAGATTTTATACTTTATGTGTACCCATGATAACATGGATTTAGACCAAAAAACAATTCTTTTAGATAAAAAAGCGAATGGAAAAATTCAGCCTTGGAAAGAGAAGAAGACAGCGAATGTCAGTTATTTTGAGCTGTTAGAAATATTGCAATTTAAGAAAGCAGAACGTGTGTCAAATTGTGGTGAAATTTTAGAATTTGATATTACGCAAGAAGGACGAATGAAGTTAGCGAACGCATGGTTTTGTAAATCACCGTTATGTCCGATGTGCAATTGGAGGAAAACGATGAAGCGAAGCATTCAAACAACAAAGATAGTCGAAGAAGTGATTCGTCAAAAGCCAAAAGCGAGATGGATTTTCTTGACGATAACAGTAAAAAATGTGTTTGATGGTGAAGCGTTAGATAAGAGTTTAAAAGCAATGGCAGAAGGTTTTCGTCGATTAATGTTATATAAAAAAGTGAAACAAAATATGGTTGGCTTTATGCGATCAACGGAAGTAACGGTCAATAAAAAAGACGGGTCATATAATCAGCACATGCATGTATTGATGTGTGTCGAGAGTGCTTATTTCAATACAAAAGGAGCGTATTTGTCACAAGTAGATTGGACGAGCTTGTGGAAAAAGGCAATGAAGTTAGATTATGTGCCAGTTGTACATATAGAGGCAGTGAAAAATAAAAAGCGTAACAAGAAAAAAGAGGTTACTGCGATTCAAGCAGCAGTGCAAGAAACAGCAAAATATTCGGTTAAAGATTCCGATTATCTGACTGGTAATCTAGCAAATGATTTAGAAGTTGTAAAAGATTTGGAAGAAGGATTGTATCGAAAACGCATGTTTTCGTATGGTGGATTGCTGAAAGAAATACATAAACAATTGAATTTAGACGACATCGAAGATGGCGATTTGGTACGAGTGGATGATGAGGATTCAGATGTTGAAGAAAAAGCGTATTCGATTGTTGCTCAGTGGAACTGGAAGGCGCAAAATTATTTCATTCGTTAGGAGGAACAATTGATATGACAAAAGAGGAACGAAAATGTCCAAGTGAAATGGTCAATAAAGAATTGCTGGAAGCTTACAGTCACTATAACCGTATCTATCAGCGGTCGCCAGAAGAACAAGACTATATTGCTTTGTTGTGAAGAGAACTGTTAAACCGAATGGAAAAAGAGTAAAGGAGTAGCGAATGCTACTCCTTTTTGTTATGTAGATAGAATTATAAATTTGAGGTATCAAATACTGCATATACCTTATATCTATCTTCTTCGTGTTCTGTATAAACTCTGCAGTGTTTTATAGATGCTAATCTAAAGGCTAGAGAGCATGCTATTTTATAGTCAGGGGTACTATAACTATCATAATTTCCCCCATGCATTTCATTTACTATTGAATCAGCCCATATATCAGCTTCATACATAGTATCAAAAAGAATCTCTTCTTTTTTCCATTTATTCATAATATCCTCAACCTTTTATCAAAATTTATTCCACATCACATAACATTTCTAATTTATCTGATTTGTTATTTGATCCGAATATCTGGAAGTTGAGGTAAACTTTATCGCCCTTTTTAAGAGTTCCTCCTCCTCCTCCTATCAATTGATAATTTTTTAAGCTGCCATGAAAATTATAATTTGGCTTTTCAGTATGAGGTGCATACGGTAGATTTATATTTGAATAATTAATTCTTGCTGCAAGCAACTGTGTTGTTACTTTGTCTCCAAATTTGGATCGTGATCCTGAATCTAATTGTAATCCCCATTGCAAGGTACGTGTATTTGAGTTTTTTGCTACTTGGACTGTCATAGTTGCATTATCACCGATGCTATAATACTTTCCTGTGCAGGCCTCACCAGAAGCTGCTGAGGCGTTAACTGACGTGGTGAAAAATACTGCAAAAGCTAATAAGATGGTTGAAAAAACAGATTTCATTTTCATATAATATATTCCTCCTCTTGTAATAAATGGTACACCTTACACTTTAACGGGAGAAATTTCAAAGTCAACTTATATTTTAATATAGAATTGTTAGACGAGAGTGGCGAAAGCTACTCTTTTTTCTTTTGGCTAGTAGGGAACTTGGGGAGATGGACGACATGTGGCGGTTGTCCATCCAACTTTGCGGTACCGGACCGAAGGGAGGATAAGGAGCAAGGTTGGATGGACAACCTCACAGCACCCGAACCCTCTTGGCATTGAACAAACCATGTTTGTTCCTGCCAACCGGCGAGGGCCGGAAGTTTTGAAACCTGGGTTTCAAACCGCCGGAGGCTAATGCTATCCAAGGGGCTCCCTTGGTCGTAAGTTTGAGGGGCGAAACCCTCAAGGTCTTTTGCATGCTGAAGCATGCTTTGGCGGTAGCCAACTCAGCCTCGCAGAGCACACCTTTACGACAGTAAAGTATAGTGTGCTATACTTTACATGGAAGTTGGCCGGAAAATCGGGGGTGGATTGCTGTGAGTTATGCAGTCGTAAGAATGGCAAAAATGAAGTCGCATGATTTGAAAGGGATCCAGTTCCATAATCAGCGAGAAAGAGAAAGTCGATCAAATCCAGATATTGATAAAGAAAAGACAAAAGATAATTATGATCTGATCAATGCAGAAAATATTAATTACAACGAGCGTGTAAAAGAAATCATTGAATCACAAAAAACGGGTGCCAGAAAAACACGAAAAGATGCGGTATTGGTCAATGAATTAATCGTGACTTCTGACAAAGGGTTTTTTGAGCGATTGACTGCAGCTGAGGAAAAAGCATTCTTTGAGGAAAGTGCGAATTTTTTTAGCGAGAGATATGGTTTACAAAATGTTGCCTATGCGACCGTACATAAAGACGAAAATACACCACACATGCATTTAGGTGTTGTGCCAATGCGTGATGGAAAGTTACAAGGGAAAAACGTATTTAATCGCCAAGAATTGTTATGGCTGCAAGATGAATTTCCAAAGCATATGCAGAAAAAAGGTTTTGAATTGCAACGCGGTGAGGAAGGTTCGAAAGCTGAACATTTAGATAGCATGCGGTACAAAATTGAACAGACCAAAAAGCAGTTGGATGGATTAGAACAATTGCAAGAGGAAGGTCAGTTGCTTGAGGAAAAGATTCAGAAAAAGAAAAAAGAATTTACTGAGATTAGTGAGCAATTGCCTGTAAAGAAAAAGTCGCTAAAGGGCTTGAAAAAAGAAATCGAAACTGAAGTGAAACCAAAGTTACTCGGAAAACCTGAAATCGTCAAAAATGAAACAGGTAATTATGTGATAACCCCGGAGCAACTTGAAAAAGTAGAGGGATTGATCAATGCGGCGGTTTTTGTCAAAAAGGATTACGAGCGTCTGCAAGATACGGACTTGGTAAAACAAAATGACCAATTTAGAGATTTGATTGGTGAGTTAAGTGAGCAAAATAAGGATTTGAAAAAGGAAAATAACATCTTACGAAATGATTTGAAGTTAGTAATTGGGGATATTAATACGCTAGAAGCCCGTATAAGCGATTTAAAGGCTGAAATTAAATTAGTTTATCAAAGTGCTAAAGAATTCGTTAAAGAGCGTACACAGGGCGCTATGGCCTTTAAAGACGTATTTAAGGGGTTGATAGATAAAGTGAAGCAAAAAGCCCCTGGAGGGGAATTTGAGAAGGCTCACAGGCGTGAAACAGCTCGTGAGCTTAATAAAGATTTTGAGAGATAAAAAACCTCTGCGTTGAGCAGGGGTTTTTTATCTTTTTAACGATATTTTTGTGGAGCAAAAATGGAGTTTTTCTTATCTTGATACATATAGAAATAACGTCATTTTCGAAAAGTGCTATAAAACATTGCTGTATATGGCTTTGTGGTGTTTTTTGATGACGAAAGAAAAATATACAAAAAAATCCCAATGTGCTATGATTGAGTTACGACGCTAAATCAATATCACAAGGGGATTTTCTGTACCCTTCAGGAAATCTGAAAGGAGATTTTATACTTTATGTGTACCCATGATAACATGGATTTA